>CAWJDH010000011.1:0-7872 GCA_963841625.1 uncultured Actinomycetota bacterium | reverse complement strand
AGCACTCAATTCGCGTTCCCCCGCGCCCTCACGGCGGAGACTTGGGTCCGCCACGCCCGCCGGTCCATCCGATGAGCGCGGATGATGGTGGTTGCTTGCGCGCGGGTACTACCGCTTCCCCCGACCGAACATGTGGCGCAACCGGTCGCCCATC
This sequence comes from uncultured Actinomycetota bacterium, assembly GCA_963841625.1. Taxonomy (GTDB): domain Bacteria; phylum Actinomycetota; class Actinomycetes; order Propionibacteriales; family Nocardioidaceae; genus Nocardioides. The sequence goes on along the minus strand of CAWJDH010000011.1, from coordinate 7,718 downwards.
GACCTCGGCGGCTTGATCTCGACCAGGGTTGACCCATCGGGCGTCGGAAGGTTCGCCGCCTGCTCCACGGAGAGCGTCGTGCGGACGTAGGTGGTGTGGATCGAGTCGATCTGAGGGGCGTCGACGAACCGTGACCCTTCTGCCGTCTGGACGATGATGCCGTCGAACACCGAGACCTTCTCGTCGACCAGAACGGCGTGGACCGTGGCGAAGGGGTGCCCGTCGATCGTCTGCACGGGCGTTCCTGGCTGGAGCGCGGTGTAGGCGATGGGGTGGTCATGCGCTTCAGTCATGCAGCAACCCTACGAGGAAACTGCGACTGCCAATAGCGAGCTCTTGCAGACTTGTGGGCGCGTCAGGCGGCGCGACCGATCTGGCGGGTGCCGGTGTCGTCGACCTGGAAGAGCGCTCCGTGGGCATCACGCCAGAGGTAGATGCCCGGGAATGGTTGCTTGACCGTCCATCTGCCGAAGGTCTTGACCCGGTGGTGGAACGTGGTCATCGGTCCGTAGTTGCCCAGACCCGACTGCCCCTTCGTCCGATCCGCACCGTGCCGGTAGGGCTCGGTGTGGTCGATCAACTGCATGTACGAAGTCTTCCGGAGACCACCGACACCCGGGCCATCGAAATCCGACTTCTCCACAGCGTGGAGGAAAGAGTCCGAGGAGCAAGCCGGGCGCTCCAGGCACTGAGGCCCGACCTAGGCTGGACGACGTGCTGAGCATCGACCAGGAGACGTACGACGCCATCGTGGCGCACGCGAAGCGGGACCACCCCGACGAGGCGTGTGGCGTGGTGGCGGGTCCGACCGGTAGTGATCGTCCGGAGCGGATGGTGGAGATGGTGAACGCCGCCGGCAGCCCCACGTTCTACGAGTTCGACTCGCTCGAGCTGCTCGCGCTCTACAAGGACATGGACGCCCGGGACGAGGAGCCAGTGGTGATCTACCACTCCCACACCGCCACCGAGGCCTATCCGAGCCGCACCGACATCGGGCTGGCCAGCGAGCCGAACGCCCACTACGTGCTGGTCTCGACCCGGGAGCACGGGAATAACGACGGCCCGGTGGAGTTCAGGTCCTACAGGATCCAGGACGGCGAGGTGACCGAGGAAGAGGTCGCCGTCGTCGCCGCACCAGCCCCACAGTCCGCGAGGAGAACCTGATGGCCATCGAGGTCCGCATCCCGACCATCCTGCGCACCTACACCGGTGGAGAGAAGGCCGTGACCGCCGACGGGGCGAGCCTGAGTGCCCTCATCGACGACCTGGAGGCCAACCACCCCGGGATCAAGGAGCGCCTCGTGGAGGACTCCGACTCGGGGACGGACCTGCGTCGCTTCGTCAACGTCTACGTCAACGACGAGGACGTCCGGTTCATCGGCGGGCTCGAGGCCGAGATCTCCGACGGCGACCAGGTCGTGGTGCTCCCCGCAGTCGCCGGCGGCTGATGACCCGCTACGACAACCTCCTGGCGACCGTCGGCCAAACGCCGCTGGTCGGCCTCCCCGGTCTCTCGCCGAGTCCCGACGTGCGGCTGTGGGCCAAGCTCGAGGACCGCAACCCCACGGGCTCGATCAAGGACCGTCCCGCCCTGAAGATGATCGAGCAGGCGGAGAAGGACGGCCAGCTCCGCCCCGGCTGCACGATCCTGGAGCCCACGTCTGGCAACACCGGCATCTCCCTGGCGATGGCAGCGCGGCTCAAGGGTTATCGGCTGGTGTGCGTGATGCCCGAGAACACCTCCGCCGAGCGCCGGCAGCTGCTGGGCATGTGGGGGGCCGAGATCGTGTCCTCACCGGCCGCCGGCGGCTCGAACGAGGCGGTCCGCGTCGCCAAGGGCATCGCGGCCGAGCACCCCGACTGGGTGATGCTCTACCAGTACGGCAACGAGGCCAACGCGCTCGCCCACCAGGAGGGGACCGGACCCGAGCTGCTCGCCGACCTTCCCGGCATCACCCACTTCGTTGCCGGGCTGGGCACGACCGGCACCCTGATGGGAGTCTCCCGATTCTTCCGGGAGGCCAAGCCGGACGTCAGGATCGTGGCCGCCGAGCCCCGATACGGCGAGCTGGTCTACGGCCTGCGCAACCTCGACGAGGGCTTCGTCCCGGAGCTCTATGACGAGTCGCTGATCGACTCCCGGTTCTCGGTGGGCCCGCGCGACGCCGTACGACGCGTCCGCGAGCTGCTGGACGTCGAGGGCATCTTCGCCGGCATCTCGACCGGGGCGATCCTGCACGCCGCGCTCGGCCAGGCGGCCAAGGCGGTCCGCGCCGGAGAGTCCGCCGACATCGCGTTCGTGGTCGCCGACGGTGGCTGGAAGTACCTCTCCACCGGCGCCTATGAGGGCACCGTCGACGAGGCCGAGGAGCGGCTGGAGGGCCAGCTCTGGGCTTGATCGGCCGCCCGCCGGGTCAGTTCCAGTCCAGGTCCTGCGCCCGGTCGTGCTCGCTGCCCTTGACCGCGCCCAGACCGAGCAGGTCGAGGGCGAGGTTGGCCACGTCCCCGTTGCGGACCGGCTGCCGGGGGTCGGAGTAGCTCGTCCGCCGGGCACCCGGGTCGGCGTAGTCGGGGTTCAGGCCGTACAGGCTCGCACCGTTGGCCACCGTCGGACCCCGCACGAGGAACGGGATGCGGTAGTTGACCAATCGCGTCGCGCTGCTGTGGTCCTTGCCCGTGCCGCCGTGGTCGGCCGTCACCAGCAGGACCAGGTGGTCCCGGAGCCTGGGGGTCCCGTTGATCGTCCTCACGATCTGCCCCAGCCTCCGGTCGGTGGCCCGGACGGCATCGAGGTAGGCGCGCGACTTCCAGCCGTGGGCGTGTCCGGCGCTGTCGGGGGCGGAGAGGTGGAGGAACGTGAACCCGCGGTTGTGCGCGAGCAGGTCTCTCCGCGTCGTGCGTACCAGGACGCCGTTGTCGAGACGGATGCGCATCTTGCTGATCCCCGCGTCCCACGAGCGCTCGAACAGGGAGAACTTCGTCTTGCTGGCGAACAGCGCGGCCGTGCGACCCGCGTTGTGCACGACGCGGAAGACCGACGACACGTCGTGCCCGGCAGCGCGTTGCACCGTCGGTGGTCGGCGACGGTTGTCGTTCCAGGTCACGCCGTGCCCGCCTCGTGAGGCGAGGATCCGGCGGCCGGTCACCATCCCGGTGTGGTTGGGCAGCGTGACGGTCATCTCCCGCTCGGTGCGGGCGTTGAGGGTCGAAGCGCCCTGGGCCATCAGGTCGTGCAGCGTGGGGGTGCCGGCAGGTCCCAGCTGGGTGATGGCCGAGGACCGCAACCCGTCGATGGACACGGCCAGCACCCGTGTCACCGGCGGCCCGCCGGTCGATCTCTGGACGCTCGTGGTCGTCGCCTGCTCGGGTGAGGAGGAGGGGGCGGCGCACCCGGACACCGCGAGCGCAAGCGCCGCGAGGGAAGCACAGGACAGGCGGATGGTTGGAGACATCAGTTCGAGGCTAGCAAGACGTGATGACGATCTCGCGCCATTCGTCTGCGTTGATGTGCGCGGTACGGGCCGGACGACCTAGCCTTGCGTGTCGTGCCGGCAATCACGGCCGATGCTCCCATCGGCATCTTCGACTCGGGCTTCGGTGGTCTCACCGTGGCCCGCTCGGTCATCGACCAGCTGCCGCACGAGTCGATCGTCTACGTCGGCGACACCGCACGCCAGCCCTACGGTCCGAAGCCGATCGGTGAGGTCCGGGAGTACGCCCTCGAGTGCCTCGACCACCTGGTCGAGCGCGGAGTCAAGGCTCTCGTCATCGCCTGCAACTCCGCCAGCGCCGCGGTGCTCCGCGACGCCCGCGAGCGGTACGACGTGCCGGTGGTCGAGGTGATCTACCCGGCCACCCGGCGCGCGGTGGCGGCCAGCCACAACGGCCGGATCGGGGTCATCTGCACCCATGCCACGGCCGAGTCCATGGCCTACGACGACGCCTTCGCCGCCGCGCCCCACGTGGAACTGGTGACCCGCGTCTGTCCGCGGTTCGTCGAGTTCGTCGAGCGGGGTGTCACTGGGGGAGAGGAACTGCTGGCGGTCGCCCGCGACTACCTCGACCCGCTCACCGATGCAGGTGTCGACACCCTGATCCTCGGCTGCACCCACTATCCGCATCTCACCGGCGTCATCTCGTTGGTGATGGGCGAGGCCGTCACCCTGGTCAGCAGCGCGGAGGAGTGCGCCAAGGACGTCTACAAGCTGCTGGCCACGACAGCCCTGATGCGGCCCGGGGGCGAGCCGACGTACCACTTCCTGACCACGGGAACCCCCGGCGACTTCGAAACCCTCGGCCAGCGGTTCCTCGGGCCGGAGCTGGTCTCCGCTTCCCAGTTCGCCGGCGGCCTCGCATGAGGCTCACCGTCGTCGGCTGCTCGGGGTCCTACCCCGGCCCGGACTCCCCGGCCAGCTGCTACCTCGTCGAGGCCGACCACGACGGTCGCACCTGGCGGATCCTGCTCGACCTGGGCAGCGGCGCCCTCGGCGCCCTGCACCGCTACGTCGACCCGCTGGCCGTCGACGGCGTCTTCCTCAGCCACCTCCACGCCGACCACTGTCTGGACCTGACCGGCTACTACGTCCTGCGCCGGTTCCACCCGGACGGGCACCAGCCGAGGATCCCCGTGTGGGGACCGATCGGCACCGCCGACCGGATGGCGCGCGCCTACGACCTGCCGCCCGACCCGGGCATGCACGAGGAGTTCGACTTCCGGGTCTACGACGGCGAGGTCGGGCTCGGACCGTTCGTGGTCGACCCGATCGGTGTCGAACACCCGGTGCCGGCGTTCGGCCTCCGGGTGAGCGCGGACGGACGGACACTCGGCTACTCCGGCGACACCGGCCCGTGCGTCGGGCTCGACGCCGTCGCCGCCGGCGTCGACCTGCTCCTGGCGGAGGCGTCGTTCACGTCCCGCACCAAGAATCCCGCCAAGCTGCACCTCACCGGCGCCGAGGGCGGCGACTCCGCGGCGCGCGCCGGAGCGCGGCGACTCGTGCTGACCCACGTCCCGCCCTGGGGCGACCCGCAGGACGCCCTCGCCGAGGCCCGGACGACGTACGACGGCGAGATCCAGCTCGCGACCGCCGGCGCCGTCTTCGAGGTCTGAGGTGGAGAGCTAGGAGGAGACGAAGTACCTCCACTGCCCCTCTGACACGACCTCGACCGTGCCACCGACCACCTTGATGGCCGTCTCGTCGTCCATCGCGTACCCCGGCCCGGGGATGCTGGCCGCCCATGCTTCCGCCTCGGCCATCGAGTTGCCCGGCCCGCCGTCCGGGGCCAGGTGCGGACAGATCGAGAAGTCGACGAGGCCCAGCGTGCTGTCGTCACCGGTCGGTGGCCTCCACTGGACGAAGTCCTGCCCGATCCGGGGCGTCAGCACCATGCTTCCGGCGCTCAGCCCCACCCAGACCGTCTCGCTCAGCGTCGGAATGAGGTCTGCCAGCCCGGACTCGCGCATCCAGTGGCCCAGGTAGAGCGCATCGCCGCCCCCCACCAGCAGGACGTCTGTCTCCCGTACCAGGGGAACCCAGAGATCCTCATCGATGCTGGGGAGCGCGGTGAGCTCCAGAACGCCGATGGACTTCCAGCCCAGGTCGACCATCGGAAGCTCGGACTTGCCGCTGATGAACCGCCAGGGTCCGGCGCCGGGGCCGACCATGGGATGGGCGTAGGCCGCGGTGGGGATGCACAGCGCGCTCGAGTCGGCGATCGGCTTGCCCAGGAGGTCGACCAAGGCCTGGTGGATGGTCCCGTTCTTGACGCCCGCGGACGTGAGCAGGAGCTTCACAACATGCCTCCGGGTTCGGGTTGCGACGGTGCGGTCGACGTACCGACTCGGGATGGCCGCCGAACCCATCGCTGCTGACGAGGAAACCACCCGCCCCTCGGATCAGACCAGGCCGGCGTCGTGGACCAGGATCGCGATCTGCACCCGGTTGGTGACTTGGAGCTTGTCGTAGAGCCTCGAGACGTGGGCCTTCACGGTGGGCAGGGAGAGGTAGAGCTCCCCGCCGATCTCGGCGTTGCTCAGGCCCCGCGCGACGGCCAGGGCGACCTCGTGCTCCCGCGCTGTCAGCGTCGCCAGGCGGCCCTCGGCCCGCGCGGAGCGGTGCCCGGCACCGTCGGCGCGCACCCGCTGGATCAGGGTGCGCGTGACCGACGGCGAGAGCATGGGGTCCCCGGACGCGACCCGACGGATCGCGGCGACGATCTCGGCGGGCGGGGTGTCCTTCAGCAGGAACCCGTCCGCGCCCGCTTCGAGTGCGCCGAAGACGTGCTCGTCGGCGTCGAAGGTCGTGAGGATGATGATCCGGGGCGGCTCCGGGCGGGCGTGGAGCTCGCGGGTCGCCTCCAGTCCGTTGAGCACCGGCATCCGGATGTCCATCAAGATGACGTCGGGCAGCAGCGACCGGGCGAGGTCCACTCCCTGCCGACCGTCGCCGGCCTCGCCGATGACCTCCAGGTCGGACTGGCCGCCCAGCATCAGCGACAGCGCTGATCGGACCAGGGGGTCGTCGTCGACGACCAGGACGCGGGTCGCGTCCGTGCTGCTCATGCCGCCCACGGTATCCAGCCGTGCAGGACGAACGTCGACCCGTCTAGGTGATGCTCGATCCGCCCACCCCGCAGCTCCGCCCGCTCGGTCAGACCGACCAGCCCCAGCCCTGATCCCGGCGTCGCGGTGGGACCGAAGCCCACCGGGTTGCACAGCCGGATGTCGATGCCGTCCTCCGGCGACCCGCTGACCCGGATGCTGAGTCGGGCCCCCGGCGCGTGCTTGCGGGCGTTGGTGATCCCCTCCTGGACGATCCGGTAGAGCGTCCGGCCGACGGCGTCGGGCACCTCCCGGGGATTCCCGTCCAGGAGATCGACGTAGTCGAGGTCCAGCCCGTTGCCGCGCGCATCGTCCACCAGCCGCGGCAGGTCGTCGTACGTCGGCTGGGGCGCGTCGAGGCGCTCGCCCGCGTCGTCGCGGAGCACACCCAGCACGCCACGCAGGTCGGTCAGGGCCTCGTGCGCCTTCTCCTGGATCACGTGGGCGCTGGTGCGCATCTCGGCGGCCGTGAGGTCGTCCCGGAAGGCCAGCGCGCCCGCGTGCATCGAGATCTGGGAGATCCGGTGGGCGAGCACGTCGTGCATCTCCCGCGCGATCCGGGCGCGTTCGTTGCTCCGGGCCTGGGCCACCCGCAGCTCCTGCTCGGCCTCGGCCCGCTCGGCCCGCTGGCGCAGGGTCCAGACCAGCTCGCGCCGGGAACCGACGTACATGCCCCAGCCGAGGATGGAGGCCATGAACGTCAGGTTGACCACCAGGACGAGCAGGTAGGGATCCTTCGGAGCCCCGGTCGGCTCCACGACCGCGAAGACCTGCGCGCTCACCAGGTTGGCGACACCGACCACCACGACCTGCCGCCACCGGCGGTGGGTCGCCACGGACGCGGCCGCCAGGGTCGCGGGACCGGCCGCCAGCCCGGAGAAGGTGCCCATCAGAGCCAGGACAAGTGCGACCGTCATCGGCCACCGCCGACGGAAGAAGACCAGGACGTAGGCAGGCACGGCCAGGGCGATGTCGAGCCAGAAGAGGGCCGGGTAGTCCTCCAGCTGCCGGGCGGCGACCGTCCCCCAGACGATGCCGCTGATCACGAGCATCAGCAGGATCCGCGAGACGTGTCCCCAGTGCGAGATCGGCGACTGGAAGGCCTCGGGCGGGGGTT
>CAWJDH010000010.1:0-29420 GCA_963841625.1 uncultured Actinomycetota bacterium | reverse complement strand
GCCAGGTCGACGCAGACCGACCCGTGGCGGACAGCGCGCACCGCCAGCGCCATGGCCAGCAGCACGGTCTCCTCGGACTCGTCGGCGAGGGCACCGACCCGGCGAGCGACGTGCAGGTCCGAGGACTCGAGGACACCCGCGCGGTTGAACTCCCCGAGCAGGTCACCAGCCCCCAGCACGAGACGCCAGTCGTGCTCACCCGTGGGCTCGAAGAGCTGGGGCGTCATCTCGGCACCCTCCCGTCAAGGAGGTCGGAGAGCTCGTCGAGCAGGGCTGCCGGCGGGTGCCAGGCGAAGATCCCGCACGGGTGGCCGTCCACGATCGGGGTCTCCGGGCCGCACATCCCCCGGAGGTAGAGGTAGAGCACGCCGCCGAGGTGGAGGTCCGCGTCGTAGTCCGGCTGGCGCCAGCGGAGGAACCGGTGCAGGACGACCGCGTAGAGCAGCGCCTGCAGCGGGTAGTCCGAGTGACCCATCGCCGCGGCGAGCGCCTCGGGGCGGTAGGCCGCGGCAGTGAGGGGTGCGTCGTGGCCACCCAGCCAGTTGGTCTTGTAGTCGACCACCAGGTAGCGAGGGCCGGGCAGCCGCAGGACGACGTCGACCGAGCCGGTCAGGTAGCCGCGAAGGCTCTGCCCACCGAGGGCGGGTTGCTCGAGGGTCTGCGCGTAGGACCGCACGGGGTCGCCCTCCGGGAGGTGGCGGCGCAGCAACGGGACCAGGTCGCCGAGGCGAGCGCCCGCAGCGTTGCGGGTCAGGTCTCCGCCGGAGAGGGGAAGCTCGAAGTCCAGCTCCCGCAGGCGGTCGCGCAGCGGGATCTGGCGCAAGGTCGTGGGGGCCAGGGGGCCCAGCGGGCTGTCGCAGACCCCGACCAGTGCGTCGGCGAGCTGGTCCCGGTCGAGGTCGACCGGCCAGCGCACCAGCTGGTCGTCGATGTGGCGGATCAGCTCTGCACGGAGGTCGGGCGCCACGGGATCGGCGTGCTCCAGCACTGCGTGCACCAGGGAACCGAAGGTGGCCCCCACGGGGAGGTCCGCCATCGGGGACGCGAGGTCGATGCCGCCGAGGCCCCGGTCGACGCCTGCGACGGCCGCTGGTCCGACCTCCTCGTCGTCCTTGGCAACAACCTCTGGCTCGCTCGCCACTCCGCCCACCGGAAGGGCCACTTCGACGGCGGTCAGCGAGGAGTACGACGTTCGCCGCCACCCGGCGTCGACAGTACGCGTGAAGGCACGGACCGAGAGGTGGCCGACATCGTGCCCAGGCGCGCTCATGCCGACCGGGCCCCAGGTGGCGGGCTCGGGGCTCGGCCCGCCCCGTGCCTTCAACTCCGCGAAGACCTCGACGAGCTGTTGGTCGCTCCACACGGTGTGGTGATCAGGCACGTCGGCCTCGCCCTCGGGACGGGCCAGCAGCCGGTGAAGGGGGGACGTTGCGGTGTTCTTGGCGGTGGGCGCCCACCAGCTGACGACCTGGGAGCGGGCCCGCGTCATGGCGACGTAGAGCAGCCGCAGGGACTCCCCAGCTCCTCGGCCGTGGCGCGCTCGACGAACTCGGCTCCCCGCTTCGCGCCGCGCCCGACAGCCACGCAGCGGGTACCGGTCTCGTCGTGGAAGAGCGGCATGTCCGGGTCGCGCGGGAAACGGTCCCACAGCCCGGGCAGGTAGACGACGGGGTACTCCAGTCCCTTGCTCGCGTGGATGGTCACGAGCTGCACCGCGGCCGCATCGGAGTCGAGGCGACGGGTCCGATCAGCGGTGCGGTCGGTCGTGCCCTCGGCGACCTGTCGCCGCAGCCAGACCAGCATCGAGACCAGGCCGAGCCGCTCGCGGAGACCGATGCCGTGCAGTGCCTCCCCGATGTGCTCGAGGTCGGTGAGCAGTCGCTCCCCACCGACCCGCCCGAGCACGCGCGCAGGCAGGCCGCCGGCTGTGGCAGCCTCCAGGACCGCCGCAACGCCACGCAGCGAGAACAGCTCGGCCCAGGTCCGGAGCCGGTCCGCAATGGTGTCGGTCAGGTCGGGGCCGCCGACGTCGAGCTCGGCGGGTGAGTACCCGAAGAAGCTGGTCAACGCCGCTGCCCGGACCCGCGGGCTGCGGTGGGGCTGCTCGAGCGCCTCGAGGAGGATCAGCCACTCGGTCGCGGCTGAGGTCGCAAAGACACTTCCGGCACCGGCGATCACGGCCGGGATCCCGACCTCGCAGTGCCTTCTGCCTCTCGGCCAGGGTGTCGTGGGTGTGTGGCGATCACGGCGACGTCGCGCGCCTCGAGTGGTCGGCCTGCGAACTGCGCGCCCGACGTGAGCAGTCGGAGGACGTCGACCGCGAGGTCGGTGGCGATGTGGGGGCGGACGTCGCCGACCCTGGGTGAGCCTCCCCCGCCGACATCGTCTCGACGGACGACGCGCAGCCGGAGCGGGGAGTCCTTCGGCGCACCCGTCAGCCGGGTCTGCTGATGATGGGCGGCGACGTTGTGCACGACGATCCGTTGGTCACCGAGCGCCGCACCGCCGAGGAATGCGCCGAACGCGTCGACGAGGGCAGCGTCGCTGCGCCAGTTGACGGCCAGTGTCTTGCGAGTGGTGGCCGAGGCAGCCGCGCGGAGGTACGTCGTGACATCGCCGCCGCGGAACGCGTAGATGGCCTGCTTCGGGTCGCCGATCAACACCATCGTGGCGTGGTCGGAGAAGGCCCGGTCGAGCACATCCCACTGCACGGGGTCGGTGTCCTGGAACTCGTCGACGAGCACGATCTTCCACCGTTGGCGCATCCGTCCCCGGGCCGGGGCGTCCGGCTTCTCGAGCGCGTCGGCCAGCTGGCTGAGGAGGTCGTCGTAGGACAGGATGCCGAGCCGCCGCTTGCGCCGGTCAAGCTCGGTGCGGACCGCCTCGGCGAACGCGCGACGACGGTCGGCGGTGGTGCCGGGCTCCTCGTCGGTCGGCTCGAGTCTGGCCTGGGGGTCGTTGACGGCGCGGCGGGCGATCGCCAGCGCCTGGGGATAGGTGAACGCCGGGTCGTCGTCGCGGGCGAACCCGCGAAGGTAGAGGTCGTCGGCAACCTCGACCAGGAGGTCGTCGAGGTCTTCGACGAGCCGGGCCCTGCTGTCGGTGTCGCCGGCCACGCCGAGCGAGTCGAGCACCATCGAGCAGAACTGGTGGGTGGTGGCGATGGTCGCCGCGTCGAAGGCGGTGAGCGCATCGCGCACCCGTTGGTGTCGCAGGACGATCTCGTCGTCGTCGCAGTCGAGCAGGAGCGAGATGAGCTCGGAGGGGGGTACGTCGGGGAGGGCAGGGTCACCGGCCAGCGCACGTTCGGCTTCGACCAGTTGTTCGCGCACGCGTTCGCGCAGCTCCTGGCTGGCCGCGCGGCCGAACGTGACGACCAGCATCTGCTCCAGGAGGGCCACACCCTCTGCGACGAAGCGGGTGACCAGGGCGGCAATGGTCCAGGTCTTGCCGGTGCCGGCGCTGGCCTCCAGCAGGGTCGTGCCGGTCGGCAACGGATCGGTGATCGAGAAGGGCTCAAGACGCTCGCTCACAAGACCACCCTCCTTTCGCCGCCCCTGAGGATGGGTTCCCAGACCTGCACAGCGAGGTCGCCCAGCCCCATGGCGACCAGCGCCGACAACGGCGCCTTCTCCCCGTAGACAAGGACGTGCCAGGCGTCGTCACGCTCCCCCGGGACCGGGGAGCTGTCTGTGCTCGCCCAGGCGTTGTCGGGTCGGCGGGACCTTGCGACGCCGAGATGCTGGCCGGCGTAGGAGCACGCTGTCTCGACGGGGAGCGGCAGCGGGCGGCAGCGACCCTCGTCATGGAGCTCGACGAGGGTGCGCAGCCAGTCGATGGCCCGGTGGTCGAGCGGACCTGAGACGTAGCCGTCAGCGCCCTTGTCGCCCTTGCCGACGGCATGGCCGGTCCAGTGCTCGTCGGGGAATGCCGCGCTCAGGGCGAGCAGGTCGATCCAGACACCGAGGCGCTGCTTGGCCTTGAGGGCGGAGTACCCGACGGTCAGCACGCGCTGGCCGAAGATGCCGTTGACGGTGCCCGTGAGCCGTCGCCCGTCACCGAGGTCGAGCTCGATGTCGCGTGACGTGGGGAGGCGCCGGCCCGGAGCTGATCTGTGGCGCGGTAGATCGACTGGCACTCGCGCACCACCGTCTCGAGCGCCTGCTCCCCGAGGCGGTGCGGTGGGAGCGATCCGCGAAGAAGCTCGGCCATGAACACAGCCTCGCCGCTGTGCCCGTCGAGCACGCCCCGGAGCAGGCGATCGCCGATCTGCCACTTGTCGAGGCCGCGCACCTCGATCGGGATGGCGTTGGCGACGTCCTCCTCCTCGAGCGGAACGGACACGTCGAGCCGGTTCTTGAGGAAGGCCCGCACCGGGTGGGTGAAGAACGCCTTGAGGTCGGCCAGCGACACGTCCTCTCGGGTCTGCTCGGCGAGGGCAGACTCGAGGAACGGTGGTCGAGGGGCCCGCGGGCCGGCCGCGGCAACAGCACCCGCGAGGGACGCCCGGTCGAAGCTGAAGGACAGCTCGCCGGTGAGGGCACCCGGCACGAGGTTGCGGGCGTCGTAGGGCTGCAACGGGTGGCGGAGCAGCACCGAGTCACGGACCGGGGAGGCAGCGGTGCGGTCGAGAGCGTCGAGGATCTCGCCGAGGGGTACGGCCGGGGGACGGGTGGCCCCCGAGTGCTCGTTGGCGCCGGTGTAGGTGATCACGAGCTTCTCGCGGGCTGCGAGGACGGCGTCGAGCAACAGCTGCCGGTCCTCGCTACGGACGTCGCGCTCACCGGTCAGTGGTCGCCGGGCCAGCACGTCGTCACCGTCGATCGTGCCGACGCGGGGAAACAGACCGTCGTCAAGACCGACCAGGCACACGACGCGGTGGGGCACCGAGCGCATCGGCACCATCGTGCAGACAGTGAGGGTTCCGGTGCGGAAGTTGGCGCGGGTCGGCCGGCCGCCGAGCCGCGAGTCCAGCATGGCGCGGACGTCGGCGAGCCGGAGGGGAACCCCGCCGCCGTCGGCAGAGTCGACGGCCCGAGCCAGCTCGCGCTCGAGCTGCGGGACCTGCCAGGCGTCGTCTCCCGGCGTCGCCGTCAGGGCGTGTACGCCGTCGCGCAAGGCATTCATCCAGTCTCCGACCGCGGACGCCGAGTCCAGCGCGCCGAGGCAGCGCTCGAGCCGGTTGAGCAGCTCGGCCAGTCGACCCACGAGCTCGATGTCGCTGCTCCCGACGTCGTCGAGGGGAAGGCCGCGGCCGACGTGGGGGTAGTCGTCGTCGCTCATCGCGACACCGAGCAGGATCCGGTCGAGGCCGGAGCGCCAGGTGTTGTGCTGGAAGCGGTCCATCCGGAAGTCGTGGCGCTGCTCGGCGTCCAGCCCCCACCGGATCCCGGCCTCCTTCACCCAACCCGTGACCCGGGCCAGGTCATCGTCGGTGAACCGGAACCGGGCGCGGACCGCGTCGGCGCCCGCGAGGTCGAGCACCTCGGACGCGGTGACCCGCCCTCCCGCGAGCTCGACGAGCGTGGCGGCCACGGCGAGCAGCGGATTGGTGCTGGTGAGGGCGCGGTCGGCGAGCCGCACCCGCAGCCGGTGGGCAGGATGGCCTCCCTCCTCGACCACGTCAGCGAGACCGAAGCCGGCCGAGATCAACGGCGCGTAGGTCTCGATGTCGGGGCACATGACGAGGATGTCGCGGGGCTCGAGGGTGGGGTCGTCCTCGAGCAGCCCGACCAGGACCTCGCGGAGCACGTCCACCTGGCGGGCCGGACCGTGACAGGCGTGCACCTGCACCGACCGGTCCGCCGCGTCGTGTGTGCGGGCCGCACGATCCTCGGCGTCGGGGGCAGCGTTGGCACGCAGGTCCGACTGCAGCCAGCCCAGGAGGGTCACGGGGGTCTGGACGGGCTCGACCTCCTTTGCCGGCCCTGCCGGGATCCCATCCAGCGTCCGGCGAAGTTCCCTGCTGTCCCGGCCCAGCGAGGCGAGGAGTGGATGTCGCACTCGTTGGGCGGAGTCGTCGTCCTCGCGGCGAACCACTCCCCCGATCCCGTTGAGCTCCTCCCACAGCTGTGGGGACGGCTGGGGCAGCCACACGTGCACGTCGCGGCGCTCGCCGAGCGCGTGCAGCAGCTCGACCTCGGTGACCGGGAGCCGGGTGTGGCCGAACAGCGACAGGCGTGACGGCAGCTCCAGCCCGGCGCCTCCCGCGCGCAGGCGCGCGAGGGTCTCGGAGTGCCTCAGGTCCGGGGCGGGTTCGGCAACCCGGCCGACGAGGCGGCGCCACAGCTCGGCCTGCCAGAGCAGATCGGCGTCCAGGTCTCCACCGGCGCCGTCGGTGTCGCGGCCTTCCCGCCAGTCGGCGACCAGCGCGGGCCGCTGTTGGGCGTAGCCGGCGTAGAGGCCGGCGAGCCGGCGGGCGACGGAGTAGCGACGGTTGCGCCGCAGGGAGCCGTCGTCACCGTCGAGGCCGTGGCCGAGGTGGGCGGCGAGGGTGGTGCACCACCGCTCGCCCAGGTTGTCGTCGATGACCGTGAGCAGCGGCCAGACCAGCCGGTCGGGATCCCATGGGTCGTCACGGTCCCGGTCGAGGAGCATCGAGACGAGCGAGCGCGGGTTGAGGAACCGGACGCCGGCACAGACTCCGTCAGCGCCCGAGGACGACGTACCCAGCCGGTGTGAGAGGCGCTGGGTCAGCCACCGCTCGACGCCCTTGGCGGGGACGACCACGATCTCCTCGGCGAACGGGTCCTCGAGCGGGGTCGCCAGCAGGTCGCCCAGGTTGTCTGCGAGCAGGTCGGTGCGCTCGGCCGGATGCACTGTGAGCGCCACCCATGCCTCCTCATACGTCGGCGACGGGCTCCAACCTAGAGCCCGCCGCCGACGTGTGGATCGGGTGCGTCATCCGAAGATGCTCACGCCTCCTGGTCCCACCAGCAGTCCGAGGACGATCAGCAGGATCCCCCACAGGACGGACCCGCGGATCAGCGCGAAGATTCCGCTGATCACGAGGATGGCCGCGATGATGAACAGGATCAGTGTCATGCAGTGCTCCCTATCTGGTCAGGCGCCTACTTCTTGAAGGCGTCCTTGACGTTCTCTCCGGCCTGCTTGAGGTCCGACTTGCTCTGGTCCGCCTTGCCCTGGTTCTCCCGCGTCTTGTCGCCGGTCGCCCGACCCTCGGTCTCCTTGGCCTTGCCCTTGAGCTTGTCGCCCGTGTTCTCGGCCTTGTCCTTCAGTCCCATGAGTTCTCCTTCTGGTCGGGGGCGTGGTGAACGTGACCTACCGGTATCCGTTTCCCGCGATTTCATGCCTCGGACCCGGTGAGTGGGGCTCCGTGCTCGGTGGCTCGCGGCGCACCGCCGCGGGAGCAGATGGCCCGGGTAGTGACCCGGATGGGCCATTGGCCCATGGCCCGGCCGGGAGGGACGGTGGTCCAGACGTCTCGTGGTTGTTCAAGATTGAATCAATCGCCCGAGTACTGAGTCACGGTCGCCCCACTGTGAGTCCACTGTTACTCAATCGCTCGGGCGGGGCATTTGCCCCAGATCGCCGCAGCGCGATTTCAAGGGGATGATCACAATGCGCAAGAACATCAAGCGTTCAGCCGTCGTCGGGACCAGCGTCGCCGCCGTGTTCGGTGTCGGTATCGGCTTCGCGGCCTGGACCAACTACGGCGAAGGCTCCGGCGCTGTCACGGCCGAGACTGCGAAGCCACTGACCGTCACGGTCACGGGCGTGAGCGGGCTGTTCCCGACCGGGTCGGTCGACGTTCCGTTCACCGTGACCAACGACCTGAACCCCTACGACGTGAAGCTGGACAAGGCCACGTTGGTGGACGTGACCGCCGACGAGCCGGCCTGCGACCCGTCGGTGGTCGACGGCCCGGACGTCGCGCTCAGCGAGGTCGTGGCCGATGACGCGACGAGTGCGACGCCGATGAGCTTCGAGCTGACGATGGACAACACGGCCTCGGATGCCTGCCAGGGCGCCGTGTTCACCGTGACCCTGGGTGTCACCGGCTTCAGCAACTGACCCGACCTGCGCTTCTCGGGGCAGGTGAGGTTCAAGGAATATTGACGTGGGACGACGAGGACGGGTCCGGACCGCTGCCGCCATCACGGCGGCCGCGGGACTGGTCCTCGCCCTCGTCGTCGTACGAACAGGTGGCGACCACTGGGACCCGCTGATGGCTACCGGAACCGTGGCCCTGGAGCCGACGCTGGTCTCGCCCCGCCACCCCTCGGCGCCGGAGCCGCCGATCATGGCCCGCGCAATCATCGAGCCTGGAGGCGGCGGGTCGACCCACACGACGCCCGGGAAGCTCGGCGTCAGAGTGGGCTCGGTCGGCGGTCTCTACCCGGGCCGTCGAGTGAAGCTGGGAGTGAGGTACGTGAACCCGTACTCCTTCCCGATCGTCATCAACTCGGTCACGGTTCGCGCCCATGGCACCGCCCAGTGCACGAGGCGGCAGCTGATGCGCCCCAAGACGCCGCGCCTACGGCTTCCTTCGCGCTCGTCGGTCGCCTCGACGATCAGGCTGGGGATGCGCAGGAGCGCACCTGACGCCTGCCAGGGTGTCCGGTTCGCGGTGCACGTCCGGGTGACGGCGGTGAAGCTGTGAGGTCGCCCACCGCCCTGGTCGGGACCGCCGTCGCGGCCCTGCTCGTGCTCCAGCCCCAGGCCGCGTCCGCCGCCTGGGCCGCGACAGGTTCGGGCAACGCACCCGCTGCTGCCGCCTCCGTGCAGCGCGCCGCCGCCCCTACCGTCACCCAGGTGGGGTCGTCGGTGCGCCTCGACTGGGCTTCGGTGACGCTCAGCGAGGGCACGCCGACGACCGGCTACACCCTGCTGCGCCACACGGGCGCCGGCGTGACCTCGCAGGTCTGCACCACGGTGGCGCCCACTCGATCGTGCTTCGACCCGGCTCCCGTCCAGGGCGCCGTGCAGTACGGCGTGGTCGCCACGTTCGGGCTCTGGTCCGGCCAGGAGAGCCCCCTGACGCCGTTCACCCTCGACATGACGGCACCGGCAACCTCGGTGACCAGCAACCCCGTGCCGAACGCAACCGGCTGGAACAGGAGCGCCGTCACGATCACCCTGACGGCGACCGACGCCTCCCCGGTCGCGAGCATCACCTACCGGGTCGGCGCCGGCTCCCCGGTCACCGTCGCCGGTTCGTCGACGTCGTTCGGAGTCTCCGCCCAGGGGCAGACGACGATCAGCTACTCCGCCACAGACACCTTCGGCAACGTCGAGTCGACCAGGTCCTACACCGTCCGGATCGACACCACGGCGCCTGGAACCCCGACCATCACCTCGATCAGCAGCGACTCGGGGACCGCCGGCGACCGGGTGACGAACGTGGCGGCCCAGACGCTCTCAGGCACCGCCGAGGCCGGCTCCACCGTGACCATCTCCCGGGGAGCGACCGCCTTCCCTCCAGTGGTCGCGGCCGCCAACGGCTCCTACTCGGCGCCGGTGACCCTGGTGGAGGGAGCCAACTCCTTCACCGCCGTCGCGGTGGACCAGGCCGGCAACTCCTCGACCGCCTCGGCGGGCTTCGCGGTCACGCTCGACACCGTGGCTCCGAACCTGGTCATCACCGACCCCAGGAACGGTGTCGCCTACAAGAACGGCGGACAGGGCGCGGACAGCTGGACCAACACCTGCGCCGGGACGCCGGGTGCCTGCGGCACGGCGTCCGACTCCGGCTCCGGCGTCACGTCCGTGACGCTCACGCTGCGCAACACCGCAACGAACACCTGCTGGACCGGGACCGGAACCACGTACGCCGCCTGCGGAAGCCCGCTCGGGCTCACAGGGACCACGACCTGGTCCATGCCCATCATCTACAACGTCGTGAAGAGCAGTTCACTGCAGCTCACGATCACCGGGACCGACCTGGCCGGCAACGTCGCCACCAGCACGGTCGGCTTCACCGCCTAGCCTGAGAGGGCCGGCTTCCCCAGCGGATCCGGCGCCTCGCTGAGCTCGCGAAATGTTTACCCGGCCACATCTCGGGTATGGGTAGCCGTTGTGTCGGGCCGTCAGGTCAGGCATGCGTGGGGGCGGCTCGCAGCAACGACGCTGCGGCCGCGGGGGAGCACCCGACACGAAAGTGCGGGCGCAGGGAGGGAGACCCGATGAGTACCGAAGATTTCGCACCGATCACGCCTGAGGAGCTGGCGGCCGAAGGGGTGACCGCGCTTCCGGACAAGGAGGTCGTGTCGATCCTCGACCTCGCGGCGGACGTCGACCTCGCCATCGACGGCGCCGCACCCATCGACCTCGCCATCGCCCTGAACGCCAACGTGGTGGCGCCGATCGACGCCGCCGTGAGTGCCAACCTGCTCTCCAACGGCTCGACGGCGGAGGCGGTCGCCACCCAGGGTGGCAGCGTGACCCAGACGATCGCCGCCGACGCGATCGCGCACGGCATCCAGGACAGCACGATCGACCAGTCCGACACGACCACCGACGGGACCGGCACAACGCCGACCGACGGCACAGGCGGCGAGCAGGCCGCGCTGATGGGCGCGACCGACGCCGCGGACGCCACCGCCGCGGACGCCACGGCCGCCGCGAGCGAGCCCGTGGACGGCAGTCTCGTGGTGAACTCCGCCGGCAACATCATCGGCACCCTCGACGAGACGACCGGCAACGTTCTCAACTCGAACGGCGACATCGTCGGCACGCTCAACGAGACCACCGGGATGGTCGTCGACTCTGCGGGCGCCATCGTCGGCTCCGTGACCAGTCTGATCGACGGCGCCTCGGTAGCGAACTCGGCGGGCGACGTGATCGGCGTCCTCGACGGAGCAACCGGCAACGTGCTGGATGCGGACGGCGAGGTCGTCGGAACCGTGAACACAGCGACGGGCACTGTCCTGAACACGGCGGGCGAGGTGCTCGGCACCGTCACCGACCTGGTCGACGGCACTGCGGTACTGGATGCGGCCGGCAACGTGATCGGCACCTTGGACGGCGCGACCGGCAACATCATCGGCACCGCCGGCGAGCTGGTCGGGACGCTCGACCCGCTCACCGGAAACGTCCTCAACGCAGCGGGCCAGATCATCGGCACCGTCGGCAACATCGTCGACGACGTCACCGACACCCTCGCCGGGCTCAACACCGGGGACCTGCTGAAGGGCGACCTGCTCAACGTGGATGTCAACGTCGACCTGGACGCCGACCTCGCGGCCCCCATCAACGGGGCGGTCGCGGCCAACGCCAACGTGGCGGCTCCGATCGACGCATCCGTCGCGGCCAACATCCTGTCGAACGACTCCTACGCCGGAGCGATGGCGACGCAGGGTGTCAACATCACCCAGTCCATCACCGGGGTTGCGGATGCCACGTCCGACCAGACCTCGAACATCGACCAGGGCTCCGTCGAGCCGCCCGACACCGACACCGCGTCCACGGACGATCCGGCGCCGGCGCCGGCCATGTCTACGACGGAGGCCGGTGGCGAGGCACCCTCGACCGCTGAGACCGCTGACGGGGTGACCGAGCCCAGCACGGAGACTCCGCAGCAGTGACCGTCCTCGTCGACGCGCCGCCCACGCGCGCCGACGACCTCCAGCTCATCGGGGCCATGGTGGGGTCCGGCTACCGGACCCCACCAGCCCTGGTCCGCCGCGGCGACGGGCAGACGCTCCAGCTCACGCCGCTGCTCTACCTGGTGCTGGACGCCGTCGACGGGCAGCGAAGCTGTGCCGAGATCGCGGCCATCGTCAGCCGGGCCATGCGCAGGAGCGTCTCGGAGGAGATGGTCGCGACACTCGTCGACGACCACCTGCGCCCCCTCGGACTGCTCAGGCTGGCCGACGGGTCCGAGCCGCCCGTCAAGAAGTCCAACCCCCTCTTGGGCCTGAAGCTCAAGTTCGCCGTCACCAACCCCCGATACACGCGCCTGTTGACCGACCCGTTCCGGATCCTGTTCCGACCGGCGCTGGTCTCGGCCGTGCTGGTCGGGTTCCTGGCCGTCACCTGGTGGGTCTTCTTCCACCAAGGCCTCGCTCCCGCGGCGTACGACGCCTTCCAGCGGCCGCACCTGCTGCTGCTCGTCTTCGTGGTGACGGTGCTCTCCGGAGGCTTCCACGAGTTCGGGCACGCGGCGGCCGCGCGCTACAGCGGAGCCGACCCCGGGGTGATGGGTGCCGGCATCTACCTGGTGTGGCCCGCCTTCTACACCGATGTGACCGACAGCTACCGGCTCGGCCGGCGGGGACGCATCCGGACAGACCTGGGCGGCCTGTACTTCAACGCCCTCGTGGTGGTGATCACCTTCGCCTGGTGGTACTTCTCGGGCTGGGAGGCCCTGCTCCTCCTGGTGGCCACCCAGATCTTCCAGATGGTGCAACAGCTCCTGCCGTTGCTGCGCTTCGACGGCTACCACCTGCTCGCTGACCTGGCCGGTGTTCCCGACCTCTACCACCGGATCAAGCCGACCCTGCTCGGACTGCTGCCGCACCGCTGGTCCGATCCGGAGAACCGCGCACTCAAGCCGTGGGCCCGCGCAGTGATCACCGTCTGGGTGCTGATCACGATCCCGATGATGGCGCTCATGCTCCTGGCCCTGCTGACCGCCGTGCCCCGACTGCTCGCTACGGCGTGGGCCGTGGTGGAGGAGGACGCCGCCGGCGTGATGGGCGCGTGGGGCAACGGGGGGCTCGATCGACGTCGTCGCCCACGGGCTCCAGGTCCTGGGAGTGGTGCTGCCCCTGCTGGCGTGCGCCATGATCCTCGGACGAGTCGGACTGCGCTGGTTCCGCGGACTCGCCCGGTGGAGCCGGGGGTCCGCCCTCAAGCGGGTCGCTGCGGCAGCACTCAGCGCTGTCGCCATCACGACACTTCTCTGGGCGTGGTCGCAACCGGGCGCCTACCGACCGATCGTGCCAGGGGAGCGCGGTCTGTTCACCTCGTTGCTCCCGGCCGCGCAGAGCACTCCGGCCAGCCGGGTCCCGCCGACCTCACTGGATGCGGCGGCGCTCCCCGACGGCGGGGGGCTCCCCGTCGGCGCCGTCGGCCGAGCGCAGGCTGGCCAGCGGTGCGCCGCTGGAGGCGACCTTCCCGGAGGGACAGGCGCTCCCGAGCAAGTCCGACCCCCAGCTTGCGATCGTGCTCGTCCCGACCGAGGACGCCGGGGGCGGCGGGCAGGAGCCGACTCCGGACGACTCGTCCGCGGAGCCCTGGGTCTTCCCGTTCGACAAGCCGCTGCCTCCCGATGAGGGTGACAACCAGGCGGCGGCCTTCAACACCACCGACGGCTCGATGAAGTACGACGTCGCGTTCGCCCTCGTGTGGGCCGAGGGCGATGAGGTGCTCAACGTCAACGAGGCTCACGCCTACGCGTCGTGCAAGAACTGCGTCACGGTTGCCGTCGCCTTCCAGGTCGTGCTGATCATGGACGACGCGCAGGTGGTGGTCCCCCAGAACCTCGCCGTGGCCGCCAACTACGAGTGCTACCGCTGCATCACGGCCGCGATCGCGAGCCAGCTCGTGCTGTCGGTGCAGGAGACACCCGGCGAGGAGCAGCTGCTCGCACTCGGGAAGGTCTGGAACCGGTTGACCGCGTTCGGGCAGAGCATCACGACGCACTCCCTCTCGGAGATCTCGGCACAGCTCGCAAGTTTCCAGACGGAGATCGCCGCGATCCTCGGCGGGGCCCCACCGGTGGTGCCCAGCACGACGACGTCCTCGCCCACCGAAGCGCCCGCCGACGGCACGAGCGACCCATCGTCGACCAGCCCGTCGTCCAGCTCGCCGGCCCCACCGCCACCGGCCTCGCCCAGCTCCAGCGAACCCGCCACCACCGAACCCACCACCAGCGAGCCCGCCGACCACCGAGCCGACCTCCGAACCGAGCACGGAGCCCACGACAGCGCCACCGTCGCCGGAACCGACCACCGACCCCGCGACTGCCTCCCCGTCACCTTCGCCCTAGCGAGGGCGCGCCCGGCCGGCGGAGCAACAACTCAGGAACGACGAGATCGCCGGGCGGTGATGTAGGCAGGCCCGCGGAGCCGTCGAACCCACTCGTAGGTCTCCAGCCCGGGAAGTGAGTTCAGGGTCGGTTCGAATGACAGCGGCGCATCCGCCTGCGTCGATCGGGTCCTCGTGGAGCAACAGCTCGGCGAAGGTGTGCCAGGTGCCCGAACGGATGGCCCACGCGAGCGCGATGGTCTGCTCATCGCGAAATACCGCGGACAGCAGCACCGCACCGGCCCTCGTTCGATAAGGCAGCAGGGTGGTCAGTGGCCGTGCGTACGGCGACCGCGCGGGCGTCAGCGTGAAGCGGGTCAGCCGTCCTTGCCCGGTCGAGGCGAACAACAGGTCACCGTGCCCCCCACCCTCGGCCGGAACCCGGATCGCCAGGCCGAAGATGTCCGGGAGAGGAGCCGGCAGCCCGACGGCTCGGGACTGGCGGACGAGCACCTGGTCCTCACCCGCCTGGTCCAGCCACGTCGCCCCGGTCCTGGGCTCGGCACCGAAGCGGTGGAGCGTGCCCCGCACGACGGAGCCCCGGGGATGTAGTGGCTTGGCGGCCGGCCGGGCGGAGATCAGCCCGGTTGCGGCACGGAGTACCTGCCCACCGGCGGACGAGGCGGCGCGGGCGGCGGAGGCGAGAGCAGTCATGTATCTCCCGTACCCGGTCACGACGCTGAACAAGCGACGGGGGGCCCACTGAGTTGAGGTGGCCGGAACGAGCCGCACGGCTTCGGGGCACGCGCGTGCTGCGGCCAGGCTGGTGGCGTCAGCGTTCGTCCTCGAAGACGACGTGCGCGGCCCTCGCTGGGGACCCGTCGTACTGAGGAACGGGGATGGCCTCGAGCACGGTTCGCAGGTGCGCGCGCTCCGACTCGGGGCACTCGACGAGGATGCACTCGGCGTTGCCGACGCGATCCGTGACGCTCGTGAAGCCCGCTTTGTCCACCGCGACCGCGAAGACGACCGGGTCGACTCCGTTGGGGATCGCATAAGCAATCGTGTGGGTCCGTGGGTCATGAAGCCGTGTCTCGGTCTCTGACTCCGTCAGGACCCACGAGCGCAGGAACAGCGCGATCGCGATGCTGACCACTACAACTCCCGTCACCAGAATGGCTGCGATGAACATGACGCCTCCTCGACTACGGTGCCTGACCGTCCAACCCGGACGGCGTAGCGGCAACTTCGCCTCACTGGTTCCAGCGTCGACATTCATCCGCCACCGGACCAGAGTCATCGGCCCCTGGCCGCCAGTCCTTGGTCCCATTGATCGCGCGCAGGTGCCCGGAAAGCCGAAAACCGCAGGACAGCGGGGGAACTGCCTGCGGTTTCGGGTGGCGCGCCCGTAGGGATTCGAACCCCAAACCTTCTGATCCGTAGTCAGATGCTCTATCCGTTGAGCTACGGGCGCATGCCGCCCAGATCGGGCCGAGCGACTGCCTGAGGATAGCCGAACGGTCGGAGGCTGCCGAAATCAGCGTGGCCGGGCCGCCCGATCCACCGTGGATCGTTCCAATATGTGGCACCAACCAGCCCGAGTACCCTCAGCCCATCGCGGGGGCGCGAGGAGAGCTGGATCCCGGACGTCCCGGCACCACATCATTCGCCGACAAAGACGCCGAGCGATCCATAACAACTCCACGACACCTCCGTCGACAAGCTCGACGGCCGGCGGCGCCGGCGTAGCAACCAGGCGTCCACCGCGAATGCGCGAGAGGGAAGCAGAACGCATGACCGCCGACACGGCCGAGACCACCGCCCCGAGCAGCGCCGAGGGCAATCCATCACCCACGACCCACCAGGGCATCCTCGACTTCGTCAACGAGGTCGCCGCCATGACCAGGCCGGACCGGATCCACTGGTGCACCGGGTCCGACGAGGAGTGGTCGGAGCTGACCAGGTCCCTGGTCGCGTCGGGGACCTTCACCCAGCTCAACCCGCAGATCAAGCCGAACTCCTTCCACGCGGCGACCGACCCGACCGACGTGGCCCGCGTCGAGGACCGCACCTACATCTGCTCGGTCGACGAGAAGGACGCCGGTCCCACCAACAACTGGATGGCGCCCGACGAGATGAAGGCCATCATGCGCAAGCTCTACGAGGGCTGCATGCAGGGCCGCACGATGTTCGTCATCCCCTTCGTCATGGGCCACCTCGAGGCCGAGAAGCCGATGTTCGGCGTGGAGATCACCGACTCGGCCTACGTCACCGCCTCGATGCGGGTGATGTCGCGGATGGGCTCCCACGTGCTGAAGCGGATGGAGGAGCTCGACGCAGCCGGAACTGAGGTCAACTGGGTGCCGGCGCTCCACTCGGTCGGCATGCCGCTGGAGGACGGCCAGGACGACGTGCCCTGGCCCTGCAGCGACACCAAGTACATCGTGCAGTTCCCCGAGGAGCGGGCGATCTGGTCCTACGGGTCGGGCTACGGCGGCAACTCGCTGCTCGGCAAGAAGTGCTACGCCCTGCGCATCGCCAGCGTGATGGCTCGCGACGAGGGCTGGCTGGCCGAGCACATGCTGATCCTCAAGCTCACCAGCCCCGACAACGTCGTCAAGTACATCGCGGCTGCCTTCCCGAGCGCCTGTGGCAAGACCAACCTCGCGATGCTGGCCCCGACCATCCCCGGCTGGAAGGTCGAGACCCTCGGCGACGACATCGCCTGGATGCGCGTCGGTGAGGACGGCCGGCTGTGGGCGGTCAACCCGGAGTACGGCTTCTTCGGCGTGGCGCCCGGCACCAACGAGCACACCAACCCCAACGCGATGAAGACCATCAACAAGGGCAACTCGGTCTTCACCAACGTCGCGCTGACCGACGACGGCGACATCTGGTGGGAGGGCCTCGAGAACACCCCCGACAAGGCGACGTCATGGAAGGGCGAGCCGTGGACGCCGGACTCCGGCGAGCTCAGCAGCCACCCCAACAGCCGCTACTGCACGCCGATCAAGCAGTGCGACATCCTCGCCGAGGAGTACGACGACCCGCGGGGTGTGCCGATCGACGCGATCCTGTTCGGCGGTCGCCGCAAGACCACGGTTCCCCTGGTCTTCGAGGCCCGCGACTGGACCCACGGCACCTTCCTGGGCGCCACCCTCTCCTCCGAGACGACCGCCGCCGCGGTCGGCCAGGTCGGCGTGGTCCGCCGCGACCCGATGGCGATGCTCCCCTTCATCGGCTACAACGCCGGCGACTACTTCAACCACTGGATCTCGGTCGGCAAGGACAATGACGCGGCCAAGCTGCCGCGGATCTTCTACGTCAACTGGTTCCGTCGCGACGACGAGGGTGGCTTCCTCTGGCCGGGCTTCGGCGAGAACAGCCGGGTCCTGAAGTGGATCGTGGAGCGCATCGACGGCCAGGCGGCCGCGGTCGAGACCCCGATCGGTCACGTTCCCGCCCCTGGCGCCCTCGACACCGCGGGCCTCGACGTGGCCGAGGAGCAGCTCGCGGCCGCTCTCGAGGTCGATGTCGAGGAGTGGCGGGCCGAGCTTCCGCAGATCCAGGAGTGGTTCGAGAAGTTCGGCGATGACCTGCCGGCCGTCCTGTGGACCGAGCTCGACGGGCTCCGGGCCAGACTGGGCTCCTGAGTCTCGAGCACCAGAAGGCCCCTTCCGCTCCAGCGGAAGGGGCCTTCTCGCGTGCTCAGTTGTGGGATCATCGAGATCGGGGGTCAACGAGAGGGGTTCACCCGGGTGCGCAACTTCGGTCCCGATGACCGCGACCTCCTGCGGTCTGACGCCGCGAGAATCTACGAGGAGATCGTGGCTGAGGGCGGGCTGAAGGAGGGCGATCCGCGGATCGCCGCCGAACAGGCCGCCTTCGACCTGCTCCTCGGGCTCGGCCTGCTCAGCCCCGACCGGGAGGCCGGTGTCTTCCATGCCGTCGACCCAGGCGCGGTCCAGTCCCGGGTCGTGTCGCCGCTGGGCCAGGAGGGCGCGCGGCTGCTGGACGAGTCGTCCCAGTGGGCCCAGGCCTTCGCGGGGCTCGCGCAGGTCTGGCGACGGTCGCCGGACACCGGCCGCGGGCCGTTCACGCTGGTCCACAAGCCGGACATCGAGCCCTACATCGAGGGTCTGGTCGCGGAGTGCCAGGACGAGATGCTGACCGCCCAGCCGCAGGCCGGGCGTGACCGGAGGAGGGTCGCCGCGGCGGTCCGCGACACCGCCCTGCTCGAGCGCGGCATGCGGATGCGCACGCTCTACCAGCACAGCGCCCGACGCCACGCGGTCACCCGCAAGTACGTCGCCGCGGTCACCGACCTGGGCGCGGAGGTGCGCACGCTCGACGAGTTCTTCAACCGGATGATCATCATCGACCGGCGAGTCGCCGTGATCCCGGCTCATGAGGACCTCAGCACTGCGATCGCGATCCGCGAGCCGTCGATCGTCGCCTACCTCGCCGACATCTTCGAGCGCACGTGGGAACGGGCCCGCCCCTTCACGATGCGCCGCGAGACCTCCACCATGTCGGGCATCGCAGGAGAGCAGCGGGCGATGACGATCCGGATGTTGATCGAGGGCCACGCCGACCCGGTCAGCGCCAAGCGGCTCGGGGTCAGCGCGCGCACGTACGCCGGCTACGTGGCCGACCTGAAGGAAGAGTACGAAGCGGACACCCGGTTCCAGCTCGGGTACACGATGGGCAAGCTCGGTGTGTCCGGCACCGAGCCCGCGGACCACGAGGGTCACGGCCCTCACAAGCAGTGATGCCGGCACGCGACGGGCATGGCATAGCACGAGGGCAGTGACGTCGACGTCACTGCCCTCGTGCGGCTGAGACCGGCCTGGGGATGGCGCTGGAGGCTGACGCTTGTGGGGGGAGGTCAGCCCCGGTCTCAAACCTTTGGTTCTGTCAGGGGATGTACTTCGCCGAGACGCCCGTCTTGTTGTCCCAGCTGCTGTCCTTCGCCTGGGCCGGGGCTCCGGTGAGGCCGATGGTCATCCCCACGGCGGCCAGCACGATGCCGACCTTGCTCGCGATCTTCATTGTCTCCGCCTTTGGTGTCCGTGGATGGGTCCGGGGTGCCCATCCAAGATCTTTAGTCTGAGCCACAGAATCGGCCGCGTCAGGGAAACTGTGCATCATAAAGTTGCATTGCATTTTTATGCAGTTCTGCGCGGCGCGTCGCGGGCACGAGTGTGCCGAGAATCGCGGAGAAAGCACTGCCCTCCCCGGACGGATCCGGGGAGGGCGGGAGCGGAGGCGGCGGGATTTGAACCCGCGAGAGGGGATCACCCTCAACCCGCTTAGCAGGCGGGCGCCATAAACCGGACTAGGCGACGCCTCCCGACAGCCTGCACAGGCTACAAGCAGCCCGCCGGAGTTGCCGAATCAGGTCCGGCCCGAGGCGGGCCCGCCGGCGCTGCGCTCGAGGTGCGCCCGTACGTCGCGGGCGAACTCGTCCCGGTCCACGGCCAGCACCTGCACCGGGATGGTGGTGGTCCGCCCGTCCCGGAGCCGCAGCACCAGGCAGTGGATCCCGCGCGGGCTCGCGGCGACGGCGTCCTCGACCTCGGTCCAGCGCGCGGCCCGGACCCCGGCTCCGCGCACCATCCCGACCTGGTAGCCGTCCTCGCCGAGACGGACGACGTACATGCGTCGGGTGAGCACGTGGCCGGCGACCAGCACGGCGGCAAGCCCGAGCGCTGCCACCACCGCAACGAAGAGCACCGACAGGTCCAGCAGCGCCACCATCAGCGTCACCACGAGGATCAGGACGGCGAGCCCGACGAGGGCAGACCCCAGCAGTCGGGCGCCGAGGGCCGGCGCGAGCCGATAGTCGGACGACATGGGGATGATTGAACAAGACAGCACATTCGCGGGCCCACAGGGGTTGCCGCCCGGCCTCGGCGAGCGCCAAAATCAACAGACTCACCGGAACCACCGGAGACCCGCCATCCGGAGGTCAACATGACCGCGACGTCCGCTGCACTCCTGCATCTTCAGCAAGCCCTGGACGCCCCTCACCAGGAAGGTATCCCGCTGGGTAACTGGCGCTGGGTGGTCCGGCAGCGGATGGCCAGCGTCCGCGACAGCCTCGTAGCGGAGGGCGAGCACTGGTCCGACGGCTGGCTGGCCGCGCGCGGCGGAGCGATCCTCAGGGAACGGAACACCCTGCTGACCCGGTTGGCCGCCATGGGGCCGGCGGTCCTGGAAAGCCCCGAGGTCGACCGGATCCGCTCCGACCTCAAGCGGCTGCTCGTCGACATCTCCCACCACGTCCAGCGCCTCCACGACCTGGCCTACGACGAGGTCGAGCTCGAGCTCGGCGGCTCCGAGTAGGTCGTCAGCGGACCCGCAGCCGCCCGTACACTGCTCCGGTGCCGTCCCTGGACGGCTCGGAGGGGTGCCGGAGTGGCCGATCGGAACCGCCTTGAAAGCGGTCGCTGGCAGAGATGTCAGCCGCGGGTTCGAATCCCGCCCCCTCTGCTCGGTGGCTCGTGGAATCACGTCAGCCCAGCACGAGCAGCACGTCACCCTCCTGTACGACGTCGCCAGGGCCGACCTTGACCGCCTTCACGGTCCCCTCGAACTCGGCGATCACCGGGATCTCCATCTTCATCGACTCCAGCAGACAGACGGTCTGACCGACCGCGACCGGGTCTCCCGGGGCGACTTCGATCGCCATCACGTTGGCCACCATTTCCGCAAGGATCTCGGTCACCTGTTCGCGCGCCATGGAAGCAGAACCTAGCCGTTACCGGCGCGTACCCGGAACCGAAACCCGGGTGGGTGGCCGCCGACCTCTACAACAGCGGGCGGGTGCGGGGCGGCTCCGGTCGCGCCTCCGCCTGCGCCCGGCTTCCGCGCCGCCGGCCGGTACCGCTCAGCAGGAGATCGACCCTGATGAGCAGGAACCCGATCACGAGACCCACGACGATGCCGTAGACCACCGCCAGCGAGGACTCGACCACGGACACCGACGTGTTGACGAGACTGGTGGCGATGGGCGCTGTCGCCGCGACCCCGAACGAGCACACCCACCAGCCCTGGCCGCGGCGAGCTCGCATGTGGATCCCCCAGGTCAGCGCCGGAACGCCGAGCACCGCCTCGAGCGGGCGCGGGAACGCCCCGAGGTGGTCCCGCGACCAGTGCACCATCTCGAGCAGGCCCTCGACGAGCTCGGGC
Organism: uncultured Actinomycetota bacterium; assembly: GCA_963841625.1. GTDB lineage: Bacteria > Actinomycetota > Actinomycetes > Propionibacteriales > Nocardioidaceae > Nocardioides. Next base: position 8,294 of record CAWJDH010000010.1, on the reverse strand, counting down.
GTGCCGTAGCGCCGCAGCAGCTCGCCGTAGGCGAGGGTGACGGCCAGGACCAGTCCACCGACCGCGACGGTCAGGATGCCGCGCCGGCTGAGACCGTGCAGGCCTGCCCCGAGCCGGTGCACAAGTGCCAGAGCGCCCACGAGCGAGAGCACCAGGGTCGTGTACTCGAACCGGGGCAATGAGACCGCAGGCTCGAAGCCGACCACCGCCAGGGCTCCGATCGCGGCCACGACCGTCGCCACCATGACCTCGCGGAGCACGTGCAGCGCGGTGACCGCGGGGACCGTCGCCATCACCGCCAGCACGGCGCTGACGACCCCGGTCATCACCGCCGCGCCAGTCGTGAGGAAGCCACGGTCCAGCCAGACGACGGCAGAGCCGATCGCGAGTGCGACCGCACCGAAGACCATGGGTCGCCCCCCGACACGTGCGGCGAGGGCCCAGGAGAAGGCGGTCGCCACCGCCACCGAGCCCATCGCCCCGAGGTAGTGGGGTCCGAGCCCCAGCATCGCCGCGACCAGGACGCCCGCCCCACCGACTGCCACCAGACCTGCGACCAGTGCTGGCAGGGAGCTCTCCCGCAGCCCCGCGACGCGCGCACGCGCCCGGGTCCACGGAGTCTCCCGCACTGCTCGGCGTCGCGGCGCGGTGTGGGGCACGCTGAGGAAGGCTACAGCCGCCGATTGGCCAGCGACGGGTTGGTCCGACGGGCCTCCTCGAGCAGGTCCCGGTGCAGCGTTGCGGCCAGGATCTCGTCGCCGTCCCCTGCCTCCGCCAGCACGTCACCGAGGGGATCGACCACCATCGAGTGACCGCTGTAGCGAGGCGCCGGCTGCGCGGCGCCCACGACGTAGACGGTGTTCTCGATCGCCCGGGCACGGAGCAGGGTGCGCCAGTGGTCGACCTTCCGCGATCCGGCGACCCAGGCCGCCGGGACGACGAGGACCTCGGCACCGGCGGCCACCAGGATGCGGGCCAGCTCGGGGAACCGGAGGTCGTAGCAGGTCATCAGGCCGAGCGTGAACTCGCCGACCTTCACGAGCGCCCCACCGGGCGGGTCCGAGATCGGTCCGGCCGTGAGCCGGTCCGACTCCCGGTAGCCGAACGAGTCGTAGAGGTGGATCTTGCGGTAGTCCGCCGATGCCGCGCCACGGACGACCAAGGTGTTGAAGGGGCGGGCCGGGTCGTCGCTCGACTCGAACATCCCGGCCACCACGGTCGTGTGACGGGTTTCGGCTACGCGCGCCACCTCACGCGCGAACAGGCCGTCGGGGTCCTCGGCGTAGGCGCTGACGTCGGAGCCGGCTTCGCCGAAGTCCCGGGCGAACGCTTCCGGGAAGACCACGAGGTCGGCATCGTCAGGGGCCAGCTCGCCGAGGCGGGCGCGGTTGACCTCCGGTTCGAGGTCGGAGGCCTGCTGGACCACTGCCACCTGCATCACGGGCCCAGCCTGCCACGTCCTCCGGAACACATGCCGGTGCGAGACTGCCGGCATGGCCGTCCAGCACGCCGCGGTGATCCTCGCGGGCGGAACCTCCGTCCGCTTGGACGGCGTCGACAAGGCCGGGGTGGAGTACGCCGGCCGCACCCTGCTCGAGCACGCGCTCGCCGCCGTCTCCGGCGCGGTCGAGGTGGTCGTGGTCGGCGACCAGGTGCCGACCTCGCGGCCGGCGACATTCGTGCGCGAGGACCCTCCCCACGGCGGTCCGGCCGCGGGGCTGCTGGCCGGCCGGGACGCCCTGCTGGCAGTGCCGACGTACCTCGCCGTGCTGGCCGTGGACATGCCGCGTGTCAGTGCCGACACCTTCCAGCGGCTCCTGGCCGCCGCCGACGGACGCGACGGCGCCTTCCTCGCCGACGCGTCGGGACGGCGCGCGCTGGCAGGCGTGCTCGACCTGGCGGCACTCGACCGGGCGCGGCCCACAGACCCGTCGGGCTTGCCCCTCCACCGGCTTCTTGACCCGCTCGACCTGGCCGCGATCGCTGGTGAACCGGGCGAGGCGCGCGACGTCGACACGTGGGCGGACCTGCGCGATCTCGGAGAGCCTGCTGATGGCTAGCCAGGGGGTTGCGGCGGAGGCGCTGAGTGGCAACTCTGGACCTGTGAACCTTCACGACTGGATCGACGAGCTGTGCGACGTGCTCGAGATCGAGGAGGCCGAGGTCGATGAGGGGCTGATCCTCGACCTGGCCAGGACCAGTGCCCACCAGGTGGAGCGAGTCGCCGCCCCGGTGACGACGTACCTGTTGGGACTCGCGGCCGGATCCCAGGGAGCCGACCCGTCCGAGGTGGAGGGTCTCGCGGCCAGGGCCCAGGCGCTCGCGGAGGGATGGGACCGCCCCGCGGACGCACCGGACCCCGACGACGTCAACGACCCGATCCCCGACGACAGCACTGTCGACCACAGCACGGACGAGTTCGTCCGCTGAACCGGCGTCCCCAGCCGGACAGGGCTCGGCCTAGGCTGCCTGCCATGCGTGCCGTGACCGTCTCCGAACCCGGTGGCCCCGAGGTCCTCACCCTTGCCGAGGTGCCCGATCCCGAGCCTGGCCCGGGCGAGCTCGTCATCGATGTCGCCGCCACCGCGGTCAACCGCGCCGACCTGCTGCAGCGCCAGGGCCGCTACCCCCCGCCGCCCGGCGCCTCGGACGTCATCGGGCTCGAGTGCAGCGGCACCGTCTCCGCCGTCGGTCCGGACGTCGAGCACTGGCAGGTCGGCGATGAGGTGTGCGCGCTGCTCGCCGGCGGTGGGTACGCCACGCGTGTGTGCGTCCCGGCCGGGCAGGTGATGCCGGTCCCGGACGGCGTCGACCTGGTCACCGCCGCCGCCCTTCCCGAGGTCGCCTGCACGGTGTGGTCCAACGTCTTCATGGTCGCCGGGCTGCAGCCAGATGAGCGCTTCCTGGTGCACGGCGGCGCCGGCGGCATCGGCACCTTCGCCATCCAGCTCGCCTCCGCGCTGGGGGCAAGTGTCCTCACCACCGCGGGTTCGGCGGAGAAGCTCGCGATCTGCACCGACCTGGGTGCCGACGTTGCGATCAACTACCGCGAGGACGACTTCGTCGAGGCGGTCCGCGAAGCCACCGACGGGCACGGTGCCGACGTGGTCCTCGACAACATGGGTGCGTCCTACCTCGGCCGCAACGTCGATGTGCTTGCCATCGAGGGCAGGCTGGTGATCATCGGCATGCAGGGCGGCACCAAGGGGGAGCTGGACATCAGCGTCCTGCTGCGCAAGCGAGGCGCGGTGGTCGCCACTGCGCTGAGGTCCCGCCCGACGGCGGAGAAGGCCTCGATCTGCGCCGCGGTCGTCGAGCACGTGTGGCCGCTGGTCGCCGAGGGCCGGATCCGTCCGATCGTGCATGCCACCCTTCCGCTGTCGAAGGCCGGGGAAGCGCACGCCCTCATGGAGGCCGGTGACAACGTGGGCAAGATCCTGCTCACCACGGCTGCGTAGTGTGGGCGACATGAACGAGAAGCCCTCCGGAGACGCAGAGGAGCAGCACGTGGTCGTCGTCGGTCCTGACGGGCAGCCCATGGGCACCCTCCCGGCCAGCGTTCTGGCCGAGGCCGCCGGCGGTGGGGCCGACGACAACGGGGAGATCGCCGTGACCGACCTGGTCGAGCAGCCCGCGAAGGTGATGCGGATCGGCAGCATGATCCGTCAGCTCCTCGAGGAGGTGAAAGCGGCTCCCCTCGACGAGGCCAGCCGCAACCGGCTCAAGGAGATCCACCGGGCCTCCATCAAGGAGCTCGAGGCCGGGCTCGCACCGGAGCTGGTCGAGGAGCTGGAGCGGCTGTCGCTGCCGTTCACCGAGGAGGGCACCCCCTCCGAGAGCGAGCTGAGGATCGCGCAGGCGCAGCTCGTCGGCTGGCTCGAGGGGCTCTTCCACGGCATCCAGACCGCGATCTACGCCCAGCAGGTAGCGGCTCGTGCCCAGCTCGAACAGATGCGACAGCTGCCGCCGGGCGCCTCGGTCGCCGGCCCGAGGACCACCCCGTCGGACGACGCCGACCCGGCACGGCAGCGCGACCGCGGCGGCATGTACCTCTGATCAGCGGGGTGTGCGGACGGCACAACGTCATACGGATCGTCGGCTATAGCGCTCAGGACGTCTGACGTCCGGCGCTCCTGGTCAGTCGCGCACGCGACGGACGACCAGCAGCCCGAGCAGACCGACCAGGACGAGGGCAAAGCCCGGCGCAGCGACCCGGGTCAGGCTGTCGGGCTCGGCGTCGGAGACCTTGGTGAACTCCACCGTCACCGGTTCATCGGGCTCGTTCGAGCGGCCCAGCGGAGTGCCCCCGCCGACGACCTGCTCGACCTGGCGGACCAGCTTTCCGCTGCTCGTCGCCGTACCTCCGCACTGGTCGGCGCGGAGGTCCGTCCCCTGCTCGGTGACGAAGAAGACGTAGCGCTTGTCGGCCTCCAGGTCGCCGAGCGAGCAGTCGTCGTTCCTCGACCGGACATCCACCGCGGAGGTGCGCACGTCGCCCTTGTAGAGGGTGTCCGCCTCGACCTGGTAGGTCGCGAAGTCGCTCTTGCTTCCGCCTGCGGTGCCGGACGAGTCGACCAGGACACCGCTGAACACCGCGTCGGCGCTCTTGATGTCGGTGCGCACGTCGCTCTGGACACACCGGCACACGGCGTGGGACGGCACCTGCGCCAGCACCACTCCCACGCACGCGAGCACCAGAGCTGAGAACAGCCGGGGCAGCAGCAGTCGGGGAGCTTTCACGAACATCTGTCCATTGCAGCAGATCACAGGTCGAAGAGCCCAACCAGCACCGACGCCACCCCGTCGTCGTCGTTGGACGGTGCGACGTGGTCGGCGGCATCGATCACCGTCGGGTGGGCGTTCGCCATCGCGTAGGAGGTGCCGGCCCACGACAGCATCGGGAGATCGTTGGGCATGTCGCCGAACGCCACGACATCCTCCCGCGCCACCCCCTGTGCGTCGCACACGAGCGCGAGTGTCGACGCCTTGGTCACTCCCTCCGCGCTGATCTCGAGCAGGGCGCTGTCCGAGGACCAGGTGATGACAGCGAGCTCCCCGACCGCGGCGCGAGCCCGGTCCCAGAACACCTGCGGTTCGATCCCCTCGTGCCGGGCGAGCACCTTGACCGCCGGCCGGTCGAAGATCTGGTCGACGACGCCCCGGACGCTGCCGGGAGGGACCGGGTGGCGCTCCATGAAGTCGGGTTCCAGTGAGATCCCGTCCACGGTCTCGATCGCGAAGACCGATCCCGGCACGGCCGCTCGGATGAGGCGGCACACCTCGAGGCCGACACCCTGGGCGATCGGCCTGATCTGGTGGATCTCGTCGCGGACCACGTCCCACACCAGGGCGCCGTTCGAGACCACCGCCAGGCCGTGCGCGCCGACGTACTCGAAGACCTCCTCGGCCCAACGCAGGGGGCGTCCGGTGACGAACACCACCGGGATGCCCCTCTCGTCGAGGGCAGCGATGACGTCGTGGGCGAAAGGCGACACCGTGCCGTCGGTGCGCACGAGGGTGCCGTCGAGGTCGGTCGCGACCAGTCGCGGCACGTCCCTCAGCTCCGCGCCGCGGGCAGCGGACGCGCGAGCACCAGAGCGCCCTCGTCGTCGCTGCCGCGCAGCTCGGTGAAACCGCAGCCGGCGAGGAGCCTGAGGCTCGCCAGGTTGTCGGGGCGGACGCCGGCCCTGACCCGGACGCCCACCGCGTCGGTCTCGGCCAGGAGCGCCCGCAGCGCCTCGGTGACGATGCCGCGGCCGCGGGCCGCCTCCACCAGGCCGTAGCCCACCTCGACCTCGCCGTCCTCCGGTGGGCCGAGCGGACCGATCGTCCCGATCGTCTGGCCGTCACACACGATGTGTCGGGGCCCCCAGGTGTCCCCCTCCCGCGCCATCGAGGCGGCGTCGATGTCGTCGGGGCGCGGATAGCCCGGGTGCCACGAGGGGTCGCGGCTCCCGGCCCGCATCGCCGCCGCGTCCGCCGGTGTCACCAGCCGGAGCCGGAGCCGGGGTGAGGCGATCTCGGTCGGAAGGGTCATGGGAACCAGCGACCCAGCTCGACCGCCACCCCGTCGTCGTGGACCGGGTCCGTCACCGCATCCGCGGCGGCCCGGACCTCCTCGACCGCCTGCCCCATCGCCACTCCCCGGCCGGCCCAGCGCAGCATCTCCATGTCGTTGCGTCCGTCGCCGATGGCGAGGACGTCGCCCTGTCCGACACCGAGCCGCTCGGCAACGATGGCCAGGCCAGAGGCCTTGGAGACGCCGACCGGGCTCAGGTCCAGCCAGGCCGTCCAGCCCACGACATAGTCGGTGCCGTGCAGCCCGAGCCTGGCGGCCAGCTCGACGAAGTCCTCGGCGGTGGCGTCGGGGTCCCGGATGATCACACGACTGACCGGCCCCGCCACGAGGTCGTCGACCTCGGTGATGATCATGTCGCCGGACAGCTCTCCCAGGGGGAAGTGCCGGTTGACGCGGTAACCGACCCCGCGCTCCTCGACCGCGACCAGCGCGTCCGGGTGATGCTCGAGCACCGCTGCCACCGCCGGGGCCGCGTCGAAGGTCTCCTCGTGGACGACCTCGAGCGGGGGGTAGCGGAAGACCACGGCACCGTTGGACGCCACCACCCAGAGCCGGTCCCCCTCCTCGCTCGGCAGCCCGAGCAGGTCGGCGATCCGGACCATGCCGTGGGGCGAGCGTCCGCTGGAGAGCACGATGTGGGCGCCGCGATCGAGGACTCGTTGTACGGCGTCGTGGACGGCCGGGGAGATCTCCTCGTGGGTCGTGCCCGCCCCCTCCACCCACTTGAGCAGCGTGCCGTCGATGTCGAGGGCGACCAGCTTGGGCGTCCAGCCGTGGTTGGGGCTCCCGGCCGGGCCCGACCCGACCGACGTGGGGTCGCTCACCGTCGGACCGGCTCCAGGACCTCACGGCCGCCGAGCCACGGCTGGAGCGCCTTCGGCACCCGGACCGACCCGTCAGCCTGCTGGTGGTTCTCCAGGATGGCCACGATGGGGCGGGTGATCGAGCACAGGGTGCCGTTGAGCGTCGCCACCGGCCGCACCTCCGACCCACCTCGGGGGGACTCGAAGCGGCCCCGGGTGTCGAGCCGGCGGGTCTGGAAGTCGGTGCAGTTGGAGGTCGAGGTCAGCTCGCGGTACCTCCCCTGCGTGGGGATCCAGGCCTCGCAGTCGAACTTCCGCTGCGCCGAGAGCCCGAGGTCGCCCGCCGCCACGTCGATGACGCGGTAGGCAAGCTCGAGCTTGTCCAGGAACTGCTTCTCCCACTCGAGCAGCCGCTGGTGCTCGGCGAACGACTCCTCGACGGTGGTGTAGACGAACATCTCCACCTTGTCGAACCAGTGCACCCGGATGATGCCGCGGGTGTCCTTGCCGTGCGAACCGGCCTCCTTGCGGAAGCACGGGCTGAACGCGGCGTACCGCAGCGGCAGCGCGGACCCGTCGAGGATCTCGTCGGAGTGGTAGGCCGCCATCGGCACCTCGGACGTCCCGACCAGGTAGAGGTCCTCCCCCTCGATCCGGTAGACGTCGTCGGCGGCCTGCCCCAGGAAGCCGGTCCCCTCCATCGCACGCGGCTTGACCAGCGACGGTGCGACGACCTGGGTGAACCCGGAATCACGCGCCTGCTCCAGGGCGAGGTTGATCAGCGCGAACTCGAGCTCGGCGCCGACGCCGGTGAGGAAGTAGAACCGCGAACCCGACACCTTGGCACCGCGCTCGAGGTCGATGGCGCCGAGGATCCGGCCCAGCTCCACGTGGTCGCGGGGCTCGAACCCCTCGGCAGCAAAGTCGCGGGGCTCACCCACGACCTCGATCACCTCGAAGTCCTCCTCGCCCCCGGCGGGGGCTTCGTCGGCCGCGACGTTGGGGATCGACATCAGCGCCGCCTGCCACTCGGCCTCGGCGGCGGACTGGGCGGACTCGGCCGACTTGACCTCGGCGGCGAGGACCTTGGTCCGCGCCAGCAGCTCCTGCTTCTCCTCGCCCTCGGCGCGCGGGATCTGCTTCCCCAGCTGCTTCTGCTCGGCACGCCTGGCCTCGAAGGTGGCGATGGCCTCGCGCCTGGCGGCGTCCGCCGCCAGTGCCCGGTCGACCACGTCGGTGGTCAGCCCGCGCTTCACCTGGGCGGCGCGGACCCGGTCGGGATCATCACGCAAGAGGCGAGGGTCTATCACGTGCAAAGGCTAGCCGCAGGGACTGAGCCCGGTCACACGGATAGGAGCACCGCGACTGGATACCCTGTCGCGGACCACCCCCCGACCGAACGAGATGCACTT
>CAWJDH010000009.1:0-2168301 GCA_963841625.1 uncultured Actinomycetota bacterium | reverse complement strand
AGCCGGGCGCGCCGATCACCTCGCGCGCCCGCAGCACCGCCGCGGCCTCCTGCGGGCGTCTCCACCCGCCACGTCACCGGCAGCCCGGAGGAGGTCAGATAGAACGCGGGGAACGTGTCCGTCCGGTAGCCGAGCACGGTCACGTTCAGGGTCTCGAGCCGCTCGAGCGTCGCGGGGATGTCGAGGATCGACTTCACGCCCGCGCACACGACGCAGATCGCCGACGCGCGCGAGCGTGCCGCAGGTCCGCGGACTCGTCGAAGCGTCTCGCGCGCGCCGCGGTGCACGCCGCCGAGCCCGCCGGTGGCGAACACGCGGATGCCGGCCAGCGTCGGCGAGATGCGAGGTCGCGGCGACCGTGGTCGCGCCGTCCTCGCCGCGCGCGAGCGACCGGCGCGAGGTCGCGCACGCCGCACTTGGCGACCTCGCCGGAGGACGCGAGCGCCTCGAGCGCCGTCGTCGTCGAGCCCGACCCGCACCTCGCCGCCGAGCATCGCGATCGTCGCCGGCACCGCGCCGCGCTCGCGCACCGTCGGCCTCGATCTCCCGCGCCACCCGCAGGTTGTCCGGCCGCGGCAGGCCGTGGGCGATGATCGTGCTCTCGAGCGCGACGACGGCCGGCCCTCCTCGAGCGCCGTCCGGACTTCTCGTCGACCAGCATCGCCGCGCCAATTTAGAGGTCGACCTCCAGCAATCGGCGCGCAGAGCCAGGCCTGCGACCAGGGCGGCGCGCGCCGGCCCGCGGGGAGCTGCGGGCCGGCCGGGGGTGCGCGCCGGTTAGGCGGCGTCGCCCGGGTCGTCCTCGGCGAGGATCTTGTAGAGCGCGCGGCGGGTGTCGGCGAGGATCTTGCGGGCCTCGTCGGTGTGGCCGGCGGCGGCGACCTGCATGGCCGCGGCGCCGACCTGGAACATCAGGCCGCGCAGGTCCATGACGCCCTCGTCGATGCCGCCGGTGGCGGCCTCGAACGGGTCGCCGAGCTCCTCGCGGTTGCTCTCGACGTACGTCGCGCCCCTCGGCGGTGAGCTCGTAGGCGCGCTTGCCCTCGAACTCGACGGCGTGGACCAGGCCCTCGTCCTCGAGCTGCTGGAGGGCCGGGTAGACCGAGCCGGGGCTCGGCTTCCAGACGCCCTCGGTGCGGCGCTCGATCTCCTGGATGAGCTGGTAGCCGTTCTGCGGCTGCTCCTCGAGCAGCAGCAGCAGGGCGGCGCGGACGTCGCCGCGCCGGGCGCGGGGGCCGCGTCCGCCGCGACCGCCGCGATGGTCGGCCGGGGCCGCCGGAGCCGGGCCCGAACATCGCCTTGAACTGGCGCGGGTCCCCGAAGGGCCCGCCGCGCCCGGTCATGAACGCGATCGAGCTCCTCCCAGCCGCGGGGTCCGCGGTGGTGGTGGTGTTGCTGGTGGTGCCGTGCGCGTGGACCGCCCCACTCGCAGATGCAGTGTGCAGCATGCATTCGAAATCCTTTCTACGATCTATTCCGATGCGTCAACGATATATCGCGATAGTCGATCTGTCAAGCTCATCTCAGAAATCCCGCTTCCGTACTCATGAGTGGCCGACTCCCCTCCCACCTCCCGCATCGCCCGCACGCGCCGCTTCGGCGGCCTCGTCGCCGGCCAGGGCCTGCGCTGGGCGGGCACGCGCGCCGCCAACACGCTGCGCTCCGACGAGGCGCGCCGACGCCGCCACCGGCGAGCGCGCGGCCGCGACCGCGCGCGAGCTGGTCAAGCAGCTCGGCCAGATGCGCGGCGCGGCGATGAAGATCGGCCAGGTCCTCTCGACCGTCGACTTCACCGCGATCCCCGAGTCCGAGCGCGAGGAGTTCAAGGCGCACGCTCGCGCGCGCTGCGCGACGACGTCCCGCCGCTGCCCGTTCAAGCGCGTCGAGAAGCTGCTCGAGGAGGAGCTCGGCGAGCCGCTCGACGACGTCTTCGCCGACTTCGAGGAGGAGGCGTTCGCCGCCGCCTCGATCGGCCAGGTCCACCGCGCGACGACCACGCGACGGCCAGCGCGGTCGCGGTCAAGATCCAGTACCCGGGCATCGCCGAGGCGGTCGAGACCGACCTGCGCAACCTGCAGATGCTGCTCCCGCTGGTCAAGCGCCTCGCGCCCGGCCTCGACGTCAAGGCGCTCGCGCAGGAGCTGCGCGAGCGCATCGGCGACGAGCTCGACTACGAGGTCGAGGCCCAGAACCACCGCGCGATGGCGCGCGCCTGGCGCGACCACCCGTTCGTCTTCGTCCCGCCGGTCGACACCGAGCTGCTCGCGCCGCCGCGTGCTCGTCACCGAGCTGCTCGACGGCCGCCGCTTCGAGGAGGTCAAGCAGCTCGACGAGCGCCGAGCGCGACCGCTTCGGCGAGATCGTCTTCCGCTTCTTCTTCGGCACGCTCAAGCACACTGCGCCGCGCCGCCGGCGACCCGCATCCCGGCAACTACCTGCTGCTCGACGACGGCCGCGTCGGCTTCCTCGACTTCGGGCTCATGCGCGTCGTCGACGCCGACTACCTCGAGGGCGAGCGCGCGCTCGCCCAGGCGGTCGACCGCGCGGCGACGCGCCGAGGTCCACGCGCGCTCTGACCGCGCTCGGCTACCTGCCCGAGCCCGACACCTTCGAGCCCGAGCGCCTGCTCGGCCAGATCCGCGACCGCCGGCGAGTGGTACCTCGAGCCCGGCTTCCGCCGCCTCACGCCCGGCCTACGTCGCCGACCTGCTCGATCGCGAGCGGCTCGCCCGCGCTCGCCGTACTTCGACCAGATGCGCCGCGAGACGATCCCGCCGCAGGCGCTGCTGATCCGCCGCATGGAGGGGCTCGTGTTCTCCGACCCTCGGCGAGCTGCGCGCCGGCGCCGACTGGCACGCGCTCGGCAGCGAGTACTGGGCGCGAGCGCCGCCGAGCACGCCGCTCGGCGAGCAGGACGCCGCCTTCTGGGGGTCGCGCTGACGTGCCGGCGCCGCGTAGGCTCGCGGCCATGCTCGCCTCCGCCTGCACCGCCCTGCTGCCCGGCCTGCTCGACCGCGCACCGTCGCGGACGTCAAGGAGCCAGACGCCGCTGCCGATCCTGCTGCCGAGACAAGCTGCTACCGAGCGACATCGACCGGCTCTACGCCTTACGGCTTCGGCTGCCGCGAGGACTACGCGATCGGCGCTCCCGCCGCGCCGCGGACTGCGGCGGCGCCAACGCCTGCTCGCCGCCTACTTCAGCGCCGAGCAAGGGCGGCAAGCCGTTCGGGACGCGCAAGGTCGACGCTGGCCAAGGCCGCACGGGCCGCTACAAGCCGCTGAGCTGCGGCGGCTCCTGCTCGCCGCCGTCGATCGCATGGGTCCGAGCACGGCGTGCTCTACACGATCCAGGCCAACGCGGTCGCGAAGAGCACGGAGCGCCGCCGCTCGTGCGATCGCCAACTCGGCGATCAGGAACGGCCCGCGCTAGGCGCGCTTCGCGCTCCGCGGCGGCCAGCACGGCACCGAGCAGGCCCGGGAAGCGCGCGTCGATCTCCTCGCGCCGCAGCGACACGTGGCGGTGCGTGCCCTCGGCGCGCGTGTGCGTCAGGCCCGCCTCGCGCAGCACCCGGAAGTGATGCGAGCGGGTGGCCTTGGAGATCGCCGAGGTCGAACGCCCCGCACGTGCACTCGCCGTCAGCCGCCAGTCCACGCACGATCGCGACCCGCACCGGGTCGCTCAGCGCCGCCATCACGGCGGCGAGCGTCACGTCATCGATGACCGGTTCGTCGTGCATGTTCGACATCCATCGTACTACGGGCTCACAGGCCCATCTCGCGACGCCGAGCTCGTCGGCGCCCAGGTGGTGGGCGAGCTCGTGGCGGACGGTGCGCGTGACCTGGTCGCGCAGCAGGTCGGGGTCGTGCCCGAAGTCGCGCAGCAGCGTGTCGCGGAAGATGATGATGCGGTCGTGGTAGTCGTCGCGGGCGACGCGTGTCGCCCTGGTAGAGCCCGTAGGCGCCGCGCCGGCGGCCCTTGTTGGAGACGACGACCGGGACGTGGTGCAGCGCCTTGATCAGCAGGTCGGGCAGGTCGTCGAGCGCCTCGCGCACGAGCGTGTCGAAGTCCGCGGGGTTGTACGGGTCGAGCTCGAGGAACTCGCCCTCGTCGGGCTCGACCGCGAGGTTCTCGCGCGCCAGCTGCTCCGAGCGCACGACGAGCCGCTCGAACTCGGCCTCGTCCTCCGGGTCCTTGTAGTGGGCCAGCTTGGAGACGATCAGGCCGATGACGAGCGCCGCGACGGCGCCGCCGCAGACGCACGATCGCGAGCACCTGGAGCGCTCGCAGCCAGCCGCTGCGAAGCCCCCTGCAGGAAGACCGTCACGGTCAGCGCGACCGCGAGGCAGAGGACGGTGGTGAAGGCGATCCGACGTCCGGTCGGCCAGCGCGCGAGCATGGGTCCGAGGCTACCGGAGGCGTCCGCGCGATCACGAGACGCTGGATCTCGTTCGTGCCCTCGTAGATCTGCGTGATCTTGGCGTCGCGCATGTAGCGCTCGACCGGGTACTCGTTGACGTAGCCGTAGCCGCCGAGGACCTGGACGGCCTCGACGCGTCACCGCCATCGCGGTGTCGGACGCGAACAGCTTGGCCATCGCCGAGTACTTGCCGCGCGTCGGGCTCGTGGCGGTCGATCTTCGCGCACGCCCGGTAGAGCAGCTCGCGCGCGGCGGCGGTGCGCGTCTCCATGTCGGCGAGCTTGAACTGGATGCCCTGGAACTCGGCGATCGCCTGGCCGAACTGGCGGCGCTCGTTGGCGTAGGCGACCGCGTGGTCGGTCGCGCCCTGGGCGATCCCGACGGCCTGCGCGGCGACGCCGAGGCGCGAGTGGTCGAGCGTGCCGAGCGCGACGTTCATGCCCTTGCCCTCGCTCCCGATCAGGTTCGCCGCGGGGATGCGCACGTCGTCGAAGATCGGCTGGCCGGTGGGCGAGCCCTTGATCCCGAGCTTGTGCTCGAGCTTGCCGACGCTGAAGCCGGGGCGGTCGGCCTCGACCACGAAGGCGCTGATGCCGCGCGAGCGCGCCGCGCTCGGGTCCGTCTTGGCGAAGACGATGTAGAAGTCCGCGACGCCGAGGTTCGTGATCCAGTTCTTGGTCCCGGTGACGACCCACTCGTCGCCGTCCTTGACGGCGTTGGTGATCATCCCGCCGGGATCGGAGCCCGCCTCGGGCTCGGACAGCGCGAAGGCCGGCGACCACTCGCCGGACGCGCACTTGGGCAGGAAGCGCTGCTTGAGCTCCTCGGTGCCGAAGAGCTTGATCGGCAGCGTGCCGAGGTCCTGGAGCATCAGGATCAGCGCGGTCGAGGCGCAGGCCTTGCGCGACCTCCTCGATCGCGACGCTGAGCATCAGCGCGCCGGTGCCCGTGCCGCCGTAGGCCTCCTCGAACGGCAGGCCGAGGAGATCCTGCTCGGCGAACAGCTTGCGGAGGTCCCACGGGTACTCCGCCTTGGCGTCGATCTCGGCCGCGCGCGGCGCGACCCGCTCGCGCACGATCTGGCGGATGGTGTCGCGGAAGTCGACCTGATCGGGGGTCAGCGCGTACGCGTCAACGGCGGTTGTCGGCATCCCGTCCAGCTTAGTTTGCGCGCGCCGAACCGCTGGGGAGCGAGTCCGATGTGGAACTCGGAACCTCGCTCTTTCTGATCGCCGTCGGCGCGATCCTCGACGTTCGCCGTCAACGCCGACGTCTCGGGCTCGAGATCTCGACCGTCGGGATCATCCTCATGATCGTCGGCGTGATCGGCCTGCTGATCTCGCTGCTTCTATCTGGCGCTCGCGCCGACGGCGCCGTCGTCGAAGAACGGCCCGTCGCGCGCGTCGCGAGTACTACTAGCTAGAGACCTTCGGGGTGACGCTGGGTGTACCCGGCGTCAGGCCGCATCTTTCGCTCCAGCGCGGGCCGTTGCCCGCGTTGTTGTAGCCCGTGTCGAATCGCAGGCCGGCGACCACGAGGTAGGAGTGCCCGCTGTTGGCGTAGCTCGTGATCCACTGACCAGGCCCGGCCTCGCCCCAGGACATGAACTCCGTCGAGTTCAGGGGCCGACTGACCAGGTCGGCACCGTGCAGGGCGTAGCTCTCGGAGCCCGAGCAGTCATAACCCGAGTCCTCCCAATCCCCGTGGCCGCCGCCGTACTTGTACGGCTTGCCCACGATCTCGTTCGCGGCGGCGATGACCGCCACCACCTCCGGCGGTGCGCCGGCCGGCGCGACCGCCAACCCGTCGGCCCCCAGTGTTGCGTTCGCCGTCGGCGCCGCGGCGGGCGGCGCGCCGTCGTCTGCAGCCCGCGCCGCCGTTGGCGACCTGGCCTCGCAGGGTGGCCGCATCCTCGCGCGTCATGCGACCGTTGATCGGGAGCGAGTTCTTGCGCTCCCAGCGAGCGGACGCGACTGGTGGTCCTCGGGCCGTACTGACCGTCGACCGTGGTCTTGACCCCGGCCTTCGTCAGGAAGTCCTGAAGGACACGGACGTCGGTCCCGCGCATTCCCTGGCGCAGATCCCGTTCTCCGAATGTGATGCGGCGAGCATCTGCCGTGGCTACCGGCAGCCAAAACAGCTAAAAGCAAGCCCGCACAGAGCGTGCGACAGCGTGACAAGACGATCTCCTCTTTCTGACCGCCTACGGGGTTAGCTGTCGGGCTCGCGCGGAAAGCGTCGCGCTACACCGCATATTGCGGCGATTCGCCCCCGGAGCAGTGACCCCTGCTCCAAACCTTGGTTCCCCCGTCCACGTCGAGCCTGAGCCAGACGCGGTTCGGCGTTATGTCCCGTGTTCCGCGCGGCACTCTAGCTCATCTTCCAGCGGATAGCGTCCCCGATTCGGGTGAACTTTCTCCAGACCCCCTCCAAAGCATGCTCGATATCGCCACCAGCGCCCTGGATCCGCCATTTGCGGTGGTCGACCTCGACGCTTTCGATTCCAACGCCGCCGACCTTCTGAGGCGCTCGCGGGCGTCCCCCGAGATCACCGAGAATGCAGATGATGTCGGGTTTCGCCGCGTTGGTGCGATCGACTGTCGAGTGGAGCTTGTCCATGCCGTTGAATGGCGAGCCAACATGCAGATCGGTGAGCACCGCGACGCGCAAGGGTCGTTCCCCGGGCCATGGGAGGTTCAGCGTGTGTTCTGACACGGTCAGGCTCGCCGGTTCGATCCAGAATGCCCAGAGGCCCAGATCACCGCGACACATCCGACGAACCCGGCCGGCCATGCCCACGCCCATCGTCTGAATTTCGGCCTCAAGGTGTCCGCCTAACGGTGGCATGACAGCGCGTATTCAGGCGAGCCGTGCCGATGCCGGGGCGGGCGGGCGTCCCGCCAGCCGCCACAGTTCTTCTGAAAACAGCGCGAGTAGCATCCCGATAATCCAGACGAAATGTGCCTCACGAGGAAAACGAAGGCTTTCGAAGTAAAACACCGGCCAGCAAAATGGAATCATCAGGAGGACACTGGCCCTCAATCTGACGAACATTCGCGTGTGCCAGTGACTGGCGTGGACAATCACCGCGATCAGAAATATGACATTGATCCACCCGCTGACGAGGATCGCGAGATAGAGGAAGGCATTGTCGCGGAAAACGGGAGCACCTAGGGGCTCGGTCAGCGGAATCAACAACGCCAGGTAAGCGCAGACCCAGCCGAACATCGGATCGGGTGCGCCCACAGCGACTAGAGAGAAACTGCCAGCGTAAAGCGCCAGCCCGATCAAAGCTATTGTCCGTTTCGTCATAGTCGGTGTCCTTCGCACACACTCCTTGTCATTCTCGTCCCAATGTCAGGACGCAGCCGTCAATTGACTCCTGCTCTCTGCGTGCGACTGCACGACGTGTCACCGTATCGGCCACTGCGCACCGTGAATGGCCGTCTCTGTCATGGCGTCTCCTTATCCCATGCCTTTCCGATCCACACGTGATTCAGTACGACAAGGGAAACAATGCGAGAACAAATCCAGTGTAGGTCAACCCCAGCAGCGTTCCGATAAGCGGATCGACAACGAGGGACCGTTGCAGGTCGACAGCACGGCCCTTGAGCAGTTGTGCGAGGATTTGTCCCAGGCCAGCCGCCAGTAGAAACAGGTACGTCGCCAGATACAAATCGGCGCACGGCAACCAGAAGTCGCCGGCCGAAGGTCAGCCTGTTGAATCGCCGCGCAACCAACCCAATCAGCACTCCAATCGCCGGGGAAGCGATGATGCCACCAGCAAAATTCAGTGCGGCGTCGAGCGGCGTGGTGTGAATGGCCGCAAGGGCATACGCCATCGAAATGGCAACGCCAATCCACAGGCAACTTGACGCGAACGACCGCAGGAGGGGCTTCGGCCAGTTAGCCATGTGTCGACTCCGTTCCTGACACTGATGAGCTGGCGAGCACATGCGGACACGGAAACTCCTCGGAAGGATAGAGAATATCCTCCCGCGGGCGGAACCCGTTTTGAATAGAACGTGGACCGGTAAGGCCGCGTGGAAGCTTCAACATCAGTCTCGGCACCCTCGGGGGACTCTTTCATGCGAATTTGCCCAGCTTTACTTCTCCTTTTGACAGTCGCGACTGCCGCACAGGAGCCCCCGGTTCCGCTCACGTCCACCGAATTCGATGCACTACAGACCCGGATGCCCCGGCAGCCGTCAGCTTCCACAGAATGGGCACTGACGCTGCCCGTGTCGGCCAGACGCGGCGTGTTCGCCACGCTACCGCCTCCAGCGCATCGGGCGCTGGCTTTTCCCCTCGCACGGGAACGTAATCCACAGCTTGCCTCGGACAGGCTCCTGGTTGTGGCCATCGCCAGCTCTGGCGATCCGATCGATTGGCGCATTGTCGTGGACCCGCGGATTGTCAGGTCGGAAACCCCGGACGCCGCAGGGCTTCTATCCGGAACGGTTCTTACGTATCTGGAAGCGGAGTTGCGCGTCGCGATGGCTGGAACTGCGGAGATCGGCGAACTCCGAATCTATAAACCGCGCTGGGAAGGTGACGCGTGGGTGCTGGATCCCATCGCCGCATCCAGGGTCCGGTAGGACGCGTGATGCCTCTCCGACACTGCGTCGCGGTTTTGATTGCAGTGGCATTCGTTTGCCGCGCCGCGGCTGCCGTTGCGGAACCACTGACGACGATTCGGGCCAACGGGTCACCGTTCAATCGCGTCGACATCGTCGTCCTGGGTGATGGCTACACCGCCGTGGACCTCAGTAACGGAAAGTACGCGGCGGACGTCGAAGCGATGCTCGGACGTCTTTTTTCCGAAGAGCCGTACCCCGGTACCGGTATTTCTTCAACGTCTACCGCATAGACGTGACAAGCAATGAGTCGGGCGCCGATCATCCTTCGCGCGGGCTCTTCCGCAGCACGGCGCTTGGCGCTGCCTACGACTGCTCCGGAATCCAGCGTCTCATTTGCGCAGACCTGGCCTCCGTCAACAATGTGCTCGCCCGGAGCGTCGCCGACCCGAATGCCCGCGACATCGTCATCGTCGTCAACGATCCTGAATACGGAGGCTGGGGCGGATCCCTTGCGATAGCCTCCACTCACGTCGCCTCTGCCGAGATCGCCCTCCACGAGCTTGGCCATAGCTTCGCGCTTTTGGTGGACGAATATGGGGGACCGCCCCCGCCCTCGTGCGCGCTGACCGAGTCTTCGGCCGCCAACGCAACCGTGGAAACCCGCCGCAACAGCATCAAGTGGAATGTGTGGATCGACGAGGCGACGTCGATACCGACAGGTGGACCGTCGACGGCGTTGCCGGGTTTGTACGAAGGTGCGCGATACTGCGACCGCGGCATGTTCCGGCCGACCTACAACTCGAAGATGCGCAGCCTCGGCGTGCCTTTCGAGCAGGTCAATGTCGAGGCCCACGTAAAGCGCATCTACAATCTTGTGTCCCCGATCGATGCGGTGTCGCCCGAGCCGGGAGCTGTGGAAGTGCGTCAGGGAGAGACGAGGCCGTTCAGCGTCGACGTGCTGTCGCCGTCGACTCACGGCATGGACATCGGGTGGTCGATCGACGGTACGCGCGTAGGGTCGGGTCCCATAATCAGCTTCGCCGGCTCGGATTTTTCTACGGGACTGCACACACTCACGGTAACGGTCGCCGATCCGACGCCGTTGGTGCGCAGCGATCCCGCTGGTGTTCTGCGCGCATCGGAGACGTGGTCGGTGGAGGTCCTGGGTCCGCCGCCATCTGGCGGACCGCCGCGGCCGGTACCCGGGACGATCGAGGCCGAGGACTTTGACGCGGGTCAGGAAGGCGTGGCCTACCACGACACGACGATCAGCAACCTCGGCCGGGAATACCGCGACACGGATGTCGACATCGAGCGGACGGCCGATGGCGGCGGCGGCTATAACGTCGGCTGGATGCCGGCGGGCGAGTGGCTCAGGTACACGGTCTCGGTCACCGAAGACCGCAGCTATACGCTGATTGTCCGCGTCGCCGCCAGCGGACCGGGTGGCACGTTCCACGTCGAATTCGACGGGGTCGACAAGACCGGGCCGTTGGCGATTCCCAACACCGGCGGATGGCAGTCCTGGACGGATGTCACGGCGACGGTGACGCTGAAGGCGGGGGTCCATGAGATGCGCGTGGTTGCCGATGGCAGCAGTCCGGCCGGTGTTTTCGGAAACTTGAACTACTTGCGCTTCGTCGCGTCAGGGGAATCCGGGACGACGCCCTTTGCCGGAACACCCTGGTCGCTGCCAGGGACGATCGAGGCCGAGGACTTCGATAGGGGCGACGAAGGCGCCGCCTACCACGACACAACGACCAGCAACGCCGGCGGGGAATATCGGCCCACGGATGTCGACATCGAGCGGACGGCCGACGGCGGCGGCTACAACATCGGGTGGATGCCGGCGGGCGAGTGGTTGAACTACACGATCTCGGTCCCCGAACACCGCACCTACACGCTGATTGTTCGTGTTGCTGCGAACGGACCAGGAGGTACGTTCCACGTCGAGTTCGACCGTGTCGACAAGACCGGACCGATGACGATTCCCAACACCGGCGGATGGCAGTCGTGGAGGGACGTGACGGCCACGGTGACGCTGAACGCAGGGGTCCAGGGGATGCGCGTGGTTGCCGACGGCAGCAGTCCCGCCGGTGTGTTCGGGAACCTGAATTACCTGCGTTTCGTTCCATCAGGTGATCTCCGTTACGGGGTTTCGAGGCTCAGGCGCCCAGGGCGCCTTCGCACCTCAACCACCGGTGGGGCGCCTTCGTTGTTGCGGCCCTGCCACAGTTCCGGGGTTTCGACGACGCTCGCTTGCGCTCGCTGCTCAACCACCGGTGGGGCGCCGTGTGGTTCCGGCCCTGCCCTGCTCCGGGGTTTCGAGGCTCGGGCCGCGAGACGGCCCTCGCACCTCAACCACCGGAGTGGGGCCTTCGTGGTCCCAGCCCTGCCCAGCTCACGGGGTTTCGAGGCTCGGGCCGCGAGACGGCCTCGCACCTCAACCACCGGTGGGGCGCCCTCGCGCCTCAACCACCGGAGTGGGGTCGCTCGCTGCCTCAATCTCCGGTTGGGGTCGCGGCGAGGGGGCAGGTGCCGATGGCTACGCGTCCTCCGCCGGCGCGCACGACGAACGCGCCCGACGGGACGAACACCGAGTCGCCACGGGTGAGGTGGGTGGAGGCGTCGTCTGTCGCCACCTCCGCCGTGCCGTCCAGGCACAACACGATCGCGGGGCCTGTGCTGGCGACCTCGGGCCGCCGGTTGATCATCGTCAACGCGAACTCGCCCACCGGCGGGGAGAACACGTCGACCCCGTCACCGTCTCGGTCGGCTGCCGACCAGCGCGGGGGAGGGGTGGGTCGGAAGTCCGTGACCTCCAACAGCTCCGGGATGTCGACGTGCTTGGGTGTCAGGCCGGCCCGCAGCACGTTGTCGGAGGAGGCCATGATCTCCACCCCGAAACCCGAGGTGTAGGCGTGGATGATGCCTGCCGGCAGGAACATCGCCTCCCCCGCCGCGAGCACGACGTGGTTGAGCAGCAGCGTCACCACGACGCCGGGGTCCGTGGGGTATCGCCCGACCAGGGCGGCGGTTTGCTCGAAGACCCGGATCACCTCGCGCTGCACGCTCTCGGCCGACTGGTAGGCCGGCCGCATCCTGGTGGGCGGCTGGTGGAGTCGATTCCTCGCGTGCAGGGCCGCCGTGGCGAGCTGATCGAGCCGCCGCTCGAGGGCCAGCCCCTCCCAGGCGAGCACCTCTGTGACGATCTCACGCAGGGTCTGGAAGGGGGTCGCCGTGCCGTCCAGCCGCTCGGCGATGCCGTCGAGCCACGGCAGACCGAGCTCTCGCAGGATCGCGGCCGTCCGGTGGGCGTCGCGGAAGCCGGCCATCCCCTCGAACCGGGTCAGGGCGTAGATGAGCTCCGGCTTGTGCGAGGTGTCGACGTAGGAGCGGTCGGGGGCGTCGAGGGGGACGCCGGCCGCGTTCTCGGCGGCGTACCGGAGCCTGGCCTGCTCGCTCGTCGGATGGACCTGGAGCGACAGCGGCTCGCCGGCCGCCAGCAGCTTCATCAGGAACGGCAACCGGCCGAACGCCGCCGACGACCGGCTCGCCCAGCATGCCCACCGGGTCGGCCGCGATCGCGTCGTCCAGCCGGGTGCCGTCCTCGGAGCAGCGACGGATCGGCCGGGTGGGCGCCGAGCCAGAGCTCGGCCCACGGCCTCCCGTCCGGCTGCTCGCCGAGCATCCGGGGGATGTGAAGCCCAGAACCCCATGCGTAGTGACGCACGGGGTTCTGGAGGCGATACATACGTCCGGTGTCAGGCGCCGGAGAGGATCATCCCCGCGCCGACGGTCACGCCGGTCGCCTCGTCGATCAGGATGAACGACCCGGTGGTGCGGTTCTTCGAGTAGGGGTCGCACAGCAGCGGCACGGTGGTGCGCAGCTGGATGCGGCCGATCTCGTTGAGGCCGAGCTCCTTGGTGTCCTGGTCGCGGTGCAGCGTGTTGACGTCGAGGCGGTACTGCACGTCCTTGACCAGGGCCCGCGCGGTGCGGGTGGTGTGCTTGATCGCCAGCTTCTGGCGCGGCCGCAGCGGGGTGTTGGTCATCCAGCAGACCATCGCGTCGATGTCCTGGCTGGGCTGCGGGGCGTTCTTGACGCGGGCGATCATGTCGCCGCGGGAGACGTCGACGTCGTCGTCGAGCCGGACCGTCACCGACATCGGCGGGTAGGCCTCCTCGAGCTCCTGCTCGAACAGGTCGATCCCCTGGATCGTGGACGTCATCCCGCTGGGCAGCACGACGACCTCGTCGCCGGGCTTCAGCACGCCGCCGGCCACCTGGCCGCCGTAGCCGCGGTAGTCGTGGTGGTCGTCGGACTTGGGACGGACGACGTACTGCACCGGGAACCGGACGTCGACCAGGTCGCGGTCGGAGGCCACGTGGATGTGCTCGAGGTGGTGCATGAGCGAGGAGCCTTCGTACCACGGCATGTTCTCGGAGCGGTTGACGACGTTGTCGCCCTTGAGCGCCGAGATCGGGATGACCTCGAGGTCGGGGATGTTGAGCTTGGTCGCGAACTGCTGGAACTCGCGGTGGATCCGGTCGAAGACCCCCTCGTCGTAGTCGACGAGGTCCATCTTGTTGACCGCGAGCACCAGGTGGGGGACCCGCAGCAGCGAGAGGATCACCGCGTGCCGGCGCGACTGCTCGGTGAGGCCCTGGCGGGCGTCGACCAGCACCAGGCCGAGGTCGGCCGTGGAGGCCCCGGTGACCATGTTGCGGGTGTACTGCACGTGGCCCGGGGTGTCGGCGATGATGAACTTGCGGTTCGGCGTCGCGAAGTAGCGGTAGGCGACGTCGATCGTGATGCCCTGCTCGCGCTCGGAGCGCAGGCCGTCGGTGAGCAGCGCCAGGTCGGTGTAGTCGTAGCCGCGCGACTTGCTGGTCGTCTCGACCGCCTCGAGCTGGTCCTCGAAGATCGACTTGGAGTCGAGCAGGAGCCGGCCGATCAGCGTGGACTTCCCGTCGTCGACGGAGCCGGCGGTGGCGAACCGCAGCAGGTCCATCGAGCGGGTCTGCTCGGCCACCATCGGTCGTGGTGAGGTCAGGGTTGTCCATCAGAAGTAGCCTTCCTTCTTCCGGTCCTCCATGGCTGCCTCGGAGAACCGGTCGTCGCCGCGGGTCGCGCCGCGCTCGGTGACGCGGGCGATGGCGATCTCGTCGATGATCTTGTCGATGGTGTCGGCGTCGGACTCGACGCAGCCGGTCAGGGTGAGGTCGCCGACGGTGCGGAAGCGCACCGTGCGCTCGGAGGCCGTCTCGCCGCTGCGGAGCGGGTTGAACTCGCTCTCGGTGAGCAGCATGCCGTCGCGCTCGAACACCCGGCGCTGGTGGGAGAAGTAGATCGAGGGGATCTCGATGCCCTCGCGGCCGAGGTAGTGCCAGATGTCGAGCTCGGTCCAGTTGGACAGCGGGAAGACCCGCATGTGCTCGCCCTCGTGGATCCGCCCGTTGTAGAGGCTCCACAGCTCGGGACGCTGCATCTTGGGGTCCCACTGGCCGAACTCGTCGCGGTGGGAGTAGACGCGCTCCTTGGCGCGGGCCTTCTCCTCGTCGCGGCGGCCGCCACCGAAGGCGGCGGTGAAGCCCTCCTCCTCCAGCGCGTTGAGCAGGGTGCCGATCTGCAGCCGGTTGCGGCTGGTCTTGCCGTCGTCGGTCACGACGCCGTTCGCGATGGCCTCCTCGACGCTGGCGACGACGAGGCGTACGCCGAGCCGGCTCACCCAGGAGTCGCGGCAGGCGAGGACCTCGGGGAAGTCGTAGCCGGTGTCGACCTGCAGGACGGGGAAGGGGATCTTGGCCGGGTAGAACGCCTTCTCGGCGAGCCGGAGCATGACGATCGAGTCCTTGCCGCCGGAGAACATCAGCACGGGCTTCTCGAACTCGGCTGCGACCTCGCGGAAGATGTGGATCGACTCCGCTTCCAGCTGGTCCAGCTGACTCAGCTGGTAGTCGACATGGGTCGGGGGTGCGCTCATCTGTGGTTGGGCCTCTCCTCGGGACAGCGCCTCATGCTAACCGCCGCTCGGCGACCCGGCTGAATCGAGGCGGCGCGGCGGGACGTGGGTCACAGCGATCGCCTCTGGCACCGCGGTCCCGGCCTGGGGCTTTACCCAGCCCGACGTGACGTCGGGCAACATCTTGTCGTTGATTCGGGTGAACAATCGGTCCAGACGCCACTCATGTGTTTAGGTATGCCGACACATTCTTACGACTACGGTCTAGAACCACAGGGGAGTCACAATCATGGGGAAGATGCTCAGCGGGATGCTCGCGGTCATTTTCATGGCCGGCGGACTGACCGCACTGAACATCAGCGCGGCCCAGGCATCATGTCCGTACACCGGCTGCATCGACACCAGGTGTCACGCCGACAACCTCAACAACCCGCGGGTCGGCAACCCGGCCAGGGTCAAGTTCCGGGTGGGTACGGACGGTAACGGGGCGCCGCGTGGGGACGCTTACTTCAGGTACGAGCGCGTGAGCAGCGGACGCGTCGAGGCTCAGTTCCGCAAGTCCTACTCCGGTACCAGCTGGGAACGGTACGCGTTCAGCGGCATCCCGCGGGGCAAGTACGTCGTGCGGGTGAAGTTCGACTCCCGTGGAGACAACTCCGCGTACGAGAACTGCCGGACCAGCTTCCGCCAGACCGTTCGTCCTCGTCGCTGAAATCCTGACGGTCGAGACGCCCCTGCCACGTCGTGGCGGGGGCGTCTCGCCACTCTGAGAAGATCGGGCCCGTGCTGAGCCGTCGACGCATCCTGGTGCTGCTACCGCTGCTGCTCGTCATCGCGGCGGCGGCCTACTTCGGCTGGCTTGCCCTCCAGGTCCGCGGCGAGCTGGCCGACGCCGAGGGCAGCGCCCAGCAGCTGCGGGCGGCGATGCAGCAGCGGGATCAGGCGGGGCAGCAGGGCGCGGTGCGCGACCTGCAGGAGTCGTCCTCCCGCGCCGCCGACCTCACCGGTGGGGCCGGCTGGTCCGTGCTCACCCATGTGCCGCTGGTGGGTGACGACGCCACCGGGATCGAGGCCCTCAGCCAGTCCCTCCATACCCTCTCGCGGGACGGGGTCGACCCCCTCCTGCGCAGCGTGGACATGGTCGACCGGCTCAGTGGCGACGGGAAGATCGACGTGGCTGTCGCCCGCGGCCTCGAAGGCCCGGTCGTCCAGGCGCAGTCCGCCTTCACCGAGGCCGCCCGGCCGGTCGAGAGCCTGGACTCCTCGGGCTACGCCGGATCGGTGAAGTCTCGCTACGACGAGTACGTCGACATCGTGCGCGCCGGCCGGGACTCCCTCGCGTCCGCCGCGACCGCGAGCAAGGTCCTCCCGAGCATGGTCGGCAGCGACGGACCCCGCGACTACCTCCTCGTCTTCCAGAACAACGCCGAGATCCGGGCCACGGGCGGGCTGCCCGGCTCGTGGGCGCTGGTGCACGCGGACGACGGAAAGCTGTCGATCCAGCGCCAGGGCAACGTCAGGAAGCTTTCCCGAACAGCCTGAACCGGTGCTGCCCCTCTCCGACGGCGAGCTCGAGGTCTATGACCAGCCGCTCGGGACGTTCTTCGCCGACGCCGGCTTCACGCCGGACTTCCCGCGGGCAGCGGAGCTGATGAAGGCGCACTGGGATGCGAAGTACCCCGACACCGGTCTCGACGGGGTCATCTCCCTGGATCCGGTCGCGCTGTCCTACCTGCTGGAGGGCACCGGGCCCGTCCAGGTCGGCGGGCGCTCGCTCACGCCGGACAACGTGGTCGACGCGCTCCTCAGCCGTCCCTACCGCACCCTCGAACCCCAGGCCCAGGACAGGCTCTTCGCACAAGCCGCGCGATCGATCTTCGACGCGGCCACCAGCGATGTGCAGGACCCCGTGGCCTTCGTCCGTGGCCTGACGCGGGCCGCCGACGAGGACCGGCTGCTCGTTGCCCCCTTCGTCGAGAGCGACGCGGAGATCCTGGCCGGCTCCGCCGTGATCGGCGATCTCCCCGATGAGGACGTTCGGAACCCGCGCGTCGAGGTCACCCTCAACGACGCCACGGGGTCCAAGATGTCCTACTACCTGCGTTACAGCGCCGACCTACGAGCCACGGCCTGTCGATCGGGAGTCCAGTCGATCAACGGCTCGATGACGCTCAGCCAGTCCATCCCGCCCAACGAGGCGGCGGAGCTGCCCGACTCGGTCACCGGTGGCGGGCAGTTCGGCACCGAGCCGGGGTCCCAGCTCGTCCTGATGCGGGTCCACGGGCCCAGTGGGGGCTCCCTGGCGGACTTCCGGCTCAACGGCAAGGCGATCGACCTCGAGCCGGTGGAGCTCGACGGTCGACCGGTGGCGACCGTGGTGGTGTTGCTCTCGACCACCGAGGACGTCGTCGTCAACTGGTCGACGACCTCGGGGCCGGATCAGACCGGCGACATCCAGCTCGGGCTGACGCCGAGCGTGGTCCCCGGCGACAAGGACCGGACCGTCGACTCGGCGTGCTAGCCGCTGCGGGTGCCCCGACCCGCTTCGGGTTCCGCTGACCCGTTCTTGCTTCATCCCCACGATGCCGGGGCGCCAGGACGGGTCCTCGAGCTGGGCCACCGTGGGGGCGCCGAACATGGGCAGCCCCTGACCGCGCCGCAGCAGTCCCCAGATCAGCGGGACCAGGACGAGCGTCGCGATCCCGACCCCGGCGATCAGCATCGGGTGGGTGTCGTCCTCCCCGGCGCCGAGGGGCGCCCAGCCGGCCTTGTCGAGCAGGGCCACGCCGGACATGGTCAGCACGACGACGATGCCGCGGCGGATGAACGACTGCGGCACCTTCGGTGCGATCTTGCTGCCGAGGATGGTGCCGGGCAGCGAGCCGATCACGAGCGGGATCAGGATCGCCATGTCGAGCCCGTGCAGGCTGATGTTGGAGATCGCGGCGGCGAGGACCAGCGGCACGGCCTGCACGAGGTCGGTACCGACCAGCTTCACGGCCGAGAGCCCGGGGTAGAGCATCAGCAGGGAGATCATGATCACCGAGCCGGAGCCGACGCTGGTGATGCCGACCAGGAGGCCGCCGAGCGCGCCCACGAGCAGCGTCGGGATGGGCCGGATGTGGGGGTTCTCCTCACCCGCCGGCCCGCCGCTGCGGACCCGCCGCAGGTTGATGTACAGCCGTGCGGCGTACGTCGCCGCGGCGAGGAGGAGCGCGAAACCGATGGCCAGCTTGAGGACGTCGTCGATGTTGTCCGGGTCGGTGAAGAAGGCGACGAGGTAGGGGCCGAGCAACGCCATCGGCACCGACCCGATGATCAGCCACTTGGCGAGCGTGATGTTCGGGGAACCTTCGCGGTGGTGCACGATCGCGCCGCCGGACTTGTAGATCGCCGCGGCCGTCAGGTCCGCGGTCACGACCGACGCGGTCTCGCCGACGCCGAGGAAGATCAGCGCCGGGGTCATCAGGGCACCGCCGCCCATGCCGGTCAGCCCGACCACGATGCCGACGAAGAAGCCGGCCGCGAGGATCGCGAAGAAGCTGACGGTGATCAGGTCGGTCATGGAGCGATCATCCTTGATCCGGTGAGGGCGGGGACGACGGCGCGCAGCATCCCCTCGATGGTGGCGGCGCACTTCGCAGCGATCTCCGGGCCCGCGTCGGAAGGGGTCCGGCACGTCCAGGCTCGGGTCGGCGAGGCCGCGGCGTTCGCCGAGCCGGACCAGCAGATCCCGTCCGGTGGCGCCGGACTCGTCGGTCTGGAGCGCCTGCACGAACTGGCCCAGCGTGAACACCCGGCGAAAGGCTCCCGGATGGTCATCGAGGATGAACCGGCGATGGCTCGCCTCGGCGGTCAGGACGAGGTCAGCCTGTTCCACGTGGTCGCCGGTCAGCACCCGGCTGCGGAAGCCGTCGTGGGCGACCTGGCGCTCGGCGAGCTCGGCCGCCATCTCCTCACACATGGGGGCGTCGGTGAAGCCGCGGGTTCCGGCGCTCGAAAACACGGCTCCCTCCGGCGCGAGCTCCCTGGACAGGAGCTCCATGAAGGGGGAGCGGCAGATGTTGGCGGTGCAGACGAACAGCACGTTCACGGGATCGGTCACGCAGGGTCCTTCAGCTCGAGGAAGCCGGCCTCGGCCAGCGCCTGGATCACGTCGTCGAGCGCGGACTCGATGGTGCGGCCCGTGGTGTCGACTCTCACGGCCGCGTCGTCCGGCTCCTCGTAGGGGGAGGAGATGCCGGTGAACTCCGGGATCTCGCCCCGTCGCGCCTTGGCGTAGAGGCCCTTGCGGTCGCGCCGCTCGCACTCCTCCAGCGGGGTGGCGACGTGGACGAGGAAGAACGCGCCGCCGGCGTCCTCGACCATCGCCCGGACCTGCCGTCGGGTCTGGTCGAACGGCGCGATCGGGCTGCACACCGCGACCCCGCCGTGGCGGGAGATCTCCGCCGCCACCCAGCCGATCCGCCGGATGTTGGTCTCGCGGTCCTCCCGCGAGAAGGTCAGCCCGGCCGAGAGGTTGCGGCGTACGACGTCGCCGTCGAGGCTCGTGACCGTGCGCTCTCCCTGCTCGAGGATGCGGTCCATCAGGGCGCGGGCCAGCGTGGACTTCCCGCTGCCGGAGAGGCCGGTGAAGAACAGCACCAGGCCCTGCTCGTCGGGGGCGGCCGGTCGCGTTCGACGATGGCCGCGACCTGCGGGTCGTAGGTCGGCTCCTCACCGATCGAGGAGGACAGGGCGAGGACCGGGATCTCCGCCGGCGTAGTTGGCCACCACCTGGACGCCGAGGTCGTGGTCGGCCTGGGGGTCGTCGTGGGCCGCCAGCGGGACGGCGACCACCTGCGCGTCCGGAAGCCGGGCAGCGGACGCCAGGGTGGCCCGGAGCAGCGCCACCGGCGAGAGCTCGGGTGTGCCGGTTCCGACGAGGGCCAGCAGGACCAGGCCGCCCTCGACGCTCGCGAGCTCGCCCAGCTGGTCGACGGTCAGGGCATCCACGACCGGGACGAACGTGCGTCCGGCGTACTGCTCGCGGACCTGGTGGGGCGTCAGGTGCAGCCGACGGAAGGGGCCGTACTCGGCGTGCGTCACCGAGGTGACCTTCCCGTCCTGGGTCACGCGCGCGAGGGGGAGGCCCTCCGGGTCGACCAGCTCGACCTCGGCGACCCCGTCCAGCTCGGCCGGCAGGGTCAGGGTGACCGGGCTCCCCGGCTCGTTGAAGCGGTCGATGGGAGCAAGGGCTCCGGACAGGAGCAGCTCGAGGTCGTCCAGCTCCCGGGGTGCGGGGCAGTGCTGCGGCGCGGGGGAGGTCGGCACGGGGCACATCCTGCCATTGGCGGTTCTGTAGCGTGCGCCGCATGTCCAGCGCCCCCATGGTCACTGCCCCCGTCGTCGCCGAGATCGTCCGCTCCGGGTTCGTCGAGGGCCACCACTACGGGTCGATCGTGGCGCTCGGTGAGTCCGGCGAGGTGGACTGGGCGGTGGGTGACGCCGACCAGCCGATCCTGCCCCGGTCGTGCAACAAGCCGATCCAGGCGCTGGCGATGGTGCGGCTGGGGCTGAAGCTCCCGCCGGAGCTGCTCGCCCTGGCCTGCGCCTCCCACTCCGGGGAGGACTTCCACCTCGAGGGGGTCCGCCGCATCCTCGAGATGGCCGGTCTCGACGAGTCGGACCTGCAGACGCCCGCCGGCTACCCCCTCGACGACGAGGCCCGGGAGTCCCTGCTCCGCAACGGCGGCGGCCCGGCGCCGATCCACATGAACTGCTCGGGGAAGCATGCCGCCATGCTGGCCACCTGCCGGGTCAACGGCTGGGAGACCAAGACCTACCGCTCGGCCGACCACCCGCTGCAGGCCGCGACCCGGGAGACGTTCGCCGAGCTGATCGGAGAACCCGTGGACACCGTCGCGGTCGACGGCTGCGGCGCGCCGCTCTTCCCGGCCTCGCTGGTCGGGCTGGCGCGCGCCTTCCGGAGGCTGGCGCTCGGGCTCGACGGGTCGGACCGGCCCGACCCGCAGGCGGTCGAGGTGGCCGAGGCGATCCGGGCTCACCCGGAGTACGTCTCCGGCACCCGCCGCGACGAGGTCGCGCTCCTGCGCGCCATCCCCGGTGCGATCGGCAAGGCCGGTGCGGAGTCCTGCTACGCCGCTCGCGCTGGCCGACGGTCGCGCCATCGCGCTCAAGACCGACGACGGCGCCCCCCGGGTCCGGCCGGTGCTGATGGCCGAGGCGCTGCGCCGCAGCGGGATCGACGTCGGAAGCCGGCGTGGACACCGAGGCCGTACGTCGTACCGGCGAGGTTGCCCTGCTCGGTGGAGGCGAGCCGGTGGGCGAGATCCGGGCCTGCTTCTGAGGTTCCTGAGGCCACCGTGCCCCGCCTGGCGGCGGGTGTGTAACTCCTCACGCTAGCCCAGTTTGCATTTTGCTAGCTGGAGTTAGCAAGATGGGGTCATGGCCAAGACGAAGGTCGGGAAGACCGTCGAGTCTCTCGGCGACTACCTCAGGGAGCAGCGCGTCGCAGCGCGGCTTTCGCTGAGGCAGCTCGCGGAGCAGGCCGGCGTGTCCAATCCCTACCTGAGCCAGATCGAGCGAGGGCTCCGGAAGCCTTCGGCCGAGGTGCTGCAGCAGATTGCCAAGGCGCTGCGGATCTCGGCGGAGCAGCTCTACATCCGGGCCGGGATCGTCAGCCCCGAAGCCGGGGTCGGCGTCCCACAGGAGAGGTCAGTCGAGCTCGCGATCCTGGGCGATGCCGGTCTCACCGAGCGGCAGAAGCAGAGCCTGCTGGACGTGTACTCGTCGTTCCTCTCGCTCAACGCGTCGACCAATGACGCGAACCTCGATCAGCCGGTTGAACCCATGCCGGTCATGGACCACCACCAGAACATCAACCACAAGGAGTGAACTCATGGCCAAGGCCAAGTTCGACATCAAGACCGAGGCGACCCGCGGCCTGTACGCAGGTGCCGGCGTCGCCGACTTCGCCGTCGAGACCGTGCGCGACTACGTCGCCAAGGGTCAGACCCGGTTCGCCGGTGTCCAGAAGGACATCGCCGGCTTCGACTACTCGCCCGAGGCGCTGCGCAAGCAGGTCAACGCCCGCGTCGAGGCGCTGAGCAAGGAGGCCAAGGCCCGCCGTGCCGCCGCCGAGGCGCGCGTCGCGGGGCTCCGCAAGGAGGCCACGACCCGGGTGAGCGAGAACGCCGACACCGCGACCGACGCCTACGGCGACCTGGTCAAGCGTGGCGAGACCCTCGTCGCGCGGATCCGTCGCCAGGAGGCGACCAAGGCGACCACTCGGTCCGCCAAGACCACCTCCTCCAAGGCGAAGACCACGTCGACCCAGGCGAAGAAGACCGCCAAGAAGTCGACCTCGGCGGCCAAGAAGACCGCCAAGAAGTCGCCTGCCAAGAGCAGCGCCAAGGCGACCGGCACGGCCGCCAAGAGCACGGCGTCCAACGCGGCGAAGGCGACCACCGACGCCGCGTCGAAGGTCGGCGACTGAAGAGACCATGAGCAGCTGACGCTGTTCTAGCGTGAGAACGAGGCCCCTGGAGGTATGAGCTCCAGGGGCCTCGTCATGCGCTCACCGCCCTGCCGACACTTCCGGGGTTTCGAGGCTCGCTTGCGCTCGCACCTCAACCACCGAGGGTGCAGGGCGGCGGCGACCTGTCGGAGCGAGCGCCGGATAGGCTGTGCTCGTGTTGGACGTCTTCAGCTTCGAGAGCTACTTCATGCTCGCGGTCGCCGTCGCCCTGATCGCGGTGAAGGTGTTCGCGTTCGTGAGCTCACTGCTCTTCTCCACCGAGTCCTACCCGGCGGCCGGCAAGCTGACGAAGCCGGCGTGGTGCGCGATCCTCGGCCTCGGGATGGCGTGTCAGTTCCTCTTCAGCCCGTTGAACTTCATCAACCTGGCCTTCACGATAGCCGCGTTCGTTTACCTCGCTGACGTTCGCCCCGCACTCGCTTCACTGACTCGGCGCTGAGGTCCTTGCCGGCTTCCTGCGTGTAGCCGTAGCCGTAGCCGTAACCGCGGCCGGCCTTCTTTGCCGGAGCCATGTTGACCACGATCCCGATCGTCTTGGCATCGACGGCCTCCAGCCGCTCGACGGCGTGGCTGAGCTGGTCACGCGTCGTCTTGCCGTGCCGCAGCACGACGATGGCACCGTCGGCTCGTGCCGCGAGGAGGGCGGCATCGGTGACCGGCAGGAGGGGCGGCGCGTCGATGATCACCACGTCGAAGTCGTCCCGGAGGTCGCCCACCAGCTTCTCCATCGCGACCGACTGGAGCAGCTCGGCCGGGTTGGGCGGGATCGGACCGCAGGTGAGGACCTTGAGGCCGGTCGAGCCGTAGCCCTGCAGGGCGTCGTCGAGGGGGACCTTGCCGATCAGGACGCTGGTCGTGCCCACGCCGTCGTCGAGGCCGAAGCGCTTGGCGATCTGGGGCCTCCGGAGGTCGGCCTCGACGAGGACCACCCGGTGCTTGGCGAGCGACATGGTCACGGCCAGGCTCGAGGCGATGGTCGACTTCCCTTCTCCGGGGAAGGAGCTGGTGACCACGAAGACCTTCTGGTCGTGGTCGACCTCGACGTACTGCATGTTGGTCCGCAGGACCCGGAAGGCCTCCGCCCAGGGCGTGGCCTCGGTCAGCGACATCCTCGGCTCCCGCCGGGCCGACGTCGTGTTGCTGTGGATGTTGCCCAGGATGGGAGCCGGGGTGACGTGCCCGACGTCCTCCGTGCCGGTGATGCTGGTGTCGAGCAGCTCGCGAGCGACGGCGAGGCCGATGCCGAGCAGCAGGCCCGAGCACGACCGCGAGCCCGAGATTGCGGAGGGGTTGCGGCGAGACCGGCGTGGTCGGCACCTGGGCGTTGTCCACGATGGACGCCTTGATCAGCGCGCTCGATCTCCCGGTCGGTGTCTCCAGGTCGGCCACCATCTCGCGCATGCCCTCGGCGTAGGCCTGGGCCAGGTCGCGGGCCGTCTCGGGATCGGGATCCGTGGCTGTGATCTCCAGGATGACCGTCTCGGGCACGACCTCCGCGGTGACCTGGTCGGGCAGGGCGTCGGGATCCATTGAGCCACCGAGGCTGTCGCTGACCCGGGACGCCAGTTGACGGCCCTCGACCAGGTTGGCGTAGGAGGCCACGCGCTGGGTGGCGAACAGTCCACCGGTGTAGGCGTCGCCGGTGTTGGACTGGCTGGTGGAGACGAAGATGCGCGACGTCGACGCATACTGCGGGGTCGCCTGCCAGGTCAGGAAGCCGGCCACTGCCACCACCGCCAGGAGGCTGATGAGGACAAGCTTCCAGCGGTGGCGGATCGTGTGCCAGTAGTCCTTGAGCTCCACAGGGCTCCGTTCTGCGGGGGGAGGGATCCCCGCGAGGGGCCACGT
Source organism: uncultured Actinomycetota bacterium (assembly GCA_963841625.1). Taxonomy (GTDB): domain Bacteria; phylum Actinomycetota; class Actinomycetes; order Propionibacteriales; family Nocardioidaceae; genus Nocardioides. The sequence goes on along the minus strand of CAWJDH010000009.1, from coordinate 2,143,949 downwards.
ACGGTCGGTACCCTATCCGGCGTGATGCCGCCGGACGGAATGCCGGCGTACTCGTGGTATCCCGTTCACCGACACGTACCCCGACTCTGCGTTGCCGAACCCCACCAGAGTGCGGGGGTCAGGGTCACTGGCCGCGGGCGGCGTACGACGCCTCGGTGGACTCCTTGTGGGGGCGCCACCAGTCCTCGTGGTCCTGGTACCACGCGATCGTGTCGGCCAGACCGGCCTCGAAGTCGGCGAACCTCGGCTGCCAGCCGAGCTCGGTGCGCAGCTTTCCGGACTCGATCGCATAGCGGAGGTCGTGGCCGGCGCGGTCGTTGACGTGGTCGAAGTCGTCCTCGGGGCGCCCGAAGTGCTTGAGGATCAGCCGAACCACGTCGAGGTTGGACTTCTCGCCGTCGGCGCCGATCAGGTAGGTCTCGCCGACCCTGCCCTTGTTGAGGATCGTCCACACGGCACTGGAGTGATCGTCGGCATGGATCCAGTCCCGGACGTTCTGCCCGGAGCCGTAGAGCTTCGGGCGGCCGCCATCGATGACGTTGGTGATCTGGCGGGGGATGAACTTCTCGATGTGCTGCCAGGGGCCGTAGTTGTTGGAGCAGTTGGAGATGGTGGCCCGGACGTCGAAGCTGCGGACCCAGGCGCGGACCAGGTGGTCGGAGCCGGCCTTGGACGCGGAGTAGGGGCTGCTCGGCTGGTAGGGCGAGTCCTCGGTGAACCGCTTCGGGTCGTCGAGCTCCAGGTCGCCGTAGACCTCGTCGGTGGAGACGTGGTGGAGGCGGGTTCCGTGCCGGCGCACCGACTCGAGGATCGTGAACGTCCCGATCAGGTTGGTCCGGATGAAGGGGCTCGGATCCTCGAGGCTGTTGTCGTTGTGGGACTCGGCGGCGTAGTGGACCACGGCATCGTGCTGCGCCACCAGCGGGTCGACGACCTCGGGATCGGCGACGTCGCCGACGACGAGCCGGACCCGATCCTCGGGAAGGCCGGCCAGGGACTCGCGGCTCGCGGCGTAGGTGAGCTTGTCCAGCACCGTGACCGCCACGTCGGTGTGGGCGAGGAGGTGGTGGACGAAGTTGGAGCCGATGAAGCCGGCGCCGCCGGTGACGAGAATGCGATCCACGGCCCAGAGTCTAGGGTTTCGATCATGCGCGGCATCATCCTGGCGGGCGGGACGGGTTCCCGGCTCCATCCGATCACCCAAGGCATCAGCAAGCAGCTGATGCCGGTCTACGACAAGCCGATGATCTACTACCCGCTCTCGACCCTGATGCTGGCGGGCATCCGCGAGATCCTGGTGATCACCACCCCTCACGAGGCCGAGCAGTTCAAACGCCTGCTCGGCGACGGGTCAGCTCTCGGCGTCGACCTCAGCTACGCCGTGCAGCCCAGCCCCGACGGGCTGGCGCAGGCCTTCACCATCGGCGCGGACCACATCGGGGACCAGACGGTGGCGCTGATCCTCGGCGACAACATCTTCCACGGCGCCGGCTTCGGCACGCACCTGCAACGGTTCGAGGACCTCCAGGGGGCGGTGGTCTTCGGCTACCGGGTGGCCGACCCCACGTCGTACGGCGTGATCGACTTCGACGAGGAAGGTCGCGCCATCTCGCTCGAGGAGAAGCCCGAGAAGCCGCGCAGCAACTTCGCGGTGCCCGGCCTCTACTTCTACGACAACGAGGTCGTCGAGAAGGCGCGGACGCTGACGCCGTCCGCGCGGGGAGAGCTGGAGATCACCGACCTCAACCGGCTCTACCTCGAGGCCGGGATGCTCAAGGTGGAGGTGATCCAGCGGGGCGCGGCCTGGCTGGACACCGGGACCTTCGACGCGCTCAACGACGCCAGCAACTTCGTGCGCACGATCGAGGCCCGCCAGGGGTTCAAGATCGGCGCCCCGGAAGAGGTGGCCTGGCGGAGGGGATTCATCTCCGACGACCAGCTGCGCGCGGTGGCCGAACCGCTGGTCAAGAGCGGGTACGGAGAGTACCTGCTCGACCTGCTGCGGGAGCAGGATCGTCAGTAGGCGCCGCGCGGCGAGACCACCGCTCCGAAGGTCCTGGCCAGGATGGTGAGGTCCTGCACCATCGACCAGTTGTCGACGTAGTAGAGGTCGAGCCGCACGGTCTCGTCCCACGACAGGTCTGACCGGCCGGAGACCTGCCACAGCCCGGTCATGCCGGGTCGCACCTGGAGGCGGCGGGTGGCGAAGTAGTCGTAGTTGGCGACCTCCCGCGGCAGCGGTGGACGAGGGCCGACCAGGCTCATGTCGCCTCGCAGGACGTTCCACAGCTGCGGCAGCTCGTCGATGGAGAAGCGACGGAGCCAGCGACCCGGCTTGGTGATGCGAGGGTCGTCCTGCATCTTGAACAGGCCCGTCATGTAGCCGATCTGGTCGTGGAGATCGAGCAGCCGATCCTCCGCGTCGACCACCATCGTGCGCAGCTTCAGGCACTCGAACTCGTGGCCGCTCCGTCCCACTCGCGTCTGGCGGAAGAGGATGGGACCGCCGTCGTCGGCCTTGATCCGGACAGCCGCGAACAGGAAGACCGGGCTGAGCGCGAGCAGAAGTCCGAGCGAGCCCACGATGTCGAAGAGCCGCTTGCCCCACCTCACCGCGTCGGTGGACCCGGGCGGGTCGAGGTGCATCAGCGGCAGTCCGCCCACCGGGCGGATCCGGACGCGTTCGCGCGACACGTCGGTGACGCTGGGGGCGACCACGACGTGGACGCCGTGTTCGGCGAGCTCCCATCCGTTGCGGCGCAGCTGCCTGCCCGACTCGATGGCTCCCCCGGCGAAGAAGACCACGTCGGCATTGACGTGCGGTGCGACGGACGCGACCTCATCGACGTTGCCGACCACGGGGACCCCGGCGGCGGTTTCCTCGCGGACGTCGGTGGTCGGGGTGACGGCGCCGACCACGTGGTAGCCCAGCCACGACTCGCGGCTGAGCACGCGGGCGATCTCGTCGATGTGGTCGGAGGTCCCGGCGATGAGCACCCGGTGGGACAGCATCCCGGCACGGTGGGCGCGGTGGAGCACGCGGCGCAGGACGCAGTCGTCCGAGGAGCAGGAGGGGGATGCCGATCAGCGAACTCGAGCGCGAAGAAGCCTCGCGACAGGTCGAACTGGGCGAGGTAGCAGCCCACGCCGACCAGGCCCGCGGTCAGGAGGCTGGCATTGAGGACCCGCTTGAACTCGTCCGTGCCGACGCTGAAGGCGCTCTCCTGGTAGCCGCCGAACACGCCGATGGCCGCCAACCAGCCCAGCACGATGAAGGGGCCGATGAGACCGACGGTCTCGGACAGCTCCGCGGGGCCGAAGACCAGGCCGAGCCTCTCCCGGCCGAGGGTGGCGATCACGCTGGCCCACGCCAGCACGACGATGTCGAGGCTCAGGGCGGTGAGCGGAAGGTAGCGCAGCGCCCGGCTGGGCCTGGCGGTGAGTTCAGACTGCCGTTCGGAGAGGATGGTCATGGACGATCCCGAAGGTTGATGGGTGGCCCGACGAGAGATGCGCACCTGTTGAGAGCGCACGGGAACTGAGGTTCGTCCGCTGAGCACGGCACTTGCTACCTCACCCCCCGGTTTCGGTATTTCAGGTCCAACTGCCGTGTGCCACCGGCGTTACGGCGAGCCCGCTGGCGGCCCCCAAGTTTTAACGTTCGCGCTTACCAGCGTCTCGGACGAACTAGTTGACAGTTCTACCATCCTTGTCGAATCGCATCGTAATCGGCACTCACCATCAGCGCGACCAGTTCGCCGAAGTCCACCCGCGGCCTCCACCCGAGCACCGTGCGCGCCTTCGTGGCGTCGCCGACGAGGCAGTCCACGTCGGCGGGGCGCAGGAATCGCTTGTCCTGGCGCACGTAGGGCTCCCAGTCGGTGATCCCGACGTGGGCGAAGGCGAGGTCGAGGAAGTCGCGGATCGAGTGGGCCTCGCCGGTGGCGACGACGTAGTCGTCACCGACCGGCTGCTGGAGCATCAGCCACATCGCCTCGACGTAGTCGCCGGCGTAGCCCCAGTCACGTTGGGCGTCGAGGTTGCCGAGCGTGACGTGATCCTGGAGGCCGAGCTTGATCCGGGCCACCGCCCGGCTGATCTTGCGGGTGACGAACTCGTGGCCCCGCCGTGGCGACTCGTGGTTGAAGAGGATCCCCGAGGAGGCGTGCATGCCGTAGGACTCGCGGTAGTTGATGGTCATGTAGTGGCCGAACACCTTGGCGACGGCGTACGGCGATCGCGGCCGCAGGAGCGATCGCTCGTTCTGCGGGGTGGCAGTCGCGTTGCCGTACATCTCCGAGCTCGACGCCTGGTAGTACCGCACGAGATCCGTCCGGTCACCCGTGTGGAGACGAATCGCCTCGAGGAGGTTGAGCACCCCCTTGGCGGTGACCTCGGTCGTCCAGTGGGCGTCCTCCCACGAGTGGGCCACCGACGACACGCCGGCGAGGTTGTAGACCTCGTCCGGGTTGGCGCGGGCGAGGGCCCGCAGCAGGTTCGACATGTCGGTGAGGTCGCCGTTGTGGAGCGTCACGTCGGGCAGGAGCTGGTGGACCAGGTCGCGCTTGGGGTTGTTCTGGCCGCGGATCACCCCGTGGACGTCGTACCCCTTGGTGAGCAGCAGCTCCGCCAGGTAGAGGCCGTCCTGGCCGGTGATGCCGGTGATCAGCGCCGTGGGCATGGGCGGATTGTGTCAGCAGGCCGCCCATTAGGGTGGCGGGCATGAAGGTTCTGGTCACCGGCGGCGCCGGCTACATCGGTTCGATCACCGCCAAGGCGCTCGAGGAGGCCGGGCACACCCCGGTGATCCTCGACTCGCTGCTGACCGGGCCGCGGGTGTTCGTCAAGGACCGGATCTTCTACGAGGGCGACATCGCCGACCGGCAGCTCGTGCGGCGGGTGGTCGAGGAGCACCCGGACCTCGACGCGACGATCCACATGGCGGCCCGGATCGTCGTGCCCGAGTCGGTGGCCCAGCCCTACGAGTACTACCGCGACAACGTCGCCAAGTCCCTCGAGCTCTTCGACGAGCTGGAGAAGCTGGGCAAGCCGCGGGTGCTGTTCTCGTCCTCGGCCTCGCTCTACGCGCTCAAGCCGGAGTTCGAGGTCGTGGAGTCCGACCCCCTCGAGCCCGGGTCGCCGTACGCCCGCACGAAGCGGATGATGGAGATGGTGCTGGAGGACATGTCGCGCGCGACCGGGCTGCGGGCGATCATCCTGCGCTACTTCAACCCGATCGGCTCCGACCCCGACCTCCAGTCGGGGATCTACGACAAGGAGCCCTCGCACGTCCTCGGCCAGCTGGTGATGGCGGCCCGCGGCATCAAGGACACCTTCACGATCACCGGCACCGACCACCCCACGCGTGACGGCACCGGCATCCGCGACTACGTCCACGTGTGGGACCTCGCCCAGGCCCACGTGCGGGCGGTCGAGAAGTTCGACGACGTGCTGGCGGCGGTCGACGCCCCCAGCACGGTCATCAACGTCGGCACCGGCTCCGGGGTGACCGTGCGCGAGCTGGTGGCGTCGTTCGAGCGGGTCTTCGGCAAGGAGGTGCCGGTGACCGAGGCGCCGCCGCGACCCGGTGACGCCGTCGGCGCCTACGCCAACGTCGACCGCTCCGCCGAGCTGCTGGGGTGGAAGACCACGCTCACCCTCGACGACGCCATCGCGTCCGCCCTGGCCTGGGGCGAGAAGCGACAGGAGATCCTGGGGTACGAATGACTTCTCGGTGGCTGATCGTGGTGGTGTCGCTGCTCCTGGTGGGTAGCGGCGGGGCGGCCTCGGCCCGGCCGGCGTCCAACCGGGACTCGGGCGTCGCGGTCGCCGGGCCGCTGGCCGGGCGGACCATCGTCATCGACCCCGGTCACCAGCTGGGCAACCACAACTTCCCCCGCAAGATCGCCCGCCTCGTGCCGGCCGGCGGTTTCAAGAAGCCCTGCAACACCACCGGCACCTCGACCCGCGGCGGGTACCCCGAGGCGACCTTTGCCTGGCAGGTCTCACAGGTGCTGGCCGCGCGCCTCCGAGGGATGGGTGCGGACGTGATCATGACCCGGCACAGCAACCGGCAGGACCGGTGGGGGCCGTGTGTCGACGTACGAGGGCGAAGCGGCAACCGGGTCGGGGCCGACCTCAAGGTGAGCGTCCACGGCGACGGATCCACCGCACGCGGGGCGCGTGGGTTCCACGTCATCGCCCCCACCAACCGTCGACCCTGGACGAACGACATCTTCCGGCCCTCGCGGCGACTGGCCCGCGAGACCCGGGCGGCGCTGCGCCGGTTCGGCCTCCCGGTGGCCAACTACACCGCGGGCGGGGACGGGCTCGACTTCCGCTCCGACCTCGGCACCCTCAACCTGGCCAACATCCCGTCGGTGATGGTCGAGCTGGGCAACATGCGCAGCTCGCGCGACGCGCGCCGGATGACCTCCCGGCAGGGTCGCGCCACCTACGCCCGCGCCCTCGCCCGGGCCGTGGTCCAGCACCTCCGCTGACCCTTTCGGATAGTCGGCCATGGCGGGGGAGACGGGCGCGTTCGCACCGATGCGGGTGCCGAACTTCCGGTGGTTCTTCCTCTCCAGCTTCATCAACATGGTCGGAACCACGATGGCGCCGGTGGCGCTGGCGTTCGCCGTACTGGAGGTCTCGGACTCGCCGACCGCCCTCGGTGCCGTGCTCGCGGCCAACTCGATCCCGCTGGTGCTGTTCCTGCTCTTCGGCGGGGTGATCGCGGACCGTCTGCCGCGGGTCCTGATCCTGCGAGTCGGCGGCCTCGTCCTGGGGGTCACGCAGGGATTGGTGGCCGCCCTGGTCATCAGCGGCACCGCCGAGCTGTGGATGCTGATCGTCCTCGAGGCCATCAACGGCCTCACGATGGGGGTCGTGTTCCCGGCGTTCGCCGCGATCATGCCGCAGCTGGTCCCGCGCGGCATGCTGCAGCAGGCCAACGTCCTGCAGTCGATGTCACGAGGCGCCCTCCGGGTCGTGGGCCCCAGCATCGCCGCGCTGCTCGTGGTCACGGTGGGCCCCGGCTGGGCGCTGGCCGCCGACGCCCTCACCTACCTGGTCGCGTCGCTCCTCCTGCTCCTGGTCTCGCTGCCCCGACCCGTGCGCGATGCGGACGCACCGTCGACGTTCGCCGAGCTGCGTGAGGGCTGGTCCCTGTTCGTGGGTACGACGTGGCTCTGGGCGGTCGTGCTGGCGTTCGGCTTGCTCAACGCGATCCAGAACGGTGCGCTCAACACCCTCGGGCCGGTCGTGGCCAAGGACACGATCGGGGCCCAGGGCTGGGGCTACATCCTCTCCGCGGAGTCGCTCGGCCTGGTGGCGATGACCGCGGTGATGCTCCGTCGCCGGCTGGAGCGACCCCTGTTCTACGGCATGCTCGGCATCGCCACCGCCGGGTTCCCGATGGTCCTCCTGGGTGCGGCACCCGAGCTCCTGCCCCTGGTCGTGCTCGGATTCGTCGCCGGTGCGGGCATCGAGCTGTTCAACCTGGGCTGGACGCTGGCGATGCAGGAGCACATCGAGGAGCGGATGCTCTCGCGCGCCTACTCCTACGACGCCCTCGGGTCGATGGTGGCGATGCCGATCGGGCAGCTGGCCTACGGTCCGCTCGCGCTGGCCTTCGGGTCGCACGACGTACTCATCGTCAGCGGCATCGCCTACACGAGCATCTGCCTGGTCACGCTCCTGTCAGCGTCGGTGCGCAACCTCCAACGCGCCCCGGCCGAGGTCCCCGTCCACCCCTGAGACCGATGCAAGGCTGTGGACAGCGAAATTGAGCGTCGTCATCCCGGGGAATGGCTTCCGGCATGGATCTCACCGAACTCGTCATCAAGCTGGGTGGCACAGCCACGACCAAGGAGCTCCTCAGCGTGTTCAACCGCAGGACCATCCGGCACGCTGTCGGTGAGGGCCGCATCGTCCGGGTTGCCCGCGGGCACTACGCGCTGCCCGGCGGGTCCGAAGCGCTGGCCGCTGCTCGACGCGTCGGTGGGGTGGTGTCCCACCTCAGCGCCGCGCAGCACTGGGGATGGAAGGTCAAGCTGCCTCCCGACAGACCCGTCGTCACCGTGCCGCGCAACCGCAGGCTGACCGAGCAGCAGCGCTGCAGGGATCGACGTCCGCTGGTTCGATCTCCACCCCGATGACATCCGTGACGGCGTCACTTCCATGCTGCGCACGATCGGCGACTGCTGCTCGAAGTGAGCGGTTCGACGCGGCCCTCTCGGTCGCCGACTCCGCCGTGCGCAACGGTGACGTCACCCCAGCCCAGATCAGGGTGGAGGCGCTCGCTGGGCCTCGCACCGGTCGTCCCGCGGCGTTGCGGGTGGCCGATGCCGTCGACGGGAGGGCGGCCAACCCGTTCGAGTCGGTGTTGCGGGCCATCTGCCTGGAGATCCCCGGGCTGCAGGTCGAACCCCAGGTGTGGGTAGGTGCAACCGGCCGCGTGGATCTGCTGGACCGGCGCAACAACCTGATCCTCGAAGCCGACTCATGGGAGTTCCACGGCGAGCGGTCAGCGTTCGTCCGGGACGTACGGCGCTACACCTGCTTCGTCCGCCTCGGGTTCGCCGTGGTCCGGTTCACCTGGGAGGAGGTCATGTTCGAGCAGGACTACGTACGCGCGGTGCTGACCGACATGGTTCGCCTGGGTCCGCCGTGGGTGGCTCCCGCCGCCGCGTGACCGACCGAACATGCAGTTCGTGCCTGCTACCGCGCCGCCTGAGCGTGGCGAGCAGTCGGGCGGAGCGCCAACTGCACGTCGCCCGGGCCACACGTCCTCGCACCTCAACCATCGCGCTAGATTGCCGGAGTGCCAGTGGACCCGCAGCTTGCCGGCTTCCTGCAGTTCATCGAGGACGCCGGCTACCCCCCGGTCTCCGAGGGAACGCCCGAGGCCGCCCGGAAGGGTTTCGTCGCGATGTCGGCGGGCACCGTCCGACCCGACCAGGTGGTGCAGGTCGGGTCCGTCGAGGACCTGACGGTTCCCGGTGCTGCCGGAGACCGGCCGGCCCGGCTGTACCGGCCCGCGACCGACGGGCCGCACCCGACCGTGGTCTACCTCCACGGCGGGGGGTTCGTGCTCGGCGACCTCGAGACCCATGACCAGACCTGCCGTCGGCTGTGCCTCGACGCGGACGTCGTGGTGCTTGCGGTGGACTACCGGCTCGCGCCCGAGCACCCCTTCCCCGCGGGGGTGGAGGACGCGATCGCCGCGACCCGCTGGGCCGCGGACCAGGGGCTGGGTGGCGACTCCCGCCTGGCGATCGCGGGTGACAGCGCGGGCGGCAACTTCGCGGCCGTGGTCGCCCAGACCGTGCCGGAGCTGCTCACGGCCCAGCTGCTGATCTACCCCACGGTCGACGCCTTCGGCGACTACCCGTCCCGGCACCAGAACGAGTCCGGCTACGGCCTCGAGGTCGCCGACATGCTGTGGTTCCACGAGAACTACACCGGCGGCGCCGACGTCTCGCCCGACGACCCGCGCTTCTCGCCGCTCCGCGCCGAGTCGCTCGCCGGACAGCCACCCGCCGTCGTCGGCGGTCGCGGAGTTCGACCCGCTCCGCGACGAGGGCGTTGCCTACGCCGACCGGCTCGCTGCCGACGGCGTCCCCGTCGACCTGGCGTCGTACGACGGGATGATCCACGGCTTCGTCGACATGGGAGCGTGGAGCACCGCGGCCGCGGACGCCGCCGCCGACCTGAACGGCAGGTTCGCCAAGCTCCTGCACGCCACCTGACCCGAGAGGAACCACATGGCTGACGAGGTCCTGACCGAACGTCGCGACAACGTCCTGGTCGTCACCATCAACCGCCCCGAGGCGAAGAACGCCGTCAACGAGGCCGTCGCCCGGGGAGTCGCTGCCGCGATGGACGAGCTCGACGGCGACGACGACCTCCGGGTCGGGGTGATCACCGGGGCGGGCGGCACGTTCTGCGCGGGCATGGACCTCAAGGCCTTCCTCTCCGGTGAGGTGCCGGTCGTCGAGGGCCGAGGCCTGGCCGGCCTGACCCAGCGTCCGCCCCGCAAGCCGCTGATCGCCGCCGTGGAGGGCTGGGCCCTGGCCGGCGGCTTCGAGGTGGTCCTCGCCTGTGACCTGGTCGTGGCGGCGGCGAGCGCCCGCTTCGGCGTACCCGAGGTCAAGCGCGGCCTGGTCGCCGCCGCGGGCGCCGCCCTCCGCCTGCCCAGCCTCATCCCCCAGCCGATCGCGCTGGAGCTGCTGCTGACCGGCGACCCCGTCGACGCCGAACGAGCCTCCGCCCTGGGCCTGGTCAACCGCGTGGTTCCCGAGGGCGCGGCGCTGGACGGTGCGCTCGAGCTGGCGGGGAAGATCGCCGCCAACGGGCCGCTCGCGGTCGCGGCCACCAAGCAGGTGGCCCGCTCGGCCGGTGACTGGACGACCGAGGAGGGCTGGAAGCGGCAGGACGAGATCCTGTCCCCGGTCTTCGTCTCCGAGGACGCCCAGGAGGGCGCGGCCGCCTTCGCGGAGAAGCGCGACCCGGTCTGGAAAGGACGGTAGGACCGATGGACCTGACCCTCTCGGACGAGGAGAGCGAGGTCCGCGAGTGGGTGCGGACGTTCGTCTCGAAGGAGATCATGCCGCTCGAGCAGACCGTGCTGGAGCGGGAGCGCCGCCACGAGCGGGGGCTGCTCCCCGAGGAGCTCAAGGCGCTGCAGGACAAGGCGAAGGAGTCCGGGTTCTTCGGGGTGCAGACCCCCGAGGAGTACGGCGGGATGGGCCTCGGGGCGCTGATGAGCGCGCTGATCGAGGTGGAGCTGGGCCGGTCCTTCGTGCAGTTCAAGTTCGCCGGCGACGCCGACAACATCCTGTTCAGCGCCAACGACGAGCAGAAGAAGGCCTACCTCCTCCCCACGATCAACGGTGAGAAGAAGAGCTGCTTCGCGATCACCGAGCCCGGTGCCGGGTCCGACGCCCGCAACATCCGCACCACCGCCGTCCGCGACGGCGACGAGTGGGTCATCAACGGCGAGAAGACCTTCATCACCGGCGGCGACATCGCCGACTTCTGCCTGGTCTTCGCGGTCACCGACAAGGAGAAGGGCGCCGACGGCGGCGTGACCTGCTTCCTCGCCGACCGGGAGGCCGGCTGGACCTCCACCGTCATCGACACCATGGGCGAGTGGGGACCCGCGGCCCTGTCCTTCGAGGACGTGCGCGTGCCGCACTCGTCGATCCTGGGCGAGGAGGGCCGCGGCTTCGAGCTCGCGATGCAGTGGATCGGCAAGGGCCGCTACATGCTGCCCGCCCGGGCCCTGGGCGCGTGCGAGCGGCTCGTCGAGATGGCGATGGAGCACGCCCGCAACCGGGAGACCTTCGGCGCCCCGATCGCCACCCGCCAGGCCATCCAGTGGATGCTGGCCGACTCCGCCGTCGAGATCGAGGCCCTGCGCTGGCTGGTGCTGACCGCGGCCTGGCAGGCCGACCACGGCCGCGACTCACGACAGGCGCAGTCGATGGCGAAGCTGTACGGCGGCGTCAAGGCCAACGAGATCGTCGACCGGATGCTCCAGATCCACGGCGGCATGGGCTACACCCGCGAGCTGCCGATCGAGCGGTGGTACCGCGAGCTCCGGCTGCTGCGCATCTACGAGGGCACCGACGAGATCCAGCGCCGCACCATCGCCCGCAACCTGCTGGCCGGCCACGCCTCCGTGCGTGGCCACCTCGGATGAGGGACCGGTGATCCGCACCTTCCACTGGGACGACTGGACGCTCGACACCCTGCTCGGCTACCGGCAGGAGACGTCGGTCAGCCTCGTCGTACCCGCCCGCAACGAGGCCGCGACCGTCGGTGACGTGGTCACCCGGGTCCGTGAGCGGCTGGTGGACACCGTGCGACTGCTGGACGAGATCGTGGTCATCGACTCCGACTCCACGGATGACACCTCGGCGGTCGCGGCCGACGCCGGTGCGGTCGTCCACCGCTCGGCCGACATCCGGCCCGACCTCGGCACCTACCCCGGCAAGGGCGAGGCGATGTGGAAGTCGCTCTTCGTGACGAAGGGCGACGTGATCGTGTTCATGGACGCCGACCTCACCGACTGGGACACCCACTTCGTGCCCGGGCTGCTCGGTCCGCTGCTGGCGGCGCCCGGCGTCGACCTGGTGAAGGGGTTCTACGAGCGGCCGCTGGGCGACGAGCCCTACGAGGGAGGGCGGGTCACCGAGCTGGTCGCCCGCCCCCTGATCTCGCTGCTCTTCCCGCACCTGGCCGGGTTGCACCAGCCACTGGCGGGGGAGTGGGCGGTCCGGCGGTCGCTGTGGGAGTCGCTGTCGGTGCCCACCGGGTACGCCGTCGAGCTCGCCGCGCTGATCGACACTGCAGCCACCCTGGGGGACGAGGCGATCGCCCAGGTCGACCTCGGCCGCCGGGCCCACCGGCACCAGTCCCTGCGCGACCTCGGCGGGATGGCGCGGCAGATCATGGCGATGGCCCTGGGTCGCGCGGGGTTGGCGCACGGGTCGACCGACGAGCCGACCGAACGGCCGCCCGCCCGGGAGGTCGCGTGACGCTGAGGCTGGGGCGGCACGAGTTCGCCGACGACGCGACGTTGATGATGGCGATCGTCAACCGCACTCCCGACTCCTTCTACGACCGCGGCGCCACCTGGGACGAGGAACGGGCCCTGGAGCGGGTCGACCTCGTGGCTGCGGAGGGCGCCGAGATCGTCGACATCGGCGGGATCAAGGCCGCTCCGGGCGTGCAGATCGGCCCCGAGGAGGAGAAGGAGCGGGTCGTCGACTTCGTGGCGCGGGTCCGGGCGTCGTACCCCGACCTCGTCATCTCCGTCGACACCTGGCGAGCGGAGGTGGCGCGCGCCGTGTGCGAGGCGGGCGCCGACGTCATCAACGACGCGTGGGGCGGTGCGGACCCCGAGCTGGTCGACGTCGCGGCGGAGTTCGGGGCCGGGCTGGTGTGCACCCACACCGGCGGCGTCACGCCGCGCACCCGGCCCTACCGGATCGAGTACGACGACGTGGTGGCGGCCGCGATCGCCGACACCGTGGCCTATGCCGAGCGGGCGGTCGCCGCAGGTGTGGCGCCCGAGAGTGTCGTGATCGACCCGGCCCACGACTTCGGCAAGAACACCTTCCACTCGCTCGAGATCACCCGGCGACTGGGGGAGATGGTCGGCACGGGCTGGCCGGTGCTGGTGTCGCTGTCCAACAAGGACTTCGTCGGCGAGACCCTCGGACCTCCCCGTGGGCGAGCGCCTGACCGGGACCCTGGCGGCCACCGCCGTGTGCGCCCTGGCCGGCGCCCGGATCTACCGGGTCCACGAGGTGGCCGAGACCCGGCAGGTCGTGGACATGGTGTGGTCGATCGCCGGCCGGCGGCCGCCGCGGCGCGCGATCCGGGGGCTGCAGTGAGCCGGGTGGTCCTCGTGCCGGGGACGCTCGCGCTGCTGCCGCAGTACGCCGAGCCTCGAGGACCCGGTGGCCGACCTGCGGGCGGCCTGCCTGGAGGCTGTCGGGTGGCTGGGCGCGGAGGTCACGGTGCTCGCCGACCCACAGGGTGCCCGGGTCGCCGCACACCTCCTGGACTCCACCACGCGCGTCGGCGAGGAGCCGTCGTACCTCGCGGTCGGCAACGGCAGCGCCTGCCGCACGGAGAAGGCGCCCGGGCACCTCGACGAGCGAGCCGCGGCGTTCGACGCGGACCTGGGCCGTCGGCTCAAGGACGGACCCTCCGACTCGCTGGCCGGCATCGACATCGAGCTCGCGCACGCGCTCTGGGCCAGCGTCGACGGGATCGTCGAGCTGGCGGCGCTCCCGGACCTCTCGCTGGTGCAGGTCGACTACGACGACGATCCCTACGGCGTGCAGTACTGGGTCGTCCGCTGGGCCTCGCAGATACCGTGAAATGGTGCGGCTGACCTACACGAGCGAGCGCGGGGCGGGCTGGGCCCGCGCGGCCACGTACGCCGTCGGCTTCGTGGTGCTGCTCTGGGTGATCGAGTTCGTGGACACCCTGCTCGGCAACCGGCTCGACGCCGAGGGCGTCCGGCCGCGCGACGAGGACGGCCTGTTCGGGATCCTCTTCGCCCCGCTGCTGCACGCCGGCTGGGACCACCTGATCGCCAACAGCCTGCCGCTGCTGGTCCTGGGGTTCCTCGTCTTCCTCTCCGGCATCGGCCGGGCCATCGCCGCCACCGCGGTGATCTGGGTCGTCGGCGGGCTGGGCACCTGGCTGATCGCCCCCGAGCACACCGTCCACATCGGGGCGTCGGTGATCGTGTTCGGATGGCTGACCTACCTCATCCTCCGGGGCATCTTCGCCCGCAGCGAGGGCCAGATCGCCCTGGGCGCGGTCGTCCTGGTCCTCTACGGCGGTGCGTTGTGGGGTGTCCTGCCCGGCCAGCCGGGCGTGTCCTGGCAGGGCCACCTGTTCGGTGCCATCGGTGGGGGTCTCGCCGCCTGGTGGTTGGCGCCGGACCGGGACCGGCACGCCTACGTCTGACCCCGGATCTACTGGTCCACCCTCGCCCCCAGGGGCGGTAGTCCAGTGGCATCTGGCTGCCTCGACCGCGATTCCAGGACCACTTGCCACTGGACTATCGGCGGGGCAGGGGGAACCCGGCCGGAATGTCTCACGCCCGAGCCGGGTTGGGTGGGCATGCCCCAGGACTCCCGCCGCGTCTCCGTGCTGCTGGGAGTCCTGTTCGGTCTGGCCGGCATGGGCTCGTCGTCGGCGGCGATCGTGCTGCCGAGGGTGGCGGAGGACTTCGGCATCGGTGTCGGGGTCGCCGCGTGGTCGATCAGCCTCTACGTCCTGATGCTCGCGGTGACCACCGCGGTCCACGGCCGGGTGTCCGACCTCGTCGGGGTCCGCCTGCCGCTGCTGGTGGGGATCGGGATGATGACCGGCGGCGCCCTGGTCGCCGCCCTCGCGCCGTCGTACGGCGTGCTGCTGGTGGCCCGCATGTTCCAGGGCGCCGGTGCGGCCGCCATCCCCACGCTCGGTGTGGCGCTGCTGAGCGCCCGCTACCACGGCGAGGTCCGCGCCCTCGCCCTGGGACGGCTGGCGGGCCTCGCGGCCGCGGTGAGCTGCTTCGGGCCGTTGCTCGGTGGGCTCATCGAGAGCGCCTGGGGCTGGCGGGCCGTGATGGCGCTGCCCATCCTCGGCGTTCTCGTCCTGCCGTTCCTCTGGCGAACCCTCACCGGAGGCGGCACCGGTGCCCGGCTGGACGTGCTCGGCGCCGTGCTGGTGGCGTCGACTGCCGCCGGCGTGGTCCTCCTGCTCCAGTCCCCGACGACCGGGCGGCTGGTGGCGGGGGCCGGCCTCCTGCTGGTGCTGGTCGGCGTTCCGCTGGTCGCCATGTGGGTACGCCGGCGCCCCGACGGATTCCTCCCCCTGGAGGTCGTGCGCAACCAGACGGTCGTCCGCAGTGCCGTGGCGGCCGCCGCCGTCCCGGCAGCGTGGTTCGCCCAGCTCGTCGGCGTTCCCGCGGTCATGATCGGCCACGGCTGGGAGCCGTGGCAGGTCGGGACGCTGCTGCTGCCGAGCGCCGCCTTCGCCCTGTGGGTGCCTCGGCACGTCGGGCCCCTGCTCGAGCGGTTCGGCGCCCCGCGCTGCCTCGCGATCTCGGGGCTGGTCGCGGCGGCTTCGCTGGTGCTGGCCGCGGTGGGCACCGCGCTGCCGACGGCCTGGGCGCTGGTGCCGGCCGTGATCCTGGCGACGGTCTCGTTCGGGATCGGTCAGCCCGCCCTGATGGCGAGCGTGGGCGACGCGGTCACCCACGACGTTCGCGGCGTGGCCCTCGGCATCGCGACCCTGCTCTTCCTCGTCGGCGGCAGCATCGGCTCCGCCGCGGTGGCCGGCTTCGGCGACCTGGTGGGGGTCCCCGGCAGCCTGGTCATCCTCGCCGTCTTCCCGCTGGCCGGCATCGCCGTGCTCGCGCCGGTGCTGCGACGGGACAGGTGCTCAGCGCCAGCCGGTGAACGGGTCGACCCGGCCCGGGTGCAGACTGACGCCATGCGCGTGCTGATCGGTGACACCGCCCGCCAGGGCCAGGACGGGACGGTCGGCAAGCGCGACCTCGAGGCCCTGTACGCCGTCCCGTCGACGCCGTGGCTCCGGGTCAACATGGTCTCGACCCTGGACGGTGCCGTGACCGGCGAGAGCGGGCGGAGCGGCGCGATCAGCAATCACGTCGACCGCCGGGTCTTCGAGCTGCTGCGCGAGCTCGCCGACGTGGTGGTCGTCGGCGCCGGCACGGCACGGATCGAGGGCTACCGGCCGGCCGACCGGCCACTGGTCGTGGTCAGCCGCTCGGGCCGGGTGCCGGAGAAGCTGCGCGGAGTGGATCCGGGCCGGGTCATCCTCGCCACCTGCCAGCACGCACCCGAGCTGGCCGAGGCCCGCGAGCTGCTGCCGCCAGGTGACGTGCTCCTTCTCGGGTCGCACCGGGTCGATCTGCGCGCGTTGCGGCAAGCGCCTCGAGGAGCGCGGGTTCAACCACATCCTCTGCGAGGGCGGTCCCCACCTGCTGCGGGACCTGCTCGACCAGGGTGTGGTCGACGAGCTCGACGCCACCGTCGTACCCCGCCTGGTCTCGGGCCTGCACCCTCGGGTGACCGACGGACCCCCGATCGATGTGCCCCTCCGGCTCAAGACGCTGCTCGAGGAGCACGGAACTTTGCTCGGCCGCTGGCTCATCTGATCCATTCGCCGGATGCCGGGGCCTCACTCGCCCTAAACTCGCTCCGTCTGGGTCAGCAGCAGGGCAACCCTTTCAACAGGCCAGGAAGGGTCCGTAATCACATGCGCATCGACTGGGTCCCGTACTCCGCGGCCGCCCTCGTGCTCGGTGCGACCGCGCTCTCGGTCGGCGCGCTGATCCTCCCCTCGGGCGACAACGCGGCGACCACGCTGCAGATGGCCGAGACAGAAGGTGGCCGCTGGATAGCCGTCGCCATCCTCTACTTCCTCGCCGCGGTGGCGTTGACCTTCGGCATGCCGTCGATCCTGACGCTCTTCCGGGTACGCACGACCAAGTTCGGGCTCCTGGCGATCGGGGTGTTCACCATCGGTGCCATCGGCCTCGCCGGGTTCTCGATGCTGCTCGTCTTCTTCCGGGCGCTGGCGGTCAACGGCGCCATCAGGAGTGGTGCGATCGACCAGGCGAGCGCGGAGCCCGGGCTCACCGCCTTCCTGTTCGGCTGGATCGGGGCGTTCTACCTCGGCGAGCTGCTGCTCGCGATCGCGCTGCTGCGAGCCGGCAACATCGCGCGCTGGATCCCGGCGGTGCTTCTTCTGCACGTGGCGCTGTTCCCGCTGGCCTCTTTCCTGCCGGACGAGCTCCAGCCGATGACCGCCCTGCTGATCACGGTCGCGCTGTGCGGCGTCGGCATCACGGCCAACCAGAACGCCTCCAAGGTCGCCATCCCCATCTAGCGGGTCGCGTGCCCCCAGGCACTGCTCCGGGCTCAGCCGGCCCGGCGGCGACGAGACGCGCCTAGACTCGCTGCTCTGGGGCAGGGTCACGGCAACGCCTCGACCGGCCCGTGGGAGGGGAGGGTCTGATCACCCATGCGCTTCGACTGGGTTCCATACTCCGCAGCCTCGCTTGTGCTCGGTGCGACCGCGCTGTCGGTCGGGTCGCTGCTCCTGCCGTCGTACGCCGAAGCGGCGACGACCGTGCAGATGGCCAAGGCGCAAGGTGGCGTCTGGCTGGCGGTGGCCGTCCTCTACTTCGTCGCGGCGGTGATGCTGACCCTGGGCATGCCGTCGATCCTGACGCTGTTCCATGTGCGTGGCGCCAGGTTCGGCCTGGTTGCGGTCGGAATCTTCACCGCCAGCGCCGCCGGGACCGCCGGCTTCGCGATGCTGCTGATGTTCGTCCGGGCGTTGGTGATGAACGACGCGATTCCCGATGCGACCACGCTGGACGTGACCCACGACATCGGGCTGACCGGGTTCCTCTACGTCTGGATCGCCACCATCGTGTTCGGCGAGCTGTTGCTCGCCCTTGCGCTGCTCCGCGCCCACGCCACCCCGCGGTGGATCCCCGCGCTCCTGCTGGTGCACGTCATCCTGCTGCCGATCGCGCCGTACCTGCCCGAGTTCATCGGGTCAGGGACGCCGCTGCTGCTCGTGGTGGCGTTGTCCGGCCTCGGCATCCTGGCCGCCGCCCAGCGCGGCCGGCCGGCCTTCTGACGCGAGCCGCTACCTCGACTTGCGCGCTCGGCTCGCGATCTTGGCGCGCTCGTTGGCGTCCAGCGACGCACCTTGCGGATCCGCACCGTCTCCGGCGTGACCTCGACGCACTCGTCCTCCCGACAGAACTCCAGGCACTGCTCGAGGCTCAGCCTGCGCGGCGGGACCAGCTTCTCGAAGTTGTCGGAGGTGGCGGACCGGATGTTGGTCTGCTGCTTCTCCTTGGTGATGTTGACGTCCATGTCGTCGGCGCGGGAGTTCTCGCCCACGATCATGCCCTCGTAGACCTCGGTCGCCGGCTCGACGAACATGATCCCGCGCTCCTGCAGGTTGGTCATGGCGTACGCCGTCGCCGCACCCTTGCGGTCGGCCACCAGCGAGCCCGAGTTGCGGGACCGGATCTCGCCGGCCCACGGCTCGTACTTCTCGAAGACGTGGTGGGCGATGCCGGTGCCGCGGGTCTCGGTGAGGAACTCGGTGCGGAACCCGATCAGGCCGCGCGCCGGCACCAGGAACTCCATCCGCACCCAGCCGGTCCCGTGGTTGGTCATCTGCTCCATCCGGCCCTTGCGGGTCGCGAGCAGCTCGGTGATGGCGCCGAGGTGCTCCTCCGGAGCGTCGATGGTGAGTCGCTCGACCGGCTCGTGCACCTTGCCGTCGACCTCCCTCGTGACCACCTGCGGCTTGCCGACGGTCAGCTCGAAGCCCTCGCGGCGCATCTGCTCGACCAGGATCGCCAGCGCCAGCTCACCGCGGCCCTGGACCTCCCACGCGTCGGGACGGTCGGTCGGCAGGATCCGCAGCGACACGTTGCCGACCAGCTCGCTGTCGAGGCGGTCCTTCACCAGGCGCGCGGTGACCTTGGAACCCTTCACCCGGCCGACCAGCGGCGAGGTGTTGGTGCCGATGGTCATCGAGATCGCCGGCTCGTCGACGTGGATGAGCGGCAGCGGCTTCGGGTCCTCGGCGTCCGCCAGGGTCTCGCCGATCGTGATCTCGGGGATGCCGGCGACGGCGACGATCTCGCCAGGTCCGGCGGACTCGCCGGGCTTGCGCTCGAGGCCCTCGGTGACGAGCAGCTCCGTCACCCGGACGTTCTTGATCGTGCCGTCGCGCTTGATCCAGGCCACGGTCTGGCCCTTGCGCAGGGTGCCCTGGTGGACCCGGAGCAGCGCGAGCCGGCCGAGGAACGGGCTGGCGTCGAGGTTGGTGACGTGAGCCTGCAGCGGCGCGCCCTCGTCGTACACGGGCGCGGGGATGGTCTCGAGGATGGTGCGGAACAGCGGCTCGAGGTCGGGGGAGTCGGGCAGGCCGGCGTTCTCGGGCACCTCCAGCGAGGCGCGGCCGGCCTTCGCGGAGGCGTAGACCACGGGGAAGTCGAGGGCGTCCTGGCTGTGGTGCTCGTCGAGGAGGTCCATGAAGAGCTCGTAGGTCTCGTCGACCACCTCGGCGATCCGGGCGTCGCCGCGGTCGACCTTGTTGACGACCAGCACGACCGGCATGTCGGCGTTGAGCGCCTTGCGCAGCACGAACCGGGTCTGGGGGAGCGGCCCCTCGGAGGCGTCGACCAGCAGCACGATGCCGTCGACCATCGAGAGCCCGCGCTCGACCTCGCCACCGAAGTCGGCGTGGCCCGGGGTGTCGATGATGTTGATCGTCATCGGCTTGCCTTCGGCCGACGGACCGGCGTAGTGGATCGCGGTGTTCTTGGCGAGGATCGTGATGCCCTTCTCGCGCTCGAGGTCACCGGAGTCCATGATCCGCTCGCCCACGCCCTCGGCCTGGTGCTCGGTGAACGCACCGCCCTGGCGGAGCATCGCGTCGACCAGCGTGGTCTTGCCGTGGTCGACGTGCGCGACGATCGCGACGTTGCGGAGGTCTGTGCGGGTGGGCATGGCAGTACGTCGTCACTTTCGGTGGGTGGGGACCAGCGGGCAAGTCTACGGAGCCGCTGCCCATCCACCCATTCCCCGATGCCTAGGGTGGGGGCCATGGCCTCCATCGCGACGAACACCACGGTCGACCGCGACGAGCTGCTCGACTTCGCCCGCGTTCGGCACCGCTATGCGCTGATCACCACCCGGGAGGACGGGCGGCCGCAGGTGTCTCCCGTGACCGGCGGCGTCGACGATGCGGGCCGGCTGGTGATCTCGACGTACCCGGCCCGGGCGAAGGCCCGCAACCTGCGACGCAACCCGGCCGCGACCGTGCTCGTCATGAGCGACGACTTCGACGGGCCGTGGGTGCAGGTCGACGGGACCGCCGAGGTTCTCGACATGCCGTCGCAGGAGGCCGAGGACGGGCTGGTGGAGTACTTCCGGTGCATCTCCGGTGAGCACGACGACTGGGAGGAGTACCGCGCGGCCATGCGCCGCCAGGAGAAGTCGTTGATCCGGGTCACCGTCGAGTCGTGGGGCCCCGTGGCGACCGGCGGCTTTCCGCCGGACCGGGCATGACGCTGGTCGCGGCGGCCGACGGATCCGCCCTCGGCAACCCCGGCCCCTCCGGCTGGGCGTGGTACGTCGACGACGGCTGCTGGGCCAGCGGCGGCTGGGCCCATGGCACCAACAACATGGGCGAGCTCACCGCCGTGCTCGACCTGCTGGAGCAGACCGCAGGGCTCGAGGACGACCTGCTCGTCTACTGCGACTCGACCTACGCCATCAAGGCCATCCGGGAGTGGCTGCCCCGCTGGAAGCGCCGCGGCTGGAAGAAGGGCGACGGGAAGCCGGTCGCCAACCTGGAGATCATGAAGGCGCTCGACCGGGCCATGGAGGGGCGTCGGGACCGGGTCCGGTTCGAGTGGGTCAAGGGGCACAGCGGGCACGAGCTCAACGAACGGGCCGACCGGCTGGCCAACGCGGCCGCACTGGCGTTCAAGGAGGGCCGCGAGCCCGAGCCCGGACCGGGCCTCGGCGCGGGCAGGTCCGCTCACGCCTTCGAGGTGACCGTGCCGCCGCTTCCGGACCCCGAGCTCGACCTGTTCGCGCCGGTCGAGGAGCCGTGACTTCGCGCCGGCCCGCGCTTGACCTGCACACCTTGCTCGTGTCGGTGGTGGCCGGTAGGCAGGGACCATGACGTCGATGCTCAGCCGGGCGAGGTGCGGCTTCGTCCCGCCGTACCTCCTCCGCCGGATCGCGGACACCGCTCCGGAGGCCGCGGCCGGCTGCACGGCCGCGCTCACCCTCGACGACGGCTTCCGTGCCCGGCGCACGGCGATGCCGGCGCAACCGGTGGCCGGGGTGCGGGCCGGCGCAGCCTGGACGATCCACACCGCCGAGCACGGGACGACCCTGCCCGGCAGGCCGGTCCGGTCGACCGGTCAGCCCGAGAGCGGTGACGAGGCGGTCGACGAGGCGGCCCACGGCGTCGCGGGCACGCTCGCGCTGTTCGCCGAGATCTATGGCCGCGCCTCGTTCGACGACGCCGGCGCACCCGTGATCGCGACCGTGCACTACGGCCAGGACTACGTCAACGCCTTCTGGGACGGGACCCAGCTGGTGTTCGGCGACGGCGACGGGCGCGTCTTCGGCCGGTTCACCAAGCCGGTGGACGTGCTCGGCCACGAGTTCGCGCACGGCGTCGTCCAGCACACCGCGGGGCTCGTCTACCAGGGCCAGCCGGGGGCGCTGAACGAGTCGGTCGCCGATGTCTTCGCCGCCTGCCTCAAGCAGCGCCTGCTCGCCCAGACCCCGGCGCAGGCCGACTGGCTGATCGGCGAGGGCCTGTTCCTGCCCGGCGTGAGGGCCCGCGCCCTGCGCGACATGGCTGCGCCGGGGACGGCCTACGACGACCCCGTGCTCGGCCGGGACCCGCAGGTGGGCCACCTGGACGACTACGTCGAGACCCCCGACGACAACGGCGGCGTCCACCTCAACTCCGGCATCCCCAACCGGGCCTTCCAGCTGGCCGCCACCTCCATCGGTGGCAACACCTGGGCCGGTGCCGGCGCGATCTGGTACGCCGCCCTCACCAGCGGCGCGGTCGGCCCCGACACCGACTTCGCCGGCTTCGCGGCCGCGACCGTCTCCGCAGCGGGTGACCACGCCGACGCGGTCTCCGCCGCGTGGTCCGGGGTCGGGGTCTCTCCCGGGCGGCCACCCTCCGCACCCGTCGAACCGGCCGGCTCCACCCCGGCCGGCGTGGTGGCCGTGCGCCGCTCGGGCGGATTCGTCGGCTCGACCGTCGAGGGCCAGGTCGACCTCGACGGGCCGGATGACGACGTGGTCGCCGAGGTGCGCGGGCTCGTGGGCCGGATCGACCTGGCCGCCGTGGCGGCCGGGCTTCCGCACCCGGACATGTACTCCTACGTCTTCGACGTCGGCGGCACCCGGGCCACCGTGCCCGAGCACCACCTCACCCCCGAGCTGCGCCGTCTGGCCGAGCTCCTCCTCGACCGATCTCGATAGTTCCCGGTTCCGTTCGGGCCTGTGGATGACCTCCGCGAGTCTGGCCCGCTTCGGGGCATGGTGGGGTCGTGGACGCAGTGCAGGCGCTCACCAGACTCGGTGGGCTGGGCACCACCTGTGAGGTGGTCTCCCTCTCGTCCCGGGCGGCGCTGCGTCGCGCGGTGCAGGACCGGAGCGTCGTCAAGCTGAAGGCTGGGTCGTACGCCCTTCCGGACGCCGACGATGCGCTGGTCGCGGCTCGTGCCCTCGGCGGGACGGTCTCGCTTCTGAGCGCTGCGCTGCACTGGGGCTGGAAGGTGCGGATGCCGCCGAATCGCCCTTCCGTGACTCTCGCTCGGCACCGCAGCCTGCCCAAGCGTGGTGTCGAGGCCGACGTGCGCTGGGCGAACCTGGGTGCTGACGACGTGGTCGACGGGGTGACCAGCAAGCTGAGGACCGTCGTGGACTGTGCCCGCTGGCTGCCATTCCCGGATGGGCTCTCGGTGGCTGACTCGGCACTGCGTGCCGGCGACCTCACGAAGCCCCAGCTGGTCGCTGCGGCTCAAGCCTCGCCGCGGACCGGGCGATCTTCGGCAATCAAGGTGGCGCGAGCCGCCGACGGGCGGGCCGCCAACCCCTTCGAGTCCTCCCTCCGGGCGATCGCGCTCGGCGTTCCTGGTCTGCACGTGGAGCCGCAGACCCCGATCGGCACCGTCGGGCACGCCGACCTGGCGGACGAGCGCCTCCGGATCGCGATCGAGGCGGAGTCGTGGGAGTTCCACGCGACGCGTGAGGCGTTCCGCTACGACGTACGCCGCTACACCTCGTTCAGCCGCCTCGACTGGCTGGTCGTGCGCTTCTTGTGGGAGGACGTGATGCACCGTCCCGAGCTGGTGCACGCGATCCTCGCCGACGTGGTGCGGATCCGGTCATCTCGGCTGGCAGTTCGTGCCTCGTGACGCGCGATCCCCGCCTGAGCCCTCGTTCCAACACCCCAACTGCCAGCCGACCTGGCGCGCGACCCTGCAGGGCGAGATGGAACCGGTCAGGAGAGGGCGCGGTCGAGCGCGGCCTCGACGTGCAGCGTGGTGCACGGGAAGACCGGGATGTCGACGTCGGGCTGCTTGATGAGCAGCTCCAGCTCGGTGCAGCCGAGGAGTACGCCGCCCGCGCCGGCGTCCCAGAGCTCCTCGACGATCTCGACCACTCGGCGGCGGGTGCGGGGGAGGACGTGGCCGTGCACGAGCTCCTCGTAGATCGCCGCGTTGAGCCACTCATGGTGCTCCTCGGCCGGCACGATGGCCTCCACCCCGTGCGAGGCCAGGCGGTCGATGAAGAACCGGTCCTCCATGGCGACCTTGGTGCCGATGAACCCGACCCTGGTCACGCCCTGGTCGACGCACGCCTTCGCGACGACATCGGCGAGGTGCACCAGCGGGATCCCGACGGCGGCCTCCACCTGGTCAGCCACCTTGTGGAACGTGGTGGTGCAGAGCAGCAGGAAGTCGGCCCCGGCACGCTCCACGCCGCGGCCGGCCTCGGCGAGCAGCTCACCGATCTGCTGCCAGCGCTCGGCGTCCTCGAGGTCGGTGAGCTCGGCGAAGTCCACCGTGCTGAGCACCAGCTTCGGCGAGGACAGCCCGCCGAGCCGCTGCTGCACGCCGAGGTTGAGGTCGCGGTAGTAGACCGCGCTGCTCTCCCAGCTCATCCCGCCCACGAGTCCGATGGTCTGCACGCGGGCAGTCTGCCACTTGCGGCGTGCGCCCTCAGACGCGGTGCACCTTGTGCTGGGCGGCCTGTGCCCGTGGGCGGATCACCAGCTCGTCGACGTTGACGTGGCTCGGCCGGGTGGCGACCCAGGCGATGGCGTCCGCGATGTCCTCGGCGACGAGCGGGTCGGGTACGCCGGCGTACACGGCATCCGCCTTCTCGGTGTCACCACCGAAGCGAACCAGCGAGAACTCGTCGGTGCGGACCATGCCGGGGGCGATCTCGGTGACCCGGATCGGCTCGCCGCACAGCTCGAGGCGGAGGGTCTCGGTGAGGACCTGGGTGCCGTGCTTGGCGGCGGTGTAGCCCCCGCCGCCTTCGTAGGCGATCCGCCCCGCGGTCGAGCCGACGTTGACGATCAGGCCGTCCCCACTCGCGCGGAGCGCGGGGAGCAGGGCCTGCGTGACCTGCAGGACGCCGATCACGTTCACGTCGTACATGGCCCGCCAGTGCGCCGGGTCCGCGGTCTCCACCGGGTCGGATCCGAAGGCGCCACCGGCGTTGTTGACCAGGAGGTGCAGTGACCGGCCGACGGCTTCGGCCAGTTCGCGGACTGAGGCTGCGTCGGTCACGTCGCAGGCAATCGCGCGGCCTCCGATCTCCGCGGCCAACGCCTCGATCCGGTCGGTACGACGCGCCGCGCAGACGACGTCGTACCCCTCCTCGGCGAGGGCCCGGGCGGTCGCCGCACCGATCCCGCTGCTGGCACCGGTCACGACGGCGAGGCGTGTGTCGTCCATGCCCAGATTCTGCACACCGATGAGTGGTGGCGGCGCACCGGTGGCAGACTGACCTGTTGATCGACCGGTCTTCGAAAAGTTGGAGAACCATGAACCTGCACGCTCTCGCTCGTGTCTGTGGACTGCTCGGGGGTGCCTGCTGGGTCGTGCGGTGGGTGCTCGGCGGTGAGCCGGGCGACCTGCTGTACTGGACCGGCCTGGTGCTGCTGTTCGTCGCGCTCTTCGGGCTCGGCACGACCCTGGTCAGCAAGGGCGCGCTCTGGCTGCAGGTGATCGTCGGCATCGCCTTCCCGCTCCTCGTCTGGTCGGTGGTGGAGGTGATCCACGCCGCAGGGGACCCCGTCGTCATCGACGCGGTGGTCGGCGTCCTGGTCGGGGGCGTCTCCCTGCTGGCCCTCCGCCAGTCCGGGGGCGGTGACGAGCGACCGCCGAGGCGGCACGCCGGAGCGCACGCCCGCTGACCCACCGCCGGAGGGCGTCCTCCGGGCTCCGGGAATGCGGGAGACTGGCCCCGGGTTGCGTCAGGTGGACCCGACCCGGAGGTGTGAAGGTGAACCCAGTTCTGTCCGACCGGGCGATCTCGGACCGGGCGATCGACCGCCTGGCCATGATCAGCCTGCACACCTCCCCGCTCGACCAGCCCGGGACCGGTGACGCGGGCGGCATGAACGTCTACGTCATCGAGCTGGCGCGGCGCCTGGCCGCCCAGGGCATCGAGGTCGACATCTTCACCCGGGCCACCTCCTCCGCCCTGCCGCCGGTCGTCGAGGCCGCCGACGGCGTCCGGGTCCGCCACATCCATGCGGGTCCCTTCGAGGGCCTCACCAAGGGCGAGCTGCCCGGCCAGCTGTGCGTGTTCGCCCGCGAGGTGCTCCGGTCCGAGGCGGCCCAGCCGGTCGGCCACTACGACGCGGTGCACTCCCACTACTGGCTCTCCGGCCAGGTCGGGGCGCTGGCCCGCGACCGCTGGGGCGTCCCGCTCGTCCACTCGATGCACACCATGGCCCGGGTGAAGAACGACGCGCTCGCCATCGGCGACACCCCCGAGCCCGCGGCCCGGATCATCGGCGAGCAGCAGGTGGTCGAGGCCGCCGACATGCTGATCGCCAACACCGACATCGAGGCCAAGCAGCTGATCAACCTCTACGACGCCGACCCCGGCCGAGTTGAGGTGGTCCACCCCGGCGTGGACCTGGCCGTCTTCCGGCCGGGTGACGAGCGGGAGGCCCGTCGCTCGCTCGGCCTGCCCGCCGACGCCCATGTGCTGATGTTCGCGGGCCGCATCCAGCCGCTGAAGGCGCCCGACGTGCTGCTGCGGGCGGTGGCCGTCCTGCTCGAGGAGACCCCCTCGCTGCGCTCCCGGCTGGTGGTGCCCGTGGTCGGCGGCCCGTCGGGCACCGGCCTCGAGCACCCCGAGTCCCTCGCCCAGCTGGCCGCCGAGCTCGGGGTCGACGACGTCGTACGGTTCGTGCCGCCGGTCGCCCAGGCCGAGCTGGCCCGCTGGTGCACGGCCGCCACCCTGGTCGCCGTACCGTCCTACAACGAGTCGTTCGGCCTGGTCGCCGCCGAGGCGCAGGCCACCGGCACCCCCGTCATCGGGGCCGCCGTGGGCGGGCTGACCACGGTGATCCGCGACGGTCACAGCGGGCTCCTGGTCGACGGCCACGAGCCCCGCGACTGGGCCAACGCGATGCGTCGCGTGATGGACGACGACGACCTGCGGTCCCGGCTCCGGGCGGGGGCGGTCGAGCAGGCGCGGCTCTTCTCCTGGGAGCGGACCGCCCAGAGCACGCTCGAGATCTACCGCCGGGCCCGCACGTCGCTGCTGGACGCGGTGTCGTGACCGCCGAGGCGATCCGGAGCTATCTCGACGACAACGGGATCGACTACGACCAGGTGGGCGACGGCGTCTTCTCGATCACCCTGCCCGGCGAGAAGAAGCTCCAGACCCCCGTTCGCCTCGACGTCGGACCCCACGCGCTCGGGATCCACGCCTTCGTGTGCCGCAAGCCGGACGAGAACCACGAGGGCGTCTACCGCTGGCTGCTGCAGCGCAACCTGAAGATGTACGGCGTCGCCTTCGCGCTCGACGCCGTCGGTGACATCTACCTCGACGGCCGGCTGCCCCTGTCCGCCGTGACGCCCGAGGAGCTCGACCGGCTGCTCGGGTCGGTGCTGTCCTACGCCGACGAGTCGTTCAACTCGATCCTCGAGCTCGGCTTCGCCTCCTCGATCCGCAAGGAGTGGGAGTGGCGGCGGCTGCGGGGGGAGTCGACCCGCAACCTCGAGGCCTTCCGCGGCTGGCTGGAATCCGGAGGTTGAGGTGCGAGGGCCGTCAAGGCCGGGTTTCGAGGCTCGCTTGCGCTCGCACCTCAACCACCGGAGCAGAGGAGCGGGGCTTGCGACGGGCGACCGCGACGCCGACCAGGGCGAGCGCGCCGCCGGCGTACGCCATCGCGGGGGGAGCCTCGCCGAGGAAGATCACGCCCAGCACGATCGTGATCGGAGGGACGAGGTACGTCGTCACGCCGAGGTTGCCGGCCGACATGTGCCGCAGCGCGTAGGCGTACGTCGTGAACGCGATCGCCGTGGGGAACACGCCCAGGTAGACCAGCCACCAGATCGACGACAACGGCGCCGCGGCGGCCTCCCGGAACAGTGAGCCCGCGAACGGCAGGCAGGCGAGGGTGCCGACCGTGCAGGCCAGCCAGGTGATGTGCACCGCCGGCATCCGGCCCACCAGCGGCTTCTGCAGGATCAGGCTGACCGAGTAGACGGCCGCCGACAGCAGGCACAGGAGTACGCCGACGACGTCGCTCTTGCCACCCGGGCTGGCCGAGAGCGCGATCAGCGCCACTCCGCCGAACCCGAGGGCCAGGCCCACGCCGAGGTAGACCGTGAACCGCTCGGACAGGAACATCGCGGCCAGCGTGGCGATCAGCAGCGGTGCCAGCTGGATCAGCATCGCGGCCGTCCCCGCGTCGACCCGCTCCTCGCCGGCGTTGAGGGCGACGTTGTAGACGCCGAACCACAGCACCCCGATCACCACGATCGGCAGCAGGTCCCGGCGGGTGGGCCGCGGGCGACCGCGTCCGAGGGCGAGGACGGCGAGGGCCGCCGTCGCGACGACCAGTCGTCCCAGCGACAGTGCGCCGGGCGAGAAGTCGTGGGCCAGGTGCCGGATCGCCACGAACGCCGAGGCCCAGAACACCAAGGTGCACGACACGGCTGCGACGGGGAGCCAGGTCCGGGACGGCGGGGTGATCATGCATCCAGCCTAGGGAGCGGCCACCACCTGGGACACGCGGTTATCGGACGTCGTTGCGCGACTTCCCGCCAACCGGTCAGAGGTCCAGTTTGTACCCGAGCCCGCGCACTGTGACCAGCATCTTCGGCTCGGACGGATCGGGCTCGAGCTTGGCCCGCAGCCGCTTCACGTGCACGTCGAGGGTCTTGGTGTCGCCGACGTAGTCCGAGCCCCAGACCCGGTCGATCAGCTGGCCGCGGGTGAGCACCCGGCCCGGGTTGCGCAGGAACATCTCCAGCAGCTCGAACTCCTTGAGTGGCAGCCGCTGCTCGCTCCCGTCGACGGTCACCACGTGCCGCTCGACGTCCATCCGCACCGGCCCGGCCTCGAGCGTCATCGGCGCCAGGTCGGGATCGACGCCCCGGCGCAGCACCGCCCGGATCCGGGCGACGAGCTCCCGCGGGGAGTACGGCTTGGTGACGTAGTCGTCGGCGCCGAGCTCGAGGCCGACCACCTTGTCGACCTCGTCGTCCTTGGCGCTGACCATGATCACCGGCACGTTGGACGTCTGCCGGATCTGCCGGCAGACCTCGGTGCCGGGAAGCCCGGGCAGCATCAGGTCGAGGAGTACGACGTCCGCCCCGTTGCGGTCGAACTCGGTGAGCGCGTCCGGGCCGGTGGCGGCCAGCGCGACCTCGTAGCCCTCCTTGCGCAGCATGTAGGCGAGGGCGTCGCTGTAGCTCTCTTCGTCCTCGACGACGAGTACCCGTGTCACGTGCTGGTCTCCTGTGCCTGGGCGGAGTAGTGGCGGGGCAGGGTCAGGGTGAAGGTGGATCCCTGCCCCTCGACCGACCACACGCGTACGTCGCCGCCGTGGGTGGCCGCGACGTGCTTGACGATCGAGAGGCCCAGGCCGGTCCCGCCGGTGGAGCGGTGCCGGGCCGGGTCGATCCGGTAGAAGCGCTCGAAGATCCGGTCCATCTCTCCGGGCGGGATCCCGATGCCCTTGGTCGACGACCGAGATCTCGACCGCGCCGTCGTTCGGCTTGGCCGAGACCAGCACCGTGGAGTCCTGCCCGGAGTAGGCGACCGCGTTGGCCACGAGGTTGGACACCGCAGCCGAGACCTGCTCGGCGTTGCCGAAGACCTCGAGTCCCGGCGTGCCCCCGGTGACCAGGGAGATCCGGCTGGTGTCGGCATCGATCGCGCTGGTGTCCACTGCCGCGGCGATGACCTTGTCCACCGACACCGGGACGGGAGCCTCCAGCGGGTCGTCGCCCTGCAGGCGGGACAGCTCGATGATCTGCTGGACCAGTCGGGTCAGCCGGTCGCTCTCGGTCAGCATCCGGCCTCCGAACCGCTTGACCGCCTCGGGGTCGTCGGCCGCGTCGAGGACCGCCTCGGCCAGCAGCCGGATGGCGCCGATCGGGGTCTTCAGCTCGTGGCTGACGTTGGCCACGAAGTCGCGTCGTACGGCCTCGACCCGGCGTTCGCGGGTGCGGTCCTCGATGAGGGCCAGCACCAGCCGCGCGCCCATGGGCGCGACCCGGGCGGTGACGTGGCGGGCCGGCATGTCGGTGCGCGAGAGCAGCAGCTCGGTCTCGCGGATCTGGCCGTCCCGGCGGACCTGGCGCACCAGCTCGGTCAGCTCCTCGGCGACCAGGACGTTGCCGCGGACCAGACCGAAGGCGTACGCCGGCGCCGACGCCTTGAGGACCGTGTCGTCCTCGCCGACGACGACGGCGCTGCTGCGCAGCACCGAGAGGACCGTCGCCACGGCAGGCGGAACCACCGGCTCCTCGGGCTCGGACATCACCGACTGCTGGCGGTCGCTGATGGCCCAGGCGAGTACGGCGCCACCGGTGACGACGGCTCCCATGAGCGCCGCGAGGAACGCCTGCAAGGTCGGGTCCACACTTGAATCGTACGCAGGGCTTCACCGCGGGTTCGGCCGCTGAGGGGGCCGCGGGACGACTGTTCACCCGTCGTTCACGCCCTCGTCCACGCCTGTCATCCGTGCTGCCTACGATCGGGGCATGCGTGAAGCCTTCCATGAACAGCTCGACTCCGTCTTCGCCGACCTGGCCGGCATCTGCCGCAGCGTCGAGACGGCGGTCCGCCTGGCCACCGAGGCCCTGCTCACCGGCGACGCCGAGATCGCCGAACAGGTCATCAGTGCCGACGCCGACATCGACAAGGCTCGGGAGAAGGTCGAGGACACCGCCTTCTCGATCCTCTCGCTCCAGCAACCGGTCGCCGGCGACCTGCGCGTCGTGGTCTCGGCGCTGCGGATGGTCAGCGAGCTGGAACGGATGGGCGACCTGTCCGTGCACGTTGCCAAGATCGCGCGTCTCCGGGTGCCGCACGTCGCGGTGCCCGAGGAGATCCGCCCCACCATGGTCATGATGGGCGACGTCGCGGAGGACATGGTGGCCCGCGTCTCCCAGATCATCCAGGGCCGCGACGTCGAGGCGGCGATCGAGCTCGGCCGGTCCGACGAGATCATGGACCAGCTCCGCCGCCGGAGCTTCACCGAGCTGCTCTCGAACAACTGGACCCACGGCGTCGAGGCCGCCGTCGACCTGGCCCTGCTGGGGCGCTACTACGAGCGGATCGCCGACCACGCGGTCTCGGTCGCCAACCGCGTCGTCTACGCCGTCACCGGAGACTTCCCGGCCCGCGCCTGACTCGTTGAGTTGGGGGTAATGGCCCCTTCAGTTGGGCCGTCGTGGCCCCTGTTGGTCTGCCTAGTGGCCCGGGCAGGGGCCATCGTGCCCAGTTCGAGCGGGCCATCCTGCCCAACTCAGCGACCCTGGTTGGCGACGGCGGCGGCCGCTTCGGCGGCGGCCTCGGGGTCGAGGTACTCACCGCCGGCGACGGTCGGCGCCAGGGACTCGTCGAGCCGGTAGACCAGGGGCATCCCGGTCGGGATGTTGAGGCCGGTGATGTCCTCGTCGCTGATCTGGTCGAGGTGCTTGACCAGGGCGCGCAGGCTGTTGCCGTGGGCGGCCAGCAGGACCGACTTCCCCGCCTTCAGGTCGGGCACGATGCCGGACTCCCAGTAGGGGAGGAACCGGTCGACGACGTCCTTGAGGCACTCGGTGCGCGGCATCTCCGACCCCAGGTCGGCGTAGCGGGGGTCGCCCACCTGGGAGAACTCGTCGTCGTCGTCCAGCGGCGGGGGCGGCTCGTCGAACGAGCGGCGCCAGCGCATGAACTGCTCCTCGCCGTACTGCTCGAGGGTCTGCTTCTTGTCCTTGCCCTGCAGCGCGCCGTAGTGACGTTCGTTGAGCCGCCAGTACCGGCGGACCGGGATCCAGTGCCGGTCCGCGGCGTCGAGGGCGAGGCAGGCGGTGCTGATCGCCCGCCGCTGCACGGAGGTGTGGACGACGTCGGGGCGGAGCCCCGCCTCACGCATGTCGACACCGCTCTTCACGGCCTCCTGCTCGCCCTTCTCGCTGAGGGCGACGTCGACCCAGCCGGTGAACAGGTTGCGGGCGTTCCACTCGCTCTCGCCGTGGCGGAGCAGGATCAGGGTGGCGGTCACTGCTCGGGGGTCTCGGACTCGGGCTCGCACTGGTCGGGCGACGACGGGCCGTCGAGCCCCTCGTAGTAGCCGCAGTTCGTGACCACCGGTACGTCGAGCTGGACGCGTTCGCCGTTACCGAACTGGATCGACACCGCGAGGAACTCGCCGGCAGCGACCTCGCCGGTCACCTGGATCCCGTCCTCGTCGGCGAGGTTGACCAGGCCGCCGGGCGGCACCTCGACGGGGGAGAAGTCGTCGGCGGTGAGCTGCCCCGGGTCGGTCCCCTCGAGGGCCTCGACGGTCGCGGCCTCCTCGGTGCTGTTGTTGGCGAAGGAGGCGATGAAGGTGCCCGAACCCTCCTCGGCGGAGACGATGACCGCACCCAGCACGTCGACGGACCCCTCACGGTTGTTGACGCCCGTGGCGGGGGTGTAGATGCGGTCGGTCGCGTAGTCGAATCCGCAGGACGTGAGCACGGGCGCGCAAACGGCGAGGACACAGGTCGCCAGCGCAAGGGTGCGTCGCAGAGGCATGGGGCGCAGCCTAGCGGCCTCTCCGGCCGTTCACTGCGCCAGCCCGACCACGCTCCCGGCGTAGAGCAACGCGGCGACGACGACGACGGTGAGCACGATCGAGATCCACAGAAGTCGCGGTGCCCCGGTCCGCAGCGCGACCCGCAGCGGCAGGTGCCGGTAGCCGTCCCGGTTGTCCGCGACGAGCCCCGGGAGCGCCTTCAGGAAGTGGACGCAGACGCCCAGCAGCGCGGCCAGCACGGTGATCGAGATCTCGGGCGGGTTCCCCTCCGTGGCACCGCCCCACCCGCCGTAGGACAGGAAGGCGGGGTAGAGGCCGTAGGAGACGGCCCACGGCAGCCACGACAGCCAGCCCTTGCGGAATGTGAGATTGCCGACCAGGGAGACGGCGACGGCGAGGAGGTAGGCGATGCCCGCGGCGACCCCGTTGGCGATCGAGAGAGGTACGACGAGCAGAGTGGCGCACGCGATCGCGAACCACACCGTGCCCGGCTCGAGCAGCCCTTCGGCGACTGGCTTCCCCGGCACCTCGTTGGCGGCGTCCCGGGTGCGGTCCACCAGGTCGTTGTGCCAGCCGACGATCGCCTGACCGACCAGGACCGTCACGAAGACGAGGCCCAGCTCGCGGGTGGGGCGGCCGGCCAGGGCCGCGGCAGCGGCGACCCCGGCGGCGGTCAGGAACGCCTGTTTGGGGTGAGCCGCCTGCAGCACCAGCAACGGGCCGGCCTGGCGCCAGGTCCGCCTGGTCCGCGCCCTGGCCGGGGCCGGCGCCGGCGTGGGCGTGGCGGCCGGTCCGGTCGCGGGCTCCGGAGTGGGCTCGCTCGCGGGGGGAGCTGGGGCGGCGTCCGGCGGCGGCGACTCCGAACTGGTGGCAGCGGCCATGGCCGCCTGCTTCCTCCGCGCACGCCTCCTCGACAACATGCTCGAAGTATCGACCACCCGGGCTCCGGGTGGGCCGAATGTCGGCAAATCACGGGCTCCCACCACACGACCCCCGGTTCTGTCAAGCCCGGATTCGGCCTCTGACCTGCACAAACGATGAAGGAGGGGGTCGCTGGCCGTGTTAGACTAGTCACCTAGGAAGGGGTACTTCACACATGACCTTTACCGTCGGCGAAACGGTTGTTTATCCAAATCACGGGGCCGCAGTCATCGAGGACATCGAGACTCGCAAGATCAAGGGGGAGGACCGGCAGTACCTCGTTCTCCGCATTGTCGCCCAGCAGGACCTCGTCGTGAGGGTCCCCGCCTGCAACCTCGATCTGGTCGGGGTCCGCGACGTGGT
Source organism: uncultured Actinomycetota bacterium (assembly GCA_963841625.1). Taxonomy (GTDB): domain Bacteria; phylum Actinomycetota; class Actinomycetes; order Propionibacteriales; family Nocardioidaceae; genus Nocardioides. The sequence goes on along the minus strand of CAWJDH010000009.1, from coordinate 2,110,262 downwards.
CGACAAGGACGGACTCGACCGTGTGTTCGACGTCCTGCGTGCCGAGCACGTCGAGGAGCCGACCAACTGGTCGCGCCGCTACAAGGCGAACCTCGAGAAGCTGCACAGCGGCGACGTCATGAAGGTGTCCGAGGTCGTCCGCGACCTGTGGCGCCGTGAGCGTGACCGCGGGCTCTCCGCCGGCGAGAAGCGGATGCTCGCCAAGGCGCGCCAGATCCTGGTCTCCGAGCTGGCGCTGGCCGAGCACACCAACGAGGACAAGGCCGAGGCCATCCTCGACGAAGTCCTCGCTTCCTGAACGACATCCCGACGCTCGATCACCGCGCCCTGGGTGCGGTGATCGAGGTCGACCGGGGGTCCCTCCCGTTCACGCTCATCCACGGTGAGGCGCTGGTCGCCTGCGCGTCCTGGGCGCTCGACGAGGCCCGCGTCACCCAGGTCGACCTGGCCACCGAGTGGTCCGTGGTGGCCGACACCGACGACCCGTTCGTCCTCCACGACTCCCTGTGCCCGATGACGCCGCCGGCCTTCCTGGTCGACTGCGTCGGGCGGGCGGTCGAGGGGGACTGCGTCGTCGTGGGGGTGCGCCCCGTCACGGACACCGTGAAGGAGGTCGCCGGCGGGATCGTCGGCGACACCGTCGACCGCTCCACCCTCTGGTCGGTCGCGTCCCCCATCGTGCTGCCCGCCACCGCCGTTCCCTCCATGGAGCAGCACTCGGTGGCCGACTTCGCGGCCCTGGTCGAGGCGCTCAGGTCCGACCACCGGGTCGAGTTCGTCGAGGCCCCGGCCAGCGCGGGGCGGGTGTCGTCGGAGGACGACGTACGACTCCTCGAGGCGCTCACCGAGGGAGGCGGGCGGCGAGGCTGACGTCCTCCGGGAACGTGATCTTGAGGTTGCCGGACGTCGAGGGAACGGCCGCGATCCGCAGGTCGCCGTACCTCTCCAGGCAGCTGGCGGTGTCGGTCCCCTCGAAGCCGTCCGCATCGGCCGCCCGGTAGGCCGCCAGCAGGGCGTCGGCCCGGAACGCCTGCGGGGTCTGCACCGCGACCAGGTCGCGCGGCACCGGCCCGCCGTCGGAGCGGACGACCTGGGCGAGGGGTACGACGGGCAGCGCGCCGCCGTGGTCCCGCGCGGCCCCGATCGTGGCGGCGAACAGCTCGGCCCCGGCCATCGGGCGAGCACCGTCGTGGATCGCGACCACGTCGACCGCGCCGGACTCGATCTCCGGGGTGAGCGCCCGGAGCGCCGCCCACTCCGAGCCGTGCCGGGTCACGCCACCCTCGACCACCCCGACCTCGGCGTCTCCCAGGTACGGCGACACCGCGTCCGCCACGGCGTCCTGCTCCCCGGGACGGACGACGACCAGCACCCGCCGGACGTCTGAGACCGCGAGCGCGGCGGACACCGACCAGACCAGCACCGGGCGACCGGCGAGCGGGAGCAGCACCTTGTTGACCTCCGCGCCGACCCGTGAGCCGGTGCCGGCGGCGAGGATGACGACGGCGGCGGACACGATCGAAACCTAGCCGAAGCGGGTTCCGTGACACCGGCGTTACACACGGCGCGACTGCCGGAAACCAACGGCGACGAGGGTGGCCGCGTGAGTCGCGACGGGGCCGACCAGGAGTGGCAGCCGGTCTGCCGGCTGGATGACCTGGAGGCCGAACGTGGCGCGACCGCACTGGTCCATGGCCAGGCGGTCGCGCTTTTTCGTACCCCCGACGACGAGGTCCATGCGCTCGGCAACCACGATCCGTTCGAGAGGACGTCGTGCGTCGCCCGGGGGATCGTCGGGAGCCGGGGCGGGGTGCGGTTCGTGGGGTCGCCGGTGCACCGGCACGCCTTCGACCTTCGGACCGGGCGGTGCCTCGAGGACGCCGAGGTCGGGGTCCCGGTCTACGACGTTCGCGTGGTGGACGGCGTCGTGCAGGTGGGTCACCGCAAGGCGGCGCCCGAGTGACCGTCACGCCGGGGCGGCGACCGCCTCCCGTTCCCGGTCGGGGGTGAGCGCGGCGGTCACCAGCCCGACCAGCTCGTCCGAAACCAGCCGGTCCCGCTCGAGCGGCAGCATGTGCCCTGCTCCCGGAGCGATCACCAGGCGGGCGGTGGCAATGCCGGCAGCGATCCTGCGGGCGTGCGCGACCGGGGTGAGGACGTCGCGGTCGCCGACGAGCACCCGCGTCGGGATCCCGTCGAACGCCGCCAGTACCGCGGCCCGGTCGTGGGTCATGAAGTCGCGGTAGAAGCCCTCCATCGTCGCCGGCGGGCAGTTGATCAGCTGGTCGATCACCAGGCCGCAGTCGCGCAGCCGCATCGGCTGGCCGAACAGGAAGCGGTGCACGACCTCGCTCTCGATCCGTGGGTTCCGCCGGCGCACCTTGCGGGAGAGCAGCCGTGCGCGGACCGCGAGCAGTCGGGGGATCTGGGCCTTGACCCACCGGCCGGCCTCGGGCAGCCCCAGCGTGACCGAGTCGAGGTCGCCGGAGGAGGTCGAGACCAACAGCACCCCGGCGGTCCGGGCCAGGATGTCCGGGCGCTGCTCCGCGAGTGCCATCGTCGCCATCCCGCCGATGGAATGGCCGGCGATGACCAGCCGGCCGGTGCCGGCGTGGGCGTCGATGACATCGGCCATGTCGCGCCCGAGGTTCTCGATGGTGCAGTCGCGCAGCGGCGCCGCGTCCGAGGACCCGTGGCCGCGGTGGTCCCAGGTCACGATCCGCACGTCGTGCCCGAAGACGTGGAGCAGGTCCCGGACCTGGTACTGCCAGTCGTCCATGTCGGCGGTCCAGCAGTGCGCCAGCACCACGGTCACCGCGGCGTCGTCGGGGCCGCGAGGACACACGGTCAGCTCGAGTCCGTCGGTGGTCTTCATCTCAACTCCGATCTGCTCCCGCCGGACATTCTGGCGTCCAACCGGCCGGACGGGGCGGGTGTCCACGAAGCGATAGTCCGCCACGATTCGCAGGCTTCCCATGTCCCCTGGCATGCCGATCGTGTCGGACTGTCGCCTCAGAGGAGTACGGCGGTGGCGATCGCGGCGATGCCCTCCCCGCGGCCGGTGAGCCCCAGCCCGTCGGTGGTGGTGGCCGACAGGGACACGGGCGCGCCCAGCGCTCCCGACAGGACGGCCTCCGCCTCGGCGCGACGGGATGCCAGCCGAGGACGGTTGCCGATCACCTGGATCGCCACGTTGCCGATCTCGTAGCCCGCTTCCCGGACCCGGCGAGCGGTCTCGGCCAGCATCGTCGCACCCGTCTCGTCCGCCCACTCGGGGTCCGACGTACCGAAGTTGCTGCCGAGGTCGCCGAGGCCGGCTGCCGACAGCAGGGCGTCACATGCGGCGTGGGCGGCCACGTCGGCGTCGGAGTGGCCTTCGAGCCCTTGGGGCTCGTCGGGCCAGGTGAGCCCCGCGAGTGACATCGGGCTTCCGTCGACGAGACGGTGCACGTCGGTACCGATGCCGACGCGGGGCGGGCGCGGGGTGTGTTGCACGAGCCGATCATGCCTGAGCGACAATCGAACGTGTGAAGACGTTCCGTGGCGCGTGGCCGCTCGCCGGCCTCGTGGCCGGGTTCGCCGGGCTGGCGACGAGCTATCTGACCGCGATGGCGATGTCCATCCGGGAGTCGCCGGTCGTCGTGGTCGGCGAGCTGGTCATCCGCTACACCCCGGGTGATGTCGCCGAGCGGGCCATCGGCACGCTGGGCCACTGGGACAAGCCCGCCCTGCTGATCGGCATCTTCGTGATCCTCGGCGTCCTCTTCGCGTACGCGGGCCGCCTGGCGCGGACCTCGTGGTCACGGGCGTTGATCGTCCTCGGGCTGCTGGGAGCCGTGGGGGCGGTTGCCGTGGCGCTCCGTCCCGGCACCACGGTCGCCAACTACTTCCCGGTCGCGGTCGGGTTCGTCACCTGGCTCGTGTGCCTCTCCGTCCTCACCGAGCCGCTCCGGGTGAAGAAGACCGCGGACGCGGCGCCGGGCGAAGGGTCGGCCAGACCGGACGACGACACGGCGGACGCGTCGCGGAGGGCGTTCCTCATTCGTGCGGGAGCGGTGTCGGCGCTGGCGATCATCGCCGGCGGTGCCGGCCGCCTCGTGGGCCGTGGGCGGCGACAGCTGGAGGAGACCCGGCGGCTGCTGAAGCTCACCGGGGTCACCGAGGCGCGGACCCCTCGATCGGCGACGGTGGGGGTCCCCGGCATCACCCCCTGGCAGACCCGGAACGACGACTTCTACCTGGTCCACACCGCGATCGTGACCCCCACGATCGAGCCTCGCGAGTGGAGCCTGCGGATCCACGGGATGGTCGACCGGGAGGTCGTGGTGACCTACCAGGACCTGCTCGACCGGCAGCGCACCGAGGCCTGGATCACCCTGAACTGTGTCTCGAACCAGGTCGGTGGCGACCTCATCGGAAACGCCTGGTGGGGCGGCGTCCTGATGGCCGACCTGCTGGCGGATGCCGGCGTGCACCCAGACGCCGACGCCGTGCTCCAGACCTCGGAGGACGGGTGGAACTGCGGCACGCCGCTCGCGGCGCTGACCGACGATCGTGGCGCGATGCTCGCGCTCGCGATGAACGGCCGGCCGCTCCCGATCGACCACGGCTTCCCGGTGCGGACGATCGTGCCGGGTCTCTACGGCTACGTCTCGGCGTGCAAGTGGGTCGTCGACCTCGAGGTCACCCGGTTCGACCGGATCCAGGCCTACTGGACCGGCAAGGGCTGGGCCGAGCAGGGCCCGGTCAAGATCGCCTCCCGGATCGACGTACCGTCCTCCGGTGACGAGGTCCGCGGCGGCGACGTGACGTTCGCCGGCGTGGCCTGGCACCAGCACATCGGCATCCGCGGGGTCGAGATCTCCCTCGACGGCGGGGTCTGGCAGGCTGCCGACGTGGCGCCGGGACCGACTGACGACACCTGGGTGCAGTGGGCCCACACCACTCGGGTGGAGCCCGGTGACCACCTGGTCAGGGTGCGCGCCATCGGCAAGAACGGCGAGGTGCAGACCGGGGTCGAGCGCGGCGTGCTCCCCGACGGGGCGACCGGCTACCACGAGGTCGACTTCACCGCGGAGCCCGCGTGATGGACGACTTCTCCGAGAGGAAGGGCGCCGCGCTGATCATCGGGGGCAGCGGCGGCCTGGGCTCGTCGATCGCCCGGCTCCTCTCGCAGCGCGGCTCGCACGTCGCGCTCACCTTCCGCTCCGACAGTGACGGGGCCGAGGGGGCGGTCTCGGCTGCGCGGGGTTGGGGAGTCCGCGCGTCTGCGTACCAGCTGGACGTGACGGGCGCCGACGCGGCGGCGGAGGTGGTCGACCGCGTCGTCGAGGAGTACGACGGCCTGCACACGCTCATCCACGCGGCGGGACCGCACGTGCCGATGGTGCACCTGTCGCAGGTCGCCCCACCGACGATGGCTGCCCAGCTCGGCGCGGACGCGGCCGGGTTCTTCAACGTCGTGCAGCCGGCTCTCCCGCACCTGCGTCAGGCCCAGGGCTGCATCGTCGCGGTGACGACCGCGGCGACCGCCCGCTACCCGGTGCGCGACGGCCTCTCGTCGGCACCCAAGGGCGCGGTCGAGGCGCTGGTCCGCGCCCTCGCCGCCGAGGAGGGGCGCTTCGGTGTGCGGGCCAACGCGGTCGGGCCGGGCATGCTCACCGACGGCATGGCGGCCCGCCTGATCTCCGCCGGCGACCTCTCGCCGGAAGCGCTCGACGTCGCGCGGGCCAACATCCCGCTGCGCCGGTTCGGCAACGCCGTCGACGTCGCCGAGGCCGTCTGCTTCCTCGCCTCGGACCGGGCCGGGTTCATCTCCGGGCAGAAGCTCGATGTTGACGGCGGCTACGGCGTCTGAGCGTGTGGTGCTCGGATAGTCCCCGACATGTCGGGTCCCCTTTCCAGCGATTCAGGGGCGCGAGATTCAGGGACTATCGCGATCACCAGTTGCTGTGGCGGGCGGGGTCGGGCAGCGGGTGCGCCTCGTCGCGGATCACGTAGACCAACCCGCCGGAGCTGGGGATCCAGGCGTCCTCGAACTGCCCGCGGTCATAGGTACGGCGCACGCCGGCCGCCGTCCTGGCGGCGGGATCGTTGACCACGACGTTGCCGGCCGCCGTGAACCCGGCGATGACCAGCAGGTGCCCGTTGCTCGACGAGATCGGCGCGCCGTCGAGCTCGCCGGCGCCGAAGGAGATGGACGCGACCAGCGGGATGCCCGCCGCGATGAAGGCGCGCGCCTCCCGCAGGTTGCGGAGCCGGGTGACGAAGGCGTCGTGGGTCAGGGTGGCGGCGTAGGCGGTGTTGAACGGCCAGTTCCCGGTACCGCGGTAGGAGGCGTCGTACGTCGTCCGGGCGGCGTGGTCGACCCACGGGGCGACGTGGCCGTTGGGCACCCAGCTGTAGGCCCGGGGCGGAGGCAGCGCGTCGTAGCGGCCGAGGACCATCGACGTCGACGTCGGCGAGCACCAGGCCTCACCGCCGCCGCCCCACCGTGGGTAGTGGCCGCGGTGCACCATCTGCGAGTAGCGCGGCACCGGCAGTGCGATGCCCGGGCCGGGCCCCGGATTGGAGGTGGCAACGCCCGAGACGTCGGGCAGGCGGCTGGCCACGGCGCCGACGCCGTCGACCCGGGGGCTCGGTGCGCCCTGGCCACGCATCAGCAGCACCCGCAGCTGCCAGCCGGCGAGGCCGGTGTGGGTCTGCCAGGTGTCGACGTTGACCCCGGCCAGGTCGTCGCCCTGGGCCGGCAAGGAGGTACGCCGGATGAACTTCCCGCCTGCGGCCCAGCGACCGAGGACGTCCCAGCTGGACGTGCGTCCGCCCCCGGTCCGGCCCCGAACCTGCACCTCGATCCAGCTGTTGCCGGGCGTGCGGGCGTTCCACGAGGCGATCAGCTCGGTGAGGCCGAAGCCCGGCGTCCGCCAGGGCGAGACCCACCGGGCGACGTCGTACCGACGTCCGGCGTAGCTGCGCGTGGCAACGGGTGCATCCACGACCAGCCCGCCACGGTTCACCGCGACCCCCTGCAGGGTTCCCGCGCGGAAGTCCGAGGCGCTCGACCAGCCGGCGTAGACGATCCTGCGCGGCGCGGGAGCAGCCGTCGCCGGAGCGGTGGGCGCGATCGGCGCCACCAGCGCCGCGGCGAGCACGCCTGCGAGCATGGTTCGGAGCACCTGACGACGATATCCGCCCGACGCCACTTCTGTCCCACGAGCAACAGAACCCGACGATGCAGGCACGCGGCGCCTGCCATCCCTAGACTTGCCGACGTGAGTTTCCGGCTGTACGACACCGCGACCCGCGAAGTCCGCGACTTCGTCCCCCTCGAGGAGGGGAAGGCGGGCATCTACGTCTGCGGTCTGACGGTGCAGTCCGAGCCGCACGTGGGCCACGTGCGGTCGGCCGTCAACTTCGACGTGCTTCGCCGCTGGCTCACCGTCGTCCGGGTACGACGTGCAGTTCATCCGCAACGTCACCGACATCGACGACAAGATCCTGATCAAGGCGGCCGAGCAGGGCCGGCACTGGTACAACCTCGCCTACGCGATGAAGCGCGAGCTCGACAAGGCCTACGAGGCGCTGAACGTCGCACCGCCGACCTACGAGCCCGGTGCCACCGGCCACGTCCCCGAGATGCTCGAGCTGATCGGCGAGCTCGTCGCACGCGGCCACGCCTACGCCGCCGAGGACGGCTCCGGTGACGTCTACTTCGACGTCCGCTCCTGGCCGGCGTACGGCGAGCTGACCCACCAGAAGATCGACGACATGGAGGCCGCGCAGGACGCCGATCCGCGAGGCAAGCGCGACCCCCGCGACTTCGCGCTGTGGAAGGGCTGGAAGAAGGAGTCCGAGCCGGAGACCGCGGCCTGGCCGTCGCCGTGGGGCCCGGGACGCCCGGGCTGGCACATCGAGTGCTCGGCGATGGCTGAGAAGTACCTCGGCCCCGCGTTCGACATCCACGGCGGCGGCGTCGACCTGCGCTTCCCCCACCACGAGAACGAGCAGGCCCAGTCCCGCGCGGCCGGCCACCCGTTCGCGTCGTACTGGATGCACAACGCCTGGATCACCACCGCCGGCGAGAAGATGTCGAAGTCGCTCGGCAACTCCCTGCTGATCCCGAACGTGCTGGAGCGGGTCCGCGGGATCGAGCTGCGCTACTACATGGTCGCGGCCCACTACCGCTCCCACGTCGAGTTCTCCTACGAGGCTCTCGACGAGGCGGCGACGGCGTTCCGCCGGATCGAGGGCTTTCTCGACCGGGCACGTGACGACGTCACCGGCTGGGCTGCCTCCCTCCCGAAGGCCTTCACCGACGCGATGGACGACGATCTCGGAACACCGGCTGCGGTGGCCGTCCTGCACGACACCGTCCGCGAGGGCAACCGGCTGCATTCGCAGGGTCCGTCCGACGAGCTGGACACGTGCTTCGGCCAGGTCGTGGTGATGCTCGACATCCTGGGCCTGAACCCCAGGGACTTCGAGGCCACCGGGGGCGACGAGAAGCTCACGGGTGTCGTGGACTCGCTCGTGCGAGGGCTGCTCGAGGAACGGAACCGCGCTCGCGCCGACAAGGACTGGAGCCGCGCCGACGCCATCCGCGACCAGATCAAGGCCGCCGGGATCGAGATCGAGGACACCCCCGACGGCCCGAAGTGGAGCATCTGATGGCGGGCAATTCGCAGCGCAAGGGCGCCATCCGCAAGACCGGCAAGAAGCCGGCCGCGGGCTCGGGCGGCCGCGTCCGGCGCGGCCTCGAGGGCAAGGGCCCGACCCCGAAGGCCAAGGACCGTCCGCACCACAAGGCGCACCAGCAGCGGCAGAAGCAGGAGAAGGCGCGGACGGCCCGCGCCCGCCAGCGCGCGGGCTCCGGTGACTCCGAGTGGGTGGCCGGCCGCAACTCCGTGGTCGAGGCGCTCCGCGCCGGGATCCCGGTGACCGGGGTCTACGTCGCCGAGGGCGCCCAGCGCGACGGGCGGCTGCGGGAGGCGTTCAGCCTGGCCGCCGATCGTGGCGTGAGCCTGATGGAGGTCACCGGCGGCGAGCTGGACCGGATGACCGCCGGTGCGGTCCACCAGGGCCTGGCCGCCCGGATCCCCGCCTACGAGTACGCCCACCCCGACGACCTCCTGGGCCTGGCCGCCGAGCGCGGCGAGCCGCCCCTGGTGGTGGCCCTCGACTCGGTGACCGACCCGCGCAACCTGGGCGCGGTCATCCGCAGCGCCTCCGGCTTCGGGGCGCACGGCGTACTCATCCCCGAGCGCCGCGCAGCGGGGATGACGGCAGCGGCCTGGAAGACCAGCGCCGGTGCCGCAGCCAGGGTCCCGGTCGCCCAGACGGTGAACCTGGTCCGCCAGCTGAAGGCCTACCAGGACGCCGGCTGCATGGTGGTCGGCCTGGCTGCCGATGGCGAGGTCAGCCTGCCCGACCTCGACCTCGCGGACGGACCGCTCGTCGTCGTGGTCGGCTCGGAGGGCAAGGGCCTCTCGCGGCTCGTGTCCGAGACCTGCGACCAGCTGGTGTCGGTCCCGATGGCCGGTCGGCTGGAGTCGCTCAACGCCGGTGTCGCCGCCGGTGTCGCCCTGTACGCGATCGCCCGCGCCCGCGCCTGACGCGCGCGGCTACCGTTGAAGGATGGACCGCGGACGGCTGCTCCGGGGACTCGCCCTGGCCGCAGTCTGGCTGGTGGTCACCCTCGCCGCCGGGCTGGCGATCTTCCTCGGCAGCAGCCGCACGGTCGTGCTCGCCAGCCATGACGCGGTGCTGCGCCCCACGCTCGACGGGTACGTCGTCCTCCAGACCGGCCCGGTCCTGCCCGACCTGAGGATCAAGTCCCCATCGCTTGTCGGTGCCGACATCATCCTGGGCAAGACCAACGCCGACACCACCGAGCAGCTGGTGCAGCGCTACGGCTACATCGCCAGCCAGCCGGAGGGGCAGATCGCGAAGGTCCAGCGGTCGCTGGAGGACATGGCGTTCGACGCGGCCGTCCGCGGCGCCGTGATCGGGCTGCTGCCCGTGGTCGTCTGGCTGCTCGTGGGCCCGGCCCGCCGACGCGAGCTCGCCCACCACCACGGCCGGGCGGGCGTCGTGATCGGCGTCTCCCTGGCGGTCATCGGGGTCCTCGTCTGGAGTCCCTGGGCCGATGAGGAACCCACCGGCAGCGACTCGGGCGAGTGGACGACCCTCGCGGGCTACCTCGGCGAGGAGATCAGCGTGCCCGAGGAGGCCGCTGGCGTGGAGGTCCGGACCGACGTGACCACCACAGGCGGAAAACGGCTGATCGAGAGCGCGCTCGACACCTACGACAAGAGCCGCGCCTTCTACGAGTCCGCAGCTCGGGCCGCGGCCGGACTGGACCTCCGGGAGCCGCAGCAGGGTGACACCGTCGTGGCGCTGGTCTCCGACCGCCACGACAACATCGGCATGGACGGCGTGGCCCGGGCGATCGCCGACGCGGGTGGCGCGACGGCGGTCTTCGACGCCGGCGACGACACCTCGACCGGCCGGTCCTGGGAGGCGTTCAGCCTCGACTCGGTGACCGACGCCTTCGAGGGCTACGACCGCTACGGCGTGGCCGGCAACCACGACCACGGCAGCTTCGTGACCGACTACCTCGACGACCTCGGGTGGAAGATGCTGGACGCCGAGGTGATCGAGGGGCCGGGCGGCGCCACGCTCCTCGGTGTCGACGACCCTCGCTCGAGCGGGCTGGGGAGCTGGCGGGACGAGTCCGGTCTCAGCTTCGACGAGGTCGGCAGCCGGCTGGCCGACGCGGCCTGTGCCTCCGACGAGCGCGTCGCCACGATCCTCGTCCACGACGCCAACCTCGCCGACGAGGCGCTCGAGCGCGGCTGCGCCGACCTCGCCCTCGGCGGTCACCTCCACGTCCAGGTCGGGCCGGCGCGGGTGCTCGGCGACGAGGGGCGGCGTGGCTACAGCTTCACCACCGGCACCACCGGAGGAGCGGCGTACGCCATCGCCGTGGGCAGCAAGCCGCGCCGCGAGGCGTCGGTCACGCTGGTCACCTACCGGGACGGCCGGCCGATCGGGCTGCAGCCGGTGGTCCTCCAGACCAACGGCATCTTCGAGGTGCAGGACTACCGGGAGCTCACCTTCGGGTGAGCCTGGCTGAAAGTGTCCGAATCGCGCGGAAGCGCACTCAGCCGGGATGTGCGGGCGGCCAGATCAGCGGGACGTCAGACGGTTCGAGCGCTATAGGCCACAGTTCGTATGACGTTCCGCGTCCGCGCGTCGAACAAGGCCGTGTGGCTCGACCTGGCGGTGAGCTGGTAACGAAATGTCCCGCCGAAGACGGGTGCATCACTCACCGCTGCTCATCAGCACGAGTGCCCGGACACCGTCGGAGACGGAAACTGCCGCGGACTGCGTGCGCTGCGCCTCGACTCAGAAGTAGTCACGGATGTGGATCGGGCGTGGCGCGAAGACCCGGTCCAGTGCCGCCTCGCTCTCCACGGTGCCGCCGGCGAGATGACCGGCCATGCGGAGGTTGGCGCAGGTCTGGGCGCCGGCCCAGGCCAGCGCGAGCCCGCCGGGGGTGAGGACCGGGACGTCGTCCGCCGCGGTCGGCGTGCAGGTCGCCTTCCCCTGCTCGATGACCAGGTGCCAGCTCCCGTTGGTCGTCCCGACGTGGTCGCCCGCCACCGTGAACGAGACGTCGCCGTCCACCGGCCAGTCGCGGGCCGCGAAGGCGCCCGGGACGTCGTGGACCCGCAGCATGTAGGGCTCGCGCGCCTTGACCGTCCAGTGCGCCGACGGGAGCGACAGCCGGGCGACGTCGTGACCCGAGGTGCACACCCGCACCTGGCCGACCACGCTGCCGAACGACCCGAGCACGCTCCACAGGGCCCGGTAGGCGTCGCCGCTCAGTGCGAGCAGGTCGGAGACCTCGAGGCTCGAGGAGTCGCCGTACCCCTGGCCGCGCTGCCAGCTCGCGAAACCGACGACCTCGCCCGCCTCGTCGATCGCGAGCGTGACCCCGGTGAACGCGTCGATGAAGGCATTCGCGTCGGCGGGGAACGACGGCCCGCGACGCGTCAGTGGCCCGTTCTGGGCGGCCGCCCAGGTGTCGTAGACCTCGCGGACCGCGTCGAAGTCGGCAGGCGTGGCCCGGCGGGTGCGCACGCCGGCCGGAGGACGGATCCGGGCCAGGGTTGCCGAGGGGACCTCGACCTCGTCGTAGGAGGAGAGCAGCTCGTAGCCGAACTTGCGGTAGATCCCGGGGGCGGTGCAGAAGAGTGTCGACACCGCCTCGCCGCGCTCCCGGAGGCCGTGTTCGAGCACCACCCGGAAGAGCTCGTCGAGGAGCTTCTCGCCCCGCCGCTCGGCCGTTACCGCGACGCCGGCGATCCCGCCGGTGGGGACGGCGCTGCCGCCGAACCACGAGTGGTACTCGCGGGTCACCACCCGCGCCACCAGCTGGTCGCCATCGAAGGTGCCGAACGCGTGATAACCGGGCCGCGGGAAGCTCTCCGGCGAGGGTGGTGTCGCTCCCGGCGGAAGGTCGCCGAACGCCTCGCGGACTGAGCGCCATCGACTGCTCGAAGTCGTCCCGGGTCAGGCGCCGGGTGGTCAGGGCCATGGCCGCAGCCTAGGAGGTTCGTTGAGCGCGGTGGGTTGAGGTTTCCGGGGTTCGAGCCTGCTCATCGGTCAGGACGGAACCTCCTTCCCGCTCGGGCCCGCGCACCCGAAGGAACCGGCGCCCGCGACTGGTGACGCCCCAGGGCTTGTAGACCGAGAGCCAGCTCGCGAACAGCAGCGCCGAGGTGGACACCAGCGGCGGGAAGATCATGTTGCGGCGCACGTCGGTGAGCCGCGTGGGGAGGGTGTCGTCGACCAGGGCGGTCTGCGTCGCGGCGTCGGCGAGCGTGGGTTGCAGGGCGACCAGGATGAGCACGCAGAAGGCGAGAGTGATGACCAGCTTCGCGACCACCCACCAGTAGCGCACCAGCCCGAACCGGGTGCCCAGGCCCAGCACCACCCCGGTCGTGAGCGTGAGCAGCCCCAGCGTCAGCAGCAGCGGGACACAGAACATGGCGAGGCCGCCGTACGCCGTGGCCAGCGTCTGCGGGTCGTCGGTGGACAGGCCGCGGAAGGAGAGCACGCCCATCACGAGGTCCACGCCGATCCAGCTGACCGCGCTGAGGATGTGTGCGAGCAGCACGAACCTGCGCATCTTCCGAGTCATCGGCTCATCCTCGGCGGAGCACGTGCAGCGCGCATCCGGGATCACCCCCAGGGCATCCCCGATCGACCTCCTAGAGTGGCGGCGTGGCGACCAATGTGGACCGGCTCCTGCCCAGCGACGAGGCCGACGCGCTGCTCCAGCTCACCCGGGAGATCGCGGAGAAGGAGCTCGCCCCGCAGGCGGCGGAGCTCGAGGAGCGGGCCGAGTTCCCGGCCGAGGCCTACCGCCTGCTCGGGCGCTCGGGACTGCTGAGCCTGCCGTTCGCCGAGGAGCACGGGGGAGGCGGCCAGCCCTACGAGGTCTACCTTCAGGTGCTCGAGGAGATCGCCACGGCCTGGCCGAGCGTCGCGGTCGGTACCAGCGTCCACTCGCTCACCGCCACCGTCGTCGACGCCAACGCGACGCGGGAGCAGCGCGAGGAGTGGCTGCCGAAGATGCTCTCCGGGGACTGGCTCGGCGCCTACTGCCTCTCCGAGCCGCAGGCCGGCTCCGACGTCAGCGGCATCAGGACCCGGGCCCGCCAGGAGGGGGACGAGTACGTCGTCTCCGGGACCAAGCAGTGGATCAGCAACGGCTCGTGCGCCGACTACTACATCCTCTTCGCCCGCACCGGCGACGACCCCCGGCGCGGGCTCTCCGCGTTCGTGGTCCCCGCCGACACCGAGGGCATGAGCTTCGGGGCGCCGGAGAAGAAGATGGGCCTGGCCTGCGACGTCACCACCCAGGTGATCTTCGACAACGCCCGGATCCCCGTTTCCCACCGGATCGGCGACGAGGGTGCCGGCATGCGGGTCGCCCTCTCCGCGCTCGATGCCGGCCGGCTCGGCATCGCCGCCGTCGCGACCGGGATCGCCCAGGCGGCGCTGGCCCACGCGGTCGACTACGCCCGCGAGCGCGAGCAGTTCGGCAAGCCGATCGGGGAGTTCCAGGGCCTGCAGTTCCTCCTCGCCGACCTCGGGGCCGGGGTCGAGCGGGCGCGGGCGACGTACCTCCACGCGGCCCGGCTCAAGGACGCCGGGCGACCGTTCTCGCGGCAGGCCAGCATCGCCAAGCTGACCGCGACCGACACCGCGATGCGGGTGACCACCGACGCGGTCCAGGTGCTCGGCGGCAACGGCTACACCCGGGAGTACCCCGTCGAGCGGCTCTTCCGGGACGCCAAGGTCACCCAGATCTTCGAGGGCACCAACCAGATCCAGCGGATGGTGATCGGGCGCGACCTGCTCCGCTGACCGCCTTACTCGGTCGGTGCCGCGACCGCTTCGTCGGGCCGGCGGGCGAGCTCGGTGTCGATGTAGTCGCGCGCGACCTCGAAGATGTCGATCTCGCGACCCGCCCGCTCGGAGAGCAGCCAGCGGTGGACGAGGATCTCGTGGAAGATCTCGGCCGGCTCGAGCTTCCCGCGCGCCTCGGGCGGCACCATGGCGATGATCGGCTCGTAGATCTCGGTCAGCCACCGGGCGGCGACCAGCGACCGGTCCTCGCCGCCGAGGTCGTGGTAGGCCGTGAACGCGGCCAGGTCGTTGAGCAGGCGCCGCGCCTGGCCGTCCTCCACGTTCATCCCGGTCAGGGCCTGGAGCTCACGCTGGTGATGGCCGAGCTCGACGACCTTCGGCTGGATCTGTACCCGGTCCCCGTCGAAGTCGGTCACGATGTCGATCTCCTCGACGTCGAAGCCGAGGTCGTTGAGGTGCTCGATCCGCTGCTCGATCCGCCACATCTCGCCGGCCGCGAACTCCTCCTCACCGGTGAGCTCCGCCCACAGGGTCTCGTAGCGCTCCCGGACGAGGTCGACGATCTCGTGCGCGCGCACCTCGCCGTCCAGGGTCTCGCTGGCCTGCAGGTCGAGCAGCTCGCCGAAGACGTTCTCGCAGCCGACGGTCACGTCGTACTCCCGCATTCCACGGGAGAGCTCGGGCCGCAGCTCGCCGGTCTCGGCGTCGACGAGGTACGCCGCGAACCCCCCGGCGCTGCGGCGGAAGAGGACGTTCGACAGCGAGACGTCGCCCCAGTAGAAGTCGGCGAGGTGCAACCGGACCAGGAGCACCACCAGCGCGTCGATCAGCGAGGGCAGGTTGTCGGCGGTGAGCCCGTGCTGGAAGAGGCTGCGGTAGGGCAGCGAGAACTGCAGGTGCTGGGTGAGCAGCGCGGCCGGCAGCTCCTCGCCGGCCTCGTCGACCCGGCCCGTGACCACCCCCTGCGCCATCACCGCCGGAAGTCCCATCCGCTGCAGGTCGCGCAGCAGGCGGTACTCCCGGAAGGCGAGCTCCTCGGTCGTCTCCTTGACGGCGTAGACCCGCTGGCCCAGCCGCACGATCCGGACGACGTGGCGCGAGAGCCCTCGCGGCAGCGGTACGACGTGCTCGTCGGTCCACTCCTCGAGCGGGGCGGACCAGGGCAGGGTCACGATCGCCGGATCCGGGCGGTTCGCGACGATCCGCAGGGCCATGACCCGCAGGCTACTGCGGTTCGAGGAACACGGCGCCGGGCCCGCGCGCCGCCATCACGTCCTGAGGGTTGCGCAGGGCACAGTTGCGCAGGCTCAGGCAGCCGCAGCCGATGCAGCTGTCGAGCTGGTCGCGCAGGCGCTCGATGCGCTGGATCTGCTCGTCGAGCCGAGGTCGCCAGGCGCGGCTCAGGCGGGTCCAGTCGGCCTTGGTCGGCACCCGGTTCTCCGGCAGGGTGGCCAGCGCCTCGCCGATCTCGTCGAGGCTCAGCCCGACCCGCTGGGCGGTCCGGATGAACGCGACCCTGCGCAGCTCGGACTGCTCGTAGCGGCGCTGGTTGCCGGTCGTACGACGCGACCGGATCAGGCCGCGGGACTCGTAGAACCGGATCGCGGAGGTCGCCACGCCCGCCCGCTCGGCGAGCTGCCCCACTGTCAGTCTGGTCACATCACCCAGCCTTGCTTGACTTCAACCCAACTTCAAGTTGGAGCATCGGGGCATGAGCGAGATTCCACGGCTGATGAGCCTGATGACCGGCGACGAGAAGCACTCGTTCGCCGCCACCTCCACCCTCGACGTGATCCGGGTGCTCTACGAGCGGGTGCTCGAGGTGTCGCCCGAGACGATCGGTGACGAGCGGCGGGACCGGTTCTACCTGTCCAAGGGGCATGGGCCGATGGCCTACTACGCGGTGCTCGCCGACCGTGGGTTCTTCCCGGAGTCGTGGCTGTCCGGCTGGGGAACGTTCGACTCGCCCCTCGGCTTCCACCCGGACCGCAACCTGGTCCCCGGAGTGGAGATCTCGTCGGGCTCGCTCGGTCACGGTCTCCCGCTGGCGGTGGGCACGGCACTGGGCCTCCGCGCCCAGGGCATCGGCTCCCGGGTCGTCGTACTCGTCGGTGACGCGGAGCTCGACGAGGGCAGCAACCACGAGGCGCTGGAGCTGGCCGCCGCCCTCTCCCTGGACGCGCTGACGGTCGTGGTGATCGACAACCGGTCGTCCAGCTACGCCGTGCCGGGCCGGATCGCCGAGCGTTTCGCGGTCGAGGGCTGGCACACGGTTTCCGTCGACGGGCGTGACCACGACGCCCTCGAGAAGGCCCTCTCGCACCGCCCGGTCGGACAGCCCAACGTTGTCGTCGCCCACGTCGAGGAGAAGTCATGAATCCCCGCGAGCAGTTCGCCCACACCGCCGGCGACCTCATCGAGACCGACCCGTCGGTCGCGCTGGTCTACGCCGAGATCTCCGGCCAGTTCTTCGGGGAGGTGGAGGCACGCCACCCCGACCGGGTCATCAACGTCGGGATCCGGGAGCAGCTGCTGGTCAACGTCGGCGCCGGCCTGGCCCTCACCGGGATGCGCCCGATCGTGCACACCTTCGGCTCGTTCCTCGTCGAGCGGGCCTTCGAGCAGGTGAAGCTCGGCTTCGGCCACCAGGACGTCGGGGGCGTCCTGGTCGGCTCCGGTGGCTCGTTCGACGCCGCCTCCGCCGGCCGCACGCACCAGGTGCCGGGCGACGTCGCCCTGATGGACACCCTTCCTGGCGTGCACATCCACGCCCCGTCGACGTCGACCGAGGTCGACACGATCCTGCGCACCACGGTCGCCGGCGACGGGTTGCACTACGTGCGCGTGGTCGGGCAGACCAACAGCTCGTCCCACACCGGCCCGGGCTTCCACGTCGTACGACGAGGCGGCGGGCGCAACGGTCATCGCGCTCGGTCCGGTCCTCGACGACGTCCTCGCTGCCGTCGAGGGACGTGACGTGACGGTGCTCTACGCCAGCACGGTGCGGCCCTTCGACGGCCGCGGCCTGCGTGCTGCGCTCGGGACCCCGGACGTGGTGCTGGTCGAGCCCTGGCTGGCCGGCACGTCGGCGCACGTCGTCGCCGAGTCGCTGCGCGACGTACCCCATCGCCTGCTGGCCCTCGGCGTCGCTCGCAGGGAGCTGCGCCGCTACGGCACCCCGGCCGACCACATCGCGGCCCACGGGCTCGACGCGGCCGGGATCCGGCGGTCCCTCGACGGGTTCCTCCCGGCGGCCGCCTGACTCGACGCGAAGTTCTACGATGTTGCGGCGCCGGCGGTGAGCAGCCGACCGGTCGCGCCGGTGTAGCTCAGTTGGTAGAGCGCCTCTCTTGTAAAGAGGATGTCGCGGGTTCGACTCCTGTCACCGGCTCACATGCAGCCTGAAGTGCCGCGTCGCACGACTTCTCCGCCTCTCGGGCCAGGGCCGCCACGCCCTCCGCATCCGCGGAGTGTGTGCTCGCGAGGTCGCGAGTCGCCTACGAGGCCGCCGCTGAGCAGCGTCACGAAGGCGGCCTCGAACCGGGCCTGAGGCACGCGCCCCAGCTCTCTGCAGGTCCTCGCCCGTGGGCATCCCGTCCAGCGACGGGATGTCGTGCGCGTCGGTGCTGTGCTCGAACCCGTGGTCGCGCACCGTCCTGGGCACCTCCTCGTCCCACGACTCGAGCTGGTCGGCGGCGGTCTCGATGCGTGCGATGGCGTCGACCCGCAGCTGGTCCGTGGCAGTCATCACCGCTGGGTCGAGCCTGCGGCCGAGTCCGACGTCGAGCAGGTTGAGCATCGCCGCGTCACGGTGCATCAGCTCCGTCAAGAAGGCGACGTCGGTCGCCCGGTCCCCCTCCTGCGCACCGTCGGTCGAGGAGGCGCCACAGGCCGTGAGGACGGCCAGCAGCAACAGAGATGCAAGGAGTCTCACCGGATCCGCTCCACCTCGAAGCTCGTGGGCGGGTCGACGAACACCTCTTGGGCCTCCACCAGCCGGAGCTCGCGTTCACCCGACCGGAGGGTCGCGTCGAGCAGCGCGAAGACCGAGGCTGCTGTGCGGCCGAGCGCAGTCGGAGCGTCGGTCGCGAGGAGGTGCGCGGTGAAGAGCGCCGAGGTCACGTCGCCGGATCCGTTCGCCTTCAGCGGCAGCTTCGGGGTCTGCACGATCCACGCGCCGTCCGCGTCCACCGCCAGCATCTCCACGGTGTCGTCGGGTCGGTCGGCGCGCTGCACGCTGGTGACCAGCACCGTCCGCGGACCCATCGCCCGGGCCAGCTCGGCCGAGGCGAGGATCTCGTCCAGCGTCTGCGGCTCGGTGCCGGTCAGGAACCCGAGCTCGAACTGGTTCGGCGTGATGACATCGGCGTGGGGGACCACCCGCTCCCGCAGCACCGGCGGGATGTCGGGGTGGACGAAGCACCCGCTGTCGGCATTGCCCATCACCGGGTCGCAGGTGTACGACGCCCGCGGGTTGGCCGCTCGCACCCGGGACACCGCATCGAGGATCACTCCGGCGATGTCGGCGCTCGCCCTGGTAGCCCGACAGCACGCCGTCCACCTGGTCGAGCACCCCGCGCTCCTCGATCCCGGTGATCACGTCCGCGACGTCTCCCGAGGGCAGCAGCGGCCCGCGCCAGGAGCCGTAGCCGGTGTGGTTGGAGAACACCACCGTGGACACCGGCCACACCTCGTGGCCCAGCCGCTGCAGCGGGAACACCGCCGCGGAGTTGCCGACGTGGCCGTAGGCGACCGAGGACTGGATCGACAGGAACTTCACCCGTCGATCCTCTCAGGGCTCGGCTCACCGGCCGGCACACCCTGTACGACTAAACTAGAACGCGTTACAGTTTCCACGCAGGGGCGTGCCTCTCCACGCCCGTCGACGCGAGCAGAGGTGGACGCATGCGCCAAGGGGCCACGCCGCGGGCCAACGAGGCCGACTACGTCGTGGTGGGCTCCGGAAGCGCGGGCAGCGCCTGCGCCGGGCGGCTGGCCGAGTCGGGAGCCAGCGTGATCCTGCTCGAGGCCGGCAAGAGCGACGAGCAGTTCCTGGTGAAGAAGCCCGGGATGATCGGGCCGATGCACGCCGTTCCGCAGATCAAGGCGCGCGTCGACTGGGGCCTCTACTCCACGCCGCAGAAGCACCTGCTCGACCGGAAGATGCCCGTCCCGCGCGGCAAGGTCGTCGGCGGCTCGAGCTCGATCAACGGCATGGTCTACGTGCGCGGCAACCGCGCCAACTACGACTCCTGGGCGGCCGAGGGCTGCACGGGCTGGGACGCCGACAGCGTCAACGCGGCGTACAAGCGGATGGAGGACTTCGAGGACGGCGAGAACGCCTGGCGCGGCGCCGGCGGACCGATCCGGATCACCCGCAACAAGTCCCCGCAGGAGGGCTCGCTCCAGTTCCTCCAGGCGACCAGTGACGCGCTCGGGGTCAAGGTCCTCGACGACTACAACGCGCAGTCGCAGGAGGGCGTCGCCCGGATGCAGCAGAACGCTGCCGACGGCCTGCGCTACAGCGCCTCGCGCGGCTACGTCCACCACCTCGCGCCGCCCACCCTCGAGCTCCAGAGCGAGGTGCTGGTCCGCAAGGTCGTCATCACCGACGGTCGGGCCACCGGCGTCGAGGTGACCGACAAGGACGGGTCGCGCCGGGTGGTCCGGGCCGGCAAGGAGGTCATCCTCGCGGGCGGATTCGTCGGTTCCCCCCAGCTGCTGATGCTCTCGGGCATCGGCCACGCCCAGCACCTGCGCGACCTCGGCCTCCCGGTGGAGGCCGACCTGCCGGTGGGCGACAACCTCCACGACCACCTGTTCCACGCATTGACCTTCCACGCCACCTCGGCGGAGATGAAGGGCAACCCCTGGTACTTCGCCAAGGGCCTGGCCAGGGAGATCGTCCGACCCGGTACGTCGTTCCTCGCCAACTCGGTGTTCGAGGTCGTCGGATTCGTACGCACCTCGCAGGCGACCGACGTACCCGACCTCCAGCTGCACCTGCTGCCGTGGGCCTACGTCTCGCCCAACCAGGACGCGCCGATCCGCCACGACGTCGACCCGCGAACGGCGCTCACCGTGCTGACGACGCTGATCTACCCGCGCTCGCGCGGAACGCTCCGCCTCGCGTCCGCCGACCCGACCGCCGCGCCGTTGATCGACTTCCAGTACCTGGCCGACCCGGCTGACCTCGAGGTGCTCGGCGAGGGATCCGAGATGGTCCGCGAGATCATGTCCGGCGCCGCGTTCGGCGGTTCGGTCAAGGAGGAGATCCACCCGGGCGCGGGGCTCAAGGGCCAGGCCCTGCGCGACGCGATCCTCAACCGGGCCACGTCGGTCTACCACGGCGTCGGCACCTGCCGGATGGGCGTCGACGAGCTCGCGGTCGTCACCCCGGACCTCAAGGTCCGCGGCGTCGAGGGCCTCCGGGTCGCCGACGCCTCGATCATGCCGTCGATCACCGGCGGCAACACCAACGCGCCGGCGATCATGATCGGCGAGAAGGCAGCGGAGCTGATCCTGCAATGACCATTACCCGTCCCGCCACCCTGACCGACGCGTTCCTCGAGTCGCTGGTCGCCCGCGTGCCGTCGACCGGCGGCGGCACCTGGAAGCTGACCGAGGTCTACACCGGCGAGGTGCTGGTCGAGCTCCCGCAGTCGACGCCGGCCGACATCGAGGCGGCGTTCGCCGCGGCACGCGAGGCCCAGGCCGAGTGGTCCCAGTGGCCGCTGCGCAAGCGGCTCGCGGTGTTCAAGCGGGCGCACACGCTCCTCGTCGACAACGCCGAGACCACCACCGACCTGATCCAGGCCGAGAGCGGCAAGAACCGGCGGATGGCGATGGAGGAGACCTGCGACCCGCCGATGGTGATCAGCCACTACCTCAAGCGGGCGCCGAAGCTGCTCGCCCCGACCCGGCGCGGCGGGCCGGTCCCGATGATGTCCTCCTCCACCGAGATCCGGCA
Organism: uncultured Actinomycetota bacterium; assembly: GCA_963841625.1. GTDB lineage: Bacteria > Actinomycetota > Actinomycetes > Propionibacteriales > Nocardioidaceae > Nocardioides. The sequence goes on along the minus strand of CAWJDH010000009.1, from coordinate 2,088,850 downwards.
GCCCAAGGGCGTCGTCGGCGTCATCGCGCCGTGGAACTTCCCGTTCGCCACCGGCATCTCCGACGCGGTCACGGCGCTGATGGCCGGCAACGGCATCGTCCTCAAGCCCGACAACAAGACCGCCCTCTCGCCGTTGTACGGCGTCTCCCTGCTCGAGCAGGCCGGCCTGCCGAAGGGGCTCTTCCAGGTCGTCTGCGGTGAGGGACCCGACGTCGGTCCGACGCTGATCGACAACGCCAACTACGTGATGTTCACCGGCTCGACGGCCACCGGCCGGACGATCGGTGAGCGGGCCGGGCGCAACCTGATCGGCTGCTGCCTCGAGCTCGGCGGGAAGAACCCGATGATCGTCCTCGACGACGCGGTCGTCGACGACGTCGTGGCCGGCGCCCTGTTCGGGGTGTTCGGCAACACCGGCCAGATCTGCATGCACATCGAGCGGATCTACCTGCCCGACCCGCTCTACGACGAGTTCAAGACGAAGTTCGTCGCCGCCGCCGAGGGGCTGCGTCTCGGGGCGTCGTACGACTTCGGGCCGGAGCTCGGATCGTTGATCTCCGTAGACCACCGCGACCGCGTGGCCTCCCATGTGGAGGACGCCGTGGCCAAGGGCGCGACCGTGGTCACCGGAGGCCGGGCGCGACCCGACCTCGGCCCCGCGTTCTTCGAGCCGACGGTCCTCGAGGGGGTCACCAAGGAGATGCTCGCCGGCTCCTGCGAGACGTTCGGGCCCGTGGTGGCGCTGCACCGCTACACGACGCGTCGACGAGGCGGTCGCGCTCGCCAACGACACCGACTACGGCCTCAACGCCTCGGTCTGGGGCACCGACCTCGACCGCGCCGCCGCCGTCGGGCCGGCGGATCGAGTCCGGCAACGTCAACATCAACGACTCCCTCGCCGCGGCCTACGCGTCCAAGGGGACGCCCTCAGGGGGCGTCAAGCAGTCCGGCGTCGGCGCCCGGCACGGCGACCAGGGCCTGCTGAAGTACACCGACGTGCAGAACCTCGCCGTCCTCAAGAAGCCGGTGCTGGGCCCGAAGCCCGGCCAGGACTACGCGGAGTACGCGAAGCAGATGCTGACCGGCCTCAAGGTGATGCGGCGGACCCGCCTGCGCTGACCCGCCCGAAAGTTTCGGGCAGGTCAGCGTCATGCAACCTGCAGCGAGCGCTTCGACAGCCCCATCCAGAAGCCGTCGATCACCTGGATGCCCGGCTCGTCGGGGGCCGACGCGGCACCCAGGGTGACGAACAGCGGCGTGTAGTGCTCGACCGTCGGGTGCGCGAAGGGCATGCCCGGCGCCTGCGACTTGTACGACGCCAGCGCGTCGACGTCACCGCGGGCCATCGCCTCGCCGGCCCACGCGTCGAAGTCCGCGGACCACCCGGGGACCGAGGCGTCGATCCGCCACTCGGTGAGGAACGGCAGTCCGTGGGTGAGGAACCCCGAGCCGATGATGAGCACACCCTCGTCGCGGAGTGGCCGCAGGCGCTCGCCGAGCGCCATCAGCCGGACCGGGTCGTGGGTGGGCAGCGACATCTGCAGCACCGGGATGTCGGCCTCGGGGTACATGATCCGCAGCGGCACCCACGCGCCGTGGTCGAGCCCGCGGCTGGCGTGCTGGTGGACCGGCTCGCCCGGGGGCATCATCGCGGCGACCCGGTCGGCCAGCTCGGTGGCGTCCGGCGTCTCGTAGGTCATCCGGTAGTACTTCGCGTCGAAGCCGCCGAAGTCGTAGACCAGCGGGACCCCGCTGGCGCTCAGGCTGACCGGGGCCGACTCCCAGTGGGCGCTGACGATGAGGATCGCCCGCGGGCGCGGCAGGTCCGCGGCCCAGGCGGCGAGCTGGCCCGACCAGACCGGGTCGTCGAGCAGCGGGGGAGCGCCGTGCCCGATGTAGAGGGCGGGCATGCGGCTGTCGACGGGTTCCGTTGTCCGATCGCTCATGCCCACTCCAATGGTTGATGGTTCAACTTTATTCCTCCGGCAGCGACCAGTCCACGGGGTCGGCGCCCTGCTCGGCGAGGAGCCGGTTGACTCGGCTGAACGGGCGGGAGCCGAAGAACCCACGGGCGGCCGAGAGCGGGGACGGGTGGGCGGACTCGACCCATGGAACCGAGCCCAGCATCGGCTTGAGGCCCTGGGCGTCGCGGCCCCAGAGGATCGCGGCGCACGGCCCTCCGCGCGCGGCCAGTGCCTTGATGGCGCACTCGGTGACGTCCTCCCAGCCGCGGCCACGGTGCGAGGCGGCCTCGCCGGGGCGGACGGTCAGCACCCGGTTGAGCAGCATCACGCCCTGGTCGGCCCAGGCGGTCAGGTCACCGTGCGCGGGCATCGCGAGGCCCAGGTCGGTGTGCAGCTCCTGGTAGATGTTGGCCAGGCTCCGGGGGACCGGTCGGACGTGCGCGTCGACGGCGAAGCTGAGCCCGATCGGGTGTCCTGGAGTGGGGTAGGGATCCTGGCCGACGATCAGCACCCGAACCTCGGCGAGCGGACGCTGGAAGGCCCGCAGGATCCGGTCGCCGCTCGGCAGGTACCCGCGGCCGGCGCTGATCTCGTCGCGCAGGAACCTGCCCATCGTCGAGATCCGCTCGTCGACCGGCGCCAAAGCCTCGGCCCAATCAGGGGCGACCAGCCCGCGTTCGACGAGCCCCGCCAGCGCAGCCATGCCGGGACGCTACCGTGCGCTGGTGACGCGTCGCTGCCCCGTGTGGGTCCCCGTCCTGGTCCTGCTGCTGACCGTCACCCAGCTCGCGGTGGCCCAGTACGTGCCCGGCATCGAGCGGTTCGCCGACAAGGCCTTCGGAGCGCGGCTCATCGCCTATCCGCTGCTGATGTTGGTGGTCCCGTTCCTCTGGTGGGTCGTGGTCAAGCGGCGGCACCCGGATCGCGAGCCGCCGTACGGCGCCTTCACGCTGGTGATGCTGCCGTTCCTGGTCGACGTGACCGGCAACAGCCTGGACCTCTTCGACGCTCTCACGTGGTGGGACGACTTCTGCCACTTCGCCAACTGGGCGCTGCTGCTGACCGGGATCGGGCTGATCATCTGCGGGTCGGTGCGCCCTCCGTGGGCGGTGGTGTTCCTGGTGACGGGGCTCGGTGCCACGATCGCGCTCGGCTGGGAGCTCGGTGAGTGGTACACGTTCATCCGGCACGGCACCGAGATCAACACTGCGTACGAGGACACCCTCGGCGACCTGACGCTGGGCACCCTCGGCGCGCTGGTGGCGGGGTTTGTGGTGGCCCGGCTGCTGGGGCGTCGAGATCCCGTCGGATAGTCAGCGCCAGTACGCCGTCCGCGGCAGGTAGGGCCTCAGGCCCCGCTCGCCCACCTCGACGTCGAGGATCGCGTGGTGGTCGGTCTGGCCGAAGAACGACTGGTTGGCCACCAGCACGCGGGTGCCGTGGAAGGTCGCACTGGACGGGGTGTCGAACGGGACGGACGAGCCGTTGTCGCCCGACCCCGGGGCGTCGGGGAAGCGCTCGATCTCCTGACCGCGAGGAGAGAGCACCACGATCTGCTGGGAGAGCCCGGCGTTGGCGATGTAGATACGGCCGGAGCGGCCGATGCCGAACCCGTCCGGCAGGTCACCGGGCAGCGAGGTCCACAGCGTCGAGAGCTTGCCGGGGCGACCGGAATCCCGGATCGGCAGGGAGAAGAGCTTGCCGTTGGTCGGAGCGCTCCCGTCGGTGGTGGAGGACTGCTGGGTGATCAGCAGGGTGCGCGTGCGCGGGCGGAACACGAGGCCGGCCGTCCCGAACTCGGACCCGTCGAGCCGCGGGGACTTGAACCAGACCTTCGGCTTCCGGGTGCCGCGCGGGATCTTCCAGATCACCGCCTGGCCGTAGTCGGTCACGAAGAGCGCGCCGCCCGGACCCCAGGCGGCGTAGTTGGGGATCGCGGGGCCGTCGGACACGTTGGGGGAGCAGGGCTTCTCGCCGCTCGAGCAGACCGGCAGGTCGGGCAGGGTCGCCCACCTGCGGAAGTGGCCGTTCTCGGTGTTGAGGGTCCGCACCGAGGAGGTCGACTTCTCCAGCAGGACCAGCCGGCCCCGGGCGTCCGCGTTGGCCACCTGGACGCCGTGGTCCTCGTCGAGGTTCTGCTGCGGCACCCGCCACGACCGGAGCAGTGCCCCGCCGGCCGACCACTCGCGCACCACCGAGTGCCGGTGGTCGCCCTGCGGGTTGGTGTAGGTGCCGGCGTAGACGCGTCCGTTGCGGTGGTGGAAGACGTAGGCCGGGTAGCCGGGCTCCTGGACCGCCGCGAAGACACGGGTGTCCCACCGTTCGCGATCCGCGGCCGAGGCGGGCAGCAGCGGGACGACCAGTGCCAGCAGCACGCCGAGGGCCAGGCGCCTCACGAGAGCCGCTCCAGCACCTCGACCGCGGCCCGCTGGCCGGAGCGTACGGCGCCGTCCATGTAGCCGGTCCAGTACGTCGACGTCTCGGTGCCCGCCCAGTGCACCCGGCCGTGCGGCCGCCGGATCTCGCGGCCGAACCGGATCATCGTCCCGGGTGCGTAGTTGGCGACCGGCCCACCGCCGGTCCACTGCTCGCGGGTCCAGTCGTGCTCGACGTACTCGATCGGGTGCAGGGCCTTCTCGCCGAACATCGCGGCGAAACCCTCGAGCACCGCCTTCCGTCGGGCGGCGCGGGTCTGCACGCCGTAGGTCCGCCAGGTCGAGCCACCGACGAACGCCAGCAGCACCGCGGGATCGCCGTCGCGCGGGCAGTTGTCGAAGGCGGCCCGGACGGCGCCGGAGTCGTTGATCCCGAAGCCGTTCAGCCCGGCCTCCCGCCAGAACGGCCGGCGGTAGACCGCGTCGCACTTCATCAGCTGGCCCATGTCCAGGTGCCGGAGCAGCTCGGTCCGGCGCCGGGGCAGCCGGGGGAACCAGTCGATGTCGAGCACCAGCGGCGGGGGAGCGGCCACGATCACCCGTCGGGCGCGGACCCGGCCCCGGGCGGTGTGCACCACGGCGTGCCGGTCGTCCTGGGTGATCCGCCGCACCGGCGCCGCCAGGGCCACGATGTCGCCGAGCCGGCGGGCGAGCCTCAGGGGGACCTGCTGGGAGCCGCCGACGAACCTCCGCTCCTGCGCGCCGTTGACGGTGTCGGAGTTGCGGGAGAAGGTGCCGACGTGGCGTTCATCGCCCGAGCAGGCGACGTACCAGAGGACGTAGAGGAAGGAGAGCTCGCTCGGGTCGGCGCCGAAGCCGGGCTGGGTCCAGCACCGGATCAGGTTCTCCACCCCGTTGGCGTTGATCGCGTTGCGATGGATCCACTCGCCCAGCGTCATGCCGTCCCACTCGGCGGCGTTCGGGTGGGTCCAGGGGGCGTCCACCGGGATCTCGGACGCGTACTGGTCGATGCGGGTGAGCAGCTGCGCGGCGTCGGGGAGGATCGTCGGGTCCGGCGGCACGGTGCCCTGGTACTCCATGCGCCCGGTCGTCGACGAGACGTAGACGCTGTTGCCGTCGACGTACTCCTTGAAGGTGGGGACGCCCAGTTCCCTGGCCAGGCGCAGGATGTGGCCCTGGGTCGGCCCGACGAAGGCGCCGCCGGACTCGATCACGCCACCGGCGCGGAGATGGTGGTTGAGCACCCGGCCGCCGACGCGGTCGCGGGCCTCGACGAGGAGCACGGAGCGGCCGCGGCTGGCCACCTTGCGGGCCGCGACCAGGCCGGAGATGCCGCCCCCGACCACGACCACGTCAACCTGGCGCGGGAGCGATCCCTGCAGGCTCCCGGCCGATGCCGACGCGGTGAGGGCTCCGGTGCCGAGCCCGGCCAGTGACAGCCCGGCGCCGCTCAGAAGGGTGCGGCGGGTCAGGTTCAGATCCGTCATACCGGTACAACGCCGCGACGCCCGATCGGTTAGGTGAGACGCGGGCCTCGTGGGCGCCTACTGTCGAAACATGCCCCGAGCGACCGTCGCCGACGTGCACGAGCTGGCCCGGTCCATGCCAGGCGCGGAGCGCGCGGAGGGCACGACCGTGGTCTACCAGGTGCGCCGCAAGAGCTTCGTGTTCTTCCGCAATCCGCGGCCGGACGCCGTCGACCCCGAGACCGGGGAGCGCTACGACGACGTCATCGTCTTCTGGGTCGCCTCGGACGCCGACAAGCAGGCCCTGGTCGGCGACCCGTCCACGCCGTTCTTCACGACGCCACACTTCAACGGCCACCCGTCGGTGCTGCTGCGCGGCTGCCGCGTCGGTGAGCTCGACCGCGACGAGCTCGCCGAGATGGTGTACGACGCGTGGCTGGCCAGGGCACCCAAGCGGCTGGCCCGCGAGTGGCTGGACGAGCACGGCCTCTGATTCAGGTTGGGGCTGCGCGAGCTGCTGGCTAGGGCAACGACTTCGTGGGCAGGCTTTCCCCGTCAAAGGTCGATCCGGCCGGGCTCGTGCCACCGGGTCCGATCTGCCAGGTGACGAGCTGATCGGTCACAGCCCCCCTGATCGCGACGACCCCGATGCTGGCCCCACCGGCTCCATTTCCTCCGTTGCCGCCCTTCCCTCCGTTGCCGCCGTTGCCGCCCTTGCCGCCCGCGCCGACCTCGCCGGTGCACTCGGTGCCTCCGTTGCCCCCCAGGCCGCCGGTGCCACCGGCCCCTCCGAGACCAGCGCCACCGCCGACACCTCCAGCGCTGGTGGTGAGTGTGGCGCCGGTGATGCTTACCGCGCTGTCCACGGCGTACACGGCGATCGATCCTCCGCCGCCGCCTCCGGCGGCTCCGCCGGCTCCACCGGCGGCGCCACCGCCACCGCCGCCGCCGCCGTTGCCGGCGCCGTCGTTGACGAAGGTGCCGTTCTGGCCGCCGCCGCCTCCTCCGCCTCCGCCGCCGCCACCGTGCTGCCCGTCGACCCCGGGCGTGGAGATCCCCGGCCGGTAGCCCGATTCGCTGAACGTGTCCTGGGCCGGCTGACCGGACGAGCCCTCGAGGCCATGTGCCCCAGGCTGCCCGTTCTGCCCGGGATTTCCAGAGGTGCCGCTCGTCCCGCCGACACCCCCCGCCGCGCCGCCGAAGCCGGGCGTACCTTGGGAACCGGTGAACGCCTTGCCGCCGGTTCCGCCGACGCCGCCCCCACGTCCCACAGGGGAGCCCCCGCCGAAACCGCCGCTGGCGGTCCGCGTCTCGTCGTCACACGAGCCGGAAGCCCCTATGCCTCCGGGCAAGCCGGCCGCACCCGCGGGTCGAGGGCCGGGTGAGACCCCGGCGCCTCCGGCACCGACGCTGATGCTGCCGCCCCGCATGGTGAGGTCCGTGTTGAAGAGGGCGACCCCGATGCTGGATTCCGCCGCGACGCTGCCGGTTCCGCCTCCACCGCTCCCGCTGCGGAGGTCGACCTCCTCGAGCGTCAAGGTCCCGTTCTCCGCCCGAATCGTGAGGGGGCCGGTGTCCGAGGTGGCCTGCAGCGCCTCGATCTGGAGGAGCTGGACCGTGCGCGCCCCGGTCAGCTGCGGCTGCCCCACGGCGGTCACCGACGTCGCGCCCTCGCGGTCCCGGCTCCATGTGGCGGGGTCGTAGCCGCCGTAGAGCGAATGGCCGACGACAGCGTCGGAGGTCCACTCGTGGACACCGTGCGCGACGTAGATGTCCTGCTCGGTGTTGACCTGAAGGGCGCTGTCCAGGTTCGTCGGGGCGTCGATCGTGCCGGCAGCACCCGACGATCCACTCTGGGTGACGAAGAGAGGTCCGCTCCGGGCCCCGTCGATGCCGTCACAGTTTGCGTCCACGAACGCCACGTCTGGGGCGTCGGCTGCCCCTGGGTTGATCGCGGGGTCGGAGGGCCTGCAGTCGGCGGCAGCATGCCCGTCGCCGTCCCGGTCCAGGGCGACCGTCCCGGTGAAGGCTTGCTCGGCCGCCTGCTTGCCGGATCGGTCCCGAACCGGTTCATTTCGGGTCGTTGAGTAGCGAACGCTCGGGTGAGAAGGCAGGTCCGCCGCGGTCCGCTCGCGCAGCAGGATGACCAACGTCCGTGAGCTGCGCGCCGCCAGGACCTTCGTGGCCACATAGTTTCCGACCTTGAAGGGATAGCTTCCGTCTCCGTCAGCAACGTGATTGACGGGCTCGGAGTAGGTCAGCCTGACCCGGTCGGCGCGGTCGTCGCCGTCCTGGTCGATCATCTGGGCCGCGGTGATACGCGGGGCAGGGTTGGGCGCTGCGCCCGCCTGGCTCATAGAGAGGAAGGGCGCCCCGGCGACCATGACAGCCAAGACGCAAAGATGTGGTGATGGCTTCCTCATGACGCCCCCCAGGTCCGTGGATATGGGCATCATGAGCCCCGACGTCTCAGGGCGCAGGAGAACCGGGAAATTGGCCCCAAGTGGTCAAGAACGCGGTTGGATCCCCGCGTCACACTCGGTCAGTTGGACAGCGACCGCGACCCGGCCGAGCCGTAGCGCCGGGCGGGATTGGTGCCGATCGCCTCACGGCTCGCGGCCGTCTTCCGGGCCTTCTTCCTGGTCGGCGCCTTCTTCTTCGCGGCGGCCTGCTTCCGGGCAACCGGGGTCGGGGTCTCCTCGGCGTCGGACGACCACTTGCTGATCCACTCGTCCATGATCTGCCAGGTCGTGCCGCGCGCTCGCCGACCGGTCAGCATGCCCAGGTGGCCCCCGGGGACCACCTCGAAGCGGACCTCCTTCGACCCGGTCAGCAGCGGAACGACCGTGCGCACGGCGGGGATCGGCGCGATGCCGTCGGTGTCGCCGCCGAAGACCAGCACGGGTGCGGTGATGTCGGCGACCGAGATGGTGCGGTCACCGAAGTCGATGCTGCCGGTGACCAGCGCGTTGCCGCGGACGAACCGGTGGTAGAGCTGGCCGAAGGTCCGGCCCGGGTAGGCGATCATGTTGTCGGTGAACCGGTCGACTGCCTCGAGCTGCGCGAGGAAGTCCTGGTCGTCGAGGCGGGTGGCGATGGCCAGCGGCTTGGTCACCAGCTTCTGGAACGAGGAGAGCTGGAAGGCCCACTTCACCAGCGGCTTGGGCGCACCGCCCATCGCCTGGTAGCTGCGGTTGATGATCCCGCCGCCCTCGGTGAGGTTGAGCAGCGGCCGCAGCGGCGCCACCAGCGGCACCTGCTTGATGTCGAATGGCGACCCGACAGCGGTGATCGAGGCGATCGGCAGGTCGGGGCTGTCGGCGGCTGTCAGGAGTGCGAAGACGCCGCCGAGGCTCCAGCCGATCAGGTGCACCGGTCGGCCGCCGGCGTGGGCGGACACCTCGCGGATCGCGGCGGGGACGACCTCGTCGATCCAGTGCTCCATCCCGAGGTTCCGGTCGCGGAACGAGACCTGGCCGTACTCGACGAGGTAGGTGGGCCGACCGCCGTTGACGAAGTGCTCGACCAGGGAGCAGCCGCGTCGCAGGTCGAAGCAGAGGGCCGGCGCGGCCAGGGGGGTGACCAGGAGCACCGGGTCGCCCTGCTCGACGACCTTCGCGGCCGGGCGGTAGTGGTAGACCTCCCGCAGCGTGCCGTCGTCGATCAGGGTGCGCGGCATGGGGCGCAGGTCGGCCAGGCCGCCGTACAGCACCTTGTGGGCGACGTTGCTCGCCGCCGAGACGACGAAGGCCGAGCCCGGCAGGTCAGGCCTCGGGATCAGCTCCATGGGCGAAAAGTACCCGACGCGTCCCTGCCGTCGTGCCGACGTCCGCCAGTTGCTGGAGATGTTGCCGGCTCTTCCCTTGCGCCCCGGCTCACGGATAGGTTCGGCTCGGTCGACCGGCCGGGGAGGGAACTGGACCAGGAGACCCACGTGTCATTGCCCGCCCCCCATGCAGTACGCCGCCCGCTCGCCGTCGTCCTCGCCCTGTCGCTCTCCGCCCTGCTCGCGGTTCTCGTCGCGCCGACACCCGCCCGCGCCGACGGACCCGGGGTCGGGACGCCGTGGGTGGTGACCCTGGGCGACTCCTACATCTCGGGCGAGGCGGGTCGTTGGGCCGGCAGCTCCAACGACTCGTCGTCGCGGGCGGACGCGCTCGGGCCGACCGCCTACTTCGACAACGGCTCGAGCGAGACCATCGACCGCTGCCACCGCAGCAAGTCGGCGGAGGCCTACATCGGTGGCGGCGTCAGCGGTCTGAACCTCGCCTGCTCGGGCGCGCGGACGACCGACGTACACGGACGGCAACGGGCGCTTCAAGCCGGGCCTCGACTTCTACAACGGCGGCGCGCCAGCAGGGCCAGGCGCTGATGCTGCAGAACTTCGCGGGGACCCACAACGTGAAGATGGTCGCGGTGTCGATCGGCGGAAACGACTTCAACTTCGCCGACATCGTGCAGACCTGCGTGACCGACTTCCTGACGTCGCCGACGTGGTTCAAGGACTACTGCAACGACGACAGCTCGGTCACGTCGAACTTCACCGCTGCCAACGTCAGCGCCGTGAAGACCAGGATTGCCACCGCGCTCACCAACGTGCGGACGGCGATGCGCAACGCCGGGTACGCCGACGGGTCCTGGACGATGCTCGTGCAGACCTACCCGTCGCCGATCCCCAACGGCACCGGGTTCCGCTACTCCGAGAGCGGCTACACCAGGCAGTCGACCGGCGGCTGCGGCTTCTGGAACGCCGACGCGAACTGGGCCAACTCGACCGCGCTGCCGACGATCAACAGCACCGTGACCGGAGCGATCACCCAGGCCGGCATCACGAACTCCCGCACCCTCAACCTCGCCTCGGCGTTCAACGGACGCCGGCTGTGCGAGAACACGGTCGGTCTCTACGAGGAGAAGGGCATCGCCAACTGGACCTCACCCGGCGCGGTCGACCAGACCGAGTGGGTCAACCAGATCCGCACCGTCTCGACCTGCTGCTCCAACTCGCCCTACTACATCCAGGAGTCGCTCCACCCGAACTACTGGGCGCAGCTCGCCACTCGCTCCTGTGTGCGGCAGGCCTACAACGGCGGCACGCCGCGCGGCGGGTCGTGCACGATCGCCGGCACCGGGTTGGTCAACGGCGAGCCGCGGATGTCCCTCAACTAGAGCCCGATCGATGACCCGCCGTCAGTCAACGACGGGTCATCGCTCCTGGGCCATGAACCGGGAGGGGTGGGCGAGCGGCTCGAAGCCGAAGCCGCGGTAGAGGTCGTGGGCGTCGGCGGTCGCCAGCAGGACCCGCTTGAGCCGGTATGGCGCGAGCTCTGCGGTGACCCGTTCGATCAGCGCCCGGCCCACGCCGGCTCCGCGCGACGCCGGCTCGACGTAGACGTCGCACAACCAGGCGAACGTCGCGTGGTCGGTGACGACCCGGGCGTAGCCCACCTGCTCGCCGCGTTCGTCGTACGCCCCGAAGTTGAGCGAGTGCTCGATCGAGCGGGCGACGACCTCGAGGGTCCGGCCCAAGGACCAGTAGGCGTCCTCGGACAGCCACTGGTGGATCCGTTCGACGTCGAGCCGGGAGGCGTCGGTCGAGACCTCGGTGCTCACGACCTGGTCGCGGGACGGACCTGCTTGCCGTGTGAGGGCCGCTCGGCCGAGAGCCCCTCGAGGAAGCTGTTGGCCCAGGCGACCACGTCGTTGGCGAGGACGGTCTTGCGCATCGCCTTCATCCGCCGGCTCGTCTCCCGGTCGTCTGCGTGGTACGCCTCCAGCAGCGCGGTCTTCATGCCGTTGATGTCGTAGGGGTTCACCAACCAGGCCTGCCGCAGCTCGTTGGCGGCCCCGGCGAACTCCGAGAGCACCAGCGCTCCGTCGTCCTCGAAGCGGCAGGCGACGTACTCCTTCGCGACGAGGTTCATGCCATCGCGGTAGGGGGTGACCACCATGATGTCGGCGGCCCGGTAGAGCGCGGCCATCTCCTCGCGGGGGTAGGAGGAGTGCAGGTAGGAGATCGCGGGCCGGCCGATCCGCCCGAGGTCGCCGTTGACCCGACCGACCAGCCGGTCGATCTCGTCGCGCAGGATGCGGTACTGCTCGACCCGCTCCCGCGACGGCGTCGCCACCTGGACGAACACCGCCTCCTCGACGTCGAAGTGTTCATCCACGATGAGCTCGCTGAAGGCCCGCAGCCGGGCGTGGATGCCCTTGGTGTAGTCGAGCCGGTCGATGCCGAGGAAGATCTTCCGGGGGTTGCCCAGCGCCTCCCGGATGGCCGCGGCCCTCTTCCCGACGCCTTCCGAGCGCGCCAGCTCCTCGAAGCCGGCGGCGTCGATGGAGATCGGGAACGCCGCGGCCCGCACGGTGCGGCCGTCGGGCAGGTAGACCAGGTCCCGGTGGGTCTTGTGGCCCACCCGCTGGCGGACCAGCCGAACGAAGTTCTGGGCACCGCCGGAGAGCTGGAAGCCCACGAGGTCGGCACCGAGCAGTCCCTCCAGGATCTGCCGGCGCCACGGGAGCTGCTGGAACAGCTCGTTGGGCGGGAACGGGATGTGCAGGTAGAAGCCGATCCGGAGGTCCGGCCGGAGCTCGCGCAGCATCTGCGGCACCAGCTGGAGCTGGTAGTCGTGCACCCAGACCGTCGCGCCCTTGGCCGCGACGTCTGCCGCCCGTTCGGCGAAGCGCTGGTTCACCGTGACGTAGGAGTCCCACCACTCGCGGTGGAACTCCGGCTTGGCGACCACGTCGTGGTAGATCGGCCACAGCGTCCCGTTGGAGAATCCCTCGTAGAACTCCTCGATCTCCTGTGCCGACAGCGACATCGGGACAAGAGACATCCCGCCTTCCTTGAACGGCTTCAGCTCGGTGTCGGTCCCTCCGGGCCAGCCGATCCAGGTGCCGTTGTTGGAGCGCATCACCGGCTCCAGGGCGCTCACCAGGCCGCCCGGCGAACGCCGCCAACCGGTCGAGCCGTCCTCCTGCGTCACCCGGTCGACCGGCAGCCGGTTGGCGACGATGACGAGGTTTGCAGATTTCGGCACGCGCCCCACCCTATGTGGCCACGCGTCTGGCGGGTTGAATGACATCGTTGTGGTTCGTCGCCTACAGTTGCCCCGACACAGCACCAACTTCGGGGAGAAATGCGCATGGACGCCGCGAACGCCCGCCACGGCCACGGCCATGACGCCGTCACCGGCCCGCGCCTGAGCGAGCGCGACTGCGAGATCCTCGAGTTCGAGCGCCAGTGGTGGAAGTACGCCGGCGCCAAGGAGACCGCGGTCCGCGAGAAGTTCGACATGTCCGCGACCCGCTACTACCAGGTTCTCAACGCCCTCATCGACCGTCCCGAGGCCCTCGAGGCCGACCCGCTCCTGGTCCGGCGGCTGCGTCGGCTGCGGGCCGCCCGCCAGCGCCAGCGCTCGGCTCGTCGACTCGGCTTCGAGGTCTAGCCGCCGTGCGGGTCCGCAACGAACGCGGGGTGGTCTTCCCCTCGCCGGTGGTGATGCTCAGCGTCGTCGCCGTCGCCATGGCCGGCGTGGCCTACGTCGCGACCAGGTCCGAGGCGCCGACCGAGCGCGAGGTGACCACGGTCGCCCAGCCGCAGAAGGTGACCCAGCCCAGCAAGCCGGCTCCCAAGCAGAAGCTCCCGACCGGCAAGCCGCCGACGATCAAGAAGGCCGAGCCGGTGGTCGTGCGCGGCAAGGTCTACGTCGAGGTCTACAACAACTCCGGCATCACCGGGCTGGCCGGCAGCACCGCCGCGCGGGCGTCCGACGTCGGGTGGCAGGTCGTCGGATCCGACAACTGGTACGGCACGATCCCCGCCTCGACCGTCTACTACCCCGAGCGGCTCAAGGCGGCCGCGAAGGTGCTGGCGCTGGACCTGGGCATCGGGCGGGTGGTGCCGGCCATCGAGCCGATGGACCTGGACCGGCTGACGGTCATCCTCACCGCCGACGCGGCCTGACACCCGTTTGGCCCCGTCGGGCCGCGTGAAAGGCTCTGCGGCATGGAGTTCGCGTCGTCGACGGCCAAGGAGCGGTACGCCGCGTTCGTCGCCGCCGCCTCCTCGGCCGTCGTCGGGCTCGACTTCGACGGCACCCTCGCCCCGATCGTCGACGACCCGGCGGATGCCCGAATCCACCCGGATGCCGCTTCGGTGCTCACCGAGCTGGCCGAGGTCGTGCGCGCGGTCACCGTGATCACCGGGCGTCCGGCCCGGCAGGCACTGGCCCTCGGGGAGCTGGACGAGGTGGGCAACGACCTCGGTGACTCCGGCAAGGAGCTCTACATCTTCGGGCAGTACGGCAACGAGCGGTGGAGCTCCACCAGCCGCCGGATCGTGTCCCCGCGCCCACCGAAGGGGCTCGCGACGTACCTCGGCGCGCTGCCTGCGCTACTGCGTCGCCTGGACGCCGCCGGCGCGTTCGTGGAGGAGAAGGGCCTGGCCGTGGCCGTGCACACCCGGCGCCTGCCCGATCCTGCCGGTGCGTTCGACCGGCTCCTGCCCGAGCTCGAGAAGCTGGCCAGCGATCACGGACTCGTGGTCGAGCCGGGTCGGCAGGTGATCGAGGCCCGGGCGGCAGGGATGGACAAGGGCCAGGTGGTCCGGGCCGTGGTCGAGGAGCTCTCGGCCGGAGGCTTCCTGTTCGCCGGTGACGATCTGGGCGACGTGGAGGCGTTCGAGGCGGTCGCCGCCCTCCGCGAGGAGGGCCTGCCGACCTTCCTGGTCTGCTCCGGCTCCGAGGAGCAGCAGGCCCTCGCCGCCCGCGCCGATCTGGTCGTCGACGGACCCGACGGCGTCCTCGAGTTCCTCCGCCGCCTCACCTCCGACGCCCAGTCCGGATAGTCCCCGAACCTCGGGCCCCTCAATGTCGCCATCGAGGGGTCCAAGATTCGGGGACTATCGCGAAGGGCCCGGTGTCACCATGTGGACCCGGAGTACGAATGGCGAGACGCCCTGCGTAGGGTTCCGAACAGCTCATCGAGAGGGACTGAGGGACCGGCCCGCTGAAGTCCCGGCAACCGCCACGAGCTCCCGTCCGGGAAGTCTGTCCCGACGGTCGTGGAGACGGTGCCAATTCCGGCCCACGGCGAGAGTCGCCGCGGGGAAGATGAGGAGGAATCCTTGACTGCCGTGACTTCCCAGGCCCAGACGGTCGACCAGTCCGTCGACCCGGCGTCCCGCCGCCCGGCGCTGCGCGCTGGTGCCTTCGGCCATGCCACCGCCCTGTCCTGCCGCGAGTGCGGCCACCGGATCGACCTCGGCCCGCACTACGCGTGCCCGGAGTGCTTCGGGCCGCTGGAGATCGCCTACGACTTCCCCGCCGTGAGCGCGAGCGACATCGAGGCCGGTCCCCGCAACATCTGGCGCTACAAGGCGCTGCTCCCGGTGCCCGTCGGACATCGAGGAGAGCCCCAACATGGAGCCGGGCTTCACCCGCCTGCTCAAGGCCAACAACCTCGGCCGCGAGCTCGGCATCGAGCACCTGTGGGTCAAGGACGACTCCACCAACCCCACCAACTCCTTCAAGGACCGCGTGGTCGCCTGCGCCCTGAGCGCCGCCCGCGAGTTCCACAGCAAGGTCTTCGCCTGCCCCTCGACCGGCAACCTCGCCAACGCCGTCGCCGCCGCGGGAGCCCGCGCCGGGATCAAGACCGTCGTCTTCATCCCGAGCAACCTCGAGCAGCCCAAGCAGGTCAACTCGGCCGTCTACACCGACTCGCTGGTCGCCGTGAACGGCAACTACGACGACGTCAACCGGCTCGCCTCCGAGATCGCCGGCGAGGAGGACGGCTGGGCGTTCGTCAACGTCAACGTCCGGCCGTACTACGCCGAGGGCTCCAAGACTCTCGGGTACGAGATCGCCGAGCAGCTCGGCTGGCGCCTGCCCGACCAGATCGTGATCCCGGTGGCGTCCGGGTCCCAGCTGACCAAGGTCCACAAGGCGTTCCAGGAGCTCATCGACCCTCGGCCTCGTCGAGGACAAGCCCTACAAGGTCTACGGCGCCCAGGCGACCGGCTGCTCGCCGGTGTCGGTGGCCTACAAGGGGGAGCACCAGGTGATCCGCCCGGTCAAGCCCGACACCATCGCCAAGAGCCTGGCGATCGGCAACCCCGCAGACGGCGTTTACGTCCTCGACATCTGCCGCGAGACCGGCGGCGCCGTCGAGGACGTCAGCGACGACGAGGTCCGCGAGGCGATCGTCCTTCTGGCCCGCACCGAGGGCATCTTCACCGAGACCGCGGGCGGCACGACCGTGGGCGTGCTGAAGAAGCTCGTCGAGACCGGTCAGCTCGACCCCGCCCTCGAGACCGTGGTGATCAACACCGGTCACGGGCTCAAGACCCTCGACGCCGTGGCCGGCCAGGTCGGTCCCGTCGCCACCATCGACCCGTCGTACGGTGCCTTCGTGGCAACCGGCCTGGCCTGAGGAGTGAGATGAGCGTTTCCGTTCGCATCCCCACGATCCTGCGCACCTACACCGCCGGAGAGTCGGAGGTGACCGCGGAGGGCGACACCCTGGCGGCCGTCCTCGACGACCTGGACGCCAACTACTCGGGCATCAAGGGCCGGGTCCTCGACGAGGGGGGCGAGCTGCGCCGCTTCGTCAACGTCTACGTCGGCAACGACGACGTCCGGTTCCTCGACAACCTCGCCACTCCCACTCCGGACGGCACCCAGATCTCGGTCATCCCGGCGGTTGCCGGCGGCTGAGCCGCGAGACCAGCACAGGGTCAGCGCAACGCCACGTGGTGGTTCCCCGGGACCCGGCTCTGGTCCACGCCGCCCAGGTTGAACATCGCGAGCCCGCTGCCGCCGATACCGATCGCGGTCACGGCGACGATCCCTACCAGGCCCAGCTTGCCGGCGTGGGGCGACGCGGGGGCTCGTCGCAGCCACGCCGGCCGGCTGAGCAGGAGGACGGCGGCCATCAGTGTCACCATCTCGAGGACCGCGACGGCGCCGTCGGCCAGGCCGATAGAACCTGGCGACCCCAGCACTGACGGCAGCGGGTTGTTCTCGGAGTGTGCGTAGATCCACAGTGCGGGGAGCCCGACCGCGAACAGCGCGGTGGCGATCCAGGCCCAACGGCCGGGCTGTGTCATGGCGACGTGAGCCATGGC
The DNA here is from genome assembly GCA_963841625.1 of uncultured Actinomycetota bacterium. Taxonomy (GTDB): domain Bacteria; phylum Actinomycetota; class Actinomycetes; order Propionibacteriales; family Nocardioidaceae; genus Nocardioides. Next base: position 2,071,896 of record CAWJDH010000009.1, on the reverse strand, counting down.
GAGCTGGGCCGCTGCGAGGATCAGCAGGAGCAGCGCCGCGACGACCGAGTCGATCAGGTCCGCGGCCGCGTGGACCGCGAGGACGGTTCCGGTGCCGACCAGGCCGGCCGCCAGGACCAGCTGGACCTCGGGGAACCAGGTCGCCGGACGTTCGGCCGGTCCCGCAGCACTGGACGGCTGGGCCTTGCCGACGGTCAACCGCCCACCCCGCAGCGCCACCATCCAGCCGACCAGCAACAGGTTGGTGACCAGCAGGATCAGGCTGCCGAAGCCGAGGGCCTGCAGCTGCAGCGTGCGAGTGGCGTCCTTCTGGAGCTCCCTGCAGGTCTCGGCGCACGAGGTGCCCATCGGGACCATGTGGTCCAGCATGCCGAGCTGCAACCGAAGGTCGTAGGCCTCGCTGACGAGCAACACGCCGGCACCGGCCAGGGTGCACGTGCCGAGGATCAGGAGGCCGGTTGCGATCACGGCCCTCGGCCGGCGCAGGACGGGCCCGAACCAGCGGTAGGCCAGGGCCAGGGCGGCAAGCACCGCAAAGGCGAACAGCGGCGTGAGGAGCGCCGACCCCTGCAGCCAGGAGACGAAGGGGCTATGGGTTCGATCCGAAGCACCCACGGCGCCGCGCAGCGAGATCACCCAGAACCAGTCGGCCGTGGCCAGGACGGCGGCGAAGGTGAGCACCATCGTCCAGGGGATTGCCGTCCGGCCGGCCGGCCGTCTGGGTGCCCTCACTGCGTCCGGAGCTGGAGGGGACAGCTTGGTCACTACGTGATCTCCCAGCCGAACATCATGGCGTGGTCCTCGTGCGCCAGGTTGTGGCAGTGGGCGACATAGGGCCCGACGAAGTCGCGGAACCCGCGGTAGATGATCACGGACTCGCCCGGGTCGAGAGCGACGAGGTCCTCCCTCGACCGGTCATCCGGGTGTCCAGGCTCTCCGTTCAGGACCTCGCGACCGTCCCGCATCACGGTTCGGTGCTCCTCCATGTGCAGGTGGAACGGGTGCACCCAGCCGCCTCCGCCGTTGCGGATCTCCCACAGGTTGAAGCTGTTCTTCTTCTGTGTGGCCAGGGGGCTCCTGCCTGCCGGGTTGGTCAGGCTGCGCGTGTTGACGCCGGGGTCGAACGGCTGCCCGTTGATGAGCCACTCGACCTCGCCGCCGCCGCTGCCGCGCTCGACCTCGAAGATCAGCCGGTTGTCCATCATGCTCCGCCAGTTCTTCGGCAGGGGCGGGAGCGCACGCATCTGCTTCGGGATCCGGCTGTGGTCCGGCGCGGTGTCGCCGATGACGATCTTCATCATCGGGACCTTGTAGTCCGGGTCCAGCCCGAACCGCGAGGAGTTCTCCCACATGCGACCGTTGGGCATCTTCATGATGTTGGTCAGGTAGATGACGTCGCCCTTGGTGGTCGGCGTTCCGTCCTGGTACCTCGTGAAGTCGACGATGAACTCGCGGCGCTTGGCCGGCCACAGCTCGAAGGAGTCCCGCTTGATCGGGAACGGCAGCAGTCCGCCGTCCGACGCGATCTGGGTGAACTGCATGCACTGCTCGCCGTCCGGGATCCGGTACTGCCCCTGCAGGTCCTCGCCGGCGTAGCCCAGGGAGGCCGCCGACTTGGGACCCTGCGTCGAGCTCATCAGCTTGAACTCGTAGATCCGGGCGATCGACGCGTCGAGGAAGCGGAAGCGGTACTTGCGGCGCTTCACGTGCAGCACGGGGTAGGCCGTGCCGTTGACGGTGAAGATGTCACCGACGAACCCGTGGTTGGGGAAGTGCTTGAAGAACGTCTTGCCCCACCACTCGGGGTGCGTCGACGGGTTGTGGGCCCTCGGGTACTCGCCCAATCCGTCGTGCATGTCCTCGTGGGTGGTCACGCCGTCGTCCAGCGCGCAGTCGTACATCGCCAGCGGGATGTCGTACTTGACGTCGAACGAGCCGTCAGCGTGGTTCTCGCGGACACCGGGCAGGCGCAGGCCACGCCGCTCGTCACCCATGTCCATGCCGTTCTTGGGGTCGTAGATCGGGTAGAGACCGACCATGCCCTTGTAGACGTTGGCCCCGGTCATGTCCATCGTGTGGTCGTGGAACCAGAAGAAGCTCTGCTTCTCGCGGTCGTCGCCGCCGGCCGGCCAGTTCAGGTACAGGTTGTCGACCCAGTCGTTGGGTTCGTAGCCGCGCCGCCGGGGCCCGAACTGCAGGGCGTAGTGCGGGTTGCCGTCGCTCTCCGGCGCCGTGTGCCCGTTGTGCAGGTGGGTCAGGAAGGTGGCGTCGTTGGCCCCGAAGTCCTGGCGGTCGAGCCCCAGCGGGTTCTGACCCAGGTGGTTGGCGAAGCGGACGATGACGGGCCTGCCGTACTCGGCGTTGATCATCGGGCCGGGGAACTTGCCGTTGAAGCCGTAGATCGTGCTCGGCGGGAGCGTGCGGTGCACGCCGGCCGCGACGCGGCGGCCGTTGTCGAAGGAGATGGTGGGCAGCCCGTCGGCGTTGATCGGCAGCACCTTGGACGTGGTGAACCGGTGGGTGTTCACCCGGAGGTCGATCTTGTAGATGATCGGGTCCGGGTAGCCGATCTTGCTCGGCCAGATCTGGTGGCGGTCGTTCCGGCGTGAGTTCTGCTGGCCCAGCCCGGGCCCGGGTGGCTCCGGCCACCGGGTGAAGCCCGACTTCGACTCCGGACGGAGCGCCTTGGGGATGACCAACGGGTCGCGGAACGGCTGGAGGATCAGCGGGCTGGTCGGGAACCGCTCGAGATAGAACAGCAGGTCTCCGAGCGCGGTGGACGTCGCGGCGAAGGCGCCGTCTGCCGACAGCAGGCCCTTCCTCGCCAGGTACGGCTTGCCGAAGGTTCCGGCAGCGGCCAGTCCCGCCCCCGCCGTGCCGATGGCCCCTGCCCTCAGGAACAGGCGCCGGGAGAATCCGTCGCCTCCGTCCGTCAGTGGCGAGGTGGTCTCTTCTTGTGTCGCTCCCCCCGAGTGCGGATCATTCAACTGGTCAAACATCGCAGGCCCCTTCATGACCGTCCCTAATACCCCACATAGATGGTTCGCCCGGGGCATCAATCCGGTGTGAAATGCGGGGGGTGCGGGTCAGGCGGGTCCAGACCAGCGGTCAGCGGGTCTCCAGATCGACGATGGCGGCGTGGCCCCGGGAGTCGATGCGGACCACGGCGACACCCCCGTCCTCGGCGAGCTCGCGCCCGATCTTCCGCGCCTCGGACTGGGAGGCGAACCAGCTCTCGATCCCGCAGCGGATCTGCCAGTTGCTGTCGTCGCACGCCAGGTATGGCCCCGTCTCGGGGCGAGAGCGGCTGAACTCCGTGGCCCGCATCAGGCCGTCTTCCTCGGTCAGCGACACGTAGACCGGACCGCTCTGGCCGTCGTCGAGGACCCCGAGCCCACCTTCGGCGGAGAACGTCTCGTCCTCATACGAGAGGTCGGGATAGTCGAGGGTGACGTAGGCGCCGCGGAACGGGTCGATCGGGTCGACCGGGGCCACGCGCATGCGGTACTCCTCGCCGGCGGCCCGGGCCGAGAGCTGCGGCGCCACCCCGATGGCGACGAGCGCGAGCTGGACGATGACCACCAGGGCCAGTCGCTTCTTCATCGGTCTTCCCCCTCCAGGGTTGCGGCGAGCTCGCGGCGAGCGCGGTCGAACAGGTAGCCGGTCCCCAGGAAGATGAGGCCGAGGATCACGAACAGCCAGGCGCCCTGAATGATCTGGGCGAACACCGCGAAGCTCTGGACGGTCGTGAAGACGACCAGGCCGGCGGTTGCCAGAGCCGTCAGTCGCCAGCTGTTGCGCAGGATGCCGAGGACTGCGACGCCGACGGCGACGACGACGTAGACGCCGACACTCACCGCTGCGTGTGCCCAGTCGACCAGGGTGAGGACCTCCGGGTCGTCGCCGGCGTCCCAGAGAACCATCAGCACCGAAGCAGCGAGCACCACCAGTGCTCCGATGGGCTCGAGTCGGGCGTAGCCCCTGACCAGGACGATGGCCGCGCCGGCGGTCAGGCCGGACACGATCGCGCCGGCCACCAGCCACGCGCTCCAGGCGAAGTCGTCCGCGGTGACGGACGGGAGCGCTGCTGCGAAGAGTGCGGCGAGGGCCAGACCTGCGCCCACCTCGCGCCAGACCGGGCCGAACGGGCGCAGGCCGCGCTCGTGCAGCGCGCCGGCCGAGACGGCTGCCACCGCGACGACCGCGAGCGCCAGGACGGCGGAGAACGCGGAGGGGGCGTCCCACTGGACCTGCCACACGAACCAGGCCACCACTGTCGGGATGCCGACCATCAGCGGGCCGAGCGCCCGCACGCCATAGGCGTGGACGAGTGCGCCGATACCCCAGAGCCCCACCAGTAGCGGCTCGAAGGCCGGCACCTGCAGTGACTGCGCCGCCTGGAACACCACGGCACCGAAGGCCAGGGCGGCCAGCAGCCGGACCGCTTCGATCACCTGGAAGGGGATCAGCGGTCGTCGGGAGTGGAGCACCTCGCCGCCGACGAGCAGCGCCAGCCAGATCGAGGCAACGGCGAGGAAGCGGAGGAGCGGGGGAAGCTGGTCGAGGTTGGCGGCGACCAGCCAGATGAGGCCCACGCCGACGAAGACGGCGCCCAGGGCGAGCAGCAGCCGGGCGAGGGAGAAGCGCCGGGTGGCGTGGTAGCGCCGAAGAATGGCTGCAGCCTGGTCGTCATGGACGAGGCCCTCGGCCCGCCAGATGGAGAGTTCTCGGCCAAGCCATTCCAGCTGAGCCGGGGAGGCCGACCGCCTGGCGGGTCGCGGGGTCACGTGGGTGCTCATGTTCACAGCGTGGGGGCTGATCGCGTGCCGCACATGGGTACAAGGACTCAGTTTGGCAACGTGTCGCGGCGCGAGCGGAGGTGGCGTCGCTCGGCTTCGTTGTCGCAGCGCGAGAGGGCGAGGTCGAACGCCTCGCGGGCCTCGTCGTACCTTTCCGCGCGGAGCAGCAGCTCGGCCCGGACGCCGGGCAGCCGGTGGCCCGGGAGGTCGACTCCGTCGAGCAGCCGAAGCCCAGCGAGAGGTCCGTCGGCCTCGGCGACGGCCACCGCCCGGTTGAGGCGCACCACCGGTGAGTTGGTCAGCTGCTCCAGCTCCGCATAGCGTCGGGCGATGCGGGTCCACGCGGTCTCCGCCGCTGTGGGCGCGATGGCGTGCTCGGCGGCGATCAGGGCCTGGAGGAGGTACGGCGCGGGCGGTGCGCCCGCGAGCGGGGTGAGCAGCCCGACGGCCTCGTCTATCTCGGTGCGGTGCCATCGATTCCGGTCCTGGTCGGACAGCAGCACCAGCTCCCCGGCACTCCCCACCCGTGCGTCCCGGCGGGAGTGCTGCAGCAGCATCAGCGCCAGGAGGGCGTCCAGCTCGCTGTTCGACGGGGCGACCGCGCGGATGATCCGAGCCAGCCGGATCGCCTCGCCCGCCAGCTCGGGGCGGTGCACGTCATGGCCGGACGCCGGGGCGTACGCGGCGGTGAACGCCAGGTAGGCGATGTCGGCCGCGAGCGCGACGCGCTCGGCCAGCACGGGTCCGGCCGGAACCTCGAACCGCTCCCCGGCCAGCCGCTTGCGGGCGCGGGTCAGCCGCGCCGCCATGGTCGGTGGGGTGACCAGGAAGAGCCGCGCGATGTCGGCCGTGCTGATGCCGAGCACGAGCCGCAGCGTCAGCGCCGCGGCCGACTCGGGTGGCAGGACCGGATGGGCACAGAGCAACACCAGGCGAAGTCGCTCGTCACGCACCTCCTCCCCTACGTCGGCCATGACTCGTTGCGCCTCCTCGTGCAGGCCCGCCTCGACGGCGAGGATCGGCCGCTTGAGGGCCGCGGTGGTCTCGGCGCGGAGCCGGTCGAGGATCCGCCGGCGGGCGGCAGTCAGCAGCCACGCGGCTGGGTTGGTGGGATCACCGTCGCGCGGCCAGGTGCGGGCAGCGGCCTCGAATGCGTCCGCGAGGCCGTCCTCGGCCAGGTCGAGGCGCCGGAACTGCGCGACGAGCAGGGCCAGCAGGCGGCCCCACTCGTCGCGCCACACCGCGCCGAGGCGCTCGCCCATCAGGAGGGAGCGGTCATGCGGGACCGGACGAGCCGCCCGCGAGCGGGCGGACCTCGAGCCCCGTCTCACCCTCGGTGAGGATGCCGACGACCTGGAGCAGGTCGTCGAGATCGTCGGACTTGATCGTGTAGAAGCCGCTCAGCTGCTCGACGGACTCGGCGTACGGGCCGTCCGTGATGATCAGCCCGTCGCTGCCCGCGCGCACCGTGCGCGCCTCGCTGGACGGCCGGAGCTCGGCGCCGCCGGTCACCGTGTGACCTCGCTCGGCCAGGGCCGCCGCGAACTTCTGGTGCAGACCGTAGACGCGCTCGCGCTCGGCCTCGTCGGCCTCGGCCCACTGCGCCTCGTTGCCAGGGATCAGGACGATGTACTCGGTCATGATCGGGTCCTCTCTCGCACTGCTGGTGAGTCTGTCACCGAGGTGACGGGTGGGGTACGCCGAAATCGACAACCTCCAGAATCTCGTTTGGCCGAACCCCGGCCGGCTCCTAGCCTCGTCACGTGCCCTCAGTCCTCCTCGCGACCTCCTCCAACTGGCCCGAGGGCGAGCCCGGAGCTCCTGCCCTCGACGCGGCACTGGCCGCGCGTGGGCTCGACGCGCGATGGGCGGTCTGGGACGACCCGACCGTGGACTGGGTGGCCGCGGACCTGGTGGCAGTGCGCTCGACCTGGGACTACATGGAGCGGCACGAGGAGTTCGTGGCCTGGGCCCAGCACATCGCAGGCCTGACCCGGCTGCTCAACGGCCCCGAGGTGTTCGCCTGGAACGTCGACAAGGCCTACCTGATCGGGTTGGACGGCCGGTTGCCCGTGGTACCCACGCGCACTGCCGCCACGCTCGAGGAGCTCGCCGCCGGTGTCCACGAGTTCGGCGTCGCCGTGGTCAAACCCAGGGTCGGGGCCAGCGGCGTGGGCGTCCTGGTCGTGGACGATCCGGCCGATCCCCGGCTCGGCACCGTGGTGAAGGACCACCCCGAGCTCCCCCCGGGCCGAGGACCATGGGTCGTCCAGCCGCTCGTCCCCTCCGTCCGGACCGAGGGGGAGACCTCGGTGTTCGTGCTCGGCGGCGTCCCCGTGTCCCAGGTCGACAAGCTGCCGAGCGGTGACGAGATCCGGGTGCACGAGCACTTCGGTGGATCCTCCCGTCCGGCACTCTTGCGTGACGAGGCGGCGGAGCTCGCCCTGGCTGCGAATGCGGCGGCCGGCCAGGCCCTCGGCGTTCCCCTGGACTATGGCCGGGTCGACATGATGCGCCTCGCGGACGGCACCCTCGCGGTGAGCGAGCTCGAGGTCACCGAGCCGGGGCTCTACCTCGACGTGCTCCCCGAGAACGGAGATGCGTTCGCCGGGCTCGTGGCGACGCTGGTGCGCTGATTGGGACAGCTGCACCATGTGCGGCAGCCCGTGGCGGCGGCATGGTCGGTCCATGACGACGACCAGCACCCACTCCGCGCCCGCCCACGCCACCGCAGCGCCGCCGTACTCGCGGCTCATTCAGATCGCGGCCGGGGTCTCACTGGCCCTGGCCGGCGTCCTCAACGGGCTCCCGCAGTACGTCGGTGACCTGTTGGCGGGGGACCTGGACTTCTCCGAGCAGATCGTGTGGGGGGCCGAGCACCAGGTGGTGCACGGCACAGAGCAGGCGCTCATCCTGGTCAGCTCGCTGTTCCTGCCGTTCGGCCTGCTGGGCCTCGCCCAGGTGACCCGCTGGCGGGCCCGTCGACTCACCCTCGTGGCCGTTCCCCTCGTGCTGTGGGGGATGTGGGGTTTCCACAACGTGCTCGCGATGGGCTACGTCGCCGGGACCGTCGCCCCGACGGTGCTGCCGGTGAGCGACGCGGTGGCCCTGAACGACGAAGGCCTGATCGGACACGCCGGCGTGCTCGTCACGGCCTTGCTGCCGCACCTGCTCGGATCCTTCATCGGCGTGCTCCTGCTGAGCATCGCCGCCTGGAGGTCCGGCCTGTTCTCCAAGATCGCTTGTGCGGCGGTGATCGTGTTCCTGGTCTGGGACTTCTTCCTCCCGAGCCACGGAGTGCTCGAGCCACACCTCCTGCTCGCCATCGGGTGGACGTGGCTGGGGATCCAGATCGTCCGGCTCCCGACCGCGACCTGGCGGGGCGGGTCGGTCGGGTGAATCCGGACCCGGGGGCCGGCCCACGGACTCATACTGTGCCCATGTGGTCGGCGCTTGGGCGGGGCAGCTCGTTGCGCGACCACGCCACCCTGCTCGCCTGGATGGCCGGGGCTCTCGCGGTCACGGTCACGGGCGTGGCAGCAGTCCTTGCGGCTGGGGGCGATGACCCGGTGCCGTGGAAGCCGCTTCTCCTCACCCTGATCTGGACCGCGCCCGGCGTACTGATCGCCGCTGCCCGGCCACGGATGGTGACGGGGTGGTTGCTGATCGCGGTCGCCGGGTTCTTTGTCGGGATCGGGCTGGCCGAAGGGTTCCTGGCCCAGGCCTCGAGCGCGTCGGTCGGGGCTCCGTGGGCGGTCTGGTACGTCGACCGGGCCTCGGCGTTCCTCGTGCCCTGTGCGCTGCTGGCCGTCCTGCTCCTGCCGGACGGTCGATTCCCGGCGCCGTCCTGGCGTCCGATCCTGGCCGCAGTCGTCGGCACCCAGCTCGTTCTGGTCTCCGCGTTCTCTCTTGTGTCCGGACCCGCGGTCGGGCCGGACTCGGACCTCGGGACGAGTTTCGGCAGCCTCTCCAACCCGGTCGGCGTCCTCCCCGGTTCGTGGGCCGGGCTCCTGGATGGCGTCGACGTCGTCGTGCTGCAGCTGCCCCTCCTCCTGGTGCCGCTGGCCTTCTGGCATCGCCTGCGGCGCGCCGATCCTGAGCGGAAGACCGCACTCGCGGTGCTGCTGCTGGGTACCGCGGTTTTCGCGACGCTGCTGGTGGTTGGCCGCATGGCGTGGCCGGCCGCGGCCGATGCCCTCGACATCGCCGGCAGTGCGTTGCTCGTCGTCGTGGTCATCGGGACCGTGCTCGGACCTCGCCGCGAGATCGAGTACGTCGTGCATCAGGCCTCCGTCTACGTCGCGCTGACACTGGTCATCGCCTCGACGTACGTGGGCATCACCTCACTCGCGGCCGCCGGCGGCGCCGAGCTCCCGGCATGGGGGGCCGGCGCGGTGGCCGCCGTCGCGGCGCTCGCGCTGCTGCCGGTCCGCACGTGGCTGCAGCGACAGGTGGGACACCTGCTGCACGGGCACCGGAGCGATCCCTACGCGGCCCTCACCCGGCTCGCCGAATCCACCCATCACCTGACGACGGTGGACGAGGCGCTGGCCGAGGTGGCGGCCTCGGTGGCCGGGTCTCTCCGCGTGCCCTTCGTCCAGGTCGGGACGGCGGACGCACAGGCGACGCATGGCCGGAGACCGGCCCGAGCGGTCGAACAATCGGTGCCACTGCTCTCGGGCGCCGAGCAGGTCGGAACCGTCGTCGTGGCCAGTGACCCGTCGCGCCGGTGGCCAGCCGCAGACCGCGCCCTTCTCGCCGCGATCGGCCGGCACGGCGGAATGGCGGTCCACGCGGTCGGGCTGGCCGGGTCGCTCCGGCTGAGCCGGCAGCGGCTGGTGGAGGCGCGGGAGGAGGAACGGCGACTGCTCGGTCGCAACCTGCACGACGGACTTGGCCCGACGCTGGCCTCCATCGGCCTGCAGCTCGGGTCACTTCGTGGGCGACAGCGGCCCGGTTCGGTCGAGGAGGCCGAGCTCAGGCGGTTGGAGGAGGTGTCATGCGAGGCGCTGGGTGAGCTGCGCCGGGTCGCCCGCGACCTGCGGCCAACGGTCCTCGACCAGCACGGTTTGGCCGGAGCGCTGCAGCGTCATGCCGAGAGCCTTGGCATCGAGCTGGAGCAGCGGGCGCCCGGGAGTCTCGACCTGCCCGCAGCAGTCGAGGTCGCGGCGTACCGGATCGGGCAACAGGCGCTGGCCAACGTGGTGGCCCACGCGGGCGTCGAGACCGCCTCGCTCCGGATCAACTGCACGAGCGAGGAGCTCCGGCTCGAGGTCGTGGACCGCGGTCGTGGGTTCACGGTCCTCGACGAAGGTGTCGGCCTGTCGTCGATGCGCGAGCGTGCCGAGGAGCTCGGCGGCAGCTGCGAGGTGGTGTCCGGGCCGGCCGGCACCGTCGTCCGGGCCGTGTTGCCGCGGCCGTCTGTCGGTGAGGGGGTCCTGCATGGGTGACCGGATCCGCGTGGCAGTGGTCGACGATCACCCGGTCTTCCGGGAGGGACTGCGGATGGTCCTGGCGCGGGCGGACGACGTGGACCTCGTCGCCGAGGCCGCCGACGGCGCCGAAGCGGTCCGGGTCGTCGGCCAACTCGGCCCGGACGTGGTCCTGATGGATCTCAACATGCCCGGCATGGACGGGCTCGTGGCCACCCGCGAGCTGCACGACCGGACGAGGGTGCTCGTGCTCACGATGTACGACGACGACGCCAACGTGCTGGCTGCCATGCGCGCCGGTGCGCTCGGCTACCTCGTCAAGGGTGCGGGGCCCGACGAGGTGCTCAGTGCCGTGCGGGCAGTGGCGGACGGCCACGCGGTCCTGGGGTCCGTGCTGGCGGCGAGGATGCTCGATGTCTTCGCCCGACCGCCCGTCGTACCCTCCATTGCAGAGCGGTTCCCCGAACTCTCCCCGCGCGAGCGCGAGATCCTCGAGCAGCTGGCCGACGGCCTCACCAACGGGCAGATCGCAGAAAGGTTGTTCATCTCGCCGATCACGGTCCGCAACCACGTGAGCAACATCCTCGCGAAGCTGCAGGTGACCGATCGCCGGCAGGCGATGCTGAGGGCGCGCGACAACGGGTGACCTGCCTTGCACTCTCAGGGGGCGAGTGCTAAACATGAGGCTGGCACTCTTAGCATGAGAGTGACAGAAATGGCGCGGTGACGTTGAGGTCCCAAGCGCCGGCGGGAAGGGTCCGCCGGGCCAGCCGGATCGTCCGTCGCGGGCAACCCACCACGCCTCACCACCGACTCTTCAAGCGTGAGGAACCGCAAGAGTTATGTCTAAGCTGATTGCTTTCAACGAGGAGGCCCGTCGCGGTCTCGAGCGTGGCATGAACACGCTCGCCGACGCGGTCAAGGTGACGCTCGGCCCCAAGGGTCGCAACGTCGTCCTCGAGAAGAAGTGGGGCGCGCCGACGATCACCAACGACGGTGTCTCGATCGCCAAGGAGATCGAGCTCGAGGAGCCCTACGAGAAGATCGGGGCCGAGCTCGTCAAGGAAGTTGCCAAGAAGACCGACGACGTCGCCGGTGACGGCACCACCACGGCCACCGTGCTCGCCCAGGCGATGGTCCGCGAGGGCCTGCGCAACGTGGCCGCGGGTGCCAACCCGATGGGTCTCAAGCGCGGCATCGAGGCCGCCGTGGCCGCCGTGTCCGAGCAGCTGCTGAGCCTGGCCAAGGACGTCGAGACCAAGGAGCAGATCGCGGCCACCGCCTCGATCTCCGCCGGGGACCCGACGGTCGGCGAGATCATCGCCGAGGCCATGGACAAGGTCGGCAAGGAAGGCGTCATCACGGTCGAGGAGTCGAACACGTTCGGCCTCGACCTCGAGCTGACCGAGGGCATGCGCTTCGACAAGGGCTACATCTCGGCCTACTTCGTCACCGACCCGGAGCGGATGGAGACGGTCCTCGAGGACCCCTACGTCCTGATCGCCAACTCGAAGATCTCCTCGGTCAAGGACCTGCTGCCCCTTCTGGAGAAGGTCATGCAGTCCGGCAAGCCGCTGGTCATCATCGCCGAGGACACCGACGGCGAGGCCCTGTCCACGCTGGTCGTCAACAAGATCCGCGGCACCTTCAAGTCCGTCGCCGTCAAGGCCCCGGGCTTCGGTGACCGCCGCAAGGCCATGCTGCAGGACATCGCGATCCTGACCGGCGGCCAGGTCATCTCCGAGGAGGTCGGCCTGAAGCTGGAGTCGACCGGCATCGAGATGCTTGGCCAGGCCCGCAAGGTCGTCATCACCAAGGACGAGACCACCATCGTCGAGGGTGCTGGTGACGCCGACCAGATCGCCGGCCGGGTGAACCAGATCCGCGCCGAGATCGAGAAGTCCGACTCCGACTACGACCGCGAGAAGCTGCAGGAGCGCCTGGCCAAGCTGGCCGGCGGTGTTGCGGTGATCAAGGTCGGCGCGGCCACCGAGGTCGAGCTGAAGGAGCGCAAGCACCGCATCGAGGACGCCGTTCGCAACGCGAAGGCGGCCGTCGAGGAGGGCATCGTCGCAGGCGGCGGCGTCGCCCTGGTGCACGCTGCGGACGCGGCGTTCGAGAAGCTCGACCTGGTCGGTGACGAGGCCACCGGTGCCGCCATCGTGCGCTCGGCGACCGAGGCTCCGCTCAAGCAGATCGCGATCAACGCCGGTCTCGAGGGCGGCGTCGTGGCCGAGAAGGTGCGCGGCCTGAAGCTTGGTCACGGCCTGAACGCGGCCACCGGCGAGTACGTCGACATGATCGACGCCGGCATCCTCGACCCGGCCAAGGTGACGCGTTCTGCCCTGCAGAACGCCGCGTCCATCGCGGCGCTGTTCCTCACCACCGAGGCCGTCGTGGCCGACAAGCCCGAGAAGGCTGCTCCCATGGCGGGTGGCGGCGGCGACATGGGCGGTATGGGCGGCATGGACTTTTGATCGCCAGGTCGCCCGCGGCGTAGCCGCGGGGGACCGTCGGCGATCAAGGTTGAGGAGCGTCGGCGCACTCCGAAGGAGGGCGCGACGCGTCCCGAAACACGATCCATCCCGCTCCGCGAAACAACTGGCAGGGCCCCCGCTTCGGCGGGGGCCCTGCTGCATGCTCAGACCTCCGTCCGTTGGTCCGAGCACGTCGGGACCAAGGACCCATCCAGCCGACGCTTGCGGGAGTCACCATGGAGACCTGCGAAGGAGGTCGCCATGAAAGAGCCGATGGAGCTGACCGTCAACGAGTGCCTCGGGCTGCTGGACGGCGGTGTCGTGGGCCGGGTCGCGTTCTCGACCCCGCTCGGCCCGCGAATCGTGCCGGTCAACTATGCGATGTACGACGGTGCCATCGTCTTCCGGACGACGCCGTACAGCGAGCTCGGCACCCATGGACCGCGGTGCGAGGCGGCCTTCGAGGTCGACCACCTCGACCACGAACACCACCAGGGGTGGAGCGTCGTCGCGCTGGGCCGGCTGGAAGAGCTGCCCCCAGAGGAGGTCGACGACCTCCGGAAGGTCTGGGAGCCCCGGCCGTGGGCCGCCGGACACCGCAACCTCTTCCTGAAGCTTGTGTGGCGCGAGCTCTCGGGCCGCCGGATCGGCAACGACTGGTCACGGTCGTCGATGATGCCGGTGCGCCGGGTGGTCTGAGGCCCCCTGGCGGTTGCCGGGTCTCGACCCGCCCGTCGCGACCTCGTTCCTCGGTCGCGGGGCTTGCTCGACCTTCGCTCACGACGTTGTGAGCTCGTTCCTCGCTCACAACTGTTCGCTCGCTAGCCTCGGTCCATGAGCGAGCCGCCCGCCGACCTCGACCTCGGCCTGCCCAGCGATGCCCGCGCCCTGCTCGAGGCGGTCGTGGCGATCAGCTCCGACCTGGACCTGCACCCCGTCCTGAACCGGATCGTGGAGTCTGCCTGTCGGATCACGCAGGCCAGGTACGGCGCGCTGGGAGTGCTCGACACCTCCGGGCGTGGCCTGTCCGAGTTCGTGACCTATGGCCTCAGCGAGGAGGAGCACCGGGCGATCGGTGAGCTGCCGCGGGGCCGGGGCATCCTGGGGCTGCTGATCAAGCGTCCAGAGGCGGTCCGGCTGGAGCATCTCGCCGAGCACCCGGACTCGTTCGGATTCCCGCCGAACCACCCGCCGATGGAGAGCTTCCTCGGAGTGCCGGTCCGGATCCGCGGGACCGTGTTCGGCAACCTCTACCTCACCGAGAAGCAAGGTCCGGGCGGTTTCACAGAGCAGGACGAGATGCTGGTCGCGGTGCTCGCCACGGCGGCCGGGTTCGTCATCGAGAACGCCCGCGCCTACACCCAGAGTGAGCGGCGACGCCAGTGGCTCGAGGCCTCGGTGCAGATCACGGAGGCCCTGCAGCCGCCCATCGAGATGGACGAGGCGTTGCGCCAGATCACCATAGGCGCCCGCAGGGTGATCCGGGCGGCCGCGGTGGCGCTGCTGCTCCGGCGGGACGTCGAGCCCGAGGTCGTGGCTGCCGACGGCGCGGACGCCGCCAGGATCCCTGCTGTCGTGGCGGACCTGGCTGCGCGGATCGCCGACACCGAGCAGGAACAGCACGTGGTCGTCGTACCGCACGCGGAGCACGGCACCGTGGTGCTGGTGCCGTTGCGGGCGCAGATCGCCCCTGGCGGCGTGCTGCTCGTGGTCCTCGAGGGCGGGCGGCCGGGGCCCGAGGTCGAGGAGGTGGACCTCCTGGCCTCGCTCGCGGACCAGGCTTCCCTGGCCCTGGACCGGGCCGAGGCGATCGCGGATCGCGAGGAGCTCGCGCTGGTGGCCGACCGAGACCGGATCGCGCGGGACCTGCACGACCTGGTCATCCAGCGGTTGTTCGCGACCGGCCTGCAGCTGCAGGGCGCGCGCAGGATCGCGATGAGCGACGACGTGCGCGAGCGCCTGGACAGTGCGGTCTCCGACCTCGACACCACCATCCGCGACATCAGATCGACCATCTTCGAGCTGCAGCGAGTCGGGGAGCGCTCCTTGCGGTCGGACCTCCGCGACCTGGCGAAGGAGTACGTGCCGGTGCTGGGTTTCACCCCGCTCGTCCGCACCACCGGTCCTGTCGACACGGCGGTAGGCGGAGAGCTGGGGGAGCAGCTCCTGGCGGTGCTGCGGGAAGCGCTGTCGAACACCGCCCGCCATGCCGAGGCGTCGGCCGCGGTCGTCGAGGTCGAGGTGACTGGGGACAGGATCTTGCTCAGCGTCACCGACAACGGCAAGGGGATCCCGGGAGACCGACAGGAGAGCGGCCTGCGGAACGTACGCCGTCGCGCGGCCGACCACGGCGGTGCCGTGCGGCTCCTGAGGGAGGAACCGCACGGCACGAGGCTCGAGTGGTCGGTGCCGCTGACCGTTGGCTGAGGCGCGCCCTCCCCGCCTCAGCCGGGCAGCAGCCGCCGGCCCGTGATCGAGAACGGCGTGACGCGGACGACGAGCGTCCGCACTCCGTCCGCCCACGGGAAGGGGCCGGACTTCTCGTCCCGATCCAGCTCGTCGGCCGGGACGAACGAGGCGACGCCTCGGAGGACCACGCTCCAGCCGGACTGGGTGTAGTCGTCGAACTCGTCCACCTCGAACGCCACCCTGGCGTTGTCGAGGTGGCGCGCGATGCTGTTGGCGGGGGAGGTGCGGAAGAGAACCGTTTCGCCGTCCATCACGTGGTTGACGGGGAGCACGACCGGCCCGTCCTCGTCGATGAGCGCGATGCGCCCCACCGACGTACTCCCCATCAAGTCATGGCACTCCCCGGCCGGCATGTCGGTCAGCCTGCCGGGGAACCAGTGTTCGGAGGTTCTCATCGGAGCACCTCGTGGCGGCGGACCAGGCTGGTCCGTGCCCACTTCTTGCCGAGGCCCCACGTGTCACCGGCCAGGGTCGTGGCGAGCACCGCCATGGAGAGCGCTCCGAGCAGGTGGTCGTCGACGACGGGGTTGTTCTCCAGGGGCAGCGAGGCCAGCCACATCATCAGGTAGAGGGCGGCCCCGGAGACGGCTGCGATCCGAATGCCGGCCCCGAGGGTGAGGGCGAGGCCGATGCCAAGAAGCGCCAGCATGAAGAGCCAGTTGACCCAGGTGTCTCCCGCGATGCCGTTGAAGAACGACTGGAACGGGTTGTCGGCCGGGACCCCGAAGGTGAGGAACCCGAAGGTGGGGCTGCCGCCGTTGATCCACGCGTCAGGACCGAACCGGTCGACCGCACCGGTCTCCGGGTTCACCCCGGTCGCGTAGCCCAGGGCCAGCAGCTTGTCGAAGAAGGCCCAGAGGAAGGTCACGCCGAAGCCGATCCTCAGCGCGGCGAGAGCGCGCCGGGCGATGCTGTGGGTGACCACGTCCTGCTCGAGCTTGACGTCGATATCGGACGGGTGATGGACAGTGCTCATGGCGTTGCCTCCTTCGGGGCGCGAGGCCCGTTTGATCTGACAACCTCAGCCTCGCTGCCGGTGGCCCTCCGGAGCAGGGCCGTGAGACCGGACCTCGGGGGTCATTGGTCCCGGGGTCTCCGCTAGCCGCGGAGCAGCTTGGAGGCGAGCACGGCGGCCTGGGTACGCCGCTCGAGGCCGAGCTTGGACAGGATGCTCGACACGTAGTTCTTGACGGTCTTCTCGGCGAGGTACAACCGCTCGCCGATCTGCCGGTTGGTCATTCCCTCGGCGATCAGGGCCAGGATCTTGCGTTCCTGCTCCGTCAGGCCGGCCAGCTCCTCGTGCTCCGGCGGTCCGCTGCGCACTCGCTCGAGCACCCTGGCCATGAGGTGGGGGTCGATCAGGGACTGGCCGGCGGCCACGCGACGCACACTGTCGACGAGGTCGCCTGCGCCGATCTGCTTGAGGACGTAGCCGGCGGCGCCGGCCATGATGGCGGCGAACAGCGCCTCGTCGTCGTCGTAGCTGGTCAGGATCAGCGCCTTGATCGAGGGGTCCGTCGAGCGGATGTCGCGGCAGACGTCGATACCGCTGCCGTCGGGGAGCCGGGCGTCGAGGACCGCCACGTCGGGGCGAAGGGCCGGGATCCGCGCCGTCGCCTCGCGGGCGCTGCCGGACTCGCCCACGATCTCGATGTCGCCCTCGCTCTCGAGAAGGTCGTGCAGGCCGCGGCGGACTACCTCGTGGTCGTCGAGGAGGAAGACGCGGATCCTGTCATTGTCCATGGTCTGTTTCTACCGGATCAGTCGATGGGTCGGGCACCACGGCGACGATCGTCGGCGCGTGCTCGACCACCGAGCGGGCGATCCCGCCGAAGGTGCCCCGGCCCCGAGTGTGTTCGGGGTGCCTGCCAACCACCACCAGATTCATCTGGGCCGAGGCGTGGACCAGGGCGGCGTCGGGGAGCCCCTGTGCCAGCTTGAGCTGGACCCGCACCTCGGGGTACTCCTCACCCATCCCGCTGACGGACTCGGCGAGCAACAGCCGGTCAGCCTCGTAGTCGCTGGTGAGCCGCGAGGTATCCACCGCGGTGAGTGCCGCCGCGTCCCAGAACGTGTGCAGCACGGTCAGTGGCAGGTCGTGCAGCGCAGCCTGTCGGTAGGCGAACTCCAGGGTGGCCCGGCACCGGTCGGTCCCGTCCACGCCGACCAGGACCCCGCGGCGTACCTCTCCCGGGTGATGGGGCCGGACCACGACCACCGGGCACGTCGCATGACTCGCGACCGCGACACTCGTCGATCCCAGCAACAGGGTGCGCACCGGTCCACGGCCCCTGGACCCGAGCACGATCAGGGACGCGCGGTCGGCAAGCTCGAGCAGCGCCTGCCGGGGATCGGCGGTGCTGAGGAGTGTGGTGACCGTCAGGTCGGGGTGGCTCTCCCGGACAAGGCTCGCGACCTCCTCGACCAGAGCCCGAGCCTCGCTCTCGACCTGGCCGAGGATCTGGCCGACGTCGGCACCGGCCCGCACCAGCCAGAGGTTGGCCTGGGTGTCGAGTGCCCGGAAGGCGTGCAGCAGGACGAGCGGGCGGTGCTCGCGCTCCGCCTGACGGGCCGCCCAGTCGATCGCCTGCAGGGCCGACGTCGAGCCGTCGACCCCGACAACCACGGCTCCGCTCGGAATGGTGTGGGCGCTCATGTCCTCAGCATGCGACCCGGGTGCCGCCGCGGCTCGGGCCTTTGGTCCCGGTAACGGGGGCAGGACGGCACCTCCAACGGACCGGCCCCGACGAGATCGTGGTGGCACGTCGTCGGTCTCCGGCCGGCTGATCCATCGAGGAAGGGGTTCCAACAGGTGGTCGACTTTGCCAAGGTGGTTCCGACCCTCGAGGAGAGCAATCCGTGACAACACCGTCGGACTCGGGTCCGGTGACCCAGGATCGTCCCAGCGCGCGAAGTCGCAGGCCGCTCGTGATGCTCGCGGTCGCGACCGTGGGGTTCGCCGTCAACTTCTGGGCGTGGGCGTTGCTGAGCCCGCTCGGCCCCCTCTACCGCGTGACCGGCCAGCTCGGCTCCCTCTCGGAGTCGGACGTCGCCCTGCTCGTCGCCGTTCCTGTCATCGTCGGTGCCCTCGGCCGGATCCCGGTCGGAGCCCTGACCGACCGGTACGGCGCCCGGATCATGTTCCCGCTCGTCTCCGCCGCGACCATCGTGCCGGTCCTGTTCATCGGGCTGGCCGGCCAGCACTCCTACACGGCGCTGCTGGTCGCCGGATTCTTCCTCGGCATCGGCGGCACCGCCTTCGCAGTCGGAGTCCCCTTCGTCAATGCCTGGTTCCCGCCGGAGCGCCGCGGGCTGGCCGTCGGCGTGTTCGGCGCCGGCATGGTCGGCACCGCGATCAGCGCGCTCACCACGGTCAAGCTCTACGAGGGGGTGGGCGAGACCGCTCCCTTCCTGCTGACAGCGGCCGCGCTGGCCGTCTACGCCGTCGTCGCCTGGATCGTCCTGCGCGACGCCCCCGGCCGCGTGGTGCCGCAAGGGTCGCTGCTGCAACGGTTGGTCGCGAACGCCCGGCTCCCGATCTCCTGGCAGGCAGCGGTGCTGTACGCCGTGGCGTTCGGTGGGTACGTCGCCTTCTCGGTCTACCTGCCTGCCTACCTCAAGACCGCCTACGGCCTGGACCCCGCCGACGCAGCCAACCGGATGGCCGGGTTCGTGCTCGTGGCCGTGCTGATGCGGCCCGTGGGCGGCTGGCTCTCCGACCGGATCGGCCCGGTCCCGGTCCTGGCCGTCGGCTACGGCGTCGTGGCGGTGGGCGCCGGTGTCGCCGCCGCGACACCGATCCTCGAGCCCATCGGGACGATCGCGTTCCTGAGCATGGCCGCTGCCCTGGGCAGCGGCAGCGGAGCCACCTTCGCGCTGATCGCGCGTGTCACCGACCCGTCCCGGGTCGGCGGAGTGACGGGGTTGGTTGGTGCCGCGGGTGGGCTCGGCGGCTTCGCTCCGCCGCTGGTGATGGGCTACGTCTATGGCCGCACCGAGTCCTACGCCATCGGACTGGGGCTGCTGTCGGTGACCGCCGTCCTGACCCTGGTGCTGACCCTGACCGTCGTTCGCAGAACCGCAGCAGGAGGAACTACGTGAGCAGTGACACCGGTCGTGCCGGACTGGACTCCCCGCTGATCGACGCGCTCGTCGGGACCCGCCGCTACTTCACCCGGGCCGAGGTGTCAGAGGACCGGCGCACGCTCACCCGGAAGGGCGGCCGCGAGGCCGACGACTTCTACCGGGACCGGTGGAGCCACGACAAGGTGGTGCGCTCCACCCACGGCGTCAACTGCACCGGCTCGTGCTCCTGGAAGGTCTACGTCAAGGACGGCATCATCACCTGGGAGACCCAGCAGACCGACTACCCGTCCCCGGGGCCGGACCGGCCGGACTACGAGCCCCGCGGCTGCCCGCGTGGTGCCGCGTTCTCCTGGTACACCTACTCGCCGACCCGGGTCAGGTATCCCTACGTGCGCGGCGTCCTGCTCCAGATGTACCGCGAGGCGAAGCGCCAGCACGACGACGACCCGGTCCGCCGCCTGGGCCCACGTCGTCGACCACCCGCTGCGCGCCAAGGCCTACAAGTCGGCGCGGGGCAAGGGCGGGCTGGTCCGCGCCTCGTGGGACGAGGCCACGGAGATGATCGCCGCGGCCTACGTCCACACGATCCAGAAGTGGGGCCCCGACCGGGTGGCCGGCTTCTCACCGATCCCGGCGATGTCGATGGTCTCCCATGCATCGGGTGCGCGGTTCACGCATCTGGTGGGCGGCTCGATGCTGTCGTTCTACGACTGGTACGCCGATCTGCCGGTCGCGTCACCGCAGGTCTTCGGCGACCAGACCGACGTGCCGGAGTCGGGGGACTGGTGGGACGCGGGCTACCTGGTGATGTGGGGCTCGAACGTCCCGGTCACCCGCACTCCGGACGCCCACTGGATGACCGAGGCCCGCTACCGCGGCCAGAAGGTCGTCGTGGTCGCCCCCGACTACGCCGACAACGTGAAGTTCGCCGACGAGTGGTTGCCGGCGCGGCCCGGGACCGACGCCGCACTGGCGCTGGCAATGGGACACGTGATCCTCAAGGAGTTCTTCGTCGACCGGACGACGCCCTACTTCGACGACTACGTCAAGAAGTACACCGACCTGCCGTTCCTGGTGAGGCTCGAGGAGGACGACCAGGGAACGCTGGCACCCGGGAAGTTCCTGACCGCTGCCGACCTGCCGGCGCACGAGCACGAGGAGAACGCCGCGTTCAAGGGGGTCCTGCTCGACGGCCGCACCGACGAGCCGGTCGTCCCGAACGGGGCGCTCGGGCACCGGTTCGGCCGGACCGGCGAGGGCCGCTGGAACCTGGACCTCCATGGGGTCGAGCCGAAGCTGGCGCTCGACGACACTTCCAACGACGACCGCCCGGGTGCGGTTGCCGCGCTTCGGCGAGCTGGACGGCGCCCCGGGTGAGCTGGTGCGGGAGGTCCCCGTCCGGCGCGTGGGCGGCCGGCTGGTCACGAACGTCTACCACCTGATGCTCGCGCAGTACGGCGTCGGCGCGGCCTACGACGACGCGCAGGCGCCGTACACGCCTGCGTGGCAGGAACCCATCACCGGCGTGCCGGCTGCCGCGGCGACGCGGATCGCGCGCGAGTTCGCGACCAATGCCGAGGAGTCCCGCGGTCGGTCGATGATCCTGATGGGTGCGGGGACCAACCACTGGTTCCACTCCGACACGATCTACCGCTCGTTCCTCGCACTGACCACGCTGACCGGGTGCCAGGGCGTCAACGGGGGCGGCTGGGCCCACTACGTCGGGCAGGAGAAGGTGCGTCCGGTCACCGGGCACGCCCACCTGGCCAACGCGCTGGACTGGAGCCGCCCGCCGCGCAACATGATCCAGGCGGCCTACTGGTATCTCCACACCGACCAGTTCCGCTACGACCAGTTCTCCGCGGACACCTTGTCCGCCGCCACCTCGAGCGGGCAGCTCGCCGGGTTGGCCACGGCCGACGTCATCGCCAAGAGCGCCCGGATGGGCTGGATGCCGTCGTACCCCACGTTCGACCGCAACCCGCTCGACCTGTGCGAGGAAGCCGCCGATGCGGGCCGGCCCGTCGGCGAGCACGTGGTCGAGAAGCTGCAGGACGGGTCGCTCCGCTTTGCCGGGGAGAACCCCGATGCGCCCGAGAACTTTCCCCGGATCCTCGCAGTCTGGCGGGCCAACCTCCTCGGCTCCTCCGCCAAGGGCAACGAATACTTCCTGCGACACCTCCTCGGCACCACGTCCTCAGAGCGTGCCACCGAGACACCTCCGGACAAGCGGCCGCGGGACGTGACGTGGGTCGACGAGGCGCCCGAGGGCAAGCTCGACCTGCTGCTCAGCCTGGACTTCCGGCAGACGTCGACGACGATCTTCAGCGACGTCGTCCTGCCCGCCGCGACCTGGTACGAGAAGCACGACCTCAGCACCACGGACATGCACCCGTTCGTGCACTCGTTCAACCCGGCGATCGCACCGCCGTGGCAGACCCGCACGGACTGGGACGCCTTCCGCACGATCGCCAGGAAGTTCTCCGAGCTCGCCGGCCCGCGGCTCGGGGTTCGCAAGGACGTCGTCGCGGTCCCCTTGACCCACGACACCCCCGACGCGATGGCGACGCCACACGGCCGGGTACGCGACTGGAAGCTCGGCGAATGCGACCCGGTGCCGGGCGTGACGATGCCGAAGCTGGTCGAGGTGGAGCGGGACTACGGCGCGGTGGCGGACAAGTACGACGCCGTGGGGCCCCTGCTCGACACCCTCGGCACCACCACCAAGGGCATCACCTACGACGTCACGAAGTCGATCGGGCACCTGCGGGCGAAGAACGGCGCGATCCGTGGCGGCGCCGCCGACGGCCGGCCCTCCCTCGTGCGTGACGTCCATGTCTGCGAGTCGATCCTCGCGCTTTCCGGCACTACCAACGGACACCTCGCTGTGCAGGGGTTCAAGACCCTGGAGAAGCGCACCGGTGTCCAGCTCCACGACCTGGCCGCCGAGCACGAGGGCAAGCAGATCAGCTTCGCCGACACCCAGGCGTCGCCGCAGCCGGTGATCACCTCGCCGGAGTGGTCCGGCTCGGAGACGGGCGGGCGGCGATACTCCCCGTTCACGATCAACGTCGAACGGCTCAAGCCGTGGCACACGCTGACCGGACGGCAGAGCTTCTACCTCGACCACGACTGGATGACCGAGCTCGGCGAAGGGCTGCCGGTCTACCGACCACCGCTCAACATGGGGGCGCTGTTCTCGGAGCCCGACGTGGGTGACGTCGGCGAGCTCGGCGTGACGGTCCGCTACCTGACCCCGCACAACAAGTGGTCGATCCACTCCGAGTACCAGGACAACCTCTTCATGCTCTCCCTGTCCCGGGGCGGGCAGTCCATCTGGATGAGCGAGATCGACGCCGCGAAGGTCGGGGTGGCCGACAACGACTGGATCGAGGCCGTCAACCGCAACGGTGTGGTCGTCGCCCGGGCGATCGTCTCGCACCGGATGCCCGAGGGCACGGTGTTCATGCACCACGCCCAGGACCGGCTGATCGACGTACCCCTCAGTGAGACATCGGGCAACCGCGGGGGCATCCACAACTCGCTGACCCGGCTGCTGGTCAAGCCCAGCCACCTCATCGGTGGCTACGCCCAGCTGACCTTCGCGTTCAACTACCTCGGGCCCACCGGCAACCAGCGCGACGAGGTCACCATCATCCGCAAGCGCAACCAGAACGTGGAGTACTGACCATGCGTGTGATGGCCCAGATGGCGATGGTGATGAACCTCGACAAGTGCATCGGCTGCCACACCTGCTCGGTCACCTGCAAGCAGGCGTGGACCAACCGGGCCGGCACCGAGTACGTCTGGTTCAACAACGTCGAGACCCGGCCCGGGCAGGGCTATCCGCGGCGCTACGAGGACCAGGAGACCTGGCAGGGCGGCTGGGAGCTGAACAAGCGCGGTCGGCTCAAGCTCCGGGCCGGTGGCCGGTTCAGGAAGCTGCTGACGATCTTCTCCAACCCCAGGCTGCCCTCGATCCACGACTACTACGAGCCGTGGACCTACGACTACGCCACGCTCACCGATGCCCCCGCCCAGGAGCACACACCCGTGGCCCGACCGAAGTCGTTGCTGACCGGGAAGGACACCAGGATCACGTGGTCGGCCAACTGGGACGACAACCTGGGCGGCTCGGAGGCGACGTTCGAGCACGACCCCGTGCTGAAGAAGGTGTCGACAGAGGTGAAGAAGTCCTTCGAGGACGCCTTCATGTTCTACCTGCCGCGGATCTGCGAGCACTGCCTCAACCCGTCGTGCGCGGCGTCCTGCCCGAGCGGTGCGATCTACAAGCGCAGCGAGGACGGCATCGTGCTGGTCGACCAGGACCGGTGCCGTGGCTGGCGGATGTGCGTCTCCGGCTGCCCCTACAAGAAGGTCTACTTCAACCACCGCACCGGCAAGGCCGAGAAGTGCACGTTCTGCTTCCCGCGGATCGAGGTCGGCCTGCCCGACCGTGTGCTCGGAGACCTGTGTCGGACGGCTCCGCTACATCGGGCTGGTGCTCTACGACGCCGACCGGGTTCTCGAGGCCGCGGCAACCCCCGACGACCACGACCTCTACGAGGCGCAGCGGTCGATCCTGCTCGACCCGAACGACCCGGAGGTGGTCCGCGCGGCGGAGCGCGACGGGATCCCGCACGACTGGGTCGTGGCCGCGCAGCGTTCGCCGATCCACACCCTGATCAACACGTTCAAGGTGGCCCTGCCGCTGCACCCGGAGTACCGCACGATGCCGATGGTCTGGTACATCCCGCCGCTCTCACCGGTGATCGACGTCGTGAAGGAGACCGGGGAGGACGCCGAGGACCCGGGCAACCTGTTCGCCGCCATCGATGCGCTGCGGATCCCGATCGAGTACCTTGCCGAGCTGTTCACCGCCGGTGACGTCGCACCGGTCGACGCCGTGCTCAAGAAGCTGGCGGCGATGCGGTCCTACATGCGCGACATCAACCTGGGCCGGGAGCCGGACGGCTCCATCCCCGAGCGCGTCGGGATGACCGAGGAGCAGATGTACGACATGTACCGGCTGCTCGCACTCGCAAAGTACGACGAGCGGTACGTCATCCCTCCGGCCCACGCCGAGCAGGCGCACTCGCTCGAGGAGCTGGCCACCGAGTGCTCCCTGGACTACGAGGGTGGCCCGGGGATGGTGGCGTCGGGTCCGTTCGGCGAGGGTTCGGGTGCACCCACGCCGATCGCCGTCGAGAACTTCACCATGCTCAAGAACCGCCAGACGAGCGACACGATGGCGGCCCCGGAGGACAAGGGCGTCGCGGGTCAACCTGCTCAACTGGGACGGCAAGGGCACCCCCGAGGGGTTGTTCCCGCCACGGCGGAGGCATCGCCCGAGCCGGGGGAGGGGGAGCCCCGGTGAGCTCGAAGCATCCCCGACCGGCCTGGGCGCCCGACCAGCTCACGGTCGTCTGGCAGTCCGCGTCCCTGCTGCTCGGCTACCCCGACGCACGACTGCTGGCGCAGCTGCCGCTGGTGCGGGACGCGGCGGCCCGTCTTCCCGAGCAGCTCGGTGGTCCGCTGCTGGAGGTCGTGGACCACCTCGGGCGGAGCGAGCTGGCGCAGCTGCAGGAGACCTACGTCGAGACGTTCGACACCCGCCGCAGGTGCAACCTCTTCCTGACCTACTTCGCGCACGGCGACACGCGCAAGCGAGGGGTGGCGCTGCTGCGGTTCAAGCAGACCTACCTGCGCTCCGGATTCGTCCTCGACGCTCAGCCCGATTCGGGGCAGGAGCTGCCCGACCACCTGTGCGTCGTGCTCGAGTACGCCGCCACGGTCGACCAGGCGCTCGGGTGGGGCCTGCTGCTGGACCACCGGGCCGGGCTCGAGCTGCTGCGAATCGCGCTGCGCGAGCAGGCCAGCCCGTGGGCCGGTGCCGTCGAGGCGGTCTCCGGGACCTTCCCTCCGTTGCGCGGTGACGAGCGGGACGCCGTACGCGCGCTCGCGGCGGAGGGTCCGCCTGCCGAGGAGGTCGGGCTCACGCCGTACGGTGCCCCGGCCTTCGACGCGGCCCTGGCCGAGGCCACCGTCGACCTGCCCATGCCACGAGTGCGGGGCGCGTGATGGACCAGTTCCTCTGGGTCGTCATCCCCTACCTTTGCCTGGCCACGTTCGTGGTGGGGCACTTCTGGCGCTACCGCTACGACAAGTTCGGCTGGACCACCCGGTCGAGCCAGCTCTACGAGGACCGGCTGCTGAGGCTGGGCTCCCCGCTCTTCCACTTCGGCATGCTCGGCGTGGTCGGTGGTCACGTCATCGGACTGCTGGTGCCGGAGTCGTGGACCGACGCGCTGGGGATCAGCACCGAGACCTACCACTTCGTCGCAGTCGTGGGCGGTCTCATCGCCGGGCTGATGGCGCTCGCCGGCCTCGGGATCCTCATCTACCGGCGTCGCACCGTCGGCCCGGTGTTCTCGGCCACGACGGCGATGGACAAGGTGATGTACGTCTTCCTGGCGGCGGTCATCGTGCTGGGCATGTGGAACACCATCGCCGGATCGATCCTCTCGGTGGGAGGCCACTACGACTACCGCGAGGGGGTTTCGGTCTGGTACCGGTCGTTCCTGGCCTTCCAGCCCGACGCCTCGCTGATGGCGGAGGCGCCCGCGGGTTTCCAGCTCCATGCGCTCGTGGCGTTCGGCCTGTTCGCGCTGTGGCCGTTCACCCGGCTCGTGCACGTCTTCAGCGCCCCCGTCGGGTATCTCACCCGCCCCTACATCGTCTACCGCAGTCGCGACGACCGGCTCGGCAGCCACCGGCCGCGCCGTGGCTGGGACCAGCCGGTCCGATGAGGAGGAGTGATTCATCATGCAGTCGATATCCCTGACCCAGCTGGCGGAGGAGAGGCTCGCCACTGCGCGGGACTCGAGCAACGGGCGTGCTGCCGCGACCATCTTCGGTGGACGCGAGCACGACATGCGCCAGACGCTGATCGCCCTCGTCCAGGGCCATGCCCTCGGCCAGCATGAGTCCCCGGGCGAGGCCAGCCTGCAGGTGTTGTCCGGGGAGGTCCGGATCAGCGCGGGGGAGGAGTCGTGGTCGGGGGTGGCCGGTGACTACCTGGTGATCCCGCCCCTGCGGCACGACCTGCATGCCGTGAGCGACGCGGTGGTGCTGCTGACCGTCGCCACCCGCGCCTGAGGAGTCTGTGGCGCCACATCAGCTGCGGCTGGTGCCGAGCCCGTCGACGGAGACCCGCTTGCCGGCGCTCACGACTTCGATCCGTACGGTGCCGGTGCGGAGGGAGCCGAAGGTGGCGACCGGCACCACCACCTTGTTGCGGGTCCGGGAGGCGGCGAGGGAGATGCGCTTGAGCTTCGTGCCCCCGAGGAACACGTCCAGCGTGCCGCAGTCGGGGCAGGTCGTGGCCACCAGGGCCAGTCGCCGGGTCGTCACCGGCAGCGACAGCTGGGCCCCCTGGCGCGTCGTCGTACTCACCGTGCCGCGGTAGAACCCCGAGCCAAGCTGCCTGGTCCAGTCCCGCGAGGCCTCGAGCCCCCGGTCGTCGACGGGGCTGCTGGTGCAGACCCGGGTGCTCGGCTCGCCCAAATTGTCGACGCCGTCGGTTCCGGTCACTCCCAAGCAGGTGGTCGTGCCGTCGCCGGTCGGAACAGTCGCAGGCGTCTCAGGGGTCTCGGTCACGATCGTCTCCGTGCCGAATCCCTCGTTGGGACCGGCGCTACGGCGCCGCACGGTGAACATCGAGCCTTCCAGGCTCCAGATGTCGGTGGCCGACCAGTGCAGGCTTGCCTGGGGCTTGAGGCTCCAGCGCGGCAGCGATCCGGGCGTGACCGTGGGACCCGTGACGTCCAGGCCCGTGGCCACGGGCCGGGCATCCACATCGAATGCGAACTCGGAACCGACCACGATTCCGTCACCGCGGGCCGTCACGGCCAGCGGGTCGACCCAGTACTCGTTGAAGCCCGGCACCATCGGCCCGGCGACCATGGCACTGCCCGGGGCGGCACGCAGGACGCGCCGTCCGTTGCCGAAGGCACCTCCCTCGAAGACTCCGGAGGTCCACACCGTCAACGTGACGGCACCGGAGGCGTCGATGGCCGCATCGGGGACGCTGGCCACGCTGTCGAGAACCACGACCGGGTCTGACCAGACACCACCTGGGTCCCTGACCCGCTCCGTCACCGGGTCGAACGTCTCGTTCTGGGCGCGGTAGCGGTGGACGAGGCCGCTCTCCTCGATCACGAAGGCGTGCGGATAGGCGGCCAGCTCCACTTCGACCGGCCCCAGCCCGGTCTGTGGCGACCAGAACCGGCCGCCTTCCAACCAGCTGAAGATTGCATCGCCTGCCCGGGAAACGACCAGGTCGGGTGGTGACAGGTCGTTGTTGGGCAGTGACGTTCCCAGGGGCATCTCCGCCTGCCACGCGGCCTCGGCGGCCGAGTGGATCCGTGCCAGCTGGTCCTCCTGACCCGGAAGGGTCGCGCTGTCCTCCCCCCAGAGGGTGAACACGTCTCCCCCGGATGAGAGCTCGACCTGGGGCCGGGACTGTTCGCCACCAGAACCCAGCCGCTCCGTGGGCAGCCAGCTCCCACCGGTGGGCCGGCGCCGGACGTAGGTCCCCGTTTCGTCAGCATCAGCCCCGAACTGCCGCCAGACGATCGCGACGTCTCCGCTGTCGTTGACGTCGAGGTCATAGCGCACCACGGCCGCCTGGGACAGCCGGATCGGCGTGGAACGTGTCCCGTCCGGGGCGATCGACCGGACGTAGAGCCCACGGTCCGGAGTCGCGGCCGTGCCCAGCCGGGTCCAGGCGAGCCAGACCCGGCCGGTGCGGTCCACGCCGCCGACGATGTCGCCGGTGGGGGTGCCAGGCTGGCGTCACCCGCAGCGGGCCTTCCCAGGCTCCCCCCGGCCGCCGCAGGGCGAACACCGCATCGCGTGCGGTCGACCTCGGTTCACTGGATGCCGGGTAGAAGGCGGTGCCGTCGGCGCCGAGGGCGGGGTCGCCGTTGACGTACCCGACGGGTACGACCCGCGCTTGGTCGACGGGGGTGCCGGGCTCGGCCGATGCCCCGCCGAGTGCAGCCAGCGTGGTGACGGTGAGGGCGGCGAGCATCCCGCCGACCACCGGAATGCGTGTGCGCACGGTCTCCCTCCCCGGACGATCCTTCGGCACCGTAGCGCGACCTGTGCGCGCTCGTAGGGAGGTTGCGAGTTTCTTTCCGGTCCGGTGGTTCAGGGCGGTGGGTGTGGGCGGCTGTGCCACGGTTGATACGTGTCAACCGACGAGCGTGAGGCGGATCGGCGGGGCCGCTTCGAGGAGCTCGCCCGCGAGCTGATCGACCCGCTGCGGCGGTTCCTCGCGCGTCGTACCGATCCGGCGACGGCAGACGACGTCCTCTCCGACACGCTCCTGGTGTGCTGGCGTCGCCTGGACGACGTACCGGACGAGGCGCTCCCGTGGGCGTACGGCGTCGCCCGCAACTGCCTGGCCAACGCGCAGCGGGCAGAACGTCGGCGCGAGCGGCTGGCCGCGAGGATCTCGATCGTGGCGCCTCCCGACCAGACCACCCCGACCCCGAGCGAGCGGGACGACGAGCTGCTCGAGGCGATGGCCGCGCTCCGGCCGGAGGACGCCGAGCTGCTCCGACTGTGGGCGTGGGAGCAGCTGACGCCCGCCCAGATCGCGACGGTCCTCCAGGTCTCGCCCAACGCCGCCAGCATCCGGTTGCACCGGGCGCGAGAGAAATTGCGAGTGGAGCTGCGAAAGGTTCGGCAGGTGTCCGGACATGAGCAGTCGAGAGAGGGGAGAGGGTCGTGAGCGACGAGCACGACGAGCTGCGCGCCCGCCTGCGCGCCGCGGACCCTGCCTCCTCCCTTCCCCGGTCCGACCCGGACCGGGTGGCCCGACTGCTGGAGGACACCATGAGCCACCCCGAGACGACAGAGTCCCGTGCCGAGGGCGCCCGGCAGCGCAGCCCCCTCACCTGGCTGCTCGCGGCGGCCGCGGTCGTGATCATCGCCGGAGTGGGCGCCTTCGCCGTGATGAACCGGGGCCAGGACTCCGGCCCACCTACCGCGGGGCCGGATCCGACCGCGTCGACGAGTGCCTCCGACGTGACCGAGCTACGGGCGCCCGGAGCCGCGGCGACCTCGGGGCGCTGCCTCCCGCCGAACGCGGACGTGCTGTCGCGGGCGGAGGTGGCGTTCGACGGCACCGTCGAGGAGATCGAGGGCGACCTCGTCACGCTCCGGGCCACCCGTTGGTACGCGGGTTCGCAGACCGACCTGGTGACGGTGAAAGGCCCGTCGGAGACCCTTCAGGCGCTGCTCGTCGCCGTGGACTTCCAGGACGGGGGCCGCTACCTCGTCGCGGCGTCGGACCATGGCCGGGTCATGGTGTGCGGATTCAGTGCGGAGCACTCCCCGCAGCTCGAGCGGCTCTACGGCCAGGCGTTCGGTCAGTAGGGATGCGTCATCACGGGCTGTTGCTGGCCGCCGGCGCCGGCACCCGGATGGGAAAGCCGAAGGCCCTGATGCATGACTTCGACGGCTCGTCGTGGCTGACGCGCACCGTCGCCAGGTTGCGGGAGGGTGGGTGCGAGGAGGTCACGGTCGTCCTGGGCGCGCGCGCCGACGAAGCAACCCCGCTCCTGGTGGGCACCGGCGCCGCCGTGGTGGTCGCCGAGGACTGGTCCGAGGGCATGGGTGCCTCCCTGCGGGCCGGGCTCCGGGCGCTGGCCGGGTCGGACGCCGTCGCCGCGGTCGTGATGCTGGTGGACCTGCCCGATGTCACCGCCGAGGTCGTGCGGCACGTGGCCGCCCGGGTCACCGGGCCCGACCAGCTCGCGCGAGCGTCGTACGACGGTCGGCCCGGCCACCCGGTGGTGATCGGCCGGGACCACTGGGAGGCCGCGGCCGGCTCCGTCGCCGGCGACCAGGGAGCCCGCGACTACCTCGCGAGCCACGGCGTCGTCGACGTCGACTGCGACGACCTCGCCACCGGTCGCGATCGCGACCTTCCATGACGAGAAGACCGGCCGGGTCGCTCCCCCGTGGGCAACCCGGCCGGTCGGTGGTGGTGCGGGTCTCGGGCCCCGCAGAACCACGCAATTGATGAACCTGTGGGGCGACTTGCTCCCCATCTGGAGACTCCCTGCCGCGGGCTTCTCGACTGTCCAGAGTCCCCGGCGCCCTGCCAGATACATCCGTCGTGAAAGTTCCGTGGAATTCCGGACATGCGACCGGCCGGGTTGCTCCCCCGTGGGCAACCCGGCCGGTGTGGCAGTGACTCAGCTCAGCTCGGCTCGCAGATCACGTAGCTGACGAGGTTGGCGTTGCGCCCCGTCATCCCGGTCATGTGGTTGGCGGTGTTGGTCGCCTCGACCAGCCAACCGGTGGCCTCGCCGTCCGTGGTGGGCGCTTCGCCGCTCGCGTCGATCGGGTTGCTGTGGACGATGAACGAGTAGTACTCGCCCAGCCGGTCCTCGGTCAGCGCGACGACATGGCCGCCACCGCCCACGGCGTGCTCACCGGGCTGGCAGAAGGCCCGCGACTGGCGGTTGATCGGCCCCTCGCTCGGCGTGAAGGTCGTCTCGCCCTTCCGCACGATGGCGCCCTTGCGCTGGAACTCCGAGGAGTCCATGCCGTCGACCAGGTCGGCGTTGAGCTTGGTGACCTTGGCGTTCGAGCTCACCACCATCGGCGCGTTCGCCGCAGGACCCACCAGCTTGAGCGGGGTGCCCGCGGAGCTGCGCAGGGTGGAGGTCTGGGTCGCGTCGTTGGCCCGACCGAGAAGGAAGTTCCCCCCGTTGGCGGCGTACCCGACCCCGGCTCCGCTGACGACGATCGCGCTGGCCGCGATGGCTGCCCCGATGGCCAGCGGCCGACGTGACGTGTTCTTCATGGTGTGCTCCTTGATCGCAGGTGAGCCACCCTGCGTGGCTCTCAGGCTTTGGGAGCGAAAGAGGTTCTGCCAGATACCCGAATGCCAAGAGTCTTCCGGAGATCACCAGCCTGCGCCGAAGGTCAGTAGCGGCACCACGTCGTCCGCCGTCGCGGAGACCTCTGCGAGCGCGTCGGCCGGCGCGCTGCCACGGGCCACGAGCGCGTGCCAGTGGGCCAGGGACTCGCAGGCGATGTCGTCGGCGATCACGACGGGGGACGAGAGGACCGACCGCGCCCCGGCGTGCAGCCACGCGGCGGTCATGCCGACGGACTCCTCGCCCGAGCGGACCGACGCCCGCCCGAGCTCGCAGGCCGAGAGCACCACGGTCGACGGGGTCGCCGGCAGGAGGTCGATGTCGTAGCCGAACCACGGCCCGTCGGCGAGCTCCACCGCGGCGAAGAGCGGGTTCTCGCCGGGATGCCTGCCGTGGCCGGCCAGGTGGAGTACGTCGACCTGCGTCGCGAGGTCGGCCACCTCGGCGGCGGTGGCGTCGGGGCCGCACCGCACCTGGGCCTCGGGCCACTCGGCCGCGGCGCGGGTGACCTCCTCCTCTGCCCCGGCCAGGTTCGGCCCGGCGACCAGTCCCACCCTCGCGGGTGGTGACGCCTCGGTCCCGCGCAGCTCGAGCCAGCGGGTCGCGGAGGTCGGGATGGTCAGTGGCCGCCCGGCCAGCCCGGGCAGCAGCGACCACGGGGTGCCGGCCAGGGCGCCGGAGGGGGTCAGCACGACCCGCCGTTCGCCGAGGGCCGGCAGCAGCGGACGGATGAGCTGGTCGGCCGCTACGTCAAGCTGACCTCTCAGCGAGGACCGGACCGGACGGGCCAGCGCCCCGGTGCGGTGGGCTGCGGCCATGGTCAGATCGGAGGCGATGGCGTCGAGTCGGTCCCGCAGGCCGTCGGCCCGACCGAGCTCCACGAGACGGGCGTCGTCGTCGGTCACCACGACGGCGGCGACCCGGTCGTCGACGACCACATGGGCCACCAGCGCCGCGTCGCACTCCGCGAGTCCCTCCTGGACCGCGTCCATCGGGGCAGGCTCGCCGACCGCGCCACCGCCCTCGCCGTACCAGCTCCGCTGCCGCACCCGCGCCTGCAGCTTGGCGACCCGGCGGGCCTCCCACGGGGAGCGATCCTGCTCCGCCCCCTGCAGCCATCTCAGCTCGGCCAGGTCTGCGGCCACCTGAGGGTCGGCGGGGGAGCGGACCGGAGCGACCCGGCTGACCAGCGCCCGGGCGCGTTCGGACCACTCGAAAACAAGGCTCGGTCGGCCGTCCTCGAGGGCGAGCCGCAGCCCCTGGAGGGCCAGGTCGCGGCCGTGCCCGACCAGGGTGCTCTGCAGGTCGAGGCTGCCGAAGCTGGACTGCCACTCGTGCAGCTCGCCCAGCCCCGCCCGCACGTGGTCGTGGGCCCGACGCCGGTCGCCTCGGGCCCGGGCGAGCTCGGCCCGGACCTCCCGCGAGAGCAGCTCGGGTGGCGACGGGTGAGCGCGTGTCGATCCGCACCGAACGGAGCCTGGCCGTCGCGTCGGCCAGCCGGCCGCGGGCGATCTCGACCCGCGCGGACTGCAGCTGCAGGAGTACGGCGTCGCGGGCGTGACCGTTCTGGCGCAGCTCGTGGCTCAGCTCCTCGGTCCTGCGCAGCAGCGCCGGGGCCCGGCCCCCGGCCGAGATCTCCGCCACCGTGGCCGCCGCCTCGGCTCGCAGCGCCGGCACCGGGCTCTCCTGGCTCCGGTAGTGGCGGGCCGCCCGGCGTGCGACCACGCGGGCCCGGACCGGGTCCTCGCGCAGCAGCGTCCAGGCCAGCGTGAGCTCACAATCTGCCTGGAAGGTGCGCAACCGTCGCGACCCGTAGGCCCGCGCCGCCTCCTCGAGCGCCCGGATCGCCTCGCGGGGCCGGCCAGCCGCGGTCATGACCTCGGCGCGGTCCTGCTCCCCGACCGCGCGGGAGGCGGCGGACTGGACTGAAAGGACGGATGCCGCCTCGTCCATCATCTGCAGCGCCCCGATGATGTCCCCGGTCAGGAGTCGCGCGTAGCCGAGGTTGTGCTCGGCCTTGGCCTGTTGCACCTTCAGGTCGGTGTGGGCAAACTCCTCCCGGGCCCGAACGAACTCGGAGGCTGCCGACGCGGCTTCACCTTGCTGGAGATACACGTTGCCTCGGTTGAGGTGCACGAGCCCGATGTCCGAGCTGCAGGTGGGACGGGAGCAGCGAGACCGCCTCGTGAAAGGCCGACATCGCCTCTCTGCCGTACCCGCTGCGCATCTGCAGCAGGCCACACTGGGCCCAGACAAGTCCCCGGGTCTCCGGCAGGAGGTCGTCCCGGTCGAGCATGCTGCGGCATCGGGTCGAGTCCGGACCCCGTCCGGCCGGTCTCCGACTCCGCGTAGGCGCGCGTCAGCTCGATGCGCGTCGACAGGTCCGGATCGTGCGGTAGCTGACGCAGCTCGATCGAGCAGCCGAACCGCGCGTCCGAACGCGCCCCTGTTGACCGCCTGCTTGGCCCGCTCGATGCAATTCCTCCGCCCCGAGCATGTGCTCATCATGGACCGAGATCAGTCAGCGCGCTCAACGCTTTCCAGGCGCGAGCCACTGCGGCTGTGCGGCCGTCGTCGTCAGGGTCGATGCCATCGGTGAGCTCCGCTGCCACCTGGCCGGCGAACAGCGGAGCGGCGAAGGACGTGCCGCTCCAGAGCGCGAAGCCACTCGGTGTAGTCGTCTGGGTCGAGCGACTCGCGGCGGCGACGCGTACGCCTCGGTGCGGGCGGCGGGTTCCAGCCCGCCCTGGAACTCGCGGCATGGTGCTCATCACCGCCGCGCCGGGCGCGAAGGCCCGCACCCAGGGCCCGGCGTTGCTGAACAGGGCGTCCGTGCCGTTCGGGTTCAGGGCACCGACCGACATGATCGGCACCACCGTGTCCTCGGGCTGCACGCCGCCCGCTCCATCGGCCCACGGGGCGAAGGCGGCCGGGAACATGGGCCGTGCGGTGGCGTCGTTGCCGGCCGAGCAGACCACGGAGACACCGCACTCGCCGAGGCAGGCGCAGGATGTCGTACATCGTCGGATCGAAGAGAAGGTCCTCCGGGGTCTCGTGGTAGTAGCCCAGCGACAGGCTGAGCACGTCGATCGGATGTCCGCCGTCCTCCCCGTCCCGGAACCGTCGAGCCACCTCGGCGATGTCGGCAAGGGCGGCGACCAGATCGCTCTCCACCACCGGCCCGTCGGACCCGACGACGCGCCAGGCCACGATGTCGGCGTCCGGGCAGGCCTGGTGGATCAGACCGGCGATGAAGGTGCCGTGCCCGGCGAGGGCGTCGATCCCGCCGTCGAGGGGACCCACCTGGTCGAACCACTTCTCCGGATCGGTGGGGTCGTCGTCGTACCCGATCGGCTGCCCGTCGAGTTCGGGACCGGCTTTCACGACCCCGGCCAGCCACGGGTGCTTGCCGCAGCCGGTGTCCAGCGTTGCCACCACCGGCCGGCGGCCCACGAGCTGCTCGTCGGGACGACGTACTGGTTGGGGACCGGCGTAGCCGATCGGCTGGCGACCACCACTGCCCGCGACGCTGTAGGACGCCACGGCCGCTCGAGTCGGCCTCCCTCTGTTGGGTGTGGCCCGTGGTAGGGGTGCGAGCCGTGGTACGGGAGTCGGGTCGATGCCGCGGACCAGCACGATGTGGTCGAGGCCCGACCCGGCTCATCGCCTCGAGCCCGTAGGCCGGGCCCGGGCGTTCTGGAGCAGAACCCAGCCGTCGGGGGCGATCGTGGCGCGCTCGTCGCGGACGGTCAGGTCGAGCCGGACCACGCCGAGCCGCGGGTCCTGCTCGTCGGTCGCGCCCGACTCGTCGTCGGAGTGGACCGTGGCGACCCAGCCGAGGCTCTCTGCGACCTCCTGGAGCTGCCGGACGAGGGTGGCGGTCTCGCCGCTGCGGGAGACCAGCAGGCGTGGGCCGACGTACACCGTGGATCGGGGGCGCACGTTCTTGACGGCCAGCGCGGTCCCGGGGTCGAGCACCCGGCCGCTCACCTGGTCAAGGACGTGTCCCGGCGGGACGTAGGGCTCGCGCTGGGCGGACAGCGCGGACTGGCGGGTGGGAGTCGGGCGTTCCTGCGACTCGGGCTGCTGCGGGTCCATGGGCTCCTCAGACGTGGAAGGGCGGTGTGGCTCGGGGCCGCGCTGTCGTGGGCGGCTCGTCGGTGAAGGTCAGGCGGACCACCCCGGACGCCGCGCGTGCGAAGGCGAACCGTCCGTGCTGGTCCACGGAGGTCTGCTGCTCAGTGGTTCCCTGCTCGTTGCGCAGCGTCACGGTCAGGGCCCGGGCCGGCACCACCCAGCCGTCGAGACGGGTCCCGTCGTCGAACTGGGAGAGGTGGACGTAGACCCGCAGTTCAGGGCCGACGTACTCCAGGAAGGTGGAGGTGAGCTCGTCGGCGTCCTCGACCGTGTCGGCGGAGCGCACGCCGGCGAAGGCGTCGGAGGACTCCACCAGGGTGAGCAGCTCGAGCTCGAGGTCCTCGGCCGCGAGACGGGCCAGCACCCCGTGGGCGAGATCGGCCGGAGGTGGATCGACCTGTCGCCACAGGCGGGAGATGGCCTCGAGCAGGGCGTCGTCGTCGAGCTGCTGGTGCGAGCTCGTTCATGCCAGGCCTCCCGCCCGCACCAGCTCGACGCGCAGCTTCTCCAGGCAGCGACCCCGGGTCGGCCCGATGCTGCCCACGGGCATGCCCAGGTCGGAGGCGATGGCGGTGTAGTCGGGACGCGGTGCTGCCGCGACGATGCGGAGCAGTCGCTGGCATCGCTCCGGGAGCTGCTTGAGGCAGTCCCACAAGCGGGCGTTCTCGTCGTCGAGCACGACCTGCTGCTCGGGCGCCGGCTCGTCCGGCAGGTGTCGGTCGAGGACATCGTCGTCGGTGGGAGCCTGGCGCGAGCCCTGCTTCGCCACCCGCCACGCCTCCCGGCGCGCGGTCGTGCACAACCAGCCGGATACCGCCCTGGCCTCGGTGATCCCGTCCGCAGAGCGCACCAGTGCCAGCCAGGTCGTCTGGACGACGTCCTCGGCGGTCTCGCGGTCGAGCCCGCAGCCACGCACCACCTGCCACAGCACTGGGCTCAGCAGCAGCACGAGGTCGTCCATGGCAGCCTGGTCACCGTCGCGCCACCGCTGGAAGTGCGTGGCGGACGTCTCCCAGATCGAGTCGGACTCCGTCGGTTGCCGAGTCATGGTTTGCACACTCTCCGAGAGACGGGCATGGACGCTCTGATACATCCCGCCTGCAATCTAATCCCGTTTCGGAGCGGCGAGGGTCGATTTGGCCGACCTCGGCGGACCAGATTTCTTGCCAACCATCGCCCAACGTGCCGCTGGGTAGCCTTGGCGCCATGGACTCCGTGGCCCAGGTCGCCCAGCGGCTCGGGCGCACCGGCTACCTGTGCGACGACGCCCTGGCGACGGTGACCTACCTGTCGCTGACGATGCAGCGGCCGCTGCTCGTCGAGGGCGAGCCCGGCACCGGGAAGACCGCGCTGGCCGAGGCGGTCGCCGAGGCCCTCGAGCTGCCGCTGATCCGCCTCCAGTGCTATGAGGGCATCGACGCCTCCCAGGCCCTCTACGACTGGGACTTCCCCCGCCAGATCCTGCACCTGCGGGCGCTCGAGGCCGCCGGTGCCGGGAGCACCGACGTAGAGGAGGCCGAGAAGAGCCTGTACGACGCCCGCTTCCTGCTGGCGCGTCCGGTGCTGGCCGCGCTCCAGCAGAGCCCCGCCGTGCTGCTCGTCGACGAGGTCGACCGGGCCGACGACGAGTTCGAGGCATTCCTCCTCGAGGTGCTGTCGACCTACCAGGTCAGCATCCCCGAGCTGGGCACGGTCAAGGCGGCCAGCCCGCCGGTCGTCGTACTCACCTCGAACCGGACCCGGGAGCTGCACGACGCCTTGAAGCGACGCTGCCTCTACCACTGGATCGACCACCCGGGGCTCGAGCGCGAGGTCGAGATCGTCCGGTCGCGGGCCCCGGAGGTCTCCGAAGCGCTCGCCCGGCAGGTGGTGGGCCTGGTCCAGCAGCTGCGGGGCCGCGACGACCTGCTCAAGCCGCCCGGGGTCGCCGAGACCCTCGACTGGGCCCGGGCACTGCAGCACCTCGGCACAGCCGAGATCGACCTGGAGAGTGCGTCGGCGACCCTCGGGGCGCTGGTGAAGTACCGCGAGGACAGCGACCGCGTGCGCCAGGCGCTGGATCGGATGCTGGCGACATGAGCCAGGCCCCGGCTCGGCAGGCCGACGAGATCCTTCTCGGCTTCACCCGCGCCCTGCGCTCCGCGGGAGTGCCGGTCACCCAGGACCGGGCGCACGGGCTTCCTGGCCGCGGTCGCCGTCCTGGGCGCCGACGACCAGCGGGCGACGTACACCGCGGGGCGGGCCACCCTGTGCGCAGGCCCGGACGACCTCGCGCGCTACGACCAGGTGTTCGAGGCCTACTTCAACGCGCGCGACGGCCTGCCGCGACCGCGGCCCGCCCCCGCGACCACGCCCAGCTTCTCGTCCCTCCCCGACGTCGAGGGCACCGGCGAGGGCGAGCGCGCGGACGACGCGGTCCGGGCGATGGCCAGCCCGACCGAGGTGCTCCGGCACCGCGACGTCGCGGACCTCAGCCCGGCGGAGCGGCACCGGCTCTCGGCGATGTTCGCGACCCTGCGCCTTCGGCCACCCCAGCGCCGGACCGCCCGGCACCAGCGCTGGCACCGCGGCGAGGTCGACGCCCACCGCACGCTGCGGGCCAGCCTGCGCCGGATGGGCGAGCCCGCCGACA
Organism: uncultured Actinomycetota bacterium; assembly: GCA_963841625.1. Taxonomy (GTDB): domain Bacteria; phylum Actinomycetota; class Actinomycetes; order Propionibacteriales; family Nocardioidaceae; genus Nocardioides. The sequence goes on along the minus strand of CAWJDH010000009.1, from coordinate 2,033,904 downwards.
TCGCATGGCGACGGCGCGGCCTGCGGCCCCGGCGGGTGGTGCTGCTGATCGACGTGTCCGGCTCGATGAGCGGGTACGCCGACGCGCTGCTGCGGCTGGGACACCGGTTCACCCAGGCCGGACGACCGTCCGGTGCAGTCGTCGAGACGTTCACCCTCGGCACCCGGCTGACCCACGTCACCCGCGCGATGCGCCTGCGCGACCCCGAACGTGCCCTGGTCGCGGCCGGGGAGACCGTTCCCGACTGGTCGGGCGGCACCCGGTTGGGGGAGACCCTGCGCATCTTCCTCGACCGCTGGGGCCAGCGCGGTCTCGCCCGCGGCTCGGTGGTCGTGGTGTTCAGCGACGGGTGGGAGCGCGGCGACCCCGAGCTCCTGGCCACGCAGATGGCCCGCCTGCGGCGGATCGCGCACCGGGTGGTCTGGGTCAACCCGCACCGCGGCAAGACCGGGTACGAGCCGGTGCAGCAGGGGGTCGTCGCGGCGCTGCCGTTCGTCGACGACTTCGTGGCCGGCCACTCGCTCGCCACGTTCGCCGAGCTCGCGGAGCTGGTGTCCCGTGCGTGACGTGATGACCGAGCTGCTCGACTGGTGGCGCGCCGGAGAGACCGTCGGCGTCGGCACCGTGGTGGCGACCTTCCAGTCAGCGCCCCGGCCGGCCGGAGCGTCGATGCTGGTCGGGCCCGACGAGACGGCGGTCGGCTCCGTTTCCGGAGGTTGCGTCGAGGGCGCGGTCTACGACCTGGCCCAGCAGGTGGTGGCATCGGGCCGGCCCGTGCTCGAGCGGTACGGCGTCTCCGACGACGACGCGTTCGCGGTCGGGCTGACCTGTGGCGGCATTCTCGACGTCTTCGTCGAGAAGGTGAACCGCGAGACCTTCCCGGAGCTCGGTCGAGATCGCCGACGACGTCGCGGCGGGACGACCGGTCGCCCTCGCCACCGTCATCGAGCACCCCGACGCCGACCGTCTCGGCCGTCGCGTGATCATCCGGCCCGACGCGATAGTCCCGCGAATCTCGGGCCCCTGGAGAGGCGGATTCAGGGCCCATGATGCGGGGACTATCGGGATCGCTGGGCAGCCAACGGGCCGACGACGCCGTACGTGACGACGCGCTGGGCCTGCTGGCGGCGGGTCACAACGCCACGCTCACCTACGGGCCCGACGGCGAGCGCCGGGGCGAGGGGATGCGGGTGTTCGTGTGGGCGTTCGCGCCGAAGCCACGGATGCTGGTGTTCGGCGCCATCGACTTCGCTGCGGCGGTGGCCCGGGTCGGGAGCTTCCTCGGCTACCACGTCACGGTGTGCGACGCGCGACCCGTCTTCGCGACCGCCAGCCGCTTCCCGGAGGCAGACGAGGTGGTCGTCGACTGGCCGCACCGCTACCTCGAGGCCGAGGTCGAGGCCGGCCGCGTCGACCGGCGCACGGTGATCACGGTGCTCACCCACGACCCGAAGTTCGACGTGCCCGTCCTCGAGCAGGCACTCCGGCTGCCCGAGGTGGCCTACGTCGGCGCGATGGGTTCGCGCCGTACGCATGACGACCGGATGGCCCGCCTCAAGGAGGCCGGGCTGACCGACGACGAGCTGGCCCGGCTGTCCAGCCCGATCGGCCTCGACCTGGGGGCCAGGACACCCGAGGAGACGGCGATCAGCATCGCCGCCGAGATCATCGCCGGCCAGTGGGGCGGTTCGGGTGAGCCGCTCGGAGCAACCGACGGTCGGATCCACCACCAGCGGGCGGTCACCGACTAGCGCTGCGAGAGCGGTTCCCCGCCGCCCGACCGAGGGCTACGGTGGCGAGAGCACACCGGGGAACGGACGACCATTGACGTTGGGGCGAGAGGAACTCCAGACGCGCAGGCTCGACGCCGTACGCGCATGGACCAGCTTCGTGGAGCTCGGCGACGCCGCCGAGTCGCTCGTGCGACCGGAGATCCTGCAGAGCTGGCAGCTGTCCCAGGCCGCGATCACGCCCGACGTCGGGGAGGCTCCCCTGTCCGACGAGGGCGACACCGCGGCGTACTGGCGGGGCACGCCCCTGCAGACCGCGGTCGAGCGGGTGGAGTCCGACCTACGGCGTACGGCGGAGGACGGCGACCTCGTCATCGCGGTCACCGACCCGCAGACCCGCATCCTGTGGACCTACGGCGGCCGGGTGATGCGCCGCAAGGCCGAGACGGTCAACTTCGTCCCCGGCGGTCACTGGGACGAGGCGAGCGTCGGCACCAATGCCCTGGCGATCGCGATGCGCACCGGCGACCCGTCGATGGTCTTCAGCGCCGAGCACTACGCGTCGATGGTGCACAACTGGGTCTGCTGGGCGGCGCCCGTTCATGACCCGGTCACCGGCGACCAGATCGGCGTCATCGACCTGTCGACCACCTGGGACCGCACCCACCCGATCGGGCTGGCCACTGCCCGGGTGATGGCCCGGCTCATCGAGAGCGCGATGCCGAGGTCGCGCGACTGGCCGGGCAGCCGACTCGGCGCCAGCGCGCCGGACGAGCCCGGGCTCACCCTGTCGCTCCTCGGCAGCGCAGAGGCCTGGCTCGACGGCGACCGGCTGCTGCTCAACCGGCGCCAGACCGAGATCCTGGCCCTGTTGACGATGCATCCCGAGGGCCTGTCGCTCGAGCAGCTGCACGCCCTGGTCTACGGCGACCAGCGGGTCACGCAGTCGACCCTCAAGGCGGAGGTCTCCCACCTTCGCTCCGCGCTCGGCGGCCAGCTCGCCTCCCGGCCCTACCGGCTGACCATGCCCACCCGGGTCGACGTCGACGAGGTGCTCGCCCTGCTGCGGCGCGGCGAGGTCCGCGCAGCCGTGGCGGCGTACGCCGGTGACCTGCTGCCCGGCACCGAGGCCCCGGCCCTGATGGAGCTCGCCGAGTACCTCGCGGTCAGCGTCCGGGAGGCCCTGCTCGCCCAGCCCGACCCGACCGCGGTGCTGCGCTACAGCGAGCTGGCGCCCTACGACGACCAGGTCATCGAGGCCTGCCTGACCGCGCTGGGGGAACGGGAGCACCCCGCCAAGGCCCTGCTCAAGGGGCGCCTGGCTGCTGGTCGTCGCGGCTGACGGGTTTCGTCCATCGTCGGCCCACCGCACCCGTTACTTCTTCAACCATGGTTGCCATCTGGGCGCGCCTCGACTACACGTGGAGGTTGTCGTCCGAGGCGTCTCGTTGCTCGCTCACGCAGGGAGCAAGGGGCGCCTCGTCGAAGGCAAGGTCCCGCCGGTGACGGGTGACGCGCGGCTGCACGGGGCGTGAAGCGCGAGGATCGCCGTCCTCGTCGGGCTGATCCTGCTCGGCCTGGCTTCCGGGCGGGGCCCCGGGAGTGTGGAGTGGGTGGCTCTGGCCATAGGCGTCGTGACCGTGCGGGCACGCTCGGGTGGTGCGTTGTCGCTGATTGACGAGCGGCTGCTCGAGGTACCGCTCGTGCTCCTTGCCGGCATGTGGATCTGGCACGGTGGCCTGATGCTCGGTCACCACGACGCTTCCTGAGCACACGCGTGATGCCCGCGCTGACCCGCCCGAAACTTTCGGGCGGGTCAGCGGGCAACCTTTTCCCAACCCTCCCGTCCTAGCGTGAGCCGCATCACCAGCCGTCCATGCACGGAGGACTCTCCATGACCAAGATCAGCCTCACCGTCGACGGAGACCAGGTCTCCGACGACGTCGAACCCCGCATGCTCCTCGTGCAGTACCTGCGCGAGAAGCTGGGCAAGACCGGCACCGTCATCGGCTGCGACACCAGCAACTGCGGCGCGTGCACCGTGCACCTCGACGGCACCAGCGTGAAGTCGTGCAACGTGCTCGCCGTCCAGGCCGACGGAGGCGAGGTCACCACCATCGAGGGACTCGCACAGAACGGCCAGCTGCACGCCGTGCAGGAGGCCTTCCGCGAGTGCCACGGCCTGCAGTGCGGGTTCTGCACGCCGGGGATGATCATGCAGAGCGTCGACCTGCTCAAGGAGAACCCCAACCCGAGCGAGGAGGAGATCCGGCTCGGGCTCGAGGGCAACCTGTGCCGGTGCACCGGCTACCACAACATCGTGAAGGCCGTGCAGCACGCAGCGGGGGCCGGATCATGACGGCCACCGCGGAGCGTCCCGCCGCAGAGATCGGCCGGGACCGGCGTCGCAAGGAGGACCAGCGGTTGATCACGGGCCGCACCCGCTGGACCGACAACCTCACGCTCCCCGGGATGCTGCACATGGCCATGGTGCGCAGCCCGTTCGCCCACGCCACCATCACCTCGATCGACGTGGCGGAGGCCAGGACCGCACCCAACGTCGTTGCCGTGCTCACCGGCAAGGACGTCGCCGAGGAGCAGGGCGTGCTGATCAACGCGTGGCCGATCACCCCCGACCAGAAGGCGCCGACCCACACCCCGGTGGCCGTCGACCGGGTGACGTTCGCCGGCGAGATCGTCGCCGTCGTCGTGGCCCGCAGCGCAGCTGAGGCGCGCGACGCGGCCGAGCTGGTCGACGTGGAGTACGAGGTGCTGCCGGCCGCGCTCGATCTCAAGGACGCGGCTGCGGACAGCGTGCTGGCCCACCCGGACCTCGGCACCAACAAGAGCGCCTTCTGGAAGTTCGACTCCGCCGAGGCCGGCACCGGCGGCAACGTCGACGAGGCGATCGAGAAGGCCCGCGGCGACGGCATCGTGATCGAGCGGGAGTACCGCCAGCAGCGGCTGATCCCCGCCTTCATGGAGCCCCGCTCGGTCCTGGTCGACCCGACCGGTGAGCAGCTGACGATCTGGTCGGCGACCCAGATCCCCCACATCCTTCGCTTCGCGCTGGCCGCGACCACCGGCATCTCGGAGTCGAAGATCCGCGTGATCGCCCCCGACGTCGGCGGCGGTTTCGGGGGAAAGCTGCAGACCACCCCGGAGGAGTGGATCGCGGTGGCCGCAGCCCGACGCCTGGGCAAGCCGGTCAAGTACACCGAGACCCGCAGCGAGTCGCTGGTGGCCGCGCACCACGGGCGCGACCAGTGGCAGAAGCTCACCCTCGCGGCCGAGAAGGACGGCACGGTGACCGGTTTCAAGGTCGACCTGCTGGCCGACCTCGGCTCCTACGTGTCGCTGGTCGGCGGCGGCGTACCGGTCCTCGGCGCGTTCATGTTCAACGCGATCTACAAGTTCCCCGCCTACCAGTTCAACTGCCAGACGGTGCTGACCAACAAGACCTGGACCGACGCCTACCGCGGCGCCGGCCGGCCCGAGGCGACGTACGGCATCGAGCGGATGATGGACGAGCTGGCCGTCGAGGTCGGCGTCGACCCGCTGGAGATCCGCGAGAAGAACTGGATCAAGCACGAGGAGTTCCCGTTCACGACGGTGTGCCGGCCTGGAGTACGACTCCGGCAACTACGAGGCCGCGACGGCGCGGGCCAAGGAGCTCTTCGGGTACGACGAGCTGCGGGCTGAGCAGAAGAAGCGCCGCGACGACGGTGACCAGGTCCAGCTCGGCATCGGCATCTCCACGTTCACGGAGATGTGCGGCCTGGCGCCGTCCCGCGTGCTGGGGTCACTCGACTACGGAGCCGGTGGCTGGGAGCACGCCAGCGTCCGGATGCTCGCGACCGGGAAGGTCGAGGTCATCACCGGCGCCAGCGCCCACGGCCAGGGCCACGAGACGGCGTTCAGCCAGATCGTCGCCGACCGGCTCGGGGTGGCCTTCGAGGACGTCGAGGTCCTGCACGGCGACACCCAGATCGCCCACAAGGGGCTCGACACCTACGGCTCCCGATCGCTGGTGGTCGGAGGCGAGGCACTGGTCCGGGCCGCCGACAAGGTGATCGAGAAGGCCAAGCCGATCGCCGCCCACCTGCTGGAGGCCTCCGCCGACGACCTCGAGTTCTCCGGCGGCAGGTTCGGGGTCAGGGGCACCGACCAGGGCATGGCCATCGGCGAGATCGCCACGGCCGTGTTCGCCGCGCACAACCTGCCCGACGGCGTCGAGCCGTCGCTGGACTCGGACGCGACCTACGACCCGGTCAACTTCTCCTTCCCGCACGGCACCCACCTCTGCGCCATGGAGGTGGACACCGAGACCGGGGCCCTGAAGATGCGCAAGTACGTCGCCTGCGACGACATCGGCAACATCATCAACCCGCTGATCGTCGCCGGACAGGTGCACGGCGGGCTCGTCCAGGGCATCGCGCAGGCGCTCTGGGAGGAGGCGGTCTACGACGAGTCCGGGACGCTGGTCTCCGGCTCCTTCGTCGACTACCTGCTGCCGACCTCGGCCGACACGATCAGCTTCGAGATCGACCACACGACCTCGGCGAGCACCACCAACACGCTCGGGACCAAGGGAGTCGGCGAGGCCGGGACGATCGCGTCCACCCCGGCGGTCGTCAACGCCGTCGTGGACGCCGTGCGCCACTTCGGGGTCAACGACATCCAGATGCCGTGCACGCCCGAACGGGTGTGGAAGGCGATCCAGTCCGGCGGCAAGGGCGGCGGGACCGAGGGTGCGGCGATGCCGCACTTCGAGGCTGGTGGCGCGGCCGGCAACCAGGAGCGGCCAGGCACTGCGAGCACGGAAGGAGCAGGCGCATGACCTTCACCCCATCCCAATGCTCACTTCGTTCCGCTTTGAACGGGGGCCCCGAATGATTCCCGCACAGTTCGACTACGTGGCGCCCACCTCGGTCGAGGAGGCTCTCTCCGCCCTGGCCGAGCACGGTGACGACGCCAAGATCCTGGCCGGCGGGCAGAGCCTGCTGCCGGTGCTCCGGATGCGGCTCAACGCCCCGGAGGTGGTCATCGACCTGGGCCGGATCGACGCGCTGCGCGGCGTCCGTGACGACGGGGACGCCATCGTCATCGGCGCGATGACCCAGCACTCCGTGGTCGGCTCCGACCCGCTGGTCAAGGAGCACGCGCTCCTGATCTCGAAGGCGGTCGAGCACCTCGCCGACGCCCAGGTACGCCACCGAGGCACCTTCGGTGGCGCGCTCGCGCACGCCGACCCGGCCGGCGACCTCGGCGCTCCGGCGCTGGCGCTCGGGGCGGAGTTCGTGATCGCCGGCTCGGGTGGCACCCGCACGGTCGGGGCCGACGAGTTCTTCGTCGACCTCTTCGAGACCGCCATCGGCGACGACGAGATCCTCACCGAGGTGCGGATCCCGAAGTTCACCGGTTGGGGCGCCTGCTACGAGAAGTTCGTCCGGGTCGCCCACCAGTGGCCGATCGTCGCGGTCGCGGCGGCGGTCAAGGTCGACGGCGGCACCATCTCCGAGGCGCGGGTGGGGCTCACCAACATGGGCTCGACACCGCTTCGCGCCCGTGCCGTCGAGGAGGCGCTGGCAGGGCAGCCGGCGAACGAGGACGCCGTACGCGCTGCAGCCGAGCGGGCCGCCGAGGGCGCCAACCCGCCGTCGGACCTGAACGGCGACGCCGACTACCGCAGGCACCTCGCGACCGTCCTGACCCGGCGCGCCGTGCTCGCGGCTGCGGGGGCGTGAGTCTTGGACCTCACCCACAAGTTCACCGTCCCCACCTCGGTCGACGAGACCTGGGCGCACTTCAACGACATCGCCTCCGTCGCTGAGTGCTTCCCGGGCGCGACCGTGACCTCGGTCGAGGGCGACACGTTCAAGGGGTCCTGCAAGGTCAAGCTCGGGCCGATCGCGCTGGTCTACAACGGCTCCGGCACGTTCGTGGAGAAGGACGACGCGGGGCACCGGTTCGTCGTCGAGGCCAAGGGCAAGGACAAGCGCGGCAACGGTACGGCGGGTGCCAACGTCACCGTCTCGATGGCTGACGCGTCCGGATCCACCGACGTCGAGGTCATCACCGACCTCTCCGTCACCGGCAAGCCGGCGCAGTTCGGCCGGGGCGTGATGCAGGACGTCTCGGACAAGCTTCTCGGCCAGTTCGTCGCCTGCCTCGAGACCCGACTCGCCGGAGCGGACACCGAGCCCTCCGGCGACGTCCGGCCCCGCCGTCCAGGACACCGCGCCGGTCACGGCTCCGGAGGAACGGCCGTCCTCGCCGGCGCCCCAGCCCGCGGCGGGCGGGCCGGCGGCGTCGGCGACGCCACGACCTACGCCGGAGGCGCCCGCGAAGGACGACGCGATCGACCTGGGGGCCACCGTGCTGCCGGTGCTGGTCAAGACCTACTGGAAGCAGGGCCTCGGGGCCCTCGTCGTGGCGCTGATCATCTGGTGGGTCACCCACGGCTGACCGGATCGACGTCCTGCACGAAATACAGGCGACACGCCATCGGACCTGTCGCTCGGCACGGGTGCTTGTTCGTACCGGACTGATCGCCGGGTCAGAAGACGTTGAGCGGGCGGAACTGCACCGAGATCCGGGGCCCGGCACGCGCCACCTTGGGTACGGCGTGCTCCCACGTCCGCTGGCACGACCCACCCATCACCAGCAGGTCGCCGTGTCCGAGCTCGAAGGAGATCGACTCCCCGCCACCCCGCGGACGCAGGGCCAGTCGTCGGGGGTCGCCGAGCGACACGATGGCGACGAGGGTGTCGTGGGTCCGGCCACGGCCGATGGTGTCGCCGTGCCAGGCGACGCTGTCACGGCCGTCGCGGTAGTAGCAGCAGCCCGCGGTCACGAACGGCTCCCCGAGGACCGGGAGGTAGTGGGCCGACAGCGCCGATCGGGCCTCCTCGAGGATCGGGTGGGGGAGCACCTCGCCGACGGCGTAGGTGTGGACGAGCCGCGGGACGTCGACGACGCGGTCGTACATCTGTCGCCGCTCGGCGCGCCACGGGACGTCGGCGACCAGCGTGGTGAACACGTCGTCGGCGCCGGGTAGCCAGTTGCGTCGGCAGTCGACCCAGGCGCCGCGGGTGAGGGCGGTGCGCTCGACGTCATCGAGGGCCGGTGGGTCGGCCACGCCGGGGTCGAACAGGGTCCCCTGGAAGTCCACGGCGCCAGCCTACCGCACAGTCGAACAAATGTTCGATAGATCTGGAACTGAGCGGCAACTTCGGAATACGAAGCAATTTGATTGAATAGGCAACGGAAGGCGAACAGATTAGGCCCGAACGGCAACGATATCGGTTGTGAGCGACGACTTTCTTAAAGTCTTTCCAAAGCCACGGACGACATGACCAGACCAGTCCTACAGTTGCAAACGTGAACAACGTCCTGTCGGCCGGCCGAGAGCTGAAGCACGTCCAGGTGCGCGAATACCTTCGCAGCCTGGTCGACGACGCTCCTCCCGGCTCGCCCATGCCCTCCGAGCGTGAGCTCGTGCACCGCTTCGGCGTTGCGCGGATGACCGTGCGCCAGGCCATGGACGCCCTCGTCGCCGAAGGCCTCCTCGAGCGCATCCCCGGTCGTGGCACCTTCGTGGCCCGACCCCGGACCGACCCTCGACTCATCGGGTTCACCGAGGAGATGACGCGGCGCGCCCTGCTCGCCGAGTCCCAGACCCTGCTGGCCCGCCGCGAGCAGGCCAGCCCGAGCCTGGCCCGCGCCCTGGTCATCACCGAGGGCGACGCAGTCATCCACTGGAAGCGCCTGCGCCGCGCCGACGCCGTACCCATGTGCATCGAGGACGCCTACCTCAACGAGGTCCTGATCCCCGGCTTCCTGCAGTCGGGCATGCCCACCAGCCTCTACGGCGCACTCGCGGACCGCGGGCTGCGTCCGACGGCGGCCGAGGACTCGATCACGTCAGACCTGGCCACCAAGACCGAGGCCGAGCTGCTCGAGATCCCGGCCCACTCTCCGGTGCTCCGTCAGTCGCGGCGGGCGTTCGTGGGCGACAAGGTGATCGAGGTGTCGCGATCGGTCTACCGGTCCGACCGGTACTCCCGGCGCGTGGAGCTCGGCAACCTCCCCTGACGGGAGCCGATCGGCGCGCTTGCCTCTCCTGTCCTGCGGTCAGGCCTACTGTCGGGGCCATGGGCACTGACACGGCGCTCCTCGAGGTCACCGTCACGGGGCCCCGTGACGTCGGCGGGGCCGACGAGGGCGGAGCCGACCGGCTGCACCTCGTCGCGCCGGGCGAACCGGGTGCGGGGGTGTTCTCGCCCGAGCCGGGAACGGTGTCCGCCGTCTGCCGCGAGACCGACCTGCCGGTCTACGTCCTGCTGCGGCTCAACGACTCCTGGACGACCACGGGCGGCGAGCTGGTCCGCCTGGTCGGCCTGGCCGAGGACTACCTGGGGTGTGGTGCCGCCGGGGTCTCCTTCGGCTTCCTCGACGCCGACCTCGAGGTCGACACCGAGGTCTGCGGCCACCTGGCCGCGTCCCTGCCCGGTGTGCCGTGGACCTTCCACCGCGCCTTCGACTCCGCCCTCGAGGCCCGTCGGTCCTGGCGGCGGCTGCGCGGAATGCCCGGCCTGGAGGCTGTCTGCTCCGCCGGTTCGCCGCGCGGGTTGTCGGCGGGGTACGACGACCTGCTCGCCTGCTGCGAGTCCGATCCGGCGATCGCCGCGCTGGCCATGCCGGGAGGCGGCCTGCTCGCCGAGCACGTGCCCTGGTTCGTCCGGACCGGAGTCCGCCAGTTCCACCTGGGACGCCAGGCGAGGCCGGGGGCGTCGTACAAGTCCTACGTCGACGCCGGGCACGTCCGCTCGTGGCGGCTGCTGCTCGACAACGCGTCCCGGCGCGCCCTCGGCGCCTAGCGACCTGCCCTCATGATCGTGATCGACCCACCCAACGCCGCCGGGCACGGTCGGCTCTGGTCCCACCTGGCCAGTGACACGTCCTTCGACGAGCTGCACGCCTTCGCCCGCGAGCTCGGGATCCCGGAGCGCGGCTTCGACCGCGACCACTACGACGTCCCGTCGGAGTGGTACGACGCGGCGGTAGCGGCCGGTGCCACGCCCGTCACCTCGCGCGAGCTGATCGCCCGGCTCGTGGCCGCGGGACTCCGTCGCCGCAAACGCGGCTGACCGCAGGCATCAGGCGAGCCGGGACAGCTCGGCCTCGACGTTGGCTCGCGCGACCGGCTCCCAGTGCTCGCGGGCGTGGGCAGTGTGGAACAGCCCGGGCTTGGCCAGCAGGTCGGCGAGGACGGCCGCGCGTCCGGCCCGGAAGTCCTCGTCGGGGACGTGGGCGTACTCGCGGCGGACGTCGACGAGGTACTCGGCGTAGCGGGTCGGGGTCGCGGCCAGGATCGCCAGGTCGGCGTCGGAGAGGGCGCAGCCGTTCGGGTCGTCGGCGGCCGGGCGGTGGGTCTCGGTGAGCCGGACCAGCCTCGCGACCTCGACGACGAGCTCCGGATCGTGGCCGGCCAGTGCGGTCTCCGCCCAGACGGCGGACCGCTCCTCCGCGCCGGGCCGGCCGTCGTAGACCGCGTCGTGGAACCAGGCGGCGAGTCCCACCGGGACCCGGTCGAAGGATGCGCCGGCGCCGGCCAGCTCGTCGAGACGGTCCAGGACCTCGGTCAGGTGGCGGGTGTCGTGGTAGCCGCGGGCCGGGTCGGCATAGGCCGCGAGCAGCTCGTCGCGCACGGCTTCGTCGCCGGCCAGGGGCCAGCGAGGCGCGAGATCGGAGGGAGTGCTCATCCGGCCAGCTCCGGGGGCAACGGCTCGTCGTGATGGACGACCAGCGTGGTCACCGCTCGCGTCAGGCACACGTAGAGCCTGCGCAGACCCGTCTCCCGGTCGGGCTCGGCGGCGACGATGGTCGCCGGCTCGGTCAGCAGCACGTGGTCGAACTCCAGGCCCTTGGCCAGGCTCGCCGGGACGAGGTCGAGGTGCTGGGCGAACTCGTCGGTCTCGTGCTCCTCGCCCACGGTCGCGAAGTCGACGCCCGCGGCGCCCAGGGCGGCGGCCGTCGCTGCGACCCGGGCGTCGGGGGCGATCAGCCCGACGGAACCCTCACGGCCGAGGAGGTCGCGGAGGTGATCGAGCCACGGCGTCCCCGTGACGACCGTGAGGCCGCCGCGTCCCCGCCGGATGGACGTCGGTGGCGCGAGGTGGGTGCGATGTGGGGCAGCAGGCGAGCGGCGTACTCGATGACGTCGAGGGGTACCCGGAACCCCTGGGTCAGCTCCTCGACGTGGGCATCCGGCTTCCCGAGATGGGTCAACGCCTCCGGCCAGCTCCGGCTGGCCCACGGGGTGGTCGCCTGGGCGAGGTCGCCGAGCACGGTGAGCGAGCCGGTCGAGGACCGCCGGGCCAGGGCGCGCAACATCATCGGTGACAGGTCCTGGGCCTCGTCGACGACGATGTGGGCCAGCGACGGCGTGCGCTCCACCAGGTCGGCCGCTTCGTCGAGCAGCACGCTGTCGGCGACCGACCAACGGGTCGCGCCGGGGCTCCTGGGGGGTCGGGCCCAGAGCAGGGTCTGCTGCTCGTCGTGGTCGAGGATGCCGTCGGCCGCGTCGAACAGGGCCTGCCGGTCGGAGAACAGCTGCCACACGAGACGGGCCGGGTCCAGCGCAGGCCAGGTCGCGTCGACGTGGTCCTTGACCGGCCTGCTCCGCGCCACCGAGTCCTGCACGCGATCGTCCGGCGACTCTCCGGCCAGCTCCATCTTGACCAGGACGCGGTGAGCCAGTGACTGCGGCAGCATGGCCCGGCCGGCGCCGTACCGGACGCCCCGGCGCTGCAGCGCCTCGGTCGCCTCCTGCACCTCCTCGGTGCCGACTCGCCAGCGCCGGGAGCCCCGCGCGACGACGAGCCCCTCGTCCCGGACCCGGATGCGTCCCCAGACGGCGCGCCGCAACACCTCGGCCATCCGGGCGTCACCCTTGAGCGTGGCGACGGCCGGGGAGTCGAGCCCGGCGACGGCGGCCTTCGGGTTGAGCCGGCGCAGGGTCTCCTCGGCCAGCCCCTCGATCGTGGTCTGCCGCGCCTCGATCTCTCCGAGCGCGGGCAGGACGTCGGCGATGTAGCGCAGGAAGCTGGCGTTGGGTCCGACGACGAGGATCCCCTGGCGGCGCAGCTGGTCGCGATGGGCGTAGAGCAGGTACGCCGCCCGGTGCAGGCCGACGGCGGTCTTCCCGGTCCCGGGGGCTCCCTGGACGCAGACCGAGCGAGCGAGCTCGGAACGGACGATCACGTCCTGTTCGGGCTGGATGGTGGCGACGATGTCGCGCATGGGGCCGGTGCGCGGCCGCTCGATCTCCGCCTCGAGGATCGCCGAGTGGGCATCGGGCGCGGGTGAGGCGAGGTCCTCGTCCTCCAGGGCGGTGAGGGTGCCGTGCTGGAAGCCGAACCGCCGCCGCCGGGCGACGTCCATCGGGGAGGCCCGGGTCGCCCGGTAGAACGGCAGGCTCACCGGCGCCCGCCAGTCGACCACCATCGGATCACCGTCCTCGTTGGTGATGTGGCGCCGACCGATGTGGAAGTCCTCGTCGTCCCCGTAGTCCAGACGGCCGAAGAACAGAGGGATGGCGGGGTCGTCGGCGAGCTGGCGCATCCGGAGCGCGAAGGCCGACTCGAGGTACTCACGACTCACCCAGTCGCCGGCAGCAGACGCGTCCAGGGCCGCGGTGCGCTCGCGCATGCGGTGGAGCTGACGGCGTGACTCGTCCAGGTGTGCCTGCTCCGCGACGAGCTCGTCGGACGCGGGCATGGCGCAGCCTCCTCGTGCAGGTGGGGGAGGGCGACGCTAGCAGGGCGGTCGCTCGCTGCCGCATCCGGCTTTCGGGACCGTCCGGACGCGGTGGCTCAGCTCGCCGCAGGCTCTCCGGCCCGCATGGCCCGGACCTCTGCGCGCCCGGGCGCCATCGCCCAGCGGATCGTGCCAGTGGCGAGGGTGCCGAGCGCCCTGACGACCGTTCGGTCCGAGACCGGGTGTGACGGCAGCCGCAGCGGACGTCTCGTCCATCGCGGCATGAGGCCGATGGCCGCCGCCATCAGTACGCCATAGGCCGGACGCAGTGCGACTGGCAGGGGCGGTCGCCAGAGCAGGTAGGACACCGCGTCGCGGGCGTGCTCGGTGGCCCGGAGCTCGGGACGGAACGCCGCCAGGGCCTCGGCCAGCTGCGCCTCGGTGGTGGGCGGGTCGAGCACTCCGAGCCGTCGCGCGACCTCGGCGGTCTGGGCGACGTACTCGTCCCGCTCGGCCTGGTCGAGCGGGTGCTTGCCGTAGGCCTGGTGCGCGGCCAGGAAGCTGTCGACCTCCGCGACGTGCACCCACAGCAGGAGGTGCGGGTCGGAGGCGGCGTACGGCGTGCCGTCGGGCATCGTGCCCGTGACCCGTCGCGTGGATCGCGCGGACCGCGTCGACCGCGCGCTGGGCGTCGTCGGCGGTGCCGAAGGTGGTGACCGCGATGAACCGGCTGGTCCGCGCGAGCCGCCCCCACATGTCGCCGCGGTAACCGCTGTGCTCTGCCACCGCCGTCATCGCCGCGGGGTGAAGGGTCTGGAGCAGGATCGCGCGGATCCCGCCGATGAACATCGCCGCGTCGCCGTGCACCCTGCCGATGGGGCTGGCCGGCTCGAACCAGCGCGGGCCCGGCGTCCCGTGGATCCGGTCGCGGTGCCGGGCGCCGTCCGGGCCGGCGACGCGCAGGAACAACGCCTGGCCGAGCCGGTTGCGCACGGTGCCGATCACGCTGCCGAGGATACGACGCCACCGGCCGGTGGCTCAGTCCTCGCTGGGCATCAGCACCCACAGCACGATGTAGATCACGAACTGGGGGCCGGGCAGCAGGCAGCTGATCACGAAGAGCAGCCGGACGGTGTTGGGGGTCATCCCGAACCGGCGGGCGAGGCCGGAGCAGACACCGGCGATCCACCGGTCGCGGGGACGGACAAGCTCGTTGCTCATGCCACCAGCGTCGCCCGCGCCGGAGGGGAAGTCATCCCCGAGACGCCGATCTCAGGGGCCAGTCAGGGTCGGCCACCAGCGGGACGTCATGCGAGTTGTCGGCAACAGCCCGCGAACCGTATGACGTCCTGCCCGGCTAGAGGCCGTCCCGCTCGAGCGCTTCGGCATCCAGGATCCTGTACGCATATCCCTGCTCCGCGAGGAACCGCTGCCGGTTCTGGGCGAACTCCGCGTCGACGGTGTCGCGCGAGACGATCGCATAGAAGTGGGCGGTCTTGCCCTCCTCCTTCGGGCGCAACAGCCGGCCGAGCCGCTGCGCCTCCTCCTGCCGGGAGCCGAACGAGCCGGACACCTGGATCGCCACCTCCGCCGAGGGCAGGTCGATCGAGAAGTTCGCGACCTTGGACACCACCAGCAGGTCGAGCGATCCGGACCGGAACTCCTCGAAGAGCCGCTGCCGCTCGTTGACCGTGGTCTCGCCCTTGATCAGCGGGGCGTCCAGGGCTTCGGCGAGCTCGTCGAGCTGCTCGATGTACTGGCCGATCACGAGGGTCGGCTGTCCCCGGTGCTGTTCGACCAAGGTGCGCACCACGTCGATCTTGTGGTGGGTGCACGACGCGAGCCGGTACTTCTCGTCGGGCTCCGCCGTCGCATAGGTCAGTCGCTCGGCCGACGGCAGGGTCACCCGCACCTCGACGCAGTCGGCCGGTGCGATCCAGCCCTGGGCCTCGATGTCCTTCCACGGGGCGTCGTAGCGCTTCGGCCCGATCAGGGAGAAGACGTCACCCTCGCGCCCGTCCTCGCGCACGAGGGTCGCGGTCAGCCCGATCCGCCGCCGCGCCTGCAGGTTGGCCGTCATCCGGAAGATCGGCGCCGGCAGCAGGTGCACCTCGTCGTAGACGATCAGGCCCCAGTCGCGGGCGTCCAGCAGCTCGAGGTGCGGGTAGACGCCCTTCCGGCGCGTGGTCATCACCTGATAGGTCGCGATCGTCACCGGACGGATCTCCTTGACCGCGCCGGAGTACTCCCCGATCTCGTCCGCGGTCAGCGAGGTCCGCCGGACCAGCTCGTCCTTCCACTGCCGGGCGCTGACCGTGTTGGTCACCAGGACCAGCGTGGTGGCCTGGGCTTGCGCCATCGCGGCCGCGCCGACCAGGGTCTTGCCCGCCCCGCAGGGGAGTACGACGACGCCCGAGCCGCCGTGCCAGAACGACTCGGCGGCCTCCCGCTGGTAGTCGCGCAGGTGCCACTCGGTCTCGTCGAGCGCGATCGGGTGCGCCTCGCCGTCGACGTACCCGGCGTAGTCCTCGGCGGGCCACCCGAGCTTGAGGAGCACCTGCTTGAGGTTGCCGCGCTCGGAGGCGTGAACGACCACGGTGTCGTCGTCGATCCGGTCGCCGATCATGCCGGCGACCTTCTTGGCGCGCAGCACCTCCTCGAGCACCGGGCGGTCGGTGGAGACGAGGACCAGCCCGTGGGTCGGGTGCTTCTCCAGGCGGAGCCGCCCGTAGCGGGCCATGGTCTCGGCGACGTCGACGAGGAGCGTGTGCGGGACGGCGTACCGGCTGTACTCCAGGAGGGTGTCGACCACCTGCTCGGCGTCGTGCCCGGCGGCGCGAGCGTTCCACAGGCCGAGCGGGGTGAGGCGGTAGGTGTGGACGTGCTCGGGCGAGCGCTCCAGCTCGGCGAACGGCGCGATCGCCTTGCGGCAGTCGGCTGCGCGCTCGTGGTCGATCTCGAGCAGCAGCGTCTTGTCGCTCTGGACGATCAGGGGGCCGTCATGCATCGCCCCAGCCTACGGGCGGCGCCCCATCACGGCCGTGCCGTCGACCTCGTCGTCGGTGACCAGCCGGGGGACGAGCCCGGCTGCCGCGCAGGCGGCGACGGTGCCGGCCGCCTGGCGCCGGCTGGTCTCGACGAGCAGGTGCCCACCGGGTGCCAGCCACTCCGGCGCCCGCTCGATGATCCGTCGCTGCACGTCCAGACCGTCCGACCCACCGTCGAGCGCCGTGTGGGGCTCGTGGTCGCGGGCCTCGGGCGGCATCATCGCGATCTCCGCGGTCGGGACGTAGGGCGCGTTGGCGACCAGCACGTCGATCCGCCCGCGGAGGTCCGCCGGCAGGGCGTCGTACAGGTCTCCGGTGTGGACCTGCCCGCGCCCGCCGAGGTTCGCCCGCGCACACGCGGTGGCCCGGGGATCGACGTCCACGGCGTGCACCTCGAGCTCGCCCGCCGGCGTACCCATGCCGTCCAGGATCGCGGTGGCCACCGCTCCCGTGCCGCAACACAGCTCCACCACCACCACGGATCGGATAGTCCGTCGACTCTTGGGTCCACCGACAGACCGGATTCGGGCTCAAGATGCGCGGACTATCGAAAGAGCCTCACGCACCAGCAGCTCGGTACGACGGCGCGGGACGAACACGCCCGGCGCGACCACGATCCGCAGCCCGCAGAACGACGCCCACCCGACGACCGTCTCGACCGGCTCCCCGGCCACCCGGCGCGCCACCATCGAGGCCAAGCTCGGTGGGGTCATCGGTCGTGGAGACCAGCAGCTCGGCCTCCTCCTCGGCGAAGACGCGAGCCGGCCGCGCGCAACCGGGCCGCGATTCCGGCGGGCGTCGACGAGGGGTCGACCGGGTCAGGCAGAGGACTCGGCCCGCTGCCGGGCCCGGTAGGCGGCGACGTTGGCCCTCGAGGAGCACCGCTCCGAGCAGTAGCGCCGTGACTGGTTGGGCGAGGTGTCGACGTAGACGTTGGTGCACGGCGGGGCACTGCACACCCCGAGCCGGGTCGGGCCGAGGTCGCAGACCAGCGTGGCCAGCCCGAGGAGGGCCTCACCGATCAGCAGGTCGGAGACGCTCGAGGCGCGGTTGGCGACGTGGAGGTGCAGGTTCTTGCCGTCATGGTCGGAGACCATCGGCGTGATCGGGTGGCGCTCCATCAGGTGGTTGAGGCTGTCGATCACCAGCCGGCGTGTCGCCGGCGTCGGAGGCCTCGAACACCGGTCGCAGGTCCCGCCGGAAGCGGCGCAGCGCGCTCGCGTCCTTGTCGGTGGCCTGGTCCTGCAGCCACTGGCGGTTGGACAGGTGGGCGACCAGGTCGTCGCGGTCGGCGAGGGGTGCGTTGAGCAGGCTCGCGGACGCCTCGGCGTACCTGATGAAGTCCACGCCCCGAGCATACGGTCCTCACCCTGTGGGGGCAGCGGGTCGAACCGCGGTGATCCGGTGAACGGCGAAGGTGCGGGTGTCGTCGCTGCGGTGGTCGTAGGCCGTCAGCCAGCCGCCGTCGACCTTGACCGGATCCACGACCCGCTCGGTGCTGGCTCCGTGGTTGTCGACGTACCCGATCAGGACGGTCGAACCGGTCTCGACGGCGTCGCGGAGGGCTGCGAGCGAGCCGCTCGGCGTGAGCCGGGAGTCCGGGTCGGTGGGCCGCGACGACGCCGCCCGGTCCCCGGCCCGGATCGCGGTGACGACCTGCGACAGGTGGGCGGTCTCCCGCGCTGCCCGGAGGTGGTGGCCGCGCGGCTCCTTGGGCGTGCGGGCCCGGCGCTGGTCGGGGCGGGCTACGCGCACCGTGCCGTCCATCGCCTCGACGACCGGCGAGGCGCCGAGGTCGCGGAGCCGCGGCAGGAGCACGTCCAGCGGGGTCGAGCTGACCAGCACGGTCGGGGCGATCCGGCGCAGGCCGAGCGTCCCGGCGCTGGGGTGGTGGAGCAGCTCGCTCAGGGCGGTTTCGTCGTCGGCCCTGATGAACGCCTCGGCGTGACCCACCCGAAGCGTGCCGAAGGTGCGGGCGGCGTCGTCGACGAGGTACGACAGGGGCTGCGGTACGTCGGTGCGGGAGATCGAGGCGACGAAGTCGTGGACCTCGGCGGCGGACCAGCCGACGTCCAGCGCGCGGCGTACCGACCCGGGAGTGAACCGGTAGACCGTCGCCCCACCCCGCGACTCCACGTCGGCCACGAGCTGCAGCCGACGGGCCAGGCCCGACTCGAGCGGCCCGGGGGCCACGGCGGTGAGGTCGGCCTGGATGAGGACGTGGTCGACCGGCTGCGGGAGCAGCGGGGCGAGCGCGGCGACCGCCGAGCCGTCGTCGGCCAGCAGGGCTCGACCCGCGGTCGACAAGCCGTTCAGCCCGGTCAGGCCGAGGTGCGCGGCCTCCGCCAGCGCCCACCCCACCTGGTCGGCGCGCGACCCGGGTCGCCGGGGCCGCAGCCAGGCCACCCGTTGCGCCACCGACGGGACACCGGTACCGGCGGCCAGCACCTCGCCCGGCGGGCACCTCCGCCAGCACCTCGAGCGCCATCCGCCGGGTCTCGGCGGAGAAGACGCTCGACATCTCCGGGGCGAGGGCGTTGCGGGTCTTGCCGGCCCGGTCCCGGGTGCCCGACCAGGCCGGGGAGCCGGCTGGTGGCGAGCCAGGCCGCGGCCAGGACGACCCACCGGTCCTCGACCGGTCGGTCCGACCAGCGGTCGAAGGCGTCGGTCGGCAGCCACGACTGGTCGCCGTCCTGATCGGTGCCGATCGCGAGCAGGTGCGCGGCCGCGGCCACCTCGACGAGGAGCGCCGCGGTGGGCTCGTCGACGTGCAGGAGGCCGGCCGCCGCCTTGAGGTCGCGTACGCCGAGCCCGCCGCTGCGCAGGGCGCCCGGTGGCCGTGTTCCCCAGTGGTCCAGCAGCAGCTCCACCCGCCGCACTGCCTCGAAGGCAGCGCCCGCCGCCGCCCGGTCGACCATCTCGGAGGACCGCTCGGACGTCGCGAGCTCGGGTGCCACGTCGATGGGCGTCGACGGTCGTCCTGCCCCCGCGCAGGACCAGGCCCACCTCTCCGGGCAGCCACGCGGTGCCACCGGAGCGCACGATGAGCAGGTTGCGGGCGAGCAGCTCCTCGGCGGGCGAGCTCGCCTCGTCCGGCGTCACCGTGCGCCGGGCCGAGCCGGTGGTCGCCTGGCCACCGTTCTCGTCGACGTGCCGGAGCAGGGCCAGTGCCGCCGGCGAGATCTCCTCGAGGTGCTGCCGTACGACCTTCGGATCCGGGGGATCGGGTGAGACCGGCCGCAGCCCGCTGACGCCCGGGGCCGTACCCGCGGTCAGGGCCTCCGCGACCGCGCTCAGCGGCCGGAGCCCTCCGGGTGACTCCCAGACCAGGGCGAGGTCGCTGAGCCGTCCGATCGCCTCGGCGACGCTGGACTCCGCGGCCCGCACGATCGAGACGAGACCGTCGAAGCCGGTCGGCCCGGCGACCACGAGCGCATCGAGGACACCGAGCTCGGCCAGGGTCAGCTGGTCGAGAGCGCGGAGGACGGACGCGCGGGTGGCAGCCCGGGCCGCGAGCTGGGCCGAGTCCTGTGGGGCAGGCGTGGCGAGGTCGGGGCGCTCGCGGAGCAGCCGGGACAGCCGGTCGTCGGGCCACCCCCGCAGCTGCTCGGCCAGGGTGCGCGAACCCTGGCCGCTCGAACGCGTTCCGGACATCCCCACCACGCTACCGGCCACGGGGGCGCCCGGCGCCGTACGCTCATGCCCAGCCAGGAGGTGGGGATGAGGGAGATCGAGCTCCACTACGGAGCGTCCACGGACGTCGGGCGGGTCCGCGAGGTCAACGAGGACGCCTTCCTCGCCGACCCATCCGTGTTCGTCGTCGCCGACGGAATGGGCGGCCATGAGGGTGGCGACGTGGCCAGCGCGATCGTCGTGGAGGAGTTCCGAGCGCTGGCCGGCCACGACTACGACGCCCGGAGCGGCCTCGACCAGATCGCCAGCACGCTGCGCGCCTGCCAGCGCCGGATCGCGGAGTACGGCGCGCAGCACGCGGGCCCACGCCGTCGCCGGTGGTACGCCGGAACCACCGCCGTGGTCGCGTTGCTCGTGCAGGACCTGGAAGGTCCCCGGTGGCTGGTGGCCAACCTCGGAGACTCCCGCGCCTATCGCGTGGGCCCCGACGGGCTCGACCGGGTGAGCGTCGACCACAGCGTGGTCCAGGAGCTCGTCGATGCCGGCAGGATCTCCGAGGCCGAGGTCGCCACCCATCCCGAACGCCACGTCATCACCCGCGCCCTCGGCGGCCCGGACCTGAGCGAGGCCGACTACTTCCACGTGCCGCTGGCCGAGGCCGAGCGGCTGCTGCTGTGCACCGACGGTGTGACCGGGATGATCGACGACGCCGCGGTCGAGACCATCCTCCGCGAGACCGAAGACCCCCGGGACGCAGCCGATCGGTTGGTGGCGGCAGCCGTGTCCGCGGGGGGTGAGGACAACGCCACCGCCGTGGTGATCGATGTGGTGGGATTGGCGTCAGACAGCGCACATGACTCCCGCCGGCATCGGGAGAACCTGGAAGAGAAGCTGGGGGCGGTGCCGTGACCGACGCGCAGATCGCGCGCACCTATCGTCCCGGTGCGTGGTTCGGGATCTTCGGGGACCACGCGATCGTGGTGCTTCCTCCCTCGGAGAAGGATCGCGTCGCGCAGCTGTGGCAGCTCGTCGACGACGGCGCCGGGTTCGACGAGGTCCTCGACGCCCTGATCTCCGACGGCCTGCGCGAGCTGCCCGGCTTCGTGCTGGTCAGCGAGTCCGACGCCGACACCAAGGTGGTCGTCCGCGGGCCGGCCACCGCACGGTTCACCACGTCCGACGGTGACGTCGAGCTCGCCGGCGCGGCCGCGACCACCTGGGTCGAGCAGTCCATGACCGGCGTCACCGGGCTGGTCATCGAGCTCGGCGGAGAGGGAGAGGGCCCGGACCTCACGGTCCAGAACGGCCTCGTGCGGGTCTCGCGCGTCCAGGAACCTCCCTTCCAGCAGGTCGCGGATCCCGACACGACCGAGACCCCAGCCCCCGCGTCCGAACACGACGGACTCACCCGGGCGGGCAGCCAGGACCCCGACCAGCTCACCCCGCCGGGCATCCCCGGGCAGCCGCCCGCTCCGGACGTGGTGGCCCGTCCGGTCGCCAGGCTGGTGTTCTCCAGCGGCGAGACGGTCGAGGTCGACCGGCCGGTGCTGATCGGCCGGGCGCCCGAGGCCGGGAGGTCCGCGTCGTCGGAGCAGGCCCGGCTGGTGACGGTGCCCAGCCCCCAGAAGGAGATCTCCTCCACCCACCTGGAGGTGCGGACGGGTTCGGGTGCCGACCACGGCAGCGCCGTCGTCACCGACCTTGGCTCGACCAACGGCACCGTCCTGGTGCAGCCCGGGCTGGCTCCCGAGGACCTGCAGCCGGGGGTCGCGGTGCAGCTGCTGCCCGGGGCGATCCTGGACCTGGGTGACGGGGTGACCATCCAGGTCACCAACCCGTGACCCAGCCCCGAGATGTGGCGATGACGTGGCGATGA
This sequence comes from uncultured Actinomycetota bacterium, assembly GCA_963841625.1. Lineage (GTDB taxonomy): Bacteria > Actinomycetota > Actinomycetes > Propionibacteriales > Nocardioidaceae > Nocardioides. Next base: position 2,011,855 of record CAWJDH010000009.1, on the reverse strand, counting down.
CGGCGGCAACCGAGGCAACGACGCTGCCCGCGGCCGATCTCGACCGCCGGTTCTACGCGTTCGTCCTCGACCGGCTGATCGCCTGGTCGGTCGTCGCCGCCGTCGCCTGGGCGGTCTACCAGCTACCTTGTCTCGCCCGGCGGGCTCGGCGCCGCGCTCGTGGTCGTCGCCCTCACGCTGCTGGTGGTCGGGCTGGCCTTCGCCGTCGTCCTGGGGCGGGTCGGTACGTCGCCCGGGAAGGCCGTGCTCGGGCTGCGGGTGGTGGACGTCGCCACCGGCGTACCCATCGGGGTGCTCCCGGCGATCCAGCGGACCCTGATCCTCGGGGTGGCCACGCTGCCCACCTTCGGCCTCGGGGTGGCGACCCTGGCCTGGACCGCGGTGACGGACCCAGGTCGGATGCGGCGCGGCTGGCACGACCGGGTCACCGATGCGGTGGTGGTCGACGGCCGCCCCGCTCCCCGAGGCGCCGGCCGTCACCGAGCAGCCACCGCGGCAGATCGTCAACCTCACCGCCATGCGGCTGGTGCCACCGACGTTCTCGGCGCCGGAGCCCCCGGTGATCCGCAGCCAGGGCATCCCGCCGCTGGCCCGCTGGCGGGTCAGCTTCGACTCCGGGGAGACGTTCGTCGTCGAGGGCCTCGCCGTCGTCGGCCGCCGTCCCGAGCCCAGACCGGGCGAGGAGGTCCGCCACGTCGTCCCGCTCCCGTCGGAGGACATGTCGCTGTCCAAGACCCATGCGCAGTTCCAGGTCGCGCCCGACGGTGCGCTGGTCGTCATGGACCGCGGCTCGACCAACGGCTCGGTACTGATCCGCAAGGGTGTCCCCAAGGACCTGGTCGCGGGGAAACCGACCACGCTGCTGCCCGGGGACGAGGTCGCGTTCGGCGACCGGCGGATGACCGTCGACCGGGAGCCCTGATGCGGACCGCACCGTGACCCGGTCCTTCCTCGATCTGCTCTACGACCAGGCACCCCGGGCCGCGTTCGACGAGGTGGTGGCCGACGCCGAGCGCGCGGGTGCCTCGCGAGACCGAGCTGCACGAGCTCCGACGCGAGTACGACGTCGCCACCCGGCTGCGCGAGCTGATCGCCCGCCAGCGGGCACGCGAGGCGGAGCTGACCGCGCTCTACGACACCGCCAGCGACCTCACCGCGATCCGCGACGTGGACGCCATCCTGGCCGCGATCGTGCGCCGGGCGCGCCAGCTGCTCAACGCCGACATGACCTACCTGTCGCTCAACGACGAGGCCGAAGGTGCGTCGTACATGAAGGTGACCGACGGGGCGCTGACTCCCGAGTTCAGGGAGCTCCGCCTCCCGCTCGGGACCGGACTGCTCGGCCTGGTCGCCCAGACCGGGGCGCCGTACTTCACGCCGGACTACCAGTCCGACGAGCGGTTCGTGCACCGCGGCTACATCGACGAGGCCGTCGCCGGAGAACGGATCCGGGCGATCCTCGGCGTGCCCCTGGTCGTCGACGACGAGGTCATCGGTGCCCTGCTCGCGGTGCACCGCACGGTGCGGCCGTTCCCGCCGGCGGAGGTCAGCCTGCTCACCTCGTTCGCCGCGCATGCCGCGGTGGCGTTGCAGAACGCCCGGCTGTTCGCCGAGCTGGACGAGGCCAACCGGACCATGACCGAGCACACCCTGGCTGTCGAGAGCGCCGCCCGGGCGCACGACCGGCTCACCGACCTGTTGCTCCACGGAGGCGGAGTGGCCGAGGTGGCCCAGGTCCTCGCTGAGGAGCTGTCCGGGCGGCTGGCGGTCTACGACCCGGACGGCGACCTGGTCACGGGCGAGGCCGCGACCGGAGACTGGGACCAGGCGGTCGCCGAGTCCGTGACCTCGGGCCGCTCGGTCCGGGTGGGGGACTGCTACGTCGTCGCCGCCCTGGCCGGGACCGAGCACGTCGCCACCCTGGTCCTGCACGACGCAGCCGGGCAGCTCGACCTGGCCGAACGCCGCACCCTCGAGCGCGGTGCCATGGTCACCGCACTGGTCCTGCTGTTCGCACGCACGGTCGCCGAGACCGAGAACCGGCTCGGCGGTGAGCTGCTCAGCGACCTGTTCGACGGCAAGGCCGGCGAGCCCGGGCTGCGTCAGCGGGCGAGGCGCCAGCACGTCGTCCTCGAGCCGCCTCTGGCCGTCGCGGTCGCGGCCACCGAGGGCATCGACCGGTACGCCGCGGTCCGGGCCCTGGCTCGGCTCGCCGGCGACGGGCGCGGCCTGGTCGGGGAGTACCACGGCACCGTGGTCCTCCTCGTCTGCGCCGACGACCCGCTGGCGGTGGGCGAGGAGGTGCGGTCCGCGCTGGTGCGCGCCGGCGGGAGCGCCACCGTGGGCGTGGCCGCCGCGAGCCCCGACGACCTCCGGCCGGCGTACGACGAGGCGCGACGCTGCCTCGACACCTTGCTGACGCTCGGCCGCTCCGGTGAGGTCAGCGACCCGGCCGGGCTCGGACTGGCCCGGCTGCTGCTGGGCGACAACGGGCCCGAGGAGCTGACCGGCTTCCTCGAGTCGACCCTCGGCCCGGTCCTGGCCTACGACGCCGCCCGCGGGACCGAGCTGGTGGCGACCCTCGAGGCGTGGTTCGCCACCGGCGGACGGCTCAAGGAGACCGGCGCCCGGCTGCACGTGCACCCCAACACGGTCTCCCAGCGACTCGCCCGCGTCAGCGAGCTGCTCGGCGCCGACTGGCGCGACCCCGCCCGCAGCCTCGACGTCCAGCTCGCCCTGCGCGTGCACCGGCTCCGGGCGCCCTGATCCCGCGAGCGGACAGGCACCTTCGCGACCCGACGATCTGTTGCGATCGGGTTGTCGTGTGCTTGGATTCCGGTCATCCGGGGCCGTCCGGTCCCGGGACTTCGGTAGGAACGCCCATGCTTCCGGACGATCCTGCTCTCGGGACTTCGGAGGCTCCATGAAGTGCACGCGTGTCCTCGGCGGCCTGGCGGTCGCCCTCCTCGTCGCGGCGGTGTCGCCAGCGGCGGCGCACGAACCCTGGGACGACGGCAGCGTCCCGCCGCCCCCACCGGCCAGCCCGGCCGACGGCGTCAGCAAGAACATGCACCTGCTCAGCACGGCCGAGCACCGGGGCGCGTCAACTCCGACCTCGCGTTTTCGGGCACCCTCGCGTTCGCGGGCCACTACGGGGGCTTCAGGATCATCGACCTGGCCGACCCCGGCAGCCCGGTCGAGGTGGCCGACGTGCACTGCAACGGCCCGCAGGGTGACGTCACCGTCCACGGTGACCTGCTCTTCCTGTCCGTCGACACCCCCCAGTCCACGGTGGGCTGCGAGGGCTCGAAGAACGTGACCGCCAAGACCGCGGGCGCCTTCGAGGGCATCCGTGTCTTCGACGTCAGCGACCCGGCGAACCCGGTCTTCCTGCAGGGCATCCGCACCGACTGCGGCTCGCACACCAACACCCTGGTGCCCGCGGCGGGCGACAACGCCTACCTGTACGTCGCGTCGTACCCACTGTCCGCGAGCGGCATCGGGCCCGACTGCCAGGCGCCGTTCGAACGGATCTCGGTGATCGAGGTCGACGGGAAGGACGCGGTCGCCGGCCTCTCCGCGCGGGTCGTCGCCGAGCCGACGATCAAGGGCATCGACATGTTCGGGGCGGCGTACGGCGCCACGCCGTTCTTCGCATGCCACGACATCACCGTGCTGTCGCCGATGAGGACGGCCGCGGCCGCGTGCCTGTCGCAGGGGCAGCTCTGGGACATCTCCAACCCGCTGGCGCCACGCGTGACCGCCGACGTCGACACCCCCGACGTCGACATCTGGCACTCGGCGGCCTACAGCCCGGACGGCGAGCTTCGTCACCTTCGGTGACGAATACTTCGGCCCGGCCAGGGGCCGTACGGCGCGCTCTGGACCTATGCGGTGGCCGACCCGTCGACGCCGCTGAGCCACTACCGGATCCCGCGCGCCGAGCCGAACACCTACCACAACTTCAACTACGTGCCGCTGCGCGACCGGTACGTCCTGGTGTCCTCCGCCTACGGCTCCGGAACGTCGGTCGTCGACCTGACCAGGCCGACGGCGCCGAAGGAGATCGGCTACTACGACATGCAGTCCAACGCCTGGTCGACCTACTGGTACAACGGGCTGATCGTGGCCAATGACATCTCCCGCGGTCTGGACACGCTCCGGCCTGGCCGACCCGATCGTGTCGGGAGCCCGGCAGCTGCCGATGCTGAACCCGCAGACGCAGGACTACCTGCTCTGAGCTGCAGCGCACAGGGGCCCGCTGCTGCGGCGGGCCCCTGCTGCGTGCGGGACAGCTGGCGCACACGGAGCGTCGCGGGCGCGGTAGCGTGCCGACGTGCGCTTCGGTTTCGTGGGGACGGGCCCGTGGGCGGGCATGCGCACGACCCCGGACTGACGGCCGCGCGAGGGCGTCGCGCCGGTCGGCCTCTAGGGTCGTAGCCAGCGAGAGGCGCGCAGCCCTGGCTGGCGGCGCTCGACGTCACCGGCGTACGTCGACTTCGAGCGCTGCTCGCTGAGGTGGAGTCGTCGCCTTCGCCGTGCTCGATCGTCCAGGCGGAGCTCGCCTGGTGGCCGCGCGCCGGGAGGCGCCTTCTCGTCGGCAAGCCGGTGCCATGCCGTGGCCGCCGCTCGCGCCCTCGTGACACCGCTGCCGAGGCCGGTGTGGCCTCGGTCGTGTTCTTCACCGACCGCTTCGTCGACAGCTCGCGCGCGTGGTTCGGGGAGGTCCGCGCCGACCGCGGGCTCGCGCGGCGGCTGGCTGCGGTGGTTCAGCTCGCTGCAGGTGCAGGACAACCCCTTCGGTGCCTCGCCCTGGCGGTGCGACAGCGGGGCGCTGTGGGACATCGGCCCCCATGCGCTGTCGACGTCGACGCTTCCCTCGGCCCGGTGCCGGTCGCTGACGGCCGTCGGCGGTGGGGCAACCTGGTGACGCTTGTGATCGCGCACGCCTCCGGCGCGACGTGCACTGCCTCGCTCACGGTGTTCGCCCCACCGGCCGCGGCCGGGTTCGAGGCGGCGCTGTGGGGCGACGGCGGGCGTGGCCCTCCGATGCCCTCGCGCCCCGAGCGGGCCCCGTGTCAGACCTGCTGGCCACGCGCGGCCCAGGAGCTGGTGGAGGCCGTGCACAGCGGCTGGCCGCACGAGCTCGACCTCGGCTTCGGCGCCCGGGTCGTGGAGCTCCTCGCCAGCGCGCGTCACAGCTCGAGGCCGCCCGTAGCTCCTGACTTGCCGGACGACGAGCTGCGCGAGGCCCTGGTTTCGCCGCGCCTCCTAGGCTTTTCCCGTGACCGCGCCGAACCCGGCCATCGTGCTGGTCTCCGAGCACCACGTCGACACGTTGCCGGACGAGTTCGGCCGCTACGCCCGCGACTACGACCTCCACACCGCCACGCTCGGCGCCGAGGAGGCCGCTGGCTGCACCCAGCAGGTCCTCGACGCCGGCGGGCCAGGTGGCGATGTTCGTCAGCCGAGTCGGTGCTGCCCGACGCCGACGGTCCTGCAGGCCTTCGCACAAGCTGCGCGAGCGTGGTGCCGACCGCGCGGCGCGTGGTCGCCGCCCACTGGGAGCGCTTCCTCACCGACGCCGCCGCGCTGCGGCCGGCCTGGCCAAGGGCAAGTACGACGCCTACCTGCTGATGCCGCGCGGCGTACGCGACGAGGAGTTCCACAACGCCATCACCGACCTGCTCTCCGACTGGGGCTCCACCGTCCCCGACCCGGAGGTCGTGTCGGTCAAGATCGTCTCGCCGGTCGCGCGACCAGCTGACCCTGGCGATCCGCGACTTCCTCGACCGGATGGGGATGCCGAACCGGGTCTGGGAGCCGGACAGCGAGGCAGGCCGGCACGTGATCGACGCTGTACGACGGCGAGCCGGACGTACCCGCTGGTCTACGCGCTCAACCGCGCCGCCGATCGTGGCCACGGTCGGTGCGCGACGTCGCCCTCAACGATCTACGGCGCCCCGACCGACGCTCGACCTCGACGAGGTCGTCGACGTCGCGGTCGTCGGCGCCGGGCCGGCCGGGCCTGGCCGCGGCGGTGTACGCCGCCTCGGAGGGGCTGACGCACCGTCGTGCTCGAGGCGGAGGCGGTCGGCGGCCAGGCCGGCACCAGCTCGATGATCCGCAACTACCTCGGCTTCCCGCGCGGCATCTCCGGCATGCGGCTGGCCCAGCGGGCCCGCAACCAGGCGATCCGGTTCGGCACCCGGTTCTTCACCGGCCAGGTGGTCGACGAGCTGCGAGCCCGGCTTCGACGGCGACGCCGCACGTGCTGCTGCACCGACGAGCGGCGAGGTGCGGGCCCGGGCCGTCGTGATCGCGAGCGGCGTCGCCTACCGCAAGCTCCGGGTCGAGCCGATCGAGGAGCTGGTCGGGCTGGGGGTCTACTACGGCGCCGCGATGACCGCCGCCCGCGAGATGGAGGACCAGGACGTCGTACGTCGTCGGCGGCGGCAACTCCGCGGGCCAGGCGGCGGTCCACCTCGCCCGCTTCGCCCGGTCGGTCACGATCCTGGTCCGCCGCGCCGGACCTCGCCGAGACGATGTCGTCGTACCTGATCGGCGAGATCGACTACAACTCCCGCATCTCCGCCCGGACCTGCACCGACCGTGGTCGACGGCGGCGGCGACGGGCCGCCTCGAGTGGCTCTGCCTCGAGGACGTCGCGGACCGGGGAGCGCGACGACGGTGCCGGCGCGCGGCCTGTTCCTGCTGCTCGGTGCGGAGCCGCACTGCGACTGGCTCCCGCCAGCCGTCGCCCGCGACGAGCGCGGCTTCGTGCTCACCGGGCGCGACGTGCCCACGCGACCGCTGGGTCGACGGGTTGCCGCCGGAGAACCTCGCCACCACCGTGCCGGGCATCTTCGCGGCCGGTGACGTCCGCGGTCGGGGTCGATGAAGCGGGTGGCGTCGGCCAGCGGCGAGGGCGCGTCGGTCGTGCCCCTGGTGCACTCGTTCCTGTCCCCGGCGCCGGACTGACCTGCCAGGCTCACTGCAGACCCGTCAGGCAGATCTGGGTGGTCGTCCGGAGCGGCGGCGAGGGACCCCGCGCCATGCTTGACCTGAAGGCCACCCACTCAGTCGACAGGAGTTCCGTCATGTCCGAGGAGAGCGTCCCGTCTGCACCCACCGCCTATCCCGCCCGCCTCGAGGTCGACTACACGGTCGAGCGCAATCGCGTGACCACGCTGTTCCGGCTCGTGCTGGTCATCCCCATCGCCATCGTCTACGGCGTCCTCACCGCGGGCGCAACCACCACGACCTACACCGAGACCGCCAAGACGGTCAGCACGACAAGCGGTGGCATCGTGGCCGGGCTGTTCCTGGCCACACTTCTGATGATCCTCTTCCGGCAGCGCTACCCCCGCTGGTGGTTCGACTTCGCACGAGAGCTCACCAGGTTCGCCACCCGCATCGGCGCCTACGTCGTGCTACTCACCGACGAGTACCCCTCAACGGTCGACGAGCAGAAGGTCCACCTCGACATCGACTACCCCGACCGTCGAGCGTGACCTGAACCGCTGGCTACCACTCGTCAAGTGGTTCCTCGCGATTCCGCACTACTTCGTGCTGTTCTTCCTGGCGATCGGCGCCTTCTTCGTGGTCATCATCGCCTGGTTCGCGGTCCTGTTCACCGGCCACTACCCGCGCGGGCTGTTCGACTTCGTGGTCGGTGTCGGCCGCTGGGCACTGCGCGTCAACGCCTACGCGTTCCTGCTCGTCACCGACCGGTACCCCCCGTTCTCGCTCGACTGAGTCCTGAGCGTGTCCGGCCCTGCATGTCTCTCATGGAACCATCGGGTCATCACTGGCATGGAGTCATGCCCTGGCACGGTGAGCCCGGGTAGCGCGTCCGGTGCGACGAGCACGAGCACGCCCAGCGCAAGGAGGACGAGCGCCGTGCCGTAGGTCGCCGTTCGGCGCCACGGCAGGGTCTTCTCGATCGCGATGAGCCCGGCGACGATCGGCCATCCAGGTCACGCTCATGACGCCCAGCGCGAACAGCGACGCCATCAGAGCCCAGCAGCAGCCGACGCACCAAGCGCCATTCTTCGCTCCCATGCGCAGCGCGCCCGACCATCCGTCGCGCCATGACCCGAGAGGGAGCCGAGCGGGCTGCGGCACTTGCCCAGGCAGACGTTCTTGAGCGGTGTCAGCTCGTAGCCGGCCGCCAGGATCAGTGTCGCTCCGGCGAGCGGCCGCCCCGCGTTCTCCCATGCCAGGGCGCCTGCCGGCTGCGCGGCTGCCAGCCACGCCGATCAGGAAGGCGATGACGCCGGCGGCGGCCCAGGTGAGAGGTAGCCGGCGGTGAACGCCACCGGCAGCAGCCGCGACTTCCCGCTCATCCGCGCGTACAGCGCGACCGTCGGAGCGACCGACGGGAACATCATCGCCGCCATCATCACGACCCAGACGCCGAGGAACCAGCCGAACGTGCCCAGACCGGTCCAGGGCCCGTCGTCCATGCCGCGCATCTGCCCGACCGTCCACCACCAGCCGGCGCCGGCGAGCGCGAAGAGGACGAGGACCAGCCCCAGCTGCGCGCGGCTGGCGGCGAACGCCGGACGAAGACCTCGCGTCGGCGGCCGAAGCCGCCGACTCGATGTCGGTCATGCCGTCAGGCGGCCCACGAGAAGTCCGACTTCGACAGGCCCGTCTTCCCCTCGTACTCGATGCCGAAGGCGTTGATCCTCGACCGCTTCGCCTCGGCCATCGTCAGGTCCGACCCGACCGGGTGGAACATCCCGGAGAACCTCACCGGCTCACCGGTCTCCACCCCGAACGGCACGATGTCCTCGATCTCGAAGTCGATCGCGTCGCCGACGCGCACGCTGTGCCGCAGCCCGTCATCCTTGACGTCGATCGCCGCGCGCTCAACGCCCAGCATCTCGCCGATCAGCGGAGCGAGACCGGCCATCGGCCCACCGAGCTGGCCGCTGAAGACCTGGACGAGCTTGTCGAACTGCGCGTCCGTCGCGCCGTCGTCGACGAACACCCCGACCCGCCAGTTGCCCTCGGTCATCACCTTCGGGGTATCGGCGATGAGCGCCACCTTGCACCCGGCGATGTCCGTGCCGTCGACCGCTCCCTCACGAATGTTGAACACCAGAGTCACGCGACAGAAGTCGTAGGTCGCTCCGTGATCGAAGGACAGGTTGCACGGGCACATCAGCTCACACGAGCAGGTCTCGACGTAGCTACCCGTCAGGTTCCACGACATCGAACCCTCCCTTGCGCCAAGGCCAAGTCTCCCGCCGCCAGACAGGAAGCCCGAGCGCGATGCTGGCGCCCGCAAAACGCCTACGCGTTCCTGCTCGTCACGCGACGCCGGTACCCTCCGTTCTCGCTCGACTCAGTCGACTGAGCCAGCCGCCATGAGTCCCTCGCCAGCACACGCTGGCCCGGAGATTATGTGCCGCCGCGACATGTTGCCGTCCCTGGCGCTGCGCCTAGCGTGTGCCGCATGCCACAGCCCGCAGCCCCCACGCTCGAAGGTCGCCGTGCCCTGGTGACCGGCGGTGCCAGCGGCATCGGGGCGGCCGTGGCCACGAGGCTGGCCGAGCTCGGCGCACAGGTCACGGTGCTGGACCGCGACGAGGAGCAGGCGGCCAAGGTGGCGGCGACCATCGGCGGCGACCACGCCGGGATCGACCTCACCGACGGCGACGCGATCGACGCGCTCGACGTCGAGGCCGACATCCTCGTCAACTCCGCCGGAATCCAGCACGTCGCACCGCTCGAGGACTTCGAGCCCGAGCGGTTCCGGCTGATCCACCGGCTGATGCTCGAGGCGCCGTTCCGGCTCACGCGCCGGCTGCTGCCCGGGATGTACGACCGCGGCTTCGGCCGGGTCGTCCACATCTCCAGCGTCCACGGCCACCGCGCCTCGCCGTACAAGTCGGCCTACGTGAGCGCCAAGCACGGGCTCGAGGGACTCTCCAAGGTCATCGCGCTCGAGGGCTCCGGCCGAGGCGTCACCAGCAACACCGTGTGCCCCGGCTACGTGCGGACCCCGCTCGTGGAGGGGCAGATCGCCGATCAGGCTCGGGCCCACGGCATCGAGGAATCAGAAGTGCTCGACCGGGTACTGCTTGCCAGAACGCCCGTGCAACGGCTGGTCGAGCCCGCGGAGGTGGCCGACCTGGTCTGCTTCCTCTGTGGCCCAGGGACCGATTCGATCACCGGATCGGCCTTCGTGATGGACGGCGGCTGGACCGCCGCCTGAAAGGAAGAACATGTCCACCCAGTCACCCGCGGTCGAGCAACGCTCCACCGCCTCGATCGTCAAGGTCGTCTTCGCCAGCCTCGTCGGCACCGCTGTCGAGTGGTACGACTTCTTCCTCTACGGCTCCGCCGCTGCCCTGGTGTTCGGCACCCTGTTCTTCCCCGAGGCGGACCCGGTCAACGCGACCCTGCTCGCGTTCGGGACGTACGCCGTCGGCTTCGCCGCACGCCCGCTCGGCGGGATCGTCTTCGGCCACTTCGGTGACCGTGTGGGGCGGAAGAAGATGCTCATCGCGGCCCTGATGCTGATGGGGATCGCGACCTTCGCGATCGGCCTGCTGCCGACGTACGCCAGCATCGGCATCGCCGCTCCGATCCTGCTGCTGGTCTGCCGGCTGGCGCAGGGCTTCGCCGTCGGCGGCGAGTGGGGCGGCGCCGTGCTGATGGCCGCCGAGCACGGCGACGAGGCACGTCGCGGCTTCTGGTCCTCGTGGCCGCAGGCCGGCGTTCCGCTGGGCAACCTGCTCGCCACCGGTGTCCTGTTCGCCCTGGCTGCCTTCCAGACCGACGCAGACTTCGAGGCCTGGGGCTGGCGGATCCCGTTCCTGCTGTCCGCAGTGCTCGTGCTGATCGGCCTCTACGTGCGGTTGCAGATCGAGGAGTCGCCGGTCTTCAAGGAGGCCCACGCCGAGATCGAGGAGAAGAAGCAGGCGGAGTCGCACATGCCCCTGATGGAGGTGATCAAGACCTACCCCAAGGAGGTCCTGATCGCGATGGGGATGCGGATGGCGGAGAACATCTCCTACTACATCTTCACCATCGTCGTGCTGGCCTATGCGACCGACTTCCTGGGTGTGGGCACCGACCTGATCCTGCAGATGCTGCTGATCGGTGCGGCCATCCAGTTCCTCATGGTGCCCGCGCTGGGCGCACTCTCGGACCGGGTGGGGCGTCGTCCGCTCTACCTCGCCGGAGCCGTCGGCGTCGGCCTGTGGTCGTTCGTCTTCTTCGGCCTGATCGAGTCGCAGAGCTCCGGGAAGGTCTTCCTCGCGGTGGTGGTCGGCCTGTTCTTCCACTCCCTGATGTACGCCCCGCAGGCGGCGTTCTTCTCCGAGCTGTTCGGCACCTCGGTCCGCTACACGGGCGCGTCCGTGGGCTACCAGCTGGCGTCGATCTTCGCCGGTGCCCTGGCCCCGATCATCGCCACCGCGATCCTCAAGGCCAATGACGGCGACCCGACCGGCATCGGCGTCTACGTCTCCATCGCCTCGGTGATCAGCGTCGTCGCGGTGCTGCTGGCGAAGGAGACCCGCGGAAGCTCCCTGCGGCACGACCGGGTCGTGCGTGACGCCCACGCCACCGAGCCGGTGTCACCTGCCCGGACGCAGGGCTGACAGGAGCCCCTGCACCAGGTCGTACGTCGTCCGGTCGGCCGCCGCAACCAGGCCGGCCGGACGCGGCGCCTGCGGGTCGTAGGGCACGCCGTCTGACGTCCCCAGGAAGCAGCCGGCCTCCGCGAGCAGGAGGGAGCCCGGCGCGTGGTCCCAGGGGCTGGCCTTGTGGTACAGCGCGTAGTCGGCTGCGCCCTCGACAAGCTTGGGGTAGTCCACGCCGCAGCAGACCCAGGTGAGCTCGAGCCTGGAGAGCGTGCCGAGCGCCCGCCCGACCCACGACCGTCGTGACGTCACTCCACGGAGCTGGTCGCCCAGCGGCGGTCGCTCCAGGCGCTCGCCGTTGCGCCACGCGCCTGCGCCGCGCTCGGCGACGTACGCGAGCTGGTGCTGGGGCTGCCAGATCCACGACCGCACGACGGTCCCGGCCCTGACCTCCGCCACCATCACGGCGTGGTCGGGCGAGCCGTGGACGAAGTTCCTGGTGCCGTCGACGGGATCCACGGTGAACGCGTGCTCGGCCGCCCGGTACCGCTCCTCCAGGGTCGAGTCGCCCGCCTCGGCCTCCTCGCCCAGCACCAGCGCGTCGGGGTAGGCCGCGGAGAGGGCCTTGGTGATCAGGGACTCGGCCTCGCGGTCGGCGACCGTGACCAGGTCTCCGGGGTTCTTCTCGGCGACCTCCTCGGTGGCCAGGTCGCGGAACCTCGGGTTGATCACCTCGTCCGCGACATCCTGCAGGAGCGTCAGCACGGCGTCGGTGTCCACGGGGTCCACACTAGGCACTCCGCCCACCTCTGACGCATCGTCGCTGGCGGGGCGCGGGGGATCGATCTAGGTTGGCGCGCATGGAGTCCTACGCACAGGGAGAGACCACCCCGGCGCTGCTGGAGGAGACGATCGGGGCCAACTTCGAGCGCACGGTGGCGTCGTACGCCGACCGCGAGGCCCTGGTCGAAGTGGCCAGCGGCCGCCGGTGGACCTGGTCCGAGCTCGGTGCGGACGTCGACGCGCTGGCCCGCGGCCTGGTCGCGGCCGGTATCGAGAAGGGAGACCGGGTCGGCATCTGGGCGCCGAACTGCGCGGAGTGGACGCTGATCCAGTACGCCACCGCCAAGATCGGGGCGATCCTGGTCAACGTCAACCCGGCCTACCGCACCCATGAGCTCGCCTACGCCGTCAACCAGAGCGGGCTGTCGCTGCTGGTCTCGGCGTCGAGCTTCAAGACCAGCGACTACCGCGCGATGGTCGAGGAGGTGCGCGGCGAGTGCCCGGGCCTGGATCGCGTGGTCTACCTCGACACCGACGACTGGGCCGACCTCGTGGGCGAGGGCGAGCGGGTGACTTCCGAGACAGTCGCGGAGCGGCTGGCGAGCCTGGACCCCGGCGACCCGATCAACATCCAGTACACGTCCGGCACCACCGGCCGTCCCAAGGGCGCGACCCTGTCGCACCGCAACATCCTCAACAACGGCTTCTTCACCACCGAGCTGATCAACTTCACCGAGCAGGACCGGCTCTGCATCCCCGTGCCCTTCTACCACTGCTTCGGCATGGTCATGGCCAACCTCGGCTGCACCACCCACGGGGCGACCATGGTCATCCCGGCCCCGGGCTTCGACCCCGAGATCACGCTCCGGACGATCGTCGACGAGCGGTGCACCGCCGTCTACGGCGTCCCGACGATGTTCATCGCCATGCAGAGCCACCCCTCCTTCGCCGACCATGACCTCGAGCACGCTCAGGACAGGTGTCATGGCCGGGTCGATCTGTCCGGTCGAGGTGATGAAGCACTGCATCGAGGACATGCACATGGCCGAGGTGTCCATCTGCTACGGCATGACCGAGACCAGCCCGGTCTCGACCCAGACCCGCGCCGACGACGACCTCGAGCGGCGTACCGCCAGCATCGGCCGGGTCCACCCGCACGTCGAGATCAAGGTCGCCGACCCGGACACGGGCAAGACCGTCGAGCGCGGCGAACCGGGCGAGCTCTGCACCCGCGGCTACTCCGTGATGCTCGGCTACTGGGACGACCGGGAGAAGACCGAGGAGGCGATCGACTCCGAGGGCTGGATGCACACCGGCGACCTCGCCGAGATGCGCGAGGACGGCTACTGCAACATCGTCGGCCGGATCAAGGACATGGTGATCCGCGGCGGGGAGAACATCTACCCGCGCGAGATCGAGGAGTTCCTGCACACCCATCCCGACATCGAGGACGTCCAGGTGGTCGGCGTTCCCGACGAGAAGTACGGCGAGGAGCTGTGCGCGTGGGTGACGATGCGGTCCGGTGCCGAGCCCCTGGATGCGGCACGGGTGCGGGAGTTCGCCGAAGGACGGCTGGCCCACTACAAGGTCCCGCGCTACGTCATGGTCGTCGAGGAGTTCCCGATGACCGTGACCGGCAAGGTGCGCAAGGTGAGATGCGCGAGAAGAGCGCTGCCGAGCTGGACCTCAACGGGTGAGCACGACCGGGATCCGGGTGCGGGTCCCGTCGGCGCCGAGCCACGTGATCCAGCCGTCGTCGAGCGGATGGGCATGCTCGGGTCCGCTCACCTCGACCGCGAAGCGGGCGCTGTCCCCGGGCCGGATCCTCAGCGCGACGGGGGTGACCCTCACGTGGTGCGTCTCGAAGCCGGACACCCGGACCGAGAAGTACGACGCCCGACGGCTCACGTTCGTGACGGTCCGGCGCACGGTGTCGCCATGCTCGGAGAGCAGGATCGACGGCGTGTTCAGGTCCCGTTCGAGATCGCCGTCCAGCCAGGCACGGTAGTCGCCGGGCCGGACCAGGTAGGCCAGGCCGGGTCGTTCGGCCCGATCCGAGCGGGGCCGTCCCGCGCCACTGCGCAGCACGGTCGAGCTGCCCGGGACCGCCCCGGCCGAGGTGACCAGGGCCGAGCGGATCCGGTCCGCGCTCCAATGGGTGCGGGCCAGCAGCCGGGCGGCCAGCCCACTCGTCCAGGCGGTGGCCGCCGACGTTCCGGCCGCGAAGTCCCACCGGCTGGGGCTCACCGACGGTGGGACGGCGCCGAGGACGCCCGCACCGGGTGCGACCAGGTCGGGCTTGACGAGGGTCGCGGTCGGGTCGCCCGTCGCGGACCAGCGGGCGACTCCGGCCGGGGTCCGTTCGGTCGGGAGCGGACGCAGGCTGACCCGGGCGTGTGGGCGCGCGGCGTGATCAAGGATCTGGGCGGCCATGGAGCGGCGGACATGGACCGTCGGCACCGAGTGGAGGTCGGACTCGACCAGGCCGGGGCGCGTGTTGACGAGCACCATCCCGACCCCGTCGGCCTGGCGGACCGCCGCCGACTTCGCGACCCGCGCGATCCCGCCTCGTCGACACAGCACGACGGCGCCGGTCGTCCGGGACGCGTCCAGGCTCCCCGGCGTGCACAGCCGGGCGTCCTGCCGGGTGGCCCCACGAGCCGCGACCTCGTCGGCCAGGACCAGCCGGGCCGGCCCGACCTGGCGTGCGGCGGCCATCGCTCCGACCACGGTCGCACCCCCGCCCAGGACGACCTCGCCCCGGAGTCGGGCCCCGGAGGTCGCGCCGACCGAGAGCACCCACGGCGACGGGTGGGCCGCATAGGCGTGCTCGCCGTGGTTGCCCGCGGCACCGACCACCACGACGTCCCCCTCAGCCGCGCCCAGCAGCGCGCGTTCCACGGTGTCGAAGCCCGGGGGACCGGCCACGGACAGGTTGAGCACGTCGACCCGGTCGCGGGTGGCACGGTCGATCGCGGTCACCAGGTCCGCAGTCGCGCACCCGTCGTCGCCCGGGTCCGGGGCGGTCCAGCACGCCTTGTAGATGGCCAGCCGCGCCTGCGGCGCCAGTCCGGAGTATCTCCCGGCCCGCTGGCCCCGAGCCTGGACCGAGATCCCGGCATTGCCGGCGACGATCGACGCCACCTCGGTCCCGTGCCCGTGGTCGTCGCGCGGGGAGAGCGAGCTCGTCGCCCGGAGACCATCCTGGCCGAAGCCGCGCACGAACCACTGGGCACCGACCAGCTTGCGGTTGCACGACGTCTTCTGCCAGTTCTCGCCGACTCGGCACTCACCCAGGAAGTGACGCGGAGACGGGCCGAGCTCGCCTGAGGATGCGAAGAGCGGACTCTCGGGCCAGATGCCGGTGTCGACGAGCGCCACCACCACGCCCGCGCCCCCACGGGCGCGGATGGGGGCCGTCGGGAGGCGGCTGGCCGGTGCCGGTTCACCGGCAAGGCGACGTACGTGGTTCTCCTCGACCAGCCGCACCTGCGGGTCGGACCGCAGCCGGCTGGCCTGATCGTCGGTGAGCTCGGCGGCGAAGCCGTTCAGGGCGGTGGACCACCGGTAGACCGGCTCGGCATCGACCTGGGCGAGCACGTCGTCCTGGGCGCTCGTCAGCGTGGCGCGGTAGGCGCGCGAGGAGAGGGGGCCGCGGTAGCCCGCGGTGCCAGGGCCGTCGAGCGTGACCAGGTGGAGCTCGGTATCGGTGGCGTCGTCAGCGGGGGCGGGTGGGCCGAGGCCGACGAGGGCGACGACCAGTCCGGTGGCGAGGAGGGATCCCGAGATCCGCCGAGCCGCCATCCACCCACTCCCTTCTCGTCTGTGTGCCGCCGATGAGCCGGCACAGACGCACCAGCGTCGCAGGCGAGTGCAGGGGGTGCAACGTTCTGGCCCCCACCTCCTACTCTGACCACATGCGTGACCTCGTGGTCGGCTTCGACCTGGACATGACCCTGATCGACACCGTTCCGGGGTTCGGGGCCACGCTGCGCGCGCTGGGGAACGAGCTCGGGGTCGACTTCCCGATCGGCGACATGACCTCGCGACTGGGCCCGCCGCTGGACGTGATGCTGGCCGACCACCTGCCCACGGAGTCGATCGCCGCGGCCGGCGACCGGTTCCGGGCGATCTACCCGGACCACGCGGTCGCCCCTGTCCCCGTGCTGCCCGGCGCGCACGAAGCTCTGGCCGCCGTACGACGGCACCGTGGCCGCAACGTCGTCGTCACCGGCAAGTACGCCGCCAACGCCCAGCTGCACCTCGACCACCTCGCGCTCGACGTCGACCTGCTCGAGGGATGGGTCTGGGGTACCGGAAAGGCCGACGTCCTCCGCCGCGAAGGCGCCTCGATCTACGTCGGCGACCACGTGCACGACGTGGAGGGCGCGCTCGCTGCCGAGGTCGTCAGCGTCTCGGTGCTCACCGGTGGCTGCACGCGCGAGGAGCTGCTCGCGGCGGGCACCCACGTGGTGCTCGACGACCTCGCCGCCTTCCCGGACTGGCTGGACGAGCACCTGCTCGTCACCCGGCTGGCGGATCTCGAGGCCGACCTGCGCGGCCGCGGCTCGGTGATGGTGGCCTACAGCGGCGGTGCCGACAGCGCGTTCCTGCTCGCCGCTGCGGTCCGGGCCCTGGGTCCCGACCGGGTCGTGGCCGCCACCGGCTACTCCGACTCGCTGCCACGTTCCGAGCGCGACCCCGCGCGCGAGCTCGCCGCCTCGCTGGGCGTCGAGGTGGTCACGCCCCGGACCCACGAGCTCGAGCGTGAGGGGTATCGCGCCAACGCGGGCGACCGCTGCTTCTTCTGCAAGGCCGAGCTGCTCGACGTGCTCACCCCGTTGGCCTCCGAGCGGGGTCTGGGCTTCGTCGCGACCGGCACCAACGCCGACGACGCGGTGGCCGGCTTCCGTCCGGGGATCCGGGCCGCCGCGGAGCGAGGGGCGATCACGCCACTTCGTGACGCGGGGCTGACCAAGGAGCAGGTCCGCGAGGCCTCGCGTCGCTGGGGACTTCCCACCTGGGACAAGCCGGCGGCGGCCTGCCTGTCCTCCCGCGTTGCCTACGGCATCGAGGTCACCCCGTTCCGCCTGGCCCGCGTCGAGCGAGCCGAGGCCGCCTGCCGGGAGATGCTTGCCGAGGCCGGGATCCCGCTCCGGGACCTGCGGGTGCGCGACCTGGGTGACGCGCGCTTCGGTCGAGGTGGACGCCGCGCTGCTGCTCGACCAGCTCGCTCCAGGTACCACGGCCGCGGAGGCCCTGCTGGGCGCCGTACGCCGTTCCGGGTTCGACGCCGCCGATCTGGACCCGAAGGGCTTCCGGTCCGGGTCGATGAACGAGGCGCTGCTCGAGCAGTGACCGACGAACGATGTCGTTGGCGCCTTCCGGTGTCGTCGGCATAGGCTTGCCCGTTGCCGCGGCCCCCGTCGTGGTGTGAGCGAGCAGATGAGGAAGAGGTTCAGGCCGTGCCCAGTGGCAAGGTGAAGTGGTTCGACCCGGAGAAGGGCTTCGGCTTCCTGTCCCAGGAGGACGGGCCCGACGTCTACGTCCGCTCGGAGGCGCTGCCCGAGGGAGTCACCACCCTCAAGGCCGGGACCCGCGTCGAGTTCGGCATCGCCCAGGGCCGCCGTGGCGACCAGGCTCTCCAGGTCCGCATCCTCGACGCACCCGCCTCGGTGGCCCGCAACCAGTCCCAGGCGAAGCGGAAGAAGCCCGAGGAGATGGCGCCCATCGTCGAGGACCTGATCCGCCTGCTCGACGATGTCGGCTCGTCCTACCGCCGGGGTCGACACCCCGACGCCCGGACCGCCCGGCCGGCCGCCAAGCTGCTGCGGGCCCTGGCCGACGAGCTGGATCACTGATCCTGCCGCGCTGAGTCCGCCGTCGGCGGATCAGTCGTGAGTCACCGCTCGGCCGGCGCGCCGGCCGCAGTACGCCGCGCCGGCATGGCCAGGACGAAGAACGCCCAGGCCGCCAGGATGGCGCAGGCCACCCCGAGCCCGAGCCTCGGGATCAGCGGCATCGCGATCCCGACGAACCCGCCGATCACCCAGGCGAGCTGGAGCGTGGTGTCGCTGCGCGCGAAGGCGCTGGACTGCATCCGCTCATGGACGTCGCGCTGGATGGTGGAGTCCAGTGACACCTTCGCCAGCGACTGGGCCAGCCCGGCGGTCAGCCCCAGCAGGACCAGCGGCAACACCCCGTAGAACAGGGCCGCCACCAACACCATCACGACGTCGGCCAGGACGGCGACGACCACGGTCACGGTCGGGTCCAGCCGCTTGAGGACCGAGGCCGCGGCGATGCCGAGGGTGTTGCCGAGCCCGGCCGCACCGATGACCAGGCCGAGCAGCACCTCCGGCTGCCAGTCCCCGATCGGGTTCTCCCGCAGCAGGAAGGCCATGAACATGGTCAGGAAGCCCGAGAGCCAGCGCGGGCCGCAGTTCGCACGCAGGGCGAACGCCACCGCCCCCGGGATCCGGGCGCGTGCCCGACCACGGCCACCTCGGCCCCGCTGGCCGGTCGCGCCGGCGCCGGGCATCAGCACGAGCGTGCCCTCACCCACGCTGGAGTCGACCTTGGCCGGCAACCTGATCGCCCAGATCGTGGCCAGCACGAACACCAGGAAGCCGTAGCGCAGCGCCCATTCCGGGCCCACCGTGGCCAGCAGCCCGGCGATCGGGGCAGACAGGGTGGCTCCGACCACGCCGGCCAGCGACGTACGTGCGTTTGCCTTGACCAGCGGCAGGTTGGCCGGCGCCAGGCGGGGTACGGCGGCCGCTCGCGTGACGCCGTACGCCTTGGAGGCGACCAGCACGCCCAGGGCGGCCGGGAACAACCACGTCGAGTCGGTGATCACGGCGGTCGCCAGCACCCAGCAGAGGAACCCGCGCAGCGCCATCGTCGCCCCGATGGCCCAGCGCCGGCCGTGGCTGAAGCGATCCAGGAACGGGCCGATCAGCGGTGCCACGATCGCGAACGGCAGCATCGTCAGGCCCAGGAAGAGGGCGACCTGGTCGCGCGCCTCCCCGGTGGGGACCTGGAAGAAGAGCGTGCCGGCGAGCGAGATCGCCACGGCGGTGTCACCGGCGGCGTTGAACGCGTGCAGCTCGATCAGCCGGGCCAGTCCGGAGTCGCCGGCCCCCTCGGCGTCGGCCGCGCGGCGCGCCTGCCGGGCGGCGTAGCGGCCGGCCCGACCGGTCACGCGGGCGGCGCCCCGGGCGCCCGCACCCACGGTCCGGCCGATCGTCCGGGCCCGGCTGTCTCCAGCAGCAGGCCCGGGCGCCGATCCCGGGTCAGCGTCCGTCGTCGGGTCCGGTCCGGGCCGGCGGGTCTCCCCGGCCTGGGACTCGGGTCCGGACTTGGTCATGGGGTCCATCCTGCCCGGTACCCGGAGGACGAGCGCGAGGGACACGAATCCCGACCCGACCTGACATCTGCCACCGGCATGGGTGATGATTTGGTCCGTGATGACCAAGGTGCGCTCCCGACCCGACGCCGTCGCCGCCGCGGCAGTGGACGAGGCGCGGTCGGCCCTGGTCGAAGAAGTGGGCGCCGCCGACGTCGGCGACCACCTCGGCCACCTGGTCGAGGGGGAGCGGGTCGTCACCCACCTCTTCGCCTGCACCCGCAAGGGGTACGCCGGTTGGCGCTGGTCGGTCACCGTGGCGAGGGCCTCCCGGCAGAAGACCGTGACCGTCGACGAGATCGTGCTGATCCCGGGCGACGGCGCCCTGGTGGCCCCGGAGTGGGTGCCCTACAAGGAGCGCATCCGGCCCGGGGACCTGTCTCCCGGCGACCTGCTGCCGGTCGAGGACGACGACCCGCGTCTCGTGCCGACGTACTCCTTCGGCGACGACCCGCTGTCCGACGACGACCGGGCCCAGATCAAGGCGGTGGCCGCCGAGCTCGGCCTCGGCCGCGTGCGCACCCTCTCGCTCGAGGGCCGTGAGCTCGCCGCCCAGCGCTGGTACGACGGCGACGCCGGGCCCGGGTCGCCGCTCGCCCTGGCCGCGCCCGCCACCTGCTCGACGTGCGGCTTCCTGCTGCGGATCGCCGGGCCGCTCTCGGAGATGTTCGGGGTCTGCGCCAACGGCAACGCCAACGACGACGGCCGGGCGGTGTCCCTCGACCACGGCTGCGGGGCGCACTCCGAGGTCCAGCTGGCCCGCAAGCACGAACCCCAGCCGCTGCCCGACCACGTGCTCGACACCGTCGCCGTGGACGACCTCGAGACCTTCTGAGGCCGACCTGGCCCCTGGGTCAGGCTTCGCGGGCCCGCGCGCGGGCCTTCCTGCGCCGGCGGCAGTACTCGAGCCCGAAGAGGCCGAGCCCGAAGCCGGCCAGGCAGGTCCAGATCCACCACAGGTGCCCGGTGTCCTGGAGGCGCCCGTAGAAGGGGATCAGGGCGAGGAACCCGAGCAGCCACAGCCCGGTGCCGACCTCGACGGTGCGGACGCCGTCGACGTCGAGGGGCTCCACGTCGGCGACGATGTAGGTCCGGCTACCGATCTCGTGCTTCCTCGGCTGCTCGTCGCGCAGTTCCACGCCTTCACGCTAGCCCACGGTCCGAGACGCCGCACTGGAGCCGGGCCAGCGCCGCGCCATCCTGCAACCGGGGGCGCCGTTCTGCCATGCTGCAGTTCGTGAGCGAGGACACCACCACCGGCCGGAGCGCCGGCGCCGGACCCAAGGGCCACGGACTGGACGGATTCTTCAAGATCACCGAGCGTGGCTCGACGCTCTCCGCCGAGATCCGCGGCGGCGTCGTCACCTTCTTCACGATGGCCTACATCATCGTGCTCAACCCACTCATCCTCGGGTTCGTGCCGGACGCCGACGGCAACTTCCTGGGCGGCGGTTCCGCCCCGAACCTGGCCGCGATCGCGGCCGGCACCGCACTGGTCGCCGGGGTCATGACCATCCTCATGGGCGCCGTCGCCAACTACCCGCTCGCGCTGGCGACCGGCCTGGGCCTCAACGCCTTCGTCGCCTTCGCGATCGCCTCGCAGATGACGTGGGCCGACGCCATGGGCCTCGTCGTGCTCGAGGGCCTGTTCATCCTGGTGCTGGTGCTCACCGGGTTCCGGGAGGCCGTCTTCCACGCCGTGCCCGCCCAGCTCAAGATCGCGATCTCGGTCGGCATCGGCCTGTTCATCGCCCTGATCGGCTTCGTCGACGCCGGCTTCGTCCGCCGGATGCCGGACGCCGCCAACAGCCCCGTCCCTGTCCAGCTGGGCCCGGACGGCCAGCTCGCCGGGTGGCCGGTGTTCGTGTTCGTGGTCGGACTCGCGCTCGTCATCTCGCTCTGGGTGCTGCGGGTCAAGGGCGCCATCCTGATCTCCATCCTCGCGACCACGGTCCTCGCGATCGTCGTGGAGGCGATCGGCGGGTTCGGGTCGATCGTCGACAACCCCGACCAGTGGCTGGTACCTCAACGTGCCCGGGCTGCCGGACAAGTTCGTCGACGTGCCCGACTTCGCCACGCTGGGTGAGTTCTCCCTGCTCGGGTCGTTCCAGTCGGTCGGGGTCGTCTCGGCGCTGCTACTGGTGTTCACCCTGATGCTGGCCGACTTCTTCGACACCATGGGCACGATGACGGCGATCGGCGCCGAGGCCGGGCTGCTCGACGAGGAGGGGACCCCGCCCAACACCCAGAGGATCCTGATCGTCGACTCGGTCGCGGCGGCTGCGGGTGGCGCCGCCGGCGTCTCCAGCAACACGTCCTACATCGAGTCCGCCTCCGGCGTCGGCGACGGCGCGCGGACCGGGCTCGCCTCGGTGGTCACCGGCGTGCTGTTCCTGCTCTCGATGCTGTTCGCGCCGCTCGTCAACATCATCCCCAGCGAGGCCGCCGTCCCGGCCCTGGTCCTGGTCGGCTTCCTGATGATGCAGCAGGTCAGGGGGATCGCCTGGGACGACCTCGAGATCGCCATCCCGGCGTTCCTGACCATCATCCTGATGCCGTTCACCTACTCGATCACCGTCGGGATCGGCGCCGGCTTCCTGGCCTACGTCCTGATCAAGGTGGTGCGCGGCAAGGCGGCCGAGATCCACGTGCTGATGTGGATCGTGGCCGCCATGTTCGCCGTCTTCTTCGCGATCGAACCCATCACCGGCTTCCTCACGTAGGACAGAAAGCACAGGACAGCCGCTCGAGCGGGCCGGGAGCCCGGCAACCGCACGGCTGACGGGTCGGCGTCCCAGGCGTCCGTCGCAATTTGTTTAGCAAGGGTAATGACCTAAACTAAGGACATGCCTACGGTCACCAGCGCTGCCCGCACCGACGCCGGGCTTGGCGGCAGAGCTCCGGCTCTCCGTGATGCGGCTCCGGCGGCGGCTGGCCAACGAGCGCCACCCCGACAACGAGCTCAGCCTCGGCGCGATGGCGGTGCTCGGCTGCCTCTACCGCAACGGCGAGCTGAGCGTGGGCGAGCTCGCGGCCCAGGAGCGGGTGCAGCCGCCGAGCATGACCCGCACGGTCAACTGCCTGGAGGACGGCGGGTACGTCGCCCGCCGGCCGCACGAGACCGACCGCCGCCAGGTCGTGGTCGTCCTGTCCGACCTCGGCCGGGAGACCGTGCTCGCCGACCGCGCCCGCCGCGACGCCTGGCTGGCCCGGAAGCTGAAGGACCTCACCGCCGAGGAGCGCGCCGTGCTCCGCCGGGCGGCCCCCATTCTCGAAGAACTTGCCCAGAAGGACTGAGCGCACAACTTGAGCCCTACGTTCCGCTCCCTCGCCAATCCCAACTACCGCCGCTACGCCATGGGCGGTGTCGTCTCCAACGTCGGAACCTGGATGCAGCGCATCGCCCAGGACTGGCTGGTGCTCCAGCTCACCGGCTACAGCGGCGCCGCCATCGGGATCACCACCGGACTGCAGTTCCTGCCGTTCCTGCTGCTCTCGCCCGTCGCGGGCCTGGTGGCCGACCGGATCCCCAAGCGCCGGCTGCTCCAGCTGACCAACCTGGGCATGGCGCTGCCCGCGCTGGTCCTCGGCCTCCTCGCGGTGACCGGCACCGCCGAGATCTGGCACGTCTACGTCCTGGCGCTCGCGCTCGGCACGGCCGCGGCCTTCGACGCGCCCGCACGGCAGTCGTTCGTGTCCGAGATCGTCGGCCCCGACGACCTCACCAACGCGGTCGGCCTCAACTCCGCGAGCTTCAACGCCGCGCGCATCGTCGGGCCGGCGGTCGCGGGCGTCCTCATCGCGGCCCTCGGCGGCGGAGCGGTCGCCACCGGCTGGGTGATCCTGGCCAACGCCGTCAGCTACGCCGCCCCGATCCTCACCCTGCGCCGGCTCGACCCGGCGGCGCTGCGCACGCCCGAGCCGATGAGGCGCGAGCCCGGGCAGATCCGCGCCGGCGTCGCCTACGTGCGCAACCGCCCCGACCTGATGCTGATCCTTGCCATCGTGTTCTTCACCGGGACCTTCGGCCTCAACTTCCAGATGACCTCGGCGCTGATGGCCACCCAGGTCTTCGACAAGGGCGCCACCGAGTACGGCCTGCTCGGCACGTTCATGGCCGTCGGGTCGCTGACCGGCTCGCTGG
The DNA here is from genome assembly GCA_963841625.1 of uncultured Actinomycetota bacterium. GTDB lineage: Bacteria > Actinomycetota > Actinomycetes > Propionibacteriales > Nocardioidaceae > Nocardioides. The sequence continues at coordinate 1,987,917 of CAWJDH010000009.1, read as the reverse complement.
TCGCCGCCCGACGCCCCTACGTCCGGCAGCGCCTGGTGATCGCAGCGGCACTGGTCTTCGCGGTCGTGGAGATCACGGCCGGCCTGATGCCGTCGTACCTCACCTTCGCCCTGATGACCCCGCTGCTCGGCCTGAGTGCGCTCACCATGATCACGGCCGCCAACGCCTACATGCAGCTGCACACCGACGAGGGCATGCGGGGCCGCGTGATGGCCCTCTACATGATGATCTTCATCGGCGGAACCCCGCTGGGTGCGCCCCTCATCGGGTGGATCGGCGAGGTGGCCGGAGCGCGCTGGACGCTGATCCTCGGAGGGCTGGCGACCGGCCTCGGCGTGAGCGTCGCAGCGCTGTGGTTTGCCCACGTCAGGGGCGTTTTGACCCCCGATGGGGGAGCGAGTAACCTCGTTCATCGTGTCTGGGACAACCAGACCGTTGCGCGTGCCCAAAAGCTCTCCGAGCGCCCAGTCCACTTCACGGCCGGCCGAGGAGCGAGTCAGGGCGCACACCACAGGCACATCGAAGTAGCAGCATCATCGTGCCCGGCAAGGCGTCGGGTTCTGACTAGAGGACAAGAAGGGGAACCACCCGGTGCCCACGATCAACCAGCTGGTCCGCAAGGGCCGCCAGGACAAGGTGTCGAAGAACAAGACACCTGCCCTCAAGGGTTCGCCCCAGCGACGCGGTGTCTGCACCCGCGTCTACACCACCACCCCGAAGAAGCCGAACTCTGCCCTCCGCAAGGTCGCCCGCGTGCGCCTGTCCAGCGGCATCGAGGTCACGGCCTACATCCCGGGCGTGGGCCACAACCTCCAGGAGCACTCGATCGTGCTCGTCCGCGGCGGCCGGGTGAAGGACCTCCCCGGTGTCCGCTACAAGATCATCCGCGGCTCGCTCGACACCCAGGGCGTCAAGAACCGGCGGCAGGCCCGCAGCCGCTACGGCGCGAAGAAGGAGAAGAGCTGATGCCCCGCAAGGGTCCCGCTCCGAAGCGGCCGATCGACATCGACCCCGTCTACGGGTCGCAGCTGGTCTCCCAGCTCGTCTCCAAGTGCCTCCAGGACGGCAAGAAGCAGGTGGCTCAGCGCATCGTCTACACCGCGCTCGAGGGCTGCCGCGAGAAGACCGGCACCGACCCGGTCGTGACGCTCAAGCGTGCGCTCGACAACGTGAAGCCGGCCATCGAGGTGAAGTCCCGCCGCGTTGGTGGTGCCACCTACCAGGTGCCGATCGAGGTCAAGGGCACGCGCGGCACGACGCTGGCCCTTCGCTGGCTGGTCGGCTACGCCCAGGACCGTCGCGAGAAGACGATGTCCGAGCGCCTGATGAACGAGATCCTCGACGCCTCCAACGGCCTCGGCGCCGCGGTGAAGAAGCGCGAGGACACCCACAAGATGGCCGAGTCCAACAAGGCCTTCGCCCACTACCGCTGGTGATCGGCTCGGCGGTGCCCCTCAGGGGGTCCCGCCGCGCATGACCACCCCACCCACTTCCTAAGGAACGCTGACAGTGGCTGTCGACATCACCACGGACCTCAACAAGGTCCGCAACATCGGCATCATGGCGCACATCGACGCCGGCAAGACCACCACCACCGAGCGCATCCTCTTCTACACCGGCATCACCTACAAGATCGGTGAGGTCCACGAGGGCGCGGCCACGATGGACTGGATGGAGCAGGAGCAGGAGCGCGGCATCACCATCACCTCCGCCGCGACCACCTGCTGGTGGAAGGACCACCAGATCAACATCATCGACACCCCCGGTCACGTGGACTTCACGGCCGAGGTCGAGCGGTCGCTGCGCGTCCTCGACGGCGCGATCGCCGTGTTCGACGGGGTTGCCGGCGTAGAGCCGCAGACGATGACCGTGTGGCGGCAGGCCAACAAGTACGCCGTCCCGCGCATGTGCTTCGTCAACAAGCTCGACCGCACGGGTGCGGACTTCTTCCGCTGCGTCGACATGATGGTCGACCGCCTCAACTCGACGCCGCTCGTCCTCCAGCTGCCGATCGGCGCGGAGGCCGACTTCCTCGGCGTGGTCGACCTGGTCGGCATGCGTGCGCTGACCTGGCGCGGCGAGACCAAGATGGGCGAGGACTACGACGTCGAGGAGATCCCGGCCGAGATGGCCGAGCAGGTCGCCGAGTACCGCGAGAAGTTCCTCGAGACGCTGGCCGAGGCCGACGACGACATCATGGAGAAGTACCTCGAGGAAGGCGAGTTCACCGTCGAGGAGCTCGAGGCCGCGATCCGTCGCGCGACCCTGGCCGACAAGGTCAACCCGGTCCTCTGCGGCACCGCGTTCAAGAACAAGGGCGTCCAGCCCCTGCTCGACGCAGTCGTGAAGTTCCTCCCCTCGCCCCTCGACATCGAGGGCATCGTCGGCCACTCGGTCAAGGACGAGAACGAGCAGATCGTCCGCAAGCCCTCCGACGACGAGCCGTTCTCCGGCCTGGCCTACAAGATCGCCTCCGACCCGCACCTCGGGAAGCTGATCTACGTCCGCGTCTACTCGGGCAAGCTCGAGGCGGGCTCGACCGTGGTCAACTCGGTCAACGGCCGCAAGGAGCGGATCGGCAAGGTCTACCAGATGCACGCCAACAAGCGTGAGGAGATCGCGTCGGTCGGCGCCGGCCAGATCGTGGCCGTCATGGGCCTCAAGGAGACCAAGACCGGTCACACCCTCAGCGACCCGCAGAACCAGGTCATCCTCGAGTCGATGACCTTCCCCGCCCCGGTGATCGAGGTTGCCATCGAGCCCAAGACCAAGGGCGACCAGGAGAAGCTCGGGATGGCGATCCAGCGCCTCTCCGACGAGGACCCGACCTTCACGGTGAAGGCGGACGAGGAGACCGGCCAGACGATCATCGCCGGCATGGGTGAGCTGCACCTCGAGATCCTCGTGGACCGGATGAAGCGTGAGTTCCGGGTCGAGGCCACCGTCGGCAAGCCCCAGGTGGCCTACCGCGAGACCCTCCGCAAGGAGGTCACCAAGCACAGCTACACCCACAAGAAGCAGACCGGTGGCTCGGGTCAGTTCGCCAAGGTCGTCGTGTCGCTCGGCCCCAACATCGACCCGGAGACCGGCGCAGGAGCGGGCTACGAGTTCGCCAACAACGTCACCGGCGGTCGGGTGCCGAAGGAGTACATCCCCTCGGTGGACCAGGGTGGCCAGGACGCCATGGAGTTCGGCGTCCTCGCCGGCTACCCCATGGTCGACGTGAAGTTCACGCTCGAGGACGGCGCCTACCACGACGTCGACTCGTCCGAGCTCGCGTTCAAGATCGCCGGCAACCAGGCCTTCAAGGAGGCCGCCCGCATGGCCAAGCCCGTGCTGCTGGAGCCGATGTTCGCCGTCGAGGTGACCACTCCCGAGAGCTTCCTCGGGACCGTCATCGGTGACATCAACAGCCGCCGCGGCCACATCCAGGCACAGGAGGAGCGTCACGGTGACATGGTCATCAGTGCCCTCGTGCCGCTGTCCGAGATGTTCGGGTACGTTGGCGACCTGAGGTCGAAGACCTCCGGTCAGGCGTCGTACTCGATGGAGTTCGACTCGTACGCCGAGGTTCCCACGAACATCGCCGACGAGATCATCAAGAAGGTCCGCGGCGAGTAGCCAAGGATCCTCGGCACAAGTAAACGCAACACGAGTCAGGTAACAACCACACCAGGAGGAGCCCACAGTGGCTAAGGCGAAGTTCGAGCGGACCAAGCCGCACGTGAACATCGGCACCATCGGTCACATCGACCACGGCAAGACGACGCTGACCGCAGCGATCACGAAGGTCCTGCACGACAAGCACCCGGACCTGAACCCGTTCACGCCGTTCGACGAGATCGACAAGGCACCCGAGGAGCGTCAGCGCGGCATCACGATCTCGATCGCGCACGTCGAGTACCAGACCGAGGGCCGTCACTACGCGCACGTCGACTGCCCCGGTCACGCCGACTACATCAAGAACATGATCACCGGCGCGGCGCAGATGGACGGCGCGATCCTCGTGGTCGCGGCCACCGACGGCCCGATGCCCCAGACGCGTGAGCACGTGCTGCTCGCCCGCCAGGTCGGCGTCCCCGCCCTGGTCGTCGCGCTCAACAAGTGCGACATGGTCGACGACGAGGAGCTCGTCGAGCTCGTCGAGATGGAGGTGCGCGAGCTCCTCTCCGAGTACGAGTTCCCCGGCGACGACATCCCGGTCGTCAAGGTGGCTGCCTTCCCGGCGCTCAACGGCGACGAGAAGTGGGGCGAGTCCATCGGCGAGCTGATGCAGGCCGTGGACGACTACATCCCGACCCCGGAGCGCGAGACCGACAAGCCGTTCCTCATGCCCGTCGAGGACGTCTTCACGATCACCGGTCGTGGCACCGTCATCACCGGTCGCATCGAGCGTGGCATCGTCAAGGTCAACGAGGAGGTCGAGATCATCGGCATCCGCGAGAAGTCGCAGAAGTCGACGGTCACCGGCGTCGAGATGTTCCGCAAGCTGCTCGACGAGGGCCAGGCGGGCGAGAACGTCGGCCTCCTGCTCCGTGGCACCAAGCGCGAAGACATCGAGCGCGGCATGGTGGTCATCAAGCCGGGCACCACGACCCCGCACACCAACTTCGACGCCTCGGTCTACATCCTGTCGAAGGAGGAGGGCGGCCGTCACACGCCGTTCTTCAACAACTACCGCCCGCAGTTCTACTTCCGGACGACGGACGTGACCGGCGTCGTGACCCTCCCCGAGGGCACCGAGATGGTCATGCCGGGTGACAACACCGAGATGATGGTCGAGCTGATCCAGCCCATCGCCATGGAAGAGGGCCTGCGGTTCGCGATCCGTGAGGGTGGCCGCACCGTCGGCGCCGGACGGGTCACCAAGATTACGAAGTGAGGACAGGCGGATCGAGCTTGCTCGTATCCGCTCCGAACTGAAGTAATCCCAGCGAGCGAAGCGAGCTGGAGATCACGAAGTGATCTGACGCAGCACCCAGTTCGGCCCCGGAGCTTCGGCTCCGGGGCCGAACTGCGTCTGGCGGGTGGCCGCCGCGACGCCGTACGGTCGGGCGATGACGTTGAGGCTCGGCATGGTCACGATCGACACCACGGACGCGGAGCGGCTCGCTGGGTGGTGGGCCGGCCGTCTCGGCGCCACGGTGACCGAGACCAACAGCGGCTGGTACGTCGTCCTCGCCGGCGGCGGGCTGCCGGCGCTCCTGTCGTTCCAGAAGGTCGACGACCCGACGCCCGGCAAGAACAAGCTGCACCTCGACCTGGTCACCGACGACCTCGAGAAGGCGGTCGACGAGCTGGTCGGTGCCGGCGCCGCCGTCGTGGGTCGACGGGACGAGGGCTTCCCGTGGGTCACCTTGACCGACCCCGACGGCAACGAGTTCTGCGTGTCCGCCCACGAGCACTCGTCGCAGCCCCTGGAGTCCTAACGGACGAGCGCTGCGACCGCTTCGCCGAACACCTCGGTGTGGCGGTCGACGTCGGACTCGGTGTGGTGCGGGCTGAACAGCGCCATGTTGTGGAACGGCGTGAGCAGGACTCCCCGGTTGAGGCACCACAGGTGCAGGAAGCCCTCGAGATCCTCGTCGACAGCGGCCGCAGCGGCAGCGCCGTCGCGAGGCGGTGGGCAGAACCAGTACTCCGCGCGGCAGCCGAGGCGCTGCACGTGCCAGGGCAGGCCGTGGGCTTCGATCACCGAGGCGACACCGTCGGTGAACCTCTCGGCCAGCGGCACGGCGACCGCGAAGTCCTCCGCTCGCAGGCACGTGGACAGGGTGGCGCGGATCGCGGCCAGCGCGAGGGCGTTGCCGGTGAGCGGCCCGCCGACGCCGGCCACGTCGATCTCGTGGCCCGTCATCGGACCGAGGAGGCGCTCTCCGATCTCCGCGGTCATGCCGTACGCCGCCGCCGGGACACCCCCGGCGATCGGCTTGCCCACGACCACGAAGTCGGGCTCGAGGTCCCACGCCGTCGGTGCAGCCTCCGGGCCCCGCGCACAGCGTGTGGGTCTCGTCGATCACGAGCAGGACGCCATGGCGGCGGGTGATCTCCCGGACGGCGTCGAGGTAGCCCGGCTCGGGGAGCACGATGCCGATGTTGGTCAGCGCGGGCTCCATCAGCAGACAGGCCACGTCGCCTTCGGCCAGGCGTCGGTCAAGCGCGTCGGCGTCGTTGAACGGCACGACCGCGGTCGTGAGCGCGACGTCGACCTGTGGGCCGAGCCCGCCCGGACGGGGGACGACCCGGTCGCCGTCGAGGACGGCGAGGGTCTCGTCGACGGTGCCGTGGTAGCACCAGTCCATGACCGCGATCCTTGGCGCCCGGTCAGCGCGCGGGCGTAGCGCAGCACGAACCGGTTGGCGTCGGTGGCCGACATCGCCAGCTGCCAGGTCGGCAGCCGGAACCGGCGGGTCAGCTCCTCGCCCACCCACTCCGAGTCCGGGGCCGGGAGCATCGTGGTGATGCCGCGTTCGCGCTCGCTCGGTCAGGGCCTCGGGTCACCTGCGGCAGCGCATGTCCGGTCATCGCGCCGGTGTCACCGAGGCAGAGGTCGACGTACTCGTGCCCGTCGACGTCGACCAGCGTGGCCCCCGACGCCCGGTCCACGAAGAGTGGGAAGCTGCCCGGCCACCGGGTCATCCAGGGCATCGGACGCCGGCCAGGAGCGAGCGGCGGGCACGCCCGGCGTAGCCGGCCGACTCGGGGTGGAGCTCGGTGAAGCGGTTGTCCTCGCCCTCGCGCAGTGAGCGGAGCCGGTCTCGGTCGATCATGACGAGACTCTATTGAGAGGATGGCTGGATGGCCGAGGAACGCGTCCGTCCAGCGCGACCACACCAGCGGCTGACCGACGACGGCCGCCGGATGCGGGAGGTGCTGACCTACTCGCGCCGGGGCAGCCGGTTCACCCCGACCCAGGCCGCGGCCTGGGAGGCTCACCACCTGCGGTGGGTGATCCCCGAGGAGGCAGTGGACGACCCAGGCTTCGCCTGGCAGACCTGGTTCGGCCGGGAGGCTCCGCTGGTCGTCGAGATCGGGTCGGGCATCGGTGAGTCCACCGCCGCGCTGGCCGCCACCCGCCCCGAGTACGACGTTCTCGCGCTGGAGGTGTGGCTCCCGGGCGTGGCCGACGGGCTGGGTCGGGTCGCCGAGGCCGGGTTGACCAACGTCAGGTTCTGCTCGGTCGACGCGGTCTGGTCGATGGAGAACCTGGTCGCGGAGGACTCACTGGCCGGGGTGTGGACGTTCTTCCCCGACCCGTGGCCCAAGAAGCGTCACCACAAGCGGAGACTGGTCGGCGCGGAGTTCGCCCACCTCGTCGCGACCCGGCTGGCACCCGGGTCGTCCTGGCGGTTGGCGACGGACTGGGACGACTACGCCGGGCAGATGCGTGACGTGCTGGGCGCAGAGCCACTGCTGTCAGGTGGCGTGACCCCCCGTTGGGACGAGCGCCCCGTGACGCGCTTCGAGCGCAAGGGCCTCGCGGCCGGCCGCGAGATCACCGACCTCGCCTACACCCGAGTGGACGCAGGCCTCAGCCCTCGCGGAAGTTGATCCCCGCGCGCTCCAGCTCGAACTCCACGCGCAGCCGCTCGGACTCGCGCTCCACGCCTTCGGGGAGCGCCGAGAGGTCTGTCGCCAGGTCGAGCGCGCGGCACGCGTCGAGCAAGGCCTCGTCGTAGGCCGCCAGCATGCCCCGGAACTTCGCCATCGGCATGCCGGGAGGGTGGCGGCGGACCTCACCGTGAAGCCGCCGCAGGTCGGCCGCGATCCGTTCGACAGGCATGCCGACCGGGGTGGGCGGCGGTGGGGGGATGAGGTGCAGGAGTCGCCCCACCTGCACCGTGAGCGCGACCATCTCGCCGAAGTAGAACACCGCGCCGAACGCCACCGCCGCGACCGCGGTGGCGATGGCGATCGCGAGCACCCCACCGACCGGGCCGTCCAGCATGCTTCGACGGTAGGTCGGCGCAGGGAGGCTCCGCAACGCGCGGACGCGGCTCAGTGCCCGGCGGTCAGGCGTGCCCGAAGCTCGGCCTCCCGGGCCAGCCGGGCCGTGTCGCGCTCCCGACGAGACGCGAGGACCGCGCAGAGGAAGTCCTCCGGAGCGGTGCCGCCCGGCGGTGCCGGGGCGACGTACGGCGAGACCTGCTCGGCCAGGCGCACGCCGATCCGCACCCGCGAGTCCGGGTCGATCGTCGGCAACCGGCCGAGGTACTGGCGCACGGCCAGCACCAGCCCGGCTGGGAGCGAGGCGATGTCGGCCGACCTCGCCCAGGTGGCCAGCTGCGGCGGCATCGGTGGAGGAGGCGCCAGCCGCAGCCGCACCCGCTCGCGGACGACGTAGGTGCCGGCGGCCAGATCACCCAGCCGCTTGCCGCGGGAGTTCAGCAACGCGCAGAAGAAGGCCGGGACGCCGGAGAAGAGGTACACCTCGACCACGGCGAGCAGCGCGCGCACGAACGACTGCTGGAAGGAGACCGGTCCGGCGTCGTCGCGGACCGTCCGCAGGCCCATGGCGAGCTTGCCGAGCGACTTGCCTCGGGTCAGCGTCTCCATGCTCGTGGGGAAGACCAGGAAGACGGTGACCAGGGTGCCGATCCAGGCCACCCACAGCAGGGCTTCGTCGGCCTGCAGGCTCGCGGTCATGAAGACCATGACGACCGCGACCAGCAGCACCAGTGTGGCGACCACGTCGATGAGGCCGGACACCATCCGCGTCCCGAGCCCGGCCGGGGGGAGGTCGAGGGCGACGGCCTCGCCGGTGACGAGATCGTCGGTGGTGAGGGTGGCGAACTCGCGCCCGGCCCGACATCAGTCTAGGTGCGGCCGCAGCGTGGCGAGCAGGTCCGGCCAGTGGCCCAGCAGAGAGGCGAGGTGGGTGGTACCAGGACGCACGAAGTGCCGCGCGCCGAGGCGGGAGGCCAGCCGGGCGGTGTCAGCGGCGGGGGCGTTGCCGTCCAGCTCCCCCGACCAGGCATACGCCGGGCACCGGACGTCCTCGGGCACGTGTGGCCAGGGTCGGAACGCCAGCGCCGCGTCGCGCAGGAACCCCTCGTGCTGGGCCAGCGCCTCGCGGGCGGCGGCCGCGACCTCGGCATCAGGCGTGTCCGCCAGCAGCGCCGCGTCCTGCTCGGGGAGGGACGCACGCCACCGAGCTGCCAGTGCGGTGTCGTCGGGTCCTCCGGCCGGATCGTGCCGACCCATGCCTCGAAGTCCGGCCGCGCCGCCTCCATCGCCTCCTCGACGCTTCCCGGCTCCTGGCGGTACTGGGTCGACACCAGGCCGAGCACCTGCACCCGGTCGGGGTGCCGCGCGGCGAGGGACACGCCGTACCCGCCGCCGATGGACATGGCGAGCACGCCGATCCTGCCGATCCCGATCTGGTCGAGGACGGCGACCACGTCGTCGGCAACGGTGCCCGGGTCGGAGGCGTGGTAGGTCGAATGTCCGTAGCCCGGGCGGTTGACGCACAGCAGCCGGACCCCGGACGCGCGCGCTGCGGCTTCGCCGGTCATCGCCGCGTGCCGGGTGTCCGGGCAGCCGTGCAGGAACACCACGACCGGACCCTGGCCCGCCCCGCCGAGCCACAGCTGCGCCGTACGGCCGTCCGGCAACGTCGTCGTCGTCACGCCCGTCCAGCCTAGGCTTCGGCCGTGGATCTCGACGCCTACGTCCTGGCGCACGCACCCGAGTGGCAACGCCTCGAGGCGCTCGTCGCGCAGCGCCGGCTGAGCGGCGCCGAGAGTGACGAGCTCGTCGAGCGCTACCAGCAGGTGGCCACACACCTCTCGGTCGTCCGCACCTCCTGCGGCCGACGCGTCCCTGGTCGCCCACCTGTCCTCCCTGCTGGCCCGGGCCCGCAACCGGGCCGCCGGCACGCACGTGACGACCTGGCGCAGTGTCGCGTCGTTCTTCACCCAGCGGTTCCCGGCGGCGCTCTACCGGCAGCGCTGGTGGTGGATCGGCGTGCTCGTGGCCAACGTCGTCGTCACCGCCGTGATGCTGCTGTGGCTGCTGCAGCACCCGAGCGTCGAGCAGACCATGATGTCGCCCGCCGAGATCGAGGACCTCGTCAACGAGGACTTCGAGGGCTACTACAGCGAGTTCGCGGCGAGCCACTTCGCCGCGCAGGTGTGGATCAACAATGCCTGGGTTGCCGCGCTCTGCGTGGCGCTGGGTGTCCTGGGCTTCCCGGTGGTCTACCTGTTGTTCACGAACGTCGCCCGGCTCGCGATCATCGGGTCGATCATGCACCGGGCCGGCCACGGCGAGCACTTCTGGGGGCTGATCCTCCCGCACGGCCTGCTGGAGCTGACCGCCGTCTTCGTCGCCGGCGGCGTGGGGCTGCGGCTGTTCTGGTCGTGGGTCGAGCCGGGGCCGCTGACCCGGTCCCAGTCGATGGCCCGCGAGGGCCGCACGGCCGGGACGGTGGTGCTGGGGCTCGTGGTCGTGCTCCTCGTCTCCGGGGTCATCGAGGCCTTCGTGACCCCCTCCGGTCTGCCGACCTGGGCCAGGGTCGGCATCGGCGTGCTGGCGGAGGCTCTCTTCTTCGCCTACGTCTTCGTCCTGGGCCGGGCAGCGGTACGACGCGGGCACACCGGGGACCTGGACGCCTCGCTCCTGGAGGACCGGATCGCCACCCAGGCCTAGCGGAGACGCGTCAGCGGATCCGCTCATGGTGGTCGAGCGAACCGGCGTGTCGAGACCCGGCGAGCCGATGCTCTACAGCAACCCGCGGGCCTTCAGGTCGAGGTAGTGGTCGGCCAACGCCGGCGGCAGCCGCTCGGCGTCGGTGTCCACCACGTGCACCCCGAGCGTGCTGAGCAGCTCGGCGGTCCGGCGGCGGCGGAGCAGCACCTGCTCGGCGGCGGCCGCGTCGTAGACCTGCGCGAGGTCGTCGCGGGACTGCGCGAGCCGGTCGAGGGCCGGATCCCGGACCGAGGCCAGCACCACCCGGTGGTGGCGGGTCAGGGTCGGCAGGACCGGGAGCAGCCCCTCCTCGACGGCGGACGGCTCCAGGGGGGTGAGGAGCACGACCAGCGCGTGGCGCCGGCCGAGCCCGGTGACGGCTCCGGCGAGCGCGGACCAGTCGGCCTCCGCGATCACCGGTTCGAGATCGGCCATCGCCTCCTGCAGGTTGTGCGCGACGTCCCGGCCGCCGGTCGACCGGCGACGGCTGCGGACCCGGCGGTCCCCGGCCAGGAAGTCGACCCGGTCCCCGGCCCGGGCGGCAAGTGCGGCCAGCAGCAGTGCGGCGTCCATCGCCGAGTCCAGCCGGGGTACGTCGTCCACCCGGCCGGCCGAGACACGGGACGTGTCGAGGACCAGCACCACCCGCCGGTCCCGCTCGGGCTGCCAGGTCCGCACCACCACGCCCGCGGACCGGGCCGTGGCCCGCCAGTCGATCGAGCGCACGTCGTCGCCGCGGACGTACTCGCGCAGCGAGTCGAACTCGGTGCCCTGGCCGCGTACCCGGATCGCCGACCGGCCGTCCAGGTCCCGGAGCCTGGCCAGCCGGCTCGGGAGGTGCTTGCGCGAGTCGAACGGGGGCAGGGCCCGCACCGTCCCCGGCACCTGGCGGGTGGCCTGCCGTGCGGCGAGTCCGAGCGGCCCGGGAGCGCGGACGGTCACCCCCACCGCCTGCAGGTCGCCGCGTCGACGAGGCAGGAGCGGTGTGCGCAGCAGCGTGCTCTCGCCCGGACCCAACCGGATCCGGTGCCGGTTGTCCGACGCCCCTGCCGTCGGCTGCCAGGCGTCCCGCACCCAGGCTCGCATCGAGCGACCGGAGTCGGTGGCCGCGACCAGCACGGTTTCCGTGGGCTGTCCGAGCCGGACCGTGCCGAGCGAGTCGGCGCGTCAGCAACAACCGGTTCGGCCGGGGGGCGAGCGCCCAGTCGCCGACCGTCAGCGCGACGACTGCGAGAAGCCACAGCCAGACCGTGCCCATGCTCGGACGGAGCACGACCGGCAGCAGCCCCAGCAGCAGGAGGAGGGGCACCCGGCCCGACAGTGCCATCAGTTCTGGGCCATCAGTTCTGGGCCATCATTCTGGCCGGTCACCGGGGCACCGGGACCGACCCGAGCGCGGACGACAGCACCTGGTCGACGTCGACGCCCTCCAGCTCGGCCTCCGGCCGCAGCCCCAGCCGGTGCACCAGCGTGGCGTGCGCCAGGGACTTCACGTCGTCGGGGGTGACGAAGTCCCGTCCGCTCAACCAGGCCCAGGCCCGCGCGGAGCGGAGCAGGGCGGTCGCCCCGCGGGGGCTGACGCCCAGGCTCAGGGACGGCGACTCGCGGGTGGCGCGGGCGATGTCGACGACGTACCCGGCGACGTCGGGGGAGATCGTCACCTGGCCGACGGCGACCTGGCCGGCCTCGATGTCCGCCGCACCCGCCACGGCGCCCACGCCGGCAGCGGAGACGTCGCGCGGGTCGAACCCCTCGGCGTGCCGCCTCAGGATCTCCAGCTCGGCCTCCCGGTCGGGGATCGGCAGCACGACCTTGACGAGGAACCGGTCGAGCTGGGCCTCCGGGAGCGGGTAGGTGCCTTCGTACTCGATGGGGTTCTGGGTCGCGGCGACCAGGAACGGTCGCGGCAGCCGGCGGGAGACCCCGTCGACCGAGACCTGCCCCTCCTCCATCGCCTCGAGCAGCGCGGACTGGGTCTTGGGTGGCGTCCGGTTGATCTCGTCGGCGAGCAGGAGGTTGGTGAACAGCGGCCCCTCCCGGAACGAGAGCTCGCCCTGCTTGCTGTCGATCACCATCGACCCGGTGATGTCGCCCGGCATCAGGTCGGGCGTGAACTGCACGCGGCGGGCGTCGACCGACAGCGCGGCGGCCAGCGTGCGGACCAGCAGGGTCTTGGCCACCCCCGGGACCCCCTCCATCAGCACGTGTCCGCCGCACAGCAGGGCGACGAGCAGGCCGGAGACCGCGGCGTCCTGGCCCACGACCGCCTTGGCGACCTCGGTGCGTACGGCGGCCAGCCGCTCCCGCGCCCCGGAATGGTCGTGGCTCGGGCCGGCCGTGGTCGAAGTGACGGGCTCGGTCATGTTCGTCGTACCTCTCTGTCGAGCTCGGCCAGCCCTCGGGCCAGCGTGATCAGGTCCTGGTCGGTGCCGGGCGGCGCGCCCGGCCCCAGCAAGGCGGCCACAGCGGCCTCGTCGCGGCCGGTGTGCCGAGCCACCTCGCGGACGAGTGCGAGATCATCCGGTCCGTCGAGGCCAAGTCGCGTCGCCACTCGCGTGCGGGTCGCCCGACGCAGCGCCTCGGCTGCGTGTGGTCGGTCGTTGGCCTTGCGGTAGAGCCGCCCGCGGGCCCGGGTCGTCTCGATGGCCTTCACCACGACCGGCAGGGGTTCCGTCGCCAGCGGCCCGAGCCGGCGGGCGCGCCACACGACGAGCGCGATGACGGCGAGCGCTCCCAGCCACAGGCCGGGTGAGATCCAGCGGGGGAGGAGGGTCTCGAGGCTGACCCCGTCGCCGGCCGGGAGGTCGTCGATGGTGGGGACGTACCACACCAGCCGGTCGTGCTGGCCGAGCAGGCGTACGGCGGCTGCGGCGTTGTCGGCGCGGAGGATCTGGTCGTTGGTGAGGGCCTCCGACAGGCCGAACAGCGTGATGTCCCCGCTCTCCACCACCAGCGAGCCGTCCTCGCCGGGGAAGCACCCATCGCCCGGGTAGGCGAGTGCCCGGTCGACCTCCACCGAGAGGTCGGCGAACACGGGGTCGGAGCACTGCGCGGACCGCCCGTCGGAGAGCGTCACCCGGGACGGCGGCTCCCCGTTTCCGATCGTGTCGACCAGCCCGGGACCCGGATCCACGAGCACCAGCGGTGCGCCTCGGGCGTGGGCGAGCAGCCGCCTGGTCGTCGTCTCGCCGAGGAGCTCGGTCGAGGTGACCACGACGGTGGTGTCGGCGGCCACCTCGGTCGCCTCCAGCGCCTCGGCGTCGCGGGCCACCGAGACGTCGATGCCCTGGTCCTCGAGGACCCGGGCCAGGGCCTGGGCCCCGTCCGGTCCGGGGTTGTCCGGGTCCAGGGCCGTCACGGTCCGGGCGCCGCCGCCGAGCAGGACGACCACGGCGAGTGCCGCCAGGGCACCCACGACCACGATCAGCGTGGCGCGGTGTCGGACCGCGTAGCCCGACCAGGACGGGGCGCGGGTGTCCGTCAATCCGGTGGGGGCACTCATCGCGCGGCCGCCAGCTCGTCGTCGAGTCTCAGCACGCTCGTGGCCTGGTCGCGCGACGCCGGGCGATCGCCGTAGAGGACGAGGTCGAACAACAGGGCGTTGTCCCCGACCCGCTGACCGTGCTGGGGAAACCTGGTGGCCAGCGACAGCGCCACCTCGTGCGCAGTGGCGCCGGGTGAGTCCTCCAGCCGTCCCCGCTCGACCTGCCGGACGGCCAGGGCCCGGAAGCCGTCGACCAGCGCCTGCTCCGTTCGGCCGTCCGCGAGCGCTGCCTCGGCCCGGGCCCGCAGCTCGGCAGCGGTGACGACAGGGTCGTCGAGCACAGGCCCGGATCCGAGGCGGGCCCGGCGGGTTCCCCGGGTGCGCGAGAGGAGCCAGACCAGTCCGCCGAGCAGCAGCAGGAAGATCAGCATCGCGGCGAACGTCGACAGCGGCGGTGCCTGCGCCGCGGCGGCCAGCCCGCGGCCGATCTGTCGCTCCAGCCAGGTGATCAGCTGCTCGACGAGGTTCTGCTGGTGGTACTCCGGGTTCAGCAGCTCGCGCTGCAGCCAGGACCGTGCCTCCCCCGACGAGGGGTCGAGGGGAGCGTCGGCGGGCAGGGCGCGGGGAAGCGCGATCACGACGCGGTGATCCCCGCCTGGGTCATCAGCTCGACGTCGTAGGCCTCCTTGCGGATGCGCTGGTCGAGGTACTGGAGCGAGGTCACGGCCCCCGTGAACGGTGAGACGAACGCGGCCGTCAGCACCGAGGTGATGGCCTGGACGACGACCAGGCCGAGCAGCTCGTACTCCGGTCCGAGAGCGGAGATCACGATCTGGCCGATCATCCCGAGCGGAGTGGCGAGCACCTGGCTCGCGATCCCGGTGATGAGCAGGGTCAGGAGGGCGATGCCGAAGATCCGCCAGAACTGACGCCGGGTGAGCCGGAACCCGCGTGCGACCGCGCCGAACACGCCGACCCCCTCGAGCATCAGCGCCGGGACGGGCAGGTAGCTGACCCGGATCCAGAGCCACAGCAGCAGGCAGACGAAGGCCGGCACGCTGAGCACGCCCCAGATCACGACCGGGGCGCCGTCCGCCGCGATCACCACGGCGAACCACGCGCCGACGTACGCCGCGAGGACGGCGGTGATGCCCACCGTCAGCAGCAGGGAGGCGCCGATCAGGCGCCAGCGCTTCCCGCGGGTCGCCTGCCATGCCTCGCCGAGGCTCAGCCGTCGTCCGATCGCGGCGGCCGCGGTGACGTGGGCGATCATCCCGGTCACCAGGATCGTGCCCACCCACTGCAGCACCACGCCGAGGCCCAGGGCGCTCACCGACCCGATCAGCCCGGCGAGCTCGGCCGTTGCCAGGTCGTTCCCGCTCTGGTCCAGCGACAGGTCGACCGACCAGGTGAACGCCGCGGTGACCAGGAGCGGCAGGGCCATGGCGACCGCGGCCACGAGCACGGACGCCCCGACCGTTGCCTTGGGGTTGAACCGGATGATCCGGAACGCCGCGTCGTAGATGTCGCCGAGGCCGAGGGGGCGCAGGGGCATCGCCCCGGGCTTGTGGGCGGCGCCCAGCATCCCGGGCGGAGGCGCCCACGCCGGTGCCACCTGGGCGCCGGGCGGCTGCGGCCCGTGACCGGGTGGTGGAGCGGCCGGACCCGGGGGTGGGGGACCGGCCGGTGGGGTCCCGTGCCCCGGTGGCGGGTACCACTCACTGCCTGACATCGACTCCCCCTCCTGGCCCTGGACCCCGACGCCGCACATCCTCTCAGGTGAGACCGGGGGACGGGCTCACAGCCGGGCACACATCAGTCCTCGAGGAGCGCCAGTTCCTCGTCGACGTACGGGTCCACCTCGCCCGCTGCCTCCAGCTCCGCCTTGAGCCGGCGCTGGAGGGCGAGGGCCTCGTCCCGGCGACCGAGGTGGCGCAGCGACCAGGCCACCATCCATCGCGCCACCAGGATGTTCGCCGGGTCGCCGATCCGCTCCCGCGCCGCGAGCGCTTCTCCGAAGCAGGCCAGTGCCCGGCCGTGGTCCCCGGCGTCGGCATGGTCCATGCCGATGTTGTTGAGGATCGAGGCCTCCCAGTCGCGCGCCCTCGGGTCGCGCGCCGTGCGGGCTGCGGTGAGGGCGGCCTGCTGGGCGGTCGCCCGCTCCTCGCCCACGGTCACGAGCGCCACCATGTGCAGCGCGTCGACGAGCAGCTCCTCGAGGCCCGCGGCGCGGGCCAGCCGCACCGCCGACTCGAAGTGCGGCCGGGCCGCTGTGGCCTCCCCAGCCGAGTTCGCAGCAGGCGGCCGCGTTCGAGCTCGAGCCGGCTCCCGACCTCCGGGTCGGCTTCCTCGAGCCCGTCGAGCACGGCATGGGCCTCGTCGAAGCGGCCCTGGAGGCCCAGGGCCCGCGCGACCTGGGTGAGCCAGGCGTCGCGCTCCGCGCCGGCCGAGCCCTCTGCCGCCGCCCTCAGCCGTCGTTCGGACCCGGCGGGGTCGTCGAAGTCCCATATCGAGCCGGTGTCGATCACGTCGCCATGGTGCCCCACGGGTCAGGCGGCGTCGTCCTGCTGGAGGCCCCAGATGTGCAGCAGCCGCTCGACCCGCTGTCGCTCCGCGTCCAGCTCGGGCCCGTCCGCGAGGACGGCGAGGAGGTGGGGGAGACCCAGGGCGGCGCACGCCTCGGACAGCACGCCGTCGTACGCGCGGCGTACCCCCTCGGCCTTGGCGAAGGAGACCCCGTGCCGGGTCTCCCGGAATCGGTGACCGAGACGCCGGGCGTCCCTGGCGATGACCTCGATCGGCCGCCCTCCGGGCACGGCCTCCAGCCGTGGGCGCGCCCGGGAGGCCCCGATCGCCGCCGTCCAGCAGCCGCCAGGGAGCGAGGGCGCGGCGGCGGGTGGCGGGGCTCAGGGCAAGGAGCCACGCCAGCGCGAGGGCCACGATGAAAGCCTGGCCCGCCCACGAGCCCATGGTCCGACGGTAGGCCGGGCCAGCCCGGCGGACAAGGAGCGTCATTCGATTTGGCGCTGCGCGGCTGTCTCTGCCAAGATGGTCCGGTTGCTCCGGCGGGTTGCCGGGGTGCGGCACATCTTGACTACTGAATCGGGTTCTCACGAACGATCAGTGGTTGGCGTGCGGCCGCACCGATCCTGGAGACCCGATCAGCCCGACGAACCGTCGGGCGCCACCAACAACAGCGAGGATCATCGAGGTTGTCGTGCGTCGGCATTGTCCGACACACCCGACCGCGGGGGTCGGAGCTCAGCGCGGTGGAGCAAGGGCGGGACCACCTCACCCGGGGAGGTCTCGGGATGGCACGGCACGCGGCACCTGAGGGTGCAGACAGACGTAAGGACGAGAGAGACCTATGGCGGGACAGAAGATCCGCATCAGGCTCAAGGCCTATGACCACGAGGTGATCGACACCTCGGCGCGCAAGATCGTGGACACGGTCACCCGTACGGGTGCCCAGGTCGCCGGCCCGGTGCCGCTGCCGACCGAGAAGAACGTCTACTGCGTCATCCGCTCGCCCCACAAGTACAAGGACTCGCGCGAGCACTTCGAGATGCGCACCCACAAGCGCCTCATCGACATCATCGACCCCACGCCCAAGACCGTCGACTCCCTCATGCGGCTCGACCTGCCCGCCGGCGTCGACATCGAGATCAAGCTCTAGTCGGGGAAGCGAAGCCAATGACTACTCTTGAACGCAACCTGAAGGGGCTGCTGGGCACCAAGCTCGGCATGACCCAGCTCTGGGACGAGAACAACCGCGTCGTCCCGGTGACCGTGGTCGCCGCGGGCACCAACGTGGTCACCCAGGTCCGCCTGCCCGAGACCGACGGCTACAACGCCATCCAGCTCGGCTTCGGCGAGATCGACGGCCGCAAGGTGAACCAGCCGCGAGCCGGCCACTTCGCCAAGGCGGGCACCACGCCCCGCCGGCACCTGGTCGAGATCCGCACCAGCGACGCCTCCTCCTACTCGGTGGGCCAGGAGCTCGCCGTCGACACCTTCGCCGCCGGCGAGGAGATCGACGTCACCGGCACCAGCAAGGGCAAGGGCTTCGCCGGCACGATGAAGCGTCACGGCTTCTCGGGTGTCGGCGCCTCCCACGGTGCCCACCGCAACCACCGCAAGCCCGGCTCGATCGGCGCCTGCGCCACCCCCGGCCGCGTGTTCAAGGGCGTCCGGATGGCCGGCCGGATGGGCAACGACACCGTCACCACCCAGAACGTCACCGTGCACGCGGTCGACGCCGACAAGGGCCTGATCCTGCTCAAGGGCGCCGTTCCCGGCCCCAAGGGCGGCCTCGTGGTCCTCCGCTCGGCTGCCAAGAAGATCCAGGAGGCCGCCAAGTGAGCCCGACCAGCAACGTGAAGACCGTCAAGGTCGACCTGCCGGCCGAGATCTTCGACGTCTCGGTCAACGTGCCCCTGATCCACCAGGTGGTCGTGGCGCAGCAGGCCGCGGCCCGCCAGGGCACGCACGCCACCAAGACCCGCGGCGAGGTCCGCGGCGGCGGTCGCAAGCCCTACAAGCAGAAGGGCACCGGCCGCGCCCGCCAGGGTTCGATCCGCGCGCCGCAGTTCGCCGGCGGTGGCGTCGTCCACGGTCCCCAGCCCCGCAAGTACGACCAGCGCACGCCCAAGAAGATGAAGGCCGCCGCCCTGCGCGGTGCCCTGTCCGACCGGGCTCGCAACGACCGCGTCCACGTGGTCGAGGGCCTGGTCTCGGGCGATGTCCCGTCGACCAAGGCGGCCCTGGCCTCGCTCGCCGGGCTGACCGACCGCAGTCGCTACCTCGTCGTGCTCGAGCGCAGCGACGCCCTCACCTGGCTCTCGCTGCGCAACGCGCCCGAGGTCCACATCGTCGCCGTCGACCAGCTCAACACCTACGACGTGCTGTCCTCCGACGACGTGGTGTTCACCAAGGGCGCCTACGACGCCTTCGTGGGCGGCACCGCCGCGAGCTCGGAGCGCAAGGCCGAGGTCGTCGAGCCGCCGGCCAACGACGCCGTCGAGGAGAAGGCCGAGAAGCCCGCCGCCAAGAAGGCGCCTGCCAAGAAGGCGGCCGACGAGCCGGCCAAGAAGGCCCCCGCCAAGAAGGCTGCCGCCAAGAAGGCGCCGGCCAAGAAGGCTGCCGCGAAGAAGGCGCCCGCCAAGAAGGCGGCCGACAAGCCCGCCGCCGAGGAGGCTGACAAGTGAGCACCCTGCACAAGGACCACCGCGACATCCTGCTCGCCCCGGTCGTGTCGGAGAAGAGCTATGGCCTGCTCGACGCCAACAAGTACACCTTCCTCGTGCGTCCCGACGCCAACAAGACCGAGATCAAGATCGCGGTCGAGAAGGTCTTCAACGTCAAGGTCACCTCGGTCAACACGATCAACCGCCAGGGCAAGACGCGGCGTACCCGGTTCGGCATCGGCAAGCGCGTGAACACCAAGCGCGCGATCGTCAGCCTGGCCGAAGGGCACCGCATCGACATCTTCGGAGGTCCGGTCTCCTGACCGGGCGCTAAGGACGAACTGACATGGCAATCCGCAAGTACAAGCCGACCACCCCGGGCCGTCGTGGCTCGTCGGTCGCCGATTTCGTCGAGGTGACCCGCACCACGCCGGAGAAGTCGCTGACCCGTCCGCTGCCCAAGAAGGGCGGCCGCAACAACCAGGGCCGGATCACCACCCGGCACCAGGGCGGTGGCCACAAGCGCGCCTACCGGATCATCGACTTCCGTCGCTACGACAAGGACGGTGTCCCGGCCAAGGTCGCCCACATCGAGTACGACCCGAACCGGACGGCCCGGATCGCGCTGCTGCACTACGTCGACGGCGAGAAGCGCTACATCATCGCGCCGCGCGGCCTCGTGCAGGGAGCCCCGGTCGAGTCCGGCCCCAACGCAGACATCAAGCCCGGCAACAACCTGCCGCTGCGCAACATCCCGGTCGGCAGCACGATCCACTGCGTGGAGCTGCGGCCCGGCGGCGGCGCCAAGATCGCCCGCTCGGCGGGCATCTCCGCCCAGCTGGTCGCCAAGGAGGGCTCCCGGGCCACGCTGCGGATGCCGTCGAGCGAGATGCGTTTCGTCGACGTGCGCTGCCGCGCGACCATCGGCGAGGTCGGCAACGCCGAGCAGGCCAACATCAACTGGGGCAAGGCCGGCCGGATGCGGTGGAAGGGCAAGCGCCCGACCGTCCGCGGTGTCGTCATGAACCCGGTCGACCACCCGCACGGCGGTGGTGAGGGCAAGACCTCGGGTGGTCGCCACCCGGTGTCCCCCTGGGGCCAGCCCGAGGGACGTACGCGCAAGCGCAAGTCCTCCGACGCCCAGATCATCCGTCGCCGCCGCAAGAAGCGCTGAGTAGGGAAGAGACGAGATGCCTCGCAGCCTCAAGAAGGGCCCCTTCGTTGACGACCACCTGATGAAGAAGGTGGACGCGGAGAACGACAAGGGCAGCCACAACGTGATCAAGACCTGGTCGCGTCGTTCGATGATCGTGCCGGCCATGATCGGCCACACGATCGCCGTGCACGACGGCCGCAAGCACGTGCCGGTGTTCGTGACCGACTCCATGGTCGGCCACAAGCTCGGCGAGTTTGCCCCCACCCGCACCTACCGCGGGCACGTGAAGGACGACCGGAAGGCTCGCCGCCGCTGACGCGGCGCGGCAAAGGAGAGATAGCCATGAGCGTTACTGAGCGCAGGCGCACGAGCGCCCGCCGCGAGTCGCTGCTCGGCGACCAGCCGGGGGCCTTCGCGAGCGCACGCTTCGTGCGGATCACCCCGATGAAGGCCCGCCGTGTCGTCGACATGGTGCGCGGTCTGCCTGTCGACGAGGCGCTTGCCCTGCTGGCGTTCGCGCCGCAGGCCGCCGCGGAGACGGTTCGCAAGGTGCTGGAGAGCGCCGTTGCCAACGCCGAGACCACCGAAGGTCTCGACACCGGCAACCTCGTGGTCTCCGTCGCCCAGGTGGACGAGGGCCCCACGATGAAGCGCTGGCGCCCACGCGCCCAGGGCCGGGCCACCCGGATCCTGAAGCGCACCAGCCACATCACGCTCGCCGTCCAGCCGGCGTCCGTGGTCGAGGAGAAGAAGGGACGGACTGCCTGATGGGGCAGAAGATCAACCCGAACGGCTTCCGCCTCGGCATCTCGACGGACCACAAGAGCCGTTGGTACGCCGACAAGCTGTACAAGTCATACGTCGGAGAAGACGTCGCGATCCGCAAGCTGCTCTCCAAGGGCATGGAGCGGGCCGGCATCTCCAAGGTCGAGATCGAGCGCACCCGTGACCGCGTCCGCGTGGACATCCACACGGCACGCCCGGGCATCGTCATCGGTCGCCGTGGCGCCGAGGCCGACCGCATCCGCGGCGAGCTCGAGAAGCTCACCGGCAAGCAGGTCCAGCTGAACATCCTCGAGGTGAAGAACCCCGAGGTCGATGCGCAGCTGGTCGCCCAGGGTGTCGCCGAGCAGCTCGCCGGGCGGGTGCAGTTCCGCCGCGCCATGCGCAAGGCGATGCAGACCTCGATGCGTTCCGGTGCCAAGGGCATCCGGATCCAGTGCTCCGGCCGCCTCAACGGCGCCGAGATGTCGCGCACCGAGTTCTACCGCGAGGGCCGCGTGCCCCTGCACACGCTGCGTGCCGACATCGACTACGGCTTCTACGAGGCCAAGACCACCTTCGGCCGGATCGGCGTGAAGGTCTGGATCTACAAGGGCGAGGTCGCGGGTACCCGCGCCGAGCGCCAGGCGCAGGCTGCGGCCCGGGCCGGCGTACCCGGTCGCGGTGGCCGTCCGTCGCGCGGTGACCGTCCGGGCCGTGGCTCGCGCGGCGACCGCCCGACGCGTGCCGACCGCTCCGGCGACGGCGCCCCCGTGGCGCCGGCCCGCGCCGAGGCCCCGGCGGAGGCCGCTGCCCCCGCCGCAGAGTCGTCCGGCAAGGAGGGCTGAGCAGCATGCTGATGCCCCGTCGAATCAAGCACCGCAAGCAGCACCACCCCCGGCGGACCGGTGCTGCCAAGGGCGGAACCAAGCTCGCCTTCGGCGAGTTCGGGATCCAGGCGATCGAGGGTCACTACGTGACCAACCGGCAGATCGAGTCGGCCCGTATCGCGATGACCCGTCACATCAAGCGAGGCGGAAAGGTGTGGATCAACATCTACCCCGACCGTCCGCTGACCAAGAAGCCGGCCGAGACCCGCATGGGTTCGGGCAAGGGGTCCCCCGAGTGGTGGGTGGCCAACGTCAAGCCCGGCCGCGTCATGTTCGAACTCTCCGGCGTGGATGAGGGAACCGCCCGCGAGGCCATGCGCCGCGCGATGCACAAGCTCCCGATGAAGTGCCGCTTCGTCTCCCGTGAGGCAGGTGAATTCTGATGCCAAGCAACGGTATGGCCGCTCACGAGCTCGACGAGATGACCGGCACCGACCTCGAGGCCAAGCTGCGTGAGGCCAAGGAGGAGCTGTTCAACCTGCGCTTCCAGGCGGCCACCGGCCAGCTGGAGAGCCACGGCCGGCTCCGCACGGTCAAGAAGGACATTGCCCGGATCTACACCGTCGTCCGCGAGCGCGAGCTCGGGATCCGTACGGCCCCGGGCGCAGACAACGAGGATGGTGCCGCATGAGCGAGCAGACCGCTGACAACAAGCCCGCGCGCAACGCGCGCAAGGTGCGTGAGGGCCTGGTCGTGTCCGACAAGATGGACAAGACCGTGGTCGTGTCCGTGGAGGACCGCGTCAAGCACGCGCTGTACGGCAAGGTCCTGCGCCAGACGTCGCGCCTGAAGGCGCACGACGAGCAGAACGACTGTGGCATCGGTGACCGGGTCCGGATCATGGAGACCCGTCCGCTGTCGGCCACCAAGCGCTGGCGCGTCGTGGAGATTCTGGAGAAGGCGAAATGATCCAGCAGGAGTCCCGACTCAAGATCGCCGACAACACCGGTGCGAAGGAGATCCTCTGCATCCGCGTGCTCGGCGGCTCGGGTCGACGCTACGCCGGCATCGGCGACGTGGTCGTGGCGACCGTCAAGGACGCGATCCCCGGCGGCAACGTCAAGAAGGGCGAGGTCGTCAAGGCCGTGGTCGTGCGCACCGTCAAGGAGCGCCGCCGGTCGGACGGGTCCTACATCCGCTTCGACGAGAACGCCGCGGTCATCCTCAACCCCAACGGCGAGCCGCGAGGCACCCGCATCTTCGGTCCCGTGGGCCGCGAGCTGCGTGAGAAGCGGTTCATGAAGATCATCTCGCTCGCGCCGGAGGTGCTCTAGAGACATGGGTAAGAACACCGTGAAGATCAAGAAGGGCGACACCGTCAAGGTGATCGCCGGCAAGGACAAGGGCGCCGAGGGCAAGGTGATCTCGGTGCTGCGCGAGCAGCAGCGGGTGATCGTCGAGGGCGTCAACCGGGTCAAGCGACACACCAAGGTCGTCAACCAGGGCGGACGTGCCGGCACCACCGGCGGCATCATCACCGCCGAGGCCCCCATCCACGTGTCCAACGTGATGCTGGTCGAGGGCGAGGGGGTCACCCGGATCGGCTTCCGCCGGGACGAGGTCACCAAGCGCCGGCCCGACGGGTCGACGTACAGCTCGACGCGCAGCGTCCGCATCTCCCGCAAGACCGGGAAGGAGATCTGATGACCGAGACCAAGTCGGAGACAGTCGCACCACGGCTGAAGACCCGCTACCGCGAGGAGATCCTCCCCGCCCTGCAGAGCGAGTTCGAGATCAAGAACGTCATGCAGGTGCCCGGGCTGACCAAGATCGTGGTCAACATGGGTGTCGGTGAGGCTGCTCGCGACTCGAAGCTGATCGAGGGCGCCATCAAGGACCTCGCCACGATCACCGGCCAGAAGCCGATGGTGACCCGGGCACGCAAGTCGATCGCGCAGTTCAAGCTGCGTGAGGGCATGCCGATCGGCGCACACGTCACGCTGCGCGGCGACCGGATGTGGGAGTTCCTCGACCGGCTGCTCTCGCTCGCGCTGCCCCGGATCCGCGACTTCCGCGGGCTCTCGCCCCGGCACTTCGACGGCCGCGGCAACTACACGTTCGGGCTGACCGAGCAGGCGATGTTCCACGAGATCGACCAGGACAAGATCGACCGCTCGCGGGGCATGGACATCACGGTCGTGACCACCGCCAGCAACGACGACGAGGGTCGCGCGCTGCTCAAGCAGCTCGGCTTCCCCTTCAAGGAGAACTGACATGGCGAAGACTGCCCTCCGGGTGAAGGCGGCCCGCAAGCCGAAGTTCGCTGTCCGCGGCTACACCCGCTGCCAGCGCTGCGGCCGGCCGAAGGCCGTCTACCGCAAGTTCGGCCTGTGCCGCATCTGCCTGCGGGAGATGGCGCACCGCGGCGAGCTGCCCGGCGTCACCAAGGCCAGCTGGTAACCCACCAAACACAACGAACGCTGCAGGTCCGGCCGCCAAGTCGGTTGCGGAAACCACAACGAGAAAGGGCCTCACGGCCATGACGATGACTGACCCGATCGCAGACATGCTCACCCGTCTGCGCAACGCCAACCAGGCGTACCACGACGAAGTGACCATGCCCTACAGCAAGCTCAAGCAGGGTGTCGCGGACATCCTCAAGCAGGAGGGCTACATCACCTCGTACGAGGTCGCCGACAACGGCAACGACGGCCAGACGGCTGTCGGGAAGACCCTGACGATCACGCTCAAGTACGGTCGCAACCGGGAGCGCTCCATCGCGGGCGTGCGCCGGATCAGCAAGCCGGGTCTGCGCGTGTACGCCAAGAGCACCGGTCTTCCCAAGGTGCTCGGCGGACTCGGTGTCGCCATCATCTCGACGAGCCAGGGCCTACTGACCGACCGCCAGGCGAACCAGAAGGGCGTGGGTGGGGAAGTCCTCGCCTACGTCTGGTAGCCCGAGTACTGCGAAGGAGAGAACAAGCATGTCGCGCATTGGCAAGCTGCCCATCGCGGTGCCGTCGGGTGTTGACGTCGCCATCGCCGAACGCCTCGTGACCGTCAAGGGCCCCAAGGGCACCCTGTCCCACCAGGTCGCCGCGCCCATCACGGTGGCGAAGGACGACAGCGGGACCCTCGAGGTCAAGCGGCCCGACGACGAGCGTGAGAGCCGGTCGCTCCACGGCCTGACCCGCACCCTGATCAACAACATGGTGATCGGCGTGACCGAGGGCTACGAGAAGAAGCTCGAGATCGTCGGCGTCGGCTACCGCGTCCTGTCGAAGGGGCCCACCCAGCTGGAGTTCCAGCTCGGCTACTCCCACTCGATCACGTTCAACGCCCCGGAAGGCATCACCTTCACGGTGGACGGTCCGACCCGGCTCGGTGTCCAGGGCATCGACAAGCAGCTGGTCGGCGAGACCGCGGCGAACATCCGCAAGCTGCGCAAGCCCGAGCCCTACAAGGGCAAGGGCGTTCGCTACGCCGGCGAGCAAATCCGCCGCAAGGTCGGAAAGGCTGGTAAGTGACCATGGCGATCACACTTTCGAAGAACAAGAACACCGCCCGGCGAGTCAAGTCGCGGCTGCGCCGCCAGGTCAGGGGCCGCAAGCGGGTCTTCGGAACCGCCGAGCGGCCGCGCCTCGTGGTCACGCGGTCCTCGAAGCACATCACGGTCCAGGTCGTCGACGACCTGGTCGGCAACACGCTGGTCTCCGCATCGACGATGGAGGCCGACCTGCGCTCCTTCGAGGGCGACAAGACAGCCAAGGCCAAGAAGGTCGGCGAGCTCGTCGCCGAGCGGGCCAAGGAGAAGGGCGTGGAGTCGGTGACGTTCGACCGCGCCGGCAACAGGTACCACGGTCGCGTCGCGGCCCTTGCAGACGGCGCCCGCGAGGGCGGCCTGACCTTCTGATCGCAAGACTTGTAGAGAGAACTTAGAGAGAAGTGAGGACAGTCTCATGAGCGGAGCCCAGCGCGGACAGCGCGGTGGCGAGCGCGCCTCGAGCGACCGTCGCGGACGCGACGACCGTCGCGGAGGAGGCGACAAGACCGCCTACATCGAGCGCGTCGTCGCGATCAACCGTGTCGCCAAGGTCGTCAAGGGTGGTCGTCGTTTCAGCTTCACCGCCCTGGTGGTCGTCGGCGATGGCGAGGGTCTCGTCGGCGTCGGATACGGCAAGGCCAAGGAAGTGCCGGCAGCCATCGCCAAGGGAGTCGAGGAGGCCAAGAAGCAGTTCTTCAAGGTCCCGCGGATCCAGGGCACCATCCCGCACCCGGTTCAGGGCGAGAAGGCGGCCGGTGTCGTCCTGCTGCGCCCGGCCGCGCCCGGTACCGGTGTCATCGCCGGTGGTCCGGTGCGTGCGGTGCTGGAGTGTGCCGGCATCCATGACGTGCTGAGCAAGTCGCTCGGCTCGTCGAACCAGATCAACATCGTCCACGCGACCGTCGAGGCCCTGCGGATGCTCGAGCAGCCGGAAGCCGTGGCGTCGCGCCGCGGGCTCACGGTCGAGGAGGTGGCTCCGGCCGCCCTGCTCAGGGCGCGGGCCGAGGTCCCCGAGGGCGTCTCGCAGGAGGTGGCCGGCTGATGGCGCAGCTCAAGGTCCAGCAGAAGCGGTCCACCATCGGCTGCAAGGCCAACCAGCGCGAGACCCTGCGCAGCCTGGGGCTCAAGAGGATCGGCGACGTGGTCGTCAAGGAGGACCGCCCCGAGATCAGGGGCATGGTCCAGACCGTGCGCCACCTGGTGACGGTCGAGGAGGTCGACTGACATGACACTGAAGCTTCATCACCTGCGACCCGCTCCGGGCGCGAAGACTGCCAAGACCCGCGTCGGTCGCGGCGAGGGCTCCAAGGGCAAGACCGCCGGTCGCGGCACCAAGGGCACCAAGGCCCGCAACCAGGTGCCGGCCTCCTTCGAGGGTGGCCAGATGCCGATCCACATGCGTCTGCCCAAGCTCAAGGGCTTCAAGAACCCGTTCAAGGTCGAGTTCCAGGTGGTCAACCTCGACCGCATCGGCGAGCTCTTCCCCGACGGCGGAGAGGTGACCGTCCAGGATCTGGTGAACCGCGGTGCCGTGCGCAGCGGCCACCCGGTCAAGGTCCTCGGCCAGGGCGACCTCTCCGTGTCCGTGCAGGTCAGCGCCAACGCCTTCTCCGGCTCAGCCCGGGAGAAGATCGAGGCCGCCGGCGGCACCGCCACCGTCGTCTGATCGTTGTCGAGTGAGGTGTCCCGGGGATGACTGTTAGGCTTCCCGGGGCAACTCGTCCACCGTCGGTCGAGCTCGTCGAGACCTGCCGAGGGCCACGCCCCGCCTGGAGAAAGAGGATGTCGTGCTAGGCGCGTTCGTCAACGCTTTCCGGACGCCGGACCTGCGTCGCAAGCTGCTGTTCGTGCTGCTGATCATCGCGGTCTTCCGGCTCGGCAGCCAGGTCCCGGCCCCCGGGGTCAACGTCGCGAACGTCCAGTCGTGCCTCGACGACGTCCAGAACCAGGGCGTCTACAGCCTGATCAACCTGTTCTCCGGCGGCGCGCTGCTGCAGCTGACGATCTTCGCGCTGGGCATCATGCCCTACATCACGGCGAGCATCATCCTGCAGCTGCTGGTCGTGGTCATCCCCCGGCTGGAGGCCCTCAAGAAGGAGGGCCAGTCCGGGCAGACCAAGATCACGCAGTACACCCGTTACCTGACCCTCGGCCTCGCACTCCTGCAGGCCACCGGGATCGTCGCCCTCGCCAGGTCCGGCAACCTCCTGCAGGGCTGTGAGCAGAGCCTGCTCCACGACGACGGAACCCAGACGTTCCTGGTCATGGTGATCACCATGACCGCCGGCACCGCCGTGATCATGTGGCTGGGTGAGCTCATCACCGAGCACGGCATCGGCAACGGCATGTCGCTGCTGATCTTCACCCAGGTGATCGCGACCTTCCCGGCCTCGATGTGGCAGGTCCAGAAGAGCCAGGGCTGGTGGGTCTTCGGCATCGTGATGGTGATCGGGCTCGTGATCATCGCCGCGGTCATCTTCATCGAACAGGCCCAGCGGCGGATCCCCGTCCAGTACGCGCGACGGATGGTCGGACGGAAGATGTTCGGCGGGAGCTCGACCTACATCCCGCTCAAGGTGAACCAGGCCGGCATCATCCCGGTCATCTTCGCGTCGTCGCTGCTCTATCTCCCCGCCATGGCCGTCCAGTTCAACGCCAACAGCGGCTCGAGCTGGGTCACGTGGATCAACCGCTACTTCGTCAGCGGCAGCCACCCGGTCTACATGGCGACGTTCTTCCTCCTGATCGTCTTCTTCACCTACTTCTACGTCTCGATCACCTTCAACCCCACGGAGGTCGCGGACAACATGAAGAAGTACGGCGGCTTCATCCCCGGGATCCGGGCGGGCAAGCCGACCGAGGACTACCTGTCCTACGTCCTGTCCCGCATCACGCTGCCGGGCGCGCTGTACCTCGGTCTGATCTCGCTGATCCCGCTGATCGCGCTGGTCCTGATCAACGCCAACCAGAACTTCCCGTTCGGTGGCACGTCGATCCTGATCATGGTCGGTGTCGCACTCGACACGGTGAAGCAGGTCGAGAGCCAGCTCCAGCAGCGCAACTACGAAGGATTCCTGCGGTAGTGAACACCCCAACGAGCCACTCGCTCCGCTCGCGCCCCGCCGGGGACCCCGGAGAAGCATGAGAGTCATCATGATGGGCCCCCCGGGAGCGGGGAAGGGCACCCAGGCGACGTTCGTCGCCGAACACTTCGGCATCCCGGCTATCTCCACCGGCGACATCTTCCGGGCCAACGTCGCCGAGGGAACGCCGCTCGGCATCGAGGCCAAGCGCTACATGGACGCCGGCGAGTACGTCCCCGACGAGATCACCAACAAGATGGTGCGCAACCGCATCGACGAGCCGGACGCTCGAGCCCGGCTTCCTGCTCGACGGCTACCCGCGGACCCTGGCCCAGGTCGAGGAGCTCGACGGGATGGTCGAGTTCACCGGTCACCGGCTCGACGCCGCCGTGGTGCTCACGGTGGACGGTGAGGAGATCGTGCAGCGGCTGCTCCAGCGGGCCGAGGTGGAAGGCCGAGCGGACGACACCGAAGAGGTCATCCGCCGTCGACAGGAGGTCTACCGCGAGCAGACCGAGCCCCTGATCGAGGTCTACCGCGACCGGGGGATCCTGGTCGAGGTCGACGGGATCGGCGAGGTCGACCAGGTCACCAAGCGCATCTTCGAGGCGCTTGACGTGGTTCCCCAGTCCTGAGGAAGCAGACCTATGGGATGGTCTGACCGCGGGATCGAGATCAAGACCCCCGAGCAGATCGGCCTGATGAGGGTCGCCGGCCTGCTGGTGGGGGAGACGCTCGAGCTGCTCCGGGACGCCGTACGCCCCGGAGTCACCACCGGGCAGCTCGACGCCCTGGCCGAGGACAACATCCGGTCGCACGGCGGGATCCCGTCCTTCAAGGGCTATTCCCACCCGCCCTTCCCGGCCTCCATCTGCGCGTCGGTCAACGACGAGGTCGTCCACGGCATCCCGGGCTCGCGCGAGCTCGTCGAGGGCGACGTCATCTCCATCGACTGCGGTGCGATCGTGGACGGCTGGCACGGCGACGCGGCGACGACGGTCGCCGTCGGAGAGGTCTCCGCAGAGGTGCTGGAGCTGATGCGGGTCACCGAGGAATCGCTCTGGCGTGGCCTGGCCGCGGCCCGGATCGGCGGCCGGGTCTCCGACATCTCCCATGCCGTCGAGTCGCACGTCCGCTCGCAGGGCCGCTACGGCATCCTCGAGGAGTACACCGGCCACGGGATCGGGACCGAGATGCACATGGCCCCCAACGTGCCCAACTACGGCCGTCGCGGCAAGGGGCCCACCCTCGTCGAGGGCATGGCGCTGGCGGTCGAGCCCATGGTC
The DNA here is from genome assembly GCA_963841625.1 of uncultured Actinomycetota bacterium. GTDB lineage: Bacteria > Actinomycetota > Actinomycetes > Propionibacteriales > Nocardioidaceae > Nocardioides. The sequence continues at coordinate 1,957,897 of CAWJDH010000009.1, read as the reverse complement.
ACCCTGGGCACCAAGCGCACCAGGCTCCTGGACGACGAGTGGACGGTGGTCACCACCGACGGCAGCAGTGCGGCGCACTACGAGCACACGTTCACCCTCACTCCCACCGGGACCTGGGTGCTGACCGCCATCGACGGCGGCAAGGAGCGTCTCGCCGCGCTCGGAGTCCCGTTCGGAGGCTGAGCACCTCTGTGCGAGGATAAGGGCGCCAGGAGGGGAGTACTCCCACGACCCGGTCTCGTCATCACGATCGCCCACGGGCGGTCCGGGGCCGTGGGCCGCGCGTCGCGGCGGAGGAGACCTCCGGTGTAGTCAGCACACCGCGACATCATCGGAGGCCTTGTGGACGTCAGCACCCTTGAATGGACCATCACCATCGGCGTGACAGTCGCCGTGCTCCTGTTCGACGTCGTGGTCATCGCCCGTGACCCGCGCGAACCCTCGATGAAGGAGTGCGCGATCGCGTTGGCGTTCTACGTGGGCGCCGCAGTCGTCTTCGGGGCCTGGATCTGGATCTACCACGGCCAAAACTTCGGCATCGAGTTCTACACCGGGTGGTTGGTCGAGTACAGCCTGTCCGTCGACAACCTGTTCGTCTTCATCGTGTTGATGGCGGCACTCAAGGTGCCGCGCCAGTACCAGCAGGAAGCCCTGATGGTGGGCATCATCCTGGCCCTGATCTTCCGCGGCATCTTCATCGCCGTCGGCTTCCAGCTCATCGACCGCTTCTCATGGGTCTTCTACGCCTTCGGTGCCTTCCTGATCTACACCGCGATCGGCCTCGTCCGCAGCTACCGCTCGCACGAGGACGAGCATCCGGAGAACAGCCGGGTCGTGAGGTTCGCCCGGACGCACCTCAACGCCAGCGAGGAGTTCCGCGGCCTGAAGCTGTGGTGGAGGGAGAACGGCAAGCGCGTCTACTCGCCGATGCTGATCGTCATCATCGCCCTCGGGTTCACCGACCTCATGTTCGCCCTTGACTCGATCCCCGCGATCTTCGGCATCACGCAGGAGCCCTACCTGGTCTTCGCCGCCAACGTCTTTGCACTCATGGGACTGCGGCAGCTCTACTTCCTGCTGGGGGGCCTGCTCAAGCGGCTGGTCTACCTGTCGCTCGGTCTCGCGTTCATCCTTGGCTGGATCGGCGTCAAGCTGATCATCCACGCGATGCACGAGGGCCACCTGATCGACTTCGAGATCCCGACGCTGATGAGCCTCGCCGTCATCCTGGTGACACTGGCGGTCACCGCGTTGGCCAGCCTCCGCAAGACCCGGCAGGAGGAACAGGCGGCGACCTGACCGGAATAGCCGGCCGCGGGGGCTCGTTGCCTCTGGGATGACCACCCCCGTGCCCCGGCTGTCCGTGCTCGACCTCGTCCCTGTCCGGAGCGACCAGACCAGCGCGGACGCCCTCGCGGCGACCCTGTCGCTCGCGCGGGTCGCCGACGAGCTCGGGTTCGAGCGCTACTGGCTGGCCGAGCACCACAACATGCCGGCGGTCGCCGCGACCAACCCCGCCGTGCTGATCGCCCTCGTCGCCGGCGCCACCCGCTCCATCCGGGTCGGCTCGGGCGGGGTGATGCTGCCCAACCACGCGCCGCTGGTCGTGGCCGAGCAGTTCGCCCTGCTCGAGGCCGCGCATCCCGGCCGGATCGACCTCGGCATCGGCCGGGCACCTGGCACCGACCCGGTGACCGCCTGGGCGTTGCGGCACGGTGCGGGCGGGGTCACCGACGAGGCGGTCGAGCGGTTCCCGGAGTACGTCGGCAACGTGCTGGCGATGATGGACCCCGCCGGAGTCGGCCTCCCGCTGAACGGCCGGGTCCACGAGCTCCGCGCGACTCCGGCCGCCACCTCGGTGCCGTCCATCTGGCTGCTCGGCTCGTCCGACTTCTCGGCGCGGCTGGCCGCCGCCAAGGGCCTGCCCTACGTGTTCGCCCACCACTTCTCGGGTTCCGGAACGGCGGAGGCGCTCGAGCTGTACCGCCGGGAGTTCCGGCCCTCAACCCAGTGTCCCGAGCCCAGGACCTTCCTCACGGTCAACGTGGCGGCGGCTGACACGGCCGAAGAGGCTGAGCGGCTCGCTCTCCCACAGCTGCTCGCGATGGTGGCGTTGCGGACAGGGGCGCCGCTGACGGCGCAGCGCCTGGTCGAGGAGGCGGAGACGGTCGAGGTGCCGGAGCAGCACCGGGGTCTGCTCGAGGCCATGCGTTCCCGCTGGGTCATCGGCGACGGCGCCGGCGTACGCGACCAGGTAGCGCGGCTGGCTGCGATGTACGGCGTCGGCGAGGTGATGGTCCATCCGGTCGCTGGGGCCCACGCCGGCGGAGACCCGCGCACGGGGCTGGGGCGCGAAGCAGACTCTCCGGCTCCTGGCGGGGTGAACCGTCGGATTCGTGTTTCGGGTCCGCTTCCCCCTAGACTGGTGCGTCGGCCCAACGTGGGTCTGTTTCGTGGTGCCTCGCGGCTGCCCGGATCACATCGCAATCCTCGCTTCTCTTGAGGCGTTCTGCGGCGTGCCCGGGATGAGGTCCACGGACGGCTCTACGAGGTCCACCGGGGCACCCGCCCCGGAGGTTCCCGGGCCGACGGTAGACACACCGGCCAACGACCGGTGGCCGTCAAGCAACGGATTGTGGAGGACATGCCGAAGAAAGAAGGCGTGATCGAGATCGAGGGCACCGTCGTGGAGGCCCTCCCCAACGCCATGTTCCGGGTCGAGCTGACCAACGGACACAAGGTGCTCGCCCACATCAGCGGCAAGATGCGCCAGCACTACATCCGGATCCTCCCCGAGGACCGCGTGGTGGTGGAGCTCTCACCGTATGACCTCACCCGGGGTCGCATCGTCTACCGCTACAAGTAAGCAGCCGAACCCGAAAGGACCTCCTCGTGAAGGTCAAGCCGAGCGTCAAGAAGATCTGTGACAAGTGCAAGGTGATCCGTCGCCACGGCCGCGTCATGGTGATCTGCGACAACCCGCGCCACAAGCAGCGCCAGGGCTGAGTCCCGGCGCCACAACTGAACAAGCATCGTGATCGCTAGGTCGGCCCCTGCCGACTGAAGCACCCCCGGAGCAGTGGCCGGGGCCCACCCGAGGCTGGTTGGGGCGCGACACGACCGAAACCACTGTGCGAACAGAGAAGGAACGCCAATGGCACGCCTCGTCGGTGTCGACCTCCCGCGCGACAAGCGCATCGAGGTCGCACTCACCTACATCTACGGCATCGGCCGTACCCGCGCCCAGGAAGTGCTGGCAGCCACGGGGGTCAACCCCGACCTGCGAGTCCACGAGCTGGGTGACGAGGAGCTGGTCAAGCTCCGCGACGCCATCGACGGCGCCGACATCAAGATCGAGGGTGACCTCCGCCGCGAGGTCCAGGCCGACATCCGTCGGAAGATCGAGATCGGCAGCTATCAGGGTCGCCGCCATCGCCAGGGCCTCCCGGTCCGGGGTCAGCGCACCAAGACCAACGCTCGCACCCGCAAGGGTCCGAAGCGGACGGTCGCCGGCAAGAAGAAGGCCACCAAGTGACCGCAGGCCGAACTCGCCGAGGCACCTCGGCCGGCCCGGCTCGCCGCTGACCACGAACCCACAGACCAGCTACCTCAGGAGTTACTGAATGCCTCCCAAGAGCCGCGCAGCGGCCGGCGCCCGCAAGACGCGCCGCAAGATCAAGAAGAACGTCGCCACGGGCGAAGCCCACATCAAGAGCACGTTCAACAACACCATCGTCACGATCACCGACCCGACCGGTGCGGTGATCTCGTGGGCCTCGGCCGGCACCGTCGGCTTCAAGGGCTCGCGCAAGTCCACGCCGTACGCCGCCCAGATGGCCGCCGAGGCCGCGGGTCGCCGGGCGATGGACCACGGCATGAAGAAGATCGACGTCTTCGTCAAGGGCCCCGGCTCGGGCCGCGAGACCGCGATCCGCTCCCTGGGTGCGATCGGCCTCGAGGTCGGCACCATCCAGGACGTCACGCCCACCCCCCACAACGGATGCCGCCCGCCCAAGCGCCGGCGCGTCTGACGACCCGAGACCCAAGGAGACAACTCAGTTATGGCCCGCTACACCGGCCCCATGACCAAGAAGTCGCGCCGTCTCGGTGTCGACCTCGTCGGTGGCGACTCGGCGTTCGAGCGTCGCCCCTACCCGCCCGGCCAGCACGGCCGCGGCCGCATCAAGGAGAGCGAGTACCTCCTCCAGCTTCGCGAGAAGCAGAAGGCGCGTCTCTCCTACGGCATCCTGGAGCGCCAGTTCCACAACTACTACGTCGAGGCGTCGCGTCGCGCGGGCAAGACCGGTGACAACCTGCTGCAGCTGCTCGAGTGCCGCCTCGACAACGTGGTCTACCGGGCCGGCTTCGCCCGCACCCGCCGCCACGCTCGCCAGCTCGTCGTGCACGGTCACTTCAAGGTCAACGGCCGGAAGGTGGACATCCCGTCCTTCCAGGTCAGCGCCCACGACGTGATCGACGTGCGCGAGAAGTCGCTGGAGATGACGCCCTTCATCGTGGCTCGCGAGACCCACGGCGAGCGGGTCGTCCCGGCGTGGCTCGAGGCGATCCCGACCCGCATGCGCATCCTCGTTCACCAGCTCCCGGTCCGGGCCCAGATCGACATCCCGGTCCAGGAGCAGCTGATCGTCGAGTACTACTCCAAGAAGTAAGCCCACGGGGGACCCCAACCCCTTGGACCGCAACACAACTCCTCGCCACGCAGTTCGGGCCCATCAAATGGTGGTTGGGCCCGGAAAGGAAAGAATCAGTGCTTATCGCACAGCGACCGACCCTGTCGGAAGAATCCGTTGACGAGTTCCGCTCGCGCTTCGTGATCGAGCCCCTGGAGCCGGGCTTCGGCTACACGCTCGGCAACTCGCTCCGCCGTACCCTCCTGTCCTCGATCCCCGGTGCCTCGGTCACGAGCATCAAGGTCGACAACGTCCTGCACGAGTTCTCGACCATCGAGGGTGTCAAGGAGGACGTGACGGAGGTGATCCTCAACCTCAAGGGCCTCGTCGTCTCCTCCGAGCACGACGAGCCGGTCACGATGTACCTGCGCAAGTCCGGTGCGGGCGACGTGACGGCCGCGGACATCGCGCCGCCCGCCGGGGTCGAGGTCCACAACCCCGACCTCAAGATCGCCACCCTGTCCGACAAGGGCAAGCTGGAGATGGAGCTCGTCGTCGAGCGCGGCCGTGGCTACGTCTCCGCGGTGCAGAACAAGGGTGCCGACAACGAGATCGGCCGGATGCCGGTCGACTCGATCTACAGCCCGGTCCTCAAGGTGACCTACAAGGTCGAGGCGACTCGTGTCGAGCAGCGCACCGACTTCGACAAGCTGGTCATCGACGTCGAGACCAAGCCGTCGATCCGTCCCCGCGACGCGATCGCCTCGGCCGGCAAGACCCTGGTCGAGCTGTTCGGCCTGGCCCGCGAGCTGAACGTCGAGGCCGAGGGCATCGACGTCGGTCCCTCGCCGGTCGACGAGCAGCTCGCCGCGGACCTCGCCCTCCCGGTCGAGGACCTGCAGCTGACCGTCCGCTCCTACAACTGCCTCAAGCGCGAGGGCATCCACACCGTGGGTGAGCTCATCTCCCGCTCGGAGCAGGACCTGCTCGACATCCGCAACTTCGGCGCGAAGTCGATCGACGAGGTCAAGGCCAAGCTGGTCGAGATGGGCCTGTCCCTCAAGGACAGCGCTCCCGGCTTCGACCCGCACGCTGCCCTGGCGGCGTACGGCGATGACGACGACGACGCGTTTGTCGAAGACGAACAGTACTAACCATCGTCGAGGACGAGCAGTACTGAGAAACCCCATCTACTCCGGTACCTGATACGGCCGGGGAGAAACGAGTAGAGACATGCCTACCCCCACCAAGGGTGCCCGCCTCGGCGGCAGCCCCGCCCACCAGCGCCTGATCCTGGCGAACCTGGCCACCGCGCTGTTCGAGCACGGCCGGATCACCACCACCGAGACCAAGGCGCGCAGGCTGCGCCCGGTCGCGGAGAAGCTGATCACCAAGGCCAAGAAGGGCGACCTGCACAACCGGCGCGAGGTCCTCAAGACCATCCGCGACAAGTCGGTCGTGCACACGCTCTTCACCGAGATCGCGCCGACCTTCGCGGAGCGGCCGGGCGGCTACACCCGGATCACCAAGATCGGGCCCCGCAAGGGCGACAACGCCCCGATGGCGGTGATCGAGCTGGTGACCGAGGAGTACTCCCCGAAGGCCAAGCCGGCTCGCGCCAAGAAGGGGACCGCGCCGGCCCCTGCCGCAGAGGCTCCGGCCGAGGAGACTCCCGCCGAGGACCCGCCGGTCGAGATGACCGACGAGGCCTCTCCGGAGGAGAGCGTGGTCGCCGAGGCCGAGGAAGCTCCGGCGGACGAGGAGGCTCCCGCGGACGAGGCGGACGAGCCGGTCGCGGAGGAGCCCGCCGACGACGCGAGCTCCGACTCCGAGACCAAGGATTCCTGACCCGGCGAAGCAAGAAGTCAGCAGGCCCGTCACCCCCTGGGGTGGCGGGCCTGTTTGTTTTCCGGGTGTCGGGATGCCGGGGTCTGGTCCCGCCTGTTCCCGGAGGGGGGCTCGTCGCAAGTTTTCTCAACTGCCTGCGGGGCGGTCTAGTCCATGCCTACGCATCGTGTCGCTCGTCCCGGTAGGCGACGCGGTGCCGTGAAGGGCGTCCCGCGTCAGTCGTGGTCAGGAGCTGGACCTCTGTCGCCATCGTCCCGACGGATGGCCCTCGACCAAGCGCGGTGGAGCGACGACGGTGGCCGGGATGTGACAGACCACGGTCCCCGGCCCTGGGGCATAGACGTACGTGTAGAAATCGAAGGATGTGACCCGGTCGCCCACAGGGTGCCAGCCCGGCGGCCGGCGGTCATGCCAAACCTCACGCCGCGTCGTCGATCCCGGCCGTTGCCAGAGCTCATCGGCGCTGGAACCTCCCCAACTGATCTGGTTCTTCCGCGGGTCGGGGTCGACCTTCAGGAGCCCGCCCGTGCTACCTGCCAGCCTTGACGTCGACCGGTTCGCGAGGGTCATCCACAGTCCGATGGTGGAGCCGCCGTCAGTCGGCGTAGCGGTGATGTCATAGCTGAGCCGCACTCGGGACAGGAGCGGGGCGCAACGCTCGGCCTCTCGGGCGCGGCGCTCAGCACGGCGCTCGGAGCGGCACCGCGCGTCGCACTTCGGCCCTGCTGCGTCACCGGTGGGCGAGGCTGATGTCGCGGCCGTGGGCTGTCGGTCCGCGCCTGCAGAGCTGTCACCCGCCTCGCCGCACCCCATCACAAGGGAGCCCGAGAACAAGAACGATGACAGGGCCGACGCCGTGCGGAGGCGCATACGTCAGTGTCGCGTTGGTTCGCGGCGCAGGCAAGGAGGGGCGCATCCAGGGGTGGAGGTATCCGCTCATGCCGCAGGATGCGTGCATGTTGAGCGCACCTCGACTCGTGCTTGGCGGGGTGGCTAGTCGTCCGGTGGTGGTGCGGGTGAGCGTCGGTTGCTGGTGACGTCGAGGGTGCCTTCGTGGTTGCGGAGGTAGTGGTAGCGGTGGGGGCTCGACCAGAGGTAGGTGCCGGGTTCGAGGGTGGTGTAGGTCCAGCCGCCGTGGGTCTTGAGCCGGTGGTGGCGTCGGCACAGGGGTGCGAGGTTGCACGAGCAGGTCGGCCCTGCCCGGCCGTGGGGGACGACGTGGTCGCAGTCGCAGCGGTGGTCGTCCGCACGGAGCCGGCGGGCGGGCCTGGTGCACCAGGGGAAGACGCAGGTGTGGTCGCGCAGGGCGACGGGTTCGGCGATGCGGTCGGGGACCTCGTAGGCCTCGACGTGGACGTGGTCGGCCAGGTCGAGCACCGGCTTCACGACCACCTGGGCGTCCGGGTGGCCGCACCAGTCCCGGATCTGCTCGACGGTGACCGGGCTGCGGGTGTTCTCCACCCGACCGACCCCGCCGGCGCCCTCGATGGCGGACTGGTGCAGGTGCAGGAACAAGGTGACCGGCCGCCGCGGCCGCTTCCGGCTCAGTCTTGTGGGTCCTCGGCGTCGCCGGGCTGCAGGTCCAGGGCGAGCTGGCGGCGGGCCAGGTCGCCGGCCGCGACCGAGCGGCGTACGTCGAGGGGCTCGGTGCAGCCGAGGTCCTTGAGCTGGTCGGCGATGACCGCGCGATCGCCTGGTCCAGGTCGAGGGCGTCGGCGAGGTCCAGCTCGCCGTGGATCAGCGAGGTGCCGGCGAAGGAGACCTGGTCGTGGTCGATGGTGAAGTGCCGCCCGTCGGCGGCGCGGCGGCGGGTCTCCTCGGCGGTCTCGGGCATGAACCGGGCGATCGCCTCCTCGACCAGCCGGTCGATCACCCCGACGCCGATCTTGTGCGCGACCGGCGCCGACGTGCCGGTCGACGTAGGCCGCGGCCTCGGGGGTGAGGGCGTGGGAGATGGTCTGCTCGGCGACCCGACGCGCCTTCCACGCCGGCAGGTCCCCGGAGGTCACCCGCTTCCACAGCCGCGGCAGCCGGTAGCGCAGCTCGAGCGCGTGTCCGACGTAGCGCTTCCCGGCCTCGGTGGACAGCCCGACCGCGGCCGCGAACTCCGCGATCGAGAACTCCGCGACCAGCGGCGCCCCCGGGCCGGCGACTGGGACCGCCGAATCGCCGAACCCACCGGCGTAGCCGCAGGTGCGCAACACCTCGGCCGCCTCCAGCGACTCCGCCGGATGCTGGTCCGCCCACACCACCGCCGCCTGGAGCAGGCGCGCCTCGGCGCGATCGGCCGCGACGCGCTCCCGACGGGCGAACGCCAGCACGTCGGCCGGGGCATCCAGATTCCCCAGCCCGGCGGCAGTCGTGGCCTTCGCTTCCATGAGCAAACTCAACCAGAGGGCACCGACACTCCGACCCCGAAATCAGGCCCGATCGAGGGTGGTGTGGAACAAGGTTCCTGCAAGAAACCGCGCCACCGGCGACCCCAGCGGTCGACCCGAGACAACCGCAACGGAGAACCACAGACGGCGAGTGCCCGCCGTACGTCCAGGGGACCGCAACCACGAACCTCGTACCGCCCGGCCGAAGGCCGGACGGAGAGTCAATGGTCAATGAGGGTGGCGGGCCCCCGCGCGTCAACCCCCGTCGGCGCCCGGGAGCCGGGCGAGCAGGGCCGCGGCGTCCACGCTGCGGGCCGGCCCGCCCCGGCGGGCGAGCTCGCTGGTGACCTGCTGGACCAGCTCGCAGGCAGGGGTGGGGACGCCGTGGAGGCGGCCGAGGAGCACGATCTCCCCGGCCAGGTAGTCCACCTCGGTGCTCCCCGTCCCGCGCGTGACGCTCTGCCAGGTGGAGCCGCCGAGTGGTGCGGCGCCGGCCCTTCGCTGCAGGATGTCGCCCCGCCGTTCCTTGTCCTGCTCGGCGGTGACCAGCGGGATTCCTGCCGCCCGGATCGCGGCCTCTCCCTCGGCCTGCGCGCGCCGGGCGAGCTCGTCGGCGGCCTCGCTCTCGATGCAGGCGGCATCGACGCCGTTGCCGACGTTCATCAGCAGCTTGCGGTACTTCCACGCCATGATGTCGGGGCGCGGGACCGACTCGAACCCGGCCGAGCGAAGGTCGGCCGAGATCGATCCGGCGAGCTCGTCGGTGCCTGTGGGAACCCGCCCGAGGTCGAGGATGCCCGGCACCGGATGGCACTTCGCAACGACCGAGCCGGGCTCGAGGTGCGTTGACGGCAGCATCACGCACACCCCGTAGACCGAACCGAACCGGCGCAGCGCCGAGACCTCGGTGGCAACGCCGTTGGTGGCGCAGAAGACCGGGGTGCTCGGCCGGGGCGTGCGCTGCCAGGTCGTCGAGAGCCGCGGCCGCCTGGTGTGACTTCACTGCGAGAAGACAGACGGTGTCCTCGGTCCAGTCGACGTCAGCGGCGGTGTCGGTGGCGGTTGCCTGGATCACGTGCTGGCCGGCACCCGTGTCCAGCCGGAGCCCGACCTCCCGGATCTGCCGCAGGTGCTCACCGCGGGCGACCAGGGTGGTCTCGTGCCCCGCGAGGGCCAGGTGTCCACCGATCACGCCGCCGACCGCGCCGGCGCCGTAGACGACGTACGTCGCGGAGCGGCCGCTCACACGGCCGGGGCGGCAGCCTTCGGGGAAGGGCCGTACTGGTTGTCGCCGTGGCTGTCCTGGCAGTAGAAGACGATGAGGATGATCCAGCCGACGATCGGGATCAGCACGAGCAGGATCCACCACCCGCTGCGGGAGGTGTCGTGCAGGCGGCGGATGGCGACGGCGATGCTCGGCAGCAGCAGGGCCAGGCTGGCGATCGCCCCGATCAGGCCGACGTTGGTGTCGTCGGACATGGTGCCGAGAATGGAGTCGAGTACGGACGCCACGATGTCGACCAGGACGTGAAGAGGAAGAACCACCAGTACTCCGAGCGGCGGGCCCGGCCCGAGAATCCGACGTACTTCTGAGAACACTCTGAACTGCTTCGGCGAATCCCATGACGCACTCCACATCATCTGGGACGCGTCACCCGATCGCGCGCCGCTCTCACTCAAAACGCTAGCGCAGGACGACGCGTGAGAAGGGGATCGCGAGGCCGACCCGCCGACCGCCTTCAGCGGACCAGGAGCGCTCGACGAGCAGCGTGGCCTCGGTCAACCCGAGGCCGAGGCGGCGGGCCACGGCGACGTACTCCGCGGCCGCTTCGCCTGCCTCGGTCCGTCCCGCGGCGTCGCCGGGCGCGACGAAGGTCCCGCGTCGCCCCTCTGTGATCACGACCCCGTCGGCCTCGAGCGCGCGGTAAGTCTTGGCGACGGTGTTGACGGCCAGCTCGAGCTGGGCGGCGAGCGCACGAACCGTCGGGAGACGGGTGCCCGCCGGGAGCTCGCCGGAGGCGGCCCGGGCGGCGATCTGCCGCCGGAGCTGCTCGTACGGCGGCTCCGACGCGCCCGGGTCCAGCGGGTTCAGGTCCATGCCGGGACCCTACGCGTGGTCAGCGCGGGCGGGCGGTGCCCGCGCTCGACGCTGACGACCGGGCGCCACGCGCGACATGTCCCGACCTCGTAAACCGGGCCGACCGGCCAGTGAGGGAGGGGCCAAGGTCGGCCCGGTGCGGTTACGAGGGCGGTGACGCAAGCCGGGCCGACCTGTGAGCCGCTCTTCGACTGGGGGGACGGGGTCTGGGTCTCGCCGACCCGGCTCAGGAGCGACGGTACGCCCGGTCTTCACCCATGTGAATGACCCGACGTTGGCCGGTCCGGACTCCGAGATTCGGCCGATACGGAAAGCAGGTAACCGAACCCGTAAGTCGGCGGATGTCCCGCAGGCCCCATTCAGCGACTCTAGAAGTCGGATCTCTCTGATGCCGAACGCGGCGGGCAAAGGGCCTGCCCGCGAGCCGCGGCACCTCCGCGCAACAACCAACGAAAGACACATCCAATGCGCAAGATCCTCCTCGGCCTCGTGGCCACCGCCGCGATCGCCACGCCGCTCGCCCTCGCCGCGTCGGCGAGGCAGCGACCACCAGTCCACCAACCCCGACTGCATCCCGGTCACCGAGGTCATCGGTGGCTGAGGCCAGCCACGCCGAGTACAAGTACGAGCTCGCGGACGGTACCGGACACGTCCAGTGGTCCACAGTGTGCACAGCGACCTTGGACTTCGACGACGTGAAGTATGTCGCGGAGTACAACAGGCAGGGCCAGCACAAGACGCAGACCATCATCGACAGCCCGGCTGTTCAGGCTGTCGACGGCGTGACCTGCGTGACCCACTGCCCGGTCGACACGCTGACCGACGCGTCTGATCACCGGCTTCGTCGCACCAACGACACCGCCAAGTTCACGTGGCACCCTCACCAACACCGCCTGTTCGAACGGCAAGGTCGGCAGCAACGTGACGGCCGAGCCCGGCTACGTTTCGACGGCAGCAGCATCCTGACGTCCAAGGTCTTCACGCTGGACGGGCCACGCCCCTCGCGGCCAGCCCGCAACCGGCCTGACCCACGAGAGTGTCACCGTCCCTCGTGGCCCCGCCCACTCCCGGTGTCGTCTGGTCGACTCTCCAGGACAACCGCAACGTCAGCGGCAAGGTCGGCATCTCGCGCGACCCCGGCCGCTGGACGCGTGTTCGGTGCCGAACGGCACATCCTCGTTCGCCACCAAGAACTTCGCGCTGTCCTCGTGCCGCGCCGACTGCCTGATCAACCCGCACCACAGCGGCAACTCCGTGGACCTGCCGACCACCCCGGGTCATCACCCAGCAGCCCGTCCCGCTATCGGCGGGGCGGGCTGCTGTCGTGCCGCCCGGGTCGCGCTGGGTGCTCGGTGCGTTGCGATGCGTGACCTGAATGTGGCACGGCGAAGCATCGGCCCACTTCAGGGCGACGTTCGGTCCCACGCGTGGTAGAGACAAGGCGTGACCGACGACGTGCTCGTGATGGGAGAGTCCCTCATCGACGTCGTACGCGCGTCCGACGGCTCCGTATCGGAGCACGTCGGCGGCAGTGCGGCCAACGTCGCCGTCGCCCTGGCGCGACTCGGGCGGAACGTCGGGTTCGCGACCAGCTTCGCCGATGACCCGCATGGCCGGATGGTCGCTGGACATCTCGAGCGCGCGGGCGTGCGGCTGGCCAACCACCCGCGCTCGATCGAGCGGACGTCGACGGCGGTCGCCACGCTGGACGCCGACGGGGCCGCGCACTACGAGTTCGACCTCGACTGGGTCCTTGACCCCCCGACGGTGAAGACCGCGCCGGCCGCCGTCCACGTCTGCTCACTGGGGGCGGTGCTGTCACCGGGCTCGGACGTGGTCCATGACGTCGTGACCCGGCTCCGGGAGAGCGCCCTGGTGAGCTACGACATCAACGCGCGACCCGTCATCACCGGGACCGGTCCCGACCTGCTCGGACGGGTCGAGCGGATGGTCGCGTCCAGCAACCTGGTCAAGGCCTCCGACGAGGACCTGGCCGCGCTCTACCCGAGCCTCGCCCTGGCGGACGCTGCCGACGGTCTGCTGGAGCGTGGACCGGCAGCCGTCGTCGTGACGCGGGGCGCGGACGGCGCCGTGTGGTTCTCCCGCTCCGGACGGGTGGAGGTCTCCTCGATCCCCGTGACGGTGGCCGACACCATCGGCGCGGGCGACACGTTCTCGGCTGCCCTCGTCGACGGTCTGCTGGGGCGGGGTGACCTCGCGGCCCTCGACGAATCCGTCGTGCGGGAGGTCCTGGACTCGGCGGTCCGGGCCGCCGCGGTGACGGTGTCGCGGCCGGGCGCGGATCCGCCGTACGCCCATGAGCTGAGCTGAGCTCGGGCTGCCCTGAGAGGATGCGCGGCATGCGGATCCGGATGGACCTCGCCTACGAGGGCACCGACTTCCACGGCTGGGCCGACCAGCCGGGGCTGCGGACGGTGCAGGGAACCCTCGAGGCGGCCTTGGCGACGTTGCTGCGGGTGCCGGCGGTGGCTGTCGTGTGCGCGGGCCGTACCGACACCGGGGTCCACGCCCGCGGCCAGGTGACGCACCTCGACGTCGACCTCGACACGCTGGCCCACGCCGCGGGTCGTTCGAGCCAAGCGGTTCCCGAGGCCCTGCTGCCGCGCCTCAACGGCATCCTGCCTCCCGACGTCCGGGTCCGCCGCGTGGTCACGGCAGCAGACGGCTTCGACGCCCGCTTCTCCGCGCTCTGGCGGCGCTACTGCTACCGCGTCGCCGACCGGCCGGAGACTGTCGACCCGCTGGCCCGCCGCCACGTGCTCGCCTGGCCGCGGCCGCTGGACGTGGACGCGATGAACCAGGCGTCGGCGGCTCTGCTCGGCGAGCACGACTTCGCGTCGTTCTGCAAGCAGCGTGAGGGTGCCACCACGATCCGGACCCTGCTCGAGCTCGGGTGGGCGCGGGACGACGACGGTCTGGCGGTCGCGACGGTCCGGGCCGACGCCTTCTGCCACAGCATGGTCCGGTCTCTGGTCGGTTGCCTGCTCGCGGTCGGAGAGGGTCGGCGCCCGGTCCCATGGGCAGCGGAGATCCTGCAGGCCGCGGTGCGCGACCCGTCGGTGACCGTCGTACACGCGCACGGGCTCACCCTCGAGGAGGTCTGCTACCCGCCTGATCACGAGCTCGCTGCGCGGGCGGTGCTGACGAGGGCGCGGCGGGATGGTTGACCACTACTTCAGTGCGGATCCGTCCGTGCCGTTCGAGCGCGAGACGTTCACCTGTGAGGTGTGGGGCCACGAGCTGACCCTGGTGAGTGGCTCGGGCGTGTTCAGCCGCGGGCACCTCGACCGCGCGACGGCCGTCCTCTTCCGGGAGACCGAGCCACCGGCGCAGGGGCAGTTCCTCGACCTGGGGTGCGGGTACGGCGTCATCGGGCTGGCCATCGCCCGCGCCGTCCCGCTGGCGACTGTCACGGCCGTCGACGTCAACGAGCGGGCTCTCGTGCTGGCCAACGAGAACGCCGAGGCGCTCGGGCTGGAGGGCCGCTTCATCGCCTGCCTGCCGGACGCGGTCCCGAGCGACGCGACGTACGACGAGATCTGGTCGAACCCGCCGATCCGGATCGGCAAGCAGGCCCTGCACGACCTGTTGCTCAACTGGCTGCCCAGGCTGCGACCCGACGGCAGGCTGGTGATGGTCGTCGGCAAGAACCTCGGCGCCGACTCCCTGCAGCGATGGTTAGGGGAGCAGGGCTACCCGACGCAGCGCCTTGCCAGCGCGAAGGGCTTCCGGGTGCTGGAGTCGCAGTCCGGCTGAGTGATCGAACCCGATTCGCTGCAATCGCGGATCTCGTGGCGATCCCTGAGCAGGACTGGAGCGCATGGGCACCGGTATTGCAGCGAATCTGCACCTGTGGATGACGGCCGACAGCCCTGCGCGATTTCGGCGAGGCTGGCCATATGGACGCAGTCGAGGCACTCACCCGTCTGGGTGGGGTCGCTCGGGCCAGGGATATCGTCGACCTGTCGTCGCGCGGCAAGCTGCGTCGCGCCGTGCGGGACGGTGACATCGTCGCGCTGGGATCGGGCCGGTACGCGTTCGGCGTCGACGACGCCGAGGCCCTGGCGCTGGACGGCGTCATCTCACACCTGAGCGCCGCTCTGCGCTGGGGCTGGGAGGTGAAGTGGCCGCCCGATCGGCCGTGGGTGACGGTCTCGCGTGATCGCAACATCGCGGCAGCCCGGCGTGAGGCAGTGCACCTGATCTACGCCGACCTCGGAGACGACGTCATCGACGGCGTCACCTCGCCCCTCCGGACGGTGATCGACTGCGCCCGGCGGTTGCCCTTCGACGAGGCGCTCGCCGTGGCGGACTCAGCGCTCCGCGCCGGCGACGTCACGCTGGAGAACCTGCTCGAGGCATCAGCGAGAATGCGCGGTCGCGGTGCGACGCAGTGCCGTCGGGTCGCCGCGGCAGCTACGGCGAAGGCTGCCAACCCGTTCGAGTCGGTGCTGCGGGCGATCGCCCTCGAGTTTTCCTTCGACCTCGCACCCCAGGCGCCGGTGGTGGTTGACGGAGAGACCTACTTCCCCGACCTGGTCGATGTGAGTCGTGGGTTCGTCCTGGAGGCAGATTCGTGGCGCTTTCACGCGAGCCAGCAAGGACATGCTCGTGACTGCCGCCGCTACAACGCTCTGGTCCTGTCCGGGTGGCTGGTCCTGCGATTCACGTGGGACCAGGTCATGCACTCGCCGGACTACGTTCGACGGGTGCTCGCGGAGCTGGCCTCCCGGCCGGCGGAGTCGTGGGCCGGTTGAGTCAGGGCCGCCCGTCCACGAACATCCGGAGCCGGGTCAGCGTGTGCTCGTCGTCGCCCGGCACGTGTCCGTTCACCGCCCGGCACGCCCAGCCGAGCCGGGTGGCCAGCCGGGACGCCGCGACGAGGTCGCCGTCGTACCGCTCGGCGTACGGCGCGAGGTAGGCGTGGAGGTAGGGCTCTACGTCCTCGGAGTTCTCCACGTCATCGACTCCCCACGCGATCCCGCCCTCCAGGGTGACGGAGAGCGTGAAGAACGGGTGCGAGATGCACGCGTCCCCCCAGTCCATGACCAGGTGGGTGCCGTCGCGCACGAAGACCTGCCCGTCGTGGAGATCGTCGTGCTGCAGGGTCTCGCGCAATGCCGAAGGCCGCCAGCTCCTCGCAAAGGTCTACGACGCGCGAATGGCCAGCGCGGAATCGATCCTCGGCCTGAAGCGTGTCCATGAGTCGTGCGTAGCCGGCGGGCAGTGTCGCCAGCCGCATGTCCGGGACGCCCAGGGCCAGCAGCGTGTCGACGTCGGGCTCCATCGCGAGCTGGATCCTGGCCGTGGCCGGCAGTACGTCGAGCCACCGGTGCAGGCTGCGTTCCTCAGCGATGACCTCGCGAAGCCTCTGCCCGGCGTCGGCCATCAGCATCCAGCCCCGTTCGAGGTCGGCCGCGAGCAACGGCGGGACGCGGTCTGGCACCCGCAAGGCGACCATGCTCACGAGCGCGGCTTCGTGCTGCAGCTGCGCCGTGTTGGCCTTGAACCACACGTCACCCGTGACCGTCGGAACCCGCATCACCGTTGACCACGGGTAGATGTGCGGTTGCTCGACCTCGCCTGCTCGCACCAGACCCAGGCGATCCGTCTGCTCCTCGATCCACGCGTGCGCGCCGGCGATCCAGACCGGGTCGCGCCACGGTGTCTCCATGACCGGTATTCCTAGCCGCTCAGCCGGGCGGGTGCACGCCATTTCCACCCCGGATCAGCGGCGGCGGCGCACCGAAGCCGGCGTACTCTCGATGAAGAGCCTCTCCTCCTGCCGGAGGTCGTCATGGACGTCCTGATGTACACGCTCTTGGGGCTGGCCGCCGCTGGCCCTCGTCATCCTCGCGATGAGCCCGAAGGTGGTCAAGCAGATCGAGCGCGGCGTGGTCTTCCGGCTCGGCCAGGTCCAGCGGGAGCCCAGGCGCCCGGGCCTGACCATGCTGGTCCCGGTCGTGGACCGGATGAAGCGGGTCAACGTGCAGGTGGTGACCATGCCGATCCCGGCCCAGGACGGCATCACCCGTGACAACGTCACGGTCCGCGTCGACGCCGTGCTCTACTTCAAGGTGATCGACCCGGTCCGCGCCGCGGTCGAGGTGCAGGACTACGAGTACGCCATGTCCCAGGTGGCGCAGACCTCGTTGCGCTCGATCATCGGCAAGAGCGAGCTCGACGAGCTGCTCTCCAACCGCGAGCACCTCAACGAGGGCCTCGAGGTCATGCTCGACACGCCCGCGGCGTCCTGGGGCATCGACATCGACCGAGTCGAGATCAAGGACGTGGCGTTGCCGGAGACGATGAAGCGGTCCATGTCGCGGCAGGCGGAGGCCGAGCGCGAGCGCAGGTCCCGGATCATCACCGCCGACGGCGAGTACCAGGCCTCCCGCAAGCTCTCCGAGGCCGCGGGCGCCATGGCCGCGACGCCGGCGGCGCTCCAGCTGCGGCTGCTCCAGACGATGGTCGAGGTGGCGGCCGAGAAGAACTCCACGCTGGTGCTGCCGTTCCCCGTGGAGATGCTGCGCTACTTCGAGGCCATGGCCACGGGTACGCCGGCGGTCCCGCGCGGCCACGAGCAGCCCGAGGCCCCAGGCGAGGACGCCGGCCGAAGCCGGGCCGATCCTCGAGG
This sequence comes from uncultured Actinomycetota bacterium, assembly GCA_963841625.1. Classification (GTDB taxonomy): domain Bacteria; phylum Actinomycetota; class Actinomycetes; order Propionibacteriales; family Nocardioidaceae; genus Nocardioides. The sequence goes on along the minus strand of CAWJDH010000009.1, from coordinate 1,940,284 downwards.
AGCATGAACCGCCGACGCCGCTCGGCCGGCGCGGTCGGGCCGTCGAGGGCTGACCGCGCCGGCCGAGCCGGGCTCAGCAGCAGGCAGCGGCCTTGGCGGAGTCAGCCTCGGCGCCGGTCGTCGTGCAGCACGACTCGTCCTCCCCGCCGAACGTCTCGCTGTCCTCGAGCACCGTGTAGACCTCCCAGCGCTCGCCGTCGGGCGCGCCCTCGACCCAGAACTTGTCCTGGCGGGCGTAGCAGCAGGTGGTGTCCCGCTCGTCGGTCGATGCGAGGCCCTCGGTGGCGAGCCTTTCCTGCGTGGCCTCGACCGTGCGCGTGTCGGCGAGCTCGACCCCGAGGTGGTTGACCGATCCCCCCTGGCCGGGGTTCTCGATCAGGACCAGCTTCAGCGGCGGCTCGGTCACCGCGAAGTTGGCGTAACCGGGCCTGGTCTTGGCGGGGGCCGTGCCGAACAGGCCGGTGTAGAAGGCGATCGAGGCGTCGAGGTCGTCGACGTTGAGGGCGAGCTGGATGCGGGACATGGGGTCCTCCTCTAGATATTGATGAATGTCTATGTCCTGCAGGTTGGCACAAGACATTGATATCTGTCAATATGTAGCCATGCCGAAGACCCTCGAGCTCACGCCGGTCGAGTCCCTCGCCTGCTGCCCGCCGTTGACGATCGAGCCGATCAGCCTCGATCAGGCCGAGCGGATCGCGCCGCTGGTCAAGGCGCTCGCCGATCCCGTTCGGCTGCGCCTGCTGTCCCTGATCGCCTCCCACGCCGGCCGCGAGGCGTGCGTGTGCGACCTCAACGACGCCTTCGAGCTCTCCCAGCCGACGATCAGCCACCACCTCAAGCAGCTCCACGCGGCCGGCCTCATCGACCGGGAGAAGCGTGGAGTCTGGGTCTTCTACCGCCTCAACGAGGCTGCACTCGCCGACCTCGGTGCCCTGCTCGGGGTCACGGCCGCGTGACCGTGGCGCGTCGCGCCGCTGCCGAGCTCCTCGGTACGGCGTTCCTGGTCATGGCCGTGATCGGCTCCGGCATCGCGGCGAGCCGCTTGTCGCCGGGGGACGTCGGGCTGCAGCTGCTGGAGAACAGCATCGCCACCGGAGCCGCCCTGGTGGCCTTGATCCTGGCCCTCCAGCCGGTGTCCGCGGCCTTCAACCCGGTGGTCACCCTGGTCGAGCGGGCCTTCGGACTCGTCGACACTCCGACCGCAGCAGCCCTCGTCGCCGCTCAGGTGGTCGGCGGCTGCCTCGGCGCCGTGATCGCGAACCTGATGTTCGGCCTCGACCCGGTGTCGTTCTCGACGACGGAGCGCAGCGGCGGCGGCGTACTCCTGGCCGAGGTCGTTGCCACCTTCGGACTGCTCTTGGTCATCTTCGGCGCGCTCCGCGCGGGCCGGCCCGACGCGGTCGCCTTCGCGGTGGGCGCCTACATCTCCGCCGCGTACTTCTTCACCAGCTCCACGAGCTTCGCCAACCCTGCCGTGACGGTCGCCCGGATGTTCTCCGACACGTTTGCGGGCATCGCACCGTCGTCGGTGATGCCGTTCGTGGCGATGCAGGTGCTGGGCGGCACGCTGGCCGCTGGCGCGGTGCTCCTGCTCTACCCCGGCCTCAGAAAGGCACCATCGTGACCCTCCCCACCGTGCTGTTCGTGTGCGTCCACAACGCCGGTCGATCGCAGATGGCGGCAGGCTTCCTGCAGCACCTGGCCGGGGACCGGGTCGAGGTGCTCTCGGCCGGCTCGCAACCGGCCGACGCCGTCAACCCGGCGGCGGTGGCGGCCATGGCCGAGGTCGGCATCGACCTGGCGACCGCGACCCCGAAGCTGCTCACGGACGCCGCGGTCCAGGAGGCAGACGTCGTGGTGACCATGGGCTGCGGGGACGCCTGTCCGATCTATCCGGGCAAGCGGTACGAGGACTGGCCGCTCGACGACCCGGCCGGCCGGGGCCTCGAAGCAGTGCGCCCGATCCGCGACGCGATCCGTGAGCGGGTCGAGGTCCTGCTGGCGGAGCTGCTGGCGGGCTGAGGGCGCCCGCAGGCTCGGCAGGTGGCCGGGCAGGATGGGGACATGACGACGTACGAAGCCGCCGTGAACCGCTACGACGACGCGACCGGGATGGAGTACCGCTACACCGGCCGCAGCGGGCTGAAGCTGCCCGTCCTGTCCCTGGGCCTGTGGCAGAACTTCGGTGACGATCGTCCCGAGGAGACCCAGCGGGCGATCCTGCGCCGGGCCTTCGACCGCGGCGTCACCCACTTCGACCTCGCCAACAACTACGGCCCGCCCTACGGCCGCGCCGAGGAGAACTTCGGCCGCTACCTCGCCGACGACTTCAAGCCCTACCGCGACGAGCTGGTCATCTCCACCAAGGCCGGCTACGACATGTGGCCCGGCCCCTACGGCCAGGGCGGTGGTTCGCGGAAGTACGTCCTTTCCTCCCTCGATCAGTCGCTGGCCCGGATGGGGCTGGACTACGTCGACATCTTCTACAGCCACCGGTTCGATCCGGAGACCCCGGTCGAGGAGACGATGATGGCGCTGGACACCGCCGTGCGGCAGGGCAAGGCGCTGTACGCCGGCATCTCGTCGTACTCCGCCGAGAAGACGCGCGAGGCCGCGACGATCGCCCGCGAGCTCGGCACGCCGCTGCTGATCCACCAGCCGTCGTACTCCATGCTCAACCGCTGGATCGAGGAGGACCTGCTCGGCGAGCTCGAGGAGCAGGGGATGGGCTGCATCGTCTTCACGGCGCTCGCCCAGGGCCTGCTGACCGACCGATACCTCGAAGGGGTGCCGTCCGACTCGCGCGCGGCGAGAGAGGACAGCACGATCGCGTCCGACCACCTCGACGAGGGCACCCTGGGCCACGTCCGGAAGCTGAACGAGATCGCTGCCAACCGCGGGCAGAAGCTCGCCCAGCTGGCGCTGCAGTGGGCCGTCCGCGATCGGCGGGTGACCTCGGCGGTGATCGGTGCCTCCTCGGTCGAGCAGCTGGACACCAACCTGGACGCGTTGTCCTTCCCGCCGCTGACCGACGAGGAGCTGTCCGTGATCGACCAGGAGGCCGTCGACGCCGGCGTCAACCTGTGGGCGAGCCAGACCGAGGACTGAGCGCTCGAGACGCATCGGCGCCCTGACCCGGGATATCCGCGTGCGCCATGACCATGCGCGGTGACGGACAATCGTTCCTTGTGGGACACGTGGACATCTCCGGAGTGCGTTACGAGCTCCCCGACGGACGGGTGCTGCTCGACGACGTGTCCTTCCGAGTCGGGGAAGGCGCCAAGGTCGCGCTGGTCGGCGCCAACGGCGCGGGCAAGACCACGCTCCTGCGCATCGTCACCGGCGAGCTGAAGCCGCACGCCGGCGCCGTCACCCGCTCGGGCGGGCTCGGGGTGATGCGGCAGATGGTCGGGCACGGCCTGCGCACCGCCCCCGGTGAGGAGCCGACGGTCGCCGACCTGCTGCTCTCGGTCTCGCCCCCGCGGGTGCGCAGCGCCACCGCCGAGGTGGACCGCTGCGAGCGCATGCTGATGGAGACCGACGACGAGAAGACGCAGCTGCGCTACGCCGCGGCGCTGTCTGACTACGCCGACGCGGGCGGCTACGACCTCGAGGTCACCTGGGACGTGTGCTCGATCAAGGCGCTCGGCGTGCCCTTCGACCGGGCGAAGTACCGCGAGCTGCGCACCCTGTCCGGTGGTGAGCAGAAGCGGCTGGTGCTGGAGTTCCTGCTGGCGGGGCCCGACGAGGTGCTGCTGCTCGACGAGCCCGACAACTTCCTCGACGTGCCCGGGAAGATCTGGCTCGAGCAAAGGATCCGGGAGTCCGACAAGACCATCCTGTTCATCAGCCACGACCGCGAGCTGCTCGACAACACCGCGACCCGGGTCGTGACCGTCGAGCTCGGTGCGGCCGGCAACAGGGTGTGGACCCACCCGGGTGGCTTCGCGTCGTACCACGAGGCGCGGCGGGCGCGGTTCGCGCGGTTCGAGGAGCTCCGCAAGCGCTGGGACGAGGAGCACGCCAAGCTCCGCGCCCAGATGCTGATGTACAAGCAGAAGGCCGCCTACAACTCCGACATGGCCAGCCGCTACCAGGCCGCCAAGACCCGGCTGCGCAAGTTCGAGGAGGCCGGCCCGCCCACCGAGCAGCCGCGCGAGCAGCAGGTGAAGATGCGGCTCAAGGGTGGCCGCACCGGCAAGCGGGCGGTGGTCTGCGAGGACCTCGAGCTGAGCGGGCTGATGCAGCCGTTCGACCTGGAGGTCTGGTACGGCGAGCGGGTCGCCGTCCTGGGCAGCAACGGCTCGGGCAAGTCCCACTTCCTGCGCCTGCTGGCCGCCGGCGGCAGCGACCCCGACGTCGAGCACCGACCGGTCGGGGCGGCCGGCAGGATCGCCCCGGTCCGGCACACCGGCAAGGCGAAGCTGGGGGCCCGGGTGCGGCCCGGCTGGTTCGTGCAGACCCACGAGCATCCCGAGCTCAAGGGGCGCACCCTGCTGGAGATCCTCCACCGGGGCGACGACCATCGCGACGGGATGGGTCGCGAGCAGGCGAGCCGGGTGCTGGACCGCTACGAGCTCGCCCACGCGGCCGACCAGACCTTCGAGTCGCTGTCGGGCGGGCAGCAGGCACGGTTCCAGATCCTCCTGCTGGAGCTCTCCGGAGCGACCCTGCTGCTGCTCGACGAGCCGACCGACAACCTCGACGTCCAGTCCGCCGAGGCGCTGGAGGAGGGCCTCGCGTCGTACGAGGGCACCGTGATCGCGGTGACCCACGACCGCTGGTTCGCGCGCGGCTTCGACCGGTTCCTCGTCTACGGCGCCGACGGGGACGTCTACGAGTCCGACGGGCCGGTCTGGGACGAGGGACGGGTCGAGCGGGTCCGCTGACTTCCTCGGTCGGTGCGTGACCCGGCCCACACACGCTCGTTGAGACCTTCTGTGAGCCCGGAGCCACGGCATCCGGGTGCGTGACAGTCGAACGTAGCGGCTCACGAAGCCGCCGTACGGCGATGGCGTGACCCGCCGTCGCGAAGGAGGCCAACCCCGGTGCGTGCACTGCTCGGACGAACCCTGCGTCGGAGGCTTTCCCTCCTCGGCGCCACATCCCTCGGACTGGTCATGGCGGCCGCCGTTCTGCCGGCGGCCGGCCAGGCACCGTCCGCGCCGGACCTCGACGGTGTCTCCTTCTCCTTCCAGGGCGAGGACGCCGACGGGCTCGCGACGGTCGACACGCGCGAGGGCAGCGTGGCCCCGACGGCCGCACAGGAGGCGTCCGCGCAGGCGCTCGGCGCCACCGCCGCCCGGTGGAACGAGTTCGGCACCCCCCAGGTGCTCCTCAACCAGGACGGCTACCTCTCCGGGCCCCGATCCGGTGACGCCGCCGACGTGGCGCGTGGCTTCGTCCTCGACCATCGCGACCTGTTCCGGATGTCCGAGGACTCTGTCGCCGCCCTCGACGTCGTCACCGACTCCCCGCTGTTCGACAGCCCTGACCTGGTCCGGCCCGCGACGGCAAGGCCGTCGCCAACCCCGACGTCGCCCACGTCGTGACCTTCCGCCAGACCTTCGGCGACCTCGACGCCGCCTGGGACGGCCTGCTGACCGTCGGCGTCCAGCGCGACGGGCGCGTCGCCTGGGTCTCCTCCTCGGTCACCGGCGACGAGACCGTCTCCGGCACCCGGTCGCTCGACGCGACCGACGCCATCGATGCTGCTGCGGCGAACGCGGGTCTCGACCTCGGCACCCTCTCGCAGGTCGACGCCCCGGGCCCCTGGACGACGTTCACTTCCACGGCCTCGCGCGACCTCCAGCGGGCCCGGCTGATGGCGATGCCGACGCCCACCCACGGCGTCCGCCTGGTCTGGGAGACCACGCTTCTCAAGTCCGACCACACCGACCAGGAGGGGCAGGGCGAGCCGGCCGCGTTCATCAGCTTCGTCGACGCCGAGACCGGCGACGTCCTGCTCCGTGACAACCGGGTCGACCACGCGGCCTCCGGCCTCGGCGTGGCGGCCACCGTCAACGCGCCCGCCGCCGCACCGTCCGGTGCTCCCTTCTCGGGTGAGACCGACGACGCCGGCGCCTGCACCCCCCAGGACGCGCGGCACGGTCCGTTCGCGGTGGAGGACGGCAACGGCCAGATCAACGTCACCGCGACCGCGACGATGCCCAACGGCACCGACGACGACATCACGATCAACCTCTACGAGGCCGGGAGTGCGAACCCGGTCGCGTCGCAGGACCTGCTCGGCAGCCCGGAGGTGCTCACCTACGCTCCCGCGGGCGGGGTCCCGGCCGGCGACTACTTCGTGGAGGTCTGCGAGTTCAACTCCGGCGCCGGCTCCATCGGGTACGCCGGTTCGTTCTCGGCCGGACCCGGCGGCGGCGGTGCCACCCAGCTGCCGCGCTGGCGGGTCTTCCCCTCCAACCCGAACTTCACCGACTCCTCCGCCCCCGACGCGGACACCCGCGAGCTGTGGTGCTGGATCGACGACAACCCGGCCTGTGACGAGGAGCAGGCGAACTCCGCGGCCAGGCTCCCGTGGGACGTGGTGCCCCCGAGCCTGCCCAGCTTCACCACCTCCGGCAACAACGCCACGACCGCGATCTCCGAGGTCAGCTTCCGGTCACCGGACACGGTGTTCCGCCGGCCGTTCAGCCCGGACCGCAACTACGACTACGAGTGGAAGAACACCTGGTTCAAGTCCAGCTGCGATCCCTCCACGTTCGACCAACCGGGCGGCAACGACGACGACGCCTCCACGACCAACCTCTTCGTCAGCCACAACCGCATGCACGACTGGAGCTACTACCTCGGCTTCACCGAGCTGAACTCCAACATGCAGCAGTCCAACTTCGGCAACACCGCCCCCACCCGTGAGAACGACCCCGAGGTCGGCAACGCGCAGTCGGGCCGGCGCACCTTCAACGGCCGGGACAACGCCAACCAGATGACGCTGCAGGACGGCATCGCGCCGATCACCAACCAGTACCTCTGGCAGCCGCTGGCCGGGGCGTTCTACGCCGCGTGCACCGACGGTGCCTACGACATGGCGGTGGTCGCGCACGAGTACGGCCACGCGATCAGCAACCGGATGGTGGCCGGCCCCGACACCGGGACCGGCAACACCCAGGGCCAGACCGAGAGCTGGTCGGACCTGATCTTCTCCGAGTACTTCCGCGGCAACGGCATCAGCACCGGCGAGGGGGCCAACCCGTTCGCGCTGGCGCCGTACGTCAGCGGCAACAAGGACCGCGGCATCCGCAACTACGGGATGAACAACAGCCCGCTCAACTACTCCGACCTGGAGTACGACGGCAACGGCCTCGAGAGCCCGCACGCCGACAGCGAGATCTGGAGCGCGGTCAACTTCGACATCGCCGAGGCCCTCAACGACAAGTACGACGCGCAGTTCCCGTCCTCGGACAAGGCGCTGCAGCTGCAGTGCGCCAAGGGCGAGCAGCCCTCCGACGAGTGCCCGGGCAACCGGCGCTGGGCGCAGATCATGTTCGACGGACTGCTGCTGACGCCGAGCGGGTCGACGATGCTGGACTCGCGTGACGCGATGCTGGCCGCCGACCGTCTCCGTTTCGACGGCGCCAACCAGGCCGAGCTCTGGGACAGCTTTGCCCGACGCGGGATGGGGGAGAGCGCCTCCTCGCCCAACGCCGAGGACCGGGATCCGGTCCCGGGCTGGGACTCGCCGCTCGGCGGCGACGAGGCCACGGTCCGCTTCGAGACCAGCGACACCGGTGGCGGCGCCGCCGAGGACATGACGATCTACACCGGCGACTACGAGGCCAGGATCAGCCCCACGGCCGACACCGACTCCGAGACGGAGACCTCGGACACGGTGGACTTCGTGCCGGGCACCTACCGGTTCATCGCCACGGCCCCCGGCTACGGCGCCCTCCGGTTCACCCGCACCTTCCAGGCCGGCGAGGACCGGGTGGTCTCGGTCCCGATGCGGCGCAACCTGGCATCGACCCACAACGGCGCCACCGCCACCGGTGACGGGGTCAACCTCGCGAGCCTGATCGACGACACCGAGGAGACCAACTGGGCCTCCCTGGAGTCGGCTGGCACGGCCAGCGAGGGGCAGGGCGAGGGCAAGCAGGTCCAGGGCCGCCAGGTGACGGTGCAGCTGTCCGACGAGCCAGTCGCAGTGCGCAAGGTCAACGTGAGTGCGGCGTTGCGTCCCACCGACGAGGAGAACGCGGACTCGGGATCGCAGAGCCGGTTCTCGGCGCTGCGCTCCTTCGAGATCCTCGCCTGTGACGCCACGGCCGGCGGCAACACCTGCACCGACGACGAGGCGGAGTTCGACATCATCTACCGCAGCGCCGACGACGCGTTCCCCGGAGTCCGGCCGCGGCCGACCGCCCCGGACCTGACCCTGCGGTCGTTCAACGTCGACGACGTCGAGGCCACCCACATCCGGATCCGGGTGCGTGACAACCAGTGCACCGGTGGCCCGCTCTACCAGGGCGACGCGAACCCGTCCAACGACCCGGTGTTCAGCAACCCGGACTGCGACAGTGAGGAGCAGACGCCGGACCGCGCAGTACTTGCCCCGCCTTACGAGCAGGTCCGGATCGCCGAGCTGCAGGTGTTCGGTCCGATCGTGAAGGCCGCCACGCGCTGATTCAGCGTCCGGGCGCTAACCGGCCCCGGGTCCCGTGCGGACCCGGGGCCGGCTTGCGCGGGCCTCCCGCGGTTACGGGCCGTCGGAGTCCAGGACCATCGTGGCTTGCTCCTCGTCCTCACCCCTGCGGTAGGTGACGCGTCACCTCGTCGCCCGGACGGTAGGACCGGATCGTCGCCACCAGCGAGTCGGCGCCGGTGATGAGCGTGTCGTCGAGCTTGGTGATCACGTCGCCGTTCTCGAGGCCGGCGTCGTCTGCGGTCGAGCCGTTGGTGACCTCCTGGACCTGGGCGCCCTCGGCGGGGAGCTCGCCCGCCTGCTGCTCGACGTCGGAGACCGTGATGCCGAGCCGGGCGTGCGTGGGGGTGTCACCGGCGAGCATCTGCTCGACGACCGGCATCACCTCGTCCATCGGGATGGCGAACCCGAGTCCGATCGATCCGCCCTGGCCCGTCGAGTCACCGCTGGTCCTGATGGAGGAGTTGATGCCGACCACCGCGCCGTTCATGTCGACCAGCGGCCCTCCGCTGTTGCCGGGGTTGATCGCGGCGTCGGTCTGGATCGCCGGATACGTCGTGCTCTGGCCCTCGGCATCCGTGCCGACACTCACCGGCCGGTCGAGCGCGGAGACGATGCCGCTCGTCACGGTTGAGTCCAGGCCGAACGGCGCGCCGACGGCCACCACCTCCTGGCCGATGTCGAGGTTGGCCGACTTGCCGATCGTCGCCTTGGTCAGCCCGTTCACGTCCTCCGCCTTGATGACCGCGGTGTCGGTCAGCGGGTCGGTGCCGACGATCTCGGCCGCCGCCTCGTCGCCGTTCTGGAAGGACACCGAGATGCGCCCGCCGTTCTCGGCCACCTCCACGACGTGGTCGTTGGTCAGGATCTCGCCGTCCTCGCTGAGGATGATCCCCGAGCCGGACCCGCTGACCGGCTGGCCCTCGGCCTCGCCCACCACGTCGATCTTGACCACCGACGGAAGCACCTGGGCGGCGACCTGCTCCACCGAGCCCTCGGGCGCGGGGCTGTCCCCGGTGTCCACGATCGGGATCGAGCCGGTGGAACTGGTGCCGCCGCTCGTGGCCGCCTCGTCGACGCCCCACTCCTGCCAGGCGGCAGCGCCGGCTACGCCGGCACCGCCACCCAGCACGAGGGCGCCGACGAGCACGGAGCCGACGATCAACCCGCGGCCGCGGCTGCGCGGGGGAGGCTCGCCGTGGGGTGCGGGTGGGGGAATGATCGGTCGGGTCTCGTAGTCGGTCACACCCAAACCGTGCCGGGTGACCCTGTGATCACGCTGAGATGACGCTGGGGACCTGGCAAGAAGAGAGAACAGGTCGAGCCCGGTCAGTTTTCAGAGCTTGCGCGCCGGATCTCCGGGACGAACCGTCCCGCCACGCACCACCCGGGCGTTGAGGCCCCGCAGGCGCATCTCCCGCCCGGCGTCGGAGTTCACGAAGCTCGTGGCCTCCTGGCCGAAGCGGCGAACGAACTTGGCGCAGCCGGTGTGCGGCTTGTCGGACACCTCGATCACCGCGCCCCCGTTGTCGGGGTCGCCGAGGGCGATTCGGGTCCCGGCCGGGAGGTTGGTGTGCGAGATGTCGAGGTCGACGTAGAGCTGGTCACCGGCAAGGGCGCGCTCGCCGTCGGTGTCGGCCAGGAGCCGGATCATCCGCGAGCTCATCACGGTCACCTGCGCCTTGAAGTGGCGTCCCTCCGCGACGGCCCGAGACGTTGCCCGGGAGAGCCAGTTGTCCCCGATCAGGCCGCCGGCCTCGTCCAGGACGCCCTCCGCCAGGACCTCCCGCTCGCCGTGGGCGGGACGTCGTACCACCAGGTCGAGGGTGCCGACCTCCTGCGGCGCCGCCTGTAGGTGCTCCAGCCGGGCTGTCAGCTCGTCGGCGGTGCGGAGGCCCGTGCGGATCATGGGCACAGTCTGGCCGGTCCGGCCGCGTCCTGTCCCATCCGCGCGCATAGCCTTCCCGCATGAGCACCGCCCGTACCGTCCCGGTCACCGTCGAGCTGGATGGCGACGAGCTCGACGCCGAGGACGCCTGGCACCTCGCCCGCCGCCACGGACTGCTCCGGATCGTCGTCGACTCGTTCGTGCGGTTCCGGTACGGCGACGGCTTCACCAACAGCCGCGCCCTGGCGCTCCAGACCTGCCTGGCCGTCGTCCCCTTCATGATCGCGCTGACCGGTTTCGCGGCCGACCTCGACGAGGACCGCCCGGCCCGCGCCGTGGCCTCCACGATCGAGGCCGTGTCACCCGGAGGCGGCTCGGACGACGCCCTCGCCTCCGCCGTCGCCGAGGGTTCCGAGGAGACGGGCGAGGTCGCGCTCGGCTTCGGGCTCGCGTTCGCGTTCCTCTCCATGACCACCGCGATGGCGCAGGTCGAGCGAGGCAGCAACCGGATCTACGGCATTCGTCGCGATCGCAAGGCACTGGCGAAGTACGGGCGCGCAGCTGTGCTCACGGCGATCCTGGCCGTGCCCGTTGGCGCCGGTTTCCTGTTGCTGGTTGCTGGGGGCGCCATCGGCGACGCGATGGTGAGGGAGTACTCGTGGTCAGCCGACACGCTCCTCGCCTGGAACATCATCCGCTGGCCGGCCGGCCTGGTGATGCTCGTCTTCACGATCGCCGTGGTGCTGGACCATGCTCCGAGGCGCCGGCAGCCGGCGCTCTCCTGGCTTGCCCTCGGCGCCGGCGTGACCGTCGTGCTGAGCATGCTCACGACGGCCGGGCTGGCCGCCTACGTCAACCTCAGCGCCTCCTTCGGCAGCACCTACGGTCCGCTCGCCGGGGTGTTCGCGCTGCTGCTGTGGTCGCTCTTCTCCGCGATGGGGCTCTTCTACGGCGTCGCCGTGTGCGCCCAGCTCGAGGCGCTTCGCTGCGGGGACGCTGCGCCGGCGTACGACGACCCGGGGCGCCCGCACGGCAAGGTCGTCGTGAAATCGCGCTGACCCGCCCGAAACTTTCGGGCGGGTCAGCGTGTTCGAGCGTCAGTTCCGGGCGGGTCAGCTCCAGCGCTCGCTCGCGGGGGTGAAGTCGAGCGTGCGGTCGCCGGTGTAGATCTGCTTGGGCCGGGCGATCTTCTGCTCCTTGTCCTGGACCAGCTCCAGCCACTGCGCGAGCCACCCGGGCGTGCGCCCGATCGCGAAGAGCACCGTGAACATCTCCGGCGGGAACTGGAAGGCCTCGTAGATGAGGCCGGAGTAGAAGTCGACGTTGGGGTAGAGCTTGCGCTTGACGAAGTACTCGTCCTCCAGCGCGATCTTCTCCAGCTCGATCGCGATCTCGAGGAGCGGGTTGACCCCGGTGACCTCGAAGACGTCGTCGCAGGCCTTCTTGATGATCTTGGCGCGCGGGTCGTAGTTCTTGTAGACCCGGTGGCCGAAGCCCATCAGCCGCTCGTTGCCCTCCTTCACACCGTTGATGAAGTCGGGGATGTTGTCCTTGGAGCCGATCCGGCGGAGCATCCGCAGGACGGCCTCGTTGGCACCACCGTGGAGGGGCCCGAACAGGGCCGCCACCCCGGCCGCGACGGCGGAGTAGGGGTCGACCTGCGAGGAGCCCACGGAGCGTACGGCGTTGGTGGAGCAGTTCTGCTCGTGGTCGGCATGCAGGATGAAGAGCACGTCGAGGGCCTTGACCAGGCGCTCGTCGGCCTCGAACTTCCGCTCGCTCATCTTGAACAGCATCGACAGGAAGTTGGCGGTGTAGCCGAGGTCGTTGTCGGGGTAGACGAACGGCTTGCCCTGGGCGTGCCGGAAGGACCAGGCGCCGAGCGTCGGCATCTTCGCGATCATCCGCACGATCTGCATGTGGCGGTTCTCGGCGTCGGCGATGTTGCGGGCGTCCGGGTAGAAGGTCGACAGGGCGCCCACGGAGGCCATCAGCATGCCCATCGGGTGGGCGTCGTAGCGGAAGCCCTCCATGAAGCTCTTGACGTTCTCGTGGACGAACGTGTGGTAGGTGATCTCGTGGACCCACGACTCGTACTCCGCCTTGGTCGGCAGGGTGCCGTGGATCAGGAGATAGGCGACCTCGAGGAAGTTCGACTTCTCCGCGAGCTGCTCGATGGGGTAGCCGCGGTACTCGAGGATGCCCTCCTCGCCGTCGATGTAGGTGACGGCGCTGCGGCAGGACGCGGTGTTGACGAAGCCCGGGTCGTAGACAGCGAGGCCCGGCTGGTCGTCGCCTGCCTTGATGGTCCCGAGGTCCGCGGCCTTGATGGTGCCGTCGGTGATCGGGACGTCGTACTCCTGCCCCGTGCGATTGTCACGGACGGTCAGCGATTCAGTCACCGTCCAAACCTAGCCGCGCACGCCCGTGGGTGCGAACCCTCTTCCGGAAATCGGGCCGTGCACCGCTCGACCGGCGTTTTGACCTCGCACTTGGCCCCCCGTAGTCTTGTCGGTCGCGACTCCTGCCGCGTTCCGATCTCCCGTCACGGCGATCGGGGTGCAGATCCGGACCTCACCTGCGGGTGGGTAGCCGGGCCGTGTTCGTCAGAAGCCGCCGCTCCATCGCCGACCGGGTCGACCGGCCGGTACCTACGAACGAAGAAGGAAACCAGCCGTGCGTACCTACAGCCCCAAGCCCGCTGACATCCAGCGGGAGTGGCACGTCATCGACGCGACCGACGTTGTCCTCGGTCGGCTCGCCGTGCAGGCCGCGAACCTGCTCCGCGGCAAGCACAAGCCGATCTTCGCCCCCCACGTCGACACCGGTGACTTCGTCATCGTCATCAACGCGGAGAAGGTCGCCCTCTCCGGCGACAAGGCCACCAAGAAGCTGGCCTACCGCCACTCCGGCTACCCCGGTGGCCTGTCGGCCACCCCGGTCGGAGACCTGCTGGAGAAGGACGCCCGCAAGGTGGTCGAGAAGGCTGTCTGGGGCATGCTCCCCAAGAACAAGCTCGGCCGTCAGGTGCTGAAGAAGCTCAAGGTCTACTCGGGCCCGCACCACCCGCACCAGGCCCAGCAGGCCAAGCCGTTCGAGATCTCCCAGGTCTCCCAGTAAGCACCGCGACCCAGAACTGATTGAGAGACACCCGTGACTGAGAACAGCACTGAGGTCGAGGAGACCTACGAGACCGACGAGCAGGGCGTTACCTACAGCTCCGAGAGCGCCCCGTCCGCCGATGCACCGCTGCGTGCGGCGACCATCGCCCCCGCGGCCGCGACCGGCCGCCGCAAGGAGGCCGTGGCCCGCGTCCGCATCGTGCCCGGCACCGGAGTGTGGACGGTCAATGGCCGCACCCTGGACTCCTACTTCCCGAACAAGCTGCACCAGCAGGTCGTCAACGAGCCCTTCGCCGCCCTGCAGCTCGAGGGCCGCTTCGACGTCATCGCCCGCATCCACGGCGGCGGCATCACCGGCCAGGCCGGCGCGCTGCGTCTCGGCGTCGCCCGCTGCCTCAACGCGGTCGACGCCGAGACCAACCGCCCGTCGCTGAAGAAGGCCGGGCTGCTCACGCGCGACGCCCGTGTCATCGAGCGCAAGAAGGCCGGCCTCAAGAAGGCCCGCAAGGCGCCGCAGTTCAGCAAGCGCTGATCGACCACGGGTCGGGCTCGTGGCGCGATTCTTCGGCACGGACGGCGTCCGGGGCCTGGCGAACGGTCAGCTGACCGCAGAGCTGGCCCTGGACCTGTCCGTCGCGGCGGCGCAGGTCCTGGCTGACCGCGGTGAGTTCGAGGGGCACCGCCCCCTGGCCGTCGTCGGCCGCGACACCCGGATCTCCGGTCAGTTCCTGGAGGCCGCGGTGGTGGCGGGCCTGGCGTCCGCCGGCGTCGACGTGCTGCTGCTCGGCGTCCTCCCGACCCCGGGGGTTGCCCACCTCACCGCCACCCTGGGGGCGGACCTCGGCGTGATGCTCTCCGCCTCTCACAACCCGATGCCGGACAACGGCATCAAGTTCCTCGCGCGTGGCGGGCACAAGCTCGACGACGCCATCGAGAGCGCGATCGAGCGTCGGCTCGGCCAGGAGTGGAAGCGCCCGGTCGGCGGCGACGTGGGTCGGGTGACGCCCTATCCCGCTGCGGTGAGCCAGTACGCCGCCCACCTCGTCCGCACCATCGACCATCCGCTCGCCGGGATCCGGGTGGTCCTGGACTGTGCCGAGGGTGCCGCCTACGAGGCGGGCCCGCAGGCGCTGGTCGATGCAGGGGCCGAGGTGACCGCCATCCACGCCCAGCCGAGCGGGCTGAACATCAACGAGAACTGTGGGTCGACCCACCTCGAGCGCCTGCAGCAGGCGGTGCTCCAGGACGAGGCGCACGTGGGCTTCGCGCTCGACGGGGACGCCGACCGCTGCCTGGCGGTCGACCACGAGGGGAACGTCGTCGACGGCGACCAGATCCTGGCCCTCCTCGCCCATGCCTTCCTCGACAACGGTCGTCTCGCCAAGGACACGGTCGTCGCCACGGTGATGAGCAACCTCGGCTTCGTCCAGGCGATGCGGGCTGCCGGCATCGGGGTCCGCCAGACCAAGGTGGGCGACCGCTACGTGCTCGAGGCGATGAAGGTGTCCGGCTACTCACTCGGCGGCGAGCAGTCGGGCCACGTGATCATGACCGACCATGCGACCACCGGTGACGGCATCCTGACCGCGCTCCACGTCCTCGAGCGGATGGCCACCTCGGGGCAGAGCCTCAAGTCACTCGCGTCGGTGATGACGCGGTTGCCTCAGGTCCTGGTCAACGTGGGCGGGGTGGACAAGTCCCGGACCGACGAGGACGCCGTTCTCGCGGCGGCCGTGGCCGAGGAGGAGGCGGCCCTCGGTGACGGCGGGCGCATCCTGCTCCGGCCCTCGGGCACGGAGCCGATCGTCCGGGTCATGGTCGAGGCCGGTACCGCCGCGGAGGCGCAGTCCATCGCCGACAGGCTCGCGCGCGTCGTACGCGCCCAGCTCGCACTCTGAGCCGTCTGCCTGCCGCTGCGAAATGCGGTCGACACGCCCGCAACCGGTCGTCAGGCTTCGGGTCATGACCAGCAGTGACCTGTGGGACGAGGAGGATGCGCGCCGCTACGACGAGGCGAGCGCCGCCATGTTCGCGCCGGAGGTGCTCGACCCCGCCGTCGAGTTCCTGGCTCGGATCGCCGGGGAGGGACCGGCGCTCGAGCTCGCGATCGGCACCGGGCGAGTGGCGGTCCCGCTGGCCGCTCGGGGCGTGCCGGTGCACGGCATCGAGCTGTCTGAGCCGATGGTGGCGCAGCTCCGGCAGAAGGTTGAGGAAAGGTCCCTGCCGGTGGTCGTCGGCGACATGGCGACCACCCGGGTGCCGGGCGAGTTCTCGCTCGTCTACCTGGTCTTCAACACCCTCGGCAACCTGCGGACCCAGGAGGAGCAGGTCGCCTGCTTCCGCAACGCTGCCCGGCACCTGCGACCGGGAGGGCGGTTCGTCATCGAGCTCGGCGTGCCGGCGCTACGTCGCCTCCCACCGGGTCAGGTCGCGGTTCCGTTCGACGTGAGTGAGCGGCACCTGGGATTCGACACCTACGACCTGGCAACCCAGGCCGGAACGTCGCACCACTACTGGCCGGAAGAGGACGGGCGGATGCGGTACGGCGTGCACCACTACCGATTCGTCTGGCCAGCCGAGTGCGACCTGATGGCGCAGCTGGCAGGTCTGGAGCTGGAGCAACGACTGGCCGACTGGGACGGCAGCCGGTTCACCTCCGACAGCGAGAGCCACGTGTCCGTGTGGCGCAAGCCCTGACGGCCCCGTAGACACTCGCATGGCTCGTCCCGAGGACAACTCGGCTGGCAGTTCAGATGAGTTCGCTACCCGCCTGAGCGTGGGGGTCGGCGGGTGACTGGCGAACTGCCAGCCGAGGCGGCCCAAATCCGGTCGCGCAGGGCCGGCCTCAGAGCTTGCGCAACCTGACGTAGCGCACGGAGTGGTCGCGGTCCTTGCGCAGCACCAGGGTCGCTCGGGACCGCGTGGGCAGGATGTTCTGGGTCAGGTTCGGACCGTTGATGGTGTCCCACAGGCGCTCGGCCTCGGCGACCGCCTCCTGCTCGCTGAGGGCGGCGTACTTCGCGAAGTACGACGCCGGGTCGCGGAAGGCGGTCTCGCGCAGGCGGAGGAAGCGCTCGACGTACCAGGAGCGGATGTGGGCCGTGCCGGCGTCGACATAGACGCTGAAGTCGAAGAAGTCGCTCAGGGTCAGCCCCGTCCGGCCGTCCTCGCGGACCCGAGCCGGCTGGAGCACGTTGAGCCCCTCGATGATCACGATGTCGGGCCGTTTGATCACGACCTTCTCGTCGGGGACGACGTCGTAGACGAGGTGGGAGTAGATCGGCGCCTCCACCTCGTCCTCGCCGGACTTGATGTCGACCACGAACCGCAGCAGCGCGCGCCGGTCGTAGGACTCCGGGAACCCCTTGCGGTGCAGGATGCCCCGCCGCTCGAGCTCGGCGTTGGGGTAGAGGAAACCGTCGGTCGTGATCAGGGCGACGTTGGGGTGCTCGGGCCAGTGGGCCAGCATCTGCTGCAGGACGCGGGCGGTGGTGGACTTCCCGACCGCCACCGAACCGGCCAGGCCCACGACGAACGGTGTCCGCGGCGGCTGCGGCAGGTCCAGGAACTCCTCCTGCTGCCGGTGCAGGCGACCCGCGCTCTCGACGTAGAGGCTGAGCAGCCGCGACACGGGCAGGTAGACCTGCTCGACCTCGTCGAGGTCGAGGGCGTCCCCGAGACCGCGCAGCCGGGTGATCTCCTCCGCGCTGAGGGGGCTGCCCGTCGAGTTGGCGAGCGCCGCCCAGGCGGTCCGGTCGAGCTCGACGTAGGGCGACGACTCGCGCCGGGCGTCGTCGGAGCCCGGCTGGGCGCCGCCGTTCGGAGACATGGCGCGCATCCTAGACTCCCTGCCATGTGCGGAATCGTGGGCTACGTCGGTCCGAAGCAGGCGCAGGGCGTGGTGGTCGAGGGCCTGCGCCGACTCGAGTACCGCGGCTACGACTCCGCCGGCATCGCGCTGGTGGACGACGGCACCATCGCCTCCGCGAAGCGGGCGGGCAAGCTCGCCAACCTGGAGAAGGCGATCGCCCAGGAGCCCCTCGCGGATTCCACGACCGGGCATCGGCCACACCCGGTGGGCGACCCACGGCGCGCCCAACGACATCAATGCGCACCCCCACCCCGGCCCGACCGGACGGGTCGCGCTGGTGCACAACGGGATCATCGAGAACTTCGTGGCCTTGCGGACCGAGCTCGAGGACGCCGGGCACGAGCTGGTCTCCGAGACCGACACCGAGGTGGTCTCCCACCTGCTCGAGAACGCGGTGGTGGCCGGGGCGGACCTCACCGTCGCGATGCAGAACGTCTGCCGTCGGCTCGAAGGGGCGTTCACGCTGGTCGCCGTCGACGCGCTGGACGCGTCCCGCGTGGTCGCGGCCCGACGCAACTCGCCACTCGTGGTGGGCGTCGGCGACGGCGAGAACTTCCTCGGCTCCGACGTCGCCGCCTTCATCGAGCACACCCGTGAGGCCCTCGAGCTCGGTCAGGACCAGGTCGTCACCATCACGGCCACCGACGTCTCGGTGACCGAGCTTCGACGGTGCACCCGCCCAGGGCCGTCGTTACCACGTCGACTGGGACCTGTCGGCGGCCGAGAAGGACGGCCATGACTGGTTCATGCGCAAGGAGATCCACGAGCAGCCGCGCGCCGTCGCAGACTCGCTGCTGGGGCGTCGTACGACATCGGGCGAGCTGCAGCTCGACGAGGTGCGGATCTCCGACGCAGACCTGCGCGAGATCGACAAGGTCATCATCATCGCCTGCGGTACGTCGTTCTACGCCGGCATGGTCGCGAAGTACGCGATCGAGCACTGGACGCGGATCCCGGTCGAGGTGGAGCTGGCGTCGGAGTTCCGCTACCGCGACCCGATCCTGACCCACTCGACCCTGGTCGTCGCCATCAGCCAGTCCGGCGAGACCGCCGACACGCTGCAGGCGATCCGGCACGCACGGGCGCAGCGAGCCTGGGTGCTCGCGATCTGCAACACCAACGGCTCCACGATCCCGCGTGAGTCCGACGCCGTGATCTACACCCACGCCGGGCCGGAGATCGGGGTCGCCTCCACCAAGGGGTTTCTCACCCAGCTGGTGGCCTGCTACCTGCTCGCCCTCTACCTCGCGCAGCTCAAGGGCACGCGCTACGGCGAGGAGATCGCGGAGATCCTCGACCAGCTGGAGTCGATGCCGGCCCACATCCAGTCCGTCCTGGACCAGCGCGAGGCGGTCTACGCGCTGGCCCGCCAGCACGTCGACACCAGGTCGGTGCTGTTCCTGGGCCGGCACGCCGGCTACCCGGTGGCGCTGGAGGGCGCCCTGAAGCTCAAGGAGCTGGCCTACCTGCACGCGGAGGGGTTCGCGGCGGGGGAGCTCAAGCACGGTCCGATCGCGCTGATCGAGCAGGGGATGCCCGTGCTGTGCGTCGTACCCCCCAAGGGCAGGGACCAGCTCCACGGCAAGATGCTCAGCGGCATCCAGGAGGTGCGCGCGCGTGGTGCGCGCACCATCTGCCTGGCCGAGGTCGGCGACGAGACGATCGAGCCGTACGCCGACGAGCTGATCCCGCTGCCGCGGGTGCCGACGCTCCTGCAGCCGCTGATCGCGGTGGTCCCGCTGCAGCTGTTCGCCTGCGAGCTCGCCTCGGTGATGGGCCACGACGTGGACCAGCCGCGCAACCTCGCCAAGTCCGTCACGGTCGAGTAATGCCGGTCATCGGCCTCGGCATCGACGTCGTGGACATCGAGCGGTTCGTCGCGTCGCTGGATCGGACGGCCGGGGCTGCGCGAGCGCCTCTTCACCCCGGCCGAGGCCGCGCTGCACCCGGCCTCGCTGGCGGCGCGGTTCGCCGCGAAGGAGGCGATGGCCAAGGCGCTCGGAGCGCCGGGCGGGATGGCCTGGCACGACGCCGAGGTGTTCTCCGAGCCGTCGGGTCGTCCGTACTTCGAGCTGCGCGGCTCCGTCCTCGCCCGGGCCAACGACATCGGCGTCGGCTCGGTCCACCTTTCGCTCTCCCACGACGCCGGGATCGCCTCGGCCGTCGTCGTCCTGGAGTCCTGAGCGTTCGGCCCCGCTAGCGTGGACGTCGTGAGGCGTGCGCACACGGTCGAGCAGGTGCGGGAGGCCGAGCGCGCCCTGATGGCGACGCTGCCGGAGGGGGCGCTGATGCAGCGGGCCGCCGCAGGGCTCGCCTACGCCGTCCTCGACCTCCTCGGCTCCGCCTACGGGCGCCGGGTGCTGCTGCTGGTGGGGTCGGGGGACAACGGCGGAGACGCCCTGTACGCCGGCGCGATGCTGGCCCGCCGCGGCTGCGCCGTCGAGGCGTGGCTGCTCTCCGAGCGGGTGCACGAGGGCGGGCTGGCCGCGCTGAGGGCCGCCGGAGGACGGGTCGTGTGCTCAGACGGTCGTCCCGGCAGCCACCTCAGCACACGACCCGAGGTCGTGGTGGACGGGATCGTCGGGATCGGGGGCCGGCCCGGCCTGCGTCCGGACGCCGTCGAGGCGCTGGCGGCGGTCGACGGCGTCCCCGTCGTGGCGGTCGACGTCCCCTCGGGGGTCGACGTCGACACCGGCGAGCTCGACGGCCCCCATGTCGAAGCGGCCATGACGGTCACCTTCGGCACCCACAAGATCGCCCACCTGGTCGACCCCGCGGCATCGGCCTGCGGCGTCGTACACCTCGTGGACATCGGCCTCGACCTGCCGGCCGCACCCGTCGAGGCGCTGCAGCCACCGGACGTGGCCCGACTGCTGCCCAGACCCGACCCGCAGGCGCACAAGTACACGCGCGGGGTCGTGGGGATCCGGGCCGGGTCTCCGCAGTACCCCGGCGCCGGCCTGCTCTGCGTGGCCGGCGCCGCCACCGGTCTGTGCGGCATGGTCCGCTACGTCGGAGACGACCAGGTCGCCGACCGGGTCCGGCAGACCCGTCCCGACGTCGTCGGCGAGGGCCGGGTCCAGGCCTGGGCGGTGGGCTCCGGCGGCGGTGAGGGCGCCGGCGAGGCTCTGAAGGCGGCCGTCGCCGACGGGGTGCCCGTTGTCGTCGACGCCGACGCCCTCGCCCACCTGACCGGACCCCTCGGCGTGCCGGCGGTGCTCACACCGCACGCCGGCGAGCTCGCCGCGATGGCCGGCGCCGACCGGAAGGACGTCGAGGCCAGGCCGCTTCGCCCACGCCCGCGCGGCCGCCGAGAGGTACGACGCCGTCGTCCTCCTGAAGGGCCGGCACACCCTCGTCGCGAAGCCGGACGGCACGGTGCGGGTCACCACGACCGGCGTCCCCTGGCTGGCGACGGCCGGCGCCGGAGACGTCCTGACCGGCGTGATCGGGTCGCTGCTGGCCGCCGGACTGGCGCCCTACGACGCCGCCTCGGTCGGCTCCTGGCTGCACGGCGCTGCCGCCACCCTGGCCTCGGAGGACGGTCCGATCGTGGCCGGCGCGGTCGCCCGCGCCATCCCCGACGTGGTCCGGCTGGTGACGTGGCGCGACTGACCGAACCGGCGGGAATGGAAGAATCGACGCCATGAGCTCCGCTGACCGCGCCGAGATCGTGGTCGACCTGGCGGCGATCCGGCACAACGTCCGGCTGCTCAGTGAGCTGGCGGCACCGGCGGCGATGATGACCGTGGTCAAGGCCGACGGCTACGGGCACGGGCTGGTCCCGGCGGCGCGCGCGGCCCGGGAGGCCGGGGCGTCATGGCTCGGCGTCGCCACCATCGAGGAGGCTCTGGAGCTCCGCGAGGCGGGGGACCAGGGACGGGTGCTCTGCTGGCTGGGCGTCCCGGGTGAGAACTATGCGGGCGCGATTGCTGCCGACGTCGACGTCAGTGCCTACACCGTCGCCGAGCTGGCGGAGATCCGCGCCGGAGTCGCCCGCGCCGGGCCGGCCCGCCCGGCTCCAGCTCAAGGTCGACACCGGCCTCTCCCGGGGCGGCGCGGCGACGGAGGACTGGAGCGGTGTGGTCGCGCAGGCACGCGCCGGAGAGGAAGCGGGGGACTGGGCCGTCACCGGGATCTGGTCGCACTTCGCGTGCAGCGACGAGCCCGACCACCCGGCCAACGACGCCCAGGAGAAGGTCTTCCTCGATGCGCTCGACGTCGCGGAGGCCGCCGGGCTCCGACCCGAGGTGCGTCACCTGGCCAACTCGGCGGCGGCGATCCTGCGACCGTCGTCCCGGTTCGACCTGGTCCGCTGCGGGATCGCGTCCTACGGCCTCGACCCTGCCCCCGGCGTGACTCCCGACATCGGGCTGGTCCCGGCCATGACCGCCCGAGCCGCACTGTCGCTGGCCAAGCCGATCCGGTCCGGGGCCGGGGTCTCCTACGGCCACACCTGGACCGCCGACCACGACACCACGGTGGGCCTGGTGCCGGTCGGGTACGGCGACGGCGTACCCCGTCATGCCGGCAACGTCGCCGAGGTCTGGCTGGCCGGGAGGCGACGGCCGGTGCGCGGCCGGATCTGCATGGACCAGTTCGTGGTCGACCTGGACGGCGAGCTCCCGGACCCGGGCGCGAGGATCGTGCTGTTCGGCACCGGATCCGGGGGCGAGCCCACCGCGACGGAGTGGGCCGAGGCGTGCGGGACCATCAACTACGAGATCGTGACCAGGATCGGCGGCCGGATGGTGCGTCGCTACGTCGACGAAGGAGTGACCGGGTGAGCGTGCGACGCAGGATCGCGGGAGTCGCCGCCGGCGCAGTGGGCCTCGCGGTGGCCGGCACGGCGGTCGAGGTCGCCCGTCGGCGCCGCGTCCTCGCCCGACGGGGTGCGGGTGACCGCACGCCCTTCGGATCGCTGCGCTCGGCGCCGATGACCGTGGTGGCCGACGACGGCGTCCCGCTCCACGTCGAGGTCGACGAGTTCGCCCACGACCCGCAACGCGGCCGACGCCGCAGCGCGCCCACCGAGGAGCCCGCGCTCACTGTCGTGTTCTGCCACGGCTACGCGCTCAATCTCGACTGCTGGCACTTCCAGCGGGCCGGCTACCGCGGGCTCGTGCGGGCCGTCTACTACGACCAGCGTTCCCACGGCCGCTCCGGTCGCTCGACCGAGGGCAGGGCCACCGTCGACCAGCTCGGCCACGACCTGCGGCGGATCCTCGACGAGGTCGTGCCCGAAGGTCCCGTGGTCCTCGTCGGACACTCCATGGGAGGGATGTCGATCATCGCCCTGGCCGAGCAGCACCCGGAGCTGTTCGGCAGCCGTGTCGTCGGGGTCGGCCTGATCTCGACGACCGCCGGTGGCCTTGACCCGCACCGCGTCGTGCTGCCGCTGCTGCCCAGGACCATCGGCGGCCAGCTGGCGACGCGACTCGTGGCGACGCTGGCCCGCGGGCACCGCCACGTCGACGGCCTGCGCCGCATGGGCAGGTCCGTTGCGGCGGTGGTCACCGACCTGTTCGCCTTCGGCGACGATGTGCCGGAGAGCTACGTCGACTTCGTCGACGGGATGCTGTCGGCCACGCCGTTCGAGGTGGTCGCTGAGTTCTTCCCGGTCTTCGGCGAGCTCGACAAGTTCCACGCGCTCGGTGCACTGCAGGCCGTCCCGACCACGGTCATCTGTGGCACCGAGGACAAGCTGACCTCGGTCGGGCACGCGCGCAAGCTGCACTCGAAGCTTCCCCACTCGGTCCTCGTCGAGTGCGAAGGGGCCGGCCACATGGTGATCATGGAGCGGCACGACCGGGTCAACGCCGCCCTCGACCAGCTGATCGCCGCCGCCGCGGAGCGGGTCGACAGCCGGTGAGCGTCGAGGTACGACGGGTGGGGCCGGAGGCCGCCATCGAGATGCTGTCGGTGATCCGCACCGCCTTCGAGGTGCGACCGCCTCTCGACCCGCCGGCCGCCGCGCTCTCCGAGTCCCCCGAGACGCTCGCGAAGCTGCTGGAGAAGCACGGCGGTCTGATGGCCGTGCTCGACGACGAGCCGGTCGGGGCGCTCGTGCTCGACCCCGTCGAGAGCACGATGTACCTGCGCCGCTTCGGCGTCGTACCCAGCGCACGCGGGCACGGCATCGCCGCTCTGCTCATCGAGTGGGCGGTCGACGCCTCCGACGGGTTCGACGACCTCACCGTGGTCGCCCGCGAGGAGCTCCCGGAGACGATCCGGTTCTGGGAGCGCCAAGGGTTCCGGGAGATCCTGCGCTACTCGCCCAACGTCGAGCTGCGCCGCCCGCTGCGGACGTTCCTCTACAACGTGCCCGACCCCGAGGCCATGCGGTCACTGGGGGAGGCCCTCGCGGAACAGCTCCGTGCCGGCGACCTGATCGTGCTCAGCGGCGAGCTCGGGGCAGGCAAGACGACGTTCACCCAGGGGATCGGCGCCGGGCTCCAGGTGCGGGGCACAGTCACCTCACCCACGTTCGTGATCTCCCGCGAGCACCCGCCCGTCGACGGTGGCCCGCCGCTGGTGCACGTCGACGCCTACCGGCTCGGTGGCATCGACGAGCTCGACGACCTCGACCTCGACACCTCGCTCGAGGACGCCGTGACGGTCGTCGAGTGGGGCGAGGGGATCGCCGAGGGTCTGGCGGAGTCCCGCCTCGAGGTCCGGATCATCCGGGCCCTCGCCCACCAGGACGAGCACGCCGACCTCGACCCTCGCCGGGTGCTGATGACGCCGATCGGGCCGCGGTGGTACGAGATGGAGGTCCCCAACCGGCGACCCCCGCTGGCGGAGAAGCTGAACGAGAACCTCCTCCTCGACTTCCGCCACTGCCCCGAGTCCGACCTCGACACGCTTGACCCGTCGATCCCGCTGCGGCTGTCGCTGATGGTCGCCGAGCACGATGGCCGGGTCGTGCTGGTCCACAACAGCTGGCGGCAGGAGTGGGAGCTGCCGGTCGGCGAGACCCGGGAGGACGAGACCGCGCGCGAGACGGCGATCCGCAGGTTCGCCGAGGAGACCGGGACCTCCGTGAGCGACGTCGAGTTCGTCGGCGTCGGCACGGTCCAGCTCGGCCACGAGCGCAGCATCGAGTACGTCGCGGTCTTCCGCACCCGCCTCCCCGGTCTGGGGATCTTCGAGGCGAACGACGAGGTGGACAAGCTGGCCTGGTGGGACACGGTCCGGGACTACGAGGGTCTCTCGCCGATCGACGAGCACCTCGCCAGGCTGGCGATCGGCGTGACCTGAGCCTGGCTGTCAGGGCGCTGGGATTTCGGTGGCTGAGGTGCGAGGGCCGCAGGGCCCGAGCCTCGAACCCCCGCACGCGACCCAGGCCGGTGACCACCGTGGCCGCGGCCTCTGCCTTCCTTTATGGCGGTTGCGAGGCTCGCTTCGCTCGCAGGCCTGCGACCACCGGCGATGTGAGTGCCGGACAGTAGCCTCGGCTGCGTGCTGCTCGCCTTCGACACCGCCACGCCGCTCGTGACAGTCGCGCTCCACGACGGCGAGGAGGTCGTGGTCGAGCACACGTCCGAGCAGCGGATGAAGCACGGCGAGCAGCTGGCCCCGCTCATCGAGCGGACGATGGCGGACGCCGGCATCGTCCGCCAGGACCTCACCGCGATCGCGGTCGGGGTCGGCCCCGGCCCGTTCACCGGGCTCCGGGTCGGTCTCGTCACCGCGCGGACCCTGGCCTTCGTCCTCGACATCCCGGTGTACGGCGTCTGCTCGCTCGACGTGCTCGCGCTGGAGGCGGTGGACACCGGGACGGTCGCGAGTGACTTCGTGGTGGCGACCGACGCCCGGCGACGGGAGGTCTACCTGGCGTCGTACGACGCAGAGGGCGTGCGGCGCGACGGTCCCGTGGTGGACAAGCCGTCGACCGTGGCGACCGACGCGCCGACCGTCGGCGAGGGAGCCGTGCTCTATCCGGAGGCCTTCCCCCACCCGGCCGGGCCGACCCGACCCAGTGCGAGCTGGCTGGCCCGCGCGGTGGCGGAGGAGCGTGCCGAGCTTCGTGACCCGGAGCCGCTCTACCTGCGTCGACCGGACGCGGCGACGCCCGGCCCGCGCAAGCCCGCCTCGTGATCCGACCCGCCACCGCTGCGGATGTCGATGAGATCGCGCGGCTCGAGCGGGAGAACCTCGGCGTCGATGCGTGGTCCGCAGCCCTTGTGGAGGAAGGCGTGCTGGGCGAGCTACCGACCATCCACTACCTCGTGGCCCAGGACGGCGACGAGGTTGTCGGCCACGCGGTCGTCAGCGTGGTGGCCGACATCTCCGAGCTGCAGCGGATCGCGGTCGACGCCGCGCACCGCCGCGCCGGGCTGGCGACCGGCCTCCTGGAAGAGGCCGTGGGTCTGGCCCGGGACGAGGGTGCGGACCGGCTGCTGCTCGAGGTGCGCGAGGACAACGCCGGCGCGATCGCTTTCTACCTGGCCAGAGGGTTCGTCGAGATCGATCGGCGACCGCGCTACTACCGGGACGGCGGCACCGCCGTGGTGATGCGCAGCGACATCGGGCAAGGTTGAGCACCATGAGCGACGGTCCCCTGGTGCTCGGCATCGAGACCTCCTGCGACGAGACCGGCGTCGGCATCGTCCGCGGCAACACCTTGCTGGCCGACGCGGTTGCCAGCAGCGTCGACGAGCACGCCCGGTTCGGCGGCGTCGTACCCGAGGTCGCCAGCCGCGCCCACCTCGAGGCGATGGTGCCGACCATCGAGCGTGCCTGCGACACGGCTGGGGTCGAGCTCCACGACGTCGACGCCATCGCGGTCACCAGCGGACCGGGCCTGGCCGGCGCTCTCCTGGTCGGGGTGGCCGCCGCCAAGGCGCTCGCCCTCGGGCTGGGCAAGCCGCTGTACGGGGTCAACCACCTCGCCTCGCACGTCGCGGTCGACCAGCTCGAGCACGGCCCGCTGCCCGAGCCGTGCCTGGCCCTGCTCGTCAGCGGCGGCCACTCCAGCCTGTTGCGGGTCCAGGACGTCACCGGCGACGTCGACCCGCTCGGAGCAACGATCGACGACGCGGCGGGCGAGGCGTTCGACAAGGTGGCCCGACTCCTCGGGCTGCCCTTCCCCGGTGGTCCGCACATCGACCGCGCAGCCCGCGAGGGCGACAGCGTCTACGTCGACTTCCCGCGGGGGCTGACCTCGCGGCGGGACCTGGAACGGCACCGCTTCGACTTCTCCTTCTCTGGGCTGAAGACCGCGGTTGCCCGGTGGGTCGAGGCGCGGGAGCGTTCGGGCGAGCCGGTCCCGCTCCACGACGTGGCGGCCAGCTTCCAGGAGGCCGTCTGCGACGTACTCACCCGCAAGGCGATCGACGCCGCCGCCAGCCACGGCATCGACGACCTGCTCATCGGCGGTGGCGTCGCAGCCAACTCGCGGTTGCGGTCGATGGCCGAGGAACGGGCCGTCGCCCGCGGCATCCGGGTCCGGGTCCCGAGGCCCGGACTGTGCACCGACAACGGCGCGATGGTGGCTGCGCTGGGTGCCGAGATGGTGACGAGAGGTCGAGCGCCCTCTGCGCTCGACCTCCCGGCCGACTCATCCCAGCCGGTGACCTCGGTGCTGGTCTGACGACACGAGTCCTTCACCCGAACGGGTGGTTGGGGAAGCGGTACTCGATGCTCAGGTCCGCCGTTGTCAGCGGCGGCGTCACCTGGGACAGCGCACCGTCGAGCTCGGCCCGGACGATGCTCTGCTCGGAGTCCTGCGTCACCGTGGCGAGCACCGTGTCGTTGTCCTCCCACACCACCTGGTCGACCCCGATGAAGGTCTGCCGGCCCTTCGGGCCGCGGTAGTCGACCACTGGTTCGCCGGTCCTGGCATCGAGGATGGACAGGCTCGGCGAACCGGGGCCGTCGGAGTAGGCAGCGAGACCGACGATGTAGCGGCCGTCGGGGCTGAACTGCCCCAGCTGGTAGTCGCAGGTGTCCCACAGCAGTCCCGTGCCGGCCAGTGGGTCGGTCACCCCGGAGCAGGACCCGTCACCGAGGAACTTCGTCTGGCCGGCGACGAGGCCGGTCGCCTCCGAGGTGCTGACCAGGGTGTTGAATCCAGCGAAGTCGGTCAGCTCGCCGCTGGTGGTCATGTAGCCGAACTCGTTCTCGAACGTCGTCGGGTCCGCCGTCGTGAACACCAGCGTGCCGTCGGCGAGGAACCCGACCGGAGCGCTCTGGGTGTGCTGGTCACCCGGCACGCGAGCACGGATGGTGGTGCCGCCCTGGGTCGGCGCGCTGACGAGGAACGGGCTCCCGTCCTTGATCTCCACCCAGCCGACGCGGCTCCCGTCCGCGTTGGTGACCAGGGTCGGACCCGAAGGGGTCGGCTCCGGGACGACCGCGTCGCTCGACACCTCGAGGTCGCCGTCGAGCTTCACCACTCGCGTGCCGAGGGGCGGGTAGTCGCCGGCCTGGATTGCGATCCAGCCGTCGCCGAACCGAGCGAGCTGGACGACGTCCCCGGGCAGCTCGAACGAACGGTCGGGGGTCGAGAGCCGCTGGTCGTCGAGGACGATGTAGGGGACCTGCGGCACCGCGCCCTCAGGAGCATCCTTCGGGCTGAGCAGGTACGACCCGTCCTCCTGCAGCGGTGCCGGCTCGATCGTCGGCTCCACGGGCGGGGCCGGCTGCGGCGACGAGGCATCGTTCAACCCGCCGGCCACGGTGATCCCCACCGGCACGGCCACGGCCAGGACTGCGGCCGCGACCACGGCGCTGCCGGCACGCCGGCGCCGCTGGATGCTCCGGGCCCTGCCGCGAACGGACTCGAGGTCGATCGGGTGTCCGCCGATCCGGTCCGCCTGCTCGCGCAGCGACTGGGTCAGGTCGTCGGTGCTGTTCATCGCTCCTCCTCGTGGTTGAGGGGGTTCAGGTGCTGCGGTGCGCGTTGGCGCAGGGTGGCCAGCGCGCGGCTGGCCTGGGACTTCACGGTCCCGACGGAGATGCCGAGCGCGTCCGCGGTCTCGGCCTCGGAGAGCTGTTCGTAGTAGCGGAGCACCACGACGGCCCGGGCCTTCCTCGGCAACGTCTGGACGACGGCCCAGACCGCGGCACGCTGCCCCTCGTCGTAGTCGTCGGTGACGTGGTCGTCGTCGGGCAGGTCTCCGGTGGCGTACTCGCGCTTCTTCCAGCCGCGGCGCCACAGAGAGTTGTTCTCGTTGACCAGGATCCGCCGGACGTAGCCGTCGATCGAGTCCCGCTGCTGGACCTTGTCCCACGACAGGTACAGCTTGGCCAACGCGGTCTGCACCAGGTCCTCGGCGGTGTGCCGATCGCCTGTCAGGAGGTACGCCGTCCGCAGCAGGCTCGGCTGACGCGCCTGCATGTACGCCGCGAAATCCTCGTCGCGGGGTCGTGTCCCGTCGACCATGGTCACCCCCGCTCCCGTGAGCGTCTGCCCTTGTGCGTCCACTGCGCACCTCCCATCCAATCGCTTCCAAGACGCGATTCGGGGGAGGATGGTTGCAACCCCCAGGAGTGAGCGGGAAGAAGAACCCCGCGAGGTCTCCGTATGGTGGCACTGGTCTCACACTTGATCGTCGAGGAGCACGCATGCACCAGGTCCGCGCCGTCGTCGCCCGCACGAAGGGCGCGCCGGTCCGCGTCGAGACGATCACCGTCCCCGACCCCGGGCCGGGAGAGGCGCTGGTCCAGGTCCAGGCCTGCGGGGTGTGCCACACCGATCTGCACTATCGCGAGGGCGGGATCAACGACGACTTCCCGTTCCTGCTCGGCCACGAAGCTGCGGGCGTCGTCGAGGCGGTCGGACCGGACGTGACGACCGTGGCGCCCGGCGACTTCGTGATCCTCAACTGGCGGGCGGTCTGTGGCAACTGCCGCGCCTGCGATCGCGGCGAGCCGTGGTACTGCTTCGCCACCCACAACGCAACCCAGAAGATGACGCTCGAGGACGGGACGGAGCTCTCGCCGGCGCTCGGCATCGGCGCGTTCGCGGAGAAGACGCTGGTGGCCGCCGGTCAGTGCACGAAGGTCGACCCGTCGACGCGCGCGGCGGCCGCGGGGCTGCTGGGCTGCGGCGTGATGGCCGGGCTCGGCGCCGCGATGAACACCGGGAACGTACGCCGTGGACAGTCGGTCGCCGTGATCGGCTGTGGCGGCGTCGGGGCTGCCGCCGTCGCCGGCTCGGTGCTCGCCGGTGCCGGCCGGATCATCGCGGTCGACCTCGACGACCGGAAGCTCGAGGGCGCGCGCAAACTCGGCGCCACGGACACGATCAACAGCAGGTCCACCGACCCGGTGTCCGCCATCCAGGAGCTCACCGACGGGTTCGGGGCCGACGTCGTGATCGACGCGGTCGGCCGACCGGAGACGTGGGAGCAGGCGTTCTACGCCCGCGACCTCGCCGGCACCGTCGTGCTGGTCGGGGTCCCGACACCCGACATGCGGATCCCGGACATCCCGCTGATCGACGTCTTCGGCCGCGGCGGATCGCTCAAGTCCAGCTGGTACGGAGACTGCCTGCCCTCACGTGACTTCCCGATGCTGGTCGACCTCTACCGGCAGGGGCGGCTCGATCTCGACGCGTTCGTCACCGAGGAGATCGCGCTCGACGACGTGGAGGCGGCCTTCGACCGGATGCACACCGGCGACGTACTGCGTTCGGTGGTGGTCTTCTGATGGCCCTCCGGGTGGACCGTGCCGTGGTGAGCGGCACCTTCTCCCTCGACGGGGAGACCCACGACGTCGACAACAACGTCTGGGTGGTCGGGGACGACGAGGAGTGCGTGGTCATCGACGCCCCGCACGACGTCGACGCGATCCTCGCGGTCGTGGGCGGGCGGCAGGTCAAGGCGATCCTCTGCACCCACGCGCACGACGACCACATTCGGGTGGCACCGGCGCTGCGCGACGCCGTACGGGCGCCGATCCTGCTGCACCCCGACGACCGGCCGCTGTGGGAGCTGACCCACGCCGACACGCTCTGGGACGCCGACCTCGAGGACGGCCAATCGATCAAGGTCGCCGGTGCGGCGCTGAAGATCCTGCACACGCCCGGCCACGCTCCGGGCGCTGTCTGCGTCTACGTGCACGACCTGGACTGCGTGTTCACCGGCGACACCCTGTTCCAGGGCGGCCCGGGCGCCACCGGCCGGTCGTTCAGCGACGAGCCCACGATCCTGGCCTCGATCCGCGACGTGCTGTTCCGGCTTTCCGACGAGACCGTCGTGCACGCCGGCCACGGCGACGACACCACGATCGGTGCGGAGCGCGAGACACTGGAGCGATGAGGCGATGCGGCGCGGGCACGGCGGTCGCGCTCGCTCTCGTCGCGGGCCTGCTCGCCGGCTGCTCCGACGGAGACGCGCCGGAGCCCGGCGCGGACCCCTCGACCCCGGCTCCTTCGTCCGCGGAGCCGGCGCCGCCCACGCCGGCCGAGCAGCTGGGGCTGGCCACGGGCTGGGGCCCGAGCGCGCGCGAGCTCGACCTCGCGGCCGGTGTCGTACGCCGGATGCGCCTGCCCGACCTCGCGGGCCAGGTGATCGTGGCGGACTGGTCCGGGACGGCTGCCCCGGTCAAGCTGGTCCGGTCGTTGCACCTCGGCGGTGTGATCGCCTTCGACGACAACATTGCCTCGACCGCCCAGATCCGCTCGGTCAACCGGACGCTCGAGCGCGACGTCCCCCGGCGCTGGCCGATGTTCCTGTCGGTCGACCAGGAGGGCGGCATCGTCGAGCGCGTCCAGGGAGAGGCGACGCGCTTTCCGGCGTTCATGAGCGCCGGGGCAGCCGACGACGTGGCGGCAACCCGGAGGGCTGCGAGCGCCAGCGGTGCCGAGCTGCGGGGCCTGGGCTTCACGGTCGACTTCGCGCCCGACGCTGACGTCACGAGTGGTCCCGGTGACCCGACGATCGGCTCGCGCTCGGTCGGCTCGGACCCCGATCTGGTCGCCCGGCACGTGGTGGCCGCGGCCACCGGCATGTCCGAGTCCGGCGTGGTGCCGGTGCTCAAGCACTTCCCGGGGCACGGCTCCGTTCCTGCGGACAGCCACACCACGCTGCCGGTGCAGCGGCGAACGCGCGACCGGCTCGAAGCGATCGACCTCGCGCCCTTCCGGGCAGCCGTGGACGCCGGAGTCCCGGCGGTGATGATCGGTCATCTCGACGTCCGCGCGCTCGATCCGGGCACGCCGTCGTCGATGTCTCGGCGCGTGGTCACCGGCGTCCTGCGTCGCGACCTCGGCTTCGACGGGCTGGTGGTCACCGACTCGCTGCAGATGGCCGGCGCCCGACCCGGGCGCGACGGCGGGGCCAGGCAGGCGGTCCGCGCGCTGCGGGCGGGCAACGACGTCCTCCTCATGCCGCCGGACCCGGCCGCCGCCCGGCGCGGCATCATCTCGGCCGTGCGCCGGGGCGACCTCGCCCGCACTGCTCCTGGAGCGTGCCGCCGCCCGCCAGATCGCGCTGCTGCTCGCGAGCGAGCCGGACACGAAGCAGGCACGCCGCGGCAGCTCCGCCCGGATCCGCTGCCCCGGCCTCCCGCGCCCTGTCGGCGGCCGCCATCACGGTCGCAGCCGGACCCTGCCGCGGACGACTGGTCGAGTCGGCCGTCTCGCCCTCCGGTGACGACGACGCCGTCGCCGCGTTCACGACCGCCGCCCAGGCCGCCGGGCTGCAGGTCCTGCTGCCCCGGACCCCGCCGCTGCGGCTCACCCGGGCGGAGCCGCGGCCGGGGCGCCCGGCGCTGCGCGACCGCTGGCGCGCCCGGGAGCGTCGTCGTATCGACCAGCTGGCGACGTGGCGGGACCGGGACGAGGCGCGGCTGGCGCAGGGCACACACGTCGGGTTCGCCGGCTATGGCGACGGCCCCATCTCCGGCGACGTGGCCGTCGCCGTCGACACGCCGTACGTGCTGGGGGGCTCGGACGCGCCGATCAGGATCGCAACCTACGGCGACACACCCAGCGCGATGCGTGCTCTGGTCGCGGTGCTCGAGGGTCGCGCCGCAGCGCCGGGGCGGCTGCCGGTCGAGGTGCGCGGGCTGCCCCGACGCGGATGCTGAAACTCAGAAGGGCTCGACCAGCAGTGCGATCCCGTGCCCGCGGGCGCGGGTGAGCACGATCGTGCCGGCCTGGTCGCCGGTCAGGGACAGCCGCTTGCGCAGATCGTCGGGAACGACGTCGACGCCGCGCTTCTTGATGGTCAGGCTGCCGATGTTGCGCTCGCGCAGCGCGGCGCGGAGCGCCTTCTCGCGGTAGGGCAGGGTCTCGACAACGCGGAAGCCCCGCGCGAACGGAGTCCGGAACGACTCGTCCGACGTCACGTAGGCGATGTGGTCGTCGACCAGGCCACCGTTGACCCCGGCGGCCACGGCCGTGACCAGCCCGGCCCGGATCACCGCGCCGTCCGGTTCGTAGAGGAAGTCACCGATGTCGCGCGCCTCCCCGCCGGGGTCGTCCTCCTCGGTGAGGGTCGCCAGCCCGCCGTGGCCGATCACGGTGGCGCGGCGGGCGGTGGTGGCCAGTCGACCCGACCACAGAGCCGCCTCCTTGACCTCGCCGGAGTCACTGACCCACTCCGCCTCGACCCCGTCCGGGATCCGGGCGTGCGGGATGCCCGGTGCCGCCTTGACGCAGGCGTCACGGCGCAGGAGCTCCTCCACGAAGGCCCAGGGCGGGGTCCAGTCGTCGAGCGAGAACGTCCGGCCGCGTCCGGTGCGGCGAGCCGGGTCGGCGTACGCCGCCTCGAAGGGGGTGACGTCGACAGTCGTGGCATCGGCGACCGAGACGGCCCCCGGCAGGCCCAGGGCGGCCAGGTTGGCGCGGGCCACCTCGACACGGAGGGGGTCGACGTCGATGCCGGCGCTGGTGATCCCAGCGCGGGCGAACGCGACGAGGTCGCCCCCGACCCCGCAACCCAGGTCGATCACCGATCCCGCCGAGGCAGCCACCAGGCGGGCCGCTCGGTGGGTGGCCACCGTGGCCCGGGTGGCCTGCTCGAGCCCCTCAGGGGTGAAGTACATCCGGGCCGCGTCGTCGCCCAGCTTCGCGACCGCCTTGCGGCGCAGCGTCACCTGGGCGAGCGCCGCCGCGACGTGGGCGGCCCGCTCCTCGGTCGACCCGGTCGCGGCCCGGCGCAGCTCGGCCTGGGCCTTCAGCTCGTCATCAGGCGCCTCGATCGCCTGTGCCAGGAGCTGCTGCCCGTCATCGGTGAGCAGCCAGCGGAAGGCGTCGAGGTCCATCCGGCCAGTCTTCCAGCCGGACTTGCGCGACTCCGTCCGCGGGTGCGCCGCGCGCCGTACACTCCGTCCCCGGAACGAACCGGGGTGGAGGAGGGGTGCCGGTGGCGGTCGAGGAGCAGGCATTCGGCTCGCTGTTGCGTGCTCTGCGTGAGGGAGCCGGCCTCTCCCAGGAGGAGCTGGCCGTCCGGGCGGGACTGAGCAGCCACGCGGTGAGTGCGCTGGAGCGGGGCGCCCGCACCCGGCCCTACCCGCACACCATCCGGTCGCTGGCCGACGCCCTCGACGCCGGCGACGCGGACCGGGCGGCCCTGATCGCGGCCGTGCCGGCCAGACGGCGTACGTCGTCCGGTCCCGGTGACGCCGCGGCCTCCCCGCGCACCAAGGGGCTGCCGGAGCCGGCCACCGCGCTGCTCGGACGAGACGCAGAGGCGGCCCGGGTGTCGGAGCTGCTCCGCTCCACCCGGTTGGTCACCCTGACCGGCACGGGCGGGGTCGGCAAGACCCGGCTGGCGCTGGCCGTCGCCAAGGAGGTCCGTGCCCGCTTCGCCGACGGCGCCTGCTGGGTCGAGCTCGCACCGCTCCTCGACCCCGAGGCCGTGCTGCCGGCCGTCGCCGACGCGATCGACGCCGGCCCGGTCGTCGACGGGGACCACGCGTCGGCGATCGCGGACCGGCTCCGCGACCGGCAGCTGCTCCTGGTGCTCGACAACTTCGAACACGTCCTGGCCGCCGCCCCCGACGTGGCCCTCGTCATCCAGTCGGCTCCCGGCCTCGCCGTCCTCGCCACGAGCCGCGCTCCGCTCCGCGTGCGCGGCGAGGCCGAGTTCGCCGTCGATCCCCTCGGCCTGCCGGGTCAGGAGGAGAATCCCGGCGAGCAACCTGCATCGGTGCGTCTCCTGCTCGAGCGGGCCCGGGCGGTCTCGCCCGGCTGGGGCGACGCCGAGGGTGACCGGGCGTCGGTCGAGGCCACCTGCTTGCGACTCGCGGGAGTTCCGCTCGCACTGGAGCTGGCGGCCGCCCGCGCCCGGCTGCTCGACCCGGCGACCCTGCTCGACCGGCTCGACGACGCGGTGGAGGCGGGCGCGCGCGACCTGCCCGAGCGCCAGCGCACGATGCGCGCGACCCTGGACTGGAGCTACGGGCTGCTATCCCCCGACGAGCAGGCGCTCCTGCGGCTGCTGTCGGTCTTCGTCGGCGGCTTCCGGCTCGACGACCTCGAGTCCGTCGCGGCCTCGCACGACGGCTGGTCGACGGACCCACTCGCCCTGTTGGCCAGCCTGTCGGAGCACTCGCTGGTGACCGCCGACCCGGGGGCGGGTCCCTCCCGGCGGTTCCGGCTGCTGGAACCCGTGGGCCAGTACGCGCGTGACCGGCTGGTGGAGGAGGGTGAGGAAAAGTCGGCGTACGCCGCCCACCTCGACCACTTCCTCAGCCTCTCCGAGCAGGCCGCCCCGCACTACCAGGACGGCGAGCAGGTCGAGTGGCTTGCCCGCATCGACGCCGAGCACCCCAACCTGACGGCGGCCGCCGAGCGCGGACTCGCCGCCGGCGAGACCACCTTGGTGGCCAGGCTGAGCTGGGCCCTGTGGATGTACTGGTGGTTGCGCGGGCACCACGCCCAGGGGCGCCGGCTCGCCGAGGCAGCCCTCGCGCACGATCTGCCGGAAGACGTACGCCCGCGCGCAGAGCTGGCCGCGGCCACGATGTCCTTCGCGATGGACGACATCCCCGCCAGTCGGCACTGGTGGCAGCAGGCTCAGGAGCACGCGGGGGAGGGCAGCGACCTGATCGCCCAGGCGAACTCCATCGCCGGGGTCGGTCTGGCCGCCCTGGCCGTGGGCGATCTGGCCGCGGCGCGCGAGTGCTTCGACCGGGCGGCACCGCTCGCCGAGCGGGCCGGCCCGCCGGGGGACTGGACCGCGGGCCTCAACCACGTCTGGACGGGAACCGTCGCGCTCCTGTCAGGTGACCTCGACGGCGCCGCAGGCCACATCGCACGCGGGCTGGACTCGGCCAACCGGCGCGGTGATCGGCTCACGATGTACGTCGCGCGCTTCAACCTGTCCCAGGTCGAGCTCGCCCGCGGCAACCACGCCGAGGCGCGGCACCATCTCGACGCCGGGATGCGGCTCTCGCTCAAGACGGGCGACCACGCCAACCTGGCCTACTTCCTGGACGCGATGGCCGTGCTCGAGGCGGCCGAGGGGACCCACTCGCGGGTGCCGCTGCTGCACGGTGCCGCCCAGGGGATCCGGGAGGTGGTCGGAGCGCGCGGCTACGGCTTCTACCGGCCTGACCCGGAGGCGGGGGCCGCGGCCGAGGCCGAGGCGCAGGCCCACCTGGGTGCCGACCGCTACGACGACGCCCTTGACGTGGGTCGGGGACTCCGCCCCGAGGAGGCGGTCTCGCTCGCCCTCGGTGAGCGAGCCGCCCTCGGCTGAGCCGACCCGTACACCTCTCGTACACCTCGCGCTGTCTGTGGTGGGGGCAGAGCGGAGGCCCGAGGGTTGGGGCACGGCACCGGACCCGGTGCCGTTTCCCTCACCTCA
This sequence comes from uncultured Actinomycetota bacterium, assembly GCA_963841625.1. Taxonomy (GTDB): domain Bacteria; phylum Actinomycetota; class Actinomycetes; order Propionibacteriales; family Nocardioidaceae; genus Nocardioides. The sequence goes on along the minus strand of CAWJDH010000009.1, from coordinate 1,903,968 downwards.
GGAGTTCCACCGTGACCACCACCGTCGTCAACACCGGCTCCACCCACGCCGCGGAGCGCCCGGCCGGCTCGTCCCGGCGCTGGCAGCTCGCCGGTCTGGGCGCGGGCGTCGCCGGCATCGGATCGATCGTCGGGAGCAGCCTCTCGGGCGCCGTCTACGAGGACCGGATTGCGGGCGACGCCGTCGCCATCACCGACCGTCTGTCCGAGATGACCTCCCGGATCCTGTTCTTCCACACGGCCACGATGATCAGCTGCGCGCTGCTCGTGGTCTTCGCCGCCGGACTCCACCGGGACCTCCGACAGCGGCTCGGGTCCTACAGCCTGCTCCCGCAGGTCGCTTCGTACGGGCTGCTGCTCGTTGCGGTCGCGCTCCTGATGGGCGGGGCCCTCACCACCGAGTTCGTCTTCGGCGTCGCCGACCCGGCCCAGATCGTTCCCGAGGTAGCTGTCTTCTTCGGCCACTGGATCGGGACCGTTCCGTGGCTGTGGGGTGGCGCCGGCCTGACCGGGCTCGTCGTGGCGATCGCCGCGCTCCGTCACCGCAGCTACTCGCGGTTCGTCGGCTGGACCAGCGTCGTCCTGGGCGGCCTGGCGGCGCTCTTCCTCGTCAGCCCGCTGCAGTACATGGCTGGGATGGTCGGCCCGCTCTGGCTGACGATCTTCTCGATCGCCCTCCTGCTGTCCCGCCGAGAGGCCCGCTGAAGGATTCCGTCCGGACGCCACGACGCGGCGGACGCCTCCGTCCGCCGCGTCGTGGTCGACCAGCCTGCTGACCACCTGACACCGAGAGGAACCCGATGACCACCCAGCAGACCGCCTGGCTGCCCGAGGACTTCGTGCACCCGACCCGCGTGCCGCTGCCCTTCGGCCACCACCTGCGGCCGATCCGCGCGGAGGACGTCGACCTGGACATGATCGCGGTGATGGGCTCCCAGCCCCGGCTGTGGAGCATCTATGGGAAGGCGTGGGGCTGGCCCCCCGCGACGATGACCCGCGAGCCAGGACCTCGAGGACCTGGCACATCACGCCGCGGAGATGGAGACCCACCAGTCGTTCAACTACGCGCTGTTCGACGCGGACGAGACAGCTCTTCTCGGCTGCGTCTACATCGACCCCCCGGAGAAGGCGGGCGCCGACGCCGAGATCTCGTGGTGGGTCGTCGACGAGTGCGTCGGGACCGATCTCGAGGCCGCCCTCGACGAGCTCGTGCCGCGCTGGATCGCCGAGGCGTGGCCCCTCTCGGCCCCGCGGTACGTCGGCCGGGACCTCACCTGGGACGAGTGGCTGACACTTCCGGAGCTCACTGGACCGGACCCCTCTGGCACTCAGTAGGGGCGAGTGCTAAGTTCTGACTTGGCACTCTCATCCCGAGTGTGCCAGCGCTTGCGACCAGGTGCGACCCCCGCGACGGCGTACCGAAACCGCAGGCCCAAACGTCCGGAGGACTCGTCCTCCGTCCAGTCAGAGACACGAAAGTGGAGGTCGATCAAGAGTGTCGATCAACATCAAGCCCCTCGAGGACCGCCTGGTCGTCAAGCCCCTCGACGCCGAGCAGACCACGGCTTCCGGCCTGGTCATCCCCGACACGGCCAAGGAGAAGCCCCAGGAGGGCGAGGTCCTGGCCATCGGCCCGGGTCGCATCGACGACAACGGCAACCGCGTCCCGCTCGACGTGAGCGTCGGCGACAAGGTCATCTACAGCAAGTACGGCGGCACCGAGGTGAAGTACGGCGGAGACGAGTACCTCATCCTCTCCGCGCGCGACGTGCTCGCGGTCGTTTCCTGATTTTCCAACCGGGTCGTGTGCCTGAGAACTACCTCCGGGTGGGTCTCAGGCACACGACCCGAACTCTTTGAGGAGAGCAATGCCGAAGATTCTTGAGTTCGACGAGCGGGCCCGTGCGGCGCTCGAGCGGGGCGTCGACATCCTTGCCAACACGGTCAAGGTGACCCTGGGCCCCAAGGGGCGCTACGTCGTCCTGGACAAGAAGTGGGGCGCGCCGACGATCACCAACGACGGCGTGACCGTCGCCCGCGAGATCGAGCTGGACGACCCGTTCGAGAACCTCGGGGCGCAGCTGACCAAGGAAGTCGCCACCAAGACCAACGACATCGCCGGCGACGGCACCACCACCGCCACGGTGCTCGCCCAGGCCATGGTCCACGAGGGCCTGCGCGCGGTTGCGGCCGGCGTCAACCCGATGGGCCTCAAGCGCGGCATGGACGCCGCTGCGGGGGCCGTCAGCGACGCGCTCAAGGAGGCTGCCCGCGAGGTCGACTCCAAGGAGGACATGGCCGCGGTCGCCACGATCTCCAGCCGTGACAGCCACATCGGGGCGCTCCTCGCGGAGTCCTTCGACAAGGTCGGCAAGGACGGCGTGATCACCGTCGAGGAGTCCAACACCATGGGCACCGAGCTGGAGTTCACCGAGGGCATGCAGTTCGACAAGGGCTACATCTCGGCCTACTTCGTCACCGACGCCGAGCGCATGGAGGCCGTCCTCGAGGACCCCTACATCCTCCTGCACCAGGGCAAGATCTCCGCCGTCGCGGACCTGCTGCCACTGCTGGAGAAGGTCATCGCCGCGGGCAAGCCGCTGTTCATCCTGGCCGAGGACGTCGAGGGCGAAGCCCTCTCGACCCTGGTCGTCAACAAGATCCGCGGCACCTTCAACGCCGTCGCGGTCAAGAGCCCCGCGTTCGGTGACCGCCGCAAGGCGATGATGCAGGACATCGCCACCCTCACCGGTGGCCAGGTGATCGCCCCCGAGGTCGGCCTCAAGCTCGACCAGGCCGGGCTCGAGGTGCTCGGCCAGGCCCGACGCATCGTGATCACCAAGGACAACACGACCATCGTCGACGGCGCGGGCGACGCGACCGCCGTCGAGGCTCGCGTCAACCAGATCAAGGGCGAGATCGAGAACACCGACTCCGACTGGGACAAGGAGAAGCTCCAGGAGCGGCTCGCGAAGCTGTCCGGCGGCGTGTGCGTGATCAAGGTCGGTGCGGCCACCGAGGTGGAGCTGAAGGAGAAGAAGCACCGCATCGAGGACGCCGTTTCCGCGACCCGTGCCGCCATCGAGGAGGGCATCGTCCCCGGCGGTGGGTCCGCGCTGATCCACAGCGCCGCGGTCCTCTCCGACGACCTCGGCCTCACCGGTGACGAGGCCGCCGGCATCCGGATCGTGCGCCGCGCGCTCGACCAGCCGCTGCGCTGGATCGCGGAGAACGGCGGCGACAACGGCCACGTCGTGGTCGCCAAGGTCCGCGACGCCGGCGTCGGCGTGGGCTACAACGCCGCCACGGGCGAGTACGGCGACCTGGTCTCCCAGGGCGTCCTCGACCCGGTCAAGGTCACCCGCTCCGCGCTGATCAACGCCACCTCGATCGCCGGCATGCTGCTCACGACCGAGACCCTGATCGTGGAGAAGCCCGAGGACGAAGAGGACGACGGCGCCGCCGGTCACGGCCATGGCCACGGCCACGGCCACTGACTCGGCTCGTCTGCTCAGCTGAACACCGCCGAGTCGGCGCGTCTGCACACGAAAACTGTGCAGATGCGCCGACTCGGTGCATTTCCGGCTTGCAGATCCGCCGACTCGCCTGCCGCACGCGGTGCTGCCGGACTCATCAGGACGCGACCGACGGTACGATGGTGTCCAGCCGCCCCGACCTGAAAAGGACCCCATGACCGACGCCGGAGTCCCCGACAAGTTCGCCGCGCTGGGCCTGACCTACGACGACGTCCTGCTGCTGCCGGGCCGATCCGACATGGCTCCCAGCGACATCGACACCACCACCCGGCTCACCCGGGGGATCAGCCTCAAGGTGCCGCTGGTCAGTGCCGCGATGGACACCGTCACCGAGTCGCGCATGGCGATCGCGATGGCCCGCCAGGGCGGCCTCGGCGTGCTCCACCGCAACCTCTCGGTCGAGGACCAGGCCTACCAGGTCGACCTGGTCAAGCGGACCCAGACCGGGATCATCTCCAACCCGGTCACCATCGGGCCCGACGCGACGCTGGAGGAGCTCGACCAGATCTGCGGCGAGTACCGCGTCTCCGGGCTCCCCGTCGTCGACACCGACAACCGCCTGCTCGGCATCTGCACCAACCGCGACCTCCGCTTCACGCCCGTCGCCGAGTGGGCCACCACCAAGGTCGACGAGGTGATGACCCCGACCCCGCTGGTCACCGGACCGGTCGGCATCTCCCGCGAGGAGGCCACCACACTGCTGCGCAAGCACAAGCGCGAGCGGCTCCCGCTCGTCGACGAGCAGGGTCGCCTCGGCGGCCTGATCACGGTCAAGGACTTCGTCAAGAACGAGCAGTTCCCCCACACCTCGCAGGACGCCGACGGCCGGCTCATGGTCGGCGCCGCGGTCGGCTACTTCGGCGACGCCTGGCAGCGCGCCACCACCCTGGTCGAGGCCGGCGTCGACGTGCTCGTCGCCGACACCGCCCACGGACACGTCGGGCTGCTGCTCGACATGGTCCACCGGCTCAAGAGCGACCCCGCGACCCAGCACGTGCAGGTCATCGGCGGCAACGTCGCCACCCGCGAGCGGCGCCCAGGCCTTCGTCGACGCCGGAGCCGATGCGGTCAAGGTCGGGTTCGGCCCCGGCTCGATCTGTACGACGCGCGTGGTCACCGGGTGCGGCGTACCCCAGGTCACCGCCGTCTACGACGCGGCCCTCGCCTGCCGCCCGGCCGGCGTACCCGTCATCGCCGACGGCGGGCTCCAGCACTCCGGAGACATCGCCAAGGCCATCGCCGCCGGCGCCGACACGGTCATGGTCGGTTCCCTCCTCGCGGGCTGCGAGGAGTCGCCGGGCGAGCTGGTCTTCGTCAACGGCAAGCAGTACAAGTCCTACCGCGGGATGGGCTCCCTGGGCGCCATGTCGAGCCGCGGCAAGAAGTCCTACTCCAAGGACCGCTACTTCCAGGCCGAGGTGTCCAGCGACGACAAGATCGTGCCCGAGGGCATCGAGGGCCAGGTGGCCTACCGCGGCCCGCTCTCCGCCGTCGCCCACCAGCTCGTCGGGGGCCTGAACCAGTCGATGTTCTACGTCGGCGCGCGCACCATCGCCGAGCTGCAGGAGAAGGGGAAGTTCGTGCGGATCACCTCGGCCTCGCTCAAGGAGAGCCACCCGCACGACGTGCAGATGACGGTCGAGGCGCCCAACTACACCGGACGCTGATCCGGCTACCCGCGGAAGGACACCTCGGGGAAGTCGCCCATCGCCAGCGTCGCGTACCCGCGGCGCACGTCGAGCACGTGGTGCTCGGTGTCGTGCAGCAGGTGCCGCACGAGCCACTCGACGGTCACCGGTTGCGGGTATGTGTCGGTGAGCACCTCCGCGCGCTGGGCCGTCGTGAACGCCGGGACCACGTCGGCGAACGCCCGCCGGCAACCGGCGAGATCGGTCGGTGGCTCGGGAGTCGTGGCGCCTGCGGTGGTGCACGCAAACTCCAGGAGCGCGCCAGCCACCTCGACGCAGTGGTCGACGTACTCCCGGGCCGACCACGTCTCCGGCGCCGGGCGACGACCCGCGTCCGGTGGTCCAGCAGCCGCTGCAGATCGGCGTACGCCGCGTCCAGTCGGGCGGCCTCGTCCGTGCCGCCGGTCAGCTCGCGGGCGTCGAAGCCGCACTCGTCGCACAGCTCCACCATCCGGCCTTCGATGTCGTGCCAGGTGTAGGTCACGGCGCCACCCTACGAGCACCGGCCGGCCGGTCCGCCTCGCTAGGCTGCCAACCATGACCGAGATCGAGATCGGCCGGGCCAAGCGCGCCCGCCGCGCCTACTCCTTCGACGACGTGGCGATCGTGCCCTCGCGGCGCACCCGCGACCCGGAGGAGGTCAGCGTCGCCTGGCAGATCGACGCCTACCGCTTCGAGCTCCCGGTGCTGGCCGCGCCGATGGACTCGGTGATGAGCCCCGAGACCGCGATCGCCTTCGGGCGCGCCGGTGGGCTCGGCGTGCTCAACCTCGAGGGCCTCTGGACCAGGTACGACGACCCGTCGCCGCTGCTGGAAGAGGTGGCGGGCCTGCACGGTCTCGAGGCGACGAAGCGGATGCAGGAGATCTACCTCGAGCCGGTCAAGCCCGAGCTGATCGCCGAGCGGCTCAGGCAGATGCGTGAGGCGGGCGTGACCGTCGCCGGGGCGCTCTCCCCGCAGCGGACCAAGGAGTTCGCCAAGACCGTGGTGGACGCCGGGGTCGACATGTTCGTCATCCGGGGGACCACGGTCTCCGCCGAGCACGTCTCCAGCCAGGCGGAGCCACTGAACCTCAAGGAGTTCATCTACGAGCTCGACGTCCCCGTCATCGTCGGCGGGTGCGCGACCTACCAGGCGGCCCTGCACCTGATGCGGACCGGTGCGGCCGGCGTGCTCGTCGGCTTCGGCGGCGGAGCGGCGCACACCACCCGCACCGTCCTCGGCGTGGCGGTGCCGATGGCCAGCGCCGTGGCCGACGTCGCCGCGGCCCGGCGCGACTACCTCGACGAGTCCGGTGGCCGTTACGTCCACGTGATCGCCGACGGATCGATCGGACGGTCCGGCGACATCGCCAAGGCGATCGCCTGCGGCGCCGACGCGGTCATGGTGGGTTCGCCGTTCGCGCGCTCCTCCGACGCTCCTGGCCGGGGCTTCCACTGGGGTGCGGAGTCGTGGCACGCCGAGCTGCCACGGGGCGAGCGGGTCGAGATCGGCACCATCGGCACGATGCAGGAGATCCTCTTCGGCCCCTCGCGCGTCGCAGACGGCACCATGAACCTGATCGGCGCCCTCCGCCGCTCGCTGGCGACCACGGGCTACACCGACCTCAAGGAGTTCCAGCGGGTCGAGGTCGTCATCGAATGACCTGACCACTCGTTGAGTTGGGCAGGATGGCCCCATGAGTTGGGCAGGATGGCCCGGTCAAGGGGCCACGACGCCCAACTCGAGGGGCCGCGAGGCCCAACTCAACGGGGCAGCCAAGGCGAAGCGGCGGTCTAGAGGGGCGTAACCCCGGGCCGCTAGAACTCGTTTCAGTTCACGTGAAGCTCGCCACCACCGTCGGCCTGGTCCTCGCGCTTGTTCGTGGGGCCGGCGTCCTGGCCCGCCGACGCGCAGGCGCCCGATGCAGCCGGAGCCGCGGTCCCGGTCCCGCGGCTCAGCCAGCCACCCGAAGGGATCCACGGCCATCCGCTCTGGGACGCCTGGCACGAGCTGAAGCCTTTCGGCTACCAGCAGCGGGAGTACCTCGTCTCCGGCGAGGCCAGGGCCGAGGACGGCACCACGGCGCCGTACACCACCCGGATCGTGGTCTTCCGGCCACGCTCGGAGGACCGGTTCAACGGCACCGTCCTGCTCGACTGGGTCAACGTGACCGCGCAGTTCGAGAACGCCGTCGACATCCTCGAGGCGCGCGAGATGCTGCTCCGCGAGGGCTACGCCTTCGTCCACGTGAGCGCCCAGTCCGCCGGCCTGTGCTGCACGCCGCTGACGCCGAAGGTGTGGGACCCGGTCCGCTACGAGTCGATCAACCACCCCGGCGACGCCTACGCGGCCGACATCTTCGCCCAGGTCGCGCGATCCATGAGGACCCGCGCCGCCGACAGCATCGACCCCCTCGGGCCGGCTAACCGCACGCCGGGTGATCGCCTCCGGCCAGTCCCAGTCGGCCAACCGCCTCTACGACTACGTCTCCTCGGGCCAGGCCGCCAGCGACGACGTGATCGACGGCTTCCTGATCCACGGAGGTGGTGAGAAGACCTTCGAGGTCCCGCTCGCCACCCCCGTGCTCCACCTGCTGAGCGACCTCGAGGCCGACCCCTCGCCACCCAGCGACGACCCCCGCTACCGGCTGTGGGAGGTCGCGGCCACCGCGCACTCGGACTACTTCATCGGCTACCAGTCCGTGTTCGGCAACGGCCCACGCACCGCCGACCAGCCGCCGATGGACCGCGCCGGGTACGACGAGCTGATCGACGCCGCCGGCAACTACGGGCAGATCCCCGCGCCACTGCACGCGACCTGCACCGTGGCCGGTGCGACCATGCCCATGCACTACGCCGCATCCACCGCACTCCACCAGCTCGACCGCTGGGTGCGGACCGGTGAGGCGCCGTCGGTCACCCCGCGGTTCGAGTTCGACGCCACCGGCCAGCTCGCGAAGGACGAGCACGGCAACACCAGGGGTGGGATCCGGATGCCGCCGGTGGAGGTGCCGGTGGCGACCTACCTCACCACCGCCTGCGGGCTCGGCGGTATCACGGCGCCGTTCACCGACGCCCAGGTGCAGGCGCTCTACCCGACCTTCACCGACTACCAGCAGCGCATGCACCGAGCCACCGATCGTGCCGTCCGGCGGGGCTGGTTGCTCCCCGTGGACGCACGCGACCAGATGCGCAGGGTCTGCGCGGTCCGTGAGCGGTACCCGGCTGGCTCCCGCGGCCGCTGCGAGGACTACCGGCCTCCGGTCTTCGGATCTGCCTGACACAGGGGCTGGGCCTGACACACTGGCGGCATGACCAGCGCCAGCGCCCTGAGCCCGCCGGCGCGGTCGGCGGCGCTCGACCACCTCGCCGACTCGACGTCGGAGCTCGACGTGCTCGTCGTCGGCGGCGGGATCGTCGGGGTGGGGACGGCGCTGGACGCGGTCACTCGTGGCCTGGCCACCGGCCTGATCGAGCAGCGCGACCTGGCCTCCGGAACAAGCAGCCGCAGCAGCAAGCTGATCCACGGTGGCCTGCGCTACCTGGAGCTGTACGACTTCGGGCTGGTCCGGGAGGCCATCAGCGAGCGTGGCCTGCTGCTCACCCGGCTGGCCCCGCACCTGGTCCGGCCGGTGTCGTTCCTCTACCCGTTGCACCGCACCCTCGAGCGCCCCTACATCGGGGCCGGCCTGGCGCTCTACGACGCCATGGCGATGCTCGGCAAGTACGAGGTCGGAGTTCCGCGGCACCGCCACCTGTTCCGCAAGCAGGTGGCGCGGATCGCCCCCGACCTGCGCACCGAGGACCTGGTGGGCGCGATCCGTTACTACGACTGCCAGGTCGACGACGCCCGGCTGGTGATGACCGTCGCCCGTACGGCGGCCGGACACGGCGCCCACATCGCAACCCGCACCAAGGTGACCGGATTCCTCCGCGAGGGCGAACGGGTGGTCGGGGTCCGAGCGGTCGACCTCGAGACCGGCCGCGAGCTCGAGGTCCGCGCCCGCGTGGTCGTCAATGCCGCCGGGGTCTGGACCGACGAGATCCAGGAGCTGGTGGGCGGCCGCGGCAGCCTCGACGTCCAGGCCAGCAAGGGCATCCACCTCGTCGTCCCGCGCGACCGGATCCGCTCCCAGGCCGGCTTCATCACCCGGACCGAGAAGTCAGTGCTCTTCGTGATCCCCTGGGGCCGGCACTGGATCATCGGCACCACCGACACCGACTGGAACCTCGACAAGGCCCACCCGGCGGCCAGCCGGGCCGACATCGACTACCTGCTGGCCCACGTCAACACCATGCTGCGCGAGCCGCTCGACCACGAGGACGTGGAAGGTGTCTACGCCGGGCTGCGGCCCCTGCTGCGCGGTGCTCGGGAGCCCACCTCCAAGATCTCGCGCGAGCACACCGTGGTCACCCCGGTCCCGGGCCTGGTGATGATCGCGGGGGGCAAGCTCACGACCTACCGCATCATGGCCAAGGACGCGATCGACGCCGCGGCCCACTCCCTTGCGACCACGATCAACACCACCGTGCGGGACTCGATCACCGACCGGGTGCCGCTGGTGGGCGCCGCCGACTTCGAGACCCGCTCCAACCAGCGGGTGATGCTCTCGCGCCGGGCCGGCCTGCACGTGGCCCGGATCGACCACCTGCTCGGGCGGTTCGGGGGGCTCGTCGACGACGTGCTCGAGCTGTGCGCCGCAAACCCCGGGTTGGCGGTGCCCCTGGAAGGGGCGGACGACTACCTCTCGGCGGAGGTGGTCTACGCCGTGACGCACGAGGGTGCCCGCCACCTCGACGACGTACTGACCCGCCGCACCCGGATCTCGATCGAGACCTTCGACCGCGGTGTCAAGGCCGCCGAGGCGGTCGCCCGGCTGATGGCCGGTGAGCTCGGCTGGGACGACGCCCGCACCGAGGACGAGGTCGACCACTACCTGCGTCGGGTGGAGGCGGAGCGGCAGAGCCAGGCCAAGCGGACCGACCAGGAGGCCGACGAGGCCAGGGTGAGTGCCCCCGACATCGTCTGACAGCGACTAGTGCCGACCGTCGGCGTCGTGGCCGCCGGTGAGCGGGCGTTCATGGTTCATCGCGGCGTTGTGCGCGCCCCAGTGATTCTGGAGCCCGGACGGGAGTGGCTTGTTGCGCGACCTCCACTCGAAGAACACGAACACCACGATCGCAGCGACGGCAATGATGATCCAGACCATGGTGCGCCCTCCTCGGTTCCCTGAGGCCATGCTGGGGGCGGCGAGGGGGCATGTCCATCGTCATGATGGGTGATATTTCGATCGGGTTTGTTGAGTGGTCGTCCGGTGGCCGCCCTGCTTTACAGGCGTGGATGATGTGTCAACCGTCTCACCGGGCTACCGAAAGGTAGATAGCGAGACCGCGCTCACATACTCTCGGTCTCATGAGCGCCCAGAACCCCGCAGGAGGGCCGCTTCTCGACGGTCCGGCCGATCCCGAGCACGACCCGAGGGCGTCGTACGCCCTGGAGCCCGACTACGCGCAGAACCTCACCCGGCGGATCCTGGCCAGCACCGGCGAGACCGCACCGGTGGAGTCCCCGCTCAACGGGCAGCCGGTCGCCCACGTCCCGCAGTCGAGTGAGGCCGACGTCCGGCAGGCCGTGGCGCGGGCCCGGCGGGCGCAGGAGTCCTGGGCGCGCACCCCGCTGGCCGAGCGCTCCGCCGCGCTGCTGCGGCTCCACGACCTGGTGCTGGACCGGCAGGAGGAGATCTGCGACCTGATCGGCGTCGAGTCGGGGAAGGCCCGCAAGGACGCCTTCCTGGAGCTGGCCCACGTCGCGCTCACCGCCCGCTACTACGCCCGCACCGCCCACGAGCACCTCGACAGCCGTCGCGTGCCTGGCATGTTCCCCGGCCTCACCCACGTGGAGGTGCACCACCTCCCCAAGGGCGTGGTCGGCATCATCTCGCCGTGGAACTACCCCTTCACCCTGGCGTTGTGCGACGGCCTGCCCGCTCTCCTGGCCGGCAACGCCGTGGTGATCAAGCCGGACGCCCAGACCATGCTGACCGCGCTCCTCGGCGCCGAGCTCCTCGAGCAGGCCGGCTTCCCGCGGGAGATCTGGCAGGTCGTGGCCGGTCCGGGCCGCGAGATCGGGCCGCCGCTGATCCAGGGCGTCGACTACATGTGCTTCACCGGCTCCACCGCCACCGGCAAGCAGATCGCCGCCCAGTGCGCGGAGCGGGTGATCGGCTGCTCCCTCGAGCTCGGTGGCAAGAACCCGATCCTGATCCTGCGTGACGCCTCGGTCGAGAAGGCCGCCGAGGGCACCGCCCGGGCGTCGTTCTCCAACGCCGGCCAGCTCTGCGTGTCGACCGAGCGGCTCTTCGTGGCCGACCAGATCTACGACCGGTTCGTCGAGCGCTTCGTGGCCCGGACCAAGGCGATGACCCTCGGCGCCACCCTCGACTGGAGCGTCGACATGGGCACGCTCATCTCCGCCGACCAGCTCGAGACCGTCACCGCCCACGTCGACGACGCGGTTGCCAAGGGCGCCCGGGTCCTCGCCGGCGGGCGCGCCCGTCCCGACCTCGGTCCCTACTTCTACGAACCGACCATCCTCGAGGGCGTCACCCCCGACATGACCTGCTTCGGCAACGAGACCTTCGGTCCGGTGGTCGCCCTCTACCGCTTCCACGACGAGGCGGACGCGGTCGCGCGGGCGAACGCGGGGGAGTACGGCCTCAACGGCTCGATCTACAGCCAGGACGGCAGTCGGGCCAGGGAGCTTGCCCGGCAGATCAAGTGCGGCACGGTCAACATCAACGAGGGCTTCGGGTCCACGTTCGGCTCGCTCGCGGCCCCGATGGGCGGGATGCGGGAGTCCGGGATGGGCCGCAGACAGGGCTCCGAGGGCATCCTGCGCTACACCGACACCCAGTCGGTCGCCACCCAGCGCGGCGTCCGGATCGGGCCGTCCTTCGGGCTGTCGCAGGAGCAGTACGCCAAGGCGATGACGCTCAGCCTCCGGGTGCTGAACAAGCTGGGACGCGCCTGATGCCGGCCGAGCCGGCCACCGGGGAGTCGTTCGACTACGACGTCCTGGTCATCGGCTCCGGCTTCGGGGGCTCCGTGACCGCGCTACGGCTCACCGAGAAGGGCTACCGGGTCGGGGTGCTGGAGGCAGGCGACCGGTTCGACGAGGCGTCGTACCCCAAGACCTCGTGGGACGTGAAGAACTTCCTGTTCCTGCCCGACGCCGGCTGCTACGGCATCCAGCGGATCGACATGGTGCGCGACTGCATGATCGTGGCCGGCGCCGGTGTGGGCGGCGGCTCGCTCGTCTACGCCAACACCCTCTACGAGCCGCTCGAGGCGTTCTACCGCGACCCCTCGTGGTCCCACATCTGTGACTGGAAGGCCGAGCTCGCGCCCTACTACGACCAGGCCAAGCGGATGCTCGGAGTGGTCGAGAACCCGCTGCGCACCCCCAGCGACGAGGTGATGGAGAAGGTGGCGGGGGAGATGGGCGTCGGCGAGACGTTCCACCCGACCCCGGTGGGCGTGTTCTTCGGCACCGGTGAGCAGGCGCCCGGCGAGACCGTCGCCGACCCCTACTTCGGTGGGGCCGGGCCGGAGCGGCGGACGTGTATCGGCTGCGGGGAGTGCATGACCGGCTGCCGGCACCACGCCAAGAACACCCTGCTCAAGAACTACCTCTACCTGGCCGAGCAGGCCGGCGCCGTCGTACACCCGCTGACCACGGTCAGTCGGGTCCGGCCCCGCGACGGTGGCGGCTACACGGTCGACGCCCGCTGGACCAAGGCCAAGCTCTCGCGGCGTAGCGCCACCAAGACCTTCACCGCCGAACACGTCGTATTCTCCGCCGCCGCGCTCGGCACCCAGAAGCTGCTGCACCGGCTCAAGGCCGAGGGCGACCTGCCCAAGCTCAGCGACAGGCTCGGCTACCTCACCCGCACCAACTCCGAGGCGATCCTGGGTGCCATCTCGCCCGACCTGAAGACGGACTACAGCCAGGGCATCGCGATCACGTCGTCCTTCCACCCTGACGAGCACACCCACATCGAGCCGGTCCGCTACGGCAAGGGCTCCAACTTCATGTCGCTGATGCAGACCGTGCTCACCGACGGCGACGGCCCGGTCCCGCGCTGGCGGACGTGGCTGAAGGAGATGTGGGCACAGCGGCGCAACGTCAAGGCGCTCTACGACTTCAAGCACTGGTCGGAGCGCACCATCATCGCCCTGGTGATGCAGTCGCTCGACAACTCGATCACGACGTTCCCGAAGAAGACGCCGTTCGGGTGGGTGCTGTCCTCGCGACAGGGCCACGGCAAGCCGAACCCCACCTGGATCCCGGCCGCCAACGAGGCGGTACGCCGGATGGCTCGGCTCATGGGCGGCACCGCCGGTGGCTCGGTCGGTGAGCCGTTCAACCGGCCGCTGACCGCACACTTCATCGGCGGCTGCACGATCGGCGACAGGCCCGAGTCGGGAGTCGTGGACCCCTACCACCGGGTGTACGGATACCCGGGGCTGCACATCGTCGACGGCTCGACCATCTCGGCCAACCTCGGCGTGAACCCGTCCCTGACCATCACGGCCCAGGCTGAGAGGGCGATGGCCTACTGGCCAAACCGCGGCCAGGTCGACACGCGGCCGGCTCAGGGAACGGCGTACGAGTCGGTCGCGCCGGTGCCGCCGGAGCACCCGACCGTCCCCGATGCCGCCCCCGGAGCCCTTCGGCTGCCCATCGTCGGCGTGAGCTGACCGGGCCGGCTGGAAAAAAAGTCCAAACTCGCCGTGACCCGTCGTAACCAAGGGTAAAAGCGCTCGTTGAGCCAGTCGGATCCGGCGCTTTTGCTCCCTCCCAGGTCGGATCCCATGTCCAGGCGCTGTCCGCAGTTGCGTGGACGATCAGGGCCCGGCCACCCTCCCTCCCCGGCCGGGCCCTGATGCGTTTCGCCGCAAGGCGCGAGCAAGCTCGCGCCTTGCGCTGGCGAAACGGGTTGAGCAAGCCCCGCGCCGGGGCCTGCGAGGGCGCGGCGGGGGGGTCGAAACCCCGTAAGGGAGGCAGGGCAGCGACCACCGACGGTCGCCAGTCGGGTGCGGGGGTTTCGAGGCTCAGGCGCCAGAGCGCCTTCGCACCTCAACCACCGGTTGGTCGGCTCAGGCGCCAGGGCGCCTTCGCACCTCAACCTCCGGCGACCACCGGTGGTTCAGCAGCGAGCGCAGCGAGCGTCGTCGAAACCCCGGAACCATGAGCAGGGCGGTGACCCGAGGCGACTACGCTGCCGCCATGGTGGAGCACCCCGAGCACGATCTGGTCCTGGTGGTCGACTTCGGGGCGCAGTACGCCCAGCTGATCGCCCGCCGGGTCCGCGAGGCGCGGGTCTACTCCGAGATCGTGCCCCACTCCATGTCGGTGGCCGAGATGCTGGCGCGGGAGCCGAAGGCGATCATCCTCTCCGGGGGGCCGTCGTCGGTCTACGCCGAGGGCGCCCCGGGCATCGACGCCTCGATCTTCACGGCGGGGGTGCCGGTCTTCGGCATGTGCTACGGGTTCCAGCTGATGGCGCAGGCGCTCGGGGGGACCGTGGCCCACTCGGGTGCGCGCGAGTACGGCCGGACACCGGTGGTCGTGGGCGTCCCCGGGACGCTGCTCGCCGAGATCCCGGCCGAGCACACCGTGTGGATGTCCCACGGCGACTCCGTGACCGCTGCGCCGTCCGGCTTCGACGTACTCGCCGCCACGGCGGTGACGCCGGTCGCCGCCTTCGAAGCGGTCGACCGCGGCCTGGCTGGCGTCCAGTGGCACCCCGAGGTCATGCACACCCAGCACGGGCAGAAGGTGCTCGAGCACTTCCTGCTGCAGATCGCGGGCTGCCGCCCGACCTGGACGATGGTCAACATCGTCGAGGAGCAGGTGGAGGCGATCAAGCGCCAGATCGGTGACCGCGGGCACGCGATCTGCGGCCTGTCCGGCGGTGTCGACTCGGCCGTGGCCGCCGCGCTCGTCCAGCGGGCGATCGGCGACCGGCTCACCTGCGTGTACGTCGACCACGGCCTGATGCGCCAGGGCGAGAGCGAGCAGGTCGAGCGGGACTTCGTGGCGGCCACCGGCGTCGACCTCCATGTCGTCGAGGCCGAGAAGCGGTTCCTCGACGCGCCTCGTCGGGGTGACCGATCCCGAGGAGAAGCGCAAGACCATCGGCCGCGAGTTCATCCGGGTCTTCGAGGCCGCCGAGGCGGAGATCCTGGGCGACGCCGTGACCGGCGAGGACGCAGAGAAGGTCGCCTTCCTCGTCCAGGGCACGCTCTACCCCGACGTCGTCGAGTCCGGGGGAGGGGCCGGCACCTCCAACATCAAGTCCCACCACAACGTGGGCGGGCTGCCCGACGACCTCGAGTTCGAGCTGGTCGAGCCGCTTCGGGCGCTGTTCAAGGACGAGGTGCGGATGGTCGGGGAGCAGCTCGGCCTCCCGGCCGACATCGTCCACCGCCAGCCCTTCCCCGGTCCGGGTCTGGGGATCCGGATCATCGGCGAGGTCACCCGGGAGCGACTCGACATTCTCCGCGAGGCCGACGCCATCGCCCGCGAGGAGCTGACCAGGGCCGGCCTCGACCGCGACATCTGGCAGTGCCCCGTCGTGCTGCTCGCCGACGTCCGCTCGGTCGGCGTCCAGGGCGACGGCCGCACCTACGGCCACCCGATCGTGCTTCGGCCGGTCACCTCCGAAGACGCGATGACGGCCGACTGGGCGCGCGTCCCCTACGACGTCCTCGAGCGGATCTCCACCCGGATCACCAACGAGGTCCGCGAGGTCAACCGGGTTGCCCTCGACCTCACCTCGAAGCCGCCGGGCACCATCGAGTGGGAGTGAGCCAGACGAGTGGATTCTGACCAGGTCCCGGAGCCTGCCCTGGGCGGCTGATCGCGACACCTGGCTGCGGCCTTCGTCGCCGGGATTGCCCCGGGATCCATGACCCCATCGGGCTGGCCCGATCGGGCTCGCCCCGATGTGTCTTTGAATCGTCAACCGAACGACGAAGAATGGACAGTTGGGGAACGAGATTGTGAAGGCCAGTCATGGACGACACGGTCCTGACTCTCGGCAGGACGTTCGACAAGGCTCCCAGCAGGCGTCTGGGGAGGCGACCACGAGTCGGTGCGCTACTGGCGGCCGGCCTCATCGCCTCTGGTGTGATGCAGCTGCCCGCGTCCGCGGTCGCGGCGCCGGCCTTCCGCACCCAGACCCCCTCCGCAGCCGAGGGCGGCTTGCGGTCTCCCGCTGCCAACCCGACGCCTGAACGCCGCATCAAAGTGATCCGTCCACGATTGTTCGTGGACGGCGACACGGTGTTCGAGGGTGAGGACGCAGTCTTCGAGCTGAGCCTGTCCAAGTTCACCCACCGGCGGGTCACCGTCCGCTTCTTCACCGAGGACGGCTCCGCTCGCGGAGGAAGTGACTACGAAGAGGTGTCCGGCTCGCGGTCCTTCCGCCCAGGTAGCAGACATGCCTTTGTCAGCGTGGAGACGTTCAGGGACCGGAAGCGCGAGGGCAACGAGTCCTTCTTCCTCCGCGTGTTCGACGTCAGAGGGGCGACCAGGGGCGACACCTTCGGCCGGGCCACGATCCTCGACCGGAACCGGAACAACCCGCAGCCGTGCCACCCGCGCTGCAAGCCACCGTGCCAGCCCCACTGCCCGCCGCCGTGCCAGCCGCACTGTCCTCCGCCGCCGTGCCAGCCGAACTGCCCGCCGCCGCCGTGCCAGCCGAACTGCCCGCCGCCGCCGTGCCAGCCGAACTGCCCGCCGCCGCCGTGCCAGCCGAACTGCCTCCACCGCCTCCGCCTCCGCCACCGCCTCCGCCTCCTCCTCCGCCGCCGCCTCCTCCGCCGCCGCCTCCTCCGCCGCCGCCTCCGCCGGGGCCACCCGACCCGCCGCCGGGGCCACCGAACCCACCACCAGGACCTCCGAACCCACCACCAGGACCTCCGAACCCACCACCAGGACCGCCGAACCCACCACCAGGACCGCCTGCAGCTCCACTGCGGTGACGGCTCAACAGCGCACTGCTCCGAAGCGACCTTCACCTCTGGGGTGCGCCACCGGTACCGCAGCACGGTGATGCTCGGACCTGGGGCGGGGGAGTAGGGGCGCCCGACGGCGCGGAAGGGATCGGGTCCCGGCAGAGTCCTCTGTGAGGTTCGAGATCAGGTCGTCGTCTGCGAGTGAGCCCGCGGGGACGCTCGTTCCCCTATCCTCGAAGCATGCTGATCATCGCCATCATCCTCTTCGGCATGCTCATCGGTGCCGGGGCCCAAATGTTGCTCGGCCGGTCGGCATCCGGCATCGACTGGCCGATGGCGTTCGCCTCGGGCCTCCTCGGTTCCCTGGTCGGCGGTCTGCTGGTCAGCCTGCTCTCCGGTGACGGACTCGAGCTGCGACTGAGCGGGATCATCGGTTCCCTTGTCGGCGCCGTCATCGTGACCGCGCTGTGGCAGTGGCTCCGTGGCCGCCGCGCCTCCTCGGCGTCCTGACAGGCAGCTTCAGAGGCCGGCCGCCTCGGTCGGGTCCGGCCGCGTGGTGCGGTGGATGTGCCAGCCTGCCCAGGCCGAGGCGCCGACGGGGATCGGGAGCCAGAACGACACCAGCCGGTACATCAGGGTCGCGATCAGTGCGGTGTCGGCGCTGATGCCGATCAGCACCAGCAGCGCCGTCAGCCCCGACTCGACGAAGCCGAGGCCACCGGGCGTGATCGGGATGAGGGCCAGCGCCTGCGCGACGACGTAGGCCAGCAGGACCTCCGAGGGGCGGGCGTGTGCGCCGAACGCCACCAGCGCCGCCACCAGCGCGGCGTAGTCGAACATCCGGTTGGCCGCGGACGCGAACACCGCTCTCCACCAGTGCCCTTCGAACGCCGTCGCCACCCGGTCCCGCTGCGCGACCAGGCTGGTCGCGACCGACTGCGGCGAGACCGCACGTCGTACGACGTGGATGACGTAACCAACCGCGCGGCCCACCCGCTCGAGCACCCCGTGCCAGGTCAGTGCTGTCACCCCGAGCCCGACGATCAGGACGGCCAGCAGCACCGAGACCAGCAACCCGAGCTGGAGCTGCCTGGCCGGCGGCGGCCCGATGATGAGTGCCGGCACGGTCAGGATCGGCAGCAGCAGAAGCACACCGGTCGTCAGCAGACCGACGGCGGTCAGCGCTGACGCGACGGCCGCCGGTGGCTGGCCCGCCTGGATGAGCAGCTTGCCCTGGACCACGCTCCCGGCTGCCGGCCCGCCCGGGACCACCTTGCTGGCGGCGTTGCCTGCCAGCTGTGCGGTGGCGATCGTGCCCCAGCCAACCGGCGCACCTCGCGGGACGGCGGACTCACCCGGTCGGGCGTCGGGGGCCAGGGCGAGCCTCGTCAGCCACCACAGAGCCGCCATGCTGCACGCCTCGAGCGCGACCAGCACGACGAACCACCAGGGCTGGACGTCCCGCAGCCGCGGCCACGCACCGAAGAGGGTCAGCATGCTGGGAGCGACGACGTAGAGGCCGATGCCGGTGACCGTGAGTGCGACCGCGCGACCTCCCCAGCGACGCACGAGGGCGCCGGTCGAGGGGTTCACCCGGAACCGCCGCAAGCAGCCATCGCGAGATCTCCTCGCTCAGAAGGACGCTCCTCACGCTACTCCCGCCTGGGTCGCGACGCGTTTTCTGATGTGCGCGGCTCGGGAGTGCCCGACGACTGACCGGACCACGGCAGGTTGGCGCCCATCGCGGCCCCTGCGCGCAGAAGGCATTCCTAGCGGGGCCAGTCCCAGTCCGTCCTGAGTCGACCCATGAAGTCGGGATAGGGCGTCCCCTCGTATCCATCGTCAAAGGGTGGAAGTTCGTGGTCGTGGAGCACTCGAAGCGTGTCGTGCATCCCGCCGCCCTCGTACGTCTGGATCAGCATCCGCGACCAGGACCTCGCGGTCCTCGTCAGGGGTTCGAGCAAGCACCTCGTTCATTCGCTGCTCTTCGGGCATCTCATCCGGATGGTCGAGCGCATAGGTGTTCCAGACTCCACGGAGCGCCCGCGTCGCCGGGACGGTGCCTCCACCGTTCCGACACTGGTCGACAAGTGCATCGATCAGGCCCTGTATTGGCCTCGACCTTCGTTGTCCCTTGGCATGGAGCGATGGTGTCGCAACCGCACTCTTGGACGATGGGCGCCCCGGCGCGACTGAGCCGATCGCGGCATGTCCGTGCACGTCAAAGCGTTCGGAGGTGTCGCACGTCCCCCGAGGTGTGAGGATGCGGTGTGGTCAAGTACGTGATCACCTCGCCACTCTCGTTGGGGCGCGTCATGTGGTGGTACGGCGAGGACGCGTTGTGGCCAGCCGCGCTCGAGCTTTCCGCTGCGGAGGTTGCGGACCTCTCGACACGGTTCGCAGAGTTGCTTGCCCCGCCCGAGCGCATCGAGATCCTCTGGCCCGGTGCGCCCTCTTCGGACGCCCACCTCGTCCTGGCAACAATCGAGCATTTCGAGGGACGAACACGGCCCGCGGCGCGCCGACACAGACGCGGTGGACCGATGCCCGATGCCTTGGACGTCAGCGAAGAGGAACGGTGGAGGGACCCCGGCCTCGTCGAAGTGCTCCGCTTGGTCGACGAGCGAACCGGAGCCCCGCCCAACCGAACGCCACCCTGGCTCCGGCCGAGGCTGCACGGCCGATGGGCAACAGGGTGAACCGACCGAGCGCTGACGCCTCGGGAGCGCACAGTCAGTGCCCGGATCGCGGCAGCTGGGTGCGTTCGTGAGGCGGCGCCACGCGGCCGTTCCAGAGGGCTATCTGGCCTTACGTGCCTTCCGGCGCTCACGCCCGGACGAGCGCGCTCGCGGCGAGGTCGCGGTGGTGCCCGACACCGGCGATGGTGAGGGTGATTTCGAGCTCGGCGAGGAGCGTTCGGAGCATGTGCCGGACGCCGTCTTCCCCTCCGAGCGCCAGGCCGTGCACGTACGGGCGGCCGATGACGACAGCCTCGGCCCCCAGGGCCAGCGCCCGGTAGACGTCGGTCCCCGTGCGGACACCCGAGCCGAACAGCACGGCAAGCTTGCCGCCGACGGCATCCGCGATCCGCGGCAGGACGTGGATCGTCCCGGCGACGCCGGGACCGCGGCGCCCGCGCTCATTCGAGACGACGATGCCGTCGAGGCCACGGCGGACCGCGATCCGCGCGTCCGGCACGTTCTGGATGCCGCCGAGGACGATCGGCCCGTCCCAGGCCTTGCGGATCGCCGCGAGCGCCTCCCAGCCCTGCCCGGGCTGCGGGGGAGAGAGCACGAGGTGGGTGCACCCGGTTGCCCGCGCGCGGGTGAGTAGCACGGGGTCGGGGCCGTCCCCGTCCGGCCAGTCCAGGCCGAACCACCGCGGGCCGTTTGGCGCGGCCACGGCGACCTCCTCGAGCGATTTGCTCGCACGCGACGAGTGGACGTAGGTGAGCTCCAGCCCCGCTGCCGCCCGGGCGGTGGCGATCTCGCCGTCGGGGTGCGCCATGGCCTGGCGTCCGACCGGGCCGAGGATGACCGGGGCCGGCATCTCGACGCCGAGCACCGTCGTGCTGAGGTCGCGCTCGGCGCGGTCGATGAACATCCGCGGGACGATCCGCCACGCGGACAGCGCCCGCGCGTTCGCTCGCACGGCGGCGCCGCCGCCCGCCCAGGCGAGCAGATGCCGGCGCGCGGCCTCGGACAGCACGTCCTCCGCAGCGGCTTCGAGGTCGGACAGGTTCGTGGTGAAGATCGGCTCGATGTCCGCGCTCATCCCGGCGATGTAGATCTCGGACTGGTAGCTGCCGAACGGGGCGCCCGGGCCGACGGGGAGCGGCGAGTCTCGCGGGGAGCTTGGGAGTCGCAGCGGCCGGGGGCCACCCCGGGCTCGGCGAGCGCGGGCGGCGCGAGGAGGGTCGCGGCGGCAGTCGCGGCGGCGACCCCGAGAAACTGACGACGAGTGTGCTCGGACATGTCTGGGCTCCGTTTCAGCGCGCGCGGGTCAGGGAGGAACGGGAGAGCGTTCGGTGACTGCGGTGACGCGCCTTCCGGACCTCCTCTTCGAGCTCGTCGACGAGGCTCCGCATGACGCGCCGGGCGCCCCTCTGCCCGTCCAGCGCGAGGCCGTAAAGGTACGGACGGCCGACGAGCACCGCGTCGGCGCCGAGCGCCAGCGCCTTGAAGGCGTCGCGGCCCGTGCGGATCCCGGAGTCGAAGAGCACGGGCATCCTGCCGTCGACCGCCTTGACGATCGGACTGAGCGCGTCGAGCGACGCGATCGCCCCGTCGACCTGACGTCCGCCGTGATTCGAGACGACGATGCCGTCGATGTTGTGCTTGATGGCAAGCCTGGCGTCGCGTGGGCTCTGGATCCCCTTGAGCAGGATCGGGCCATCCCAGTTCTCGCGGATCAGCGGCAACTGCTTCCAGCTCAGGCCGGGGTTCTGGAAGACGCGTGCGAATGCGATGCCGGCCGCCAGCGGGGCAACCTCTGCCGGCACTGGCATGTGCTTGCGCTGGAAGACCGGGTCGCTCGTGTAGTTCGCGATGCCCTTGTTCTCGAGGAAGGGCGAGTACCCGATATCCAGGTCGAGCGGCCGCCAGCCGAGCAGCGTCGTATCGAGCGTGATCATCAGATGGGTGTAGCCGGCCGCGGCGGCGCGGCGCAGGAAGGACACCACCAGCTCATCATCCGTGGGCCAGTAGAGCTGGTACCAGCGCGAGCCGTCGCCGTTGGCTGCCGCCACGTCCTCCATCTTGTAGGCGCCCTGCGTCGAGTGCACGTAGGTCAGCCCGAGCTCGGCCGCCGCGCGGGCGCTGGCGAGGTCGCCGTCCGGATGCGCGAGCGTCTGCACGCCGACCGGTGCGAAGAGGACCGGCGCGGGCATGCGCGTCCCCAAGATGGTGGTGGAGAGATCAACCTTCGCCGGCTTGCGGCCCGTGCGCCGCTTGACCTCCCAACGCCGGAACGCCGCGGCGTTGGCGCGCGTGGTGTCCCGGTCTCCTGCCCCGGCGCGGATGTAGCCGAGGGCCTCGGGGCTCAGGTTCTCGGCGGCTTGCGCCTCCAGCTGCGAGAGGTCGCCGGGGATAGCCAGTTCCTTCATCGTCACGTCAGGCAAACGAGCCGTCCCGCCATCTGGCTACGGGCTCGATCTGAACTTCCGCTCGTACGCACGGTTGCACCGACAGCGGCTATGAGCGGTCACGCTACGCCGTACTGATCGCAGGCAGATCCGTGCGGTTGCACCGGCGTTGCTACCGAGCCCGGGCGGAGGTGAGAGCGGTGAGGCCGGGCCTCACTCCGTGATGTCGATCGGGATCGAGGGGACCCCGCGCTCCAGAAGGGTGGACACCAAATGCCCCAGCCGAGGCGGGAAGATGGTGTCCGTCGTCGTGGCTAGGTCTCCTATCGACCACCAATGGAATCCCTGGATGGTCTTGCTCTCGTAGTCGGTCAAGGCGGCTGGAGCAGGGTGAAAGTTCTTGACTCGGTGGAGTAACCACTCTTCGTGAACTTCTACCTCACGCCCGCCATATCTGTAGGTGTGGTCTCGGATCCACACGGGAGCACCCACCGGCAATTCCACGAGACCGGTCTCTTCACCGGCCTCTCGACCGGCTGCCTGCTGAACGGTTTCGCCTGGCTCGATGCCTCCGCCGACGGGGTACCAGCACTCCTGGCCGGTTCTTGGATCCCTGGAGTGGATGAGCAGCAGGCGGTCTTGCTCGTCTAGGAGCAGAAGTTTCACCGTCAGCCTGGGCACGGCAGGCATGGTGTCAGATGCTCGCTCATCGGCATGCCCGGCGAACTGTCTGAGGCATGTGAGTGGGGTTCAGCAGGTCGGGGTTGGCCTGGAGTGTGCGTTGGCATCGGTCGAACTCTCCAACTCGTAGCAGCCCTCATCGAACACTGCATGGCCGAGGTTGGCCTTCTGCAGACGTTCGTAGGCCAGAGCCGAGCCGCAGCCGGCGGGCTGTCAAAGCACCCATCCTCGGCGCCATCGTCTTCGACGTCGCTCAGCATGCCCAGTAGCGTGGCTTCGCTACTGCCCTCACGGATCGGAGCCGCCCATGGAGATCCTGCACTCTGCCATCGCGATCCTGGGCGCGATCGTGCTCATCATCAGGTTCAAGGTCGACCCCGTGATCTCGCTGGTGCTCGCGTGTGTGTATCTCGGGCTCGCTACCGGACTGGGCGCCGAGGGCACCGTGGCGCAGATCACCGGGGGGTTCGGCGAGATCATGGCCGAGGTTGGCCTGCTGATCGGCTTCGGCGTGCTGATCGGAGCATTGCTGCACGCGATGGGCACCTTCAGGGACCTGGTGGAGGTGCTGGCACGCCGGGTGGGTCGCCGCCTGCCGTACGCGATGGCAGGCACGCTCTCCACGATCTTCCCGTCCATCTACGTTGATGTGCAGGTCGTCCTGGCGGCGCCGATGGCTAAGGAGTCGGCGCCGGCCGTTGATCGCCGCATCGGCCTTCCGTGGCTCGCCGGAGCCATGGCCATCGGCATCTTCGCGGGGTACGTCTTCGTCGTGCCCGGCCTGGCGGCGGTCGCCGTCGCCGGACTCATGGAGGTGCCCCTGGGCACCTACCTGCTGTACGGACTGCCGATCGGGCTGACAACCGCATTGACCACAACATTCCTGTTCCGGCTGCTGCTGGGACGGGGCTATTGGAATGAGGACACCGACTTCGACCCAGACGCGATCCTCGAGGATGGCCGTCCCCACTCGGAGACGGAGGACGTGCCGCAGGCCGAAAGAGCGGCGCGGCTGCCCCTGTGGGTGCGTCTGTTGCCGATCCTGGTGCCACTGGTACTCATCGCCGCCGGTGCGATCGCCGGCGTGGCGGAGGTCTCGAACCCCGTGCTCACCTTCCTCGGCGACGCCAACATCGCACTCTTCATCGGACTGCTGATCGCCTTCCTCATGGTCCGACCCTCACTGGGCGCTGACGGAGTCGGCACGGTTCTCACAGCCGGCTTCCACACCACCGGCGAAATCCTGCTCGTCACCGGCGTCGGCGGATCTCTCGGCGCTGTCATCGCCGAGAGCGGCATGGACGAGACGCTCAAGGACCTGTTCGCCGTCGACGAGAACGCCCCGGTCATCATCAGCATCCTGCTCGCCTGGCTCATCGCCGCGGTGTTGCACTTCGCGATCGGCTCGGTATCGGTCGGAGCAATCACTGCCGCCGGCATCATCTCGCCGATCGTCGGCTCGCTGGGGGTCGACCCCGTCGTCATCGCGCTGGCCATCGCATCGGGCGCTATGTTCGCGCTCCACGTCAATAGCAACTTCTTCTGGATGTTCAGCACCCTGCTCGACCTCTCCACCAAGGGCAGCCTGAAGACCCTGACAATGGCGACCTCGCTGGGGGCTGTTGTCTCCCTGCCGCTGGTGATCGCGGCCGGTCTGGTGGCCGGAGCCGCCTGAGACGAGCTCGGTGACCGGTTCACGATCACTGCGCGCAGCCGCGCACATCGCGGCAGATCCGAGCGTTTGCGCAGCCAGTCCTGCCTCACGAGATGGGGGCTTCTGCCAAGTCGAGGATTCATGCGCGCGTCGGGTCGAGCCCAGCCGGGTGCCGGATCCCCCCGGGAGACCAGACACTCCCATCTCTGCGGGGGTGTGGGTTTCCCTCCCGGCCCGGTCCACCATCTACCCCATGCGGCGGACCGGGCGGGCCCCCGATCGTGTTGCTCCCGTCCACGGACCCGTTGCCCACCGGTCGGGATGCCCAAACGGGCCCGGACGGCAAAACTCCCTCCTCGGGAGTTAAAACCCGGGAGGGACGAGGCTATGTGTGAGTTCGCGACGGATCCCATCCCCGCGACCGCTAACCGGCAGGAGCGAACTGATCGCGGCATTAGATGCGGACGTTCCGGGGCACCCGATTCGGGGGCGCGCCCGGCGAGATTAGCGGGACCACCAAATTGTGCTCGTGGGTCAGACGTAGCGGGCCACGTACACGTGCTCGGCGGGTGCCTGGGACCGTTCTAGAGCGATGAGTTGCAGTTGCACCCACTCCTCCGTCGCCAGCCGCGCGTGCTCCGTGATGCCCTCGGGCAGTCGAATGGTGATGAACACGAGGCCGTGGGGTTGCTCCGCGACAGTCTCGACCTCGACTCGCTCGGCCAGCGCCCCGATCACTCCGTCCCGCAGGCGGGCAAGCGTGGACTGCTCCCCCCGCTCCCCGTCCATGAGCCCACTGTCCACTACGTCATGCCCTCTGGCCGCATCGGCGTCGCGAGCCGGGACAAGTCGTTTCATGTGACCTCCCTCCTGCTGGGGGTGCTGGTTCACCCATCAACAGTTCGGCACGCGGAGACGATCAGATTGCTCCGCAGGAAAGCGCGTTCACACGACCGAGGTCGCCTAGCGTCGATGTGTGGACACCTTGCTCATCGTCACCCACCTCGCCGCGCGGCCGTCGGTGGCATCCTCATCGGCACGCGATCCAAGGAACGAGGACGGGCCCGGGAGGGCAACGGGGCAACGACTCTGACTCCAGCGCGACCGGCTCACAACCCCAACACCGGCACTTCGGACAAGCCACTCCGGGGCCCGCCACCAAGCACTCTAAGCCCCCACTCCCCAAGGTGTCTTGACACAGAGGGGTGCCATGACAGGGCGTTGGCCAACCGTGCTCGGCTCGCCGAAATGCGACGCCCGGATGAGCCATCATCAAATGTCGGTGGTGAGTGCTTGAGTTGACCCATGACAGCAACCCCGACTCGGCGGACCGAGGTCGACTCCCCGGGCGAGGTGCTGGGTGCCGTGCGGGCCTCCAAGGCCGCCGAGAACGTCGAGGCTGCCCGTCAGTTGCGGTTGGCCGTGGACTGGGCGGCGATGCACTCGGTGGACTCGATCCACGATGCGGCCACGTTGTGGGCGCCGCGCCTCGGTTTCGAGGAGGAGGCGGTCCCGGTGGCCGGGCCGGGTGCGCCGCTGGTGGCGGAGTTCTGTGTGGCCGAGTTCGCCGCGGCGCTGGGAGTGCCGACCGAGGTCGGGCGGCTGTTCCTGGGCGAGGCGTTGGAGCTGCGCTACCGCCTTCCTCGCCTCTGGCGCCGGGTCACTGACGGTGACCTGCCGGCGTGGCGGGCCCGGCGGATCGCCCGGGAGACCCTCTGCCTGTCCCATGAGGCTGCCGGCTACGTCGACCGGCACGTCGGCCCGGTGGCCCACAAGGTCGGACCCGCCCAGACCCAGCGGCTGGTGGAGGAGGCGATCGCCCGGTTCATGCCCGAGACCGCGGAGGAGACCCGCCGCCGAGCGGCCGACTCCCGGCACTTCACCATCGAGCACGACCAGGTCTCCTTCGCCGGCACCTCGCTGGTCCACGGCGAGCTGGACCTCGCCGACGCACTCGACCTCGACCAGGCGATCCGCGGCATCGCCGACCACCTCAAGGACCTCGGCTCCACCGAGTCCCTCGACGTACGCCGCTCGGTCGCGGTCGGCGACCTCGCCCGCCGCCAGCTCGCCCTGGACCTCCAGACCGGCGACTGCGGAGGAACCGCCGACCGCGGAAGCGGCCGCGGCGGCCGGTCACCCTGTTCCTGCACCTGCACCAGTCCGCCATCGAGGGCGCGCGGCGGGGTCGGGCGGGTGGAGAACACCCGCAGCCCGGTCACCGTCGAGCAGATCCGGGACCTGGTGCGGCCACCCCGACGCCCAGGTGGTCGTGAAGCCGGTGCTCGACCTGGCCGACCACGTCCACGTCGAGGCCTACGAGGTCCCCGACCGGATCGCCGAACAGGTTGCGCTTCGCGACCGACATCTGCGTCTTCCCGTGGTGCACCCGGCCCGCCCGCCGGCTCCGAACTGATGAACACGGCTGCGACTGCGACCACGTCGTGCCCCACGGCCGGGCAGGGCCGACCTGCTCGTGCAACCTCGCGCCCCTGTGCCGGCGACACCACCGGCTCAAGACCCACGGCGGCTGGACCTACACCATCCTCGAACCCGGCACCTACCTCTGGTCGTCCCCGCACCGCTACCAGTACCTCCGCAACCACGAAGGCACCCTCGACGTCAGCCGTGACCGACGCTCACCCGCACCCCGCACCCGACGAGTAGCCACCCCGCCCCACACCCCGCCCGACAGCCACCGCGGGCGGGGGCATCGGCACGCGTGGTGGACTTCCGCCATGGGGAAGTTGGCGGTGAGCGTCCTGGCGCTGGGCAGTCTCGTGGTAGCGGGCAGCGTTGTGGCAGCGACCCTCATCGACGATGACCGCGGGAGTACCGACTCACGTGCGGTCGTGACCCAGGTGGTCGACGGCGACACGGTCGTGATCGACTCGGGCAAGCATGTCCGGCTGATCGGCGTGGACACCCCGGAGCGCGACACCTGTGGTTACGAGGCGGCGACGGGAGCGATGCGGCGGATGGTCGAGGACCGGAGGGTGGTCCTGGTCAACCCCGACAGCGTTCAGGACCTCGACGGGTACGGGCGCCTGCTGCGCTTCGTTGACGTCGGAGACAGGGACGCCGGGCTGGCGCAGATCCGTTCCGGGCTGGGAATGGCCAGGTACGACTCCCGGGACGGGTACGACGAGCACCCGCGCGAGGAGCGCTACCACCGGGCAGATCGTCAGAGTGTCGGAGTCTGTGAGCGGTAGGAGGGCTCTCAGGAGCTGCGTTCGAACGTGACGAGCAGCCCCTCGACGCTACCGGGGCCGACTCGTCCCTTGATCTCTGCAGCCGTGATGGTCTTCAGCCGCCAGCCCTGAGCGGCGTGGTCGTTGAGCAGCTGCTCGAGCTTCTCGCCCGACATCTTGCCGCCGATCATCTTCTCCCGGACCTCCACGACCTTGTACGCGTACGCCATGTCCCCTCCTCGGATCGACCTGTGCCCTGGACGCTACGCCTGCCGGCGGGAGGGCTCGAGGTGCAGCCGGACGCCGTCCGGCAGCCCGGTGACCGACGCTCCCGCCTCGGTCACCTCGAGGTCGACCCGTCGCCCGCCCAGCCGGAGCCCCTCCACCCGCAGGGGGAGGTACGCCGCCGGCAGGGCCGGGGCCGCCCACAGCTGGCCCCGGGACAACCAGGGATCGAAACGCGCCAGCGAGCGGACCAGCTGGATCGGCGCGGCCGAGGCCCAGGCCTGCGGAGAGCACGAGGTGGGGTAGGGCACCGGGTCGGAGTACTCCTCCCGGTCGAACCCGCAGAAGAGCTCGGGGAGGCGGCCACCGAAGCGCTCCGCGGCCTCCAGGATCCCGCCCGCGACCCGCTGGGCCTCGTCGACGAAGCCGTAGCGCACGAGTCCGGCCACGATGAGGGCGTTGTCGTGCGGCCACACCGAGCCGTTGTGGTAGCTCACCGGGTCGTAGGCGCCCATGGCGGTGCTGAGGGTCCGGATGCCCCAACCGCTGAACATCTCCGGCGACAGCAGCTGCGCGACGACGCTCGGCGCCTTGTCCTCGTCCACGATGCCGCTCCACAGGCAGTGGCCCATGTTGGAGGCGCACGAGTCGACGGCCTGCTTGTCGTGGTCGAGCGCCAGCGCGTAGCGACCGAGCTCCGGAAGCCAGAACCGTTCGTTGAACCTCGCCTTGAGCTCGGCGGCACGCTCGGTCCAGTGCCGGGCTCCGGCGTCGTCCCCGAAGTCCTGCGCCAGCTCGGCCCGCGCCCGGAAGGCCTGGTAGACGTACCCCTGGACCTCGCACAGCGCGATCGACGGGTCCGCGGGACGACCGTCGGCGAACGTCACGCCGTCCCACGAGTCCTTCCACCCCTGGTTGCGCAGGCCGTGGTCCGATGACCGCTGGTACTCCACGAAGCCGTCGCCGTCCCGGTCGCCGTACCGCTCGATCCATTCGAGGGCCCGGTCGGCGTGCGGCAGGAGCCGACGGATCTGCTCCGGGTCGCCTCCCCACCGGGCGAGCTCCCCGAGCAGGACGACGAAGAGCGGAGTGGCGTCGGCCGTCCCGTAGTAGGAGCCGCCACCACCGAGCGACAGCCCGGCCTCGAGGCCGCGACGCACCTCGTGGACGATGCGCCCCGGCTCCTCCTCGCTCCGCGGATCCGACCGGCTGCCCTGGTGGCGGGCGAGGGTCTTCAGCGTCCCCAGCGCCAGGCTCGGGTCGAGCGGCAGGGCCATGTAGGCGCTGAGCAGCGAGTCGCGCCCGAACAGCGCCATGAACCACGGCGCGCCCGCCGCGACGGCGGCGAGGGTGGGGTCCTCGTCGTCGAAGATGCGCAGCGCCCCCAGATCCTCCTGGCTGCGTCGGAGCACGCCCTGCAGTCCCGGGTGACCGGTGCACGCGAGAGGCGTCGACTCCTGCCAGCTGTGGAGCCGCAAGGCGGGCAGTGCCTCGTCGACGGACCTGTCGAGCGGGAAGGAAGGCTCGACCTCCTGTCCATCCAGCACGGGACGCACGACCAGCGACGCGGACCATCGGTCGCCGGGCGGGATCACCACGTCGTAGCGGACGGTTGCGGCGTCGTCGGACGCAGTGAAGACGCCACCGGGGGCCTCGACGATGACGCCGCGATGGCTCTCGCCCGAGCGGTGATCCAGCTGCAGCCGTTGATCCTCAGCCTGCGCGGTGCGTTCACCGTCCCGGCGCACCCGGCCCGCCTTCACCTCGAAGAGGTCCGCGAAGTCCGCGTCCACGGCGAGTACGACGGTGCAGGAGACGGGCTCCGCGCCGGGGTTCTGAATCGTGATGTCCTCCCGCATCCCGTCCCCGATCCGCCGCTCCCGCTCGACCACCAGGTTGGTGTCGGTCAGGCCGGATCGCCGCAGGCGGCCCAGGAAGGTCGCACGGTAGGGATCGGGGACCAGGCAGGCGAGGGGTGCCGGCTGCTGACCGTCCACCGTGAGGTCCCAGCGCGAGAGGATGCGGGTGTCCTGGAAGTAGACCCCGAGCGGCTCCTCGGCCCGGAAGTCCCCGGTGCGGGTGCAGAGGCAGAAGGAAGAACCCTCCACCAGGGTGACGGCTCCGTCCGTGCTGGTGGGTTCACTGTCGGGTGTCCAGGCGCCGGTCATCGACGCCATGATTCCCGAGCAACGACGGGCGCGGTCAGCCGGGTGCGGAGCCAGCGAGGACCCACCAGACTGTCGGGGTGACCGCGTCAATCGCCTGGGGTGCCCTCGCCGCCTCGTCGTTGGTCCTGGGGGCGCTCATCGGACTGGTGCGCCCATTGGCCGGCACGCGCCGTGGGTGCGGTGCTCGGGTTCGGCGCCGGAGCGCTGATCAGCGCTGTCAGCTTCGACCTCGCCGAGGAAGGCGTTCGTCTCGGCGGGGCCGACTCGGTGGCCATCGGTCTGGCGCTCGGCGCCCTCACCTACTTCCTGGCCGACCGGTTCATCGAGCGGCCCGCCCACCTGAGGGGGCGGAAGCCGACGGCGGCAGGCGGCCCGAACGCCGGATCTGCGCTTGCACTGGGGGCGTTCCTGGACGGGATCCCCGAGCAGCTCGTGCTGGGAATGGGCCTGATCCCCGGGCAGGGCGTCAGCATCGGCCTGCTGACCGCGATCTTCGTCTCGAACCTGCCCGAGGCGGTGGGTTCCGCCAGCCGCCATGCGCGAGGCGGGACACTCGGTCGGCGCTGTGATGCGGCTCTGGGGGTTGGTCGCAGTCTTCTGCACGCTTGCCACCGTGGCAGGGTTCGCGATCGCCGACACCGCGTCCGGCGACCTTCAGGCCGTCGTCAGCGGGTTCGCGGCGGGTGCGCTCCTCGTCATGCTGATCGACACGATGATTCCGGAGGCCGTCCTCAAGGCAGGGAAGGTCGCCGGGCTCGTCACCGTGCTCGGCTTCGCGGTCGCGGCGGCTCTCTCCGGCCTCGAGTAGGCCATTTCCGGGGCCGGGTTCGCGCCAGGTCTCCCTAGACAGGAGACGGTCATTGCGGGGCCGCCGGCCCGCATCGGTCTAGGGTTCGGGCATGAACGATGACCAGCGCGCCGGCGTCGACATCGAGGCGCTGACCGCGGAGATCGACCACCGGCTCAAGGACGCCGACGCCGCTCTGGCCCGCGACTACCCCGGAGAGCGCGCCGGCCGGCAGCCGGTGCACACCCTCTACGTGCCGGCCGACCAGGTCGAGCCCGCGCTTCTGGCGTCGTACGGCAACCAGGCCCAGATGTCGATCGTCGAGAACGGCGCGGAGTTCCTCGACGTGCTCGACGGTGACGAGGACCTGGTCGGGCGGGTCCTGGCGAAGCTGGAGCGCGAGCCGGTCGAGGACCTGCGGATCGACTTCGAGGACGGCTACGGCACGCGGCCCGATGAGGAGGAGGACGAGACGGCTCGCCGGGCCGGCTCGGTGCTGGCGCAGTGGGTCACCGACGGCGAGGCGCCGCCCTTCCACGGGATCCGGTTCAAGAGCCTCGAGCAGCCGACCCGGAGCCGTGGGCTCCGCACTCTTGCCCTCTTCCTCGAGTCGCTCGTGGGCCGTGGCGGGCTGCCCGCCGGGTTCGTGGTCACCCTGCCCAAGGTCACCTCGGTCGACCAGGTCGAGGCCATGACCGTCGCCGCCGAGTGCCTGGAGAAGGACCTGTCGCTGCCCTCGGGTGCGCTCCGGTTCGAGCTCCAGGTCGAGGCACCCCAGGCCGTCCTCGGCAGCGACGGCACCGTCCTCGTCGCCCGGATGATCCATGCGTCCGCCGGCCGTTGCGCCGGCCTCCACTACGGCACCTACGACTACTCCGCCGACCTCGGCATCGCCCCTGACCAGCAGAGCCTCGAGCACCCGGTGGCCGACCACGCGAAGGCCGTGATGCAGGCAGCGGCGGCGGGCACCGGCGTACGCCTCTCCGACGGGTCCACCAACCTGCTGCCCGTCGGCGATGCCGACGCCGTGCGGGCGGGATGGGCCAACCACATGCGCCTGGTCCGGCGGTCCCTCGAACGCGGCTTCTACCAGGGCTGGGACCTGCACCCTGCCCAGCTGCCCACGCGGTACGCCGCCACCTTCGAGTTCTTCCGCGGCGGCCTCGAGTCCGCCGTCGAACGCCTGCGCGCCTACGCGTTGAAGAGTCGGGTGCCTTCGGACGATCCGGAGGGCGTGCTCAGGAACCCGACCCGGGTTCAGGACGAGCCGGCGACGGCACGAGCGATGGCGGCCTTCCTGCTCCGCGGACTCGACTGCGGCGCCATGACCGACGCGGAGGTCGCAACGGCCAGCGGGTTGAACCTCAACAAGCTGACCGAGCTGGCCGGCCGCCCGGTCGAGAAGCGCAAGGCGGGCTGAGCGTTGGGCATCGTCCTGGGGCCCAACCGCTACGGCAAGGCCGAGAACCGTGTCGTCCGCATCTACCGCGACACGGCGCGTCACGAGATCCGCGACCTCAACGTGTCCACGTCGCTGCGCGGTGACTTCGACGACGCCCACGTGATCGGCGACCAGTCCCACGTCCTGCCCACCGACACCCAGAAGAACACCGCGTTCGCCTACGCCAAGGAGCACGGCGTCAGCTCTCCGGAGGACTACGCGATCGCGTTGGCCGACTCGTCTGCTCCAGGCCACACCGGCCGCCACGGGCGCCCGCGTGGAGGTGGAGGAGTACCCCTGGGACCGGATCACTGTCGCCGGCGATGGCCATGACCACGCGTTCGTCCGGCGGGACGGCGGCGTCCGGACCACCGTGGTCGACATGACCGCCGACGCGACCGCCGTGGAGTCCGGGCTCAGGGACCTGGTGGTCCTGAAGTCGACGGGTTCGGAGTTCAGGGGCTTCCTGCGTGACGACTACACGACCCTGTCCGAGGCCGACGACCGGGTCCTGGCCACGTCGCTGACGGCGACCTGGCGCTACACCGCGGGAGACCACGACTGGAACGAGGCCTACGACGACATCCGGCGGCGGCTGCTCGAGGCGTTCGCGACGACCTACAGCCGGGCTCTGCAGGAGACGCTCTACGCGATGGGGACAGCCGTCCTCGAGGCGCGGCCCGAGGTGGCGGAGATCAGCTTCTCCGCACCCAACAAGCACCACCACCTCGTCGACCTGTCGCCGTTCGGGATCGACAACCACGGCGAGGTGTTCATCGCCGCCGATCGGCCGTACGGCCTGATCGAGGCCACCGTGACCAGGGAGGACCCGTGACCGATCTCGAGGCGTTCAACACCCTGCCCGAGGCGGAGGCGCGGGAGCGGCTGGCGGAGTGCCTCGACATCCCGCGTTGGGTCGACACCGTGCTCGAGGGCAGGCCGTACGCCGACCGGGCCGCGTTGATGAAGGTCGCCGAGGTGGCCGCGGGCACGATGACCGACGAGGAGCTGGAGTCCGCGCTGGACCACCACCCCCGGATCGGGGAACGCGGTTCCGGCGGTCACGACGAGGAGCACTCCGCGCGCGAACAGGCGGGCGTCGACCCGGCCGATCGGGATGTGGCCAGACGGCTCGCGGTGGGCAACCTGGCCTACGAGGAGCGGTTCGACCGGGTGTTCCTGATCCGCGCCTCCGGCCGGACCGGACCCCAGATCCTGGCCGAGCTGGACCGACGCCTCGGCAACGACCCCGCGGCCGAGCGTGCCGAGACCGTGACCCAGCTGCGCGAGATCGCGCTGCTCCGGCTCGAGCAGGTGCTCTGACATGGCCACCCTCAGCACACACGTACTCGACACCGGTGCCGGGCGTCCCGCGACGGGGGTCACGGTGGTGCTCGAATCGGCTGCCGGTGAGGTGCTGGGCGACGGGCGCACCGACACCGACGGCCGGGTGGGCTCGCTCGGTGACGAGCTCGTCCCTGGCGACTACCGGATCCGCTTCGACACCGGCGGATGGTTCGCCGATGCCGGGGTCGACGCGTTCTACCCGGAGGTGACCGTGGCGTTCACGATCGCCGCCGACGAGCACTTCCACGTGCCGCTGCTGCTCAGCCGCTACGGCTACTCGACCTACCGTGGCTCCTGAGCTCGACGTCCTGATCCGGGCCCGTCGCGCGGTGGTGGACGGTCGCGAGGCGCCGGTCGCGGTCGGGATCCGGGCCGGGCGGATCGCCTCCCTCACGGCGTACGACGACCCGAGCGACGCCCGGGCCGTCGTCGAGCTCCTCGACGACGAGGTCCTCCTGCCCGGGCTGGTGGACACCCACGTGCACGTCAACGAGCCGGGGCGCACCGAGTGGGAGGGCTTCGAGACCGCGACCAGGGCTGCGGCCGCCGGCGGGGTCACGACCATCGTCGACATGCCGCTCAACAGCATCCCGCCCACCACCACGGTGCCGGCACTCGAGGAGAAGCGCGCCGCGGCGCGGGACCGGACGTGGGTCGACGTCGGGTTCTGGGGCGGCGCCGTGCCGGGCAACCTGACCGACCTGTCGGCGCTGCACGGGGCCGGGGTGTTCGGCTTCAAGTGCTTCCTCCTCGACTCCGGTGTCGAGGAGTTCCCGCACCTCTCGACCAAGGAGTTCGCGGACGCGATGGCAGAGACCGCGCGGCTCGGGACGCTGATGCTGGTGCATGCCGAGGACGCCGACCTGATCGACGACTGCGCGTGCCCACGGCAGGGCCTATGCCGGCTTCCTCGGCTCCCGCCCGCCCGCGGCGGAGGAGCGCGCCATCGACGTCGTCATCGACGGAGCGCGGCGAACCGGGGGCCGCGCCCACGTCGTACACCTCAGCGCGGCCGCGGCGATCCCGGCGCTGCGCGAGCGCCAGGTCGGGCCGGGTCGACGTGTCGGTGGAGACCTGCCCGCACTACCTGACCTTCGACGCCGCCGGGATCCCCGACGGGTCCACGGAGTTCAAGTGCTGCCCGCCGATCCGGGACGCCGACAACCGTGACCTCCTCTGGGACGGGCTCGCGGCCGGCGACATCGACTTCGTGGTCACCGACCACTCGCCGTGCGCCACGGAGCTCAAGCGGCGCGACGTCGGCGACTTCGCCCTGGCCTGGGGCGGGATCGCCTCACTTCAGCTGGGCCTGCCTGCGGTGTGGACGGGCGCCCGGGAGCGGGGCCACGGCCTCGCCGACGTGGTCCGCTGGATGGCCACCGCCCCCGCCGACCGGGTGGGCCTGACCGACCGCGGCCGGATCGAGGTGGGCGCATCGGCGGACCTGTGCGTGTTCGCGCCCGACGAGTCGTTCGTCGTCGACCCGGCGCGCCTGCTCCACCGCAACCCGGTATCGGCCTACGCCGGGCGTACGCTCACCGGCACGGTCCGGCAGACCTGGCTGCACGGCGTACTCGTCGACCTCGGCGCTGCGCCGCGTGGCCGGCTGCTGAGGAGAGGGGCGTGACCATGTACTACGTGCCGCGCGGCGGGTTGCCGCCGCAGACCGATCTCACCACCGACCGGGCGGTCTTCACCGACGCCTACGCCGTGATTCCGCGCCGCACGCTGAGCGACATCACCGCCAGCCGCTTGCCGCACTGGACGGACACCCGGCTGTGGGTGCTGGCCAGGCCGATGTCGGGGTTCGCCGAGACCTTCGCGCAGTACGTCGTCGAGGTCGGTCCGGGGGGAGGGTGCGAGCTGCCCGAGCCCGACCCGGAGGCCGAGGCGGTCCTGTTCGTCGTGGACGGGACGATCCGCCTGGTGCTCGACGGCATCGACCACCTGCTCGGGCCCGGCGGCTACGCCTTCGTCCCACCGGCATCTGCCTGGTCGATCCGCAACGACGGCGAGGCCACCGCCACCTTCCACTGGATCCGCAAGACCTACGAGCGGGTGGAGGGGGTCGACGTCCCCGACGCCTTCGTGACCCAGGAGTCCGAGGTGCCCTCGGTGCCGATGCCCGACACCGACGGCGCCTGGGGCACCCAGCGCTTCGTCGACCCCGACGACGTGCGCCACGACATGCACGTCAACATCGTCAGCTTCGAGCCGGGCGGGTCGATCCCGTTCCCGGAGACCCACGTGATGGAGCACGGTCTCTACGTGCTCGAGGGCAAGGCGGTCTACCTGCTCAACCGGGACTGGGTGGAGGTGCAGGCGGGCGACTTCATGTGGCTGCGGGCCTTCTGTCCCCAGGCCTGCTACGCCGGCGGACCGGGTCGGTTCCGGTACCTGCTCTACAAGGACGTCAACCGCCACCCGCGGCTGGGCCCGGTTGGCGTCTCGGGTAGAGATGTGACCCGGGCCACGTAGAATGACCGCGGAGTCGTCGTTCGGCATGGATAACCGGCGGCCCGCTGTCTCGAAACCATGCGCCCCGGATCGCGAGCCTGCGTGCGATGGGAGACGAGATGAACCACCCCCGGATCACCGTCAACGGAGTGCCCTGTGCGCTCGACGGTGTGCCGACCTACGTCACCGCCCTCGACTGGCTGCGCGACCAGGGGCTCACCGGGGCCAAGGAGGGCTGCGCCGAGGGAGAGTGTGGTGCGTGCTCGGTGATGGTGCTCCGACCAGGGGCCGACGGCGCCTCGCAGTGGACCGCCATCAATGCCTGCCTGGTGCCCGCCCTGGCCCTCGACGGCCAGGAGGTCGTCACCGCGGAGGGCCTCGGCACCCCCGATGACCTGCACCCCGTCCAGCGGGAGATGGCCGAGCGAGGCGGGTCGCAGTGCGGCTACTGCACGCCGGGGTTCGTCTGCAGCATGGCCGCGGAGTTCTACCGGGCGGAGCGGGCGCCCGGCCACGGGGACGCCGAGCACGGTCCCAACGGCTTCGACCTGCACGCGATGAGCGGCAACCTGTGCCGCTGCACCGGTTACCGGCCGATCCGCGACGCGGCATGGGCGCTCCCGTTGCCGGCAGCCGGAGACGCGCTCGCCGAGCGGGTGACCACGGCCGCTCCGGACGTGGTCGCGACCAGGGTCGACGGGTTCACCAGACCGGCAGACCTGGCCGGGGCCCTGGCCCTCATCGAGGAGCGTCCCGACGCGACCGTCATCGCGGGCTGCACCGACTGGGGCGTGGAGGTCAACCTCCGTGGTGAGCGGGCGGCGTACGTCGTCGCGGTGGACCGGTTGCCGGAGCTGCGATCCTTCGAGGTGGACGGCGAGGGTCTCGAGATCGGGGCGGCCCTCACCCTCTCCGAGGTCGAGACGCTGCTCGCGGGCCGGGTCCCGATCCTGGCCGAGGTCTTCCCACAGTTCGCGTCCCGGCTGATCCGCAACACCGCGACCATCGGAGGCAACCTCGCCACGGCCTCCCCGATCGGCGACTTCCCGCCCGCCCTGCTGGCGCTCGACGCGGAGGTCGTGCTCGCGTCAACGCAGGGTGACCGGCAGGTGCCGCTGGCCGACTACTTCACGGGCTACCGCGAGACGGTACGGCGGCCGGACGAGCTGATCCGGGCTCTGCGGGTCCCGCTCCCACTCGCGGAGGTGACGGCGTTCCACAAGATCGCCAAGCGGCGCTTCGACGACATCTCGAGCGTGGCGGTCGGGTTCGCGATCGACCTGGCCGACGGCCTGGTCAAGACCGCGCGGATCGGCCTCGGCGGCGTCGCGGCCACCCCGATCCGGGCGCTGGCGACCGAGGCGGCGCTCGAAGGGCAGCCGTGGACCGAGTCGACCGTCCGGTCGGCCGCTGCCGTGCTGCGCACCGAGGGCACCCCGATGGACGACCACCGGGCGAGTGCGGCCTACCGTTCGGCGATGCTCGGCAACGCGCTGCTGCGATTGGGTTTGGAGACAGGCGCTGGCACGCCTTCCTCAACCACCGGAGGTGGAGTTCCGGCATGAGCGAACTGTCGCGACGACCCGCCGACGCCGCTGTCGGCCTGAGCATCCCCCACGAGAGCGCGGCCCTGCACGTCACCGGTGCGGCGCTCTACACCGACGACCTGGTGGGCCGCACCCGCGACGTCCTGCACGCCCATCCGGTGCAGGCGCCCCACGCTCACGCCCGGGTGACCGGCCTGCGCGTCGACGCGGCCCACGACGTACCAGGGGTGGTCCGCGTCCTGACCGCCGACGACGTCCCCGGGGTCAACGACGCGGGGGTGAAGAACGACGAGCCGCTGTTCCCGAGCGAGGTGATGTACCACGGCCATCCCGTCTGCTGGGTGCTCGCCGAGACCCTCGAGGCTGCTCGGCGGGGCGCTGCCGCGGTCGAGGTCGACTACCAGCCATTGCCCGCCGTGATCGGTCTGCGGGAGGCAATCGGGGCGGGCAGCTTCCAGGGCGGGCAGCCGACGGTCGAACGAGGAAACGTCGAGGACGCGCTGGCCGCGTCGGCGCGGGTGTTCAGCGGCGAGGTCGAGATGGCCGGGCAGGAGCATTTCTACCTCGAGACCCAGTGCTCGCTCGCCCACGTCGACGAGGCGGGGCAGGTGTTCGTGCAGAGCAGCACCCAGCACCCCACCGAGACGCAGGAGATCGTGGCCCACGTCCTGGGCCGGCCGAGCCACGCGGTGACAGTGCAGTGCCTGCGGATGGGCGGCGGGTTCGGGGGCAAGGAGATGCAGCCGCACGGCTACGCCGCCATCGCCGCGCTCGGCGCAACCCTCACCTCTCGCCCGGTGCGGCTGCGGCTCAACCGCACGCAGGACATCACCATGACCGGCAAGCGGCACGGCTTCCACGCCCAGTGGCGGGTCGGCTTCGACGACGAAGGGCGGCTGCAGGCGCTCGACGCGACGCTGACCTCCGACGGCGGCTGGAGCCTCGACCTGTCCGAACCGGTACTGGCCCGCGCCCTGTGCCATGTCGACAACGCCTACTGGATCCCCCATGTCCGGGTCCACGGCCGGATCGCGCGCACCCACAAGACCTCGCAGACCGCCTTCCGCGGGTTCGGCGGTCCGCAGGGGATGCTGGTGATCGAGGACGTCCTCGGCCGCTGCGCCCCCTTGCTCGGCATCGACGCAGACGAGCTGCGCCGCCGCAACTTCTACGTCGACGGCCAGAGCACGCCGTACGGCCAGCCGGTGCGGCACCCCGAGCGGGTGGCGACCGCGTGGCAGCGGGTGCTGGACTCCGGCGACGTCGCGGCGCGCCGGGCGGAGATCGACGACTTCAACGCGCGGCACGAGCACACCAAGCGCGGGCTGGCGCTGACCCCGGTGAAGTTCGGCATCTCGTTCAACTTCACCGCCTTCAACCAGGCGGGCGCGCTGGTGCACGTCTACAAGGACGGGTCGGTGCTGATCAACCACGGCGGCACCGAGATGGGCCAGGGCCTGCACACCAAGATGCTCCAGGTGGCCGCGACCACGCTCGGCGTACCCCTCGAACGGGTCCGGCTCGCGCCCACCCGCACCGACAAGGTGCCCAACACCTCGGCCACCGCCGCCAGCTCGGGCGCCGACCTCAACGGCGGCGCGGTCAAGCACGCGTGCGAGCAGATCAAGGCCCGCCTCGACCGAGGTGGCCGCCGGGCGGGAGATCGCCTGGGCGGACCTGGTCCGCGAGGCCTACTTCAGCCGGGTCCAGCTCTGGGCCGCGGGCTTCTACCGCACCGAGGGGCTGGAGTGGGACTCCTCGATCATGCGGGGCCACCCGTTCAAGTACTTCGCCTACGGCGTCGCGGCGACCGAGGTCGAGGTCGACGGCTTCACCGGCGCCTACCGCACCCGCCGCGTCGACATCGTCCACGACGTCGGAGACTCGCTGTCGCCGCTGGTCGACCTCGGCCAGATCGAGGGCGGCTTCGTCCAGGGGGCAGGCTGGCTGACGCTGGAGGACCTGCGCTGGGACGAGTCCGACTCGGAGACGCGCGGGCGGCTGGCCACCCAGGCGGCCAGCACCTACAAGCTGCCGAGCTTCTCCGAGATGCCCGAGGAGTTCCACGTGTCGCTGCTGGAGCGGGCCCACGAGGAAGGCGCGGTCTACGGCTCCAAGGCGGTGGGGGAGCCGCCCCTGATGCTGGCGTTCTCGGTGCGGGAGGCGCTGCGGCAGGCGGCGGCCGCCTTCGGGCCCGCGGGCACCAGCGTCGACCTCGCCTCCCCGGCCACCCCCGAGGCGGTCTACTGGGCGGTCGAGGCGGCCCGGAGCGGCACGCAGCGGCGGCCGGGTCGCTCGAGGGCTACCCGGGCCGGGTCCCCGACCAGCCCGGGGCCGATGCACACGCGCTTGCACCCCCGGTCGGAGCGGGTCGCCCGGTCGGTCCCCGCGGAGGCGCGGACATGACGAGCTGGGTGTCCGCCGTCCAGCAGCTCCGTCGCGAGCGCCGGCCCGGCGTGCTGGTCACCGTGACCGAGGTGCGGGGGCACGCCCCGCGCGACGCCGGCGCCAAGATGGTCGTGTCCGCGGCGCACGTCTGGGGCACCATCGGCGGCGGCAACCTCGAGGAGACGGCGCTTGCGCGGGCGCGGACCCTTCTCGACGAGCCTCTCGGTGAGCCCGAGTCGGTCACGATCCCGCTCACCGACAAGGCGCGCACCGAGCACGGCCGGCAGTGCTGTGGCGGAGAGGTGACCCTGCTGTTCGAGCTGCTGCCCGTGGTCCCCGCGGTCGCGATCTTCGGCATGGGCCACGTCGGGCTCGAGCTCGCGCGCATCCTCGCCCGCCACGACCTCGACCTCCACCTGGTCGACTCTCGGAAGTCCTACCTGGCCGCGGACCGGCTGGCCTGCCTCGACGACGGTCCCGCCGAGGTCGTGGCACACCACGCTCCCGTCCCCGAGCTGGCGCTCGGCGAGGTCCCGGCCGGCACGCACGTCCTGATCCTGACCCACGACCACGCCGAGGACTTCGCACTGTGTGACGCGGCGCTGCGCACCTCCCACCTGGGGTCGATCGGCCTGATCGGGTCGGCGGCGAAGTGGCGGCGGTTCCAGCAAGGGCTGCGGGTCGAAGGACACCCGGAGTCAGCGATCGCCCGGATCCACTCCCCGATCGGGACGCCCGAGATCCCCGGCAAGGATCCCGCCGTCATTGCGCTGAGCGTCGCCGCCCAGCTGCTGCGAACGGTCCGGGTCGGCGTGGCCCCGTCATGACCACGATCTACCGTGCCCGGGTCGTCGACACCCCGGACGATCCGTTCACCGGCGGGGTGCTGCGCAGCGCCGACGACGCGGGTCTGGCCGTGGTCGACGGCGTGATCACCGCGCGGGGGGACTTCGCGGCGGTGCAGGCCGATCACCCGCAGGCCGAGGTCGTGGACCTGCGCGGCGGCGTACTGCTGCCGGGGCTGGTCGACACCCACGTCCACTACCCCCAGGTCCGCGCGATCGGCGCACTCGGCATGCCGCTGCTCGAGTGGCTGGAGCGATGCGCGCTCCCCGAGGAGCTCCAGCTCGAGTCGGTCGACTACGCGCGCCAGGTGGCCGCCGAGTTCGTGTTCGGGCTGGTCTCGGCCGGCACCACGACCTCGCTGGTGTTCGGCTCCCACTTCGCGCATGCGGTCGACGCGCTCTTCACCGAGGCCGCCCGGGTCGGGGTGCGGGTCACCTCCGGGCTCGTGGTGAGCGACCGGGGACTCCCCGAGCCGTTGCTCACGACCCCCGAGCGGGCCTACCAGGAGGCGATGGCCCTCGCCGACCGCTGGCACGGTGCCGGGCGGGCGAGGTACGCCGTGACCCCCCGCTTCTCCTTCTCCACCGCCGACGAGATGCTCGACGCCTGTGCTTCGGTGACCAAGGACGTGGCGGGCGCCTGGTTCACCACCCACGTCAACGAGAACACCGCCGAGGTCGCCGAGGTGGCCCGGCTGTTCGTGGGTGCGCTGCACTACGTCGACACCTACGACCGGCACGGCCTGGTCACCGAGCGGTCCGTGCTCGCCCACAACGTGCATGCCACTGACCAGGAGCTGTCGGTGCTGGCGGGCAGCGGAGCAAGCGTGGCCCACTGCCCGACCAGCAACTCAGCGCTGGGCAGCGGGCTCTTCCCGCTGCGCCGGCACGTGGAGCACGGAGTCCGGGTCGCGCTCGGCTCCGACGTCGGTGCCGGCACCGGCTTCTCACTGTTCAAGGAGGGGCTGCAGGCCTACTTCATGCAGTCCCTGCTCGGTCCGGAGGGACTCCCGCTCACCCCCACTCACCTGCTCCACCTCGCCACCCGGGCCGGCGCGCTGGCGCTCGGCCTCGGTGACGAGGTCGGCGACCTGTCGGTCGGGAGGCAGTTCGACGCGGTCTGGGTCCGGCCGCTCGACGACGATCCGCTCGACGTCGGCCTCCGCCACGCGGCCAGCGCCGAGGACGCCGTGGGCAAGATCTTCGCCCTCGGCGGCGACTCCGACCTCGCCGGCGTCTGGGTGGGCGGCGACCGGATCAAGCGCTGATCCGTCGGCAATTCACGGCGGGTCAGCGGGATTCGGCGGCTAGCGTGGCCGCCATGTTCACCGGCTCTGGCTCCGCGCGAATCGCCTACGACGTGTCCGGCCCGGAGGATCCGGCGCACGACGTACTGATGCTGCACGCCGGCGTCACCGACCGCCGCAGCTGGGAACCTCTCGTGGACTCGCTCGTGGGCCGGCACCGGTGCGTGCGGTACGACGCGCGTGGCTACGGCGAGACGACGTACGAACCAGAGGCCGGCTGGTCCCCGGTCGAGGACGCCGTCGCGGTGCTGGACGCGGCTGACGCCGAGTCGGCCGTGGTCGTGGCCGGCTCGATGGGTGGAGCGGTCGCCCTGGACCTGGCGCTGGCGCATCCCGACCGGGTCCGGGCGCTGGTGCTGATCGGGTCGGCGGTCCGCGGTGCGCCGTACCCGGAGATCGCCGATCCGCAGACGGCCGACCTGGTGGAGAGGGCGGAGGCGGCCGAGGAAGCCGAGGACTGGGACGAGCTCAACCGGCTCGAGGCCTGGATCTGGCTTGACGGTCCCACCGCCGAGGAAGGCCGGGTGGGCGGGGCGACCCGCGAGCTCTTCCTGGAGATGAACGGCCGCGCCCTCCGGGCTGTCGACCCGGGCGAGCGTGCGCGGGTGGAAGATGCCTGGCCCCGGCTGGGCGACATCAAGGTGCCGGTCCTGGTCCTGGTCGGCCGATTGGACGTCGAGGACATCCGGTCCGTCGACGAGGGCCTGGCGGAACGGCTCCCGGACGCCCGACTGATGTGGCTCGACGGCGTGGCGCACCTGCCGCAGCTCGAGGCTGACCCGACCACGCTGCGGGAGATCGCCGCCTTCGTGGACGGGCTATCAGACCACTAACGCCGGCGCGCCGGAGTTCCGTACGTCGTCGTGCGCTCGCGGACGGGGCGACCCGCTCCGGCGGCGATCTCGGTCAGCTCGGCGACGGTCCGAGCCGAACCGTGCTCGGAGCCGGCCATCCGGGAGATCGTCTCCTCCATCAGCGTGCCACCGAGGTCGTTGGCGCCAGCGCGGAGCATCGCCTGCGTGCCCTCCGTGCCGAGCTTGACCCAGCTGGTCTGGATGTTGTCGATCCGGTCGTGCAGCAGGATCCGGGCCAGGGCATGCACCGCCCGGTTGTCGCGCTGGGTCGGCCCGGGCCGGGCGACGCCGGCCAGGTAGATCGGTGACGAGTGGTGCACGAACGGCAGCGGCACGAACTCGGTGAAGCCGCCGGTCTCGTCCTGGATCCGGCTCAGGACGCGCAGGTGCTGCACCCAGTGGCGGGGGTTGTCGACGTGGCCGTACATCATGGTGGAGCTCGACCGCAGGCCGACCCGGTGGGCGGTGGTGACCACGTCGATCCACGTCCTGGTGGGCAGCTTGCCCTTCGTGAGCACCCAGCGCACGTCGTCGTCGAGGATCTCGGCGGCAGTGCCGGGGATGGTGTCGAGCCCGGACTCGCGGGCCTTGATCAGGAAGTCCTCGACCGACAGTCCGGTG
Source organism: uncultured Actinomycetota bacterium (assembly GCA_963841625.1). GTDB lineage: Bacteria > Actinomycetota > Actinomycetes > Propionibacteriales > Nocardioidaceae > Nocardioides. The sequence goes on along the minus strand of CAWJDH010000009.1, from coordinate 1,860,144 downwards.
CGCGAGGCGCCGTTGACGATCTCCATCGGCGAGAAGGCGTGCACGTGCATGTCCGGGATGCGGCGCTTCACGGCGGCGGCCAGGTCGAAGTAGGCGCTCCCCGGCAGCTCGGGATCGATACCGCCCTGCATGCAGACCTCGGTCGCGCCGAGATCCCAGGCCTCCTGCGCGCGGTCGGCCACCTGTTCCAGCGAAAGCGAGAACGCGTCGGCGTCGGTGCGTCGCTGGGCGAACGCGCAGAACCGGCAGCCGACGTAGCAGACGTTGGTGAAGTTGATGTTGCGGTTGACGACGTAGGTGACCTCGTCGCCGACCGTGTCGCGGCGGAGGTCGTCGGCCAGCCGGCAGACCTGCTCCAGCAGCTCCCCGTCGGCCGTCATCAGGGTCAGCGCCTGCTCGTCGGTGATGCCGGCCGGATCCTTCTCGGCGGCGCGCAATGCGGATAGTCCCCGAATCTTGGTTCCTCGATCGGGCGAGTTGGGGGCCCGAGGTTCGGGGACTATCTGCTCACGCAGGGCATCCCAGTCGCCGTAGACGTCGTCGAAGTCGCTGCGGCGGTCGGCGGATCGGCCGTCGGTGTCGACGGCGGTGTGGAGGTCGGTTCGGCCGAAGCCTTGGCCGTTGCCGGCGTGCACGAAGCCGCCGTCGGGCTCCTGCCACGGCAGGCCGGTGGCGCGGACGTCGATCCGCGCGAGACCGTCGTCGCCGGCCAGGGCCGCCACGTGCCCGGAGACCCGCGGATCCAGCCACGGCTCACCCGCCGCGACGTACTCAGGATGGACGGTGAGCCGCGGCCGCAGCTCGAAGCCGCTCTCGGTGGTGATCGCCCGTAGCCGCTCGAGCGAGGGCCAGGGCCGTTCGGGGTTGACGTGGTCGGGGGTGAGCGGGGAGACCCCGCCCCAGTCGTCGATCCCGGCGTCGAGCAGTGACCGGCACTCGCCGGAGTCAGGCGCAGTGTCGACGAGGTTCGGCGGCGCCTGCACGCGCATCTTCGGACCGAGCACCAGCCGGGTCACCGCGATCGTGGCTCGGAACTCATCAAGCCCGAGGTCATCGGCGTGCCGCATCGCCGTCTCCGGCTTGGCCCGGAAGTTCTGGACGATGACCTCCTGCAACGCGCCGAAGCGCCGCGCCGACGCCCGGATCGCGAAGATCGTGTCGGCGCGTTCGGCCAGAGTCTCGCCGATGCCGACCAGCAGCCCGGTGGTGAACGGGACAGAGAGCCGGCCCGCGTCCTCCAGCACCCGCAGCCGGACGGCCGGGTCCTTGTCCGGCGACCCGAAGTGGGCCTCGCCCTTCTCCTCGAAGAGCCGACGTGAGGTGGTCTCGAGCATCATCCCCATCGAGGGGGCCACCGGCTTGAGCCGGTTCATCTCCTCCCACGACATGACGCCGGGATTGAGGTGGGGCAGCAGGCCGGTCTCCTCAAGCACCCGGATCGCCATCGCCCGGACATAGGCGAGCGTCGAGTCGTAGCCCTGCTCGTCGAGCCAGGCCCGCGCCTCGGGCCAGCGGTCCTCGGGGCGGTCGCCCAGGGTGAAGAGCGCCTCGAGGCAGCCCAGGTCGGCGCCCCGGCGGGCGATGTCGAGGATCTCGTCCGGCGAGAGGTACGGCGCCTGCGCCCGTTGGCGGCCCGGGCGAGGTGGCCGGGCGTGGTGACGAACGTGCAGTAGTGGCACCGGTCCCGGCAGAGCCGGGTCACCGGGATGAAGACCTTGGGGGAGTAGGTGACGATTCCGGGACGCCCGGCGGCCCGGAGGCCGACGTCGCGCACGCGGGCCGCGGCGACGCAGAGACGGTCGAGCTGATCTCCGCGCGCCGCCAGCAGCGCGGTGGCCTCGGTGAGGTCGAGGGCGGCGCCCCGCTCGGCGCGGGCCAGGGACCGCCGGATCTGTGCCGGGTTCGCCTGACCGGTCGGATCGCGGTCCACCTGGTCCATGCGGGCCAGTCTCCCAAGGACGACAAGAGGCGCGTCCGCGGGATCACCTCACGGACACGCTCCGCCTCCGACTCCGCTGCGTCTTGGCAGATGGTGCGGGCCGGTCGAGCTGGCTCGGCCACCAGATCCTGTCGCCGAGGTCGAGGTTGAGCGCCGTCACCAGCACGGAGCGGACGATCATCGTGTCCAGCAGGACGCCGAGCGCGACGGCGGTGGCCAGCTGGACGAAGAAGACGTGCGGCATGGTGCCGAGGACGACGAACGTGGCCGCGAGCACCAGCCCGGCAGAGGTGATGACACCTCCGGTCGCCGACAGCGCAACCAGCGAGCCCTGTCGCGTCCCGCGCTCGCGGGCCTCCTCCCGCACCCGGGTCATCAGGAAGATGTTGTAGTCGATGCCGAGGGCGACCAGGAAGACGAACACGAACAGCGGGAACGCCGGGTCGGCATGGTCGAAGCCGAAGACGTGCTGGAAGATCAGCGCCGAGAGGCCCAGCGCTGCGCCGAACGAGAGCACCACCGTCCCGACCAGGAGCAACGGCGCCACCAGGGCCCGCAGCAGCAGCGTCAGGATCAGGAGCACCACCAGGAGCACGATCGGGATGACCACCGACGTTGTCGCGCGCCGACGCGGTCTCGATGTCGAGGAGGCTCGGGGCCCCGCCGCCCACCTGGGCGTTCGCACCTGGGACGGCGTGCACGACCTCGCGCACGTCGCGAACGGTGGTGAACGACGCCTGGGAAGCCACGTCGGTCGTGATCGGTGCGGTGACCAGGCCGATGCCCCCGTGGATCTGGGGGCCGGTCGGTTCACCAAGCCCCTCCACGTCTTCCATCGCGGCGGCCACCTCGAAGGACTGCCCGACGTCGGCCACCACCAGGATCGGGGTCGAGTTGTTGGCGAGCCCGTGCTCGGCAAGGACCTCCTGGCCGACGACGGAGTCGTACTTCTGGGTGTACTGCTCCTCCGACGACAGTCCGGTCGCGTCGAGCTGGAAGAGCCCGAGACAGGCCACCGCGAGGACTGCCGCGGTGCCGATCCAGACCATCCGGGCCCGCGGAGCGATCATGAGGCCGACCCGTGCCCAGAAGCCGGACGAGGTGGGCTCGCGCGAGCCGAAGGCCGGTCCCTCGGCCAGAAGATCCAGCGACCGAGGATGACCAGCAGCGCCGGGAGCAGCGTGACCATCACCAGGAAGGTGACGGCGACGCCGATGGCGAGGACCGGGCCGAGCGCAGCGGTGGAGTTGAGGTCGGCCAATGACAGGCACAGCATGCCGAGCACCACGGTCGCGGCGCTGGCCAGGATCGCCGGCGTCGCCCGGTGCAGCGCGAACGTCATGGCTTCGTGCCGGTCCTCGTGGCGGCGCAGCTCCTCGCGGAAGCGGGCCAACAGCAGCAAGGCGTAGTCGGTGCCAGCCCCGATCACGAGCACGGTGAGGATGCCATGGCTCTCGCCGGTGACCGTGAGGCCGGCGTACTTCGCCAGGAAGTAGATGAGCGCCTCGGCGGTGTAGAGCGCGACGACGGCGCTGACGATCGGCAGGATCCAGAGCACCGGACTTCGATAGGTGAGGAGGAGCAGCAGGACGACGACCCCGAGGGTGGCGAACAGCAGCGTGGTGTCGAGGCCGGAGTAGGCCTTGGCGGAGTCGGCGGCCGTGCCGCCGGCGCCCGCGATGTGGACGGAGACCCCCTCCATCGCCGCGACGTCCCGGAGCTGCTCGGTGGCGGCGGGCATGTCCTTCCAGCCGTTGGGACCGAAGTTGAAGGTCACCAGGGTCTGCGCGGCCTGCCTGTCCTCGGAGGGGAACGGCCCGGAGACGTCGCCCTGGACGCCGCCCAGCTTGGCGAACTCATCCTTCTGGGAGGCGATCGTCTCGTACTGCTCGTTGGTCAGCCGTCCGGCCTGTGCCTCGTGGACGACGATGGTGGGGAGGGCATCGGGGTCCCGGAAGTGCGCGAGCTTGTCCAGCGCCCGGGTGGACTCGGCGCTCGCAGGCAGCCGGGTTGCCAGCTCGTTGTTCTGCACGTCGGTGAGCTGGACCGCGAACGCATGCGACCCTCCGGCCACCAGCAGCCACAGCACGAGGACGGCCCACTTGCTGACGGGCCCGGTCAGCCGGCCTGCGATCCGGCGGTGCATGGTCCAAGTGCAGCACAGGTCGGCACCGTCCGGCAGCGGATCGCGTGCACCAGAGCTGCGGCCCATCGCGCGCCCGCGGGGGTCATCCCACGCACGCGCCCTGCCCCATCAGGCGTTGACGCGCTCCGGCTCCGGGTCGGGCTCGGGATCGGCGGCCGGCGCGGGCCGGTCGAGCCGGCTCGGCCACCAGATCTTGCCGCCGAGGTCGAGGTTGAGCGCCGTCACCAGCACCGAGCGGACGATCATCGTGTCCAGCAGGACGCCCAGCGCCACCGCCACGCCCAGCTCGGCCAGGAAGACCAGCGGCAGCGAGCCGAGCACCAGGAACGTCGCCGCCAGCACCAGTCCCGGCCGACGTGATCACGCCACCAGTGGACGTCAGGGCCACCAGCGACCCTCGCCGGGTGCCGCGGGTCATGGTCTCCTCGCGGACCCGGGTCATCAGGAAGATGTTGTAGTCGATGCCCAGAGCGACCAGGAAGACGAACGCGAACAGCGGGACCAGTCTACCCGGCTGAGTCGGCCAGCGTCCGCGAACAACCGAAGACGTACTCGAAGATCAGGGCCGAGATGCCCAGCGCGGCACCGAACGACAGCACCACCGTCCCGATCAGCAGCAGCGGCGAGACCAGGGCCCGCAGGAGCAGTCACCAGGATCAGGAAGACCACCAGCAGCACGATCGGGATGATCACGAGTTGTCGCGGTCGGAGGCGATCTTGGTGTCGAGGTAGATCGCCGAGAAGCCGCCCACCAGGGCGTCCGCGCCGTCGACCTCGCTGGACGGCGTCGCGGACGTCCTCGACCTTGTCGAAGGCCGCCTGTCGAGGCGGGTCACCGGGGATCGCGGCGCCTGGACGAAGCGCGACACCGTCCTGGGTCACCGGCTTGGAGACCTGCACCGAGACCGTCGACCTCGGCGATCGCGTGCCGCGACGGCTCCCGCGCTGCCGGCGTCGGCCACCACCATGATCGGTGTTGGAAGTCGTCGACCAGGCCGTGGTCGGCTCGAGGACCTTCTGGCCCGTCGACCGACCTCGAACTCCTTGGTGTAGGTGCTCGTCGGTGGACAGCCCGTTGGCGTCGAGGCGGAACAGGCCGAGGCAGGCCACCAGCAGCAGACCGCCGGTGACCACCCAGACCGCGCGCGGGACGCACAGCGATCCGGCGTGCCGACCTTGGCCCAGATGCCGGTGCTGGTGGGCTCGGCGCGAGCCGAAGCGGGGGCCGCTTCGGCCAGAAGACCCAGCGGCCGCAGATCACCAGCAGGGCGGGCAGCAGGGTCACCATCACCAGGAGCGTGACCGCGATCGCCGACGGCGTTGACCGGGCCGAGGCCGGCGGTGGAGTTCATGTCGGCGAACAGCAGGCAGAGCATGCCGAGCGCGACGGTCGCGGCGCTGGCGAGGATCGCGGGGGCCGCACGGTGCAGGGCGAACGCCATCGCCTCGTGTCGGTCCTCGTGGCGGCGCAGCTCCTCGCGGTAGCGAGCCACGAGCAGCAGGGCGTAGTCGGTGCCGGCGCCGATCACCAGGATGCTCAGGATGGCCTGGCTCTGCCCGTTGACGGTCAGGTCGGCGTACTTGGCCAGGAAGTAGACCACGCCCGGGTCGTGATGACGTAGGCGACGACCACGCGAGAAGATCGGCAGGATCCACAGCACCGGGCTGCGGTAGGTGAACAGCAGGATCACGATGACCACGCCGAGGGTGGCCAGGAGGAGGTGTGCTGTCGATGCCCGGCGAAGGCCTCGGCGGAGTCGGCGGCCTGACCGCCGGAGCCGGCGATGTGGACCGTCGACGCCGTCGATCTGGGCGATCTCGCGCAGCTCGTCGGCGGCGGCGGGCATGTCCTCCCAGCCGTTGCTGCCGAAGTTGAACGTGACGATCGATCTGCGCCGCCTCACCGTCGCTCGACGCAGCGGGATCGGCTGCCCGGGCGTCAGCACCTGGCCCTCGCACGCCGTCCATCGCCCGGAGATCTCGGCGACGCCTGGGCCGGTCGCCTGCCGCGATGTCGGCCTCGGTGAGCCCGGCCTCGCGCTCGTAGACGACGACCGTGGGGATGGCGTTGGGGTCCTGGAAGGCTCGAGCTTCTCGAGCGCCCGGGTCGACTCGGCGCGTGGCGGGCAGCCAGCGAGGAGGCCTCGTTGTTCTGGACCTCGCGTGAGCTTGGAGCCGAAGTAGCCCAGGCCGGCGACCGCGAGGACCAGAAGCCGACGACGAACCACTTGGTGACGGGGCCGGTCAGCCTGCCGGCGATCTGACGATGCATGGGAGAACTCCATCACGAGGCGGGGACAGTCGGCATCAGGGTTTCCCCCCGATCTGACCGGGTCCTGACCCCGAAATTCATCGCGCCGTTCAGGAGTAGAGGCCGTCCAGCACGTCAGCGTACTTCGTGTTCACAACCCGCCGCTTCAGCTTCAGCGTCGGCGTGAGCTCCTCGGACTCCGCGGTCCACTCGACGGGAAGCAGCTCGAACGCCTTGATCTGCTCGGGCCGGGAGAGCCTGTCGTTGGCCTTGTCCACCGCCTCCTGGGCCATGGCCCGGATCTCCGGCTTCGCGGCCAGGTCGGCGAGGTCGGTGAACCCGACGCCGATCTTCGCCGGCGACCAGCGGGGCGATCTCGCCGTCCAGGGTGAGTACGGCGACGACGTACGGCCTGTTGTCGCCGACGGCCATCGCGTGCCCGACGATGGGCGACTCCTTGAGGTAGTTCTCGATGTTCGAGGGCGCGATGTTCTTGCCGTTGGAGGTGATGATCAGCTCCTTCTTGCGGTCCACCACCGCGATGAACCCGTCCTCGTCCATGGTGCCGATGTCGCCGCTGTGGACCCAGCCGTCCTCGTCGATCAGGACGCGGGTGGCGTCCTCCTGCTTGTAGTAGCCCGGGGTGTTCACCGGCCCGCGGATCAGGATCTCGCCGTCCTCGGCGAGGGTCACCTCCATGCCCGGCGTGGCCCGCCCGACCGTGCCGAGCTTGAAGCCGTCGGGGCCGCAGGCCGTCACCGCGCCGCAGGTCTCGGTCATCCCGTAGACGTCGTAGACCTTCAGGCCCAGTCCGGCCATGAACTTGGCGACCTCGATCGGCATCGGCGCCGCGGCGGAGGCCGCCCAGGTGACCTGGTCGAGACCCGAGCAGCAGCTTGAGGAAGCCCGAGGATCGCCTCGTCGGCCTTGCGGTAGGCCTCCTCGATCTCCGGGGTCATGGTGCCGCCGGTCTCCTGGGCCTGCACCCAGGCCAGGCCGGCTGCCATGGAGTCCTGGACCAGCTTGACGTTGTCGGGGTTGTCGTCGGCGGCGAGCTTGGCCGACAGCCCGGTCTTGATCTTCTCCCACACCCGCGGCACCCCGAAGAACGCCGTCGGGTGCACCTCGCCCAGGGCGCCGAGCAGCTCGGCCGGGTCGCCGATGGCGTGGATGTGGCTGCCCTGGAGCTGGGGGATGTAGATGCCCAGGGTGCGCTCGGCGATGTGGGCGAACGGCAGGTAGCTGATCGCGCGCTGCGGCCCCTCGAGGCCGGCGGCCGCGATCGTGCTCACGCCTTCGTAGAGCACGTTGTGGTGGGTGAGCACCACGCCCTTGGGGTTTCCGGTCGTCCCCGACGTGTAGAGGATCGTCGCCGGCGACTCCGGCGTCAGGGCGTCCGGCCGCGCCTCGACCTCGTCGCCGTGGTCCCGGCGGTACGCCGCCCCGGCAGCCAGCAGGTCGTCCCAGGTCGTGTAGAGGTCACCTTCCGGCTTGTCCGCGTCATTGATCACGACCACCTTGCGCAGGCTCCCGGACGCGTCGATCGCCTTCTGCCAGCGGGCGAGGTGGTCGCCGTTCTCGAGGAACGCGACGGTCGGCTCGGCGTGGCCCGCGACGTAGGCGACCTGCTCGGGCGAGAGCGTGTTGTAGATCGACATCGGCGTGGCCGCTGCGTGCACGGCGCCGATGTCGGCGAGGACGTGCTCGATCCGGTTGGTCGCCATGATCGCGACCGTGTCGCCGGGTTGCACGCCGAGGTCGACCAGGCCGGCGGCGACGTCGAGCGCCCGCTCGCGGACCTCGGTCCAGGTGAGGGTGCGCCAGGTCTCGCCCTCGGGGACGTCGTGCTTGTCGGAGTACGCCGGCTCGCCGGCGTACCTCCCGACGGTCTCGGCGAGAGCGTCCACCAAGGTCTTGCCGGCGATCTGCTGCTCGATCTCGGCGCGCGTGGCGAGTACGTCGGTGGTCATCGGGTCGCTCCTGGGCTGGGGGGTCTCACCCGCGATCTTCGTGGACACCGACGGCCGACGGAACCCCTGCCGGTGGTTGAGGTGCGAGCCGTCAGCTCCCAGGCTGCTCCGGTGGTTGAGGTGCGAGGCCGTCAGGGCCCGAGCCTCGAAACCTCGTGAGATGTGCAGGGCTCGGACCGACGCGGTTACCGCCCTGCAGAAGTTCCGGGGTTTTCGAGGCTCGTCGCTGGCGCTCCTCGCACCTCAACCACCGGAGGCCGACCGCCGATCAGCCGAGTACAACTAGAAGCCGAGCATCCGCCCGATGATCTCCTTCTGGACCTCGGTGGTCCCGCCGTAGATCGTCTGGATCCGGCTGTCGACGAAGGCCCGGGCGACGGGGTACTCCATCATGTAGCCGTAGCCGCCGTGCAGCTGCACGGCCTGGTCCACCAGCTTCTTCTGCAGCTCGGTCGTCCACCACTTGGCCATCGACGCCAGCGAGGTGTCGACCTCTCCCGCGTTGAGCTTCAGCACGCAGTCGTTGACGAAGACCCGCGCGATGTGGACCTCGGTGGCCATCTCGGCGAGCAGGAACCGGTTGTGCTGGAACTTGCCGATCGGGCGGCCGAATGCCTCACGCTCCTTCGCGTAGTCCAGGCAGAGCTGCAGGATGTGCTCGCAGGCAGCCACCGCGATCGCGGCGATCGAGACCCGCTCCTGCGGCAGGTTGTTCATCAGCGAGATGAAGCCGGAGCCCTCCTCGCCGAGCAGGTTCTCCTTCGGCACCTGCACGTTGTCGAAGAAGAGCTCGGCGGTGTCCTGCGCCTTGAGGCCGACCTTCTCCAGGTTGCGGCCGCGCTCGAAGCCCTCCATGCCCCGCTCGACGACCAGCAGGCTGATGCCCTGGTGGCCGGCCTCGGGGTTGGTCCGCGCGACCACGATCACGAGGTCCGACATGATGCCGTTGCTGATGAAGGTCTTGGACCCGTTCAGGACGTAGTGGTCGCCCTTGTCGACCGCGCTGGTGCGGATCCCCTGGAGGTCGCTGCCCGCGCCGGGCTCGGTCATCGCGATCGCCGAGATCAGCTCGCCGCTCACCACCCCTGGGAGCCAGCGCCGCTTCTGCTCGTCGGTGCCCAGCGAGCTGAGGTAGGGGACGATCACGTCGGTGTGCACGGGGAAGCCGAGTCCACTGGCGCCGACCCGGCTGATCTCCTCGGCGACGACCATGTTGTAGCGGAAGTCCTTCACCCCGGCGCCGCCGTACTCCTCGTCGACGTCGAAGCAGAGCAGCCCCTGCGCCCCGGCCTTGGTCCAGACCTCGCGGCTGACCTGGCCGTCCTTCTCCCACTGGTCGTGGTGGGGGACGACCTCGCGCTCCAGGAACTCGCGGACCGTGGCGCGGAAGTCCTCGTGCTCCTGGGTGTAGATCGACGGCCTGTCGGGCATCAGGAGACCCATTCCTTGATCTGCGCGATGGTGGCCGCCGGGTCCTCGGTCGCGGGCGTGAGCTGCAGGTTGGTGACCCCGGCCTCGCGGAAGGCGGCGATCCGCTCCTTCACGTAGGACTCCGGGCCGACCAGGTTCGCCGCCTCGAGCCACTCCAGCGGCACCTTCGCCTCGGCGTCCCTCTTGTGGCCGTCGAGGTAGAGGTCCTGGATCTCCTTGGCCTCCTTCTCGTAGCCGTACTGGCAGGCCAGGTCGTTGTAGAAGTTCTTGCCCCGGGCGCCCATGCCGCCGACGTAGAGGGCGAAGACCGGGCGGGCGAAGTCGAGCAGCGCCTTGGTGTCCTCGCCCTCGCCGATGGCGACCATCCCACCGGTGGAGATCTCCAGCGGCGCCAGTCCCTCCGGGCGTTGCTTGGTCCCCTTCGCGAGCGCCTCGCCCCATACCTGGTCGGCCTTCTCGGGGTGGAACAGGATCGGCAGCCAGCCGTCGGCGTACTCCGCAACCCCCGCGACCGACTTGGGACCCAGGGCTGCGATGTAGATCGGCACCTCGCGACGTTCGGGCTTCGTGAGCAGCTTCAGCGGCTTGCCGAGGCCGAGCCCCTGGTCGGCGGGCAGCGGCAGCTTGTAGAGGCCGTCGCTGGTGAGCGACTCACGACGCATGCCGCGGCGCAGGATGTCGATGATCTCTCTCGTGCGGGTCACCGGCTTGTCGTAGGGGACGCCGTGGAAGCCCTCGATCACCTGCGGACCGGAGGCGCCCAGGCCGATGATCGCGCGCCCCTGGGAGACGTTGTCGAGCCCGGCGGCAGTCTGCAGCAGCGCGCCGGGGGTGCGGGAGTAGATGTTGAGGATCGCGGCGCCGATCTCGACCCGCTCGGTCTTCGCCGCCAGGTAACCCATGAGCGTGGGGGAGTCGAAGCCGTACGCCTCCGCCACCCAGACCGTGTCCAGGCCCGCCTGCTCCAACGCGGTCACCTGGTCGGCCGCCTCGCGCGGGTTGCCTGCGTACATCAGTGGCATCGAGAGCTTCACGGGGTCCTCCGGTGCGGGTTCGGCTGGCTGTCCCAACTGTGACAGGATCACTGTCACGGTAGCAGGATGACCGGGTGGCGAGACACGAGGAGACCCCGTTGGAGAACACGTTCCGGATCGCAGTGATCGGCGGCACCGGCCCGCAGGGCAAGGGCCTCGGCTACCGCTTCGCGAGGCACGGCCACACGGTGGTGCTCGGGTCGCGGGCCGCCGAGAAGGCGCACGCCGCCGCCGACGAGGTCAACGCCCGTCTGTCCGACGCCCAGGTGACCGGCGCGGCCAACGCCGACGCCTGCAGCGAGGCCGACGTCGTGCTGCTCGCGGTGCCGTACGACGGCCACGACGAGCTGGTCGCCACCCTCCCGCTCGCGGGCAAGACGGTCATCTCCTGCGTGAACCCCCTCGCCTTCGACAAGCAGGGCCCCCACGGCCGGGTGATCGACGGTGGTGAAGGCTCAGCGGCCGAGTCGGCCCAGCGGATCGCCCCCGATGCGACCGTGGTCGGCGCCTTCCACCACGTGTCGGCGAAGAACCTGTGGTCGGACGAGGAGTTCCTCGACCACGAGGACGTCCTGGTCTGCGGCGACTCGGCCGAGGGCAAGGCGGTGGCCATCGAGCTGGCCCGCTGCGTCACCGGACGCGACGGCATCGACGCCGGCAAGCTGCGGCTGGCCCGCCAGCTGGAGCCGCTGACCGCGGTGCTGATCTCGATCAACAAGGCCTACAAGACCCAGTCCGGCATCCGCATCTCCGGCGTCTGAGGCACCACGGCGCCGTGGGCCAGCGGACCTGGAGACGCGCCGAGTGGCAGGTCGCTGCGTGTCGCCACGAGCACGACCACTTCCCACTGGACTACGCGAGTGTGGTTGACCCGGTGCACCCCCTGCACCGGATCAACCACACGTCAGCGGTGGCCGTTCCAGGAGTCCCAGAGCGCGGCGTAGGACCCACCGGTGGAGACCAGCTCGTCGTGTGAGCCGAACTCCGAGATCACGCCGTCCTCGACCACTGCGACCCGGTCCGCGTCGTGCGCGGAGAACAGCCGGTGTGCGATGGCGATCACGGTCCGCCCGTGCAGCACGGCCGCCAGCGAGCGCTCCAGGTGGCGAGCGGCCCGGGGATCGATCAGCGACGTCGCCTCGTCCAGGACCAGCGTGTGCGGGTCGGCCAGGACCAACCGCGCCAGCGCGATCTGCTGGGCCTGGGCGGCGGTCAACGCCCGGCCGCCGGACCCCACCATCGTGTCGAGCCCGGACGGCAGCAGGCCGACCCACTCCAGGGCGTCGACCGCGTCGAGCGCGGCCCGGATCTCGTCGTCCCCAGCACCGGGAGGGGCGGCGAGGGCGAGGTTCTCGCGGAGCGTGCCCACGAACACGTGGTGCTCCTGGGTCACCAGCGCCACGTGGCCGCGCAGGTCGCCGAGCGGCAGCTCGACCAGGCCGACGCCGCCGACGGTGACCGAGCCGGTCCGCGGCGGGTGGATCCCGGCCAGCAGCCGGCCCAGGGTCGACTTGCCGGCGCCGGACGGCCCGACCATCGCGATCCGCTCGCCCACCCCGACGTCGAGGTCGACACCGTGCAGCACGTCGCGGCCGTCGACGTAGGAGAACCGCACGTCGGTGGCCTCGAGCTTCTCGTCCAGCGGCTCCGCGCCGGAAACCTCACGGTCGTCGGGCACCTGCGCCACCCCGAGCAGCCGGGCCAGCGAGGCGGCGCCCATCTGCAGCTCGTCGAGGATCGACACGATCCGGTCCACCGGGTCGATCAGCATCTGCACGTAGAGCGTCGCCGCGGTGACGTCGCCGAGCGACACCGACCCCTGCGTGTAGAGCCAGCCCCCGAACAGCAGCGTCAGCACCGTCGGGATCAGGTAGGCGATCTCCATGTTGGGGAAGAACACGGTGCGGAGGAAGAGCGTGTACTTCTCGGCGTCGTACGACTCCTTGATGTCCTCGTCGATCTGCCCGATCCGCTCCTCGCCGATCCCCAGCGCCTCGACCGTGCGGGCGCCCTTCGACGGTCTCGGTCAGGGTCGCGTTGATCACGGAGTACGACGCACTCTCGCGGAGGTAGCCGTCCTTGGCGCGGGCGAGGTACCAGCGCAGCCCGATCACGAGCGGCGGCACCCCGAGCAGGCAGGGCAGCGCGACCCACCAGCCGACGGACAGGGCTGCCGCGAAGGTCAGCACCGCGGACACCACCGCGATCGTCCACTCGGGCAGCGCCCATCGCACCGACCAGCCGAGCTGGTCGACGTCGCGGCTGGTGCGGGTCAACAGGTCACCCGAGCCCGCGGACTCGACGACCCCGACCGGCAGCGCGAGCGCGTTGCCGACGAAGTCCTCGCGGAGCTCGGCCAGCACCTGCTCGCCGAGGACCTGGCTGGTGTAGCGGGCGAACCGGGTGAGCACGGTCCCGACCAGCAGGAACCCAGCCAGGATGAGGATGATCCGGTCGACGTGACCGACCGTGGTGCCGTCCTCGACCGCCTCGACCAGGTCTCCCAGCAGGCGCGGGGCAGCCAGCGCAGCCAGCGCGGCACCCACGTGCAGCGCCAGCGCACCCCACAGCAGCCGCGGGTGGTGCCGTGCGATCCGCGTGGCGTAGCGACGCACCGACCGACCGTCGGCGACCGGAAGCATCGTGTTCATCGCAGTGCCCCCTCTGGCTGCTCGACCTCGCGGGTCACCAGTGCCCGGTAGGCCGGGTCGCGGTCCAGCAGGTCCGCGTGGGTGCCCACGGCGACCACGCGTCCGCCGCGCAGGAACGCCACCTCGTCGACCGCGTCGAGCACCAGCGGGCTGCTCGAGGTGACCACGGTGGTCCGGCCGGCGCGGTGGGCCCGCAGCCGGGACGCGATCCGGGCCTCGGTGTGGGCGTCGACGGCGGAGGTCGGCTCGACCAGGACCAGGATCTCGGGGTCGCTGGTCAGGGCCCGGGCCAGGATCAGCCGCTGCCGCTGCCCGCCGGAGAAGGTCCGGCCGCGCTCGGCGACGATCGTGTCGAGACCGTCGTCGATGGCGTCGAAGATGTCGTCGGCCGACGCCGTGTCGAGGGCCTGCTCGAGGCCGCCGCGGCCCCGGACGTCGAGGCGGTCGCCGAGGCGCCCGGAGAAGAACGTGGCGCCGGTGTCGGAGACCACGATCCGCTCGCGCACCTCGGCGCGGGCCAGTGCCGGGAGGGGCACGCCGCCCAGCCGTACGTCGTCGTCGACGACCGGGGCGCACATCCCGAGCCGGTCGGCAAGTGCCGCGGACTCGTCGGGCTGGTCGGCGACAACCGCGGTCAGCAGGCCGGCGCGCACGTGCAGACCCGAGCGCAGGTCGACCAGGTCGGAGCCGATCGGAGGAGACGGTGCCACCGTCTCGGGGTCGGTGTGGTCGGGGGTCAGCACCAGCAAACGGCACACCCGGGTGGCCGCCACCCGCCCTCGGATCAGCTTGTTGGCGTACTCCGTCGCGGTCCGCAGCGGGATCATCAGGAACGCCGAGTAGCCGTAGAAGGCGACCAGCTCCCCGGCCGTGATGGCTCCGGCCACGGCGGAGCGCGCACCCAGCCACACCACGAGCACGACGAACACTCCCGGCAGGAAGACCTGCAGGGCGTCGAGCACCGACTGGAGCCGGGCGACGTCCACCCCGGCACGGCGGGTGGTCTGCGACTCGCGGCGGTAGCGGTCGTGGAAGACCTGCTCACCGCCGATCCCGCGCAGCACCCGCAGTCCGCTCACGATGTCGCTGGCGGTGTTGGAGAGCTCGCCCATCAGGTGGCGCTGGTGGGCGCTGCGGCGCTGGAGCGGGCTCAGGATCGGGCCGATCAGGAGCATCAGGGCGGGCACGCCGAGCAGGACCACGAGGCCGAGGGTCACCGACGTGCTCAGCAGGATCACCGACACCAGCAGGAAGGACACGATCGCGCCTGCGAACCGGGCGGTCACATCCATGACGTTGCCGATGTGGGAGAGATCGTTGGTGCCGATCGCGACGACCTCGCCGGTCGAGACCTTGCGGGGCAGGGTGCCGCCGAGGTGCACCGCCTGTCGGCCGACCAGCTGGACCGTCCGGTAGGCAGAGGTCAGCCAGTTGGTCACGGCGAACCGGTGCCGCATGATCCCGGCCCCTGCCTGCACCAGGCCGATCGCGAACAGCAGCCCGGCCCACTTCAGCAGCTCGGCGGAGTCCTGAGCGGCGACCCCGCGGTCGATCGCCCGGCCGAGCACGAAGGGCATCACGGCCTGGGTGCTCATCCAGATGATGCCGAAGACCATGCCCAGCACCAGGGTGCGCCACTGCCCCTTGGCCAACCACCACAGGTAGCGGCCCGGCGACCGGTGGTCGGCGGTTCCTGGGTGGTCGAGGGGGAGGTTGCGCACCCGTCCAACGGTACGGACCAGTGCCGACACCGGCGACCGGTTTTCGGCCCGGTCGAGCTCAGTCGGTCGGGGCCACCAGCCTCAGCGGCAGGGCGACCAGGAGTCCGGCAAGGATCACGGCAACCACTCCCCCCACCACGAGAGCAGTCGTGCGGTCCACGACCACGTCGAAGATCAGCACCACGATGCCGGTCACCAGCACCGCCAGCAGGGTCAGGCCGACGCCCACGAGCCGGTGCGCGGTCTTCACCAGCCGTTCCTTGACGTGCTCGCCGGAGATCCGCCGGTGCACGGCGACCGGGGTGATCACGGTCGCGGTGGTGAGGGCCGCGACCACGACCAGGACCAGGAACAGGGTCTGCTGGAAGTCGTCGAGGCTGGGGAACTTCGTCGTGAACGGCAGCGTCAGCAGGAAGCCCGCGGTCAGCTGCGCCCCGGTCTGCATGACCCGCAGCTCCTGCAACAGGTCGCCCCACTTGCGATCGAGCTTCTCGTCCTCGGTCTCGTTCCTGCCGTCATCCATGGCGGACATAGTGCACCCCCGGAGCGGCCCGGCGACTACCGGGGAGGGCGCGCCGTGATCCGCACGGGGTGTGTCGGCCCGCCCTGTCCGCGCTCGAGCTGGGGCAGGCCAGGGTCCGGCGACCCGTCGCCGGCCAGTGCTGCGGGGATGTTGAGAGCCAGCGGGAACGCGACCAGGGCCGCGATCCCGACGGTGAGATCTTGGGTGGTGACCGACATGGAAGTACCTTCCGGGCGGCTGCGACGTCACCGCCAGCGTGGAGGCGCAGTCCGACCCGGAGCGGTCATCGCAATGGCCGCGAGGTGAACGTCACCCGGCGAGGCCGTCCACCACCTCGGCGCCGGGCAGCTCCGCCGAGCAGGTGGCCGGAGACCAGCAGCTTGGAGCGGCGTACGCCGGAGCCGATGATCGCCACCTCCATCTCCGGCACGCGGGCGTCGACGAGAACCCGCCACTCCGGCGGCAGCCCGAGCGGGGTGATCCCGCCGTACTCCATCCCGGACTCCTCGACCGCCCGCTCCATCGACAGGAACGACGCCTTGCGCACGTCGAGGGTCCGCTTGACCAGGTTGTTGACGTCGGCGCGGGTGTCCGCGCGTACGACGCACGCGGCGACCCGCTCCTCCCCGCCGCGCTTGCCGGCGACCACGACGCAGTTGGCGCCGGTGTCCATCGACAGCGAGTAGGCCTCGCTCATGGCAGCGGTGTCGGCGAGGGCGGGGTCGATCTCGACGACCGCGACGTCGCCGCCGGACGGCCACGACGCGAGGGCGGCGGCCACCCGGGGTGAGACGAGCTCGGGGTGCTCCAGGGCGGGGAGGGAGTGCAATCCGTCGATCCGGGGGAGGGACATGTGTCCATCATCGCCATCTGACCTTCACCTGCAGGGCGACCCCCCGTCACCTGCCTCCGCTTCCGTCGGGACATGACCTTCCGCTCCACCCTCATCCGCTGCCTGGTTGGAGGCGCCCTGATGGCCACCGCGACCGCCACCCTTGTCGCCCCGATCGCCACCGCGCGCCCGGGCGACCACCACGACTCGCGCACGACGGCACCGATCGTGATCGGCCACCGCGGCGCGTCCGGCTACCGCCCCGAGCACACCCTCGCGTCGTACCGGCTCGCGATCCGGCTCGGCGCCGACTACATCGAGCCCGACCTGGTCTCCACGAAGGACGGCGTCCTGGTCGCTCGCCACGAGAACGAGATCGGCGGCACCACCGACGTCGCGGAGCACCCCGAGTTCGCCGACCGGCAGACCACCAGGACGATCGACGGTCGGCAGGTGACCGGCTGGTTCACCGAGGACTTCACCCTCGCCGAGCTCAAGACGCTGCGCGCCAAGGAGCGGTTGCCGCTGGTGCGCCCCGACAACACGCGCTACGACGGCATGTTCGAGGTGCCCACCCTCGACGAGGTGCTGAACCTGGTCCGACAGGAGGAGCGGCGGACCGGGCGGCGGATCGGGGTCTACCCCGAGACCAAGCACCCCAGCTACTTCGACGGCCTCGGCCTCTCGCTCGAGGAGCCGCTGGTCACCGCGCTGCGTCGGCACGGTCTCGACCGAGCCGGGTCAGGCGTGTTCATCCAGTCCTTCGAGACCGCCAACCTGCGCGCGCTCGCGGGGGTGACCCGCGTGCCGCTGGTCCAGCTGATCGACGCGTCCGGGGCGCCGTACGACTTCGAGAAGGCCGGCGACCCGCGGACCTACCGCGACCTCACCACCCCCGAGGGCCTCGCCCGGGTCGCGACCTACGCCGACGGGGTCGGGGCCAACAAGGACCTCGTGCTGCCCCGCGACCCCGCTACCCGCGCCACCGGTGAGCCGTCCGACCTGGTGCCGGACGCCCACGAAGCCGGCCTGCTCGTGCACGTGTGGACCCTGCGGGCCGAGAACCAGTTCATGGCGACGAACTTCCGCCGTGGCGCCGACCCGAACGCGAAGGGCGACGCCTACGCCGAGGCGATGGCGTTCCTCGACGCCGGGGTGGACGGCATCTTCTCCGACCACCCCGACACCACGGTCATGGCGCTGGCTGACTGGCTGGCCAGGGCCGACCGCAGTGCCTGATTGAATGGGGCCCGATCAGTCCTCCGCGTCGCTGGACCCGACCCAGCCTGTCTGCCGGGTGTCGTGCCGGTTCCTCGCGGAGAGGGTCGTGGCCAGCAGCCCGGCTACGCCTGCGAACACCCACGGGACCGGCAGGAGCCAGCGGATGTCGCCGTTGTTGACGACGTCGCCCTGGACCAGGGCCCAGATGCCGACCAGCCCGAGGAACGCGATGCCCATCACCAGGTGGCCGATGTTGACGGGGTGACGTCCGCTCGTCCAGCTCGTTCATGTCCTCACTCGCTCTCTGCGTAGATCTCGCCGATGCCGAGGTCGGCATCGATGGTCAGCCTTGGGGCGTCGGCTCCGGCGTCGTGGAGTCCGCGGGAACTCGTCTCGAACCCGCCGTCCTGCTCGCCGAACAGGGTGATCGCGCCCGGACCGTCGATCCGACCGGTGATCACGACGTCCATGTCCTCGGGCACGATCAGGTCGATGCTGCCCGCCCCGCCCTCGACGCTGATGTTCCGGCCGTCGAGCGCCTCGACGTCGTCGACCTCGCTGAGGTCGAGCACCATCTCACCGGCGCCGAACTCGTAGCTGCTCTCGACCTCGGCGGCGGTCGCCGGGGTCTCGACGATCCGCTCGCCCTCCCACTGGCCGAAGGCAGTCGTCGCCGCCAGGGGCGCGGTCGCGAGCAGGCCGACCAGGATCAGGCCGCCAGCCCGGCCGTAGAACGAGCCGATCAGGAGCATGAGCCCGGTGATGCCGACCGCGAGCGCCGGGTACGCCGAGGTCGCCACGGCCACGCCGGCGACGTCGACGATCCCCAGGATTCCGATCGCCAGCGCGATCAGCGCGAGGGTGAACCAGAACAGGATCGGTCCGCGCCGGCGCGGGTCGCGGGGGGCGACGTAGGACGTCGTCGGACCCTGGTACGACGGGACGTCGCCCTCGTAGGGTCCGGCGCCCCGGTACGACGAGCCGACCTGGTAGGTCCAGGTGCTGCCGTCGGACGTGGTGCCCTCGTAGGTCGAGGTGTCGCCGGTCGCGGCCACCGCTGCGCCCCCGGAACCCGGCGGAGGCGCCGCCGCGCGGCGGTCCTTGCGGGTCACGAACAGCAGCACGACCAGGGCGATGATCGCCAGCGGCCACGGGAACCAGAAGACGCCCCAGGAGTCGCCGAGCAGCGCGAACGCCGCGAGCACTCCGACGACCGAGCAGGGCGATCGTGCGGCTGCGGTCGTCGAGGGTGATCGCTGCCTCGTCCGATCCGTCCTCGGGCACGAGCAGCCAGCAGGCGCCGTACAGCAGGAGGCCGGCGCCGCCGAAGAAGGCGAGGACGACGAAGGCGACCCGCAGGAGCAGCGGGTCGACGTCGAGGTGCCGGGCGAGGCCGCCGGCGACGCCGGCGACCTTGCGGTCGGTGACGGAGCGGCGGAGCCGGCCGAGGTCGCGGACCTCGTCGCGGGTGACGCGGGGGCCCTCGTCGGGCGCCGACTCGTCGGCCGGTCCGGAGGGTGCTTCGGGTGGTGTCGTGGTCATGCTCCAAGCCTGCGCGTCGGATGGGTCGTGCACCATCGGGGACGACCCTGATCCTGCCCGACCGGCCGCGGGCTACGGCTCAGGGTCGGGCCGGGGTCGCACCTCATGGTTCGTGCCCTCGCGCTGTGTGACGATTGCTGGGTCATGACAACGACCCCATCCCCGGCCCCGTCTCCCGCGGCTGCGGGCGTGCGCGAAGTGCGCCGGGCCACCCGCGACAGCCAGGAGCCGATCATCGGCGGCGTCGCCGGTGGCCTGGCCCGTCACCTCGCGCTGCCCGTGCTCTGGGTGCGGGTCGCGTTCGTCGTGGCCGCGGCCCTGGGTGGCGTCGGCATCGCGATGTACGCCGCCCTGTGGCTGGTGCTGCCCACCGACTCCCACTTCGAGGACGGAGCCCCCGGGCTGGAGAGCGCGACGCGCGGCGGCCGGCGTCCGGGCCGGATCCGCAGGCTCGGCGACGTCGGCCCGGCGATCGCGCTGGCCGCGCTCGGCCTCGGCGCGGTCTTCCTGCTCGAGGCGGTCCTCGGCCGGGGACTGGTGTTCTGGCCGCTCTTCCTCGGCCTGGTCGGCATCGCGCTGCTGTGGCGTCAGGCCGACGAGGCGCAGCGCGAGCGCTGGCTGGACACCACCGGCCGGATCGACCCGGTCCGCGCCGTGCTCGGCCGCGGCGGGTGGGCGGCCTACGCCCGGCTCGCCGCCGGGATCGGCCTGATCGTCTCCGCCTTCGTGGTCTTCGCGCTGCGCGGCGGCTCCCTCGAGATGGCGCGCGACGTCACCATCGCCGCCCTGCTGACCGTGGTCGGCCTCGCCATCGTGGTCGGGCCGTGGATCTACCGCCTCGCCTCCGACCTGACCGCCGAGCGGGCCGAGCGGGTGCGCACCCAGGAGCGGGCCGACCTGGCCGCGCACCTGCACGACTCGGTGCTCCAGACCCTGGCCCTGATCCAGAAGAACGCCGGGGACGGCGCCACCGTCGCGCGGCTCGCCCGGTCCCAGGAGCGCGACCTGCGGTCCTGGCTGTACGCCGGCGAGGCGACCGACGAGAGCACGGTCGCCAGTGCGCTGCGTGGGGTCGCCGCGGCCGTCGAGGACAGCCACGGGGTCTCGGTCGACGTGGTCAACGTCGGCGACTGCGCGCTCGCCGAGTCGCTGCGCCCGGTCGTCAACGCCACCCGGGAGGCGTTCACCAACGCGGCCAAGCACGCCGGCACCGGCCAGATCGACGTCTACGCCGAGGTGTCGCCGACGCGCCGTCGACGTGTTCGTCCGCGACCGGGGCCGCGGGTTCGACCCCGACCGGGTTCCCGACGACCGGCACGGACTACGCCACAGCATCATCGACCGGATGGAGCGGCACGGCGGCACCGGCACGGTGCTGTCGACGCCGGGTGAGGGCACCGAGGTGCGGCTGCACCTCCCGAGGCAGGAGGAATCCCATGGCTGAACCGATCCGCGTGGTGCTCGTCGACGACCACGCGATGTTCCGCGCCGGGGTGCGCTCCGAGCTGGGGGGCGCGGTCGACGTCGTCGCCGAGGCGGCCGACGTCGACTCCGCGGTGGCCGCGGTCGACGAGCACCGGCCCGACGTCGTACTCCTCGACGTGCACCTGCCCGGTGGCGGTGGCGTGGAGGTGATGCGAAGGCTTGCATCGTCCCCGACGTTTGCTCCGTCCGGGGTTACGGTCGCGCTTCTTGGCTCTCAGCGTGTCGGACGCCGCCGAGGACGTGATCGGCACGATCCGCGGCGGCGCGCGCGGCTACGTCACCAAGACCATCACCGGCCCCGAGCTGGTGGCGGCCATCCAGCGGGTCGCCGACGGCGACGCGGTGTTCTCGCCCCGGCTGGCCGGCTTCGTCCTCGACGCGTTCGCGGGCTCCATCGAGGTGGCCGACGTCGACGAGGACCTGGACCGGCTGACCGAGCGGGAGCGCGAGGTGATGCGGCTGATCGCCCGCGGCTACGCCTACAAGGAGGTGGCCAAGGAGCTGTTCATCTCGATCAAGACGGTCGAGACCCACATGTCCAGCGTCCTGCGGAAGCTGCAGCTCTCCTCGCGGCACGAGCTCGCCCGGTGGGCGTCGGACCGCAGGCTGCTCTAGCCGGCACAGGTGGGGCCGTCCCACGACCACGGGGAAGACGCAGGCCGTCCGGTACGTCATCCGCCGATTCGGAGTACCGGGTCAGGCTGGTGGTCGTCACCCAGGCGAAGTAGTCGTGCAGGACCGACCGCACCGGACCGGCGAGCTCGACGTCTGCCAACGCCTGGTCGAAGCAGGCGATTGCCCGCTGGTCCATCTCCTCGTGTGATCCGTTGCCGCTGTGGAGGCGGACCACCGAGGTCTCGTCGCCGAACGCTTCCGAGAAGGTCGCCGGCCCGCCGAGGGCCTCGGTCCAGTAGGCGGCGAGACGCTGGGTGTGCTCGGGGTGGAAGCCGTGGCTGAAGGCATGGCTGACCACTTCGTCTGCCATCACGCGGGCGTGCCAGGCGCCGGCCAGGCGAAGAAGACCCTGCTCGCCACCCGCGGCTTCGTACACGCTCGGCATCACCCAAGGATGACAATGTTCCGGGTCGCCTGGCGAGCGGTCAGGCGGGTGAGCAAGCGTGGCTTACCCCGAAGCTCTCAATTCATGCCCTTTACAACCCGGCGCCGGTTGCGGTTCGGTAATGGGACGGGGACGGATTTGGTCGCGTATACTGGAAGTGAGGCCTCCATGGCCGAAGGAACCACCTACACCACGCCGTACGACGAACCTGGTCACGAAAGCGACCTGAAACGGTCGATCACCGGGCACGCAGCTCTTCTTCTACACGCTGGGCGACGTCCTCGGGTCCGGGATCTACGTGCTGATCGGCCTCGTTGCCGCGGCGGTGGGAGGCGCGTTCTGGATCGCCTTCGCGGTCGGGGTCACGGTCGCGGCCATCACCGGTACGGCGTACGCGGAGCTGGTCACGAAGTACCCCCAGGCGGCCGGCGCCGCGCTCTACGTCAACAAGGCGTTCGGCAACAAGGCGCTGACGTTCCTGATCACCGTCTCCTTCCTGTCCTCCAGCTTCGCGGCCGCCGGAGCACTGGCGGATGGCTTCTCCGCCTACTTCGCCACCCTCTGGGCAGGTCCGCCGGCCCTGCTGGTCACGCTGGTGTTCATCGTGGTGCTGAGCATCGTCAACTTCATCGGCATCACCGAGTCGGTCGTCATCAACATGCTGATGGCCTTCGTCGAGATCGCCGGCCTGATGATCGTGCTGATCATCGGGATCTGGTACATCGCCGAGGGCAACGCGGACTTCGCGACGCTGACCGAGTTCCAGACCGAGAGCGGCACCAGCCCCGCGCTGGCGATCCTCGCGGGCGTCGCGCTCTCGTTCTTCGCGATGACCGGCTTCGAGAACACCGCCAACGTCGCGGAGGAGACGATCGACCCGTACCGCTCGTTCCCGCGCTCCCTGATCGGCGGCATGATCACCGCCGGTGTCATCTACGTGCTGGTCTCGATGGCGGCGGCGCTCACGGTGTCGACCGACGACCTGGCCGCTTCGCCGGCCGCGCTGCTCGAGGTGATCGAGAAGGGCATCCTGCCGATCAACGACCGAGTTCATGACCACCCTGTTCTCGGTGATCGCGTTGATCGCGATCACCAACACCACCCTGGTCGCCGTGGTGACCCAGCCGCGGATCCTCTACGGCATGGCCAAGGAGGACGTCGTGCCCGGCGTCTTCGCCAAGATCCACCCCAGCCGCCGCAGCCCGTGGGTCGGCCTGCTGTTCAGCGCCGCCGTGGTGTGTGCGCTGCTCGTGGTCGGGCACGGTGGCGCCCAACGTCGAGGGGGCGAGCCTGATCGAGCGGCTGTCCCTGGTCACGGTGGTGTTCCTGCTGTTCATCTACGCGCTCGTGATCGTCTCCTGCCTCAAGCTGCGCGGTCACGACGAGTCGGAGCGGACCTACCGCGCCAACACGCCCCTGCTGTTCGTCGGCCTGCTGGGCAACATCGCGATCCTCGGGTACGTCGATCTACGACGACCCCACGTCGCTGTCTGGTGCGCCGGCCTCGTCGCCGTCGGCGTCGTGCTGTTCCTGATCGAGTACCTCTTCGGCAAGCGAAACCGCCCGCCGGGCGCCGAGCGCGGGGACCCCGAGACCGCCACCGGAACAGGAGCCTGACATGCACGTCATCGTCGCCACCGACGGCTCGAAGCAGTCCCTCGCCGCCGCCAAGCACCTCAAGTCGTTCGGCGACCCGACGAAGATCACCGAGATCTCGGTGATCGCGGTGATCCGCCCGCTCGCCGCGGTCGCCTTCGCCGACGACCTGTCCAACATCGACCGGCCGCAAGGCCGGCACCGAGGCCGGGACCTTCCGGGCCGCCGCCGAGAACGCGGTCGACGTGGTCGCCGCCGAGTTCGAGGGCTGGGGTCCGAAGGTGCACCGCAAGGTCCGCAGCGGCTCCCCGGCCAACGAGATCATCAAGGCCGCCAAGCAGCTCTCGGCCGGGCTCGTGGTCGTCGCCGCCGGTGGGCGGGGGATCAGCGACGTGGTGCTGGTCGGGTCGACGGCGCAGCGGGTCCAGCACTACGCTCCGTGCCCGGTGCTCGTCGTACGTCCTGCGCCGAAGTCGGCGCGCCGGGCGGCGAGCAAGGCTGGACGCGGCTGATCAGTAGGCTGCCGCCATGGAGACACTGCGGCTGGTCCTGCTCGTCCTGCACCTGCTCGGCTTCGCCGCCCTCTTCGGCGGCTTGATCGTGCAGGCCCGGGCCCCCGAGAAGGTGGTCAACGCCGCGATGCGCGACGGGATCGGCACGGCGTTCCTCGCTGGGCTGCTCCTCGTCGGCGTGCTCGAAGCGGGCGATGATCCGGTCGACCACACCAAGATCGCGGTGAAGTTCGCGATCGGGCTGGTGGTGCTGATCCTGGTGATGGCCAACATGCGCAAGCCGCGGATCCCGGACGGGCTGTTCTACGCCCTGATCCTGCTCACCGTGGCCAACGTCTGCGTCGCGGTCTTCTGGTCGACCGTCCACGCCTGAGCTGCGTCACCCGCCGGGGCAGTAGGCCGTCCCCGGCTCCTGGTCGGGGTGGATCGCGCCGTCGCGGTCGCTGATCGAGGCGACGGTGGCGGCGGCCACCCCGCGCCGCTCGGCCACGATCTCGGCCAGGATCGAGACCGCGATCTCACCGGGCCCGTCAGCGCCGATGTCCAGCCCGACCGGTGCGTGCAGAGCCGACAGCTCGTCCTCCGTGACCCCGTTGGCGAGGAGCCACTCGCGGCGCCGGGCCTGGGTGCGACGTGACCCCATCGCGCCGACGTACGCCGTCCCGGCCGCGAGGGCCGCGCGGATCGCCGGGCCGTCGACATCCTCGTGGTGGCTGGTGACCACGACCGCGTCGGCGGAGGGGATCGCCTCGTCCGAGTCCGCCAGGGTGGTCGCCGTCGTCGCGCCCCAGCCGAGCGTGGCCAGCATCGGCGTCAGTGCCTCGGCCACCGGTCCCTCGCCCACGATCAGCACGTCCATGGCCTCACTATGCACCGGGGACGTCGATGGGGACACGTAGGGTTGGCGGAGAGATGAGTACGTCCCCACCGCCGCACCCCGTCGGCTCCTCGGCCACCGACCAGCTCGACTTCGAGATCCCGGCCGAGGCGCGCACCACCAGGCGCGGCCCGACGGCCGAGGAGCTGCTCGACGGGCTCAACGAGCCCCAGCGCAAGGCCGTCGTCCACGCCGGACACCCGCTGCTCGTCGTGGCCGGCGCCGGGTCGGGCAAGACCCGGGTACTGACCAGGCGGATCGCCTGGCTGGTCGTCGAGCGCAAGGCGCACCCGGGCTCGATCCTGGCGATCACGTTCACCAACAAGGCCGCCGCAGAGATGAAGGAGCGGGTGGAGGCGCTGGTCGGCAAGCGGGCCCGGATCATGTGGGTGAGCACGTTCCACTCGGCGTGCGTCCGGATCCTCCGCAAGGAGATCCACCACTTCGGCTACAAGTCCAACTTCTCCATCTACGACGCCGCCGACTCCAAGCGCCTGATGACCCTCGTCTGCCGTGACCTCGACCTGGACCCCAAGCAGTACCAACCCAACGCGATCCTGCACTGGGTCTCCAACCACAAGAACGAGCTGCGCGACCACGAGGAGGCGGCGAAGGACGCCCGCAACGGGCTCGAGGAGGCCTACGCATCGGCCTACACCCTCTACCAGCGGCGTCTGCGCGAGGCCAACGCCCTCGACTTCGACGACCTGATCATGACCACGGTGCACCTCTTCCAGGCCCACCCGGATGTGTGCGAGACCTACCGGCGCCGGTTCCGGCACGTGCTGGTCGACGAGTACCAGGACACCAACCACGCCCAGTACGCCCTGGTCCACCAGCTCTCCGCCGACGACCCCGAGGAGACCGGCGAGCGGGTCGAGCCCGCCGAGCTGATGGTCGTCGGCGACGCCGACCAGTCGATCTACGCCTTCCGCGGCGCCAGCATCCGCAACATCCTCGACTTCGAGCAGGACTTCCCCGACGCCACCACCATCCTGCTGGAGCAGAACTACCGCTCCACCCAGACGATCCTCAACGCCGCCAACTCGGTGATCGGCCACAACCGAGGCCGCAAGCCCAAGCGGTTGTGGTCCCAGGCGGGCGACGGCGAGCGGATCGTCGGGTACGTCGCCGACGACGAGCGCGACGAGGCACGCTTCGTCTCCGAGGAGATCGACAAGCTGACCGACAGCGGAGGCGCTCGGCCCGGCGAGGTCGCGGTGTTCTACCGCACCAACGCCCAGTCACGGGTCTTCGAGGAGATCTTCATCCGGCTCGGCATGCCCTACAAGGTGGTCGGCGGGGTCCGGTTCTACGAGCGTCGCGAGGTCCGCGACGCGCTCGCCTACCTGCGGATGCTGGTGAACCCGGCCGACGAGATCTCCCTGCGCCGGGTGCTCAACACCCCCAAGCGCGGCATCGGCGACCGGGCCGTCGAGTGCGTGCAGTCGCTGGCCGACCGCGACCGGATCACGTTCTGGGAGGCCCTGCGCCGGGCGGCCGACGCCCCCGGGCTGGCCACCCGGTCGCTGAAGGCGATCGAGGGCTTCGTCGGCCTCGTCGACGAGCTCCAGTCGATGGTCGACGCCGGCGAGCGCGCCGACGTCATCCTCGAGTCGGTCCTCGACCGCACCGGCTACCTCGCTGAGCTCGAGGCCTCCGACGACCCGCAGGACGGGACCCGGGTGGAGAACCTCGCCGAGCTGGTGGCCGTGGCCCGGGAGTTCTCCGACGACCCCGTCGCGGGGCCTTCGGCCGACCCGACCGACGTCGACGCCGGCACCCTCACCCCTGGGCTCTCCGACTTCCTGGAGCGGGTGGCGCTCGTCGCCGACACCGACCAGATCCCCGACACCCCCGACGAGGAGGACGACGGGGTGGTCACGCTGATGACCCTCCACACCGCCAAGGGGCTGGAGTTCCCCGTCGTCTTCCTGACCGGGCTCGAGGACGGCGTGTTCCCGCACTCCCGCTCCCTCGGCGACCAGCCCGAGCTCGAGGAGGAGCGCCGCCTCGCCTACGTCGGCGTCACCCGCGCCCAGCAGCGGCTCTACCTCTCCCGGGCGGTGGTCCGTTCGGCGTGGGGCGCCCCGGCGCACAACCCGGCCTCGCGGTTCCTCGACGAGATGCCGGTCGACCTCGTCGACTGGCGCCGTACCGAGGCCGCCCAGACCCGCTGGGGCCGGCCCGACCTGGTCGGCGGCGCTGCCGCGCGGCTCGGTACGCCCACCGCCGCGGGGCGCCGCAACTTCTCCTCCGCCGCCCTCAAGGCCGACGCCGCGGCGAAGGCCAAGACCGCCCGCGAGATCCCCTCGCTGGAACCAGGCGACCGGGTGGTCCACGACTCCTTCGGCATGGGCACCGTGGTGGCGCTGGAGGGGGTGGCCGAGAAGTCAGTGGCGTCGATCGACTTCGGGTCCGAGGGTGTGAAGCGGTTGCTGCTGCGGTATGCGCCTGTCGAGAAGCTCTAGTGCAGGTCTGCGTTCGGACTCACCGGGTTTCGACACGCTCGGTCGCGACCTCGCGAGCTCGGTCGCGGTCGCTGCTCAACCACCATTGGCCTGCCCCCGTGAGCGGAGCCGCTGGCGCGGCTCAGCTCACGGCTGCAGGCCGTGCACCAGCATCGCGGCGTAGGGGTCCACCGGGTCGCCCGCACCGGGCCGGACCTCCAGGTGGAGGTGCGAGCCGGTGGTGTTGCCGGTGGACCCGACGTAACCGATCACCTCACCCGCGCGCACGACGTCGCCGTCCTCGACCGCGAACGCCGACTGGTGGCAGAACCACAGCTCGGTGCCGTCGTCGAGCGTGATCACGGTCTTGTTGCCATAGGACCCGTCGTAGCCCACGGAGGTGACAACGCCGTTCGCGATGGCCTTGATCGGGGCGCCCTCGCCGGTGTTGAAGTCGAGCCCGGTGTGGTAGCTGGCCCACAGGCCCCAGTCGCCGAACTCGGCGGTCAGCTCGTAGCTGTCGAGCGGCAGCACCCACTGGTTGAGCGCGATCTTGGCGGCCTGGGCCTCGGCCTGCTTGGCGAACTTGGCCAGCGCGGCATTGCGTTCCTGGGCCTGCTGCTCGGCCTGCTGGACAAGCTTCTCGTCGGCGGCGTCCTCGAGGGCGTCGCGGCGGGAGTCGCGGCTGACGGCCGCGGTGCGGTCGTTGAGCAGGCTGGTCGAGGCAGCCCCGCTGGTCCCGTTGAGGGCGCTGGCGCCGACGACGCGAGGGTCACCGGAGACCAGGGCGGGATCGGCCACGGTGATCGCGCCACCGGCCGAGACCGCAAGCGCCGCGATCCCGACTGCGATCGGGAGCGGGGGCAGCCCCGGGAAGAGCCGGTGACGACGGCCGGAGTGGCGGGACGCCTTCCGCCGGCCGGGGGCGTCGGAGCGGGCGGCCGGGGAGGCCGGAACGACCGCGGCGGGAGCCGGGACGGAGCGGTTGTCCGGGTTCACCGAGGGGGCGCGGCGCGGGCCGCGACGATGCGCTCGGTGGGCACCCATTGCTTGAGTTCTCCGTTGGTCGGGGGCTAGGAGACAACGAGGCAAGACCTTAACGGATGCCTAGACCAGCCGGAACTCCTGGTGGGTGTGATTGTGAACAACTTGGGTACAGGCCCCTCAGGCCACCGGGCACCGACCTGCGTGACCCTCGTCACGCGTCGGATAACCTGCCCCACATGTCACAGTCACAGGCCCGACGGATCCGCATCGTCGTCGCCAAGCCCGGCCTGGACGGCCACGACCGTGGAGCCAAGATCGTGGCTCGTGCGCTGCGTGATGCTGGTCACGAGGTCATCTACACGGGCCTGCACCAGACTCCCGAGCAGATCGTCGAGACGGCGATCCAGGAGGACGCCGACCTGATCGGCCTGTCGGTGCTGTCCGGGGCGCACATGACGCTCTTCCGGAAGCTGATCGAGCTGCTCGCCGAGCGCGACGCCGCGGACATCGTCGTCTTCGGCGGTGGGATCGTCCCGGAGGAGGACATTCCGGTCCTCGAGGAGATGGGGGTCGCCAAGGTGTTCACCCCCGGTGCGCCGACCGGCGAGATCACCGGCTGGGTGACCGAGCACTTCGCCGAGGACGCTCAGGCCTGATCCGGGCGACGTACGTCGAGCACGATGCGGACCCGCTGACCGGCCTGCCGGGCCTCCCGGATGGAGACCCGCTCGGAGGTGATCCGGCGGGGCAGCAGGGGAGCACCGGCCCCGAGGAACACCGGGGTCACGCTGAGCAGGATCTCGTCCAGCAGGCCGGCGTCGTCGAACTGGCCGACCAGGTCCCCGCCGCCGACCACCCAGATGTTGCGTCCGGACGCGGCTGCCACCAGGTCGTCGTACGCGTCGGCGACCCGGCCGGACACGAACCGGAGGTCGACGCCGGGGATCGGCGGGAGGTCGCGGTGGGTGAAGACGAACGCCGGCCGGTCGCCGTAGAAGTCGTGCCACTTCTCGGGGTTCTCCAGCAGCTGGTCGTGGTCGAGGACCCACTCGTAGGTCGTCGCGCCCATCGCCATCGACCCCACCTCGGCGATGAACTCGTCCCACTCCGCCTCGTGGCTGTCGGCGGGGTCGACCTCGGCTCCACGGCCCACCTCGAACAGCCAGTCCAGGGAGTTGTGCTCGTCGGCGATGAAGCCGTCGGCGGAGGTGGCCGTGTAGTACTGGGTGCGCGTCACCTCACCCACCCTAGGCAAGAGTTGGCCCGCCCCGGCGTGGTCGCGTCGGTCCGGCTGGCACTAGGGTGCCAAGGAATGAGCCTGTGACAGCCGGAAGGCTGGGTTGAAAGGACTGGGGTCGAGACGTGGATCTGATGGAGTACCAGGCGAAGGAGCTCTTCGCCAAGCACGGAGTGCCCGTGACGGTCGGCACCGTCATCACCGACGCTGCCGACGCCGAGGCAGCAGCCGAGGAGCACGGCGGGAAGGTCGTGGTCAAGGCCCAGGTCAAGATCGGCGGCCGCGGCAAGGCCGGCGGAGTGAAGCTGGCCAGCGACCCGCAGGAGGCGGTCGAGCAAGGCCGGCGAGATCCTCGGGATGGACATCAAGGGCCACACGGTCCACCGGGTCCTGATTGCGCCGGCGGCGGAGATCGCCGACGAGTACTACTTCTCCTTCCTGCTCGACCGGGCCAACCGCAACTACCTCTGCATCGCCTCCATCGAGGGCGGCGTCGAGATCGAGGTGACCGCCAAGGAGAAGCCGGACGCGGTCGCCAAGGTCGCCATCGACCCGCTCGTCGGCGTCGACGACGCCAAGGTCGACGAGATCATCGAGGCCACCCGCTTCCCCGAGGACGTGCGCGACCTCGCCCGCGACATGATCAAGAAGCTGTGGAAGGTCTTCGTCGAGGAGGACGCGACCCTCGTCGAGGTCAACCCGCTGGTGAAGCTGGGTGACGGCAGCCTCGAGGCGCTCGACGGCAAGGTGTCCCTCGACGGCAACGCCGACTTCAGGCACGAGGACCACGCCGATTTCGAGCTGGTCGAGGACGTCGACCCACTCGAGCTCGCGGCCGCCGAGAAGGACCTCAACTACGTGAAGCTCGACGGTGCCGTCGGCATCATCGGCAACGGCGCTGGCCTGGTCATGTCGACCCTCGACGTCGTGGCCTACGCCGGCGAGGCCCACGGTGGCGTGAAGCCGGCCAACTTCCTCGACATCGGCGGTGGGGCATCGGCCGAGGTGATGACCGACGGGCTGCACATCATCCTCGGTGACGACCAGGTCAAGTCGGTCTTCGTCAACGTCTTCGGCGGCATCACCGCCTGCGACGCGGTGGCCAACGGCATCGTCGCGGCGCTCGACGCGCTCGGCGACGAGGCCAACAAGCCCCTCGTCGTACGCCTCGACGGCAACAACGTCGAGGAGGGCCGACGGATCCTCGACGAGGCCGACCACCCGCTGGTCACCATCGTCGACACCATGGACGGCGCGGCCGACAAGGCCGCCGAGCTGGCGAACGCCTGACAAGGACGGATCAACTCACATGGCAATCTTCCTGACGGATTCCAGCAAGGTCATCGTCCAGGGCATGACCGGCTCCGAGGGCATGAA
This sequence comes from uncultured Actinomycetota bacterium, assembly GCA_963841625.1. Taxonomy (GTDB): domain Bacteria; phylum Actinomycetota; class Actinomycetes; order Propionibacteriales; family Nocardioidaceae; genus Nocardioides. The sequence goes on along the minus strand of CAWJDH010000009.1, from coordinate 1,829,302 downwards.
GCACACCCAGCGGATGCTCGACTCCGGCACCACCATCGTGGGCGGGGTCAACCCCAAGAAGGCCGGCACCACGGTCGACTTCGAGGGCGGCACCTCGGTGCCGGTCTTCGGCTCGGTCGCCGATGCCATGGAGGAGACCGGCGCCGACGTGACGGTCCTCTTCGTGCCGCCCGCCTTCACCAAGGGCGCCGTGGTCGAGGCGGTGGACGCCGGCATCGGACTCGCGGTCGTCATCACCGAGGGGGTGCCGGTCCACGACACCGCGGAGTTCCGCGCGTACGCCGAGTCGTCGGGCAAGACCCGCATCGTCGGACCCAACTGCCCCGGCATCATCAGCCCTGGCAAGTCCAACGCCGGGATCATCCCGTCCGACATCACCAAGGCCGGCCGGATCGGGCTGGTGTCGAAGTCCGGGACCCTGACCTACCAGATGATGTACGAGCTGCGTGACTTCGGCTTCTCCTCCTGCATCGGCATCGGCGGCGACCCGATCATCGGGACCACCCACATCGACGCCCTCGCCGCGTTCGAGGATGATCCCGAGACCGATGCCGTCGTCATGATCGGTGAGATCGGCGGCGACGCGGAGGAGCGCGCCGCGGCCTACATCAAGGACCACGTGAGCAAGCCGGTCGTCGGCTACGTGGCGGGCTTCACCGCCCCCGAAGGCAAGACGATGGGCCACGCGGGCGCCATCGTGTCCGGCTCGTCCGGCACCGCCGCGGCGAAGAAGGAGGCCCTCGAGGCCGTGGGCGTCAAGGTCGGCAAGACGCCGTCCGAGACAGCGCAGCTGATGCGGGAGATCCTCGAGAGGTCCTGACTCGTGCCTGCGTGCCAGGTCGATCACTGACTCCGCACCCTGGGGGCGTGCCGGGACGTCATACGTCCTGAGCGCTATAGCCGACGATCCGCATGACGTTGTGCCGTCCGCACATGCCGCGTTGAGGCATCTACGCTCGCCCGACCATGGCGGCATCCGCCCGTCCTACCGAGGGCCTGCCGTCTTCTCTGACGGCGGATCCGACCCAGGCGAGGCGCTGCCTCCCGGATCATCGTCTCGTGGTTGGAGAGGGAGGCTCCCGTTCAAGCCGGGCCGAGAGGGCCTCGGTTGGATCCGTAGGTGCGATGCGAGCCCCTTGACTGGATGCGTGCCGATGCCCCGCCCGCGGTGGCTGTCGGGCGGGGTGTGGGGGCGGGGTGGCTACTCGTCTGGCCGGGGTGCGGGTGAGCGTCGGTCGGCGGTGAGGTTGGTGGTGACGTCGAGGGTGCCTTCGTGGTTGCGGAGGTACTGGTAGCGGTGCGGGGACGACCAGAGGTAGGTGCCGGGTTCGAGGGTGGTGTAGGTCCAGCCGCCGTGGGTCTTGAGCCGGTGGTGTCGCCGGCACAGGGGCGCGAGGTTGCACGAGCAGGTCGGCCCTGCCCGGCCGTGCGGCACGACGTGGTCGCAGTCGCAGCCATGTTCATCAGTTCGGAGCCGGCGGGCGGGCCGGGTGCACCAGGGGAAGACGCAGGTGTGGTCGCGCAGGGCGACGGGTTCGGCGATCCGGTCCGGGACCTCGTAGGCCTCGACGTGGACGTGGTCGGCCAGGTCGAGCACCGGCTTGACGACCACCTGGGCGTCGGGGTGGCCGCACCAGTCCCGGATCTGCTCGACGGTGACCGGGCTGCGGGTGTTCTCCACCCGACCCGACCCCGCCGGCGCCCTCGATGGCCGACTGGTGCAGGTGCAGGAACAAGGTGACCGGCCGCCGCGGCCGCTTCGGCTCAGTCCTGTGGGTCTCGGCGTCTCCGGGCTGCAGGTCCAGGGCGAGCTGGCGGCGAGCGAGGTCGCCGGCCGCGACCGAGCGGCGTACGTCGAGGGACTCGGTGGAGCCGAGGGTCCTTGAGCTGGTCGGCGATGCCGCGGATCGCCTGGTCCAGGTCGAGGGCGTCGGCCAGGTCCAGCTCGCCGTGGACCAGCGAGGTGCCGGCGAAGGAGACCTGGTCGTGCTCGATGGTGAAGTGCCGCCCGTCGGCGGCTCGGCGGCGGGTCTCCTCCGCGGTCTCGGGCATGAACCGGGCGATCGCCTCCTCGACCAGCCGGTCCAGGACGGTCGGCCCGATCTTGTGCGCCACCGGCGCCACGTGCCGGTCCACGTAGCCGAGCGGCGTCCATGGTCAGTCCGTGTCCGGCGGTGGTCGTCGGCGACCCGTCGTGCCTTCCAGGCGGGCAGGTCACGCATGGGTCACCTTCGCCCACAGCCTGGGGAGTCGGTAGCGCAGCTCGAGGGCGTGGCCGACGTAGCGCTTGCCGGCCTCGGTGGACAGCCCGACCGCGGCCGCGAACTCCGCGATCGAGAACTCCGCCACCAGCGGTGCCCCGGGCCCGGCGAGCGGGACCGCGGTGTCGCCGAACCCACCCGCGTATCCGGAAGCTGCGGAACACCTCGGCGGCCTCCAGCGACTCCGCCGGATGCTGGTCGGCCCACACCACCGCCGCCTGCAACAGCCGAGACTCGGCCCGGTCCGCCACCGCACGCTCACGCCGCGCAAACGCGAGCACGTCCGCCGGGGCATCCAGATCCCCGAGGGGGACGGTGGCGGTGGTGGCTTCCATGGGCACTACTCAACCAGCGACCACCGACACTCCGGCCCCGGAAACAGGCCGTAACGGGGGGCTGTGGAACAAGGTTCCTGCAAGGAAAATTCGCCACCCCAACCCTGGCGGCCTTGACGGCGGCCTCGGGTTTCGAAGGCTCAGCCCGCAGGCGGTGGCATGGCTGGCAGCCGTTCGCCGGCGCGCTCGACGAGGGCGACGAAGGCACCCGGGCCCATCGTGACGCCGGAGTCGGGAACGAAGCTGACCTGGCCGACGGCGGTGCCCATCCGGACGATGCCCATCAGGTAGGTCACCGAGCGCCTGTCGTCGAGCTCGGTCGTCAGACGCCACACGGTCAGGTCGCGCGCCTTCGATTGCCGGTGGGCGAGCTGGGTCACCTCGGTGCCCAGGCCCTTGTCGCGATCGGGACAGGCGTCCAGCTCACGCCGTACGTCGGCGACGAACGCCTGGGCACGGGCGCTGGCGGAGCGTGCCGACCGTCTCGGTGATCCCGAAGGCCGCGGGCAGCTTCGCGGCCGGGATCACGAACGAGCGGGTCAGGTTGTTGCTGATCTGCTTGCCGGTGAAGGCCGTGTTGTCGCACCCGGTCGCCGCCACGTTGACGCTGGCCCGGCGGGGCTCGGTGCCGACCCAGGGCTTCATCACCCGGGTCACCGGCGGGAGGTCGACCTCGGCGAGCATGCCCGGTGCGTCCCCGACCGGGACCGGGGCAGACCCCTTGAGCCCGGGGCGGGACGCACACTCGCCCGCCTCCGGTCGGGCGCACACGCCGTTGACCGCGGCCGCCGCGAGCCGGGCGGCCCGGCTCAGGCTGGGCGCGGTCTCTCGCGGAGTCCACGCCATCGTGGTGGTCGTGATCGAGCCGCTGCGGGTGACGCCCACGACCATCGTCGGCCCCTGACCGGCCAACGACCGCAGCACGAGCAGGCTGCCGGAGTCGCCGACGGCGGTCACCCGGCGGGTGGTCATCAGCTGCAGTCGCCGGTCGGTGCAACCGGCGTACCACTCCAGGCTGGTGTCGTAGGCCCGGCGCGCAGAGCGGCCGGATTCGGAGATCTCGGTGAGCTGGAACACCGATGCCTCCTCGCCGCCCTTGCGGGGGGTGGTGCGGAAGGTCCGGAGCAGGGCACCGGTGCCCCGTGGGTCGGCGTACCGGCTCTGCTGGCAGGGCAGGACCAGGCCGTCTCCGTTGGTGTTGTCGGTGGTCTCGAGCTCCTGCCACTTCCGCCCGGCCACGTAGTTCTCGACCTGGTGCGTGCTGAGCAGGTCGTCCCCGGAGAACTCCGCCGGTCCCGGCACCGACCGGTCTCCCGAGGAGGACGTCTGCGAGGTCGAGGTCGCCAGCGGGTCACGGTCCAGGCTCGCCGTGACACCGTCCACGTCGGTGACCAGGGTGCCGGAGAGCGCCACGGCCACCGCCGCGGCGGCCACACCGACCACCGTGTGGGTACGACGGCGGGCGGCGCCGGCTCGGCGGATGATGGTCGGACGGGGCCAGTGGGACGCCTCGACGGGGCCGCGCAGCGCCTCGATCAGGGACCGGATGCTGGTCGTGGGGACACTGCGGTGGACCGAGAACTGGGCCGTGGCGAGCTGGAGCTTCTTCTCGGCCTCGGCGCGGGACATGCCCGCTTCCTCCGCGATCTCACCCAGGCTGAGCGAGGTGAGGTGGGTCAGCAGCAAGGCCTTGCGCTGACCGATCGGTAGCTTCGCCAGCGCTTCGAGGGTGCCTCGGGCTCCAGGGTCCAGGGACTTGTCCCGGTGCCAGATCCGCGCGGTGTGGCGCCGCTGTGCGTGGGTCCAGGCGTAGGGGCGGACCCAGACCTCGGGGTCGTCCTGCCGTGAGACCTTGCGCCAGTGGTGCCAGGCGACGATGAAGGAGTCGCGGACCGCGCTCCGGGCTGCCGGCAGGTCACCCGTCAGCGCGTAGGTCTGGAGCAGCAGTCGCGAGCGGGCGTCCTTGTAGAACGCGTCGAACTCGTCGGCTCGCTTCATTCGGGGTCCCCGCAAGGGCGCGAGCGGCTGGAGCGCGGTCGGGGGGTCATGGCGCATCCAAAAATACGGGAGGCGGCGTCCCGGCGCACATCGGCGTGGGACCGCGCAACGGCCGGACCGCGGGGAGAGGATGGCCGGGCCATGACTTCGTTGCTCTCCACGACCGACGGCAGGGCCTCCGAGCTCTCCGCCGCCGACGGCCCTTCCGATCCCCGGCATCGGCGTCCCCTGGCCCTCCTCGCGACGCTCGGAGGCGTGGTGGCGGCCGGCTCCGTCCTGCTGGTGTGCCTCGCGATCGGGGTCGTCGGCTGGTTCGTCAGCGACGCGGGCACCCACGGCGAGCCTCGCGACGCCCTGCAGGTGGGTGCCCTGGGCTGGCTGATGGCCCACGGTTCGGGGGTCTCCGTCGACGGCGTCGCGGTGACCGCCGTACCGCTCTTCCTCACCCTGCTGTGCGCGTGGGCCACGTGGCGCGTGGGGCTGCGGGTCGGCGACTCGATCTCGGGGCACGGCCCCGACGCGAACGGGCTCGCCGACGGTGAGCGGGACTGGACCGTGCCGATGGCGATCGCATTCTTCACCTGCGGCTACGGGCTCGTCGCGCTGGTGACCCTGAGCCTCGCGGCCACGCCGCAGACCGCGCCATCGACGGGCCGGACCCTGCTGTGGGTCATCGCGCTGACCGCCTGCGTGGGCGGACCGGCGCTCGCGGTCGGATCGGGAAGAGCGGCGATCTGGGCGGCGTTCGTGCCGGTGTCCGTGCGGGCCACGGTGGCCGCGTGCGTCTCGATCGTCCGCTACCACCTCCTGGTGGCCGCCGTCCTGCTCGTCGCGGCGCTCGCGGTCGACCTCGGCACCGCCGTCAACGTGCTCTCCCAGCTCCGGCTGGACGCCGGTGAGTCGACCCTGTTCGTCCTCGCCGCCGTCCTCGTCCTTCCCAACGCGGTCCTCTTCTCCGGCTCCTACCTGCTCGGGCCCGGGTTCGCGGTCGGCACGGGCACGATCGTCTCGCCGACGGTGGTGGCGCTCGGGCCGCTCCCGATGTTCCCGCTCCTGGCCGCCCTCCCCGACGGGGATCCGACGAATGTCTGGACGCCGTACCTCATGGCCGTGCCCCCGCTGGTCGCCGCGGTGGCCGCGGCGCGGGCGCAGCAGCGCCACCCCACCCTCCGCTGGGAGGAGGGCGGGCTCCGCGGATGCACCGGCGGTGTCTTCGCCGGCGTGGTGTTCGGGATCCTGGCGGCCATCGCCGGAGGTGCGGTCGGTCCGGGACGGATGCAGACGGTCGAACCCTTCGCCTCCGAGGTGCTGGTCCACGCCATCACGACGTTCGGCATCGGCGGTCTGTTCGGGGGCCTGGCGATGACCTGGTGGCAGCGGCGAACCGCTCGCCGGGCGGCCGCAGACAGCGCCTAGACTGCCGCGCGTGTCCGCACCCACCCCCGCGCGTCTGGTCGTCCTTGTCTCGGGCTCGGGCACCAACCTGCAGGCGCTCATCGACGCCTCCGCCGACCCGTCGTACGGCGCCCGGGTGGTCGCCGTGGGCGCCGACCGGGAGGGGATCGAGGGCCTGGCCCGTGCGGAGCGGGCCGGCATCCCGACGTTCGTCCACCGGGTCAAGGACTACGCCACCCGCGAGGAATGGGACGCCGCGCTCACCGCATCCTGCGCCGAGCACCTGCCCGACCTCGTGGTGTCGGCCGGCTTCATGAAGCTGGTCAGCGAGGAGTTCCTCGCCCGTTTCGGCGGCCGCGTGGTCAACACCCACCCGGCGCTCTCCCCGTCCTTCCCCGGGATGCGCGGTCCGCAGGAGGCGCTGGACTACGGGGTCAAGGTGACCGGCTGCACCCTCTTCGTCATCGACGGTGGTGTCGACACCGGGCCGATCGTGGCCCAGACGGTCGTGCCTGTCGAGGATGACGACGACGTCGAGTCGCTGCACGAGCGGATCAAGGTCGCCGAGCGCGCGATGCTCGTCGACAACGTGGGCAGGATGGCCCGCGAAGGTTTCACCATCACCGACAGGAAGGTGCGGTTCGGCAGATGAACTCAGGGACCGACCGGATTCCGCTGAAGCGGGCGCTCGTCTCCGTCTACGACAAGACCGGGCTGGAGGACCTCGTGCGGGGGCTGCACGACGCCGGCGTGGCCCTGGTCTCGACCGGCGGGTCCGCCGCCCTGATCGAGTCCCTCGGACTCCCCGTGACGAAGGTGGAGGACCTCACCGGGTTCCCCGAGTGTCTCGACGGGAGGGTCAAGACGCTGCACCCGAAGGTGCACGCGGGGATCCTCGCCGATCGCCGTCTCGACACCCACGTCCAGCAGCTCGCCGAGCTCGGGGTCGAGCCGTTCGACCTGGTGGTCTCCAACCTCTACCCCTTCACCGAGACGGTGATGTCGGGAGCATCGCCCGACGAGTGCGTCGAGCAGATCGACATCGGCGGGCCTTCGATGGTGCGCGCGGCGGCCAAGAACCACCCGTCGGTCGCCATCGTGACCTCGCCGGAGCGCTACCCCGACATCCTCCGGGCCGCCGGAGAGGGCGGGTTCACGCTTGCCGAGCGCCAGGCGCTGGCCGCGGAGGCCTTCGTCCACACGGCGACGTACGACGTCCACGTCGCCTCCTGGATGGGCAACGTGCTCAGCGACAGCTCGGGCGGCGACGGCTTCCCCGCCTGGATGGGCGCGACCTGGAACAAGAAGGCCACGCTGCGGTACGGCGAGAACCCGCACCAGGCGGCTGCGCTCTACGTCAACGGCTTCCAGCCGCAGCCCGGGCTCGCGCAGGGCGAGCAGCTGCACGGCAAGGAGATGTCCTACAACAACTACGTCGACGCGGACGCGGCCTACCGCGCGGCCCACGACCATGGTGACCGGCCGACCGTCGCGATCATCAAGCACGCCAACCCGTGCGGGATCGCGGTGGGCCGTGGGGAGGAGGACATCGCGGCGGTCCACGCCCGCGCGCACGCCTGCGACCCGGTGTCGGCGTACGGCGGGATCATCGCCACCAACCGTCCGGTCACCCGCGAGATGGCCGAGACCGTCAAGGACATCTTCACCGAGGTGGTGCTCGCGCCCGACTTCGACGACGACGCCCTCGAGGTGCTGACCACGAAGAAGAACCTTCGGCTGCTGCGGGTCCCGCCGCCGACCGCGGGCGGCGAGTCGCGGGCCATCTCCGGCGGCCTGCTCCTCCAGCAGCGTGACGCCCTCGACGCCGAGGGCAAGGACAAGGACGGCAACCCGACCGGCGACGACCCTGCCCGGTGGCGCCTCGTCGCCGGCGACCCGGCGTCGGAGGAGACCCTGGCCGACCTCGAGTTCGCCTGGCGGGCGATCCGGGCAGTGAAGTCGAACGCAATCCTGCTCGCCTCCGGAGGCGCCTCGGTCGGTGTCGGGATGGGCCAGGTCAACCGGGTCGACTCCTGCCATCTCGCGGTCACCCGGGCCGGCGAGCGGGCGGCCGGCTCGGTGGCCGCCTCCGACGCGTTCTTCCCGTTCGCCGACGGCCCCCAGATCCTCATCGACGCGGGAGTCCGGGCGATCGTGGCGCCCGGCGGGTCGATCCGCGACGAGGAGGTCATCGCCGCCGCCAGGGCCGCGGGCGTGACGACGTACTTCACCGGCACCCGGCATTTCGCGCACTGATCGCTCCGGCGAAGCCGGAGCGATCGTTGGTGGTTGAGCAGCGACCGCGGCTGAGGAACGAAGCCGCGACGGAGCGTGTCGAAACCCGGTGAGGTGACAGCAAACCGCAGGCAAGACGATGACAGGATGACCACATGACGGCCAAGACACTCGACGGCAAGGCCACGCTCGAGGCGATCAAGGCGGAGCTCACCGAGCGGGTCGCCAAGCTGCGCGAGCTGGGCGTGGTGCCAGGCCTCGGCACCGTGCTGGTCGGTGACGACCCCGGCTCGCGGTGGTACGTCGGCGCCAAGCACAAGGACTGCGCCGAGATCGGGATCGAGTCGATCCGGGTCGACCTGCCGGCCACTGCCACCCAGGCGGAGGTCGAGCGGGTCATCGACGCCTTGAACGCCGACCCGGCCTGCACGGGCTTCCTGGTGCAGCAGCCGACCGGCCTCGACGAGTTCGCGCTGCTGTCCCGGGTCGACCCCGACAAGGACGTGGACGGACTCCACCCGGTCAACCTCGGCAAGCTGGTGCTCGGTGAGAGCGGATCCTTGCCCTGCACGCCGATCGGGATCATCGAGCTGCTCCGGCGTCACGAGGTCGAGATCCGTGGGGCCGAGGTCGTCGTGGTCGGCCGCGGCCTGACCGTGGGGCGACCGCTGGGACTGCTCCTGACCCGCCGCTCCGAGAACGCCACCACCACGCTCTGCCACACCGGAACCCGCGACCTTGCCGCCCACACGCGCCGGGCCGACATCGTGGTCGCGGCCGCCGGCGTGCCGGGGATCATCACCGGCGACATGGTCAAGCCCGGTGCCGCCGTCCTCGACGTCGGCGTCTCCCGGGTGGAGGGCAAGCTCGCCGGAGACGTGGCCCCCGACGTCTGGGACGTCGCCGGCTGGGTCTCCCCGAACCCGGGCGGTGTGGGTCCGATGACCCGAGCCATGCTGCTCTCGAACATCGTGGAGATGGCGGAGAAGTCACTCTCCGGACCGGCGCGGGGCTGAGTTGACCGAAGTGGACCAGCCCCCCGTCGATCCGCTCCCGGACGAGGAGGCGCTCGAGCCCGAACCGCGTCGCCACCCGTCGACGATCGGCGGGCTGCTCTACCTCGTGGTGCTGGCCACCACCGGTGTCGGGATCGGCATCGCCTGGACCGGCGACTGGCGCCTCGGCGTGAAGTGGGTCGGCGCCGCGCTGATCCTGGGAGCGGTGGCGCGGCTGGTGCTCCGGCGCAGGGACGCCGGCATGCTCGCGGTCCGCAACCGCGCGGTGGACGCCGTGCTCCTCAGCGGCGTCGGCGTGATCATGATCTTCCTGTCCGAGTCGATCCCCAACCAACCCCTCTAGCTGACCCGCGCCGAAACTGTCGACGAAATAGCGCTGACCCGCCCGAAAGTTTCGGGCGGGTCGAGCGTGTTTTCAGGTCGGTTTCGGGCGGGTCAGCTCAGATCAGCCCGAGGCCCTTGACGGCGTCGCGCTCCTCGGCGAGCTCGGCGGTGGAGGCGTCGATCCGACCGCGGGAGAAGTCGTCGATATCCAGGCCCTGGACGATCTCCCAGTTGCCGCCGCTGGTGGTGACCGGGAAGGACGAGACGAGGCCCTCCGGGACGTCGTAGGAACCGTCGGAGATCACCGCCATCGACACCCAGTCGCCGTCGGCGGAGCCGAGCAGCCAGTCGTGGGCGGCGTCGATCGTGGCGGAGGCGGCGGACGCGGCCGACGACGAGCCGCGGGCCTCGATGATCGCCGCGCCGCGCTTGGCAACCGTGGGGATGAAATCGTTCTCGATCCACGCCTGGTCGTCGACGACCTCGGCGGCGTTCTTGCCGCCGACCTCGGCGTGGAAGACGTCGGGGTACTGCGTGGCGGAGTGGTTGCCCCAGATCGTCATCTGCCTGATGTCGGTGACCGGGGCGCCGGTCTTGGCGGCCAGCTGGGAGATTGCGCGGTTGTGGTCCAGCCGGGTCAGCGCGGAGAAGCGCTCATGGGGGATGTCGGGGGCGTTGGTCATCGCGATCAGGGCGTTGGTGTTGGCCGGGTTGCCGGTCACGCCGATGCGTACGTCGTCGGCCGCCACCTCGTTGAGGGCCTTGCCCTGGGCGGTGAAGATCGCGCCGTTGGCCTCCAGCAGGTCGCTGCGCTCCATGCCCGGCCCCCGGGGCCTGGCACCGACCAGCAGGGCGAGGTTGACGCCGTCGAAGATCTGGTTGGCATCGGCACCGATCTCGACGCCGGCGAGGGTCGGGAAGGCGCAGTCGTCGAGCTCCATGACGACCCCCTCCAGGGCCTTCAGGGCCGGCTCGATCTCCAGCAGCCGCAGCTCGACCGGGCGGTCGTTTCCGAGCAGGGCACCGCTGGCGAGGCGGAAGAGCAGGCTGTAGCCGATCTGGCCGGCGGCGCCGGTGACGGCCACCTTCAGTGGAGAGCTCACGACGACTCCTTGGGACGTACGGGCGAACTGTTGGGCGGGCGGACGATGCGGTGGGCGTACCCGGGAAATGACGCTAGCAGCGTCGTACCACGCCGGGCGAGGAGGGTTCGGCGTCGCTCCGGAGGTCGTGCGCCATGCTGAGGGCATGACCCGCCGGCCGCTGCTGCTCGCGCTCGCGGCGGCTCTCCCGCTGCTGGTCACCGGGTGCGGATCGGCGCCGCAGAAGAGCCCACCAACCGGCGTGGACCTACTCCGGATCCCGACGCCGTCCGCCGACCCGGACGACTTCGTCAAGCGCATCGACAACCCCTACCTGCCGCTGGAGCCTGGCAGCCGGTGGGTCTACAGGTCCGGTGGGGTCGACCCGGAGACGACGACGGTGACCGTCACCGGAGACACCAGGGAGGTCCAGGGCGTGACGACGACGGTGGTCCACGACGTCGTCCGGGACGCCGACGGCAAGATGATCGAGGACACCTTCGACTGGTTCGCCCAGGACGCCGCCGGCAACGTCTGGTACTTCGGCGAGGACACCACCGAGTACGACGACCGCGGCCGGCCCGACCACTCCGGATCGTGGGAGGCGGGCGTGGACGGCGCGCAGGCCGGCCTGGCGATGCCCGCCGAGGCCCGGGTCGGCGACAGTTACCAGCAGGAGAACTCCCGCGGCCGGGCCGAGGACCGGGCCGAGGTGCTCTCCGTGGACGAGTCGGTCAACGTCGAGTTCGGCTCGTTCACCGATGTGGTCCAGACCGAGGACACCAGCCCGCTCGAGCCGGGGCTGGTCGAGCACAAGTACTACGCCCCCGGGGTCGGGCTGGTCCTCGAGCAGACCGTGCTCGGCGGCGCGGAGCGGGCCGAGCTGGTGGCCTACGAGGGAGGCTGACCCTCGTCGGTCTCGGTGTTCCACTGCTCCTGCAGCTGGTCGGGGGCGCCGTACCCGGGCACCGCCGCGACACCCGGCGCAGCCACGCCCGGACCCATCGCTCCGGGAGCGATCTGGATGCGGACGAACCTCAGGCCGGAGCCTGGTACGTCCTCGGCTCCGCGGCCGAGCAGCAGCGCGTAGGTGATGCCGGCGATCGCCCCACCCAGGAGGGGGGCGAGGATGAAGAGCCAGAGCTGGGCGACCGCGTCCACACCTGCGAAGACGCCGACGCCGATGGAGCGCGCCGGGTTGACCGACGTGCCGGTGGCGGCGATCGACCCGAAGTGGAGCATGGTCAGGGTCAGCCCGATCGCGAGCGGGGCGAGCGCCGGGTGCTCGTTGCGGACGTCCGTCACCGCGAGGATCACCCAGATGAACACCGCCGTCATCAGCATCTCCAGCAGGAAGGCTGCCCACCAGGCATAGCCGCTGCCGGCGTCCCCGAAGGAGTTCTGGCCCATGTTGCCCGTGGCGTCGAAGCCCGGGAAGCCGTGCATGAGCGTGAACAGGAACAGCCCAGCGGTGAGTGCGCCCACGAGCTGTGCGCCGATGTAGACGGGGACCTGACGCCATGCGATCCGGCCTCCGACCGCGGCGCCGAGCGTGATGGCGGGGTTGAAGTGCGCACCGGACACTCTGCCGACGGCGTACGCCATGACCAGGACCGTGAGGCCGAAGGCCAGGGCGGTGGCCACGTAGTCGCCACCGCTCATGAGGGCGGTGCCGCAACCGAAGAACACCAGGACGAACGTGCCCAGGAACTCGGCGCTGACTTGATGGACAGTGCTGGATGACTCAGGCATCGGAGACTCCCTCCCAGGGGCTCTCACGACGGGAGCCCGCCTCCTGCAAGCGTAGTCCGCCATCTCCTCGGGTAGCGTCATCCGCTGTGAGCGACTCCACGATCATTTACACCCGGACCGATGAGGCGCCGCTGCTGGCGACGTACTCCCTTCTGCCGATCATCGCGGCCTACGCGGCCAAGGCCGGCGTGGAGGTCGAGACCCGCGACATCTCGCTGGCGGGGCGGATCATCGCCCAGTTCTCCGACCGGCTGACCGAAGAGCAGCGCCTCGATGACGCGCTGGCCGAGCTGGGGGACCTGGCGAAGACCCCCGAGGCCAACATCATCAAGCTGCCCAACATCAGCGCCTCGATCCCGCAGCTGAAGGCTGCGATCAAGGAGCTGCAGGAGCAGGGCTTCGACCTGCCCAGCTACCCCGACGAGCCGAAGACCGACGAGGAGCGCGAGGCCCGGGCCCGCTACGACAAGGTCAAGGGCAGCGCGGTCAACCCGGTCCTGCGGGAGGGCAACTCCGATCGGCGTGCGCCGGCGTCGGTGAAGAACTACGCCCGCAAGCATCCCCACTCGATGGGTGACTGGTCTCACGCCTCGAAGACGAACGTGGCGCACATGGAAGCCGACGACTTCCGCAACAACGAGAAGTCCACGGTCGTCGAGAAGGACGGCTCGGTGCGGATCGAGCTCCAGGGCGACGACGGCTCGACCACCGTCCTGCGCGAGTCGGTGCCGGTCCTGGCCGGTGAGGTGATCGACGCGACCGCGATGCGGGTCGCGGCGCTGCGCGAGTTCCTGACCGAGCAGATGGCGCGCGCCAAGGCCGAGGACGTGCTGTTCTCGATCCACCTCAAGGCGACGATGATGAAGGTCTCCGACCCGATCATCTTCGGCCACGTCGTGCGCGCCTTCCTCCCCGACGTCTTCGCGGAGTACGGCGAGCAGCTCGCCGCGGCCGGACTCTCCCCGAACGACGGCCTCGGCGGGATCCTCTCCGGGATCGAGGGGCTCGACGAGGGCGACAAGATCAAGGCCGCCATCCAGAAGGGACTCGACGAGGGCCCGCGCCTGGCCATGGTCGACTCCGACCGCGGCATCACCAACCTCCACGTGCCCTCCGACGTCATCGTCGACGCGTCGATGCCGGCGATGATCCGCACCTCGGGCCACATGTGGGGGCCCGACGGCAACGAGGCCGACACCCTCGCGGTGATCCCGGACTCCTCCTACGCCGGGATCTACCAGGTCGTGATCGACGACTGCCGGGCCAACGGCGCCTTCGACCCCGCCACGATGGGGTCGGTCCCCAACGTGGGGCTGATGGCGCAGGCGGCCGAGGAGTACGGCTCGCACGACAAGACCTTCGAGGTCCCCACCACCGGCACCGTGCGCGTGGTCGACGAAGCAGGCGACGTACTCCTCGAGAATGCGGTCTCCGCCGGGGACATCTGGCGGATGTGCCAGACCAAGGACGTCCCGATCCGTGACTGGGTCAAGCTCGCCGTGACCCGGGCCCGGGCGACCGGTGCGCCCGCGATCTTCTGGCTGGACGCCGACCGCGCCCACGACGCCAACCTGATCGAGAAGGTCCGGCTCTACCTCAGCGACCACGACACCGAGGGGCTCGACATCTCGATCCTGCCGCCGGTCGAGGCGATCGCGGTCTCGCTCGAGCGGATCCGCAAGGGCGAGGACACGATCTCGGTCACCGGCAACGTGCTGCGCGACTACAACACCGACCTGTTCCCGATCCTCGAGCTCGGCACGTCGGCGAAGATGCTCTCCGTCGTACCCCTCATCAACGGCGGCGGGCTGTTCGAGACCGGCGCCGGCGGCTCGGCGCCCAAGCACGTCCAGCAGCTGGTCAAGGAGAACTACCTGCGCTGGGACAGCCTGGGGGAGTTCCTCGCCCTCGCGGAGAGCTTCGAGCACCTGGCGGAGAAGACCGACAACCCGCGGGCGCGGGTGCTTGCCGAGACCCTTGACCGCGCGACCGGCACGTTCCTCGACGAGAACAAGTCCCCGGCACGCAAGGTCGGCTCGATCGACAACCGCGGCTCGCACTTCTACCTGGCGCTCTACTGGGCCGAGGAGCTCGCGGCGCAGTCGGACGACGCCGAGCTCGCGTCCGACTTCGGCGACCTGGCCAAGCGGCTGCGCGACAACGAGTCGGCGATCAACGACGAGCTGATCGGCGTCCAGGGCTCCGCTGCCGACATCGGTGGCTACTACCGCCCGGACGGCGACAAGGCGTCCGAGGTGATGCGTCCGTCGAAGACGCTCAACGAGGCGCTCGCCTCACTCTGACTCAGGATCCCGCCGGGTAACGCTGCGTTCGGGCAGCTACCGGACCGGTAAACCGGTCAGGTAGCACCCACACCGCAGCGTTACCGAGCCCCGGACGTCTCGAGGAATAGGTCCTCGTCGCAGGTCCGTTGGAGGATCGTGACGATGACGACGACCACCGACGTGCGGCCCGAACGCACGACGAGGCACTTCGGGCTCGCGGTCCTCGCCCTGGCGGTGGGGGGGTTCGCGATCGGGACCACCGAGTTCGTCACGATGGGGTTGTTGCCCCAGATCTCCGAGGGCGTGGGGGTCTCGATCCCCCGGGCCGGCCACGTCATCGCCGCCTACGCCCTGGGCGTCGTGGTCGGCGCACCGGTGCTGGCGTTCTTCGGCGCCAAGTGGCCGCGGCGGGGGTTGCTGGTCGTGCTGATGGGCGCGTACGCCCTCTTCAACGCGCTGAGCGCGGTCGCGACGAACTTCGAGATGCTCGTGATCGCGCGGTTCCTGGACGGGCTGCCGCACGGCGGGTACTTCGGCGTGGCGTCCCTGGTCGCCGCCAGCATGGTGGCCCCCGAGCGGCGCGGCCGGGCGATGGCGTGGGTGCTGCTGGGCCTTCCCGTCGCCAACGTGGTCGGAGTCCCGGTCGCCACCGTTCTTGGCCAGCATCTGGGCTGGCGTGCGTCGTACTGGCTGGTGGCCGCCCTGGCTGCGCTGACGATGGCCCTGGTCGTCGCCTTCGTGCCGGCCTGCCCCGGCAACCCCGAGGCGACCGGACGGCGTGAGCTCTCCGCGTTCGGCAAGCCCCAGGTCTGGCTCACGATGGTGGCCGGAGCGATCGGCTTCGGCGGCATGTTCGCCCTGTTCTCCTACATCGCACCGGCCGTCACCGAGGTCAGCGGGCTGCCGGCGTCGGCGGTCCCGGTCTTCCTGCTCACCCTGGGTGTCGGCATGGTCGTCGGCAACTGGGCGGCCGGTCTCCTCGTCGACCGGTCGGTCCTCGGGTCGCTGCTCGGGTCGTCGATCGGGCTCGGGGCGGTGCTCCTCGGCTTCTGGGCGGTGGCGCCACACGGCTGGGTCGCGCTTCCAGCCGCCTTCGCGGTGACCTTCGTCGGTTCGGTGCTGGCGCTGTCGATGATGATGCGGCTGATCGACGTGGCCGGCCACGCGGAGACGCTGGGGGCGGCGATGAGCCACTCCTCGCTCAACGTCGGCAACGCGCTCGGTGCCTGGCTCGGGGGGTTGGTGATCGCCGCCGGGCTCGGCTTCCGGGCCCCCATTCTCGTGGGTGTCGGCGCTCGCGATCGCGGGCTTCCTCGTGGTGGTCGCCTCGGCCGCCGTCCAGAACACCCGGTCAGAGGCACGTCGAGGCTGAGCCCGCGCCCCGAGGCGCGAAGATCGTGCCGGATCGGGAACAATGCAGCCCATGTCCACGACCACCGAGCTCGAGATCGCCGTCCAGGAGGCCGCGTCCGGCAGCGCCAAGCCGCGCATCCTGTCGGGGATCCAGCCGACGGCCGACTCCTTCCACCTCGGCAACTACCTGGGTGCCCTGCGGCAGTGGGTCGAGCTGCAGGAGGACTACCAGCCGTTCTTCTTCGTCGCCGACATGCACGCGATCACCGTCGAGCAGGACCCGAAGCTCCTGCGCGAACGCAGCCTGGTCGCCGCCGCCCAGCTGCTCGCCATGGGCGTGGACCCGGCCCGGTCGGCCGTCTTCGTCCAAAGTCACATCCCCGCCCACGCACAGCTGTGCTGGGTGCTCCAGGGCCTGACCGGCTTCGGCGAGGCCCGGCGGATGACCCAGTTCAAGGACAAGTCGGCCAAGAGTGGCGAGGGCGCCGCCAGTGTCGGGCTGTTCACCTACCCCGTGCTCCAGGCCGCCGACATCCTGCTCTACCGCCCGCACTTCGTACCCGTGGGCGAGGACCAGCGCCAGCACCTCGAGCTCACCCGTGACCTCGCCCAGCGGTTCAACCACCGCTACAAGAAGACCTTCCGGCTGCCCGAGCCCTACATCCTGCGGGCCACCGCGAAGATCTACGACCTCCAGCTGGTGGAGAAGCAGATGTCGAAGAGCATCGGCGGCAACGGCTGTGTCTGGCTGCTCGACGACCCTGCCGTGAGTGCCAAGAAGATCCGGTCGGCGGTGACCGACTCCGGCTCCGAGATCCGGTTCGACCCTGAGGAGAAGCCGGGGATCAGCAACCTGTTGAGCATCTACTCGGCGCTGGCGGCCCGCTCGATCGCCTCCCTCGAGGAGGAGTACGAAGGCCGCGGGTACGGCGCCCTGAAGTCCGACCTTGCAGAGGTCGTCGTCGACGTGGTCACGCCGTTCCGGGACCGCACCCTCGAGCTGCTCGACGACCAGGCGCATCTGACCGACGTACTCACCACGGGAGCGCAGCGGGCCCGCGCCGTGGCGGAGGCCACCCTACGAGACGTCTACCAGCGGGTCGGTTTCGTGGCCCCGGCGCAGTAGGGTCCTCCGAGTGCCCACCATCGGAGTTGCCCTGGCCATCCCCGAACCCTGGGCCAGTGAGCTCCAGGACTACCGCACCTCGGTCGGGGACACGACGGCCACGATGATCCCCACCCACATCACGCTGATCCCGCCGGTCGACGTCCCCGAGGACGACCTGCCCGAGGTCGAGAAGCATCTGACGGAGGTCGCCAGCGCCACCTCCGCCTTCCGCGTCCACCTGCGCGGCACGGGCACCTTCCGGCCGGTCTCCCCGGTGGTCTTCGTGACCGTCGTCGAGGGCATCTCCGCCTGCGAGCAGCTGGCCGCAGCGCTGCGCCGGGGCCCGCTCAGCGTGGAGCTCCAGTTCCCCTACCACCCGCACGTGACGATTGCCCACCACCTGCCCGACGCAGCGCTGGACCGGGCGTTCACGGAGCTCGCCGCCTTCGAGAGCCTGTTCGGCGCCGAGGAGTTCCACCTCTACGTCCACGACGAGGAGAAGGGCTGGCAGCCGAGCCGCGACTTCCCGCTGGTGCCGACGGAGTAATGAGCCGTGGGCATGAAGGACCGGATCACCCAACGAGTCGACCGGCTGCGCAAGCGCAGACCGTTCGTCGACCACCTGGTCCGGACGTTCGAGCACTACGGCGCCGTGAAGGGCAACCTGCAGGCCGGGGCGATCACCTACTTCGGGTTCCTGTCGGTCTTCCCGATCCTGGCCATCGCCTTCGCGGTGGTGGGGTATGTCGCCAGGATCTACCCGGACGCCCAGGCCGACCTCGTGGAGGCCATCAACGGCGTACTTCCCGGCATGGTGAGCCAGGAGGAGGCCGAGGGCAAGATCGCGATCGCCGACATCCAGGCTGCCGCCCCCGGCATCCTCACAGGTCGGCCTGCTGGTGATGCTCTACTCCGGCCTGGGCTGGATCTCGGCGATGCGCGAGGCCCTGCTGGTGCGTCTTCGAGAAGCCCGCGAAGGAGCAGCCCGGATTCGTGACCGGCAAGCTGCGCGACCTGACCGCCCTGGTCCTGCTGGGGGTGGTCCTGGTGCTCAGCGTGGCGGTCTCGGGAGTAGTGACCAGCCTGGCCAAGCCGATCCTGGAATTCCTGGCGCTGGGCGAAGGTGCCGAGCCGATGCTGTGGCTGTTGGCCATCATGCTCGCGCTTGCGGCCAGCTCGGTGCTGTTCTTCGCCTTCTTCAAGCTGCTGGGAGACCCGGACGAGCCGAGCCGGTCGCTGTGGTCGGGCGCCCTGCTGGGCGCGGTCGGCTTCGAACTGCTCAAGCAGCTGTCGCGGTGGCTGATCGCGTCGATCAGCGAGCAGCCCGGCTTCCAGGTGTTCGGGATCGCGCTGATCCTGCTGGTCTGGATCAACTACTTCTCGCGGGTCGTGATGTACGCCGCTGCGTGGGCTCACACCACCGTCGAGGCCCGGGAGATCCGCGACCAACGATGCCCTTGAGCGCTTGCGGATGCAGGAGCTCACCCGCGTCGACCTGCATGAGGCGCCGCCCCCGTCGGCCAGTAGGGGTAGGGCGGCGAAGTCGTTCGCGGCGGGCGGGGCGACGGCGCTCGCCCTGGTCGCCGTGGCCCGTCGGAAAAGGTCCGAACGAAGTCAGGAGGTTGAGGTGCGAAGGCGCTCTGGCGCCTGAGCCTCGAAACCAAAGTGAAGTTCGAGCGGAAGCACGCCGTGCTGTTGCTGGCCGTCGCGGTCTGGAACGTCGTCACCTTCGGCACGTTCGCGCGGAACCTCTGGTCCGCCTACGAGTCGGGGGAGGACCGCCCGGGCGGCTACTGGGTCGCCCACACCGTCCTGATCGTCGTCAACTTCGCCATCGCCGGCCTCCTGGGCGCCCTCGGCTGGAAGGCCCTCCGCGCGAGTCGGCGCTAACGCACTTCGGGAAGGGCGCGAGTCGGCGCAACTGCATGCGCCCTGGACGCCGAGTCGGCGCAAGTGCACGCGCCGTGGACGCCGAGTCGGCGCAAGCCGCCCTCCCCGCTTCGCTCCTCCGGTGCGTTTCCGCCGACTCGGCTGGTGCAAGGCCGAGGTTGCGCCGGTCGCGCCGTTCGCTTTGCTCACCCCTGCGTGGTGGCCGTCCGGACTCCCGACTCCTAGTGACCGTGGCGCAGCGCGGCGTGGAGGTCCCAGTTCAGACGTGAGATGACGTCGAGGGGGATCTCCTTGGGGCAGGCGGCGGCGCACTCGCCGATGTTGGTGCAGCCGCCGAAGCCCTCGTGGTCGTGCTGGGCGACCATGTCGACCACCCGGCTGTCGCGCTCGGCCTGGCCCTGCGGCAGCTCGCCGAGGTGGGTCACCTTGGCGCCGACGAACAGCGACGCCGACCCGTTGGGGCAGGAGGCGACGCAGGCCCCGCAGCCGATGCAGGTGGCGGCATCGAAGGCGCGGTCAGCCTTGTCCTTCGGGACGGGGGTGGCGTGGGCGTCGGGGGCGGCGCCGGTGTTGACCGAGATGTAGCCGCCCTTCTGGATGATCCGGTCGAAGGCGCTCCGGTCCACGCACAGGTCCTTGAGCACCGGGAAGGCGTGGGCGCGCCACGGCTCGATCGTGATCGTCTCCCCGTCGCTGAACGTGCGCATGTGCAGCTGACAGGTGGTGGTCACCTCCGGGCCGTGGGCCTCTCCGTTGATCATCAGGCCGCACATGCCGCAGATCCCCTCGCGGCAGTCGGAGTCGAAGGCGACCGGCTCCTCGCCCTCCGAGTTCAGCCGCTCGTTGAGCACGTCGAGCATCTCGAGGAACGACATGTCGGGGGAGATGTCGTCGACCTCGTAGGTGTGCATGCGGCCCTCGGCGTCGTGGTGGGCCTGGCGCCAGATGTTGAGGGTCAGTTTCACTTGTACGACCTCTGCTTCATCTCGACGAACTCGTAGACCAGGTCCTCCTTGTGGAGCACCGGTTTCTCCCCTTCGCCGGCCCACTCCCAGGCGGCGACGTAGGAGTACTGCTCGTCGTGGCGCAGCGCCTCGCCCTCCTCGGTCTGCGACTCGGCCCGGAAGTGGCCGCCGCAGGACTCGCGGCGGTTCAGCGCGTCGATGCACATCAGCTCGCCGAGCTCGAGGAAGTCGGCGACCCGGCCGGCCTTCTCCAGCGACTGGTTGAGGCTGTCGGCGGTGCCGAGCACCTTGACGTTGCGCCAGAAGTCGTCGCGCAGGGTGCGGATCAGGTCGATCGCCTTCTTCAGGCCGTCCTCGCTCCGCTCCATGCCGCAGAACTCCCACATGATGTGCCCCAGCTCGCGGTGGTAGGAGTCGACGCTTCGGGTGCCGTTGTTGTTGATGAAGTGGTCGATCCGCTGCTGCACCGACTGCTGCGCCTCCACCACCGCCGGGTGATCCTCGGGGACCTTGTCGAAGGGCCCGTCGGCGAGGTAGTCGCGGATGGTGTTCGACAGCACGAAGTAGCCGTCGGCGAGGCCCTGCATCAGGGCGGAGGCGCCGAGCCGGTTCGCGCCGTGGTCGGAGAAGTTGGCCTCCCCGGTGACGAACAGACCGGGGATCGTCGACTGGAGGTCGTAGTCGACCCACAGCCCGCCCATCACGTAGTGCACCGCGGGATAGATCCGCATCGGCACCTCGTAGGGGTCCTCACCGGTGATCCGGGCGTACATGTCGAAGAGGTTGCCGTACTTGTCCTCGATCGCCTGCCGGCCGAGTCGCTCGATCGCCTCGGCGAAGTCGAGGTAGACGCCGCGTCGTACGCCGTCCACCTCCGGGCCGACGCCGCGACCCTCGTCGCACATGTTCTTGGCCTGCCGCGAGGCGATGTCGCGCGGGACCAGGTTGCCGAACGACGGGTAGATCCGCTCGAGGTAGTAGTCGCGGTCCTCCTCGGGGATCTCGCGCGGGTCCTTGTCGCAGTCGCCCTTGTTCTTCGGCACCCAGATCCGGCCGTCGTTGCGCAGCGACTCGCTCATCAGGGTGAGCTTCGACTGGTGGGCCCCCGAGACCGGGATGCAGGTCGGGTGGATCTGGGTGAAGCAAGGGTTGGCCATGTAGGCGCCCTTGCGGTGCGCCCGCCAGGTCGCGGTGACGTTGCAGCCCATCGCGTTGGTGGAGAGGAAGAAGACGTTGCCGTAGCCACCGCTGGCGAGTACGACGACGTCGGCGAAGTAGGTCTCGATCTCGCCGGTGACCATGTCGCGCACGATGATCCCGCGGGCCCGGCCGTCGACCACGATCAGCTCGACCATCTCGTGGCGCGTGTAGCACCGCACGGTCCCGGCGGCGACCTGCCGCTCGAGCGCCTGGTAGGCGCCGATCAGCAGCTGCTGGCCGGTCTGGCCGCGGGCGTAGAACGTGCGGGAGACCTGCACGCCTCCGAAGGAGCGGTTGTCGAGCAGGCCGCCGTACTCCCGGGCGAACGGGACACCCTGCGCGACGCACTGGTCGATGATGTTCACGCTGACCTGGGCCAGGCGGTAGACGTTGGACTCCCGGGAGCGGTAGTCGCCGCCCTTGATCGTGTCGTAGAAGAGCCGGTAGACGGAGTCGCCGTCGCCCTTGTAGTTCTTGGCCGCGTTGATGCCGCCCTGGGCGGCGATCGAGTGCGCACGGCGGGGAGAGTCCTGGTAGCAGAAGGACTTCACGACGTAGCCGGCCTCCCCGAGCGTGGCCGCGGCAGAGGCGCCGGCCAGTCCGGTACCGACCACGATCACCGAGAGCCGTCGCCGCTTGGCGGGATTGGCAATCCGTGCCTCGAACTGCCGGGTACCCCAACGCTCGTCCAGCGGGCCGCCCGGGGCCTTGGTGTCCATGATCGGGTCGCCAGGAACGTAGAAGTCCGCGGCGTCGTCGAACTCCTCCTCGTGCGACGTCGTGTGCGAGGCGTCGAAGGCGCTGGTGGTGTCGGGCATGTCGGTCATGGCCGTGTCTCTTTTCTGGGGCTCACTTCGAGATGACGCCGGCGAGGACGAACACCGGGACGATGGAGAAGCCGACGGTGATGATGAGCGCGAGGATCAACCCGAGCCCCTTCGCGTTGGAGCGGGCGCGGGCGTTGTTGGTCAGGCCCAGGGTCTGGGCTGCGCTCCAGGTGCCGTGGTGGAGGTGGGCCCCGAGCATGGCCATCGCGGCCAGGTAGATCAGCGTGAGCCACCAGGTCGAGAAGCTGTCGACCAGCAGGTTGTAGGGGTCGTTGGTCGCCCCGCCGGTCACGTTGACCTTGCCGATCGAGAAGTTCAGCAGGTGCCACGACGACGAACAGCAGGATGGTGAGGCCGCCCCAGCGCATCATCCGGCTGGCGAACGTGGCACCGGTGTGCTTCTTGACGACGTACTTGACCGTCCGCGCCCTTCGCGCCCGGCGCCACAGGACCGCGGCGGAGTAGACGTGGACGATGCAGCGCGATGATCAGGCCGACCCGCATGATCCAGAGCGCGCCCCCGTGCGGAAGCATGGGCTCGCCGAGCTCGCGGAGGTGCTCGGCGTACTCGTTGAAGGCGTCGTGGCCGGCGAAGGCCTTCAGGTTGCCGTACATGTGCGTCAGCACGAAGCCGATGAAGAAGATGCCGCTGACGGCCATCAGCATCTTCAGCGCGATGGTCGAGCGCGCCGCGCGTGCTCCGGTGACCAGGCTGCGGCCCACGTCGGGCCGGGGAGTCGTCGTCGCCACGACATCAAACGCTACCGTCCCGGGCGCCGGCCCGACGCGCGTGCGGCGTGTGACATTTCTGGCGCGGGTCAGGCGGCGTCCGGCCGCCGCCAGAACGCGCGCGGGTAGTGGTCGAGCAGCAGCTCGTCCACGGCCGCGCACCAGTCGCGCTCGCGGGCCAGCTCCCGGGCGCGTCCGCCGAGCAGAGCCCGGTGCCGGTCGGCAGCGAGCGCGGACACCGCGTCGGGCAGCCCGTGGCGGTCGTCCGGGTCGAAGAGCAGCCCCGTCTCCAGGTGTCGTACGACGTGCCGCGCGCCGCCCGCACGCGGAGCGGCGACCGGGACACCGCTGGCCGCCGCCTCGCGCAGCACGTGGCAACAGGTCTCCGCGGTGCCCGGATGGACCACGACGTCCATGGACGCCAGCGCCCGGGCCAGGTCGCCGGTCTCCAGCGGCCCGGTGAACGTGGCGCCTGGTAGCCGGTCCTCGAGCCAGCCGCGCTGCGGACCCTCACCGACCACCACCAGCCGAATGCCGGGGACCGCGGCCAGCTCCGGCAGGCGGCGTACGCCATGCCGCCGGTGCAGGCTGCCGGCGTAGCCGACCACCACGCGTGGTCCGCCCGCCGACTTCGCCCGCGCCCAGGTGTCGTGGAGCCAGGGGTCGCGGAGCGTCGGCGTGAACGCTCGGCTGTCCACGCCAGGGATCCAGAGATCGGAGCCGACACCGAGGCCTTCGAGCTCGGTCGCCATCCAGGGGGTCGACACGAGCATCCGGTCGGCCCGGTCGGCGACCTTGGCCCGCCAGTAGTCGGCGGTCACGCCGGTCACCGGCGTCAGCTGGACCACGACCGCGGGCACGGCCATCCGTCGGCTGTGCTTGAGCGCCTTGCGGCCGATCCTTCCCGGGGACGTCACATGGACGAGGTCCGGCCGGAACTCCTCCAGCGCCGCCCGGACCCGGCTGCTCAGACCGTCCGGGCTGATCCGGGCGACCCGGCTGCCGCGATACGACGTCAGGCCGGGAACCATCGCGACCAGCAGGACGACGTGACCGGCGTCGATGAGCCGGTCCGCGACCGCCTTGACGGTGGTGGGTCCGTCGACGGCAGGCAGGAAGGACTCCGAGACCAGTGCGATCCGCATGGGAACAGCGTGTGGCAGCAGTCCGACAGCTGCGCTTCGAGGATCCGTCCGACACGTGACCACTGGGTGAACACCCCCGGTGTGGCCCCTTTCCCTCGCGGTCGAGAGACTGCAGACTGCACACCGCCGGCCCCGCGGAGCCGGGAGGCCCACCGAAGGGAAGCAGATGACGACAGGCGTGACCGGGCCCAGTCGGGCCCGCATCGACGTGAAGACGTTGCGGGGGGACCGGTGGTGGCTGGCGCCGTTGACCACGTTCGTGGTGTTCTCGGCGTTCGTCGTCTACGCCACCTGGCGCGCCTTCGCCGGGGCCAACTACTTCGCCGAGCCCTACCTCTCGCCGTTCTACTCCCCGTGCCTGGGTGACTGCGTCGAGGGCGCCTCCGACTTCGGCCAGCCGTTCGCGTGGTGGCCGCTCTCCGCGGCGCTGATCATCCTGATCTTCCCGCTGGGCTTCCGGATGACCTGCTACTACTACCGCAAGGCCTACTACCGCGCCTTCTGGCTCTCCCCGCCCGCCTGCGCGGTGGCCGAGCCGCACAAGAAGTACTCCGGCGAGACCCGGCTGCCGCTGATCCTGCAGAACGTGCACCGCTACTTCTGGTACGCCGCCCTGCTGGTCGCCCTGATCCTGACCTACGACGTGCTCCTGGCGTTCCGCCCGGCCCCGGGCGAGCCCGACGGCATCCACATGGGCCTCGGCACCGTGCTGATGGCGATCAACGTCGCCTACATCTGGCTCTACACGCTGTCCTGCCACTCGTGCCGGCACGCCGTGGGCGGGCGGCTGCGGCACTTCTCGAAGCACCCGGTCCGCTACAAGCTGTGGACCTGGGTCTCGAAGCTCAACGGCAACCACGCCCGCTATGCCTGGGTGTCCCTGTTCTCGGTGGCGCTGGTGGATCTCTACATCTACCTGCTCGCCATCAACGCGTTCGACGACCCGAGGTTCTTCTAGATGACTGAGACGACGAGACACCCGATGACCGGGAACGAGATGTCCGGCGCCGAGGCCGGCGGCCTGGAGCGGCACACCTACGACGTGATCGTGATCGGCGCCGGCGGTGCCGGCCTGCGGGCCGCCATCGCCGCGCACGAGGCCGGCGCCCGGACCGCGATCGTGTGCAAGTCGCTGCTCGGCAAGGCCCACACGGTGATGGCCGAGGGCGGCATCGCGGCCGCCATGGGCAACCG
Organism: uncultured Actinomycetota bacterium; assembly: GCA_963841625.1. Lineage (GTDB taxonomy): Bacteria > Actinomycetota > Actinomycetes > Propionibacteriales > Nocardioidaceae > Nocardioides. The sequence continues at coordinate 1,804,208 of CAWJDH010000009.1, read as the reverse complement.
CTGGCCCGAGGACAACTGGGAGGTGCACTTCCGCGACACCATGCGTGGCGGAAAGATGCTCAACCACTGGCGGATGGCGCAGCTGCACGCCCAGGAGGCGCCCGAGCGGGTCCAGGAGCTCGAGGACTGGGGCGCCCTGTTCGACCGCACCGAGGACGGCCTGATCTCCCAGCGCGACTTCGGTGGACACAGGTACGCCCGGCTGGCCCACGTCGGCGACCGCACCGGCCTGGAGATGATCCGCACCCTCCAGCAGCGAGCCGTCGCGCTCGGGATCGACGTGTTCATGGAGTGCACGATCACCGAGCTGTTCAAGGACGGGCGAGGCCATCTCCGGGGCGTTCGGCTACTGGCGGGAGACCGGCCGGTTCATCGTGTTCGAGGCGCCCAGCGTCGTACTCGCGACCGGCGGGATCGGCAAGAGCTTCAAGGTGACGTCGAACTCCTGGGAGTACACCGGCGACGGCCACGCCCTCGCCCTGCGGGCGGGCGCGAGCCTGATCAACATGGAGTTCGTGCAGTTCCACCCGACCGGCATGGTCTGGCCGCCGTCGGTGAAGGGGCTGCTGGTCACGGAGTCGGTCCGCGGCGACGGCGGCGTGCTGAAGAACTCCGAGGGCAAGCGGTTCATGTTCGACTACATCCCCGAGTTCTTCAAGAGCGAGACCGCCGACAACGAGGAGGAGGCGGACAAGTGGTACGAGGACAAGAAGAACAACCGCCGGCCTCCCGAGCTGCTGCCGCGTGACGAGGTCGCCCGGGCGATCAACTCCGAGATCAAGGCCGGGCGCGGGTCACCGCACGGTGGGATCTTCCTCGACATCGCCTCGCGGCGAGACGCCGAGTTCATCCGCAAGCGGCTGCCGTCGATGTACCACCAGTTCAAGGAGCTGGCCGACGTCGACATCACCGCCGAGCCGATGGAGATCGGCCCGACCTGCCACTACGTGATGGGCGGCGTCGAGGTCGACCCGGACACCCAGGAGAGTGCCGTCACCGGCCTTTACGCCGTCGGGGAGTGCTCGGGTGGCATGCACGGCTCCAACCGCCTCGGGGGGAACTCCCTCGGCGACCTGCTCGTGTTCGGCAAGCTGGCCGGCGAGGCGGCCACGGCGTACGCCCACGGGCTCGGCGCCCGCCCCAAGGTCGCCGAGGACCGAGGTCAAGGCCGCGAGCGACGACGCACTCGCGCCGTTCGAGGTCGAAGGGGGCGAGAACCCCTACACGATCCACCAGGACCTCCAGCAGTCGATGAACGACCTGGTCGGCATCATCCGCACGGGCGCGGAGCTCGAGCAGTCGCTGGAGGAGATCGAGCGGTTCAAGGAGCGGGCGAAGACGATGGTGGTCGAGGGGCACCGCCAGTACAACCCGGGCTGGCACCTCGCGATCGACCTGCGCAACATGCTGATCGTCTCCGAGTCCATCGCGAAGGCCGCCCTGGCCCGCGAGGAGTCCCGGGGCGGGCACACCCGCGACGACTTCCCGATGACCGATCACGACGTATGGGGGAAGAAGAACCTCATCGTCGCCCTCAACGACAGCGGCGAGGGCGTGGAGCTCACCGAGAAGCCACTGCCCGAGATGCCGGACGAGCTCAGAATATTGACTCGTGACGAAGCGAGAGACCGTTTCTGTCGACACGTACGCGAGGTGAGAGGGTCGAGCGAGCACCTGGGAGAGCTGACCTGACATGGGCTACGACCTGAAGATGCGCGTCTGGCGGGGCGACCAGGAGGGCGGCGACCTGGCCGACTACACCGTCGAGGTCTCCGAGGGCGAGGTGGTCCTCGACGCCTTGCACCGCCTCCAGGCGACCCAGACCGGCGACCTGGCGATCCGCTGGAACTGCAAGGCCGGCAAGTGCGGCTCCTGCAGTGCCGAGATCAACGGCCGGCCGCGGTTGCTGTGCATGACCCGGCTCTCGGACTTCGACCCGGCGGAGACCATCACCGTCACCCCGATGCGGGCCTTCCCGGTGGTGCGCGACCTGGTCACCGACGTGTCGTACAACTACCAGAAGGCCCGGGAGTTCCCGCCGATCGACGCTGCCGCCGCGCGACCCGGACGGCAAGCGCCGGATGATGCAGGAGGACGTCGAGCGGGGCCAGGAGTTCCGCAAGTGCATCGAGTGCTTCCTGTGCCAGGACACCTGCCACGTCATCCGCGACCACGACGACAACAAGCCGGCCTTCGCCGGGCCCCGGTTCTTCCTCCGGTACGCCGAGCTCGACATGCACCCGCTCGACATCGAGGACCGCCGCTCCTACGCCCAGGACACCGCCGGCCTCGGCATGTGCAACATCACCAAGTGCTGCACCGAGGTCTGCCCCGAGGGCATCCGGATCACCGACAACGCGATCATCCCGATGAAGGAGCGCGTGGCCGACCGGAAGTTCGACCCGCTGGTCTGGCTCGGCAACAAGATCGGCGTCCGCAACAAGGACATCGAGGGCCGCGAGGAGGTCTGACGCGGCCTGCCGCTGGTCGATGAGGTCGCGCAGCGACCGCCGCGAACTCCCGGCCGGGTGGACCGTGCCCGGCACTGGTGCGGCCAGTTGGGTGGCGGGGCTAGGTTCGAAGGCAGGAAGGTCTCCAGCGCGGGGGCGGGCCTCGTACCAGCCAGGAGCGATCGTGATCACCCACTTCCGCAGGCTCGTCCACGCCGGCGTCGTCGTGGCCGGGCTGGCACTCCTCGGTCCCGTGGCCCTGACGCCCATCGCGTCGTCAGCACCGTCGTTCCCGGACCGGATCGACCTGCCGGACGGCTTCCTGCCCGAGGGCATCTCCATCGGGCGCGACGGTGACCCGGTGGCGTACTTCGGCTCGCGCGCGGACGGCGATCTCTACCGCGCCGACCTCCGCACCGGCGAGGGTGAGGTGTTCAGCCAAGGCCCCGGGACCGCGTCGGTCGGGCTCAAGGTCGACCGCGCGGGGCGCATCTTCGTTGCGGGTGGACCGTCGGGGTCCGGGCGCGCAGTCGACGCCGCCACGGGCGAGATCCTGGCGACGTACCCCTTCACCACCGGGGAGAGCTTTGTCAACGACGTGCTGCTGACCGGCGTCAACGCCTGGTTCACCGACTCCCGGCAGGCGCAGCTCTACAGACTGCCGAGGGGCGGCGATGGGCTGCCCACGCCCGGAGAGGTGGAACGGCTGCCGCTGACGGGCGAGTGGGTCCAGGCACCCGCAGGCACCAGTAGCGCCAACGGCATCGCCCCGACGCCGGCCGGTGAAGGGCTGATCGTGATGAACTCCTCCGAGGCCGCCCTGTTCCGGGTGGATCCCGCTACCGGCGAGGCGGCCCGGGTCGACCTCGGCGGCGTACCGATGACCAACGGGGACGGGCTGCTGCTCGTGGGCAACACGCTGTACGTCGTGCAGAACCGGCTCAACCGCGTAGCCGTCATCGAGCTCGATGATCGGGGAACCTCCGGCGCCGTCACGGGCTACCTGACGTCCGACGACTTCAACGTGCCGACGACCGTCGCCCGGCTCGGGGAGTCGCTCTACCTGCCCAACGCGAAGTTCGACGATCCCGACCAGGTCGAGTTCTGGGCGACCCGGATCGACCGGCGTTGAGGAGCAGCCGTCCGGGGTGGCGATGATCAGCCGGCCGCTCCTTTCGACGGAAGGTGGGCCAGCGCGAGCATGAGAGGTATCCCATAGCGGTCGACGTGGTCGCCGACGCGGCCCGCGGCCTATCGTTCGCACCATGACAGACCAGGGGACCGTCGACGGCGGTCTGGACGAGCCCGAGGAGCTCGAGCCGGAGCAGGGATCCCTCGCTCTCGCCGACGCCGAGGACCGCAGCTCACGGGAAGACTGGGAGAAGTCCGCGGCCGCGGTGCTCCGCAAGACCGGGCGCCTCCGGGACGGCGACTCCGACGCCGAGGTCTGGGACCGGCTGGCGCTGCGCACGCTCGACGGGATCGCGGTCAGCCCCCTCGGCACGCCGCAGCTCGTCGAGGACCTCGCGACCAGCGGCCGTCCGGACCGGGCCGGCGACTGGGACATCCGGGCCCACCTCAGCGGATCGGACGCGAAGCAGGCCAACGAGGCCGCGCTGGTCGACCTCGACAACGGGGTCACCTCGCTGTGGCTGCAGGGCACCCCGGACACCGACCTGGCCGCCGTCCTCGAGGGCGTCCTGCTCGACCTGGCGCCGGTGGTGCTCGACGGCATCGCCCCCGACGCCTTCCTCACCTACGCCGACGGCCGCACCCTCCACCCGGCCACCAACCTGGGCACCGCCGCCGGCGACGCCACCGGGGAGGCGGCGCAGCAGGCCCTCGACGCCGGCGTGCTCGGCTTCGTCGTCGACGCGGCGCGGGTCCACGACCGCGGCGCCTCCGACGTGCAGGAGCTGGCCTGGTCGCTGGCCACCGGCGCGGCGTACCTCCGCACGCTCGTCGACGGCCGGCGTCGACCTCGACGACGCAGCCCGGCTGCTGGAGTTCCGCTACGCCGCCACCGACGAGCAGTTCCCGACCATCGCCAAGCTCCGCGCCGCCCGCCGCCTGTGGGCGCGCGTGCTCGAGCTGAGCGAGGCCACCGAGCGGGTCCAGCGCCAGCACGTGGTCACCAGCCGGGCGATGATGAGCAAGTACGACCCCTGGGTCAACATGCTCCGCACCACCGTCGCCGCGTTCGCCGCGGGCGTCGGGGGAGCGGACGCGGTCACCGTGCTGCCGTTCGACTCCACCCTCGGCGTGCCGGACGCCTTCGGTCGCCGGATCGCCCGCAACACCTCCAGCCTGCTGATCTCCGAGTCCCACCTGGCCCGGGTCGCCGACCCGGCCGGCGGTGCCTACGCCGTCGAGAAGCTCACCGACGACCTGGCCCGCACCGCGTGGGAGCTCTTCGGGAAGCTCGAGGAGGGGGCGGATCTCGACGAGCTGATCGAGGCGACGGCGGCCGAGCGGCGAGCAGCAGGTGGCCACCCGCAAGCGCCCGATCACCGGACTCACCGAGTTCCCGAACCCCTTCGCGGACCTGCCCGAGCGGCGCGCCCGCGCACGACAGTCGCGAGGTCCGTCGGTACGGCGCAGCGTTCGAGGCGCTCCAGGACGCACCCACGAACGAGCCGGTCTTCCTCGCCACGATGGGCACCGTCGCCCAGCACACGGCGCGAGCGACCTTCGCGACGAACCTGTTCGCGGCCGGGCGGCGTACGCGTCGAGGCTCGCGGGTCCGACCGATGGTGTCGAGTCGTTGCTCGGGGAGAACGACGGCCAACCGGTGGTGTGCCTCGCAGGCACGGACGCGGCCTACGACGAGTGGGGTGCCGAGGCAGCGGCGGCCCTTCGCGACTCGGGCGCGACGTGGTCATCGTCGCGGGCAAGCCTCGTGACTGGGCTGACGACTCCTGCGCCGTGGGCGTCGACGCCCTCGACTTCCTGCGCCGGACGAGGGAGCAGCTCGCATGAACTCACCCCACGAAACCGCTCGCTTCGCTCACGCTTGCACGGGAACCCCGAAATGACCGTTCCGAAGAGCTTTGCGGGCCTCCCCCTGCAGGGGCCATCACGCCCAACTCAAGGGGCCATCACACCCAACTCAACGAGCCTGGCACAGCCCGGAGGGGATCGACATCCTGCCGGTCTATGGTCCGGAGCACCTCGAGGGTCTCGACGCCCTGGACACCTGGCCCGGGCTCAGCCCCTTCCTGCGCGGCCCCTACCCGACGATGTACACGACCCAGCCGTGGACGATCCGGCAGTACGCCGGGTTCTCCACCGCCGAGGAGTCCAACGCGTTCTACCGGCGCAACCTGGCGGCCGGACAGAAGGGCCTGAGCGTCGCCTTCGACCTCGCCACCCACCGCGGCTACGACTCCGACCACCCCCGCGTGCGCGGCGACGTCGGGATGGCCGGGGTGGCGATCGACTCGATCTACGACGCCCGCACCCTCTTCGACGGGATCCCGCTCGACGAGATGAGCGTCAGCATGACGATGAACGGCGCCGTGCTGCCGGTGCTCGCGCTCTACATCGTCGCGGCCGAGGAGCAGGGGGTGAAGCCGGAACAGCTCACGGGGACCATCCAGAACGACATCCTCAAGGAGTTCATGGTCCGCAACACCTACATCTACCCGCCCGAGCCGAGCATGCGGATCATCTCCGACATCTTCGCCTACACCGCCGAGCGGATGCCGCGCTTCAACTCGATCTCCATCTCCGGCTACCACATCCAGGAGGCGGGGGCGACCGCCGACCTCGAGCTCGCCTACACCCTCGCCGACGGCGTCGAGTACATCCGGGCCGGTCTGGAGGCGGGTCTCGACATCGACCGGTTCGCCCCGCGACTGTCCTTCTTCTGGGCGATCGGGATGAACTTCTTCATGGAGGTCGCCAAGCTGCGCGCCGCCCGGGCGCTGTGGTCGCGCCTGGTCCGCCAGTTCGACCCCCAGAACCCCAAGTCCCTCAGCCTCCGCACGCACAGCCAGACCAGCGGCTGGTCGCTGACGGCCCAGGACGCTTTCAACAACGTCGCCCGGACCTGCATCGAGGCGATGGCCGCCACCCAGGGCCACACGCAGTCCTTGCACACGAATGCACTGGATGAGGCGATCGCGCTCCCCACCGACTTCTCGGCCCGGATCGCCCGCAACACCCAGCTCCTCCTGCAGCAGGAGAGCGGCACGACGGGCACGATCGACCCGTGGGGCGGCTCCTACTACGTCGAGCGGCTGACCCACGACCTCGCCGAGCGGGCCTGGGCCCACATCCTCGAGGCCGAGCGGGCCGGCGGCATGGCGAAGGCCATCGAGCAGGGCATCCCGAAGATGCGGATCGAGGAGGCGGCGGCCCGCACCCAGGCCCGGATCGACTCGGGCACCCAGAAGGTGATCGGGGTCAACACCTACCGGCTCGCCGACGAGGACCCGCTCGAGGTGCTGAAGGTCGACAACAACGAGGTCTACCAGCAGCAGCTCGCCAAGCTCGAGCGGCTCCGGGAGGAGCGCGACGAGGACGACGTACGAAGGTCGCTGGAGGCCCTCACGAAGTCGGCCGGCGACGGACACGTCCACGGCGGCTCTCTCGACCAGAACCTCCTCAGCCTCTCCGTCGATGCGGCCCGGGCCAAGGCCACCGTCGGTGAGATCTCCGACGCCCTCGAGAAGGTCTACGGGCGGCACCGGGCGACGATCCGTACGATCAGCGGCGTGTTCAGGGAGGAGTCCGGCACCGCCGGTGACCAGCTGGTGCAGCAGGTCATCGAGGCCGCCGACGGGTTCGAGGAGGCCGAGGGACGCCGCCCCCGGATCCTGGTCGCCAAGATGGGGCAGGACGGGCACGACCGGGGGCAGAAGGTGGTCGTCAGTGCCTTCGCCGACATGGGCTTCGACGTCGATGTCGGCCCGCTGTTCTCCACGCCCGAGGAGGTCGCCCAGCAGGCCGTCGACGCCGACGTCCACATCGTCGGCATCTCGTCGCTGGCGGCCGGTCACCTGACCCTGGTGCCCCAGCTGCGCGAGGCGCTCACCGACCAGGGCCGCCCGGACATCATGGTGGTGGTCGGCGGGGTGATCCCGCCCGACGACGTGGCCACCCTCAAGGAGATGGGTGCGGCCGCGGTGTTCCTGCCCGGCACCGTCATCGCCGAGTCCGCACTCGACCTGCTCGGCAAGCTGTCCGGGCAGCTCGGCCATTGATGTCAACGGTCGCTGAGCTGGTCGAGGGGGTCCGGGCGCAGCGGCGGGCTGCTGTCTCGCAGGCGATCACCCTGGTGGAGTCCTGGAAGCCGGAGCACCGGGAGGCCGCCCGCGAGCTGTTGGCCGAGCTCACCGAGCCGGGGGCCGGTGACTCCGTGCGCGTCGGCATCTCGGGAGTGCCGGGCGTCGGCAAGTCCACGTTCATCGAGGAGCTCGGGACGCAGCTGACCGGCGCCGGCCACCGGGTCGGCGTACTCGCCGTGGACCCCTCCAGCGTCCGCACCGGTGGCTCGGTGCTGGGCGACAAGACGCGAATGGCGAGGCTCGCCGGCGACCAGAACGCCTACATCCGGCCGTCCCCGGCCGCCGGGACGCTCGGGGGAGTGGCCCGGGCGACCACCCAGGCGATGACCGTCCTCGAGGCGGCGGGGTACGACGTCGTGCTGGTCGAGACGGTCGGGGTGGGGCAGAGCGAGATCACCGTGGCCGGCATGGTCGACACCTTCCTCTTCCTCACCCTCGCCCGCACCGGCGACCAGCTCCAGGGCATCAAGCGGGGGATCCTCGAGATCGCCGACGTGATCGCGGTCAACAAGGCCGACGGGGACCGGGAGGGGGAGGCGCGCTCCGCGGCCCGCGAGCTGGCCGGGGCGCTGCGGCTCGTGCACGGCAAGGGGGGCTGGCTGCCCCCGGTGGTGACCTGCTCCGGCCTGACCGGCGCCGGGGTCGACGACGTCTGGAAGCGCGTGCTGGGCCATCGCGACCACCTCGGCGAGGACGGGCTCGCTGCCAAGCGGGCGCGCCAGCAGCTGGAGTTCACCTGGTCGCTGGTGCGCGACGAGCTCGCCCAGCGGCTGCGCCGGTCCCGGGGCGTGGCAGCGATCCGGGACGAGATCAGGGAGCAGGTCCTGGCCGGTGAGCTCCCGGCCACGGTGGCGGCGGACCAGATCCTTTCGGCCTACGACGCCGGGACCTGACCACCCGAACGGGCCACCACAAATTGGGCTGTCTGGTCCTGTTGGTCCGGCGGTCCGACAGTCCAGCATGGGTGTCGTCTCATTGGACCTCTCCGGGGGTCAACGCCTTGCGTGCCGGACTTCGCCTACGGCGCGCACTCGCGGACCCTGGGCATGGCGCGCCCAGGGTTCGCGTGCGTTCGGACCAATTCTTCCCCCCACCCCCGGTGATCTAACCTCTACATCAAGATGTCTGACACCGATCCCGTCCTCGCCTCCCGCACCATCGAGCACATCGTCGAGAAGTACTCCGGTGAGCTCGTCGATCTGCGACGGGACCTGCACGCGCACCCAGAGCTCTCCTGGGCCGAGGAGCGGACCACCCAGGTCGTGGCCGCCCGGCTCGCCGAGGCGGGGGTCCGGGTCGACCGGCTGGAGGGGACCGGTCTGGTCGCCGAGGTGGGCGACAGCGGTCCGATCGTCGCCCTGCGTGCCGACCTGGATGCGCTTCCCGTGGAAGACACCACGGGTGCGCCCTGGGCGAGCCTGACTCCCGGTGTCGCCCACGCGTGCGGCCACGACGTGCACACCGCGGGCCTGGTGGGGTCCGCGCTGGCGCTGGCCGAGGCCCACGCGCGCGGCCAGCTCGCCGGCACCGTCCGTCTCTTCTTCCAGCCCGCCGAGGAGGTCATGCCCGGGGGCGCCCTACGGATGATGGAGGCCGGTGCCCTCGACGGCGTGAACCGCATCTTCAGCCTGCACTGCGACCCGACCCTCGACGTGGGCGAGATCGGCCTTCGCGACGGGCCGCTCACCGGCGCCGCCGACGCGCTGTCGGTGGAGCTGAACGGCCGCGGCGGCCACACCTCGCGGCCGCACCTGACCGAGGACCTCACCTTTGCCCTGGGCAAGGTGATCACCGAGCTCCCGGCGATCGTCTCCCGCAGGCTCGACCCGAGGGCCGGGGTGAGCCTGGTCTGGGGCATGGTCCGAGCCGGATCGGCCCCCAACGTGATCCCCGGTCGCGGACACGTGGCCGGCACCGTCCGGATGCTGGACGCCGTCGCCTGGGCGGAGGTCGAGGCGCTGGTGCGCGGCGTGATCGACGAGATCGTCTCCCCCTACGGGATCGAGGCGATCGTCGACTACCGCCGGGGTGTCCCCCCGGTCTTCAACGACCCCGAGTCGACCCGGATCCTCGGGCGGGCGATCGACCACACGCTGGGCACCGAGGGCCGGGTGGCCACCACCCAGAGCCTGGGTGGGGAGGACTTCGGCTGGTTCCTCGACCGGGTGCCGGGCGCGATGGCCAGGCTCGGGACCCGGACGCCCGGCGGGCCGACGTACGACCTCCACCAGGGCAACCTGCGGGTCGACGACCGGGCCACGGCGATCGCCTCCCGAGTGCTGGCGGAGGCGGCCCTGGGCGCCCTCGTCGCCGCGTCTGTGTGACGCCGGTGAGAGGGCGGGTCACCAACCTGTAACGGTTGGGTCTGCAATGCCCAGCATTCACGTGTTCCTGGCTTAGGGTGTGCCCGGTGCGCCCGGTCTCGGGCGTTGATAACAAGATTCAGGAGGGCGCCGTGAGGAAGACGGCACGAGTTGCAGCGGTGTGTGTCATCGCTGCATTGACCTTGGCTGGCTGCGGTGAGCGGTCGACCGACAACACGGCGACGGGCTCTGACTCGCCATCGGAGAGTGAGAGCACCCCGTCGGAGCAGTTCCCGGACTTCAAGGCCTGCATGGTCTCCGACTCCGGCGGCTTCGATGACAAGTCGTTCAACCAGACCTCGCACGACGGCCTGGTCAAGGCCGAGGAGGACATGGGAGTCCAGACGGGCGAGGTCGAGTCCAACGCGCCCTCGGAGTTCGCGGACAACATCCAGGCGATGGTGGACGAGAACTGCAAGAGCATCACCACGGTCGGCTTCCTGCTCGGCGACGCGACCCTTGCGGCCGCCAAGAAGAACAAGGACGTCGACTTCTCGATCGTCGACTTCGCCTACCCGAAGGCCCCCGACAACCTCAAGGGCCTGACGTTCAACACCGCCGAGCCCTCCTACCTGGCCGGCTACCTGGCCGCGGCCAAGTCGGAGACCGGCGTCGTCGGCACCTTCGGCGGTCTGCCCATCCCCACCGTCACCATCTTCATGACGGGCTTCGTCCAGGGCGTGGAGAAGTACAACGAGGACAACGGCGCCAACGTCAAGGTCATCGGGTGGGACCCCGAGACCGAGAAGGGATCGTTCACCAACGACTTCGAGTCCAAGACCAAGGGCCAGTCCACCGCTGAGGAGATGATCACCCAGGGTGCGGACGTCATCATGCCTGTGGCCGGTCCCGCGGGCCTCGGTGGACTGCAGGCGGCCCAGGACAACGACGTCTGGGGCATCTGGGTCGACACCGACGGCTGCCAGTCTGCCGCCGAGTACTGCGACGTCCTGCTGACCTCGGTCATGAAGGGCATGGATGTCGCCGTCGAGACGGCCATCGAGGACGCGGCCAGCGGCCAGTTCTCGAACGAGGTCTACGAGGGCACGCTCGAGAACGGCGGTGTGGCCCTGGCGCCGTACGGCCCGAACGCCGACATCGACAGCGAGCTTGACGGCCAGATCCAGGACCTCAAGCAGCAGATCATCGATGGAGAGATCAAGGTCGGCTGATCGTCGACCAGCAGTACCGAACACGACAGGTCGGGGCGGGGTATCCCGCCCCGACCTGCACGTTCTAACCTCTTCGTGACCCTCCAGACCGAGGGTGGTGGCCTGCACAAGGGAGTGCGATGCATCTCGAGATCCGGGGACTGACCAAACGGTTCGGGTCGTTCACTGCGAACGACAAGATCGACCTGACGATCGAGCCGGGCGAGATCCACTGCCTCCTCGGCGAGAACGGTGCCGGCAAGTCGACGCTGATGAACATGCTCTACGGACTGCTGGACCCCACCGAGGGCGAGATCCTGATCGACGAGAAGCCGACCTCCTTCGCCTCCCCGGGTGACGCGATCGCGGCGGGCATCGGCATGGTTCACCAGCACTTCATGCTGGTCCCGGTGTTCACCGTCGCCGAGAACGTCATGCTGGGCCGCGAGCAGACCCGCGCCATGGGTGTGCTGAACCGTCCGCAGGCGGCCGAGCGGGTTCGGGAGCTGTCCGAGCGCTACGGACTCAAGGTCGACCCCGACCGGCTCGTCGAGCAGCTGCCCGTCGGGGTGCAGCAGCGCGTCGAGATCATCAAGGCGCTGGCCAACGATGCCGAGGTGCTGATCCTCGACGAACCCACGGCGGTGCTCACGCCCCAGGAGATCGACGAGCTCATGGACATCATGCGCGAGCTCAAGGCCCGCGGCACCTCGATCATCTTCATCACCCACAAGCTGCGCGAGGTCAAGGCCGTCGGCGACCGGATCACCGTCATCCGGCGCGGGAAGGTCGTCGGCACGGCGGCGCCTGACACCTCCGAGGCCGAGCTCGCCGAGATGATGGTCGGTCGATCGGTGAAGCTGAAGGTCGACAAGGACGCCCCCAAGTCCGGCGACGTGGTGCTCGAGGCGCGCAACGTGACCGTCGTGGACCCGCGGGGCCACCTTGTGGTCAAGGACGTCTCCTTCGAGGCGCGCGCCGGAGAGGTCCTCGGCATCGCCGGCGTCCAGGGCAACGGCCAGACCGAGCTGATCAAGTCGCTGCTCGGACTGCTCCGTCCTGCCGCCGGGGAGATCTACCTCGACGGCCGCGACATCAGCCACCACGGCCCGCGGCAGTCGCTCGAGGACGGCATCGGCTACGTCCCGGAGGACCGGTCCCACGACGGGTTCGTCGGCTCGTTCAGCGTCCGCGAGAACCTCGTCCTCGACCTGTTCCGCAACCCCGACTTCTCCCGCGGCCTCGCGCTCGACCTCGAGGCGATCCGCCGCAACGCCGACCACCGGATCGAGGAGTTCGACATCCGGACGGAGTCCGCAGACGCGCCCGTGAGCGCCCTCTCCGGCGGCAACCAGCAGAAGGTCGTCGTGGCGCGGGAGTTCTCGCGCCCGCTCAAGGTGCTGATCGCCTCCCAGCCCACCCGCGGCGTCGACGTGGGCTCGATCGAGTTCATGCACAAACGGATCATCGCCGAGCGGGACCGCGGCACCGCCGTGATCGTCGTGTCGACCGAGCTCGACGAGATCTTCGCCCTCTCCGACCGGATCGCCGTGATGTACGACGGCCGCGTCGTCGGCACCGTCTCGCCCGACATCGCCCGCGAGGACATCGGCCTGATGATGGCTGGCGCCCACGAGCCCGCCGAGGGAGGCGCCGCATGAGTGAGCACGACCACCAAGGAGCCGGTGGCGCCGCAGCCGAAGCCCAGCCCGGGCGCGTCTCGCTGGGAGGCGTGGCTGCCGACCGTCAAGGACACCCTCGGGGCGATCGTCCTCGCGCTGCTCGTGGGTGCGCTGCTGATCATCTTCTCGACGCCGCGGGTCATCGAGTCGCTGTCCTACTTCTTCTCCTACCCGTGGGACTTCTTCAGGTATGCCGCCATCGCCGTCTGGGACGGGTACTCCGCGCTCCTGGACGGCTCCCTCGGCTCCCCGGGTGCGATCGTGCGCACCCTCGAGCGGGCCGCCCCGCTGATCTGCGCCGGCCTGGGCGTCTCGCTCGCCTTCCGTGCCGGCATGTTCAACATCGGCGCCCAGGGCCAGATGCTGGTCGGCGGCATCGTGTGCGGCTGGATCGGGTTCCACTTCGACCTTCCCGTGGGGCTCCACCTGCTGCTGGCGCTGCTCGGCGCGCTGGTCGGCGGCGCGGTGTGGGGCGGTATCGCGGGCTTCCTCAAGGCCCGCACCGGGGCACACGAGGTGATCACCACGATCATGCTCAACTACGTCGGCCGGTTCCTCCTGCTCTACTTCCTGGCCAAGGAGTCCTTCCAGCGACCGGGCGAGGAGAACCTGCTGTCTCCACCGGTGGCCGACTCGGCGTCGTTCCCCTCGATCCTCGGCCTGCACACCGGGTTCTTCCTCGCCGTACTCGCCGCGCTGCTGATCTGGTGGCTGCTCGAGCGCAGCACCTGGGGCTTCGAGATCCGCGCTGTCGGCGCCAACCCCGACGCCGCCCGCACCGCCGGCATGAGCGTCGCGCGCGTCTACATCACCGCCATGACCGTCGCCGGCATGCTGGCCGGCCTAGCGGTGGCGATGCAGCTGCTGGGTCGTCAGGACCCGCTGGGCGACCAGATCGCCGGCACCATCGGCTTCGACGCCATCACCGTCGCGTTGCTGGGCCGGGCCACCCCGCTCGGCACCGTGCTTGCCGGATTGCTGTTCGGTGCGTTGTCGTCGGGTGGTCTGGCGATGCAGGCCGCGGCCGGCGTACCGCCGGAGATGTCTCAGGTGCTGCAGGCGCTGATCGTGCTCTTCGTAGCCGCGCCCGCGCTGGTCCGGGGAGTGTTCCGCATGCGAGACACCGGCCAGGCCTCCACCGTCATGGCGAAGGGGTGGTGAACATGGGCGTCACCGACACCATCGAGGCACCCGAGGCGGGCACCCCCATCGAGGAGCCGCGCGTACGCGACCGGGCCGACGTGGCCCGGCAGATCCGGCTGGTGATCACCTTCGCGATCACGCTTGCGCTGCTCGTGTGGTTCGCGCTGAGCATCGAGAACACCAGCGTCACCTACGTGCTCGGCGAACGGGTCACCGTCGACGACAAGCCCAAGGAGCTCACCACCACCTGGGTCTCGTGGGGCGCCGTGGTGGTCTCCGCCGTGGCGCTGGTGCTCGCCGCACTCAACCGTTTCCCGCGGCGTTGGCCGGGGGCGCTGCTGGCGCTGCTGGTCGGCATCACGTTCTACCTCGGCTTCCTGATGTGGGCCTACGCCGACCAGGGCGGCGCGTTCCAGGCCGCCATCGCCAACCCGATCCCCGGAACCATGCGCATCGCCACGCCGCTCGTGCTCGGCGCCCTCGCCGGGTGCCTGTGCGAACGCGCCGGCGTCATCAACATCGCGATCGAGGGCCAGTTCCTCGCCGGCGCGTTCTTCGCCTCGGTCTTCACCAGCATCGCCTACAGCTCGCTGGTCTTCATCCCGGTGGCGCTGTGTGCGCCGTTCGGCCTGGTCGGTGGCGTGATCGCCGGCGTCGGCGTCGCCGCGATGCTCGGCCTGTTCGCGCTGCGCTACCAGGTCAACCAGGTGGTGCTCGGCGTCGTGCTCGTCGCCTTCGCCTCCGGCCTGACCGCGTTCCTGCTCGGGCAGATCCCGGGCAGCGAGAAGGACACGTTCAACAACCCGCAGATCCTGGAGGAGATCCGGATCCCGGGCCTTGCTGACATCCCGGTGCTCGGCGAGGCGCTGTTCAACCAGACGATCCTGGTCTACCTGATGTACGTCTCGGTCGCGATCGTGACCTTCCTGCTCTTCGAGACCCGCTGGGGACTGCGCGTCCGCTCGGTCGGGGAGCACCCGAAGGCGGCCGACACCGTCGGCATCAAGGTCAACCGGGTGCGGTGGCAGGCGGTGCTGCTGGGTGGTGTGTTCGCCGGCCTGGGTGGCGCCTACTACACCGTCGGCTCGACCGGCGCGTTCGACCGCGATGTCTCTGCCGGCACGGGCTTCATCGCGCTGGCCGCGGTGATCATGGGCCGCTGGCACCCGATCGGCGCGACCTTCGCGGCGATCTTCTTCGGGTTCATGTGGAACCTGCAGAACCAGCTCAGCTTCGTCGACAAGCTGCCCGTCGAGCTGCTCGGCGCCGCGCCCTACCTCGCCACCATCATCGCCGTGGCCGGCTTCGTCGGACGGGTCCGCCCGCCGGCC
Source organism: uncultured Actinomycetota bacterium (assembly GCA_963841625.1). Taxonomy (GTDB): domain Bacteria; phylum Actinomycetota; class Actinomycetes; order Propionibacteriales; family Nocardioidaceae; genus Nocardioides. The sequence continues at coordinate 1,788,797 of CAWJDH010000009.1, read as the reverse complement.
GCCGACGGCGAGCCTTACGTCAAGAGCTGACATGACCGAGTTCGACTGGGCGGCGCTGACCGCCGCTGCCGTGGACGTGTCCTCGCGCGCCTATGCGCCGTACTCCCGCTTTGCGGTGGGAGCGGCGGCGATGGTGGACGACGGCCGGGTGGTCGTCGGCTGCAACGTCGAGAACGCCGCCTATGGCGTGGTGCTCTGCGCCGAGTGCGGCGTCGTGTCCCAGCTGCACGCCGGCGGAGGCGGGCGGCTGACGCACTTCGTGTGCGTCAACGGCGAGGGTGAGGTGATCATGCCCTGCGGACGTTGCCGTCAGCTGCTGTTCGAGCACGGCGGCCGTGAGCTGCTGCTGCTCACCGTGTCCGGGGTGCGACGGATGGACGAGGTGCTGCCCGACCCGTTCGGGCCCGACGACCTGGAGGTCGCGCGATGAGCGGGCATGACGCGGTCGAGGTGATCATCGCCAAGCGCGATGGTGCCGAGCTCTCCGACAGCCAGATCGAGTGGGTGGTGTCGGCGTACACGAAGGGCGACGTCGCCGACGAGCAGATGTCCGCCCTGGCCATGGCGATCCTGCTCAACGGCATGAACCGCCGCGAGATCGCCCGGTGGACCGCGGCGATGATCGCCTCGGGGGAGCGGCTCGACTTCGCCGACCTGTCGCGGCCCACCGCCGACAAGCACTCCACCGGCGGGGTCGGCGACAAGATCACCCTGCCGCTGGCGCCGCTGGTCGCCGCCTGCGGAGTCGCCGTGCCGCAGCTCTCCGGCCGCGGGCTCGGCCACTCGGGCGGCACGCTCGACAAGCTGGAGTCGATCCCGGGCTGGCGGGCGGACCTCACCAACGCGGCGATGTGGGACCAGCTCGAGTCGGTGGGCGCGGTGGTGTGCGCCGCCGGGGCCGAGCTGGCGCCGGCGGACAAGAAGCTCTACGCACTGCGCGACGTGACCGGGACCGTGGAGGCGATCCCGCTGATCGCGTCGTCGATCATGTCGAAGAAGATCGCGGAGGGGACCGGCGCGCTGGTGCTCGACGTGAAGGTCGGCACCGGTGCCTTCATGAAGGACGTCGACAACGCCCGGGAGCTGGCCTCCACGATGGTGGAGCTCGGCACGGACGCCGGGCTGCACACCGTCGCCCTGCTCACCGACATGTCCACGCCGCTGGGGCTCACGGCCGGCAACGCCATCGAGGTGGCCGAGTCGGTCGAGGTGCTGGAGGGCGGCGGCCCCGCCGACGTGGTCGAGCTGACCCTGGCGCTGGCCCGCGAGATGCTCGTGGGTGCCGGACGCCCCGACGTCGACCCTGCCGAGAAGCTGGCGGACGGGTCGGCGATGGACGTGTGGCGGTCGATGGTCTCCGCCCAGGGTGGTGACCCCGACGCCACCCTGCCCGAGGCGCGGGAGTCGCACGTCGTGCCCGCGCCGGCGACGGGGGTGCTGAACCGGCTCGACGCCCTGGCAGTCGGGATGGCTGCCTGGCGGCTCGGGGCCGGCCGGGCCCGCAAGGAGGACCCGGTCCAGGCGGGAGCCGGCGTGGTCTGGCACGCCCGCCCGGGCGACCAGGTGACGGAGGGCCAGCCGCTGTTCACGCTGCTCACCGACGACGAGTCACGCTTCGAGCGGGCGCTCGACTCCCTCGACGGCGGCTACGACGTCGAGCCGGACGGGTCGTCGTACCAACCCTCGCCGCTCCTCATCGACCGCATCTCCTGACTCGTTGAGTTGGGCACGATGGCCCTTCGAATTGGGCATGATGGCCCGCGGTAGGGGCCACGAGGCCCAACTCGAGGGGCCGCGAGGCCCAACTCAACGAGGAGCTACGGCAGGAGGAGTACGACGGTCTCGGCGACGCAGGCGGGCTTGTCCTCGCCCTCGATCTCGACCACGTGCTTGAGGATGAGCTGCTTGCCCGACGGCAGGTCGGTGACGTCGCCGACCGAGACGGTGTTGCGGACCCGTGAGCCGACCCGCACGGGGTTGGGGAAGCGCACCTTGTTGACGCCGTAGTTCAGCTTCGCGCCGGGGGTCTCCAGCGAGAAGACCTGGCTGCCCAGCCACGGCACCAGCGAGAGCGTGAGGTAGCCGTGCGCGATCGTGCCGCCGAACGGTCCGTCGGCCGCGCGCTCGACGTCGACGTGGATCCACTGGTGGTCACCGGTCGCGTCGGCGAACTTGTCGACCCGGTCCTGCTCGATGGTGACCCAGTCGGTGGTGCCGAGCTCCTCGCCCTTGGCGGCGGCGACGTCGTCGAGGCTGGTGAAGACACGCATGGGTGGAAGGATAGGCGGGTGACTGTTCCGAGCCGTGACCAGGTACATCAGGCGCCCAAGGTGCTCCTCCACGACCACCTCGACGGAGGGCTGCGTCCGCAGACGATCGTCGAGATCGCGGACGAGGTCGGACACGAGCTTCCGGCCGGCGACGCGGAGTCGCTCGGGAGGTGGTTCTCGGAGGCAGCCGACTCCGGTTCGCTGGAGCGCTACCTCGAGACCTTCGTCCACACCGTCGCGGTGATGCAGACGGCCGACGCACTGACCCGGGTCGCGCGCGAGTGCGTGGAGGATCTCGCGGCCGACGGGGTGGTCTACGCGGAGGTCCGCTACGCCCCGGAGCAGCACGTCTCCGGCGGGCTCACCCTCGACCAGGTCGTGGCGGCCGTCCAGGCGGGCTTCGATGCCGGAACGCAGGGCGCCGGCGGCAGGATCGTGGTCCGCCAGCTGCTGACCGCGATGCGGCACCAGGCCCGGTCGCGGGAGATCGCCGAGCTGGCGGTGGCCTGGCGTCACCGCGGTGTGGCCGGGTTCGACATCGCCGGGGCGGAGGCGGGCTACCCGCCCACCCGGCACCTCGACGCCTTCGAGTACCTCCAGCGCGAGAACGCCCACTTCACGATCCATGCCGGGGAGGCGTTCGGGCTCCCGTCGATCTGGCAGGCGATCCAGTGGTGCGGCGCCGACCGGTTGGGCCACGGTGTGCGGATCATCGACGACATCACCGTCCACGGCGATCCCGGTCCGACCGGCCAGCCGTCGGCCGAGCTGGGACTGCTGGCGGCCTACGTCCGGGACAAGCGGATCCCCCTGGAGATGTGCCCGACCTCGAACGTGCAGACCGGTGCCGCGACCTCGATCGCCGAGCACCCGATCGGCCTGCTCAAGCGGCTCCGGTTCCGGGTCACCGTCAACACCGACAACCGGCTGATGAGCCAGACCTCGATGACCGAGGAGATGTGGGCGCTGGTGGAGGCGTTCGGCTACGAGCTCGACGACCTGCGCTGGTTCACCATCAACGCGATGAAGTCGGCGTTCCTGCCCTTCGACGAGCGGCTGGCGATCATCGACGACGTCGTCAAGCCGGGCTACGCCGCCCTGGCGGACGGACCGTGAGCCGCTCGACCTCGGCGTAGGCCTCGTCCGGGGTCACCGGACGGCAGCCGCGCGCGACGGCGTGCGCGACCACGCGGTCCTGGTCGCGCAGCAGCGCCCAGCCCCGGCGGAGCAGCACCAGCGGCGGCTTGCGGCGTTCGCGAAGGTCGCGGGTGAGGCGTCGCCAGAACGTGACGAGCCGGTGCTGTCGGACGCAGTACGCCGCCGCGAGCAGGCCCCGCTCGGCACACCCTGCGACGACCTCCGGTGCGAAGATCCCCTCGGCCAGGAAGTAGGGGGACCCGTCGAGGTCCAGCACCTGCGAGCCGCACCGGCCGTTGCGGGCGATCTCGTAGACCGGCACCTCGGCCGATCCCTCCCGACACAGCTGCGCGAGGGTGTCGAGGGCGTCCTCCAGCATCCATGAGTCGGGGTGGTCCCAGTCGGTCATCCCGGCGTTGGCGCCGCTCGTGATCTTCGGGAGCGTCGGGTCGTCGCCGCTCTTGTAGAAGTCGTCGAGGCGCAGGACGGGCAGCCCGAGCCGTTCGGCGAGCCGGGACTTTCCGGCCCCCGATGGGCCGGCCAGGACGATCACCCGTGCTCGCACGTCGTCATTCTCGCGGATGAAGCCGGATCAACCACCCGAGGACGGCTCACACCCCGATCGGGTGCCAGACGGTCTTGGTCTCGAGGAACGTCGTCATCGTGTCGATGCCGGGATCGCGAGTCCAGTCGGGCTCGGCATCCGGCGCTCGGCGTACCCGCTTGAGGTTCTCGGCCGCCGCGATCTCCAGGTTCCGCGCGAGATCGGCGTCGCCGGCCACCCCGGTCAGGTCGATCGCGTTGACGTCCATGTGCCCCGCCAGCCAGGGAGCCACCGTGGCCGCCGCCCCGGTGAGGATGTTGACCACGCCGCCGGGCACGTCGGAGGTGGCGAGCACCTCGGAGAAGGTGACCGCCGGCAGCGGACGGTCGTAGGACGACACGACCACGGCTGTGTTGCCGGTGACGATCACCGGGGCGACCGCGCTGACCAGCCCCAGGAGCGAGGACTCCTGCGGGGCGAGCACCGCCACGACGCCGGTCGGCTCGGGGGTCGACAGGTTGAAGTAGGGCCCGGCCACGGGGTTGGCCCCGCCCACGACCTGGGTGATCTTGTCGGCCCAGCCGGCGTACCAGACCAGGCGGTCGATCGACTCGTCGACGACCTTCTCGGCGCGTGCCGCGGCGAGACCCTCCGACTGGCGTACGGCCTCGACGAACTGCGGCCGACGGTCCTCCATCACCTCTGCCACCCGGTAGAGGATCTGGGCCCGGTTGTAGGCGGTGCGCGACGACCAGCCGCCGAAGGCCTTCCGGGCCGCCTGCACGGCGTCCCTCGCGTCCTTGCGGGAGGCGAGCGCCGCGTTGGCGACGAACTTGCCCTTGCTGTCGCTCACGGCGTAGGAGTGGCCGGACTCGGAACGCGGGAATGCGCCGCCGATGAACAGCTTGTAGGTCTTGCGGACGTCGACCCTGCTCATGCCTGGCCTCCCTTCAGGTACCCCTCGAGTCCGTGCCGGCCGCCCTCGCGGCCGTAGCCGGACTCCTTGTAGCCACCGAACGGGCTGGTCGGGTCGAACTTGTTGAACGTGTTGGCCCACACCACCCCGGCGCGCAGGTGGTTGGCCATGTGCAGGATCAGTGAGCCCTTGTCGGTCCAGACGCCCGCGGACAGGCCGTACGGCGTGTTGTTGGCCTTCTCGATCGCCTCCGACGGGGTGCGGAAGGTCAGCACCGACAGGACGGGCCCGAAGATCTCCTCGCGAGCGATCCGGTGGGCCTGGGAGACGCCGGTGAACAGGGTCGGCGGGAACCAGAATCCGTGCTGCGGCAGCTCGCACTCGGGCGACCAGCGACCGGCGCCCTCGGCCTCCCCGATGTCGGAGAGCTCGCGGATCCTCGCCAGCTGCTCGGCGGAGTTGATCGCGCCGATGTCGGTGTTCTTGTCCAGCGGGTCGCCGACGCGGAGCGTGGACATCCGGCGCTTCAGCTTGCCCAGCAGCTCCTCGGCGACCGACTCCTGCACCAGCAGCCGGGAACCTGCGCAGCAGACGTGTCCCTGGTTGAAGAAGATGCCGTTGACGATGCCCTCGACCGCCTGGTCGATGGGGGCGTCGTCGAAGACGATGTTGGCGGCCTTCCCGCCCAGCTCGAGGGTGACCTTCTTGCTGGACCCGGCGACGACCTTGGCGATCGCCCGGCCGACGTCGGTCGAGCCGGTGAACGCGACCTTGTCGACGTCGGGGTGGGCCACCAGCGACCGGCCGGTCTCGCCGGCGCCGGTCACGATGTTGACCACCCCGGCCGGAAGGTCGGCCTGCTGGCAGATCTCGGCGAAGAGCAGCGCGGTCAGCGGAGTGGTCTCCGCAGGCTTCAGGACGACGGTGTTGCCGCAGGCCAGGGCCGGCGCGATCTTCCACGCCAGCATCAGCAGCGGGAAGTTCCACGGGATGATCTGGCCCGCCACGCCGAGCGGCTGAGTGCCGTAGCCGGCGTACTCGAGCTTGTCGGCCCAGCCTGCGTAGTAGAAGAAGTGCGCGGCGACGATGGGTACGTCGACGTCACGCGACTCCTTGATCGGCTTGCCGTTGTCGAGCGACTCGAGCACGGCGAGCTCGCGGCTGCGCTCCTGGATGATCCGGGCAATCCGGTAGAGGTACTTGGCGCGCTCCCGGCCCGGCATCTTCGACCAGGTGCGGGTATAGGCGCGACGGGCGGCCTTGACCGCGGCGTCGACGTCGGCTTCGTCGGCCTCGGCGACCTCCGACAGGACCTCTTCGGTGGCCGGGCTGATCGTCTTGAATGCCTTGCCGTGGCCGTCGACGAACTCACCGCCAACGAAGAGGCCGTACGACGGCTTGATGTCAACGATGCTCCGCGATTCCGGAGCGGGTGCGTACTCGAATTTCATCTGCCTCAGTCCAGCGTGAAGTAGTCGGGGCCGGAGTACCTGCCGGTCCTCATCTTGGTGCGTTGCATCAGCAGGTCGTTGAGCAGGGTGGAGGCTCCGAACCGGAACCAGTCCGGGTCGAGCCAGTCGGGACCCGCGACCTCATTGACCATCACCAGGTACTTGATGGCGTCCTTGCTGGTGCGGATGCCCCCGGCGGGCTTGACGCCGATCATCTGGCCGGTGGCCTCGCGGAAGTCGCGCACCGCCTCGAGCATGACCAGCGTGACCGGCAGGGTCGCCGCCGGTTGCACCTTGCCAGTGGACGTCTTGATGAAGTGACCCCCGGCCATCATCGCCAGCCAGGACGCGCGACGCACGTTGTCGTAGGTCTGGAGCTCACCGGTCTCGAAGATCACCTTCAGATGCGCGTTGCCGCACGCCTCGCGCACCGCGACGATCTCTTCGAACACCTGCAGGTAGCGGCCGGACAGGAAGGCGCCCCGGTCGATCACCATGTCGATCTCGTCGGCGCCCGCCTCCACCGCGTCGCGGGTGTCGGCCAGCTTGATGTCGAGCGCCGCGCGGCCGCTGGGGAAAGCGGTGGCCACGGCAGCGACCTTGACCCCGCTGTCGCCGAGGACCTCCCGGGCGGTCGCCACCAGGTCGGGGTAGACGCACACGGCCGCGGCTGACGGGCAGGTCGGGTCGGCTGGGTCGGGGCGCATCGCCTTGGCAGCCAGCGCGCGGACCTTGCCCTGGGTGTCCTGGCCCTCGAGGGTCGTGAGGTCGACCATGCGGATGGCCAGGTCGATCGCCGAATCCTTGGCGGTGGTCTTGATCGACCGGGTCCCGAGACCGGCGGCCCGCGCCTCCGCGCCGACCTGGTCGACTCCCGGCAGTCCGTGGAGGAAGCGCCGGAGGGAGGACTCCGATCGGGTGATCTCCGCGATGTCGGCGTCCGCCGCGGGGGTCAGGGTTGAGGGGCTCGTCACGCCACCCAGCATAGGGTGGCGGCGCATCCGGACTGCAATCAATGGAGGGGTCGATGCCCGACCAGGCGGTGGAGGACTTCCGTCCCTCCAGCGGGCGGATCACCGGTGCCCTGGGCCTGGCGCTCTCCGTTGCGATCGTCCTCCTCGGAGTGGCCGAGTTCGACGAGGGATTCCCGCCGGCTGTGGTCTGGGCGGCCCTGTTCAGCGGCGTCCTGTTCTGGGCCGCGATGCTGCGCCCGCGGGTGCGGGTGGTGGGGTCGGAGCTGTTCCTGCGCAACATGCTGACCACGATCTCGGTGCCGCTTGCCTCGATCGAGCAGATCGTGGTCCGGCAGGTGCTGTCGGTGAGAGCGGGCGACCACCGCTACATCTCGTCTGCGGTGGGCAAGAGCTGGCGGCAGGCACTCAAGCAGGACAAGCCGCGCGAGCCCGGGGAGGACGCGCCCTACCCGGTCTTCGTCGAGGAGAGGCTCCGGCAGCTCGCCGAGGAGGCGCGGGCGAAGCAGGGGGTAACCCTGATGTCGGAGGAGCAGCTCGCGCTGGCGAGCGACGTACGCCGCGAGCTGGCCTGGCCGGAGGTCGTGCTGCTCGGCTTCACCGCCGTTGGCTTCGTGGTCGCACTCCTGGTCTGAGGGTGGTCTGCTCCACAATCGGGACGTGGACGCCCTCGCCCTCGTGGAGCTCGCCTCGGGCCTGCCCGACGTCGTGCTCAAGGAGTACCGGCACTGGACGTCGATCACCTTTCGGGGCAGGGGTTTCGCGTGGGTCGATCACCAGGAGGACACCGCGACGGTCAAGTCCACCTACGCCGAGCGCGAGGCGATCATCGGCAGTGACCCCGAGACCTTCTCGGCGGGCTGGGCATCCCGCAGCACGGCCTGGATCTCGATCGAGCTGGCCAGGGCCGACGAGGACGAGGTGTTCGAGATCCTGGCCGACGCCTGGCGGATGACTGCGACCAAGAAGGCGGTGGCGGCGTACGACGAGGAGCGGGGGTGGTAGCAGTTCCAGGCGTCCAGGCTCAGCCGTCGCCCTCGAACCCGATGAGCCAGTGCAAGCGCGCCTCACGGGCGGTGCCGGGGAACTGGACGTAGGGCTGCGGAGTGGGCATGCGTCTAGATCCCCGCGGCCCGCCGGATGTCGTTGCCGAGCGCGTCGAGCCGGCCGGCGGCGGAGATCCGCGCGGCGTCGACGCCGTCGTCGGGGTTCACGGTCACGACGACCTCGAGGTAGGCCTTGATCTTGGGCTCGGTGCCGCTCGGACGCACGATCACGCGAGCATTGTCGGCCAGCCGGTAGCGCAGCCCGTCGGTGGGCGGAAGGTCGGCGGAGCCTTCGGTCAGGTCGTCGACCTGCTGCACCGCGAGGCCGCCGAGCTCCTTCGGTGGGTCGGCCCGGAGCCGCTCCATGGCGGTGCCGATCTCGCCGAGGTCGCTCACCCGGACCGACACCTGGTCAGTGGCGTGCAGGCCGTGCTCGGCCGCGATCTCGTCGAGGAGGTCGCCGAGGGTGCGGCCCGCAGCCTTCGCGGTCGCCGCGACCTCGCACAGCAGGAGCAACGCCGAGACGCCGTCCTTGTCCCGAACGTGCTCGGGGTCGACGCAGTAGCCGAGGGCTTCCTCGTAGCCGAACGCCAGCCCCTCGATCCGGCCGAGCCACTTGAAGCCGGTGAGCGTCTCGGCGTACGGCTGTCCGGCAGCCGCCGCCATCCGCCCCAGCAGCGACGACGACACGATCGAGGTCGCGTAGACCCCCTGCTTCCCGGACTGCAGCAGGTGCTGGGCCAGCAGGGCGCCGACCTCGTCGCCGCGGAGCATCCGCCAACCGTGCGGGCCGGCGACGGCGGCAGCGCAGCGGTCGCCGTCGGGATCGTTGGCGACCACCAGATCGGCCCGCTTGTCCTCGGCAAGCGCCATCGCGAGGTCCATGGCCCCCGGCTCCTCCGGGTTGGGGAACGAGACGGTCGGGAAGTCCGGATCCGGCTCCTCCTGCCGGGTCACGACGTAGGGCGGCTCGAAACCGGCGGTCTCGAGCACCTGCGTCACCGAGGAGCCACCCACCCCGTGCAGGGGGGTGTAGACCACCGTGAGGTCACGCGGCCCGTCGCCGGCCAGCCCGGCAACGGTGTCGAGGTAGCGGTCGACGACGTCCTCCGTCAGGACCTTGCCCGGGTCGGCGCGGGGCACGTCGGCAAGGGCGCCGACCGCGGCGATTCGCTCGGCAATCTCGGCGTCGGCTGGGGGCACGATCTGGCTTCCGTCGCCGAGGTAGACCTTGTAGCCGTTGTCCTGTGGCGGGTTGTGGCTGGCCGTGACCATCACCCCGGCAACGCAGCCGAGCTCGCGGATCGCGAAGGCCAGGAGCGGGGTCGGCAGCGGCCGGGGGAGGACCAGGGCGCGCATCCCGGCTCCCGCCATGACCTCGGCGGTGTCCCGCGCGAACACGTCGGAGTTGTGGCGGGCGTCGTAGCCGATCACCACGGCCGAGCTGCGTGGCGCGCCGATGTCGCGGAGGTACGACGCGAGTCCGGCGGCGGCCCGGGTCACCACGATGCGGTTCATCCGGTTGGGTCCGGCACCGAGCGCGCCACGAAGCCCCGCTGTGCCGAACTCGAGCGTCCCGTCGAACCGGTCGGCCAGATCGGCAGGGTCCCCGCCGTTCTCGACGTCGGTGACGATCGCTTCCAGCTCGGTCCGGGTCTCGTCGTCTGGGTCCTCGGCCGCCCAGGCCCGAGCGCGCTCGAGCAGCGTGGCCACGTCCGGTGTCGTCATGGGGACACGGTAGTCGTGGCCGTCGTGGGGCCCGTTCGCGCGAGGATCAGGCCGTCGGCTGCGGCTCGGGCGCGGCCACGGCGAGGCCCAGCTGGCGGGCACTGACCAGCAGGGGCGCGGTCCGCGTGATCTGGCGGGCGAAGCGGATGGCCGGACCGTGCAGCACCAAGAGGTAGGCCATCACCCCGAACAGTCCCGCAGTGGTCAGCCGGCCACTCTCGACCTCGTTGACTCCGAGGAGCAGCACAGCGGCCGCGCTGACGACCAGCACCCCGTGCACCGCCCAGGTGGTGGTGCCCTCCCAGCGGGTGATGGCGACGTCGGCAACTCCGCTCTCGGCGTCGAGGTCCCGCAGCGCCTCGACCGTGGCCGCGTCGAGGGAGCGGTCGCCCCCGGCGAGCCGGTGGACCGACCCGGCGAGGGCGACCTCGTGGCCGCGGTGTTCGGCGGCGACGGTGCCCACCCGGGCCGCGCCGAACACCGCGACGACAACGAGGAGCAGTGCTCCTGCGAGCTGCACCAGACCGAGCCACAGGTCGGCGACGGCCAGGGCGCCACAAACCCCGACGACCAGCAGCCCGTTGACGGTGATGTGGTTGAGCACGCCTTTCAGGCCCTGCTTGGTCCGCAGCGCGTCACCGACCACCTGCGCGGTCAGGTCCCCGGACCGGTCGCCCCCGTCCCGCTGGACCCGAGCAAGTGCCGCCTCGCGTGCGTCGGTGATCGTCCGGCCGGTGAAGTTGGCGAACGCCAGCCGCTGCTGGTGCTCCGCCAGCCCGGCGACGAGGGCGAGACCCACGAACGCCGCGGACAGCACGGCCGCGGGCACCGTCCCGCTCTCGGAGGACGACGCACGGCCCACGACCGCGGTCAGGGGGAGTGGCAGGGCAAGGCGGGCGGCCACGAGCAGACAGGTGAACACGAGACCGAAGGCCAGGCTTCTGCGGTGCGGGCGGGCGCAGGGGAGGAGCGCGTCCCGGAGCGGGTTCATCGCAGCACCTCACGGGCCAGGTGCACCAGTGCCGTCGAGGCCTCGGGCCAGTGCTCGTCCTGGAAACGGAACGGCACCGACGCACGCCGCAGCAGGCACGTCGAGAGGTACCAGTCGAGGCCCGGAGGTTGGGCGCCGTACCCCTTGACCAGGCTGTCCAGCGTTGCCTCGAGCACCTCGGTGTCGCCGGGACGACCGAAGACCGCGTGCGACGCGTAGGACGCCAGGTCGTAGGCAGCCGCGGCCCGGCACAGCCGGTCGACGTCGAGGACCACGAGACCCGAAGGGCCGGCCAGCAGCTGCCCGGCGTGGAAGTTGCCGTGGCTCGTGACGCGCGGCAGGTCCGGCGCGGTCAGTCGGAGGTCTGCCAGCAGCGCATCGACCTCGAACTGCAGGTCCGGCAGCAGACGGGTCACGAAGTCGGCCCGCACCGCCGCCTTCCTCAGGAGGTTCCTGGCCGTCACCTTCGGTACGTGGAGGTGGGCGTCACCGTGCAGGGCGGCCAGCAGCTCGCCCGCCGGCTCGGAGGATCCGGGCCACAGCGACGGCGTGTGGCCCGGCACCCACTCCTGGACCGTCGTCTGACGGGAGGTGAAGGACCCTTCGTACGCCGGGACGTGCACCGCTTCGAGCCCGGTGGCGAGCCGGAGTGCCCGTCGGGCGTCCTCGAAGTCCAGCCGGTCGCGGTACACCTTCAGGATGTGGGGGCCGTACTTCAGGACGGCCCGGCGGCGTGGCCAGTAGCGGAGAAGCTCCGGTTCCGCGGGATCAGCCGGGATGCCCTTGTTGTTGAGCCGTTCGCCGATGCGCTCGGGGCGGTCGGCCAGCAGCTTGAGCCGGATGTCGAGCGGGAGCCACTGCACGAGCGCCGACACCTCGCCGAGATAGCCCAGGGCGGTGCGGGCGGGCGTCCGGTCGACCGCCTGTGACGCGCGCTTGCGGTTGTCCGCCTGCTTGCGCTTGCGGTGCAGACGCGCTCCCGCCCTCGAGAAGGCGACCGCCGTGTGCCAGCGTGCCCCGGTGCGGACGTCGTACTGCACGACGACGTTGTTGCCGGGTTTGTAACGCACCGTCCGCACGCGCACATCGGGCACCTGCTCGTCCACGAGCAGTGAGCCCAGCAGTGGCGCCATCGCGACGGGATCGAGCAGGCGGGCCAGGGACGGCAGGGCGGTGTCCTTGGGTGGTGTGGGTGGGCGGCCGGCGTTCGGGGGAGTTTGCTGCTCGGCGACCGCGCGGACGGCGGGTGAGGCGTGACCGACCCGCACCTCGCGACCCCGGGCCAGTGCGGCCAGCCCCGGCAGACACGCGGCCTCGCCGGCGGCGTCGAGGCCGGCGGTGGGGTCCTCGAACACCACGCAAGGGGAGTCCTCGGCCAGCAGCCGGGCCATGGCCAGGCGCAGGCGCTGGGAGTCGCTCAGCCTGATTCCTCCGTCGGCGACCGGTGTGTTGTAGGCCTCCGGGAGCTCTTCGACGAACGCGTGGGCACCGGCCGAGCGCGCCGCGGCCACCCGGGAAGCGTGGTCGGGGGCAGCGATGATCTCCGCGGGGGTCTCTCCCGGCAGATCCACAGCGGCGGTCAACACGACCGGGGTCGTGGGCGTGGTCATCACGCCTCCGCGGCGGACGTCGGTGCCTCCGCGAGCCCGGCGAGCCGCTCGGCACTCGTGAGCTGTGGTCCCAGCCGGGTGATCTGCCGGCCCAGCCGCATCATCGGGTAGTGCAGCATCAGCAGGTACGACGACACCAGGGCCAGGTCCCCGGTGTCGAGCCGCCCGGTCTCGGTGAAGTGCACGGCCAGGGTGAGCACGAGGCACGCGGTCAGGCCGAGCAGCCCCTGGACGGCCCAGGCGGTCCGCCCCTTGAGCTGGGTCAGGATCGCGACGGATCGCTCCCGGTCGGTCGGCCGCGCGATCAGTCCGCTGCCGCTGGTCGCGGCGCGCAGCGCGTCGTTCACCACCCGGCTCTCGCGCCTTCGTCGGAGCCGGGCCATCGCCGCCGCCCGGTCGGTCCCGACCAGGGCGACGCCGATGGCCACCCCCAGCCCGGCGAGATATGCCAGTCCGAGCCACACGTCCAGCGCCAGCAGGACCACCGACACGCCCAGCAGGAACAGCCCGTGCTGGAGGACGTGCACCAGCACGCCCTTCAACCCGACCCGGAGTCGAGCGGTGTCGCTGACCACGCGAGTGAGCAGGTCACCCGGTTCGCTCGACCCGGCGGTCCGCGGGTGGATGAGGATGCCGACGCGGGCGTCGTTGACCGAGCGCACGACGTACTTCGCGACGGCCACGCGCTGGAAGCGCTCGCTCCAGCCAAGGAGCAGCCCGACGGTGATCAGGGCGACCACGGGCCAGGCAGCCGGGCCGCCGATGCTGGGCAGACCCGCCGTGGCTGCCGGCGAGGTGCCGTCGTTCGAGGCGAGGTCCACCAGCCAGGTCAGCGGCCAGGGGAGGGCGAGCTGGGCTGCCGTCACCAGGACCGAGGCGGCGAGTGCCGTTCGTAGGTGACGGCGGTGCGGGCGGGCGAAGGGGCCCAGCCGGTCCCGGATCGCGGTCAGGCGTTCCCGGCGGCCGGAAGCACGGTTGGCGGTGCGGTGTTCACGTCCACTCCAGCTCGCGGCGGATCCAGTCCATCGCGGCATCGGTCGCATGGCCGGGGTTGAAGAAGAGGTCGGCGACGATCGCGCGTCGTACGTCGGACCGTGCGCCAGGATCTGGCGAGCCCGGACTCCACCGCGTCCAGGGCTTCGGACACCCCGTCCGCGACCTCGCCGCCCCGGCGCCCCCAGGTCTCGAGGTCCAGGCGCGCGTGCTTCCTGAGGGTCAGCTCGAACAGCTCCGGAACGTCGATGAACACGATCGGGCGGTCGAGCAGCGTGTACTCGTTGGCGACCGAGGAGGCGTCCGTGATCAGCAGATCCGCGATCGAGAGCGTGTGGATGACGTCCCGCTCGTGCACCAGCCGGACGTGCTCGGTCTCCAGCGGCGCCAGCCGCTCCCACCAGTCGATCGTGGAGTGGGGGTGGTCGTGGGGCTTGACCAGGAGGTCGTACCGGTCGACGGCACCCAGCTTGGCGATCAGCTCCTCGCCCATGGTCTCCATCGAGTTGTGGCGCTCGCCGGTCGGCGCGTACAGCACCACCGGACGGTCGCCGCTGACGCCGTGCAGGGCCAGCATCTCGCGCGCGGTCGAGGGAGCCGTCGAGCAACCGGTCGGTCTTCGGGAACCCGATCGTCGACACCCCGCGGATCGTCGGCGGCCAGGATCCCCGACTCCTCGAAGCCGCGCTTCATGTAGGGACCGAACAGGAAGTAGTGGTCGGCGCCGTCGGTCTCGGGGCGGATCGCCCGGTTCCGGAAGGACATGCCGTGGAAGATCTGGACGCGCTCCCTGACGCGCCGGGGCTCGATCCGGCGGGTGTTGGCGGCGAACATGACGTCGTAGTCGGCCTTGGCCAGGCTGCCCACCGATCGCACCGCGCCCTCGGGCAGGTCGAAGTGGCGGTACATGCTCTCGTGGTCGTAGAGGTAGCCGCCCGGCGCGTGGGACGACTTCGTCCGCATCCCACCCGACAGGTCGATCTCGGTTCCCGTGATCTCCCGAAGCCGGTCGTAGAGGGGCTTGAAGCACAGGAAGTGGACCGGCGCGTAGCCGGTGAACAGGATCCTCACGAAACCCTCCGGGCGGGGACGAGCCCGTCGTGATCAGCCGCGAGCGGCCCGAGCCCCGCGGCGACCCGCGGGAAGACTTCCTGCCGCGCTCGGGCGAGGTCCTCGGGGAAGTCGATCTCGACCCAGGGCCACCCCGTGACGTCCATGCAGGTGATGGGGTGGTCGGCCGCTGCGAAGTTGATCGCCTCTGCCAGCCACTCACGTTCGTGTCCCGCCGCGATCAGGGCGGCTGCCGCGGCGGCGGCGGACTCGGCCGTCTCGCGGGACAGCCGCAGGATCCCGACGTTCTCACCGCTCACCGTGCCCGGCGGCATGGTCTTCGACATCTCCACCAAGGTGCCATCTCGGACGTGCACCTTCATCTGCTCGTCCTCGTCTCCGGAGGAGGAGTCGTAGAGCAGCGCGTCGCCGTCGGCGGCGAGCAGCATCTGGAACAGCCTCGGGTCGCAGAAGATGTCGGAGTTCATCACCACCAGGTCCTCGTCCAGGACGCGTTCTCCGAGCAGGAAGGAGTACATGCTGTTGGTCTCGGCGAAGCGCTCGTTCGTGACGAACCTCGCCCACGAGCCGACCGAGTCGCGGACGGCGGCCTGCTTGTAGCCCACGACGACCAGCACGTCGAGGATGTCCACGGCGGCAAGGGCGGCGAGCTGGTGGTGCAGGAGGGGCACGTCGCCGACCTCGCGGAGACACTTGGGTCTTCCGAGGTGGTCGTTGAGACGGGTGCCCTCGCCGGCGGCAAGGATCAGGGCTTGCACGGATGACTCCTGTGGCTCGCGTCCCTGTCCCCGCGATCTGTTCTTCCATTCAACCACCATTCACCCAGCCCGATCCTTAAGTCGGCCTGAAGATCTGGCCGTACCTCCGTCCCGGTACCTGATCGGGCTGGTACCTGATCTGGCCGGTCCGCCGTAGGCTGCCGGGCATGAGGCGGGACCACTGGCGAGTCCGCAACGACCGGCTCGATCCGGAGACTGACTTCTCGGAGATCGTCCGAAACCTGGTGACGCACGAGTTCCCGTGGGACACCATCCAGGCGCTCAGCTTCGCGCTGTTCCGCACCTACGCGGTGCCCGGGATCGGCCGGCTGCTCGACGAGACGGGTGCCTTCGCCGGCGATGTGCAGAAGAGGTACGACGACACCGCGCTCCTGCTCGAGCCCCCCGGCCTCCACGGCTTCGACCATCCCGACACCCGGACCGCGATCCGTCGGATCAACCAGATGCACCGCAGCTACGACATCCCCAACCACGAGATGCGCTACGTGCTCAGCACGTTCGTCGTGGTGCCCAAGAGGTGGATGGACGCCTACGGCAAGCGCCCGTTCACGGCCCACGAGGTGTCTGCGGTGGTCCACTACTACCGGACCCTCGGTCGGCACATGGGAATCACCGACATACCGGAGACCTTCGACGAGTTCAGCGAGCTCATGGACACCTACGAGGCCGAGCACTTCGCCTTCGACGAGGGTGCCCGCCGAGTCGCCGACGTCACCCTGGGGCTGGTCACCACGTTCTACCCGAGGCCGGCCCGCAGGGCGGTCGAGGTGTTCAGCAGGGCCCTGATGGACGAGCCGCTGCTCCGTGCGTTCCGCTACGACGCCCCGCACCCCATCGTCGCCCGCGCCTGCCGGGCAGCCCTGCGGACACGCGGCCGCCTGCTCCGCCTGTTCCCTGCTCGGCGCACCCCGAAGCTGGTCGAGGACTTCTCGTGGGTGCGCAGCTATCCCGACGGCTACGAGCTCGCCCAGCTGGGCACCTTCCCCGCCGGTTGTCCCGTCCCGCACGCGACTGCGGAGTCGGCTCCGAGTGACCACGCCTCGAATGACGTGGGGCGCTCGGCCTGACGTAGGCTCAACTGTCGTGGCAGGCCCCGACTACGACTCCGAGATCAAGCAGCTCCAGGCGACGATGCACACCATCGCGCAGGTGCTCGACCTGGACGGGATGCGCGCCGAGATCGCCGATCTGGGCGAGCAGGTCGCCGCCCCCGACCTCTGGGACGACCAGGACAACGCCACCCGCGTCACTGGCCGGTTGTCGACGCTCCAGGGCGAGCTCGACCGGTTCACCGACCTCCAGACCCGGATCGAGGACCTCGGCATCATGGTCGAGCTGGGCACGGAGGAGGGCGACGCCGGAGCGCTCGCCGACGCCGAGGCCGAGCTGCGCGAAGATCAAGAAGACCGTGGAAGGGCTCGAGGTCCGCACGCTCCTGTCCGGCGAGTACGACGCGCGCGAGGCGCTGGTCACGATCCGCGCCGGAGCCGGTGGGGTGGACGCGGCCGACTTCGCCGAGATGTTGATGCGGATGTACACCCGGTGGGCCGAGCAGCACAAGTACCCCGTCGAGGTCTTCGAGACCTCCTACGCCGAGGAGGCGGGCCTCAAGTCGGCCACCTTCGCCATCCACGCGCCGTACGCCTATGGCACCTTGAGCGTCGACGCCGGCACCCACCGGCTGGTGCGGATCAGCCCGTTCGACAACCAGGGCCGGCGCCAGACCAGCTTCGCCGCGGTCGAGGTGGTCCCGGTCCTCGAACAGACCGACGAGATCGACATCCCCGACGAGGACATCCGGACAGACGTCTACCGCTCCGGCGGACCCGGCGGCCAGTCCGTCAACACCACCGACTCCGCGGTCCGGCTGACCCACATCCCCACCGGCACGGTCGTCAGCTGCCAGAACGAGAAGAGCCAGCTCCAGAACAAGGCCAGTGCGATGATCGTGCTCAAGGCCAAGCTGCTGGCGCTGAAGAAGGCCGAGGAGAAGGCCCAGCTCGACGAGATGCGCGGCGACGTCCAGGCATCGTGGGGCGACCAGATGCGCAACTACGTGCTGAACCCCTACCAGATCGTCAAGGACCTGCGCACCGGCTACGAGGTCGGCAACCCGCAGGCCGTCTTCGACGGTGACCTCGACGGATTCCTCGAAGCCGGTATCCGCTGGCGCCGAGGCGGCGGCGCTGACAAGAGCGCTTCGAACTGACCTCGGTCCGTCAGCGCGCCGTCACGACTTTCGACCGCGCGCTCAGGTGACCCCACCCGACCACGTTCCTGGACCGGACCGCGAACTTCCACCGTCCCCTGTGCAGGCTCGGCTGCCAGGAGCGGACGCTGGCGCCGCGCACTCTGGACGTGACCTTCTGGACGACCTCACCGCGATCATTGAGCCGGTAGCCGTAGACCCGGTAGGCATTCACCGCCGCGCCGCCGTTCGAGAGCGGGGCTTTCCACTTGGCGACGGCCGTGACCTTGCCCCCGGCCGCTCCACTGGCGCCGCGCACGGAGCCCGGCGTGCCCGGCAGGTTGGGCGTGGCGGCGCGTGCACCGGACTCAGGTCCGGAACCGGAGGCATTCACCGCCGCCACCGTGAATGCGAAGCCCTTCCCCGGAGTCAGCCCGGTGAACGTGTGACTGAGCCCGGTCACGGTGACCGGCTCGGCGCCGGTCCGGGTGACGACGTAGTGGGTGATGGCGCTTCCGCCGGGCGAGGTGGGTGTCGACCACCGAACGGTCACGGAGCCGTTGCCGGCAGCAGCGGTGACGTCCTGCGGCATCGATGGTGTTGCCCGGCCGTCCGAGCAGTTGCCGTCCACGCTCAGCCTGTAGCCGCCGACACTTCCGTAGCCGTCGTATCCCGCGGTGGGCGTGCCGTTGCCGACCCCGTCGACGGCGACGAAGTAGGTTCCCGCGTTCAGGTCCAGCACGACGCCCGCGTCGAGGCCTTTGGCCACGTCCCGGGCCGGCGTGCCGGCCCTCGACGGGGGGTTGGCGGAGGCGACGTTGCCGTTGCTCTTCAGCAGCGTGAGCTCGAGGTCGAGGTTCGGACTCAGCGCGGCGGGCTCTGCGGCCAGGGAGACCGGTCCGGAGCAGGTGCCGAGCGCGTAGACATCGCGGTCCGCGTTCGTGGTGATGTAGGCCGTCCCCCACGGCGGGCTGGTCGTGGATGCCGTCGTTCCTCCGGCCTCGTCCGGGAGCAGGGGAGCGCCGCCCGCGCTGATCACCGCGATGTCGTCCTGAGCGTTGTTGGCGCTCGTGTAGGCCCCCTGGCTCCACTGGGTGATCGGCCGGCCGTAGCCGACGCCCATGATCGGCGCCCAGGTGTCGTGGCCCCCGTAGTAGCTCGTCCCGCCGGTGACACCGTCGTGGCTCAATCCGAACGTGTGCCCGATCTCGTGGCTGACGGCCTCGGCGATGCTCTTGGAGTCGTTGCCCAAGGACTGCGGGAAGATCCAGGCCGGCTGGTAGTGGGCGTGGGAAGCCGCCATGTCGAAAACGCCGACGTAGGCGAAGCCACCGCAGCCCCCAGTGCAGATGTGCTTGGCCGCGTTCGTGCTCGGCGAGATGAGGGCACGGGTCCCGTAGGCCTGGTCCGTCGCGTCGGTTCGGGTGAGGGCTGCAGCCCCTGGGTCCTGGGTCGTGACGTCGACGTCGAACGGCGCATAGTCCTCAGCCACCCGCCGCCACACGCTCTGCACCGCCTCCCGTTCCGCGGAGCTGAAAGCCGACCGGTTGGTGTCGAGGCTCCAGGCGGGGTGCAAGCCGGTTGCCACGCCGTAGCTGTCGGTCCAGACGGTGTCGGTCAGGTCGTGCCCGTCGAAGTCGAGGTAGATCGTGTGCTGCGAGCCCGGCCTGCTGTGCAGGAGGAAGCTCTGGCTCAGCGGTGCGGGGGCGGCCGCCTCGGCGGTGGTCGATGCGGCCGCGCCCTCCGTACGAGCGGGTTCCTCGTAGACGAGGCGTGCGTCACCGTCGAGCCCGGCGCTCGAATCCTCGACCAGGATCTCGCGCAGCCGCTCGGGCGCCATCCCGTTGCGACGGGCGGCCTCGGGGAGCCGATCGCCGAGCAGCTCCACCGCCTCGCGTCCGTGGGCTGGGCGGTCGTGGCCGGTGATGAGGTCAGGGAGGCGGTCCCGGTCTGCTCGCGCGTGGCCGGGAGTGGCCCCGGCACCGGGAGCGACGAGGGCGCCGATGAACACAGTGCAGACGGTGGTGGTCGCGGCAATCCGCCGCCGGCGAGCAGATTTTTCCATGACACCCCCCCGATGTAGTTGACAGAACGTAGTAAAGGGATTTGCAAGGCGTCCTGAACTTGCGGGAAGAGTGGCCGATCGGCCAGCGCGTCGTGACCGGATGGGCTATCCGGATGGTGTACGAGCGACGGATCACATCGGAGGCGCCGACATGCGGCGGGAATTCGGAGCGCTCCCAGCGCTCGACTACTCTCGATCCGGTGATTCGCTTCGAAAAGGTCACGAAGACCTATGCCGGCCAGGGACATCCTGCCCTCGACCAGATCTCGGTCGACGTCGAGAAGGGTGAGTTCGTCTTCCTCGTCGGCACCTCCGGCTCGGGCAAGTCGACGGCCCTGCGGCTGGTGCTGCGCGAGTCCCGGCCGACCTCCGGACGGGTCTACGTCGCCGGCAAGGAGATCAACCGGCTGGCCAGCTGGAAGGTGCCGCGGCTCCGCCGCCAGATCGGCACCGTCTTCCAGGACTTCCGGCTGCTCCAGAACAAGAACGTCTCCGAGAACGTCGCCTTCGCGCTCCAGGTGATCGGCAAGAGCAAGTCCGAGATCCGAACACTCGTTCCCGAGACCCTGGAGATGGTGGGCCTCGAGGGCAAGGGTGACCGGATGCCCGATGAGCTCTCCGGTGGGGAGCAGCAGCGGGTCGCCGTTGCCCGGGCGTTCGTCAACCGGCCGATGATCCTGATCGCCGACGAGCCCACCGGAAACCTCGACCCCACCACTTCTGTCGGCATCATGAAGCTGCTGGACCGGATCAACCGCACGGGTACGACCGTCGTCATGGCCACGCACGACTCGGGGATCGTCGACCAGATGCGCAAGCGGGTGATCGAGCTGGACGCCGGCCGGGTGGTCCGCGACCAGGCCCAGGGCGTCTACGGCTTCCAGCACTGACCCGGCCACCGGAACGATCCCAACGTCTCGACCGACCAGCACCGAAGAGAGCCTTCTGACTCATGCAGCTGCGATACGTCTACTCCGAGCTCGGACAGGGCCTGCGCCGCAACCTGTCGATGCACATCGCGGTGGTCCTCACCCTGTTCGTCTCGCTCACCCTCGTCGGACTGGGCGTGGTCCTGAACCAGCAGGCCGCGCGCACCGCCGAGCAGTGGGGGAGCGAGCTGCAGATCGCGGTGTTCCTGTGCCGCGAGCGCGATGACAACCCCGCCTGCACCGGTGAGGTGACCAAGCCGCAGAAGGACGCGATCCAGGAAGTCGTCGAGGAGAACCCCGAGGTCGACAGCTACTACTTCGAGTCCAAGGCCGAGGCCTTCACCAAGGTCAAGGAGCTCTACGACGAGGACTTCAAGGGAGTCAACGCCGCCCTGAAGGAGGAGGATCTCGCCGAGTCGATCTGGATCACCCTGAAGGATCCCGACGAGTACAAGGGGATCACCAGTGCGGTGGCGGGGCTCGACGGGGTGTCGAAGGTCCAGGACCAGCGCAACATCGTCGGACCGGTCCTCGACTCCATCGACGCCATGAAGTGGGGTGCCTTTGCCGTAGCGAGTCTTCCTGGTGCTCGCCGCCCTGCTGCTGGTCGCCAACACCATCCGGCTCGCGGCGTTCGCGAGACGCAAGGAGATCGGCATCATGCGGCTCGTGGGCGCCTCCACGCTCTACATCGCCCTGCCGTTCCTGCTCGAGGCCTTGGTGACGGCGATGGTCGGGGTCGGGCTCGCGGCCGGTTCCCTGGCCGCGTTCATGTACTTCGCCGTGGAGCAGCAGTTCAAGGACCTGCTGGGCTTCATGCCCTGGGTGGGCTGGCCGGAGTACCTCATCGCGGTCCTCGTGGTCGCGATCCTCGGTCCGCTGCTGACGCTCCTTCCGACACTCGCGCTGACACGCAAATACCTCAAAGTGTGAGTCGCGCCGGTTACCTTCGGGGGGTTACTTCCCCAACATGCCGAAGGCAGACCCGGTGCGCTTCTTCCCCCGTACCGCCCGCCGACGCTGGGCAGCCGCGGTCGCGGCCTGTGCCGTGGCGGCCGGCGCGCTCACGATCCCCCTGGCCCACGCCGAGGACCTCAAGCACAAGCAGCGCTCGGTCCACCACAAGGTCGAGTCCGCCCACGACGATCTCGAGGACTCCAGCGCCGAAATGCGCCGCGCAACTGCACGTCTCGAGGCGGCCGAGGCCGAGCTGGCCGGGGCCCGCAGCTACCTGATCCAGGTGAAGGCCAGGCTGGACGCCGCCCGGGCTCGCGACGAGCAGATGCAGCTCAAGCTCGAGGCCGCGGTCGAGCGCCTGGAGCGCGCGGAGGCCGACCTCGCCGAGGGGCGGGTCGACCTGTCGGTGCAGCAGGACGAGGTGACCGACACGGTCAACTCGCTCTACCAGAACGGCGACCCCGAGCTGCTCGCCTTCACCTCGCTGCTGCAGGCGAAGAGCCCTTCCGACCTGACCCGGCAGATCGAGGCCAACCACGTCCTCGTCGACAGCGAGACCAGGGTCTACGACGACCTGCGGGCGGCGGAGGTCCTGCTCGAGGTCCGCGAGCAGCAGGTCGAGGAGGCTCGAGACGAGGTCGCCGAACAGCGGGCCGCCGCCGCAGAGCACCTCCTGGAGATGAAGGACCTCCGCAACCAGGCGCTCGAGGCCAAGGAGGCGGTCCAGGTCCTCGTCGGCGAACGGCGCTCGGCGCGCCAGGAGGCGTCCCGCGCGCGCCAGCACGACCTGGGCGTCCTGAGGCAGCTGCGCCGGGAGGAGCAGCGGATCAAGCAGAAGATCCTGGCCCAGGCGCGCAGGGCTGCCCGCGCCAAGGGCGGGTTCAACGGCGCCAGCGGCGGGTTCCTCGACCGTCCGGTCCCGGGCATCGTCACCTCGCCCTTCGGCTACCGGCGGCATCCGATCTACGGCTACTGGGGCCTGCACGACGGAACCGACTTCCGGGCCGGCTGCGGTGAGCCCCTCCACGCGTCGGCGTCCGGCCGGGTGATCACCGAGTACTACTCCTCGGTCTACGGCAACCGCCTGTATCTCGGGGTCGGCATGGTCAACGGCAAGTACATCACCGTGGTCTACAACCACCTGTCGGGCTACCGCGTGGGCACCGGAGCCAATGTCGGCCGTGGAGACGTCATCGGCTACGGCGGCACCACGGGCTGGTCAACCGCCTGCCACCTGCACTACACGGTCCTCGCCAACGGCCAGGCCGTGAACCCGATGAACTACATGTAGCCACCCTCCGGAGGTTGAGGTGCGTACGCGCTCTGCGCGTGAGCCTCAAACCACCGCAGAGTCGGCAGGGCATTGACCACCGCCATATCCCGTTGCCGTGCCCTGAGAGACTGGCGGCATGCCGAAGGACCAGGGGCGCAAGCTCATCGCGCAGAACAAGAAGGCGCGGCACGACTACCACATCGAGGACACCTACGAGGCCGGCCTGGTGCTCATGGGGACCGAGGTGAAGTCGCTGCGGATGGGTCGCGCCTCCCTGGCCGACGGCTTCATCGACATCGAGGGCCACGAGGCCTGGCTGCACGGCGTCCACATCCCGGAGTACACCCAGGGCACCTGGACCAACCACTCCGCCAGACGCAAACGGAAGCTCCTGCTGAACCGGCACGAGATCGACAAGATCGAGCGCCGGGTCAACGAGAAGGGGCTCACCGTCATCCCGCTGGCGCTCTACTTCCTCGACGGCCGGGCGAAGGTCGAGATCGCACTGGCGAAGGGCAAGAAGTCCTGGGACAAGCGCCACTCCCTCGCCGAGCGGCAGGCCAACCGGGAGAAGGAGCAGGCCCTCGGCCGCCGCGCCAAGGGCATGGAGTGAAGGACGCCGACGTACCCGCCTTCTGGCGGGCCCTCGGACTGCCGGGGCTGTTCGACGTCCATGTCCACTTCCTGCCCGAGAACATCCAGCGCCGCGTCTACGAGCAGTTCGACCAGGCCGGACCGAAGATCGGCCGCGAGTGGCCGATCCGCTACCGCGGCCCGCACGACGAGCGCGTCGAGCACCTGCGCGCAATGGGGGTCCGCCGGTTCCCGACGCTGCCCTACGCCCACCGGCCGGGCATTGCCGCCTACCTCAACGGCTGGGCCCGGAACTTCGCCCACGACGTGCCCGAGTCGCTGTGGTCGGCGACGTTCTACCCCGAGCCCGAGGCGGCGACGTACGTCGAGGAGCTGCTCGCCGACGGCGTCGAGATCTTCAAGATCCATGTGCAGGTGGGGGAGTTCGACCTCGGCGACCCGCTGCTCGACCCGGTGTGGGGACTGCTCGAGGACGCCGGCACGCCGGTCGTGATCCACGCCGGCTCGGGCCCGGTCGGCAATGACTTCACCGGCCCCGAACCCATGCGCCGAGTGATGGACCGGTTCCCGAGGCTGACGGCCGTCATCGCCCACATGGGCGCACCGGAGTACGCCGAGTTCCTCGCGCTGGCCGAGCGGTTCGAGCAGGTGCGACTCGACACCACGATGGTGTTCACGGACTTCTTCGACGCCGGGGCGCCGTACCCCCGCGACCTGCTGGCGCGTCTGGCCGACCTGCAACCCAAGGTGCTGCTGGGCAGCGACTTCCCGACGATTCCCTACCCCTACGCGCACCAGCTCGAGGCGCTGGCGCGGCTCGATCTCGGAGACGAATGGCTGCGGGCCGTGTGCTGGGAGAACGGTGCCCGGCTCCTCGGGCCCGTCACGTCCGCCGATGGAAGGTGACGCCGTCTGGTCCGAAGCGATGGCGGTAGCCGCGGTCGTGGATCCGTCGGTGGTGAAAACCGCAGAGCGGCAGGGCCTCGGTGATGTCTGTCCGGCCGCCTCGACCCCACGGATCTCGATGATGGAGCTCGCACCAGGCGAACGGTCGTTCGCACCCCTCCGCCGAGCAGGTCGCGTGGCGGGTGGCGAGGGCGACGCGCTGGTGCTCGGTGAACAGCCGGTTGGTGCGTCCGAGGTCGAGCGGGTGACTCGGTCCGTCGAGCACGGCCGGGACCAGGCCTGCCCCGCAGGCCAGGCGTCGGAGATCTCCGGCCGTGACGACCTCGCCGGTGTCGAGCCCGGCGACTCCGACCGCGGCGGCCAGCTTGTCGTGGTCGAGAGTGATCACCACGGTGGCTGCCGTCTTGGTGTGAAGACGGTCGGTCGGCAGGTGCTCGATCAGCTCGACGAACGCCAGTCCCGCCTGGTGTGCCCAGTCTCGGCGGCTCGCACTTTCGCCTGCCTGGGCCGCGGACGTTCCCGACCTCGCCCGCCGAGGCGCCGTCATCGACTGGATCACCCGGGTCAGGATCGCCCCGGGGAGGGTGGGGACCGTGAAGTGGCCGGAGAGGGTTCCGTCGCCGTTGTCGTGCACCGTGAGGCGGGTCCTGGCCAGCGCGCGCTGCTCCTCGCCGCGGACCAGCGCCTCCTCGTGGGCATCGACGACCTTGGGGTCGGCTTCGACCTCGGCCAGGGCTCGGCGCGCGGCCCGACGCAGCTGCCGGGGAGTCAGCCGGCCTGCCTTCTCGACCAGCCGGCTCTCGATCCTCTCCACGGAGCTTGCGTCCAGACCGTCAGGGAGAGAGGACGTTGCCTGCATGATCACCGCGGCATGGTCGGGAGAGACCGTGCCGGAGGCGAGCGCAGTGGATGTCGGCCGGTCTCGCTCTGCCAACGCGGTCGCCAACCGGACCGAGCGACTCGCCTCTGCCGAGCCCGAGCGGGTCTGGCGAGAGAGCCACGCTGTCGTGTCGGACATCCCGCTGAGCTCGGCGACCCGCGCCCGGTCGGCCGCGGCCACCAGCGCCAGCTTCGCTGCTTCGAGACGCCGGATGGCGCGGTCCAGGTCGGCGACCAGGCGGGCGTACTGCTCCGGGGGCGCCGTCCGGGCGACATCGAGGCGATCGATGACCGCATGCAGCTCGTCGATCCCCGTGGGGGCGCCGGTCGAAGGGACCGGCGGGAGATCGAGGATCGTGGCCATGAGTCATGGTATCGAACATATGTTCGAACAGGCAAGGCTGATGCGGAAGAATGTGGATGAGGATTTGTCGGCCTTGGCCTCTAGACTGAACCCACAACTCAAAAGGGGCTGATCGGTTTCGACTTGGGACGTTAGTTCCAGGGGAAGCGGGTCGAGGAGCCAGCGTCATCTCGTAAACGATCGCTGGAAACCTATAACTGCCAACGCTAAGCGCAGTTCCTTCGCTCTCGCCGCCTGAGCGGTGATCGAAGCGTCAGACCGGGCATCCGTCTCCGTCCCGGACCCTGGCGTCGACTAGGAGACTTGCTGATCGACTCCTGTCAGGAGGGTTGATCGGGACTTTTTCCTGACTGGGCCTGTCGGCGACGTGTCAGTGCGAGCGCCGGGGCCGAGAAATGCGACACCACTGACTGCACCCGGAGAAGACCTGGTTCGACGCTCGAGGACGCGGGTTCGATTCCCGCCAGCTCCACACACACACAGGGTCCTGGCGATGTCCGGACAGCCACCCAGCGAAAACGGCTCCGCCGCATGCGGCGGAGCCGTGGAGCGCTGGACCGGTTCAGCCGCGCGTGCTCGGGGCCACCTCGCGCACCATCACGCAGTTGCCCTGGCCCTTGGGCCGGTCGTAGGTGAAGCCCTCGCGCTCATACATCGTGCGGGTGCCGTTGTAGAGGAACGACGAGTTCTTCTTCCGGACCCCGCCGGTGTCGTGCGGGTAGCCCTCGACCAGGCCGCCGCCGGCCTGCGCGATCAGCTCGACGGCTCCGCGCAGGGCGACCGCCGCCAGGCCCTGACCGCGAATGCCGCGCTCGACCAGGATGCAGGTGACCCGGTAGTCGGGGAGCCGCTCGGCCGTGGCGAGGTACTCCTTGCGGTGCTGGATGCCGGGCAGCTCCTCGGGCGATCCGTACTCCGCCCAGGCGACGGCCCGGTCGCCGTCGTAGACCAGCGCCGCGTGCGCGATCCCGTCGGCCACCAGACGTTGCTTGAGCGCCCGGTTGCCTTCGGCGGTCACGCCCTTCTCCGCGCAGTCGGGATGGAAGTGCGTGCACCAGCAGCTGGCGAACATGCCCTTGTTCCGCTCGACGAGAGCGGCGAAGTCGTCGAACGTCTCCGGCGTGAGCGCCTTGACCGTGAAGTCGGACATGCCGGCAAGGTACCCCCGATTGCGGACGTTCGGCGTCCGTTGGCTCACGCTGGCAGGGCAGCGTACGGCGGCCGGGCGGGGAGGACGTAACCCGTGACGGACCGAGGTCGTTGACCGACCATCATGGCCACTCGCCGCGTAGTCACGACCGCCCTGTTCGCCGGTGCCCTGTGCGTGGGGGCAGGGGCCGCATCCGCCGTACCCATCCCCCCGGACCCGCGACCGCCCGCAGTCCCCGGCGTACGTCGGAGCGCCGGCGACGCCGAAACCGGTCGACGCGGCGGCCCCGCCGCAGCACCCGTTCATGGCCGCGAACCCCGGCAACAACATCCACAACGACGCCTACATGACCGACGCCTACCGGCGGATGGGGCCGCTCGGGAGGCAGCCGGTCACCACCTCGACCCTCCAGGCCGCCGAGTGCGCATCGCTGACCTTCGACCGGCGGAACCGGCTCGAGACGGTCTGCGTCGGCACGAACACCGTGACCTTGAAGCTCTTCGACCCGACGACGCTGGAGGAGCTGGCTTCCTACAACCTGCCGCCGCGGCGACCCGGGGCCGGCACGTTCAACGACTTCAGCGGTGGCGGCTACTTCTACCTCGACCACCGCGACCGTGCTGTGATCCCGACGACCGACAACCACGTCTACGTCGTGGCGCAGACGGCGGGCCCTGGCTTCGAGCTGCGTCGCGACTATGACCTGACACCGGCCATCGGGTCGGAGGACAAGATCGTGTCGGTCCTTCCCGACTGGTCGGGGCGGCTGGTGTTCGTCACCGAGCAGGGGAAGGTGGGCGCGATCCGTCCAGGTAGCGGAACGGTGCGCACCCTCGACCTGGGCGAGCGAATCACGAACTCGATCGCCACCGACGAGACCGGCGGTGTCTACGTCGTCACCACCGCCGCCCTCTACCGGATCGACGTGTCCGCTGCGGGCCGTCCGAGGTCGACCTGGCGGCGAGGTCTACCGCAACTCCGGTGTCCAGAAGCCCGGGCAGACGTCTGCGGGTTCGGGTACGACGCCCACCCTGATGGGTCGTCGGTGGGTGGCGATCACCGACAACGCCGACCCGATGAACGTCGTCGTCTACCGCCGCGGGACCGGCGTTGCCGGCCAGCGCAAGGTGTGCACGGTGCCGGTGTTCCGCAAGGGGGCCAGTGCGACCGACAACTCGCTGATCGGCGCCGGACGGGCGCTGGTGGTGACGAACAACTACGGGTACTCCGGCCCCACGGCCACGATGCAGGGCGGCGTCACCGAGCCCGGCGTCGAACGGGTCGACATCGACCGCGACGGCCGCGGCTGCCACAAGGTGTGGCGCAACACCACGCAGCGTTCGCCGTCGTCGGTGCCAAAGCTGTCCCTTGCCAACGGTCTGGTCTACACCGTGCTCAAGGACCCGGCGGGCAGCGAAGACCCGTGGTACCTCGGCGCGCTGGACTTCCGCACCGGTCGGCTGGTCTACAAGACCAGGTACGGCACCGGGTTCGGCTACAACGTGAACTACGCGCCGGTGAGCATCGGGCCGGACCGCGCGGCGTACGTCGGGGTGCTCGGCGGGCTGGTCAGGATCACCGACTCCACCGGCTGACGCGCGCCCCCGAGGAGAGCGGGTGCACGTCGGCTGCCGTCCGTGGGGTCGATGGCCATGCGGCGCGACCTAGTGAAGCCGCCACGCGGCCGGGAGTGACAGCACGCCGTACGGCGCGACGCCCGAGAGCGCGAGGAACCGCTCGAACACCGGCATCCCGCCGCCGTCAAGGAGCCCGCTGACCCCGAGGGCGGCTGCCGCGGCAGGCGACTCGCTGTTGTCCGCCGGAAGGAACCGCTCGAACAGCCTGGGTCTTCGGCATCACCCGCAGCTCGACGTCGTCACGGGCGACCCCGGCACCTTCGGCGGCCAGCTCCACGGACCGCTCGAGGCCGCCGAGCTCGTCGACGAGGCCTCGCGGCACCGCGTCGGCACCGGTCCACACCCGTCCGCGGGCGACCGCTCGAAGGTCCTCCACCGGCATCCCCCGGTCCCCGGCGGCCTTGCCCGTGAAGTCGTCGTAGACCCGGTCGAGCCAGCCCTCCAGGCGCGCCCACTCCTCCTCGTCGAAGGGTCGGTTGGAGGAGAACATGTCGGCGTATCGGCCGGCGGAGACGCTCTCCCGGTGGATGCCGATCCGCTCCAGGGTCTCGCGAATCACCTGTTTCCCGGCCAGCACGCCGATCGATCCGGTGATCGTGCCGGCATTCGCCAGCACCTTGTCGGCCGCCATCGCGATGAAGTAGCCGCCGGAGGCGGCCACGTTCGCCATCGACGCAATCACCGGCTTGCCGGTCCCTCGGAGCGCGATCACCTCGCGACGGATCGTGTC
The DNA here is from genome assembly GCA_963841625.1 of uncultured Actinomycetota bacterium. Lineage (GTDB taxonomy): Bacteria > Actinomycetota > Actinomycetes > Propionibacteriales > Nocardioidaceae > Nocardioides. The sequence continues at coordinate 1,759,618 of CAWJDH010000009.1, read as the reverse complement.
GGAGGCGACGTACGAGCCGCCGGGGCTGTCGATGCGCAGGACAACCGCCTTCACCGAATCGTCCGACCCCGCCGACCGCAGCGCGGCGGCCACGCTGTCGGAGCCGATCGATCTGGACGACAGAGGCATCGAGCTGCTGCGCCCCAGGTGGATCGGCCCGGCGGCGTGGACCAGGGCGACGACCGGTTTGCCGCGCCGGGCCAGCGCGGCCCCGGCCTGGGGAAGCGCGCCCTTGCCGAAGCGTTCGACGTACTTCAACGTCACCTGACCCAGTCGCCTGCGGAGATCCTCGTACGCCTCGTCGCGGTAGCCGAGCCGGTCCACGAGACCTCGGTCGAGCGCCTCTTGCGGCGACATGGGTGCGACCTCGACGACCGAGCGGACCTCTTCCTCCGACAGCCCGCGTCCCGCAGCGACGTCTCGCACGAGCGTCTCGGTCGAGGACTCGACGAGCCGGGTGACCATCTCCCGGTGGGCCTCGGTCATCGACGACCTCAGCAACATGTCGGCTGCCGTCTTGTACTCGTGCCGCTGTCCCATCTGTGTCTGGACCCCGAGCTTGTCGAAGGCGTCGCGGAGGAAGAACGACTCAGCGGTGAAGCCCACGAGTCCCAGGTCGCCGCTGGGCTGCAGCCAGATCTCGTCGAACGAGGTGGCCAGGTGGTAGCCGACGTTGCCCGGCACCATCTCGCCGAACGTCTCCGCCCAGCACACGGCGGGCTTCCCGGCTGCCCGGAAGTCCGCAACCGCTGCCCGCAGTTCGCCTGACTGGGCGAGCGTCGGCTGCCTCGCGCCGATGTGGGCGATGAGCCCGACGACCTGCCGGTCCCGTGCGGCACGCCGCAGCCCCTCCACGACTCCTCGGAGACTGGGCACGTGCATGGCTCTCAACGCCTCCACCGGCGAGGCCGGCGGGGCCTCCTGCAACCCCCGGGACAGGTCCAGCTCGAGAAGGACGCGGGACGCGGGACGTCGCACCGGGACATCGACCGAAGGCCTCATCCCGGCATCCTATTTCAGACTGCGCCCGGCCCCGACTACCTCAGGAGCACCCGCCGCCATCAGTGGGTGTGGGGAGCCACGACCCGTCCCTCACTGGCCTGGACGATGACGAATCCCTGGCCGTTGAAGACGAGCTGGAACGCCTCACCCGACCCTCGACCGATCAGCGCACTCGCCCCGGCTGTCCGCCGAACGCTCGTGGTCAGTGACGTCGACCAGGCGACCGCCGCCTGGATGTCGGCGTACGTGGGGGCGTCGACGTTGAGAACGACCGGCGTGCCGTGCGAGGTGATCGCGACGGTCCCGGTGCCGGTGAACGTCGTGTTGAAGACGCCCCCGGCCATCATCGACGCGCCCTCGACCCGCTTGATGTCCCACGTCAGTGAGGAGTCGAACGCGAGGACGTTGCTGCCGTTGACCGTGAGGGCGTCGTTCTCGAGGTTCACCAGATGGATCTCCATGGCGTCGTCGGCGAAGAAGACGTCGCCCTTGCCGGAGACCTTCATCAGCGCCATGCCCTCACCGGTGAAGGCCTTCTTGAAGAGCTTGCCCATGCCGCCGGCACCCTGATAGGCAAAGTCGACCTGGCCCTGGTAGGCGACCATCCCTCCCTGCCGCGCCATCACCTCCCCGTCGAGCGCGACCCGCAGCATGCGGGAGTTCTGCAAGGTGAAGCGGTCGGCCGTGGCGGACTCGAGGTTCGAACCGAACAGGTCGCTGCGCATGTGTCTCTCCTTTGGGGGTCTGCGTGGTCCATGGCGAGCGTATGGCCGCAGGTCCGCCGCCGCACTGCTACGCGCGCAGGATCCTGTCCATCGCCTTGCCCTTGGCCAGCTCGTCCACCAGCTTGTCGAGATAGCGGATCTTCTGCATCAGCGGATCCTCGACGTCCTCGACGCGCACCCCACACACCACCCCTGTGATCAACGACGCCTGCGGATTGAGTCGCGCATCGGCGAAGAAGTCCTCGAACGTCGTGCCCGCGGTCAGATGGTCGCTCAACGCTGACTGGTCGAAGCCGGTGAGCCACTCGATCACCCGGTCCAGCTCCGCCTTCGTGCGCCCCTTCCTCTCCACCTTGGTCACGTAGTGGGGATACACCGAAGCGAAACTGGTGGTGAAGATCCTGCTCATGCGAGTGAGCCTAGAGCCACGGCTCCGCGCGCTGAAGGGCGCTAGCGCAGCATCTCCTCGACGACGATCCTCGCCGCCGACGGGCAACCTTTGGTGAATCCGTAGAACGGCCCGAAGTCGCGCGTCGCCGAGAAGCCGACGACGTACAGGCCGTCCAGGCTGGTCTCGAACCCTTCCGACAGGTCGGGGAAGCCGTCGGTCACCGAGATCCGGTCCAGCACGCCGGAGAGGTACGGCACGCGGGACAGGTCGGCGCGGTAGCCCGAGGCGAAGACGACGTGGTCGGCGTCGAGCGACTCGCCGTCCGAAAGGGTGAGGCGTACGGCGTCGCCGGAGCCTGCCGCCACCCCGATCACCGCGCACTGAGGGTGCCTGTGAACCACGGTCGGGTCCAGGCGCGGCACCAGCCAGTACTCGAGCGTGAGCCGCCCCACCTGCCAGAACTTCGACGCGATCGCGGCCTGGTCCTCGACGGGGAGGCGGCGCCACCAACCTCGGGTCGCCAGCGTCTGCTCCACGTAGTCGTCCACGAACGCCCAGCTCACCCTGGCGAACGAGGGCGTGTCGTGCCGGTGCACGACGTCGACCCTCTCGACCCCGTGGTCGCACAGGAGGGCCGCCCATTCGTAGGCGCTCTGCCGGCCGCCGACGATCACCACCCGCGCACCGGCGAGGTCGTCGAAGCGCACCAGCTCGCTGGTGTGCGACCGTCGCTCGGCCGGCACGTCGTCTGCCCAGTCCGGCAGTGCGGCGTAGTGCGCGATGCCCGGGGCCGCCAACACCTTGGTGGCTGGTGATCGTCCCGCCGTCTGCCATCGTGGCCACGAACGCCCCGTTGGGCAGGGTCAGCTCCGCAACCATCCGCTCCTCGACCGGCAGCGCCTTTCGTTCGGCGAACCAGTCGGTGTGGTCGAGGAAGAGGTCGATCGGGATCGGGTCGTGGTCAGCCGGGTCGAGCCCCCGATCCTCGAAGAAGGCCGCGAACGTGTCCTCACCGCGCGCGTCGAGGTGCCAGTCCGGACCCGAGCGGAGGTACATGTCCGCAGGCATCTGGTCGCGCCAGAAGGCCATCGGCCGGCCCACGATGCGGGTGCCGATGCCGTGGTCCCGGGCGTAGGCAGCGGCCGAGTAGGCATACGGTCCCGCCCCGATCACCAGCAGGTCGGTGTGGTCGGCCATCAGTGCCCCGCTAGACCGTGAGGTTCCCGAGCCGCTCGACGTCGTCCGGCGCGAGCCAGGTCTCGTCCAGAAGCTGGCCGCCCGCACGCCGGATCGACGCGACCAGCGGCTCCGCCCAGAGGTGCTCGATCAGGGCGACGGCGCCAGTGGAACCCGGAGGCACGGCGTGGTCGAGGGACCACGTGTCGCCTTCCATGGGTTCGGGTTCTCCGTCCACCCCGCCATCCGGCAGCCCGAGGATCTCGGCCGCGACGCGACCCAGCCCGGCGTCCGCTCCCGGTGGAGGGGGCAGGGTCTCCAGTGTTCCGTTCTCGTCGCGGGACACCAGCAGCACGTCGACGAGCCGGACGACCCCGGCCTCCTTGAGCCGAGTGAGCTCGGCGAGCACCTCGCCCGAGAAGGTGGGTTCGTCGAAGCCGACGACGAGCACCTGCACGGGCCCGGTCACTTCGCCACCCTCGCACGCAGGTCGTCGTACTCCTCAGGGGTGATCAGTCCGGCATCGAGCAGGTGGCCGAGGGCTGCCATGGGATCCGGTGTGGAGGTCGGCGCGCGAGGCGGAGGTGCCGGGACCGGAGGCGGATGCGAAGCGGCGTAGGCCTGTGCGGGAGTGAACCGCCCTCCGTAGTAGGGAACGTCGCCGGTCATCCCGGCCCGTCGCAGCTGCCTTGGAACCAACAGCATCCGGGTTCTCCCTCCGGGGTTTTGTCCCTCTGGTCGAATCTAGGCCATACGGATCCGAGTGAGCCACGGTCTGGCGTCCTCGGTCTAGCCTGAGCGGCATGGTGTCCGGTGTCCGCGCGTACTACGACGCCAACACCCGGAAGTTTCTGCTCACAGGGGGCCACCGGGTCCTCCACCGTGAGCTGTGGGGGCCGGGCGTCCTCAACCGCCGCGAGGCCCTCCACCATGCCCACGCCCTGGTCGTCGACGAGGTCGCTGAGGACGACCAGCGGGTGCTCGACCTCGGTTGCGGCGTCGGCACCGCGGCGCTGTACCTCGCGCGACACCGCCCGGTCGACGTGGTCGGTGTCTCGATCAGCCCGGAGCAGATCCGGCTCGCGAAGCGGTTCGCCGACAGCGGTGGCCCACTGCGCGGCAGCGCCCGGTTCGAGGTGGACGACTTCACCGCGATGCGGGAGCACCTCAGCGGTTTCGACATGGCCTTCGCGATCGAGTCGTTCGTCCATGCTGACCCTGCTTCCGCGTTCTTCCGCGAGGTCTCCGGCGCCGTGCGACCGGGCGGCGCCCTCCTGGTCATCGATGACTTCCTGACCGGTGACCGGGCGGACACTCGCCTGGACGACTTCCGTGCCGGCTGGCACGTATCGAGCCTGATGACGGTGCCCGAGGCGGCGACCCTTGCGGCCGCTGCCGGCCTGGACCTGGTCGCCTCTCGCGACCTCTCGCCGCTGCAACGGCTGGGTCGCCCGCGGGACAAGGTGGTGCACGCCCTCCAGCCGGTGCTCCGCCGGGCGAAGGAACGCTCGCTATGGGCCCAGTCGCTCGTCGGCGGCCACGCGCTCCAGGCCTGTCATCGCGCCGGCCTTCTCGAGTACCGCCTGCTCCGCTTCCAGCGCAGAGCCGGCTGACTGGGTCAGGTCAGTCAGCCGTCGTACGGCACCTCGGTCCGCCAGCCCGCCTCGTCCTGGTGCGCAGCGGACCACAAGGCCTCGGCCACCAGGTCCGGGGTGAACGGGCCCTCCTTGGAGAGCGTGCCGCGCACGGTCACCGACACCGCGCGGATGCCGTCGGGCTCGAGCGTGGTGTCGAGGCTGTGCACGAGGTTGCGGACGCCAGCCTTCTGCACACCCAGCGACGCCGCCTCGTTCCAGGGTTTGTCGGCGGCCATGCTGCCGGTGACGGTCACCCGGCCTCCGGCCGACATGAACGGCCGAGCAGCCTGCACCGAGGTCAGCAGCGCACCGACACCGAGAGCCACGTCCTCCAGCAGCTCGGGCACGGTGAGTGAGAGCGGATCCTTCTCGCGGAAGGCGCTCGGGTTGAAGTGCAGTACGTCGACCCGGCCGAACCGCTCGCCCAGCTTCGCGATCTCCTCGGCCGCGGCGGCGACATCGGTGATGTCCACGACCGTCCACTCCGCGGCGGCATCCAGCGAACGCAGCTCGTCACTCAGTCCAGCGAGCACGTCCTCGTCGATGCCCACGAGTGCGACGTCGTAACCCTCGCGAGCGAACCGGCGGGCGACGGAGCCGCTGACGCCCGGGCCCGCTCCGACGACCATGACCACGCGTCCACCATCCATGTCCTCCACCCTAGACAGGGTGGAGGGAGGCACAATCCTCCCCATGCGCCTCGGGTTCCCGCTTGCTCCAGTGACCGCGATCGTGCTCGCCCTCGGCCTGGCCGCGCCGGCCGGGGCGCAGGCGCCGGCCGACACGACCCTGACGATGGCCGGGCAACCGACGTACGCCGAGCAGGTCACGCATCTCCAGCTCAGGCTGCGCCATGCCGACGACACTCCGGTCGTGGCCGGCGAGGTGGTGGTCGAGCGACGTCGGTCCGGGACCTGGCGCCCGTTCGAGACCGTGCTCACCGACGACCAGGGACGCGCCGTTGTCGACGCCACGCTCTTCCGCAGGGCGGCCAACAACGTCTTCCGGGCGTCGTACCCCGGCGACCTGGACTCCGCACCCGCCAGGACCGGTCCGGTGGCCGTCGCCCTCGTGCGCCGCAGCAGCGTGGTCTCGGTCGGTGGGCCCGACTCGGTGGTCGACGAGCAGTCGGTCCGGGTGTCGGTGCGGTGGCGAACCGGCAACGGGCTGCCGGTCAGTGGCGATCGTGCGCCTGCAGCGCCGCGACGGCGGGGGTGACTGGCGGCTGGTCCGCAAGCTGCGCACCGGCGCTGACGGTCGAGCCCACCTCGTGGCGCGTCCACGCGTCGACACCAGGTGGCGGGCCCAGGTGCGCCGCCTCGACTGGGTCACCGGTGACCGGAGCGGCGTCCACCGGATCAACAACCTCCCGCCCGGCGTCCCGGTCAGCCTGCCGCGTGCGGCTCCGAGCCCCCGGATCAACCTGCCCGACCAGCGGCATGCCGTCGGCGCAGGGGCCAACGCGCACGTCTCCCCGATCCCGGCGGGCGTATGGAACCAGATGACCGGACGAACCTGGCACCGCGGATGCCCGGTCGGCCGCTCGAGCCTGCGCTTCCTGCAGATCAACTACTGGGACTACCGCGGCTACCGCCGACGCGGCGAGCTGGTCGCCCACAGGTCTGCGGTCGGCAAGATGGCCGGGGCGCTGGCCGAGATGTACCGCAGGAAGCTGCCGATCCGCGCGATGTACCGCGTCGACCGCTTCGGCTGGTCCAGCCGGGTGCACGGCGGCGACGACTACAGGTCGATGGCCGCCGGCAACACCTCGGCGTTCAACTGCCGCGACGTCGTCGGGAAACCGGGTGTGCGGTCTCCGCACTCCTACGGTCGGTCGCTCGACCTCAACACCTGGGAGAACCCCTACCGTTCGCGCCAGGGCACCGTTCCCAACACCTGGTGGATGGGGCACTCGCACCCCCGGGTGGCCTGGCGCTCCCGGTCGCACGCCGTCGTCCAGGTGATGGCCAGGCACGGGCTGCGCTGGACCTATGGCAACGGCGACACCCAGCACTTCGACGCCTACGGCGGAAGCGGCCGTCTCGCGGCGCGGTACGCCGACTGCGACGGGGTCTGCGACTGACCGGCGACCGATAACCTGCCCGAATGATCGCTTTCCTGATCGCCGGCGTGATCCTCGGCGTCCTCGCGCGCACGTTGCGCGGAGGGCCCGACAACCCGCCGATGACGCTGACGGTCCCGGTCGGGGTCGTCGGCGCGGCGATCGGCGGGGTCGGGATCAACCTGGTGCTGAGCGAGAGCTGGACCGATCTCAATGCCTGGAGCTTCACAGCGGCCTGCGTGATCGCGATGGTGCTGCTCGGCCTGCTCGAGGGTGGCGTCGGACGCAGGTGAGCGACGACTGCGCCTTCTGCGAGGTCGTCGCCGGTGGGCCGGCCGACGTGGTCCTCGACGAGGAGCACTTCGTGGGGTTCCTCGACCGGCGACCGGTCTTCAAGGGACACACGCTGCTCGTCCCGAGGCGGCACATCGCGACCCTGCCCGACCTCCCCGCCGAGCTGCGGGACGGTTTCCTGGCGGCCGGCCAGCGGCTGGCACAGGCGATGGTGGAGGGACTCGGGGCGCAGGGTTCCTTCGTGGCCGTCAACAACACGGTCAGCCAGTCGGTCCCGCACCTGCACCTGCACGTCGTACCCCGCACCAAGGGCGACGGCCTGCGCGGCTTCTTCTGGCCGCGGACCAAGTACGCCGACGGCGAGGCTGCGGAGTACGCCGAGCGGCTGCGCCGGGCGCTCACCTGAGGCCCGGCCGTGGCGTTTCGCGGAGTCTCGATACGCTCACCTCTCTCGCTACTCGACCAACGAAACAGGAGTCATCATGGGTCGCTTCGACGGACGGGTCGCCGTCGTCACCGGGGCAGCACGCGGGATCGGCTTCGGCACCGCACAGCGGTTCGCCGAGGAGGGGGCCTCGGTCGCCGTCATCGACCTCGACGAGTCCGCGGCCACCGAGGCTGCGGCCAAGCTGACCGTGGGCGAGGGCCAGAAGGCCGTCGGCATCGGCTGTGACGTGAGCGACGCCGCCGCGGTCGAGGCGGCCGTCGACCGGGTGGTGGGCGAGCTCGGCGGCATCCACATCCTGGTCAACAACGCCGGCGTCACCCGCGACAACCTGTTGTTCAAGATGACCGACGAGGACTGGGACATGGTGATGGGGGTCCACCTGCGGGGCGCCTTCCTGATGACCCGCGCCGCCCAGAAGCACTTCGTCGAGCAGCGCTACGGCAAGATCCTCAACCTCTCCAGCGTCTCCGCCCTCGGCAACCGCGGCCAGGCCAACTACTCCGCCGCCAAGATGGGCATCCAGGGCTTCACCCGGACCCTCGGCATCGAGCTCGGCCCCTACGGCATCAACGCCAACGCGATTGCCCCCGGCTTCATCGCGACCGAGATGACCGACGCGACCGCACGCCGGCTGAAGATGGAGCCCGAGGAGCTCCGCAGGCTGAACGCCGAGGCCAACCCGGTGCGCCGGGTGGGCCAGCCCGAGGACATCGCCGCCGCGGCCGCCTTCCTGTGCAGCGACGAGGCGTCCTACGTCACCGGTCAGACGCTCTACGTCGACGGCGGCGCCAAGCTCGGCTGAACCTCGACGCGAGCCGGGTCACACCGGCGGGTGAGCAGTTGGATTTTCCCGTCTCGTTCTGCCTAGCCTGCGCGGTGTTGCCGTGACCATCAGTCACACTTGACACCGAATTCGTAGTCCAAGATCGGAGCTACCCTTGCGCCGCCTTCGCCTCTTCCCCGCCGTCATCGTCGCCACGAGCCTCGTGCTCGCCGGATGCGGCGGTGACGACGAGCCGGCCGACGAGGACTCCCCGCAGGAGGTCGCCGAGGGCTCGACCCTCGACTCGACCTGGCCGCTGACCGGACTCCCGGTGGAGGGCGACGACAGCGCCGCCCAGACCCACCCGGTGATGGTCACCAAGATCGACAACACCGAGTCGAGCAGTCCCCAGATCGGGTTGAGCAGCGCCGACATGGTCGTGGAGGAGCTCGTCGAGGGCGGCGTGACCCGGCTCGCGGCCTTCTACTACTCCGAGATTCCCAAGACGGTCGGACCGGTCCGCTCCATGCGTGCCAGCGACGTCGGCATCGTCTCCCCGGTCCAGGCGGCGATCGTGACCAGCGGCGCGGCCGCCAAGACCATCGCCCGGATCCAGCAGGCCAACATCCCGTTCTACGGCGAGGGCGCGTCGGGGACCTACCGCGACAACTCCCGCAGCGCCCCCTACAACCTCTTCGCGAACATCACCGAGGTCCCGCCGGCGAACCGGAAGCACGAGGAGTCGCGCCCCGACGACTACCTCCCGTGGGGCGACGCCAAGGACCTGCCCAAGGGCGTGAAGGCCAACACGATCGCCGCCAACTTCGGCAACCACACCACGAACTGGAAGTTCTCGGGCGGCAAGTACAACAACGTCAACACCTTCGCGGCCAAGGGCGACGAGTTCACCGCCGACAACGTGCTGGTGCTCAAGGTCCAGGTCGGACTGGCCGGCTACCGCGACCCGGCCGGTTACCCGGTCCCGGAGACCAAGTTCGAGGGCAAGGGTGAGGCCATGCTCTTCCACGACGGCCAGATGGTGAAGGGCACGTGGAACAAGGACGGACTTGATGGGCCCATCACGCTCACCACGAAGAAGGGCGAGCTGACCGTCCCGGCCGGTCACACCTGGATCGAGCTGGTCCCTGCCAAGAACGGGCAGGTCAGCTTCAAGTAGCTGCCGCGCGGGTCAGGCCTCGACCTCGTCCTCGCCCGTGGGTATGTCGACGCCGGCCTCGGCCAGGCTCTGGAAGCCCATCAGGATGAAGCTGATGGCGGCCTCCACCCTGGCCGCGGCTGCCTCGGGGTCCTCGGCGCCTGAGACCGACTCCCCGGCCGACGACATCGCGCCGAAGAAGATCCGGGCGAAGGTCTGCAGCATGTCCTCGTCGAGCTCCCAGTGGCCCGCGCTGAGCACGGAGCGGACGATCTCGAGGACGTTGGCGAAGGTCGAGCGCTCCTCCTGCTCCCGGAACCTCGCGTAGCCGAGGACGGCCGGTCCCTCGAGGATCACGACGCGGCGGTACGTCGGCTCCCGGACCACCTCCAGGAAGGCGCGGAGCCCGAGCATCGCCTTCTCCCAGGGGTCGCGCTCGCCCCGGAGCGACTTCTGGATCGACTTCGACGCGTTGGACTCCACCCGTTCGAAGACCGCCTCGAAGAGCGCCTGCTTGCCGCTGAAGTGGTGGTAGAGCGCGCCCTTGGTGACTCTCGCGCCGGCCACGATCGAGTCGAGTGAGGTGGCGGCGTACCCGTTCTCGGTGAACAGCTCCTCGGCGACGTCGATCAGCGCCCGCTTGGTGGTGGCGGAGTACTGCGCCCGCCGGCTCACCCCGGGCACACCTGGGACCTTCGGGACCAGCTTGTGCACCGGGGACCTCGTCATCCCGGCAGTCTATGACCGACCGTCGGTACGAGTGAGCCAGGTCACGCCCGTGCGATTTGTATACCCTCGGTCGGCCGCATACTGTGAGTACGTACCAACGGTATGTGAGTGACAGGAGCGAACCATGACCTGGACGGCCTTCCACAACCGCGGAGAGATCCTCCGCACCGTGATCGCCACTGCCGACGACCGGCGGGACGGGATCCTGCCCATGGACGTTGCGGGAGTCGCCGAGACCTTCGGCGACGAGCTCACCCTGCTCGGTGCGCTGCAGCTGCGGTGGCACACCCGCCTGGCCGGCCGGATCGAGCGTGAGCTGATGAACCAGCCGATGGATCTCGAGCAGGCGGTCGTCACCGCCTGGCGCGGCGCCCGCGACGAGATGCCCGGCGTACGCCAGATCGTCGACCACTACCGGGCGGAGCCGACCGACGCGGCGATGGCTGAGGCGATGGCCAGGGCCACCGCGAAGGAGCAGATCATGCTCGCGGCGATGTCCGGCCGCGCCAGCGTCCAGGACGCCTCGGCCGTTCGGGTGGGCGAGGCGATCGAGCAGCGCGCTCGCAGTGGCCGCGACCCGGGCACCCACCGCGCGGACACCGAGCCCCACGACGGGTTCCTCGAAAAGCTCAAGGCGGCGCTCGCGGCCTGACGCCGCCCACTGGACCGACAGCCCCGGGCGCCGACGCACCCTCCCTCAGCGGCTAACGCCGCACCTTCCCTCCGCGTCGGCCCCGGGGCTGTCTCCTGCGCGGGCTGTTTCGCGAGCGGCGCCGTCGGCCATGATGGAGACATGACCGAGGCACGATCGGGGATGTTGCTCGTGGCCACGCCCGCGCTGCTCGACCCCAACTTCGTCGACACCGTCGTGCTCCTCCTCGACGTCGACGAGAACGGCGCCCTCGGAGTCGTGCTCAACCGCCCCTCGGCCGTACCCGTCGGCGACGTGCTCTCCGACTGGAGCGAGGTCGTGGCCGAGCCCGGGGTGCTCTTCCACGGCGGCCCGGTCAGCACCGAGGGGGCGCTCGCGGTGGGGCTCCTCCGCAACTCGGACGACGCGCCGGTGGGTTTCCGCGAGGTCTTCGGGCAGCTCGGCATCGTCGACCTCGACACGCCGGTGGAGCTGGTCGACGGCAGCCTCGCCGGAATGCGGATCTTCGCTGGGTACGCCGGCTGGGGCGCCGAGCAGCTCGTCGGGGAGATCGAGGAGGGCAGCTGGTACGTCGTACCGGCCCAGCCGCGCGACGTCTTCCGGGGCGACCCCGACGACCTCTGGCGCGACGTCCTGCGCCGCCAGCCCGGGGAGCTTGCCTGGCACTCCACCCGGCCAGTCGATCCTGATCTGAACTGATCAAGCCGGCAGGTCCGCGTCAGCGGGCCTGGTCCGGACGAGGTCGAGCAAGCGCCGCGACTGACGGAGGAAGTCGCGACGCGCGTGTCGAGACCCGGTGAGCCGACAGCGAACCGGATGGGAACTCTCACCTACGATGGTCCCCATGGGCATCCTCGGCTTCGGCGCCAGCACCGACACCGTCGAGGATCGGCGCACCGTCCCGACCGACGAGGGTGACCACGAGCGCTTCTCCCACTACGTGGACAAGGACAAGCTCACCGAGGCCATGGTGATGGGCACCCCCGTGGTCGCCCTGTGCGGCAAGGTGTGGGTGCCCAGCCGCGCGCCGGAACGGTTCCCGGTCTGTCCGGAGTGCGAGGAGATCTGGAAGGGTCTCAAACCCGGCGACGACGGAGGGGACTCCGAAGAGTGACTGGACGGCCCGAGGCCGTCCCGCTCTCGCCCGCGTGGCCCGACCGCGCGGCCTGGGGGACGGCCCCCTCACTGCGCGCGTGGCAGACGGCGGCGATCGACGAGTACTTCGCCCGGTCCCCGCGTGACTTCCTGACGGTGGCGACACCCGGGGCGGGCAAGACGACGTTCGCACTCTCGGTCGCAGCCGAGCTCCTCGGCCGCCGCCTCGTGGACCGGATCACCGTCGTCGCCCCCACCGAGCACCTCAAGCGCCAGTGGGCAGAGGCCGCAGCCCGCGCCGGCATCCCGATCGACCCGACGTACGCCGCCGGCAAGGGCAAGACCTCGCAGGACTACGTCGGCATCGCCGTCACCTACGCCGGCGTGGCCGTCAACCCGCTGGCCCTGCGGATCCGGACCGAGCGGTTCAAGACCCTGGTGATCCTCGACGAGATCCACCACGCCGGCGACGCGCTGTCCTGGGGAGAGGGCGTCCGGGAGGCGTTCGAGCCGGCGACCCGGCGGCTGGCGCTGACCGGCACCCCGTTCCGCTCCGACGTCAACCCGATCCCGTTCGTCAGCTACGCGCCGGACCCGGGCGCCCAGGCCGGTGTCTCCCGGTCGGTGGCCGACTACACCTACGGCTACGGCCACGCCCTCGCCGATCACGTGGTCCGACCGGTGCTGTTCATGGCTTACTCCGGGGAGATGGAGTGGCGGACCCGCGCCGGCGACGAGGTCGCGGCCAGGCTCGGCGAGCCACTGACCAAGGACCTGGCAGCCCAGGCGCTCCGCACGGCGCTCGATCCGGCCGGGTCATGGATCCCGTCGGTGCTCGCGGCCGCGGACCGGCGGTTGTCGGAGGTGCGCCGGCACGTCCCGGACGCCGGCGGGCTGGTGATCGCCAGCGACCAGGAGTCGGCCCGCGCCTACGCGAAGCTGCTGCGCAGGATCTCGGGGGAGTCGCCGACCGTGGTGCTGTCGGACGAGAAGGCGGCGTCGTCGAAGATCTCGGCCTTCACGGAGAGCGAGGACCGCTGGATGGTGGCGGTCCGGATGGTGTCCGAAGGAGTCGACGTACCCCGCCTGGCGGTGGGCGTCTACGCGACCACCACCGCGACGCCGCTGTTCTTCGCCCAGGCCGTGGGGCGCTTCGTGCGGGCCCGGGCACGGGGTGAAACGGCCTCGGTGTTCCTGCCCTCGGTGCCGACCTTGCTGGGACACGCCTCGGAGCTCGAGGTCGAGCGGGACCATGTGCTCGGCCGCCGGATCACCGACGAGGACGACATCTTCGCCGCCGAGCGCGACCTGCTGGCGGCCGCCGAGACCGGGGAGTCGGCCAGCGACGAGCTCGCTGGGTCCTTCGAGGCGATCGGGTCCGAGGCCCGATTCGACCGGGTGCTCTACGACGGCGGGGAGTTCGGTCACGAGGGCGACGTGCACGTGGGCTCCGACGAGGAGATGGACTTCCTCGGCATCCCCGGCCTCCTCGAGCCGGACCAGGTGCGGGAGCTGCTGCACCACCGTCAGTCTGAGCGCGCCGCCCGCCGGAGACCGACCGGGCCCGAGCCGGACACGGTCGGGCAGGTGTCCACCTACGAGCAGCTGGCCACCCTGCGCCGGGAGCTGAACGGCCTGGTGGCCGCGTGGCACCACCGCACCGGCCAACCCCACGGGGTCACCCATGCCGCTCTCCGCAAGGAGTGCGGGGGACCGGCCGCGGCGATCGCCAGCGCCGACCAGCTCCACGCCCGGATCGGCCGGATCCGCGAGTGGGCCGCACGCAAGTCGTCCTGACCGATCAGCCCCGGAACCCGATCGGCCCTAGACTCAACAGATGGCCACCGAGACGGCTCAGACTCTCGACCGGGGGCTGCGCGTGCTGGCGGTCCTCGCCTCGACGCCGGGCGGCCTGACCGTCACCGAGATCTCGACCCGCCTCGAAATCAACCGCACGGTGGTCTACCGGCTCGTCAGCACCCTCGAACAGCACGCCCTGACTCGACGGGACGGTCGCGGGCGGGTCCACGTCGGCCTCGGCGTCCTGCACCTTGCTTCCGGTGTCCAGCCGGTGCTGCGCGACCTGGCGATCCCGATCCTGCGGGAGCTCGCCGAGGAGGTCGGCTGCACCGCGCACCTCACGGTCGCCGACGGTGAGGAGGCCATGGCCCTGGCGGTTGTCGAGCCGTCGTGGACCGACTTCCACGTCGCCTACCGGGTCGGCTCGCGCCATGCGCTGCGCAGGGGAGCTGCCGGGAAGGCGATCCTGCTGGGACGGGAGTCCGACGCCGCGCCGTACGCCGTCACCTCCGGTGAGCTGCAGACCGGGGCCACCGGGATAGCCGCGCCGGTGTACGGGGTGGAGGGTCTCGACGCCAGCGTCGGCATCGTCACTCTCGGCGAGCTCGACGTCGAGGCGATCGGACCCAAGGTGGCGGCCGCCGCAAAGGAAGTGGCCCGCGCCCTCAGCTCTACCTGACTACCGGGCGGCGGCAAGGGGGAGGATCCGGTAGGGCACCTGGGTAGCGAGGGCGATCACGGTCGAGGACCGGACGATCCCGGGGTTGGCGAGGACCGAGTCGATCACCCGCTGCAGGTCGTTGTTGGAGCGGGCCACGACGCGGCACCACATGTCGCCGGCGCCGGTGATGGTGAACGCCTCCAGCACCTCGGGGATCTGCGCCAGGTGGTGGGCCACAGACTCGTGGCCGGCGCCCTGGCGGATCTCCAGGGTGAGGAAGGCTGTGACCGGGTAGCCCAGCGCCTCCGACGACAGCTCCGGTCCCCAGCCGGTGATCACCCCCTGGCTCGTCAGCTTGTCGAGCCGGGCCTGCACGGTGCCGCGGGCGACCCCGAGGCGGCGGGAGGCCTCGAGCACCCCGAGCCGCGGGTGGTGCGCGAACAAGTCGATCAATCTGCTGTCGAGCTCGTCCATTTCCCCTCCCAGACCAGGCAGGTTGACCAGTGTTTCGGCGTACTGTTGCACATCTTGCCGCACCTCGACAGGGTGGGGCCATGACTACGACAGCTTCTGATGCAGCTCCGTCCGGCACCGAGCAGGCGACGACCGGTGGGGCCCTGACCGCCGACGAGCTCAAGGCCGACCTGACGCTCGAGCAGCTCCAGCAGCTGGTCGGGCTGGTCGACTACGACGCCAGCAGCGACCCGTTCCCGGTCACCGCGATGGACGCGGTCGGCTTCGTCGTCGGGAACGCCAGCCAGACGGCGGCGTTCTACCAGCTGGCGCTGGGCATGGACCTCGAGGCCTACCGCGGTCCGGAGACGGGTCACCGCGACGCCAAGTCCTACGTACTGCGTTCCGGCTCCGCCCGGTTCGTCTTCACCGGCGGCGTCACGCCCGACAGCCCGGTCCTCGACCACCACCGCAAGCACGGTGACGGCGTCGTCGACCTGGCCCTCGAGGTGCCCGACGTCGACAAGTGCATCGAGCACGCTCGCGCGATGGGTGCCAACATCCTCGACGAGCCGCACGACGTCTCAGACGACAACGGCACCGTCCGGATGGCCGCGATCGCCACCTACGGGGAGACCCGGCACACTCTCATCGACCGATCGAAGTACGACGGCCCCTATCTCCCCGGGTACGTCGCCCGGTCGACCACCGTCAGCCGGCGCGAGGGGCACCCCAAGCGGCTGTTCCAGGCCATCGACCACTGCGTGGGCAACGTCGAGCTCGGCCGGATGGACGAGTGGGTCGCGTTCTACAACAAGGTGCTCGGCTTCACGAACATGGCGGAGTTCATCGGCGACGACATCGCCACCGACTACTCCGCGCTGATGTCGAAGGTGGTGGCCAGCGGCAACCACCGGGTGAAGTTCCCGCTCAACGAGCCCGCGGTGGCGAAGAAGAAGTCGCAGATCGACGAGTACCTCGAGTTCTACGACGGCGCGGGCTGCCAGCACATCGCGCTGGCCACCGGCGACATCCTGCGCTCGGTCGACATCCTGCGCGACAACGGCATCGAGTTCCTCGAGACCCCCGACTCCTACTACGACGACCCCGAGCTGCGGGCCCGGATCGGCGAGGTGCGGGTGCCGATCGAGGAGCTGAAGAAGCGCAAGATCCTGGTCGACCGCGACGAGGACGGCTACCTGCTCCAGATCTTCACCAAGCCCATGGGCGACCGGCCCACCGTGTTCTACGAGTTCATCGAGCGGCACGGCTCGCTGGGCTTCGGCAAGGGCAACTTCAAGGCGCTCTTCGAGGCGATCGAGCGCGAGCAGGACGCCCGCGGGAACCTCTAGGGAGGTAGTCCAGTGGGAAGTGGTTCAGAAAGGCCCGGACCTGCAGCCACTTCTCACTGGACTATCGACGTCGCGGGCCGCTCGGCGAGGGGGGCGCCGTCGCAGCAGTTGGCCTTCATGTGGCAGTGGGGGCACAGCCAACGGGTGGCGATGGGATCGAACTCGTCACCGCAGTAGTCGCAGGGCATGGCCCGAGGTAGGGCAGCGCGAGCCCATTCAGAACGGCGGCGGGCCGGTCCCGGCGATCCGTAGCCGGCCCCACGGGTCGACGTCGGAGAGCCTGCCCTCCGCGGCGCCGTGGGCCGTGCGGATGGCCACCCGATCACCCGACTGGAGGCGGTCGTGGCCACCGACCCGGCCGTACCAGTGGAAGCGGCCGTCGATCGGCTGGAAGCCGCCCCGCAGGTCCACCATGACCTCGATGGCGTCCTCCCCGGCGCCGATCTCGGCGGGTCCGGAGAAGCGTTCGCCGGGCTCGTGGGTCACGACCGCTTGCTGCTCCTGATCGGCGTTGCCGTCGACGGACCGGTCGCAGTGCCCGGGCGGTCGAGCGCCGAGAGCGGTACGCCGAGCTCGGTGGCTGCTCCCTCGAGGGCGTGCCAGATGAACGCGGTCAGGTAGCGGCCCACCGCCGCTTTGCTCATGGTCCGCCGCTCCAGCCACCACTCCCCGGTCGAGAGCCCCAGGCCCAGCAGGCCCTCCGCCCACGGCTCGGCGCCCGCGGCGTCGACGTTGAGCTCGCGGAGGGTGTCGCCCAGGAACCGGGTGAACGCCGCCGCGATCGCGGCCTTGCCGTCGGCGAGCGGGTCGGAGCCACGATGCCTCACCAGCAGCAGGAAGACCTGCGGGTGCTCCTCGAGGGTGGTCAGGTAGGCGTCGACGGCGTGGGCGACCCGCTCCTGCACGGGCGCGTCGCTGCGCAGGGCGGGCAGCATCCCGGCGAGGACCTCGTCGGCGCCCCAGCGTCCGACGGCCGCGTGAAGCTGGTCCTTGTCGGTGAAGTACCGATAGAGGACGGGCTTGCTCACCCCGGCTTCGGCGGCGATGTCGGCGATGGTCACGTCAGGGCCGTGCTGGTCGATCGCGCGTACGGCGGCCTGCACCAGCTCGGCGCGGCGCTGGTCGCGGTGGGCGTCCCAGCGCGTCGTGCGCCCGTCGCCCTTGACCCTGGAAGCCATGTGGGCCACCCTAGCAAATAGATGTTACCTCGGGTTACGCATAATCGTCCGACCGACGAGAGGACGCGCATGACGCTCACCGACCCGGTCTCCGAGCGGCTGCTGCAGTCGACCGCTCGCCACTCCTACGACCCGGTCGTCGACATCGACTGGGAAGCGCCCCTGGTCGGCGGGCTGTGGTTCATGCAGCCGGAGCGGATGTCGCTCTTCGGCACGCCGCTCTGGGACGCGTTGTCCGAGGACCAGCGGATCGAGCTGTCGAGGCACGAGGTGGCGAGCATCTCCAGCGTCGGGCTGTGGTTCGAGCTGATCCTGATGCAGATGATGGTCCGCGACCTCTACGACGAGGACCCGCGCTCGGCCCGCATGCACTACGCGCTGACCGAGGTCGCCGACGAGTGCCGGCACTCCCTGATGTTCGGCAAGGCGATCGACCGGTGCGGGGCACCGGCCTACGGGCCCACCCCGCGACTCCACCGGCTCGGGCGCCTGATGAAGACGGTCGGGTTCGGCGTCTCGGCCTATGCCTCGATCCTCGTCGCGGAGGAGATCCTCGACCGCTGGCAGCGCGAGGTGATCGGGGACGACCGGGTCCAGCCGCTGGTCAGGATGGTGAGCCGGATCCACGTCCTGGAGGAGGCGCGGCACATGACCTTCGCCCGCGACCAGATCGAGCGGATGCTGCCGCGCCTCAACCGGGCGACGCTCGCGTGGCATCAGGCCATGCTCGGCCAGACCGCGTTCCTGGTGGCCCGGGGGCTGGTCAATCCCGCGATCTACGAGGCGGTCGGCCTCGACCCGGTGGCCGCCAGGCGGGCGGCGCTGTCGAACCCGCACTACCAGGAGACGATGGCGTGGATGGGGGAGCGGGTCACCGGCTACCTCGACGGACTGGGCCTGATCCCACGGCACCAGCGGCGGCTCTGGCGACGCTCCCTGCTGATGCCCTGAACCTCAAAGGACCTTCGACAGGAACGCCTGGGTCCGCTCGTGCTGCGGGTTGCCGAGCACCTCGCGGGGGTCGCCCTCCTCGACGATCACCCCGCCGTCCATGAAGACCAGCTTGTCGCCGACCTCGCGGGCGAAGCCCATCTCGTGGGTCACGACCATCATCGTCATGCCTTCCGACGCGAGGTCCTTCATGACGCCGAGCACGTCGCCGACCAGCTCGGGGTCGAGGGCGCTGGTGGGCTCGTCGAACATCATCATGTCGGGGTCCATCGACAGCGCCCGGGCCATCGCGGCCCGCTGCTGCTGGCCACCGGACAGGTGAGCGGGGTAGGCGCTCTCCTTCTCGGACAGGCCCACCTTGGCCAGGTTGCGACGCGCGATCTCGACGGCCTCGTCCTTGTCGCGCTTCTTCACCCGCTGCTGCGCGATGGTGAGGTTGCGCAGCACCGTCAGGTGGGGGAACAGGTTGAACTGCTGGAAGACCATGCCGATGCGGCTGCGGATCGCGTCCACGTCCACGTCGGGGTCGGTGATCTCGTCGCCCTCGATGAAGATCCGGCCGGAGGTCGGCTGCTCGAGGAGGTTGACGCAGCGCAGCAGGGTCGACTTCCCGGATCCCGAGGGTCCGATGACACACACGACGTGCCCGTTGTTGACGTGGAAGTCGATGCCCTTGAGCACCTCGTTGTCGCCGAAGTACTTGTGCAGCTCGATCACGTCGATCGCTGCGTCGGTGCGCGTGTGGCGCTGCGGCGTGGTCATCAGCGGGCCCTCCCGGCGCGGGCTTCCATGCGGCGTACGACGAGCGAGAGCGGCACTGTGATCAGCAGGTAGCACAGCGAGATCACGACGATCGGCGTCATGTTCTTCTCCTGGTTGAGCGCCTGGCGGCCGAACGACGTCAGCTCGACCGTCGAGGCGGTGTAGCCGAGCAGGTAGACCAGCGAGGAGTCCTTGGTGAGCAGGATCAGCTCGTTGGTCAGCGGCGGGAGGATGATCCGGAACGCCTGTGGGATGACGATCGAGACCATCGCCCGCGATCCCGACATGCCCAGCGACCGCGCCGCCTCCGTCTGGCCCTTGGGGACGGCCTGGATGCCGGCCCGGATGGTCTCGGCCATGTAGGCCGCGCCGACCAGGCCCAGGGCGATGGTGGCCGTGCCGAGCACGTCGCCGGGGACCGAGTAGCCCGGGAATGCCGTCGGCACGCCGACGCTCAGGGCGAGGAAGACCACGAGGGCCGGCACGCCCCGGAAGAACTCGATGAACATGGTCGCCATCCACCGGTAGGGCCCGACCGAGGAGAGCCGCATCAGCGCCAGCAAGAGCCCGAGCGCAAGGCCGAAGGCGAAGCCGCACGCGGTGTAGAGGAGGGTGTTCTTCAGGGCGGTCGTGATGACCTCGGGGAACATCGCCACGGCGATGGACGGGTTGAGGAACTTCTCCTTGATGGTCGCCCAGTCGGCCGCCAGGACGATCCCGACGAGGATCAGTGCGAGTACGGCGTACTGCACGACCCGTGAGATCCGGGCACGCTTGCGCGGGCTCATGCCCATGGCGGCGCTCCTGTCCGTCCCGGGTCAGCCGAGGGTGGTGGGCTTCTTGAGGGTGGGGAAGTACTTCTCGAAGAGCGTGTCGTAGGTGCCGTCGTCGTGGGCCTCCTGGAAGGCCTTGTTGACGGCGTCGAGGAGGTCGGCGTTCTCGCCCTGGGCGACGCCGAAGCCGTACTGCTCACCGGTCTCGAACTCGGTGGTCATCTCGGTGTCGGGATTCTGCTCGGCGTAGTCGATGAGGACGGTGTTGTCGTTGATCGCCGCGTCGATGCTGCCGCTCTTGACCGCCTCCAGCAGGAGGGCGAGGTCCTCGAAGACCTTGATCTCGACACCCTCGGGGACGTTGTCGTTGGCGTACTGCTCACCGGTGGTGCCGACCTGGACGCCCAGCGTCTTGCCGTCGAGCGATTCGAGCGAGTCGTAGCCCGCCCCCTTCTTGACCAGCAACGCCTGCGTCGCCTCGAAGTACGGGTCGGAGAAGTCGATGACCTGGTCGCGCTCCTCGGTGATCGTCATGCCGGCTGCCGCGATGTCGCACTTCCCGGTGGACATCGCCTGCCCGGTCTCGATTGTCTCGAACGGCGTGTTGACGATCTCCTGCTCCAGCCCGAGGTCGTCCGCGACCAGGTCCATCAGGTCCACGTCGAAGCCCACGACCTCGCCGCCCTTGTTGTACTGGAACGGCTCGTAGGGCAGGTGGGTGCAGACGGTGAGGTTGCCGTCCTTGATCACCTGGACACCGCTCTCGGTGGTGACCTTGTCGGTTTGGTTGGCGCAGGCGCTGAGGGCGAGGCCGAGGGTGGAGACAGCGAGGACGGAAGCCAGAGCTCGACGGTTCATACCTGCCGACGATAGTCCGGTCTCGCGACGAGGTCGGGCTCCGCCCCCGGCGAGGCGCGGGCCGGTCGGGCAGGATGGGCGCATGCCGACGTACGTCGTCTTCCTGCGGGCCATCAACCTCGGCCCCACGCGGAAGTTCCCGAAGGACTCGATCAAGGCCGCAGCGGAGAAGGCGGGATTCACCGACGTCGAGACCTACATCAACACCGGCAACCTCAGGGTGACCACGCGGATGCGCTCCCGCGCGAGGGTCGAGGAGGCGCTGGAGAAGGCGTTCCTCGAGGACCGCGGGTTCGAGGTGCCGACCATCGCGTTCACCCCGGCCGAGGTCACGGCCATCGCCGAGGAGGCCACGGAGCTCGCGAAGGGCCACGACGGCGTTCAGTACGTGTCGCTGCTCAAGGACGAGCCGACGGACGAGCTCATCGAGCGGATCGAGGCGGTCGGCCGGGGCGAGGAGTCGGCGCGGGTCGGCGGGAGGGCCGTCCACCTCATGCTCGGGGCCAACTACCACGAGGCGAAGCTCAGCAACGCCACCGTCGAGAAGCTCATGGGCGTCGCGACGAACCGCAACCTGAAGGTGATCCGTACCGTCGCCGAGAAGTGGGGCGAGTAGTCACTCTCCGCGGAACGTGGGCTTCCGCTTCTCGCCGAAGGCCCGCATTCCCTCTGCCACGTCGTTGGTGCGGAGCAGCAGGGTCTGGCCGGTGCGTTCGCGCTCGAGCGCCCCGTCCAGGTGGTCGAGGGTGGCGGCGTTGATGGCCTTCTTGGTGGCGGCGAACGCGAGCGGCGGTCCGGCAGCCAGCCGACGGACGATCCTGGCGACCGTCTCGTCGAACTCCGCGTCGGCGACGACGTGGGTGACCAGGCCGGCGTCGAAGGCCTCGCGGGCGCCCAGCGGCTCGGCCAGGAGTGCCATCCGCATCGCCCGCGCACGTCCGATCGACGCCGCCACCGTGGCGGTGGCTCCACCGTCGGGCATCAGGCCGATCCGGGCGAAGGCGAGCAGGAAGGAGGCCGACTCCGTCGCCACGATGATGTCGGCGGCCAGCGCCGCGGAGCAGCCGACCCCGGCCGCCACTCCGTTGACCGCGGCCACCACCGGCTTGTCGACACCGACGATCGCCCGGACGATCCGGTTGGCACGGTCCAGCGCCGTCACGTCGAAGCCCTCGTGGGCGTCTGCTCCCGAGATGTCCGCGCCGGTGCTGAAGGCAGGGCCGGTGCCGGTCACGACGACCACGCGTACGTCGTCGCGCGTCGTGGCGCCCTCGATCACCGACGCCACTTCGTCAGCCATCTCACCCGTGAGCGCGTTGAAGACCTCGGGACGGTTGAGGGTCAGCCGCAGGACGCCGTCGGAGACGACGACCTCCAGGTCAGACAACGGTGGCCCCGGCCTTGCGCATCTCCTCGAGCGCACCGCGGGTCGTGTCCTCCGCGACGCCGGCGCAGAGGTCCTGGAGCACCCGGACGTTGAAGCCGTCGGCGATCGCGTCCAGGGCCGTGGCCCGCACGCAGTAGTCGGTGGCGATACCGCACAGGTCGACGTCGGTCACCTCGTGGCTCTTCAACCAGTCCGCCAGGCTCACGTCACCGGGCGCGCGCCCCTCGAAGCCTGAGTAGGCCGCGGCGTACTCGCCCTTGAGGAAGATCGCCTCGAACGGCTGGGGGTCCAGGTTGGGGTGGAACGCCTCGCCGTCGGTGCCCACCTTGCAGTGCACGGGCCATGAGTCACGGAAGTCGGGCTCCTTCGACCAGTGGTCGCCGGGGTCGATGTGGTGGTCCTTGGTGGCCAGGACGTGGGAGTAGTCGGCGGCCTTCGGGTCCTTCAACACCCAGTGATGCAACACCTCGGCGATGTCGTGGGCCGCCTGGGCACCACCCGTCACCGCCAAGGACCCGCCCTCGCAGAAGTCGTTCTGGACGTCCAGGACGATCAGTGCCCGCTTCATGCCCGCGAGCGTAGTTGTTCCGCCGTGCCTCGGTCAGCCCCGCGCCGCGGGCGCGTGTCACACGTGCAAGGTCTCGATCACCGGCTCGCCCTTCGACATCTGCTCGGCCTCGGGCGGGAGCTCGGCACGGGCACGCGCGTGCCGCTCGCGTGCCTCGTCGAGCGGTTCGGCGCCCACGACCTGGCCGTCCCGGACCAGCTCGACCAGGAGTGGCCGGTCGTTGCCGTCGTTCTCCGGGGCTGCACCGATGCCGACGACCTCGGTCTGCGCGACCCCGTCATCGAGCCGGCGAAGGGCCCACTTGCGGCCGCCGATGGAGATCTTGTCCTGGCTCTTCTTGGCGACCGACAGCAGCGTGCCGGTGGCGTCCTCGTGGGCCACGAGCTTGTAGACGAAGCCGCAGGTGGGATGTCCGCTGCCGGTGACCAGCTCGGTTCCGACGCCGTAGCTGTCGACCGGCGCCACCGCCAGCGCCGAGATCGCGAACTCGTCGAGGTCACTGGTGACGACGATCTTGGTGCCGGTCGCGCCGAGCTCGTCGAGCTGCACCCGCACCTCGCGGGCGATCGTCCCCAGGTCCCCGGAGTCGAGCCGGACCGCGCCGAGAGCCGGGCCGGCCACCTCGACGGCGAGCCGCACGGCTTCGGCAACATCGAAGGTGTCGACAAGCAGGGTCGTTCCGGCTCCCAGCGATCTCACCTGGGCGCGGAAGGCGTCCTCCTCGGTGTCGTGGACCAGGGTGAAGCTGTGGGCGCTGGTCCCCATCGACGGGACGCCGTAGTGATGTCGAGCCGCGAGGTTGGAGGTGGCCCGGAAGCCGGCGATGTACGCCGCCCGCGCGCTCGCCACGGCAGCCACCTCGTGGGTGCGCCGCGATCCCATCTCGATGCACGGACGGTCGCCTGCGGCGAGGGTCATCCGGGAGGCGGCCGACGCCACGGCCGAGTCGTGGTTGTAGATCGACAGCAGCAACGTCTCCAGGACGACCGCCTCGGCGAAGCTGGCCTCGACGACCACGAGGGGCGAGTAGGGGAAGTACATGTCACCCTCTGCGTAGCCCCAGACCGACCCGCCGAACCGGTAGTCGCGCAGCCAGTCGAGGGTCTCCTCGTTGACGACGTCGGCCAGCATGGCCAGGGCGTCGTCGTCGAACCGGAACTGCTCGATGGCCTCGAGGGCACGTCCGACCCCGGCCACGACGCCGTACCGCCGGCCTTCGGGGAGCCGGCGCGGGAAGAGCTCGAACACCGAGCGGCGGTGGGCGGTTCCGCTGGCCAGGGACGCCTGCAGCATGGTCAGCTCGTAGTGGTCGGTCAGGAGCGCGGTCGACCCGCCGGCGAGGCTGTTCACCGCCCCAGATTAGGGGTCCGGCGTGTGCCACGATGGGATTCGTGAGCGCCACCAGCCCGGTCGAGGTCGAGCCGACCGTCACCCCTGACGAGGTCACCTTCCTCGCCAAGCCGTGGGTGACGATCGTCTGGAACGACCCGGTCAACCTGATGTCGTACGTCGCCTTCGTCTTCCAGAAGTACTTCGGCTACGACAAGGCGAAGGCCGAGAAGCTGATGCTCCAGGTGCACCGCGAGGGCAAGTCGGCGGTCAGCTCGGGGAGCCGCGAGGAGATGGAGCGGGACGTCCAGGCGATGCACGAGTACGGCCTCTGGGCCACCATGGAAAAGCAATGAACGGTTTCGCCCGCCATCGACGGAGCGGCCGGGTCATCGCCACCTTCACCGGATTCGAGGCCGACCTGCTGCGCTCCCTCGCATCCCAGCTCGTGGAGCTGCTGCGCAACGAGTCCGCCGTGCCCCGCGAGGGAGCGGACCCGCTCGAGGCGATGATGGACTTCTCCGGCCCGACCTCGGAGCCGGAGGACCCGGTCCTGGCGCGGCTCTTCCCCACGGCCTACCCCGGCGACGAGGATGCCTCGGCGGAGTTTCGGCGGTTCACCGAGGGCGCGCTGCGCGACGGCAAGGCCGCCGGCGCCTGCGCGATCATCGACGCGCTCGAGGAAGCGGGACTGCCGCCGGAGCTCGAGGAGGACGGGCTGATGATCGACGTCGAGCTCGAGCCGCCGGCCGCGGAGACGTGGCTGCGGTCGTTCACCGACCTCCGCCTCGCGCTGGCCACCCGGCTCGGGGTCGAGGAGGGCGACGAGGAGGTCTGGTACGCGTTGCCGGACGACGACCCGCGTGCCCAGGCGCACGACATCTACGAGTGGGTGGGCTACCTCCAGGAGACCCTCGTCCGCGCCGCTGAGCGACTGATCGACGGTCCCGATCGTCGCTGTCCGAGGAGCAAGCCGGGCGTCCAGGCACTGAGGCCCGACCTAGGCTGGACGAGTGCTGAGCATCGACCAGGAGACGTACGACGCCATCGTGGCGCACGCCAAACGGGACCACCCCGACGAGGCGTGTGGCGTGGTGGCCGGCCCGGACGGCAGCGACCGTCCGGAGCGGATGGTGGAGATGGTGAACGCCGCCGGCAGCCCCACCTTCTACGAGTTCGACTCGCTCGAGCTGCTCGCGCTCTACAAGGACATGGACGACGCGGGACGAGGAGCCAGTGGTGATCTACCACTCCCACACCGCCACCGAGGCCTATCCGAGCCGCACCGACATCGGGCTGGCCAGCGAGCCGAACGCCCACTACGTGCTGGTCTCGCACCCGGGAGCACGGGAATAACGACGGCCCGGTGGAGTTCAGGTCCTACAGGATCCAGGACGGCGAGGTGACCGAGGAAGAGGTCGCCGTCGTCGCCGCACCAGCCCCGACAGTCCGCAGAGGAGAACCTGATGGCCATCGAGGTCCGCATCCCGACCATCCTGCGCACCTACACCGGTGGAGAGAAGGCCGTGACCGCCGACGGGGCGAGCCTGAGCGCGCTCATCGACGACCTGGAGGCCAACCACCCCGGGATCAAGGAGCGCCTCGTCGAGGACCCGACGCAGGCGACCTGCGTCGCTTCGTCAACGTCTACGTCAACGACGAGGACGTCCGGTTCATCGGCGGGCTCGAGGCCGAGCTCTCCGACGGCGACCAGGTCGTGGTGCTCCCCGCCGTCGCCGGCGGCTGAGGCAGCCGATGACCCGCTACGACAACCTCCTGGCGACCGTCGGCGGCACGCCGCTGGTCGGGCCTCCCCGGCTCTCGCCGAGTCCCGACGTGCGGCTGTGGGCCAAGCTCGAGGACCGCAACCCCACGGGCTCGATCAAGGATCGCCCCGCCCTGAAGATGATCGAGCAGGCGGAGAAGGACGGCCAGCTCCGCCCCGGCTGCACGATCCTGGAGCCCACGTCGGGCAACACCGGCATCTCCCTGGCGATGGCAGCGCGAGCTCAAGGGCTATCGGCTGGTGTGCGTGATGCCCGAGAACACCTCCGCCGAGCGCCGGCAGCTGCTGGGCATGTGGGGCGCCGAGATCGTGTCCTCACCGGCCGCCGGCGGCTCCAACGAGGCGGTCCGCGTCGCCAAGGGCATCGCGGCCGAGCACCCCGACTGGGTGATGCTCTACCAGTACGGCAACGAGGCCAACGCGCTCGCCCACCAGGAGGGCACCGGACCCGAGCTGCTCGCCGACCTTCCCGGCATCACCCACTTCGTCGCCGGGCTGGGCACGACCGGCACGCTGATGGGCGTCTGCCGCTTCTTCCGCGAGGCCAAGCCGGACGTGCGGATCGTCGCCGCCGAGCCCCGCTACGGCGAGCTGGTCTACGGCCTGCGCAACCTCGACGAGGGCTTCGTCCCGGAGCTCTACGACGAGTCGCTGATCGACTCCCGCTTCTCGGTCGGGCCCGCGCGACGCCGTACGCCGCGTCCGCGAGCTGCTGGACGTCGAGGGCATCTTCGCCGGCATCTCGACCGGGGCGATCCTGCACGCCGCGCTCGGCCAGGCCGCCAAGGCGGTCCGGGCCGGAGAGTCCGCCGACATCGCGTTCGTGGTCGCCGACGGCGGCTGGAAGTACCTCTCCACCGGCGCCTACGAGGGCACCGTCGACGAGGCCGAGGAGCGGCTGGAGGGCCAGCTCTGGGCTTGATCGCGCAGCGGCCGCCACGGTCAGTTCCAGTCCAGGTCCTGCGCCCGGTCGTGCTCGCTGCCCTTGACCGCGCCCAGACCGAGCAGGTCGAGGGCGAGGTTGGCCACGTCCCCGTTGCGGACCGGCTGCCGGGCGTCGGAGTAGCGTCGTCCGCCGGGCGCCCGGGTCGGCGTAGTCGGGGTTCAGGCCGTACAGGTCGCACCGTGGGCGACCGTCGGACCCCACACGAGGAACGGGATGCGGTAGTTGACCAACCGCGTCGCGTTGCTGTGGTCCTTGCCCGTGCCGCCGTGGTCGGCGGTCACCAGCAGGACCAGGTGGTCCCGGAGCCGGGGGTCCCGTTGATCGTCCTCACGATCTGCCCCAGCCGCCGGTCGGTGGCCCGGACGGCATCGAGGTAGGCGCGCGACTTCCAGCCGTGGGCGTGTCCGGCGCTGTCGGGAGCGGAGAGGTGGAGGAACGTGAACCCGCGGTTGTGCGCGAGCAGGTCTCTCCGCGTCGTGCCGGACCAGGAGCGCCGTTGTCGAGCCGGATGCGCATCTTGCTGATCCCCGCGTCCCACGAGCGCTCGAACAGGGAGAACTTCGTCTTGCTGGCGAACAGCGCGGTCGTGCGGCCCGCGTTGTGCACGACGCGGAAGACCGACGACACGTCGTGCCCGGCAGCGCGCTGCACCGTCGGTGGTCGGCGACGGTCGTCGTTCCAGGTCACGCCGTGCCCGCCGCGTGAGGCGAGGATCCGGCGGCCGGTCACCATGCCGGTGTGGTTGGGCAGCGTGACGGTCATCTCCCGCTCGGTGCGGGCGTTGAGGGTCGAAGCGCCCTGGGCCATCAGGTCGTGCAGCGTGGGGGTGCCGGCAGGTCCGAGCTGGGTGATGGCCGAGGACCGCAGCCCGTCGATCGACACGGCCAGCACCCGCGTCACCGGCGGCCCGCCGGTCGATCTGCTGGACGCTCGTGGTCGTCGCCTGCTCGGGTGAGGAGGAGGCGGCGCCGCACCCGGACGACCGCGAGCGCAAGCGCCGCGAGGGAAGCACAGGACAGGCGGATGGTGTGAGACATCAGTTCGAGGCTAGCAAGACGTGATGACGATCTCGCGCCATTCGTCGCGTCGATGTGCGCGGTACGTGCCGGACGACCTAGCCTTGCGTGTCGTGCCGGCAATCACGGCCGATGCTCCCATCGGCATCTTCGACTCGGGCTTCGGTGGTCTCACCGTGGCCCGCTCGGTCATCGACCAGCTGCCGCACGAGTCGATCGTCTACGTCGGCGACACCGCACGCCAGCCCTACGGCCCGAAGCCGATCGGCGAGGTCCGCGAGTACGCCCTCGAGTGCCTCGACCACCTGGTCGAGCGCGGGGTCAAGGCCCTCGTCATCGCCTGCAACTCCGCGAGCGCCGCGGTGCTCCGCGACGCCCGCGAGCGGTACGACGTGCCGGTGGTCGAGGTGATCTACCCGGCCACCCGGCGCGCGGTGGCGGCCAGCCACAACGGCCGGATCGGGGTCATCTGCACCCACGCCACGGCCGAGTCCATGGCCTACGACGACGCCTTCGCCGCCGCGCCCCACGTGGAGCTGGTGACCCGCGTCTGCCCGCGGTTCGTCGAGTTCGTCGAGCGGGGCGTCACCGGGGGAGAGGAGCTGCTGGCGGTCGCCCGCGACTACCTCGACCCGCTCACCGAGGCCGGTGTCGACACCCTGATCCTCGGCTGCACCCACTATCCGCTGCTCACCGGCGTCATCTCGCTGGTGATGGGCGAGGCCGTCACCCTGGTCAGCAGCGCGGAGGAGTGCGCCAAGGACGTCTACAAGCTGCTGGCCACGACAGGCCTGATGCGGCCCGGCGGCGAGCCGACGTACCACTTCCTGACCACCGGAACCCCCGGCGACTTCGAGACCCTCGGCCAGCGGTTCCTCGGGCCGGAGCTGGTCTCCGCCTCCCAGTTCGCCGGCGGCCTCGCATGAGGCTCACCGTCGTCGGCTGCTCGGGGTCCTACCCCGGCCCGGACTCCCCGGCCAGCTGCTACCTCGTCGAGGCCGACCACGACGGTCGCACCTGGCGGATCCTGCTCGACCTGGGCAGCGGCGCCCTCGGCGCGCTGCACCGCTACGTCGACCCGCTGGCCGTCGACGGCGTCTTCCTCAGCCACCTCCACGCCGACCACTGCCTGGACCTGACCGGCTACTACGTCCTGCGCCGGTTCCACCCGGACGGCCACCAGCCGAGGATCCCCGTGTGGGGACCGATCGGCACCGCCGACCGGATGGCGCGCGCCTACGACCTGCCGCCCGACCCGGGCATGCACGAGGAGTTCGACTTCCGGGTCTACGACGGCGAGGTCGGGCTCGGACCGTTCGTGGTCGACCCGATCGGTGTCGAACACCCGGTGCCGGCGTTCGGCCTCCGGGTGAGCGCGGATGGACGGACACTCGGCTACTCCGGCGACACCGGCCCGTGCGTCGGGCTCGACGCCGTCGCCGCCGGCGTCGACCTGCTCCTGGCGGAGGCGTCGTTCACGTCCCGCACCAAGAACCCCGCCAAGCTGCACCTCACCGGCGCCGAGGGCGGCGACTCCGCGGCGCGCGCCGGAGCGCGGCGACTCGTGCTGACCCACGTCCCGCCGTGGGGCGACCCGCAGGACGCCCTCGCCGAGGCCCGGACGACGTACGACGGCGAGATCCAGCTCGCGACCGCCGGCGCCGTCTTCGAGGTCTGAGGTGGAGAGCTAGGAGGAGGCGAAGTACCTCCACTGCCCCTCTGACACGACCTCGACGGTGCCATCGACCACCTTGATGGCCGTCTCGTCGTCCATCGCGTACCCCGGCCCGGAGATGCTGGCCGCCCATGCTTCCGCCTCGGCCATCGAGTTGCCCGGCCCGCCGTCCGGGGCCAGGTGCGGACAGATCGAGAAGTCGACGAGGCCCAGCGTGCTGTCGTCACCGGTCGGTGGCCTCCACTGGACGAAGTCCTCCCCGATCCGGGGCGTCAGCACCATGCTTCCGGCGCTCAGCCCCACCCAGACCGTCTCGCTCAGCGTCGGAATGAGGTCTGCCAGCCCGGACTCGCGCATCCAGTGGCACAGGTAGAGCGCATCGCCGCCCCCCACCAGCAGGACGTCTGTCTCCCGTACCAGGGGAACCCAGAGATCCTCATCGATGCTGGGGAGCGCGGTGAGCTCCAGAACGCCGATGGACTTCCAGCCCAGGTCGACCATCGGAAGCTCGGACTTGCCGCTGATGAACCGCCAGGGTCCGGCGCCGGGGCCGACCATGGGATGCGCGTAGGCCGCGGTGGGGATGCACAGCGCGCTCGAGTCGGCGATCGGCTTGCCCAGGAGGTCGACCAAGGCCTGGTGGATGGTCCCGTTCTTGACGCCCGCGGACGTGAGCAGGAGCTTCACAACATGCCTCCGGGTTCGGGTTGCGACGGTGCGGTCGACGTACCGACTCGGGATGGCCGCCGAACCCATCGCTGCTGACGAGGAAACTACCCGCCCCTCGGATCAGACCAGGCCGGCGTCGTGGACCAGGATCGCGATCTGCACCCGGTTGGTGACCTGGAGCTTGTCGTAGAGCCTCGAGACGTGGGCCTTCACGGTGGGCAGGGAGAGGTAGAGCTCCCCGCCGATCTCGGCGTTGCTCAGGCCCCGCGCGACGGCCAGGGCGACCTCGTGCTCCCGCGCTGTCAGCGTCGCCAGGCGGCCCTCGGCCCGCGCGGAGCGGTGCCCGGCGCCGTCGGCGCGCACCCGCTGGATCAGGGTGCGCGTGACCGACGGCGAGAGCATGGGGTCCCCGGACGCGACCCGACGGATCGCGGCGACGATCTCGGCGGGCGGGGTGTCCTTCAGCAGGAACCCGTCCGCGCCCGCTTCGAGTGCGCCGAAGACGTGCTCGTCGGCGTCGAAGGTCGTGAGGATGATGATCCGGGGCGGCTCCGGGCGGGCGTGGAGCTCGCGGGTCGCCTCCAGCCCGTTGAGCACCGGCATCCGGATGTCCATCAGGATGACGTCGGGCAGCAGCGACCGGGCGAGGTCCACTCCCTGCCGACCGTCGCCGGCCTCGCCGATGACCTCCAGGTCGGCCTGGCCGCCCAGCATCAGCGACAGCGCTGATCGGACCAGGGGGTCGTCGTCGACGACCAGGACGCGGGTCGCGTCCGTGCTGCTCATGCCGCCCACGGTATCCAGCCGTGCAGGACGAACGTCGACCCGTCGAGGTGATGCTCGATCCGCCCACCCCGCAGCTCCGCCCGCTCGGTCAGACCGACCAGCCCCAGCCCTGATCCCGGCGTCGCGGTGGGACCGAAGCCCACCGGGTTGCACAGCCGGATGTCGATGCCGTCCTCCGGCGACCCGCTGACCCGGATGCTCAGTCGGGCCCCCGGCGCGTGCTTGCGGGCGTTGGTGATCCCCTCCTGGACGATCCGGTAGAGCGTCCGGCCGACGGCGTCGGGCACCTGCCGGGGATCCCCGTCCAGGAGATCGACGTAGTCGAGGTCCAGCCCGTTGCCGCGCGCATCGTCCACCAGCCGCGGCAGGTCGTCGTACGTCGGCTGGGGCGCGTCGAGGCGCTCGCCCGCGTCGTCGCGGAGCACGCCCAGCACGCCACGCAGGTCGGTCAGGGCCTCGTGCGCCTTCTCCTGGATCACCTGGGCGCTGGTGCGCATCTCGGCGGCCGTGAGGTCGTCCCGGAAGGCCAGCGCGCCCGCGTGCATCGAGATCTGGGAGATCCGGTGGGCGAGCACGTCGTGCATCTCCCGCGCGATCCGGGCCCGTTCGTTGCTCCGGGCCTGGGCCGACCCGCAGCTCCTGCTCGGCCTCGGCCCGCTCGGCCCGCTGGCGCAGGGTCCAGACCAGCTCGCGCCGGGAACCGACGTACATGCCCCAGCCGAGGATGGAGGCCATGAACGTCAGGTTGATCACCAGGACGAGCAGGTAGGGATCCTTCGGAGCCCCGGTCGGCTCCACGACCGCGAAGACCTGGGCGCTCACCAGGTTGGCGACACCGACCACCACGACCTGCCGCCACCGGCGGTGGGTCGCCACGGACGCGGCCGCCAGGGTCGCGGGACCGGCCGCCAGCCCGGAGAACGTGCCCAGCAGAGCCAGGACAAGTGCGACCGTCATCGGCCACCGCCGACGGAAGAAGACCAGGACGTAGGCAGGCACGGCCAGGGCGATGTCGAGCCAGAAGAGGGCCGGGTAGTCCTCCAGCTGCCGGGCGGCGACCGTCCCCCAGACGATGCCGCTGATCACGAGCATCAGCAGGATCCGCCAGACGTGTCCCCAGTGCGAGATCGGCGACTGGAAGGCCTCGGGCGGGGGTTTGTCCACGATCCAAGGCTAGGGCGACCGGAGGCTCCGGACAGGAGGCTCAGGTCTCGTTCGGGGCCCTACCCCGGTAGGTCCCTGAACATCCCGAAGTCGGATGCGGCGAGGGGGTAGCGGGAGCAGGATGGGGCCCATGATCAAGGTCGACGGACTGTCCAAGTCGTACGGCGGGTTCCTCGCACTCGACGACATCAGCTTCACCTGCCAGCCGGGCCGGGTCACCGGGTTCCTGGGCCCCAACGGTGCCGGCAAGACGACAACCATGCGGATCATGGCCGGCCTGACCCCGGCCAGCCGCGGCGAGATCACCATCGGCGGGTACCACTTCCGCGACATCCCCAACCCGGGCCGCCACGTCGGCGTCCTCCTCGACGCCTCGGCCCAGCACGACGGTCGCACCGGGCGCGAGGTGCTGACGATCGGCGCCCGGACGATGGGTCTGCCCGACTCCCGGGTGGGGGAGATGCTCGAGCTGGTCTCGCTGACCCCCGCCGAGGCGAAGCGCCGGGTCCGCAACTACTCCCTCGGCATGCGTCAGCGCCTCGGCATCGCCCACGCCCTGCTCGGCGACCCCTCGGTGCTGATCCTCGACGAGCCGGCCAACGGGCTCGACCCCGCCGGCATCCGCTGGATGCGCGGCCTGCTCAAGTCCTACGCCGAGCGCGGCGGCACGGTCCTGCTCTCCAGCCACCTCCTCAACGAGGTCGAGCTGATCGCCGACGAGATGATCCTGATCGGCCGCGGCAAGATCGTGGCCCAGGGCGACAAGAAGGCGCTGCTCGCCGAGCGGGGCACCAGCACCCACGTGATGGCGCTCGACAACACCCGGCTGCAGGAGGCGCTCGACGCCTACGACGTGAGCTGGAATCCCGCCGGGGAGGGGCTCGCGGTCGAGGCCGAGCCGGTGGAGGTCGGCCGCATCGCGGCCGAGAAGGGCATCGTGCTCATCGACCTCCGTCCGGCCCACGGTGGCCTGGAGGAGCTCTTCCTCGAACTCACCTCCGACGCGCAGCGCGACGACATCAACCCAGGAGCCCCCGCATGAGC
Organism: uncultured Actinomycetota bacterium; assembly: GCA_963841625.1. Lineage (GTDB taxonomy): Bacteria > Actinomycetota > Actinomycetes > Propionibacteriales > Nocardioidaceae > Nocardioides. The sequence continues at coordinate 1,726,330 of CAWJDH010000009.1, read as the reverse complement.
ACCGTGACGACCACTCTCCCGACCCTCGACGTCTCGGGCACCAGCCCGGTGCCCTTCGGCCGGCTCATCGGGGTCGAGCTGCGCAAGATGCGCGACACCCGGGCCGGGATGTGGCTGCTGATCGCGATCGGCCTGATCACTGCCGCCATCGTGACGATCTTCTTCTTCGCCGCCCCCGACGACCAGCGCACGTTCCTCAACTTCATGGGAGCGACGGCGACCCCGCAGGGCTTCCTGCTGCCCGTGCTCGGCATCCTGCTGGTCACCAGCGAGTGGGGCCAGCGGACGACGCTGACGACGTTCGCCCTCGAGCCCTCGCGGTTGAAGGTGATCGCGGCCAAGGTGGTCGCGGCCCTCCTGCTCGGGCTGGTCGCGATCGCGCTCGCGATCGGGATCGCCGCGCTGGCCACCGTCCTGGCCGGCGAGCCGGGCGCCTGGGACAACATCGGGGTCGACGACCTCGCGAAGTTCGGGATCCTCCAGATCAGCGGGATCCTGCAGGGTCTGGCCTTCGGCCTGATCTTCCTCAACTCGGCGGCAGCGATCGTGACCTACTTCGTGCTCCCCATCGCGTTCTCCATCGTGGCCAGTCTCTGGGGTGCCCTCGAGGACGCCGCACCCTGGGTGGACCTCGGCGGCACCTCGCAGCAGCCCCTGTTCAGCGGCGTCGACATGACCGGCGAGCAGTGGGCCCAGCTCGCCACCGCCAGCGCGATCTGGATTCTCCTGCCGTTCGTGCTGGGACTGGTCCGGGTGATGCGGGCCGAGCTGAAGTAGTAGGCCCTGGACGCCCGACGGGCCCGGTCTCCACGGGGGAAGGCCGGGCCCGCAGTGCGTCCGTTGGTGCCCTAGGGTCGGCGCCATGATCACCCCATTCGAATGCTCACTCCGTTCCGCTTCGAACGGGGACCCCGAAAAGCCATGACGACACGCGCCGACGGCCGGGCCGACGACGAGCTCCGCCCGATCAAGCTCACCCGCCACTGGCTCGACCACGCCGCCGGCTCGGTGCTGGTCGAGTTCGGCGGCACCAGGGTGCTCTGTGCCGCCTCGGCCTCGGAAGGGGTGCCGCGCTGGCGGAAGGGCTCCGGGCTCGGATGGGTCACCGCCGAGTACGCGATGCTCCCCGCGGCCACCAACACCCGCTCGGACCGCGAGTCGGTCAAGGGCCGGATCGGTGGCCGCACCCACGAGATCTCCCGGTTGATCGGCCGGTCCCTGCGAGCCGTCATCGACTACAAGGCGCTCGGGGAGAACACGATCGTGCTCGACTGCGACGTACTCCAGGCCGACGGTGGCACCAGAACTGCGGCGATCACCGGGGCGTACGTCGCACTGGCCGACGCGGTCGCTCATCTCCGCGGCGTCGGTGCGCTGACGGGTGAGCCGCTCACCGGGTCGGTGGCCGCGGTCAGCGTCGGCATCATCGACGGGTCGCCTCGCCTCGACCTCCCCTACGAGGAGGACGTCCGGGCCGAGACCGACATGAACGTCGTGATGACCGGCGAGGGCAAGTTCGTGGAGGTGCAGGGCACGGCCGAGGGTGCGGCCTTCGAGCGATCCGAGCTCGACGCCCTGCTCGCGCTCGCCGAGAAGGGCTGCGGCGACCTGACCCGGCTGCAGGGCGAGGCACTTTCGTCGTGACGCGCGTCTTCCTTGCCTCCCGCAACCCCGGGAAGCTGGCGGAGATGCAGCGGATCCTCCGCGAGCACGCGCCCGGGGTCCTGGTGGTCGGGCTGGACGACGTGCCGGCCTACGACGAGCCGGTCGAGGACCAGCCCACCTTCGAGGGCAACGCGCTGCTCAAGGCCCGCGCGGGGCTGGCCGCGACCGGCCTGCCCACGCTCGCGGACGACAGCGGCCTGTGCGTGGACGCCCTCAACGGGATGCCCGGCGTGCTGTCAGCACGCTGGGCCGGGCCGCCCAAGGACGACCACCGCAACAACGAGCTGGTGCTGGCGCAGCTGGCCGATGTGCCGGACGACCGTCGCGGCGCCCACTTCACCTGCGCTGTCGCCTTCTGCCACCCCCAGGGTGCGGAGATCGTCGTGCACGGCGAGATGCACGGCCGCGTGATCCGGGAGCTGCGGGGGAGCGGAGGGTTCGGGTACGACGTCCTCTTCGTGGCCGACGAGCATGCCGCCGCCGGCACCACCTCGGCAGAGCTCTCCGCCGAGGAGAAGGACCGGATCTCACATCGGGGGAGAGCGCTTCGCGAGATCGCTCCCTCTGTCGCCACGGCGCTGGGTGCCGGAGGGGGGACTCGAACCCCCACGCCCTAAGGCACGGATACCTAAAACCCGCGTGTCTGCCAGTTCCACCACTCCGACGTGCCGCGCAGTCTACGAAGGCGCGTGTGGTCAGGCCGCTCGGACCGTCGCCATCAGTCGAGCTCGAGGTCGCGACGCAGCTTGGCCACGTGGCCGGTGGCCTTCACGTTGTACTGCGCCAGCTCGATCCGTCCGTCCTCGTCGACGACGAACGTGGACCGGATGACTCCCTCGACGACCTTGCCGTAGAGCTTCTTCTCGCCGAACGCGCCGTAGGCCTTCATCACGGTCCGGTCCGGGTCGGAGAGCAGGGTGATGGTCAGGTCGTCGCGGTCGCGGAACTTGGCCAGCTTCGCCGGCTTGTCCGGCGAGATCCCCAGCACCTCGTAGCCGGCGCCGCGCAGCGACTCCAGCGAGTCGGTGAAGTCGCACGCCTGCTTGGTGCAGCCCGGCGTCATCGCCGCCGGGTAGAAGTACACGATGACCTTGCGACCGCGCAGGTCGCTGAGGGCCACCTGCTCCCCGGTGTCGCTGTCCAGGGTGAAGTCCGGCGCCTGGTCACCTCGGTCGAGACGGTCGCTCTCCGATCGGGCAGTGCTCATCTCGCTCCTTGACTGTAATGTGCACACACATAGGCTGGGTCTGACACTGGTTGTTCAATTCCTGGTTTGAGGAGGTCGCTCAGCGACCGTCTCGAAATCTACCGGCCCCACAGGAGCCCGCATGCACGTGCCCGACGGTTTCATCGACGCCACCACCTCGCTCGCCACGGGCGCGGTCGCGGTGGCGGGGGTGACGTTGGCACTGCGCGGCGCCAGGCGCGAGCTCGACGACCGCACCGCCCCGATGGCCGGACTGGTCGCCACGTTCGTCTTCGCCGGCCAGATGATGAACTTCCCGGTCGGCGCAGGGACCAGCGGACACCTCCTCGGAGGCGCCCTGGCCGCGGTCCTCGCCGGCCCGTGGACGGCGGTCCTCGCGATCACCGTCGTGCTGCTGGTCCAGGCCCTGCTCATGGCCGACGGCGGCATCACCGCGCTCGGCACCAACGTCACGCTGATGGCCCTCGTCGCGGTCGTGGTGGGCTGGCTCGTGTTCCGCGGGATCCGGGCCGTGCTGCCGCGACGTACGACCTCGGTGGCGCCGGCCGCCGCGATCGGCGCCTTCGTGAGCGTCCCGGCGGCCGCGCTCGCCTTCACCGGGATCTACGCCGTCGGCGGCACCGCACCGGTCCCGCTCGACACCGTGCTCACCGCGATGCTCTCGTGGCACCTCGTGATCGGCCTCGGCGAGGCCGCGATCACCGGGCTCGTCGTCGCAAGCGTGGTCGCCGTCCGGCCCGACCTCGTCCACGGCGCCCGCGGCGCTCTGGCCGCGCAACGGCTGGAGATCAGGCAGCGGGCGACGGCATGAGGTCGCGCACGTTCTTCCTGACCTGCCTGGTGGTGGCGCTGCTCATCGCCGGGGCGGGCAGCTTCTACGCCAGCGGCCACGCCGACGGGCTCGAGCACGTCGCCGGGCAGCTCGGATTCCTCGACCGGGCCGAGCAGTCACCGACGGCCGACGGCCCGTTCGCCGGCTACTCCACCAAGGGGGTCGACGACGCCCGGCTCGGCGGTGGGCTGGCCGGAGTGGCGGGGACCCTGCTGGTCCTCGCCGTCGCGTTCGGACTGTTCCGTGCCCTGCGGCGCCGCGACGACTCGGACGAACCCGCCGAGAGCCGGGGCTGAGCATGGGCGCCGGACACGGGCACAAGCTCCACTACCACGGCCACAGCCTCATCCACCGGGCTCCCGCCCACCTCAAGCTGGTCGCCCTGGTTGCCTTCATGCTGGCGGTGGTGGCCACCCCCATCGACCGGTACGCCGTCTTCGCGGGCTGGGCGGTGGTGCTCCTGGTGGTGGTCGCGGTCTCGCAGGTGCCCCCGACCTACCTGGCCCGGCGGATGGTGGTCGAGGTGCCGTTCGTGGTGTTCGCCCTGCTGCTGCCGTTCATCGCGACCGGTCCGCGCACCGAGCTCTTCGGACTGACGGTGTCCCACACGGGACTCGTGGCCGCGGCCGGCCTGCTGATGAAGGGGACCCTCGGCGTCCTTGCCGCCCTGACCCTGGCCGCCACCACCGAGCCCGACGACGTACTCCGGGGGCTGCAGCGGCTGAGGGTGCCCGACCCGCTGGTGCAGATCATGGGCTTCATGGTCCGCTACCTCGACGTGGTCACCGGCGAGATGGGGCGGATGCTCACCGCCATGCGCTCGCGCGGCTACGACCCACGCTCCCCGCGCCACTGGCCGGTCCTCGCCCGGTCCCTGGGCGCCTTGTTCATCCGCTCCTACGAGCGCGGCGAACGAGTCCATCTCGCGATGCTCTCGCGCGGCTACACCGGGACGCTGCCCCGATGAGCACCCCGGTCCTCGATGTCCGTGGGCTCGCCTACGCCTACCCCGACGGCCACCAGGCGCTCTACGGCGTCGACCTGCACGTCCACCGGGGTGAGAACGTCGCCCTGCTCGGGCCCAACGGTGCGGGCAAGACCACCCTGGTGCTCCACCTCAACGGCATCCTGACCGCCGGCGCCGGCACGGTCGCCGTCAGCGGCCTCCGGGTCGCGAAGGAGAACCTCCAGGAGATCCGGCGCCGGGTCGGCATCGTCTTCCAGGACCCCGACGACCAGCTGTTCCTCGGCACGGTCCGGCAGGACGTCGCCTTCGGCCCGGCCAACCTCGGCCTGCGGGGCAGCGCCCTCGACCGCCGCGTCATGGAGTCGCTCGACAAGGTGGGCATGGCCGACTTCGCCGACCGCCCGCCGCACCACCTCTCCTTCGGCCAGCGACGGCGGGTCGCCGTGGCCACCGTGCTCGCGATGGAGCCTGAGATCCTGGTCCTCGACGAGCCGTCGTCCAACCTCGACCCGGCCTCCCGCCGCGAGCTCGCCGAGATCCTCCGCTCGCTCGACGTCACCCTGCTGATGGTGACGCACGACCTCCCTTACGCACTCGAGCTCTGCCCCCGGTCGGTCGTCCTCGGCGACGGGATCGTCGTGGCCGACGGCGCGACCTACGACGTCCTCACCGACGACGAGCTGATGCGGGCTCACCGGCTCGAGCTGCCCTTCGGCTTCGACCCGCGCCTCGTTGGTAACCTTCCCGCGTGACCAACCAGACGTCCCTCGAGCAGGAGATCGAAGCGACCCGGGAGCGCCTGGCGCACACCATCGACCAGCTCATCTACCGAGCGCACCCCAAGACGATCGTCAGCCGCGAGGTCACCAGCGTGAAGTCGCATTTCGTCGACCTCGACACCGGCGCCCCACGCACCGACAACATCCTCAAGGTGGCCGGTGTCGTCGCCGGGTGTGTCGCGCTGTTCGTGGTGGTCCGCAAGGTCGTTCGCTGAGCAGCGTCCCGTGTCTGCGCCCAAGACCCCGATCAAGATGCTGCACGACCGGATCATGGTCGAGCTCGACGATGATGCCGGGGAGCGGAAGTCCAGTGGCGGCATCGTGATCCCGGCCACAGCGGCCATGGGCGGGCGTCGGCTCGCCTGGTCCCGGGTGGTCGCCGTGGGTCCGCACGCCCGGGCGGTCGAGGCCGGCGACCGGGTGCTCTTCGACCCGGAGGACAAGTCCGAGGTCGAGGTGGCCGGCGAGACCTACGTCGTGATGCGCGAGCGCGACGTCCACGCGGTGGCCTCCGACCGTCTCGGCGACGAGGCGACCGGGCTGTACCTCTGAGGTCACCGGTGACATAACTTCGGGCCGGGTTCGCACGTTGACCCTGACATGCCCCGGAACCGTCTGACCGCCCTGCTCGCCTGCGCGACCCTGGTGCCCCTCACCGCGATCGCGGCCTCGACGCCGGGTGCCAGCGCCCAGCAGGCCGCCGCGAGCGCGCCCGCGAGTGGCTACTCCGCGACGATCACGCGCACCACCCACGGCATCCCGCACGTCACCGCGGACGACTTCGGCTCCCTGGGCTTCGGCAGCGGCTACGCCTCCGCCGAGACCTCGATCTGCACCCTCGCCGACACCTTGGTCACTGCCCGGGCCCAGCGGTCACGGTGGTTCGGACCCAAGGCGCGCTACAACGACCAGGTCACGCTGGAGGCGTCGAACCTCCAGGTGGACGCGTTCGTCCAGGACCTCCACAACCGCCAGATCGTCGAGAAGCTGCTCGCCGACGAGGACCGCGGCCCGGGACCCCAGGCTCGCGAGATGGTGCGAGGCTACGTGGCCGGCGTCAACCGCTACCTCGACCGGGTCGGCCCGAGCGGGGTCGGGGACCCCGAGTGCCGGGGTGCCGGCTACCTCCGTCAGGAGGCCCGCCCCATCGACCTCTGGTACGGCGTCTACCTGGCCAACCTGCTCGCCTCCAGCGGAGTGTTCGTCAAGGAGATCGTCGACGCCGACCCTCCGTCGCCCGACGACCCGGGGATCCCCAACCCCACCGCGAGCTCGGTCGACCGCGACGAGCTGCTCACCGGGCTGGGCCGGGACCCGTCCGCGCCGTTCGGCTCCAACGCGACTGCCCTGGGCGGCGACGCGACGACCACCGGCAAGGGCATGCTGCTGGGCAACCCGCACTTCCCGTGGCGTGGCCGCTACCGGTTCACCCAGCAGCACCTGACCATCCCTGGGCAGTACGACGTCGCCGGTGCCTCCCTGATCGGCTCCCCGGTGGTCAACATCGGATGGAACAAGGACGTGGCGTGGAGCCACACGGTCTCCACCGCTTACCGGTTCACGCCCTACGAGTACCGCCTGGCCGGCCCCACGACGTACCTCACCGACAGCGGACCCCAGGAGCTGAAGCGCCGTGAGGTGACCGTGACGGTCCGACGCGACGACGGGTCGCTCGGCAAGGTCAAGGAGGACCTCTACCGCACGCCCGAGGGATACGTGATCGACGCACCGGCACTGCTGATGCCGTGGTCCGTGGCGAGCGTCTGGGCGATCCGCGACGCCAACGCCGAGCACCTGCGCACCGTCGACACCTTCCTGCAGATGGGCAAGGCCACCGACGTACGCGACCTCCTGGCGCGCCAGGACAAGGCGGCCGGCATGCCCTGGGTCAACACCACCGCCGCCGACCGCAACGGCGACGCCCTCTACGCCGATCACTCCGTGGTGCCCAACGTGCCCGACGAGATGGCCGATCAGTGCATGACCCCCACCGGCCGCATTCTCGACGGCCTCGCCGGCCTGCCCGGGCTCGACGGCACGCGCGCCTCCTCCGGCTGCAAGTGGGGCACCGATGAGGATGCCTCCCGACCCGGGATCTTCGGCCCGGGCAACCTGCCCTACGCCATCCGGCGCGACTGGGTCGCCAACGCCAACGACTCCTACTGGCTGCCCAACCCCGAGGAGCGGCTCGAGGGGTTCGACCACATCATCGGCTGCGAGCGTTGTGAGCGCACGATGCGCACCCGGATGGTCTACCGCTACATCCAGGATCGGCTCGCAGGAACCGATGATCTCGCACCCAACCAGCTGGAGTCGCCGGCCACCTTCCGGGGCCATGAGCACGAGAACCGGTTGATGGCTGCCGAGGTGATGCGCGCCAACGGCGACCTCGACACCCTGTGCGACTCCACGGGCGAAACCCGGGCGTGCGCGGTCCTGCACGACTGGGACGGCCGGTCGGAGCGCAGCTCCGTGGGCACCCACATCTTCGAGGAGTTCGTGGCCCGGCTGCCCGACCAGGGCGTGTGGCGCACCCCGTTCGACCCGGCCGAGCCGCTGACCACGCCGCGCGACCTCAACACCCTCAACCCGCTGGTCCGCCAGGCGATGGCCGACGCCATCGACTCGCTGCGCCAGCGAGGCATCCCCTTCGACGCCACCTGGGGTTCGCTCCAGGTCGCGGGGGACCGGGGCGCGCCGCCGATCCCCCTGGGCGGCGGTACCGGCGACTCGGTCGGCAACGCCAACGCCCTCGCCTCACGGTGGCCCGAGGACAACACCGACCACTACCGACCGATCACCTACGGCTCGTCGCACATCCAGGCGATCTCGTTCCTGGCCGGCGGTGGGCTCGACGCCCGCACGATCCTGACCTACGGCCAGTCCGAGGACCCGACCTCACCCTGGTCGGAGGACCAGACGCGGATCTACGGCAACGGCAACTGGGTGCACTTCCCCTGGGCCGACGAGGAGATCGGGCAGCAGACCGTCTCGAGATACACCATTTCGTCACCCTGAGGCCCGCTCCACGGTTGGGGATCCACACATTTCACGCATCTGTGACACCCAGCCCGCACGATCCCATCCATCACCCGGCTGACCGGCCGGGAGCCTGGCGGGAGAGGTGCACTCATGAACGGATCAGCGCGGCGCGGGGAACGAAAGATCAGGATGACCCGGGGTCGTTGGGTCAAGGCGTCGGTGGCGGCTTCGGTCGCGGCTCTCGCCCCTACGGCATTGAGCACGGCACCCGCCGAGGGCACCGTCGTGGACATCGCCCCCGGTCACAACATCACGGTCTTCCACAACATCGACTTCGTCGCGACCTTCGGGCACGCCGCCGAGACCTTGACCGTTGAGGTGAGGCGCAACGGTGTGGTGATCGGCTCGACCTCCGGTCCCACCGTCGCTACGCCCGAGGGGCCCGGACTCGAGGTCAACCACGGTCCCGAAGGCCCCGCGGTGGACGGCGACTGCTGGGTTGGCCACACGCCTGACATCCGGCCTGGTGACCGCGTCAGCGTGAGTGGCGCTGGTTTCACGGACACCGTGATCGTGGACAACATCGGCTTCACCGGCCGGCCGCGTGAGCTCAAGAACGGCGACATCGTGGTTCCGTTCAACGCCTATCGCGCCAACGGGGGCGCGATCCGGCCGGCGTTCATCGACTCCGCCGAGTTCCGCGCCGCGACCAACAACTCGGTCCGCTTCGAGGGGAACCGCGTGAAGGTGGAGCGTCGGCCCGGCGCCAAGCCCGGCCAGCTGTGGCAGCGCTACTCGTCGCCGTTCCGGCCGTCGCGTAACGACAGCGAGAACCCGTTCAACCAGGCAGAGCTCCGGCGAGCCCTGCTCCGCGACGGTCACGCCACCGGCTTCGGCCACGTTGCGCCGCTGCCCGATGAGTCCATGCTCCACGACGGACTCTCGGACACCCCCGGTCCGGCGATCGGATGCACTGGCCCGTCGGCCAGGTGGCAGGTCAACAGCGTGTCTCCGCAGGCGATCGTTCCCGCAAACCGGGCGCGTGGGTTCAAGGCGGCCGGGCGGACCTTCGACGCCGAGCGGGTCATGGTCAGGCTTGTCGACCGCGACCTCGGGGAGCCGGTCCGCATCGTCGAGAAGCGGGCGACGGTCACGGGCAACTCATGGAACGTCTCGTTCCGCCCGATTCAGCTGAGGCCCCTTGACGGCCGCTTCCGGGTCCGGAGCCTGCACACCCTCACTGGCGAGACGAACCAGATCGGTGGGCCGGCCAAGACCGCCACGCGGAACCTCCGGTGAGCTTGTAGGAACCGGGGAGGACGGGTCATGCCGAACAAGACAAGGCTGGTCACGGGACTCGCGGCGGCAACCGTCGCCGCGGGTCTCCTCGGGGCGGCCCCCGTGGGCGCCGCCACGAAGAACGTCGACGTGAACGACGGCAGGTTCTTCTCACCACAGAACATCAGTTCCACCGTGGGGGGAAGCATCCACTGGACCGCCAGCGGCGTCGACGACCACAGCGTCACGCAGGACAACGCGCTCTTCGACTCGGGTGCCGCGGCCCCCAACGTCGATTTCACACGCAGGTTCTCCGCGGGGACCTTCGCTTACCACTGCCGGAAGCACGGCGCCCAGGGCATGAGGGGGACCGTCAGGGTCGCGCCTCAGGTGGTCACCGCCCCGGCAGGGCTGGCGTTCACGGTCAAGTGGGCGGTCGCCGGGACCCAGACGGGCACCAGCTTCGACGTGAAGTACCGCGTCGGGAGTGGTGCCTGGAAGACCTGGCGCAACAACACCAGCGCCAAGAGCATGGTCTTCGGCAAGGGCGGGCCGGTCGCAGTGGCGCGAGGGAAGTCGTACTCGTTCCAGGTGCGCTCGGGCTCGGGAGCCGGTGAGAGCGGGTTCTCCCCCGTGAAGTCGTTCCGCGCCGGCTGAGGGGCACCGACAGCAGACAGCCAGGTCAGGAGGATGACCGAGCGGCCACCAGGTCGCCTGGCATCCTCCTGACCTTTGGCCTGCCCGGGTCACGCGATCGGACCCGTCTCTGGGCGACGGACCGTTTCACGGGCTGTTTGAAAGGTCTGGTGTTGTCGTCCGAACAAGCCTTGTGGGGGGACTCGATGAATACCGTCGTCATGGTGGGCCTGAGCCACCGGACCGCGCCGCTGGCTCTTCTGGAGCGCGTCGCGGTTCCGGCGGACCGGCGTGATGACCTGCTCGCCCACGTCCGGGCTGCCGGGTTCTCCGAGGCGGTGCTGCTGGTCACGTGCAGCCGCACCGAGATCTATGCTGCCGGCCCTCAAGCACATCCCGGTCGCCTGATCGACGCACTCGCCGGCCAGGCGGGCAATGCGTACGGGACCGTGCGACGCACGGCGGAGGTGCGCGTGGGCCAGGCGGCGGTCACCCACCTGTTCCGGGTCACCGCGGGCATGGAGTCCCGGGTCGTGGGCGAGCCGGAGATCCGCTCACAGGTTCGCGCCGCGTTCCGGCGGGCCTGCGCGGCCGGGGCCGTCGGCGGCACCCTCGGCGAGCTGTTCGCCGCCGCGACCCGCGTGGCCTCCCAGGTGCATCGGGAGACGGCGCTCGGCTCGACCACGCGTTCTCTGGCCTGTCGTGCCGTCGACCTTGCGCTCACCGGGACGCCGGCAGGCCCTCCAGTGCTCGTGGTGGGCTCCGGCCGGATGGCGTCGGCGGCCGTCAGCCACCTTCGCTGCCTCGGTCACCGGCCCACCGTCGTGGCCCGGGACGAGCAGCGGGCGGTCCAGCTGGGTGGCGCCTCCCACGCCCGGCCCTGTCCGACCTGGTCGGCCTCATGGAAGCGGCCGACGTGCTCATCTGCACGACCTCCGCGAACGAGCCACTCGTGACGGTGGATGGCGTGGATCGGGCCATGTCCGACCGCACCACTCCCCTCACCCTCGTCGACCTCTCCGTCCCCCGCAACGTCGACCCTGCCGTGGCCGGTATCCGCGGCGTCCGGGTCCTTGACGTGGAAGCGATGCAGGACCATCCAGCGGCGGGAGCGGAGCTCTCTGCCAGCGTCGCCCGGGCGGAGGCGCTCTGCCAGGCGGCGGTCCGGAGGCATCGCGACCACCTCGCTGCTCGCCAGGCGGGTCCGCTGATCGCGGCGATGCGTCAGCGGGTGGAGGCCCAGTGTCTCGAGGCGGTCTCCCGGCTCGCGTCCCCCAGCCGTCCGCCGGAGGAGCTGGCCAGGATGGCCCGCTCGATTGCCGGGCGGCTCGCCCATCCGGCGACCATGGCCGTGCGGGAGGCCGCTGCGGCCGGCGACGACGCGGCGATTCTCGCGATCTCCGGCGCCCTGGACCTCACCCTGACCCCGGACCTGGTCGGGCTGGGCGCGCACGAGCTGCTCCCCCAGCGCAGCTGATGAAGGGCCGGACGGCCGGGGGGGAGCCCGGTCATCCTGTCGGTTGTGGGGGCCGCTCGGAGGCCCAGCGCAGGGTCTTCCTGAGACGGACCGAACCGCCGGCCCCCGCGGACTCGAGGCTTGCGTGGTCAGCGAACGCGGTCATCAGCGCCAGGCCATGGTCGGGCTCCACAGCGATGTCCGGCCACCGCGTCAGCCGTCGTTGAGTGGGGAAGCCCGCCTCCGCGTAGAGGACGTCAACCGTGAGCTCGGCCTCGCCGATGTTCATGGCCACCTCGAAGGTGTGGTCCGCATGGCGGATGAGGTTGCTGCACGCCTCGGACAGCGCCACCTGCGCCTCGTCGATGCACTCGGGCGCCACCTCCCTCTCTTGCCCTGCATCATGGCGATCTGGATGTCACCGATCCGACCCCTCCCGTGCTGGCCCCCGGGTGTGCACACCTCGCGCTGCGGTGACGTGGGACCACCGCTGGCGTGAACGGACATCACGCGGGCAAGCCACACCGGATCCGGTCCGTTCCCGTCAGCCGGCGGAGTCGTGGGCGGGATGCCTTCTCCTCCTGAGGTTAGGACGCGTCGGGCCGCGCCGCCACTCCTGCGGGAGGGAAGTTTCCTCACCCGCCACTTCGGTGCCGATGGACGGCGTGACCCGTCGAGGTCAGCTGAAGCCTCGGCCGGGAACGCGTCGGGGCGGCGTCCCCATCGGATCGTTGCGGTCACGCGCGCCCGGATTCCAGCCGACGGCGTACTGCACCATCATGTCGTGGTCCTCGTGGACCAGGTTGTGACAGTGGACCATGTAGCGGCCGCGTTGGGGCCCGAACTCCACGAGGACCCGTACCGTCTCTCCCTCACCGACGTAGGCGGTGTCCTTCGGGCCGAGCTCGTAGTCGAAGGGCGGAAGGCCGTTGCGGGAGAGGATCCTGAAGTCGACCAGGTGGAGGTGGACGGGGTGGAACCAGCCCCCGCTCGGGGTGCTGAGCTCCCAGATCTCGGTGGAGTTGGGCCTCGGGTTTGGCGACGAGCAGCTGGAAACCGCTGTTGACCACGTCGTCCCAGGTCTGGCCGTTGATCGTCCAGAGCCCGCCGGTCCGCTGCATCGCCAGCCGTCGGGTCCGGGTCGCGCTCGCTGCGGGCAGTCCCATCAGCCGGCTGTTGACCAGCGTGTCGGACACGGTGTTCCAGGTGTGGTCTCGTTTCGAGAAGGGGGCGTCGGTGACGTCGAAGGCCATCACCTGGTCGGTGTTGGCGAAGTCCCGGTTGTTCTTGTTCGAGAGGTTGTGGAGTACCACGCGCTGCCCCGCCCGGTACCGGCGGAAGTCGATCAGCACCTCGTAGCGCTCCGCGCTGCTCTGCCGCCACTGGCTGACCTGGCGCGAGCGGGGCATCAGCCCCCCGTCGGTCGCGACCACGGTGACGGGGTCGCCGTCTCCAGCTGGAACCGGTAGGAGCGGGAGATGGAGGCCACCAGGAAGCGGAACCGGTAGATCCGGCGCTTGACCTTCATCACCGGCCACGGGCGGCCGTTGACGAGGATCACGTCGCCCCACAGCCCCGACTCGTCGTCGCCGATCGTCAGCTGGCCGCGGTGGTGAAGAGGGCGTCGCAGACCATCAGTGGCACGTCGTACTCGCCCTGCGGCAGCAGCTCCTGCTCGGCCTGGTCGTGCAGGTGGTACTGCGCGTAGAGCCCGGCGTAGGCGTTCTGCGCGGTGTGGTGCACCCCGTGGTCGTGGTACCAGAGCGTCCGCGCGGCCTGGGAGTTCGGGTACCGGTAGTCCTTGAACCAGCCCGCGACCGGTGACGTCGCTGGCATACCCGTCGAACTGGGGGAGCGACGCCGAACCGTGCAGGTGCACCGACGTGGTGGAGTCCTGTCCCAGCGACACATGCCTCTCCGGCAGCCGGTTGATCACCCGCATGACCACCCGCCGGCCCCGGCGTACCTTGATCGTCGGCCCGGGTGACATCCCGTTGTACCCCCAGACCTGCGTCGACATCGTCGGCAGGATGTGTGCTCTCCGGGCACTCTCGGTGACGGTGAAGTAGTCGGTCCACACGCCGTCCCGGTCGCGACGGCTCCGGTCCGGGCGGAGGACCGGAGGGCGCACGAACCGGGTCCGGAAGGGCCTCGGTCTGTCTCCCAGCGCGAGGAGTCCGGCGGCGCGCGCCTCGATCACGGAGCCCCACGGCAGCTGGGACGCGCCGGCCGTGCCGACAGCCCCCAACGCCCCGAGCTTGAACATGTCACGACGAGTCAGGTCCATGTCGTCACTACCTTGGTGCCGTCCCTAGAGAAGTGCGTCCCCAAGCGCCCCCTGGTGCAGGTCCAACCCTGCCGGTTGGGACAGGCGGGGGCCATCGCCCCCACGGATCAATTTCTCCGGACAGCCGTGCTGGCCCATCCTGACCATGGTCCGGCGGCAGGGGGTCCGATCGCCCGGTCGAACCGCAGCGAGACAACGAGATCCGTCGTTCCCGGGTCGCCGACACCGGCCACGACGGTTGGGCCCTGCCCTCCCGTATCCCCGTTCGGCCCCACGCCGACGCCTTCGACCGTAGAATTGCGCGGGAATGAGCACCGAGTTCAATCCGGTCCCTTCTCGGGGATCTGACGGTCACGTCGTCAGGAGGCTGGCATGGATCCCCTGCTACGTGTGCGCCCGGCCCTGGCCGTGGCGATCGTGGCCCTGCTGGTGCTGGCGATGGCGCCCCCGGGGGCATCAGCCGCGCAGCAGGACGGATGGCTGAGCATCTCCCCCGGGCGCTATGTCGGTGGTCAGGCGCTCACCTTCGAGGGCAACATCGGCCGGCGAGGCATCCAGCGCGTCCACGTCGAGATCAACATGGGCCCGAGCGGCTCCACGTGGATGACGCCCGAGGGCGGGTTCCGGGCCCGGACCAATCGCGACGGGAGCTTCCGGTTCAGGTACCCCGCTCCGTCCATGTTCAACATCCGGGTGCGCGTGGCCTCGGCTCGCGCGGCGACCCCCGCCCGCACCCTGGTCGCCAAGTCCCAAGAGGTCGTGCTCGAGACCGACGGTGAGGTCCGGGCGGGCGAGCCGTTCCGGATCACCGCCGACACCAGACCCGACGTCCCCGGCCGCCAGGATCTTCCCGGCCCGGCCATCAGGGGCCGCGAGCTCACGCTGCAGCAGCGTGTCCCGGACGACGCCTGGCACACCTCGGACTGGCAGACCCTCGCCAAGACCACGACCGACGACCGGGGGCGGGGCCAGTTCCAGGTGACCGTCGACACGCCGGGGACGGTCGTCTATCGCGTCCGGGAGGAGAACTGGTTCCGCAATGGCGACCGGATCGGGTGGTACCCGTCGTTCCCCACCTACGTCGACGTGCTCCCGGCCCAGGCGGGGAGAGCCGGCACCGGCCCTGTGCCGGCATCGGCCCCGAGCACGCGGGCGCTGGGTGGCGTCCGGAGCCGGCCCGGCGCCGCTGAGGCGCGGACGTCCAGGCGCCTGACCGGAGGTGCGAGGACGGCTGATCAGGCCTACGGATGGGGGGCCACCCTGTGGGACTTCGCCTGGGAGTTCGGCGAGTCGCTGACCAGCCGGCCCTACCGCGGCACCCACCCGCGGGGGGTGGTTCGACGCCTCGAGACGGGACCGGCCGCGTCGCCAAGCACAACGGCGGACTGAGCCTGGAGAGCCAGCTGCTGCCGCACGGTCAGGGGACCGTGGCACGACGCGGGCGACCCTGCGCGGCAACCCCCAAGGTACGGGCGCTGGGAGGCCAAGCTGCGGCTGAAGGTCGCCGAGAGGAATGCCCAGGACTACCGCGTCCGGCTCGAGCTGATCCCCGACGCCTCGTGACTACCACTGCGGCGCCCGGAACATCACCATGGCCGACGTGGCCACCCACGGGTCCAGGGTCACCGTGGGTGCCAAAGCGCGAGGGGGTCCCGCGAGTGGACCTACCGCGGCCCTTCTACTTCCCTCAACGGGCCGTCGGCCGCCTTCGCCGTCGAGGTGTCCAGGCGCCACATCTCCTGGTTCGCCAACGGCCGGATCATCGCCACGGTCAAGAGCCGGGCCGCGGTCTCCGACGTCCGCTGACCATGCGGCTGAGCCTCGTGGGCAGCGGCACCAGGAGATGAACCGCGACCAGGCGATCTCCGACTGGCAGCGGGGGTTCTCGCTGAAGCGCGGCCGGCTGGCCACCAGGGGTCACGCGCTCCGGGCCGGCACCCACGCCGGCGGCTGCTGAGGAGGAGCCGACGTCCTGGCTGCGCGGTGTCACCGAGCGGCGCACAGGTCGACGAGGAGCTCGATCAGTCCCGCAGGGTCCTCCGCCTTGTCGACCACCGCGTCGGCGCCGAGCCCGGGGGTGCTCCTGGCGGTGTCGGGGTCGGAGAGTAGATGACGATGACGCCGTCTGGGCACGACTCGCGCAGCAGCGGCACGGCCTCGGTGCCGTCCATCCGCGGCATCTGCACGTCACAGATGATGGCGTCGGGGGAGTGTTGCTCGCTGTGCTGCAGCGCCTCCACGCCATCGCTGGCGATCCCGGCCAGGGAGAGCCGGTCATCGGAGTCGACGAGGTAGGTCAGCACGCGGGCGATCTCGGGTCGGTCGTCGACCGCGAGCACGGAGATCGGCATGGGGGGTCCTTTCTGTCCTCGGCTGCGGGGTGCGGACGAGGAAAGGATGGCGCAGCTGGTCGCCGCTGGTGGGATTTGGCGCATGCCCTTTTTCGAACCACCCGAACGGGCGGCGCACTTCATCCGAAAGGGTGAGGTCGGATATCGAACCGCGCGAGCCGAACGGTCAGCGGTGGGTGGTCTCGCTGGGGAGGATCCATTCTTCTTCGCCGCGGTCTGTCCGCCCTTGCGGCCGGCCTTCTTCTTTTGGGCGCGTGGTGCCGCCCTGGCTGCTCGAGCTCTTTTCCGCTGCCGCTTGCCTTGCCGCCTTCTGCGAGGACTTGGGTCATTGGCGATGCGGGCGGCTCGCTCCTTCGACATGCCCTTGTCCTTCAGGGCTTCGTACTGCTTCTCGTTCTTGACGTTTGCGGACTTGCTCGGCACGACACACCTCCGTGGTTTCCCGGATGCGGACAGCGGTCTGGTACCCCGTGAAACCCGCCGCCATGCTGGCCGCGGCGCATGGTGCGGAAGTCGACGCCCTGCACGAGAGGCTCGGCCTGGACGCCAACGAGGCCGAGGAGCCCGAGCCGCGACAGGCATGCAGGGACCGAAGGGGGGACCTGGTTCGCCGCCTCGGAGCAGGAGAGCACAGCCCACGGCCGTCGCTCGGCCTCGAGCACCCGCTGCCGAGGGAGAATCCGGCCGCGAAAGTGGGGTACACGAGAACTCGGAGGCCGTACGCCGCGCCTCCGGGTCCTCGGGGTCCAACCCGTGGCGCCGGGGACCCAGTCCATGCCCGTCGGTGCACGGGGCCCGGTGCTCGGTGAAGGATCGGGTTGCTCCTCGCTCAGGCGAGGCGTGGGGCCTACAGCCCCGTCGCCCAAGACGCCTCCCAGACGACAGCTAGAAGGAGCTTCAGTGACCCCCATCAGCAGGGCAACCAGCGTCATCCTTCACCCGATACGGACGGCCACCACGGTGGCGGGTCAGTCAATTGGCCTCGCGGGGGCCGGTGCCAGGCAGGCGATGCGCCTCATCGACCGGGCAGCAGGACAGGGCCGTGGTGACAGTGCAACGGGGTGGACCAGCGGCGCAGCCCCGACCCAGGGAGATGCTGTGACGCCCACGGGTGGCGCGCCCGCCGGTCACCCCGCCGCCGACGTGGCCTCCCCCGCGAGCGCAACAGGCAGGCAGGCTCCTCCCCGGAAGAGCGCGGCCAAGAAGGCCCCACCCAGGAAGACCGGCACGAAGGAGGCGCCGTCGGCGCGGGCAGCAACGGTCGCCCCGGCGCTGTCGGTACCGGCAGCGGAGGTGGCCGAGGGGGAGGATCTGCGTACGCCGTCCGGGATCCCTGCGGCCGATGAGGGACACAATCCCGACACCACCGAGCACGACCTCCACCAGCCGGGCACCGAACCGCTGATGGACCCGGCGACGGTGAAGTCGATCAAGAGCGAGTCCGAGGTCATGCAGCGCGCCGCCGACACGAACAAGAACTGAGCCGAACCCGGCGGACCCGGCGCCTGCAACCAGTAGGGGAGGTCACCGCCGGGCCACGGAATGCACGCAGGCCAGGAACCTGTGATGGGTCCTGACCTGCGAGGTTGGTACGCCATCAGGGACTCGAACCCCGAACCCGCTGATTAAGAGTCAGCTGCTCTGCCAATTGAGCTAATGGCGCCCGCTGCGTGAGCGACGCCAACTCTATCAGCGGGCGTGGGCACCGAAAAATCGAGAAGCAGCCCCTATCGGAGGGCGAGAACGGCCTGTGCGGCGTTGTGGCCGGCGATGCCGGAGACGAAGCCTCCACGCCGGGCGCCGGAGCCGCAGACGAGGATCGACGAGTAGTCGGTCTGCACTCCCCACTGCCGGGCAGGGGTGTCGAGCAGGGCACGGTTGGGGGCCCACGGCCAGTCCAGGTCGCCGTGGAAGATGTGGCCACCGGGCATGGCCAGGTCGGCCTCGACGTCCTGGGGGATCTTGGCCTCGACGCAGGGCGCCCCCGTCGCGTCGGTGGCGACGCAGGTCTCGATCGGCTCCACCAGGTGCTCGTTGAGTGAGGTGAGTGCCCGGGAGACGGCGAGCCGTTTGGCCTCCGCGGGGTCCTGCTCGAACAGGGAGGCCGGGGTGTGCAGTCCGAAGTAGGTCAGGGTGTGGGTTCCCTCCACCGCCGCGCCCAGGATCAGACGGGTCGTTCAGCGAGTGGCAGTAGACCTCGCCCGGCATCACCGAGGGCATCCGGCCGGCCGCGGCGTCGGCGTAGGCCGCCTCGAGCTGGGTGTAGTCCTCGCCCAGATGGAGGGTGCCGGCGAAGGCGACCTCGGGGTCGATGCCCGACTTGAGCCGGGGCAGTCGGTTGAGCAGGAAGTTGATCTTGATCTGGGCGCCCTGCGGCTTGGTAGCGGCGTCCTCGGACTCGCCCATCAGGATCCGCAGCACCCACGGCGCGACGTTGGCCAGCACGAACCGGGCCGACACGGTGTTGGTGCTCGTGCCGTCGTGCCAGGTCACCTCGGCGCCGTCGTCGCCACCGTTGATATTGCTCACCCCGGCGGAGGTGATGACCTCGGCGCCCGCGGAGGACGCCGCAGCGGCCAGCGCGCCGGTCACCGCGCCCATGCCTCCGATCGGCACCCGCCACTCGCCGGTCTGGTTGCCGATCAGGTGGTAGAGGAAACAGCGGTTCTGGATCAGCGACGGGTCGTGGAGTGACGCGAAGGTCCCGATCAGCGCGTCGGTCCCGACCACGCCGCGGACCGTGTCGTCGGTGAACCGCTTCTCGATCGTCGCGCCGAGCGGGTTCGAGACGAGGTCGTCCCACACCCGGGGCTCGACCTGTTCGCGGACCTGGCGCTCGGTGGGCAGGGGGGAGAGGAGGCTCGGCGCCACGACCCGGGCGAGGTCGGAGACGTCGGAGTAGAACGCCTTCCAGGCGTCGTACTCGGTGGTCCCGCCGGTCAGCGCCTCGAACGACGCGGCAGTCTCCGGGCCCTCGGGCCGCTCGACCAGGAGTCCGCCGGGCTTGCCGTCGCGAAGGGTCGGTGTGTACGACGCCGTGGTCCGCGAGGCGAGGGAGATGTCGAGGTCGAGGTCCGCGATGAGCTGCTCGGGCATCAGGGACACCAGGTAGGAGTACCGCGACAGCCGAGCCTCGTGGCCGGCGAACGCCTGGGCGGAGACCGCGGCGCCACCGACGTGGCCGAGCCGCTCCAGGACGAGGACCGAGAGACCGGACCGCGCCAGGTAGGCGGCGGCGACGAGGCCGTTGTGCCCGCCGCCGGCGACCACCACGTCGTACTGCTTCGCTGAGGAGCTCACCGATCCAACGTATCCGGGGCGGGCAGACCACCCGCACAGGCCATGGAAAACGTCCAAGATTCAACTACCATGGGCGCAGGTAGGGAGGGAGGTACCAGGCATGCCGGCGGTTCACGTTGACGATCTGGTCAGTCTCCCGCGCCTTCCCGAGCCCGGACTGGGCGACCAGCCGCGACCGGTCTGGCAGGTGACGACCGCCCCGCAGGGATACGAGGGTGAGGGCTTCCCGGTGCGCCGGGCCTTCGCCGGCGTCGACCTCGCCCACCTCGACCCGTTCATCATGATGGACCAGATGGGCGAGGTGGAGTACGCCCCCGGCGAGCCCAAGGGCACCCCCTGGCACCCGCACCGCGGCTTCGAGACCGTCACCTACATCATCGACGGCGTCTTCGACCACAAGGACTCCCACGGCGGCGGAGGCACCATCACCAACGGCGACACCCAGTGGATGACCGCCGGCTCGGGGATCCTCCACATCGAGTCACCTCCGGAGTGGCTGGTGGAGTCGGGCGGGCTGTTCCACGGCATCCAGCTGTGGGTGAACCTCCCGCGGGAGGAGAAGCTGACCGCGCCGGCCTACCAGGACATCCGGTCGGGCGAGGTCGCGCTGCTCACGACGTACGACGCTGGAGCGCTCGTGCGGGTCATTGCCGGGTCGGTCGGTGGTCACCCCGGCCCGGGATCGACCCATACCCCGATGACCCTGGTGCACGCGACCGTCGAGCCGGGCGCGCGTATCGACCTGCCGTGGGACGTCGACTTCAACGCCCTCGTCTACGTGCTCAACGGAGCCGGCACCGTGGGTCCCGACCAGCAGCCGATCAGGAGCGGACAGACTGCCGTGCTCGCCTCGGGCGACTACCTCACCGCGACGGCGAACCGCACGCAGGAGAGTCGGTCGCCCAAGCTCGACCTGATCGTCGTCGGTGGTCGCCCGATCCGCGAGCCGCTCGCCTGGGCCGGCCCGTTCGTGATGAACAGCAAGGCCGAGGTGATCAGGGCGTTCGAGGACTTCCAGCGAGGCATGTTCGGGCACATCCCCACCTGACGGTGGCCTCAGGACGGTCTGCCCCTGCTCCTCGCTCCGCGGGAAGGTCTCGGGGGTGCGCCCAGGAACATGGCCCGCGGAATGGCACCCACCTTCGGCTCAGCCGACGGTGATGTCGAATCGTGTCGATGCCGGGACCTGCGGTCCGGGGCCGCTGTAGCGCATGGTGACGCGGTGCGTCCCGGCTGACAGGTTGTTGAGGCGGAGGTAGCCGCGGCCGTCGGTGACGATGATGGTGCCGAGCAGCTTGTCACGCTCGTAGAGCCTGGCCCTGCCGTCGGGTTCGGGGAGGCCTGGTGTCACCACGCGCACCGAGACGCCCGCCCAGGTGGCGTGGCCGGCGACCCGAACGGTGAGTTGGGGAACCGACTTCACCCGGGTGGTGGTGCGCGCCAGTGCAGTCACGGGAGCCCACTGCGGCGCCGAGACGGTGACCCGGACGGCGACCCGGTGCCCGACGTCGGAGGGCCGCAACGTGTAGGTCCGCGAGGTCGCTCCGCTGATCTCGACCCCACCGCGCAGCCACTGGTACGTCGGGGTCGCCCCGGCGGGGGCGAACTTCCCGGGGGAGGCGCTCACGGCGTGCCCGACCAGTGCGGTGCCGGTGAGGCTGGGGACGGTGGTGAAGGCGGCCTGGCCGAGGAGCACCGGCGACGTGCTGGAGGACGACGCGGTGGTTGGCTGGTAGCCGTCGGCGTGAGCGGTGACCTGGACGGTGAGCCTCTGGTCCAGCTGCGCCTCGGTCGGTGTGAACGTGGTCGAGGTGGCGTCGGCGATCGCGACGCCGTCGGCGTACCACTGGTAGTCCACCGAGGTCGGCGTGACCGCCCAGGTGCCCGGCGTTGCGGTGAGGGTCCGCCCGACGTGGGGGAGGCCCGAGATCGCCGGAGCCTGCGTCACCGAGTTGGCGCCGGGCAGCACGGCGGCCGTGGCGGACGACTCGATCACCGCGGTCAGGTAGCCCGGGCGGCGCGCCGTCACCTCGACCGCGAGGTGTTGGCGAGCTCGGCTGGGGAGGGTGTGAAGGTCTCTGACGTGGCGCCTGGGATCGGTGCACCATCGGCCGTCCATTGCCACGTGAGTGTCGGCTCGGGCGACCAGCCGCCGGGGTCGGCGGTGAGTGGTACGCCGACCTTGGGTGTGCCCGTGACGGAGGGGTCGCTGGTGTTGCGGAAAGTCCCGGGGATCACCGCCGCGGTTGCAGCCGATGTCGCCGAAGCCGGCGTGTACCCGGGCAGGGAGACGGACACCTGGACGGAGACCTGCTTGCGCACGTCCTCCGCCGCAGGTGCGTAGGTCGGGCCGGTGGCACCGGTGACAGGGACTCCGTCGACCAGCCACTGGTACGCCGCCGGCGCGTGAGGCGACCACGTGCCGGGGGAGGCGACCAGCGTCTTGTCGACCTGTGCATCGCCGGTGATCGCGGGCGGCGCCTGGGCAGAGAATGTCCCAGACCGCACGGTCGTGGTCGCGACCGAGGTCGATCTGGCCGTCCGGTAGCCGGCACGGGTGGCGATCACGGTCACCCGCAGCGGCTGATCGAGCTGTGCGGCCGTCGGGGTGAACGTCGAGGCGGTGGCGCCGGGGATCGGGCCGTCGGTGTCCCGCCACTGGTAGGCGTAGGAGGCGCGCGGCGACCAGGCACCGGTGGTGGCCGACAGCTGGACTCCCACCTGTGGGGTACCGGTGATCGTCGGCGGGGAGGTGGCCGTCAGCACCCCTGGAGCGGTCTCCGCGGTGGCCAGGGAAATGGCGGTGCCGGGCTCTGCCCCGGTCTTCTTTGCGGTGACCTTGACTCGCAGCCGCTTGCCCAGCTGCTCCGGGCGCGGGGTGAACGTCCGGTTCGTGGCCCCCGCGATGACGCCCGCGCCGGCGTACCACTGGTAGCTGTAGGTGCCGCCTGTGGGCGTCCACGTGCCGGGTGACGCCGTCAGCTTCACGCCGACCCGGGGTGTGCCGCTCACCCTCGGGCGGGCGGTGTTCTCCATCGCCACGTGGTCGCCGAGGTGGATGTAGGCAGTCGGCCGATAAGTGGCCGTGCGTGAGATCGTGCGACGGTCGTAGCCGCCGCGGTGGAGGTAGTTGTACTCCTCGATGGTGATCGAGGAGCTGTTCACAGCGATCACCCACGCGACGTGGCCGCGCGAGGAGCCGGGGGAGCCCTTGGCCCACCAGGCGATCGCGCCGACTCTCGGTGTTCCGTCGACGGGGACGCCGGAGTCGACGGCTGCCTGCTTCCAGATCGCGGCGTCGCCCCAGTGGTGGCCCTTGAACCAGTTGTGGAAGGCGATCCCGGCGTCGTGGTTGAGCCGCCAGGCGACGAACGACGTGCACTCGCGGTTGTAGAAGTTCCATGGGTCGACGAGGGAGTCCTGCGCGGCGTTCTTGAGGTAGTTCGGGTAGTCGTCGACGCCGATGGTCGCCTCCACCGGGGCCGGCAGCACGAGCCCGATGACAAGGGCCGCCATGACCGTAGCCACGGCTACGAGTCGGCGCCATGTCAAGGCAACGCGCCGGATACCGGAGAGACGCATGTGGCACACGGTAAGGGTGTGAATCGGCCGTGTCCGGGGATTCCGGCAATCAGCAGAAGCCTGCTCCGCCTGGCTCAACGCAGACGAGCGAGATCCCGTCGGATGTAGCGCAGATGCGCCCACTCCTCCTCCAGGATCACGCGCATGCAGTCACCGACGCTCGGGCGCCAGTCACCGCCGCCCCACGGGTTCTCGCGTTCCTCCGCGAGCAGCTCCGTCGTGGCCGTGGCCAGGAAGTCGGTCACCAGCTGCTGTCGCTCGGCACGCACCGCAAGGATCTCCTCGTAGACCGGCGGGTCCACGCGGAAGATCGACATGTCGAAGCCCATCTCGTCGGCACCGGTGAAGATCTGGCCGATCTCGTGGAACGGCTGCTGCATCCGCAGGATCCCGCCGCGGAGCCAGGCGTCGGTCGCCAGGATGAGGTGCCGCAGGGTCTGGGCCAGCGACCACTCGTCCTCGACGTGGGCGTCCACCAGTTCCGGCGGGGTGCCCGCCACCGTCGTCTGCCACGCGGACTGCACAGCGACCCAACCCTCGCGCAGGCCTTCGGGCGCCTGCGCCTTCTGCAGCTCGCGGCCCGGGAACTGCCGGTTGAGCTCGGCATCCACCAGCGGCACCACGTCGACTCCATTGACGAAGAGGCTGCCGAAGAACAGGTCGTGGCTGTCGATGTCGAGTCCGTCCACGTCGACGCTGCGCATCGTCACGCCCCTGACATCGGAGAATCGCAGCGTGGCGCCCTTGAAGCTCGTCTTGACGAAGGTCGCGCCTTCGAACTCCTTCGTGCCGGAATAGGTCGTCATCGCCCCATCCTCACAGCGCGTCGGGACACGCGAGCGCACATCGGCCATGAGAGTGCGATTCCGGGTACTTCCGGATGAGGACAGAGCCACTGAGAACGGTGAAGGGCCCCGGCGCGACGCCGGGGCCCTCGACCGTGACTGGGGTGAGCGACGGGGCTTGAACCCGCGACCCTCGCGACCACAACGCGATGCTCTACCAGCTGAGCTACGCCCACCATGTGGCTCCGGGCGGGCCGGAACCGGAGTGAAGTGTAGCCGGGTCAGGCCTCGGTCTCAGCATCGGGCGGAGCGGTCCCCAGCTTGCCGGTCAGGGAGCCCCCGTGCTTGGTGGCGATGGATCGGGCGGTCTCGCTGTCGGGCCCCGGGGGCGGCACGAAGACCGCCTCCCGGTAGTAGCGCAGCTCCTCGATGCTCTCCTGGATGTCGGCCAGCGCCCGGTGGTTGCCGCGCTTGGCCGGCGCCTGGAAGTAGGCCCGCGGGAACCACCGGCGGGAGAGCTCCTTGATCGAGGAGACGTCGACGATCCGGTAGTGGAGGAAGCTCTCGAGGTCGGGCATGTCCCGGGACAGGAAGGCCCGGTCGGTGGCGACGCTGTTGCCGGCGAGGGGCGGCCGGCTGTTCTGCGCCGCACTGCTCGTGGATGTAGGCCAGGACCTGCTCCTCGGCCTCGCCGAGCGTCAGGCCCCTGTCGAGCTCGGCGAGCAGCCCGGAGGTCTCGTGCATGGTGCGGACGAAGTCGGTCATCTGCTCGAGCGCCTCGGCGGGCGGCTTCACGATCAGGTCGATGCCGGCCCCGAGGACGTTGAGATCGAAGTCGGTGACGAGGGCGGCGACCTCGATCAGCGCGTCGGCGCGCAGGTCGAGCCCGGTCATCTCACAGTCGATCCAGACGAGTCTCTCGTTCACGTGCGCCACCCTACTGTTCGCCATCGGTTGGCACTCCGTCTTCGTCCGCTGACAGACTGCGCCGGATGAGCCTCTCCACGTTCATCGCCGGACTGCCCAAGGCCGAGCTGCACGTGCACCACGTCGGCTCGGCCTCCGCCCGCATCGTCTCCGAGCTGGCCGCCCGCCACCCCGGTGTCGTGCCCAGCGACCCCGACGAGCTGCGCCGGTTCTACGAGTTCCGGGACTTCGCCCACTTCATCGAGGTCTACCTCGCGGTCGTCGACCTGATCAGGAACGAAGAGGACGTCCGTCTGCTCACCTACGAGGTCGCGCGCGAGATGGCCGAGGGCCAGCAGATCCGGTACGCCGAGCTGACCTGCACGCCGTTCACCTCGGTGGCCGCCGGGGTCCCGATCGAGGCCTACACCGAGGCGATCGAGGACGCACGGGTGGCGGCGGAGCGGGACTTCGGGCTGGTGCTGCGCTGGATCTACGACATCCCGGGCGAGTCCGGGGTACCTGCCGCGGACGCCACGCTCGACTACGCCCTCAACCACCGGGTCGGACGCGCTGATCGGCTTCGGGCTCGGTGGCCCGGAGGTGGGCGTACCCCGGCCGCAGTTCCAGCGGCACTTCGACGCCGCCCGGGCCGCCGGGCTGCGCAGCGTCCCGCACGCCGGCGAGACCACCGGACCGGAGACCGTCTGGCACGCGCTGCAACTGCTGGGCGCGGAGCGGATCGGGCACGGTACGACGGCGGTCGAGGACCCCAACCTGCTCGCCCACCTGGCCGAGACCGGCATCCCGCTCGAGGTGTGCCCGTCCTCGAACATCGCCACCCGGGCGGTCGCAGCGATCGAGGACCACCCGATCGTGGCCTTCCGCGACGCCGGCGTGACCGTGACCGTCAACTCCGACGACCCGCCGATGTTCGGCACCACCCTCAACCGGGAGTACGAGATCGCCGCCGACCTGCTGGGCCTCGACGAGGCGGGAGTCGCCGAGCCTGCGAGGACAGCCGTACGTGCGTCCTTCGCGGATGAGCCGACGAAGGCGAAGGTGCTGGCGGAGATCGACGCCTACGCCTGAGCGGCCGCATGTCGAGGCCCCGCCGGCTCATACCGGGCGGGGCCACCTCCTTTGTAACGACCGGGATGAGGTCTGCTCGGCATTTCCGGGGCGTGTCCGGGCCGACGTACCCTCGTGGGATGAACTTGCGTCCGGTGCTCGCGCTCGCGGTCGCCGGGCTGCTGTCGGCCTGTGCGGCCGAACCCGCGGTCAAGACGGAGCCTCGGGAACGCGAGCGCCACGCCGCAGCGAGGCCGGCCGAGCAGGTGGCAAAGGCCCCGCAACCCTCGGGCCCGCGGACCAGCGACGGTGGACCCGCAGCGGCCCAGCTCGCCATCCCGGCGCTCGGCATCCGGGGCCTGCGGGTGGTGCCCTACCGTCGGGTGGACCGACGACGCCAGGGGCACCGCGATCCAGAACCGCGGCCTTGCTGCCAGCCCCTACGGGCCCCGTGGCGGAGTCGGACCGGGCGGGATCGGCAACTACCAGGTCACCGCCCACCGGCTGTCGTCCACTCGGGCGTTCGAGTTCCTGCCTCGGCTGCGGGTGGGGCAGCGGACCGTGGTCGAGACCGCGCGGTGGCGCTACGTCTACGAGATCCGGCAGACCCGGCGTACCTCCTTCCGGTCGGCCCCCTCGCTCGCCGAGCAGCGCGCCGCCGTGCCCGGCCACCCCGGCCGCAAGCCGACTCAGGCGATGATCACGCTCTCCACCTGCGCCACCGTGGAGGACCACGCCGCCGGCAACTTCTGGGCCGACGAGTTCCACAACCCTGAGCACCGGATCGACAAGGTCGGGGTGCTGGTGAGGACGACCCGTAGCCGGTAGCAGGACTGCCCCCGGGGTCGCCTGCGGAGTAGCGTCGCCAGAGGCGATCGCAGGTGAGTGACGAAAGGGGAGGGTCGACATGTTCGTGCAGGTGATCCAGGGACAGGTGTCGGATCCGGTACGCGTGCGCGCGCAGATGGACAAGTGGGTCGCAGAGTTCGGGCCCGGTGCCGAGGGATGGCTCGGCAGCACTTCCGGCGTGACCGACGAGGGGACGTTCGTCTCCCTGGCCCGCTTCGAGTCGCCGGAGGCGGCCAAGAAGAACAGTGACCGGCCGGAGCAGGGCGCCTGGTGGGAGGAGACGGCAGCGCTGTTCTCCGACAGGCCGGAGTTCCACGACAGCACGACCGTCGAGGTCGACACTCCAGGCGACCCGGGCACCGCGGGCTTCGTGCAGGTGATGCAGGGTCGGTCACGAGACGCGGATCGTGCTCGCGAGCTGATGGCGAGCGATCCGACCGACTGGTCGCAGTTCCGTCCCGACATCCTCGGCACGGTCTCGATCGGCCACGACGAAGGCGCATGGACGATGGCGATCTACTTCACCTCCGAGGAGGAGGCACGGAAGGGCGAGCAGAAGGAGCCGTCGCCGGAGATGCAGGAGATCATGAAGGAGATGGACTCCCTCACCATCGGCGAGCCGGCCTTCCTCGATCTCAAGGATCCGTGGCTGCACGCGCCCGGCTGATCGACGCCGGCGATCCCGCGAGCCGCTCCTCGACGCGTGAGCGCGCGGCGATCGCACTGCTGATCGTGGCCTGGGGGACGACGTTCGCCGCGATCAAGATCGGACTCGAGTCCTCACCGCCGATCCTGTTCGCCGGCCTGCGCTCCCTTCTCGGGGGAGCGGTCATGGCGGTGCTCGCCTGGGGCCGGACCGGGCGTCCGGACCTGACCGGTCAGGGGCGGGACTACACCCTGCTCACGGCGCTCAACGTCCTGCTCTTCTTCGGCCTCCAGACCGCAGCCATCGCACTCCTGCCGTCGGGGCTGGCGGCCGTCCTGATCTACCTTCAGCCGGTGCTGGTCGGCCTCCTCGCGTGGTGGCTGCTCGGTGAGCCGATGACCACCCCCAAGGTCCTCGGCCTGGTCCTGGGGTTCGTCGGCATCCTCGTCGTGAGCGGCGGTGCCTTCGCCGGGCACGTCTCGGTGGTCGGAGTGGGGCTCGCCGTCGCGAGCGCGCTCGCCTGGGCGTTGGGCACGATCGTGTTCAAGGCGACCGACGGCCGGGTCGACCCGTGGTGGGCGGTTGCCCTGCCGTTCCTGGTGGGCGGTGCACTGCTGACCGTCGTCGGGCTGGTGGTCGAGGGACCGGACATCACGTGGTCGCCGCGGTTCGTCGCTGCGCTGGTATTCGCCGGGGTCGTGGGCACTGCCCTCGCCTGGGCGCTCTGGTTCGGCCTGGTCGCTGCCGGCGACGCCGGCCGCGCGGCGTCGTACATCTTCTTCGTGCCACTCGTCGGCGTCCTGGTCGGAGCGGTGATGCTGGACGAGACCCTGACCGCTTCGCTGCTGGTGGGGGCGTTGCTGGTCGTGCTGGGGGTCTACCTCGTGAACCGGCGCCCGCGCGACTCGCGTACGAAACCGGACCCAAGTCCTCGTCCGGGCGGTCGTGCCGGCGTGCGGGACGGGACGTAGCGCGAGTTCGGTCCGTCCCGCTCCCACCGATGCGTCGCCTGGTGATCCCGCAGATCTCGATACACGAGGCGGATCCGCGACTACGCTCGCCTCAGGGGAAGTCCAGCCATCGCAGAGCTACCGTCGGCCAACGTGTCGACCGCGGGAGGGACCAGCATCGTGGCGACCAACGACGGCCCCCGCCACCGCGCCGGGGCCGCGCGCCCACGCCACCGAGTTCGCCGGCTCGCGCGGATCTGTGTCGCCGCCGGGCCGCTGGTCGCCGCCGCAGTCATAGCTGTCCCGCTCGTGCTCGGGGCCGCGCCGGAACCAGCCGAGGCCGGCGAACAGTCTCCAGTCGCCGCAGTCGAGTACCCGGCCGCCGAACCCCCTCATGTCGTGCCGGGGACCTTCCTTGCCCTGGAGCACGCCACCGGGTCCCGGTACGGGATCGACGTGTCCTGGCCCCAGTGTGAGCAGGTCTTGCCTGATCTGCCGATCGACTTTGCACTCATCGGCCTCACCGACGGGCAAGCCGAGAGCGTCAACCCCTGTCTTTCCGAGCAGGTCGCGTGGGCCAGGTCGGTCAGGGCCCAGGTCGGGTTCTACGTCGTCCCGAACAGCCCGAGTGGGGACACTCTCAGCCGCGCCGCCGACCTCGGCGAGTGCGAAGCCACCGCCGACGCCGAGTGCCGGTACTTCCACGCCGGTGTCCTCCAGGCGCGGCACGCGCTCGCCGCCGCCGAGACGGCAGATGTGGCGGCGCAGACCTGGTGGCTGGACGTCGAGGAAAGCCACTACGGCACGCTGTGGGGGGAGGACACCGACGCGAACGTCGCCGTCCTCCAGGGGTGGCGCGCGGAGCTGGAGCGGACCCGGCACGCCGTGGGCGTGTACTCCACCGCCGGTTACTGGGCGATGATCACCGACGACTGGTCGGTGGACCTCCCACAATGGGTGGCGGTCGGTGAGAGCGGATTCGCCGCGGCAGAGTCCGCGTGCTCCCAGCCGTTCACCACGGGGCCAGTCGTCCTGACGCAGTGGCTGACCGGACCGCTCGACGGGAACCTCGTGTGCCCTGGCCAGGGAGTAGTGGCCCGTGACCTGTTCGGTTCGTGGCACCGTGCGAAGACCACCGGGGTCCCCGAGCTGCTGCTGATTCCGGTTCCGCACCCGCATCCCGAGCTCGACAAGCCCGGGAAGCACAAGAAGGACAAGCGGGACAAGAACGCCGAGAAGGACAAGAAGGCCACGCGCGACGAGAGGCCGCCGGGGAACGGCGGCGTCGACGCCGCGAACGAGGGCGGAACGAACTCCCAGCCGAAGCCACCGCCGGCGCCGGCTCCGAATTCGCACCCTGACCCGAAGCCTCCCCCGCCACCGAAGCCTCCGCCGCCGCCGAAGCCTCCGCCGCCCAAGCCGACGCCGCCGCCCAAGCCGACCCCGACACCGACACCGACCCCGACGCCAGCCCCCAGCCCGAGCCCGACAGCTTCCACGACCGCGTCGCCGTAGCGCTGAACCCGGCCGCGCGGCGCGTCGTACCATCCTGGTGCCGCTCGTCGGCGCGGCTTCGTCGTGCTGGTCTTCTACCTGTCAACCGGCGCCCGCGCGATGACGCTGGGACGATTCGAACGTGCGGAGCCGGATCAGCGGTGCCGGGAAGCCGCTCGGTGTGTCCCAGCGGGGTCAGGGCCGCCGATACCGAGCTCGGCGGCCAGCGGCGTTGCGAGCCACCGGCTGTAGTCCGGGGTCATGTGGTGGGAGTCGCGCATGGTGATGTACTTCCCGATGACCGAGGGGCAGAGGTCTTCCCAGCAGAACCACTTCGATGCGTCCACGACGCCCGCGCCGGCCGCTTCTGCTGCGGCGAACAATGACCTGGACTCGCGGATTGCGTGCTCGGCTGGTGGGAACGCGCAATCGCCGAGATTCGGGTTCCCGTCACTGAGGCAGACACCTGTCGGCCGGGGCAGCTTGGGCGTGTTCCCGAATGCGAACACCTTGTCGGCGTCGACCTTGAGCTCCTCGAACAGGTCGATCCAGCCCTGCTCGAGCGCGGAGTCGTAGCGTTCGTCGGTGAGCCGCTCGCCGGTCTCGGGATCGACGAGTTGTCCGGCGGTGGTGGAGACCAGGACCAGATCAGGCGAGAGGTCGGCGATGGTCTGGCTTGCCCAGGCCTTGAAGTCCTCACAGCCGGTCCACAATCGGCCCGTGTGGCGGTCGACCTGCTTCAACACGGTCGCGGTGCACCCGCTGTAGACGAGGACGTAGACGCGGTAGCCGTGCTGGCGGCCGATCTCCTCGACTGCCGGTGACAAGGCCCGGGCCCGGGAGTCGCCCAGCACCACGATGCTGCGCTCGGCCTGTGGATCGCCAACCGGGCACAGCTCCGTGGTGCCCGTTCGGTAGTCGCACTCGCCGAGCGACGCAGTCTGGCCGCGCAGATCGAGCAGGCCGGGCGTCAGGTCGCTGGGGACCGCGCGTTCGTCCTTCGCCGCGAGCACCGACGCGCGGACCAGGGCGACGTAGGAGTCCTCACCCAGGTTGCGGCTCACGTAGTCCGCGGTCTCGATCGCCGGGTCGTCGGACCATTCGCCCAGCTGGTATCCCAGGACCTGGCTGGCGACCATCACCGTCGCGAGCGCGGCGCCGACACTGACGGGGTAGATGAGCAGCGCGCGGCCGGTCCGGCGCCAGGTGAGGCCACTCCGGAAGGGGGTCTCGACCCAGCGGAACGTCGCCCAGCTGAGCGCGAACACCACGGCGAGCGTCAAGATCTTCACGGTGATGCTGCCGAACCGCTCGGGTCCGAGATTGCTGCGCACCAGGACGATGACGGGCCAGTGCCAGAGGTAGATCGAGTACGACCAGTCACCGATCAGCACCAGCGGGCCAACTGCCAGGGTGCGGCCGACGACGGTGGAGCGCTCTCCTTCGCCTGCGACGATCAAAGCCGCAGTGCCGAGGACGGGCAGCAGCGCGGCAGTACCCGGAAACGGCGTGGCCCCGGTGAGCACGAGCGTCGACACGCCGATGGCTCCGAGGCCACCGATTGCCAAGGCGTTGCGGGCACGGCCCGTCAGGCGCAGCCCTCGAGGCAGCAGCGCGCAGGCAGCGCCGATTCCCAGCTCGAAGGCACGCGCGAAGGTCGAGAAGTACGCCGTCACGGGAGACGCGTAGGTGTCCCACGCCGACCAGATCAGTGACAGCACCACGACAGCGGCGAGGAGTGCGCCGGCGGTTCGCCGCAGGGTTGCACCACCACGCAGGCCGCCCCGGCGGTGCACCCACACCAGGCACAGCACCAACAGCACCGGCCACACGAGGTAGAACTGCTCCTCCACGGCGAGCGACCAGTAGTGCCGCAGGAGCGAGGGCGGCTCGCCCTGAGCGAAGTAGTCGGTTCCGGTCGCCGCAAAGCGGATGTTGGCGGCGAAGAACGTCGCCCACACTGCGTCGGTGAGGACCGTTTGCGTGCGTAGCAGCGCCAGCGTGAGCAGCGAGCCGACAACCGTGGCGATCGTGACCAGGGTCGCGGCCGGAATGATCCGGCGCGCCCGGCGGGCGTAGAAGTCGCGAAGCGAGATGCTTCCGCTCGACTCGGCCTCGCGCACCAACAGCGTGGTGATGAGGTAGCCCGAGACGACGAAGAACACGTCGACCCCGATGTAGCCACCGGGAAGCGCGCCGGGGGCGATGTGGTTGGCCACCACCAGCAGCACGGCAATGGCGCGGATCCCCTGGATGTCGAGGCGGAACTTGTGCCTGGATGGCGCGCGCCCTGTCTCAGTCGACATCGGCCGTCGCGCCCATCAGGAGGTCGTCGCGGTCCGGGACCGGTCGATCGATCGTCTGCGGGGCGTTCAGCACGGGCAGCAGAGTAGTTTGCGAGACGTCCGGATCCGGAGATGCCGTGGGCGGGTCGCGCACATGAGTGCTTGTCGGAGGTTGGGGCCACGACGGGTGAGTTGGATGCGCCCACCCGGGTACCGGGATAGCGTGCGAGACGTGACCCCCTCCACTGGTGTGCGTCAGGTCGTCGTGATGGGCGTCTCGGGCGTGGGGAAGTCCACCGTCGCCAAGGGGCTGTCGACGCTGATGCGGTGGCCGTTGGCCGAGGGTGACGCATTCCACTCGGAGGCCAACCTCGCCAAGATGTCCTCGGGCCAGCCGCTGACCGACGAGGACCGGTGGCCCTGGCTGCGCACCATCGGAGACTGGATGTCGGAGGAGATCGCGGCCGGCCGCTCCGGGGTATTGACCTGCTCGGCGTTGCGACGCGCCTACCGCGACCTGCTGCGCGAGGGGCGACCCGAGGTCGTCTTCTGCCACCTGGCTGCTGGGGAAGACCTGGTCGCGACCCGGATCGGGGCCCGCCAGGACCACTTCATGCCCCCATCGCTGCTGCACAGCCAGTACGACACGCTCGAGCCGCTCGAGCCCGACGAGCCGGGCGTCGAGGTCTCGGTCGACGGCAGTGCGGCCGAGGTCCTTGCCCGTGCCGTCGCCGCCCTCCAGCTGCAACCAGAAGGAGAGAACCCGTGACCCTCCACGCCGTGACACTCGCCGCCGAGGAGGCAGTCGATCTCACCGACGCTCCCAACAGCCAGCTGATCCTGGCCGCCATCCTCGGTATCGCCGCCGTGGTGCTGCTGATCACCCTCGCGAAGTTCCACCCGTTCCTGGCGCTGATGCTCGGCACGGCGGTGATGGGTGCCGTCGCCGGGGTCGAGCCGCTCGCCATCGTCGAAAGCTTCACCGTCGGGTTCGGCGACACCGTGGGGTCGGTGGGGCTGCTGATCGCGCTGGGAGCGATGGTCGGCAAGCTGCTCGCCGACTCCGGTGGCAGCGACACCATCGTGGAGACGATCATCAGCCGCGTCGGGCCGGCCGGGTTGCCGTGGGCGATGGCCCTGATCGCCGCGATGCTCGGGCTACCGCTGTTCTTCGAGGTCGGGGTGGTCCTGCTCGTGCCCGTGGTGATCCTGGTCGCCCTGCGCCTGGACATCCCGATCATGCGCGTGGGGATCCCAGCCCTGGCCGGTCTGTCGATCCTGCACGGCCTGGTGCCGCCCCACCCCGGGCCGCTCGTCGCGATCGACGCACTCGGGGCCGACCTGGGGCTGACCCTGCTCTTCGGCCTCCTCGTCGCGGCGCCGACCCTTGTCATCTGCGGCCCATTGCTCGCCAGGCTCGTCGAGAAGTGGGTTCCGACGCACGCAACCACCGTCGCCGCCGGCGTGGTGTCCGACGTTCCCGCCGGCAGCCCCACCACCAACCCCGTCGGCGGCTCCGGGGCCGGGCTGTCCTCGGGCGACGCGGCGGAAGGCGACGACCGCATCCACACCGATTCGCCGCTGCCCGAGGGCGTCACCCGTCGTCCAGGATTCTTCGCGGCCGTCATCAGCATCACGCTGCCGGTGATATTGATGCTTGCCCGAGCGATCGCCGAGCTGACCATCAGTGACGAGGAGAACGGTCTCCGTCAGTTCCTGGTGTTCATCGGGACCCCGGCGGTCGCCCTGTTGGCCGCCGTTCTGGTCGCCATGTTCGCTCTGGGGTTCGGCACCGGCATGAACCGTAGCCAGGTCGAGAAGTCGACCGGCTCCGCCTTGCCTGGCATCGCCGGCATCCTGCTCATCGTCGCTGCGGGAGGAGGCTTCAAGGCGATGCTCGTCGACGCGGGAGTCGGGGACGTCATCGGCGACTGGGCGGAGGGGACCGGGATCTCCGTGCTGGTGCTGGGCTGGCTGGTCGCGGTCGGCGTCCGGCTCGCCACTGGCTCTGCCACGGTCGCCACGATCACGGCCGCGGGCATTGTCACCGGTGCCGCGACTGGGCTGGGGTCTTCGGAGCTGTCGCTGCTGGTGCTGGCGATCGGCTGCGGATCGCTGTTCTTCAGCCACGTCAACGATGCCGGCTTCTGGCTGGTGAAGGAGTACTTCGGGCTCACCATCGGACAGACGATCAAGTCCTGGTCGGTGATGGAGACCGCGATCTCGGTCGTCGGGATGGCGTTCGTGATGCTGTTGAGCCTGGTCGTCGTCTAGCGGTACCGGGGCGCCGCGGACTGGGCGAAAAAAAATCATGCGTGCCCCCGACAGGATTCGAACCTGTGACCGGCGGATTAGAAGGCCGCTGCTCTGTCCAGCTGAGCTACGGAGGCGGAGGGTCGCACTCAAGGGTCGGACCTCGAGCTGCCCCGCACGTAGTATGCCGGAGGCTCCACCCTTCCGGATCCAGGATCGATCGTGGCGGCATCACGCGAGGAGATCAGCGGCATGGACGCAATTCCCCTGGGGATCGACTTCGGCGGCTCGGGCATCAAGGGAGCGCCCGTGGACCTGGACACCGGCGAGTTCATCGGGGACCGCGTCAGGATCGAGACGCCGCAGCCGGCCACGCCCGAGGCGGTGGCCGAGGTCTTCGTCGAGCTGATCGGCAGCTTTCCCGACAGCGCTGGCTCGGTCGGTGTCACCGTCCCGGCGGTCGTACGGCACGGCGTGGCCAGCTCTGCCGCCAACATCGACCGCGCCTGGATCGGTACGGATGCCGACGCCCTGTTCACCGACGCGACCGGCCGCGACGTACACGTCGTCAACGACGCCGACGCGGCGGGCCTGGCCGAGGTGCGGTACGGCGCGGCAGCGGGTCGCCGCGGCCTGGTCATCCTCACCACGCTCGGCACCGGGATCGGGTCGGCCCTCGTCTACGACGGAGTGCTGGTGCCGAACTCAGAGCTGGGTCACCTGGAGATCAACGGCAAGGACGCGGAGAAGTCAGCTGCCAACTCGGTCAGGGAGAAGCACGATCTGTCCTGGTCGAAGTGGGCCGACCGGCTGACGACCTACTACCGCACCCTGGAGAAGCTGTTCTCGCCGGACCTCATCGTCCTGGGCGGCGGGGTCAGCAAGCACGCCGACAGGTTCGTGCGCCTGATCGACGTCGAGACCGAGATCGTGCCTGCGAAGCTGCAGAACAGAGCGGGCATCGTGGGAGCGGCGCTGTGGGCGGCCGAGGAAGGCGGGGGCCGGCGGTAACGCGGGCTCAGTCTGGCTGAGGATCCCCCCGCAGCGCCTGTTCAAGTTCGGCGATGATCACGTCCAGGTCGAGTGCCCAGGTGTCGTCCGGCCCCGGCGCGGTGAGCAACTGCATCCGGCTGCGCGCCTGCCGCGAGGCGTCCCGCAGCGACCGGGCGCGTTGCCGACCGGCGTCGTCCGGCGCCGTCGACTCGAGAACGGTGAGGTGGTCCTCGGCAGCGGCTACGCGGGTCTGGCCCACGGTCCACCCGCCGGCCACCTGCTCACGGGAGCCGACCTGTCTCAGGCCGGGCAGCAGCTCACGAGCGAGCCAGGCGAGCTCACCCGCGGCGCCGGCGAGCTCCCGCCGCCAGGCGTTCCGGCGCCGTGCCCGCACCACCAGCGGGATGGCGACAGCAGATCCGAGGATCAACGCGGCCAGCAGCCACCACACCCAGGGCGGGACGCCGTCGTCCGTGGCGGGCGGTTCGTCTTGGGCCTCCGTCGAGTCCGGGAGGGGCGTTTCCGTCGCGGTGGGGCGCGGCGTCGGCAGGGCAGGGCCGCCCTCGGTGAGGGGCGCGTCCGGGCTGTCGGTCTGTTCGGGGGGAGGTGCGGGGGTCGGCTGCGCCGGCCCCTCGGTCTGCTCAGGGGTCCGGGTGGGGCTGGGCTGTTCCGGGCTGGCCGTGCGGGTGGGGGAGCGCGTGGGGCTGGGTCGCTCCGGGCTGGCGGTGCGGGTGGGCGACCGGGTGACGCTGGGCAGCTCCGGACTGGGAAGCGTCGCGGTCGGCGTCCGGGTCGGTGAGATGCTGGGCCGGGCACCTTCGCCACCGTCGCCTCCGCCGCAGGAGACGAGCAGCAGCATGGCCGCCAGCAGGACCGAGGCACGGCTCACAGCCCGGGGTACGCCGATCGGGGGCATGGTCCACCTCCGAGCATGGGTGGGACGAGACGGTCGGGTAGCGCACACCCTTGCCGGTGCTCGCCGTATCGGCCTCCCCTCAACCGGGTGAGCCGGGCAGAGGGTGGGCTCCACCCGAATCAGGTGAGGTGACCTGACCTGACCGTCGGCGATCTTTTCGGCACCTGCCTGCCGTGGCATGAAGAACCCCGCGTGACTCTGGAAAGGAAGACGGTCGTGACGACGAAGAGTGACTTCTCCGAGGAGGACTGGGCCCGGATCGTGCGCGCACCCTTTGTGGCGGGTCTGGCCATCTCGCTGGCCGATCCAGGCGGCCCCATCGAGGCAGCCAAGGAGACGATGGCAACGATGAAGTCCGCCACCAATCCCCCGAGCCGCGAACAACTCCTGGCCGAGGTGGCGCTGGAGATCCAGGCCATGGCCCAGGAGAGAAGGCACCCCCTCAAGGGCTACAAGCCCACCAGGGGCGAGGCGCCCGGAGGGCAGGTGCTCGAAGAGCTTCGCGAGGTCAAGGCGCTCGTCGCGACCGGGGCGACCCCTGAGGAGACGGCGGCGTTCGGAGCCTGGTTGGTGGCGAGCGCGCAGGCAGCGGCTGAGGCCGCCAAGGACGGGGGTTTCATGGGATTCGGGGCGAAGCAGGTCAGCGAGGGCGAGCAAGCAATGCTCGATCAGGTCCACGAGGCCGTGAGCGACTGACCACGGCCTCTCAGCCGGTCGGTGTGCCGGCCGTAGCCGCGAGGAGGAAGTCGTGGTCCGTGTACGTCGCCTCCGTCACCGACACGGAGGGCTCGTCCAGGGACCCGCTCCCGTAGATGTGCTGGACGCCGGCCGACTGGGTGGCGTCAGCGTCGTGCGTTGCCCACATCGTGGCGGGGGCGCAGGAGGTCTGACGGTTGACGTCGCCGCCGAAGAAGGTGGTGCCGAGGCCCGCCCGACGGGCAAGGATGTGGCGGAGCTCGCGGCACTCGGAGTCGTTGGCGACACGCTCACCATCCGAGTACCGCGTGCTCAGGTGCGCCGTGCACACGGTGGTCCCGCCGTCCGTGGTGGCGCACAGCCATCGGCGCTCCTCCGGGTCCGCCTGAGCCGCGAAGGCCCGGTCCTGCGAGCTTTGGATGTCGTCCTTCGTGAGGACGGCGATCCCGAACAGGCCCCGCCCCCGGGGGTCGATGCAGGGCAGCGGCGTCCCGCCGTAGTCGACTCCGGCGAACCTCAGCTCGTAGCCGGTGCGCCGGGCCAGCTCGGCGACGTCGGCGCTGCACACCTCGTTGAGCGTCACCGCCTCCGGTTCGCCGGTCGGCGATCTGGCCGGTGGCCTCGTCGAGGATCGACGCGTAGGTGGCGCTGCTGTAGCAGCCGGCCTGCCCCGAGAGGCACAGGTTCATCTGGAGCAGCCGGTACGCCGAGCCGGACTCGGGCGCGGCGGAGGACGACACGGACGAGACCGCCGGGATGAGCGCCGCGACCGCAGACAGCGGCCACGGCCAGCGAGGATGGCGATCCTTCGCACCGGCAGCTCCTCATCCTCGACCAGACGGCGCGCGCCGGTCACGCACGCCACAACTCGTCATTCGGCGCCGCGCCGACTCCGGATGGGTGTCTCCCGACAGGTCAGCCGCTGATCAGGTTGCCCATCCAGGTCTCGACGTCGGCGGAAGTGCGGGGGAGGGCGACGGAGAGGTTGGCGTAGCCGTCGGCCGTCACCAGGATGTCGTCCTCGATCCGGATGCCGATGCCGCGCAGCTCCTCCGGGACGAGCAGGTCGTCCTCCTGGAAGTACAGGCCAGGCTCGACGGTGAGCACCATGCCCTCAGCCAGCCGGCCCTCGGTGTAGGCCTCGTCCGAGGCGCGGCCGCAGTCGTGGACGTCCATCCCGAGCATGTGGCTGGTGCCGTGGAGGGTCCACCGCGAGTAGACCTTGCTGTCGGGAGAGAGTGCCTCGTCGACGGAGACCGGCAGCAGGTCGCGATCGGCCAGCCCGTGTGCCAGTACCTCCATCGCCGCCCGGTGCGGTGCGCGGAAGTCCACGCCCGGGCGAACCGCCTGGATGCCGGCCTCCTGCGCCGCGTACACGAGGTCGTAGAGCTCGCGCTGGAGCTCGGTGAAGCGGCCGTCGACCGGCAGCGTCCGCGTCACGTCGGCGGTGTAGAGGTTGCGTCCCTCCACACCCATGTCGAGGAGCACCATCTCGCCAGGGGTGATCGGTCCGGAGTTGTCGATCCAGTGCAGCGTGGTGGCGTGCTTGCCGCCGCCGACGATCGAGTCGTAGCCGATGTCGTTGCCCATCGCGCGGGCGCGGCGGAAGAACGTGCCCTCGATCCACCGCTCGCCGTGCTCGAGGACCCGCGGCCACTCGCGGACCGAGTCCTCGAAGCCCAGGGTGGTGATGTCGCAAGCCTCCTGGAGCTCGCCGACCTCCCAGGCGTCCTTGACCAGGCGCATCTCCGAGATCACCCGGGCGAAGTCCTCGTCGCGTGACGTGTCGGCGGCAACCAGGCCGTCGACGGTGGAGGAGATGCCCCGATGCACGCGGGTCTTGCCCGAGCCCTCCAGGGCGGACGGCAGCTCGTCGATGTGCCGGACCGTGAGGCCGAGCGAGGCGGACATCTCGTGGATCGACGGCCGCCGGCCGGCCCACAGCTCGCCGTACTGCCGGTCGCGGAAGAACTCGTCGGTCTCGCGCGAGGACCGGGGCCGGGCGTAGAGCACCGACGTGTCGCCCTCGATGACCAGGACCGCGTCGGTGGTCTGGTTGCCGGAGAAGTAGGTGTGGGCGGTGTCGGGGCGGAAGCGGTAGTCGGTGTCGT
Organism: uncultured Actinomycetota bacterium; assembly: GCA_963841625.1. Classification (GTDB taxonomy): domain Bacteria; phylum Actinomycetota; class Actinomycetes; order Propionibacteriales; family Nocardioidaceae; genus Nocardioides. The sequence goes on along the minus strand of CAWJDH010000009.1, from coordinate 1,687,053 downwards.
TGGCGCGCACCTTGTAGGTCCCGGCCGGGAGCACCAGCCGCTCCCCGGGGAAGGCCTCGGCCAGCCGCGCCCGGCGGGCTGCGGCGTGCTCGGTGATCGGGTGCGGCGGCAGGTCGAGCACGCGCTCCCCCCAGCCGGTGCGCATGAAGGACTGCCAGGCCTCCGGGACCTTCGGGTCGTGCGACTCCGTCCGGGGCTGAGCTGTCTCGGGTGTGGTCTCTTCGGTCACGCGATCACTGTACGCCGGGGGAGCAGGCCCACGGCCACCTGCGGCTACGCTTCCGCCATGCTTCAAACGCGCCGCAACAGCATCACCTTCACCGTCGTCGTGACGGTGCTGGTGTGCCTCGGCGCGGCGCCGATCCTGGTGCTCATCGCCCTCTCCGGCGCTCCCAAGTCGATGGTGCTGGCGACCGCGCTGGCCGCGCTGCCGGTGGGTCCGCTGGTGGGCGCCTACCTGTGGCTGGACCGCTACGAGCCCGAGCCGAGGCGCCTGTTGGCGTTCGGCCTCCTCTGGGGTGGGTTCGTCGCGACTGGAGCCGCGCTGCTCCTTCAAGGACTCGGCGGATTCTTCGTCGGCTTCACAGAAGCGCAGAGCCTGGCGATCGTCGCCCCCATGACCGAGGAGTTCAGCAAGGGACTCTTCCTGCTCCTGCTGCTGTGGTGGCGCCGGGCCGAGCTCGACGGGATCCTCGACGGCCTCGTCTACGCAGGGATGGTCGGCATCGGCTTCGCCTTCGTCGAGAACGTCCTCTACCTCGCGGCCGCCTACAACGGCACCGACGGGATGGGCCCCGGCGGCACCGGGGCGGTGACCAGCGTCTTCGTCGTCCGCTGCCTGTTCAGCCCCTTCGCCCACCCGCTGTTCACCTCGTTCATCGGCATCGGCGTCGGCATCGCGGTCGCCTCCCGCAGCAAGGTCGTGCGCGTCGTGTCCCCGCTGCTCGGCTACTTCCTGGCGGTGGTCGCCCATGCCACGTGGAACAGCTCGTCGCTCTTCGGACTCGAGGGCTTTGTGGGGGTCTACTTCGTGCTGATGGTGCCGGCGTTCATCGTCATGCTCTGCCTCGCCATCTGGTGGCGGAAGTCGGAGCGCCGGATGCTCGATGCCGCGCTCCACGACGCAGCCCGGCGCGGCCTGATCCCCGCCACCGACATCGACTGGGTGGTGCACCTCAGCGGCCGACGTCAGGCCAGGGCCTTCGCCCGGCAGCACGGCGGGAGGCCGGCCGAGCAGGCGATGGAGGACTACCAGCAGGCGTTGATCGAGCTCGGGTTCCTGCACCACCGCTACCTCCGCGGCACCGCACCCGCCGACTTCGCCGCCCGGGGTCAGGCGTACGTCGAGCGGATCAACGCGGTGCGCCCCTATGTGGCGTTCCCGGGACAGGTGGTGCCGCACCGATGACCCGAGACTCGTCGAGCGAGGTGGGACGGGATGAGGGTGCGGCGATGCTGACCGCCCTCGTCCGGCTGCGTCAGGCGCTCCAGTCGGCGACCCTGCCGCTGGAGCTCCCGGGTGCGGCGGAGGCGCGCGTCTCGCGGCGGGAGATGATCGACCAGCTCGAGGACTACGTGATCCCCCGGGCAATGACGATCGACGCGCCCCTGCTCGCCGTCGTCGGAGGCTCGACCGGTGCCGGCAAGTCGACGCTGGTGAACACGCTCGTCGGCCGTCCGGTCACCCAGACCGGGGTCCTGCGGCCGACGACGCGATCCCCGGTGCTGGTGCACCATCCCGACGACGCCGACTGGTTCGGGGAGGACGCGCTGCTCCCCGACCTCGAGCGGGTGCACCGCGCCACGACCGACCCCGAAGCCCTGCAGCTCGTCGAGTCCGACACCGTCCCTGCCGGACTGGCCATCCTCGATGCCCCGGACATCGACTCGGTCGAGGAGCGCAACCGCACCCTTGCATCACAGCTGCTGGCCGCGGCCGACCTGTGGTTGTTCGTCACCTCGGCTGCCCGCTACGCCGACCAGGTTCCGTGGGACTTTCTCCGCCAGGCGGCCGAGCGCAGCGCCGCCGTCGCGATCGTCCTCGACCGGACCCCGCGTGAGGCGGCCGAGACCGTGCCGACCCACCTCGCCCGGATGCTGGCCAGCCGCGGGCTGAAGGACTCCCCGCTGTTCGTGGTCGGCGAGGGTGCGGTCGACGCCGACGGCCTCCTGCCCGCGGACGCGGTCGCCGAGGTGCGCGGGTGGCTGGACGCCCTGGCCGCCGATGCGGAGGCCCGAGCGATGGTGGTGAAGCAGACCATGGACGGCGCGATCCGCACCCTCGCCCGTCGTACCCACGCCGTGGCCGACGCGGCCACCGAGCAGGTCGGTGTCCACCGCCGGCTGCGCGAGGACGTCGACAAGGCCTACGACGACGCGATCCGGCAGGTGGGGGAGGCCTCGGCCGACGGCACGCTGCTGCGCGGAGAGGTGCTGGCGCGGTGGCAGGAGTTCGTCGGGACGGGTGAGCTGCTGAAGTCGCTCGAGACCCGCGTCGGGTGGCTGCGCGACCGGATCGTCAACGCCGTCAGGGGCAGGCCCCAGCAGGCGGAACGGGTGACCGTGGCCGTGGAGTCCGGGCTCGAGACCCTGATCCTGGAGCACGCCGAGGCGGCCGCCGAGCGCTCCGAGGCGTCGTGGCAGTCGCTGTCGGCCGGCCAGGCGCTGCTCGCCGATGCCGGCGAGGACCTCGGCCGGGCCTCGCGCGACTTCCGTCGCCGCGCAGAGCGCGCGGTCCGCGACTGGCAGCACGACGTCCTGGAGATGGTCCGCACCGAGGGCGCGGAGAAGCGCGGCACGGCGCGGTTCCTCGCCTACGGCGTCAACGGGCTCTCGGTCGCGCTGATGGTCGTGGTGTTCGCCCACACGGCCGGCGTCACCGGTGCCGAGGCGGGCATCGCCGGCGGTTCGGCCGTGATCGGCCAGAAGCTGCTCGAAGCGGTGTTCGGCGACCAGGCCGTGCGCACCCTCGCCGAGCGTGCACGCAAGGACCTCGAGACCCGGGTGCGGGAGCTGCTCGACGTCGAGCGCCGCCGCTTCACCGACCTTCTCGACAGCCTCGACGTCGGCTCCGACGTGCCGGACCGGCTGCGGGACGCCGCCCGGCGGATCGACGACCTGCGCTTCGCTGCCCGGGAAAGCAAATGACGTCACTTCTGGAAGGGGCCAGGAAGCTGGTCACCCGCGGTTCCGGCATCGGCTCGCGCCTCGAGGGGCTCGACGCCGCGACCCGCGCCGCGCAGGGCCGGCTCGACGACGCCCTCGTCGAGCACGCCCGCGGCGTCGTCGACCGCGCGTCCAACCGGCTGCGGCTCTCGGCCGACCACACCGTGGTCGCCATCGCCGGTGCCACCGGCTCCGGGAAGTCGTCCACCTTCAACGCGCTCACCGGCCTCGACCTGGCCGCGGTGGGCGTGCGCCGGCCCACGACCTCCCACACCACGGCGTGCGTCTGGGGCGAGGAGGGGGCGCCGGAGCTGCTCGAGTGGCTCGGGATCCCCGCCCGCCACCAGGCCACACGGGGATCCATGCTCGACACCGGCCGCGAGGACACCTCCATGGAGGGCGTCGTACTGCTCGACCTGCCGGACCACGACTCGACCGAGGTCGCCCACCACCTCGAGGTCGATCGCCTGGTCAAGCTCGCCGACCTGCTGGTGTGGGTGCTGGATCCCCAGAAGTACGCCGACGCTGCCATCCACGGCCGGTACCTCGCGCCGCTGGCCACTCACGCCGACGTGATGCTGGTGGTGCTCAACCACATCGACACCGTGCCGGAGTCCGGGCGCGAGTCGATGGTCGCCGACGTGCGCCGCCTCCTCGAGGCCGACGGGCTCGGCGCCGTGCCCGTGTTCGCCGCCAGCGCCCGCACGATGGCCGGGATCCCAGAGCTCCGGGCCGAGATCTCCGACCGGGTCGCGGCCAAGAAGTCGGCCCGCGCCCGCCTGGACGCCGACATCACGGCCGCCGCCCGCCGGCTGAAGGAGGTGTCGGGCTCGGGACGGCCGATGACCCTCGCCAAGAGCCGGGTGGCTGGCCTGGAGGACGCGTTCGCCGAGGCGGCCGGGGTCCCCACCGTCGTACATGCCGTCGAGCAGTCCACGCGGTTGCGCGCCAACCGGGCCACCGGCTGGCCGGTCACCTCGTGGCTCTCGCGGCTCCGGCCCGATCCGCTCAAGCGCCTCCACCTCGACCTCGGCAGGGGTGGGAGGAAGCTCACCGCCCGGGCCCGCACGTCGGTGCCGCAGCCGACCCAGGTGCAGCGCGCCCGGGTCGACACGGAGGTGCGGGCCCTCGCCGACGAGGTGTCGACCGAGCTGACGCGGCCGTGGGCCCTGGCCATCCGCGCTGCCTCCCTCTCCAGGCTCGACGATCTCGGGGACCGGCTGGACAGCGCACTCGCGGCGACCGACCTCGGGGTGGACCGGATCCCAGGGTGGGCCGGGCTGGTCCAGGCCCTCCAGTGGCTGCTGATCCTGACCGCCGTCGTGGGTGCCGGCTGGCTCGGGATGCTGGCGGGCATGGGTTACCTCCAGCTGCCCGCGCCCGAGACACCGGCCTACCGCGGTGTCCCCGTCCCCACGCTGATGCTCCTCGGCGGGGTCGCTGCCGGGTTGCTGCTCGCCCTCGTCTGTCGGCTGCTGGTGGCATGGACCGCCCGGCGCCGGGCGCGCTCGGCCGACCGCCGGCTCCGGGAGGCGATCCGTGGTGTCTCCGACGAGCTGGTGGTCAAGCCGGTCGAGGCCGAGCTCGAGGCGTACGCCGCCGTCCGCGCCGGGTTGGCGCAGGCGCTCAAACGCTGACCGGACCACTAGCGTGTCAATGTGCTGGACCTTCGCGAGCTGAGCTTGCCCATCATCGGCGCGCCGATGGCTGGCGGTCCGGGAACGCCGGCTCTCGCCGCGGCAGTGTCGGATGTCGGCGGACTCGGCTTTGTCGCCGCCGGCTACAAGCCACCCGAGGCGGTGGCAGCTGACCTGGAAGCTGTCAGGGCGCTGACGACGGCGCCCTTCGGGGTGAACCTTTTCGTGGTCGAGCACTATCAGCCGGACGCGAGCGCTATCGATGCCTACCGCCGTTCGCTGGAACCTCTGGCAGCCCAGTTCGATGTCGCCCTGGGTGAGTCCCGATGGGACGACGACGCCTGGCGAGAGAAGCTCGAGCTCGTGTACGACGCACGACCCGACATGGTGACGTTCACGTTCGGCTGCCCGAGCGCGCGTGTCCTTGGCCAGCTGGCTGACCTCGAGGTGCACGCCGGGGTCACGGTGACCACGGTGGCTGAGGCGCGAGAAGCGGTTGCGCGGGGCGCCGCCTCGCTGGCTGTACAAGGTCCCCGAGCTGGTGGTCACCGAGGCTCCTGGCAACTAGAAGCGGTTCCTGATGAGACGCCGTTGCTCGACCTGGTCGCAGCGGTGCGAGCCGCCGTCGGCGTGCCGTTGGTCGCGGGAGGCGGCATTCACGACGCGCAAGGGGTGCGGTCCGTGATCGAGGCCGGGGCCGCGGCAGCGCTGGTCGGCACTGCCTACCTGCTCGCGGACGAAGCGGGCACCAACCCGACTCACCGAGCAGCAATCCAGGACCCGGCACTGGCCGAGACCGCGCTCACTCGGGCGTACACCGGCCGCTGGGCACGCGGCCTCGCCAACGACTTCATCCGCGCTCACCAGGACGCGCCGGCCGGTTACCCACACCTTCATCACGTGACCGCACCACTGCGGAAGGCCGCGGCGACCGCGGGCGACAAGCAGGTGGCCCACCTGTGGGCTGGGAGCAGCCACGCCCAGGCCCGCCCGGCCCATGCGGCCGAGATCACCCGGGCACTGACTCCCTAGCGACTCAGCGAGACTGCATCTCCCAAGCAAGGTCGATGGCAACGCGCACGGCCCCAGGCTGTGCGCGATCGAGATAGGCCTCGACCTTGTGATGTGCCTCCATGCTGGGCGGCACGCCGAAACTGTCCGAGTAGGTCTCGAGCAGCGACTCTCGCTTGCTCAGGGGGACCCGGATCACGAGCGTGTTCGGGTCGTGCAGGCGCACGACCAAGCGGTCATGGACGTACCACGCCGGACGCGCCTCGGTTCCCTTGCGCTTGACCTGCGGCAGCGACTCCGCATACTGACCGACTTCCTCCGGGGTCACCCGCGAAGCGTAGCCGTGGGCATTTTCAACTGAAGGTGGCTCAGCCGCTCATCGGCAGCTCAGCGCTCACCCACCGGGGCCAGTGGCCGTCCACAGGCGACCCTCACACCGGCGCTCTCCACAGATCCGGCCGGATCGGCTCCCGCGCGTCGGCGCCAACCCTCAGCGTGGTCGACGACCGAGAACGCAGCAACACGCACACAGAAGGAGAAGACCTTGAACGAATCCCTCGTCACCCTCCAGGGCTGGCTCGGCAGCGACGTCACCGTGCGGCAGGCGGGGGAGTCGTCCGTGGCGAGCTTCCGGCTCGGGTGCACGCCCCGCCGCTACAGCAAGAAGTCGGAGAGCTGGGTCGACGGCGAGACCCAGTGGTACTCCGTCAACGCCTGGCGCAACCTCGCCGACCACTGCGCCGCCTCGCTGCGCCGCGGCGACCCGGTCGTCGTCTTCGGGCGGCTCAACGCCGAGGTCTGGACCAACAAGGCCGGTATCGAGGTGTCGTCCCTGACCGTGGATGCCACGTTCGTGGGGCACGACCTCAATCGGGGCACCAGCCAGTTCACGAAGGGCCCCCGGCCGGAGCAGTCGGCTCCTGTCCAGGAGTCCTCGGCCCCCTCGGACGTGGTCGAGCGCGGCGGAACCGACGAGCGGTCTGCGGCCTAGGCGACCCGGTCCCGGGCGCCGCCCCGAATCGGTTCCGGGCGGGCTTCCCGCGTAGGGTCGGGGATCATGGCTGATTACGTCTTCACCCTGCGAAACGTGCGCAAGGCCCACGGCGAGAAGGTCGTCCTCGACAACGTCACCCTGTCGTTCCTGCACGGGGCGAAGATCGGCGTCGTCGGGCCCAACGGCACCGGCAAGTCCACCCTGCTCAAGATCATGGCGGGCCTCGACCACCCCAGCAACGGCGACGCGATCCTCGACCCCGAGGCGCGGGTCGGGATGCTCCAGCAGGAGCCTCCGCTGACCGAGGGCAAGACCGTCCTCGAGAACGTCGAGGAGGCAGTCGGCGAGATCAAGACGCAAGATGGCCCGGCTCGACGAGCTCTACATGAAGATGGGCGACCCCGACGCCGACCAGGACAAGGTCGCGACCGAGGCGGGCGACCTGCAGACCGAGCTCGACCACGCCAACGCCTGGGACCTCGACAGCCGTCTCGACCAGGCCATGGACGCGCTGCGCTGCCCGCCCGGCGACTGGCTCGTCGACCGGCTCTCGGGTGGTGAGCGTCGCCGCGTCGCGCTGTGCAAGCTCCTGCTCCAGCAGCCGGATCTGCTGCTGCTCGACGAGCCCACCAACCACCTCGACGCCGAGTCGGTGCAGTGGCTGGAGAACCACCTCGCGTCGTACCCCGGCGCCGTCCTCGCCGTCACCCACGACCGGTACTTCCTCGACAACGTCGCCCAGTGGATCCTCGAGCTCGACCGGGGCAAGACCCACCCCTACGAGGGCAACTACTCCACCTACCTGGAGACCAAGAAGGACCGCCTCAAGATCGAGGGTGCCAAGGACGTCAAGCGGGCGCGGATGCTGGAGAAGGAGCTCGAGTGGGTGCGCTCGAACCCCAAGGCCCGGCAGGCCAAGAGCAAGGCCCGCCTCCAGCGGTACGAAGAGCTGGCGGCCGAGGCCGACCGGATGCGCAAGATCGACACCTCCGAGATCAACATCCCGGCCGGTCCGAGGCTCGGTGACGTGGTGCTGGAGTCCAAGAAGCTCGGCAAGGGCTTCGACGGACGCACCCTCATGCACGACCTGTCCTTCACCCTGCCGCGCGCCGGCATCGTCGGTGTCATCGGCCCCAACGGCGTCGGCAAGACCACGCTGTTCCGGATGATCACCGGCCAGGAGACAGCCCGACGAGGGCGAGCTCGACGTGGGCCAGACGGTGAAGATCTCCTACGTCGACCAGAGCCGCGGCGGCATCGACGGCCAGAAGAACGTCTGGGAGGTCGTCTCCGACGGACTCGACTTCATCAAGGTCGCCAACTTCGAGATGAACTCCCGGGCCTACGTCGCGTCGTTCGGCTTCAAGGGTCCCGACCAGCAGAAGAAGGCGGGCGTGCTCTCCGGTGGTGAGCGCAACCGGCTCAACCTCGCGCTGACCCTCAAGATGGGCGGCAACCTCCTGCTGCTCGACGAGCCGACCAACGACCTCGACGTCGAGACCCTGTCCTCGCTGGAGGACGCGCTGCTCGAGTTCCCGGGCTGCGCCGTGGTCACGTCGCACGACCGGTGGTTCCTCGACCGGGTGGCCACCCACATCCTCGCGTGGGAGGGCGACGACGACGACCCCGCCAGGTGGTTCTGGTTCGAGGGCAACTTCGCGGCCTACGAGGAGAACAAGGTCGAGCGGCTGGGTGCCGAGGCGGCGCGGCCGCACCGGGTGACGCACCGGCGGCTGACGCGGCCCTAGGGGCCGGGCAGGTCTGCTTTCGTCTCACCGGGTTTCGACACGCGGTCGCGGCCTCGCAGGCTCGGCCGCGCGCTCGCTCGACCGAGATTCGGTCTAGTTCCGCGCTCGGCGCGGAACTAGCGAATCTCCATCTCCGGATGGCCGGCGACCAGGTGGTCGGCGACGGTGTTCATCACGCGACCCAGTGCGTCGAAGTCGTCGGCCGCGACGATGTCGACCAGGTTGTCGCGGACACCGTTGACGTGGTCCGGCGCCATCCGCGCCAGCAGCTCGAAGCCGTGATCGGTCAGGTGGCAGACGACGCCGCGACCGTCCTCCGGTGACTTGTTGCGCGTCACCAGCCCCGCCTTCTCCAGCCGGCCGACCGTGTGCGTGACCCTGCTCCGGCTGTGGGCCATGGCGTCGGCCAGCTGGGCCATCCGCATCTGCCGTCCCTCGCGTTCCGAGAGCCGCACCAGGATCTCGTACTCCGTCATGGAGACTCCGAACTTGCGCTGGAGGTCGTGGTCGAGGCGATCCATCAGCAGGGTCATGCCCAACACCAGACCGCGCCAGGATCGTTGCTGGTGGTCGTCCAGCCACTTCGTTTCCGGCTCGGTCATGCACCAAGCCTATCGACGTACTCACCGCGGCGCGGCAAGTTTCCGGACCAGCAGGCGGGAGAATGTCCGGTATGAGGGTGGTGAGCCGCTCCGATGTGCTGCGATTCCGCGTCCGGGCGCAGGAGCTCCATCGTGACGACGGACGGTCCGACGCGGACGTGCTCGACCTCGGCGTCCAGGACACCGGCCCGGACGGCGCCGCGTGGGCGCTGGTCATCCGGGGTGCGTCGGTCCCGGTGGAGGACCTGTCTCTGGCATGGACCCTGCGCGGCGCCCCCCACTTCTACCGGCGCGCGGAGATCGCCGCTGTCGCCGCCGCCACCGCGCCGTGGAGCGATGCCGACGCGGCGAAGCGGATCTTCGACGCTGCTCGCCCGCTGAAGGCTGCGGGGATCCCGGTCCTGGAGGCCCTCGACGTGGTCGCGGCGCAGATGCGCGACATCGCGACGACGCCGGTCGTGAAGGGCGAGATGTCCACGCAGCTGACGGGCCGGCTGGACGCGCCGTACCTGCGCGAGTGCCGTCCCTGCGGCGCCGTCCACGCCTACGAGCAACCGTTCCGGCTGGCGGCGCTGCGCGCCGGGCTGGAGCTCGAGCCCGACACGTCGCCACCGGTGCTGCGACGCATCCCGCGGTGGCGCGGGCCCGCCGCCAGCGTCCCGCCGCAGCTCGACCCGGTCCGCGGGGTCCTGCGGTTCCTCGGACCGGCCACGCCCAAGCTGGTGGCGGGCTACGTCGACGCACCGGTCGCCGAGGTGGCGGCTCGATGGCCCGAGGACGTGGAGACGGTGGAGGTCGACGGCCGGCGGCTGGACGTCCTGGCCGACGATGCGCCTGCGCTGTGGGAGGCGGCAGGCACGGGGGTGGTACGGCTCCTCGGGCCGTTCGACCTGTTCCTGCAGGGCCGGGACCGGGACCTGGTCGTGCCCGACCCGGCCGCGCGCAAGGACCTCTGGCGCAGCCTCGGCAGGCCCGGCGGCGATCCTCGCGGGCGACGAGATCGTCGGCAGCTGGCGGCCCCGCGCCGCGGGACGGAAGCTCAGGCTCGCGGTCACGATCTGGGACGGGGGCGACCCACCGGACGGACTCGACGCGGAGGCGGAGCGGCTGGCCGCCTTCCGGGACGTGTCGTTCGCGGGGTACGTCGACGCGTGATCGCGCGCGCTCGGGTCAGATCCGCTCGAGGATGAGTGCCATGCCCTGGCCGCCGCCCACGCACATCGTGATCAGGCCAGTGCTCTTGTCGTGCCAGTCCAGGGAGTTGAGCATCGTGTTCTGCAGCCGGGCGCCGGTCATGCCGAACGGGTGGCCGACCGCGATCGCGCCGCCATTGACGTTGAGGCGGTCGAGATCGATGCCGAGGTCCTGGTAGGACGGCACGACCTGCGCCGCGAACGCCTCGTTGATCTCGACCAGGTCGATGTCGCCGATGCTCATCCCGGCGTTGGCGAGGGCACGCTTCGTGGCCTCGACGGGGCCGAGGCCCATGATCTCGGGGGAGAGGGCGCTCACGCCGGTGGCGACGATCCGCGCGAGGGGGGTGACCCCGAGCTCTGCCGCCCTGGTGTCCGACATGATCACCACCGCGGCAGCGCCGTCGTTGAGCGCGCAGCAGTTGCCGGCGGTGACGACGCCGTCGGGACGGAAGACCGGGTCGAGCTGGGAGACCGCCTCCAGGGTCACGCCCGCCCGCGGACCGTCGTCCCCGGAGACCTCGGTGCCGTCGGGAGTGGTGACCGGCGTGATCTCCCGAGCCCAGAAGCCGTCGTTGATCGCCTTCTCGGCGAGGTTCTGCGACCGCACGCCGAACTCGTCGAGCTCCTCGCGCTTGAGTCCCCTCAGCCTGGCGACGTTCTCCGCGGTCTGGCCCATGGCGATGTAGATGTCGGGGACGCTGCCGTCCTCGCGCGGGTCGTGCCAGTCGACGCCGCCCTCGGCGGTCTTGGCGGTCCGGGCCGTGGCATCCCCGAAGACCGGGTTCTGCGTGTCCGGCCAGTGGTCGGAGGTGCCCTTGGCGTAGCGGGACACTGTCTCCACGCCCGCCGAGACGAAGACGTCACCCTCGCCGGCCTTGATCGCGTGGAACGCCATCCGCGTGGTCTGCACCGAGGAGGCGCAGTAACGGGTCAAGGTGGTGCCCGGCACGTCGTCCATGCCGTTGAGGGTGTTGACGACCCGCGCCATGTTGAAGCCGCTCTCGCCGCCGGGCAGGCCGCAACCGAGGTAGACGTCGTCAACCGTGTTGGGGTCCAGGCCCTCCACCTTGTCCAGTGCCGTCTTGATGATCGTCGCGGTCAGGTCGTCGGGACGCAGGTCCTTGAGCGACCCCTTGTTGGCGCGTCCGATGGGGGAGCGGGCGGCGGAAACGATCACGGCCTCGGGCATGGGGGACTCTCCGATCTGCAAGGGGAACTGCCTCGCCAACCCTAGACCCGTCGCCCGGACCGATCGCCGGGCGTCCGTTCTGGCAGCATCGACCCGTGCGCCACCGCTACGAGTGCCCGATGCGCTGGGCCGACATGGACCTGCAGGGACATGTCAACAACGTCGTCTACGTCGACTACCTCCAGGAGGCGCGGGTCGACATGCTGCGCACCCACGGTCCCGCGGCCCAGACCGGCGAGCTGGCCGAGGGGGTGGTCGTCGTACGCCACGAGGTGCATTACCGGGCGCCACTGTCGTTCCGGTTCCGGCCGGTCGACATCGAGTGCTGGGTGACCGAGATCCGGGCCGCGTCGTTCACGCTCGCCTACGAGGTCTTCCACGAGACCGACGAGGGACGCCGCGTCTACCTGCAGGCGACCACGGTCCTCACGCCGTACGTGTTCTCGAGCGAGCGGCCGCGCCGACTCAGCTCGGACGAGAAGGCGGCGCTGGAGACGTTCCTCGAACCCCAGGATCCGCAGCGGCGTACGTCGTTCACGACGCCCAGGCACGACAAGCTCGGCCACTACCCCGTGCACGTGAGGTTCTCCGATGTCGACGTCTACGGCCACGTCAACAACGTGAAGTACTTCGAGTACTTCATGGAGGCGCGGATCCTGATGACCGCGCGGCTCTGGAAGGGGATGCCCGACGGCACGCCCGAACCTTCGATGGTCGTCGCCCAGACCGATGTCGACTACAAGGTGCCGATCCTGTTCCGCCCCGAGCCCTACGATGCCTGGTCCGTGGATCTCCCGGGTCGGGGACCGGTCCATGACCATCGAGTCCGAGATCTGCGACGGCGACACCGTCCTGTCCCGCGCCCGGGTGGCGATGGTCTTCTTCGACCCGGCGACAGGCAGGGCAACACCGCCGCCGGCTGCTTACAAGGAGCGGCTTCTCGGGGTTGTCTCGTGACCCGGGTGGCTCTGGTCCTCGACGCGGGTGGGGCCCGCTCGGCCTACCAGGTGGGCGCCCTGGGGGTCCTGCTCCCGGCGCTGGCAGAACGTGGTCGTCCGGCCCCGGCTGCTGGTCGGCACCAGTGCCGGGGGACTGCTCACGGCCGCTCTGAGCGCGACGGCCAACCTGGAGCCGGAGGAGCAGATGGCGCGGCTCAGGAGCATGCTCGGCCAGACCACCAAGCCGAACGTGATGCGGCCGTTGTGGCGGCAGGTGCCGGAGGTGCTCGCGCGCTACACGTCGGAGACCTTCGGCCTGTCGGGCTTCCGACTCCGTGGGTTGTTCGGAAGCCAGCCACTCGCCAAGACGCTCTCGCAGTCGATCGACTGGGAGACGCTGCACCGCAACGTCGAGGACGGTGTGATCGAGTCCGCGAGCGTCGTGGCGGCCTCCGTCCGGACCGGCCGGGTCATCGTGTTCACCGAGTCCGCCTCCCCGGTACCGCGCTCGACGCCCGAGCCCCACGGGCGTTTCGTCGCCACCCGGCTCGACGTCGACCACCTGATGGCTTCAGCGGCGATCCCGGTGCTGTTCCCGTCCGTGCACGTCGACGAGCCCGCCGAAGCCGCAGGGTGGTACGTCGACGGCGCCACCCGCCGTCGTACGCCGCTCGCACCGGCGCTCGAGCTCGGTGCCGATCGCCTGGTCGTGATCGGCACGGGAGGGCTGCACCCGCCAGACGCGGACTCCGACCTGGACCGGGTCCCCGTCGACCTGGGGGACGCCGGCGCCACCCTGCTCGGTGCGGTCATGGACGACCCGCTGCGACACGACCTGCGGCGGCTCGCGGAGCTCAATGTGATGACGGGTGACCCCGAGCTCGCTCCGGTCCTCGAGCGCCACCGCGAGGCGCGGGGCAAGTCGGCGTACCGCACGGTTCCGTACGTCGCCATCGCCCCCGAGGACGGCACGGAGCTCGCCCGCACCGCGATGGAGGTCTTCCGCGCCAACCACGGCTCGCTGCTGCGCACCTTCGGCGATCCCGACCTGCAGGTCATGCACCGGTTGCTCGGCAGCGACAGCCCGCTCCAGGGCGAGCTTCTCTCCTACCTCATGTTCGACCCCGACTTCTTCGCCGCGGCCTCCGAGTTCGGCCACCGCGACGCCCTGCGCTGGGTCGAGCAGCACTCCGACCTGTGGCGGACCGACCCGCTCCCTGGCTACGGGTACTGACGGCAGCGCTTGGGACGGTGGGTCAGCGCAGCTCGGCCGGTTCGTCGAACGTGTTGACCATGAACTGCGCCGCGTGGGTGACGTAGTCCCAGAACTGCGCGTCCTGCTCGGGCGTCAGGTCGGCCGCGTCGAGGCCCTCCCGGAAGTGCACCAGCCACCGGTCCTTGGCCGCCGGCGTCACCGCGAACGGGGCGTGCCGCATCCGCAGCCGCGGGTGACCGCGCTGGTCGGAGTAGGTCGTCGGACCGCCCCAGTACTGCACCAGGAAGTTCCGGAACCTCTCCTCCGCGGGCCCGAGGTCCTCCTCGGGGTAGAGCGGGCGGAGCACCTCGTCCTTGGCCACCCCCTCGTAGAACCTGGCCACGATGGTGCGGAAGGTCTCGTAACCGCCGACTTCCTCGTAGAACGTCATCGGGGTCCCCGCGGACGTGCGAGCGCAGCGAGCAGGTTCGTGGGGTGAGTCATCGGGGTCCCCGCGACGCAGCGATTGGGTTCGTGGGGTGTGAAGTCACGTGACCATTGTGCCGATCGGTCTGGGCGGCTCCACACCGGCGTGCAAGGATCGCAGGCGTCCACCGATCTCGAGGAGTGATGTCCTGATGAGCACCACCCGCACCGCGAAGACCCACTGGGAGGGCACCCTGTTCGAGGGGGCCGGCCAGGTGACGCTCGAGTCCAGCGGACTCGGCACCTATGACGTCTCCTGGCCCGCGCGAGCCGAGGCGCCCGACGGCAAGACCAGCCCTGAGGAGCTGATCGCGGCGGCGCACTCGTCCTGCTTCTCCATGGCGCTCTCCAAGGGACTCGCCGACGCCGGCAACCCCGCCCAGGCGCTGGACACGACCGCCGAGGTCGCGTTCACTCCGGGCAAAGGGATCACCGGCATCGAGCTGACGGTCCGCGGCCAGGTCGACGGGATGTCCGAGGACGACTTCGTCAAGATCGCCGAGGCGGCCAAGGCGGGTTGCCCGGTGAGCCAGGCTCTGGCCGGTACGACGATCACGCTCGACGCGTCCCTGGCCTGACCCGAGGGCGGGCCGGGCAGCTCACACGGGCTGCCCGGCCTCCTCGCCCTGCGGCATGCCGTCTCGCTGCGAGTCCTCGCTGCGGTGCCAGACGACGCGCTGCGGGAAGGGGATCTCGATCCCCTCGAAGTCGAAGCGGGCCTTGATCCGTTCCCGCATCTCCCGGGCGACGCTCCACTGCTCCAGCGGAGCGGTCTTCAGCGCGACCCGGATCACCACGCCGTCGTAGCCGAGGTCCTGGACGCCCCAGACCGACGGCTCCTCGATCACGCGGCCCTTGAAGTCCTCGTCGTCCCACAGGTCGTGGGCGACCTCCTGGAGCACACGGCGTACCTTCACCAGGTCCTCGTGGTAGGCGACGTTGATGTCGAGCACGGTGCGCGCCCAGTTCTGGCTCATGTTGCCGACGCGGCTGATCTCGCCGTTGCGGACGTACCAGACCGTGCCGTTGATGTCGCGCAGCCGGGTGACTCGGAGGCTGACCGCCTCAACCGTGCCCACGGCCTCGCCGAGGTCGATCTCGTCACCGACGCCGTACTGGTCCTCGAAGATCATGAACGTCCCGGCCAGGAAGTCGCTGACCAGGCTCTGGGCGCCGAAGCCGAGGGCCAGTCCCAGGATGCCCGCGCTGGCGACGATCGGAGCCACGTCGACGGACAGCTCCGCCAGGATCATCGTCGTGAAGACGGCGACGATGATGCCGGTCACCACGCTCTTGAGCAGACTGCCCATGGCCTTGGCCCGCTGCACGCGGCGGGTGGCAACGACGACGTCCCGGTGGTCGGTCGCCTCGCTCGGCATGGGCTTGCCCTTGCTCTTGCCCTGGCCGCGCGAGATGCGACCAACCCGGTCGGGCAGCACGCCGACCTCGGCCTTGCGCACGACCCGGTCGATCATCCGGTGCAGGATGAAACGGACGACGACTCCGAGGATCACCAGACCCAGGATGGTGAGCGGTGTGCCGATGAAGACGTCCGCGTTCTCGGCGATCTGCGGGTTGTCGAAGAGGTCCATGGCTGTGTTGCAGAAGAACTCTCCGGAGGAGCAGGGGCTAGAGGTCTGGAGGGGCAACATGTGGCCCTAGATTGCCACGAGGATCCCGCACATCCGAACCCACGCGCCCTGATGTGACGGACTCGACGCCGAACGCCCGGAACCGTCCGGAGAACGGAGCCGATATCCTGCTCTGCGTGACCTCGAGAACCCTCACGCGCGTCCGTCGTTCGGCCGTCCTGACCACCGCTACCGGGCTGTCGCTGCTGGTCGCAGGTCCCGCTTCGGCCGAGGTGCCGGAGGGCTGGAGCGACCCCCCGCCGATCCCGGTGCTGGAGGCGTTGTTGATCCTCGGGGGGCTCCCGCTGCTGCTGTTCCTGGTGATCGGTGCGGCCGTCTACGTTCCGGCGATGGTCCGCGGCGAGCGGGTGGCGCCGGGTGCCGCGCCCGTCCATGACCAGTGGTTCGGCGGTCCTCGTGGAGGTGCCCGGGAGATCGAGTCGGGGGCCGGCCGCGGCGAGCAGGCGCGCGAGAGCGAGACCGGAGGTGCCGGTGGCCGCTGGTGAGTTCAGCTCCGGAGAGCGTCACGAGATCGACCGGGCCATCCGTGCCGCCGAGCAGGCGTCGCGCTACGAGTTCTCCGTCTATGTCGGCGGAGCCGATGGCGAACCGAAGGACTATGCCCGACGGCTGCACGCGAGCCTGGTCGCGCCGACCCGCAGCATCCTGATCCTGGTCGACCCCGTCGCCCGGGCGCTCGAGGTCGTCACCGGCGTCGACGTACGCCGCAACCTCAGCGACCGTGAGGTCGAGCTGGCCGTGCTGGAGATGCAGTCGGAATTCGCGGCCGGCGACCTGGTGGGCGGGCTCAAGCGCGGCATCTCGATGCTCGCCGACCACGCCCGCGCCCCCGAGACGCTGCACGAGACCTGACCCGCCCGAAACTTTCGGGCGGGTCAGCGGGTTGGCGTGTGAGTTTCGGGCGGGTCAGCGTGGCTGGGCGTCCCTGGCCTGCGCGGCGAGGTAGCGGGCGACGTCCGCCCGGCCCTCGCGCACGTAGCGCTTGGCGGCGGGGTTCGCCTCGGAGGCCTGCAGCCAGGCGTCCACCTTGTCCAGCAGCTCCTGGCTGGCCAGCGGTCGCGGGAAGATGTACTCCAGTGCGGTCGAGGCCCGCTGGGTGCCCTTCTCCTCCCACATCGTGTCGGCGGCGGCGAGGTACTTGTCGACGTACGGCGCCAGCACGTCGTCCTGGCCGTGGCACTGGAACGCCAGCACGATGCTGCGCTGGGTCTCGTTGGGGATGTCGTCGCGGACCATCGCCTCCTCCCACGCCTCGGCCTTCGCCTCGGGGGTGGGGCGGGAGGCGCGGGCCGCGGCGGCCTGCTCCTGTCCGGAGATCGTGTTGTCGCGTTGCAGCTCCTCCTCGATCCGCTCCTCGGAGGCACGTCCCGCCCGCGCCAGTGCGGTCAGCAGCGACCAGCGCAGGTCGGTGTCGATGGTGAGCCCCTCGAAGGTGACCGAACCGTCGAGCAGACCCTCGAGCGTGGCCAACGCCTCGTCGCTGCGCGCGGCGGACGCGTAGGCACGGACGAACAAGAGCTGTCGGTCGCTGCCCGCCTCGGCCTCGTCGAGCAGCGTCCGGAGGCCCTGCTCCCAGGTGAGCTTGAGGGCGTCGCGGTTCGCGGGGGCGGAGAGCGCGTTGACCGCCTGCGCGGCGTAGACGGGGATCCGGCTCATGCCGAAGGCGTCGGTCTCCCGGCCGATGGCGCTGAGCACGAGGGCGACGTAGTCGCTGGCTCTCATCTCGGCGTCCCGCGTCATGTCCCAGGCGGCTCCCCAGCACAGCGCCCGGGCCAGCGAGTCGTCGAGCGTGCCCAGGCCGTTGACCACGGTGGCGAGCGAGCGCTCGTCGAGGCGGATCTTGGTGTAGGCCAGGTCGCCGTCGTTGAGGAGGAGCAGATCGGGTTGCTTCACGCCGACCAGCTGGGGCACCTCGGTCAGCTCGTGCTCGACGTCGATCTCGAAGGAGGTGCGCCGCACCAGGTGGCCGTCGTGGGCGTCGTAGAGGCCGATGCCGAGTCGGTGACGCCGCAGCGTCGGGTACTCGGGGTCCGCACTCTGCCGGACCGCGAAGGTGGCGTAGTTGCCGTCGGCGTCGAGCTCGAAGTCGGGCGTCGAGCGTGTTGACGCCGGAGGTCTGCAGCCACTCCTTGGCCCACGAGTCGAGCTCGCGGCCGGAGGCCTTCTCGAGGGCGGCCAGCAGGTCGCTGAACTCGGAGTTGGAGTACTCGAAGTCCTTGAAGTAGCCCTGGATCCCGGTCAGGAAGTTGTCGAGCCCGACCCAGGCCACCAGCTGCTTGAGGACCGCCGCGCCCTTGGCGTAGGTGATGCCGTCGAAGTTGACCTCCACCGCGCGAAGGTCGACGTTGTCGGCGGCGATCGGGTGGGTGCTGGGGAGCTGGTCCTGGCGGTAGGCCCAGTTCTTGCGGGCGTTGGTGAAGCCGGTCCAGGACTCCTCGAACTCCGTGGCCTCGACGGCCGCGTGGTAGCAGGCCCACTCGGCGAACGACTCGTTGAGCCACAGGTCGTCCCACCACTTCATGGTGACCAGGTCGCCGAACCACATGTGCGCCATCTCGTGGAGGATCACCTCGGCGCGGAACTCGTAGAACGAGCGGTCCTGGCGGCTGCGGGGGAGGTACTCGTCGCGCAGGGTCACGCACCCGGCGTTCTCCATCGCGCCCATGTTGTACTCCGGCACGTAGAGCTGGTCGTACTTGCCGAACGGGTAGGGGTAGTCGAAGACCTCCTCGAAGAACTCGAAGCCCTGCCGGGTCAGCTTCACCAGCTCCTCGACGTCGAGGTGCTTGACCAGCGACTGCCGGCAGTAGTGCCCGAGCGGGATGCTGCCGTGCTTGCCCTCGTAGGTGTCGAGGACCTCGTGGTACTCACCGGCGACGATCGCGGTGATGTAGGTCGACATCGGCTTGGTCGCCGGGAACCGCCACACCGCGTTGCCGTCGCCGCTCTCCTCGGCGGTCGGCGTCGCGGCGTTGGAGACCACCTTCCAGTGGCTCGGGGCGGTGACGTGGAACGTGAACGGCGCCTTGAGGTCAGGCTGCTCGAAGGTCGCATAGACCCGGCGCGCGTCCGGCACCTCGAACTGCGAGTAGAGGTAGACCCGGTCGTCGACCGGGTCGACGAACCGGTGCAGGCCCTCGCCGGTCCGGGAGTAGGTGCAGTCGGCCCGGACGACGAGCTCGTTGTCGGCGGCGAGCCCGCTGAGGCTGATCCGGTTGTCGGCGTAGGTGGCCGCCGGGTCGAGGGCCTCGCCGTTGAGCGTGATCTCGTGGACGGTCGCGCCGACCAGGTCGACGAACGTCTCCGCGCCCGGTTGCCGGCAGCCGAACCGGATGGTGGTGGTCGAACCGAAGGTCGTCTCGCTGGTGGTGAGGTCCAGGTCGACGGAGTACGACGTGACGTCGAGGAGGGCGGCGCGGGTGGCGGCCTCGTCCCTCGTGAGGTTGGTCCCAGGCATGTTGTGCAGTCTGTCACTCAGCCCCACCCCCTCCCAATCGAGATTCGGTGCTCGGGCGGACGTTGCGAATACTTTGCAAAACGCCGACAAAGATTCTTGACATCGAGGAGACTTTCTCCTCGTGTATTCGACTCGGCGACTCACGTGCAGCCTGCTGCTGGCCCTGCTGGCTGCTCTGCTCCCGCTCACACCCCCTGCCCACGCGAGCTCGACCTACCTCTGCACCGGCTACTCGGGGTGCCGCGAGGACGGGTACTCCCACTTCGGCTACCGCTCGGCGGGCCGGCACATGTGGTGGCAGATGTACGCCGGCCACAACTGCACCAACTACGTGGCCTACCGGCTCGTGCGTAGCGGTATGTCTGCAACCCGGCCCTGGAGCGGCTCGGGCAACGCCGACAACTGGGGGCGCGCCAAGCGCGGAATCACCGACGGGAAGCCGATGGTGGGGGCTGTCGCCTGGTGGCGTCGCAACGTGCCCGGCGCCGGGTCGAGCGGTCACGTCGCCTATGTCGAGAAGGTGCTCTCCCCGACCAGGATCGTGATCTCCGAGGACAGCTGGAGCGGGACCTTCCACTGGCGCCGGATCAGCAAGTCGGGCAGCGGCTGGCCGACCGGGTTCATCCACTTCAAGGACCGTAGGGTCGAGATCCAGTCGCGCCCCGCCGTCACCGGAGAGCCCGCGGTCGGGCAGCTCCTGGTGGCGAGCGCCGGCCGATGGTCGGTGAGCTCGAAGCACACCTTCCAGTGGCTCGCAGACGGCAAGCGGATCCGCGGTGCCACCTCGGCCCGCTTCACCCCGGGCCCGGGGCTGCAGGGACGCCGGCTCTCCGTGCGGGTCACCGCCAGCCGACGCGGCTACCTGACCGGCGCGACCACCTCCCGGCAGACCGCGAGGGTGGCGCGCGGACACATGGAGATCGTGGCGACACCGGAGATCACGGGCGACCGTGCGGGTCGGCGAGGTGCTCTCGGTGCACGGCGCCGCCTGGTCGCCACGCGCGGACTCGAGGACGATCCGCTGGTATGCGGGTCGCGAGCCGATCGCAGGTCAGACCGGGACCCAGCTGCGGCTCGCTCCCGCCCACCTCGGGAAGCGGATCTCGGTGCGGATGACGGCGCGCAGGGTCGGCTACCGGAGCTCAACGGTCGCCTCCCCGCGCACTGCGCAGGTCGCGGCCGGCCGGTTCGACATCATCAGCCCCTTCACGCTGAGTGGCAGTCGGAGGCTCGGTGGACGCCTGGAGGTGGAGCCCGGCACGTTCCGTCCCTCGGGGGCGACGCAAGACCTACTCATGGCTTCGCAGCGGTCGGGCCATCTCGGGCGCCACCGGTTCGTCGTACGTCCCCGGCCTGCGCGACGTGGGGGAGCGGCTCTCGGTCCAGATCCACCTGAGCCACGAGGGCTACCGCGACCGCACCGTGCGCGTGCCGACCGATGGCCCGGTCACGACCCGGCCCTCCTTGTCGGTGTGGACGGAGGGTCGTCCGGGCCGCGCAATCGTCCGGTTGAAGGTCACGGCTCCCGGCGTGAAGACCCCAGGAGGACACGCCACCGTGCGGATCGGCAGCCACCGCGCTTCGGGGCGCCTCGAGGACGGACGGCTGCGGGTCGTGATCGGCGATCTCGCCTCCGGCGTGCGCAATGTGAGGGTGCGCTACGGCGGGACGGGCGTCGTCCTGCCGGAGCAGTTGATGACCACGGTGCGCGTTCGGCGCCGCTGACCGCGGGGCGGGTGCCTGCCAGTCCGGGTTTCTAGATTGACATACTGGGCATCGTGACCCTCGTGCGCGACGTCGTACCCCTCCGCACGGCGATTCGGTCCTGGTTCCTGATCTCGCTGCAGACGTTCGGTGGTCCGGCCGGCCAGATCGCCGTCATGCAGCGCACTCTCGTCGACGAGCGGCGCTGGATCGGGGAGAAGCGGTTCCTGCACGCCCTCAACTACTGCATGCTCCTGCCCGGGCCGGAGGCCCAGCAGCTCGCGATCTACACCGGCTGGCTGCTCAACGGCACCATCGGTGGCCTGATCGCGGGAGTCCTCTTCGTGCTCCCGGGGCTGCTGGCGATGCTCGCGCTGTCCATCCTCTACGTCGCCCAGGGCGACACCACCTTCGTGACCGGGCTGTTCCTGGGGCTCTCCCCGGCCGTGTTGGCGATCGTGGTCCAGGCCGTGCTCCGGATCGGGACGCGGGCGCTGCGCAACCGGATGCTGGTCCTGCTCGCCGTCGCCGCCTTCCTTTCCCTCGCGCTGTTCGCAGTGCCCTTCCCGCTGGTCGTCCTCGGTGCCGGCGTCGTCGGTTGGGCGGTCCACCGGTGGCGTCCGGAGCTGATCGAGGTACCCGACCGGCCGGTTCCGGACGACGAAACAGCACCGCTGGTCCCCGACGACGTCCTGCACCACGCCCGGCCGTCCTGGCGCCGAAACCTGCTCGTTCTCGGCATCGGCGTGACGCTCTGGGTCACCCCGGTCCTGCTGGTCGCCGGCCTGACGGGGACCCAGTCGGTCTTCGTGGACCAGGGGGTCTTCTTCGGCGGCATGGCGCTGGTGACGTTCGGCGGCGCCTACGCCGTGCTCTCCTACGTGGCCCAGGCCGCCGTCCAGACCTACGGGTGGCTGACGGCCGGCGAGATGGTGCGGGGCCTCGCCCTGGCCGAGACCACGCCGGGGCCGCTGATCATGGTGGTGCAGTTCGTCGCGTTCCTCGGCGCCTATCGGGACCCCGGAGGCCTCGACCCGTGGGTGGCGGGTGTCCTGGGATCCCTGCTGGTGGTGTGGGTGACGTTCGTCCCGTGCTTCGTCTTCATCTTCCTCGGGGCGCCGTACGTCGAGCGGTTGCGCGGCAGCCGGTCGCTCGCGGCTGCCCTCACCGGGGTCACGGCGGCGGTGGTCGGCGTGATCGCGAACCTCGCGCTCTTCTTCGCCGTGCACACACTGTTCACCGAGACCCGGACCATCGACCTGGGTCCGGTCGAGCTCGTGGCGCCGGTGTGGTCCTCGTACGTCTGGGAGGCGTTCCTGATCGCGACCGTCGCGATGGTGCTCGCGTTCAGGTTCCGGTGGTCGGTGCTGCGGATCCTTGGCGTCTGTGCCCTGCTCGGTCTGGGGCTCACCGTCCTCGCCTGACGGCGGGAATGATCCTGTCTAGACCGTAGTTGTGCCTCGTATGACGACCGCCGAGTTCTGGTTCGACCCCGCCTGCCCGTTCGCCTGGATCACCTCGCGCTGGATCCTCGAGGTGGAGAAGGTCCGCGACATCTCCGTCACCTGGCACATCATGAGCCTGGCCTACCTCAACGAGGACAAGGACGTCCCGGACGAGTACCGCGAGCGCCTGAAGACGGCCTGGCAGCCGGTCCGGGTGTGCATGGCCGCCGAGCAGCTGCACGGCAAGGAGGTCCTGGCGCCGCTCTACACCGCGCTGGGCACCCGGATCCACAACGAGGGCCGCGAGAAGGACCGGGCCATGATCGAAGACGCGCTGCAGGAGGCGGGCCTGCCCACCTCGCTGGCAGACGCGATGGACGACCCGTCCTACGACGACGCGATCCGGAAGTCGCACCACCTCGGCATGGACCAGGTCGGTGACGACGTGGGCACGCCGACCATCGCGGTCAACGGAACCGCATTCTTCGGCCCGGTCCTGACCTCGATCCCCCGCGGTGAGGACGCCGGCCGGATCTGGGACGCGGCGGCCGAGCTGGCCTCGTTCCCCAACTTCTTCGAGCTCAAGCGCACCAGGTCCCGCGACCTCGACTTCTCCTGAGCCACTGGCGCATCACGGACCACTCACGCATCATGGGGCGGGTCATGCTGCGTCACACCCGCCCGACCACCCTTCTCACCGCCACCGCAGCGCTGGTCCTGACCGGCGCCCTGGGGGCCGCGACAGCCGATCGCCGACGCGGCCCGGGCCCCGACCACTCGGGGGCGGGACCGGACCTCCGGCTCGCCGCACCACCCGGTGAGGCGGTGCGGTCGGCCACCGTCCGCCTCGGCGCCGACCGGCTGCACCCCGCGGGGCGAGGCGCCCGAACGGACCGGTTGACCACTGCGACGTACTCGATGGTGGGCTTCACCTGGCGCGGCCCGGACCCGGGCGTCGAGCTGCGCACCCGGACCGACGGGAAGTGGACCGGCTGGCGGCAGACGCACCTCCTGGCCGACGGGCTGGCCAGTGACGGCAGGACCGCCTCCACCCTCCTCTGGGTGGATCGGTCCCGGGGCATCCAGGTCCGGACCACGAACCGGGCCGCGCGGGCGCTGGACCTGGTCCTGATCGACCCGGGCGCTCTGCCGAGTGACACCGCCGCCACCAGCACCTCGCCCCGACGCCTGGCCCGGGCCACGGGCGCGCCCCCGCCCCAGCTGCACACGCGCAAGGAGTGGGGCGCGAACCCGGACTGGCGCAACGGCAGGCCGGTCTACCTCGACCAGCTCAAGCAGATCCACGTGCACCACACGGCCACCGGCAACGACTACTCGCGGGCGGACGTTCCGGGCATCCTGCGCGGCATGTACCGCTACCACACGCAGACCCTCGGCTGGTTCGACATCGGCTACAACTTCCTGGTCGACCGCTTCGGCCGGGCCTGGGTGGGCCGCTCCGGCGGGACGAACCGGCTGGTCCGGGGGGCCCACACCCTCGGCTTCAACCACTCCTCGGTGGGCATCGCCGTGATCGGGAACCTCGAGGCCGCGGGCACCCTGGCCGGAGGCAGTGACCCAGCTCGTGCGGCTGGCCGCCTGGAAGCTGGACAGGTATGGCCGAGACGCCGACCGCATGGTCAACGTGACCTCGACCGGCAGCGACAAGTACCCGGACGGCACCACGGTGCGGCTGCCGGCGATCGACGGCCACCGCGACACCAACGACACGGCGTGCCCCGGGGCGGCCTACGGCAAGCTGCCGGAGATCCGCGACCGGACCCAGCGGCGTATCGACAACTGGTGAAACCCGGCGCCGGGCAAAACCCGGTGGCGGAGCCTCTCTAGGATTCCAGCATGAGTCGAGTCCTGTCCGCCGTCGCCTGGCCGTATGCCAACGGCCCGCGCCACATCGGCCACGTGGCCGGGTTCGGCGTGCCCTCCGACGTGTTCAGCAGGTACATGCGGATGGCCGGGCACGACGTACTCATGGTCTCGGGGACCGACGAGCACGGCACTCCGCTGCTGGTCGCGGCCGACCAGGCGGGCGTCACTCCGCGCGAGCTGGCCGACAAGAACAACGTGGTCATCGTGCAGGACCTCGTCGACCTCGGGCTGTCCTACGACCTGTTCACCAGGACCACGACGGGCAACCACTACCGGGTCGTGCAGGAGATGTTCACGACCGTCCACCGCAACGGCTACATGATCGAGAAGACCACGCTGTCCGCGATCAGCCCGTCCACCGGACGCACCCTTCCGGACCGCTACATCGAGGGCACGTGCCCGATCTGCGGCTACGCCGAGGCGCGCGGCGACCAGTGCGACAACTGCGGCAACCAGCTCGATCCCACCGACCTCCGGGAACCGAGGTCGAAGATCAACGGGGAGACGCCGGAGTTCGTCGAGACCCAGCACTTCTTCCTCGACCTGCCGGCGCTGGCCGGGGCTCTGGGCGAGTGGCTCGACGAGCGGGAGGCGTCGGGCACCTGGCGGCCCAACGTCATCAAGTTCTCCCGGAACATCCTCGGCGAGATCCGGCAGCGCGCGATGACCCGCGACATCGACTGGGGGATCCCGATCCCGCTGGACGGCTGGCGGGACCAGCCCAAGCGGCTCTACGTGTGGTTCGACGCCGTGATCGGCTACCTCTCCGCGTCCATCGAGTGGGCCCGTCGGCTCGGCGAACCGGACCGATGGCGCGAGTGGTGGAACGACCCTGAGTCCCTGTCCTACTACTTCATGGGCAAGGACAACATCGTCTTCCACAGCCAGATCTGGCCGGCCGAGCTCCTGGCGTACGACGGTGCCGGCGACCATGGCGGGTCACCCGGGCAGTACGGCACCCTCCAGCTGCCGACCGAGGTCGTGTCGAGCGAGTTCCTCACCATGGAGAGCCGCCAGTTCTCCACCAGCCGCGGGCACGTGATCCTGGTCGGCGACATGCTGTCGCGCTACCAGCCCGACGCCCTGCGCTACTTCATCAGCGCCGCCGGACCGGAGACCTCCGACGCGGACTTCACCTGGTCGGAGTTCGTGCAACGCACCAACTCCGAGCTCGTCGCGGGGTGGGGCAACCTGGTCAACCGCACCGCCACGATGATCGCGAAGAGCTTCGGCGAGATTCCGGAGGTCGGTGACCTCGAGCCGGTCGACGAGGCGGTCCTCGGCGTCGTTCGCGGCGCTTTCGACACCGTCGGCGACCTGATCGGCCGGCACCGCCACCGGGCCGCCATCGCCGAGGCCATGAGGGCGGTCGGCGAGGTGAACAAGTACCTCACCGTCACCGAGCCCTACAAGATGAAGGATGAGTCGCAGCGCGACCGGCTGGCCACGGTGCTCCACGTGGCGGCGCAGTGCGTGCTCGACTGCAACACCCTGCTCGCGCCGTTCCTGCCCCACTCCTCCAACAAGGTGTGGCAGGTGCTCGGTGGCGAGGGCGAGTTCATGCCGATGCCGCACGTCGAGCACGTGGAGGACCTCGACCCCGACGAGGGGGCGGGGCTGCTCGTCTACCCGATCATCACCGGCGACTACTCCGCCACGCCTCCGTGGCGGCACCGGCCGATCGAGGTCGGCACCCGGATCGACAAGCCGACCCCCGTGTTCACCAAGCTCGACCCCTCGGTCGTCGACGAGGAGCTGGAGCGGCTCGTGGCGCGGTGGCGGCGGGTGCGGTGGTTCGACGACGGTCGCGCCAGGGTGCCCTCCCTGAACCACGGCGGCGACCGCCTGCGTCGATAGGGTCGCCGGCATGACGCAGCAGATGTACCTGCCGACGTTCTTCGTCCGGCAGCGGTTCGCGATGACCACGAACCGCTACGAGCTGTACGCCCCGACCCCGGCGGCGGGTTCGGGCAGCTCTACGGCCTCGCCGAGCAGAAGCGGTTCGCGTTCAAGGAGCAGGTGACGTTCTTCAGCGACGACACCAAGACCCGGCCGGTGTTCGGCTTCAAGGCTCGCAGGGCGATCGATCTCAACGCCGGCTACGACGTCACCGACGAGTCCGGGCAGCAGATCGGCTTCTTCCGGAAGGACTTCAGCGCGAGCCTGTTGCGGTCGACGTTCCACATCGAGGGCCCGGGCTACACCGGCACCGGGCAGGAGCGCAGCCTGGGTGTGGCGCTGGTCCGGCGCTTCGCGGACATCCCGTTCCTGCCGATCCACTTCGACTTCCTCGGCCCCGACGGAGCGCCGCTCCTGGCGATCGAGCGCCAGGCCACCGTCCGCGACAGGTACACCGTCCACGTGCCCGACCAGCGCGTCGACTTCCGGGTCGCCGCGGCCGTCGCGGTGGCCCTCGACGCCCTGATGTCCCGGTAGACCCGGGCGGGTGACCAGCCTGATGACCGCGCACTGAAAGGATCCCGGCATGCGAGTGCACCTGGGCTGCGACCACGCCGGCCTCGACCTGAAGGACCACCTGCTCGGCTGGCTGCGTGACCACGGCCACGAGCCGGTCGACCACGGCCCCTTCCAGTACGACGCCCTCGACGACTACCCGGTCTTCTGCCTGCGGGCGGCCGAGGCCGTCGCCCGTGAGCGAGCCGAAGGCGGCGGACAGCCTGGGCGTCGTGATCGGTGGCTCGGGCAACGGCGAGCAGATGGCCGCCAACAAGGTTCCCGGCATCCGCTCTGCCCTGGTGTGGTCCGAGGAGACCGCGGCGCTCGCGCGGGAGCACAACGACGCCAACGTGGTCTCCCTGGGTGGCCGGATGCACGCGCTCGAGGAGCTCACCCGCTTCGTCGAGGTCTTCCTGTCGACGCCGTTCACGGGCGAGGAGCGGCACGCCCGCCGGATCGGCCAGGTCGCCGACTACGAGTCGTCGCGGCAGCTGCCTCCGCTCCCCGAGTCCGCCCGCGGTCGGGGACCGGATGCCTGAGGGCCACACCCTCCACCGGCTCGCCGGCCAGCTCACCTCGGCCTTCGCCGGACAGGTCGTACGGGTCTCCAGCCCACAGGGGCAGGTTCGCGGACGCCGCACACGTCGACGGCACCCGCCTGCTCGGCGCCGCGTCGGCGGGCAAGCACCTCTTCCTCGAGTTCGAGCGCGACCTCTTCGTCCACGTCCACCTCGGGCTGATCGGCAAGTTCGACGTCCACGACGGACCGGCCCCGGCGCCGGTCGGCCAGGTCCGGCTGCGGATCACCTCGCCGACGGCGTACGCCGACCTGCGTGGTGCGACCCAGTGCGACCTGGTCTCGGGTGAGCGGCGCGACGCCATCCTCGGGACGCTCGGCCCCGACCCGCTGCGGCCGGACGCCGACCCGATGCTCGCCTGGCAGCGGATCTCGCGGAGCCACCGCCCGATCGGAGACCTGCTGATGGACCAGGCCGTCCTGGCCGGGGTCGGCAACGTCTACCGCGCCGAGGTCCTGTTCCGTCACCGGATGCACCCGCTGCGCCCCGGCCGCACGCTGCGGGTGGGGCAGTTCCACGCCATGTGGGAGGACCTGGTGGCCCTGATGGCGACCGGCGTCCAGACCGGGCGCATCGACACCGTGCGCGCCGAGCACACCCCCGAGGCGATGGGCCGTCCGCCGCGTGTCGACGACCACGGCGGGGAGGTCTACGTCTACCGCCGCGCCGGCCAGGCGTGTCACGTCTGTGGCTCGCGGATCCGGACCGAGCTGCTGCAGGGCAGGAATCTCTTCTGGTGTCCGCGATGTCAACCCAGGTTCCGCTCACGAGCCGTAAAGTGACTGAGGCGCCGCTGCGTAGCAGCGGCGCACGAGCCCCCGACCGACAGGACAGCTGATGGACGCAGCCGCCGGCGCCCCCCGCGGCACTGCGCAGTCGACGTGGCGCCGTACGTTGCGCTCGGTGCAGGGTCGCGCCCTCCCACGCGAGAGCCGGAACCTGCGCTGGCTGGTCCTGTTCGCCCTGGCATGCGCGGCCGGCCTCTTCCTCTTCCCCGGGTACTTCCCGATGACCTCGCTCGTCCTGCCGATGCTGTTCGGGAGTCTCTTCCTCGGTCCGCGCGAACTGCCGTGGTTCGTGGTCTTCGTCCTGGTCATGGTCGTCGTGCTGCTGACCCGACAGCCTCAGATCAGCCGCGATCACCGGCGGGGTCCTGCTGGTCATCTTCTCCGCGGGATTCATCATCCTGCTGACCTCGTTCCGGCGCAGCCGCCTGGGGGTCGGTGGCTCCCAGGGGGAGTCGATGCTGGTCGACCTCAGGGACCGCATCCTGGGCCAGGGCGGGATCCCGGCCCTGCCGGAAGGCTGGCACGCCCAGTCGGCGCTGCGCTCCGCGGGCGGCACCCCCTTCGCCGGCGACTTCGTCGTCGCCGCGCGACCCCATGGTGGCGACCGGCTCGAGGTCGCCGTCGTGGACGTCTCGGGCAAGGGAGCGGGTGCCGGGACGCGGGCGCTGCTGCTGTCGGGAGCCCTCGGCGGACTGCTGGCGGCACTTCCGCCGCAGGAGTTCCTGAGCTCCGCCAACGACTACCTCCTCCAGCAGAACTGGGAGGAGGGGTTCGCCACCGCCATCCACCTGTCCCTGGACCTGCGCACCGGCAACTTCGAGATCCGCTCGGCCGGCCACCCGCCCGCCGCCCAGCGAGCCGCCGGCTCGGGCCGCTGGACGGTGCACCCGAGCGAGGGCCCGGCACTGGGCCTGGTCGAGGACGCCGAGTTCCCGTGCGTGCGCGGCACCGTGCGGCCCGGCGACGCGATCCTGCTCTACACCGACGGGATGGTCGAGAGCCGCAGCCGTGACATCGGGCTCGGACTCGACAAGATGCTCGGCCAGGCCGAGGTGCTGCTTCGGGGCAGCTTCGAGGACGGTGCGCGCCGGCTGATCGACCAGCTGGGCTCCCGCATCGACGACCGCGCGTTGCTCCTGATCCACCGCGGGTGATCCTGCCTCGGTTACGGCCGAGGGGGCGCCGTGTGGCACCATGACACCGCGCGGGGCGCGCTCGTGGTCGGGGGTTCCCGGGAGCAGACCCCGGGCGCGCGGATGTAGCTCAATGGTAGAGCCCCAGTCTTCCAAACTGGCTACGCGGGTTCGATTCCCGTCATCCGCTCCAAGGGGCACCTGACCAGTCTCTGGGCCGGTCCGGAGTCCACTTGGCGGGGCGTAGCGTAGTGGCTAGCGCGCCTGCTTTGGGAGCAGGAGATCGCAGGTTCGAGTCCTGTCGCCCCGACGTTTTTCCCGACACCACGATGAGGAGACAGACCTGTGAAGAGCGCCGTCGAGACCTTGAGCCCGACCCGGGCCAAGCTGACCGTCGAGGTGCCCTTCGAGGAGCTCAAGCCGAGCCTCGACGCGGCGTACAAGAAGATTGCCCAGCAGATCAACGTGCCCGGCTTCCGCCGCGGCAAGGTGCCCCCGGCGGTCATCGACCGCCAGGTCGGCCGGAACGTCGTGCTGGACGAGGCGATCAACGAGGTCCTGCCGCAGAAGTACATCGAGGCACTGCAGTCCAACTCGCTCGAGCCGCTGGCCCAGCCGGAGATCGAGGTGACGAAGTTCGAGGACAACGAGACCCTGGAGTTCACCGCCGAGGTCGACGTCAAGCCCGAGATCGAGGTCCCGGACTACGTCGGGCATCGAGGCCGAGGTCGAGGACGTCGAGATCAGCGACGCCGACGTCGACGAGCAGGTGAAGGCGCTGCGCGAGCGGTTCGCCTCACTGCACGACGTCGACCGCCCGGCCGCCGACGGCGACTTCGTGGTCCTGGACCTCAGGGCCACCCAGGACGGCGAGCCGGTCGAGGGCGCCGAGGTGACCGGCATGTCCTACCAGGTCGGTCGCGGCGGGATGCTGGACGGACTGGACGAGGCGCTGGCCGGCATGTCGGCGGGCGAGGAGAAGACCTTCACCTCCCAGCTCGTCGGCGGCGACCTCGTCGGCGAGGACGTCGAGGTCGCGGTCACCGTCTCCCAGGTCCAGGAGCAGGACCTGCCCGAGCTCGACGACGAGTTCGCGCAGATGGCCTCGGAGTTCGACACGACCGACGAGCTGGTCGCGGACGTGCGCGAGCGGCTGGGTCGCGGCAAGCGCCTCGAGCAGGCGGCCGCCGCGCGCGACGCCGTACTCGAGCGGTTGCTGGACAAGGTCCAGGTCCCCCTCCCCGAGACGATGGTGACCGACGAGCTCAACGCCAGGCGCCAGAACATCGAGCAGCAGCTCATGATGGCCGGCATCACCATGGAGAAGTACCTCGAGGACGAGAAGCAGACCCAGGAGGAGTTCGAGGCCCAGCTCGAGCGCCGGGTCCGGGACGCCGTGACGGCGCAGTTCCTCCTCGACGCGATCGCCAAGGAGAAGGAGTTCGGGGTCGACCAGAGCGAGCTGACCGAGCACCTCGTGCGCCGGGCCCAGCAGACCGGGCAGGACCCGCAGGAGTTCGCGAACCACATGTTCGAGCACAACCACATCCCCGACATGGTGCAGGAGATCCTGCGCGGCAAGGCCCTGGCGGTGGTCGTCGAGTCCGCGACCGTCAAGGACGCCTCGGGCAACGTGGTCGAGCTGAAGGGCCTGCGTCCCGACGGCACCATCGGCGACCCCGAGGATGTTGTCGGGCCCGACTGGGTGATGGAGCCGGTCGAGGACGACGAAGCCGAGGACGAGGCCGGCGAAGAGGCCGGAGAGCCCGAGCGCGCCTGACCCCAAACGCTGACCCGTCGTCAATTTGCGACGGGTCAGCGTGTCTATTGAGTGAACAGGCGTTCACTCAGTTGTAGGGTCGGGCCATGTGCTCGGCCGACAACTCGCCCACAGTGTCCGCGGGACCCGGGGTCCTCGACGCGCTCTCGCTGCTCTCGCAGGTCGCCGATGAGCTCGTCGTGCGCACCGTGCGGGACACCCACGAGGCCTGGCTCGACCGGGTCCAGTCCCTCAGCGGGCGATCTCGGGAGACCGCCACGCTGTCCGAACGCGTGCACCGCGGGATTGCCGGCGCCGTGTACGGCGGCCTCGGCCGCGGCCTGCGCCTCGCGTCCGAGGGGCTCGACAAGGTCGCCGACACCGGGATCGGCCCGAGGCTCGAGGCCGATCGCCGTGGCCGTTTCGTGAACTCGGCGGTCAACGGCCTGATCGGGGACCGGCTGGTGAAGGAGCGCCCGCAGCTGGCCATCCCCATGGGCGTGCGTGCGGGTGGACGCGACGTACCCCCGAAGCCGGAGGCTCTCGCGGCCGCCTTCCCCGACGCCGGCGACCGGCTGGTCGTCTTCCTGCACGGCCTGTGCGAGAACGAGTCCTACTGGAACCGGGGCCGCGACCGTCTGGGCACGACGTACGGCGAGATGCTGGCGGCCGAGGGCTGGACGCCGGTGTTCCTGCGCGCCAACACCGGCCTGGGACTGCGCGAGAACGGCGTCGCGCTCACCGCGCTGCTGCAGGACCTGGTCGACGCGTGGCCGCGTGGAGGTCCGCCGGATCGCCCTGGTCGGTCACTCCATGGGCGGCCTGATCATGCGCGCCGCCGGCGCCGTGGCGATGGAGGTCGAGAAGCCCTGGACCGAGCTGGTCTCCGACGTCGTCACGCTCGGTTCGCCCCACCTCGGGGCACCGATCGCCCGGGGGGTCGGTGAGGGCAGCCGCGGGCTGGGCCGGCTCCCCGAGACCGCCGCCTTCGGGCGCATCCTGGACTGGCGCTCCCTCGGGGTGCACGACCTGGTCGCCGGCCTGGCCGAGGACGTCCCGCCGCTCCCGCATGCGCACTACCGGCTGGTCGCGGCCACCGTCACCTCGTCTCCCCGGCACCCGGTCGGTCACGTGGTGGGCGATCTGCTCGTCCGGGTCGAGTCGGCCCGCGGCCGCGATCGCCGGGGCGCGCGACCTCTTCCCCGACGCGGACTTCCTCCACGTCGGGCGGACCGACCACTTCGGTCTCCTCAACCATCCCGACGTGCATCGCGCCCTGCGGGCGTGGCTGGCCTGAGCTGGCGCTGATCTCGACGCGCCGTCGACCGTGGTCGCCGCACTGCCCAGGCTTGCCGGATTTCGACGCGCCCGTCGCGCCCTCGCACGTTCGGGCGCGGGGCTTGCTCAATCACACCGCGCCCACGCGACACGCTCGTACCTCGCGTGCCGCTGCGCGGTGTCCGCTGTCCGCGAACAGCGCGGCACATTGCGTGGAAGTGTCAGCGGTTCGGGCTAGGGTCGCAGGCGTGAACCAGAACTCCAGTCCCGGGATGATCGGCGTCGAGATGAACGGCGCCGGTTCGGCGTACGGGCTCGACGACCACATCTACCAGCGGCTCCTGCGCGAGCGGATCGTGTTCCTCGGCTCCGAGGTCCGCGACCAGAACGCCAACGCCATCTGTGCGCAGCTGCTCCTGCTCTCCGCGGAGGACCCCGAGGCCGACATCTTCCTCCACATCAACAGCCCCGGCGGCTCGGTCGACGCCGGCATGGCGATCTACGACACGATGAACTACATCCCCAACGACGTCGCGACGGTCGGGATGGGGCTGGCGGCGTCGATGGGACAGTTCCTGCTCTGCGCCGGGACCAAGGGCAAGCGCTACGCCCTCCCGCACGCCCGGATCATGATGCACCAGCCCTCGTCGGGCATGGGTGGGTCCGCGTCCGACATCAAGATCCAGGCCCAGCAGTCCCTCCACATCAAGCAGGTCCTGCTCGAGCTGATCGCCCAGCACACCGGTCAGGAGCTCGACCAGGTCATCACCGACGCCGACCGCGACCGGTGGTTCACCGCCGACCAGGCGCTCGACTACGGCTTCATCGACCAGGTCATCACGAGTGCCCGCGAGGCCGCCGACGAGGGTCGCCCGGCGCGAGCCAAGGACTGAGAGGGACCGACTGAGATGAACTACTACATCCCCCAATGGGAAGAGCGCACGTCCTACGGCTTCCGCCGGATCGACCCCTACGCCAAGCTGTTCGAGGACCGCATCATCTACCTCGGCACCCCCATCTCCGACGACGTCGCCAACGCCGTCATCGCCCAGCTGCTGTGCCTGCAGTCGATGAACCCCGACCAGGACATCAGCATCTACATCAACAGCCCGGGTGGCTCGTTCACGGCGCTGACCGCGATCTACGACACGATGAAGTTCATCAAGCCCGACGTGCAGACCGTGTGCATCGGGCAGGCCGCCTCGGCGGCCGCGGTCCTGCTGGCGGCCGGGTCCGCCGGGAAGCGCCTCGCGCTTCCCAACAGCCGGATCCTCATCCACCAGCCCTACACCGAGGGCACCTTCGGCCAGACCTCGGACATCGAGATCCAGGCCAACGAGATCCTGCGGATGCGCGAGCTGCTCGAGAAGATGATCAGTGACCACTCCGGCAGGCCGGTCGAAGAGGTCAGCAAGGACATCGAACGTGACAAGATCCTGACTGCCGAGGGTGCGGTCGAGTACGGCCTGATCGATGCCGTGCTCGAGTCGCTCAAGGGCACCCCCGCCCTCGCAGGATGACGCCGGGCGGGTCCTCGTGTCAGCCAGCCAAACCGGCCGGCGCGAGGTACCGTCGGGGAGTTGAGCACCACGAAGTCGGACCGACCGGAGGATGATCGCCCGTGGCACGAATCGGTGACGGTGGCGACCTGCTGAAGTGTTCCTTCTGCGGGAAGAGTCAGAAGCAGGTCAAGAAGCTCATCGCGGGGCCGGGCGTCTACATCTGCGACGAGTGCATCGACCTCTGCAACGAGATCATCGAGGAAGAGCTCAGCGAGGGCGGCGAGGTCTCCCTCGACGAGCTGCCCAAGCCCAAGGAGATCTTCGAGTTCCTCAACTCCTACGTCATCGGTCAGGAGCAGGCCAAGAAGTCGCTCGCCGTGGCGGTCTACAACCACTACAAGCGGGTGCAGGCCGGTATCCAGGCCATCGGCGGCAAGCACAGCAAGGACGAGATCGTCGAGGTCGCCAAGTCCAACATCCTGGTGATCGGTCCGACGGGCTGCGGCAAGACCTACCTCGCGCAGACCCTGGCCCGGATGCTCAACGTCCCGTTCGCGATCGCCGACGCGACCGCCCTGACGGAGGCCGGCTATGTCGGCGAGGACGTCGAGAACATCCTGCTCAAGCTGATCCAGGCTGCCGACTACGACGTCAAGAAGGCCGAGACCGGGATCATCTACATCGACGAGATCGACAAGGTGGCCCGCAAGGCGGAGAACCCGTCGATCACCCGCGACGTGTCCGGTGAGGGCGTGCAGCAGGCGCTGCTGAAGATCATCGAGGGCACCTCCGCCTCGGTGCCTCCGCAGGGCGGGCGCAAGCACCCGCACCAGGAGTTCATCCAGATCGACACCACCAACATCCTGTTCATCGTGGGCGGGGCCTTCGCCGGGCTCGAGAACATCGTCGAGCAGCGGGTCGGCAAGAAGACGCTGGGCTTCACCGCCGAGGTGCGGGGTGCCGCGGAGCGCGACGCCGACGACCTGCTCGCGCAGGTGCGCCCCGAGGACCTCACGAAGTTCGGTCTGATCCCCGAGTTCATCGGACGGCTGCCGCTCATCGCCAGCGTCAGCAAGCTCGACGAAGAGGCCCTTGTCCAGATCCTCACCGAGCCGCGCAATGCCCTCGTCAAGCAGTACCAACGCCTCTTCGAGCTCGACGGGGTCGAGCTCGAGTTCGCCGACGACGCGATCGCCGCGATCGCGGAGAAGGCCATGGAAAGGGGCACCGGCGCGCGCGGTCTGCGCTCGATCATCGAGGAAGTGCTCCTCCACGTGATGTACGACGTCCCGTCCCGCGGCGACATCGGCAAGGTGATCGTGACCCGCGAGGTCGTCGCCGACGAGGTGGCACCCACTCTGGTCCCACGCGAGTCCGAGTCGAAGAAGAAGAAGTCTGCCTAGCGGGGACGACCGCGGACGCTGGGGGTTGAGCAGCGCGCGACCGAGCCGAGGTCGCGACCGCGTGTCGAGACCGGACCGACGCCGACCGGGCCGGCCCTCCGTTCAATCCTGCAGTACTACGACGTTCGTCCACTTGCCGCACCGCCCCTCCTGGCGAGCACAATCGATGCAACAGACCTCGACCGGTCCGGGATGCATCCCGAGCATCGGTTACCAGGACCCATGGAGGGGAACGACATGAACAGAATTGGTGCCGTCAGGCTCGCGCAGCGCACGGTGGTCGTGATGGCCCTCGGCGTTCCCCTGAGCTTCGCCGCGATCGGCTCTGCGGTGAGTGCGCCGAACGCCTGCCGCGGAGAGGCCGTGACCATCGTCGGGACCCCCGGGGCAGACGTGATCCGGGGCACGGCGCGCCAGGACTCGATCGTCGCCCTGGGCGGCAACGACGTGATCCGCGGCCTGGGTAGCAGGGACGAGATCTGCGCCGGCCCGGGCGCACGACCGGTTGGTCGGCGGCGAGGGCCGCGACGGCCTGGACGGCGCGGGAGGCAACGACACGCTTCTTGGCGGCACCGGCAACGACGACCTCATCGGAGGTCGTGGCGCCGACCGGCTCGTCGGCGGCGCCGGCCCCGACCAGCTGGTGGGCGGCCCGGGTCGGGACACGGCCGCGGGCGGACCGGGCCTCGACGACTGCCTTGGTGCGTACCTGACGATCCGCTCCTGCGAGTCTCCCTGATCGCTACCAGACGGGCCAAGATTTTGGTTAATCGATAGTCACTTCAGATCATTTCTCGTCCTAACACTCCCTTAACAGGGGTCTCGCAGTGACAATTGGGGCCAACCCCAAAAACTGGGGCGACCCTGATAGTTCGGCCAACCCCCTGAAAGGTCCCCGCTGTGACTGGCCAGCATCTGCGACCCCTGAGCGCGTTCGTCGCTGTGGCGATCGTGGGTGCTGTGCTGTTCGCAAATGCACTGCGGGCCCAGGACGTGGTGGACGCGATCCGGGGCGGGACCTCGAGCATCTTTGCCGGGACTCCGCTGCTCCACGATCCCCTCTACGTCGTGGAGGACGGCGAGCGGATCCAGGCGGCCGAAGCTCCCGAGCCGGAGGTGGACTCGTCCACGGGTGCAAGCTCCGACCCGGTCGTCCCCGGCGATGGGGCAGCCTCGAGCGCCGACGCCGCAACGCCGGTGCCGACGCCCGCGGCGGGCGGCGCGTCCGGGACCCAGTCGACGGGCACGAGCGCACAGGGCGGAAGCGGTGGGCAGGCTACGGGTGGCCCGCAGGGCGCGCCGAAGGCGCCGTCGCCCGGAAAGGCTCAGGGGCAGCAGGGCAACGCCGGGCAAGGGGGTTCCGGTGGACAGGGTGGGGGAACCAACGGCCAAGCGACGAACGGTCACGGCAACGGCGACGACGGCAAGGGCGACGACAACGGCCACGGCAAGGGCGATGACGACGGCCACCACAAGGCCAAGGGCCACGACCGGGCCGAGCGCGGCGGCGAGGACCACGACGAGGGCCGCGACGGGGGCAGGGAGCACGGCAAGGCGCACGAGAAGGTCGGCCACGGTCAGGCGAAGGGGCACGCTCACGCCAAGGGGCACGACCAGTCAGACTCCCGGGAAAAGGATCACAAGAAGTCGAAGGACCACGGCCACCGCTGACGGCGGCAGCAGGCCCCGGTCAGCCCTTCGCAGTCTCGGCGAGCTCCGCCTCGACGGTGATGGCCTCCGCGTCCGCATCGGCCCGGAACGACAGCTCGCCGGTGATCTTCCCGGCCTTCCGCAGGTCGTCGGCGGCTGACTCGACGAAGGCAACCTGGTCGGCCGGCCCGGTGATCTCGACGCGCGACAGCTCGGCCCGCATGGAGACCTTCGCCTGTGACTTCGTGCCCCGGATCCCGATCAGCGCGGCCGCGACGGCGTCGACGATCGCGGGGTCGGCCGCAGCCGCGGCGCCCAGGTCGCCGGACACCGGCCAGGGGGCGCGGTGGATGGATCCCTCCTGCCACCACGACCACACCTCCTCGGTGACGTAGGG
This sequence comes from uncultured Actinomycetota bacterium, assembly GCA_963841625.1. Classification (GTDB taxonomy): domain Bacteria; phylum Actinomycetota; class Actinomycetes; order Propionibacteriales; family Nocardioidaceae; genus Nocardioides. The sequence goes on along the minus strand of CAWJDH010000009.1, from coordinate 1,649,802 downwards.
CAGGAAGGGCGCCAGCAGGCGCAGCTGGACGTGCAGCGCGATGGCCAGGGTCGCCCGGGCCGACGCGGTCGGGGCGCCGCCGTCCTCGGCGTACGCGCGCTCCTTGACCAGCTCGAGGTAGTCGTCGCAGAACTCCCAGAACGACTTCTCGGTGACCTCGAGCGCCGTCGTGTAGTCGTAGGCCTCGAACGCCTCGGTGGCGCGCGCCACGACTGTCTCGAGCCGCGCGAGGAGGGCGCAGTCGATGGGCTCGCTCACGGCGAAGTGGTCGAGCGAGCTGGCGCCGACCCCGCCGAGGACGAACTTCGAGGCGTTGAGCACCTTCATCGCCAGCCGGCGCCCGACCTTCATCTGGCTCTCGTCGAACGGGGAGTCGAGGCCGGGCCGCGCCATGGCGGCGCGCCAGCGGACGGCGTCAGCGCCGTACTTCGTCAGGACGTCGGAGGGGACGACGGCGTTGCCCTTGGACTTCGACATCTTCTTGCGGTCCGGGTCCACGATGAAGCCGGAGATCAGCGCGTGGCTCCACGGGGCGACGTGGTTCTCGTAGTGGGCCCGCACGACGCGTGAGAACAGCCAGGTGCGGATGATGTCGTGGGCGTGGGTGCAGAGATCCATCGGGAAGACCCGCTGCCACAGGTCGTCGTCGGTCTCCCAGCCGCCGGCGATGTGTGGGGTCAGCGAGGACGTGGCCCAGGTGTCCATGACGTCGGGGTCGCCGACGAACCCGCCGGGCTTGCCCCGCTGGTCCTCGGTGTAGCCCTGGGGCGCCCGGGTGGACGGGTCCATCGGGAGCTCCTCCTCGCGAGGGAGGAGCGGGTGGTCGTAGTCGGGCTCGCCGTCGTCGTCGAGGGGGTACCAGACCGGGAACGGGATGCCGAAGAAGCGCTGCCGCGAGATCAGCCAGTCGCCGTGGAGGCCGCCGACCCAGTTGTCGTAGCGGTGCTTCATGTGGGCCGGCGCCCACTCGATCTCGGCCCCGCGCTCCTGCATCTCCGCGCGCAGGGAGGCGTCGCGGCCACCGTTGCGGATGTACCACTGCCGGGTCGCCACGATCTCGAGCGGCTTGTCGCCCTTCTCGTAGAAGTTCGCCATCCGCTGGGTCGGGGTCGGCTCTCCCTCGAGGTCGCCGGTCTCCCGGAGCTTTGCCACCATCGCCTCGCGGGCGGAGAACGCCGTCTTGCCCTTGAGCTCCTCGTAGGCTGCCGCGGCAGACTCTCCGGCGAGCCACTCGGGGGTCTCGCGTGACATGCGCCCGTCGCGCCCGATCAGGGTCCGCACGGGAAGGTCGAGCTCGCGCCACCAGATCACGTCGGTCAGGTCGCCGAACGTGCAGCACATCGCGATGCCGGCGCCCTTGTCGGGCTCGGCCAGGTGGTGCGCGACGACCGGGATCTCGACCCCGAACACCGGCGAGGTCACGGTCTGGCCGAACAGGTCGGTGTACCGCTCGTCGTCGGGATGGGCGATCAGGGCGACCACGCTCGGGATCAGCTCGGGGCGCGTGGTCTCGACGTGGACGGGCGTCCCGTCACCGCGGTGGAAGGCGACCCGGTGGTAGTGGCCGGCGTACTCGCGGGCCTCGAGCTCGGCCTGGGCGACCGCCGTCTGGTAGGTGACGTCCCACAGAGTGGGCGCGTCGGAGAGGTAGGCCTCTCCTCTGGCGAAGTTGCGCAGGAAGGCGACCTGGCTGACCTTCTGCGCCTTCGGGCCGATCGTCGTGTAGTGCTCCTTCCAGTCGACCGACAGGCCGACCGTGCGCCACAGCTCCTCGAAGATCTCCTCGTCCTGCTCGATCAGCTGCTCGCAGAGCTCCACGAAGTTGGGCCGGCTGATCGGGATCTGCCGCTTGGGGTCGGGCTTCTCCGGCGGGGTGAAGTCCGCGTCGTAGGGCAGCGAGGGGTCGCAACGGACGCCGTAGTAGTTCTGCACCCGGCGCTCGGTCGGCAGGCCGTTGTCGTCCCAGCCCATCGGGTAGAACACCGACTTGCCGCGCATCCGCTGGAACCGGGCGATCAGGTCGGTGTGGGTGTAGGAGAACACGTGACCGACGTGCAGGCTCCCGGACACGGTCGGCGGGGGAGTGTCGATGGAGTAGACGTTGGCGCGCGGCTGGCTGCGGTCGAAGCGGTAGGTGTCGTCGGCCTTCCAGCGGGCCGCCCAGGTCTCCTCGAGGCCCTCCAGCGCCGGCTTGTCCGGTACGACGACGCCGCGCGGATCGGGCGTCGTCGGGCTCTGGACAGGCTGCGGCTGCGTGTCGGTCATGCGCGAAATGCTACGGGTGGCGCCACTTCGGCCGCGAACCAGTTCCTGCCGATGCCCGATCGTCTCGATCGAGGTAGTGCGGCTGGGTCATATCCGGCCGATTTCGGGACGGGGCAGCTCCCGACGGGGATCGTGTCTCGGGAATGGAATCGGGGGAGACCATGAACACCACCTACACCACACCGTCGTACCGCAATCTCGCGGAGCACGTCGGCCGGGGGCTGGCCGTCGTACCCGAACCCTGCCGGCTGGTCACTGGCACCACCCTGTGGCTCGAGAACCTCTCGACGCCCTGGGAGAACGACGGGGTGTCGCACTTCGAGGCGCGCTTCACCGGCCCGGCCGGCCAGGAGCTGCTGCCGGACTTCTACCGGCTCCGCGGTTCCGGCGTCGTGTTCTCACTGCACCTCGAGCCGATCGCACGTGATCTCCGGTTCGTGCACTACGTGGTGACGTTGAGCGAGCCGACCACTCACGGTGCCGTCGAGGTCCCGCTGGCGGGCTGACTCCTGGCGCTTCCCGGAGCTCGACCGACGACCGGCGGTGAGTCAGTACTGGTTTCGCTGGCTGGTTCCGGTCCTGGTGCACCGCTCCAGGGTGTCGACCTCAACGCGGACCTGCCCGTTCACAGACCAGGTCAACCCGACCTCGAACGGGGTGTTACCGGGCCCCGGGGCCCCGGCCCGTCGTGCGCATGGCGAATCTCCTGATCAGATGAGCGGTCCCTAGACTGAGGAGGCGATGACCGAGATTCCCTCCCCACGCCTCGCCGAGACCTTCGCCGAGGTCGAGGACGCCCTGCTGTCCCGCTGGCCGGAGACGAGGCTGGAGCCGTCGCTGGACCGGATCCGCGCCTTCACCGAGCTGCTCGGTGAACCGCAACGCGCCTACCCCGTCATCCATTTGACCGGCACCAACGGCAAGACCTCCACCTCGCGGATGGTCGACGCGCTGCTGCGTGGCCTCGAGCTGCGCACCGGACGCTTCACCTCGCCCCACGTGGAGCGGATGAGCGAGCGGATCTCGATCGACGGCCAGCCGCTCTCCGACGAGCAGTTCGTCCAGGCGTTCAACGACGTGGCTCCCTACACGCACCTCGTCGACGCCGCCGAGGAGCATCCCCTGTCCTTCTTCGAGACCATCGTCGCGATGGCCTACGCGGCCTTCGCGGACGCGCCCGTCGAGGTCGCCGTGGTCGAGGTCGGGATGGGCGGCTCGTGGGACGCCACCAACGTTGCCGACGCTTCGGTTGCGGTGGTGCTGCCGGTCGCGGTCGATCACGCGCGGTACCTCGGGGAGACGCCCGCCGCCATCGCCGCCGAGAAGGCCGGGATCATCAAGCCGGGCTCGGTGGCGGTGCTGGCCGATCAGCCGCCCGAGGTGGCCGAGGTGCTCCTGCAGCGTGCCACCGAGGTGGGTGCGAGCGTGGTGCGCGAGGGCTCCGAGTTCGGGGTCGTCTCACGTGTCCCCGCCGTCGGAGGGCAGCTGGTGTCGCTGCAAGGCCTGCGGGCGGCGTACGACGACGTGTTCCTGCCGCTCTACGGCGCACACCAGGCGCAGAACGCCGCGGTGGCCCTCGCGGCCGTGGAGTCGTTCACCGGCGCGCAGCCACTGGACGCCGAGATCGTGCGGGCGGCTTTCGCCGACGTGACCTCGCCGGCCCGGCTGGAGGTGATCCGGCGGAGTCCGACCATCGTGCTCGACGCCGCGCACAACCCCCATGGCGCCGAGGCCACAGCCGCTGCACTGGAGGACTCCTTCACGTTCTCGCCGCTCATCGGCGTGATGGGGGTGATGGCCGACAAGGACGCCGAGGGCGTCCTGGCCGCCTTCGAGCCGCACCTGGCCCACCTCGTCTGCACCCAGAACTCCACGCAGCGGGCGATGCCGGCGGAGGCCCTCGCCGCGACTGCCCGGGAGATCTTCGGAGACGACCGGGTCACGGTCGCGCCGCGACTGGCCGACGCCATCGACCAGGCCGCCACGCTGGCCGAGGCCGGCGCGGTCTTCGGTGGCGGGGTGGGGTCCGGCGCCGTCCTGGTCACCGGCTCCGTGATCACCGCCGGCGAGGCGCGGACCATGCTCAAGGGGCGATCGTGAGCCAGAGCGAGACCCGGTCGCCCCGGCGCGGCATGTGCGCGGCGGTGCTCTCTCTCGAGGCGATCACCCTCGGGCTCACCACACCGGTGATGATCACGCTCACCGACGTCTCCACGCCGACGGCGCTGGCTCTGGGGGTCGGACTGGCGGTGGCCTGCCTGGTGCTGGCGGGGCTGCTCCGCTCCGAGTGGGCGTACGGCGCCGGGTGGGCGATCCAGCTCGCGGCGATCGGCATGGGATTCGTCGTCCCGATGATGTTCCTGCTGGGCGTGATCTTCGCGCTGCTGTGGGGGATGGCGTACTTCCTGGGACGCAAGATCGAGCGCGAGCGCGCCGCGGCGTACGCCGCCCACGAGGCCGAGTCCGCCTGAGTCCGACCGGTCGATAGGGTTCCCGAATGAGCGAGCGCACCCTGGTCCTGCTGAAGCCCGACACGGTCCGCCGCGGTCTCGTCGGCCAGGTGACCTCGCGGTTCGAGGCCAAGGGCCTGAGCATCGTGCGGATGGAGCTCCGCACCATCGACGGGGAGCTCGCCGACCAGCACTACGCCGAGCACGTCGAGCGTGACTTCTACCCGCCGCTGCGTGACTTCGTGACCAGCGGACCGCTCGTGGCCATGGTGCTCGAGGGCGACGAGGCGATCGCCGTGGTGCGATCGATCGCCGGCGCGACGGACGGGCGCAAGGCGGCTCCGGGGACTATCCGGGGAGACCTGTCGCTGTCGAACCGGGAGAACCTCGTGCACGGCTCCGACTCCGCCGAGTCTGCCGAGCGCGAGCTCGCCATCTGGTTCCCCGACCTCTGAGCCGCGCGGCGGGCTGCCACCCGCGTCTAGGGTGCGGACATGGAAGGCATAGTGCTCCGGGTCCGGCTGATCAGCGGTGACAGCATGGATGTCACGTACGAGGACCCTGATGCAGACGGCGAAGCCGAGGTCATCGAGCACGTCGTCTCCACGCTGTCGGATGACTCCGGCGTGCTTCGCTGCAGGCACGGCCAGCGCCTGGTGGTGCTGTACGGGCGGGGTGTTGCCGCTGTGGAGGTCGCGCCGCGCGGTGCGGTCCTGTGAAGGCGGCTGGACGACGGCCCGGGGACTGACCTCGGAGATAGGGTGCACTGTTGAGTGCAGTATCATGCACTCATGGATGACAGCACCTCGGCTTTGGCGTCAGCGATCGGCGCGCGGGTCAGGCAGGAGCGCCAGACGCGGCGCTGGACGCTCGACCGCCTGGCGGAGTCCGCTGGCGTGAGCCGGCGGATGGTGGTCAACGTCGAGCAGGGCGCTGCCAACCCCAGTGTGGGCACCCTGCTCCGGATCAGCGATGCGCTCGGAGTCGGACTTCCGGCCCTGGTCGAGCCGCCCGAGCCGAGGCGTCTGAAGATCACCCGTCGGGGTGAGGGCGCTGCCCTGTGGACCAGCGACGCCGGTGGACGGGGAGTGCTGGTGGCCGGCACCGAGTCACCTGACGTGCTGGAGCTGTGGGACTGGACGCTGGCCCCAGGAGACCATCACGTGAGCGAGGCCCATGCGAGCGGCACCCACGAGCTCGTGCAGGTCCGGGAGGGGACCCTCGCGCTCGCGGTCGCAGACCACTCCGTCGCCCTCGAGGCCGGCGACGCCGTCGCCTTCCCCGGCGACGTGGAGCACTCCTACTCCAACTCGGGCACGCAGCCCGCGAGCTTCTCCCTGGCGGTCTTCGAGCCGGGGGTGCGGCCCGGATCGCGGTCGGAGGCCTCCGATGACTGAGCTCCAGATGCTCGAGAAGTTCCTGGCCGGCGGCCACGTGGACCCGTCCGTGTGGCAGCTGCGACCCGACTACCGCGCCCTGCTGATCGCCGTCGACGGGCTCGTCCCCGGCCCCAGCGACCCGGTGAGCGACGACCTGCTCCGGGCGGCCGAGGCCGCGGCCGGCGAGGCGTTGCGCGGCCGGTCGGTGGACGAGCTCCCGCACGTGGCGAGCTGGCGGGAGACCTATCGTGCGTTCGGCGCCAAGCCGCAGCGCACCCGCAACAGCCTCGAGGCGCTCGTACGTCGTGCCGCTTCGGGTCTCCCTCGCGTGAACCGGCTCACCGACACCTACAACGCCGTCTCGGTACTGCACCAGGTCCCCCTCGGTGGTGAGGACCTGGCCCGCTACTCCGGCGCGCCACGCCTGGTCCGCGCCAGCGGCAGCGAGCCCTTCGACACCGTCGCCGACGGCACGGTGGTGATCGAGCACCCCGACCCCGGTGAGGTGGTGTGGTGCGATGACGAGGGCGTGACCTGCCGGCGCTGGAACTGGCGCCAGGCGCGCCGCACCCAGCTGAGCGACGACACCACCACGGCACTCTTCATCCTCGATGCCCTCGACCCCATGACCGTCGAACAGCTCCACGCCGCCGCCGACGAGCTCATCTCCCACCTGACGCGGGTGGGACCCGACCTCCGTGTCGTGCGGCGCCTGATGACCGTCGAAGGAGCCTGAGCATGCTCATCCATCCGTGGGACGCCGCGCTCGACCCGGCCGAGTGGCGCGACTGGCTGGCCTCCACCGACCGGTTCGGGATGCTCGCGGTCAACAACCTCGACCCGACCCACGCCCCGCTGGTGGTCCCCACCCACTTCACCGCCGCCGGCGAGGAGCTGCTCTTCCACCTGGCCCGGCCCAACCCGGTCTGGCGCCACCTCGAAGCCGCCTCCGAGGTCCGGATGACCGTCGTCGGCGACTACGCCTTCATCCCCGGCTACTGGCGGACCAGGGCAGGGGTACCCGAGGAGGAAGGCGTCCCGACCAGCTACTACAGCTCCGTGCAGCTCGTCTGCCGACCTACGGTGGTCGACGACCCCGAGGGCAAGGCCGAGATCCTCGCCGCCCAGCTCGCCGACCTGCAGCACGAAGGTCGGCACGGCGCCGTCGCGACGGACGAGTCGCCGTACGGGAGGCTGTTGCCCGGCATCCGGGGCGTCCGGCTGGCCGTGCTGGGCGTGGACGCCAAGTTCAAGTATGACGACGACAAGCCCGTCGATCACCGGGAAAGCATCAGCGGCCGCCTCGAGGAACGCGGACACGGTCTCGACCCCGGAGCGGCCGCGCAGCAACGGCGGCGTCTGGATGCGATCGGCGACTGGCAGGCTCAGCGGAACGGATCGTGACCCTCTCGGGTCTCAGGTCTGCCGGTTGGCCGGGCGCTGGACGAGCTGCCGGTCGACCTCGACGCCGAACTGGTCGCGAAGGCCGAGGCCCACCTGCTGGCCGAGGCCGCACACTTCACCCCGAAACGGTTGCGGGTGCTCGGACGCCGGATCCTCGAGGTGGTCGCTCCAGCCGTGGCTGACGAGCACGAACGCAAGTTGCTCGAGGCCGACGAGGCACGAGCCCGCCGCACGACTGCCCTGACGATGCGCCGCAGGGGCGACGGCACCACCGACGTGCACCTGCGGATCTCGGACGCGGTCGCCGGCCGGCTGCGCACCTACCTCGAGGCCTACGCCGCACCCCGCCGCGGCCACCTGGACCCAGAGACGGACCGCAACGACCCCGAGACGGGGCGACCGATCGCCCGGTCGGTGCTCATGGGCCGGGCATTCTGCTCGATGCTGGAGTCGATCCCCGCCCAGCGGCTGCCGCGACACGGTGGGTCTGCCACCACCGTGATGGTGACCGTCGACCTGGAGACGCTGCGCACCCAGCTCGGTGCCGCCGGTCTCGACACCGGGATGAGGATCAGCGTCGGCGAGGCGCTGCGGCTGGCCTGCAACGCCTCGATTCTGCCGGTGGTCCTGGGCGGGAGGGGACAGCCGCTCCACCTCGGTCGGGCCCGTCGCCTGTTCAGCTCCGCGCAGCGGCTGGCGATGGGTGTCCGCGACGGGGGCTGCCGGGCGCGGGGGTGCACGATCCCCGCCACTTGGTGCGAAGCCCATCACCGCAGGCCCTGGGCGAAGGGCGGTCGCACCGATCTCGAGGACGGCGTCCTGCTGTGCTCCTGGCACCACCACCGCGCCCACGACCATGCCTACCGCACCGACATCCTTCCGAACGGCGACATCAGGTTCCGACGACGGTCCTAGGTCGTCCACAGCCGCTGGGCGCCGGGTTTGCCGGCGCCTCGGACGAGGGCAGCCTCTCCGCATGGAACTGCGACCGTCCGATGCTCCCCTCGACGCGTTCTTTGCGCCCGTACGGCGACGCCATCCCGACGTCGACCTCGTCGTGCTGCCGCCTCCGGACCGGGGACCCTCGACCGAGCGCATCGACGAGTCGCAGGTCGACGCGACCCTCGACCGGGTCAGGGGTACGGCTGGGCGGGTCTGCGAAGCAGCGCTCCGCTCGACGGGCACCCCCTCGGCCGGCTGGGGGTTCGGGCCGGACGAGGGCACCGTTGTCGCGAGAGCCCGCGCCGGGGCGACGGCGAGGGACGGCTTCGCCGCTCTGGTGGCGCTGCGCGGTGCCCTCGAGGAAGAGGGCTGGCGGGTCCGACGGCTCGCGGGCGAGGTCGAGCGGATCTCCGGCATGCGGGGGGACCTCCGGGTCCACGCGTCCTACGCCGAGAGCACGGGCGCGCTTCTGCTCGAGGTGCTGTCGGAGCCGATCTACGTCGGCAGGGCCCGGGCCAGGGAGCTGGTGAGGCCCTGATGGAGGTGGTGCCCCTGTCCGTGGGACAGGCCTCGCGCTCGTGGGACGAGCAGTCCCTCGACGTCGCGGCCGCGGCCGGCCAGATCGGGTCGGCGGCCACCGCTGGGTTCACGACAAGCGTCGCAGGCGCCGCCTCCCGGTTCACCACAGCCTGGGAGCGGCACACGGCCGGCCTCGCCGAGGCGGCCGAGGGCCGGGCGGACGGCCTGCGGGCGGTGATCGCCGATTACCTCGCGACCGACCAGGCCATCGGTGCCGAGCTGCTGGGGCTGGCGAGCTACCTGCGAGAGCTGCGATGACCCCACGATCTGGCTGCTGCCGGTTCCCCGCAAGGTCCCGCCGTTGCCCGCGGACGTCGGCGCGATCCAGGCATTCGCCGCCGACCTGCTGGCCGGGGCCGCCCAGATCGATGACCTCGGCACGTTCGTCGCCGCGGACGCGCGGATCGGCGACTGGCACGCGCTCGCCGCCACCTCCTACCGCGAGGCGATCGCGCCTCTGGGCCGCCGTGCCGACGCCATGTCCCTGGCCCTGCGCTCGGTGTCGCGCCGCTGCGACGCCCACGCCGAGGCGATGGCCGCTCTGGTCGAACGACGCACCACGCTGGTGGGTGAGCGGGAGCACCTGGTCGATGCCCTGGCGGCACTGGCCGCCCGCGCGCACGCCGCGACCGAGACGGAGGCGGCCGCGATCCAGGCCGAGTGCGACGACTGCCGGCGGCGGGTCGAGGGCTTCGAGCACGACCTGAGCGCGTGGTCCTCCGACCTCGTGGCCGAGGAGACCGCGATGCGGGAGGCCTTCGGCCGGGTGCTGCTGCTCGACCAGGTCGAGCAGAGCTACGCCGGTGTCGCGGACCCCGCCGACGCCGCGCTCGACACCATGCCCGGGGCGGGCGCTGGCCTGGGGGAGGTCAACGCCTGGTGGGACGGCCTGACCCACGAGCAGCAGCAGGCCGTCATAGCGGCCTCACCCGGGACCATCGGCAACCGCGACGGTATCCCGCCGTGGGCCCGGGACGAGTCCAACCATCTGGCTCTCGACCGGGACCTCGCCGACTGGCAGAACCTCGAGCGTCAGGGTCTGCTGACCTCCGCACGAGGAGCGTTGGCTGGAGAACGCCCGCTCGGCGCGCGACGCCATCGACACCATCGAGTCGGGCATCGACCCCGTCACCCGGGAGCCCGTGTCCAGCCAGCTCTACGTCTACGACCCGGCCGCGTTCGACGGCGACGGCGCCGTCGCCGTGGCGGCCGGCAACCTGGACACCGCGGACAACGTCTCCGTCGTGGTCCCCGGGTTCGGCACCGACGGCGAGAGCGCGCCCTACCAGGCTGCGCGTGCCCTGACCCTCTACGAGTCGAGCCGGTTCCTCGACACGGCCGAGACCAACGCATCGATGTTCTGGATCGGCTACGACGCCCCCGACAACATGCCCTGGGACGAGGGTTGGGACGCCTCCGGTGTGGTGACCGAGGACCTGGCGACCCGCGGCGGCGAGAGGTTGGCCGACACCCTCGACGGCCTGCGGTCCTCCCGCGGCGGCGACCCCGCCCACCTGACCGCGATCGGCCACAGCTACGGCTCCACCACGACCGGGCACGCCGCCCACGACCACGGCATCCCCGTCGACGACGTCGTGTTCGTCGGCAGCCCCGGGGTCGGCGGCGATACCGACGACGCGGGCGCCACCGGCGTCGACACCGACCACGTCTGGGCGGGTGCCAACAGCCGCGACCCGATCGCCAGCCTCGGCAACCACGGCTGGATCCACGGCGAGACGGTGTTCGGCGCAGGGCTCGGCGACGACCCCGCCGAGGACGATTTCGGCGCCACCCGGTTCCGGGCCGAGTCGACCACCCGGGCCGACGACAGCGTCGGGCTCGACGCCTTCGCCGACCACTCGAAGTACTTCGACCACGACACCGAGGCGCTCTACAACATCAGCCAGATCGTCAACGGCAACTACGATGCGGTCGAGCAGGCAGACCCCGTCCACGACCCGTTCTACGTCGGCGTGCAGGACCCGGAGTTCGACCGCGAGCCGACCGCCCCTGGCACCGACGGGAGATGACCATGATCCGCACCGTGCTGACGCTGGTGCTGCTGGCGGGTCTCGGTGCGTGCGGAGATCCCGGGAGGGAGGACCAGGTGGACGCGGAGGACGCGAGCAAGGCGCTCGAACAGCAGCGCACCGCGGTTCGCGAGGCCGCCGGGACGCTGCTGCGGGGTGCGGAGCAGGCGCTTTCCGGCACGACCCGCACCAGCAGCGGCCGCTACCGCGGCTGCGAGTCGGCCTTCAACGACGAGTTCCGCAACTTCCGCTACCTCGCCCAGGCCCGGGTCGACACCGGCCCGGACTCAGCGGCGTCGTACCTCGAGAGGCTTCGCCCGCGTCCTCGAGGACGCCGGTTTCACCGTCGAGGACCTCCGCGAGGAGCCGAACGGCTTCACCTCCCTGGCGGCGGCCAAGGGGGACCTCTCCGCCTCCTTCGTCCACACCGGGGGCCCGTTCGTGGGCCTCGACGTGTCGGGCCCGTGCATCGACGTGCCCGAGGACCAGCGAGAGGCCTGGCTCCGCAAGGAGGAGCCGGACCCCGAGATCCGCTAGAGCACGACCCCTCGCGTGTCCTGCCGGGGATCGGGGACTTCCGCTCTTAGGCTCGATGCGGCACGACGCCACAGGGGGCGACGTACCGCCTTCCCCCAGTCCCTTCACCGGGCGAGCATCAGCGAGGCATCGGGCATGGCGAACAGCTTCATCGGCCGGGACATGGCCGTGGATCTTGGAACGGCCAACACGTTGGTCTACGTCCGGGGCAAGGGCGTGCTCCTCGACGAGCCCAGCGTCGTGGCGCTGAACGCGAGCACCGGCGAGATCCTCGCCGTCGGACACGAGGCCAAGCGGATGATCGGGCGCACCCCCGACAACATCGCCGCCATCCGGCCGCTCCAGGACGGCGTGATCGCCGATTTCGAGGCGACCGAGCAGATGCTCCGGTTCTTCATCCAGCAGGTCCACCGCCGGCGCTACTTCGCCAAGCCACGCATGGTCGTCTGCGTACCCAGCGGCATCACCGCCGTGGAGCAGCGTGCGGTCAAGGAGGCCGGTTACCAGGCCGGCGCACGGCGGGTCTACATCGTGGAGGAGCCGATGGCTGCCGCTATCGGCGCCGGGCTCCCGGTGCACCAGGCCACCGGCAACATGGTCGTCGACGTCGGCGGCGGCACCACCGAGGTCGCCGTCATCTCGCTCGGTGGCATCGTCACCAGCCTCTCGATCCGGACCGCGGGGGACGACCTCGACCAGGCCATCGTCGCCTGGATGAAGAAGGAGTACTCCCTGATGCTGGGGGACCGGACCGCCGAGGAGGTCAAGATGACCCTCGGCTCGGCGTTCCCCCTCCCGGACGAGCCGGAGGCGGAGATCCGCGGCCGCGACATGGTGTCCGGACTGCCGCGGACCGTCGTCGTGTCCTCGGCCGAGGTCCGGCAGGCACTGGAGGAACCGCTGCACGCGATCGTGGACGCCGTCCGGGCGACGCTCGACCAGACTCCACCCGAGCTCGCGGGCGACATCATGGACCGCGGCATCGTCCTGACCGGTGGCGGCGCGTTGCTCCGTGGCCTCGACGAGAGGCTGCGCCACGAGACCGGGATGCCCGTCCACGTCGCCGAGGAGCCCCTCACCAGCGTGGCGCTGGGTGCCGGCAAGTGCGTGGAGGAGTTCGAGGCGCTTCAGCAGGTGCTGGTCTCGGAGCCGAGGCGGTTCTGATGAGTCTCGACACGCTCGAGCGCCGGGGGGTCGAGCAGGGTTCGTCGGGGAGGCCCAGGGCCGACCGACGCGACCGTCGGTGGCGGGCCACGGCCCGGCTCGACCGGCGCGACCGGCCGTCTCGAGCCCTGATGGTCGCCCTCGTGCTCGCTTCCGCCACCCTGATCACGCTCGACAAGCAGGGTGGCGAGAGCTCGCCGCTGGAGCCGGCCCGCCAGGCGGTCGGCGAGGTGTTCGGCCCGCTGGAGACCGCCACCTCGGCCGTGGTGCGTCCGTTCGTCGCGGTTCCGGGGTGGTTCCGGACCCAGGACTCGCTTCGAGGCGAGATCAACGAGCTCGAGGCCGAGAACGCCCGCCTGCGCGCCGAGTCCGCGACGTCCAGCTACGACCGCAACCGCCTCGAGGAGTTCGACGGCCTCACCCGGGCCGCCGACGACCTCGGCTACGCCCTCGTTCCCAGCCGGGTCGTCGGGATCGGCCCCTCCCAGTCCTTCTCGCAGACGGTGACCATCGACGCCGGCTCCCGCGCCGGCGTCCACCCCGACATGACCGTCCTCAACAACGACGGGCTCGTCGGACGCGTCCTCCGCGTCACCAGGTCGACCGCGACCGTGCTGCTGGTCGTCGACGCCGAGTCGGTGGTCGGTGGCCGGGTGGGCGAGAGCATGGAGGTCGGCTTCCTCCATGGTCGCGGGGTCCTCGGCAGCTCCGGTCGGCTCGACCTCGAGCTCGCGGACGAGTCCGCGGCTCCGGCCAAGAACAGCACGGTCGTCACGTGGGGGAGCGAGAGCGGGGCGCCGTACGTCTCGGGGGTCCCGGTCGGCCGGGTGAGCTCGGTCTACAGCAGCCTGCGCGAGACCTCGCAGCGGGCCGTGATCGAGCCGTTCGTCGACTTCGGCTCCCTGGACCTGGTGGGCGTCGTGGTGCCGTCCGGTACGTCGAGCGACCGGGCGGTCATCGAGGCGGACGGGGGCCTGCGATGACTCTCCTGAGAACGGCCGCGGCGTTCCTGGTGGTGAGCCTGGCCCTGGTGCTCCAGGTGTCGCTGTTCCCCCACTTCGCCTGGCAGGGAATCGTCCCCAACCTCTGCTTGCTCGTGGTGGTCGGGGCAGCCCTGACGCGCGGCCCCCAGTTCGCCGTCCTCCTCGGCTTCGTGGCCGGCGTGGCGCTCGACCTCGCACCGCCGGCCGATCACGTCGCCGGCCGGTGGGCGCTGGCCCTGGTGGTCGTCGGTTACGTCGCGGGCCGCGTGCGACAGGACGTCAAGCCCACCGCCATTGCCGTGGTCGCCACGGTCGCCGCGTCGTCGTTCATCGGCACCTCCGTCTTCGCCATCACCGGCATGCTCCTGCAGGACCCGACCCTCGACGTCTCGCAGCTGCTGCAGGTGATCCTGGTGGCGGTCCTCTGGGACGTGCTGCTCACGCCGTTCGTGCTTCCGCCGGTGATGACGATGTTCAACCGGCTCCAGCCCGAACGGGCGACCACCTGACATGGTGCCGAGCTCGAAGAACGGAGGCGGGAGCATCGGGGGACGCAGGGCCCGGCTCCGCCTGATCGTCATCCAGGCTCTCGTGTTCTCGCTGTTCGCGACGCTGTTCGCCCGCCTCTACTACCTCCAGGTCGTCAGTGGCGCCGAGTACGAAGCGCAGGCTGCCTCGCAGTCCGTGCGGGAGATCGTGGTCCAGCCACAGCGTGGCCTGATCGTCGACGACCAGGGCCGGCCACTGGTCACCAACCGCCCGTCCTGGGTGATCTCGGTCGACCGGACGATGCTCGGCAAGATGTCCGACCGGCAGCGCAGCCTGCTCCTGGACCGGCTGGGCCGGGCGGTCGGTGTCCGCCACGCACAGATCGAGAAGCGCCTGGTCACCTGCGGTGACCCGGGCAGCATCGCCGGCACCTGCTGGAACGGCTCGCCCTACCAACCGGTGCCCGTCGCTCGCGACGTGCGACAGGCGGTCGCCCTGCGCATCCTCGAGCAGCCGGAGGACTACCCCGCGATCCTCGCCGAGCAGGAGACCGTGCGCGCCTACCCGAGGCCCCACGGCGTCAACCTGGCCCACGTCCTGGGCTATCTCAGCCCGATCACCGAGTCCGAGTACGACTCCGCACGCGACCACGGCGACCGCTCGGTCAACGGCGCCTCATCTGTCGGCCGCGCCGGTGTCGAGAAGCAGTACGACCAGTGGCTGCGCGGGATGCCCGGCTACCGCAGCGTCGCGGTGGACTCGATGGGCCGGGTGCTCGGTGACGACAGCGAGCTCGCCGGGCAGCCGGGGGACACGCTCGTCACCTCGATCGACGCCAAGGTGCAGGGGGTCGTGGAGCGCCAGCTGGCGCAAACCATCGCGACCGCCCGCCGCACCGTCGACACGGTGACCGGGCGTCACTACGCCGCCGACTCGGGTGCGGCCGTGGTCATGGAGGCCGACACCGGCCGGATCGTGGCCATGGCCAGCCAGCCGACGTACGACCCCTCGGTGTGGGTGGGCGGCATCAGCGAGCGGCAGCTCCGGCGTCTCTACTCCACGAGGGCCGGGACCCCGCTGCTGAGCCGCGCCACGCAGGGGCAGTTCGCACCCGGCTCGACGTGGAAGCCGTTCATGACCGCCGGTGCCCTGACGAACGGCTACGGCACCTCCACCCAGCTCAACTGCTCCTCCGGGTTCCCGGTCGGCAACCGGGTCTTCAAGAACTACGAGTCCGGCGCCTACGGCTACATCACGTTCGCGAAGGCGCTCGAGGTCTCCTGCAACACCTTCTTCTACCGGGTCGGCTACGACTTCTGGCGGCGCCTCGGCTCCGACGAGGACGACGTCAATGCCCGCGACCCCCTCGTGGAGGAGGCCCAGACCTTCGGCTTCGGCAGCCGGACCGGCATCGACCTCCCGGGCGAGGCGTCCGGCCGGATCGCCGACCGGAAGTGGAAGCTCGCCTACTACGAGTCGATGAAGGACTACTACTGCGGCATCTCGCACAAGCCGCAGGACGCCAAGACCAGCGACTTCGTCTACAAGTTCGCCTACGAGTTCTGCCTCGAGGGCTACAAGTACCGCGCCGGCGATGCGGTCAACTTCGCCATCGGCCAGGGCGACACGATCGTGACTCCCCTCCAGCTGGCCCGGGCCTACGCCGCGCTGTCCAACGGCGGGACGCTCTACGCACCCCGGGTTGGCAAGGCGATCGTCTCGCCGCAGGGAACCGTGCTGCAGCAGATCAGGCCCAAGGTGAACGGGCACGTCCGGGTGCCCAAGCGGACCATCGACTACATCGACGACGCACTCAAGGGCGTCACCAGAGTCGGCACCATGGCGTGGCGGATGATCGGCTTCCCCCTGGATCGCGTGACGATCCGGTCCAAGACCGGGTCCGCCGAGGTCTACGGGAAGCAGTCCACGTCCTGGGTCGCGTCCTACACCGACGATTACGTCGTGGTGATGATGGTGTCGCAGGGCGGCACCGGCTCCGGCACCTCCGGTCCGGCGGTCCGCAAGATCTGGGAGTCGCTCTACGGCATCCGCGCGCTCGACGTCGACGCGGAGCGGGCCGCCATCCCGGGCACGTCCCCGCCCTCCCGGCTGCCCACCTTCATGAAGGACGGCTCGATCCTGCCGCCTGGCCGGAGGGGTGACTGATGGCAGCACTGCGACAACTCCGTCCCGCACGGCCGGCCGCCGCGCTGCGTGCACCCGGTCTCGACTGGCTGCTGATGGTGGCGGTCCTGGCGCTGCTGGTGCTCGGCAGCCTGCTGGTCTGGTCGGCCACGTCGGCGCGCGAGGACCTGACCGGCGGCGACCCCACGGCGTACCTGCGCAAGCAGCTGGTCAACGTCGCGATCGGGGTGGTGCTGATGGTCATGGTGCTGGCCACCGACCACCGCTGGGTGCGGATCCTCGCGCCCCTGGTCTATCTCGCCTCGATCGGCGGGCTGGTACTGGTGCTCACCAGCGGGACGACCATCAACGGCTCACGATCGTGGATCCAGCTCGGCGGGATGTCGATCCAGCCCGCGGAGTTCGCCAAGCTGGCCGTGGTGATCGGCATGGCGCTGCTCGTGGCGGAGCGGGCCGAGGCGCGGCGCCGCTACGACATCTCCCTGGCCGACGTGGCCTGGATGCTGGTGATGGCCGGGGTCCCGGCGGCACTGATCATGGCCCAGCCCGACCTCGGCACCATGCTCGTGCTGTCGGCCACCGTGTTCGGTGTGATCGCCGCGGCTGGAGCGCCACGTCGCTGGCTGCTCCTCATGGGCGGTGGCGGGCTCGCGGCCGGAGCAGCGGCCGTGGCCGCCGGTGTGCTGAAGGACTACCAGGTCGACCGCTTCCTTGCGTTCACCAACCCCGAGCTCGACCCCCGCGGCGCCGGCTACAACACCGAGCAGGCGCGGATCGCGGTCGGCAACGGCGGGCTGTTCGGCCAGGGTCTGTTCGACGGGTCCCAGACTCGCTCCGGCTTCGTCCCCGAGCAGCACACCGACTTCATCTTCACCGTGGCGGGCGAGGAGCTCGGCCTTGTGGGTGCCGGTGTCCTCATCGCCCTGCTGGGCGTGGTGATCTGGCGGGCCCTGGTGATCGCGTTCCAGACCGACGACACCTTCGGGCGGATCGCGGCGGCAGGGATCGCCTGCTGGTTCGGTTTCCAGGCGTTCCAGAACATCGGGATGTGCCTGGGGATCATGCCGGTCACGGGCGTCCCGCTCCCGTTCGTGTCGTACGGCGGCAGCTCGATGTTCGCCGGCATGCTGGCGATCGGGCTGCTGCAGAACATCCACCTCCGGTCCACGGCATCGCTGCCTACCCGGTTCCTCACCACCCAGCCGAGGGTGCTGTCGGGCCGGTAGCCCGGGTGGCTTTGCTCGTTCCCCCTGACACGACGGGACCAGCCCGGCCGGAGCATGGTGACCCGCAGCGCACCGGTGACATGGTGGAGGCGTGGCACCTTCGGAGCTGCTGCACCACGAGGTGGACCGGTCCGTCCTCACCGGACACGAGGGCAGGTCCGGTGCCCGGCTGGAGCACGTCCGGCTCGCCGACGGCACCGCCTACATCGTCAAGCGGGTGAGCCCTGCCACCGACCTGACCCTGGCCCTCACCGGCGGAACGCTCGCGCCGGAGTACCTCCTCTGGCGGTCGGGCGCGCTGGACCGGCTGCCACCCGGCGTCGATCACGCGGTGGTGGACGGCTGGGTCGAGGGCGACACGACCGTCATCGTGATGCACGACCTCGGCGACAAGGTCCTCAGCTGGGGATCGCGTCTGTCGACCTCCCAGACCGACTGGATGCTCGCCCGGGTGGCCGCGATGCACCGCCGGTTCCTGGGCAGTCCGCCGCGGGAGGTGGTGCCACTCCACCGGGTGCTCACCGTCTTCGCCCCCGAGCGGATCCGGGGGCTGGCCGAGGAGGGGAACGAGCTGGCCGGGCTCGCCTGCCGGGGCTGGGAGATCTTCGCCCAGACGGTGCCCGCGGACGTAGCGGGCCCGGTTCTCGTTCTGCTGGAAGACCCCGCCCCCTTGGTCTCGGCCCTGAGCGCGGGTCCGGTCACGCTGGCCCACGGGGACCTCGCGACGGTGAACATGGCCAGGGACGCCGACTCTCTGGTCCTGCTCGACTGGGCGCTGGCGACAGCAGCGCCCGGTGCCCTGGACATCGCCTGGCTGCTCGCCGGCTGCTCGTCGGTTCTCGAGCCGAGTCGAGAGCACGTCCTGGGCACGTACGCCGACCTGGCCGGCCCGGCGTACGACCTCGGTTCGATGCGGCTCGCCCTGCTGGCGGGTCTGCTGTGGCTGGGCTGGAACAAGGCGCTGGACATGGCGGAGCATCCCGACCGCGCCAAGCGGGAGCGGGAACGCCGTGACCTCGACTGGTGGGTCCGTGAGGCCCGGGAAACCCTGGAGAGTGGAGCCATCTGATGGACCTGAACACGCTCTATCACCGCACCGTCGAGAGCTGGGCCGATCGGGTCAACGAGGTCCGAGCCGACCAGTGGGAGGCACCGACGCCGTGCCGGGACTGGAACGTGCGCGACCTGGCCAACCACGTCACCGGCGAGGACCTCTGGACCAACCCGCTGATGCGCGGGGACACGATCGAGGAGGTGGGGGACCGGTTCGACGGCGACCTGCTCGGGGACGACCCGATCCGGGCCTCGCTCACCGCCGCGCGCGACGCGATCCGAACCGTCGCAGACGTGCTGCCCTCGGGTGGGACCGTGCACCTGTCCTACGGCGAGGAGAGGATGGAGGAGTACGTCCACCAGCTGGCCGCCGACCACCTCGTCCACGGGTGGGACCTGGCGGTGGCGACGGGCGGTGACGCACGGCTCGATCCCTCGCTGGTGCACGAGGTCGCCACCTGGTTCGCGGACCGCGAGGAGCTGTACCGCGCCGGTGGGGTGATCGGCCCGCGGGCGGCACCCACCGGAGAACCGCAGGGCGACTTCCTGGCCGCCTTCGGCCGGGATCCGCACTGGGGCCCGAACCACGCCGGTCTAGCCAGCTTCTCGGCCGCCTTCGGCCGCGGAGACGTCGACGCGGTGATGGCGCTGATGACTGACGACTGCGCCTTCGAGGCCACCGGCCCAGCACCCGACGGGGTCCGGCACGAGGGTGCGCAGGCCGTTCGTGCGGTCTGGGTGGAGCTGTTCGGGGGGACCAGGGAGCCTGCCTTCACCGAGGAGGAGTCGTTCGTCGCGGGCGAACGCGGTGTGCTGCGCTGGCGCTTCGACTGGGTCGGCGACGACGGCTCGCCCGGTCATGTTCGTGGCGTCGACATCCTCCGGTTCCGCGAAGGCCTGGTGTGCGAGAAGTTCTCCTACGTCAAGGGCTGATCTGGTTCCCTGGACCGATTCCGCGAGAACTCTGCGCACCTCCGGTCCGGGACGTACCCTAGGGCGCTGTCCGTCCCCCGACCCCCGAGGTGTTGTCGCCGTGCCCGTTGGCCTCGACCAGCCCGCCCAGCGTGACCAGCTCGACCACCAGAGCGTCTTCCCGCGCCTGGAGCCCAAGCTGCCGTCCGTGCAGAAGCCGATCCAGTACGTCGGTGGAGAGCTGAACTCGACCGTGAAGCCGTGGGACTCGGACGGTGCTGAAATGGTCCGCTGGGCGCTGATGTACCCCGACGCCTACGAGGTCGGCCTTCCCAACCAGGGCGTCCAGATCCTCTACGAGGTGCTCAACGAGCGCGACTGGATCCTGGCCGAGCGCACCTACTCGGTGTGGCCGGACCTCGAGGCCGTGATGCGTTCCGAGGGGATCCCTCAGTTCACCGTCGACAGCCACCGGCCGGTGCGCGCGTTCGACGTGCTCGGCATCAGCTTCTCCACCGAGCTCGGCTACACCAACATGCTCAACGCCCTCGACCTCGCGGCGATCCCGCTCCGGGCGACCGACCGCGGCGACGACGACCCGATCGTGCTCGCGGGCGGCCACGCCGCGTTCAACCCGGAGCCGATCGCCGACTTCCTGGACGCGGCCGTCCTCGGTGACGGCGAGGAGATCGTGCTCGCGATCTCGGAGGTGATCCGCGAGTGGAAGGTCGAGGACAGGCCCGGCGGCCGCGACGAGCTGCTGCGCCGGCTGGCGGTCAGCGGCAGCGTCTACGTCCCGAAGTTCTACGACGTCACCTACGCCGAGGACGGTCAGATCGAGGCCGTCGTGCCGAACCGTCCCGGCATCCCGTTCCGCGTTCGCAAGCACACGCTGATGGACCTCGACGCGTGGCCCTACCCGGCCAAGCCGCTGGTGCCCCTCGCCGAGACGGTCCACGAGCGCTACTCGGTGGAGATCTTCCGCGGCTGCACCCGCGGCTGCCGCTTCTGCCAGGCCGGCATGATCACCCGTCCCGTCCGCGAGCGGTCGATCGAGGCGATCGGGGACATGGTCGAGAACGGCATCAGGAAGTCCGGCTTCGAGGAGGTGGGCCTGCTCTCGCTGTCCAGCGCCGACCACACCGAGATCGGGGAGGTCGCCAAGGGGCTCGCCGACCGCTACGAGGACTGCAACGTCTCGCTCTCCCTGCCGAGCACGCGCGTCGACGCCTTCAACATCACCCTCGCCAACGAGTTCTCCCGCAACGGCCGGCGCTCCGGGCTGACCTTCGCTCCCGAGGGCGGGTCGGAGCGGATGCGCAAGGTGATCAACAAGATGGTCACCGAGGAAGACCTGATCCGCACCGTCGCGACGGCGTACTCCAACGGCTGGCGCCAGGTGAAGCTCTACTTCATGTGCGGCCTGCCCACCGAGACCGACGAGGACGTCCTGGCCATCGCCGACCTGGCCAAGCAGGTGATCGCCAAGGGACGCGAGGTCTCGGGGCGCAACGACATCCGCTGCACGGTCTCGATCGGCGGCTTCGTCCCCAAGCCGCACACCCCGTTCCAGTGGGCCTCCCAGCTCGACCACGAGACCACCGACGACCGGTTGGAGAAGCTCCGCGACGCGGTCCGCAGCGACAAGCGCTTCGGCCGGGCGATCGGCTTCCGCTACCACGACGGCAAGCCGGGTGTCGTCGAAGGCCTGCTCTCCCGTGGCGACCGCCGGGTCGGCCGGGTCATCGAGGAGGTCTGGCGAGACGGCGGACGCTTCGACGGCTGGAGCGAGCACTTCTCCTACGACCGCTGGGTGGCGGCCTGCGAGCGCGGGCTGGCCGGGACCGGGCTCGACCTGGACTGGTACACCACCCGCGAGCGTGAGTACGACGAGGTCCTCCCCTGGGACCACCTGGACTCCGGCCTCGACAAGGACTGGCTCTGGGCAGACTGGGAAGACTCACTGGCCGTTGCCGACGGGGCCGAGGTGGAGGTCGAGGACTGCCGGTGGACGCCCTGCTACGACTGCGGCGTCTGCCCGGAGATGGACACCGAGATCCAGATCGGCCCGACCGGACGCAAGCTCTTGCCGCTCTCGGTCGTCTGATCTCACGACCCTCGTGGTGCGGGCATCGGTAGCTGGTCCTCGACATACGCCGGCCGGGCGACGTACCAGCCGACGAACGCCTGAGGCACGGTCAGCGCGATCAGGAACCACAACGGCGCCGTCCAGCCGCCGGTGGCGCCGTAGAGGGCGCCGACCGTGAACGGGCCGAGCGCCGCCAGGAGGTAGCCGGCCGACTGGGTGAAGCCGGACAGGGCGGCGGTCCCGGCAGGCGTGCGTGAGCGGAGCCCGATCAGGGTCAGGATGAGGGGGAAGGTGCACGTGCCGGCGCCGACCACCACCGCCCACAGCGCGGCCAGGTCGTGCGGTGCCAGCATCAGGCCGACGTAGGCCACGGGATAACAGGCCATCACGGCGAGCAGGATCCCGGACTGGTCGTGGCGGCGGGCGGCGGCGGCCGGCAGCCACAACGACAGCGGAACGCTCGTAGCGGCGACGAGTCCGACCAGGATCCCCGCCGAGGTGGGGGAGTAGCCCTCGTCGCGCCAGAGCTGGGCGAACCAGCCGAAGATCGCGTAGGCGTGCATTGACTGCAACCCGAAGAACAGGGCCATGCCCAGGCCTAGCCGGGTCCTGGCGACCTCGGAGAGGGCCACGTCGTGAGGGCCCGGGTCGAGGTGACGGTCGTGGCCGACCAGGCGCAGCCAGGGCAGGGCGGCGATCGCCGCGATGACGCCCCAGGCAGCGAGGGCGACCCGCCACCCACCGGCCACCTCGGCGACGGGGACCGTCAATGTCAGGGCGCCGGTCAGCCCGAAGGCCAGGGTCGCGGTGTAGAGCGCCGTGACCCGACCGATCCGGTCGGGGAAGTGCAGCTTGACCAGTGACGGGAGCAGCACGTTGGCGACGGCCATCCCGGCCAGCGCCACCATCGAGAGGAGCAGGAAGCTCCACGGCTCGGGCGCGACGGATCGCGCCGCCAACCCGCCGGCCACCATCAGCAGGGCCGCCAGGGTGACCCGGTGGACGCCGATCCGTCGCGCGAGCTGCGGGGCGAGGGCCCCGAACCCGGCGAAGGCGAGCACCGGCAGCGAGGTGAGCAGGCCCGCGGTCAGGGTTGACATCGCGAGCCCGTCGCGGACCTCGGCCAGTACCGGTCCGACGCTGACGGCGGCGGGCCGCAGGTTCACCGCCAGCAGGAGCAGCCCGGCGAGGAGCAGGACGCGCGGGCCGAGGTCCTGCCGTCCACCGCTCATATCGCCCGATCGTTCCAGACCGGCAGGTCAGTGCTTGACAGACCACGGTGATTTGGCAAAGCCTTACGGCACCGGCTGTGACAGGCGTCACAGGGGCCGCGCGGGGGCCTGCCACAGGAGTTTCATGCTGACAGCACGAAATCTCGAGGTTGTGTACGACGACGTTGTGCTGGCGCTGCGTGGGGTCAGCCTGAGCGTCCCGGACGGCGAGATCGTCGCGCTGCTCGGCTCCAACGGCGCAGGTAAGACCACGTTGCTCAGGAGCATGACCGGCCTGCTGAAGATCCACGAAGCCGAGATCACCAAGGGCAAGGTCACGCTCGACGACCGGTCTCTCACCCGGATGCGTCCGGAGCGGATCGTCCGTGAGGGAGTGCGCCAGGTGCTCGAGGGGCGGCGGATCTTCGTCGAGATGACCGTGGAGGACAACCTCCGGATCGGAGCCCACACCGCTCGCTCGGATCTGAAGCAGAACGTGGACCGGGTGTTCTCGCTCTTCCCGATCCTCGCCGACCGTCGCAACAAGATTGCCGGATTCCTCTCCGGGGGCGAACAGCAGATGCTGGCGATGGGGAGGGCGATGATGTCGAACCCGCGGTTCCTGCTGCTGGACGAGCCCAGCCTTGGCCTGGCTCCGAAGCTCGTGGACCAGGTCCGGGACGTGATCGTGGAGATCAACTCGACCGGCACCGGGATCCTGCTGGTGGAGCAGAACGCCACGATGGCGCTGAGCATCGCCAGCCACGGCTACGTCATGGAGACCGGCCGGATCGTGCTGGACAAGCCGGCGGACGCACTGTTGAAGGACGACGACGTCCGCGAGTTCTACCTCGGCCTCCACCCCGGAGAGGACGCCGAGGAGCATCGCCGCCGGTCGTTCCGCGACGTCAAGCACTACCGACGCAAGAAGCGGTGGTCGGCGTGACCGGCGTTGACCCGGTGGTCCGGCTCGAGGACGTCCACCTCTCGTTCAAGGGGGTCCGGGCGATCGAAGGAGTGAGCTTCGAGGTCCACCCCGGCGAGCTGTTCGCCATCATCGGGCCGAACGGCGCAGGCAAGACGTCGACGTTCAACGTGCTCTCCGGCGTCTACCGCCCGCAGCAGGGCAGTGTCGAGCTGCTGGGGGAGAACATCCTCGGGCGCAAGCCCTACGACATCGCCGCGCTGGGTCTGGCCCGCACCTTCCAGAACATCGCACTCTTCGAGCACCTCACCGTCCTCGACAACTTGATGCTGGGCCGGCACCTGCACATCGACTACGGCTCGGCGGCCGCCCTCGTCTGGCTCGGGCGGGCGAAGAAGGCGGAGGTCGCCCACCGGCGGTTCGTCGAGGAGATCATCGACTTCCTGGAGATCGAGCGGTGGCGCAAGCAGCCGGTCGGGCTGCTGCCGTACGGCATCCAGAAGCGTGTCGAGCTCGGCCGGGCGCTGGCGATGGAGCCCAAGCTCCTCCTTCTCGACGAGCCCGTGGCAGGAATGAACCTGGAGGAGACGGAGGACACCGCCCGGTACATCGTCGACATCCGCGACGAGCTGGACATCCCGATCGTGATGGTCGAGCACGACATGGGCCTGGTGATGGACCTCGCCGACCGAGTGATGGTGATGGACTTCGGGGTCCCCATCTGCACCGGAACTCCCGACGAGGTTCAGGGGCACCCCGAGGTGGTCCGGGCGTACCTCGGCGAAGCGGCTGCCTCATGACGACCACCACCCCCGTCACCCGGATCCGGGACCGCGCCGCGGAGATGCCGCAGCGGATCGCGATGCGGGAGAAGGACTTCGGCATCTGGCAGGAGACGAGCTGGGCCGACTACTGGGACCGGATCCAGCTCGTCGGCCACGCACTGCTCGACCTGGGCATCGAGCCCGGCGACCGGGTCGCCATCCACTCCGAGAACCGTCCGGAGTGGCTGCTGACCGACATGGGCGCGCTGGCGGTCCGGGCGGCCAGCGTGGGCATCTACCCCACCAACCCGGCTCCCGAGGTGCAGTACCTACTGTCGAACTCCGGTGCGAAGGTCCTCGTCGCCGAGGACCAGGAGCAGGTCGACAAGGCGCTCAGCGTCATCGGCGACTGCCCCGACCTGAGGCACATCGTCTACCTCGAGCCGCGCGGGATCCGCGGCCGCTACGACCACGAGGCCCTGATGTCGTGGGAGGAGCTGGTCGAGCGCGGCGAGGCCCATCGTCAGGGGCACCCCGACGCGGTGACGGAGCGGATGGCGCAGGCGCGGCCCGACGACATCGCCACCCTGATCTACACCTCGGGCACCACCGGGCCGCCCAAGGGCGTGATGCTCTCAGTCGCCAACGTCGAGTTCGCCATCGACGTCCTCGTCCACCACGGAGCGTTCACCGACCCTCCGCCCAGCCCCGACGACCTGCTGCTGTCCTACCTCCCGCTCAGCCACGTCGCCGAACGGATCTTCAGCACCTGGTTCAACGCGGCCGCAGGCACTCAGGTCAACTTCGCCGAGTCGATCGAGACCGTGCCCCAGAACCTCCGCGAGGTGCAACCCACGATCCTCTTCGGCGTCCCTCGGATCTGGGAGAAGCTGCTCGCCGGGGTCGAGACCCGGCTCAACGGCGCCACCTGGCTCAAGCGTCGTCACGCCAGGTTCTGGCTCGGCGTCGCCGGCCGGATCGGTGACGCACTGGTCGAGAACGGCGGCGGCCACACCGCCAGCACCCGGCTGAAGTACGGCGTCGGCTGGGTGTTCTGCTTCCGGGCGCTCAAGGAGCGTCTCGGGATGCGCCGGGTCCGGTACGCCGCCTCCGGTGCGGCGCCGATCGCCCCCGACGTGCTCAAGTTCTTCATGGGCATCGGGGTGCCCATGCACGAGGTCTACGGGATGACCGAGAACACCGCGGTCGCCACCGGGAACCGCCCGGGCCGGGTCCGACTCGGCACGGTCGGCGAGGTGCACGACGGCATCGAGGTGAAGGTCGACGAGGAGACCGGCGAGATCCTCACCCGGCACGCGGGCACGTTCGTCGGCTACTGGCGCAACGAGGCCGCCACCGCCGCCACGATGACCGAGGACGGCTGGTTGCGGACCGGCGACGTGGGCGAGTGGGTCGACGGAACGCACCTGAAGATCACCGACCGGATGAAGGACATCATCATCACCGCCGGCGGCAAGAACATCTCCCCGTCGGAGATCGAGAACGCGCTCAAGGCCTCGCCGTACATCAAGGAGGCGATGGTCGTCGGCGACGGACGGAAGCACTTGGCCGCCCTGATCGGGATCGAGCTCGACACGGTCGGGGAGTGGGCCCAGCGCCGGCAGATCGGCTACAGCACCTACCACGACCTGTCGGAGAAGCCCGAGGTCGTCGAGCTGGTCGAGGGCATCGTGCGTTCGGTCAACGACCGGTTCGCCCAGGTGGAGCAGATCAAGGCGTTCCGGCTGCTGCCCAAGGAGCTCGACCACGAGGACGGCGAACTGACCGCCACCCAGAAGGTCAAGCGGTCGGCCATCGCCGGGGTCTTCGAGGACCTCGTCGAGTCGATGTACGCCGAGCGACAGGAGGCGGCGTCATGATCGAGTTCCTCGAGTCGCTGCTGCGCGGCCTCGGCCTCGGGTCGGCGTACGCCCTTCTCGCCATCGGCTTCGTCATCATCTTCAAGTCGACCGGCGTGGTCAGCTTCGCCCAGCCGGCGATGATGCTCACCGGCGCCGTGGTGGTGAGCTACCTGTCCCCCGAGGTGGGCTTCTTCGCGGCCATGGCCCTCGGCTTTCTCGCGCTCGCCGCTCTGGGTCTGTTCGTGGAGCGGGCGGCGATCCGGCCGATGGTGGGTCGTCCGGTGTTCGTCGTCGCGATCATCACCATCGGAGTCGACATCGCGATCCGGGTGGTCGCGAACGGCTTCATCGGGCTCGGTGCCCGCCCCATCGGTGACCCGTGGGGCATCTCCCGGCTCTCGATCGGTGAGTTGCAGGTGCAATGGCGCCACATCGCGATGATGGTGACCGCGCTGGTCGTCCTCGTCGTCCTGTTCTGGTTCTTCCGGTACACCCGCTACGGACTGGCGATGCGGGCCACGGCCTTCGACCAGGAGGCGGCCCTCACGCAGGGCGTCAACGTGGGTTCAGTGTTCGCCCTGTCGTGGGCGCTGGCCGCGGGCCTGGCCGCGATCGCCGGGTCGCTGCTCGCCACCGGAACCGGCGTGGACCGGCAGCTGTGGATCATCACCCTGGTCGCACTCCCGGCGATCATCCTGGGCGGGCTGGACTCCCTCGAGGGGGCGGTGATCGGCGGCCTCGTGGTGGGTGTGGTCGAGTCGCTGGTCGGCACCTACCAGGGGCAGTTCGCTCCCTGGCTCGGCAACAACTTCGCGAGCGTGTCGCCGTACGTCGTGATGCTGCTGGTCCTGCTCGTCCGTCCCTACGGGCTGTTCGGCACTCCGGAGGTCGAGCGGGTATGAACACCCCACGAAATCGCTCGCGTAGATGTGGGTTGAGGAGGGCGCGCAGCGCCCGTCTCGAAACCTCCCGATTTGGCGGGGATCCCGGATGACCACCGCCTCCAGCCTGCGGGGGCGCCCGGGCTTCTACCGCAGCTACGCCCAGGACCTGGCCCTTTTCAACACCCGGCCCAAGCTGGTCGGCGTCGCGGCGATCCTGGTCGCAGCCCTGGCCATGCCCTTCGTCCTCGGAGACCCGATCCTCGAGGTCCTCGCCACGGCGTTCGTCTTCGCCATCGGGGCGCTCGGGCTGAACATCGTGACCGGCATGGCCGGGCAGGTCTCCCTCGGACACGCCTTCTTCATGGGCGTCGGGGCCTACACCGCGGCGGCGATCTCGGGCGACCCGGCGGAGCCGGAGATCGGCTTCGGCATCACCTTCCTGCCGGTGTGGCTGATCGCAGGGGGAGTGGCCGCGGCCGTGGCCGGCGCCATCATCGCGCCCCTGGCCACCCGGCTCCGCGGGCTCTACCTCGCCATCGTCACGCTCGGCCTGGTCTTCCTGGGCGAGCACATCTTCAGTGAGTGGAGCAGCCTCACCGGCGGAGTCGGGGTGGGCCGGGCGGCGGCCGAACCGGTGATCTTCGGCTACGCCTTCGACCAGGACAGCGACTTCCTCACCGCCGAGCAGAACCTCTACCTGCTGATGCTGGTGCTGCTGCTGATCTTCGCGCTGTTCGCGCGCAACCTGGCCCGGTCCCGGATCGGGCGCGCCTTCGCCGCCGTTCGCGACCGTGACGTTGCCGCCGAGATGATGGGCATCAACCTCGGCCGCACCAAGCTGCTCGCGTTCACGATCTCCTCGTTCTACGCCGGCTGCGCCGGTGGCTTGCTCTACACGATCATCGGCTTCTTCGACCCCGCCTCCTTCAACCTGCTGCTGTCGGTGCAGTTCATCGCCATGGTCCTCATCGGTGGCGCGGGCACCGTCAGCGGAACGATCATGGGCGCGTTGTTCATCTCGCTCCTGCCCACGCTCAGCCGGGAGGTGCCGAACTACGTCCCGTGGATCAGCCAGCAGGTCACGGTCACGCCGAACGTCTTCCAGCTCGAGTCGATCCTCTACGGATTGCTGATCGTGGTGTTCCTGCTGTTCGAACCACGCGGCCTGTTCGGCATCTGGGTGCGGATCCGGAACTACTGGAAGAGCTGGCCCTTCAGCTACTGAACCCCGAAAGCCTTTGACGGAGAAGCCGACAACACAAGGAGATGCTGGTCAATGAAGATGCGGAAGACAGGGGCCCTGCTGGCGATCCCGGTTCTAGTCCTTGCGGGATGCCGCGGTGGCGGCGATTCGGGGGAGGGGGGCGACATCTCGGCACCCGGGGTGTCGTCGGACCCCTGTCCGAACGCCGTCAACGAGGACAACGGCTGCATCTACCTCGGGCAGATCTCCGACCTGACGCAGGGGCCGTTCGCGCCGCTGGGGGTCCCCATCACCGACTCCATGAAGGCCTACTGGCAGCAGGTGAACGAGGACGGCGGCATCGGCGGTTACGACATCGACGTCGAGACCTACATCCGGGACAACCTCTACAACCCCGAGACGCACAGCCAGGTCTACAACGAGATCGAGCCCGACGTCCTTGCGATCGCTCAGACGCTGGGCTCACCCACCACTGCGGCGATCCTGGAGAACCTCGAGAGCGACGAAGTGCTCGCGGTCCCGGCCTCGTGGACCTCGGGATGGGAGTTCGAGGACAACATCATGGAGTCCGGTGCGCCGTACTGCATGGAGGCCATGAACGCGGTCGACTACGCCGTGGAGGAGTCCGACGCACAGAGCGTGATGTCGATCGGGTTCGAGGGCGACTACGGCGGCGACTCCGCCGGCGGCGTCGAGGCCGCAGCCGAGGCCAACGGCATGGACTACGAGAACCTCGAGACCGTGCCCGGCGAGACCGAGCAGGAAGGCGCGATCAGCGCGATCCTGCAGAGCGAGCCGGACCTGGTCGTGCTCGCCGTCAGCCCCACCGAGACCGCAGTGATCGTCGGCGAGACCGCCGCGCGGGGCTACCAGGGCCAGTTCATCGGCATCGGACCGACCTGGAACCCGGCGCTCCTCGAGACCCCCGCGTCCCAGGCGCTGGAGCAGCTCTACGTGCACAGCGGTCCGTGGGAGAACTTCAGCGGCGACACGCCCGGGCACCAGGCGATGCGAGACGCCCTGGGCGATGTCACGCCCAGCGACGGCTATACCGCCGGCTGGGTCTGGTCCTACCCGCTGAAGGCTGCGCTCGAGACGTGGCTCGAGGGCGACTTCTCCAAGGACCGGGCCGGCCTGATCGAGGCCGCCGCTTCCCTGGAGACGGTCGACTACGAGGGAATGCTGCCCGAGGAGGCCGGCAACTTCTCCGGCGAACCCAACGAGACCGTCTTCCGCGAGACCGTCCTCGAGGAGGTCGACCCCAGCGCGCCGACCGGGATGACCCAGATCGAGGACTTCACGGCCGGTCCCAACGCCTCGGACTACGAGTTCACCGAGTCCTGCTACGGAGGCTGACCCGCCCGAAACTGCCCCAAATCACGCTGACCCGCCCGAAAGTTTCGGGCGGGTCAACGTGGGAGGGGCACTATTGAGGTGTGCGGCACATCGGCGACGACGAGCGGCGCGCCCGGATCGCCAGTCGCCACGCGCTCGCTCCGACCGCCCGGGTCGCGGATCCCCTGTCCGCGGCCCGGGCCCTCACCGTCCTGCACGCCACCGAGGCGGCGACCGTCTACCTTGCGCTGCTCGCGCGGGTGGATGGACTGGCGGTCGCGGACGTCGACCGGGCGCTCTACGAGGATCGGTCGCTGGTCAAGCAGCTCGCGATGCGGCGTACCCTCTTCGCCTTCCCGCGGGACCTGTTGCCCGCCGCCTGGGGGAGTGCCTCTGCCCGGGTCGCCGACCAGGAACGGCGCCGGATCGCGAAGGACGCCGTCCTCGGGGGTCTCACCGATGACGGCGAGGCGTGGCTGAAGGAGGCGCGCCAGGCGGTGCTGGATCGCCTGGCCGACGGCTCCGAGCTCGGCGCCGCGACGCTCCGCACCGAGCTGCCCGCGCTGGAGGGCAAGGTGCGGCTCGGTAGCGGGAAGTGGGCGGCCGAGGTGTCGCTGGCACCCCGTGTGCTGGGAATCCTCGGGGCCGAGGGGCTGATCGTGCGCGGCCGCAACGATGGCCACTGGCGGGTGTCCCGACCGGCGTGGACGCTGATGTCCGCCTGGCTCGGTGAGCAGCCGGAGCCTCCAGAAGTCCACGAGGGGTACGCCGAGCTCGTCCGCCGGTGGCTGCGCACCTTCGGGCCCGGGACCGAGACCGACATCGTCTGGTGGCTGGGTGCGACCAAGACCGCGGTACGCCGGGCCCTGGCCGACGTGGGTGCCGTCGAGGTCTCCCTGGACGACGGCGGTACCGGCTGGGTCCTGGCCGACGATCTCGAGCCTGTCGACCGGGAGCCGCCCTGGGCCGCGCTGCTGCCCGTGCTCGACCCGACCACCATGGGCTGGAAGCAACGGGACTTCTACCTGCACGAGGACCACACGCCGTACCTCTTCGACACCAACGGCAACGCGGGATCGACCGCGTGGTGGGACGGCCGGATCGTCGGCTGCTGGATCCAGGACGAGGACGGCGTGGTGCAGGTGGTGCTGCGCGAGGACCCGGGTGCGGACGCACGGGTCGCGCTGGAGGTCGAGGGGGAGAGGCTCACGGCCTTCCTCGACGGCGTGCGCGTCAACAGCGTCTATGCCTCGCAGCAGATGCGGTCGGCCCTCCTGCCCTGAGCGGGCCTCAGCCGCTGGGCATGGCGCAGAACTCGTTACCGATCGGGTCCACCAGGATGGTCCAGCCGAGCCCGTCGTCGCCCTTCGCCCGGATCACCCTCGCGCCGAACGCCACCAAGGCCTCGACGTCGTCGGTGGCCACGTCGATGTGCACGCGGTTCTTGACCGTCTTCGGCTCGGGGACCGGCTCGAAGCAGATCCCCTCGAAGGGCGCGCCGGGGATCTTCTCGATCCAGACCTGGCCCTCGTCGTCCTGTCCGACCCCGGCGCCCAGGACCTCGGCCCACCAGCGGGCGATGGCCAGGCAGTCCTCGAGGGTGGGCCCGCAGTCCCAGATCAGCTCGTAGAGCCGCCGCTCTACGGGGGCCTCGCGGACGAAGAGGCAGAACTCCTGGCCGTCGGGGTCGCTCATGACGGTCCAGCGGTGGGTGTCGTCGAGCACGCTGGCGCCCGCCGCCAGCGCGGCCTCAAGCCCCTCGGCGTTGACGTCGATGTGCATTCGGTTCTTGACCGTCTTCGGCTCGGGGACAGGGTTCACCCAGGCCACCGCCCGGCCGTCCTCGTCATCGAGGAACCAGGCACCGTTGTGGTGCTTCCCTGGAGTCAGGCCCAGGAGACCGGCCCAGAAGCGCGCCGACTGCTCGGCGTCGTTCGCGTCGATGCACAGGTCCTTGTAGGTCGCGAGCGGCACTCCCGCATGCTGGCACACCGGGAGTTCGTGGCAAACCGTGCACGAGAAGTAACCTCCGGGCGTGCGCGCCCAGCCTCCGCAGCAAGCCCCACCCGTCCAGCGGTTGCGGATCCGCTACGCCAAGCGCGGCCGGCTGCGCTTCACCAGCCACCGGGACTTCAGCCGGGCCTTCGAACGGGCCGTGTTCCGGGCCCGGATCCCGATGGCGTACTCATCGGGGTTCAACCCCCACCCCCGGATCTCCTACGCCGGCGCGGCGCCGACCGGCTCCGCGAGCGAGGCGGAGTACCTCGAGATCGGCCTGGCCGAGGTCGTGGACCCGGCCCGGGTCGCCGCCGAGCTGGGGGAGGCACTTCCCGACGGGCTGGACCTGCTGGAGGTCGTGGAGTCGCCCGGCGGCTCGCTGGCCGACCTGCTGCAGGCCAGCCGGTGGCAGGTCGACGTCGCGGCCTCCCTGGCCGAGAGCAGGGCGGCGGTCGAGACGTTCCTCGCGACGGAGTCCGTGCCCGTGCAGCGGATGACGAAGAAGGGGATGCGCGAGTTCGACTGCCGCGCCGCGGTGGTCTCGCTCACGGCCCACGAGATGCCCAGCGGAACCCGGCTGCTGGTCGGGCTGCGACACACCGTCCCCGCCGTACGCCCCGACGACGTCCTCACCGGTCTCCGCGGGGTCGCCGGCCTCGAGGCGGGGGAGGACCCGCGCCTCACCCGGCTGGCCCAGGGACCGCTCGACGAGGACACCGGCGACATCGGCGACCCGCTGGTCTGACCGATCGGGCGACTCGCCGGGCTGACCCGCAGGCGCCGCGGGCAGATCTCGGTGGTGGCCGCGATCGGTGTCAGGTGTGCCATACTCGCAAGCGGTTGACCCGGAGTGGCCCAAGCTGCCCCGATCGACCCGACGACGTTCTCGCCGGTCCACAGATCAGAATTTCTGGGGGTCCGGCATCGCGAGGGCGGGTCGTCGCCAGACCGCGACGCGGCCGGTGCGAGTGGGTGACAGCAGCTCCGCCGAAGATGGCTCTCGACGAGGGCCCAGCGACCGCGGCAGGCGATGAGCCACTTCTCGTCGACGCACACCGCGGAGGGTGTCGCCGCCACTGAAGGCTTGACGCCTGCGCCCGGAAACGGGGCAGGGCGTACGACAGCCCGGCGCCCGGCGCCGGGTCAAGGAGAGCAACATGCTCGAGGACCACCAGTCCAGCGACAACCCCGGCTCCAGCGCCAGCGATGTTCCGGTCACGCCCGGGCCGGAGCCGGAGAAGAAGCCGGCTGCGAAGAAGACGGCGGCCAAGAAGGCAGCAGCCAAGAAGGCCACCACCACCCGCAAGACCGCGGTCAAGAAGGCCGCCGAGGCCCCGAATGATCCGCCGGCCCCGGCCAGCGAGGCATCGGAGCCCGAGACCCCGCCGAAGAAGGCCACCAAGAAGGCCGCGGCTGCCAGGAAGGCAACTGCGGAGAAGCCGGCGGCGAAGAAGGCCGCCGCGAAGAAGAGCGCGTCCAAGGCGGCGCTGGTCGACGACGTCCCGCCGGCCCCGGCGGACGATTCCGCGGCCAGTACGCCCGCGGTGCTCTTCCAGGCACCCGACGCCGCAAAGGCCCCGCCGCGCCGTGCCCGGAAGGCTGCGCCGGTCGAGGAGGGCGAGACCCGGGACCAGCCCGACCAGGGCAAGACCGAGGACAAGCCCCACAAGGGCAAGAACAAGGGCAAGGCCGACCGGGACAAGGCGGAGAAGGACAAGGGCGACCAGGACAAGAGCGAGGGCGGACCCGAGAAGTCCGACCGCCAGGACCAGGGCGAGTCCGACGACAGCGAGGGCGGGGGCGGCCGGCGCCGTCGACGCCGAGGCGGTCGCAGGCGGCGCAAGTCGGGCGACGGAGAGGGCGACGCCGCAGGTCAGGACGACTCTGACAGGCCCGAGGACGCCTCGGCCGACGACGCCGGAGGCGACGACAACGGCGAGGGCGGCACCTCCCGCAGGCGGCGCCGCCGCCGCCGGGCCGGCGACGACGGCGACTCCGGCGGGGACGATCCCGCCAACACGGTCACGAAGGTCCGCCAGGGTCGATCCGCTGAGGACCAGATCACCGCGGTGTCCGGCTCCACCCGGCTCGAGGCGAAGAAGCAGCGCCGCCGTGAGGGCCGCGAGGCCGGGCGACGCCGCGCGCCGATCGTCAGCGAGGCGGAGTTCCTGGCTCGCCGGGAGGCCGTCGAGCGCGTCATGGTGATCCGGCAGCGCGAGGAGCTCACCCAGATCGCCGTACTCGAGGACAAGGTGCTCGTCGAGCACTATGTCGCCCGGGAGTCCCAGACGTCCCTCATCGGGAACGTCTACCTCGGACGGGTGCAGAACGTCCTGCCCTCGATGGAGGCCGCCTTCATCGACATCGGCAAGGGCCGTAACGCCGTGCTCTACGCCGGCGAGGTCAACTGGTCCGCGCTCGGTCACAAGGACGGGCAGCCACGCAAGATCGAGTCGGTCCTGTCGTCGGGCCAGTCGGTGCTGGTGCAGGTCACCAAGGATCCGGTGGGCCACAAGGGTGCCCGGCTGACCAGCCAGATCAGCCTGGCCGGCCGGTTCCTGGTCTACGTGCCCGACGGCACCACCAGCGGCATCTCGCGCAAGCTGCCCGACACCGAGCGCACGCGTCTGAAGACCCTGCTCAAGGAGATCGTCCCCGACACGGCCGGAGTCATCGTCCGGACCGCGGCCGAGGGTGCCAGCGAGGATGAGCTGACCCGTGACGTCGAGCGCCTCAAGGCACGCTGGGAAGACATCGACTCCAAGGCCAAGGGCAAGTCGCCCCAGGCGCTCTACTCCGAGCCTGACCTGACCCTCAAGGTCGTCCGTGACCTGTTCACCGAGGACTTCAAGAAGCTGGTCGTGGAGGGGGAGGACGCCTGGGAGACCGTGCAGCAGTACGTCGCCCACGTGGCCCCCGACCTCGAGGATCGCCTCGAACGCTACGAGGGCGACGGGGGTGCGTTCTCGACGTACAGGATCGACGAGCAGATCGCCAAGGGGCTCGACCGCAAGGTGTGGCTCCCCTCGGGGGGCTCCCTGATCATCGACCGCACCGAGGCGATGACGGTGGTTGACGTCAACACCGGGAAGTTCACCGGCTCCGGCGGAAACCTCGAGGAGACGGTCACCAAGAACAACCTGGAAGCGGCCGAGGAGCTCGTCCGGCAGCTCCGGCTGCGCGACATCGGCGGCATCATCGTCGTCGACTTCATCGACATGGTGCTGGAGTCCAACCGGGACCTGGTCCTGCGCCGGCTGGTGGAGTGCCTGGGCCGCGACCGGACCCGACACCAGGTCGCCGAGGTCACCTCGCTCGGCCTGGTGCAGATGACCCGCAAGCGGATCGGCACCGGCCTCCTCGAGGCGTTCTCGGAGAACTGTGAGCCCTGTCAGGGCCGCGGTCTCATCCTCCGCGACGTCCCCGTCGAGCCCAAGAAGGCCGACGATGATTCCCGGCGGGGTGGCCGGCGTGGCAAGGGCCGCGGGCGCGACGACGCTCGGGGCGGCAACGGTGCCCCGAAGACGCCGCCGTCGCCCAAGGACATCGCGGCGATGGCTCGGCCCGAGACCCCGGAGCCGACGGAGCCGGAGTCGGTCGAGTCGAAGCCGAAGGAGGCGGCCGAGCGCGAGCCGGAACACGCCGAGACTCCTCGTTCCCCGGCCCCCCAGGAGCCACCGGCGGAGGCCCCCGCGGACGTCGAGACTTCCGGATCCGAGCCCGCGGAGTCGGCAGAGACCGCTCCGGTCGAGCCTGCGCCCCAGCCCGAGAAGGCCGAGCCCGAGAAGGCCGAGCCCGAGAAGGCCGAGCCCGAGAAGCCGAAGGTGGTCACCCGGACCCGGCGCCGGAGCGCCAGTCGTCCCGCGGGACCGCCGACTGCGGCTCCGAGCGGGGATTCGGGTCCAGAGACCTCGACGCGCACCGTGCTCGCCGAGGAGCCGATCGCCACCGGACAGGTCGGCGCGCCGGCCGACACCGGGCAGGTCGAGCCCGGCACCGTCGACGCGGAGCCCGGCACCAGCGCGTCGGTGACGACCGTGGAGCACGTGCCGATCAAGAAGAAGGGGTCCCGCAAGCGCTGACCGGGCAGACCCGGTTTCGAGACGCGTCACTCAAACTCTCGCTCCGCTCGAGTCTGAGTCGACGCTCCTCAACCTTCGCCGCTAGTCGCGCGGTTCGCGAGCTCACCCCGCAGCGGCTCCGTTTTGCGGGGCGAGCGCACCATCCGTACTATTGACCCTCGGTGCGCTTGCGTGCACCTCTCTGCACGGCATCCCGACTCCCACCCGGAGGCCGAGGCATGCCGCAGACCCGAAGCAACAGTGAGACGAAGGAGACCGCGGTGTACGCGATCGTGCGCGCAGGCGCCAAGCAGCAGAAGGTTGCCGTCGGCGACGTCATCTCGATCGACAAGGTCGAGACGGGCGTCGGCGAGTCGCTCACCCTGCCGGTCGTCATGGTCGTCGACGGCGAGAAGGTCACCGCCACCGGTCTCGACAAGGCGGCCGTCACCGCCGAGGTCCTCGGTGCGGTCAAGGGCCCCAAGATCGTGATCCAGAAGTTCAAGAACAAGACCGGCTACAAGGTGCGCCAGGGCCACCGCCAGAAGTACACGCAGGTCAAGGTCACCGACATCTCCCTCTGAGCCCACCCAGGCTCGAGCAACGAAGGACGAAGAAATGGCACACAAGAAGGGCGCGGCCTCGACCAAGAACGGTCGGGACTCCAACTCCCAGCGCCTCGGCGTCAAGCGCTACGGCGGCCAGCTGGTCAACGCCGGCGAGATCATCGTCCGCCAGCGCGGGACCCACTTCCACCCGGGCTCCGGCGTCGGGCGGGGCGGCGACGACACGCTGTTCGCGCTGGTCGGCGGTGCCGTGGAGTTCGGTACCCGTCGCGGTCGCCGCGTCGTCAACATCGTTCCGGGCGAGTGACCTGACGCTTCGGCTCACACCAGCTTCCATCGAAGGGCGTCCCTGGAATCGGGGCGCCCTTCGGCATTTGATCCGATCGGAGGAACCCATGGCAGTCCCCACGTTCGTGGACCGGGTGACGCTGCACGTCAGCGCCGGTCGCGGCGGCAACGGGGTGGCTTCGGTGCACCGCGAGAAGTTCAAGCCGCTCGGCGGGCCGGACGGGGGCAACGGCGGCCCCGGCGGATCGGTGATCCTGCGGGTCGACCGCGACGTCACCACCCTCGTCGACTACCACCACAGTCCCCGGCGCCGGGCCGAGCACGGCGGCCACGGCGCGGGCGGGCACCGCAACGGCGGCCACGGAAGCGACCTGGTGCTGCCGGTCCCCGATGGCACGGTCGTCTCGGACAGCCGCGGCAACGTCCTGGCCGACCTGGTCGGTCCCGGCACCGAGATGGTGATCGCCTCAGGTGGCCGCGGCGGACTGGGTAACGCCGCGCTCGCGAGCGCCAAGCGCAAGGCGCCGGGGTTCGCGCTGCTCGGCGAGCCGGGGGACGAGCTCGACATCGTGCTCGAGCTCAAGGTCGTCGCTGACGTCGGGCTGGTCGGTTTCCCCAGCGCCGGAAAGTCGAGCCTGATCGCCGCGATGTCGAGGGCCCGGCCCAAGATCGCGGACTACCCGTTCACCACGCTGGTCCCCAACCTCGGAGTCGTCACCGCCGGTGACACGACGTTCACCGTCGCCGACGTGCCCGGCCTGATCGAGGGCGCGAGCGAGGGCCGCGGTCTCGGCCATGACTTCCTGCGCCACATCGAGCGCTGCGCGGCCCTGGTCCATGTGGTCGACACCGCGACGATGGAGCCCGGCCGCAACCCGGTCGAGGACCTCGACGTCATCGAGAACGAGCTGAGCCGGTACGGCGGACTGGAGGACCGACCGCGCCTGGTCGCCCTCAACAAGGTCGACGTGCCGGACGGGCGCGAGATCGCCGACATGGTGACCGACGAGCTCCGTGACCGCGGGCTGGAGGTGGTGCCGGTGTCGGCCGCCTCGGGCGAGGGACTGCGCCAGCTGACCTTCGCCATGGCCCGTGTGGTCGAGGCCGCCCGACGGGAGCGGCCGGCCGCGGAGGCGACCCGGATCGTGATCCGCCCGCCCTCGGCCGATGGCGGCGACGACTTCACCGTCGAGGAGACCGCCGACCCGGCCGCAGGCCCTGGGGAGCGGGTGTGGCGGGTCCTCGGGACGAAGCCCGAGAGATGGGTGCGCCAGACCGACTTCAGCAACGATGAGGCTGTCGGCTTCCTCGCCGACCGTCTCAACCGACTCGGGGTGGAGTCCCGGCTCCTCGAGCTCGGCGCCGCGGAGGGCGACAGCGTCCTGATCGGGGACCTCGACAACGCGGTTGTCTTCGACTTCCGTCCCGGCATCGACGCGGGCGTCGAGATGCTCGGCCGCCGGGGCGAGGACCAGCGCTTCGACGAGTCGCGGCCCGCGGCCCGGCGCCGCCGGGAGATCGAGGAGGCGATGCCGGAACGCTCCGAGGGCGAGACCCGTGCCGACGTCGCACGCCGCCGCGACCGGCCCGAGAGCGACCCCGGAGCATGAACCGGGTCGACCGCCGGGCCGAGGTGGTCTCCGCCCGGCGGGTCGTGGTCAAGGTGGGCTCCTCCTCGCTCACCACGGCGGCCGGCGGGATCGACCCGGACCGGGTCCGACACCTCACCGAGGTGCTCGTGACCGCCCGCGCCAACGGGGCCGAGCTGGTCCTGGTCTCCTCCGGCGCGATCGCGGCCGGGCTGGCGCCGCTCGGCATGAGCCAGCGGCCGGCGGCGCTCGCGGCCCAGCAGGCCGCGGCCTCGGTCGGGCAAGGCCTGCTCGTGCACCGCTACACCGAGGAACTGGCCCGTCACGGCGTCGTCGCCGGGCAGGTCCTGCTCACCAACGACGACATGACCCGGCGTTCGCACTACCGCAACGCCCACCAGACGTTCGCCAAGCTGCTCGACCTCGGCGTGCTGCCGATCGTCAACGAGAACGACACGGTCGCCACCAGCGAGATCCGGTTCGGCGACAACGACCGGCTCGCGGCCCTGGTCGCCCACCTGGTCCACGCCGACCTACTAGTCCTGCTCTCCGACGTCGACGGCCTCTACGACGGTGATCCGGCCAGGCCGGGCGCCAGCCTGGTTCCGGAGGTTTTCGCCCCAGACGACCTGGACCGGGTCCGCATCGGCCGCGCCGGCACCGCCGGCGTCGGGACGGGCGGCATGCACACCAAGGTCGAGGCCGCCCGGATCGCGACCGGCGCGGGCATCCCGGTCGTCCTCGCCGCAGCCGAGCAGGCACCGGCCGCGTTGGCCGGCGAGCCGGTCGGCACCCTTTTCCACGCCACCGGCCGGCGACGCCCGACCAGACTCCTCTGGCTCGCCCACGCCACGGAGTCCCGGGGACAGGTCCTGCTCGACGCGGGCGCCGTGCGCGCGATCACGCAGCGGCGCGCGTCCCTGCTCGCCGCCGGCATCACCGGCGTCACCGGCCGGTTCGTCGCCGGCGACCCTGTCGACCTCGTCGACGCCGACGGTCGCCCGGTCGCGCGTGGCCTGGTCAACTTCGACGCGGAGGAGATCCCCGACCTGATCGGAAAGTCCTCCCACGAGCTCAAGCGCGAACTCGGGGCGGCGTACGAACGGGAGGTCGTGCACCGCGACGACCTCGTGTTGCTCACGGATCAAGCTCCCTCGGGCGGGTAGGTTCGCCCGCATGACGCGGGGGCGCATTGCGGTGTCGCTGCTCCTCGTCCTGCTGCTGGTCCCGGGGATCGTGCTCACGCTCGTCCGGCTGCTCGACCCGTGGGGCGACCTGTGGGTGAAGCTGGAGGCATTCACCCCCTTCGGGATCGTGGCGTACGGCGCCGCGCTGGTCGTCGTGCTGATCCGGTTCGCGGTCGTCCGCACCTGGGGCGCCGGCCTGGCCTCCGCGGCGGTGGCTGCCGGGGTCGCGCTCCACCTCGGGTGGTTCGCGCCGATGATCTGGGGCTCGAACCCGCCGCCTCGCGAGGGTGCCGAGCCGCTGCGGGTGATGGTGACCAACCTCTACGCGGGCCGGACCGACGGGCTGGACGTGGTTCAGGCGGCGAGCGAGGAGGACGTCGACGTCCTGGTCGCGACCGAGGTGACGCCGGAGGCGCTCGCCAGGATGGAGCGGGCGGGGCTGGACACCCTGTTCGGCCACCGGGCGGGCAGGCCCGCACCCGGCGTGGCGGGCACGATGGTCTTCGCCAACGTGCGGCTCGGGACGCCCAGTCGCCTCGGCACGACCTGGGGCTCGTGGCGGGTGCCGGTGGGGGAGCACACCTTGTTCGCGGTCCACCCGCACGACCCCACGGACGTCGCGAAGTGGCGTCGCGACCACTACCTCATCCGGGCGGCGGCGTCCGACGAGCAGCCGGACCTGATCGCCGGCGACTTCAACGCAACCCCTGACCATCCGCCGATGCGGGCCCTGGCCGACACGGGCTACCGCTCGGCCGCCGAGCTGGCCAACGAGGGGTGGCAGCCCACCTGGCCGGCCGCCGGCGCATCGGTGCTCGGCATCTCGCTCCCCAACGCCGTCGACATCGACCACGTCCTGGTCGGACCCGCCATCGCCGCGATCGGCACGCACACCCTCGAGATCCCCGAGAGCGACCACCGTGCGCTGGTCGCGGAGCTGGCGGTCAAGTGAGGGAGCCGCTCGAACTGACGCCGGAGCAGGTCGCCGAGGACGAGGAGTTCTTCGCGCTCTACGGCCCCTGGGAGCCGCTGGACCCGCCCGGTCTGGCCGAGTTCATGTCCGGCTTCGAGCGACCGTGGTGGATCGTCGGAGGGTGGGCGATCGAAGCCTTCACCGGCGTTCTCCGCGAGCACGAGGACGTCGACCTGTCGATCCTCGCCTGCGACATACCTGCCCTGCGCCAACACGTCGGCGACCGCTGGCATCTGTGGAGCAACCACGGTGGCACCCTGCGGCCGCTGAACGACAAGAACCCCGAGGTGCTCGACGTGCGCAGCCAGATCTGGGTGCGGAAGAGCGCGCAGGACCCCTGGGTCATCGATCTGCCCATCACCCCCGACCGGGACGGCCGCTGGACCAGCAAGCGGATGCCCGACCACGTGGTTCCGCTCGAGGAGGCGACCTGGGTCGCTGCCGACGGCATCCGATATCTCAACCCCGAGATCGTGTTGCTGTTCAAGGCCGTGCTGCACCGCCCGAAGGACGACCGCGACCTCGAGCGTGCCTGGCCGCTGCTCGCACCCGACCGCCAGGCCTGGCTGCGCGACTCCGTACGACGCCTCTACCCCGACCACCCCTGGCTCGCCCTTCTCCGTTGAGTCGGGGATTGGTGACCGCTGAGTGGGGGCAAGCTGCCGTCGCGCCGTACGCTGGTGCGTGCCATGAGCACCGTCTACCTCGACCACGCCGCAACCACGCCGATGCTGCCGGCGGCGGTCGAGGCGATGACCGCGCGACTGGCCGACGTCGGCAACCCGAGCTCCCTGCACGCGTCCGGGCGGCAGGCCCGCCGCGTCGTGGAGGAGTCGCGCGAGAAGATCGCCCAGGCACTCAACTGCCGCCCGGGCGAGGTGGTGTTCACCTCCGGCGGCACCGAGGCCAACAACCTGGCGCTCAAGGGGTTGCTGTGGGCGCGCCGGGGCGCCGATCCGCGCCGGACCCGCATCCTCAGCACGGCGGTGGAGCACCACGCCGTGCTCGACCCGCTCCACTGGCTCACCGAGCGGGAGGGCGCCGAGGTCGAGCTGCTGCCGGTGGACCAACGGGCCCGCCTCGACCTCGCGGCCCTGCGACAGGCCGTCGAGCGCGACCCCGGTTCGGTTGCCCTGATCTCGGTCATGTGGGCCAACAACGAGGTCGGCACGCTCGAACCCGTCAGCGACGTGGTCGAGATCGCGGCCCAGCACCAGATCCCCGTGCACACCGATGCCGTGCAGGCCATGGGTTCCGTGCCGGTTGACTTCGCGGCCTGTGGGGTCGATGCCCTCACGCTGACCGGGCACAAGCTTGGCGGACCGTTCGGCGTCGGCGCACTTGTCGTGGCCCGTGAGCTCGACCTGGTGCCGCTGGTGCACGGAGGCGGTCAGGAGCGCGACGTCCGGTCCGGCACGATCGACACCCCGGCGATCGCCGGCTTCGCCGCCGCCGTGGAGGTTGCCGTCAAGCAGCAGTCCGACCACGCGGCGCGGGTCGCGGCACTTCGTGACGATCTCGTACGTCGCGTGATCGAGGTCGTGCCCGACGCCCACCTGCACGGGCCCCAGCTCGACGAGAGCCACGAGCGCCTGCCCGGCAACGCCCACATCGGCTTCCCCGACTGCGAGGGCGACTCCCTGCTGATGCTGCTCGACGCCCGCGGGATCGAGTGCTCGACCGGCTCGGCGTGCTCGGCCGGCGTACCCCAGCCCTCGCACGTCCTCCTCGCCATGGGCTGCACCGACGAGGCCGCCCGGCACTCCCTGCGCTTCTCGCTCGGGCACACCAGCACCACGGCCGACGTCGACGCCCTGGTGGAGGCGATCGGCCCCGTCGTCGAACGGGCGAGGACCACTCAACGATGAAGGTCATCGCTGCCATGTCCGGCGGCGTCGACTCGGCGGTCGCTGCCGCGCGCGCCGCCGACGCCGGCCACGACGTCACCGGGATCCACCTGGCCCTGTCCCGCAACCCGCAGTCCTACCGCTCGGGGGCCCGAGGGTGCTGCACCATCGAGGACAGCAACGACGCCCGGCGGGCCGCCGACGTGATCGGCATCCCGTTCTACGTCTGGGACCTGAGCGATCGCTT
This sequence comes from uncultured Actinomycetota bacterium, assembly GCA_963841625.1. Taxonomy (GTDB): domain Bacteria; phylum Actinomycetota; class Actinomycetes; order Propionibacteriales; family Nocardioidaceae; genus Nocardioides. The sequence goes on along the minus strand of CAWJDH010000009.1, from coordinate 1,607,214 downwards.
CCACGAGGACGTCGTCGAGGACTTCATGGGGGAGTACGCCGCCGGCCGGACGCCCAACCCCTGCCTGCGGTGCAACGAGAAGATCAAGTTCGCCGCCGTCCTCGACAAGGCCCTCGCGCTCGGCTTCGACGCCGTCGCCACCGGGCACTACGCGCAGCTGCGGACCGGACCCGACGGGCTGATCGAGATGCACCGGGCGGTCGACTCGGCCAAGGACCAGTCCTACGTGCTCGGAGTGCTCGACCAGGAGCAGCTCGCGCACTCGCTGTTCCCGCTCGGCGACTCCACCAAGCCCGACGTACGCCGGGAGGCCGAGCGGCGGGGGCTGCTGGTCGCCGACAAGCCGGACAGCCACGACATCTGCTTCGTCGCCGACGGTGACAACGCCGGCTGGCTGCGGGAGAAGCTCGGCGACCGCGCGCCCAATCACGAGGGCGACATCGTCGACTCCGCGACCGGCGAGGTGCTCGGTCGCCACGACGGCACCTACGGGTTCACGATCGGCCAGCGCAAGGGACTCCGTCTCGGGCGCCCCGCCCCCGACGGTCTTCCCCGCTTCGTGCTCGACATCGAGCCGGTCTCCGGCACCGTCACGGTCGGGCCCCGATCCGGACTGACCGTCGACCGGATCACCGGCGTCCGGCCCCGCTGGTGCGGCACGGTCCCGTCCCGGCTCGAGGGCACCGTCCAGCTGCGGGCCCACGGGAGCGAGCACCGCGCGGTCGTCACCGTGTACGACGGCGAGGTCCACATCGAGCTGCTCGACCCCGCCGAGGGCATCGCGCCCGGTCAGGCCGCGGTGGTCTACGACGGCAGCCGGGTCGTCGGGTCGGCGACCATCAGCGCGACGGACCGGGTCGGCGCGACCCAGGAGACCGGGCGGCCGTGACGGTCGCGACCGGCGTCGGGTCCATGCCCGGCGACGACGACGCGGCGTACGTCGAGGCCGTCCGCACCGTGCTGGGCGAGCTCCCGGACCTGCCCCACCTGCCCGAGCTCCCCGGCCGTGGAGCGGGAGCCAGCATGACCGGCCGCGCCCTCGCGGTGGTGAGCGAGCTCGGCGCCGACCTCCAGCCGGCCGGCTGGAGGCTCACCGACGCCCCGGGCGCCGACCAGCGGCGGGCCCGGAGCCTGCTCGCCCAGGACCTCGACCGGGTGGAGGAGCAGGCACAGGGACTCGTGGGTGCGTTCAAGGTGCAGGTGGCGGGCCCGTGGACGCTGGCGGCGACGGTCGAGAAGCCCCGCGGGGACAAGCTCCTCAGCGACGTCGGCGCCCGCCGCGAGCTCGCCCAGGCCCTGGCCGAGGGGCTCGGGAGCCATGTGGCCGACCTGCGCCGGCGACTGCGCGACGTGGACCGGCTGGTGGTGCAGGTGGACGAGCCGGCGCTTGCCGCCGTCCTTGACGGCGGCGTCCCGACCGCATCGGGCTTCCACCGGCACCGCAGCGTCGAGCCCGCCGAGGCGTCGGCGGCCCTGGGCTGGGTGTTCGAGGCGATCGCGGGGGCGGGGGCCGAGCCGTGGGCGCACGCCTGCGCGAAGGACACGCCCCTCGCGCTGCTGCGCGGCGCCGGGGCCCGCGGCCTCTCGATCGACCTGGCGATGATGTCGGCCGCCGATCACGACGCGCTGGCCGAGGCGCTCGAGGCCGGTGACAGCGTGGCCCTGGGGGTGGTCCCCTCCCTGGACCCGACCGAGGCGCCCGAGGAGGGGCGGGTCGCCGAGCAGGTGCTGCGCTGGCTCGACATGCTGGGCCTGGCCCCGGAGGAGGTCGGCGACCGGCTGGTGGTCAGCCCGAGCTGCGGTCTGGCCGGGGCGTCGTACGCGTGGGCGCGCCAGGCGCTCGCGACACTGCGTGGTGCCGCGACCCAACTTCGCTGACCCGCCCGAAACTGACCGGAATCACGCTGACCCGCCCGAAAGTTTCGGGCGGGTCAGCGTGAAGGTCAGACGATCGGTGCGGCCTCGGGCCCGTCGGTGGCGAGCTCCTCGTGCTTGACGTCGAGGAAGATCCACACCACGAGGGACGCGGCCAGCATCATCAGCGACGCGATCAGGAACGCGTGGGTCGCCCCCTCGGTGAACGTGGCCTGGAAGAACGCCGCCTCGAGGAGGCTCGCGCCCTTCTCGGTGCCGGGGTCGACACCGGCCGCCTGCGTGAGCTCGGGACCGATCAAGGCGACCCGCTCGTTGATGTAGTGCAGCGAGACCGTGCTCAGCGTGGCGAGCCCGAGGGCGCCGCCGACCTGCTGCATGGTGTTGAGCACGCCCGAGCCGATGCCGGAGTCCTCGGCCTTGATGTGGTGCACCGCGGTCAGGGTGAGGGGTACGAACGTCAGACCCATGCCGATGGACATCACGACGATCCACGGCAGCAGGTCGGTCACGTAGCTCACCGAGGATCCGGCGGTTCCCTGGCCGGCCAGCGCAGCCACGATCGCTGACGGCGAGTCGTCGATCGAGAGCCGCGAGAACATGAACAGCGAGAACGACGCCAGCAGCGTGCCGGTGCCCGCCAGGAAGCGCGGGTCGATCCGGCTGGCCAGGTTCGACGCCAGGCCGGCGCCGATCACGATTCCGGCCGAGAACGGCAGGAACGCGAAGCCGGCCTTGAGCGGGCTGTAGCCCACGATCTGCTGCACGAACAGGCTGAGGAAGTAGAACATCGCGAACATGGCCGCCGGGCCCAGCATCATCGCGGCGAAGCTGGCCGCCCGGGTGCGGTTCTTGAAGATGTGCAACGGCATCAGCGGGTGCTCGGCGCGGGACTCGAGGAAGGCGAACAAGGCCAGGAGCAGCGCGCCCCCGACCAGGCTGGCGATCGTCCAGGGGTCGTCGAAGCCGTAGCGGGCGTCGCCGGCCCGGGTGAGCCCGTAGACGATGCCCAACAGTCCGAACGTCCCGGTCAGCGCGCCGGGGATGTCCATCTGCCCGGGGTGCGACTCGGACTCGTTGAGGAAGCGGCGTGCCAGCAGGGCTGCGCCGATGCCGATCGGGACGTTGATCAGGAACGTCAGCCGCCAGCCGCTCATGTCGATGCCGAAGATGCTGTCGAGGCCGGTCAACCAGCCACCGAGGATGAGTCCGACCGCTGCACCCGCGCCGGACATGGCGGCGTAGACCGCGAAGGCGCGGTTGCGCTGGCGGCCCGCCGGGAACGTGGTGGTGATCAGCGCCAGCGCTGCCGGGGAGGCGAGCGCGGCACCGAAGCCCTGGAGCGAACGGGACGCGAGCAGCATGGCCTCGGTCTGCGCCAGCCCGCCCACGAGGGAGGCGACGGCGAAGATGATGAGCCCGGCAGCGAAGACCCGCCGCCGACCGTAGAGGTCGCCGAGGCGCCCACCGAGCAGCAGTAGGCCGCCGAAGGCCAGCGCGTAGCCGGTGACGATCCACGACAGGTTCGCCTGGGCGATGTCGAGGTCGCGGCCGATGTAGGGCAGCGCGATGTTGGTGATCGTGCCGTCGAGCACGACCATCAGCTGCGCCACCGAGATCAGCACCAGCGCCCATCCGAGGTGGAGCTGCTTTCCGGCAGCTCGCTCCTCGATCTGGACCTGTGTCTGTTCAGGCATGAATTTCCTCCGTCGTTGCTGACCCGCTCGCGGTCGCGGCGGGGACGATGATCTGGTCGATGATGCGAGAGACGAGCTCGCGGGTCGGGGTCTCGCCGAGCACGTAGAAGCGGTGCAGGCAGATGCCGGCGAGGGCGGGTCCGAAGAGCTCGACGTCGAGGTCCTGCCGCACCTCGCCGCGGGCCTTGGCCCGCTCGTAGACGAGGCGGGACAGCTCGATCTTGGGCCCGATGACCCGGCTGCGGAACTCTGCGGCGAACTCCTCGTCCCTGGTCAGGGCGGTCAGGACGCTGGAGAAGGTGCCCACGGACTTAGCCTCCACGAGGCCACCGACACCGCAGAAAGCCTCGACGAGGTCGCCCCGGAAGCTCCCGGTGTCAGGCGCCGGCGGCGCCGGCTTCTCGACGAGCAGCGCGTCGATCACGAGGCCGACCTTGGTGTTCCACCGGCGGTAGAGCGTCGCCTTCGACGCCCTGGCCCGGGTGGCCACGGCGTCCATGGTGAGCCGGTCGTAGCCGACGTCGCCGAGCACCTCGAGGGCTGCCTCGAGGATCTCGCGCTCGCGGTCACCCTCGATGCGCGGCCGGACGGCGTGCGCTTCGGTGGGAGTCATGGGTGCCCCTGGGGATGGACTGTGGATGGAACGGAACGGTTTCGTTTCATCGAACAGCGTAGACATCCGGGGCATTCCCGCCAAATCGAACTTTTTCCGGCGAATCTCAGGCGGGCAGCATGCCGAGCGCGCCCGCGAGCGCGACCTCGTTCCACGACGGAACGCGTCGGAGCATGTAGTGGCCCACCGGACCCATGTCGCGGAGCTCGGCGTAGGAGGCCACGCCGCGGGCGCGCTCGACGAACGCGGCGGTCGCGCCGTACGACGTGATCCGGTCGCGGCGCCCGTGCGCGGCCAGCAGGTGCCGGCCGGTCAGACCGGAGACCCGCTCCCCGGGAGGGAACCACGGAGCCAGGCCGACCACGCCGACCACCGATCCGTGGTCGGCTGCATGGACCGAGGTCCGGGCGCCCATCGAGTGGCCGAGCAGGACGACGGGCAGGTCGCCGAGCTCGCGGCGCACCTCCGCCAGGGCCCACCGGGCGTCCTCGACGGGGCCGGCGCCGCCGTTCCATCCGCGGTGCCGGTAGCGCAGCAGCCAGGTGCTGACGGCCGCCTCACGCGCGCGACCGGAGATCGCCCCCTGCATCGCGCGACAGCGCCGCCAGGAGGCGCTGCGGCCGTCCACGGCCTGCTGGGAGCGGTCCTTGCCGCCGTGCAGCATCAGGATCACCGCGCGCGGATCCGGGGCGTCGGACCTCGACAACGACGGCCTCGTCACGCTCACGTCCACAGCACCCACGGTTGGTAGTTCGGAGGCCTCAGGGTGCCAGATGGGCCCCACGCGGTGTCGGTGCGACCGGGCAAGATGTGACCCATGGATGCACCCCAGGCAGCCCCGGCCGAGGCGCGCGAGCAGCACCAGGAGCTGAGCGAGCAGATCGAGGAGGCCCGCTGGCGCTACTACGTCCTCGACGACCCGACCCTCTCCGACGCCGACTTCGACCAGCGGTTGCGGGCACTGGAGGCCCTCGAGGAGGAGTTCCCCGAGCTGCGCACCCCCGACTCGCCGACCCAGAAGGTCGGGGGCGCGGTGTCGACGGAGTTCACCGCGGTCGACCACCTCCGCAGGATGGAGAGCCTCGACAACGCCTTCACCTTCGCCGAGCTCGAGTCCTGGCACGCACGGCTGGCGCGCGACGGGGTGACCGACCCCGACCTGCTGTGTGAGCTCAAGGTCGACGGACTGGCGATCAACCTGCTCTACGAACAGGGCCGGCTGGTCCGGGCGCTGACCCGGGGCGACGGCCGGACGGGCGAGGACGTCACCCCCAACGTGAAGACGATCGACTCGGTGCCCCACCGGCTGGCGGTCTCCGAGGAGTTCCCCGTCCCGGAGCTGATCGAGGTGCGCGGGGAGGTGTTCCTCCCCGTCGAGGCCTTCGAGCGGCTCAACGAGACGATGACCGATGCCGGCAAGCCGGTCTTCGCCAATCCGCGCAACGCCGCCGCCGGGTCGCTTCGGCAGAAGGACCCGCGGGTGACGGCCACCCGGGCGCTGGGGATGGTCTGCCACGGGATCGGCGAGCGGAAGGGCTTCGAGCCGAAAGCTCAGTCTCACGCCTACGACGCGCTGGCGGCATGGGGCCTCCCGACGTCCGACCAGGTGAAGGTGCTGCCGACGCTCAAGGACGTCGAGGGCTTCATCGACAACGCCGGAGAGCGGCGCCACACTCTTGTTCCCTACGAGATCGACGGCGTGGTCATCAAGGTCGACGACGTGTCCCTGCAGCGCCGGCTGGGATCCACCAGCCGGGCGCCCCGGTGGGCGATCGCGTTCAAGTACCCACCCGAGGAGGTCAACGCCAAGCTGCTCTCGATCGAGGTCAACACCGGCCGCACCGGTCGGGTCACGCCGTTCGGTGTCATGGAGCCGACCCGGGTGGCGGGCTCGACCGTCGAGCGGGCCACGTTGCACAACGCCCACGAGGTGAAGCGCAAGGACGTGCGCCCCGGCGACACGGTCGTGCTCCGCAAGGCCGGAGACGTGATCCCCGAGATCGTCGGTCCGGTGCTGCCGCTGCGACCCGAGGGCCTCGAGGAGTGGGCGATGCCGACCGAGTGCCCGTCGTGCGGGACGACCCTGGCCCAGGAGAAGGAGGGCGACAAGGACCTTCGCTGCCCCAACCACCGTGAGTGCCCGGCGCAGCTGCTCGACCGGGTCTTCCACGTCGCCGGGCGTGGCGCCTTCGACATCGAGGGCCTCGGCTCCGAGGCCGCCCATGCGCTGCTCCAGGCCGGGGTGATCACCGACGAGGGCGATGTCTTCGCGCTCGACGAGGCAGCCCTGCTCCAGACCGAGCTCTTCACCCGGGCGGCCAAGAAGTCCGAAGGGGAGGGCCGGGTCGTCTCCGCCAACGGCCGGCGCCTGCTCGACTACCTCGATCGGGCGAAGCGCGTGCCGCTGTGGCGGGTGATCGTCGCGTTGTCGATCCGCCATGTCGGACCCACCGCCGCGCGGGCGCTGGCCACCCACTTCGGCTCGATGCAGGCCGTGCGGGACGCCTCGGAGGAGCGGCTGGCCGACACCGAGGGTGTCGGGCCGACGATCGCGGCGTCGGTGCGCGCCTGGTTCGACGGCGAGGGTGCCGACTGGCACAACGCCATCGTCGACAAGTGGGCGGCGGCCGGCGTCACGATGGAGGACGAGCGCGACGAGTCCGTCCCGCGCACCCTCGAGGGGCTCACGATCGTCGTGACCGGGTCGCTCGACAACTACAGCCGCGACTCGGTCAAGGAGGCGATCGTGACCCGCGGCGGCAAGGCCTCCGGGTCGGTGTCGAAGAAGACCGACTTCGTCGTGGTCGGCGACAACGCCGGCTCCAAGGCCGACAAGGCCGAGCAGCTCGGCGTACCGACCCTCGACGAGGCGGCGTTCGAGAAGCTGCTGCAGGGGGGCCCGGACTCCGTTTGACGGGCGAGCCGGCCCATTGTCTAGGGTGGCCGGAATGTCCGGGAAGCGAGCCAAGCCGTCGCCGTGGCGGTTCCTGCGCGCCGCTCCGGTGGTGGTGATCGCCGTCGTCGTCTGGGTGATGGTCGGCTTCTTCCTGCTGCTGCCGGGTTCCGGCAGCGACCAGGCGCACGACTGGGACATCGACCCCATCCCGAGCAGCTCCGACGATGAGGGCACCAGTGACGACGGGGAATCACCCCCGGCCGGAGCCTCCGAACTGCCCTCTCCCGGCACGGCGTCCCCGCGTCGAGCGCCGGCAGCGGCACCAGAGGCTGCCGCCGTCTCGAGGCGGGCGCCGGTGCCATCGCCCGACCTCGCACTGAGCGGTGCGTCGACGTCGCCGAGACCGGACCCCCGACCGACGAGCGACCCGACGTCTCCGGCACCTACAGCGCCGGCCTCCGGCCACGGGCCGGACGACAACCCGGGCAAGAAGAAGGGACACCACAAGCCGCACGGCCCGCCGAGCAACCAGCCCTGACCATGGCTGCCTGAGGGCGGCCGGCAGTCGGCTCCTAGGATGTTCGGGCACCCGAACCGACAGGAAGTCCACGCATGCCCGAGCGCCCTTCCGAGCCGGCCGCGGCGATCTCGCGGGACGAGGTCGCCCACCTGGCCGATCTCGCCCGGATCGACCTGTCCGACGCCGAGCTCGACCACCTCGCCCCGCAGCTGAACGTGATCCTGGAGTCGGTGGCCTCGATCCAGGGGGTCGCAGGTGAGGACGTCCCTCCGACCTCGCACGCCCTGCCGCTCAGCAACGTGTTCCGAGACGACGTGGTGACGCCCGGCCTGACCGCCGAGCAGGCGCTGTCCGGGGCGCCGGAGTCGGAGCAGCAGCGCTTCAGCGTGCCGCGGATCCTGGGGGAGGAGCAGTGAGCCTCACCCGGAGCACCGCCGCCGAGCTGGCCGACGCCCTGGCCTCCGGCGACGCCACGTCGGTCGAGATCACCCGCGCCCATCTCGACCGGATCGCCGAGGTCGACGGCGCCCTCCACGCCTTCCTGCACGTCGACGAGGAGGGCGCGCTCGCCCAGGCGGCGGCCGCCGACGAGCGCCGTGCCGCGGGCAACCCGGCCTCCGCGCTGGACGGTGTGCCGATCGCGGTCAAGGACGTGATGGCCACCGCGGGGCTACCCACCACCTGCGGGTCCCGGATCCTCGAGGGCTGGGTGCCGCCGTACGACGCGACGGTGGTCGCCCGGGTCCGCGCGGCCGGCCTGCCGATCCTCGGCAAGACCAACATGGACGAGTTCGCGATGGGCTCCTCGACCGAGCACTCCGCCTACGGACCGACCCGCAACCCCTGGGACCTCGAGCGGATCCCGGGCGGCTCCGGCGGAGGCTCGTCGGCCGCGGTCGCGGCGTTCGAGGCCCCGATCGCGCTGGGCACCGACACCGGTGGCTCGATCCGCCAGCCCGGCGCCGTGACCGGCACGGTCGGCATGAAGCCGACGTACGGCGGGGTGTCCCGCTACGGCCTCGTCGCGCTCGCCAACTCCCTCGACCAGGCGGGCCCGGTGACCCGGACCGTCCTCGACGCGGCGCTGCTGCACGAGGTCGTCGGCGGCCACGACCCGCTCGACTCCACCAGCATCGACCAGCCGCTTGCCCGACCTCGTCGGAGCGGCGCGCAAGGGAGCCTCCGGGGACCTGACGGGGGTCCGGATCGGGGTCGTCACGGAGCTCGGTGGCGAGGGCTACCAGCACGGCGTCCTGACTCGGTTCCAGGAGTCGGTGGACCTGATGGTCGAGGCCGGCGCCGAGGTGGTCGAGGTGTCGTGCCCCCACTTCGTGCACGCGCTGGCCACCTACTACCTGATCCTGCCGGCCGAGGCGTCGAGCAACCTCGCGCGGTTCGACGCGATGCGCTACGGCCTCCGGGTGCTGCCCGAGGGCATCGAGGCGCCGAGCGCCGAGGAGGTCATGCGGGCCACCCGCGACGCCGGGTTCGGCGAGGAGGTCAAGCGCCGGATCATCCTCGGCACCTACGCGCTGTCCAGCGGCTACTACGACGCCTATTACGGCCAGGCCCAGAAGGTGCGGACCCTGATCGTCCGCGACTTCGAGGCGGCCTTCGAGCACGCCGACGTCCTGGTCTCGCCCACGGCTCCCACCACGGCGTTCCGGCTGGGGGAGAAGCTCGACGACCCGCTGGCGATGTACCTCAACGACCTGGCGACGATCCCCGCCAACCTGTCGGGCGTCCCGGGCATCTCGATCCCGAGCGGGCTCGCCGAGGAGGACGACCTGCCCACCGGCGTACAGATCCTGGCCCCGGCCCTGGCCGACGACCGGGTCTACCGAGTCGGCGCCGCACTCGAGACGCTCTGGACCGACAGGTGGGGCGGCCCGCTGCTCGACCGGAACCACGGCCTCGACGCCGTCGCAGACAGGAGCACGCGCATGAACGACACCCTGCTCTCCTTCGAGGAGGCGCTGGAGAAGTTCGACCCCGCCCTGGGCCTCGAGGTGCACGTCGAGCTCAACACCGCCTCGAAGATGTTCTGCGGCTGCCCGACCGGGTTCGGCGCCGAGCCCAACACCCAGGTCTGCCCGACCTGCCTGGGCCTGCCCGGGGCGATGCCCGTGGTCAACGGCAAGGCCGTGGAGTCGGCGATGCGGATCGGGCTCGCGCTCAACTGCGAGATCGCCGAGTGGTGCCGGTTCGCGCGGAAGAACTACTTCTACCCGGACATGCCGAAGAACTTCCAGACCTCGCAGTACGACGAGCCGATCGCCTTCGAGGGCTGGACCGAGGTCGAGGTCGACGGCGAGACGTTCCGGATCGAGATCGAGCGCGCCCACATGGAGGAGGACACCGGCAAGTCGCTGCACGTCGGTACGTCGGGCCGGATCCACGGCGCCACCCACTCGCTCGTCGACTACAACCGGGCCGGCATCCCGCTGATCGAGATCGTCACCAAGCCGGTCCTCGGCACCCGCGACAAGGCACCGCTGGTCGCCAAGGCCTACGTCGCCCAGCTCCGCGACCTGCTGCTCGGCCTCGGCGTCTCCGACGTCCGGATGGAGCAGGGCTCGCTGCGCTGCGACGTCAACCTGTCGCTTTCCCCGAAGGACGACGGCGGGCTCGGCATCCGCACGGAGACCAAGAACGTCAACTCGCTCCGCTCCGTGGAACGCGCCGTTCGCTACGAGGTGCAGCGGCACGCCGCCGTCCTCGACTCCGGCGGGAAGGTGCTGCAGGAGACGCGGCACTGGCACGAGGACACCGGCATCACCACCAGCGGCCGGGAGAAGTCCGACGCGGAGGACTACCGCTACTTCCCCGAGCCCGACCTGGTTCCCGTGGCGCCCAGCCGCGAGTGGGTCGAGGAGCTGCGCGCCGACCTGCCCGAGCCTCCGCGCGAGAAGCGCGCACGGCTGCAGGCCGACTGGGGCTTCTCCGACCTCGAGATGCGCGACACCGTCGGTGCCGGCGCCCTGGTGCTGGTCGAGCGGACCATCGGTGCCGGGGCCTCGCCCCAGGCAGCGCGCAAGTGGTGGCTCGGCGAGCTGGCCCGCCGCGCCAACGAGGATGGCGTCGAGCTCACCGACCTCTCCGTGACCCCGGACGACGTGGCGCAGGTCCAGGCCCTGGTCGACGAGGGCAAGCTCAACGACAAGCTGGCCCGCCAGGTCCTCGACGGGCTGCTGGCCGGTGAGGGAACGGTCGACGAAATCGTCGCCGCCCGCGGCCTGGCGATCGTGTCCGACGACAGCGCGCTCGGTGCCGCGGTCGACAACGCCATCGCCGCCAACCCCGACGTCGCCGACAAGATCCGGGGCGGCAAGGTGGCGGCCGCGGGCGCCCTGATCGGCGCGGTGATGAAGGAGATGCGGGGTCAGGCCGACGCCGGCCGGGTCCGGGAGCTGATCCTGGAGAAGCTCACCTGACCTGGTGACGCGCCGGGCCCCCAGCCCGTGTGGGCGCAGAGCGCTGGTTGCTGTGGGTTGGCGTGCAGGCTCGGCTGACACCGCAGCGGCACGATTTGGGACCGCGAGCGCTCGATGCAGCTCAAGGAGTGCCGCGAGTGCGGACCTCGGGTCGCAACCGGCTGGCAGGGTCCTCCGCCGCGCATGGGAAAGGGCTGCGCGGTGACAGCCCGTGACGCCCTCGACACCGATCTGATCTGACTCAGAGAGCGCGCGGTCGGCCCGCTGCCGGCCCGCACGAAGGTGTCGCGCCATTGCCGAGACCCTGACCAAGAAGCAGGCCCCACAGCGCCGAGCGCGTCACCCAGCATCGTCTCGCGGTCCCAGCTGCGGTGACGGCCCCGAGGAGCCTCCTGGGCCCGCGGTAGGCCAGTCGAGGTAGAGCTAGAAGACCACGATGTAGAACGGCAGGATGCTGCGCCCGGCGCCCGTGCCAGTGTTCGTGACCACCGCGAGCTCACCGGCGGAGCACTCGTTGTTGGAGGAGTCGACATAGACGTGCAGCTGATCGCCATAAGTGTTGTTCCAGTCCGGGGTGCCGATCGCCGGGCGGCCGGTGAGCGTCACGCCCTCCGCCGGGGTGAGGCAGTAGTAGCCGGGCGTGAATCCGGAGCGGCGGACGGCCGTGATGTTGCGCGTCTGTGAGCTGACGAGCTCGGGCTGGTAGGTGCTGCCGCCGTCGGTGGTCACGAACTTGACCAGCCCGGTGGCGATCGCGCGCCCCTCGGCCTCGATCGCGTCCTTTGCGGACGTTTCGAGGTCGGCGAGGGCGAGTGAGCCGTCGAGCACCTTGTCCCCGCCGACGCTGCCGGCTGCGAGCTTGGGACTCGTGACGCTCGCTGCGGCGAGGTCGCGCCCGCGGACATCGCTGTCGCGGAGGTCGCGGCTCTGGATCGAGTTGTCGATGATGTCGACGCTACCGATCCTGGCGGCGGCGTAGGCGGTGCCACCGCCGAGCGCGACGACGAGCGCGAGGGTCGACACGAGGTTGGCGTACGTCAGGATCCGGCGAGATTCGTGCATGTGGGTGCTCCTCGAGCGATGGGGAGCACAGCGTAAGCGGAAATCGGGCCCCTGAGGTGGGAATCAGCCGCGTGACACCCCAGAGGCGTCACTGTCCGGGTGAACAGGTGTCATGGCCTGCGCCAGCCCTTGACAATATTTATTGTCAAGGGCATTGTGGCGACATGCAGGACGTCGAGGTCATCGAGAGTGCGGAGGCAGCCGCCGCCGCGCTGGATCCGGTCCGGGCCCGACTGCTCGGCGAGCTGGCCGTCCCGGCCTCCGCCGCCGGACTCGCCGCCCGAGTCGGCATCGCGCGCCAGAAGGTCAACTACCACCTCAAGGCGCTCGAGGCGCACGGGCTGGTGGAGCTGTCCGGCGAGCGCCGGCACGGGGGCATCACCGAGCGGGTGCTGCAGGCATCGGCGGCGTCGTACGTCGTGTCGCCGGCGGCCGTCAGCGCGTCCGCGGCCAACCCGGAAGCCAACGCCGACCACTTGTCGGCGGGCTACCTCGTCGCTCTGGCCGGCCGGCTGGTGCGCGAGGTCGGCGCCCTGGCGCGCCGGGCCGGCGCGTCCGGCAAGCGCCTGCCGACCCTGACCATCGACACGCAGATCGGCTTCCGGTCGGCCGCCGACCGGGCCTCCTTCGCGGACGACCTGACCGCCGCGGTGCTCGACCTGGCCGCTCGATACCACCACGACGACGGGCGCCCGCACCGGCTCCTCGTCGCCGCCCACCCACTTCCTGAGGAGAGCACATGAGCACCACCCCGAACGTCCCGTACCGCCTGGAGTTCAGCGTCGAGGTCCCGGGCACCCCGGAGCAGGTCTGGCAAGCCATCGCCACCGCCAAGGGCATGAGCGCCTGGTTCGCGCCGACCGAGATGGAGGAGCGCAAGGGCGGCTACCTGCACTTCACCATGGGCCCCGAGATGGGCTCGGACGGCCAGGTCACCGCATGGGAGCCGCCGCGCCGCCTCGTCTACGAGGAGGACTGGGCCGCCCTCATGGGCAAGGACCCCGATGCGCTCAGCCCGCTGACGTCGGAGTTCCTCGTCGAGGCACAGTCCGGCGGAACCTGCATCGTGCGCGTCACCAGCAGCGGCTTCGGGACCGGCGCCGCCTGGGAGTCGGAGTTCTGGGACACCATGGGCCCCGGCTGGATGCCGTTCTTCGACAACCTGCGCCTCTACCTGTCGCACTTCCCCGGCCAGGAGGCCACACACCTGGAGGCCACCGCCTCCCACCCCGGCGGCGCGGAGGCGCTCTGGTCAACCCTGCACGACGCGCTCGGGCTGGGCGACGAGGGCGCCACGGTCGAGGTGCGCGGCGCCACCGGCACGGTCGAGCGCGTCGGTGAGCGGCAGACGCTGGTCCGGCTCACCGCGCCGGTGCCCGGAATGCTCAGCGTCTTCGCGTGGGACGAGGGCGACGGCAAGGCGACGGCAGGCGTACGGGCGTACCTGTTCTCCGCAGACGCGGCGGACTACGTCCGGCGAGAAGAGCCGGCCTGGCAGGCCTGGCTGCAGAGAATCTCCGTCCCGGCCTGATCTTCTACCGTTACCGGGCGGCCCTGCCGATGCAGGTGCATCACGCCGCCGCGAATGGGTTCGTCATCCGCGGGGCGGGAGGCACCGCGGTCGACCGTCTTGTGCCCGGTTGGCGCCCACACCGTGGCTTGCGGTGCGCGCCCCGTGCACAGGGTCGAGCTGGTGTGCGTGGAGTGTCTCTGAGGAACAACCCGACCCCCGCGACCACGGCGCCCGCATGTGGGACGGGCTGGTCCGGCTCGCCCGCCACGCCCTCGACACCGACCTCCCACCGGCCAACCACGGTGCCCGGCCACGGCTCGTGGTCACCATCGACGCCAAGACCCTCCACGGCGACACCGCCGGCATCGGGGTCACCGAAGACGGGCTGGAGGTGTCCGGTACGACGATCCGGAGGCTGGCGTGTGACAGCGACCTGATCCGGGTCCTGCTCGACACCGACGGTGCGTCCTCGACGTCGGCCGCACCCAACGCCTCGTCACCCCCACGATCTGGACCGCCCTGATCGCCCGCGACGCCCACTGCGCGTTCCCCGGCTGCACCCGACCCCCGGTGATGTGCCACGCCCACCACATCCGCCACTGGCTCCACGGCGGCCCGACCGCACTCGACAACCTGGTCCTGCTCTGCGGCCACCACCACCGCACCACCCACCACACCCCCTGGCAAGTACGCCTCGCCCACCACCGACAACCCGAGTTCCTCCCACCCACCAAGACCGGCAGACCACCACCCCACTGGACCCGACACCGGCCACGTACCGAGTAGCCGGGCCGGTGGTGCCCGCGAAGCTCACCTGAGCAGGCCGCCCCGGACCATTGGGAGACCGGCCGGCGCTCCGTGCTCCACGAGCGTGAGCACTGCGTCGAGGTCGAGATGCTCCTCGAGAGCGTCCGCGAGCGTGTCGATCCGGCGCTCGCGGGCGGCGGCAAACGACACCGTTCCGGCCTCGATGCCGTCCCGGCCGGCGAGGCCGGCCACGAGGCGCAGCCAGGCGCCGCGGAACGCGTCGCCCTCCAGGCATCCGTGCCACATCGTCCCGAACACCGACCCCGACCGGCATCCCCCCGGGAACGACTCGCCGGCGTCGACCCGGACCCGGCCGTGGTGGATCTCGTAGCCCGATACCGGGGCGCCGAGGCCGGTCCCGACCGGGGTGCCGAGCACCTTGGCGGGCCCGAACGTGGTCGTCGCGTCCAGCAGGCCGATGCCCTCCATGCGCGTCCCGGCCGGGCCCTCAACGCCGTAAGGGTCGGCGATCTCCTGACCGAGCATCTGATAGCCACCGCAGATGCCGAGCACGACACCACCGGCGTCGGCGTGGCGACGGAGCGCTACGTCGAGCCCACGCTCGCGGAGCCACGCCAGGTCGGCGATCGTCGCCCGGCTGCCGGGCAGTACGACGACGTCGGCCGCGGCCAGCGACCGTGGGTCGGCCACGAAGGTCACGTCGAGGCCCGGCTCGAGGCACAACGCGTCGATGTCGGTGAAGTTGCTGATGCGTGGGAACCGCACCACGGCGACGCGGAGCCGACCCCCGCGTGCGGTCGGGACGCCCGAACGGTCACCCACCGCGAGCGAGTCCTCGGAGTCCAGCCACAGGTCCGGCAGCCACGGGAGCACGCCGAGGAAGGGCCTCCCGGTCACCTTCTCGACGGCGTCGAGCCCGGGCCGCAGCAGGTCTCCGTCGCCGCGGAACTTGTTGATGACCAGCCCGGCGATCAAGGCCTGGTCGGCTTCCTCGAGCAGCGCGAGGGTGCCGTGCATGGCCGCGAACACCCCGCCCCGGTCGATGTCCCCGACGAGCAGCGCCGGGATTCCTGCGTGGCGCGCCAGACCCATGTTGACGAAGTCGTGCGGCCGCAGGTTGACCTCGGCCGGGCTGCCGGCTCCCTCGCAGACCACGACGTCGAAGCGACTCGCCAGGTCGTCGTACGCCGCGTACGCCGCCTCGGCGAGCGGCGTGCGTGTGCCGGCGTACTCGCTCGCGTCGAGGTGGCCGGCCGGGGAGCCCATGACCACGACGTGACTGCGCCGGTCGCTGCCGGGCTTCAGCAGGACCGGGTTCATCGCCGCCTCGGGCTCCGCGCGCGCCGCGATCGCCTGGATCCACTGCGCCCGCCCGATCTCCGCGCCGTCGACCGTGACCATCGAGTTGTTGGACATGTTCTGCGCCTTGAACGGCGCCACCCGGACCCCCCGGCGCGCCAGAGCCCGGCACAGACCCGTCGTCACCACCGTCTTTCCGGCGTCGGAGGTGGTGCCGAGCACGATCAGGCTGCCTCTCACCGGAGCGACCCTATGCCGGTGCCGGCTGTTCGGCCGAGGTAGTGTGCTGCTGCTCCCGTCCCGTGCGGGAGTGCCACGGCGTTCAGTGAAGTCCGGTGAGATCCCGGTGCTGTCCCGCAACTGTGAAGCCGGCCCCCCGGGCCGGACGAGCCAGGTCACCTGACCCGTGGCCCACGCAACTAGCCTCGGACGAAGGTAGTTCGTGCGGCAACCGCCCTCGTGGCGCGTGCGGCCCGACGACTCTCGTCCTCCGCAGACCGGAGGATGCCGTGCACAAGAAGATTCCCCCGCGCCCCGACCGGCGCCCCATCCCTTCAATTCTCAGCCTTCCCCTGCTCCTGCTGGTGGGCCTCGTGCTCGCCGGCTGCGGCGGGGTCGACACCGTGGACGAGGCGACCGAGTCCACGCCATCGGCTGGTGAGCAGTTCCCGGCCGAGGTCCTCTCGGGGCCCATGGACAAGGGCACAGAGATCACCATCGAGGACGAGCCCGCCAAGATCGTCTCCCTGAGCCCCACCGCGACCGAGATGCTGTGGGAGATCGGCGCCGGCGACCAGGTCGTTGCCGTCGACGACCAGTCCGACTACCCCAAGGACGTCCCGACCACCAAGCTGTCCGGCTACCAGCCCAACGTCGAAGCCGTCCTCGAGTACGAGCCGGACCTGGTGGTCGCCGCCGACGACACCGGCGACCTGGTGGCGAACCTCGAGAAGGCACATGTGCCCACGCTGCTGCTGCCCGCGGCCGCTGACCTGGACGAGACCTACTCCCAGATGGAGCGACTCGGGGAGGCCACCGGCCACACCGAGGAGGCCGAGCACGCGGTGGCCGACATGCGCGAGGGGATCGACCAGGCGTTGGCCGACGCGCCGGACACCGACGGCCTCACCTACCTCCACGAGCTCACCCCGGACCTCTACACCGCGTCCGGCAGCACGTTCATCGGCGAGATCTACGGGCTCTTCGGGCTG
This sequence comes from uncultured Actinomycetota bacterium, assembly GCA_963841625.1. Taxonomy (GTDB): domain Bacteria; phylum Actinomycetota; class Actinomycetes; order Propionibacteriales; family Nocardioidaceae; genus Nocardioides. The sequence goes on along the minus strand of CAWJDH010000009.1, from coordinate 1,590,329 downwards.
GAGAACGTCGCAGACAAGTCCAAGGTGAAGGACGACTACCCCAAGCTCTCCAAGGAGTACGTCGTCGCCGCCGACCCGGACCTGGTCTTCCTCGCCGACGGCCAGTGCTGCGGCGTCTCGGTGGCCGACGTCGAGAAGCGGTCCGGCTGGGCGCAGGTCGCGGCCGTCGACGACGACCAGGTCCACGTGGTCGACGAGGACGTGGCCAGCAGGTGGGGCCCGCGGGTGGTCGACTTCGTCCAGCAGGTGAGCGAGATCCTGGCCGAGCGCGAGAGCGCACTCGGCGCCTCGGACGGCTGATCGACCATGGCGCTCGACCTGGCCGGCGAGGAGCGCAGTGCCGCTGCGCGTGCGCGCGTGCGCGCCCTCAACCGCCTCGACGTCCGCCCACGCCTGCGACGGACCAAGATCGCCGTGGGCGGGCTGGTCTGCCTCGCGGCGGTGCTCGTGGGCTGCCTGGTCGGTCCGGCCGGGTTGAGCGTGTCCGGTGTCCTGCTGGAGCTGCTGGACGCGGTGCCCGGGGTCGAGGTCGACTCCGGGATGTCGGTCACGCAGCAGGCCATCTTCTGGGAGATCCGGCTGCCCCGCGTCGTCCTGGGGGTGCTGGTCGGCGCGATGCTGGCCGCCGCCGGGACGGCGTACCAGGGCGTCTTCCGCAACCCGCTCGCCGATCCCTACCTGCTGGGCGTCTCCAGCGGAGCCGCGCTCGGGGCGACGCTGGGGATCGTGGCCGGCGGCGCGATCGGCCCGGTGGGCATCCCGCTGCTGGCGTTCGTCGGGGGACTGATCGGAGTCGCGGCGACGTACGCCCTCGGCAGCAGCGTCGGCGGCGGGCGGGGTGCCGTGGTGATCGTGCTGGCCGGGGTCGCGGTGGGAGCCTTCTTCAACGCGATCCAGAACTTCGTGCAGCAGCAGTACGACGACTCGCTGCTCTCGGTCTACTCCTGGATGCTCGGCCGGCTCAGCACCGACGGCTGGTCGGACGTGGCCATCGCACTGCCCTACGTCGTGATCTCCTGCGCCGTCATCCTGCTCCACCGGCGGGTGCTCGACGTGATGGCCGTGGGTGACGTCGAGGCGGCCAGCCTCGGGGTCGACCCGGCGCGGGTCCGGTTGATCCTGGTGCTCACCGCCACCCTCGGCACCGCCGCGGTGGTCAGCGTCAGCGGGCTGATCGGCTTCGTCGGAATCGTGGTGCCGCATGCCGTGCGGCTCCTCTTCGGCGCGGCGCACCACACCCTCCTGCCGCTGGCGCTGCTGCTCGGCGCCGCGTTCCTGGTGCTCGCCGACGTCGTCGCCCGGACCGCGCTCGCGCCGGCCGAGGTGCCGATCGGCGTCGTGACGGCCCTGGTCGGTGCACCGTTCTTCCTGATCGTGCTGCGGCGCAGCAAGGGGGAGATGTGACCGGCACCGTGACCAGGCTGCTGGCGGGCGCACACCCTGCGCTGGAGTGCCGCGGGGTGTCCGTCGAGCGCGGCGGAAACCGCGTGGTCACCGGCGTCGACCTGGTCGTCGAGGAGGGCGACTGGGTCGCGATCGTGGGGCCCAACGGCGCCGGCAAGACCTCGCTGCTGCACGCGGTCGCGGGCCTGATCCCCGCGACCGGGGAGCTGCGCGTCGGGGGCCTCGACCCCGGCAACGCGCCGCGTCGCCAGGTCGCCCGCGTGGTCGCGCTGATGCCGCAGCGCCCGGTGGTGCCCGAGGGGACCACCGTTCGGGAGCTGGTGGCGCTCGGGCGCACCGCGCACCTGCGGCGCTTCGGGACCGAGACCGCCGCCGACCGTGACGCCGTGGAGCGCACGCTCCACCGGCTCGAGCTGGACCGGCTCGCCGACCGACCGGCGCTCGGGCTCTCCGGCGGCGAGCTGCAGCGCGTGGTCCTCGGTCGTGCGCTGGCCCAGGAGCCCCGGGTGCTGCTGCTCGACGAGCCCACGAGCGCGCTCGACATCGGCCACCAGCAGAGCGTGCTGGACCTCGTCGACGCCATGCGGCTGCAGGACGAGCTCACAGTCGTCGCCGCGATGCACGACCTGACGCTGGCGGGGCAGTACGGCCGACGGGTCGTGCTCATGGACCAGGGCCGGGTCGTCGCCGACGCCAGCCCGAGCGAGGTGCTGCGTCCGGTGCGGCTCGCCGACGTCTACGGCGCCCGGGTCGAGGTCCTCCAGCGGGACACCGGGCCGGCGGTGCTGCCGGTGCCCGCCGACGCAACACCTGGCGGCAGCCCCGACCCGCTGTCGCGCCGCACACTCGTGCTCGGCGGGGCGCGGTCCGGCAAGTCACGCCACGCGCAGAGGCTGCTCGCCGACTGCCCGGAGGTGCTCTACGTGGCGCCGGGACAGGTCCCGGACGACAGCGACTCCGACTGGGCGGCCCGGGTCGCGGCTCACCGGCGCGGCCGGCCGGAGGGGTGGACCACTCTCGAGACCGACGACGTGCCGGACGCCATCGAGACGGCCACACAGCCGGTGCTGGTCGACTGCCTGGCCACCTGGCTCGCCGGAGTGATGGGCACGGCCGGGGCGTGGGAGTCCGCGGACGGCGACACCGGGTGGCACGAGACGGTCGACCTCGAGGTCGAGCGACTGCTGAAGGCGTGGCAGTCGGCGTCGGTGCCGGTGGTGGCAGTGAGCAACGAGGTGGGTTCCGGCGTCGTACCGGGGACCCGGTCCGGCGTCCTGTTCCGGGACGCCCTGGGCCGCCTCAACCGGCAGGTCGCCGACCTGACCGACGACGTACGCCTGGTGGTTGCCGGGCGGGTCCAACGACTGGAGGACGAACGCGCATGACCACGGCCGCGAGGATCGACGACAGCGCACGGGCCGAGGCGAGGGCCCGGGTGGACGGGCTGGCGAAGCCGCTCGGCGCGCTCGGGAGGCTGGAGGACCTCGCGGTCTGGCTGGCCGGGGTCCAGGGCACCGACGCTCCGGTCGCTCCGCAGACGGTCTCGGTGGTGGTGTTCGCCGGCGACCACGGTGTGACCACCGGTGATCGGGCGGTGTCGGCCTACCCCCGCGACGTGACCGCGCTGATGGTGCGGGAGTTCCTCCGCGGCGGCGCCGCGGTCAACGTGCTGGCGCGCGCGCACGGCGCACGGGTCCGCGTGCTGGACCTCGGGGTCGACGACGATCTCGCCGACACGCCCCCCGACGTACGACGGCACAAGGTGCGCCGGGGATCGGGGCGCATCGACCGTGAGGACGCCCTGTCCCACGCCGAGGCCACGGCTGCGCTGAGCGCCGGAGCGGCGATCGCCGACGAGGAGATCGACGCCGGGTGTGACCTCCTCGTCCCCGGCGACATGGGGATCGGCAACACCACGGTGGTGGCCACGCTGGTCGGCGCCGCGCTCGGCCTCGCCGCCGACGAGGTCGTCGGGCGGGGGACCGGCATCGATGACGCCACCTGGCGCGGGAAGCAGGCAGTCGTCGAGTCCGCGCTGGGCAGGGCCCGGCCGTTCCGCGACGACCCTGCGGAGCTGCTCAGGGTCGCCGGCAGTGCAGACACGGCGGCGATGACCGGGTTCCTCCTGCGGGCGGCCGAACGCGGCCGACCGGTGCTGCTGGACGGCATCGTCTCCGGGGCGTGCGCCCTGCTTGCCGAACGGATGGCCCCCGGCGCCGCGGCCTGGTGGTGTGCGGGCCACCGGTCGACCGAGCCGGCGCACCGGATCGCCCTGGAGGCTCTTGGCCTGCGGCCGGTGCTCGACCTCGGCATGCGGCTGGGAGAGGCGACCGGTGCGCTGACGGCACTGCCGGTGCTCAGGACGGCGCCGCTGCTGCTGGCGGAGATGTCGACGCTCGCGTCGATCATTGAGCCAGCGGCGGACGCGGTGCCCTCGCGGTGACGGTCCTCGGCGACGGGCTCCGGCTGGCCGTCGGGACGCTGACCGTCCTGCCGGTGCCCGCACCCAGGCGGGTGACCCGTGCCGAGGCGGCCGTCGCCATGGCCACCGCGCCGATCGCCGTGCTTCCCGTAGCCGCCGCGGCCGCCGCCACGGCGTGGGCCGGCGACCTCCTCGCCCTTCCGCCGCTGGTCGCGGCCACCCTGATCGTGGCGGTCCTGGGCCTGGCCACCGGGGGACTGCACCTCGACGGGCTGGCTGACACCGTCGACGGACTCGCCACCCACGGCACCACGGCCCGGCGGCTGGAGGTGATGCGTCGCGGTGACGTCGGCCCGCTGGGCGCAGCGGCGCTCCTGCTCGTGCTTTCCGCCGAGGTCGGCGCGCTCGCCGCCCTCATGGCGCAGGGCCGCTCGGTCACGGCGGTGGTCCTGGCGGTGGTCGTGAGCCGCGCCGCCCTGGCCCCGGCCTGCCTGCGCGGGTTCCCGGCGGCACGCGCAGACGGGCTGGGGAGCACGGTCGTCGGCGCGGTCCCGCCGCTGGCTGCCGCGGTGGTGATCGTCGTGACCACGGTCCTGGTCACCCTGGTCGCCGGGGCCGGTGGACTGGTCGGTGTCGTGGTGGCCGCCGCGGCCGTCGCCGCCGTGCTGCTGCTCTGCGCCCGGAAGCTGGGTGGCAGCACCGGGGACGTGCTCGGCGCCTGCGTGGAGATCGCGTTCGCCGCCTTCCTGGTGACCCAGGTGGGCACGCTGCCCGCGATCTAGCCCGGATCGACCACGATGATCTGGTCGTCATCCGGGCCGGGGGTGGCACGGCCGTCGCGGTTGGACGTCGACACCCACAGGTTCCCGTCGGGTGCCACGACCACGGTGCGCAGCCGGCCGTACCTTCCGACGAAGAAGTCGGTGGGGTCGGTGGCACGGCCGTTGCGCACGTCGATCCGCCAGAGCCGCTCGCCCTGGAGGGCGCCGAGCCAGAGTCGGCCGTCGAGGTAGGCGAGGCCGGAGGGCGAGGCCTCGGAGGTGTCCCACACGACCTGCGGGTTGACGAAGCCCGGGTCGTCACCCCGGCCCTCGAACCGGGGCCAGCCGTAGTTGCCACCCTTCCGGATCAGGTTGAGCTCGTCGAAGGTGGACTGACCGAACTCGGAGGCCCACAGGTTGTCGTCGTCGTCGAAGGCGAGGCCCTGGACATTGCGGTGACCCAGGGTCCAGATGGGCGAGGACGGGTCGGGGTTGCCGGGTGCCGGGTCGCCGTCGGGGGTGATCCGGAGGATCTTGCCGCCGAGCGAGCCCCGGTCCGGGGCGAGCTCGGGGACGCCGGTCTCGCCGGTGGAGGCGTAGAGGTAGCCGTCGGGTCCGAACTGCAGGCGCCCGCCGTCGTGGATGAAGCCGTTGGGGATGCCGTCGAGGATCACCTCAGGCGACCCCAGCCTGCCGTTGCGGTAGGTGGTGCGGACGATCCGGTTGTCCTCGGTGGTGGTGACGTAGAGGAAGAGCGTCCGGTCCCGGTCGAAGTCGGGGGAGACGGCGACCCCCAGCAGGCCGGACTCGCCCTGTGGGGCGGCCGACTCGATCACGCCGATCTCGGTGACGCGCCCGTCGTCGATCGCCAGCACCCGCCGGGTGTCGCGCTCGGTGACGATCGCGGTGCCGTCGGGCAGGAAGTCGATCCCCCAGGGCACCGACAGGTTGCGGGCCACAGTGTCGACCACCCGGGGCGGCCCCGCCCGGTCCTTGCGGCTCGGCGAGGGGGAGGGGGAGTCCGTGGCCGATGGCGTGGTCGCGTCGTCGGAGGGTCGAGCGGTCACCGTCGGCGGGCCCGGACCCTCGTCCTCGTCGGAGCAGCCACCCACGAGAGTGACCAGCGCCAGGGCTGTCACCGCGACCAGCGCCCGCCCGCCCACGTCAATCCACCCGGTCGAGGAAGGCGAGCAGCAGGGCATGGACCTCGGCGGGCTTCTCCATCTGGATGAAGTGCGTGCCCTTCAGCTCCACGTAGGTGGCCTCGGGCATGCGCTCGGCGGCCGACTTCATCTGTCGGGCCGAGGTCAGCAGGTCGTAGGTCGCGGCCACGAACTCGGCCGGCAGGTCCAGCTGGCTCAGCTTGACCCTCGGGTGCTCGGAGGTGCGCAGGGCCAGGTGGCAGTACCACTCGACGGGGGTGGAGAGGAACTCCCGCACCGCGATCGCGGCCAGCTCCGGGTCGGCCACCGGCAGCATGAACCCGCTGTGCGAGATCAACGAGATCGAGGCGCGGGCCCACCGGCAGCCGGGTGGTGACCGGGGTCAGCGCGCGGCCGCCGTACTTCAGGATGCGGGAGAGGTTGACGCTGAACGCCCGGGCGAGTGGCCGCGGCACGCGCAGCGGGCCGAGCATCGTGGAGAAGGTGTCCCCGGGAACGCCGGCGACGGCGAACAGGCCCTTGACCCGCTCCGGGTGGTCGACGGCGAGCTCGAACATGGTGTTGACGCCCATCGACCAGCCCATCAGGACCGCGCGGTCGACGCCGAAGTGGTCCATCACCGACAGCGCGTCCTCGACGAAGTCCTCGATGCGGACCCGCTCCGGGTCCTCGGGCCGGGCGGAGCCGCCGGTGCCCCGGTGGTTCCACGAGACGACGCGGACCCCGCAGTCAGGCGTCAGCAGGGACGGCCAGGACCACGGGTTGGTGCCGAGGCCGTTGCACAGGACGACGGTCGGCCCGTCGATCTTGCCATCGGGGTCGTTGGTCCATGCCCGAAGCGGGGTCCCGTCGTCGGACAGGACCTCGTGGAAGACGACCTCGACGTCGGCTGCGGTGGAGCGTGCTTTCGCGGCGGGCATGCCACGATTCTGCCCGAGCGACCTCGACGGTCGTGGGAGGTGCGGTCGAGTGCCGGCGGCGAGTGGGTCCGCCGGCACTCAACCTCGTGCGGTCACCGGCCGGTTTGCCGGTGTCGCGGTGCGGCCCCTGATGGAGGCGAGGAACTCCTCGACCTCGACCCGCTCCGATCGACGCTGCGTGAGCGAGGTGGATGCGAGCATTGCGTTGCGCCGGGACCGTTGCTGCGACTCGACCGCCCATCGCGCGATCGGCCTCATGTGGTGGATCAGCTGGTACATCGCGTCTCCCCCCGCGCAGCTTTGGACAGGTACGACGCTAGAGGGCTCACCGGCAGACCGGATCAACCCGCCGTGAAATCTGCGTTAACTCCCTCCCGCGATCTGTCCAGACCGGATCGGACTGGTTCAGTCCGGTGCGGGCTCGCGGATCACGCGCTGGCTGCGGGTAGCTCCGACGCTCGCCACGACGACGCACGCCATCGCCAGCAGCTGCAGCGGCGTCAGGAACTCCTGCAGCACCACGACGCCGGCCAGGGCCGCGGCGGCCGGTTCCAGGCTCATCAGGACGCTGAACAGGGCGGGCCGGATCGTGCGGAGCGCGGTGATCTCGAGGCTGTAGGGGATGACGGAGCTCAGCAGCCCCACGGCCGCACCGAGTGCCACGATCCGGACGTCGAGCAGGCCGGAGCCGCCGGAGGCGACCGCGAACGGGGCGAGCAGGAGGGTCGCGACCACGCTGGCGACCGCCAGGCCGTCCAGACCGGGCCAACGCCGCCCGGTCTGCGCGCTGAGCAGGATGTAGGCCGCCCAGGCCGCGCCCGCGACGAGTGCGAACGCGACGCCCGCGAGATCGAGGTCGCCCGGCTCGAACCCGAGCAGTGCCACGCCGAGACCGGCGAGCGCCGCCCAGACCAGGTCGAGGGCCCGGCGCGACCCGAGGATGGCCAGGGTGAGCGGCCCGACGAACTCGATCGTGACGGCCAGGCCCAGCGGGATCCGGGCGAAGGCCTGATAGATCGCCCAGTTCATGACGCCCAGGCTGAGCCCGAAGCCGAGGGCGACGACCCAGTCGTCGCGCGAGCGCCCGCGCAGCACCGGCCGGGCGAACAGCCCCAGGACCACCGCGCTGGTCACCAGCCGCAGCCACACCATCGTGGTGGGCGTGACCTCGTCGAAGAGGTCCTTGGCGATCCCCGCGCCGAACTGGACGGAGAGGATCCCTCCCAGGACCAGCCAGACCGGTGACAATCGCGCCGGTGAATTTCGGGGAGTCACCCGGTCAATCTAGGGAGACGCAAGGGCGTGGCCGCGCACCGGCCTGCCGTGGTGAGATTGGCGAAGTCGCGAGAGAGGGTGACCATGAGCACGATCCTGATGGTGGGCACGCGCAAGGGCATGTGGATCGGCACTGCCGACGACCAGCGGCACGACTGGGAGTTCACCGGGCCGCACTTCGACATGGAGGAGGTCTACTCCTGCCTGATCGACAAGCGTGGCGAACGGCCCCGCCTCCTCGCCGGAGCGTCGTCGATGTGGCTGGGCCCGCAGGTCCGCCGCTCCGACGACCTCGGCGCCTCGTGGCAGGAGACCCCCAACGGCGCGGTCCGCTTCCCGGAGGGCACCGACGCGAAGGTCGAGCGGATCTGGCAGCTGGTCACCGGCGCCGAGGACGGCGTGGTGTACGCCGGCTCCGAGCCCGGCGCGGTCTGGAGGTCCACCGACGGCGGCGCGAGCTTCACCCTCGAGCAGGCACTGTGGGACCACCCGCACCGCAAGGAGTGGAACGCCGGGTTCGGCGGCCAGGCCTTCCACACGATCCTTCCCCACCCGACCGACCCGCAGTCGGTCACCGCCGCCCTCTCGACCGGAGGCGTCTACCAGACCAACGACGGGGGTGAGTCCTGGGCGCCGCGCAACCAGGGCATCCGTGCCGAGTTCCTCCCCGAGGACCAGCAGTACCCCGAGTTCGGCCAGTGCGTGCACAAGGTGACCCGGCACCCGTCCCGCCCTGAGCGGCTGTTCCTGCAGAACCACGGCGGCGTCTACCGCTCCGACAACCACGGCGAGTCCTGGGAGTCGATCGCCGACGGCCTCCCGTCGACGTTCGGCTTCGCGATCGTCGTACACCCGCACCAGCCCGACACGATCTACGTCTTCCCGATCAGCGGCGGCGACGGTCGCTACCCACCGGACGCCAAGGCCCGGGTGTGGCGCTCCCGCAACGCGGGCGACTCGTGGGAGGAGCTGGGCAACGGCCTGCCCGACTCCTTCTACGTCGCGGTCATGCGCGACGCCATGTGTGTCGACGACCACGACCAGGCGGGCGTCTACTTCGGAGCCCGAAACGGCAGCGTCTGGGCCTCGGCCGACGAGGGTGACAGCTGGCGCCAGATCGTCAGCAACCTGCCCGACGTGATGGTCGTCCGGGCGGCATCGATCTGACTACGCTCGCGGTCATGAGCACCTTCGAGATCTCCCGCTCGACCACCATCGCTGCCGAATCGGCCAGCGTCCACGGCCGGATCAACGACTTCCACGAGTGGACCGCCTGGTCCCCGTGGGAGGACGTCGACCCCAACCTGCAGCGGATCTACACGGGCCCCGACCAAGGGGTCGGCGCCCACTACGCCTGGCAGGGCAACCGGCAGGCCGGCCAGGGCTCGATGGAGATCGTTTCCTCGACCCCCGAGCAGATCGGGATCAAGCTCTCGTTCCTCAAGCCGTGGAAGGCCACCAACGACGTCACCTTCACCCTGACGCCCTCCGGCAGCGGGACCGAGGTGACCTGGGTGATGACCGGGGAGCACCAGGGCCTGGGCAAGGTGTTCAGCAAGGTCTTCAGCATGGACAAGCTGGTCGGCAAGGACTTCGAGAAGGGCCTCGCCAGGCTGAAGGCTGTCTCCGAGACGGAGGTGTAGCCCGCGCGCCGCGCGTCACCGCGCCGCGGCGAGGATCGCCTCGACCGTGGCCACGGTGACCGGCTCGTCGAGGAACTCGCCGACCCACGCCGCGTTGTCGGCCCGTTCCTCGTCGGTGGTGGCGGCCAGCCACCGCTCGCAACCGGTCCGCGCGATGTGCCCGGACTGCGCGATCAGCATGGTGAGGTCACCAGGCGCACGCAGCCGCGCCGGACCGCCGGCCTCGACGTACGACGCGAACAGGTCGCGCATCCGGTCGGGGTCGCCCAGCCCGAACTCGAACAGCCCCATCCCGAGCTCACCTGCGGGGTCGCCCGGGCCGGAGTTCTCCCAGTCCAGCACCACCAGCCCGTCGCCGGGCGTGCGCAGGACGTTGTCCGCCCACAGGTCACGGTGGCAGACCTGCACCGCGTCGGTCTCGACCAGCAGGGCCTCGGCGGCCAACACATCGGGCAGGAGAACCTCGAGCCGGTCGGCGAAGGGTGCGCGGGCAGTGCGCAGCCGCGCGATCAGCTCGCGCCAGGCCGGTTCGACCGACCGGGGCGACGTACCACGGGTCGACCGGCCCCCGGGTCGACACCCGCACCCGGTGGATGCCCGCGACCAGGGCGCCGACCGTCACCTGGGTCGAGCCCGCGCTGTGGGGGGAGGACGTCCACCCAGGCGTAGACCCTCACCGGCCCGGACCCGAGCTGGACGAGCGCTTCCCCATCGGGGGTCCGCACCACAGCGGGCATCGGAACGCCGTGGGCGCGCACCCGGTCCTGGTACGTCGCGTCGGCCGCGACCTCGGCCGGGTCGACCGGGAAGCGGGAGTCCTTGACCGCGAAGTCTCCCCGTTCGGTCGAGAGCCGCCAGACGTCGCCGAGCCGACCCGCGGCGACCGGCCCCTTCAGCACGGCATGGTCGCCCAACGCGAAGCGACCGGCTACCTCGGCGGCCTGGTCCGGATGCAGCACGCTCCCAACCTAGGGGGAGGCGGACCGCCGTGATGTACCGAATTGCTGCAGACGGCCGCAGGTCCGCCGCCGCTGAGCGTGGCTCCGGCGGGGTGGGCTCGCGTTTGCAGCAGATCGGTACCCGCCACCCACGTCTCGGAACAGGGCGAGCCGACGACGAACGCCACGACTACGCTCGCGACCATGAGCGAGCAACCGGACCTCAAGCCCCGCTCCCGCGACGTCACCGACGGGCTCGAGCGGGCTGCCGCCCGCGGGATGCTGCGCGCGGTCGGCATGGGGGACGACGACTGGGAGAAGCCCCAGATCGGGGTGGCGAGCTCGTGGAACGAGATCACGCCGTGCAACCTGTCCCTGGACCGCTTGGCGAAGGCCGTCAAGAACGGCGTGCACGCCGCCGGCGGCTACCCGCTGGAGTTCGGCACCATCTCGGTCTCCGACGGGATCTCCATGGGACACGAGGGCATGCACTTCTCCCTGGTGTCCCGCGAGGTGATCGCGGACTCGGTGGAGACGGTGATGATGGCCGAGCGGCTCGACGGCTCGGTGCTCCTGGCCGGCTGCGACAAGTCCCTGCCGGGGATGCTGATGGCGGCGGCGCGGCTCGATCTGGCCAGCGTGTTCCTCTACGCCGGCTCGATCATGCCCGGCTCCGTCGACGGCCGGGACGTCACGATCATCGACGCCTTCGAGGCGGTCGGCGCCTGCCTCGCCGGCAAGATCACCCGCGAGCAGGTCGACCGGGTCGAGAGGGCGATCTGTCCGGGGGAGGGGGCCTGCGGCGGCATGTACACCGCCAACACGATGGCCTCCGTCGCCGAGGCGCTCGGGATGTCGCTGCCCGGCTCGGCCGCCCCGCCCGCCGTCGACCGGCGGCGCGACGGGTTCGCCCACCGCTCCGGCGAGGCAGTGGTGGGGATGCTGCGTCAGGGCATCACCGCCCGCCAGGTGATGACCAGGCCGGCGTTCGAGAACGCCATCGCCGTGGTGATGGCACTGGGCGGCTCGACCAACGCCGTGCTCCACCTGCTGGCGATCGCCCGCGAGGCCGAGGTCGACCTCACCCTCGACGACTTCACCCGGATCGGGAAGCGGGTTCCCCACCTCGGGGACCTCAAGCCGTTCGGCCGCTACGTGATGAACGACGTCGACAAGGTCGGCGGCATCCCGATGGTGATGAAGGCGCTGCTCGACGCCGGCCTGATGCACGGCGACTGCCTGACCGTCACCGGCAGGACGATGCGCGAGAACCTCGAGGCGCTCGCCCCGCCCTCCGTCGACGACGAGGTGATCCGGGCCATGGGCCGGCCGATCCACAAGACCGGCGGCATCACCATCCTGAAGGGATCGCTGGCGCCCGAAGGGGCGGTCGTCAAGAGTGCCGGTTTCGACGAGACCACGTTCACCGGCACGGCCCGGGTCTTCGACGGCGAGCGGGCCGCGCTCGACGCCCTGGGGGCGGGCACGATCACCGCCGGCGACGTCGTGGTGATCCGTTACGAAGGCCCCAAGGGCGGACCGGGCATGCGGGAGATGCTGGCGATCACCGGTGCGATCAAGGGCGCGGGCCTCGGCAAGGACGTCCTGCTGATCACGGACGGCCGGTTCAGCGGGGGTACGACGGGCCTGTGCGTCGGCCACATCGCCCCCGAGGCCGCCGATGGAGGGCCGATCGCCTTCCTGCGCGACGGCGACCCGATCACCCTCGACGTCGCCAACGCCACCCTGGACGCGGAGATCGACGACGTGGAGGGCCGGCGTACGGGCTGGGCGCCGAACCCGCCGAAGTACACCCGCGGGGTCCTCGGCAAGTACGCCAAGGTCGTGCAGAGCGCCGCCCACGGGGCCGTCTGCGGCTGACGCTGCGATAGACAGCTGCGATAGACAGGGGCACGTGACCGACAGCCTGGAGCTCGACCGCACCGACCCGCTGGCCCACTACCGGTCCCGGTTCCTCGGAGCGGCGGAGCCTCTTGTCTACTTCGACGGCAACTCCCTCGGCCGGCCGCTCGACGGCACCGCCGAACGACTCGCGGACTTCGTCCGGCAGGACTGGGGCGAGCGGCTGATCCGCGGCTGGGACGAGGGCTGGTTCGACCTGCCGCTCACCCTCGGCGACCGGCTCGGCCGGGTAGCCCTCGGCGCCGCACCCGGCCAGACCGCCTTCGGCGACTCGACCACGGTCCTGATCTACAAGCTGGTCCGGGCCGCCGTCGCAGCCCGCCCGGGCCGCGACGAGATCGTGATCGACCGCGACAACTTCCCGACGGATCGTTACATCGCGCAAGGCGTTGCCGAGGAGCTCGGCCTGACGCTGCGGTGGATCGACGTCGACACCTCGGCCGGGGTCACCGCCGAGCAGCTCGCCGATGCGGTGGGGCCGCAGACCGCGCTCGTGATGCTCAGCCTCGTCGCCTACCGCTCGGCCTGGCTGGCCGACGGACCGACCCTGACCGGGATCGCTCACGACGCGGGGGCGCTGATCCTGTGGGACCTCAGCCACTCGGTCGGCGTGGTGCCGACCGAGCTCGACGCGTGGGACGTGGACCTCGCCGTCGGCTGCAGCTACAAGTACCTCAACGGCGGCCCGGGCTCACCGGCCTTCCTCTACGTCGCGGACCGGCACCTCGCCGACCTGACCCAGCCGATCCAGGGCTGGATGGGGGCGACCGATCCGTTCCTGATGGGCCCGCCTACACGCCGACCGAGGGGATCCGCCGCTTCCATTCGGGCACTCCTCCGGTCGTCGGCATGCTGGCCGTCGAGGACATGGTCGACCTGATCGAGGAGGCCGGCATCGACGCCGTACGCGCCAAGTCGGAGGCCCTGACGTCGTACGCCGTCGAGCTCGCCGACGACCTGCTCGCTCCGCTGGGCGTGGAGCTGGCGTCGCCGCGCGAGCCGGCCCGCCGCGGCGGCCACGTCACCCTCAGGCACCCGGAGATGCAGGCGGTCACCGAGGCCCTGTGGAAGCGCGACGTGATCCCCGACTACCGCGACCCACAGGGCCTGCGGATCGGCCTGTCGCCGCTGTCGACCTCGTTCGAGGAGGTGGACAAGGGCATGCTGGCGGTCCGCGAGGAGCTGGAGCGGGTGGCAGGCTGACGTCATGGACCAACGGATGAGCCTGGTGACCCTCGCCGTAGCCGACCTGGAGGACACCCGCCGCTTCTACGTCGACGGGCTCGGCTGGGAGCCGATGATCCACGTGCCGGGGGACGTGCTGATGATCAAGGTCGCCGACAAGGTGCTCCTGAGCCTGTGGGACCGCGACCACTTCGAGGCCGAGGTCGGGCCGATCGTCACCGGGCAGGGGGTCGCGCCACTCACCCTCGCCCACAACGTCGCCTCCCGCGAGGAGGTCGACGCGGTGCTGGCGACGGCGCGCGAGGTGGGCGCGGACCCGGTGCACGACGGCGTCGACCGCGAGTGGGGCGGCTACACCGGCTACTTCGGCGACCCCGACGGCTACCGGTGGGAGGTCGCCTGGGCCCCCGGCGACGTCGGCGCGGCCGTGCTGCCCTGAGCAACGCCGTACCCTCCCGGCACCCGGCGTCGTTGGGCCGTCGTGCTCCCACTTCGCGCGATTCTGCTGGCGTTGCTCCTGCCACTGCTCGTCCCGGCCGCCACGCCTCCCGCCGCGGCGGCCACCCGGAACGATGCCGACCACTTCGAGGCCTACTTCCCGGCCGGTGACGGCATCAACACGCTGCACGCCGACGTGCTGCGGCCCAAGGGGATCGCCCCGGACAAGCGGACGCCGGTCATCCTCACGGTCAGCCCCTACACGAACCACTCCGGCGAGCCGCTCGAGAACGGCTTCGACAACGAGGGACCGAGCGACCGGTTCTACGACTTCCTCGACCTCAGCCGCATCCTCGACCGCGGCTACACCTACGTCATGGTCGACCTCCCCGGGTTCGGCGGCTCCTCCGGCTGCAACGACTGGGGCGGAAACCGGGAGCAGGACGCCGTCGAGGCCGCGGTGAGGTGGGCCGCCTCGCAGCGTTGGTCGACCGGCAAGGTCGGCATGCTCGGCAAGTCGTACGACGCGTGGACCGGGCTGATGGGGGTCGCGCAGCGGCCGCCGGGACTCGAGGCGGTGGTGGCGATGGAGCCCGTCTACGCCGGCTACAACTATCTCTACAACCGGGGCGTCCGGTTCACGAACTCAGTCCTCACTCCGGCGCTCTTCCAGGCGATCGACGCGACCCCGGGGTCGGTCAACGACTCCCCGGAGTACCAGGCGAACGGGGCACCGCAGGCGTGGTGCTACGGGCTCAACGAGTCCCTCCAGCAGATCGACTCACCGCACGACCCCTTCTGGCTGGAGCGGAACCTGCTACCCCCGTCTCGCCGGTCGAGGGTGCCGCTGTTCCTGACCCAGGGCCTCCTGGAGACCAACACCAAGCAGGATGCCGCGTTCCGGTACTTCAACAGCCTGGGGTCGCCGGCCAACCGTGCCTGGTTCGGCCAGTTCGACCACGTCCGCGGCTGGGAGAAGACCGCCGACGGCGAGCGGATGCAGACCGGTCGGCCCACGAGCGAGTTCATCGGCCAGGTCCTCGACTTCTTCGCCCAGCACCTGAAGGGGCGAGGCGAGGTGCGCCCGGGGGTCCAGGTGCAGGACAACCTCGGTCGCTACCGCCACGAGGCCGTCTGGCCGCCCGCCGACTCGACCGCGCTGTGGAGCCGGCTGAACCGCGGCACCTACGCCGACGACGGCGCCAACCAGGCCACTGGCGGCCCGGACGACACCGGGCAGGGGGTGTGGTCGGTCTCGCAGCCACTCCGCCACCGGGCCTGGTTGGCCGGGGAACCCCAGCTGCGGGTCCGGGTCGAGACGACCGCACCGCGCACCAACCTGGTCGGGCTGGTCTACGACATCGCCCCCGGGGGCAAGGCCCGGCTGGTGAGCCGGGGGACCAACCTGTTGCGTGGGGCGGGGGAGCAGTTCACCTCGCTACGGCTGTACGGCCAGGACTGGGTGCTGCGCCGCGGGCACCGGATCGGCGTACTTCTCTCCGGTGCCGACAGCTCGTGGTGGGTGCACGCCCCGACCATGGACAGCGTTCGCATCGAGTCGGCGGCCATCGGGCTGCCCTTCCTCGGCCGGGACCGGACCCGGTTCCTCCCCGGCGTCCCCACGCCGCGTCTCGAGGAGCACCTCCGGCAGACGGCTCCGGTGAGCAAGGCCACGATCCGCCGGTCCGACCGGTGGTTCCACCTGCCACCCAGGCTGCGCTGACCCCGTCTCCGGGCCTGTCTTCTCCGGCCCGGTCGCGGTAGACAGGTGCCATGACCGACGACAGCACCCTCACTGCCGACCAGTTCGCCGAGGTCGGGCTTGCGGACTGGACCTGGCGCGACGACGCGATCCATGCCCACCTCGAGACCGGTGACTTCGCCACCGGACTGCGCCTGGTCAACCGGATCGGCGAGGCGGCGGAGGCGATGAACCACCACCCGGACCTCGACCTGCGCTACCCGCACCTCGACGTGCGGCTCTCCAGCCACGACGCCGGAGGGGTCACCGACCGTGACGTGAAGCTGGCGCGAACGATCAGCGAGTACGCCGCCGACGAGGGCGTGGGCACCGGCTGACGCCAGATCGTGGGACGCGCGTACCACCATGTGGGACGGGGTGACAGACTTGCCCGACAGCGCGAGCGAGGACCACATCGGGACGAGGAGGCATGCGATGACCCACAGCACGGGCACCCCCGGGACCGGGCCCGTCGTCACCGGGGCGCAGAGCCTGATCGCGTCCCTGGAGGCCGCGGGCGCCGAGAACGTCTTCGGCATCCCGGGCGGCGCCATCCTCCCGGCCTACGACCCCCTCATGGACAGCCGGATCCGGCACATCCTGGTCCGCCACGAGCAGGGCGCGGGCCACGCTGCGCAGGGGTACGCCGCCGCGACCGGCAAGGTGGGCGTCTGCATGGCCACCTCCGGACCGGGTGCGACCAACCTGGTGACGCCGCTGGCCGACGCCCACATGGACTCGGTCCCGATGGTCGCGGTGACCGGTCAGGTCGGCGCCGCCTCGATCGGCACGGACGCCTTCCAGGAGGCCGACATCCGCGGCATCACGATGCCGATCACCAAGCACAACTTCCTGGTCACCGATCCAGCCGAGATCCCGCGCACGATCGCCGAGGCGTTCTACATCGCCTCGACCGGGCGGCCCGGGCCGGTCCTCGTGGACGTCGCGAAGTCCGCGCTGCAGTCGCAGACGACGTACGCGTGGCCCACCGAGCTGCACCTGCCGGGCTACCGACCGGTGACCCGGCCCCACTCCAAGCAGATCCGTGAGGCCTCCAAGCTGATCCTGGAGTCCCGCCGTCCGGTGCTCTACGTCGGCGGAGGCACCATCCGGTCCGGCGCCCACCGCGAGCTCAAGGTCCTCGCCGAGCTCACCGGCATGCCGGTCGTCACCACCCTGATGGCGCGCGGCGCCTTCCCGGACTCACATCCCCAGCACCTCGGCATGCCCGGCATGCACGGCACCGTCGCCGCGGTCGCGGGGCTGCAGCGCAGCGACCTGATCATCAGCCTCGGCGCCCGCTTCGACGACCGGGTCACCGGCAACCTCGACTCGTTCGCGCCGGGCGCAAAGATCATCCACGCCGACATCGACCCCGCCGAGATCGGCAAGAACCGCGCCGCCGACATCCCGATCGTCGGCGACTGCCGGGAGGTGATCAGCGACCTGGTCGTCGCGCTCAAGGCCGAGGCGGATGCCGGAAACACCGGTGACTACGAGGCATGGGTCGCCTTCCTGGCCGGGGTCAAGACGAAGTACCCCCTCGGCTACGACACTCCCGCCGACGGGGGCCTCGCCCCGCAGCTGGTGTGCGAGCGGCTCGGTGCCCTCGCCGGGCCCGAGGCGATCTACTGCGCCGGTGTCGGACAGCACCAGATGTGGGCTGCCCACTTCGTCGGCTACGAGCGCCCCAACACCTGGATCAACTCCGGTGGCCTCGGCACGATGGGCTTCGCGGTTCCGGCCGCCATGGGTGCCAAGGTCGGTGTGCCCGACTCCCCAGTCTGGGCGATCGACGGTGACGGCTGCTTCCAGATGACCAACCAGGAGCTGGCCACCTGCGCGATCAACGACATCCCGATCAAGGTCGCGGTCATCAACAACGAGTCGCTGGGCATGGTCCGCCAGTGGCAGACGCTCTTCTACAACGAGCGCTACTCCAACACCGACCTGCACAGCAAGCGGATCCCCGACTTCGTGAAGCTGGCCGAGGCCTACGGCTGCGTCGGGCTGGCCTGTGACAGTCCCGACGACCTCGACGCCACCATCGAGAAGGCGATGGAGATCAACGACGTACCCGTCGTCGTCGACTTCCGGGTGCACCGCGACGCCATGGTCTGGCCGATGGTGGCGGCCGGCACCAGCAACGACGACATCAAGTACGCCCGCGACCTGGCGCCCGACTTCGAGGAGGACGAGCTCTAGTGGACGAGCGAAGCGAGGCCACCATTCAAAGCTGCCGCCGTTGTGCCTCGTCGGCGCCCGGAGCGAAGCGAGGACGTCGATGAGCATTCACACCTTGTCCGTCCTGGTCGAGAACAAGCCCGGCGTCCTGGCCCGGATCGCCGGCCTGTTCAGCCGCCGTGGCTTCAACATCCACTCCCTGGCCGTCGGCCCGACCGAGCACGTCGAGGTCTCCCGGATGACCATCGTGGTCAACGTCGAGGAGTCCCCGCTGGAGCAGGTGACCAAGCAGCTCAACAAGCTGGTCGAGGTGATCAAGGTGGTCGAGCTCGACGGCTCCGCCTCGGTCACCCGCGAGCTGCTCCTGGTCAAGGTCCGGGCCGACGCCGAGACCCGCGGTCGCGTCCTCGACGCGGTCCAGCTGTTCAAGGCACGCGTGGTCGATGTGGCCCCCGATGCCGTCACCGTCGAGGTGACCGGCAACGCCGACAAGCTGGCCGGTTTCCTCAAGCTGGTCGAGCCGTTCGGCATCCGTGAGCTGGTCCAGTCGGGCATGGTCGCCATCGGCCGGGGATCGCGCTCCATCAGCGAACGCACCCTCCGCCCCGTTGCCATCCCCGCCCCGCCAGCCGTCTCCGGCTGAGATCCACCGAGCGAACAAGACGAAGGAGCGCCAAGTGGCTGCAGAGATGTTCTACGACGACGACGCCGACCTGGCCCTGATCCAGGGCAAGAACGTGGCGGTCCTGGGCTACGGCAGCCAGGGTCACGCACATTCACTGTCGCTGCGTGACTCCGGCGTCGACGTCCGGGTCGGCCTGCCCGAAGGCTCGAAGAGCCGGGCCAAGGCCGAGGCCGAGGGCCTGCGGGTCCTCACGCCCGCCGAGGCCGTCGAGGAAGCCGACGTCATCGTGATCCTCGCCCCCGACCACGTGCAGCGGAAGCTCTATGCCGAGTCGGTCGAGCCCAACATCGCCGCCGGCGACACCCTGGTCTTCGGCCACGGCTTCAACATCCGGTTCGGCTACATCACCCCGCCCGACGGCGTCGACGTGTTCATGGTCGCGCCCAAGGGGCCGGGCCACCTGGTCCGCCGCGAGTACGTCGACGGGCGCGGCGTGCCGGTCCTGGTCGCCGTCGAGGAGGACGCCTCCGGCAAGGCGTGGGACCTCGCGCTGTCCTACGCCAAGGCGATCGGCGGCCTGCGCGCCGGCGGCATCAAGACGACGTTCACCGAGGAGACCGAGACCGACCTGTTCGGCGAGCAGGCCGTCCTGTGCGGTGGCGCGAGCCAGCTGGTGATGTACGGCTTCGAGACCCTGATCGAGGCGGGCTACCAGCCCGAGGTCGCCTACTTCGAGTGCCTCCACGAGCTGAAGCTGATCGTGGACCTGATGTACGAGGGCGGCATCGCCAAGCAGCGGTGGTCGGTCTCGGACACCGCGGAGTATGGCGACTATGTCTCCGGGCCCCGGGTGATCACGCCCGAGGTGAAGGAGAACATGCGCGTCATCCTCGAGGACATCAAGAACGGCTCGTTCGCCCAGCGCTTCATCGACGACCAGGACGCCGGCGGCCCGGAGTTCAAGGAGCTGCGCGCCAAGGCGGAGCAGCACCCCATCGAGCAGACGGGCCGCGAGCTGCGCAAGCTGATGGCGTGGGTGAAGTCCCACGACTCCGACTACGTCGAGGGCACTGCCACCCGCTGACCCAGGCTGTCATCTAGCGGTAGCCGTAGCGCCGTGCGTGCGCCGCGAGCCAGGCCCGGGTCCCTGCTCGGTTGTCGGCCGGTGCGACCCGGAGCTGCTCGGGGAGCAGGGCCTGGCACTGCGCCCCGCGGCAGCGGTACATCTGGTCCCACGCCTGGCGCAACAGCAGGCGGATCGGTCTCAGGTCCGGATCCGCGTGGGCTGAGGCGTTCTGGTGCGGGTCCGCGTAGAGGTCGTAGAGCTCGGCATCGCCGGTGGCGTAGCGGATGTAGCTGTAGCGCGCCGTCCGCACCCCGCTCGAGCGCAGGACGTCACCGTCCTGGAACACGGTACGGGGCGGAGTCCCGCCGTTCGCCGACTCGATGGGTACCGCGCGGTTCCAGCCCCGGTCGCCGCCGCGCAGCGTCGGCAGCAGCGAGATCCCGTCCGGGGTCATGGGCGGAGTGGCCCGGCCGAGGTCGAGGATGGTCCGGTTGAGATCAACGGTCGTGATCGGGTCGTAGCGGCTGGTGCCGTCGCGTGCGCCCGGACCGGCGATGATCATCGGGACCCGCAACGACGGCTCGTGACCGCGCGCCTTGTTGTGCAGGATCCGGTGCTCCCCGAGGTAGTAGCCGTTGTCGGAGGTGAACACGAGGTAGGTGTTGCTCCACTCGCCGGTGCGCTTCAACGTCCGGATCGTGCGGCGGATCTGCTGGTCCATGACGTAGATGGCCTGGGCGCGCTGGCGGGTCAGGGTCCGTTCGGCTCGGCGCTGGCTGCGGGATGGCTCGGGCATGTGGCGGATGAAGCGGGGCTTGTCCGACACGTCCGCCTCTGAGGGTCCCCCACCCCGGGGCAAGCCGAGGGCGCGATTGACACGATCGTCGTACCTGTTGCGCACCGCGACCGGTCGGGCCGGGGTCGGGACCACGCGCAGCCGCCCGCGACGGTCTCGCACCCCGCGCGGATCATCACCCTCCTTCGGTCCGCCCGCGTGGGGGGCCAGGTAGTTGACGTAGAGGAAGAACGGGCCGCGCCCGCGGTGGTAGCGCTCGATCAGTCGACGGCTGTAGTCGCCGACGACGTTCGTCTGGTACTGGCCGACGTGGTTGCGGACCCGGCCGTTCACGTTGAACGGGGTGGACATGTAGTTGTAGGTGTCGCCACGAACGCCCGGAGCGCCGGGGTTCTGGAACGCGGCGAACCAGTCGGTCCATCCGCGGGGGACATAGCGGTAGGACGGCACCCCCGTGACCTTCGACCGGTCGAGGCCGTAGCGGTTGAGGTACTTCCCGACGAAGCCGGTGCGATAGCCGGAGCCCCGAAGGGAGGTCGCCAGGGTCCGCGAGTCGTCGAAGGCGCCGTAGGCGTAGGGACGCTTGTGCGAGTAGACGCGGTGATTGTGGGCCAGCTTCCCGGTCAGGAACGACGCACGGGCCGGGCAGCACAGCGGGAACGGTGAGAAGGAGTTGCGGAAGGTCACCCCGCGGCTGGCGAGTCGGCGCAGGGTGGGGGCGAACTGCAGGTCGTCGAAGCGCATGTCGTCGGCCATCACCACGACGATGTTGGGTCGCCGGGCGACCTGTGCCAGTTGGGCCGCCTCGGCGGTGGACACCGGGCCGCGAAGCGCGCGCGCCGTCACCAACCCGGCCATCAGCAGGGCCAGGCAGGTGACGACCACCACCCATCGTGCGCGGGCCAGGCGTCGTGAGCGGACCACGATGCGGGCTCCTTCCCCCAGGAGGCGTCAACGATGGCACACGTGATCAACGGCCGCGGTGTTATCGAAGAGCGTTTCGGGAACAAGCGGGGCCGGGGGAGTGGTTGTGCCGACCGTGAGAATCGACATCTGGTCCGACGTCGTGTGTCCGTGGTGCTACATCGGCAAGCGCCGGCTCGAGTCTGCGCTCTCCGACTTCGAGCACGCCGCCGACGTCGAGGTGGTGTGGCACTCCTACCAGCTCGACCCCGGAGCCCCGTCCGAGCCGGCCGAGTCGGTGGCTGCGCACCTCGGCCGCAAGTACGGCGGCGGCCCGGCCGCCGGGGCGCAGATGATCGACCGGGTGGAGGCCGTGGCCGCCGAGGAGGGGCTGGTCTACCGGCTCCACCAGGCACAGCGCGCCAACACCGTGGACGCGCACCGTCTCCTCCACCTCGCCCGCGAGGAGTCCGGCCCGGCGGTCCAGGACCGGCTCAAGGAGGCGCTGCTGGCGTCGTACTTCACCGAGGCCCGGAACGTGGCCGATCACGGCGTGCTGCGCGAGGTCGCGGCCGAGGCCGGACTCGACGCCGCCCGCGTCGACGCGGTGCTCGCGAGCGACGCGTACGCCGCCGACGTCCAGGCCGACATCGACCAGGCCCACGCCTACGGCTCCAGCGGTGTCCCCTTCTTCGTGATCGACGGCAGGTACGGCGTCTCCGGCGCCCAGCCGGCCGCGGCGTTCGGCGAGGTGCTGCGACGTGCCTGGGCCGAGCGCGAGCCGAGCCTCCAGATGGTCGGCGGCGACGACGTCTGCGGCCCCGACGGCTGCACGGACTGACGGTGCCGCACCGTCCGGTGTTCGTCCTCCACGAGCACGACCGTCCACGCCACCACTTCGACCTCCGGCTGGAGGAGGACGGCGTGCTCCGCTCCTGGGCAGTCCCGAAGGGAATGCCGGAGGACCCGAGGGCGGACCGGCTCGCGGTCGCGGTCGACGACCACGCGCTCGAGCACGCGACCTACACCGACGAGGACAAGCGGATCGCCGACACCGGCTGGTGGGAGCTCGAGGACCGGAACGAGAAGCGGTTCGTGTTCCTGCTCCACGGTCGCTCCGGCTCGGCCCGCTACGCCCTGATCGACACCGGCTCCGACTGGCTCCTCCACCGCACGCAGCGCCAGCCGACCAGCCGGGCTACTTGACCTCGGACCGTCGGACGAGCACGAGGCCCACGACCAGGGGCAGGACCACCCAGGCCAGGGCAGTGACCCCGAGCTGGGCCCACGCCTCGCCACCGACCGGCCAGCTCTCGAACAGCATGCCCTGGGTGTACTTGAAGTCGATCCACGGCTGGAGGTCGCGGAACCACTCCTGGTTCTCGGCCAGGACAGCGGTCAGCCCGGCGAGCACGAAGTTGTAGATGAAGTACCCCACGATGGCAGCCGCGGAGTTGCGGATCAGGACTCCGAGCATGAAGCCGAACAGCAGGCCGAGCACGTTGGCCGCAACCAGGGACGAGGCCTGGTTCCAGGAGATGTCCCAGACCGGGTCGATCCCGGCGATCCCGGCGCCGATCAGGTTGCCCACCGCGCCGATGCCGAGGGCGGCGACGATCGAGACCGCGCCCAGCGCGACCGAGATCAACAGCTTCGCCCAGATCACCTCGCCCCGCTTCGGGACCAGGGTGAACGTCGTCAGGCCGCTGCGCTGGCTCCACTCGCTGGTGACCGAGAGAATGGCGATGACCGGCAGGATGATCACCATCGGGACGCCGATCGCGGCGCCGAAGTTGTCGTAGGTCATCGCGCTCTCCGACCCGAACGCGATCACCGCGGCGGTGGCGAGCACGGCGCTGATCCCGATACTCGCGGTGAGCCAGAAGCCCGACCGGGTGTTGAACATCTTGGTCAGCTCGACCCACACGATCCGGGTGAACGGGATCCGGGTGGGGATCACCCGCGCCGGGTCGGGGGCGACGGTCATGGTCGTCATGCTGCTGCTCCTTCGCGGGAGGTCTCGGCGGTGAGCTCGAGGAACATCTCCTCGAGGCCCGCACCGTCGGCGGTGCGGAGCTCGGTCAGCGGTACGCCGGCGACATGGGCGATCTTGCCCACGAGTGCCGGGTCGGCGTCGGCCCGGAGACCGTCGTCGCCGTACGTCGCGGCGGTCACGCCCGACTCGCCGAGGGCCCGGGCCAGATCGGCCACGGCACCGCACCGGACGATCGTCCCGGCTGCGGAGAGAAGGTCGGTCTTGGTGCCGTCCGCGACGATCCGGCCCTGGCCGATCACCACCAGGTCGTCGGCGATCACCTCGATCTCGTGCAGGAGGTGGGAGGACAGCAGGACCGTTCCCCCCTCGTCGGCGAATCCGCGGAGCAGGTCGCGCATCCAGCGGATGCCGGCGGGGTCGAGCCCGTTGGCGGGCTCGTCGAGGATCAGGACCTCGGGGTCACCGAGAAGCGCAGTGGCGATCCCGAGACGCTGGCGCATCCCGAGGGAGTAGTTGCGGACGCGACGGCCGGCCTCGTTCGGTTCCAGGCCGACCCGCTCGAGCATCTCGTCGACGCGGGAGGCCGGGAGACCCATCGTGCGGGCGGCGACCCGAAGCGTCTCGCGACCGGTGCGGCCGGCGTGCTGCGCGGACGCGTCGAGGAGCACGCCGACCTCTCGGCCCGGGTTCGGGAGGTCGGCGTAGTGCCGACCGAGGACGGTCGCCGAGCCGTGGCTCGGCGGGGTGAGGCCGACCATCACCCGCATGGTGGTGGACTTCCCCGCTCCGTTGGGCCCCAGGAAGCCGGTGACCCGACCCGGTCGGGCGGTGAACGTGACGTCGTCGACGGCCCGGAACTGGCCGTAATGCTTGCTGAGGGCTTGGACTCTGATCATGACGACCACGCTCTCGCGCGGCGAGCGGTCCGCCCATCGGTGAACCTGCCCACCCGACCCTCGACCGACCCCGAGGGATCTCGGGGTCGACCCCGAGGCTCAGCGGCCGAGGTCCGACGTGAACACCCGTCCGTCACGCACGTCCAGCCGCCGGGTCAGGCCGACCGCCTCGACGAACCTCTGGTCGTGGCTGACGACCACGAGCGTCCCGTCATAGGTGGCCAGGGCCGACTCCAGCTGCTCGATCGCGGGCACGTCGAGGTGGTTGGTGGGCTCGTCGAGCACCAGCAGGTTCACCTCGCGCGCCTGGAAGATCGCCATCAGCGCCCGCGTCCGCTCGCCCGTCGAGAGGGTCCGCGCCTCCCGGTCGACGTGCTCCGGCCCCAGCCCGAACTTCGCCAGCAGGGTCCGCACCTCGCCGCGGTCGGGGACGCCACCCAGCGCTGCCCGCACCACCTCGACCACGGAGTCGTCGCTGTCGAGCAGCTCGCGTTGCTGGTCCAGGACCCCGACCCGCACCCGCGCGCCGAGGCTGCACCGTCCGGCCGCCAGCGGCAGCTCGCCGAGAAGTCCGGCCAGCAGCGTGCTCTTCCCGCTCCCGTTGTCGCCGGCGAGCAGCACCCGTTCGCCCCGCTCGAGCACGAGGTCGACCGGGCCCATCCGGAAGTCGCCCCGGACCAGCTCGGCCCGGTCGAGCGTCGCCACCACGTCCGCGGAGGGCGCCCCCGAGGAGACCGTGTAGCGCAGCTGCCACTCCTTCCGCGGCTGCTCGACGGCCTCGAGCCGGTCGGCGGCGCGCGCCAGCCTCGCCGAACGGGCACCCTGTCGGTCGGCGCGGGCCTTGAACCGCTCCCGCAGGTGCTTGTCCGGCTCCCCGCCACGGGCCACGTCGCGGCGGCCCTTCGCCGCCCAGGCTGCACGCTGAGCCGCCTGGGACTCGAGGTGGTTGCGCTCCTCGGCGTAACGCTCGAAGGCCTCCCAGGCGTGACGGCGGCGGAGCTCGCGCGCAGCGGCGTACTCCGACCAGCCGCCGGTGTAGTGGTGGATCGTCCGCTGTGGCAGGTCCAGCTCGACGACGGCGGTCGCGACCCGGTCGAGGAACGCGCGGTCGTGGCTGGCCACCAGCACCGGACCCGCGTGCCCGGCCACGAACTCGACCATCAGCTCCAGCCCGCGAGCGTCCAGGTCGTTGGTCGGCTCGTCGAGGAGCAGCACGTCGTGCCGGCTGAGCAGCACGGCCACCAGCGCCGCGCGAGCGGCCTGGCCGCCCGAGAGCGACCCGAGGGAACGCTCCGGGTCGACCGCCAGGCCTACCCGTGCTGCCACCTCCGGCAGCCGGTCCTCGAGGTCGGCGGCGCCCAGGGCGAGCCAGCGCTCGAGCGCGTCGCCGTACGCCGGCTCGGCGCCGTCGGCTCCTGCGGCCAAGGCATCCGCCGCGGCCTCGAGCGCCAGGTCCGCCGCGGCGACTCCCGTACGGCGGCGCGAGTAGGCCAGCAGCGACTCGGTGGGGTCGGGCGTGACCTGCGGCAGCCAGCCGATCGTGGCGTCACCCGGCGCCAGCCGGACCGTGCCGGACTCGAGCGGGAGCTCGCCGACGACGCTGCGCATCAGGCTCGACTTGCCGGACCCGTTCGGCCCGACCAGGGCGACGACGTCACCGTCCGAGACGCTGAGGTCGAGGCCGGTGACGAGGGTGCGGGCGCCGAAGGCCACGGCGACGCGAGACAGGGTGAGGGTGGTGGACATGGTGCTCCCGGGATGCGGCGGACGGTCCCACGCAGGTGGGCGGGCGGCGTCAGGAGATCTCCACGGCGGGAAGATTAGCCGGTGACCGGCGGGTGGGGACAACCGAATTACCGGAGCGGCGGCGGAGCATTCGGACGGAGTCGGCGATGCGTGACCCCTCCGGGTAGCATGGCCGCTCCGGGCACAGCGTCGTGCACGACCTCCTCGCCAGACGTGCGAGATCGGTCAGAAATCCGCAGACTTCCATCGAGGACATCGCTGTGAGCAAGCCCGTCGTACTCATCGCCGAAGAGCTCAGCCCCGCCACCGTGGACGCGCTCGGCCCCGACTTCGAGATCCGCAACTGCAACGGCGCCGATCGCGCCGAGCTGCTGCCCGCGATCGCCGACGTGGACGCGATCCTGGTCCGGTCGGCGACGAAGGTGGACGCCGAGGCACTGGCCGCCGCCAAGCGGCTCAAGGTGATCGCCCGCGCGGGCGTCGGCCTCGACAACGTCGACGTCAAGACCTCCACCCAGAACGGTGTGATGGTCGTCAACGCGCCGACCTCCAACATCGTGTCGGCCGCCGAGCTGGCCGTGGCGCTGATGCTGGCCGCGGCCCGACACCTCTCGCCGGCCCACGCCGCACTCAAGAACGGCGAGTGGAAGCGCTCGAAGTACACCGGGATCGAGCTCTACGAGAAGACCGTCGGCATCGTCGGCCTGGGCCGGATCGGCGTCCTCGTCGCGCAGCGGCTCAGCGCGTTCGGGATGAACGTGATCGCGTTCGATCCCTACGTCCAGGCCGGCCGCGCGGCCCAGATGGGCGTGCGCCTCGTCGACCTCGACACCCTCCTCGCCGAGGCCGACTTCATGTCGGTCCACCTGCCCAAGACCCCCGAGACCGTCGGCCTGATCGGGGCCGAGGAGCTCGGCCGGGCCAAGCCGAGCCTGGTGCTCGTCAACGCCGCTCGCGGCGGGATCGTCGACGAGGAAGCGTTGTACGACGCCCTCAAGACCGGCCGGATCGCCGGAGCCGGGCTCGACGTCTTCGCCAGCGAGCCGTGCACCGACAGCCCGCTGTTCGAGCTGGAGAACGTCGTGGCCACCCCGCACCTCGGTGCCTCCACCGACGAGGCCCAGGAGAAGGCCGGGGTCGCGGTGGCGCGCTCGGTGCGCCTGGCCCTCTCCGGCGAGCTGGTGCCCGACGCCGTCAACGTCCAGGGCGGCGTGATCGCCGAGGACGTGCGCCCCGGCATCCCGCTCACCGAGAAGCTCGGCCGCGTCTTCACCGCCCTGGCCGGCGGTTCCGCGCAGCAGATCGACGTCGAGGTCCGCGGCGAGATCACCGAGTACGACGTCAAGGTGCTCGAGCTGGCCGCCCTCAAGGGCGTCTTCTCTGACATCGTCGAGGACCAGGTGTCCTACGTGAACGCCCCGTTGCTGGCCGCCGAGCGCGGCACCGCCGTACGCCTGGTCACCGAGGCCGAGAGCCCCGACCACCGCAACCTGATCACGATCCGCGGCACCCTCGCCGACGGCTCACAGGTGTCGGTGAGCGGCACCCTGATCGGAATCAGCCAGAAGGAGCGGCTGGTCGAGGTCAACGGCTTCGACGTCGACATCGAGCCCACCGAGCACCTCGCCTTCTTCAACTACGAGGATCGGCCGGGCATGGTCGGCACCGTCGGGCGCATCCTCGGCGACGCCGGCGTCAACATCGCCGGGATGCAGGTCTCGCGCGACGCCAAGGGTGGCTCCGCGCTGGTGGCGCTGTCGGTGGACAGCGCGATTCCGGCGGAGACGCTGGACGAGATCGAGACGGCCATCGCCGCCGACTCGGTGCGAGCGGTCGACCTGAGCTGACCCGCTGGCCGCCCGAGACTCTCGGGTGGTTCAGCGCCAGCTCAGGGTCGGCGGGTGCCGGACTGGTAGGCCAGCACGACCGCCTGGAGCCGGTCGCGGACGCCCAGCTTCATCAGGATCCGCGCCACGTGCGTCTTGACCGTGCCCTCGCCGATGACCAGTCGATCGGCGATCTCCGCGTTGGAGCAGCCGTCGGCCATCAGTCCGAGGACCTCGTGCTCGCGCTCGGTGAGGCTCGAGACCGCCTCCAGCCGCTCGGGAGTACGCCGGCTCGCCAGCTCGTCGGCCACCCGCCGCGCCACCGACGGCGCCAGCACCGAGTCTCCGGCGGCGGCCGCCCGGATCGCGGTCAGCAGCCGGTCGGCCGGGGCGTCCTTGAGCAGGAAGCCGCACGCGCCGGCGGCCAGGGCGTCGTAGACGTTCCGGTCGGTGTCGAAGGTGGTGAGGATGACCACGCGGGTCCGTGCGCCGTCGGCAGTCAGGCGCCTGGTGGTCTCGAGGCCGTCCACCCGGGGCATCCGGATGTCGAGCAGCAGCACGTCGGGGTCGTGCTGCGCCACGAGGTCGAGGGCCTGCTGGCCGTCCTCGGCCTCGGCGACGAGCTCGATGCCGGGCTCGGTGCCGAGGATCATCCGCAGTCCGGACCGGACCAGGTGCTCGTCGTCGGCGGTCACCACGGTGATCGTCATCGCGCGTCCAGCGGGAGCGTGGCGTGGACGACGAAGTCGCCGTCCGGATCGGGCCCGGCCTCCAGCGCGCCGCCGTACAGTGCGGCCCGCTCGCGCATGCTGATCAGGCCGTGGCCGACCCTGTCGTCGGAGGCTGCCTGCGCGCGGGCCGCAGGGTTGCTGACCCGGATGGTCAGGGTCTCCGGGCCGTAGCCGACGCGCACGCTCGTGGGCGCCTGCCCGCCGTGCTTGAGGGCGTTGGTCAGAGCCTCCTGCACGATGCGGTACGCCGAGAGGTCCAGGCCCGGCGGTAGCGGACCCGGCGTTCCGTCGATGTCGACCGTCACCTCCAGCCCAGCCGCCCTGACCTGCGCCACGAGGTCGTCGAGCTGCTCGAGGCTCGGCCGGCCGCCGGGCTCGACGCCCTCCGCCTCGACGAGGAGGACGTCGAGCAGACGCCGCAGCTCGTCCATCCCGGCGCGACCGACCGACTCGATGGCAGCCAGCGAGCGCCGGGCCGCCGCGACATCCTCCGGCAGCACCCGGTTCGCCGCCTGCGCCTGCAGGACGATCACGGCCATGCTGTGGGCCACGAGGTCGTGCAGCTCGTGGGCGATGCGGGCCCGCTCGTAGGCGACGGCGGCACGACTGGCCTCCTCCCGGTCCCGCTCCAGCGCGGTGTTGTGGGCGACCAGGGAGGCGTGCTCGGACCGGCGGGTGCCGCATCCACCGACCCAGCCCCCAGGTGCCGGCCAGGATCACCCAGCCGGGGACGACGTCGTCGACCGCGGCCCCCTGCTGCAGCCGGGGGATGTCGACGGCCAGGGTGCCCAGCGCCACCATCGACATGCCGATCGCCGAGGCCCTCGCGGTCGCCCAGGACCCCAGCGCGTAGACCGCGAGCAGGACCGCGAACCAGGCCTGTCCCAGACCGGCATCCGTCACCTGCTCGAGGGCGACGCCCACCAGGACGACCAGCAGCACCGGCAACGGCCACCTCCGCGCCCAGGGCAGGGGAGCGGTGAGCAGGACGACCGTGGCCGCATGCATCAGGTCGCGCGGATCCCGGGTCCACCAGACCTGGACCTGACCCGAGACGAACAGCACGGCGACCAGGCCGAGGAACGCCCGGCGGGCCAGCGCAGGCCAGTTCATGACCCGAATGTAGGGCCACTTCCGGCTTGCCGCGTCTGTCTTTCGGCAGATGCCCGGAACCTGTCCGACGGCGGACGACGCCGGCGCCCGGCCTGCCTAGCGTCGGAGGTGTTGACCGCCTACCTGAGGGAGCACCCATGAACGCCTTTGCCAGATCCGCCGCCGCCGCCGTCCTCCTCATCGTCCCCGTCGCCGTCGAGACCCTGGTCAGGAGCGACCACCTCGCCCTGTGGGGCCACGGTGTCTTCGTCGTCTCCCAGCTGACGGGGTGGGCCCTGCTCCTGTCGGTGTCGCGGGTGCTGGCCGCCCGCACCGGCGGGTCGCGTTGGGGTTCCCGGCTGGTGCAGGCGGGCTGCGTCCTGCAGCTGGTGTTTGCGGCCGGCTACGGGATCACGACCCTGCTGCGAGGGCGAGCCGCTCGAGAGCATGTTCGTGGCCTTCCTGCTCGGGTTCCTGGCGCTGACCGCGGGTGGCGTGATCTGGGGTGTCCGGCTCCGCCGTAACCGCCGCGCGGCTCCCGCCGGCGCCGGCCTGCTGGCCGTGGCCGTACTGGGGTTCCTGGCGATGGCGCTGGGGATGGACCCGTTCCACGACGTCTTCCTGCTGTCGTCCTACGCCGCCTGGGTCGCCGTGGGGATGGGCGCCGAGCGGGCCGCTTCGTCGCTGGACGAGCAGGTGCTGGTCAGCGACGAGTCGCGATGAGGGTCGCCGCGTCGGCCGCGACCATCACCTCGACCGTGGTGAACCGGTCGTCGGTCAGCCACTCCTCGCGCAAGGTGTCGACGCGCCCGTGGAACACCGGCGGCCAGATCTCGCACGGCGTGAAGTCGTCGAGGACCACGAGCCCGCCCTCGTCGACGAGGTCGGCCACGGCGTCGACCCGGACCGCGCTCGGGTCGCCGGAGTCGAGGTAGAGCAGGGAGAAGGGGCCCTGGTCGGAGAGGGTCGACCAGTCGGCCGCGAGCACCTCGACCTGGGGGTCGTCCTCGAAGATCTCGGCCGCGGCACCCGCAAGCTTCGGGTCGAGCTCCGCGGTCAGGATCCTGGCGTCGCCGCGGACGCCCGAGCGCAGCCACGCGGTCCCGACGCCGGTCCCGGTGCCGAACTCCGCCATCGTGCCGTTGCGGGTCGCGGCGAGCGTCGCCAGCAGCCGGCCGGTCTCGTTGCGGCAGAACGACACGTAGCCCGCCTTGCGCGAGACGTCGAACGCCCGCGACACGATCTCGGGCAGCTCGGGGGGTGCGCTCATGGGTCGAGTCTTACACCACGGGATGGGCGTCTCGCATCATGAACAGATCGGCCGAACGGCGGCGTGCCGCGTGCCGTCGTCGTACGGTTGAGGCCTTATGCGGAGCGTGTTCGTACTTATCGAGCGCCGCGGCGAGGCCTGACAGCAGGCCACCTCGTCGCGGAGTTCGCGCGTTGACGGCCTGCACCTCCAGCTGAAGACGCTTCCGCGGCGGGTACGCCGGCAGTACCGCGAAACCCGCACTCTCCTGGTCCAGCGAATCCCACGTGACCCGTGGTCGTCGCAACCACTCCCGCCGCGGGGCGTTCAGGAACAACTGCGGTCGCGCCGACCGCTGATCAACCAATCCAGGAGAGACAGATGTACGACATGTATCCCGAGTGGGGGCCCGCCAGCCAGGCCGTTCCGCCGTGGGCCGTTCAGCCCGACGACGGTAGCCAGGCGGCCGTCCAGGCGTCGCTTGACCTGCGAGACAACGGCGGGGAGCGCCCGGACGACAACTAGGGTCCGGGCATGAACCAGGGCACCCTCAACCTCGCGGTCATCCCGGGGGACGGCATCGGCCCGGAGGTCACGGCGGAGGCCCTGAAGGTCCTCGACGTGGCGGCTCCGGCCGGCGTGAAGTTCGCGGCCACGCACTACGACCTGGGCGCCGAGCGGTACCTCACCACGGGGGAGGTGCTGCCGGACTCCGTCCTGGCCGAGATCCGCGAGCACGACGCGATCCTGCTCGGCGCCGTCGGGGGCCGGCCCGGAGACCCTGACCTGCCTCCGGGCCTGCTCGAGCGTGGGCTGCTCCTGCGGCTGCGATTCGAGCTCGACCACTACGTCAACCTGCGGCCCTCGCGGATCTTTCCCGGCGTGACCTCGCCGCTCGCGCAGTTTCAATCGGAAGGGGCTGGGGAGGTCGACTTCGTGGTCGTCCGCGAAGGCACCGAGGGGCCCTACACCGGCAACGGTGGAGCGTTGCGGGTCGGCACGCCGCACGAGGTCGCCACGGAGGTCAGCGTCAACACGGCGTACGGCGTCGAGCGGGTCGTGCGCGACGCCTTCGCCCGAGCCGCGCGCCGTCCCCGCAAGCGGCTGACCCTGGTCCACAAGACCAACGTGCTGGTCCACGCCGGTGCCGTGTGGTCGCGGCTGGTGGCGGAGGTCGGGCTGGAGTTCCCGGACGTGACCGTGGACTACCTCCACATCGACGCCGCGACCATCTTCATGACCACCGACCCGGGCCGGTTCGACGTGATCGTCACCGACAACCTCTTCGGCGACATCATCACCGACCTCGCGGCCGCGATCACCGGCGGCATCGGGCTGGCCGCCTCCGGCAACATCAACCCCGACCGGACCGCGCCGAGCATGTTCGAGCCGGTGCACGGCTCCGCGCCCGACATCGCCGGCCAGCAGAAGGCGGATCCCACGGCGGCGATCCTGTCGACCAGCCTGTTGCTCGACCACCTCGGCCACTCCGATGCTGCGGCGGCCGTCGAGCGGGCCGTGACCGAGGACCTGGCCGACCGCAGGCCCGGCACCACGCGGCGTACGGCCGAGATCGGCGACGCCGTCGCTGCCCGACTGGGGTGAGCCAGGGGTCGGATAGGTTGACCCCATGCAGATCAGCACCACCCCCTCGTCCGCCCCGGTCGACGACGCACGGCTGGCCGAGATCCTGGCGAACCCCGGCTTCGGGATCCACTTCACCGACCACATGTTCACCGTCGAGTGGACCCCCGACACCGGGTGGAGCGGAGCCCGGGTCACGCCGTACGCCCCGCTCACGCTCGACCCGGCGACCGCGGTTCTGCACTACGCGCAGGAGACGTTCGAGGGACTGAAGGCCTACCGGCACGAGGATGGCTCGATCTGGACGTTCCGGCCGGAGGAGAACGCCGCGCGGATGGTGCGGTCGAGCAAGCGGCTGGCCTTCCCCGAGCTCCCGGTGGCCGACTTCGTGGAGGCGGTCGACGCGCTGGTGAAGGTCGACCAGCGGTGGGTGCCCGACGGGGCGGGGGAGAAGAGCCTCTACGTCCGCCCCTTCATGCTCGCCACCGAGAAGTTCCTCGGCGTGCGGCCGGCGCAGCACGTCACGTTCCTCGTCATCGCGAGCCCGGCCGGCGCCTACTTCAAGGGCGGGGTCAAGCCGGTCACGCTGTGGCTGACGACGGACTACACCCGCGCGGGACGCGGCGGCATGGGCGCGGCCAAGACCGGCGGCAACTACGCCAGCTCGCTCGTCGCGCAGCAGGAGGCCATCGCGCAGGGCTGCGACCAGGTGGTCTTCCTCGACTCCCAGGAGGGCCGCTACGTCGAGGAGCTCGGCGGCATGAACCTCTACTTCGTCCATGCCGACGGCCGGATCGTCACCCCTGAGTCCGGCACCATCCTCGAGGGGATCACCCGATCCAGCATCATCGAGCTCGCCGGCAAGCTCGGCCACCAGGTCGAGGAGCGGAAGTTCTCGATCGACGAGTGGCGAGACGGGGTCAGAAGCGGAGCGATCACCGAGGTCTTCGCCTGCGGTACCGCGGCCGTGGTCACCCCGGTCGGCACGCTCAAGTGGGACGGCGGCGAGGCGCCGGCGCCGGCGTCGACCGACCTGACCATGAAGATCCGCCAGGCGCTGGTCGACATCCAGTACGGCCGGGCCGAGGACACGTTCGGCTGGATGCACAGGATCTGCTGAGTGGAGCAGCTCGCCGGTAGCCTCGGGGCGTGACCACTTCCCCGCAGCGGCCGCCCTCCGGGCTGACCGTCGGCGGCTACGAGCTGCTGACGCGGCTCGGCGAGGGCGGCATGGGGGTGGTCCACCTGGCCCGGCCCCGACGCGGGGAACGGGTCGCGCTGAAGGTGCTGCGGCCCCACATCGTCGGCGACGACGAGGCCCGGGCCCGGCTGGCCCGGGAGGTCAGCTCCCTCTCGCGGATCCGCAGCCCGTGGGTGGCCGAGATCGTCGACTCCGACCCGTGGGGCGAGATCCCGTTCGTGGCCACGCGCTACGTCCCCGGCCCCTCCCTCCACGACCTGGTCAAGGACGAGGGCCCGCTCAGCGACGCCGACCTGCGCTTCCTGGCCCGCGGCCTGGCCGAGGGCATCGCCTCGGTGCACTCGGTGGGCGTCCTGCACCGCGACGTCAAGCCCTCCAACGTCCTGATCGAGGGCCGGACCCCGATCCTGATCGACTTCGGCCTGGCCCGGGTCGCCGACGACCCCAAGCTCACCCACACCGGCTGGCTGCTCGGTACGCCCGGCTATCTCGCGCCGGAGATCCTGGACGGGCACGACGCCACCGCGCTCTCCGACGTGCACTCCTGGGGAGCGACCGTCGCATTCGCCGGGACAGGTCATTCGCCCTTCGGCCGTGGCCCGTCGATGGCGATCATGGATCGGGTCAGGCGTGGCCAGCACGACCTCAGCGGGCTGCCGGACGACCTGCGCCGCATCGTGGCGGCCAGCCTGGAACCCGACCCGCGTCGGCGACCGACGCTGGACCAGGTCCTCGACTGGCTCGACGGTGGCGGACCGGTTCCGGACTCCTCCGACGATCCGTTCACGGTGCCGCTGGCGCTGGCCGCCCAGGGGCGCGAGCACACGCTCTCCCTGTTCGAGGACGAGGACGAAGACGGACCGACTCCTCTGGTGGAGCAGGACTGGCTCGCTCCACCTCGCCCGGGCCCCATGGAGCGCCTGCGCCGGGGGGTGCTGTGGACGGCGCTCACCGTGGCCGCGGGCGCCGCCCTGACGGCGTACCCCTGGGTCGCGCTGCCCACCCTGATCGTCCTCACCTGGTTGCTCCGGAGCGCCTCGCTGGCGGCCACGGCGACCGGCGACCGGCGCCGGCTGCGCGGGGCGAAGTGGTACGACCCTGTGCTCTACCTGATCGGCGCTCCCTGGCACGTCGTCCGGGCGATCCCGGGAACCATCCTGCTGGCGCTGTGGAGCGTCGGGCTGGCCCTGGCCGCCGCCCTCATCTGCTACGCCGCCGCGGCCGACCTCGAGACGTCCCTGTTCGCGACCGGGTTGACGTTCGTCGTTGCCCTGGCGCTCGGGCCAGGCGGCTCACGTGTCCGCTCGCCGCTGGCCCGCGCCGTCCACCCGCTCGCGTCCAAGCCCGGCGCCTGGCTGGTCTCGGTCCTGGTGGTGGGGGCGGTCGCGGCGTCGTTCGGCTACCTGGTGTCCACCTCCGGCGTGAACTGGACCCCCTTCTCCGGACCCCCCTCCTTCGTTGAGTTGGGGATTCCGGCCCTCTGAGTTGGGGATTTCGGCCCCCCGGAGGGCCAACGAGGGGCCGCGAAGCCCAACTCGAGGGCCACGAGGCCCAACTCAACGAGATGGCCGGATCGCGAGATCGGGTTTCGGGCTGGGCGACGCGGTGGCACACTGATCGCGTGCCGCATCACAGCAAGATCATCATTTCCTAGCGCGTCGACGCCGCCCGCGACCGGGCCGACGACGCGCCAACCTTCCGTTCCGCGGGAGGTTTTTTTGTTGCCCGATCCGACACCAGACTCGAGAGAGCAGACCGATGGACCTTCCCTCGTCTCCACGGCGGATTCCACGTCTACGACACCACCCTGCGCGACGGCGCCCAGCAGGAGGGGCTCAACCTGTCGGTGGCCGACAAGCTCACCATCGCGCGACAGCTCGACGGCCTCGGCGTGGGCTACATCGAGGGCGGGTGGCCGGGCGCCAACCCCAAGGACACGGAGTTCTTCCGCCGCGCCGTCGACGAGCTCGACCTGCGGCACGCGAAGCTCGCGGCCTTCGGCGCCACCCGCCGCCCGGGCGTGGCCGCCGCCGACGACCCGATGGTGGCGGCGTTGCGCGAGTCCGGCGCGAGCGTGGTCACCCTGGTCGCCAAGTCCCACGACCGGCACGTCGACCTGGCCCTGCGGACCACCCTGGAGGAGAACCTCGCGATGGTCCGCGACACGGTCAGCCACCTCCGGGCCGAGGGACAGCAGGTCTTCCTGGACGCCGAGCACTTCTTCGACGGCTACCGCGACAACCGCGACTACGCCCTCGAGGTGCTGAGGACGGCATACGAGGCGGGCGCCGAGGTGATCGCGCTGTGCGACACCAACGGCGGGATGCTCCCCGGCTGGGTGGGTGACGTGGTGGACGACGTCGTGTCCACGACCGGCGTACGGGTCGGGATCCACTGCCACAACGACACCGGCTGCGCGGTCGCCAACACCCTCGCGGCTGTCGACGCCGGCGCGACGCACGTGCAGGGCACGATCAACGGGTACGGCGAGCGCACCGGCAACGCCGACCTCGTCTCGGTGGTGGCCAACCTGGAGCTCAAGCTGGACCGGCAGGTGCTGCCCCCCGGGCTTCTGAAGGACGCGACCAGGATCGCGCACGCCGTCGCCGACGTCACCAACTTCGCGCCCGCGTCGCGCCAGCCCTACGTCGGCACGTCGGCGTTCACGCACAAGGCCGGGCTGCACGCGAGCGCGATCAAGGTCGACCCCAACCTCTACCAGCACCTGGACCCGGTCGACGTCGGCAACGACATGAGGCTGCTGGTCTCCGACATGGCGGGCCGGGCCTCGATCGAGCTCAAGGGCCGCGAGCTCGGCTACGACCTCTCCGGCGATCGCGAGCTGGTCAACCGGGTGACCGAGCGGGTCAAGGCGCTGGAGGCACGCGGCTACACCTTCGAGGCAGCGGACGCGTCCTTCGAGCTGCTGCTGGCCGAGGAGGTCGAGGGCGTCCGGCCGGCGTACTTCGAGGTGGAGTCGTGGCGGGTCATCACCGAGACCCGTCCGGGCGATGAGGCCGTCTCCGAGGCGACGGTCAAGCTGCGGGCCGGCGGCGTGCGGTTCGTCGTCACCGGCGAGGGCAACGGGCCGGTCAACGCCCTCGACCAGGCGCTGCGCGAGGCGATCGGCCAGGCCTACCCCGAGGTCGCGAAGTTCGAGCTGATCGACTACAAGGTGCGCATCCTCGACCAGGGACACGGCACCGACGCGATCACCCGGGTGCTGATCGAGACCACCGACGGGGAGTCGTCGTGGGTGACCGTCGGGGTCGGCCACAACGTGATCGAGGCGTCGTGGGGTGCATTGATCGACGGCGTCACCTTCGGGCTGCGCCGGCACCCCACCGAGTGAGCCGTCGCTCGCGCCTACATCTCCTCGTGGCTGTCGGGGTCCCCGCCGAAGAGCCGCCCGTCGGACCGGCCGAGCGCGGTGATCGCGTCCATCTCGGCGTCCTCGAGCTCGAACCCGAACACGTCGAGGTTCTCCCGCTGCCGTGACGGCGTCGCGGACTTCGGGATCGGCAGGTTGCCCAGCTGCACCTGCCAGCGCAGGATCACCTGGCCAGGCGTGACCCCGTGGGCCTCCGCGGCCGCGCGCACGGGAGCTTCGTCTAGCGGCGCCTGGCGCTTGCCCAGCGGGCTCCACGACTCGGTGCGGACCCCGCGCTCCTCGTTGGCGCGGCGCATCTCCACCTGCGGGAACAGCGGGTGGACCTCGATCTGGTTCACCGACGGCGCCACACCGGTCTCGTCGATGATCCGGTCGAGGTGCTCGGCGGTGAAGTTCGAGACGCCGATCGAGCGGACCAGCCCCTGCTCGCGCAGGTCCACGAGCGCCCGCCACGCGTCGACGTACTGGTCGCGGCTGGGGTTCGGCCAGTGGATCAGGTGCAGGTCGAGGTGGTCGAGGCCGAGCCGCTCCAGCGACTCGCGCGTTGAGGCGATCGCTTCGTCGTAGGCGTGGTGCCGGCCGGGGATCTTGCTGGTCACCCGCAGCTCGTCGCGGGGGACCCCCGAACGACCCAGGGCCTCGCCGATCTCCCGCTCATTCTCGTAGTTCACGGCCGTGTCGACGAGGCGGTATCCGGCTTCGAGGGCGCTGCTCGTCGCCTCCACCGCTGCCTCGCCCCGCAGCCCTGCGGTGCCGAATCCGATGACGGGAAGCGTCGTACCGTCGTTGAGGGTGTAGGTCGGGATGGTCATCGTTCTCCTTCGTCTCCGGGGCTCTCGACGATCCGGCGGGCCAGGTCCGCCCACCCGGAACGGATCCGGTCGAGGTCGATCTGCTCGATCTTCACCTGTTGCTCGAGGATCGAGGACTCGATGGGTGCCATCAGGGCGATGGCCAGCAGTGCGATGTCGCCGCGGACGCCCAGCTCCCCGAGCAGGTAGCGGGTGTGGGTGGCCACGAAGGAGTACGCCGCGTACGAGCGCGCTCCTGCCCGTCCGGCGGCGTGGATCAGGTCCGCGTGCCGAAGGTTGATGTCGATCCGGGAGTGCCCAAAGGCAAGTAGCCGATCCATCGGGGGCGCGCCGGGTCCCAGGGGCGGCGGACCGCCCATGACCTGCGCCTGCCAATCGGCCTCGGAGTGGTCGAGGAGCGCCGCCATCAGGCCCTCCCGGCTGTGGAACCGGCGGAAGACCGTGCCCTTCCCGACCCCCGCCTCGGCCGCCACCGCCTCCATGGTCACCCCCTGGATCCCGCAGTGCTCGATCAGCCGGGTGGCCGCCCCGAGCAGGGCCGCGCGGTTGCGGGCGGCGTCGCTGCGCTCAGGGCGTGGCTCCCCGATGATCGGGAGAAGCGGGTGACTGGACATGGCGAGGGTCACTCTATTGCGGGGCCGATGTCGGGAATTAAAACGGACCACAGTCCGTTTGGCCCCACATGACTGACACCAACACCCGCATCGTGGTCCTCGTCGGCAGCTTGCGCTCCGACTCCGTCAACCGCCGTCTGGCCGAGAAGCTGGTCGGGGACGCCCCCGCCGGGCTCAGCCTCGAAGTCTTCGAGGGCCTGGCCGACCTGCCGTTCTACAACGAGGACCTCGACGCGACTGAGGTGCCGGCGCCCGCCCAGCGCCTCCGCGACCGAGTGGCCGAGGCCGACCGCGTCCTCGTCGTCACTCCCGAGTACAACGGCACGATGCCGGCCGTGCTCAAGAACGCCATCGACTGGCTGTCCCGCCCCTAC
This sequence comes from uncultured Actinomycetota bacterium, assembly GCA_963841625.1. Lineage (GTDB taxonomy): Bacteria > Actinomycetota > Actinomycetes > Propionibacteriales > Nocardioidaceae > Nocardioides. The sequence continues at coordinate 1,551,430 of CAWJDH010000009.1, read as the reverse complement.
GGGGTCGGCGCGCTGGCCGGCAAGCGGCTGGCGGTGCTCGGCACCACGCCCACGCCGTACGGCGGCAAGTGGGCGCACGCCGACGTGGTGCGCTCGGCCACCGTCGCCGGCGCGGTCGTCGTCGAGGACGCCACGGTGTCCCAGTCCTCCATCGGGGTGGACGTTCTGGCCGACGCCGAGATCAACGGGCGCGTGCTCTCCGCCCTGCAGACCCTGGTCGACCACGAGCCGGAGGCGTCCGCCGCCTGAGCGTGGCATCGTGGGCGGCGTGAGCGAGCTGACGCCGTACATCTGTGTCGCCGACGCCCGCGCGGCCGTCGAGTGGTACGTCGACGTCCTGGGCGCCGAGGTGACCTACGCGCCGATCGAGATGCCGGACGGGCGGATCGGTCACGTCGAGCTGGCCGTGAACGGGGCTGGCTGGATGATGTCGGACGAGTTCGCAGAGGCCAACGTCGCCGCCCCGGACCCTGCCCGCGGCAGCGCGGTCTCGCTGCACCTGACTGTCGACGACGTCGACGCCGTCGCGGCCCGTGTCGAGGCGGCGGGGGTGAGCATGGACCGGGGTCCTGAGGACAGCCCGCCGGCCGGCCGGGTCGCGGTGTTCCGCGACCCGTTCGGGCACCGGTGGTTCCTCAACCAGACGTCCTGAACCAAGTAGGAGACTGACGGGCGAACTCCTCACGAGTCAGCGACCCGGCGCCGGCCGGGATCGACGCGAGCAGCGGCACGCCGGTCACCCGGGGCAGATCGTCGAGGTTGCAGGTCTCGGCCAGCCCGGGTTCGCTCGGCCAGGAACCGATCACCAGCCCGGTCGGCTCGATCCCGCGGGCCCGGAGGGCCGCCACGGTCAGCTCGCTGTGGTTGAGCGTGCCGAGCCCGGCCGAGGCAACCACCACCGCCTCGGCGCCCACCTCGGTCGCCAGGTCGAGGATCGTCCCGCCTTCGGTGTCGAGCCGGACCAGCACCCCGCCGGAGCCCTCGACGATCACCGTGTCGTGCGACTCGGCGAGCACCCGCACCCGGTCGGCGTGCTCCGACACCGGCGGGATCCGTACGCCGCGCAGCCGGGCCGCCGTGTCCGGGGCCAGCGGGTCGTCGAGGCAGGCGAGCTCCTGGACCGCGCAGCCGGTCAGCCGGTGGACCACCTCGGCGTCCGCGACCTCGTCGGACCCCGGCCCGATCCCCGTCTGCACCGGCTTCACCACGACCACCGACCCGTTCGCGGCCGCACGTCGGGCGAGCGCGGCGGTGGCGATCGTCTTGCCGACCCCGGTGTCGGTGCCGGTGACCACGATGATCACGGGGTTTCGGGGTCCCCGCCGGAGCGCGAGCGCAGCGAGCGGTCTGGTGGGGTGGTTTCGAACTCCTTGACGACCTGTCCGAGCACGGCCGCGGCCCGCGCCCAGTCGGGCTCCGGGATCCCGGCGTTGATCGTGACCCTCAGCCGCGAGACCCCGTCGGGCACCGACGGCGGGCGGAAGCACCCGACCCGGACGCCCTCCTCGAGCGCCGCCGCCTGAGCGGCCAGCGCAACCCGGGGCGAGGGCATCGGTACCGACAGCACCCCGCCCTCCGGGGCCGCGACGCCGAGCGCTCCCGCCAGCGCGTTGGCGCGGGTGTGGACCAGTGCCGGCAGCTCCGGACGGGTCACCAGCAGCTCGAGCGCCGCCAGCGCGCCGGCGGCCGCCGCGGGCGCGAGGCCGGTGTCATAGATGAACGGGCGGGCCCGGTTGACCAGATGGTCCACCACGGCAGCGGAACCCAGGATCACTCCGCCCTGCGCCCCCAGTGCCTTCGACAGGGTGGCGGTCACCACGACGTGGTCCTGCCCGGCGAGGCCGAGCTCGCGGACCAACCCGTGGCCGCCCGACCCGGCCACCCCGAGCCCGTGCGCCTCGTCGACGACGAGCAGGGCGTCGTACGACGCGCACACGCCGGCCAGCTCCAGCAGCGAGGCGGGATCGCCGAGGACGCTGTAGACCGACTCCGCCAGCACCATCGCCCGGCGGCCGCCTGCCTTGGCCAGCGCCGCCGAGACCGCGCCGACGTCGTTGTGCGGGGTGACCGTCACTTCCGCCCGGGACAGTCGGGCCGCATCGACCAGCGAGGCGTGGACGTGGGCGTCGGAGACGATCAGGCAGTCCCGGCCGGCGAGCGCGGTCACCGCTGCGAGGTTGGCGTGGTAGCCGGTCGAGGTCACCAGCGCTGCCGGCTGTGCGAGGAATCCGGCGATCGCGGTCTCGAGCTCCAGGTGGAGGCCGAGCGTGCCGGTGACCAGCCGGGAGGCGCCGGCGCCCGCGCCCCAGGTGCGCGCCGCTTCTGCTGCCCGCTCCCGGACCGCGGGGTGCCGCGACAGCCCGAGGTAGTCGTTGCCGGCCAGGTCGACCACGGGGTCGTCGGGGCCGCGGGCGTGCAGGGTGCGGCGCAGGCCGGCCCGGTCGCGGAGCTCCGACTGGTCGTCCAGCCACTTCTCCCAGATCATCGGCTCAGCCCACCTCGGCGGCGGCGAGGACGGCGGCGCAGATCCGGTCGATCTCGTCGTCGGTGCAGACGTAGGGCGGCATCGTGTAGATCAGGTTGCGGAAGGGACGGAGCCACACACCCGCGTCCAGCGCCGCCTCGGTCGCAGCGTCGACCTCGACCGGATGGTCGAGCTCGACGACGCCGACCGCGCCGATGGTGCGTACGTCGGCGATGCCGGGCAGGTCGCGGCAGGGCGCGAGCCCGGCGTCCAACCGTCCGTTGATGCGCTCGACGTCGGACTTCCAGTCGCCGGTGCCGAGCAGGTCGAGGTTGGCGAGGGCGACCGCGCACGCAAGCGGGTTCCCCATGTAGGTCGGCCCGTGCATCAGGACCCCGGACTCCGACGCGGAAACCCCCCGCGCCACCCCGGACGTGCAGATCGCGGCCGCCAGGCTGAGGTAACCGCCGGTGAGCGCCTTGCCGACGCACATGATGTCAGGCACGACGCCTGCGGCGTCGGCGGCGAAGAGCGTCCCGGTCCGCCCGAAGCCGGTCGCGATCTCGTCGAGGACCAGCACCAGCCCGTGCTCATCGGCGACCTCGCGCATCACACGCAGGCACGCCGCGGGATAGACGTACATGCCGCCCGCGCCCTGGAGCAGCGGCTCGACCACGATCCCCGCCAGCTCGTGGGCATGGCTGTCGGCGAGCTTCCGGAACGAGTCGGCCCAGGCGGGGACGCCGTCCTCGTCGGCGGGCGGCTGGTCGGCGAACACGTGGTCGGCCACGAATCCGCGGAACATCGTGTGCATCCCGTTGTCGGGGTCGCAGACGCCCATGCACCCACAGGTGTCGCCGTGGTAGCCACCCCGCACGGTCAGCATGCGCGTCCGCTCGGGACGACCGGCGCCGCGCTGGTACTGGATCGCCATCTTCAGGGCGACCTCGACGCTCACCGAGCCGGAGTCGGCGAGGAAGACGTGCTCGAGCCCGGTGGGGGTGATCTCGACCAGCCGCTGCGCGAGCCGGATCGCCGGCTCGTGGGTGAGCCCGCCGAACATCACGTGCGCGAAGTCGTCGGCCTGTCCCTTCAGCGCGGCGTCGAGCGCGGGGTGGCGGTAGCCGTGGATCGCGGCCCACCACGACGACATCCCGTCGATCACCTCGCGGCCGTCGGCCAGGCCGAGGCGACATGCCCTCCGCCCCGGTGACCAGTCGGACCGGGGTCGGCTCGGTCATCGACGTGTACGGATGCCACACGTGCTCGCGGTCGAAGGCGAGCAGCTGCTCGGGGGTGGCCGGGGAGGTCATCGCGGGCAGTCTACGGACGCCCGATATCTTGCAGGACGTGACGGACATCCTGGAGCGCGCCCGAGTCAAGGTCCTCGACGAGGGCACCGGCCTGTCCTACGACGAGCTGGTCGAGGTGCTGCAGGCTCCCCGACGACCGGATCGCCGAGCTCCTCGAGCTCGCGCACGCCGTGCGCATGAAGCACTGCGGCCCGGAGATCGAGGTCGAGGGGATCATCAGCCTCAAGACCGGCGGCTGCCCGGAGGACTGCCACTTCTGCAGCCAGTCGGGACAGTTCACCTCACCGGTACGGTCGGTGTGGCTGGACATCCCGCAGCTGGTGAAGGCCGCCGAGGAGACCGCCGCCACCGGGGCGACCGAGTTCTGCATCGTCGCCGCCGTCCGCGGACCCGACGACCGGCTGATGTCGCAGGTCCGCGACGGGATCAAGGCGATCCAGGAGGCCGTCGACATCAACGTTGCCTGCTCGCTCGGGATGCTCACCCAGGAGCAGGTCGATGACCTGCGCGACATGGGCGTGCACCGCTACAACCACAACCTCGAGTCCGCGCGCTCCTACTTCCCGAGCGTGGTCACCACCCACTCCTTCGAAGAGCGGTGGGAGACCTGCGAGATGGTCCGCGAGTCCGGCATGGAGCTGTGCTGCGGCGGTCTGGTCGGGATGGGGGAGTCGCTGGAGCAGCGCGCCGAGCTGGCCGCCCAGCTGGCCGAGCTCGACCCCCACGAGGTCCCGCTCAACTTCCTCAACCCGCGACCTGGTACTCCGTTCGGCGACCTCCCGCTCATGGAGTCCGCAGACGCGCTGCGCACCATCGCGGCGTTCCGGCTGGCCATGCCCCGCACCGTGCTGCGGTACGCCGGCGGACGCGAGCTGACCCTCGGTGACCTCGGCACCCGCGACGGGCTCCTCGGCGGCATCAACGCGGTCATCGTCGGCAACTACCTGACCACGCTCGGCCGGGACGCCGACGAGGACCTGGCCCTGTTGAGTGACCTGAAGATGCCGATCAAGGAACTCGCGAAGACCCTGTGACCGAGGCTGGGCGGACGTCATACGATGCGTCGGCTATGACCGGCAATCCGCATGACGTCCCGGAGACTGCCGTGCCGTCGTACTGCGGCCAGTGCGGCGAGCCTCTCGCCGAGGGCGACCACGCCGGGTGCCAACGGCGCCTCTCCCTCGAGCCGCCTCGTTTCTGCGGCGCCTGCCGCCGCCGGATGAAGGTCCAGGTCACTCCCCGAGGCTGGTCGGCCACCTGCGTCGAGCACGGAACCCTGAGCGGATAGTCCCTGAACCTTGGGCCCTTCCGAGGGCCAATCGGGGCTCAAGATTCAGGGACTATCCCGATCGCGTCAGATTGGGTCCACGTCTGCGCCATGCAGCTCGGCCAGGAGTACGGCGCCGGGCAGGTCGAGCTTCGTGCGCCGGAGCCGGGCCGCGGCCAGGTCGACCCCGACCAGCGAGGCGCCCCGCAGGTCGGCGCCGCCGAGCTCGGTCTCGCGCAGGTTGGCCGAGTCGAGGCGGGCGTCCCGCAGGACCGTGCCGGTGAGGTCGCTCATGCGACAGGTCGGCCTCGCGGAGGTCGACCCCGCTGAGGTCCAGCTTGGTGAGGTTGGTGCCGCGGATCGTGACGCCGTGCCACTGGCCGCCGACGACCTTGACCGGCCGCACCGTGCATTCGGTGAACACCGAGCCGTTGAGCTTGCAGCCGTCGAAGGTCGCGTCGAAGAAGTTCGACCGCTCGAAGTCGCAGGCCACGAACGCCGAGGACGTGTGCACCGACGCGTTGAAGCGGCAGTTGTGGAACGTGCATCGGTCGAACAGCGCGCCACTCGTCGTGGCCTCGCTGAGGTCGACGTCGGTGAAGGTGCACTCGACGTAGCGCGCGTCGGCGAGGTCGTCGGCGTACCAGTCCTCGCCGCGGAAGTTCTCGCCTGCGACCTCAGACATCGAACGTCCCCCCGCTGCGCCAGTAGACCCCGTCCTCGCGGGTGAGGAACTGGTTGTCGACGAGGTAGCGGCGCAGCGCGGCGTAGTCGGGGTGGAACCGCTCGATGAACGCGTTCACCTCGGGCTCGGGGTAGGTCTGCCCGGGCTCGAAGGACTGGGCGATGTGGTCGAGCACGACGAGCAGCTTGGAGTGCTTGGTCGGGATCGTGTGCAGCCGGCCGTCGTTGGTCAGGAAGTTGCGCAGCACCCGGTCGTCACGCAGGTCCATGTCATGCCTTCGGCCGCAGGCTCAGCATCTTGCGCGGAGTGGTGGCGCTGGCGAGTCCTCCGCGGAGCGCCCGCCTCTCGAAGTGCAGGTGGCAGCCGTCTGGGGCCGCCGAGTCCGACGCCCGACCCAGCAGCGTTCCGGGCCGGACCCGGTCGCCGGGCTTCACGAACACCCTCCTGGTGTGGCCGATCACGATGTCGAAGCCGTGCTTCTTGTTGCGCAGCAGGATCGGGTTGACGCCGTACGCCGGTCCGAGCGACTCGTGCGAGACGACCCAGCCCCACCGGGCGGACCGCAGCAGGGTGCCGCAGGGCATCGCGATGTCGATGCCGTGGTGGAAGCCGCGATCGTCGGCACAACGTGGGTCCGGTGCGTAGTAGGGCGCCCGCGTGCAGCCGAACGGGATCATGATCCGGTGGGCGTGGCGGTACCAGGGCGAGCGGTAGAACGTCTTGTCCGCCGTGAAGAACTTCCACCGCGGGTCCGGCTCGGCGGCCGGGGCCGGCGCCATGGCCAGGGAGACCGCCAGGAGGAGCGCTGCGATCAGGTGCATGGCCTCCACCGTAGGACACACGGGCCCATTCACCCGGCCAGCAAACGCTCGCACTCCGCGACCAGTTGTCGCCTCAGGGGTGCGGCGCGCTCGGCGAAGTCACGCTGGGCGGCGACGTACTCCTGCTTGCCGCCGGCCGTCTCGATCCGCACCGGCTCGTAGCCCAGTCCGGTCAGGTCGTAGGGCGACGCCCTCATGTCGAGGACCCGGATGTCGCGGGCCAGCTCGAAGCAGTCGGCGACCAGGTCGGAGCAGATCATCGGGGTGAGCCGGAATGCGTGCTTGTAGAGGTCCATGTTGGCGTGCAGGCAGCCGGGCTGCTCGTACGCCGCCCGGTCCCCGCTGCCCGGCGACAGGGTGTTCAGCGGGCGGGCCGTCGGCGTGAAGAACCGGAAGGCGTCGAAGTGGGAGCACGAGATCCGGTGGGACTCCACGACCCGGTCCGTGCCGGCGCGACCCAGCCGGAGCGGCCAGCCGTGCCGGGTTTCGTCGGCCCGGTGCACCATCGCCCACTCGTGCAGCCCGAAACAGCCGAGCTGCGCGGGACGGCCGGCGGTTGCTCTCAACAGGTGCCGGATCGAGTCGATCAGAGTCGAGTGCGCAGCGACGTACTCGTGCAACACGGCGCCGTTGCGGTAGCCCTTCAGGCCGGCGTACTCCGGCGCGTCCGCGAGCGCCACGCCGTACCCCGGGTGCCACCGCCGCAGCTGCGCGGGCCGTTGGGAGTAGTAGGTGAACAGGAAGTCGTGGACCGGGTGCTTGCGGCCTTCGCGGCGGCGGGTCAGGTGCGGCTCGACGAACGCGTCGACCCGGGCCGCGTGCGCCTCCGCCCGCGCCCGCCACGTCGCCTCGTCGAGCACCTGCAGGTCCACGCGGACCAGCGTAGGACCGGTCGATAGGGTCGGGGCCGTGCGCATCTGCAGATTCACCGCGGGGGAGGACCCGCTCTACGGCGTCCTGACCGGCGACCTCGACGAGTTCGGCCAGCCCGAGGACGACGCCGTGATCGTCGCCCTGGCCGGCGATCCGCTGTACGTCGGCGTGAAGCCGATCGAGCAGGAGCACCGCCTCGAGGACGTCCGCCTGCTCGCGCCCGTGCTGCCGCGCAGCAAGGTGGTCGGGATCGGCCGCAACTACGCCGCCCACGCCGCCGAGCTCGGCAACGAGGTGCCCGACGAGCCGCTGATGTTCCTGAAGCCGAACACCAGCGTGATCGGGCCCGGCGACCCGATCATCTACCCCAAGCAGACCGAGAACCTCCACTTCGAGGGCGAGGTCGCCGTCGTGATCGGCCGGATCTGCCGCGACGTGCCGCCGGAGCAGGCGACCGACGTGATCCACGGCTACACCATCGGCAACGACGTCACGGCCCGCGACCTGCAGAAGAGCGACGTGCAGTTCACCCGGGGCAAGGGGTTCGACACGTTCTGCCCGCTCGGTCCCTGGATCGAGACCGACCTCGACCCGCAGGCCTTCGCGGACGGCGTACGCGTCCAGACCCACCTCAACGGCGACCTGATGCAGGACGGCAACACCAGGGACATGATCTTCGACATCCCCACCCTCGTCGCCCACATCACCAGCGTGATGACGCTGCTGCCCGGCGACGTGATCCTCACCGGCACGCCCGACGGCGTCGGGCCCATGAAGGTCGGCGACGAGGTCGAGGTCTCCGTCGCGGGCCTCGGCGCGCTGACCAACCCGGTGGCGAAGCGATGATCACCCCATTCAAATGCTCGCGTAGCCGTGGGTTGAAGAGGGCGCGCAGCGCCCGTCTCGAAACTTCCGCTTTGATCGGGGACAACACCGAATGACCACTCCGTCCACCGTCCGCGTCCGGATGGCACCGTCCCCGACCGGCAGCCCGCACGTCGGGCTGGCGAGGACCGCCCTCTACAACTGGGCGTTCGCGCGCCACCACGGCGGCACGTTCGTGTTCCGGATCGAGGACACCGACGCCGCCCGCAACACCCAGGAGTCCTACGACGCCCTGATCGAGGTCATGCAGTGGCTCGGCCTCGACTGGGACGAGGGCCCGCTGGTCGGCGGCCAGTACGGCCCCTACCGGCAGTCGGAGCGCGGCGAGATCTACCGCGACGTCCTCGCCCGACTGCGCGAGAGCAAGTACACCTACGACTGCTACTGCACCACCGAGGAGGTCGCCGCGCGCCGGCAGGCCTCCGGCTCCAAGGTCATGGGGTACGACGGGCACTGCCGCGAGCTCGTCCGACGACCAGCGTCGCAGCGTTCAGGGACGAAGGCCGGGCCCCGGTGGTGCGGTTCCGGATGCCCGACGGCGAGATCACGTTCGACGACGTGGTCCGCGGCGACGTCACCTTCCAGACCGAGTTCGTGCCCGACTTCGCGCTGGCCCGCGCCAACGGCGACCCGCTCTACACATTGGTCGCGCCGGTCGACGACGCGCTGATGGAGATCACGCACGTGCTCCGCGGCGAGGACCTCCTGTCCAGCACGCCGCGCCAGGTCGCGCTGTTCGACGCGCTCCAGGCGATCGGCGTCGCCCAGTTCACGCCGCGGTTCGGGCACCTGCCCTACGTGATGGGGGAGGGCAACAAGAAGCTGTCCAAGCGCGACCCCGAGGCGCACCTGCTCGGCTACCGCGACCAGGGGTTCCTGCCCGAAGGCCTGCTCAACTACCTCGCCCTGCTCGGCTGGGCGATCGGCCCCGACCGCGACGTCTTCACCCTCGAGGAGATGGTGGCGGCGTTCGACGTCAAGGACGTCAACCCCAACCCCGCCCGGTTCGACCTGAAGAAGGCCGAGGCGATCAACGCCTCCCACATGCGGCTGATCACGCTCGAGGACATGACCGAGCGGGTGATCCCGTTCCTCCAGCGTGCCGGGGTGGTCTCCGACCCGGTCACCGACGACGAACGACGCCTGCTCGACCACGCGATGCCGCTGGTCAACGAGCGGATGAACAAGCTCGCCGAGGCTCCGGGCCTGCTCGGCTTCCTGTTCGTCGACGAGGAGGCGTTCACCCGCGACGAGGCCGACGTGGCGAAGGTGCTCGACGAGAGTGGCCGCGACGTCGTACGCGCCGCGCACGAGGCGCTCTCCGCCCTGACCGACTGGGACACGGCCGCGATCGAGGAGGCGCTGCGCGCCAAGCTGGTCGAGGAGCTCGGCCTCAAGCCGCGCAACGCCTTCGGACCGGTGCGCGTCGCAGTGACCGGCAGCCGGATCTCACCGCCCCTGTTCGAGTCCCTGGAGCTGCTCGGCCGCGAGCGCAGCCTGGCCAGGCTCGACGGCGCGCTGGCGTGACCAGCCACCCGCCTCCGTTGTCCGGAGGGCTGGCCTACCACCTCGTCCTGCGCGGCGGCCGTCCCGGCTGGTGGCGGCCGGTGGTCGGAATCCTGTTGCTCGTGGTCGGGGCCTTGGTCGTGGCGCCGCTCGCGTGGCAGGTCCCGTTCACGGTCTACTTCGTCGCCAGCGGCCAGGACGTGGCGACGGCTGCCGAGAAGATGGTCGACTTCGACGACCCCACCCCCCTGGGGCTCGCCTACCTCAACATCGTGCTCGCGACGGCCATCCCGCTCACCTGGCTCATCATCCGCGCGCTTCACGGGCTGCGGCCCCGATGGCTCGCCTCGGTTCTTCCGCGACTGCGCTGGCGTTACCTCCTCGTCTGCTTCGGGCTGGCGATGCTCGCCCTGATCGCGACGATCGCGGTGTCGGCGCTGCTGCCGGCCCAGGACACGGGGACCGAGGTCGGCGGCGAGCTCAACGCCTTCACCAGCACCACTCGCGACTTCCTGCTCGTCGTCGTTCTCCTCACGCCGCTCCAGGCCGCAGGCGAGGAGTACGCCTTCCGCGGCTACCTCGCCCAGGCGTTCGGCGGGATCTTCGGCCATCCGGCGCCGGCGGTGGTGGCGCCGGCGATCCTGTTCGCTCTGGCCCACGGCATCGGCCAGAGCGCACCGATCTTCTTCGACCGGTTCGCCTTCGGGCTCGTCGCGGGGACGCTCGTGATCCTCACCGGCGGTCTCGAGGCGGGCATCGCGATGCACGTCCTCAACAACTGGCTGGCCTTCGGCCTCGCCCTCGCCTTCGGAGACATGGGGTCGTCCCTGAACCCGACCGGCGGATCGTGGTGGAGCATCCCTGTGACCCTCACACAGTCGCTGGTCTACCTCGGTCTCGCGCTGCTCGTGGCGCGGCGGATGGGGCTCACGACGAGGACCGATCCGACCGTTTTGGAGGCCTCCGAACGCCGCGTGTAAGGTTTCTCCCCGGCCCGAACGGCAACGCTGAAGAGGGCCCGCACCATTGGGATATGGTGTAATTGGCAGCACGACTGGTTCTGGTCCAGTTAGTCTAGGTTCGAGTCCTAGTATCCCAGCGAAGTCCCGGTCCGATCCTCGTGACGGAGCCGGGATTTGGTCTGAAACGAGCGGTTTCGCTAGGGTTCAGGCGCTTGTTCCAAGAGGCTCGCCCCCGTTGTGTAGCGGCCTAGCACGCCGCCCTCTCAAGGCGGTAGCGCCGGTTCGAATCCGGTCGGGGGTACCCATAGCGGCGACGTGCCAGGCACGCCGCCGCTCTGCTCATTTCGGGAGGCGGTAGCGCCGGTTCGAATCCGGTCGGGGGTACCCATAGCGGCGACGTGCCAGGCACGCCGCCGCTCTGCTCATTTCGGGAGGCGGTAGCGCCGGTTCGAATCCGGTCGGGGGTACCCAACATCTGACCCGCTCGAAAGCCTTCGGGCGGGTCACGTCATTTCGTGCACCATCCGGTTCTCGGGTGGCTCATCGGGGTCCTGACCGGGCGGGATGCCGAGATCCACGAAACCCGCCCGCGCGTAGGCGGAGATCGCCCGGGCGTTCTCGGTGCGCACCATGAGGTACGTCGACCGGCCGTCCGCGAGAGCCCACTCCACGACCGCTCCGATGAGCTTGCCCGCGACCCCGGACCCACGGGCGGCCGGATCGACCCACATGGAGATGAGCTCGGCCCCGTCCTCGCTTCCGACGACACCGCTGGCCATCCCCACGAGCTCGCCGCCCATCCTGGCCACCACGTTGAGCGACACGTTCGCCAGCCGGTCCCGCCACCGCTCCTCCGGCGCCTCGGCCCAGTCGTCGTACCGCGACCCGAAGGCGTACGGCGCCTCGCGCAGCGCCCGCAGCCGCAGGTCGCGGAAGACCTCCCACTCGTCGGGTCCGATCCGCTGAATCTCCACATCGGTCACACCCGGACTGTAGGGGACGGCATCGTCGTGTCCGATTCCCGCCAGATAGGGTCGGCACCGACAGGCATGATGGATCCATGAGCCCCCTCGACAAGCTGGACCGCGAGTCCTGCTACCGCGCCGTGAAGTCGCGTGACCGGAGGTTCGACGGGGTCTTCTACACCGCGGTCCGGACGACTGGGATCTACTGCCGGCCCTCCTGCCCGGCGCGCACCCCGGCACTCAAGAACGTCGGCTTCCACCCCAGCGCCGCCGCCGCCCAGGCCGCCGGCTACCGCGCCTGCAAGCGGTGCCTGCCCGACGCGACGCCCGGCAGTCCCGACTGGGACACCGCGGCCGACGCGGCCGGCCGGGCGATGCGACTGATCGCCGACGGCGTGGTCGACCGGGAGGGCGTGCCCGGACTGGCTGCCCGGGTCGGCTACACGGCACGACACCTGACCAGGATCCTGACCGCCGAGCTGGGGGCCGGGCCCCTCGCCCTGGCCCGGGCGAAGCGGGCCCAGACCGCGCGCGTCCTCATCGAGACGACGCAGCTCACCCACGCCGACATCGCCTTCGCCGCGGGGTTCTCCAGCGTGCGCCAGTTCAACGACACGATCCGCGAGGTCTACGCCGCGACCCCCACCGAGCTGCGCGGGCGGCGGCACGGCCCGCCGGCCACGGGGACACTGACCATGCGCCTGGCGGTGCGGACGCCGTTCGCGGGCTCGGCCCTGCTGGAGTTCCTGACGCTTCGGGCCGTGCCGGGCGTCGAGGCGACCGGACCGGGTTGGTACGCCCGGACCCTCGCGCTTCCCCACGGGGCCGGGACGGTCCGGCTCGACGTGCCCGACGCCCCCAGCGCGGGCGAGACCGCCTTCGTCACGGCGACCTTCACCCTCGACGACCTGCGCGACACCGCGGCTGCGGTCGAGCGGACCCGTCGCATGCTGGACGCCGACTGCGACCCCGTGGCGGTCGCCGACGCGTTTGCCGGCGACCCGGTCATCGGACCCCTCGTCCGCCGCAACCCCGGGCTGCGGGTCCCGGGACACGTCGACGGCAACGAGATTGCCGTCCGCGCCGTCCTCGGCCAGCAAGTCAGCGTCGCGGGCGCGAGGACCGTCGCCGCCCGGCTGGTCCGGGCCCATGGGGTGCGCCTGAACGACGCGACCGGCCAGGAGGCCCCCGGGCTGACCCACCTGTTCCCGGACGCGGCGACGATCGCCGCGCTCGACCCGGCCGACCTGCCCATGCCGCGGGCCCGGGGGAGGGCGCTGGTCGCTCTCTGTGGCGCGCTGGCCGACGGCACGATCGCGCTGGACCGGGGCCCGGACCGCGGCCAGGTCCGTCATGCCCTGCTGGACATCCCCGGCATCGGTCCCTGGACCGCCGACTACGTCGCGCTCCGCGCGCTCGGCCACCCCGACGTCTTCCTGCCGACCGACGTCGGGATCCGCGACGCGCTCACCGCGCTGGGTCGCGACCCGCGTGGCGCCGCGGGACTCGCCGAGGGCTGGCGACCGTGGCGCTCCTACGCCCAGATGCACCTGTGGCAGACACTGGTCACCTCACGAGGGGCCACCCAAGAAGGAGACAACTGACATGTGGACCCTGATGGACTCACCAGTCGGCGAGCTGCGCATCGTCGAACGCGGCGGCATGATCACCGCGATCGAGTTCTTCCCGTTCCGGGCGAGCACCGACGGCCGACCGATCGGCGAGCGCGACGACGCCAACCTGGTCCTCGCAAAGGCGGTTGGACAGCTGACGGCGTACTTCGCGCGCGACCTCAAGGAGTTCGACCTGCCGCTGGCGCCCCAGGGCAGCGACTTCCAGCGCCGCGTCTGGGACGCGCTGCTCGGCATCGGGTACGGCGAGACCGCGTCGTACGGCGAGATCGCCCACCGGCTCGGCATGACGAACGCCGCGTCCCGCGCGGTCGGGCTGGCCAACGGGCGAAACCCGATCCCGATCGTGATCCCGTGCCATCGCGTGATCGGCGCCGACGGGACCCTCACCGGCTACGCCGGCGGGCTGGAGCGCAAGCAGACGCTGCTCGGCATCGAACAGGACGCGCTGTTCTGAGCACGTGGGACGGTGGGCCGGTCTGGTACGCCGGCTACGGCTCGAACCTCGACCCGGACCGGTTCCACCGCTACCTGATGGGTGGCCGGCCGGCCGGCGCCACGCGGACCTACCCGGGCGCCCGCGACCGCACAAGCCCCCTCGACACCAGGGCGTTCACGATGTCCGGGCGGCTGGTCTTCGCCTGGGAGTCGCCGACGTGGGGTGGCGGCATCGCCTTCCACGACCCCGACGCCGAAGGGTCGGTGCTCGCCTGCGCCTACCTCGTGACCGCGGGCCAGCTGGCCGACGTGCTCGAGCAGGAGATGTGGCGGGAGCCGGGCGCCGATCTCGACCTGACCGAGGTGGTCAGCGCGCGGCGGCACGTGATCGGGCCGGGTCGCTACGAGACCCTCCACCTCGTCGGCGAGCTCGACGGTCGCCCGGTCGTGACCTTCAGCTCCTCCGACATCGAGTCCCTGGGCGTGCGCGCCCCGGCGCCGCCGTACGTCGCGACCATCGGGCGCGGCCTGCGGAAGACGCACCACCTCGCCGACGGCGAGATCGTCGACTACCTGCTGGCCTGCCCGGGGGTCGACCTGGCGTGGGACCGAGCGTCCCTGGCCGAAGCCGTGGGGTGACCTACTCGGCCGCCGCCCGGCGCAGCGACTCCGAGAGGCGCTCGGCGGCGGCGAGCACGGCCGGCGCGTGCATCCGGCCCGGCTGCCGCGAGAGTCGCTCGAGCGGCCCCGACACCGACACTGCGGCGATGACCTTGCCGCCGGGGGAGCGCACCGGCGCCGACACCGAGGCCACGCCCTGCTCGCGTTCGGCGACCGACTGCGCCCAACCCCTGCGGCGGATCCCCGAGAGCGCTGCGGCCGAGAACGAAGCGTTCTGCAGGCCCCGATGCATCCGCTCGGGATCCTCCCAGGCGAGCAGCACCTGCGCTGCCGACCCGGCGCGCATGGTCAGCTGCGACCCGACCGGAATGGTGTCGCGCAGTCCACTGGGTCGCTCGGCCGCGGCCACGCAGACGCGATGGTCCCCCTGGCGACGCCACAGCTGGGCGGACTCGCCGGTGATGTCGCGTAGCCGGGCCAGCACCGGGCCGGCGGTCGCGAGCAGCCGGTCCTCCCCGGCTGCGGCGGAGAGCTCGGCCAGGCGCGGACCGAGCACGAAGCGGCCCTGCATGTCGCGGGCCACGAGACGGTGGTGCTCCAGGGCGACGGCCAGGCGGTGGGCGGTCGGTCGGGCCAACCCGGTGCCCGCGACCAGCCCGGCGAGGGTGGCCGGCCCGGACTCCAGGGCGGTCAGCACGAGCGCCGCCTTGTCCAGTACTCCGACTCCACTGCTGGTGTCCATATAGCAATATTGTCGTCTCAGATCATGGGATGCAAGACGTAGGGTGTGTGACGTACGCCAGCAAGGGGAGGAACAGATGGGCAAGACCTTGGCCGAGAAGGTCTGGGAGTCACACGTCGTCCGCTCGACCCCGGGAGAACCGGACCTGCTCTACATCGACCTCCACCTGATCCACGAGGTCACCTCGCCGCAGGCCTTCGACGGGCTCAGGCTCGCAGGACGGCGGGTACGCCGGCCGGACCTCACCCTCGCGACCGAGGACCACAACGTGCCGACCGTCGACTGGGACAAGCCCATCGCCGATCCGGTGAGCCGCACCCAGGTCGAGACGCTTCGGAAGAACGCCGAGGACTTCGGCATCCGGTTGCACCCGCTCGGCGACATCGAGCAGGGCATCGTCCACGTCGTCGGTCCGCAGCTCGGTCTGACCCAGCCCGGCATGACCATCGTGTGCGGGGACAGCCACACCAGCACCCACGGCGCCTTCGGCGCGCTCGCCTTCGGCATCGGCACGTCCGAGGTCGAGCACGTCCTGGCCACGCAGACCCTCCCGCAGGCCCGGCCGAAGACCATGGCGGTCACCGTCAACGGCAGCCTGCCCGACGGCGTCACGGCCAAGGACCTCGTGCTCACCCTGATCGCCCACACCGGCACCGGTGGCGGACAGGGGTATGTCGTCGAGTACCGCGGACCCGCCATCGAGGAGCTCTCGATGGAGGCGCGGATGACCGTGTGCAACATGAGCATCGAGTGGGGGGCCAAGGCCGGGCTGATCGCACCCGACCAGACGACGTTCGACTACATCGAGGGCCGCCAGGGTGCGCCGAAGGGCGCCGACTGGGAGGCCGCCGTCGAGCACTGGCGCAGCCTGGTCACCGACGACGATGCCGAGTTCGACGAGGAGATCGTGCTCGACGCGTCCACGATGACGCCGTTCGTCACCTGGGGCACCAACCCCGGACAGGGTGTGCCGCTGGGTGGCCGCGTCCCGCTCCCCGAGGAGTACGACGACCCGCAGGACCGCATCGCCGCCGAGAAGGCGCTGCACTACATGGGCCTCGAGGGTGGAACTCCCATGCGCGAGGTCAAGGTCGACACCGTGTTCGTCGGGTCGTGCACGAACGGGCGGATCGAGGACCTGCGCGCCGCGGCCGAGATCGTCCAGGGCCGCCACGTCGCCCCGGACACCCGACTGCTCGTGGTTCCCGGTTCGGTCCGGGTGCGGCTGCAGGCCGAGGAGGAAGGGCTCGACATCATCTTCAAGGAGGCCGGTGGTGAGTGGCGCGGAGCCGGCTGCTCGATGTGCCTGGGCATGAATCCCGACCAGCTCACGCCCGGTGAACGAAGTGCGTCGACGTCGAACCGGAACTTCGAGGGGCGACAGGGCAAGGGGGGACGCACCCACCTGGTGTCCGTACCCGTCGCCGCGGCCACCGCGATCCGGGGCACCCTCTCGAGCCCCGCCGATCTCGAGGAGGACTGATGGAGAAGGTCACCATCCACACCGGCGTCGGCGTCCCGTTGCGTCGCAGCAACGTCGACACGGACCAGATCATCCCGGCGGTCTACCTCAAGCGGGTCACCCGCACCGGCTTCGAGGACGGGCTCTTCGCGGCCTGGCGCGGCGACCCGGACTTCGTCCTCAACAACGAGGCCTATGCCGCGGGCTCGGTCCTGGTGGCCGGCCCCGACTTCGGTACCGGCTCCTCGCGCGAGCACGCGGTGTGGGCGCTGCAGAACTACGGCTTCAAGGCGGTTCTGTCCCCACGCTTCGGAGACATCTTCCGGGGCAACGCGGGCAAGTCGGGACTCGTTGCCGCACAGGTGGACGAGAAGGTCGTGCAACGGTTGTGGGACCTGCTCGAGTCGGAGCCGGGAGCGACGGTGACCGTCGACCTGGAGTCACGCACCGTCCGTGCCGGCGAGGGCCCGGATGCGATCGAGGACTCCTTCGACATCGACGACTACACGCGGTGGCGTCTGCTCGAAGGACTCGACGACATCGACATCACGCTGTCGCATGACGATGACATCGCGGCGTACGAATCAACGCGCCCGACCTGGAAGCCAGCCACCCTCTAAGCCCTCACGAAACACCGAATCCCCAACCAGGGATGGGATCTGAGCGTTTCGCGACGAGGATCTATGCCCGAGGCCGTCGCATTTCGACCAACGAAGGCGTCAAAGAAACCCACGCAAGATGCGGCGTTTTTGATTGTGACCAAGGCCACGAAACCCTAGCGTGCGTTGAAGAAACGTCGAGCACGGGCTCGGCTGCATAGGTTCATTGGAAGGGAAGCTAGTGAACAAGTCACAGCTCATCGACACGCTGGCAGTGCGTTTCGAGGGAAACCGCAAGGCGGCGGCCCATGCGCTCGAGTCAGTCCTGGACACAATCACGCGCGAGGTGGCCAAGGGGGAAAAGGTCGCGATCACGGGCTTCGGCTCGTTCGAGAAGCGCGTGCGCAACGCCCGAACGGTCCGCAACCCGCAGACCGGCCAGAGCATGAGGTCGAAGAAGAAGGCGGTGCCGAAGTTCACCCCGGGTGCTGACCTCAAGAACGTCATCTCGGGAGCGAAGAAGCTGCCCAAGCTGACCGTGGCCGCCGCTGCGCCGGCTGCCAAGAAGGCCACCGCCACGACCAAGAGGGCTGCCGCCGCGGCCAAGTCCACGGCGACGAAGTCGTCGGGTGGCGCGAAGAAGACCGCGGCGAAGAAGTCGACTGGCGCGAAGAAGACCGCGGCGAAGAAGTCGACGGCGGCCAAGAAGAGCACCGCCAAGAAGACGACGCCCGCGAAGAAGACCGCGGCGAAGAAGTCGACGGCGGCCAAGAAGAGCACCGCCAAGAAGACGACGCCCGCGAAGAAGACCGCGGCGAAGAAGTCGACGGCCGCCAAGAAGAGCACCGCCAAGAAGACGACGGCGGCGAAGAAGACGACGGCCAAGAAGGCGCCCGCGCGAAGAAGGCGCCGGCCAAGAAGTCGACCGCCAAGAAGTCGACGGCCAAGAAGAGCACCGCCAAGAAGTCCTGAAACGCAGCTAGGTCAGGGTGGGTCGCCGATAACGGCGGCCCACCCTGAATCCATTTTCAGGGCACTGGTGTGGGGGCCGACGCCGAGCCGGAGCACCCGGTGCAGGTCGTCGAGGTCATCCACGTCCTGACGAAGGGACACCAGGTCTCCCTCCACCGCCACGGCGCCGGCACGCAGGTGCGCATCGCGGGAACCCGGGCCGAACCGGGGGTCGAACGAGTCGAGCGGCGCGGCGTACATCGTGGTGCCGGTCCCCGCGGCATCGGCGACGAACGACGGTTCGCGGACCGGCAGGGCGCCGAGCGCCGACTCGAGGTCCTCGGGTCGAAGCGCCGGAAGGTCCGCACACACCGCCACCGGTGAGAGTCGGGGCCAGCGTCGGACGGCCTCGGCAGCGCCGAGCCGCAGGCAGGCATTGAGATCTCCCGCGACGCCGTCCGGCACGGCCTCGCACCCGAGGACAGCCAGGCGTTGCGAGAACGCCGCGTCGTCGGTGACCGCCAGTACGGCGCCCACGCCGGAGGTGGCCAGGCACGCGGACACGGTGTCGAGGGCGAACGCGACCGCCAGCTCGCGGCGCAGCTCCGTCGGCAGCCCGACCAGCCGGGACTTCCCCACGGCCGGCGGCTTCACGGGCACCAGCACGACGTGCTCCTGGTCCTTCATCGCTCTCGATCCTGTCAGGAATCCCGTGAGCTGTTCCGCGAGTGGTCTCCGCGTCACGTCGGGCCGAGGAGATCCCGACCGAGTAGCCTGCACTCGACGCAGGGTGCGTCCGGCCGGCACTCGGCCCGGTGAACATCGAGGGGCGAGGGTGAAGGTTCGCAAGGTCCAGCAGAAGCGTGGCTGGGCGATCGACCTCGCGGTCGTGATCCTCAAGCCCGCGCTGTTCGCGACCACGCGCCGAACCTGGGTCGATGGCGAGAAGCTCCCGGCCGAGGGCGGGTGCATCGTGGTCGTCAACCACATGTCGCACGTCGATCCGCTGCTGACCGCGCTGTTCGTCTACGACCACGGGCGAATCCCGCGCTACCTCGCCAAGTCGGGGTTGTTCAAGAACAAGCTCCTCGCGGGCTTCCTGACCTCCGCCGGCCAGATCCCCGTCGAAAGGCTCAGCCGTACGGCCATCGGGGCCTACGACGCCGCCGTCGCGGCCGTGCGTGCCGGGGAGTGCGTCGTCGTCTACCCGGAGGGCACCCTCACCCGCGACCCTGCGCTCTGGCCGATGACCGGGAAGACCGGGGCGGCCCGGATCGCCCTGGAGACTGGCTGCCCGGTGATCCCGATCGGACACTGGGGGGTGCAGAAGATCCTGCCGCCGTACTCGTCCAAGCCCAGGCTCGTCCCGCCCCAGCACGTCACGATGAAGGCCGGAGACCCCGTCGACCTCGACGACCTGCTGGGGAGGACGCGGAGTACCGAGGCCATCAACGAGGCGACGGCCCGGATCATGGCGGCCCTCACTGCGATCGTCGAGGAGCTTCGAGGGGAGACCGCGCCGACCGAGCGCTTCGACCCGCGCCGGATGGGCGTGAAGCAGATCGGGAACCCCAACAAGCGCAGGACGCGGAAGAAGAAGGACGGACAGGGATGAGCAAGGTCGCGGTCTTCGGGGCCGGCTCGTGGGGCACCGCGTTCTCCATCGTGCTGGCCGACGCAGGCAACGAGGTCAAGATCTGGGGCCGGCGGGAAGAGGTGTGCGAGACCATCAACGAGCGCCACCAGAACACCGACTACCTCTCCGGCATCGACCTGCCCCGGACCGTGTCGGCCACCCACGACCCCGAAGAGGCGGCCGCCGACGCCGAAGCCGTCTTCCTGGTGGTGCCCTCCCAGACCTTCCGCGAGAACCTCGAGCAATGGGCCGACGCGCTTCCTCGCCGCGCGCCGCTGGTCTCCCTCATGAAGGGTGTCGAGCTCGGCAGCCTGAAGCGCATGAGCGAGGTGATCGAAGAGGTCACCGGCGCGGGACCGGAGCGGGTCGCCGTCGTCAGCGGCCCCAACCTGTCGGCCGAGATCGCCCGCCGCGAGCCCGCGGCGTCGGTGGTCGCGTGTGCCGACGAGGAGGTCGCCCAGCGGCTCCAGGCGATGTGCCACTCGCCGGCGTTCCGTCCCTACACCAGCGTCGACGTGCTGGGGTGCGAGCTCGGCGGCGCCTACAAGAACGTGGTGGGCCTCGCGGTCGGCATGGCGGTCGGGCTCGGGTTCGGTGACAACACCACGGCGTCGGTGATCACCCGCGGCCTCGCGGAGACCGCCCGGCTCGCCACCGCCCTCGATGCCAACCCACTGACCCTGATGGGGCTGGCCGGCCTCGGTGACCTGGTCGCCACCTGCTCGTCCCCACTCTCACGCAACCGCACGTTCGGCGAGAACCTCGGCAAGGGCATGACCACCGAGGAGATCTACGCCAGTACGCGGCAGGTGGCCGAGGGTGCGAAGTCGTGCTCCTCCCTGCTGGCACTGGCCCGGCGCACCGGCGTCGACGCCCCGATCGCCGAGCACGTGGACGCCGTGGTCGCGGGGAAGATGACCGCGAACGAGATGATGGACGCCTTCATCGCCCGCGACACGAAGGCGGAGACTGACTGACCGACGAAGGAGGTCGGTCAGTCTCATCGGTGGTTGAGCAGCGACCGCGGCTGAGCGACGAAGCCGCGACGGAGCGTGTCGAAACCCGGTGACACGAAAGCGGACCTACCCGGCGGAGTCGCCAGTCAGGTCATCGAGCGCCTTCACCAGGTCGGCCCACAGGTCGTCGATGTCCTCGATCCCGACCGACATCCGCACCAGTGCGTCCGGGATAGTGGCGGGCTCCGTCTTCCAGCGCCGACGCCGCTCGAAGGTCGACTCCACACCACCGAGCGACGTTGCGTGCACCCACAGCTTCGTCTTGTGCGTGAGCAGGTCCGCGGCCAGCGCGCCCTGCTCGAGGACGATCGCGACGATCCCGCCGAATCCCGGGTAGCGCACCTCTTCGACGGCGGGGTGCCCTGACAGCCGGCGCGCCAGCTCGGTGGCGTTGGCCTGGGCGCGCTCCACGCGCAGGTGGAGGGTGCGCAGTCCTCGCAGGGCGAGCCACGCCT
Organism: uncultured Actinomycetota bacterium; assembly: GCA_963841625.1. Classification (GTDB taxonomy): domain Bacteria; phylum Actinomycetota; class Actinomycetes; order Propionibacteriales; family Nocardioidaceae; genus Nocardioides. The sequence goes on along the minus strand of CAWJDH010000009.1, from coordinate 1,530,138 downwards.
CGAGGGTGCCGGGGATCGCCCCGACCAGGTCGCGCCGGCCCTTCAGGACGTCGTACAGCTGGTCGTCTCGGGTGACGACCGCGCCGAGGAGCACGTCGCTGTGGCCGGAGAGGAACTTCGTTGCGGAGTGCACGACGAGGTCGACCCCCATCTCCAGCGGCTGCTGCAGCAACGGCGTGGCGAAGGTGTTGTCGACGACGACGTAGGCGCCCGCCTCGTGCGCCGCCGCTCGGATCCTGGGGATGTCGGCGAGCTCCAGGGCGGGGTTGGTCGGCGACTCCAGCCACACCAGGGCCGCCCCGTCGCAGGCCGCGACCACGGCGTCGGTGTCGGTGATGTCGACCAGCGCGACCTGCAGCCGGCCCCTGGCCTCGAGGTCGGCGAGCTGCATCACGCTGCCGAGGTAGGCGTGCCGAGGCGCGACGACCTTGGTGCCCTGGCCGACCAGGTCCAGCACCGTGGACACCGCGGCCAGGCCGGACGCGAACGAGAGGCAGCGTCCGCCCTCGAGAGCGCCGAGGGTCTCCTCGAAGGCGGTCCACGTCGGGTTCGCGTAGCGCCCGTACTCCAGGTCGCCGCCGGCGACGTACGTCGACGCCATCGTGATCGGAGTGTTCAGCGGCGCGTCCGGCTGCTTGTCCGGTCGGCCGGCAGTGACCGCGACGGTGGCGGGCTTCAGAGTGGGCGCGTCCTCGGGCATGAGCACGAGAGTAGGTGGATAGGGTCGTCCCGATGAACGCGCCCACCCGCAAGCCCCGCGTCGCCGTCGTGTTCGGGGGCCGCTCCAGCGAGCACGCGATCTCGTGCGTCACCGCGGGAAGCGTCCTCCAGGCGATCGACCGCGACGCCTACGACGTGGTGCCGGTCGGCATCGCCACCGACGGCCGCTGGGTCCTGGAGTCCGGTGACCCCGACCGACTGCAGATCAAGGGGCCCGACGAGCTCCCCGCCGTCGACGGTGACCGCGCCACCATCGCGCTCGCCCGGGACAGCGAGGGGACCGACCTGGTGGTCACCGAGCCGTCCCGACCGCCGCAGACCCTGGGCGAGGTGGACGTCGTCTTCCCTCTCCTCCACGGTCCGTGGGGAGAGGACGGCACGATCCAGGGAATGTTCGAGATGGCCGGGGTCCGGTACGTCGGCGCCGGCGTGCTCGCGAGCGCGGTCAGCATGGACAAGGCCTACATGAAGGTGGTGCTCCGGGACGCGGGGCTTCCCCTGCTCCCCGGCATCACGATCACCGCCCGCGAGTGGGCCACCGATCCCCAGAGGTGCCGCGAGCGCGCGAACGCCCTCGGCTACCCGTTGTTCGTGAAGCCGGCCCGGGGTGGCTCCAGCATCGGCATCTCCAAGGCCCACGACGCCTCCGAGCTCGACGCGTGCCTCGAGGAGGCCCACCTTCACGACCCCAAGGCCCTGGTGGAGGTCTCCGCCGAGGGAGCGAGGGAGGTGGAGTGTGGAGTGCTGCAGTCGCTCGACGGGACGCCCGAGACGTCCTTGCCGGCCGAGATCCGGATCACCGGTGAGCACGAGTTCTACGACTTCGCGGCGAAGTACCTCCCCGAGGAGGCCACCGAGCTCGACGTACCGGCGGACCTTCCCGACGACGTCACCGCCCGGCTCAGGGAGCTGGCCGCCCGGACGTTCGAGGCCGTGAGCTGCGAGGGCCTGGCCAGGGTCGACTTCTTCGTGATGCCCGACCAGTCCCTGGTGGTCAACGAGATCAACACCATGCCCGGCTTCACACCGCTGTCGATGTTCCCGCGGATGTGGGCGGCCGCCGGTGTGGGCTACCCAGAGCTCGTCGACCGGTTGATCCAGCTGGCACTCGCCCGCGACACCGGCCTCCGCTGAGACATCCTGGTCACTCGCAGCGGTCGACCAGTCTCAGGTGCTGCCGCACCGGGTCGGCAAGCTGGGCCATGACCGAGGCGACCCCTTCTGGCCGGTAGTCGCCGGGCACGGTCACCCGCACGACCGGGCGGTAGCCGGCAGCCGTGAGGGCGGCGGTCGAGGACTGGTCGGCCTCGGCATCGGCAGGAACGAACCACCCGACCCCGTTGGCCTCGACGCACTGCGCGAAGCGGTCGAAGTCGTCGGGCAGCTCACCCCCGCAGGTGAGCACGATCGCGGGGTCGCCCCACGCGGCCCCGAGCGCCCCGTTGCGGGCGAGGGCCCGTTTCTGCTCGCCCGCCAGCTCGGAGGGCAGGTCGGCAAGGAACTGCTCACACGTGACCCGGGCCGACGGGCCGACGTCGGGGGAGGAGATCGAGACCGGCTCGTCCGCGCACCCGGCCAGGGCCAGCAGCAGGCCGGACAAGGCGACGCCCCGGACCCGTCGGGGTCCGGGGCGTCGCGACGACATCCAGCCGGTCAGATGTGCACGACCGGGCAGGTCAGGGTGCGGGTGATGCCGTCCAGGTTCTGGACCTTGGACACGACGAGCTTCCCGAGCTCGTCGACGTTGCGGGCCTCGGCGCGCACGATCACGTCGTACGGTCCGGTGACGTCCTCGGCCAGCGTCACGCCCTTGACCGTCGCGATCTCGCGGGCCACTTCGGCGGCCTTGCCGACGTCGGTCTGGATCAGGATGTACGCCTGGACGACCATCGTGGACTCCTCGTCTCGTGCGGGTCTGTGTCGCGGGCCAACCTACCGTGCACCGAGGAGCTCTCGATAGGTCCCCTCGTGGGCGGAGCAGGCACTGGTCTGGTGGGATGGCGCCATGACCTTTCCCCCCGACGCGACCGTCTCCGACGCCGGAGAGTTCGGGCTGATCGAGGCGCTCACGGGGATCTTCGAGCAGGGCGACCAGGTCCTCGTGGGGCCGGGCGACGACGCCGCCGTGCTGCGGGTGCGCACCGGTCACGTCGTCGTCTCGACAGATCTCATGGTCGAGGGTCGGCACTTCCGCCGGGACTGGGCCTCCGCCGCGGACGTCGGCCACCGCGCGGCCGCGCAGAACCTCTCCGACATCAACGCCATGGGTGGGCGCGCCACCTCCCTCACGATCGGTCTCGCCGCCCCCGCCGACCTACCTGCGGAGTGGGCACTCGACTTCGCGCGCGGGTTCGCCGAGGAGTGCGCCCTCGTCGGGGCCTCCGTCGTCGGTGGTGACCTGAGCCGGGCGGATCAGGTCGTGATCGCCGTGACCGTCCTGGGCGCCTGCACCGTGGCGCCCGTGGTCAGGTCCGGAGCCGCGCCCGGAGACGTGCTCGCACTCTGCGGCCGGCAGGGCTGGGCGGCCGGCGGCATGGCCGTGCTGGGGCGGGGCTTCCGCTCCCCGAGGGTCCTGGTCGAGGCCTACCGGCGGCCCGAGCCGCCGTACGACGCGGGGCAGGTCGCCGCCGAGGGCGGCGCGACCGCGATGATCGACGTGTCCGACGGGCTGCTGGCCGATGCCGGCCACATCGCCACCGCGTCGGGGGTCGCGATCGACGTGCACCGTGCCGCGTTCGAGATCGCGGAGCCGCTGCAGGCCGTGGGTGCCGCCCTCGGCGCGGACCCGGTCCAGTTCATCCTCGGGGGCGGGGACGACCACGCCCTGCTCGCCACCTTTCCCGAAGGATCGGTGCCCGAGGGGTGGCTGTTGATCGGCACGGTGGCCGATGGCGCCGGGGTCACCGTCGACGGCCAGGAGTACGACGGCCCGACCGGCTGGACCCACTTCTGACCAAATGAGGGCTGACCCGCCCGAAACTGGCTCGAAACGACGCTGACCCGCCCGAAAAGTTTCGGGCGGGTCAGCGACAAGACTGGGTCAGCGGGTGACTTTCCCCGCCTTGATGCAGCCGGTGCAGACGTTGAGGCGCTTCGGGGTGCCGTTGACGGTGGCCCGGACGCGCTGGATGTTGGGGTCGAAGCGACGCTTCGTGATCTTGCGCGACCAGGGTCGGTTGTTGCCGAAGCCCGGCTTCTTGGCGCAGATGTCACAGACGGCAGCCACCGTGAACTCCTGAGGATCGAGGTCTGGAACGAGGGGCCCGGCTGGCGGGCAACCGCCCAAGAGTATCCGACGCTCCCGCTCGCGTGCGAATCGTCGCCTGCCGCAGGTTCGGGACCCCGAGCGACTAATCTGTGGCCGCACGCAGGGCCCGATCCGGACGACCAGGTCAGGAGCAACGAGGCAGCCCATGGAAGCGCCCACCGACGGCACGATCCGGCTCCCGGTCGTCCTGCGCTTCGTCGACCTCGCCACCGACGCGCTCGCGGAGGCCCGCGAGGAGATCGACGCCCTCAACGTCTATCCCGTGCCCGACGGCGACACCGGCACCAACATGTACCTCACGGTGTCGGCCGCCCGTGACGCGCTCCGTGACGTGGTCCTGGGCGATCCCTCCGCCGACCTGGCGGCGGGCCTCCAGGCGTTCCGCCGAGGGGCGCTCCTGGGGGCGCGCGGCAACAGCGGGGTCATCCTCAGCGAGATGCTGGGGGCCTTCGCCCAGCGGGTCGCGGCCCGGGAGCCGGGGGAGCGGAATGCCACCGTCATGGCCGAGGCCATGACTCGGGCGAGCGACGCGAGCTACGCGGCCGTCGGCGAGCCGGTCGAGGGCACCATCCTCACCGTGGCCCGCGCCGCCGCCGAGGCCGGCGCGGCCCGGGCCCGGGATGCCGACGCCCGCGCGCGGGACGTGATGGCGACCGCGGCGGAAGCGGCCCGGGAAGCCCTCGCCAGGACCCCCGACCAGCTCCAGACCCTCCGCGACGCCGGTGTGGTCGACGCCGGCGGGCGCGGCCTCAGCGTCATCCTGGACGCGGCGGAGACGGTGCTCACGGGCCGCCGCCCGATGCCGGTCACGACGCCCATCGGTCGCCCGACCATCCCGGTCCCGCACCCGGCCGGCGACCTCACCGAGGACGGTCCGGCCTACGAGGTGATGTACCTCCTCGACGCCGAGGACGACCGGATCCTCGGGCTGAAGCAGGACCTGGCGCCCCTGGGCGACTCCCTCGTGGTGGTGGGCGGCGACGGGTTGTTCAACGTCCACGTGCACGTCCACGACGTGGGCGCCGCCATCGAGGCCGGTCTCCGGGCAGGGCGCCCCTACCGGGTCCGGGTCACCCACTTCGCCGAGCAGGTGGCCGAGGCCAGGCAGCAGTCGGTCGAACGACGGGGCCGCCGGATCGTCGCCGTTGCCGCCGGCCCGGGGCTGGCCGCCCTCTTTGCCGAGGCTGGGGCGGTCGTCGTCGAGGGCGCACCCGGCCGCCGGCCCTCGACCGGCCAGATCCTCGAGGCGATCACCACCTGCGGCGCCGAGGAGGTGGTCGTCCTGCCCAACGATCCCGACTCCGTGCGCGCCGCCGAGGTCGCCGCCCGCACTGCCGAGAGCGACGAGAAGCTCACGGTGGCCGTGATCCCCACCCGCGCCCAGGTCCAGGGTCTCGCCGCCCTCGCCGTCCACGAGCCCGGCCGGACCTTCCAGCAGGACGTCCTGGAGATGACCGCCACCGCCCGCCACGCCCGGCACGGCGCAGTGACCGTGGCGGCGCGGCAGGCGATCACCATGGCCGGGGCCTGTGAGCCGGGCGACGTGCTCGGGGTGGTCGAGGGCGACTTCGTCGTCATCGGCGACGACCTCCACTCCGTCGCGACCGAGGTACTCGGTCGGCTGCTCGGCGGCGGTGGAGAGCTGGTCACCCTGGTCACCGGCGAGGGCGCGACCGACGACCTGGCCCGGCGCTGCGCCGCCCACGTCGAGGAGCACCACCCCCATGTCGACGTCGTCGTGTACGACGGTGGTCAGGAGCGCTACCCGCTCCTCGTCTCCGTGGAGTGAGGCCCCTTGCCCGCAATCACCCCCGACTCGCCGGTGGCCAGTGTCTTCGGCCGGGCCACCAAGAAGCGCGACGCCGTCATCAACGGGCTCGGCCTCGAGACCGTCGGCGACCTGCTGTCCCACTTCCCACGCCGCTACGTCGAGACCTCCGAGCTCTCGGCGATGGACGCGCCGGGAGAGGGTCAGGTCGTCAGCGTCGTCGGAGAGGTGACCTCCAGCGAGGTCAAGAGCTTCAAGAACCGGCGTACCAACAAGCTCAGCTTTCGCGTCGAGGTGCGGATCAAGACCAACGGCCCGGGCTTCACGATGTCGTTCTTCGTGCCATGGAAGGCCCAGGCGGAGCAGGAACAGCGTCGGATGGCCGCGGGCAATCGCGGGATGTTCACCGGGAAGGCCCAGCGGTTCAACCAGACCTGGCAGATCGCCTCGCCGCACTCCGTGATGTTCACAGGGGGCGGCGACGAGGACGGGCTGGCCGCCAGCCTGAAGGGCCTGCTCCCCATCTATCCGGTGACCGCCACGGTCTACTCCTGGGACGTCCAGAAGGCGGTCCAGCTCGCGCTCGACCTGGTGAGCGAGGTGCCCGACCTGTTCCCGGAGGAGCTGCGCGAGCAGTACTCCCTCCTCGACGTGTCCACCGCCCTGCGATGGATCCACGCCCCCGACGACTACCGGCAGGTCGGGGCGGCGCAGAAGCGGTTCCGCTTCGAGGAAGCCCTGATCACCCAGCTGGTCCTTGCGCGGCGTCGACGCGAGCTGCGGGAGCAGGGAGGCCAGGCGCGCACCGGCGATCGCGGAGAGCTTCTGGCCGCCTTCGACGCGCGACTGCCCTTCGAGCTGACGCGGGGCCAGCGCGAGATCGGCGAGCTGATCGAGGAGGAGCTGGCTCTCCCGCACCCGATGAACCGGCTGTTGCAGGGGGAGGTCGGCTCCGGCAAGACGCTGGTCGCCGTCCGGGCGATGCTGCGCACCGTCGACTCCGGAGGTCAGGCGGCCCTGCTGGCCCCCACTGAAGTGCTGGCCCAGCAGCACCACCGGTCGATCACCGGGATGCTCGGCGACCTGGCCGGCGGTGGGATGCTCGGCGGGGCGGCCGAGGCAACCGCCGTGGCGCTGCTCACCGGGTCCATGACGAGGGCCCAACGCCAGGAGTCGCTGCTGCGGATCGCCAGCGGCGAGGCGGGCATCGTGATCGGGACCCACGCCCTGCTGGAGCAGAACGTCACCTTCGCCGACCTGGGCCTGGTCGTCGTCGACGAGCAGCACCGCTTCGGCGTCGAGCAGCGCGCGGCCCTCACCGACAAGGCCGGGACGCCACCCCACGTCCTGGTCATGACCGCCACCCCGATCCCGCGGACGGTCGCCATGACCGTCTTCGGCGACCTCGAGATCTCCACGCTCGCCGAGCTGCCCGCCGGCCGGGCACCCATCCAGACCAACGTCGTCCCCCTGGCCGACCAGCCGCGCTGGATCGACCGGGTCTGGCAGCGGGTCCGCGAGGAGGTGGGCAAGGGCCACCAGGTCTACGTCGTGTGCCCCCGGATCACCGGCGACGAACCGGAGGAGGGGGAGCTCGACCAGCGCGACATCGACGAGGAGGGCAACGACACGACGCCGCAGGTGTCCCTGACGGCCGTCGAGGAGCTCCACGCCGAGCTCGACCAGGGACCGCTGGCCGGGCTCAGGCTCGCCGTGCTGCACGGGCGGCTCCCGGCCGACGAGAAGGAGCGCACCATGCGGGCGTTCGCGGCCGGAGACATCGACGTCCTGGTCTCGACCACCGTGATCGAGGTCGGCGTCGACGTCGCCAACGCCACCGCGATGGTGCTCCTCGACGCCGAGCGGTTCGGCGTCTCCCAGCTCCACCAGCTCAGGGGCCGCGTCGGTCGGGGAGGACTGCCAGGGCTGTGCCTCCTGGTCACCCGCTCCGAGGCCGGCATCCCCGGCGCGCGAGCGCCTGGACGCGGTCGCGGCATCCACTGACGGATTCGAGCTGAGCCGGATCGACCTCGACCAGCGCCGCGAGGGCGACGTACTGGGCAAGTCGCAGTCGGGATTCCGCTCCAGCCTCCAGAACCTGCGGGTCCTCCGGGACGAGAAGACGATCGTCAGCGCGCGCGAGGCCGCCGAGTCCCTCCTCGACCGGGATCCGGCGCTGGCTCGGGCGCCGCGCCTCGCCGAGGCGGTGGCAGAGATGGAGCGGTCGAGGCACTCTGGCTTCATGGAGAAGGCGTGACCTTCAGGGAGAAGCCGTGACCCGGATCATCGGCGGGTCCGCCGGCGGGCGCCGCATCCAGACGCCGCGTGGCGTCAGCACCCGCCCGACCAGCGATCGGGTGCGGGAGGCGCTGTTCTCCACGATCGAGGCCTGGTGCGGGTCGCTCCACGGTCTCCGGTTCCTGGACCTCTACGCCGGCTCCGGTGCGGTCGGGCTCGAGGCCTGGTCCCGGGGCGCGGGCGTCGTCACGCTGGTCGAGCAGGACCGTCGCACGGCCGGCCTGATCGCCGGCAACGCGAAGACGCTCGGCTTCAGCAGGGCCAACGTGGTGGCGGCGTCGGTGTCGGGCGCCCTCCAGCGCCCGCCCGCCGCGCCGTACGACGTCGCCTTCCTGGACCCGCCCTACCCGGTCGACGACGAGACGGTCGCCGCCGCGCTGCAGGGCCTGGTCGACCACGGCTGGCTCGTCCCCGACGCCCTGGTGGTGGTCGAGAGGTCCTCGCGCAGCCCCGAGCCGGCCTGGCCGGCCGGCTTCACCGGCGTGCGGCACAAGCGGTACGGCGAGACGACCCTTTGGTACGGTCACGCCGCGTCCCGGTCGTTGCCGGGACCCGCCCCCAGCGAGGAGTAGCCCCGTGCGCCGAGCCGTCTGTCCCGGGTCGTTCGACCCGGTCACCAACGGTCACCTCGACATCGTGGCCCGCGCCTCCCACCTCTTCGACGAGGTGGTGGTGGCGGTGGGTGTCAACAAGTCCAAGAGCCGGCTCTTCACCGCCGACGAGCGGATCGAGATGCTGCGTACGGCCTGCGAGCCGTTCGACAACGTGACCGTCGACGGGTTCACCGGTCTGCTCACCGACTTCTGCCGCGAGCGGGACATCCGCACGATCGTGAAGGGCCTGCGGGCCGTCAGCGACTTCGACTACGAGCTGCAGATGGCCCAGATGAACGCCTCTCTCGCCGAGGTGGAGACGGTCTTCGTGCCGACCAGCCCGGAGTACTCCTTCCTGGCGTCGAGCCTGGTCAAGGAGGTCGCGACCTTCGGCGGCGACGTCTCGGGCCTGTTGCCTGGCTTCGTGCACGAGCGGCTGGTGGCCCGGCTCGCGGAGCGCGAGCAAGGCGGTGGCTGAGCCCTGCTGCGCTTTTGCCGTGCCGGTACCCCGCCGGTTACGATTCCCTGACAGTTCTGTCGTGTGCCCGGACCCGGAAAGTGATCACCTCTAGCAGCCTGGACCCGAGAGCGCCGCTCGTGCTCGACATTCGCGAGCTCGGCCGCCGCCCGGGGTCCCAGCGCAAGGTGACGCGAACGGTTCCGGCTCCGACAGGCCTGGGTATCGAGGTTCTCCGTGTCCCCGAAGGTTCGCAGGTCGAGATCGACCTGCGACTCGAGGCGGTCATGGAGGGAGTGCTGGTCACGGGTTCGGCGGTTGTCGGGCTCGAGGGCGAGTGCGTGCGGTGCCTGGAGCCGATCACCGACGACGTCGAGGTGGGCTTCCAGGAGCTGTTCGTCTACCACGACCAGAGCTCCCACCGGGGCGGCGACGTAGCATCAGCCGACCCGGAGGACGACGAGACCAGCCGGCTCGAGGGCGACCTGCTCGACCTCGAGCCACTGCTGCGGGACGCGGTGGTGCTCGCACTGCCGTTCCAGCCGCTGTGCGAGGACGATTGTCCCGGACTGTGCACCGAGTGCGGTGCGCGTCTGGCCGACGATCCCGGCCACGCACATGAGGCTGCGATCGATCCGCGGTGGGGAAGGTTGCAGGAACTTCAGCAGGGCGACGATTGATTCAAGGCCGATAGCTCGGCCCGAGGTAGTAGGAGAGAACAGTGGCTGTCCCGAAGCGGAAGATGTCGCGCAGCAACACGCGTCACCGTCGGTCGCAGTGGAAGGCCGTCGCGCCCTCCCTCGTGACGTGTGCCAACCCTGCTTGCGGGGCGAAGCACCTGCCGCACCGCGCGTGCGCCGAGTGCGGTCAGTACGGCGCCCGGTCCGGCCGTCGTCAGGTCCTCTGATCCCGCGACCGGCTTGACCGACTACGAGGACCTCCGGGCGGCGCTCGGGAACCCGACGCTGGAACCCGAGCTGCTCGAGAGAGCCCTCACCCATCGTTCGTTCGCCTACGAGAACGGCGGACTGCCGACCAACGAGCGGCTGGAGTTCCTCGGTGACTCCGTCCTCGGCGTGGTCGTGACGGAGACGCTCTACGTCACCCACCCCGACCTGTCCGAGGGCCGCCTGGCCAAGCTGCGGGCGGCCGTCGTCAACGCCCGGGCCCTGGCCGAGGTCGGCCGTGAGATCGGGCTCGGCGACCACGTCAAGCTGGGTCGTGGCGAGCAGGTCACCGGCGGCCGCGGCAAGGCCTCGATCCTCTCCGACACGCTCGAGGCCGTGCTCGGAGCCGTTCACCTCAGCGGCGGGTTCGAGGTGTCGTCCCAGGTCGTCCACCGCCTGTTCGACCCGCTGATCAAGGCGGCCAGTGCACTCGGTGCCGGGCTGGACTGGAAGACCTCGCTGCAGGAGCTCTCCGCCGAGCACGGTCTCGGCGTGCCCGAGTACGTCATCGCCGACGAGGGCCCCGACCACATGAAGACCTTCACCGCCCAGGTCAGGGTGGGCGACGAGCTCTACGGCAACGGCGTCGGCCGCTCCAAGAAGGAGGCCGAGCAGGCCGCCGCGGAGACGGCCTACGGCGAGATCGCGGCCGACCTCGGCGTCGAGGACCCCGCGGTCAAGGCGGCCACCGCCGCCGCCAACGACTGACCGCCAAGAACAACATGCCCGAGCTCCCCGAGGTCGAGGTTGTCCGGGCGGGCCTCGCCCGCCACGTGCTCGGCCGGACCATCACCCGGGTCGACGTCCTCCACCCGCGCCCCGTCCGCCGCGACCCGCGCGGTCCCGAGGGCTTCGCGCTGGCCCTCACCGGACGCCGGATCGAGGCCGCCCGGCGACGCGGAAAGTACCTCTGGCTGCCCCTGGACAACGGGGACGCGCTGCTCGGCCACCTGGGCATGAGCGGGCAGCTGCTCGTGCAGCCGGCCGGGGCTCCCGACGACCGCCACCTGCGGGTACGCCTGGTCCTGGACGACGGGCTGGAGCTGCGCTTCGCCGACCAGCGGATGTTCGGCGGGCTGTCGGTGTCCGACGGCGGTGCCGAGCTGCCCGCCGAGATCGCCCACATTGCGCTCGACCCGCTCGACCCGCAGTTCGACGAGGACGCGTTCGTGGGGCGTGTGCGCCGGCGTACCGCCGGGGTGAAGCGCCTGCTGCTCGACCAGACGCTCGTGTCCGGCGTGGGCAACATCTACGCCGACGAGGCACTGTGGCGGGCTCGCATCCACGGGGACCGGCCGGGCGACCGGCTCACCGGCCCGCAGGTCCGCGCGCTCCTGGGGCACGCCCGCGCGGTGATGACCGACGCGCTGGGGGAGGGCGGCACCTCCTTCGACTCGCTCTACGTCAACGTGAACGGCGAGTCGGGCTACTTCGACCGCTCGCTCGACGCCTACGGCCGCGATGGCCAACCCTGCGCACGCTGCGGCACCCCCATCCGCAGGGTCGCCTTCATGAACCGGTCGTCGTACTTCTGCCCCCGCTGCCAGCCTTCCCCGCGCCGGCGACGGTCAAGACCCGGGATTGACCGCGCGACGTCCCGGTGAGACTCTTGTAGGCGGCCCCACATCGCGGGCTTCCACTCCACCCGGAAGGCTCATCCATGGCCAAGGCGCTGATCGGTTACATGAACAGCGACCTGCGGACCCCCGCCCGACTCACAGCCGAGAACACACGGCTGCGCACCCGGGTGGCCGAGCTCGAGGCACTCGTGCTTCGCCTCTCGCAAGAGAACGACGCACTCGCCGCCGCCCACGCGGACGCGCTGCTCGATCTCGGGTCCGAGACAATGCAGGAGATGCAGCCCGCCTGAACGGCGGCATCGCCCGACGGGCGTGACCACAGTCACGCCGCGTCGTTGAGTCATGCATGCGCAGACTCATCATGCTCGCCGCCGGCCTGACCGTCGGCGCCTCCCTGGCCCTCGCTCCGCCCGCCTCCGCCCACGGTGACAAGGGGGCCGACCTGCGTGAGGTGCGGACCTCGCTCCTCGTCGGCGGCGACGACTCGTCGATGCTCAGCGGCAACGTCAAGCACCTCGGGAACCGGCCCGGCACCGCCGGGATCTCGGGTTGCTTCATGAAGACTGCCCCGCTGTTCGTGACCAGCGGGGTCGAGTCGGTCCGGGTGTGGAACGTCAAGGACGCCACCAACCCGACCCAGGTCGGTGTGTTGCCCAACGCCGTGTTCGAGAACGAGGCGATGAACTGCGGCGAGCGGCGCACCGCGGACGGCACGCGGCGGTTCTCGCTCATCGGCGTCGACGCGGTCGACGCCGCGCCGAGCGATCCCCAGCACACCAACGTGGGCGGCAACGAGCTCATCGTGGTCGACGTGACCCACCCGGCATCGCCCGAGATCGTGGGGCGTGCTCCGGCCACGACCAGCACCCACACAGTCGCCTGCGTGGACGAGTACGACTGCAGCTACGCCTACTCCGCCGGAGACAACAGCTCCGGGACCTTCTCGATCATCGACCTGCGCAACATCGAGAAGCCGAAGGAGGTCGACAGCAACCCGGCCAAGGCGGGCGTCCAGGCATTCCACTCGCCCACGGCCGGCCACAAGTGGAACTTCGACAACGCCGGCATCGGAACCCACACCGGGTGGGACGGCTCCTCGATGTGGAACGTCGGCCGCCCGCGGCACCCCCGGCTGCTCGCCACCACCGGCAAGGCCGGCGGCGCAGGCGATGCCGCCGGTGCCAACGGCTACAACGACTTCATCCACCACAACTCGTTCCGACCCAACGCGAAGAACTTCCGGGCCCACAGCCGGCCCTCCTTCGCCAACGGCAACGTGCTGCTGGTGACCGAGGAGGACTACGAGCAGACCGACTGCAGCACGGCCGGCTCGTTCCAGACCTGGCATGTCAGGAGCCTCGACGGCGGCCGCGGTGGCATCGTCCCGCTCGACAAGGTCGAGCTCTCCGACCTCGGCAACTTCCCGAGCCCGCGGGGCGCCTTCTGCTCCGCGCACTGGTTCGACTACCGGCCCGGCGGGATCGTCGCGATCGGCTACTACGGGGGCGGCACCCAGTTCATCGACGTCCGCGATCCCCAGCATCTGAAGTCGCACGGCTTCGCCCACTGGGGCGCCTCCCAGGTGTGGGACGCGATGTGGGTGCCGGTCTACGACCGCCGGGGAGACCAGACGGGCGCCAGCAGCAACGTGGTGTACTCCATCGACCTGGTCCGCGGACTCGACGTCTACTCCGTCGACGTCCCGGGCGACGGTCGTGGCTCGAACCCGTACCCGTCCGCGACCGCCGACCGCTCGGTGGTCGGGCAGATCTCGAACGGGGCGGTGCCGATCGGCCTGGTCGGGGGCGCGCTCGCGCTGGTCGTCGCCGTACGTCGGCGCACCCGCCGGCAGGACTGACCCCGGGCCCTCCTGGAGGGGGTACTAGACCGAAAGCCCGATGGTGCGGGGGCCGCCTGGCGCGAGACCGTAGGGGTACTCGGCCACGGAACGGACCCGCCCATGCTCAGGATTGCGCTCATGCTCGTGGCGTTGATCATCGCCGCCACGCCCGCGGCCCTCGGCGTGCTCCGGAACGCCTCGTTCACTCCCGAGACGCCGGTGAGGATCACCGACCGGAGCAGCCCGGCGTCCGAGCTGCTGCAGCCGCCCGACTCCGAGGTCGATGACCGGACCACCGGAGAAGAAGATCGCGATTCCCGCCGCACGGAGCGTCGACAGGCGCACAATGAGGGGGATGACCGAGCAGCGCACCGTCCGCGACCGGCCTCCTGAGGGTGCCGGGGCCCCGGCGTGGGTCCAGGTCTCCTACGGCGCGCCCAAGCGCGACCGTGGGCCGGAACGGACCGGCAAGGTGCTCGGATGGGTCTCGCTCGCTGCCCTCGTCGCCCTGGTCGGGGTCGCCATCGGCGGCATCCTCCTCGCCCAGGACCTCGCAGAGAGGCAGGCCGTCAGCGACGCCGTCGACACCAGCCAGCTCCTCGCCCAGTCCGTCATCACCCCCAACCTGGAGAACGACCTGATCCAGGGAGACCCGGCGGCGAAAGCGGCGCTGGACGACGTGGTCGACGGCTTTATCGGCGACCCGACCGGGATCGTGCGGGTGAAGATCTGGACCGCCGACGGACGCATCGTCTACTCCGACGAGCCTGAGCTCATCGGCGACACCTTCTCGCTTGGCGCGCAGGAGCGGAGGGTGCTGGCCACATCCAGGTTTCGGGCGGACGTCTCCGACCTGAGCGAGGAGGAGAACGAGTTCGAGACCGGCCTCGGGTCGGACAAGCTGCTCGAGGTCTACGGGCCGGTCTTCACGCCGAACGGCACTCCGCTGCTCTTCGAGACGTATCGCGACTACAGCGTCGTCGACAGGCGATCCGGCGAGCTGTGGCAAGGCTTTGGCGGGGTGACGGTCAGCAGCCTGCTGTTGTTCACGGTGCTGCTGCTGCCGATCGTGTGGCGGCTCCTCGGCCGGCTCAAGCGCGCCCAGGGCCAGCGCGAAGAGCTGCTGGAGCGCGCCGTCGACGCCTCGATCGAGGAGCGGCGCCGGATCGCCGGCACCCTGCACGACGGGGTGGTACAGGAGCTCGCCGCCACCTCGTTCACGGTGGCCGGAGCGGCCGCGCGGGCGGAGACGCACGGCGACACCCAGCTCGCTGCGGACCTGCACGGTGTCGCCGGCACGCTTCGTTCCAGCATCGGCGGGTTGCGGTCGCTGCTGGTGGACATCTTCCCCGCGAACCTCCGCACCGGCGGCCTCGCGGACGCGCTTGCCGACCTCGCGGCGCCGCTGCGCTCCCGTGGCATCGAGGTGACGCTGGACCTCGAGCAGGACGACATCGACCTCGACCCCGAGGTCGAGCGCCTGGTCTTCCGGATCACCCAGGAGTGCCTCCACAATGTCCGACGACACTCCAGGGCGAGCAGCGTGCGGATCGCCTGGCGTCAGGAGGGCGAGGAGATGGTGCTGGACGTTGTGGACGACGGGCGGGGGTTCGACCCCGCCGAGGTCCTCGCGAGTCCGCGCGAGGGCCACTTCGGGGTCCGGGTGCTGGCTGACGTGGCCTCGGCCGCCGGTGCCGACCTGTCGGTCGCCACGGCGCCGGGCGCCGGATGCCACTGGCGGCTCCGGGTGCCGCGCCGGTGATCGGCGTACTGCTGGTCGACGACCACCCCCTGGTGCGGACGGGCCTCGCCGGGTTGATCGGCTCGACCACTGACGACATCAACGTCGTCGGGGAGGCCGGGGGCGGCGAGGAGGCCGTCCGTCTCGCTTCGGAGCTGCAGCCCGACGTCGTGCTGATGGACCTGTCGATGCCCGGGCCTGACGGCATCGAGTCCACCCGGCGGCTCTTCGCCACCGGGTACGACGGCGCGGTCGTGGTCCTCACGTCCTTCAAGGAGACCGACCGGGTGTCCGAGGCCCTGGCCGCGGGTGCGATCGGCTACCTGCTCAAGGACAGCGAGCCGGCCGACGTGCTGGCCGCGATCCGGTCCGCTGCGGCCGGGCATGCGCCGCTCGACCCGCGGGTCGCCCGGGCGCTGCTGCCCGACCGCGCCCCCGCGCCTGGCGCCGGCCTGAGCGCGCGCGAGCTCCAGGTGCTCCGGCTGGTGGCACGGGGCCTGGCCAACAAGCAGATCGCCCGGCGGCTCGAGATCAGCGAGCGGACCGTCAAGGTCCACCTCGGCAACGTGTTCCGCAGGATCGGGGTCGCCGACCGCACCAGTGCGGCGATCTGGGCTCGGGACCACCTGCCGCCCGAGGACGCCTGAGCGCCGCCGAGTCGGCGCATCTGCCGAGCCCGTGCGTTGCATTAGCGCCGACTCGGCTTGCCCGTGCGTTGCACTAGCGCCGACTCGGCCTGCCCTGAGGGCTGGGGGATCGACCCCGGAAGAGAGGGACCCACGACACCCGGGACGGGGGGACGGGGTGGGGCGCCCCGGGTGTCGTGCGGGTCGACTGCCGACCTTGCGGGGGAGCCCAACCTGCGAGTGAGCCCCACCGCCCGATCGGTAGCTGTTGGAACAATCGTCGTCGCCGGCCGGTATGAAGCGCCATCGGGCTTTGGTACTAGTACGAAGGTTGAGCCGCCCTTAACACGTTGAGCGCGTCCCCGGCTGCGACTAGCGTGTGCGGACTGTGAGCCGTCTCGTCGAAGCCGTCGTACCGGCTCGCCTCGGCAGCGGGTTCCGGTGGCTGCTGGCCTCGTCGTGGGTGAGCAACCTCAGCGACGGGCTCGCGATCGCGGCCGGACCGCTCCTGGTCGCGTCGCTGACCCGCGACCCGTTCCTGATCGCGCTCGCGGCCACGGTGCAGTGGCTGCCGCCGCTGGTCTTCGGTCTCTGGGCCGGCGTCGTCTCCGACCGGCTCGACCGGCGGATGGTCGTGATCGCCGTGGACCTCGTGCGCGCCGGTGTGCTTGCCGTCCTCACCCTGGCCATCGCCACCGGCGAGGTCTCCATCGCCGTGGTGCTGACCGCACTGTTCTGCCTCGGTACGGCCGAGGTGTTCGCCGACAACGCCAGCCACGCCCTGCTGCCGACGCTGCTCCACCGCGACGACCTCGCGATCGGCAACGCGCGGGTGATGTTCGGCTTCGGGACCCTCAACCAGCTCGCCGGGCCGCCGCTCGGCGCCGCACTGTTCGTGGTCGGCGCCGCCTGGCCCTTCGCCGCGCAGGTGCTGCTCGTCGTCCTCGGGGCGGGCCTGATCTCCCGGATCGTGCTGCCGAGGCAGGAGCGCGACCGTGAGGTGCACCAGCACATCAGGCGCGACATCGCCGAGGGCTTCCGCTGGGCCTACGAGCACGCGGCGGTGCGCACCCTCGTGCTCACGATCTTCACGTTCAACATCACCTTCGGTGCTGCCTGGTCGGTGCTGGTTCTCTACGCGACCCAGCGGCTCGGGATGGGCGCTGTCGGGTTCGGGCTGCTGACCACCGTGTCCGCAGTGGGCGGGATCATCGGCACCCTGGCCTACGGCCGCATCACCCGACACGTGAGCCTGGGCGACATCATGCGGATCGGGCTGGTCATCGAGACCGTCACCCATCTGGCCCTGGCCATCACGACCGTGCCCTGGGTCGCGATGGTGATCTTCTTCGTGTTCGGCGCCCACGCCTTCATCTGGGGTACGACGTCGGCAGCGGTGCGGCAGAGGGCAGTCCCGTCGCCGCTGCAAGGTCGCGTGGGTGCCGTCAACACGGTGGGGGTCTACGGCGGCCTGGTGATCGGGTCCGCGATCGGAGGGCTCCTCGCGCAGCAGTGGGGGGTCACGGCACCCTTCTGGTTCGCGTTCGCCGGTTCGGCGATCTTCGTGGTCCTCATCTGGGGTCAGCTCACCCACATCGCGCACACCGACGAGGAGACACCCGCAGAGGTGTGAAGATGGGTGGGTGGACGCATCAGCGCTGGTCGACCTGCTGCCCGAGGGCGTGGTGACCACGGACCCCGAGGCCATCGAGAAGTACCGCTTCGACTGGTCCCGCGACGCCTCCGCCGGCACCCCGCTCGCCGTCGTGCGCGCCGAGACTGCGGAGCAGGTCCAGGCGGCCGTACGGTGGGCCGCGCAGCATCGGGTCCCGGTGGTCCCGCGCGGGGCCGGGAGCGGCCTGTCCGGAGGGTCCAGCGCGGTCGACGGCGGGATCGTGCTCAGCCTCGAGCGGATGCGGACCATCGAGATCGACACCGACTGCCAGGTGGCCGTCGTCGAGCCGGGCGCGTTCAACGCCGAGGTCAAGGCCGCGGCGGCCGAGCACGGCCTGTGGTACCCCCCCGACCCGTCGTCGTACGAGATCTGCTCGATCGGCGGCAACGTCGCCACCAACGCCGGTGGCCTGTGCTGCGTGAAGTACGGCGTGACCACCGACTACGTGCTCGGGCTCGACGTGGTGCTTGCGGACGGGACGCTGATCACCCTCGGGGGCAAGCGGATCAAGGACGTCGCCGGCCTCTCCCTGCTGAAGCTGTTCGTGGGCAGCGAGGGCACCCTCGGCATCGTGACCCGGGCGATCCTTCGGCTGGTCCCGGCCCAGGCCGCCCGGTCGACGTTGGTGGCGACCTTCGCCGACGCCGACGCGGCGGCGAGGGCGGTGGTCGAGGTGCGCCGCACCATCCGCCCCTCGATGATGGAGCTGATGGACCACGCCTCCATCAACGCGGTCGAGGACTACCGCCAGATGGGCCTGGACCGCGACGCCGGCGCGCTGCTCGTGGCCCAGTCGGATGCTCCCGGCGCCGCCCGCGATCTCGAGGTCGAGGTCATGCGGAAGGCCTGCCAGGCCGCGGGCGCCACCGAGGTGTTCGTCACCGACGACGCCGAGGAGGGGGAGATGTTCGTCGAGGCGCGGCGCGCGGCGTTCCCGGCGATCGAGAAGAAGGGGACCCTGCTGCTCGAGGACGTCGGCGCCCCGATCCCGCTGCTACCGGAGCTGCTCGCGGCGATCACCACAATCGCGGACAAGTACGACATCGAGATCCCCGTCGTGGCGCACGCGGGTGACGGCAACACCCACCCGATCATCGTGTACGACGCTGCGGACCCGGCCTCGGAGGAGCGCGCCCGCAAGGCCTTTGACGAGGTCATGCACGCCGCGATCGCGCTCGGCGGCACCATCACCGGCGAGCACGGCGTCGGGCGGACCAAGAAGGCGGCGCTGCCCGACCAGCTCGGCCCTGACGTGATGGCGCTGACCCGGCGGGTCAAGGACGCCCTCGACCCGGACGGAATCCTCAATCCCGGCGCGATCCTCTAGCGTCGGGGCCATGATCCACGAACGCCAGCTCTTCGGTCCCGGCCCGTCCAACCCCTACCCCGAGGCCACCGCCGCGCTCGGGGCGCCGCTGCTCGGTCACCTGGACCCGCTCTTCATCGAAATGATGGACGAGACGTCCGACATGCTGCGCCAGGTGTGGGGGACGAGCAACGCCCGCACCCTGCCCATCTCGGCCACGGGATCGGCGGGGATGGAGGCGGCGTTCGTCAACACCGTCCACCCCGGTGACGCCGTGGTCGTCGCGGTCAACGGGCTCTTCGGCCAGCGGATGTGTGACGTGGCCTCACGTTGCGGGGCAGAGGTGGTCCCGGTCGAGCACGAGTGGGGCCAGCCGGTCGACGTGGACCGGGTGCTGGCTGCCCACGAGTCGCCGGCGATCATCGCGGCCGTGCACGCCGAGACCTCGACCGGGGTGCGCTCCGACATCGCCGCGCTCGGCGCGGCCAAGGGCGACGCCCTGCTGATCGTGGACGCGGTCACCAGCATCGGCGGCATCGAGCTGCGTGCCGACGACTGGGGGATCGACGTCGGCTACGCCGGGACGCAGAAGTGCCTCGGCGTCGCGCCCGGACTCGCGCCGTTCACCATCAATGACCGCGCTTTCGAGCGTCGGGTCGAGAAGCCACAGTCGTGGTACCTCGACCTCGGTCTCCTCGGGGGGTACGTCGGCGAGGCCAGCGGCCGGTCCGGTGGCCGGACCTACCACCACACCGCCCCGGTGGCGATGGTCGCGAGCCTGCACGGCGGCCTGACCCGGATCCTCGAGGAGGGACTGGAGAAGGTCTGGGCGCGGCACGAGGAGGCGGGCAGGCTTCTCCAGGACGGTCTCGAGGAGATGGGCCTGGAGCTGTTCGCGGCCAAGGGACACCGCCTGCCCGAGCTGACAACCGTGAAGGTGCCGGACGGGGTCGACGCGGCCGCGGTCCGCCGATACCTCCTCGAGCGGCACGACATCGAGATCGGGGCCGGTGCCGGCGAGTTCGCCAGCACGGTGTGGCGGATCGGGCTGATGGGCCACAACGCCCGTCCGGACGCCGTACTGCTCGTCCTGGCCGCCCTCCGCGACGCCCTCGCCCACGCCTGACCCACCTCCGCGGAATCGGGCGGGCCGCCGGGTAGGGTGAGCGGCGCTGAGCTTCCCCGCGCCTTCAGCGACCGTTCGCCTTGGTGAGGAGCCCCGCGTTGTACCTGAAGAGCCTGACCCTGAAGGGGTTCAAGTCCTTCGCCTCCTCGACCACCCTCCAGCTCGAGCCCGGCATCACCTGCGTCGTCGGGCCCAACGGCTCGGGCAAGTCCAACGTGGTGGACGCCCTGGCCTGGGTGATGGGCGAGCAGGGGGCCAAGTCGCTGCGCGGCGGCAAGATGGAGGACGTCATCTTCGCCGGCACGCCCGGACGACCCCCGCTGGGCCGCGCCGAGGTGCTGCTGACGATCGACAACACCGACGGCGCGCTGCCGATCGAGTACTCCGAGGTCACCATCAGCCGGACCATGTTCCGCAGCGGCGGGTCCGAGTACGCCATCAACTCCCAACCCGTGCCGCCTGCTCGACGTCCAGGAGCTGCTGAGCGACTCCGGGATCGGCCGCGAGATGCACGTGATCGTCGGGCAGGGCCAGCTCGACTCGATCCTGCACGCCACGCCCGAGGACCGGCGCGGTTTCATCGAGGAGGCCGCCGGAGTCCTCAAGCACCGCAAGCGCAAGGAGAAGGCGCTCCGCAAGCTCGACGCCACCGACGGCAACCTCAACCGCCTCAACGACCTGCTCGGCGAGATCCGGCGCCAGCTCAAGCCGCTGGGCCGTCAGGCGGAGGTGGCCCGTCGCGCGGCCGGGGTCCAGGCCGACGTGCGTGACGCCCGTGCCCGGCTGATCGCCGACGACCTGGTCCACGCCCGCACCGCACTCGAGCAGGAGCTCGCCGACGAGTCGATCCTGGTCGAGCGCCGTGCCGAGGTGGAGGCGGCGATCGCCCGCGCCCGGGAGACAGAGACCGCCCTCGAGGCCGGCCTTCGCGACGGGCTGCCGGCGCTGGCCGGGGCCCAGGAGACCTGGTTCGCGCTCAGCGGGCTCCGCGAGCGACTTCGCGGCACCCAGTCCCTCGCCGCCGAGCGCGTCCGCAACGCCGGCTCCGTCGAGGAGCCGGTCGACTCCGGTCGCGACCCCGACCAGCTGGACGCCGAAGCGTCCCGGTTCGCCGAGCAGGAGCAGGTGATCGGGGCCGAGGTCGAGCAGCAGCGCGCCGCCCTCGAGCAGGCGCTCGCCGCGCGGCGGACCGCCGAGGACGCCGCGGCCGAGGAGGAACGCCGGGTCGCCGGCCTCCATCGCGCCGCCGCCGACCGGCGCGAGGGACTGGCCCGGCTGCACGGCCAGGTCAACGCGCTCAAGTCGCGAGCTGCAGCGGCCGACGACGAGGTCGCCCGCCTCGGTCAGGCCCGCGAGGAGGCGCGGGCTCGCGCCGAGCGGGCCCAGCGCGACTTCACCAGCCTCGAGACCAAGGTCGCCGGGCTCGACGCCGGCGAGGAGGGTCTCGACGTCGAGCACGAGGCGGCCACCTCCACCCTCGGCGACATCGAGGAGCGGCTGGCCAAGGCCCGCGACGAGGCGCAGCAGGCCGATCGCGACCGGGCGTCGCTGCTCGCTCGCCGCGACGCCCTCGAGATGGGCCTCAGCCGCCGGGACGGCGCCTCCGCGCTGCTCGCCGCCTCCGACTCCGTCTCCGGCCTGCTCGGCTCCGTGGCCGCGCTGCTGTCGGTGCGTCCCGGGTTCGAGACCGCCGTGGCCGGGGCGCTGGGCTCCGCCGCAGACGCGGTCGCCGTCCGCGACGCCGACGCTGCCGTCGAGGCGCTCGGCCTCCTCAAGACCGATGACCTCGGCCGGGCCGGGCTGTTGCTCGGCGGGGGAGTGGCCACCGACCGCGACTGGCCCGGGTTGCCCGGTCACGCGACGTACGTCGTCGACGTGGTGGACTGCCCCGACGACCTGCGCGGGGCCCTCAACCGGCTGCTGTTCAAGGTCGCGGTCGTCGACGACCTCGACACCGCCCGCGGACTGGTCGCCGAGCTGCCCGACCTGACGGCGGTGACCCGCGACGGCGACGTCTTCGGCTCCCACTTCGCCTCCGGCGGCTCCTCGAGCCAGCCCAGCCTGATCGAGATCCAGGCGGCGGTCGACGAGGCGGCGACCCAGCTGGCGGAGGCGACGGCCAGCTCCGAGCGGCTCGCCTTCGACATGTCGCGGCTCGAGGCCGAGCGACTGGAGGCCCAGAAGCGGGTCGATGTCGCGCTGGCCCGGCTGCACGAGTCCGACGCGACGCTCGCGGCCGTGGCCGAGGAGCTCGGACAGTACGGCTCCCAGGCCCGCGCAGCCCGGGCCGAGGCCGAACGCGTCACCGCCGCCATCGCCCGCGCCGAGGAGGCCCGCGACCAGGACCTCGCCGGCCTGGCCGAGCTCGAGGCGCGCCTGGCCTCGGCGGACGAGGCCACCGACGACGAGGAACCGGACACGAGCGAGCGCGAGCGTCTCGGCGACGCAGCGCGCGCGGCACGACAGGCCGAGATGGACGCCCGGCTGGCGGTGCGGACGTCCGAGGAGCGTGCGCGCGCCCTCCATGGCCGGGCCGACTCTCTGCGCCGGGCGGCACAGGCCGAGCGCGAAGCGCGGGCCCGTGCGGCCGAACGGCGCGAGCGCCTGGTCCGCGAGGGCCGGGCGGCCGAGGCCGTCGGGATCGCCGTCGCGGTGGTGCTGCACCGGCTCGAGGACTCCGTGCGCCGGGCGGCGCAGGCCCGCACCGAGCTGGAGGGGGCGCGACGAGAGCGGGAGCAGGAGCTGATGGCCGTCCGTGCCACGCTCCGCGACCTGGACCGCGAGCACGACGAGCTGGTCAACTCCGTGCACCGCGACGAGATGGCGCGTACCCAGCAGCGGATGCGGATCGAGCAGCTCGAGGAGCGTGCCCTCGAGGAGCTCGGGCTGGACCCCGACGGTCTCGTCGCCGACTACGGCCCCGAACAGCTGGTCCCCTTCTTCGGCGAGGTCGAGGAGGGCGAGGAGACGCCGGAGCCGGTTCCGTTCGTCCGGGAGGAGCAGCAGAAGCGGCTGCGGAGCGCCGAGCGCGCCCTCTCCATGCTGGGGCGGGTCAACCCGCTCGCGCTGGAGGAGTTCACCGCGATGGAGGAGCGGCACAAGTTCCTGACCGAGCAGCTCGAGGACCTCAAGCGGACCCGCAAGGACCTGCTCGACATCGTCCGCGAGGTCGACGCCCGCGTCGAGGAGGTCTTCACGACGGCGTACGCCGACGTGAGCCGCGCCTTCGACGCCACCTTCGCCCGGCTGTTCCCCGGTGGAGAAGGACGCCTCGTGCTGACCAACCCGGACGACATGCTGGCCACCGGCGTCGAGGTGGAGGCGCGCCCGCCCGGCAAGAAGATCAAGCGGCTCTCCCTCCTCTCGGGCGGGGAGCGCTCGCTGGTCGCCGTGGCGTTCCTCGTGGCGCTCTTCAAGGCGCGTCCCTCGCCGTTCTACATCCTCGACGAGGTCGAGGCCGCGCTCGACGACACGAATCTCGGCCGACTGCTGGAGATCTACGAGGAGCTGCGCGAGAACTCCCAGCTGCTGGTGATCACCCACCAGAAGCGCACCATGGAGGTCGCGGACGCGCTCTACGGCGTGACCATGCGCGGCGACGGCGTGACGACGGTGATCAGCCAGCGGTTGCGTGACGCGGAGTCGGCGTAGTGGCGTCGACGGGCCCGGCCGATGATCGGGAGCCCGACAGCTCGCCGCCCGGCCCGCGCCGACTACGTCGCCTGGCGCACCGTGACCACGCGGTGGCGGGACGACGACGCCTACGGCCATCTCAACAACGCGACCTACTACGAGCTGTTCGACACCGCGGTCAACGCCCACCTCTACGAGGCGACCGGCCTCGACGTCCGCGCCCTGCCGCAGATCGGCGTCGTGGCGGAGACGTCGTGCCGTTACTTCCGCGAGCTGGGCTTCCCCGAACCGATCGAGGCCGGCCTGGTCGCCGACAAGGTCGGCCGATC
Source organism: uncultured Actinomycetota bacterium (assembly GCA_963841625.1). Taxonomy (GTDB): domain Bacteria; phylum Actinomycetota; class Actinomycetes; order Propionibacteriales; family Nocardioidaceae; genus Nocardioides. The sequence continues at coordinate 1,506,231 of CAWJDH010000009.1, read as the reverse complement.
CTCGGTCGTCTACCGGATCGGCCTCTTCCAGGGCGCCGGCGACGAGGCCGCGGCGGAGGGCCGGTTCGTGCACGTCTACGTCGACAACACCGACCCGGCGCGACCGGTGACCCCGATCCCCGACGAGATCAGGTCCGCCCTGCAGCCACTGCTCCGTCCGTGACCAGTCATGTGGGATCGTGGTCTCGCACCGTCCGGAGGGGGAACCACCTGTGCTGCTCATCGGTCTCGCGATGATCGTCATTCTTGTCGTCAGCGGCTTGGTCGTCGCCTATGTCGCGTTCCCGCACCGCGACAAGGAGATGCCACACGCCCCGTGGCTCGGTGACGCGATGAACAAGGCGACCGACGCCCTCCCGACCCTCGACGAGGACGAGGGGACCGACCCGAAGCGCTGATCGGTGCGCCTGATTGGATTGGCCCCATGGCTGACTGGCTCTACCTGATCATCGGCATCGCCGTCCTCGGCGTCGCCCTCGTCGTCGGCCTGCTCTCCAGCGGGCGCCGTCGGCGGGTCCCCCCGCCGCGCACCGATGCCGACGTCATCACCGCGCCTCCCACCGAGCGTCCCGAGCCGATCGAAGAGGTCGACGCCGAGGCGCCGTCATCGGTCGCCCCCGCCGTCGAGACACCCGAGGGAACCGCCTCCCGGCTGACCCGCCTGCGCCAGCGGCTGGCCAGTTCACAGGGTGGCCTCGGCCGCGGGCTGCTCGCGCTGCTCTCGCGTGACCGCCTCGACGAGGACACCTGGGAGTCCATCGAGGACACCCTGCTCACCGCCGACGTCGGTGTTAAGCCGACCCAGGAGCTGGTCGAGAACCTGCGCACCCGTCTTCGGGTCGAGGGAGCGGCCGACCCCCGCACCGTCCTCCGCGAGGAGCTTCTCTCCCTGGTCGGCCCCGAGCTCGACCGTCGCCTCAGCGTGAGCAGAGCCGACGGCAAGCCTGGAGTGGTGCTGGTCGTCGGCGTCAACGGATCGGGCAAGACCACCACCGTCGGCAAGATCGCACGGATCCTGGTGGCCGAGGACCGGTCGGTCGTCCTCGGCGCGGCCGACACGTTCCGCGCCGCCGCCGTCGAGCAGCTCGCCACGTGGGGGGAGCGGGTCGGCGTCGAGGTGGTACGCGGACCGGAGGGATCCGACCCCGCCAGCGTCGCCTTCGAGGCGGTCCGCGAGGGCGTGGAGCGAGAGGTCGACACCGTGGTCGTCGACACCGCCGGCCGCCTGCAGAACAAGGCCGGCCTGATGGACGAGCTCGGCAAGGTCAAGCGCGTGATCGAGAAGCAGGCACCGGTCACCGAGGTCCTGCTGGTGCTCGACGCCACCACGGGACAGAACGGCATGGTCCAGGCACGCGTGTTCAGCGAGGTGGTCGACGTCAGCGGCATCGTGCTGACCAAGCTCGACGGTTCCGCGAAGGGCGGGATCGTGGTCGCGGTCCAGCGTGAGCTCGGCGTACCGGTCAAGCTGGTCGGTCTCGGGGAGGGCGCCGACGACCTGGCGCCGTTCGACCCGGGAGCCTTCGTCGACGCCCTGCTCGGATAGTCGACCTCCCCGTCGGTAACACGGACGTAACGTCCCGCGCCCACCTGTTTCCTGGTCGCAACACGTCGCGGCCCACCGCGAAATCTTCGCCCCTGAGAGTTGGCGCAACCAACTGCTTGAGGAGCACTTCGTGGACGGCTACTACACCTGGATGCTGATCTCGTCCTGTCTGGTCCTGATGATGACCACCCCGGGGCTGGCCCTTTTCTACGGCGGCATGAGCCGCTCCAAGTCCGTGCTCAACATGATGATGATGTCGTTCTCGGCCCTCGGCGTCGTCGGCATCGTCTACGCCCTGTGGGGCTGGTCGATGACCTACAGCTCCGTTCCCTGGGCCGCTGCGGATGCCGAGAACCCGGGCTGGGAGGCCGCGAAGCTGTTCGCGAGCCCCTTCGACCAGTTCGGCCTCTCCGACACGCTGCCGGCCAACTACGTCTTCGTCGCCTTCCAGCTGACCTTCGCCGTGATCACGGCGGCGCTGATCAGCGGCGCGGTGGCCGACCGGGTCAAGTTCTCGTCCTGGCTGGTGTTCCTGCCGGTCTGGGTCACGCTCTCCTACTTCCCGCTCGCCCACCAGGTCTGGGGAGGCGGCTTCCTGAGCAACGTCGAGGGCGGGCTGTCGGCCCTGACCTTCGGTGTCACCGACGGCCTGGCCACCATCGCGCCGATCGACTACGCGGGCGGCACCGTGGTCCACATCAACGCGGGCGTGGCGGGACTCGTGCTCGCCCTGCTCATCGGCGTGCGCCGCGGCTTCGGCCGCGAGCCGATGAAGCCGCACAACCTCACCCTGACCATGATCGGCGCCGGGTTGCTGTGGTTCGGCTGGTTCGGGTTCAACGCCGGGTCGATCGTCTTCACCTCCACCGAGGAGACGGAGATGATCGCCCAGTTCACCACCGAGACCGGGCTGGTCTGGCTCAACACGACGCTGGCGACCTGCGCGGCGATGCTCGGCTGGCTGCTGATCGAGAGGCTCCGCGACGGCAAGGGCACGTCGCTCGGTGCCGCCTCCGGAGTCGTGGCCGGGCTGGTGGCGATCACCCCCGCCTGCGGCGCTCTGTCGCCGCTGGGCTCGATGGGTCTCGGGGCCGTGGCCGGCGGATTGTGCGCCCTGGCCGTCGGCCTGAAGTACCGGTTCGGCTACGACGACTCGCTCGACGTGGTGGGCGTCCACCTCGTCGGCGGCCTGGTCGGCACCATCGGCATCGGCTTCCTGAGCACCACCACCGGACTGCTCTACGGCGAGGGGCTCCGCCAGCTCGTCGTGCAGGTGCTGGTCGCGCTCTACGCGATGGCGTGGTCCGGCGTCGCCACCCTGGTGATCGGCCTGGCCATCAAGCACACGATCGGCTGGCGGATCGACCACGAGGACGAGGTCGAGGGGATCGACTTCACCGAGCACGGCGAGTCGGCGTACGACCTGACCGGAGCCGGCGGCGCCCGGCGGACCACCTCGGTGCTCGCCGGTGCCGGCGTCCAGTCCCGGCCACCCGGCCAGCAGTCGGCAGAGGATGAGCCGGCGGACGAGAAGCCCACGCCCACCGAGAAGCAAGGAGCACCCGCATGAAGCTGATCACCGCGGTCATCAAGCCGCACCGGTGGGAGGACGTCCGTGAGGCCCTCGAGACCTTCGGGGTGACCGGGATGACCGTGTCCGAGGTCAGCGGCTACGGCCGGCAGAAGGGACACACGGAGGTCTACCGGGGAGCGGAGTACGACATCGCCCTGGTGCCCAAGATCAGGATCGAGATCGTCGTCGACGACGCCGACGCCGAGGACATCGTCGGCATCATCGTCAAGACCGCTCAGACCGGGCGGATCGGCGACGGCAAGGTCTGGACCAGCCCGATCGAGGGCGTCGTACGGGTCCGCACCGGCGAACAGGACGAAGCCGCCCTCTGACCTGAAATTGTCGATAGTCCCCGGATCTTGGGCCCTCATTCAGGGCTTTGGAGGCACCAAGGTTCGGGGACTATCCCCACCCGTCAGCGTTTACATGCCGGAAACACGGGCGTCCGAGAGCCGAAACGCATGGCCGGAAGGGTGAGCGCTCATGTCCCCCCTCACCTCGGCGGCCTCGTCCGCTCTGGACACCGGCGACACCGCGTGGCTCCTGGCCGCCTCGGCCCTGGTTCTGCTCATGGCGCCCGGTCTCGCGCTCTTCTACGGCGGCATGGTGCGCTCCAAGAGCGTGCTGAACATGATCATGATGACGTTCGGCACGCTCGCGGCGGTCGCCATCCTCTGGGCGGTCGTCGGCTACTCGCTCGCGTTCGGCGACGACCTCGGCTACGGCCTGCTCGGCGACCCCACGCAGTACTTCGGACTCGGCCAGCTGCTCTCGGAGGACAGCAACGGCGAGTCCACCGTGCCGCTCATCCTGTTCGCGATGTTCCAGGGCCTCTTCTGCGTGATCACCGGCGCCCTGGTGTCGGGAGCGATCGCCGACCGCGCCCGGTTCGGGGCGTGGATCGTGTTCGTCAGCGTCTGGACGCTGGTCGTCTACGCCCCCGTCGCGCACTGGATCTTCGACTTCTCCAGCGGTGACCACGTCGGCGGCTGGATGGCCAACAGCCTGGGCGTCATCGACTTCGCCGGCGGGACGGCCGTCGAGATCTGCTCGGGCGCCTCCGGGCTGGCGCTGGCCCTCGTGCTGGGCCGGCGGATCGGGTTCGGGAAGGACCCGATGCGTCCGCACAACCTGACGCTGGTCATGCTCGGCGCGGGCCTGCTCTGGTTCGGCTGGTTCGGCTTCAACGCCGGCTCGGCGCTGGGCGCGAGCCAGACGGCAGCGGTCGTGTTCACCACCACGCTGCTCGCCGGTGCCGCGGGCTCGGTCGGGTGGCTGCTCGTGGAGCGGCTCCGGGACGGCCACGCCACCTCCCTGGGAGCTGCCTCGGGCATGGTCTCGGGACTGGTGGCGATCACTCCCTCGTGCGGCTCGCTCTCCCCGATCGGCTCGATCGGCATGGGCGTCTCGGCTGGCATCATCTGCGCCCTCGCGGTCGGGCTGAAGTACCGCTGGGGGTACGACGACTCGCTCGACGTCGTGGGCGTCCACCTCGTGGGCGGCCTGGTCGGCACCCTCGGGATCGGGCTGATCGCCACTGCGGCCGCACCGACCGCCGTCGACGGTCTGTTCTACGGGGGCGGGCTCGACCAGCTCGGGCGGCAGGCGCTGGGAGCCGGCGCGGTGCTGATCTACGCGTTCGTGGTCTCGGGCATCATCGGAGTGGTCGTGGACAGGCTGATGGGCTTCCGGATCGACGAGGAGCACGAGATCAACGGGATCGACCTGGTCGTGCACGCCGAGACGGCGTACGACCTGCACGCAACCGCGGGCTCCCGGTCGGGCGGCGCCAGCGTCCTGCAATCCATCACCCGAGAGGAAGCAGACCGATGAAGCTCGTCACCGCCGTCATCAAGCCGCACAAGTGGGAGGACACCCGAGCGGCGCTCGAGGCCGTGGGGGTGACCGGGATGACCGTCTCGGAGGTCAGTGGCTACGGACGGCAGAAGGGGCACACGGAGGTCTACCGCGGCGCGGAGTACGACATCGCGCTGGTGCCCAAGATCCGGATCGAGATCGTCGTCGACGACGCGGACGCCACCGCCGTCGTGGAGGCGATCTGCAAGGCCGCCCAGACCGGCAAGATCGGCGACGGCAAGGTGTGGGTGGCCTCGGTCGACTCCGTGGTGCGGGTGCGGACCGGTGATCGGGACGAGGCCGCGATCTAGCCAGCGGGAGGGCGGTCCATGACGGCCACCGAGCGTGCCAGGCGCACCGCCGAGGCCGACCTGCTGTGCGCGGCGGCGTACGAGAAGGCCGGGGGATCCGAGGTCGGGGCCGCACTGGTGGCGGTCGGCGGCTACGGCCGTGCCGAGCTGGCGCCGTACTCCGACCTCGACGTGGTCCTCGTCGCCGACGAGGGGATCGAGCTCGGGGAGGTCGCAGAGCGGGTGTGGTACCCGCTGTGGGACAGCGGGTCCCGGCTGGACCACTCGGTGCGATCGTTCCCGGAGATGGTGGCCACCGCCGACGCCGACCTGAAGGTCGCCCTCGGGCTGCTGGACCTGCGCCACCTCGCCGGGGACCCCAACCTGACGCTACGGCTGCGGGCCACGATGCTCACCGGCTGGCGGCGGCGCGCTCGGACCAGGCTGCCCGAGATGCGCGAGATGGTTCGCGCGCGGCACGACCTGCTCGGCGAGCTCGCCCACCTCTCGGTGCCCGACCTCAAGGAGTCCGAAGGTGGCCTGCGCGACGCCACCGCGCTCAACGCGCTGGTGGCGAGCTGGCTGGTCGACGTCCCGCACGCCGACCTCGAACGGTGCCGGGGTGCGCTCCTGAACGTCCGTGACGTCCTGCACGCCACCGCCGGCCGCGCCACCGACCGGATCGCGCCGGAGCTGTGGGGCGAGCTGGCGGAGGGGCTCGGGCTTGCCGACGACGCGGCAGCGCAACGGCACGTGCGCGAGCTGGGCCGGCGGATCACGCACCTGTCCAGGCTCACCTGGCGCCGGGTCGACGGTGTCCTGGCGCGGCCAGGTTCCGCCCGCGGCGTACGTCGTCCCGTGCTCGACACCCTGTCTCCGGGCATTGCGTTGTCGGCCGGCGAGGTAGTCCTGGACACGACCGCGCGCCCGGCCGCCGACCCGCTGCTGCTCCTGCGCGCGGCCGCCCTGGCCGCTGAGCACGACGCCGCGCTCGGGCCCGCGACGGCCGCCCGTCTGGTGCGCGAGTGCCCACCGCTGCCCGACCCCTGGCCCTCGGCCGCACGGCACCTGTTCGTCCGGCTCCTCGCCTCGGGGCGGAGACTACTCCCGGTCTGGGAGACCCTGGACGAGACCGGCGCGCTCGACGGGATCCTGCCGGAGTGGGAGCGGATCCGGATGCTGCCGCACGCCTCGTCGATCCACCGGTTCACCGTCGACCGCCACGTCGTGGAGACCTGCATCGAGGCGTCGGCGCTGATCCGCGACGTCGCCCGTCCCGACGTCCTGATGGTGGCGGCGCTGCTGCACGACATCGGCAAGGGCGGCCTGACCGAGCACAGCGTGGCGGGGGAGCCGTTGGCGCGGGCGATCGCGACCCGGATGGGATTCGACCGGGAGGCCGTGGAGCTGATCGGCACCCTGGTGCGCTGGCACCTGCTGCTGGCCGAGACCGCGACCACCCGCGACCTCGACGACCCGGCGACGGTCGGACACGTGGCCGAGCGGGTACCGACCCCGGCAGCGGCCGAGCTGCTGGGGGTGCTGACCGAGGCCGACGCGCGGGCGACGTCGGCGAAGGCATGGTCGAAGTGGAGGTCCGGGCTCATCCGCGACCTCGGCCGACGGGTACTCGCGGAGCTGGGCCCCGGACAGGCCGTCCGGCCGGTCCCACCGGACGACGTCGCCATGCCGGCACCGGCCGACGCCGACGCCGGCGCCGTCGTGGTCGAGGTCGAGTCCACTGACGACGGCTCGACCGTGCGTTTCGTCGCTCCGGACCGGATCGGCCTGCTGGCCGACGAGGCCGCGGTCTTCGCGCTGCAACGGACCTCGGTGCGGGCCGCTCACGCCTGGTCGCAGCAGGAGTACGGCGTCTCCGTGTGGGAGGTCGCGGAGGAGCACCTGGACCCGGCGGTGCTCCGCCAGCGGTTCGAGGCCATCGCCGCGGGCCGGGTCGACCCGGGGGAGCGGCTGCGGCCGGCGACGTCCTCGAGCCTCGCCCCCACGGTCGTCGTACGCCCCGAGGCGTCGGCGCAGGCCACCGTGCTCGAGGTCCGCGCGACGGACCGTCCCGGAACCGTCCACCTCGTCTGCGCCGCGCTCGCGCGACTCGGCCTGGCCGTCCGGTCCGCTCACGTGGACACCCTCGGACCACAGGCGGTCGACGTGTTCTACGTCCAGGAGGAGAGCGCGGGCGCGCTGTCGGACGAGCGCGCTGCCGACGCCGCCCACGCCGTCAGGTCCGCCCTTACCGGCACCGCCGGTTAGGCTTGACCCTCGATCCTGACCCGCACCGTTCCAAGGGACTCCCACTTGTTCGCCACACTCTCCGACCGCCTCGCCGACACGTTCAAGAACCTGCGGGGCAAGGGCCGGCTCTCCGAGGCCGACATCGACGCCACCGCTCGTGAGATCCGGATCGCGCTGCTCGAGGCCGACGTCGCGCTGCCGGTGGTCAAGGAGTTCGTCGGCGCGGTCAAGGAACGGGCGAGGGGCGAGGAGGTCAGCCAGGCGCTCAACCCCGCCCAGCAGATCGTCAAGATCGTCAACGACGAGCTGGTGACGATCCTCGGCGGCGAGACCCGGCGGCTGCGCTACGCCAAGTCCGGGCCCACCGTGATCATGCTGGCGGGCCTGCAGGGTTCCGGGAAGACGACCCTCGCCGCCAAGCTCGCCGTCTGGCTCAAGGAGCAGGGCAAGACCCCGCTCCTGGTGGCCGCCGACCTGCAGCGGCCCAACGCGGTCAACCAGCTCCAGGTCAACGGCGAGCGGGCCGGCGTACCGGTCTTCGCGCCCGAGCCCGGCAACGGCGTCGGCGACCCGGTGGCCGTGGCCAGGGACTCCGTCGAGGAGGCCCGGCGCAAGCTGCACGACGTGGTGATCGTGGACACCGCGGGCCGCCTCGGTGTCGACGCCGAGATGATGAAGCAGGCCGCGGACATCCGGGACGCCGTCGATCCCGACGAGGTCCTGTTTGTCGTCGACGCGATGATCGGCCAGGACGCCGTCACCACCGCCCAGGCGTTCCTCGACGGCGTCGGGTACGACGGCGTCGTCCTCACCAAGCTCGACGGCGACGCCCGCGGTGGCGCCGCGCTGTCGATCGCCTCGGTCACCGGACGGCCGGTCATGTTCGCCTCCGCGGGCGAGAAGCTGACCGACTTCGACCTGTTCCACCCCGACCGGATGGCCTCGCGCATCCTCGACCTCGGCGACATGCTCACCCTGATCGAGCAGGCCGAGAAGACCTTCGACCAGGAGCAGGCGCTCAAGGCGGCGCAGAAGCTCAGCGGCCAGGGTGGAGAGTTCACCCTCGACGACTTCCTCGAGCAGATGCAGCAGGTCCGCAAGCTCGGCTCGATGTCGAAGATCATGGGGATGCTGCCGGGGATGGGCCAGTTCCGCGACCAGCTCGAGAACTTCGACGAGCGCGAGATCGACCGCGTCCAGGCGGTCATCCAGTCCATGACGCCGGCCGAGCGGGCCAACCCGAAGATGATCGACGGCTCACGTCGAGCCCGGATCGCCCGCGGTTCGGGCCGCCAGGTCTCCGACGTCAACCAGCTCGTGGACCGGTTCTTCGAGGCCCGCAAGATGATGATGTCGATGGCCAAGGGTGGGATGCCCGGAATGCCGGGGATCCCCGGCCTGGGCGCCCCCGGTGGCAAGAAGGCGAAGGCCCGGCCGGCGAAGAAGGGCAAGGGCGGCAAGCGGGTGTCGGGCAACCCGGCCAAGGCGGCCGCCCAGAAGAAGGCGGACCAGGAGCGGGCCGCCGCGGCTCCGGGCAACCCGTTCGGCCAGCCGGAGGGCGAAGAGGTCGACTACGAGAAGGCGGCCGCCGCCCTCGACCTGCCGAAGGACTTCTCCAAGTTCCTCAAGTGACCGGCGTGCTGGTCGTCGACGCCGCCAACGTGGTCGGGTCCCGACCCGACGGCTGGTGGAAGGACCGGGCCGGCGCCGCCCGCAGGCTGCACGAGCGGCTGCTGGTCGCGGACACGTCGTACTCCGACGTGGTGCTGGTGCTCGAGGGGGCCGCCAAGGGTGGGGTCCCCGCCGGGCGGGACGGACACGTGCTGACCGTGCACGCGTCCCGCGACGGCGACGCCACCATCGTGGAGCAGGCGAGGCTGGCCGCGGAGCGGGGGAGTGCGGTCACGGTGGTCACCGCCGACCGTTTCCTTCGGGCCCGCGTCGAAGGGGTGGGCGCCCGGGCCATGGGACCGTCCTGGTTGCTCGACCAGCTGGACTGACACGACGCACTATCGTGCCGGACATGAGCGCGCTCAGGTTCCGCGGACCGGTCCTGCCCGACGGGGAAGCCCGCGACGTCTACGTCGTCGACGGACAGGTGACCTTCGAGCCGATCGCCTCGGCCGAGCACGTCGTCGACGGGTGGATCGTGCCTGGGCTCGTCGATGCCCACTGCCACGTCGGGCTCGACCAGCACGGCGCCGTCGACGAGGAGACCCAGGAGGAGCAGGCGGTCACCGACCGGGACGCCGGGGCGCTGCTGCTGCGGGACTGCGGCTCGGCCGCCGACACCGCCTGGATCCACGACCGCGACGACCTGCCCCGGCTGATCCGGGCCGGTCGCCACCTGGCGCGGACCAAGCGCTACATCCGCGACTATGCCCACGAGGTCGAGCCACCCGAGCTGGCGGCGTACGTCGCGCAGGAGGCGAAGCGCGGCGACGGGTGGGTGAAGCTGGTCGGCGACTGGATCGAGCGCGACTCCGGCGACCTGGCGCCGTCGTTCCCGGCCGAGACCTTCGCCGAGGCGATCCGGGTGGCCCACGACCACGGCGCGAAGGTCACCGCGCACTGTTTCGGGGAGGCGGTCCTGCCCGGGCTGATCGAGGGCGGCATCGACTGCATCGAGCACGGCACAGGCCTCTCCACCGACCTGATCGACACGATGGCCGAGCGCGGCACCGCACTGGTGCCGACCGTGATGCAGCTGAACAACTTCCCCCAGTACGCCGACGCGGCCGGTGAGAAGTTCCCGGCCTACGCCGCCCACATGCGCGACCTCCACGCCCGGCGCCAGGAGACGATCATGGCCGCCCACGAGGCCGGGGTACCGATCTACGCCGGCACCGACGCCGGGGGAGTCCTGCCCCACGGCGGCATCGCCGGTGAGGTGCTCGAGCTGGCCGACTACGGCTTCACCCCCGAGGACGCCCTCGGCGCCGCCAGCTGGCGCGCCCGCGAGTGGCTCGGCTGGAACGGCACGCTGGAGGAGGGCGCGCCCGCCGACTTCGTGGTCTACGACCGCAACCCGCTCGAGGACCTGTCGCGTCCTCAGGTCGCCGGCCCGGATCGTGCTCCGCGGCCGGGTGGTGGGCTGAAACCCGGTCGCACCGCCGCCCGGTCTCACGGAACACTGGCTCCATGAGCATCGCCGAGGTCCTCCCCGCGCTGGGGCTGCGGATCGCAGCCGGCCCGCTCGAGCTCCGCGGCATCACCGACGACGACCTGGTGACCCTGGGCGGGCTCGCCGTCGGTGGCATCCACGAGCCGGACCGGATGCCCTTCTACTACCCCTGGACCGCGGTCGATCCGACGGAGCTTCCGCTGAAGTTCGCGCAGTACCACTGGAGCATCCGCGCCTCGTGGAGCCCGGAGAAGTGGGAGCTCAACCTGGGCGTCTGGCGCGACGGGGTGCTGCTCGGCGTCCAGGGCATCGCGACCGAGCACTTCCTGGTGACCCGCACCGGCGAGACCGGCTCCTGGCTGGGGCTGGAGCACCAGGGGAGGGGCATCGGCACCGCGATGAGGCAGGTCATGTGCGCCTTCCTCTTCGACCACCTCGACTTCGAGGAGATCACCTCGGGGGCCTTCACCGACAACCCGGCCTCGCTCGCGGTCAGTCGCAAGGTGGGCTACCGCAAGAACGGCGTACGACGCCTCAAGCGGCGCGAGGGGGAGCTGGCGACGAACCTGGGCCTGGTCCTGACTCCCGGAGACCTCGTCCGCGGCGAGCATCCCCTCGAGGTGGAGGGCGTGGCCGCGTTCCGGCGCTCGATCGGGCTCGACCGGTAGTAGCCGCGCTGGCCTCCGGTCAGGTGGTGCGCGGGGTCTCGCGCGGAGCGCCGGTGGACCACAGCACGGTCGTGACGATCAGGATCACCAGACCGATCAGGCCGAGGGCCAGCGGGAGCAGGATCCCCACCAGCACGGCGGCGACGAAGCCTCCGGCGGAGGGCAGGGGGCCGATGCGAACCTGTGTGCCCGGCGAGGTCTCGACACAGTCGAAGGTCAGGTTGCCGTCGCCGGTGTCGAAGCGGGCCACCGCCGTCCACTGATTGAAGGTGAAATCCCCGGACACGGGCCGGAACTCCACGTTCGCCCCTCTGCCATCGGTGGCGGTGCAGTCGACGGAGAAGCCGGAGTCGGAGTACAACGCGCGCTCGGTCCCGGCCGGCAGGTCGACCTCGACCGGGGTCTCGCCCGCAGCGAAGACGGCATCCTGAGTGAACCTGCCGAAGGTCAGGACGAGCGCGCCGACGAAGACGACGAACGCAAGCACCATCAGCCCGCCGCCCACGAAGAACCACACCTTGCGAGGCCGCGGGCGACGCGGCAGAGGCGGCGGAGCGACATAAGGCGGGGGTTGGGGCGGGTACGGCGGCTGGGTCACTCCTCGAGTGTGCCTCGCCCGGGTGCGCCCGCCCTCGGGCATCGGCCGAATTTCGACCCGTGGGGCTGGTCTGGCAGAATCCCGCCCCGTGTCCTGCGCGGTCGGACCCTCTCATCCTGACCGCGCACCGCACATCGAGGAGCCCGACCCGGTCCCCACCCGGGAAGCGCGGGCCCTCACCACACACAATTTTCAAGGAGACACCACAGACGTGGCCGTCAAGATCCGTTTGAAGCGCCTGGGCAAGGTCAAGGTCCCGCAGTACCGCATCGTCGTCGTCGACTCGCGCAAGAAGCGCGACGGACGAGTGATCGAGGAGATCGGCAAGTACCACCCCAAGGAGGACCCGTCCTACATCGACGTCGTCTCCGACCGGGCGCAGTACTGGCTCGGCGTCGGCGCGCAGCCGAGCGACGCCGTGGCCGCGATCCTCAAGATCACCGGCGACTGGCAGAAGTTCCGGGGCGAGCCCGGCGCCGAGGGCACCCTCAAGGTGGCCGAGCCGAAGCGCGACAAGCTCGAGGCCTTCAACGAGGCCCTCAAGGACGCCGCCAAGGAGCCCAAGGGCGCCGCGGTGACCAAGAAGACCGCCAAGAAGGCCGAGAAGGACGACGCCAAGGCTGAGGAGCCGAAGGCCGAGGCGCCCAAGGCCGAGGAGCCCAAGGCCGAGGAGCCCAAGGCCGAGGAGCCGAAGGCCGAGGTCCCGGCCTCCGAGACCCCGGAGGGTGCGGCCGAGGAGGCCGAGGCGACCGAGAAGGTCACGGCCGAGGACGCCGGCAAGAGCGAGGCCTGAGCACGATGCTCTCCGAGGCACTCGAACACCTGGTGCGGGGCGTCGTCGACAACCCCGACGACGTCACCGTCCACGACAAGCAGCTGCGCCGTGGCTCGATCCTCGAGGTGCGGGTCAACCCCGACGACCTCGGCAAGGTGATCGGTCGCGGCGGCCGCACGGCGACCGCGTTCCGGACCGTGATCTCGGCGCTTGCCGGTCGCGGCGGGGCGAGGATCGACTTCGTCGACGTCGACCGCCGCCGCTGACCTTGGCCCCGGCAGGCTCGACCGGTGAGGGCGCGACGCCCGGCCGGGACGACATCGAGGTCGTCGTGGGCCGGCTCGGCCGTCCTCACGGCCTCCGGGGCGAGGTCACGATCGAGGTCCGCACGGACGAGCCCGAACGCCGTTTCGCGGAGGGGGCCGTCCTGCGGGCCGAGCCTCCCGGCGGCTCGGCGTCGCCGCTGCGGTCGCTCAGCGTCGCCGGCTCCCGGTGGCACAGCGGCACCCTGCTCGTGCGGTTCGAGGAGCTCCCCGACCGCGACGCTGCCGAGGCGGCCCGCGGGATCCTGCTGTTCGCCACCGTCGCTGTCGACGAGGCACCGGAGGACCCCGACGAGTTCTACGCCCACCAGCTGGTCGGGCTGGCGGCGTACGACGAGCGCGGCACCCACCTCGGCGAGGTCTCGGCCCTGGTCCGCGGTGGCGCCCAGGACCTGCTGACCGTGCGCACCCCCGACGGGCGCGAGGCGCTGGTGCCCTTCGTGAAGGCGCTGGTGCCCGAGGTCGACCTCGCCGGAGGCCGGGTCGTGGTGGCCGACCGGCCCGGACTCGTCACCCCGCTGGAGGAGCCCGACCGATGAGGATCCCCCGATGAGGATCGACGTGGTCACGATCTTCCCGCGCTACCTCGACCCGCTCGACCTCTCGCTGCCGGGCAAGGCGCAGGGAGAAGGACCTCCTGGACCTCCGGGTCCACGACCTGCGGGACTGGACGCACGACCGGCACCGCACCGTCGACGACACGCCGTACGGCGGCGGAGCCGGGATGGTGATGAAGGCCGAACCCTGGGGCGAGGCCCTGGACGAGGTACTGCCCGACGGGGCTGTCCTCGTGGTGCCGACACCTTCCGGGACCGTCTTCACCCAGGCCGCCGCCCGCGAGCTGGCCGGGCACGACCACCTGGTCGTCGCCTGCGGCCGCTACGAAGGCATCGACCAGCGCGTCCTCGACGATGCCCGGACCCGGGCCGATGTCCGGGAGGTCTCCATCGGTGACTACGTGCTCAACGGCGGAGAGGCGGCCGCCCTGGTCGTGATCGAGACCGTGGTTCGCCTGCTCCCCGGGTTCATGGGCAACCCCGAGTCGCTCGCCGAGGAGTCCCACGAAGGGGGGCTGCTGGAGTACCCCGTCTTCACCAAGCCCGCGACCTGGCGCGGGCTGGACGTCCCGCCCGTCCTGCTGTCGGGCGACCACGCGGCCATCGCCGCATGGCGCAACGAGCAGGCGCTCCACCGCACGGCCGAGCGCCGGCCCGACCTCGCGCATCCGGCGCTCGCGGTCTCCCTCGACGGGCTCGATGGGCTGGTCCGTCCCGACCGAGCCGGCCGACCTCGGCGAGTTCCTGACCCTGCAGTGGGCCTGCTTCCCTCCCGAGCTGCACGAGCCACTCGACGTCCTGCGGCGCGATGTGCTCGAAGAGGACACCAGCTTCGTGCTCAGGGTGGGCGGACGCCTGGTCGGCACCGTCAGCTGCCGGCTGCTCGCGGACGGCACCGACTGGCAGCCGCGGCTGCTGATGGTCGCCCCGGACCTGCGCGGGCGGGGGATCGGACGCTTCCTGCTGGAGTACGCCGAGCAGGCGGCGCCGAGGTCGGTGACGACGTACTCCCTGCTGACCGGGACGGGCAACCGGAGCAGCCAGAAGATGTACACGCGGGCGGGCTACCGCTCTCGTGGCGAGGTCAGCCCGGGGGTCGTGCGCTTCAGCAAGCCGAGATAGTCCCCGAACCTTGGGCCGGGTTGGACCCCCCGAGAGGGCCCAAGATTCAGGGACTATCCGGATTTCCGCGGTACGACGGGGCTGTGGCAGACTGAATCCCCGGCCCAGTCGGCCAAACAAGGATCGTCCGTGACGCCCTGCGTGCGGAGGTCCGCGTCGGTTCCTGCCACAGGGGGAGCATGACGCCGCCGGCCAACTCCGCTGGTCCACAACTGAAGCGACATCCCCATACCGCGGCTGACCTGTGGCACTCGCGAGGAGAGACATGAGCAACGTCATTGCCGATCTCGGCAGCTCGATCAAGCGCGACGACGTCCCCGACTTCCGCGCCGGCGACACCATCAAGGTCCACGTGAAGGTCGTCGAGGGCAACCGCTCCCGGGTCCAGATCTTCCAGGGCGTCGTGATCCGCATCCACGGCTCCGGCGTCGGCCGCACGTTCACGGTCCGCAAGGTCTCCTTCGGCGTCGGTGTCGAGCGGACCTTCCCGCTGAACTCCCCGATCTTCGAGAAGATCGAGGTCGTCACCCGCGGCGACGTACGCCGCGCGAAGCTCTACTACCTGCGCAACCTGCGCGGCAAGGCCGCCAAGATCAAGGAGCGGCGCGAGGGCTGAGACCCGGATCTCAGCCAGCGCATAGTTACGCTCTCAGCGTGACCTCCCAGGACCGCGACCAGTCGACTGCCGTCGCACACGAAGAGCCCGAAGGGGCCGGGTCGCGGTCCTCACGCGCGCCGCAAGAAGAAGAAGCATCTCCCCCTGTGGCAGGAGACGATCCTGCTGCTGGGGATCGCGCTGCTGCTCGCGGTCGTCATCAAGGCCCTGTTCGTCCAGGCGTTCTACATCCCCTCGGAGTCGATGGAGCCCGGGCTGGTCCGCAACGACCGGATCCTCGTCCAGAAGATGTCCTACTGGTTCGGGGGAACGCCTGAGCGCGGCGACGTCGTGGTGTTCAAGGACCCGGGCGGCTGGCTCAACGACGCCTCGGCGGCCGGACCCGCGAACCCGCTGGCCGAGGTGATGGCCAAGATCGGGCTCTACCCGCAGGGCGGGCACCTGGTGAAGCGGGTGATCGGCGTCGAGGGCGACGTGATCAAGTGCTGCGACAAGCGGGGCCGGATCTCGGTCAACGGGACACCGCTCAACGAGAACCTCTACGTCAAGGACGAGGCGGGCGTCGCGTGTCGCGGCCCGATGCCCGGGGGCTGTGACTGGAAGGCCGGCCCGATCCCGGAGGGGCACATCTTCGTGATGGGCGACAACCGCAACCACTCCGCCGACTCCACGGTCCATCTGTGCACCAGCCGGGAGACCGACTGCTCCGACAACCCCTACGTCCCGGTCGACCTCGTCGTCGGCAAGGTATTCGTGCTGCTGTGGCCGGCCGACCACTTCCGGTGGGTCATGAGGCCCGACACCTTCGACGACGTCGAGGACGCCTCCTGAGCGGTGGTGGACCTGCGGTGAGTGACCTGCCCCGAGGATCGACCGTCCGCCGCGACGCCGGCCTCTACGGCTACGAGCGTGCCCTCCGGCGTGCCGGCATCGACCCGATCGCCGGTGTCGACGAGGCCGGACGGGGAGCCTGTGCCGGTCCACTGGTCGCCGGCGCGGCGATCCTCCCGGCCGGCAAGGCGGGCATCATCCCGGGGCTGGCCGACTCCAAGCTGCTCACCGAGAAGGCGCGCGAGCGCTGCTACGACCACGTCGTACGTCGAGCGCTGGCCTGGTCCGTGGTGGTGATCGAGTCCGAGGAGTGCGACCGGCTGGGCATGCACGTCGCCAACGTCGAGGCGCTGCGGCGCGCCGTGGCCCTCCTGGAGCTGCCGCCGGCGTACGTGCTCACTGACGGCTTCCCGGTGGACGGGCTCGGCGTTCCCGGGCTGGCGGTCTGGAAGGGCGACCGGGTCGCTGCCTGCATCGCCGCCGCGTCGGTCCTGGCCAAGGTGACCCGGGACCGGATCATGGTGGACCTCGACGGCGACTGGCCGGCCTACGACTTCAAGACGCACAAGGGCTACATCACTGATGCCCACGCCGCGGCCCTCACCGAGCACGGTCCGTCGCCGGTGCACCGGTGGCGTTTCGTCAACGTCCGGCGGGCCGCCGGGCTCGAGGCACTCCCCGCCGGGGAGAATGAGGTGGCAGTCACGCCCGCCGGCCAGCCGTGTCCGGACAACCCCGACGCAGAGGAGCTCCGCATGAGCGCCGAGGATCTCGAGAAGTACGAGACCGAGATGGAGCTGACCCTCTACCGCGAGTACCGCGACGTCGTCGGGATCTTCAAGTACGTCGTCGAGACCGACCGCCGGTTCTACCTGTGCAACCAGGTGGACGTGAAGGCGCGCACCGAAGCGGGCGACGTGTTCTTCGAGGTGTCCATGACCGACGCGTGGGTGTGGGACATGTACCGGCCGGCCCGCTTCGCCAAGAACGTCAAGGTGCTGACCTTCAAGGACGTGAACGTCGAGGAGCTGAGCCCCTCCGACATCGACCCGCCGAAGGATTGATCGAACAGGATTCGGGCTGGTCAGGGGCACCTGGCGGCGCGCCCGGGTTTCATCGATCGTCTGACAGGAGCGGCCCCCACCCCTAGCATTTCGGGGGAATTGTCCGTTCGTGTTCTCGCGGTCGAAGGGTGGGGGGCAATATGCACTGGACCCTCCCTGCGCGTCGACAGCGTGGCGAGCGGGGTGCCTCCGCGGTCGAGTTCGCGCTCGTCATGCCGCTGCTGCTCATGCTCCTCTTCGGGATCATCTCTACCGGAATGACGTTCTCCGACCACCTCGCCGCCACCAACGCGACCCGTGAGGGGGCCCGCTACGGCGCGGCAACCAACATGTCCGAGCCCGGCTGGGCCACCTCGGTAAAGGAACGCGTGAAGCAGGTCTACTTCAACGCGGGTGAGACCGTCACCGACGACCAGATCTGCGTCAAGCTGGTGACGGCCGCCGGCGCCACGCCTGCCCAGTCCATGGGCACCAGCTGCGGCACCGCCCCGAGCGCTCCGACCAGCATGGCGGCCGGCAGCTGTGCCGTACTGGTCTGGATGGAGCGCCCGGCGACCATCGAGCTCATCGCCTTCCCCGCCCTCACCTTCCACATCGGCGCGGAGTCGGTCGCCTTCTACAGCCGGGAGGTGGCACCGACGTGTCTCGCCCCCTGAGCCGGCGCCGGATCCGGGAGCGGGACGAGCGCGGCGCCGTGGCCATCATCGTCGCGATGTCGCATGACCGCGCTGCTCGTCGTCACGGCCATGGTCCTCGACTTCGGGCTGGTTCGCATCGACCGCCAGATCGACCGGTCTGCCGCGGACGCGGCGACGCTGGCCGGACTGCACGGTCTCAACACCGGCGACGGGATCCCACACCCGTACGTGGGTGTCTGCACCGCGGTCAGGTACCTCAAGGCCAACAGTGACCGGTTCTCGGGCGTCAGCGAGAGCAGCGGCTGGACCAACGGGCTCGGCGCTGCGACCGGCAACGGCTGCACCGACCACCACCCTGCGCAACACCACCTGCAAGCCCACCGACAAGGCGTCCTGGGCCAAGTGGCACTGGGCCGGGACCTCGGACGGGGTCGACTCTCGACGTCACCATCGAGAGCGGCTACGTCCTGCGCCGCGCACCTGTGGGACGAGGACTCGCTTCCGGCCACGAGTGGCGACGCCGGCGGAGCTGAGTACCAGGGTTGCGACCAGCTCGCCGTCACGATCTCGCAGAGTCGAGAGCCCGGGCTCGGCAGCCTGGCCACATCCTCGGACCTCAACACCGAGATCCGCTCGGTGGGCCGGGTCAAGTCCGTCCCCGGAGACAGCGCGCCGGCCATGCTGCTCCTGAAGCGGACCGGATGCCCGGTCCTCAAGACCGGGTCCAGCGGTGGCGGCTCCTTCGTCCACGTCGAGGGCGCGGTGGCGCCCAACGGCAAGACCCAGCCCGGCACCATCCACGCTGACAGTGACGGCACCGGCTGCAGGCGGCAACAACGTCTACAGCGGCCTGGGTGCCAACGGGATCGTCGCCTACGCCGCGCCGCTGGCCTCGAACCCCACGGCCGCGGACCCGACGAAGCCCGGTTCCGTCACCTCCGTCGCTGCTGCCAACGGCCTCGCCGGCACCGTCCTGCGCGACTCGCTGGGCAACGTCCACGGCGCCAGCACGCTCAACGGGAGCGGGACCCCGATCGAGGTCACCGGGCGGAGCCTGGTGACCCGCCGGCTGGTGGATGAGCGGTTCATGCCCGGCGTCAAACCCGCCATCGCGGGGGCGAACACCGTCGCCTTCAACCTGGGCGCGGCCGGGCCACCGGACGCCTCATGGAAGAGTTTCCCGACGAGCGTGAACGCGTGCAAGCCGACTCAGGCCAACATCACCGCGCTCGGTCTGACCGCTACAGACAAGCTCTACATCGATTGCGCCGACAAGTTCGTGGGCGACAACACGACCCTCACCTTCTTCGCCGGCACCATCTACTTCCGCGGCTGGGTCAACCCGTGCGCGCAGCTGAAGCTGGTGAACGCACACCATGTCTACATCGGCAACCACGGGAACAATCGCGGATGCCATCAGCCTGGGCAACGGCGCGGAGCTCCAGGTCCACACCACCGGCAACACCGAGCTGTCAGCGGCAACTGCAACACCGGCCAGAGCGCCAGCAAGGCGGTCATGTTCGTCCGCTACCGGCGACTTCAAGCAGACCGGTGGCCTGCTCCGGATGTGCCGCACCACGGTCATGATGATGGGTGGCAGCTCCACCGGTTGCGTGCCCGCGTTGCCGGGGGCCGCTCCCACCTCGGCCCCGTGCCCGACGACTGTCAACGGTGGTCTCGGCAACGGGCAGTTCAACCAGAACGGTGGCGGCATCGACTGGACGGCTCCCGACACCATGGACGCGACCACCGACCCGGCGACCGGCGACCCGTTGGCCACCGCGGTCACCGCGTGGCACGACGTGAACGGCCCGGAGGACCTTGCCCTGTGGAGCGAGAGCGGGACCAACAGCAGCACCACCTACGGCATGGCCGGAGGCGGTCTGTTCCAGGTGCGCGGTGTCTTCATGGTCCCCAACGCCGATCCGTTCATCATCAGCGGCGGGGCGAGCCTGGACCTGACCAACGCGCAGTACGTCACCACGAGCATCGAGCTCAACGGCAACGCCACCAACATCACCATGAGAGTGGACCCCAACGCCGCGGTCAGCCTTCCGGACCAGGGGCTCGTCGGACTCGTCCGCTAGGGCGCACACCACCTCCCGTCCACAGGTCGGGTTGCCGCCGACAGTTTCCACAGTCGCCTGTCTGACGCGCCCCTTTCCCCCGGGGACCGCGAAACGCTGGCCCGCGAGGAGGTCAGCCGATGACGGACATCGAGATTGACACGGCGACGGGTCCGGCCCGAGGGGGACACAACCGGGCGCTCGGCTCGTACGGCGAGTCGGTGGCCGCGCGACATCTGGTGGCGCAGGGCATGGTGCTGCTCGATCGCAACTGGCGTTGCGACGAGGGCGAGCTCGACCTCGTGCTGCGCGACGGGCCGGCGCTGGTCGGCTGTGAGGTCAAGACCCGAACCAGCCTGGCCCACGGCTCGCCGCACGAAGCGGTCACCGACGCCAAGCTGGAGCGGCTACAGCGGCTGGTGCAGCGCTGGGTGCGTGACCACGGCGTCCACCCTCCCGAGACCCGGGTCGACCTGGTCGCGGTGCTGCGCCCGTCGAGAGGGCGAGCCCTGGTGGAGCACGTGCGGGGGATCGGCTGATGCCCGTCGCTTCGACACCCACGATCGCCCTCGACGGCGCAGTCGGCCACCTGGTCGACGTACAGGCCGACGTGTCCCAGGCACAAGCGGGGCTGACCATGGTCGGCCGCTCCGACGTCTCCCTCAACGAAGCACCCCACCGCTGCCGGATGGCGGTCCACAACACCAACCTCGATCTGGCCGGCGAGCCGCAGGATCACGATCCTGCTGTCACCATCCGACCTCCCCAAGCGCGGCACCCATTTCGACCTTGCGATCGCCCTGGCGGTGCTCAAGGCCGACGGGCAGCTGCCGACCGTCGACCTGTTCGCCTCGGTCTTCATCGGCGAGCTCACCCTCAGCGGCGGGCTCCGGTCGGTCCCCGGCGTGCTGCCGATGGTGCTGGCCGCCGCCCAGCGCGGCATCCGCCGGGTGTTCGTCCCCGAGCCGCAGGCCCACGAGGCGGCGATGGTCCCCGGGATGACTGTCTTCGGGATGCGCTCGCTGGGACAGGTCGTCGCCGAGCTGTCCGGTGAGGAGGTGCCGGAGGCGCCGCCGGTCGCACCGATGTCCGGTGGCCGGCTGCTGTCCTGGCGCGGTGAGGAGCGCCTCGAAGAGGTGGACATGGCCGACGTACACGGCCTGGAGGAGGCCCGCTACGCGGTCGAGGTGGCCGCCGCCGGGGGACACCACCTCCTGCTCTCCGGCCCCAAGGGCTGCGGCAAGACCACGCTGGCCGAGCGGATCCCCGGCGTGCTTCCGGATCTGACGATCGAGGAGTCGATCGAGGTCACCGCCCTCCACTCGCTGGCGGGCGCCCTCGGCGAGGGAGATGGCCTGATCCGGCGCCCGCCCTTCTCGGCGCCCCACCACGACGCGAGCAAGGCGAGCATTCTCGGCGGTGGCAGCGGCCGCGTCCGACCCGGCGAGGTCAGCCGCGCACACTGCGGGGTGTTGCTGCTCGACGAGTTCCCGTTGCTTCGCACCGATGTGATCGACGCCCTGCGCCAACCCCTCGAGAGCGGCGAGGTGACCATTGCGCGCGGGGAGGAGTCGGTCACCTATCCGGCGCGCGGCATCGTCACCTTCGCGGCCAACCCCTGCCCCTGCGGTGACTACCGGGCGGATGCCAGGGACAACCACTGCACGTGCGCCGAGAAGCAGCGTCGTGACTACCTGAGGCGAGTTCGCGGTCCGATCACCGACCGGATCGACATCACGCGACACCTGCAACCGCTCCGACCACACCAGCAACGCGACCAGTGGTCCGCCCCCGAGACGTCCGCAGCCGTTCGTGAACGGGTGGTCGCGGCGCGGGTCCGGCAGGAGGCGCGCTACCTGGACCGCGGCTGGCGCCTCAACGCACACGTCCCCGGGCCCGTCCTGCTCCGGGAGTGGCCGCTCTCGCCCAGCGCGCAACGTGTCGTCGACGACGCGATGTACAAGGGTGAGCTGAGCCGTCGCGGGGCCACCCGGGTCCAGCGGCTCGCCTGGACGGTGGCCGACCTCGCGGGGGCTGGGGCGCCTTCTGTCGAGCACACCCGCACAGCGCTCGCGCTGCGACAGGGCGAGCCGTTGCAGACCGCCGCGATCCGGAGGGCGGTCTCGTGATCGATGAGCGGTTGGCCAGGGCTGCCCTGACGCGGCTCACCGAACCTGCCGACCTCCGGGTCGCGCGCGCCCTCGCCCAGGTGGGCGCGGTGCGGCTCTACGAGGACATCATCGCCCACCGGGCCGAAGGCGACCTGGGAGCCGACACGGCCGTGAGGCTGGACAGCGTCGATCCCGTCCGAGAGCTGGAGCAGGCCGAGGGTCGCGGCATTCGGTTCGTCATCCCCGGAGACGCCGAGTGGCCGACGCAGCTCGACGACCTGGCCCACTCCGAACCCGTGTCCGACCTCGGCGGCGTGCCGATCGGGCTGTGGGTCCGTGGTCCGGTCTGCCTCGACCAGCTGGTCGAGTCGACCGCGATCGTGGGCTCGCGCACCTCGACGACCTACGGCGAGCACGTCGCCGGTGAGATCGCTGCCGGCGTGGCTCGTGCCGGCCACTGTGTGGTCTCGGGTGCGGCGTTCGGGATCGACCAGGCAGCCCATCGTGGCGCCCTGGCCCTCGACCTGCCGTCGGTCGCGGTGCTCGCGTGCGGTGTGGATCGTCCCTATCCCGCCGCTCATCGCAGTCTGATCGAGCACATGGCGCAGGTGGGTGCCGTCGTGTCCGAGCTCCCGCTCGGGTGTGCGCCGCTCAAGGTGCGGTTCCTGGCCCGCAACCGGCTGATCGCGGGGCTCACCCGGGGCACCGTGCTGGTCGAGGCGGCGATCCGCAGCGGCGCCCTCAACACCGCCGGCTGGGCTGAAAGCCTGTCCCGGCCGGTGATGGGGGTCCCGGGTCCGGTGACCAGCGCGCAGTCGCAGGGTGTCCACCACTGGATCCGGCGGGGTGCATCCAGCCTGGTCACCGGCCCTGACGACGTCCTGGAGGTGATCGGCGGCATGGGCGACCACCTCCTCGAGCCCCCGCGCGAAGCGGAGCGACCGCGGGATCGGCTCACCCGCCGCCACCACCGGGTGCTGGAGGCGGTGCCCGTGCACCAGCCCGCGCCACTGGCCTCGATCGCGGCGACGGCGGGCGTCGGGCTGCTGGAGGTGCAGACGGCGCTGACCTACCTGTCAGGCCGTGGGTTCGTGATCAGAGCCGGAGCCGGCTGGCGGCTCGCCGAAGCTGCACGGCGATGATCCCCGGAGCGGGGAGGTGCTGCTTCTAGACTCGCCGCATGACTGAGCGGAGCGCTGCGCCGCCGGAGCCCGCGCTCCCGGAGGCGTTCGCGCGGGTGCTCGGCGACTATGAGCGCCATCTGACGGCGGAGCGGGACCTGACCACGCACACCGTCCGCGCCTACGTCGCCGACGTCGCGGGGCTCCTCGAGCACGCCCGCCGGTTCGGCCACGACGACGTGTCTGCCCTCGACCTGCGGACCCTGCGCAGCTGGCTCGCCAACCAACAAACCCGGGGCATGTCCCGAACTACCCTTGCCCGTCGGGCGACCGCGGGCCGGGTGTTCACCGCCTGGCTGAAGCGCACCGGCCGGGTCGTGGTCGACCCCGGCGCCAGCCTCGCCTCCCCGAAGGCCCATCGACCGTTGCCACCGGTCCTGCGCTCCGACGAGGCGCGGGACCTGATCCGGTCCGCTGCGGAGCTGGCCGACGACGGCAGTCCGACAGGGCTCCGCGACGTGGCCATGCTGGAGCTCCTGTACGCCACCGGGATCCGAGTCGGCGAGCTCGTCGGCCTCGACGTCGACGACCTGGACCGGGAACGCCTCGTCGTGCGGGTCTTCGGGAAGGGCCGCAAGGAGCGCTCCGTGCCCTACGGGCACCCGGCCGCTCAGGCGCTCGAGCGGTGGCTGGTCGCGGGTCGTCCGCAGCTCCGTGTCGACGGGGCCGGCGGAGCGCTGTTCCTCGGCGCGCGTGGGAGACGCATCGACCAGCGCGCGGTGCGTACCCTCGTCCACCGTCGAATCGCGGACGTTCCGGGAGCTCCCGACATCGGACCCCACGGGCTGCGCCACACGGCGGCCACGCACCTGCTGGAGGGCGGAGCCGACCTCCGGTCGGTCCAGGAGCTCCTCGGTCACGCCTCCATGGCGACCACCCAGCTCTACACCCACGTGAGCACCGACCGGCTCCGTCGCGCTTATCGGCAGGCCCATCCTCGGGCCTGAGCCCTCAGCCCTGACGGGTCACACGGGCGAGATCGACGTCAGTCCGACGCTGGCGGCCGCCTCGATCAGCGGTCGTTCATAGGCGATCAGCACGTCGGCCTCGGCGCGCATGGCCGTGATCAGGTGGAGCGCCTCGAGGCTGCGCAGCCCACGAACCGGGAGGAGTCCTGCCATGGCGAAGTGCGACCGGAGCGGGTCGATCAGGTTGACCCCGGCCAGGATGCTGGTCGCCAGGATCTGCGGTGCGCCGCGATCCGCCGCGATCCGTCGGAGCTCGGTCTCGATCATGACGCTGGAGACGATCGTGGCGTGCTGCGACATCTCGTCGAGGTAGAACTGAAGGGTTCCGGTCTCGGGGTGCTCGACGAGGAGTCGGACGGCGGCCGAGGTGTCGAGGTAGAGGATCAAGCGCCGGGCTCGCGGAACTCGTCGAGCAGCTCGGGTGCAGCAGCACCCTCAGCCTTGATCGGCGTGATCTCGGTCCATCCTCCGTGCCGTGTCGCGGGACGGATTCGGAGCGTCGTCGCCACCGGTGGGGCGAGGATCGCGACCACCTCGCCGTTGTTGGTGATCTCGTAGGTCGCACCTGCGGCAACCTCGCGCAGGATCTGGGAGCTGTTGCTCCGAAGTTCACGGTGTGGAATCCGCTCCATCAGTCATTCCTCCCCCGAAGAATCCGACCGCTTTCAACAATCGTAGCAACGGTGGGCGCCACTGGGAGTAGCCCGGCAAGGGGGTCCGGAGGTGGTCCGAACCGGTAGGGGTGTGGATCGTCGCTCCACTCCACAGCGGCAACAGGCGGACGGGACCTCCGCCGACCAGGTCGAGAGGGTCGAGGTAGGTCTCGCCGCGTAGCCACCCCCAATGGAGGCAGGCTCGGGGGAAGCAGTGGGAGCCGAGGGCCTCCAGTCGTCCGAGTCGGCCACCTGCGGCCACGGTGTCACCCACGGAGACGTCGGCCGAGACCGGCTCGTAGGTGGTGCGGGTGTCTCCGTGGGAGACCACGACGACGCCACGCCCGGCGAGCATCCCGGAGAAGGTCACCCGGCCCGGCAGGGCGGCCCGCACCGACTGCCCTGCCGAGCCGAGCAGGTCGACGCCCCGGTGACCCGATCCCCACGGATCGAGCGGGGGATCGAAATCGGCGACCACCTCGGGGCGCGGTCGCAGGGGCCACACGCCGACTGGGTCCGCGTCCCCGGGAGTGCCGAGCGCCGGCGCCGGCACCAGGGCCGCCACCACGCTCAGGACGACGACCAGCACCAGCCCGGGGACGCGGGCCGAGACGGCGGTGAGCAGTGACATGGCCTCGACCCTGCCCGCCCCCGTCGCGCCGCGGGGGCCGCCGGTGCCAGGCTGTGGACACCCCGTGCGGGAGCGGTGGGTGTGGAGGCCAGATGGCCCGCCGTACACCGATTGGCGAGCGTGACCCGCGCTCGACTACGCTGTCGCCAGCAATCCACCCGGATTGACTTCGCACGCTTGCAGACCGCGGACCGAGCCGCTCCGGCCCGGGCCGCCCCGCGGGCGCTGGTCACATGAGGTCCCGATCTCCGGATCGGGTGGGACCACGCGCGAGCGTCAGGGCAGCCGACACCCGTCGGCTGCGACAACCGAAACAACAACGGAGCGCGCGACCGGCCGGCCCTGGTTCAAGGGCGGCGACAACGGCCTGCGGCTCCACAACAGGAGACCAGATCCCATGGCAGTCGTGACCATGCGCCAGCTGCTCGAGAGCGGCGTCCACTTCGGACACCAGACCCGACGCTGGAACCCCAAGATGAAGCGCTTCATCATGACCGAGCGCAACGGCATCTACATCATCGATCTTCAGCAGTCGCTGGCCTACATCGACCGCTCCTACGCGTTCATCAAGGAGACCGTCGCCAAGGGCGGCACCGTGATGTTCGTCGGCACCAAGAAGCAGGCCCAGGAGGCGATCGCCGAGCAGGCGACCCGGGTCGGCATGCCCTACGTCAACCAGCGCTGGCTGGGCGGCATGCTCACCAACTTCCAGACCGTCAACCAGCGGATCAACCGTCTCAAGGAGCTCGACGAGATCGACTTCGACGACGTGGCCGGCAGCAGCCGCACCAAGAAGGAGCTGCTGCAGATGCGCCGCGAGCGGGACAAGCTCAACAAGTCCCTCGGCGGAATCCGTGAGATGAGCCGGACCCCCGCGGCCGTGTGGATCGTCGACACCAACAAGGAGCACCTTGCCGTCGAGGAGGCGCGCAAGCTGCACATCCCGATCATCGGCATCCTCGACTCCAACTGCGACCCGGACCTCGTCGACTTCCCGATCCCGGGCAACGACGACGCCATCCGCGCCGTCGGCCTGCTCACCCGCGTGGTCGCCGACGCGGTTGCCGAAGGCCTGATCGCCCGCTCGGGCGCCAAGGCCGGCACCGAGGGGGCCGCCGCGGTCGGCGCCGAGGAGCCCCTGGCCGAGTGGGAGCGCGAGCTGCTCGGTGGCGACGCCGACAAGGCACCTGCCGAGAAGCCGGCGGCTGACCAGCCTGAGGCCGACAAGCCGGCTGACGAGAAGCCGGCTGACGAGAAGCCCGCTGACGAGAAGACCGTCGTGGAGACGGCGGTCGAGGCCACGGGCGGAGACGCCACCGCGACCGCCACCCCCGCCTCGGAGGCCACCGGTGCCGCTTCGGAGGCCCCCCAGGCCGAGGCTGCGGCCGACGCGGCTGTCCGAGGCTCCGGCTACCGAGGCTCCGGCCACCGAGGCTCCGGCCACCGAGGCTCCGGCCACCGAGGACGAGGGTGAGTTCGGTCCCGATTCGGCCGCTGCGCGCGAGGACGGCTCGGCTCCCGAGGGCTTCGAGATCAAGGGCAACAAGACGTCGAAGAAGTTCCACGCCCCGAGCAGCCCCTGGTACGACCGGACCAACGCCGAGGTCTGGTTCCGCACCGCGGAAGCTGCCGAGGCCGCGGGCTTCGTCAACGCCGAGTCCAAGTCCGACGCCTCCGCCTGACCGGGCGCGTCACCGGGACACCACCTCCAGAACTTCGAGGAAGAAGGAACATGGCTAGCTTCTCCGCGGCCGAGGTCAAGAAGCTCCGCGAGCTGACCGGCGCCGGAATGATGGACTGCAAGAAGGCACTCGAGGAGGCCGAGGGCGACTTCGACAAGGCCGTCGAGCTGCTCCGCGTCAAGGGCGCCGCCAAGGCCGCCAAGCGCGGCGCCGAGCGGGAGGCGTCGGCCGGCCTGGTCGCCACCGCGGGCGGTGCGCTGGTCGAGCTCAACTGCGAGACCGACTTCGTCGCCAAGGGCGAGGACTTCGTGGCCGCCGCCCAGCAGATCGCCGAAGCCGCCGACGCGGCCAAGGCTCGCCGACCCCGAGACGCTCAAGGGCGTCAAGCTCGGCGACAAGACCGTCGAGGAGGTCGTCCAGCAGCTGGCGATCACCATCGGCGAGAAGATCGAGCTCGGTCGGGTTGCCTACTTCGACGGCCCGAGCGTTTCCTACATGCACAAGCGCGCGGCCGACCTGCCCCCGGCCGTCGGCGTGCTCGTCGAGTACGACGGCAACGCCGACGCCGCCCGGACCGCCGCCATGCAGATCGCGGCGATGCGCCCGCAGTACCTCACCCGTGAGGAGGTCCCGGCCGACATCGTGGCCAAGGAGCGCGAGATCGCAGAGGCGACCTCCCGTGAGGAGGGCAAGCCCGAGCAGGCGATCGCCAAGATCACCGAGGGCCGTCTCAACGGCTTCTTCAAGGATGTCGTCCTGCTCGAGCAGCCGTCGGTCACCGAGAACAAGAAGTCGGTCAAGGCCGTGCTCGACGAGGCAGGTGTGAAGCTGACGCGCTTCGCGCGTTTCGAGGTCGGCAGCTGACGAGTAGGGTCTCGACAGCGATCGGTCCAGCCATCGACGTACGAAGGGATCCCGCGTGACGTCTTACAACCGTGTCCTGCTGAAGCTCTCCGGCGAGGTCTTCGGCGGCGGCAAGGTGGGGGTCGACCCCGACGTCGCGCAGGCCATCGCGCGCGAGATCGCGGCCGTGGCCAAGGCCGGCGTCCAGATCGCGGTCGTCACCGGCGGGGGCAACTTCTTCCGCGGCGCGGAGCTCCAGCAGCG
The DNA here is from genome assembly GCA_963841625.1 of uncultured Actinomycetota bacterium. Lineage (GTDB taxonomy): Bacteria > Actinomycetota > Actinomycetes > Propionibacteriales > Nocardioidaceae > Nocardioides. Next base: position 1,478,000 of record CAWJDH010000009.1, on the reverse strand, counting down.
CGGCATGGACCGGGTCCGGGCCGACTACATGGGCATGCTCGGCATCGTGATGAACTGCCTCGCGCTCCAGGACTTCCTCGAGAAGGAGGGCGTCGAGACGCGGGTGCAGACCGCGATCACGATGGGCCAGATCGCCGAGCCCTACATCCCGCGGCGCGCCATCCGTCACCTCGAGAAGGGGCGCGTGGTGATCTTCGGAGCCGGGATGGGGATGCCGTTCTTCTCCACCGACACGGTGGCGGTACAGCGGGCGCTCGAGAGCAAGTGCGACGTCGTCCTGGTCGCCAAGAGCGGCGTCGACGGCGTCTACACCGCCGACCCCCGCCTCGACCCGACGGCCGAGAAGTTCGACGAGCTGACCTACGCGGATGCGATGGCCCGGGGGCTGCGGATCATGGACCAGACCGCGTTCGCGCTCTGCGGCGAGAACAAGCTGCCCATGATCGTCTTCGGGATGCAGGGCGAGGGCAACATCCTGCGGATCGTCCGGGGTGAGAAGATCGGGACGCTGGTCAGCGCAGGCTGACCGGGACCGGCTCGCCGAACGCAGCGAAAGGGAACAGCCGTGATCAACGACATCCTCCACGAGGCCGACGACAAGATGAACAAGTCGGTCGAGGCGACGCGTGAGGAGTTCGCGGCGATCCGTGCGGGACGCGCGCACCCGAGCATGTTCAGCAAGATCCTGGTCGACTACTACGGCACGCCGACGCCGCTGCAGCAGCTGGCGTCGTTCACCTCTCCCGAGGCACGGATCGTGCTGATCTCCCCCTACGACCAGGGCGCGATCGGCAACATCGAGCGGGCCATCCGCGACTCCGACCTCGGGGTGAACCCCGCCAACGACGGCAAGCTGCTGCGCTGCGTCTTCCCCGAGCTCACCGAGGAACGCCGCAAGGAGTACATCAAGGTCGCCCGGGCCAAGGCCGAGGACGGCCGGGTCGCGGTGCGCAACCTGCGACGTACGGCCAAGCACAGCCTCGAGAAGCTCGAGAAGGACCACGAGGTCGGCCAGGACGACGTCACCGGCGCCGAGAAGCGGCTCGACGGGATGACCAAGAAGCACACCGACGAGATCGACGAGATGCTCAAGAACAAGGAAGCCGAGCTGATCGAGGTCTGAACGACCGCGACGCTCGCCACATCCAGATGACCGACCCCGCCCCTGCCCCGCAGGTCAACCACGGCAGGGCGGGTCGCGACCTCCCGGTCGCCGTCGCCTCCGGTGTCGTGCTGTTGCTGGGCATCGTCGGGTCGCTGGTGTTCTGGAAGACGGCCTTCATGCTGATCGTGGCCGGCGCGGTCGTGGTGGCGATCTGGGAGCTGCACAAGGGCTTCCTGGCCAAGGACATCGACCTGCCGGAGCAGCCGCTGATGCTGGGTGGCGTGGTCATGGTGGTGGTGGCCTACTTCTTCGGGCCGGCTGCCTTGGTCACCGCCACCGCCGTGACCGCCCTCGTCATCATGCTGTGGCTGCTGCGCCGCGGAGTTCCGGGCTACGTCCAGAACGCGACCGCGTCGGTCTTCACCTTGATCTACGTACCGTTCCTGGGGTCGTTCGTTGCCCTGCTGCTGGCCGAGGGCGGCACCCGCGACTTCGACCGCTGGGACGACGGGGTTCGGGGGATCCTCGTGTTCATCCTGGTGACCATCGCCTCCGACATCGGCGGCTACTTCGCGGGGGTCCTCTTCGGCCGGCACCCGATGGCGCCGGTCATCTCCCCGAAGAAGTCGTGGGAGGGCTTCGCGGGCTCCGTCGTCTTCTGCGTGGCCGCAGGCTGGGCCCTGGTCGTCTACTTCCTCGAGGGCGACTGGTGGGTCGGGATCATCCTCGGCCTGATCGCTGCGGTGATGGCGACGCTGGGAGACCTGTGCGAGTCGGTGATCAAGCGCGACCTCGGGATCAAGGACATGAGCCAGGTCATCCCGGGCCACGGTGGCCTGATGGACCGGCTCGACTCGCTGCTGGCCACCATCGCGCCGGTCTGGCTGTTGCTGCACTACCTGGTCTTCTGACCGACCGGGGGTCACCACCAGCCCTGGCGGCGGGCCCACCGCAGCAGCAGCAGGCTGATCGCGAGCATCACGACAAGAGCGATCGCGAGCGGGCCGGGTTGGGTCTCTCCGTTGACGATCACGTTCATACCCATGATCGAGGCGATCGCCGTGATCGGCAGCGTGACGGCCGCGATCACTGCAAGCCGCTCCATCGCGACGGTCATCTTGGTGTGCACCTTCGTCTGGTAGAGCTCGATCACCCCGAACAGGAACTGTGACTCACCGTCGGCCAGCGACCGCACCCGGTCGAACTGCTCGGCGATGTCGCGGGCGAACCCGGCATCCTCGTCGTCGGGTAGCCGCTGGATGCCCGCCAGCCGCACCCAGATGTCGTGGCACTGCGCCGCCATCGTGCGTGTCGTGATCAGCTCGTGACGGATCAGGAACATGGTTTCCAGCAGCCCCTCGGGGTTGCGGAGCTGGGAGACCATCACCTCACTCTCCAGCCCGGGGAGCTTGCCGGCCACCTCGCGGATCACCCCGCTCTGCCGGCGGGCCACCGCCGAGGTGATCGCGTAGGAGAGCTCGGCCGGTGACCTGGGGCGGAACCGTCCCTCCTCGATCCGGGACAGCACCCCGGCGGTCTCGACGAGGGCACGGGCAGGGTCGACCTCGGGGTTGATCGGGCCATGGACGGTCACGAGGTAGTGGCGGCCGATGATCTGGTCGAGCTCCAGGAGATGTACGTGGCCGGCGTCGCCGAGGGACGGCGACTGCGTGGTCACGAAGACGTGGTCGGCGTAACCGTGCACGGTGGGCACGTAGTTGCGCTGGCGACAGCCTGCGACCACCAGCGGGTGGCAGCCGAGGCGCTCGAGCACCGTCTCGGCCTCGTCGCTCCAGCTCGGTACGTCGACCCAGACGAACCCGTCCCGGCGCTCGAACAACCCGGCGGCGTCGGACGCGGCGGGATGGGCGCCGTCGGCGTCCAGGAAACGCACCTCCATCACCCCAGCGTGGCCGGGGTGCCGCCGTGCGGCAAGGCTCGTACATCTGGGAGAATCCTGGCGATGACCACAGAGCGGGCCACCGAGGAAGTCACGGGGCAGGACACGAGCGGGGAGTCGCCGAGCTGGTGGCACCGCGACCACGCGACGTTCAAAGCCCTGGCCGGCTTCTTCACCGGCATGCTCTCCGTGATGCTGGTACCCGGCGCCTACGCCGGGATCCTGAGGTTGCTCTTCGACTACGAGACCGCCGAGCGGCTGTTCCCCTACATCCTGCTGATGCTGGCCGTGCCGGCAGTCCTGACCGCGGTGCCGCGCACCCGACGCTTCGGCACCTACATGTTCATCGGCATGGCCCTGACCACGCTGGTCGTTCTGTGCGTCGCCTCGCTCGTGCTCTACTTCATGGTCCGCTCGCAGGGCTGATCGCGGCCGGGCCCCGCCACGACGATTCGGGCACCGTCACGCCGGGATGGGATGATCGGGGCCTGATGTCCGACAGCCCCGCCCCCCGACCCGACGACGCACCCGGGGCCCCGAAGCCGCTGCCGCTGGTGTTCGAGGAGCCCAAGGGTCGCCGCAAGCCTCCGCGCCACCTCGCCGACCTGACGGCCGACGAGCGCGCCGACCTCGCCGGTGAGCTGGGTCTGCCCCGATTCCGGGCCCGGCAGCTGTCGACCCACTACTTCTCGCGACTCGTCGACGAGCCCGACCGGATGACCGATCTCCCGGCGGGCGGCCGCGAGGAGCTCGTCGCTGCACTGATGCCGCCGCTGATGACGCCGCTGCGCACGTTGGAGGCTGATGGCGGCACCACTCGCAAGACCCTGTGGCGGTTGTTCGACGGCGCCCTGGTCGAGTCGGTGCTGATGCGCTACCCGGGCCGGGTCACGATGTGCGTCTCGAGCCAGGCCGGCTGCGGCATGGCGTGCCCGTTCTGCGCGACCGGGCAGGGCGGGCTGCAGCGAAACATGTCGACCGCGGAGATCGTGGAGCAGGTCGTGTCCGGAGCACGGGCCCTGGCCCGCGGCGAGGTGCCGGGCGGTCCGGGCCGGGTCTCCAACGTCGTCTTCATGGGCATGGGTGAGCCCCTGGCCAACTACCGCGCCGTGATGGGCGCCGTACGCCGTCTGACCGATCCCGCCCCCGACGGGCTCGGCATGTCGGCCCGCGGCGTGACGGTGTCGACCGTCGGGCTCGTCCCCCGGATCCGGCAGCTCACCGAGGAGGGCATCCCGGTGACGCTCGCCCTGTCCCTCCACGCGCCCGACGACGAGCTGCGCAACGAGCTGGTGCCCATCAACACCCGCTTCTCCGTGGCCGAGAGCGTCGAGGCCGCGTGGGACTACGCGCGGGTGACCCGGCGCCGGGTCTCGATCGAGTACGCCATGATGCGCGGCATCAACGACCAGGCCTGGCGGGCCGACCTGCTGGGCGACGTGCTCAACGCGTACGGCGACTGGGGCTGGGTGCACGTGAACCTGATCCCGCTCAACCCGACGCCAGGCTCCAAGTGGACCGCGTCGGACCCTGCCGACGAGCGCGAGTTCGTGCGCCGGCTCGAGGCGAAGGGGATCCCCACCACCGTGCGGGACACGCGGGGGCGCGAGATCGACGGCGCCTGCGGCCAGCTGGCCGCGACCGACGCCTGAGTACGTCGCGGCACCCGCCCCTGGGTCAACCTCCGCCTCACCCGCTGAGTGAGCCATGCGGACAAGCCGTGTCGGCGCGGATGGAGCGATTGGGAGGCTACCATCTCCCATGGCCAGGGTCGTGCGGGCAGGACGACGTTGGTCGTTGCGGTGGCATTGGCCGTCGCGCTCCTCATCGCTCTCCCGTTCCTGAACAGCCGGATGTCCCAGGATGACGGGGCTGACGGGCGACACCTTCAGCCGGATCGTCCGGCCCGCCCGCGTCCACGACAACGCCGTCCGAGAAGCGAGCCTCCTCGCGCGCAACCCCGACGAAACCGCCCCAGCCGAGACCCGTTCGGCTCAGTGATGGGCGCATTCGCCTGGATGGGCAGGGCTCGGGGAGTCGGCGACGACTCAGGACCCTGCCCGACCGTGGAGGCGAGGACTCTCAACGCAGGAACGCCGGCGCGTCCACGAGCAGCTCGACGTTGCGGTCCTTGCGCGTACCGCGGCGCTCCTGGTCCCGCTCCTGCCAGTCGTTGGCGGCCAGCTCGCGGGCCAGTGCGGCCAGACCCATCGGCCCGTCGAGGCGGCCGGCGTACGACAGCGGCGCACCGTGGTCGACCATGGTGGCGAAGATCGACAGGGTGCCGTCGCGGTTGTCCGCGACCTCGATCAACCGCGCCTGCTGGGGCCAGTCGATGTGGGAGGCGGTGTTGATCTCCCAGAAGCCGCCGCCACCCTCCCGCTGGTGGGCCCAGACGTTGTTGGAGTGGGTGTGCCCGTTGACCCAGGCGATGACGTTGCGGTGACCGAGCAGCTCGGTGACCACCTCGTCCCCCAGGACCCGCGGCTCCGGGTCGCCCCCGGTGCCGACGAGCGGGTTGTCCATCGTGCTGGCCGTGTGGTGGCTGACGACCACGACCAGTCGGCCGGCAGCGGTTCGGAGCTGCTCCTGGAGCCAGGCGAACTGCGGCTGGTCGAGCGAGCCGTTGGCCTCGCCGTTGGGGTTGACCGTGTCGAGGACGATGAAGCGCAGGAGACCGCGGTCGAACGTGTAGTAGGCCGTGCCGTCGGATCGGTTGGTCTCGGTGAACCCGTGACCGGCCGGAGTACCGGTGGTGGCGAAGTGCTCCTCGACGATCTCGGCCTTCTGCAGTAGCCGGCGATCGGGGTCGGGCGTGACCTGCCGGACGTGCGGGGTGGCGGCGAAGGCCGCGACGAACTCGGCGTAGTTGCCGCGCAGAGCGTTCAGCACGTCCGCCTGGCTGACGCCCGTGGGCGGCGAGATCATCTTCAGCGGCCCGACCGCGACGGTGTTGAGCTGCATGGTCGAGGGAAAGTTCCCCTGCGCGAGGGGATCGTGGTTGCCCAGGGCGGTGTACCACGGCATGCCCAGACCGGCGGCCCGGAAGGGACGTCGGGCAGCGTCGAGCAGGCCGGGCACCTCGGGGAAGCCGTACCTGCTGCGTGGCTGGTCGTCCTCCTTGCCGTCCGGGGTGCCGTCGGGGTGCCAGTAGTGGGTGTCGTAGTAGGTCGGGTCGCCGTCCATGACGCCCTCGTAGCGGGTCAGGTCGCCGGAGTCGGCGCGCACCTCGCCGCCGTCCAGGACGCCGATGTTCCAGCGGATCTCGTTGTACTGGGAGTTGTCGGAGTTGTCGCCGGTCTGGATCGCGAAGGCGAGCGGCTTGCCGGTGACGGGTCCGGCCCCGATCTGGTTGATCTCCCGGACCATCGCCTCGACGATCTGGGCGGTGAGCACCTCCTGGGGACGGTAGGCAGCACCGAAGATCCCGATCGTCGGGTCGTCGGGCTGGTCCTTGTCGTCGTACCGGTCGACGTACTCCACCCGCATGGGCGACTGGGCGTCGACGATGTGGACGTCGCTGAGCTGAGCGAACGCGAGCAGAGGCTTGCGGCGTGTGCCGCGGCCCCGACGGGCAGGGGCCCCGAGGTCGGTGCGCACCACGTGGGGTTCGCCGTCGGCGCGGATGACCGGGCGATAACCTCCGGCTCCTGAAGGTCCCTTGCGGAGCGTCACGTCGAGCGTGGTCCGGCCTCGTACGGCGACACCGGCCACGGCCTCGGCAGCCAGCCCGCCGATGACCGCCGCGCCGCCGATGGCGCCGGCGGCGCGGAACAGGTCTCGACGGGTGAGCTTCATGCGGGGTTCAACGAGCGGCTCGGGAGGTTGTCACGCGCCCAGAACCCGCGCGGCCTCCTCGACGGTGTCGACGAGGTGCAGGAGTGGTTCCATGGTGCGGCCGCGCGCCAGTGCGGTCAGCAGCGGCCAGGCCGGTACCTCGCGGGTCCAGTACGTCGAACCGACCAGCACCATGGGCGCCACCGACGACTCGTCGGCGTAGTAGTTCTCGCAGGCGTCCTGGAAGATCTCCTGCACCGTCCCGCCGGCTCCGGGCAGGAACACGATGCCGGCGTCGCACGCCTGCAGCAGGATCGCCTCGCGCGGAGCGTTACGGAAGTACTTCGCGATCGCGGTCGCGAACACGTTGGGCGGCTCGTGGCCGTAGTGCCACGTCGGGATGCCGAGCGACTCGGCGCCGTCCGGGCGGGACTCGAGGACTTCGAAGGCGGCGTCCGCCCACGCCCCGACCGACGGACGGAAGGACGGCACCCTCGCGAGCCGGGCCACCGCCTCGTCCACCACCTCGATCGCGTGGCCCGACAGGTAGGCGCCGAGGTTCGCGGCCTCCATCGCCCCTGGTCCGCCCCCGGTGGCCACGACGAGCGTCGAACCGAGGTGCCACCCGAGTCGTGCCGCATCGACGTACGCCGGCTCGTCCCGCGACAGCGCGTGGCCTCCCATGAGCCCCACCCGGGGCCTGCTCCTGCCGGCCAGCCAGTCGGCGAGCGCCACGTCGATCGCGTGGTCGTGGAGGGTCCGGGCCAGCAGGGCGTCCTGGTTGTCGTGGACCTGGGACCAGCCGTAGGCGCGAGCGTCGAGAGAGGCCGGGTAGGTCGGAGCGTCGTAGAGCTCAAGGGGTGAGTAGAGGTCACCCCGGTAGGCGTCGACCGGCACGTCGGGGATCGCCGGGAAGACGATCGCCCCACGGGCCTCGAGGTCGGCCTCGTCCCCGGGCGCGAAGCGGCAACCCAGGAACGTCGCACCCGTGACCTCGCGGTTGCGCAGCAGCTCGCCGCGTTCGACGAGGTCGAGCGAGGTCAGGCGCCAGCCGTCCAGGGAGCGCGCCCCGGCTGCGAGCCGGTGGTCCAGCTCCGGCAGCGACTCGACCTCGATGACCCTTCCCCTGATGTGCCTCACGGCAAGGACCCTAGAAGGCGTGAGCCAGCAGATCCCCGAACAGGTCGTGCTCGTCGACCTCGAGTCCGCGCGCCCGGAACCACGTGCACACGTTCGTGCAGTCTCGCAGCAGGAAGTCCGGCCCGGCCGGGTTGCCCACCAGGTCGACCACCTGCGGAAGATCGATGACCACCAGGCGCTCGCCCGCCGCGAGGATGTTGTAGGGCGACAGGTCGCCGTGCACGATCCCGTGCCGGGCCAGCTCCGCGAGGACGTCGCGCACCTGGTCGAAGTAGCACTTCAGCAGGTCGCGTTCGGGCCGGGTCTGGGCCAGCCTCGGCGCGGACTCGTCGTCGTGGGTGACCCACTCCATCAGCAGCTCCGTCCCGTCGAGCTGCACGGGGTAGGGCACCGGTAGCCCCAGCGACCAGAGTCGCTTGAGGGACTCCCACTCCGCCCAGGCCCACTGGCCCGCGGCGACCGACCGGCCGTGGGCGGTCTTCTTCGTCAGCGCCCTGGTGTCCCGGCTGTTCCGAGTCCGGCGACCCTCGGTGTACGCAGCAGAGCGGTGGAACGTGCGGTGCTCCTCGCCCCGGTAGCGCTTGGCGGCCATCACGACCGAGGGGCCGTCGGGCTCGGCGCGCTCGAGGAGGTAGACGTCCGCCTCCTTGCCGGTCTTGAGGATGCCCAGGTCGGTGTCGATCGCGGCCTGGGAGGTGACGACCCAGTCCGGGCGCGGCTCCGGCCCGCGGCAGAGGGGTTCGACGCTGTGCCACGTGGACCAGCGCTGGTCGGTGTCGTCGGGGTCGTCGTACGAGCGGAAGTCGAAGACGAAGGCGGGGTCGATCCCGTCGAGGCGGGAGTCTGTCGGCTCGTCAGTGACGAGCGGGCCCGGGAAGGGCGGGGCGGTGTCGTGAGACATGGTGGTGGGTGCTCCGTGTCGGTGAGAGGGGCTGGACTGCGGACAGGCCAACGACAGTGGTCGTCATGTCACTGCTCCTCTCGGTCGATGGGGCACCCGCGGGCACGGGCCGATCACGATGGTGGCGGACCCGGCCGGGGCCGCGCAACCGACTTTTCGGGGCTGCCTCGGCATTGCCGTGTCGGATAGATTCGTGACATGACCCGCCGGACGCTCGCAGTCGCGGGCATGACCACGGCGGGCCTCGTCCTCACGCTCTCCGCCAGCGGCGCCCCGGCAGTGTCGCGGGCCGTGCCCACACCCGGTTCCGACGGGATCGGCGACCGCTACTTCCCGCGCGACGGCAACGGTGGCATCAACGTGCTGGAGTACGACATCCGTGACCGGTACGCCTTCAGCACCGGACGACTCTCCGGCTTCACCCGGCTCACGGTCCGTGCCACCCGGGACCTGTCCTCGTTCAACCTCGACTTCCTCCTCCCGGTGTCCCGGGTGACGGTCGACGGCGTTGCGGCCGGCGCCGCCCGGCCCGTGCGCCACGAGCTGCAGATCACCCCCGCCACCTTCATCCCCGTGGGCCAGACGTTCCGGGTCCGGATCGACTACGCGGGCCAGCCCGGCGGGCTCTCCTATGCCGGCGAGTCGAACTGGCTCGCGAACGCGGACGAGGTCGTCACCATGAACGAGCCGCACATGGCGCCCTGGTGGTTCCCCAGCAACGACCACCCGCGGGACAAGGCCCGGATGGACATCCACGTGACGGTCCCGAAGGCCAGGCAGGTCATCGCCAACGGGCGCCGGGTCGGGCGCACCGTCCGCAACGACCTGGCCACGGTCCACTGGCGCGCGCTCGAGCCCATGGCGCCGTACCTCGCGTTCTTCGCCGCCGGGTCCTTCACGGTCGACCGGGGGGTGAGCCGCGGGTTGCCGTGGTACGTCGCGGCGTCGAAGGGGATCCCCACGGCGCAGCGCCGGGTCGCGATGACCATGCTCAGACGGTCGCCGGCCTTCGTGCGCTGGCTGCAGAGCCAGCTCGGCGCCTATCCGTTCTCGACGACCGGGGGCGTGGTCACCAGCCTCAACCCCGGCTTCGCGCTGGAGAACCAGACCCGCCCCACCTATCCCGGCCTCGGGCGGGGATCGACGTCCCTGATGGTCCACGAGCTCGCCCACCAGTGGCTGGGCGACTCCGTCTCGGTCAGGAACTGGCGCGACATCTGGCTCAACGAGGGCGCAGCGACCTTCATGGAGGTCCGGTACGCCGAGACGCACGGGGGCAGGTCCGCTCACGCGTGGCTGACGGACGGCTACACCAGCACCGCGCGCAACGACCCGTTCTGGAACCTGCGCATCGGCAACCCCGGTGCCGCCAGGATGTTCGACTCCCGGGTCTACCTGCGCGGCGGGATGGCCCTCCAGGCGCTGCGGCAACGGATCGGCAACGCCGACTTCTGGAGGGTCATGAGGACGTGGGTCCGGAGCCATCGCAACGGCAACGGCTCGACCGGAGAGTTCCGGGCGGTGGCCGAGCGCATCAGTGGCGCCAACCTCAACGGGTTCTTCGACGCGTGGTTCTTCACGCCGGCGAAGCCGGCCCGGACCCGGGCCAACGGCCTGCGCTAAGGCGAGTGGCGCAGCCGCACCGACAGGCAGGTCACGCAGCCCTCGAGCTTCTCGAACTCCCCGATGTCGACGGCGACCACCCGCAGCCCGAGCTCCTCGAAGAGCGTCCGCGACCTCGGGGCGGCGCTGGACATCAGGACGGTGTCGCCACCGAGGAGCACGACGTGCGAGCCCGGCTCCTCCGGTACCGGCTGGAACCGGTCCCACACCGCCACGTCGTCCACCAGCGGCTCGAAACCCACGACCGTGCCGTCGGGCAGGGCGGTGACGGCCGTTTTCAGGTGCAGCACCCGGCTCACCGGAACACCGAACACCTCGGCGCCGAGGGGGGCGAGGAGGTCGGCGAGCTGGTCGAGGCCGGCTCGGTTGGTGCGGCCGCCCAACCCGACCCAGACCTTGCCGTCGTGCTTGAGGACGTCGCCGCCGTCCAGGGTCCCTGGCTCTTCGATCCGGGCGATCCGGTAGCCGAGGCCGGCGAGGGTCTGCTCGGTGCCGGCAGTCTCCGGCCGGCGCTCGACGGCACCCGGTCGGCTGATCACGGCGAGGTCGCCGTACACCACCACGGTGTCCTCGACGAACGCCGAGTCGGGGCAGTCCTCGGCGGCGGCGACCTCGGTGATGTCCCAGCCCTCGTCGGCCAGGGCTGCGACGTACCCCTCCCACTGGCGCAGGGCGAGGTCGGGGTCCACGGGAGTGCGGTCGAGGTGGGTCAGCAGCCCCTCCGCCAGTCGGGGGCTCGGACGACGGACCAGGGCTCGTGGACTCATGTCCGGATCCTCTCAGCCGAGGAGCGGTGAGACGAGCCCGGCGATCCGGCTCGGGCGCCCCGTCAGCCGCTCCTCCACGTCGGCGGCGGCCATGGCCCGCAGGCCCGCGTTGACGCCCAGCCAGCGCAGCGGCTCCGGCTCCCACCGGGGCGACGCGTGGTTGACCCAGGGCAGCCGGACGAGGTCGGTCTCCCGCCCCAGGATCAGGTCGCGGAGCGTCCGGCCGGCCAGGTTCGTCGTGCTCACTCCGTCGCCGACGTAACCGCCGGCCCAGGCGACCCGCGTTCCCCGGTCCAGGCCGACCGAGGCGCACCAGTCCCGCGGCACCCCGAGGCAGCCACCCCAGGAGTGCGTGATCGAGGTGCCGGCGAGCACCGGCAGCAGGTCGACCAGCGCCTCCCGGAGCCGCGCGAAGACCCGCTCGTCGCGGTCGAAGCCCGGCCGGATGCGAGATCCGAAGTGGTACGGCGCGCCGCGCCCGCCGAACACGATCCGGTCGTCGGCCGTGCGCTGCCCGTAGACGACCAGGTGGCGTTGGTCGGTGAACGTCTCGCGGCGTCGCAGCCCGATCTTCTCCCAGACGTCGGGGCCGAGCGGCTCTGTGGCGATCACGAGCGAGTAGATCGGCACCAGCTGACGTCGCTCGCCGGGGAGGCTGACGGTGTACCCCTCGGTCGCCCGGACCACCATGCCGGCCCGCACCACCCCATGGGGCGTGACCAGCCGCCCGGGACCGATCGACAGCACCGGTGTGTGTTCGAAGAGCTGTACGCCGAGCCGGACGACGGTCTCGGCCAGCCCGCGGGCCAGGCGCAGGGGATGGATCGCCGCGCAGTCTGGCGTGTACGTCGCCCCGTGGACCGAGGAGCCGGCCAGCACCTGGCGGGCGTCGGCCACACCGAGCAGCCGGATCTCCTCCTCACCACGCCCCCACGACCGGGCCTCGTCGACCTCGGCGCGGGCCCGGGCCAGCTGGGCAGGGCTCCGGGCGAGGGAGATCGTGCCGCCGTGCGCGAAGTGGGCGTCGATCGACTCGTCGGCGAGCACCCGCCCGACCTCGTGGACGCTCGCCCGCATGGCGCGGTGCTGGGCCAGGGCGCGCCGAGCGGTCGCTGAGGGTCGCCAGCGAGGAGGAGGACGCCGGGAACAGCGCCGAGCACCATCCGCCGTTGCGTCCGGAGGCTCCGAACCCCGCGACCTCGGCCTCGCACACGGCGATCCGGAGTGCGGGGTCGGCCCGGGCCAGGTAGTAGGCCGTCCACAGCCCGGTGAACCCGGCGCCGACGATGGCGACGTCGACGTCGAGGTCGCCGTCCAGCGGTGCCCGGGGGACGGGGGGAGGCGCGGTGTCCTCCCACAGGGATCGGTTCAGGGCACGCCCCACGAGTAGGTCTGCTTGCGCAGCTGGAGGTACATGAACGTCTCGGTCGAGACGACGCCTTCGATGGTCCGGATCTTGCCCGAGATCAGTGACAGCAGATGGTCGTCGCTCTCGCAGACCAGCTCCGCCAGCAGGTCGTAGCTGCCGGCGGTGATCACCACGTAGTCGATCTCCGGCAGCTCGGCGAGTGCGTCGGCGACCGGCTCGAGCTGGCCGCTGACCCGGATGCCGACCATCGCCTGGCGGGCGAAGCCGAGCTCGAGCGGGTCGGTGACGGCCACGACCTGCATCACCCCGCTGTCGACCAGCCGCTGCACCCGCTGGCGGACCGCGGCCTCGGACAGCCCGACGACCTTGCCGATGGCGGCGTAGGACCGACGCCCGTCCTGCTGCAGCTGCTCGATGATGGCCTTGGACACGTCGTCCAGCGCGGCGGGCGGTTTCCTTGCCATGGCGGGCATGCTGTCAGTAGGGGCGACTGCCCCACAAGCCTGTGCAATCACCTGAATCAGTTGCAAGATGGTGTCGAGCCGACGGATTCGCTTGTTCGGGCGTCGCTCACATGACACGATCCGAACCCTTGAGTGGAGATGACCAGGAGGCTCGCGAGGATGACGTCAGGACTTTACCTACCGGGATTCTCGCGGCGCAGTTTTCTGCGCGGTGCCGGGCTCTCCGCGGCCGCGCTCGGCGGCTCCTCCCTGCTCGCGGCCTGCGGCACCGAGGGTGCCCAGGTCGAGGCGGGCAGCTGCACCAGCACGGACCTCAGCTCGAAGGAGAAGTCTCATGGTCTTCTCGAACTGGATCGGGTACGTCGACCCGGTCAAGGCGAAGGACACCTCGACCCTGGAGAAGTTCCAGCAGGAGAGCGGCATCACGGTCGACTACAAGAACGGCGACGTCAACGACAACGAGACCTTCTTCTCCAAGGTGTCGCCGCAGCTGCAGGACTGCAGGTCCACGGGCCGCGACGCCTTCGTGGTCACCGACTACATGGCGGCCCGCATGATCGAGCTGGGCTGGATCCAGAAGCTCGACCACGCCAACATGCCCAACGTCGAGGCCAACCTGATCGACTTCCTGAAGTCGCCGGACTGGGACCCCGAGCGCGAGTACAGCGTGCCGTGGCAGAGCGGCATGACCGGAATCTGCTACAACTCCGAGCTCACCGACCCGGTGTCGAGCTTCGAGGAGCTCCTCACCCGCCCTGACCTGAAGGGCAAGATCGACCTGTTGTCGGAGATGCGGGACACCATGCTGTTCCTGCTGCTCATGGAGGGCAGCGACCCTTCGGACTTCTCCGAGTGACGAGTTCACCGCCGCCATCGAGTCCCTGCAGGGCTACGTCGAGAACGGCCAGGTCCGGCGCTTCGCCGGCAACGACTACGTCGACGACATGAAGTCCGGTGACGTGGTGGCCTGCGAGGCATGGAGCGGCGACGTGATCAACCTCCTCGGCGGCGGCAAGTACAAGTGGGTGCCGCCCGAGGAGGGCTTCGCCATCTGGACCGACAACGTGCTGGTGCCCAACAAGGCGGAGCACAAGACCAACGTCGAGACGATGATGGACTTCTACTACGACCCGGTGAACGCGGCGAAGCTGTCCGCCTGGAACTACTACTTCTGCCCGGTGTCCGGTGCCCAGGACGAGATCGGGCAGTTCGACAAGTCGGCCGTCAACAGCGAGTTCATCTTCGTCGACGACCAGACCCTCGAGACCGGCTACCAGTTCATGTCGCTCAGCGACTCGGAGGAGACGACGTACCAGCGCCAGTTCAACGAGGTGATGAGTGGGTGACACCGGGCGCGACCTCCGGCTGGAGGGCGTGACCAAGCACTTCGGCGACTTCGTCGCCGTGGACGACCTCACCCTCACGGTTCCCCAGGGATCCTTCTTCGCCCTGCTCGGTCCGTCCGGGTGCGGCAAGACCACGACGCTGCGGATGGTCGCCGGCCTCGAGGACCCGACCGCGGGGAGGGTCCTGATCGGTGACGAGGATGTCACCGGTCTGCGCCCCTACAAGCGGCCGGTCAACACGGTCTTCCAGTCCTACGCGCTGTTCCCGCACCTCACGGTCTTCGAGAACGTGGCCTTCGGGCTCCGCCGCCGCGGTGTGGACGACTACAAGCAGAAGACCGAGGAGATGATCGAGCTCGTCGAGCTCGGCCTCGTATGGCTCACGGAAACCGTCCCAGCTCTCAGGTGGGCAGCAGCAGCGGGTGGCGCTGGCCCGGGCGATGATCAACGAGCCAGGTGTGCTGCTCCTCGATGAGCCGCTGGGTGCGCTCGACCTCAAGCTGCGACGGCAGATGCAGATCGAGCTGAAGCGGATCCAGACGGAGATCGACATCACCTTCGTGCACGTCACGCACGACCAGGAGGAGGCCATGACCATGGCCGACACCATCGCGGTGATGAACCACGGCGTGATCGAGCAGCTCGGGGCGCCCGGGGAGCTCTACGAGAACCCGCAGACGACGTTCGTGGCCAACTTCCTCGGCCAGTCGAACCTCATCATGACCAGCGTGACCGGATCGTCGGACGGCGTGGTCGTGGTCGACTGCCACGGTCAGAAGGTCGGCGTCGACGCGAGCCGCTCCCACACGACGGACGGTCGCGGCTGGCTGGGGGTCCGGCCGGAGAAGATCTTCGCGAGCGAAGCCGGCTCGGAGGAGCATGGGGGAGCCAACGTGCTCACCGGTGGCCGGGTCACCGACGTGAGCTTCGTCGGTGTCAGCACCCAGTACCTCGTCGCGATGCCGTGGGGCCAGGAGATCATGGTCTTCGAGCAGAACACCGGACAACGGGCGCCGTTCCGCAACGGTGACGAGGTCGACCTCGCCTGGTCGCGGGGACACGCGTTCCTGCTCGACGCCGGCCAGGATGCGCACGCCGGCATGATCACGCCGGAGGACACAGAATGAGCGTGGCCACCGAGGCCACGGTCGACGGCGAGACCACCCGTCGCCGCGGCTGGGGGTGGCTGCTGCTGGTCCCGGGCATGCTCTACCTGGGCGTGTTCTTCGTCTTCCCGACGATCCAGCTGTTCTTCACCTCGCTCTACGACCCGAGCGGCTCGTTCGAGCAGGGCTACGAGATGACCTGGCACTTCGGCAACTACGTCGACGCCCTGCAGGACAACTGGAACCTCTTCCTCCGCTCGTTCGTGTACGCCGGCACCGCGACCGCCCTCTGTCTGATGCTCGGCTATCCGCTGGCCTATGCGATCGCCTTCAAGTCCGGGCGCTGGAAGCACGTCATGCTGGTGCTCGTCATCGCGCCGTTCTTCACCAGCTTCCTGCTGCGGACGCTCTCGTGGCGCACGATCCTCGCCGACGAGGGTCCGGTCACCCACTTCCTGCAGTTCATCGCGGTCCTGCCCGACGACGGTCGCCTGCTGGCCACCCCGGTAGCCGTGATCGCCGGCCTGACCTACAACTTCATGCCCTTCATGACGCTGCCGATCTTCGCGTCGCTGGACAAGGTCGACTACCGGCTCGTCGAGGCCTCGAGTGACCTCTACGCCAGCCCCTTCACGGGCTTCCGCAAGGTGACCTTGCCGCTGTCGCTGCCGGGCGTGGTCGCCGGCACGCTGCTCACGTTCATCCCGGCCTGCGGCGACTACATCAACGCCGAGCTGCTGGGCACGCCGAAGCAGTACATGGTCGGCAACCGGATCCAGTCGGCCTTCCTCACCGAGCACAACTACCCGCTGGCCGCGAGCCTCTCGCTGATCCTGATGGTGGTGGTCGTGGCGATGGTCGTCGTGTACGTCCGGCGGGCAGGCACCGAGGACCTGCTCTGATGGCGACCGTCGCGACCCCCGAGCGGGTGTCCCCGGAGACCGGGGGGACCGGCGGGGCCAGCCGCGCCCGTCGCCCTGCCAGGCGGTGGCTCGGGGACCACCTGATCCTGGTGGTCGGGATCCTGGTCCTGGTCTACATGTTCGTGCCGATCGCCTACATCTTCGCGCTGTCGTTCAACCAGCCGTCGAGCCGCTCGGCCACGGCCGAGTTCGAGTCGTTCACGTGGAGCAACTGGACGTCGATCTGCGAGCCGGACGGGTTGTGCGAGTCCCTCAAGCTCAGCCTCCTGGTGGGCGCGACGGCGACCGTGATCGCCACGATCCTGGGCACGCTGATGGCCTTCGCACTCGTACGCCACTCATTCCGCGGGCGCTCGTCGTCCAACCTGCTGATCTTCCTCCCCATGGCGACGCCCGAGGTGGTGATGGGCTCGTCACTGCTGGCGATGTTCGTGTCGATCGGGGCCGACGGCGCCCTCGGCTACACCTCGCTGGTCATCGCGCACGTGCTGTTCTGCCTGTCGTTCGTGGTGGTGACGGTCAAGGCCCGGCTCTCCGGCATGGACTACCGCCTCGAGCAGGCGGCGATGGACCTCTACGCCACGGAGTGGCAGACCTTCCGGCTGGTCACCCTGCCGCTCGCGATGCCGGGGATCGTGGCGGCGGCCCTGCTGTCCTTCTCGCTGTCCTTCGACGACTTCATCGTCTCCAACTTCACCGCCGGGCAGTCGGTCACCTTCCCGCTCTACATCTACGGCGCCAAGCTGAAGGACTTCCCGGCCCAGCTCTTCGTCGTCGGCAGCCTGATGTTCCTCGTCTCGTTCCTGATCGTGATGGTCGGAACCCTGTGGCGCCGCCGGAAGGCCGAGTGATGAGCTCGGCGCCGTCCACCATCGGGCACTGGCGCAACGGTGCCCCGTGGCCCGGACGGGCAGATCGGTGCGGTGACGTGCACGACCCCGCCACCGGCCGGGTGGCCGCGCAGGTCGCCTTCGCCTCCGGCGAGGAGGTGTCGGCCGTCGTGGCCGAGGCCCTCGAAGCGGGCCGGGAGTGGGCCGCGACGTCGCTGGCGCGTCGTACCGCCGTGCTCTTCGCCTTCCGCGAGGCGCTGGTCCGGCGGCGGGAGGAGATCGCCGCCGCGATCACGTCCGAGCACGGCAAGGTGCTCGACGACGCGCTGGGTGAGGTGCAGCGCGGTCTCGAGGTGGCCGAGTTCGCCTGCGGTGCCCCGCACCTGCTCAAGGGATCCTTCAGCGACGGCGTCTCCGGCGGCGTCGACGTCTACTCGCTGCGCCAGCCGCTCGGCGTCGTCGCGGTGATCTCGCCGTTCAACTTCCCGGCCATGGTGCCGCTGTGGTTCGTGCCGATCGCCGTCGCCTGCGGCAACGCGGTGGTGCTCAAGCCGAGCGAGAAGGACCCGTCCGCGTCCCTGCTGATCGGCGAGTGCTGGGCCGAGGCCGGGCTCCCCGCGGGGGTCTTCAACGTCGTCCAGGGCGACCGCGTCGCGGTCGACGCCCTGCTGGAGCACCCGGATGTCGCGGCGGTGTCCTTCGTCGGATCCACCCCGGTGGCGCGTCACGTCTACGAGAGCGGGACCCGGCACGGCAAGCGGGTGCAGGCGCTCGGTGGCGCCAAGAACCACATGGTGGTGCTCCCCGACGCCGACCTGGAGTCGGCCGCCGATGCGGCGGTGAGCGCGGGATTCGGATCGGCGGGGGAGCGGTGCATGGCGATCTCGGTCGTGGTCGCGGTCGACCCCGTTGCCGACTCCCTGGTTCCGTTGATCGGGGAGCGCATCGAGGGCCTGCGCACCGGCGACGGCCGACGAGCCTGCGACATGGGGCCGCTGGTCACCGGCGCCCATCGGGACAAGGTCCGGGACTACGTCGACGCCGGTGTCGCGGAGGGAGCCGAGCTGGTGAGCGACGGACGCACGGTCGAGCCGGACGGCGAGGACGACGGCTTCTGGCTGGGACCGACCCTCTTCGACCAGGTCCGGCCGGGGATGTCGATCTACGACGAGGAGATCTTCGGTCCGGTGCTCTCGGTCGTGCGGGTCGCGTCGTACGACGAGGCGCTGGCGCTGGTCAATGCCAACCCCTACGGCAACGGCACCGCCATCTTCACCGGCGACGGGGGAGCGGCCCGCCGCTTCCAGCGCGAGGTCGAGGTCGGGCATGGTCGGCATCAACGTGCCGATCCCGGTGCCGATGGCCTACTACTCGTTCGGGGGCTGGAAGTCCTCACTCTTCGGCGACACCCACGCCCACGGCGTGGAGGGGGTCCACTTCTTCACCCGCGGCAAGGTGGTCACGTCCCGCTGGCCGGACCCGTCCACCCGGCACGGGATCGACCTGGGCTTCCCGCAGCACGACTGATGCCGCAGGGTCATCTCCAGTCGACGAGTTCCCATCCGCCTGTAGCCGGATGCGCCATGGTGGCCTGCGACTTCGCACGCGACCTGACGATCGTCCTTGCGGTGATTTCACCTGTGGAGAAAGGGTTCTGAGCGTCGGGACATGTCGGTGGTGACGTCTAGCGTGAGGGCATGAGCCAGTCAGTCGCTCCGTTCCGGCCGCCGCTGTTGCGAGCGGTTGACGAGATCGGACTGCTGCTCGACGACGTGGCAGACCTCCACCCGATGTACCTCACCACGAGCCAGAAGCAGGAGCTGTTGGTCGCGGTGGAGCGCCAGACCTCCCGGCTCGCGGCGTTGAAGGCGAAGGCGCTCGCGGCTGCCGGCGACGTGGCCGATGCACACGGCACCAGGCACGCGGGCGCCTGGCTTGCCCACGAGACCCGGCAGGACCCACCGGGGGTCGGAGGGCGCAACGGCTCGCCGACGGGCTCGACCAACGCTGGCCGATCCTGGCTGAGGCCTACACCGCAGGGTCCGTTTCGACCGCTCAGTCAAGGGTGATCGGTCACGCCCTGGACGACCTCCCGGCCGATCTCGACCCCGATCTCCGCAGGCGGGCAGAGGAGCATCTGGTGCAGGAGGCCGCTCACTTCTGCCCCCGAGACCTTAAGGTCCTCGGCCGGCGCGTCCTCGAGGTCCTCGCGCCGGACGTGGCCGAGGTGCACGAGGCGAAGCTGCTCGCGAAGGAGGAGCAGGAGGCGTGGGACAACTCGGCGATCACCCACCGGCGCCTCGGCAACGGACGCTCCAGAGCAGTCGTGACGCTGCCGGATGCGGCCATGGACCGGTGGCTGACCCAGCTCCACGCGTTCACCTCACCGCGGAGGGAGAGCCAGACCCCCGCAGGGGAGCGCGTGCCCTACGCGCGGACGTTGGCGCTTGCCTTCACCGCGTTGCTGGAGCGCATCCCGGAGAGCTGGCTGCCCCAGCACGGCGGGACCACCACGACGGTGGTGGTCACGATCGATCAGGAGACGCTCACCGAGGAGCTCGCGACCGCCGGCCTCATGACCGGAACGCCGATCACCGCTGGCGAGGCGAGGCGGCTGGCCTGCGGTGCCGGGATCCTGCCGGCGGTGCTGGGCGGAGAGTCCCAGCCGCTGGATCTGGGCCGCGCACGTCGACTCTTCAGCCCGGCCCAGCGCAAGGCACTCGCGATCCGCGACCGCGAGTGCCGCGCCGTCGGCTGTGACATCCCCGCTGCCTGGTGCGAAGCCCACCACCTCACGCCTTGGGTGCAGGGGCGGCCATACCGACCTGGACCAAGGCGTGCTGCTGTGTTCCTTCCACCACCACCGCGCCCACGACACCCGCTACTACCTCACGCGGATGCCGAACGGCGACTACAGGTACCACCGACTGACGTGATCGACCGCTCGGCGCTCTAGTTGTGCCGCGGGACCGGCAGGGAGCATGTGTTCCCTGCGTGGCGCAGAAACACCTTCGGGCGGACGCCGTACACAGTGCCTTCGCTGGTCGTGTACGCGAACCCGGTCGTTCCGAGTCCGACCCGCTGCGAGGTCGTGGTGAAGGGCCGGGCGGAAATGAAGTCGGCCGACGAGCCACCCCAGCCAAGCTGCCGCCCGCCCCTCTTCTCGTCGCGTGGCATGAATCGATCCGGGCGCGGCTCGACCAATCCGGTGACCCACATCTCTCCGCTGAGGTCCAGCAGTCGGCCCGTGGCGGTCCGGTTCTCGACCTGCATCTCAACCCACCAACGCTTCCCGTCCGGCGAGTAGTCCCACCAGAGGGCGTAGCCCGCCCTGATCTCATGGCCCAGACGCCTGCATGCGCGCAATCCTGCGGTCGCGTCCTGCAGCGGGTTTGCGCCGGCGTCGGTGGCCTCCACCCACCTCGCAAACGCACCCTCGATCGCCCTCAAGCCGCTGGTGCCGACTGGAGCCGTCGTGGCTTCGCGCACGCGTTTGCGGAGAGAGAGCATCGCGGTGGGCACGCTGCCACAGTTCTCGCGGAGCTTGGCCACCGCCCGCTCCACCGAGTCCCGCGCCTTCCTCGCTGCTTGTACCGAATGACCGTCGAGGTCGCTGGTCACGAGCCAGAACACCTGCGCCAACGGGTACTCCATGCGTCGGTTCGCCGCCCTCTGCGGGTGCTCGCAGTCGGGGACGCGAGGCGGCGGCGCCGGACTGGCAAATCGCTCGGAAAGGGGTGCCGCGGAGGCTGTGCCAGACGGCGATGCTGGTCCAGCGCTGGACGGTGCGGCGCCCGGTTCGTCGGTCGGATCTGCGCCGCAGCCGAAGAGGAGTGCAGCAGCGAGGCACGCCACCGCTACGCGGCGGTGAGCCTGGCGGCTCCGAACCTCAGCAGCCATGTCTCAGCGTAGGTCCAGACCACCTGCTGAGTGCGGCGAACCAGGAGATTCGCTACAGCGGTCAGAGCAGCGTGCCGGCCTTGTCGAGGACGACCCGCAGGATCTGCTCCATCTCGTCGAAGTGCTCCTGGGTGCAGATCAGCGGCGGGGCCAGCTGGACCACCGGGTCCCCCCGGTCATCCGCCCGGCAGTAGAGCCCCTCGGCGTAGAGCTGCTTGGAGACGAAGCCGAAGAGCAACCGCTCGCACTCTTCGTCGGTGAACGTCTCCTTGGTCACCTTGTCCTTGACCAGCTCGATGCCGTAGAAGTATCCGTCCCCGCGCACGTCGCCGACGATCGGGAGGTCCTTGAGGCGCTCGAGAGTGGCCCGGAAGGATGCCTCGTTGTCGCGAACGTTCTCGAGGATCTTTTCCTCCTCGAAGATCTGCAGGTTGCGCAGACCCACCGCACTCGAGACCGGGTGGCCACCGAAGGTGTAGCCGTGCGCGAACATCGCGCCGTCGTGAAGGAAGGGCTCCATCAGCCGATCGGAGGCGATCATCGCGCCGAGCGGGGCGTAGCCGGACGTGATGCCCTTGGCGCAGGTGATCATGTCGGGCTGATAGCCGTAGCGCTCGGCGCCGAACAGGTGGCCGAGCCGGCCGAAGGCGCAGATCACCTCGTCGGAGACCAGCAGGACGTCGTACTCGTCGCAGATCTCGCGGACGCGCTGGAAGTAGCCGGGCGGGGGCGGGAAGCAGCCACCGGCGTTCTGCACCGGCTCGAGGAACACGGCGGCGACGGTGTCGGGGCCCTCGTTCTCGATCGCTACCGCGATCTGGTCGGCGGCCCAGCGGCCGAACGCCTCGGGGCTCAGTCCCTCAGGGGCGCCGTGCTCGGTGGCGCGGTAGATGTTGGTGTTGGGCACCCGGAACGTCGAGGGCACCAGCGGCTCGAACTGCTGCTTGAGCAGCGGCAGTCCGGTGATCGAGAGGGCGCCCTGGGTCGTGCCGTGGTAGGCGATGGCCCGGCTGATGACCTTGTGCTTCATCGGCCTGCCGGTGAGCTTGAAGTAGTTCTTCGCGAGCTTCCAGGCGGTCTCGACGGCCTCGCCGCCACCGCTGGTGAAGAAGACCCGGTTCAGGTCTCCCGGCGCGTGACCGGCGACCCGCTCGGCGAGCTCGATCGCCGCCGGGTGGGCATAGGACCACAGCGGCATGAACGCCAGCTCGCGGGCCTGGGCGGCCGCGGCTTCGGCGAGGTCCGCGCGACCGTGCCCGAGCTGGCTGACGAACAGCCCGGCCAGGCCGTCGAGGTAGCGCTTGCCCCTGGCGTCCCAGATGTAGGGGCCCTCCCCGCGGACGATCACTGGCACGTCGGCGCTGTCGTAGGCCGAGTGACGGGTGAAGTGCATCCAGAGGTGGTCCTTGGCAGCACGCTGGAGGTGGTCGTAGTCCGGCTGGGTCATGTGCCCATCGTGAACGGTCGACTGGAAATCGGCAAGCGATTCAGTGGCCGACAGCCGAAGTTGACGCGGAATCAGTTGTGGATGGCTGTGATTGCTGTGCACCTGATAGGAATCAGCCATGACCCGGTACGGCGCACAGTTCGGCCCCGACCTCACTTTCCTCGGAGTACCCGCCGTGGACCTGACCCGGTCAGAGGACTGGGCCGACGCGGACGTCGTCGTGATCGGCGCCCCGTTCGACGGCGGCACCTCCCACCGGCCAGGGACCAGGTTCGGCCCGATGGCGATCAGGCAGACCTGTTACCGGCCGCACGACGGGTCACGTCCGCATCTCGCCCTCCGCGTCGACGCCCTCCAGGACGTCCGGGTCGTCGACGCCGGCGACGTCGAGATGCCGCCCGGAGAGATCGAGCGGGCACTCGGCGCGCTCGAGGACGCGGTGCACACGGTCGCGGCGGCGGGCAAGGTCCCACTGGTCCTGGGCCTGTCGGCGCGCCAGCTGCTCGACGCCGTACGCCGGATCTGCCTCGAGCTGCCGGTCGCCGGGATCGACGTGGTCGAGGTGTCGCCGCCCTACGACCACGCCGAGATCACGGCCCACCTCGCCAACCGGGTCTGCCTGGAGGCGCTGTCCGGCCTGGCCGCCCGACGGAAGGGCCTGTCGCACGACCCCGCCGGGCCACTGCTGGACGGCCGGTGATGACGACCCTGTTCCGGAACGGCACGCTCTTCGACGGGCACCGGTACCGGGGGCCCGGGGCGGTGGTCGTCGAGGGCGGCCGGATCGTCGAGGTCGGGGCGGAGGTCGAGCTGGAGACTGCCCCCGGGCCGGACGTCGAGGTCGTCGACCTCGGCCGGCGGACTTCTCGCCCCGGGGTTCGTGGACGCCCACGTCCACGCGGTCCAGGGCGGGCTCGAACGGATCCGGTGCGACCTGTCCGGGGTCGAGGGCCGGGAAGGCTACCTCGCCGCAGTCGCGTCGTACGCCGCCGATCACCCGGAGGTGCCCTGGATCCTCGGTGGGGGCTGGGCGATGCCGGCCTTCCCCGGCGGCACGCCGACCGCGGCCGACCTCGACCAGGTGGTGGCCGACCGGCCGGTCTACCTTCCCAACCGGGACCACCACGGGGCCTGGGTCAACAGCCGGGCGCTGGAGCTGGCCGGGGTCGATGCCGCGACGCCGGACCCTCCGCACGGACGCATCGAGCGGGATGCCGACGGAACACCCAGCGGCACCCTCCACGAGGGGGCCATGCAGCTGGTTGCCCGCCACGCGCCGGCCGACGATCCGGACGACTACTACCGCGGCCTCCTCGCCGGGCAGGGCTACCTCCACTCGCTGGGCGTGACCGGATGGCAGGACGCGATCGTGGGCGACTACGCCGGCATGCAGGATCCCGGTCCGGCCTATCTGGAGGCATCCCGCAACGGCGACCTCACGGCCCACGTCGTCGGCGCGCTCTGGTGGGAGCGGGACCTCGGTGAGGAGCAGGTGGCCTCCCTGGTCGACCGCCGGGAGCGCTACAGCCACGGGCGGTTCCGGGCCACGACCGTCAAGATCATGCAGGACGGCGTGGCCGAGAACTTCACCGCCGCCATGACGGCGCCCTACCTCGACGCGCGCGGCGCGCCCACCACCAACTCGGGGCTCTCCTTCGTCAACCCGGGTGCGCTCAGGCACTACGTGGCCGCGCTGTCCGCCGAGGGCTTCCAGGTCCACGTGCACGCGATCGGGGACCGCGCGGCCCGTGAGGCCCTCGACGCGTTCGCCGCGGCAGCCCGTCCGGACCTGCGCCACCACGTCGCCCACCTCCAGGTGGTCCACCCCGACGACGTGCCGCGCTTCGCCGACCTCGGGGTCGCGGCCAACATCCAGGCCCTGTGGGCCTGCCGTGACGAGCAGATGGTCGACCTGACGCTGCCGTTCCTCGGCGAGGAGCGGGCCACGTGGCAGTACCCCTTCGGCGCCCTGCACCGCGCGGGGCGCGGTTGGTGGCGGGGAGCGACTGGCCGGTCTCCACACCCGACCCGCTCGCCGCCATCCACACGGCGGTCAACCGCACGGCGTACGGCGACGACGGCCCGGCCGGGCACGACCCCTTCCTCCCCGAGCAGGCGATCTCGCTGGAGACCGCGTTCGAGGCCTACACGTCGGGCTCGGCGTGGATCAACCACCGTGACGACGCCGGAGTGCTGTCGCCCGGGCGCGGTGGCCGACCTGGTGGTGCTCGACCGCGACCCGTTCGCCGGTTCTGCGGACGAGGTCGGCGCCGCCCGGGTGGTCTCGACGTGGGTCGACGGAGTGCCGGTCTTCGAAGCCTGAGGCGTCCGGGACGACGGAATCACCATCTCCGGACGGGCCGGGCCTACAGATTCCGCAGCTGCGTCGCTAGGCTCGCGCCATGGCTGACACGAAGTTCCAGAACGTCGTCGACGGAGAGCTCCTCGACTCGGCGTCGGGCGAGACCTACGACGTGATCGACCCGACCACCGGTGAGGTCTACGCGACCGCACCGATGTCGGGGGCAGAGGACCTCGACCGCGCCTACGCGGCGGCGGACCGGGCCTTCGAGACCTGGGGCAGCAGCACTCCGCAGGACCGCGCGTCCGCGCTGCTCAAGCTCGCCGACGCGATCGAGGGGAGGGTCGAGGAGCTCAACGCGGTGGAGAGCAAGGACACCGGCAAGCCGCTCGGGCTCACGATGTCGGAGGAGATGCCCTACGCCTCCGACCACTTCCGCTTCTTCGCCGGCGCGGCCCGGGTGCTCGAGGGCAAGTCGGCCGGCGAGTACATGGCCGACCACACGTCCTTCGTGCGCCGCGAGCCGATCGGCGTGGTCGGCCAGGTGACGCCGTGGAACTACCCGCTGCTGATGATGATCTGGAAGATCGCCCCGGCCCTCGCGGCCGGCAACACGATCGTGCTGAAGCCGTCAGACACGACGCCCGCGTCCTCGACGCTGCTGGCGGAGATCGCGCAGGAGTTCCTGCCGCCGGGCGTCCTCAACGTCGTCTGCGGGGACCGTGACACCGGCCGGGCCCTCGTGGAGCACAAGACGCCGCAGATGGTGGCGATCACCGGCTCGGTCCGCGCCGGGATGGAGGTCGCCGGCTCCGCCGCCGCCGACCTGAAGAAGGTGCACCTCGAGC
Source organism: uncultured Actinomycetota bacterium (assembly GCA_963841625.1). Taxonomy (GTDB): domain Bacteria; phylum Actinomycetota; class Actinomycetes; order Propionibacteriales; family Nocardioidaceae; genus Nocardioides. The sequence goes on along the minus strand of CAWJDH010000009.1, from coordinate 1,452,252 downwards.
TCGGCGGCAAGGCGCCGGTGATCATCTTCGACGACGCCGACGTCGAGTCCGCAGCGTCGTCGATCTCCGAGGCGGGCTACTTCAACGCGGGCCAGGACTGCACCGCGGCCACCCGCGTCCTCGCCGGGCCGGGGGTGCACAGCGACTTCGTGGCGGCCCTGACCGAGGCCGCCAAGGGCATCCGCACCGGCATGCCCGACGACGAGGACGTGCTCTACGGCCCGCTCAACAACCCCAACCAGCTCGACCGCGTGACCGGCATGGTCGACCGGCTCCCGGACCACGCCAACCTCGAGATCGGCGGCCGGCGACAGGGCGAGACCGGCTACTTCTACGAGCCCACAGTCCTCTCGGGCCTCAAGCAGGACGACGAGCAGATCCAGACCGAGATCTTCGGTCCCGTCATCACCGTTCAGAAGTTCAGCGACGAGGCGGAGGCGCTGGCCTGGGCGAATGGGGTTGAGTACGGCCTGGCCTCCAGCGTCTGGACGAAGGACCACGGCCGGGCGATGCGGATGGCCAAGAAGCTCGACTTCGGCTGCGTGTGGATCAACACCCACATCCCCTTCATCTCCGAGATGCCACACGGCGGCTTCAAGCACTCCGGCTACGGCAAGGACCTGTCGATGTACGGGCTCGAGGACTACACGCGCATCAAGCACGTGATGTCCTACATCGGCGAGTGACTGCATGAGGATCCTGCTGGTCGGCGCCGGGGGAGTGGGCTCGGCGTTCGCCGCGATCGCGGCCCGCCGCGACTTCTTCGAGGCGATGGTGGTCGCCGACTACGACCCCGCCCGCGCCGAGAAGGCAGCGGCCACCGACGACCGGTACGTCGCCGCCCAGATAGACGCGTCTGACGCCGCCTCGGTGTCCGCCCTGTGCCGCGAGCACCGGATCAGCCACGTGATGAACGCCGTGGACCCGGTGTTCAACATGCCGATCTTCGAGGGCGCGTTCGAGGCGGGGGCCGACTACCTCGACATGGCCATGTCACTCTCGAAGCCGCACCCGGACGCGCCGTACGAGAAGCCCGGCGTGAAGCTCGGCGACGAGCAGTTCGCCCAGGCCGACCGGTGGGAGTCCGGCGGACGGCTGGCGCTGGTCGGCATCGGCGTCGAGCCGGGCCTGTCCGACGTGTTCGCCCGTTATGCCGCGGACCATCTCTTCTCCGAGATCGACGAGCTCGGGACCCGGGACGGCGCGAACCTCGTGGTCACCGACGACGACGGGAACGAGATCTTTGCGCCGTCGTTCTCGATGTGGACGACGATCGAGGAGTGCCTCAACCCGCCGGTGATCTGGCAGGACGGTGACTGGCACACGACGCCGCCGTTCAGCGAGCCCGAGGTGTTCGACTTCCCTGAGGGCATCGGCCCCGTCGAGTGCGTCAACGTCGAGCACGAGGAGGTCCTCCTCATGCCGCGGTGGGTCGACTGCAAGCGGGCGACGTTCAAGTACGGGCTCGGCGACGAGTTCATCACCATCCTCAAGGTCCTGCACACGCTCGGCCTCGACCGCACCGACAAGGTGCGCGTCAAGGGGGTCGAGGTCTCGCCGCGCGACGTCGTGGCCGCGGTGCTTCCCGACCCGGCGACCGTTGGCCCGCGGATGAAGGGCAAGACCTGCGCCGGACTCTGGGTGACAGGAAAGGGCAAGGACGGTCGTAACCGATCTTCCTATTTGTTCCACGTCGTCGACAACGAGTGGACGATGCGCGAGTACGGCCACCAGTGCGTGGTGTGGCAGACCGCGATCAACCCGGTCGTGGCGCTCGAGCTGCTGGCGAGCGGCACGTGGTCGGGGGCAGGCGTGCTCGGCCCCGAGGCCTTCGACGCGGTGCCGTTCCTCGACCTGCTCACCGACTACGGCAGTCCCTGGGGTCAGCAGGAGCTCGACCCGGCGTAGTCCGCGCGCGGTCAGGCGGTGGCGGCGAACGCCTCCGCGACGACGTCGAGCGCCTCGTGGAGCAGTGCGTCCGGGATCGACAGGGGTGGCAGGAAGCGGAACACGTTGCCCCACGTGCCGCAGGTGAGGGTGACAACGCCGTGCTGGTGGCAGTACGCCGACACCGCGGCCGCGCGGGCCGCGTCGGGGTCGGTGGTGCCAGGAGCGCAGAGCTCGATCGCCATCATCGCGCCGCGCCCGCGAAGGTCCCCGATCACGGCGTGCTGCTCCTGGAGAGCGGCCAGGCGCGAGTGCATCGTGGCGCCGATCTCGCGGGCTCTCGCGGCCAGGTCGTGGGTCTCCATCTCCGCGATCGATCCGAGGGCCGCTGCGCAGGCGACCGGGTTGCCGCCGTAGGTGCCGCCGAGGCCGCCGACGTGGACGGAGTCCATCAGCTCGGCGCGGCCGGTGACACCCGCCAGCGGGAGGCCGCCGGCAATGCCCTTGGCCGTCGTGACCAGGTCGGGCACCACGCCCTCGTCGTCACAGGCGAACCAGCTGCCGGTGCGGCAGAACCCGGACTGGATCTCGTCGGCGATGAAGACCACGCCCTTGTCCGCCGCCCACGCTGCCAGGGCGGGCAGGAAGCCGGGCGCGGGCACGACGAAGCCGCCCTCGCCGAGGATCGGCTCGATCGCGATGCAGGCCAGGTTGTCGGCACCGACCTGCTTGTCGAGGACGTCGATCGCCCGTGCGGCAGCCTGCTCGCCGGAGAGCCCGTCCCGGAACGGGTAGGACATCGGGGCACGGTAGACCTCGCCGGCGAAGGGCCCGAACCCGTGCTTGTAGGGCATGTTCTTCGACGTCATCGACATCGTCAGGTTCGTGCGCCCGTGGTAGGCGTGCTCGAACACACCCACGGCGTCGCGACCGGTGGCGACTCGCGCGACCTTCACGGCGTTCTCCACCGCTTCGGCACCCGAGTTGAACAGCGCCGACTTCTTCGCGTGGTCACCCGGGGTGAGCTCGGCCAGCTTCGCGCACACGTCCACGTATCCGTCGTACGGCGTGATCATGAAGCAGGTGTGCGTGAACGCGGCCGCCTGCTCCTGGATGCCGCGGACCACCTCCGGCGCTGCGTTGCCGACGGAGGTGACGGCGATGCCCGACCCCAGGTCGATCAGCGAGTTGCCGTCGACGTCGCGGAGGATGCCGCCACCGGCCGCCTCGACGAAAACCGGGAGCATCGTCCCGACACCATCGGCGACGTGCTCCTTCTTCCGCTCGAGCCGGGCGCGGGACTCCGGGCCGGGGATCTCGGTGACGAGGCGGCGCTCCTGGGGGAGCGAGGGGCCGCCGGTGCGGATCCGGGCGGTGGCTTCGGTCATGGGGAGAGCCTATGACCTGCGATTCCCGTTCGTGACAAGGAAACTGGGAGAATGTGCGGGTGACCCCCCGCGACGTCGTGATCCTCGGTTCGACAGGGTCCATCGGCACCCAGGCGCTGGACCTGATCCGCGCCAACCCGGACCGGTTCCGTGTCGTCGCCCTGACCGCGGGAGGCTCCAACGAGGAGCTGTTCGCCCGGCAGGTCGCCGAGTTCGCGCCAGACTTCCACGGACTCGGCGAGGCGGCCTCGACGCAGGCCGCGGCCGGCGAGTGCGACGTGGTGCTCAACGGGATCACCGGCGCCGTCGGGCTCGCTCCGACCCTGGCAGCCCTCGACGCCGGCAACACCCTCGCCCTGGCAAACAAGGAAAGCCTCATCATCGGCGGCCCTGTGGTCACCGAGCGCGCGAAGCCCGGGCAGATCGTGCCGGTCGACTCCGAGCACTCCGCCCTGGCCCAGTGCCTGCGTGGCGGCCGCCGCGAGGAGGTACGTCGGCTCGTGCTCACCGCCAGCGGTGGGCCGTTCCGCGGCCGGACCCGTGAGCAGCTCGGCGAGGTGACGGTCGACGAGGCGCTGGCGCACCCCACCTGGGACATGGGCCCGCTGGTCACCATCAACTCGGCCACGCTCGTCAACAAGGGTCTGGAGGTGATCGAGGCCCACCTGCTGTTCGACATCCCCTTCGACCGGATCGAGGTGGTCGTCCACCCCACCTCGGTGGTCCACTCGATGGTGGAGTTCGTCGACGGCTCGACCCTGGTCCAGGCGAGCCCGCCGACGATGCTGATCCCGATCGCCCTCGGCCTCGGCTGGCCCGACCGGGTGCCCGACGCCGCTCCCGCCGTGGACTGGTCGAAGGCCGAGACCTGGGAGTTCCTGCCGCTGGACGACGAGGCCTTCCCGGCCGTCGAGCTGGCCCGGGAGGTGGGGGAGAGGGGTGGCACGGCGCCGGCCGTCTACAACGGGGCGAACGAGGCCTGCGTAGCCCGGTTCCGCGACGGAAGACTGCGCTTCGTCGACATCGTTCCCACGGTTGCGGCGGTGGTCGGGGAGCACGACGTACCCTCGAAGGAGAAGCTCACGGTCGACGACGTGCTCGCCGCCGACGCGTGGGCTCGCCGTCGCGCAACCGAACTCGTCGAAGGGATCGCATGACCCCGCTGTTCTACCTGCTCGGGGTGGTGATCTTCGTGGTCGCCATCCTGGCATCGATCGGCCTGCACGAGCTCGGCCACATGATCCCCGCCAAGAAGTTCGGCGGGAAGGTCAGTCAGTACTTCATCGGGTTCGGGCCGACGGTCTGGAGCACGCAGCGCGGCGAGACCGAGTACGGGATCAAGGCCGTCCCGCTCGGCGGCTACGTCAAGATCGTGGGCATGCTCCCGCCGGGTGCGGAGGAGCTCGACGAGGACCGCGAGCACCCGGTCTACGACGAGCACGGCCAGCGGGTCGTGCGCGTCCGGAAGTCCAACACCGGCATGTTCACGCAGCTGATCTCCGACGCCCGGGCCGCCGAGTGGGAGCACATCCGCCCGGAGGACTCCGACCGGCTCTTCTACAAGATGGCGTGGTGGAAGAAGGTCGTCGTGATGGCGGGCGGCCCGACGGTCAACATCCTGATCGCGTTCTTCATCTTCCTCGTGGTGTTCTCGACGTACGGCGAGCGCACGCAGGAGCCGGACGCCGGCCCGCCGGTGATCGAAAACGTCTCGGACTGCGTCCTCAGCGCTGCGGAGGCGGGTCGCGCCTGCACCTCCGAGGACCCGGTAGCCCCGGCCAAGAAGGCGGGCCTCAAGCCAGGTGACCGCATCCTGGCGTTCAACGGCGCCGACGTGACCGAGTGGTCGGAGCTGCAGACGCTCGTCCGCGCCAACAACAACGGCAGGGCGCTGATCACGGTCGAACGCAAGGGCGTCGAGCTGACCGTGGCCACCAACACCCTGGTGACGCCACGGATCATCTCCGCCACGGACGCCACCGAGGTCAAGGTCGGATTCCTCGGCGTCGAGCCGAGCTCTCACCTGGTCATCAACCGGGGCGGGCCGATCTACACCGTGGAGCAGATGGGCCACATGACGGTGGCCACCGTCAAGGCTCTCGGGACGCTGCCGGTCAAGGTGTGGGGGGTTGCAGAGGCGATCGTGGGCCTTGAGGAACGGCAGGCCGACAGCCCGGTGAGCATCGTCGGTGGCGGCCGGCTGGCAGGAGAGACGGTCGCCGACGAGGGGTTCAACGTGTCGGAGAAGGCCGTCTTCCTGCTGATGCTCATCGCCGGGTTCAACTTCTTCATCGGCATGTTCAACTTCATCCCGCTGCTCCCGCTCGACGGCGGCCACATCGCCGGAGCGCTCTACGAGGCGGCACGCCGCGGCATTGCGCGGTTGCGGAGGCGGCCGGACCCCGGCTACGTCGACGTCGCCAAGCTGCTGCCGATCGCCTACGTCGTCGGGGCGGCCGTGCTCGTGATGGGTGTCGTCCTGATCGTGGGCGACCTGGTCGTCCCCCTCCACCTCCAGTCGTGATCTCTCGGTTCTCGATCGCGTCCCGCTCCCAAGTAGCCTTCACACCATGACCGCCATCAGCCTCGGCATGCCCGAAGCGCCGCCGCCGGTGCTCGCCCCTCGCCGCCCGACCCGGCAGATCCGCGTGGGGAAGGTAGGCGTCGGCAGCGAGTCGCCGGTCTCGGTGCAGTCGATGACGACGACGCTCACCGCCGACGTCAACACCACCCTCCAGCAGATCGCAGAGCTCACGGCCGCGGGGTGCGACATCGTCCGGGTGGCCTGCCCCAGCCAGGACGACGCCGACGCACTGCCGGAGATCGCCCAGCACTCCCAGATCCCGGTCATCGCCGACATCCACTTCCAGCCGAAGTACGTCTTCGCCGCGATCGACGCCGGCTGCGCTGCCGTTCGGGTCAACCCCGGCAACATCCGGAAGTTCGACGACCAGGTTCGTGAAATTGCGATCGCGGCGAAAGAACGCGGCACCAGCATCCGGATCGGGGTCAACGCCGGCTCGCTCGACAAGCGGTTGCTGGAGAAGTACGGCAAGGCGACGCCCGAGGCCCTCGTCGAGTCCGCGGTGTGGGAGGCGGGCCTGTTCGAGGAGCACGGCTTCCAGGACTTCAAGATCTCGGTCAAGCACAACGACCCGGTCGTGATGGTGCGCGCCTACGAGATGCTCGCCGAGGCAGGGGACTGGCCGCTGCACCTCGGAGTCACCGAAGCGGGGCCAGCGTTCCAGGGCACCATCAAGTCGAGCGTCGCCTTCGGCCACCTCCTCGGGCAGGGGATCGGCGACACGATCCGCGTGAGCCTCTCCGCGCCACCGGTGGAGGAGGTCAAGGTCGGCCTCCAGATCCTCGAGTCGCTCAACCTCCGACCACGCCGGTTGGAGATCGTGTCCTGCCCGAGCTGCGGCCGGGCGCAGGTCGACGTCTACAAGCTCGCCGACGAGGTGACCGCCGGCCTCGACGGGCTCGAGGTGCCGCTGCGCGTCGCCGTCATGGGATGCGTCGTCAACGGCCCCGGTGAGGCCCGCGAGGCCGACCTCGGCGTCGCCTCGGGCAACGGCAAGGGCCAGATCTTCGTCAAGGGCGAGGTCATCAAGACCGTCCCCGAGTCCCAGATCGTCGAGACGCTGATCGAGGAGGCCATGCGCATCGCCGAAGGCATGGAGACGGTCGACGGCGCCGAGCCCAGCGTCAACGTCACCTGAGCCCGAGGGCCGTCAGCTCACCCGGCCCGCTTGACGGAGTCCGGGACGACGGCCCCCGGCGAGACCGACAGCGCGATCGCCAGGTTGGCGCCGGGCAGGAGCGGCTCGATCGCCCGCTTGATCGCCTCCTCCAGCATGCTGGCCCAGGCCCTGAGGTCCAGGGAGGACGAAGGGTCCTCGGCAATACCGTCGGAGCGAGTCGCCATGAGGTTCTCGGGGACCGGCGGCAAGCCGGTCGACAGGGCCATGTCCAGGGCCGTGACCTCGGCGTCCTCGGCCAGTCCGTGGTCACCGATCGCCCGGGCCACCTCGGACAGCTGACGCAGCACCGCCACCTGCTCGGCGGGGGTCGACGACAGCGCGTCGGCGTAGTCCCGGCCGTGGGCGAGATGTGCCCGCGAAGCGGTGTTGTCACCCTTGAGCTGGGCCTCCCGTGCGGACGAGATGGCGGCGTCGCAGGCCTGCAACGGCTCGGCCGCCTGCATCCAGTGGTGCGCCCGGTCGCCCTCGTGGACCACGCAGGATCGTGCGATCCGGTCGTGCAGTCGGCGTCGTGCCGCCGGCCGCACCCAGGCCTCGGTGGCGGCCCGCATGATCGGGTGGCGGAACTCGTAGCCCGCACGCCCGAGGCGCAGCGCGCCGAGGTCCGTGAGCCGGTCGAGGGCCTCTGCGACGTCACCGGTGTCGACCTCGGGCCAGACCGCCCGGTCGAGCAGCTGCAGCAGCGTGGCTGCCGTGACCGGACGGTTGACGAGCGCGACCAGCTGGATGACGTCCATCGACAGAGGGGCGACCCGCTCCAGGATGCCGCGGATGGCAGCGCCGAGCTCGGGGTTCGTCGCCTCGCCGGTCTGGGTCGCTGCGAGGTCCAGCCCGGAGAGGGTCCAGATCACCTGCCCCTCGGACAGCCAACGCCGCAACATCGCGACCGCGGCCCCGGCCCGCCCGCCGGTCTTCTCCACGAGGACGTCGACCAGTCGGGGCGCGGCGTGCCCGCACAGCACGGTCTCCGCGATCTCGGCCAGCTCGGTGCGCTCCAGAAGGTGAGTCTCGAGGCTCTCTGCCCGAACCCCCACCATCTCCAGCTCGATCAGGAACGGGTCGAGGTTCGTCGGCGCGACCGGGACCACGAGCGTGAGGTCGATGCCCGGGTCGAGGGCGGCGATGTCGTTGACCAGGTCCGCGATGTCCTTGTCGTCGTGTCCGTCCAGAGGGGGGAGCACCGCAACCGGGGCACGCCGTGCGGTGCACTCCATCTCGGAACGGGTCGGCAGGTCCAGGGGACGGCGACCGTGCACGTGGGCGCCGTCAACCTGTCCCCGGTGCAACGACTCGTCGATCAGGGCCTCGCGACCCGAACCGGCGTCGCCCACGACGCAGACCAGCCCGACACGGCGTGCGTTGACGCTCCTGCGGACCAGCTCCGCGACGTGCCGAGCAGTCCTCTGCGCGGCCCACCCACGACGGAACCACGTCGTCACGGTCGGGAGCCGAGAGGATGTTCATCTGGAGCGCGGTGGTCTGCCGCGAGGGCGCCACGCCCAGCTCGTCGGCGAGGACGGTGCGCACGTCGTTGAAGACGCGCAGTGCGCTGTCGGTCTCGCCCAGGCCGGCGAAGGCCCGCATCAACGCCCGGTAGGCCCGCTCCGAGTAGGGGTCCGCGGCGATGGCCGACTCTGCGAGGTCGACGGCGTCCCGCATCCAGGACAGCTCGACCGCGCTCTCGGCGGCGTCGGTCAGCAGGGACCGTCGCATCGCCGACAGGGACTCCCGGGTCTCGACGGCCCAGCTGCTGCCGCCGTCGTGTGCCTCGAAGTCACCGAGGTAGACCGCCTCGGCCTCGCGGGTGAGGCCCACGACGCGGGCGTGGTCACCGCTGCGACGAGACACCCTCGCCTCTACGGCGAGGTCGCGGAACGCGGTCACGTCGACCCATGCGTTGGTCAGGACGAGCCCGCCGAGGCGTCGGGCGACGCAGTCGGTCCGCAGGGTACGGCGGATCTGCGATGCCGCCGTACGGAGGCTGGCCCGGCCTCGCGCCTCGTCGACGTCCGGCCACAGCTTCTCGAGAAGGCTGTCGATGCGCACCGGCTGATCGGCGTCCAGCGCCAGCAGCCGGAGGAGATCGAGTGTCTTGCCGGTCCGCCACTCGGAGGCGTCCACTACGCTGCTGTCAGCCCGTCGGACCCGCAGACTGCCGAGCAGCCTGATCTCGACCGGTTCCTGGTTCTTTTCCATCTCAAGCCCCCGCTTGTCAGATGCCGATTCGGTGCCCGAGAGATCACTTCGTTGAACTTGCTACTACCCTGCTACGCACTTCGTCGCATTTCCCGAGAGTGAGCAGGAACACCCCAGATACGCGTGGCTTTTGACCTCCCTGTGCTAACCGGGGCATGGCCCGTTCGCGTCATGCGGGCCATGGGGGTCCAGACCTCTTATGGAGTCCTTGAGGTTTTACGAGGCGTTCACGGGGGCCGAGGAATCTGGGCAAATGATGGCCTTGCGCCGCGTCGCGGCTGTGCTCATGCTCTCGGCGCTTTGTTGCGTCTGGGGGGCCAGTCCGGCGTCCGCACACACCCGAGTGGTCTGGAGCTACCCGGCGCAGGGTGCCAGCGTTCCCTACCCGCCGGCGCAGGTGGCCATCCGGACTTCGGAGCCCGTCGACCTCGGCCTCAGCCAGATCGTCGTCCGGGACGCCGACGGCCGGGCGCAGACCTTGTCCGACACCGCCCTCACCGAGGGCGCTTCGGTGCTGGTCGCCGCCGTGGACGACAAGGGCGCCTGGGGCCAGTGGACGGTGGACTACCGCATCGTGGGCTCCGACGGTCACCCGGTCACCGGGCGCATCGACTTCGCCGTGGGTGAGGCGGCGCGGCCCACGTCCGAGTCGCAGGCGGCCACGACACGATGGCTGATGCTGGGGGGCGGCGCAGTCGCACTGCTCGCCGGCGCCTGGTACCTGCGCTGGTCCACAAGTCGTTTGTCCCGGGCGGAGGCACGACGGCCGGCGCGGACGTCCTGATGGCGCCGGCCGACACGACGGTCACGACCGTCACCCCTGCAGTCTCGCGCCGGGTGGTCGGCTCGGTCTGCTTCGTCCTCGTGTCGACCGCGCTGGCGGCGAGCATCGCGACGAACCCTGATCTGCTGGAACCTGCCGCCCAGGGCATCAGGGACGCCGGGCCACTCACCGATGTTGCGGCCCCGGTCGCCCGTGCGCTCCGGGTTCTCGGCGCGGTGGCGACGGTCGGGGCGCTCGCCGCTGGCCCTGCTGATGGGCCCGACTGCGCAGCACACCCGGGCCATGAGCCTGAAGGTCGCGGCGGGTCGGTGGGCCGTCCTCTGGGCTGTTGCCGCTGGCTGCTCGCTGGTCCTCGAGCTCTCCCAGGTGTCCGGTCTCCCGATCTCCGACGTCCTCCGCGGGGAGGGCGCGAATGCCGCCACCGGCATCGCGGCGCAGGTGACGGGGCTGGCCCTGACCGCCTGGCTGGCTGCGCTGGTGTCCTTCTTCGCGCGCCGCGTGGAGTCGATCGCGGGCCTCCGCGTGGTCCTGCTCGCTGCGGCCGTGGGGCTCGTCATCCCGGTCCTGACCGGACACTCCGGCCACGCCGGCTTCAACCCGGTTGCCCTGGCAGCGTTGAGCGTGCACGTCCTCGCGGTGTCCGCCTGGGCAGGCGGTCTCCTCGCGCTGTGCGCGCACGCCGACTCGCAGACCAGGGTGGACTCGGCGCTCCTGCACCGGTTCAGTGCCCTGGCCCTGGTCTGCTACCTCGCGGTTCCCGCCTCTGGTGTCGCCAACCTGTGGACGAGGCTCTCCTGGGCGGAGCTCGTGGCGAGCGGCCCCTATGCCGTCCTGCTGCTCCTCAAGGTGGCGGGGTTCCTGGCCCTCGGCGGCGTTCGGTCTCGCCCACCGACGTCGGACGCTGCGCCGATTCGCTGCGGGCGAGAGTGCGTCGTTCTGGTCCCTGGCTGCGGTCGAGGTCGCGGTCATGGCCGCGGTCCTCGGCCTGGCGGTGACCCTGACCGCCACGGCGCCGGGGAGGACCGACGACGCGATCCACGCAGCCCCGGCACCGGCCGCGCTCGGTTTCACGATGCCTTGATGCGTCGCGGAAAACCTAGGCCCCTGACCACACACGGGTAGATGACGGGCGCGTCATCAAGGGGGGCCTTCAAAATGGAACTGAATCGACGCGACGTCATCAAGCTGGGTGGACTCGGCGTGGCCGGAGCCGCGGCCGGAACCCTGCTGCCGGTGGGCGACCTGATCCGGGCCGCGGACCCGAGCACGATCGACCCTGCCTTCCTGCCGGACCCGTTCTCGACCGCGTTCCGGCGTCCGCCGGTGCTGCGCCCGGTCGACCGTCGGCGCGGGCCTGACGGGGTCTGGACGGACTACTACCAGCTGTCACAGCTCATGACCGACGCGAGGATCCTCAAGGGCGGCCGCACCACCAAGATGTTCGGCTACGACGGACACGTTCCCGGCCCGACGATCAAGGCGACCCGGGGCCGCCGGATCCGGCTGCGGGTGCGCAACCAGCTCCCGCCGCGACACCCCTCGATCGGTCAGGACACCACGACCTCGGTGCACCTGCACGGGTCGGCTTCCAAGCCGCAGTACGACGGCTACGCCAGCGACGTCACCCCGTCCGGGTTCTACAAGGACTACCACTACCCGAACTTCCAGCCGGCCCGAACCCTCTGGTACCACGACCACGGGGCCCACCACACTGCCCAGAACGTCTTCTCCGGCCTGGTCGCGCAGTACCACCTCCACGACAAGGTCGAGCGGGACCTCCTGCCCCAGGGCGAGTTCGACGTCCCGCTGGTCGTCTCCGACGTGGCGTTCGGGGAGACCGGCCAGCTGCGATTCGACGACGGTGGCCACAGCGGAATCTTCGGCGACGTCGTCCTCGTCAACGGCCGGCCCTGGCCGGTCATGAAGGTGAAGCGACGGGTCTACCGCTTCCGGATGCTCGCGGCCTCGGTGTCGCGTTCCTGGCGCTGGCGGCTGGGGCCGGGCTATCCGATGACCATCGTCGGCGACGGACGGCGGGCTGATGCCGAAGTCCCAGACCGTCAGCGAGTTCCGGCACGGCGGCGCCGAGCGCTACGAGGTGCTCATCGACTTCTCGAAGTTCCGTCCCGGGACCCGCATCGTGCTCAACAACCTCAGCAACGACAACAACCGCGACTTCCTCAACACCGACAAGGTCATGGCGTTCGACGTCGTCGACGACCCCTTCGACAAGAGCGACCCGACCTGGAACCGGATCCCGGAGCGACTCGTCGACTCCGAGGTGATGCACCTCCGCCCGGGGATGGAGAAGCGTCGCCGCACCCTGAACGTCGAACGCTTCCTCAGCAAGTGGACCATCAACGGGCAGACGTGGGACGACGTGATCGCCAGCGACTTCCAGATGCTGATTGCGAACCCCGACCTCAACGACGTCGAGATGTGGACGGTCGCGAACCGGTCGGGCGGCTGGTTCCACCCGCTACACATCCACCTCGTCGACTTCCGGATCATCAGCCGCAACGGCCAGCCTCCGCACCCGTGGGAGCTGGGACCCAAGGACGTGGTGTATGCAGGGGAGAACGAGAGCGTCCAGCTGCTGATGCGGTTCGAGCACCAGCGTGGCCGCTACATGGTGCACTGCCACAACCTGACCCACGAGGACCACGACATGATGGTGCAGTTCGGTGTCGGCTGGAAGCCCGGTCAGCCTGACCCCAACCATCCGATCCGTGCGGCGCGGTGCAGGTACGACGACCTCCCGGACTGAGCGGCGCCACGACGGCCGCGACCCGGAGCCCGAGGAGACCAGGCGTCGTACTCGTCCTGGTCCTGGTGGCCGCGCTCCTGGCCGGGCTCCTCGTCAGGACGTTCGTCCTGCGCCCCCTGACGGTGAGCTCGACGAGCATGGAGCCCACTCTCTGTCCCGGAGACCGGGTGCTGGTGAACCTCTGGGACCCCGACCTCGGCGACCTGACCCGCGGTGACCTGGTGGCCCTCAGGCCCGGCCGATCGGAAGTGCCGGTGGTCAAGCGGGTGGTCGGCCTGCCCGGCGATGAGGTCGCGATCAGGGACGCGCTCCTCTATGTCAACGACCGGCTCGTCGACGAGCCGTACGTCGACCACAAGTCGATCGACGCCCTCTTCTACGGGCCCGTGGTGGTCCCCGAAGATCGCTTTCTGGTGCTCGGCGATGCCCGGGCGTCCTCGATCGACTCGCGGGCCTACGGCCCGGTGCCGGAGGACCGCCTGCTCGGCACGGTCGCGATGCGACTTGCCGTCGGGGACTGCTGAACCGACTGGTTTGCGGTCTGTTGACGACGCTCGGCGACCGTCGCACACACGTCACGCCGGCGCCCGGGGAGGCATCGGCGACCTGACAAACGACCTTGGGACGGGGGAGGATCCGTGGCTGACACGAACAGGTGGGGACTGATGGCCACGCTCGGCGGACTGTCGGCCGTGCTCGCCCTCGCCACGATCGCTCCGCCGGCGACCGCGGCGGAGCCGGTCCACTCGGTCATGGTCTCCAAGGACGAGAGCATCGTCGTCGCGAGCGGTCTGACCGAGGGCGATCCGGTCGAGGTCGAGGTGCGGCGCAACGGCATCAAGATCGGCAGTGCCCTCGGGGTCGCCCCTCCCGGTGGGGTGTTCGCGCTCAACCACGAGGTCGAGGCCGTCACGGACACAGCAGTGTGCTGGACCGGCTTCACGCCTCACATCCTGGGCGGCGACGTCGTCCGCGTGACCAGCGGTGGAGTCGAGGACGAGGTCGTCGTCACCGACATCCACGTCACGCAGGGGCCGACCAAGGTCGACGCGAACACCGCGACCGTCCGGGGACAGATCGCTGGTCCGGTCCCCCCGATCAGCCAGCTCGAGGTCACCACCCAGGGAAGAACTGCCAGCGATGAGCGCTTCGACGGCCGGGCGCCCGGAACCTCCGACGGCGTCGTCGGCAAGCTCAGGTACACCTCCCCCGGGAGGTTCAAGGCGACCTTCGACGGCTTCACTCCGGCGCAGATGGGGGCCTTCCTCGACTCCTCGGACGTGAAGGCGACGCACGTCTCCGCCCAAAGCCTCAGTGGGTCCCACAGCACGGCCGCGACGTACGCCGCTGACGCCCGCTTCACGGAGGACCTCTGTCCTGCCGTGGCCAGGCGCGCGGTCACCGGGACCAGCGAGATGGCGATCAACCGCGGCAACGTCGACGGACCGCTGAGGGTGTGGGGCGTGAGCGCCGACGCCACCGCAGGTGCTGGTCCGCATCGAGGACCGCAACGGCGGCCAACTACTTCGCCCGGCGACCCTCGCCGGCTCCGGCACCGCGCAGACGTGGGCTGCGACGTTCCCGGCCGGGAGTCTGGTCGGGCTCGCGGACGGCAAGCTCGCCCTGAGCGCCGACTACACCGAGGGCGGGGGTGTGCTGGCCGGGGCCGAACACGCCATCCGCAAGGACACCGTGGCTCCGGCAGGTCCGAGGATCCGGCCGCGCGGCGGCACCTTCGTGCGCCGCGAGACGATTCGGCTCCGCGCGCCCGGGGCACGCGAGATCTGGTACACGCTGGGCGGTGCCAGGCCCGGCAGGCACCGCGGCGCGGAGTACCACGGGGAGTTCACGCTCACCCGCAGCGCGACCCTGAGGGCGATCGCGTTCGATGCCGCCGGCAACCCGAGCCCCGTCACCTCCGCCAAGTTCATCCGGCGCTGAGACCTCTGGGCCAGCGCGTTTAACGCGTGGTTGACGTCGCTGCCCAACCCTTCTCGCACGTGCCAGGACAGGCGTGCGGCTGCCGTACGACGACCAGGGACGTTGCGGGGACAACGCAAGCACCACCTGGGTGGGTGGACTAGACGTAGGAGTGGGGACATGGAACTTCTGCGGCCAGGGACGGCTTCGGGCACGCTAGCGCAACTCGGCGGCAGCGACGCGATGCCGGCTCCCGACGCAGGTTGGTCTCGCTGACCGCCAGCGCGCTCGTCGGTACCGCCCTCACGCCATTGACCGCGCTCGCGCCGACGGCGCTCGCACCGACGGCGCTGCTCGCACCTGCGGACGCGGTCGCCGTCGGACAGGGCTTCAACCTGAACCCGTCGGACCTCAAGTTCATCCTCAAGCAGATCAAGATCGCCGAGCACCACGCGGCCACCTACGACGCCGCGCACCCGTGCGATGGGCTGATGGGCCCGGGTGAGTTCCAGATCCCCACCGACGCCCAGGGGGAGGAGCTCCCGTGGGGGCTGCGGACCGTCGACGGCACGTGCAACAACCTGGTGCCGGGGCAGGCGAAGTTCGGCGCCGCCGACCAGCCCTTCCCGCCGAGCGCCGGACTCGACTACCGCGCCGCCGAGCCGGCACCCACGGGTTCCCCGGCAACGCGCTGACCCCCGGCGGCAACACGTCGTACAACCGCGCCGGCAGCGTCGTCGACTCCCAGCCGCGCACTGATCAGCAACCTGATCGTCGACCAGACCGACGGCAACCCGGCCGCGCGTCGCCGCCGCCGGAGGCCCCGGCGCCGAGGTCGACGACCAGTCGGGAACCCTCCCCATCCCGAACGTGGCGCCCGACGTCGGCCTCTCCGCGCCGTTCAACTGTGGTTCACCCTCTTCGGCCAGTTCTTCGACCACGGCCTCGACCTGGTCAACAAGAGCGGCGGCACGGTCTTCATGCCGCTCAGCCCGACGACCCGCTGTACGATCCCGGCGAGCCGCCAGACGAACTTCATGGTGGTGACCCGGGCGACCGGACAGCCCGCGGCGGGACGACGAACCAGACCGCCACGTTCGTCGACCAGAGCCAGACCTACACCTCGCACCCGTCGCACCAGGTGTTCCTGCGGCGAGTACCCGAGGACGCCGACGGCAAGCCGGTCAGCGACGGCAGATGCTGCGGGGACCATGGCCGACGGCACCCGCGACGGCATGGCCACCTGGGCCGCCGTCAAGGACGCAGGCCGGACCCTGCTCGGGCATCGAGCTCGACGACCCGGACGTGCTCAACGTGCCGCTGCTGGCCACCGACCCGTACGGCAGGTTCATGCCCGGCGCCAACGGGTTCCCGCAGCTGGTGCTCCCGGGCAACGGGCTGCGTCGAGGGCAACCCCGACGCGCCGGTGGACGCCACGCTGCGCCGTCCAGGACCGGGCACGCGTTCCTCGACGACATCGCCCACACGCGGTGCCGCACCAACCGCGCCAGGCGCGCCCCCTGACGGCCCGGACGCCGACTCCGGACACCGGCAACGACACCGTCCCGCCGGCACCTACGACGACGAGCTGCTCGACGCGCACTTCGTCGCCGGCGACGGCCGGGTCAACGAGAACATCGGCCTCACCGCGGTCCACCACGTCTTCCACGCCGAGCACAACCGCCTGGCGGAGGACACGACGCCGCTCGACCAGCCGTCGACCAGCCGGACATCAAGGACGTGCTGCTCCGAGGACCCGGCCAGCGTGCCGACTGGCAGACCTCACCCGGTGTCTGGAACGGCGAGCGGCTCTTCCAGGCCGCCCGCTTCGTCACCGAGATGGAGTACCAGCACCTCGCGTTCGAGGAGTTCGCCCGCAAGGTGCAGCCGATGGTCAACCTCTTCGGCGAGGTGGCACGGGCTACAACACCATCCATCGACCCGGCGATCAGGGCCGAGTTCGCCCACGCGGTCTACCGCTTCGGGCACTCGATGCTGACCGAGACCGTGGCGCGCCGACGAGGCGGACGGCACGACCAACGACATGAGGCTGCTCGACGCGTTCCTGAACCCGCTGGCGTTCGACGACGGCGGCACCGTGGATCCCGGAGTCGCGGCCGGGCGGCATCGTCCGCGGCATGACCCGCCAGGTCGGCAACGAGATCGACGAGTTCGTCACCGAGGCGCTGCGCAACAACCTGCTCGGCCTGCCGCTGGACCTGCCGACGATCAACATCGCCCGGGCGCGCGACACCGGCGTCCCGCGCCTCAACGCGGCGCGCGCGACAGTTCTTCGCCGACACCGGCAACTCGGCGCTGGCGCCGTACACGAGCTGGACGGACTTCGGCTTCAACCTCAAGCACCGCGGAGTCGCTGGTGAACTTCGTCGCGGCCTACGGCACGCACCCGTCGATCACGGGCGCCACGGCGAACCGCGCGAGCGCGCGGCGCGCGACGCGCCTGGTCGAACGGACCGGACGTCGACGGCGACGCCCGCCGCGACGCCGCGGACGTTCATGAACAGCACCGGCGGCCTGGAAGCAACGACCAGCGACCGGGCTCGAACGACGTCGACTTCTGGATGGGCGGCCTCGCCGAGAAGCAGATGGTCTTCGGCGGCCTGCTCGGCTCGACGTTCAACTACGTCTTCGAGACGCAGATGGAGGACCTGCAGTACGGCGACCGGTTCTACTACCTGTCCCGCACCGCGGGCCTGAACCTGCTCACCCAGCTCGAGGGGAACTCCTTCGCGGAGCTGATCTTGCGCAACACCGACGTCGACGGACCTGCCGGCCGACGTCGTTCTCCCGGCCGGACTTCATCTTCGACGTCGGCACGCTGACGTCCGGCTCGGGACCGGCGTCGTCGACGACCCGCTGACCGACGACGACGAGAGCGACCGAGCTCGACGACCCCGGCAGGGACCTGTTGCGGATGGCCGACGGCACGACCTGCGCTACACCGGCCCCGCGCACGTGGTCTTCAACGGCACCGCGGACGACGACCGGATGCAGGCCAGCGAGGGCGACGACACCATCCGCGGCAACGACGGCGACGACTGGATGCGAGGGCGGCGACGGCGCCGACAACCTGATCGGCGGCCTCGGCGACGACATCATCACCGACCTCTTCGGCGACGACGTCCTCAAGGGCGGCGACGGCGACGACGCCATCTCCTCGGGCCAGGGCTTCGGCGGTGACCTCAACCAGGGCGGCCGCGGCAACGACTTCATCGTCGGCGGCAACGACATCACCGAGTCCTTCGCCGGCCCCGGCAACGACTTCGTCCTCGGCGGCGACGACATCGACACCGTGTTCGGCGACGACGGCGACGACTGGATCGAGGGCGGCAGCGGGTCCGTTCAACCTGCTCCAGGGCGACAACGGCGCGCCGTTCCAGGACGACCCGAACGCGCCGGCCACGACGTCCTCGACGGCGACGGCGGCGAGCAGGACTACGACTCCGAGGGCGGCGACGACATCATGCTCGGCGGCCCGGGCATCCAGCGCGACGAGGGCATGCTCGGCTTCGACTGGGTCACCCACAAGGGCGACCCGCAAGCCGGTCGGACTCCGACCTGGAGTTCATCGGGCTGCTCCCGCCGGGCCGGCGACGCGCTCCGGGACCGGTTCGACCTGGTCGAGGCGCTCTCCGGCTGGGACCAGCGACGACGTCCTGCGGGGCGACGACCGCAGCGCGGCCGACATCGTCGCGCCGGGCGACGAGCCGATCGGCAGCGGCCACGAGCTCAACGCCGCCGGCATCGCCCGCATCGCCGGCCTGCAGGACGTGCTCGGGCGCGGGCGTCACGATCGTTCAACGCCGGCAACATCATCCTCGGCGGCGACGGCAGCGACACCATCGAGGGCCGCGGCGGCGACGACCTCATCGACGGCGACAAGTGGCTCAACGTCCACCTCAGCGTGCGCAACGACGCCGGTACGCCGAGATCGGCACCGCCGACAGCATGGGCGAGCTCCAGGCCGACGTGTTCTCCGGCGCCATCGACCCGGGCAACATCGTGATCGTCCGGGAGGTCCTGGACGGCGACGGGCGTGGGCGACGACAAGGCGATGTTCTCGGACATCCGCGCGGCCTACACGTGCACCGACCTCTCGGGGCCGACTCCGCAGCTGCTGGCACGGTGCCCCCGGGAGTGGAACGGCGGCCGGATCGAGGTGAGCCACCTCGCGGGCGGGGTCGTGGACCCGGGCGAAGTCCCCGGCGCCGACGACCTGCTCGTGGCCAACGACGGGACCGACATCGTCGAGAACGTCGAGGAGCTGGTCTTCTCCGACAGCGCCCCGCCCGGCACCCCCACCGGCGTGACCGCGGTGGCAGGCAACGGCAACGCGCAGGTCAGCTTCATTCCGCCGGCCGGCGTCGTGGACAGCTACGACGTCCAGGTCCTCGACTCGAGCGGGGCAGCAGGTCGGAGCGCTGCTCGAGATCCTCGACCCGGAAGCCTCCAGCCTCCTGGTCGACGAGCTGACCAACGGGCTGGCCTACACCTTCCGCGTCCGGGGAGTCAACGCCTTCGGAGCAGGTGAGTGGTCGCTGCCGTCGGACGCCGTGACCCCGCTCGCCGACCGTCCGGCCGCGCCGGGCGTCCCGGTCACCACGCCCGGGGACAGGCAGGTCAGGGTCAGCTGGACCGAGCCCGCCGACGGTGGCTCGATCATCACGGGCTACGAGCGTCCGGATCACGCAGCTCAACGGGACCGAGACGGTGATGTCCACGACGGACACGACGCTGACCGTGACGGGCCTGGTCAACGGGAGGGACTACTTCTTCTCGGTGCGCGCCAACAACGCCCGGGGTGCCGGGCCGTGGTCTCTCGAGGTGGGCGCGGTGCCGCGCCGCGCGGCCGGGCGCGCCCACCATCACGGGGGCGTCCCCGCGGAACACGCGGCGTCCTCGTCCGGTGGCGCGCACCCGGCCGACGACGGCGGGAGCGTCATCACCGGCTACCAGGTCCAGGTGCTCACGCTGGCCGGCCGCCAGGTGGGGAGCATTCGCCGGACCGACGGGTCGACGCACCGCCTTCTGGTCACGCGGCCTCGCGAACGGTCGGACCTACCTCTTCCGGGTCAGGGCACTGAACGCAGTGGGCAGCTCGCCCTGGTCGTACACGATGAGGGCCAGGCTGAGCAGGTAGTCCGCTGCCTGTGCGGACTTCTGGGCCGGGTGGTTCGCCACCCGGCCCGAACCCGCGTCCGCGTAGGCTGCGCGTGTGCTCACGACCCGCCACGGCGTCCGGGTGCTCGGCCCCGAGGACCTCCCCGAGTTCGTGCGGCTGGTCGCGCCGGGACCCCGTGGTCAACGTCTTCGCCGACTACCGCGCCCGCACCACCAACCTCGAGCCGCGCTGGCTGGGCGGCGAGGTGTGGGGACGCTTCCTCGACGGCAGGCTGACCGCGGCCTGCCACGTCGGCGCGAACCTGGTCCCGGTGCAGGCCACGCGAGGACGACGCCGCGGGTCTTCGCCGAGCGGGCGCTGACCCGGGGCCGCAACGTCTCCACGATCGTCGGGCCCGCAGGCCGCGGTCCGCACCCTCTGGAACGGCGTCGCCGGCACCTGGGGCCGGCCCCGCGAGATCCGGTGGGACCAGCCCCACCTCGAGATCGCCGACGCGCCGCGGTCGAGCCCGACCCCGGGGTCCGCCGTCACGACCATGGACGACCTGGCGGAGGTCTACCCGGCCTGCGTGGCGATGTACACCGAGGAGGTCGGCGTCTCGCCCGAGTCCGGCGGCGGGGCTGACCTCTACCGCACGCGGGTCAGCCAGCTGGTCTCGCGCGGCTGGTCGTTCGCCGCGCTTCGACCACGGTCGGCTGGTCTTCAAGGCGGAGGTCGCGTGCGCGACCGCCGTCCGCCGCCCAGGTCCAGGGCGTGTGGGTTCCGCCCGACCGGCGCGGCGAGGGGATCGGCGGTCCGGGGCATGGCCGGCGTGGTCGAGCTGGTGCGCGCGCGAGATCGCGCCGGTGGTGGCGCTCTACGTCAACGAGTGCAACCTGCCGGCCCGCCGCGTCTACGAGCAGGTCGGCTTCCGCCAGACGGCCACCTTCGCGACCGTCATGTTCTGAGCGACCTGGAGCCGTCGCGTGAGCTGACGCGCTCACCGCGACGTCACGGCAGCTGGCGCGGGATCTTCACCACCAGCGGCGTGGTCCACCTGGTCCGCCCCGCAGGTGTTCGAGCCGTTGATGCCGGAGCTGGTGCCCGGCGCACCGCGAGGTCATCCTCGGCAGTCGGCGTCGCCGGAGGTTCGCGTGCGCCGCCGGACTCGCTGCACCCGCGCACCCGGCGCGTCGGCCGGGTGGGCCAGTGCCGCGCTGCTGGTCGGCGTGTCTCCCCGGGCAACGTGCAAGATGGCCGACGACGCCCGGCGTTCCGCGCAACCGGACGCCGTTCCAGGCGGTCGCGCTACGGTCCGCGCTGCCGCTCGCAGCTGCCCGCTGATCCGCGCTCGCCCTCCGCGCCGACCGCGCCGCTGAGGAGTCGGCCGTGTCCCGGTTCGCCGGCCGACCGGGGAGCACCGCGGCCCACAGTAGCCTTCGCGCATGATCCTGCGGATGTCGAGCCTGTTCGTGCGCACGCTGCGGGAGGACCCCGCGGACGCCGAGGTGCCGAGCCACCGGCTGCTCGTCCGCGCCGGCTACATCCGCCGCGCCGCGCCCGGCATCTACACCTGGCTGCCGCTCGGGCCTGCGGGTGCTGCGCAACATCGAGGGGATCATCCGCGAGGAGATGGACGCCATCGGCGCCCAGGAGCTGTCAGTTCCCCGCGCTGCTGCCCCGCGAGCCCTACGAGGCGAGCAACCGCTGGACGACGTACGGCGACAGCATCTTCCGGCTCGCAGGACCGCAAGGGCGGCGACTACCTGCTCGGCCCCACGCACGAGGAGATGTTCACGCTCGCGGTGAAGGACCTCTACTCCTCCTACAAGGACCTGCCGCGTCTGGCTCTACCAGATCCAGACGAAGTACCGCGACGAGGCGCGTCCCCGCGCCGGCGTGCTGCGCGGGCGCGAGTTCATCATGAAGGACTCCTACTCCTTCGACGTCGACGACGCAGGGCCTCGACCGCTCCTACGCCGCCCACCGCGAGGCCTACATCCGGATCTTCGACCGGCTCGGGTTCGACTACGTCATCGTCAAGGCGACCAGCGGCGCGATGGGCGGCTCGAAGTCCGAGGAGTTCCTCGCCAAGGCCGACGTCGGCGAGGACACCTACGTCCGCTGCACCAGCTGCGACTACGCCGCCAACGTCGAGGCGGTCGAGGTGCCGCGCGCCCGAGCCCGGTCGCCGTACGACGACGTGCCCGGCCGCGCACGCCGAGCAGACGCCCGACACGCCGACGATCGACACCCTGGTCGACCACCTCAAC
Organism: uncultured Actinomycetota bacterium; assembly: GCA_963841625.1. Taxonomy (GTDB): domain Bacteria; phylum Actinomycetota; class Actinomycetes; order Propionibacteriales; family Nocardioidaceae; genus Nocardioides. The sequence goes on along the minus strand of CAWJDH010000009.1, from coordinate 1,430,151 downwards.
GAGGAGTTCCCCCGCGACGACCGGCCCTGGGCGGCCGGCGGACACGCTGAAGAACGTCCTCGTCGTCCTCAAGCACCCCGACGGCACCCGCGAGCCGCTGGCGATCGGCGTCCCCGGCGACCGCGAGGTCGACCAGAAGCGGCTCGAGGGCCAGCTCGAGCCCATCGAGGTCGAGCCGTTCGGACGAGGCCGAGTTCGCGAAGCACCCCGGCGCTGGTCAAGGGCTACATCGGCCCCGGCGCGCTGGGCGAGAAGAGCGACTCCGGCATCCGCTACCTCGTCGACCCGCGGGTCGTCGAGGGCACCCGCTGGGTGACCGGCGCCGACGTCGACGGCAGCCACGTGCTCGACCTGGTCGCCGGGCCGCGACTTCACGCCCGACGGCACGATCGAGGCGGCCGAGGTCCGCGACGGCGACCCCTGCCCCGAACTGCGACGCGGCACCCTGGAGTCCGCCCGCGGCATCGAGATGGGCCACATCTTCCAGCTCGGCCGCAAGTTCGCCGAGGCGCTCGACCTCCAGGTCCTCGACGAGAACGGCAAGCTGGTCACGGTCACGATGGGCTCCTACGGCATCGGCGTCACCCGCGCCGTCGCGGCGATCGCCGAGGGCAACAACGACGAGCTCGGCCTGTTCTGGCCGCGCGAGGTCGCGCCCGCCGACGTCCACCTGGTCGCCACCGGCAAGGACGAGCGCGATCTTCGCGGCCGCCGACCGGATCGCCCACGAGCTCGACGCGCGCGGCGTCGACGGTGCTCTACGACGACCGGCCGCAAGGTCAGCCCCGGGCGTGAAGTTCAAGGACGCCGAGCTGATCGGCGTCCCCACCATCGTCGTGGTCGGCAAGGGGCTCGCCGACGGCACGGTCGAGGTCAAGGACCGCGCGTACCGGCGAGCGCGAGGACGTCCCCGTCGAGCGGCGTCGTCGACCACCTGGTCGGCCTCGTCCGCGGCTGGTGAGCATCGAGGCGGTCATCTTCGACTGGGGCGGCACCCTCACCCGCTGGCACGACATCGACTTCCACGCCGAGTCGCTGGCGCTCGCCCAGGCGCGTGGTCGACGCCGACCACGACGTCGAGGTGTCGCGCGAGCGGCTGCACGCGGCGGGGGACGATCATCTGGGGGCGCAGCCGCGACCACCAGCAGAGCGCGACCGTCGCCGACCTCTTCGCCGAGGCCGGGCTCGACCACGACCCGGACCTGCTCTCGGCGTACTACGACTTCTGGGAGCCGCACACCGCCACCGACCCCGAGGTCGGTCCGCTGTGCGAGGCAGCTGCGGGCCGAGCGGGATCAAGGTGGGCGTGCTCTCGAACACGATCTGGCCGCGGGAGTGGCACGAGGGGTTCTTCCGGCGCGACGGCGTGCTCGACCTGATCGACGGCGACGTCTACACCAGCGAGATCCCGTGGACCAAGCCGTCGCCGCGGGCGTTCGCGGCGGCGATGGAGGCGGTGGGCGTCGACCGACCCGGCGCCGCTGCGTCTACGTCGGCGACCGGCTCTTCGACGACGTCTGGGGCGCCCAGCAACGCCGGCCTGCGGGCGATCCACGTCCCGCACAGCGACATCCCCGCCGAGCAGGTCGGCCACACCGAGGGCGAGCCGGACGCGGTCGCGCAGCGGCTCTCCGAGATCCCGGCGATCGTCGCGCCGCTGGGCCTGACCCAGGGTGCGTCCTAGTACCTAGGGACTAGTCCTAATACCAAAGGTCCATGGTGCAGCGCGACCTAGGGATCCGGGTAGGTTCCCGGCAGCCGCCCAGCACTCGGGCGGGTCCGATCGAGGGAAGGACCCCACGCATGCGCATCGCGCGAACCGCTGCGTCTGGCCGTCGCAGCAGGTCTCGGGGCAACTCGCACTCGACCGTCGTCGGCCTCGCCGCGCCCGCCCAGGCCGTCGGTCGCCGAGCGGCCGGGCCGCGTGCCTCGACGCCCGAGCACCGACGACGCAGGCCGCCGCCGCCCGCGGCGGGCTGCGGGCCTCGACCACCGCGGCATCTGCGCCGCGGAGCAGCGCGCGATCGCACGCCGCACCGACCGCCGTCCTGGCCGCCAGGGCACGTCGGCCGCGAGCAGCGCCGCGGTCGCCAGGACGATCCCGGTCTACGTCCACGTGATGGCGGCCGCGACGGCACGCGGCGACGTCACCGACCGCCAGATCGCCGGCAGATCGCGGTCCTCAACAGCGACTACGCCGGCGCGAGTCCGGCAGCCGCCACACCGGCTTCACCTTCACCCTGGCCGGCATCGACCGCTTCTACAACAACACCTGGCACCACGACGGCAGTCCAGCGCAGCTACCGCACGCGGACCCGCCAGGGCGGCGCGAACGCGCTGAACATCTGGCTGGTCGACTTCACCTACCTCGGCATCGCGACCTTCCCCTGGGACTACGCCAGGAAGCCCGGGCATCGACGGCATCCGCGTCCACTACGACTCGCTGCCCGGCGGCAGCGATCGCCAACTACAACCAGGGCGAGACCGCGACCCACGAGGCCGGCCACTGGCTCGGGCTCTACCACACCTTCCAGGGCGGCTGCACGAGCTCAACGACGAGGTCGAGCGACACCCCGGCCCAGACGCAGCCCGACCAACGGCTGCCCCGCCGGGCCGGACTCCTGCTCGCTGCCCGGGCTCGACCCGATCCACAACTACATGGACTACAGCTACGACACCTGCTACACCGAGTTCACCGCCGGGTCAGGCCCCGCGATGCCCGCAGATGTGGGCCGCCTACCGCGGCCTGAGCCGGCCGCGCATCGGCGCACGACAGTCTGCAGGTTCGTGCAATGCAAATATTGAGGCTGGCCGATGCTGGCGCGACCGCCGTGCGTCGTTGCAGACTTGTGCACGAGGGAGTGCAGCTCGCCCACTCGGCGAGCGCTCCCTGACCGGTCTCTCGGGCCCGGTCACCAGCGGTCCGCGGACTCGCCGGCTCCGGGGAAGATCTCGGGACTTCCTCGGAAGCCGAGTTCGCGGACCGCGGTGTCGGTCAGGGCGTCGATCGCCCAGCCGCCGCTCGGCGCCCGCTGGTCTGCGCCACCAGCCAGGCGTAGGTCGCCGCGCAGCGGCGCTCCAGCGTCGAGCGCCGCCGGCGGTCACCGCGACGGTGTCGCCGAGCCGCGCCGGCAGCTCGTAGGCCGGCTCGGCCGCCACCGGCTCGCCGCCCTCGCTCGAGCACCAGCGCGGTCAGCTGGTCGCGCCGCGCCCGGTGCGTCTCGTAGGCGTCGGACGACCGCGGCGAACAGCTCGGGCGTCGCCGACTCCGAGGTCTGGGCGCCCAGCGCGCCGTACACGTAGAGCGCGGCGTGCTCGGCGGCCAGGGCGATCTGCAGTGCGTCGAGCGGGGTCATCCGGCCGCTCCGTCTCGGGCAGCACCGCCAGCTGCTGGGCGACCGCGGCCGACATGCGACGCCAGCAGTCGCGCCAGCGCGCCCGCTCTCGGCCGCGACCGCGCGCGTCGGCCAGCAGCCGCTGGAGCCGCAGCTCGCGTGCCCGGACCAGCGCCGAGCGGCCTGCTGGCGTCCCGGCCCGCGGAGCCTGCGCCGGCCGGCTCCGGCGCGACCCGAGGCGCCGCCAGGTGCGGCGTCGTGCACGCGGGCGAGCTCGCGCGAGCGGTCGGCGCAGCGACGGCGTCGGCGACGGCGCAGCGGACTCGACGAGCTGCCGGGTGGCGACGATGTCGCCGGCCACGCTCGCTCGACCAGGCGCGGCATCCGGGTCGTCGGGATCGGCGCCGAGCGGCGTCGGCGCGGCGGTCCGGGTCCCGCCGCGGGTCCGAGGTCGCAGCCGGCGAGGACGGCCAGCCGCCGGCCAGCGACGCCGCCCAGCGTCGTACGCCGGGTGGTGCGCGGGGCAGGGGCAGGGGACACGGCGCCGACCCTATCGGCCCGCACCGCTATCGCCGGCGATCCGCTGGATCGAGCGACGGTCGCTCGGACGAGCCGCTATCGTGGGTCGCTTCCAACTGCACAAGGAGGTCGGCACCCGTGAGCAGCGCCAGGCAGGACGCCATCCGGGACCGCATCGAGGCGGAGCTCGTCGGCCCCCTCAGCGCCCTGGGGCTCGACGTCGAGGCCGTGGAGATCACGCCGGCCGGCAAGCGCCGGATCCTCCGGTCGCCGTCGACAAGGACGGCGGCGTCACCCTCGACGACGTCGCCGACGCGACCCGCGAGATCACCCAGGTGCTCGACGAGTCCGACGTGATGGGCGAGCAGCCCTACACGCTCGAGGTCACCTCACGCGGCGTCGACCGGCCGCTCGACCCTGCCCCGGCACTGGCGGCGCAACGTCGACCGGCTGGTCAAGGTGACCACCGACCGACGGCGAGACGGTCGACGGGCCGGATCGTCGACCAGCGACGACGCGGCGGCCTGCATCGACGTCGACGGCGACGATCCGCGAGGTCGCCTACGCCGACATCACGAAGGCCCTGGTCCAGGTCGAGTTCAACCGGCCCGGAGCCGAAGGAGGCGCTGATGGACATCGACCTGAGCATCCTGCGGATGCTGGAGCGCGAGAAGGAGATCTCCTTCGACGTCCTCGTCGAGGCGATCGAGCAGGCCCTGCTGACGGCGTACCACAAGACGCCGGGCGCGCAGGAGCACGCGCGGGTCGAGCTGGACCGCAAGACCGGGCACGTCACCGTGCTTCGCCGCCGAGCTCGACGAGGAGGGCAACCAGGTCGGGGAGTACGACGACACGCCCGACGGCTTCGGCCGGATCGCGGCGACGACGGCGAAGCAGATCATGCTGCAGCGGCTGCGGGACGCCGAGGACGACATCAGGTTCGGCGAGTTCTCCGGCAAGGAGGGCGACATCATCTCCGGCGTGATCCAGCAGGGCCGCAACCCCGACGACGTGATGGTCGACCTCGGCAAGCTCGAGGCGCTGCTGCCGCTGGGCGAGCGGGTGCCCGGTGAGCGCTACGACCACGGCACCCGGATCAAGTGCCTGGTCGTCTCGGTCCGCAAGGGCATGCGCGGGCCGCAGATCACCCTGTCGCGCTCGCACCCCAACCTGGTCAAGAAGCTGTTCGCCCTCGAGGTGCCCGAGATCGCCGACGGCACCGTCGAGATCGCGGCGATCGCCCGCGAGGCCGGTCACCGCACCAAGATCGCGGTGCTGTCGACGGCGTCCGGGGTCAACGCCAAGGGTGCCTGCATCGGCCCGATGGGCCAGCGGGTCCGCAACGTGATGTCCGAGCTGCACGGCGAGAAGATCGACATCGTCGACTGGTCCGAGGACCCGGCCGAGCTGGTCGGCCACGCGCTGTCGCCGGCCCAGGTCGACTCGGTCGAGGTGGTCGACGCGGCCACGAAGTCGGCGCGCGTCGTCGTCCCCGACTTCCAGCTCTCGCTCGCCATCGGCAAGGAGGGCCAGAACGCCCGGCTCGCCGCCCGACTCACCGGCTGGCGGATCGACATCCGCGAAGATGACGAGCCGCGCAGTGACGCGTGCGAAGCGCTGCGCGTCAGCCGGCCAGGTTGAGGAGCGTCGCGGCCTGAGGGAGCGAGGGACGGGTGAGCGCGTCGAAACCCGGTGAGGGAAGCAGGGCGGTGACCACGGCCTGCGTTCCGGGGCTCAGGCCGCGACGGCGGCCTTCGCAGCCGACTCAGGCGCGCGAGGCGGTGCGCACCTCGACCACCGGCGGCGGCACGCGGTTCGAAATCGATCGCGTGCGCACGGTAGGGTTGACAGCAGTGGCGCGCGACCGACTTTCCCCCGCACGGGTGGCAGGCCAGCCTGTCCGTACGTGCGTCGGTTGTCGGGAACGGGCCACGACACGTGAGTTGTTGCGTGTCGTCGCGGGACTGGATGCGACCGGCCGAGCGGCCGTCGTACCCGATCCGGACGGCACGGCACCCGGACGCGGAGCGCACCTGCACCCCACGTCCGCGTGCTACGACCTCGCGGTGCGCAGGCGAGCGTTTGCCCGAGCCCTCCGGCTCGAGCAGGGGTTGGCCAGCACACCGGTGGGGGAGTACCTCGCCTCGCACACCAACTGAGTCCGACCGACAGAAACTGGAGCAGCAGCTCATGAGCACTCGATGAGTACTTCGCGATGAGTTTGCACACCCGCTAACGGTCTGAGACAAACCCCCCGGAACCCGGGTCTCAGGCCAGAAGGAGAAACGTGGCTAAGACCCGAGTTCACGAACTCGCCAAGGAGTTCGGCGTCGAGAGCAAGTTCGTTCTCGAGAAGTTCAAGGAGATGGGGGAGTTCGTCAAGTCGGCGAGCTCCACTGTCGAGCTGCCGGCGGAGATGCGGTTCCGCAAGGAGTACGGCGACGAGCTGAAGACCGCGGCTGCGGCGGCTCCCGCCGAGCCGGCGCCGAAGAAGGCCGCCGAGAAGCCGGCGGAGAAGGCCCCCGCCAAGGCGACTGCCAAGCCCAAGGCTCCGGCGGCGAAGGCCGCTCCGCCCGAGCCGGAGCCCGAGCCGGCCCCGGCGCCCGAGCCGGTGGCAGAGGCTCCTGCCCCCGCCGAGACTCACGAGCCCGAGCCGACGGCCGAGCCCGAGGCTCCGGCTGCCGCCGCGTCGGCCTCCCCGACCCCCAAGCCCCCGGCGCCGCGTCCGGTCGGCCGCCCGGGTGCCCCGCGCCCCGGCAACAACCCGTTCGCCGCCAGCCAGGGCATGGGCCGCCGCCCACGTCCGACGACCGACGGTGCGCCCCCCGCAGGTGACCAGCGGGCCCCGCGTCCGCCGGCGGCCCGCGACGGAGGCGCCCCCGGTCGCCCCGGCATGCCGCGCCCCAACCCCGCGATGATGCCCAAGTCCCCCGCAGCCTTCGGCTCCGGTCCCGGTGGCCGTGGTGCCGGCGGGCCGGGCCGTGGTGGCGGCGGTGCCCCCGGTCGGGGCGGCGGCGGTGCCCCCGGTCGGGGCGGTGCCGGTGCCGGTGCCCCCGGACGTGGTGGTGCCCCCGCACGCGGTGGCTTCGGTCCCGGTGGCCGTGGACGCCCCGGCGGCCGTGGCCAGACCCAGGGTGCCTTCGGCCGGCCCGGTGGGCCGTCGCGTCGCGGTCGCAAGTCGAAGCGGGCGCGTCGCCAGGAGTTCGAGCAGATGGAGGCCCCGACGCTGGGTGGCGTGCGGGTCCGCAAGGGCGACGGCGAGACCGTCCGGTTGCCCCGGGGCGCCTCCCTCACCGACTTCGCCGAGAAGATCGGCGTCGACGCCGCCTCGCTGGTGCAGATGCTGTTCAGCCTCGGCGAGATGGTGACCGCGACGGAGTCCGTCAACGACGAGACCCTCGAGCTGCTCGGCGAGGAGCTCAACTACGTCGTCGAGGTCGTCTCCCCGGAGGACGAGGACCGTGAGCTTCTCGAGTCGTTCGACCTCGAGTTCGGTGAGGACGAGGGCGAGGAGGCCGACCTGGCCATCCGTCCGCCGGTCGTCACCGTCATGGGCCACGTCGACCACGGAAAGACCAAGCTGCTCGACGCCCTGCGCAACGCCAACGTGGTCGACAAGGAGGCCGGCGGCATCACCCAGCACATCGGTGCCTACCAGGTGGCCACCGAGGTCGAGGGCGAGGAACGGCGGATCACCTTCATCGACACCCCGGGTCACGAGGCGTTCACCGCCATGCGTGCCCGCGGTGCGCAGGCGACCGACATCGCGATCCTGGTGGTCGCGGCCGACGACGGCGTGATGCCGCAGACGGTCGAGGCGCTCAACCACGCCAAGGCCGCCGAGGTCCCGATCGTGGTCGCGGTCAACAAGATCGACAAGCCCGAGGCCGACCCGACGAAGGTGCGCGGTCAGCTGACCGAGTACGGCCTGATCCCCGAGGAGTACGGCGGCGACGCCATGTTCGTCGACGTCTCGGCGAAGTCCGAGCTCAACCTCGACAAGCTGCTCGAGGCCGTCGTACTCACCGCGGACGCGTCGCTGGACCTGCGGGCCAACCCGCACCAGGACGCCCAGGGCCTCGTGGTCGAGGCGCACCTCGACCGAGGCCGCGGCCCGGTGGCGACCATCCTGGTCCAGCGCGGAACCCTCCGCGTCGGCGACTCGATCGTCGCCGGCCCGGCCCACGGCCGGGTGCGGGCGATGCTGGACGAGCACGGCGCCAACATCGAGGAGGCCGACCCGTCGCGTCCCGCGATGGTGCTCGGGCTCACCGCGGTGCCTGGTGCCGGCCAGAACCTCATCGTCGTCGAGGACGACCGGATGGCCCGCCAGATCGCCGAGAAGCGCGAGGCACGCGAGCGCGCCGCCATGCAGGCCAAGCGCCGGGTCCGCCGTACCCTCGAGGACTTCATGGCCTCGATGGAGAAGGGCGAGAGCCAGGAGCTCAACCTGATCCTGAAGGGCGACGTGTCCGGTTCGGTCGAGGCGCTCGAGGACGCACTGTCCAACATCGACGTGGGCGAGGAAGTCGGCATCCGGGTCATCGACCGCGGGGTCGGCGCGATCACCGAGACCAACGTCGACCTGGCCGCCGCCTCCGACGCGATCATCATCGGGTTCAACGTCCGCCCGCAGGGCAAGGCGACCGAGATGGCCGACCGCGAGGGCGTCGAGATCCGCTACTACACGGTGATCTACCAGGCGATCGAGGAGATCGAGGCTGCCCTGAAGGGCATGCTGAAGCCGGAGTTCGAGGAGTCCACGCTCGGGCAGGCGGAGATCCGCGAGATCTTCCGCTCGTCCAAGATCGGCAACATCGCCGGCTGCATGGTCACCAGCGGCAGCATCCGCCGCAACGCCAAGGCGCGGCTGCTCCGGGACAACGCGGTCGTCGCGGACAACCTCGACCTCGCCTCGTTGCGACGGGAGAAGGACGACGCCAGCGAGGTCCGCGAAGGCTTCGAGTGCGGTCTGGTGCTGAAGAACTTCCAGGACATCAAGATCGGCGATGTCGTGGAGAGCTTCGAGATGCGCGAGATCCCGCGCAGCTGACAAGTTGAGTTGGGTGTGATGGTCCCGATCCTGCGGCCATCACGCCCAACTCGAGGGGCCATCACGCCCAACTCAACGAGGAAGACCAGATGAGCAATCCACGGGTGCGGAAGATCGCCGACCGGATCCAGGTGATCGTCGCCGAGATGCTCGAGCGGCGGATCAAGGATCCGCGGCTCGGGTTCGTCACGGTGACCGACGTCCGGGTGACCGGTGACACCCAGCAGGCGTCGATCTTCTACACGGTCTACGGCGAGGACGACGACCTGGCCAGCACCGCGGCCGCGCTGGAGTCGGCGAAGGGCCTGCTGCGTTCGGAGGTGGCCAAGCAGCTCGGCATGCGGCACGCACCGACACTGACGTTCATTGCCGACGCGCTGCCGGAGAACGCCCGCCACCTCGACGACGTGCTCGCCAAGGCGCGTGCCCTGGACGAGGCCGCCGCGGCGGCGCGGGGCACGACCTACGCCGGCGGCGAGGACCCCTACAAGAAGCCGCGCGAGGCGGAGACGGACGAGCTCGGCGACGACAGCGCATGAGCGCAGACTCATGAGCTCGGGGTCCGGCCTCGTGATCGTCGACAAGCCGGCCGGTGTCACCTCTCACGACGTGGTGGCGCGGGTGCGCCGCCTGTCGGGGACGCGCAAGGTCGGCCACGCCGGCACCCTCGACCCGATGGCGACTGGGGTGCTGGTTCTCGGCGTCAACCGGGCCACCCGGCTCCTCGGGCACCTGACGCTGACCGAGAAGGCCTACGACGCCACGATCCGGCTCGGGGCCTCCACGACCACCGATGACGCAGAGGGCGAGCTCGTCTCGACCGCACCCACCGGTGATCTCGACGAGGCGACGATCCGGTCGGCGCTGGCGTCGTTCGTCGGCGACATCGAGCAGGTGCCGACATCTGTCTCGGCGATCAAGGTGGACGGGCGCCGGGCCTACGATCGGGTTCGCGAGGGGGAGAACGTGCAGCTGGAGGCGCGACCCGTGACCATCCACGCGCTCGAGGTCCACGAGGTGCGCCCGACCGTCGAGAGCGTCGAGGTCGACATCTCGGTCCGCTGCTCGAGCGGCACCTACGTGCGGGCCATTGCCCGCGACCTCGGCGCCGGGCTCGGGGTGGGTGGCCATCTCGGGGCCCTGCGACGCACGGCCGTCGGGCCGTTCACCCTCGATGACGCACGCACTCTCGAGCAGCTGACGGAGGAGCTCACGATGCTCTCGATCGCAGAGGCCGCGCGGGTCAGCTTCGCGAGCCGCGACCTGGGCGAGGCGCAGGCCGGTGACGTCCGGCACGGCCGCCAGATCGATGCCGACCTCGACGGGCTCACCGCGCTGTTCGCGCCGGACGGCGAGTTCCTCGCGCTCTACGAGCCGAGCCACGGGACGTCCCGGGCCGTGGCGGTGTTCGTCTGATGAGGATCTTCCACGTCGCCGTGGCCGCCGAGTGGGAGGCGGCCCTCGAGTCCGGCGCCTACACGACGTCCACACTCGGCCGCACACTCGCAGAGGAGGGCTTCATCCACTGTTCCCACGAGGACCAGTGGCAGCAGGTCCGCCGCGACTACTACGCGGATGCGACTGCACCGCTGGTACTGCTGGTCATCGACACCGACCGGCTCACCTCGCCGGTCCGCGAGGACGACGTACCTGGCTCGGACCAGCCGTTCCCCCACGTCTACGGACCGATCAACCCCGACGCCGTGGTCGAGACGCGCGACCTCTCACTGCCCGGCGGTGGCCGCGGGATCAGTAGGCTCTCGCCCGTGCCGATCTGGCGAGCCCTCGACGACGTGCCGGCCGACCTCGGCCGCACCGCCGTCGTGATCGGCAACTTCGACGGCGTCCACCTCGGCCACCAGCACGTCGTCGCCCGAGCGCGTGAGGTCGCCGATGCCGACGCGCTGACCCTGGTGGCGGTCACCTTCGACCCCCACCCGATGGCCGTCCTGCGTCCCGAGCACGCGCCCTCCCCGTTGACGACCGTCGAGGACCGGACGCGTCTGCTGGGCGAGGCCGGGGTGGATGCCGTGTTCGCCCTTCCGTTCGACCGCGAGATCGCAGGATGGTCCCCCGAGGAGTTCGTCGACCGGGTGCTGGTCGACGCGCTCCACGCCAGCGCGGTGGTGGTCGGCGCCAACTTCCGGTTCGGGCACCGGGCCGCGGGCGACGTGGCCACCCTGCGGGAGGCGGGGGAGTCCCGCGGATTCGTCGCCGAGGGGATCGCCCTCGACGGCGGCCCGCAGGTCTGGTCCTCGACCTACGTCCGCACCTGCCTGGCCACCGGTGACGTCGCCGGCGCCGCCGAGGCGCTCGGCCGCCCCGTCACCGTGCGGGGAGTCGTCGTCGAAGGCGACAAGCGCGGCAAGGAGCTCGGCTTCCCGACCGCCAACGTGCCGACCTCCGGTGTGGTAGCGACCCCCGCCGACGGTGTGTACGCCGGCTGGCTGCGCCGGTCTGACACCCGCGAACGGTTCCCGGCCGCGATCAGCGTCGGCACCAACCCGACTTTCGACGGCCACCGCGAGAGCCGTGTGGAGAGCTACGTGCTCGACCGGACCGACCTGGAGCTGTACGGCACCGAGGTCGAGGTCGAGTTCGTGGACCGGCTGCGCGGCATGGCCGCGTTCGACTCGGTCGACAAGCTGGTGGCGCAGATGCACGACGATGTCGAGCAGGCACGGCGGATCCTCGACGCTTCGGGAGCTGACCCAGAGTGAAGCAGACCAGCAGCGACCCGCTGGTAGCGACGGAGACCTGGTTCGTCCAGCACGGGCTGCCCTACTTCGTCCCGGAGGAGCGGGCCGCGGCGCGGGCGGCCCTGCGTCCGAGACGCGCGGTCCCGCTCCTGATCCTCGTCGCGCTCGCGGCCGCCGCGCTGGGCGGGCTGCTCGGCTGGTTCTCCGACCAGGTCAGCGCGGCGCCGGCGCTGTGGCTCACCCTGGCCTTCCTGGCGGGGATCGTCTACGCCTCGACTGCCCTGCGCGCCCGCCCGATCCTGAGCTGGGCGCTGGGGCGAACCTTCTCCAGCCTGCGCCTGCTGCTCTCCACCGCGTCCCGCGCGCTGCCCCTGCTGCTGGTGTTCGTGACGTTCCTGTTCATCAATGCCGAAGCGTGGGAGATGACCTCACGGCTACCGTTCGGTCGGTTGTGGCTGGCGGTCCTGCTGCTCCTGGGCCTGGGCGTCGTGTTCCTGCTGGTTCGCCTGCCCGAGGAGGTCGACCAGGCCGACGACGCCGTCGACGACAGCCTCCTCACCCGGGCGTGTCGCGGTACGCCGCTGGAGCAACCCTGCGCCGACCTGGTCGCCGACCCCGACGCCGACCCGGCGTCGTACGCCCAGGTCACCGGCTATGAGCGCTGGAACCTGATCGCCGCCCTGCTGATCATCCAGACCGCCCAGGTGGTGGTGCTGGTCGCGGCGGTGTTCGTCTTCTTCCTGCTGTTCGGGTCGCTGATCATGCCGGAGTCCGTTCAGGGGTCCTGGACCGGTCTGGGGAACGACATCCGCAGCTTCCCCCACCTCGAGAGCGTGTCGACCCAGCTGGTCAAGGTGTCGCTGTTCCTGGCGTCCTTCAGCGGGCTGTACTTCACGGTCTCCGCAGTGACCGACGAGACCTACCGCAAACAGTTCTTCGCCGGTGTGACCGACGAGATGGAGCGGGCGGTCGGCGTACGGGCGGTCTACCTCGCCCTGCGCGCCCGAGGTGGCGAGGGGACCTAGGCGTCCAGGTCCCGCTCGACCAGGGCGGCGATCGTGTCCACGGCTGCCTGGTCGTCGCCGGCCACCTCGATCGTGTCCCCGTTGCCCGCGCCCAGGGTCATGATCAGCAGTGCCGACCCGGCGTCGACCGGTTCACCGCCGGGCATCGCGAGGGTGACCTCGGAGTCGAGCTCGGAGGCGGCCTCCGAGATGATCTCGGCCGGTCGCACGTGGAGGCCGACGGCGGAGCCGACGACGACGGACTTCATGGGCATGGGTGCTCCTTCGGTTGGATGGCGGTGACGTGGGTCAGGCCGAGACGGGCTCGCGCCCGCCCATGGACTTGAGGGCGATGACGGCGAGCGCTCCGACGACGACCCCGGCCGCGAGCGCGATGAGGTAGCCGATCAGGCTGCTCACGGCGAACAGCACGAAGATCCCGCCGTGCGGCGCACGGACGCCCACGTCGAGGGCCTGCGAGAGGCCACCGGTCACGGCCGATCCGAGCATGATGGCCGGGATCACTCGCAACGGATCGGCCGCTGCGAACGGGATCGCCCCCTCGGTGATGAACGACGCTCCGAGCAGCCACCCGGCCTTGCCGTTCTCGCGCTCGGCCACCGTGAAGAGGGTGGGTCGTACGACGGTCGCCAGCGCCAGCGCGATCGGTGGCACCATGCCGGCCAGCATGACGGCGGCCATGATGTTGAGGGCGGGAGAGTCGTTGGCCACGGCGGCGGCGCCACCGACCCCGGCCACGGCGAAGCTGTAGGCGACCTTGTTGAGCGGTCCGCCCATGTCGAACGCCATCATCAGTCCGAGGATGCACCCGAGGATGATCGCGTTGGAGCCGCTCATGCCGTTGAGCCCGTCCTCGAGCTGACCCATCAGCCAGGCAATGGGCTTGCCGAGCACGAGCAGCATCACCAGGCCGGCCACGAGGGTGGTGAGCAAGGGGATCACCAGTACCGGCATCAGCCCACGGGCCCATGCCGACACCTTCCAGCCGGCGATCCTGTGGGCGATGAGTCCGGCCAGGACGCCTCCGACGATCGCGCCGAGGAACCCGGTCTGCGGGGTGCCGAACTGCCCGACGTCCGCGGCCAGGCCGCCCATGACGAATCCCGGCGCAATGCCCGGGCGATCGGCGATCGCGTAGGCGATGTAACCCGCAAGCGCCGGGATGAAGAACACGAAGGCGGTCTTGCCGAGCACGAAGAGGACCGCCCCGAGGTAGGCCATCAGACCCGAGCCGAACAGGGCGTGGTCGAGACCCAGGGCGTCGGGGTCGGGCAGGTTGAAGATCGAGTTCTGGGCGAGGATGTCGGCGAACGGGCCGACGATCTCGTAGCCACCGAGCAGGAAGCTCAGCGCGATCAGCAGACCACCGGCCGCGACGAACGGGATCATGTAGGAGACCCCGGTCATCAGGACGCGGCGTACCCGAGCCCCCCAGCTCTCCTCGCCGGCTCCGCCGGCGTCGGCGGCTGCCGCGGTGCCCTCGACGCGCGGCGCATTCGGGTCGTCGGCGTACCGCAGGGCTTCGGCGATCATCGAGTCGGCGTCGTCGATCGGCCGCTTCACGCCGGAAGAGACGACCGGCTTGCCCGCGAAGCGGTGGCGGTCGCGGACACCGACGTCGACGGCGAAGATCACGGCCGCGGCGGAAGCGATCGTGTCCGCCCCCAGCGGGGTTGCCCCGGCCGACCCCTGGGTCTCGACCGCGATCTCCACACCTGCCCGTTCCGCTGCTGCCTCGAGCGCCTCGGCGGCCATGTAGGTGTGGGCGATACCGGTTGGGCAGGCGGTGACCCCGACCAGCCGCCGCGTGCCTCCGGGTACGGCCTCGGGCGCCGGCTCCGGAGCGGCAGCGGGCTCGGGTGCCGGGGCCGCTCCTGCCGCGGCGGCGGGGACGGGGACGGGGACCTGGCCCACCTCGTGGCTGATCAGGTCGACGACCTCCTGGGGCGACCCAGCCTCGCGGAGGGCGTCGGTGAACGCCGGCTTGACCAGCGCTCTGGCGAGCTTGGTGAGCAGCTGCAGGTGAGTGGTGTCGCCGCCGGCCGGTGCGGCGATCAGGAAGGCGAGGTCGGCGGGCCCGTCCTTTGCGCCGAAGTCGACGGCAGGGGAGAGCCGGGCGAAGGCCAGGGTGGGCTCCTCTACCCCGGCGGACCGGCAGTGCGGGATCGCGATCCCGCCCGGAAGCCCCGTGCGTGAGGTGTTCTCGCGGGCCAGGGCGTCCTCGACGAGCTGGGCCTCGTCGGTCGCCCGACCGGAGGACTGCACCACGCCGGCCAGGGCGCGGATGACGGCGGGACTGTCGTCGCCCAGGGCCACGTCGAGGCGAACCAGGTCGGGGGTGATCAGCGCGGTCATGGTGTTGCTCCTGAGGTTGTCGTGAGCTCGGTGACCCGCACCAGGTCCGGGTGGACCTGGGCGGGATGGGGGATGGTTGTGCCGGGGAGGCCGGCGGCGGCGCTGCCGTAGGCCACAGCGAGGGCGAGCCGGTCGGTGGGCTCGGCGTGGCGGAGGTCGCCCAGCAGGTAGCCGAACAGGCTGGAGTCTCCGGCCCCGACGGTGCTGACGACGTCGGTCGGCGGTGGCGTCGCGTGCCAGGCGCCGTCAGCGGTGACCAGGACGGCGCCGTTGCCGCCCAGGGTGGCGAGCACGGTCTCCACGCCGCTCGCGATCAGGGTCCGCGCGGCCGCGGCGGTCGCCCAGGCATCCTGCTCCAGCGCCTCCGGGTCGGCCCCGGTGACGGAGGCGAGCTCCTCGCCGTTGGGCTTCATCAGGTGGGGGGCGCCGGCGGGCAGGCGCTCGATCAACGCCCGGAGCGGTGCGTCGCTCGCGTCGACGGCCACCCGAGCTCCGGCCTCGCGCAGCGTCGTCACCAGGTCGGCGTACCACGCGACCGGCGCGCCCGGGGGCAGCGAGCCCGCAAGCACGATCCAGTCGGCGGTGTCGGCCCGGTGACGCAGGGCCTCGCCCAGGTCCGCGAGCACCCGCTGCGTCACCGAGGGCCCGGGCGAGTTGAGCTTGGTCGTGGTGCCGTCAGGCTCGCTGATCGTGATGTTCATGCGCAAGCTGCCTACGTTGGCGACCGGCCGGCAGTCGATCCCGTCGCCCAGCAGCTCAAGTACGTAGGGGTCGTTCCTCTCGGCCGGGAGCACGGCGATCGACGGGATGCCGGCCGCGACCGAGGCGCGGGAGATGTTCACGCCCTTGCCCCCGGCCTGCGAGAGCACGGACGCAGCACGCTGCACCGCGCCGCGCTCCAGGGGAGCGGTCAGGGTGACCGTCCGGTCGTGACTCGGATTGGGCGTCAGCGTGACGATCATGCCCGCACCACCGTGAGGCCGGCGGCGACGAGCGCCTTCTCGTCGGCGTCGTCCAGGTCGTCGTCGGTCACCAGCACGTCGACCTCCTCCAGGTCGGCGAAGCGGATCGGTGACTCGGCGCCCACCTTGCTGGAGTCGGCGAGCACGACGACCTGACGGGCGCTGCGGACCATCGCGCGCTTCGTGGCGGCCTCGTCGGCGTCCGGCGTCGACAGCCCGTGCCCGAGCGACAGCCCGTTGGTGCCGAGGAACGCGACGTCCGCACGCAGGTCGGTCAGCGCCTGGACGGTGTCCACCCCGACTGCGGCCTGGGTGGTGGTCCGGACCCGGCCCGGCAGGAGGTGGAGCTCGACCTGGGGATACGCCGCCAGCCGTGCCGCGACCGGCACGGCGTGGGTGTAGATCGTCAGGCGGTGGTCGCGGGGCAGCTGCGATGCCAGCCTGGAGGTCGTTGACCCGGCGTCCAGGAGCAGGGTCGCCTGGCCCGGGGGGAGGAGCTCGAGCGCCGCACGGGCGATCCGTTCCTTCTGCTCGATGTTGGCCTGGTCGCGCTCCAGCAGGCCGGACTCGATCACCGCGAGCGCGCTCGACGGCACGGCTCCGCCGTGCACCCGGCGCACCAGGCCCATGCGCTCGAGCGTCGAGAGGTCGCGCCGGACCGTCTCGGTGGTGACGTCGTACGTCTCGGCCAGCGCGATGACCGACAGCCGCCCGCGCTGGGTGACGAGCTCGGCCATCGCCTGCTGGCGCTCCTCGGCGTACATCTCCACCTCCTCGAATCTGTGTATATGTTGTTTTATGCCCGAATCTGTTGACTGTCAAGGGGGTCGGGGCGTTTACTTGCCCGCATGGACACCCAGTTCCTCCACGGCACACCCGTTGTTCCCGGGGTCGCACACGGCCCGGCACTGGTCGTCCGCGCCGAGGTCTCGCCCGAAGCGATCAAGCGTTTCGGCTCCGGAGACTTCGCCGACGAGGACGCGGCGCTCGCGGCGTACGACGACGCCGTGGCGGCCGTGGCCGACGGGTTCGAGGCCAAGGCCCGGGCGGCATCCGGAGCCGCCGCCGAGGTGCTGACGGCCAGCGCGGGCCTGGCCCGCGACAGGGGCCTGCGCAACGCGGTCCGCAAGCACCTGCGTGGTGGGGCGGAACTGCTCGAGTCGGTCCATGCCGCGGTCGAGCAGTTCGCGGCTGTCTTCGCGGGGATGGGCGGGTTGATGGCCGAACGCGTCACCGACCTGCGCGACATCGAGCGACGGGTGACCGCCCGGATCGTCGGCGAGCCGGAGCCCGGCGTACCGACGCCGCCCACTCCGTCAGTACTGGTCGCAGAGGACCTCGCGCCGGCCGACACCGCTGGGCTCGATCCCGCGCTGATCCTCGCCCTCGTGACCGAGCGCGGCGGCCCGACGAGTCACACGGCGATCATCGCGCGCCAGCTGGGGCTGCCGTGCGTCGTCGGCACCGCCGGGGCCATGGGCGTGGCCTGGGGCGCCCCGGTCCTCGTCGACGGCACCACCGGCGTCGTCGAGATCGACCCCGACGCAGCCGAGGCCGAGGAGAAGGTGGCCCGGGACCGCGAGGTGCGCGCCGCTCTTGCGTCGTGGAGCGGACCCGGCCGCACCGCCGACGGGTTGCCGATCAAGGTGCTTGCCAACGTCGCGGACGGTGCGTCGGCCTCCACGGCCGCGGACGGGCCAGTGGAGGGCGTGGGGCTGTTCCGGACCGAGCTGTGCTTTCTCAACCGCAAGGACGAGCCGAGCGTCGAGGAGCAGGCCGAGATCTATGCCGGGGTGCTCCGTCCCTTCGCCGGCCGGTACGTCGTCGTCCGCACCCTCGATGCCGGCTCCGACAAGCCGTTGGCGTTCGCGACCCTCGAGGGTGAGGAGAACCCCGCCCTCGGCGTGCGCGGGCTGCGCCTCTCGTTCGGCAACCCAGGACTGCTGGAACGCCAGCTCGACGGGATTGCCCGCGCGGCGCAAGACACCGGGACCGAGACCTGGGTGATGGCGCCGATGGTGGCGACCGTGTCCGAGGCCCAGGCATTCGCGGCCGGTGTGAGGAGACGGGGGCTGAAGGCGGGGGTGATGGTCGAGGTGCCTTCTGCCGCATTGCTGGCCCACAGGATGCTCGAGGTCGTCGACTTCCTCTCCATCGGCACCAACGACCTCACGCAGTACACGATGGCCGCGGACCGGATGGCGACGGACCTTGCCCACCTGACCGACGCCTGGCAGCCCGCCGTGCTCCAGCTGATCGCCATCACCGCGGAAGCCGGCCGTCAGGCCGGGAAGTCGGTTGGCGTGTGCGGGGAGGCGGCGGCCGATCCGCTGCTTGCGTGCGCGCTGGTCGGCATGGGGGTCACGTCGCTCTCCATGGCCTCGGCCGCGGTACGTCCGGTCGGCGCCCGTCTCGCGAGCGTCAGCATGGACACCTGCGAGCTCGCCGCCGAGGTGGCACTCTCGGCCACCGACGCCCAGGGCGCCCGCACCGCCGTCGTCGAGGCTCTGAGCGCTTCCGAGGTCAGTTCTGCGTGACGGTCACCGGTACGCCATTGAGCGCGGCGTTGCCGGACACGTCGAGCCGCTCGGGGTCGGTCAGGTCGTTGATCGAGACCCCGGGGACCTTGGCGGCCCGGCTCATGCCAGTGCCGTCGACCTGGTGACCGTAGCCGTGGGGGAGTGAGACCACACCGGGCATCATGTCGTCGGCGGCCTGGACCTCGACCTCGACCGAGCCGACCCTCGACCGCACGGTGACGCGGTTCGCCGTCGGTGATCCCGCGGGCGGCGAGGTCGTCGGGGTGCATCAAGAGCTGGTGCCGAGGCTTGCCGCGGGTGAGCCGCTCGGTGTTGTGCATCCACGAGTTGTTGTCGCGCTGGTGGCGGCGGCCGATCAGGACCAGTTCCCCGTCCCGCGGCTCGATCTCGATCCGGTCCAGCCTGGCCAGGGCCGCGAGCACCAGGTCAGGTGCTGCGTCGACCCGCTTCGACTTCGTGAACAGCCGCTCGGGCAGCAGACCCGCCCGGAGCGGGCCGAGGTCCACACCGGCGGGGTTCTTGCGCAGCTGGGAGATCGTGACGCCGGCCTTGTCGGTGCGGAGCAGCTGCGCCACCTGGAACGTCGGGCTGGTCATCAGCCGGGCCCGGGTCACGAGCCGCTTCTTCAACGGGGGCTTGCGTTTCAGCCGCTTCATCAGCCGCAGCGTGACCTCGCGGTAGATCTCCCAGTCGTGCCGTTGGCTGCGGTCCTTGTCGAAGACGGCCGGGGTGAACCGTGCGGTGTTGCGCACCGCGAGGGTGTGGAAGACGAGGTCGTAGTGGTCCCGCTCCAGCGCGGTCGTCGGCGGCAGGATCACGTCGGCGTGACGGGTCGTCTCGTTGACGTAGATGTCCACGGCGGCCATGAAGTCCAGCCCTTCCATGGCTCGGCCCAGCCCCGCGCCGTCCGGCGTCGAGAGCACCGGGTTGCCCGACATCGTGAGCAGCGCCCGGATCTGGCCCTCGCCCGGGGTCTCGATCTCCTCACGGAGGGCGGAGACGGGAGCTCGCCTGCGGTCTCCGGAAGACCGCGGACCCGGCTGCGCCACGCGTCGTGGTGACCCTTCCCGACCAGGCCGCGGCCCACGCTGTCGATCGCGGGGGAGGTGAACAGGGTGCCGCCCTCCCGGTCGAGGTTGCCGGTGACCAGGTTGAGCAGCTGCACCGCCCACTGCGCGACCGTGCCGTGCTCGTTCGTCGACACGCCCATGCGGCTGTAGGCGGCCGCGCCGTCGGCGGCAGCGAACTCGCGCGCGATTCGGCGGATCACGTCGGCAGGCACGCCGCTCACCCGCTCGGCCCGCTCCGGGTCGAACGCGGCCACCGCCGCGCGCACCTTGTCGAAGCCGTCGACGTACTCGCTCGCGGTGGCCAGCCCCTCCTCGAACAGCACGTGCAGCATGGCCAGCAGGACGTAGACGTCGGTGCCCGGGCGGATGAAGTGGTGCTCGGAGGCCACCTTCGCCGTCTCGGTGCGCCGCGGGTCGAACAGGACCATCCGGCCCTCCCGCTGCTTGAGGGCACGCAACCGGTTGGGGAAGTCGGGCACCGTCATCAGCGAGCCGTTGGACGCCATCGGGTTGGCGCCGAAGACGAGGAAGTACGACGTCCGGTCGATGTCCGGGATCGGCAGCATCAGCTGGTGGCCGTACATCAGGTGGGCGACCAGCTGGTGGGGGAGCTGGTCGACGGACGTGGCGCTGAAGAGGTTGCGGGTGCGCAGCGACTTGACCATGGTCAGGCCGTGGGTGAGCGAGCCGAGGCTGTGCACGGTCGGGTTGCCCAGGTAGACCCCGACGGCGTCGCGACCGTGCTCGTTGACGACCCCGGCGAGGCCGTCGGCCACCAGGTCGAACGCCTCGTCCCAGTCGATCTCGACCCAGTCCCCGCCCACCCTGCGGACCGGTCGACGCAGGCGGTCCGGGTCGTCGAGCACGTCGGCCAGGGACACGCCCTTGGGGCAGATGTAGCCACGGGAGAGGGGGTCGGCGTCGCTGCCGCGGATCGAGGTGACCCGGCCCTCCTCGATCGTCAGCTCGAGGCCGCAGATCGCCTCGCACAGGTTGCACACGCCGAGGTGGGTGGACATTCGGTCAGTCTGGCACAGGGCGGTGCGCGCCCGGAGGGCGTGCCACGGGTAGCCTCGTGGGCTGTGTCGCCCGCTGTGGGCGACGATCACTGAAGGGAAGTAAACATGGGATATGGACTCGGCGTCTTTCTGCTCGCCCTCGGACTCATCCTCGCCCTGGCCGTGCAGGACATGCTCGACGCCGTCGACCTGACCATGGTCGGCTGGATCCTGGCGATCGCCGGAGTGCTGGTCATCGTCCTGACCGCCATCCAGGCCAACCGCGGCCGCACCCACCGCACCGTGGCGACCACCACCCACCAGGACGGCTCGCAGTCGGTCGCCGAGCGTCGTACCGAGCAGGACCCGCCGCCCCCGGCCGTCTGAGCGCGAGAGCCTGGGTGGGTCGGCTGGTTTTGGGCGCGGCCCGTGGCCGCTGATAGTCTCGTCCGGTTGCCCGCCCCCGGTCTTTCCGGTTCCGGGTGACACACGCAGTACCCGCCGTCAGACGGCCGCGGAACCAGAGTGCCCGGGTGGACAGGCCCCGGCGCGCCGCGCAACGAGCAGTGCCCACACCGGGCCGGAAGGGAGCCCCGCATGTCGATCGGTACCGACGCGGAGACCAAGAAGAAGATCATCGCCAAGTACGCCACGACCGAGGGCGACACCGGCTCGCCGGAGGTGCAGGTGGCCCTGCTGAGCCACCGGATCGCTCACCTCACCGAGCACCTCAAGCAGCACAAGCACGACCACCACAGCCGTCGTGGTCTGCTGCTGCTCGTGGGCCAGCGCCGTCGGCTTCTCAACTACCTGCAGAAGACCGAGATCGAGCGGTACCGCTCGATCGTCGAGCGTCTCGGCCTGCGTCGCTGACCTCACCAGGGCCCACTCCTGTGGGCCCTGGTTACATTTCACAACAGAACACACACATCACCAGGAGCGATCCGCGAATCGTCGGCCCGGTCCTCGGTAGTGGCTCTCGGTGTGCTCCAGTCGGAGCACCGTCCGGAACGTCAGGCAGGTTTGCCCGGCTTGCCGGGCAGCACCGCGGGCCTCGATCGAAGACCGGCACCCGCACCCACACAACGGGAACGCGGGTTATTCGCGCAGATCGCTCCGCGAACAGAAAGCACATGCAGTGGAACCCACCATTTCTGCCGTCGAGACAGTCCTCGACAACGGCAAGTTCGGCCAGCGCACCGTCAAGTTCGAGACCGGGCTCCTCGCCCGGCAGGCGGCTGGCTCCGTCACCGCCTACCTGGATGACGAGACGATGCTGCTCTCGGCCACCACGGCCGGCAAGCACCCCAAGGACCACTTCGACTTCTTCCCCCTGACGATCGACGTCGAGGAGCGGATGTACGCCGCGGGCCAGATCCCCGGCTCGTTCTTCCGTAGCGAGGGTCGCCCGGGCGAGGACGCGATCCTCACCTGCCGGCTGATCGACCGCCCGCTGCGCCCGACGTTCAAGAAGGGCCTGCGCAACGAGGTCCAGGTCGTCATCACCGTCATGGCGCTCGACCCCGACCACCCGTACGACGTGCTCGCGATCAACGCCGCCTCGCTGTCCACCCAGCTCTCCGGCCTGCCGTTCTCCGGTCCGGTCGGCGGTGTCCGCGTGGCCCTCGTCGAGGGCCACTGGGTCGCGTTCCCGACGCACAGCCAGCTCGAGAACGCCGTCTTCGACATGGTGGTCGCGGGCCGGGTCACCGAGACCGGCGACGTCGCGATCATGATGGTCGAGGCCGAGGCGACCGAGCAGACCTGGGACCTCGTCCAGTCAGGCACCCAGGCCCCGACCGAGGGTGTCGTGGCCAGCGGCCTCGACGCCGCCAAGCCGTTCATCAAGCAGCTGGTCGAGGCGCAGGTCGAGCTGGCCAAGCAGGCCGCGAAGCCGGTTCAGGAGTTCCCGGTCTTCCTCGACTTCGAGGACGACGTCTACGACGCGGTCGAGGCCGCGGTGAAGGCGCCGACGGCCGAGGCGCTGACCATCGCCGGGAAGCAGGAGCGCGAGGAGAAGCTCGACGAGATCAAGGCGTCGCTGCTCGACCAGCTCGCCGGCCAGTTCGAGGAGCGCGAGAAGGAGATCGGCGCCGCATTCCGGGCGCTCAACAAGCAGCTCGTCCGCGAGCGGGTCCTGCGCGACAAGGTCCGCATCGACGGCCGTGGCCTGGCCGACATCCGTCCGCTGCACGCCGAGGTCGGCGTCATCCCGCGGGTCCACGGCTCGGCGCTGTTCGAGCGTGGCGAGACCCAGATCCTCGGCGTGAGCACGCTGAACATGCTCACCCTCGAGCAGAAGCTGGACACCCTCTCCCCGGAGAAGTCCCGGCGCTACATGCACAAGTACGTGTTCCCGCCGTTCTCCACCGGCGAGACCGGCCGGGTGGGCTCGCCGAAGCGCCGCGAGGTCGGCCACGGCGCGCTGGCGCGCCGGGCGCTGCTCCCGGTGCTGCCGACGCGCGAGGAGTTCCCCTACGCGATCCGGCAGCTCTCGGAGGCCATGGGGTCCAACGGCTCCACGTCGATGGGCTCGGTCTGCGCGTCCACCATGTCGCTCCTCCAGGCCGGTGTGCCGCTGCGCGCCGCCGTGGCCGGGATCGCCATGGGCCTGATCTCCGGCGAGGTCGACGGGGAGACGCAGTACGTCGCCCTCACCGACATCCTCGGCGCGGAGGACGCGTTCGGCGACATGGACTTCAAGGTCGCCGGCACTCGCGAGTTCGTCACCGCCCTGCAGCTCGACACCAAGCTCGACGGGATCCCGGCCGAGGTCCTGGCCGCCGCCCTCGAGCAGGCCAAGGACGCCAGGCTCGCGATCCTCGACGTGATGGCCGAGGCCATCGACGAGCCCGAGGAGATGTCGGTCCACGCTCCGCGGATCATCAGCGTCCGGGTGCCGGTCGACAAGATCGGCGAGGTCATCGGCCCCAAGGGCAAGGTGATCAACCAGATCCAGGACGACACCGGCGCCACGCTGTCGATCGAGGACGACGGCACCGTCTACATCGGTGCCACCAACGGCGAGGCCGCCGAGGCCGCCCGGGCCGCGGTCAACGCGATCGCGAACCCGACCATGCCCGAGGTCGGCGAGCGCTACCTCGGTACCGTCGTCAAGACGACCAACTTCGGCGCCTTCGTCTCGCTGCTCCCCGGCAAGGACGGCCTGCTGCACATCAGCAAGCTGCGCTCCCTCGCCGGCGGCAAGCGCGTCGACGCCGTCGAGGACGTCGTCTCGGTGGGCCAGAAGCTCCAGGTCCAGATCGCCGAGATCGACGACCGCGGCAAGCTCTCCCTGGTACCGGTGGTCGACGAGGACAGCTCCTCCGAGGACGCCGAGGACTCGGACCAGGAGTGACCGACCCTTCGACGCTGACCCGCCCTCAGTTCTGATGGCGCGCTCGCAAGCTCGCCCGCATTCGGGCGGGTCGGCGTCTTCGGGGAGGCTGTCGGTGCCGCAGAAGGTCGGCACCACCCGGACCCTCGAGACGGTCAAGGACGACGACGGCCAGGTGACCTCGCGGGTACGCCGGACCGTCCTTCCCGGGGGCCTGCGGGTGATCACCGAGCAGATGGCCGGGGTTCGGTCGACCAGCATCGGCGTCTGGGTCGGGGTCGGCTCCCGCGACGAGACACCCGCGCAGCACGGGTGCTCGCACTTCCTCGAGCACCTGCTCTTCCGGGGCACGAAGTCGCGGTCGGCGATGGACATCTCCGTGGCCCTCGACTCGGTGGGCGGCGAGTTCAATGCGTTCACCGCCAAGGAGTACACCTGCTTCCACGCGCGCGTGCTCGTCGACGACCTGCCGCTGGCGGTCGACGTACTCGGTGACATGGTGACCGACTCGCTGATCTCGGCCGCCGACGTCGAGGCCGAGCGCGACGTGATCCTCGACGAGATCGCCATGCACGACGACGATCCCGACGACGTGGTCCACAACCTGTTCGCCGCCCAGGCATGGGGAACCGGGCCGCTGGGCCGCCCGATCGCGGGCACCGCCGAGTCGATCGGCGGTCTCACCCAGGCCCAGGTGAAGCGCTTCTACCGTCGCCACTACCGGCCGGCCAACATGGTGGTCGCCGTGGCCGGTGCCGTCGACCACGCCAAGCTCGTCCGGCAGGTACGACGCGCGTTCTCCCGCAACGACTTCCTGTCCGGCGACGAGGCGCCCGTGGCTCCGCGGGCCGAGGACCACGCCCGCCGGGTGAAGGCCGGCACCGTGAGTGCCCGCAGGCCCCTGGAGCAGGTCAACCTCGTGCTCGGCGTGAACGGACTCACCCGCACCGACGACCGGCGGTTCGCGCTGGGCGTCCTCAACACGGCGCTGGGTGGCGGCACGTCCTCGCGGCTCTTCCAGGAGGTCCGCGAGCGACGCGGGCTCGCCTACTCGGTGTTCTCGTTCGCCAGCCACCACGCCGACGCAGGGCTGGTCGGGGTGTCGGCGGGTTGCCTGCCGGGCAAGCTCCAGGACGTCCTGGCCACCGTCCGGGCCGAGCTGGCCAAGGTGGCCGCCGACGGCATCACCCAGGAGGAGCTGGATCGCGGCAAGGGCCAGCTCAAGGGCGGGCTGGTGCTGGGACTCGAGGACTCGGGTGCGCGGATGTCCCGGCTGGGCAAGGCGGAGCTGGTCTACGACGAGCTGCTGAGCATCGACGAGGTCATCGAGCGGGTCGACGCCGTCACGCTCGAGGACGTGCACACGATCGGCTCGGACCTGTTCTCGCAGCCCGAGATCCTCGCCATCGTCGGGCCCTGCGGAGGGACGCCGTAAAGCTCGTCTTTCGTCTCACCGGGTCTCGACACGCCGGTCGCGACCTCGCGACGCTCGGTCGCGCGGCTTGCTCGACCACCGTCGAAGAGGTGAGCGGCGCTCCGCGCCGTCACCTCTTCCCGATGATGCCGACGACCGACGGCGCCTTCTGGTCGACGACGGACACCCGGAAGCCGCCGGAGGTCAGGGCGGCCGAGGCCTTCTCGACCATGTTGGGCACCAGCTCGGGCCGGTTCGCGTCGTAGAAGAGGTAGACCGCTCCGCCCGGGAGCACCCGCTCGTGCAGCAGCGCCACCTCGTCGACGCACGACCTCACCCAGAAGAGGTTGACGTTGAAGGCGAACACCTTGTGGAGCCGCCGTACCGGGACCCGGAGGGTGGCCAGGTCGATCTGGCGGACGGTGAGACGTCCGGACTCGAGGTACTGCCGGCACCGTCGCTTGGTGCGGTCGACGCCCGACTCCGAGCGGTCGATGGCGAAGAGCTTGCCGGTCTCGAGGCGTTGGCAGATCAGCTCTGCTCCCGCGCCGGGGCCGCACCCGATCTCCAGGATGTTGTCGCCCGGGCCGACGTCCATGACGTCGACCGCCCACCGGATCCGCGCCGGAATCGTCTGAGCCCGCATGGCACCAGCCTGCCAGACGGCGATGTCGGCAGGCGCCCTCGCTCCTCCACTCGCGCGATGGCCTAGGTTGGGCGACGTGACCGAGGCGATCAGGGTGGGCGTCCTGGGGGCGCTGGGCAAGGTGGGCTCCGAGGTCTGCCGTGCCGTGGAGGCTGCCGACGACACCGAGCTGGTGGCGCGCATCGACGCAGACGACGAGCTCGACGACCTGGTCCGCTCCGGGGCCCAGGTCGTTGTCGACTTCACCCATCCCGACGCGGTCATGGACAACCTGGAGTTCTGCCTCGACCACGGCATCCACGCGGTCGTGGGCACCACGGGCTTCGACGACGACCGGGTGGAGACGCTCCGGCGCTGGCTCGCGGACGCCCCCGGGGTGGGGGTGCTGGTCGCACCCAACTTCTCCATCGGCGCCATCCTGATGATGCGATTCGCGGCGACCGCGGCGCCGTTCTACGAGTCGGTGGAGGTGGTCGAGCTGCACCACCCCGACAAGGCCGACGCGCCCTCCGGCACCGCCCGTCGTACGGCGCAGCTCATCGCCGCCGCCCGACGCGAGGCCGGCTCCGCGCCGATCCCCGACGCGACCTCGTCGGCCCTCGACGGCGCCCGAGGCGCCGAAGTCGAGGGGATCCGGGTGCACGGCCTGCGGATCCGGGGCCTCGTCGCCCACCAGGAGGTGGTGCTCGGCGGGCTGGGGGAGACCCTCACCATCCGGCACGACTCCCTCGACCGGGCCTCGTTCACGCCAGGGGTGCTGGCCGGAGTGCGTGCCATCGGCTCCCACCCGGGACTCACGATCGGGCTCGAGCACTTCCTCGATCTCGACTGAGCCTCGACCTCGACTGAGAGCCCTCACACCAGCCGGACCAGCGCGGCGACCAGCGCCGCGCCGAACACCACCACGAGGAATGGCGCCCGCGCCAGCAGGAGCAGCACGGCCACGCCGAGCCCTACAGCACGGGCGTCCAGCACGAGGGCGGACCCGGACGCGAACACCTGCACCGCCACCAGCGCGGCCAGCAGCGCGACCGGGATCAGGTCGGCGATCCGCTCGACGACCGGACGTTCGAGGACCCGCGCCGGCACCGACAGGCCGGCCAGCTTCAGGAGGTAGCAGGCCACGCCCGCGCCCAGGACCGCCCACCAGATCATCGCTCGACCTCCGGCCACTCGGTCTCGTCCGGGCCCGGCCACAGGATGCCGATCAGCAGGGCGACCCCGGCCGAGGCGAGGACGGGCACACCGGCGGCCGTCACCGGAACCAGCCCGAGCGCCACGGCTGCGGCCGCGAGCGCGGTCACCCGGTTGCGGCGGTCGCGCAGCCGGGGCCAGAGCAGGGCCAGGAACGCCGCGCCGACGGCGGCGTCGAGCCCGTAGGTCCGGGGGTCCCCGAGCGCCCGACCACCGAGCGCACCGACCAGCGTCGCCACGTTCCACAGGATGAAGATGGTGATCCCGGTGGTCAGGAACCCGACGCGTGCGGCCGGGGTCGACGTGCGGGTCACCGACATCGCGGTGGACTCGTCGATGACCACGTGGGCGCCGGCCACGCGCCGGACCCCCGACCAGTCGAGGAGCGGGGCGAGGCGTAGGCCGTAGAGCGTGTTGCGGGTGCCCAGGAGGATCGCGGTCAACGCTCCGGACAGGGGAGTGCCTCCGGCGGCGAGGACGCCGACCAGCGCGAACTGGCTGGCCCCGGTGAACATCAGCAGGGACAGCGCGCAGGTCTGGGCGACGGACAGCCCGGCGCCGACCGCGACCGCGCCGAAGGAGATGCCGTAGGTGCCGGTGGCGATCCCGACGCCCAGGCTGTCACGGATGATCCCGCTGCGCTCGCGCGGATTCATCGCAGCGCCGCTCGTCGAAGGAGCGGTCAAGACGCCGAGGGGATCTCGGTGTGCAGCCGGACCTGCTTGACCAGGGTGGTCCCGTCGCCGTCGAGGTCGAGCTCGCGGTGCGCGGTGTCCGGAGCCCAGCCGGCACCGGTCAGGAACTCCCGCAGGGCCTCATCGGTGGCCACCGCCCACAGCACCGCCCGGGTGAACCGGTCGGCTGCCATCGTCTCGACGGCGGCCTGCACCAGCCGCGACCCGTGCCCGCGGCCACGCTCGCCGGGATCGACGGTGAGCTCCATCAGCTCGGCGTCGGACGCCGGGTTGCAGTCGGGGTCGGTGGCCGGGGTGGTGATGGCGAAGCCGACGACCCGATTGCGTTCCAGGGCGACCAGGACCCGGGTCCGGGCGTCCTTCGGCTGGGCCAGGGTCGTCCGCCACAGCGCCGCTGCCTGGGCAGGGTCGATCTCGAGCGCCGTGGCCGGCAGCAGGCCGTCGTACGACGACTGCCAGGCCCTCACCTGCAGGGCGGCGATCGCGTCGGCATCGTCGGTCCAGGCGACCCGGACCGAGACATCCGCTGAGGGTCGGCTCATGCCCCCCAGTCTGGCCCATGGGCTCTGTTACAAATGTCTGGCACAGTCGCGAAAATCTGTAACATCCACTGGTATCCTCGGACGGGTGTACGGCAACGACTTCGGCGGCCCCCAAGAGGATGACCGGCAACCTCGCGAGACCCGTGATCCGGCCGCGTTCAGCCAGCTGCTCGCGGACGACGGGCGGATCGAGCCGCGCGACGACATGCCCGAGGGCTACCGCAAGACGCTGATCCGCCAGATCGCCCAGCACGCCCACTCCGAGATCATCGGCATGCAGCCCGAGGCCAACTGGATCAGCCGCGCGCCGAGCCTGCGCCGCAAGGCGATCCTGATGGCCAAGGTCCAGGACGAGGCGGGCCACGGGCTCTACCTCTACGCCGCCGCGGAGACCCTCGGCGCGGACCGGGCCGATCTGCTCGACCAGCTCCACTCGGGCCGGCAGAAGTACTCCTCGATCTTCAACTACCCGACGCTCACCTGGGCCGACGTCGGCGCGATCGGCTGGCTGGTCGACGGGGCCGCGATCGTCAACCAGGTGCCCCTGTGCCGGTGCTCCTACGGGCCCTATGCCCGGGCCATGGTGCGTGTGTGCAAGGAGGAGTCCTTCCACCAGCGGCAGGGCTTCGAGATCCTGCACACCCTGTCCCACGGGACCGCTGCCCAGAAGGAGATGGCCCAGGACGCCGTCAACCGCTACTGGTGGCCCTCGCTGATGATGTTCGGCCCGCCCGACGACGACTCCCCGAACTCCGCCCAGTCGATGGCCTGGGGGATCAAGCGGTTCTCCAACGACGCCCTGCGCCAGCGCTTCATCGACATGACCGTGCCGCAGGCAGAAGCCCTCGGGCTGACCCTGCCGGACCCCGAGATCGCCTGGAACGACGAGCGCGGCCACTATGACTTCGGCGAGATCGACTTCACCGAGCTGTTCGAGGTGATCAAGGGCAATGGCCCCTGCAACGCCCAGCGAATGGCTCATCGGGTCGGCGCCCACGAGGACGGCGCCTGGGTCCGGGAGGCGGCGTCGGCGTACGCCGCCAAGCAGGCCGCGCGTTCGGGAGTGGGTGCGGCATGAAGGACTGGCCCCTGTGGGAGGTCTTCGTCCGGTCGCGGCGCGGGCTGTCCCACGTGCACGCCGGCTCGCTGCACGCCCCGGACGCCGAGATGGCGCTCCGCAACGCCCGCGACCTCTACACCCGCCGGCAGGAGGGGGTCTCGATCTGGGTGGTCCGCTCCGCCGACATCGAGGCCAGCACCCCCGACGAGCGCGACTCCTTCTTCGACCCGGCTGCCGACAAGATCTACCGGCACCCGACCTTCTACGACGTGCCCGAGGGGGTCGAGCACCTGTGAGTCAACCGCTCTTCGACTACGTGCTCGGCCTCGCCGATGACGCGCTCGTCTCCGCGCAGCGGATGGGCTGGTGGATCAGCCGGTCGCCGCAGCTCGAGGAGGACGTCGCGATGGCCAACATCGGCCTCGACCAGCTCGGTCAGGCCCGCACACTCCTCGCGTACGCCGGACAGGTCGAGGGGAACGGTCGGACCGAGGACGACCTCGCCTACTTCCGCGACGAGCGCGACTTCCGCAACGTCAAGCTGGTCGAGCGTGACCAGCGCGACTTCGGCGTCGCGATGGCTCGCCTGCTGATCTTCTCCGCCTGGCAGGCCGAGCTCTACGCCGCCCTCGCCCGAAGCGCGGACCCGACCCTCGCCGGTGTCGCCGGGAAGGCCGTGAAGGAGGTGGCCTACCACCTCGACCATGCCCGTCACTGGGTCGTGCGGCTCGGCGACGGCACCGACGAGTCCCACGCCCGGATGCAGGCCGCGCTCGACGCCGAGTGGCCGTGGATGGAGGAGCTCTTCGACGGATCGTCGGTGGATCCCGGCCTCGTCGCCGACGGCGTGGCGGTCGACCCCGCGGCCCTGCGCGACGGTGTCCTGACCAGGGTCGAGGCGGTCGTCGCGGAGGCCACGCTGTCGGTCCCGCAGGTGGTCCCGGCTCTCGGCGGCGGTCGGCACGGCCTCCATACGGAGGAGATGGGCTACCTGCTCGCCGAGATGCAGCACCTCGCACGGTCCCACCCGGAGGCGGCGTGGTGATTTCGAGACGGTCGCAGGGCGACCTCCTCAATCCAAGGACGACCGAGGTCCGCAGTCGCGCCTGGGACATCGCCGCCCAGGTGCTCGATCCCGAGCTTCCTGTCGTCACCATCGAGGACCTCGGCATCCTGCGCGACGTCACCGAGGACGACCAGGGCCGCGTGCACGTCCAGATCACGCCCACCTACTCCGGCTGCCCGGCGATGGAGACCATCCGCACCGACCTGGTCGACGTCCTCTCCCAGGCCGGGTTCCGGCAGGTGTGCGTCGAGTTCGTGCTCGCGCCGGCGTGGACCACCGACTGGATGACCGACGCCGGTCGGGAGAAGCTCGCCGCCTACGGCGTGGCGCCACCCGAACCTCGTCACGACGGACCGGTGCCGCTGGCGCTCTCCGTGCGGTGCCCCCAGTGCGGCAGCCTCGACACCCGGGAGTCGAGCCGGTTCGGGTCGACGGCGTGCAAGTCGCTCTGGGTCTGCCGCTCCTGCCGCGAGCCCTTCGACCACTTCAAGACCCTCTAGGGCCACCCGTGACGCCCCAGCACGCGGCCTTCCACCACCTGCGGGTCGCCGCCATCGACGAGCTGACCGACGACTCCGTCGCGATCACGTTCGAGGTCCCCGAGGAGCTGCGGGCCGACTACGCCTTCGCCCACGGCCAGCACCTCAACATCCGTGGCGGCGACGACGTACGCCGCTCCTACTCGATCTGCACCCCGCCCTCCTCCGGCGTCCTGCGGATCGGGGTCAAGCAGCTCCCCGGCGGCGCGTTCAGCCAGGACGTCGTCGGCCGCCTTCGGATCGGTGACCAGCTCGAGGTCTCCACCCCGGCCGGCCGGTTCACCACCGAGCTCGACCCGGCGTCCGCCAGGCACTACGTCGCCATCGCAGCTGGGTCGGGCATCACCCCGGTGCTCTCGATCGTGGCGGCGATCCTCGAGGGTGAGCCGGGCGCGTTCGTCACCCTGGTCTACGCCAACCGGACCAGCCGCTCGGTGATGTTCCTCGACGAGGTGCACGACCTCAAGGACCGGCATCCCGAGCGGTTCCAGATCATCCACGTCCTCTCCCGGGAGACCCAGGACGTCGATCTCCTCTCCGGGCGGCTGGACGCCGACCGGCTGCGGGGGATCCTCGACGCTGATGATCCCGGCCAAGGAGGTCGACGACTGGTTCGTCTGCGGCCCTCAGCAGATGGTCGACGAGCTCCGCGGAGTGCTCACCGACGCCGGGGCCACCCGGATCCACACCGAGCTGTTCCACGCCGACCCGGCCCCGCGCGCGCCTGTGGTCGCCCTCGCCGACGGCACCGACGGCGCCGCGTCGGTCACCATCCGGCTCGACGGCCGGGCCGTCGGAGTTCCCGCTGCGCCCCGACGACGTGGGCGTGCTCGAGGCCGGACTGCGGGTCCGCTCCGACCTGCCCTTCGCGTGCCGAGGTGGCGTCTGCGGCACCTGCCGGGCGCGGCTGCTCGAGGGCACCGTCCAGATGGACGCCAACTACGCACTCGAGCCCGACGAGATCGAGAAGGGCTACGTGCTCACCTGCCAGTCCCACCCGACATCGTCGAAGGTCGTCCTCGACTATGACGGCTGAAGCCGGTCAGCGGTAGTGCTCGGGGAGCTTCTGTCCGATCTTGACCTTCGCCTTGGGCAGTCGCATGAACTTCATCTGCAGCGACCGCATCACGGCGTAGTAGGTGGTGCCCTTGGTGCTCTCATCGGGGAATCGGCGGGCCAGCTCACGGCGCATCCGGCGCCGCATGAGGAGCATGTCGACGACCACGAGGAGCATCGTGCCGAGCAGGATCGTGTTGCCCATGTTGGCCAGCGACGGGTTGCCGGAGTAGCCCAGCACCATGGTCAGGATCAGCAGCGGGATCATCAGCTCGATGAACGAGAAGCGACTGTCGACGAAGTCACGGATGAACGACCGGACCGGCCCCTTGTCCCGTGCCAGGAAGTAGCGCTCGTCGCCCGACTTCATCGCCGACCGCACCCTCTGGCTGGACTCGACGCGCGCCGCCCGCTGCGCCTTGGCGATCTCCTTGCGGGTGCGCGGCACCTTGGCCCGGGCCCGGGCGGCTGCCTCCGCCTCCTTCCGGGAGGGAGTGGGGCGACCCTTGCCGCCCATCTTCTCGGGGGTCGGGGACGGCTGGGTCTCGGTCTCGGACTTGTTGCGACGGAACAACGGGGAACCTTGCAGGATCGGGGGGTGGGATCGGCACGATCCTACCTGCGTCGATCGCGCCGTCGGACCCGTGCGTGGCGGCGCTCGCCGCACCTTGGGTGGGACACTAGGGTGAACGCAACACCGATTCACCGGCGAGGAGGGGCGGAACCCCCATGAGTCTCATGAAGCGCATCAGCCTGATCTTCAGGTCCAAGGCGAACAAGGCGCTCGACAAGGCCGAGGACCCTCGCGAGACGCTCGACTACAGCTACCAGCGACAGCTCGACCTCCTGGCCAAGGTACGCCGTGGGGTGGCCGACGTGGCCACCAGCCGCAAGCGGGTCGAGCTCCAGGTACACCAGCTCGAGGCCCAGTCGAGCAAGCTGCAGGGCCAGGCCGAGAAGGCCATCTCCGTGGGGCGCGAGGACCTCGCCCGCGAGGCGCTGACCCGCAAGTCCGGCCTGACCACGCAGATCTCCGACCTCAAGGCCCAGCACGCCCAGCTCCAGGGTGAGGAGGAGAAGCTCACCCTGGCCCAGCAGCGGCTCCAGGCCAAGGTCGAGTCCTTCCGGACCCGCAAGGAGACGATCAAGGCGACCTACACCGCCGCCGAGGCGCAGACCCGCATCAACGAGGCGATGTCCGGCATCGGCGAGGAGATGGGCGACGTCGGGCTGGCCATCCAGCGCGCCGAGGACAAGACCGCCCAGATGCAGGCCCGGGCCGGCGCCATCGACGAGCTCATCGCCTCCGGCGCCCTCGACGACGTCAGCCAGGTCGGCGCCGGCGACGACATCGCCCGCGAGCTCGACGCGATGAGCTCGGAGGCCGACGTCGAGTCCGAGCTTGCCCGGCTCAAGTCAGGCAGCCAGCCGCAGGCCATCGAGGGCGGCGACATCCTCTCGGAGTCGCCCGAGACCACGACGAGCGAAGAGGGCGACCAGAGGTGATCGTCCGGATCCTCGGCGAGGGTCAGTACGACGTCGCCGACGACGCCCTCGACCGGCTCAACGAGTACGACGCCGCGGTCGAGGCCGCCGTCGAGGCCGACGACCGGGAGGCGTTCGCCGCCGCCCTCACCAAGCTGCTCGACGGCGTCCGCACCGTCGGCGTACCCCACGAGGTCGACAGCCTCGACGAGTCCGACCTGATCCTGCCGCCGGCCGACGCCAGCATCGACGAGGTCCGGGCCCTCCTCAGCGACGACGGCCTGATCCCGGGCTGACCGGTGGCCCACTCGCGCGTTCCTCAAGGACACCGGGCTCACCGTCCGGATGACCACGGTGATGTTCCTGCTCGGTGGGCTGTTCGTCGGCCTCATCGTCGTGCTGATGTATGCCGCCTGCCGCAGTACGCCTTCTTCATCGGACTGGCCGGGATCGGGATCGCGGTCTACCAGTGGTGGAACAGCGACAAGGCGGCGATGCGGGCGATGCGGGCCTACGAGGTCACCCCGGAGGAGTACCCCGAGCTGCACGGCACCATCGACCGGTTGTGCGCGCTCGCGGAGATGCCGAAGCCGCGGGTCGGGATCTCCGAGATGAACATCCCCAACGCGTTCGCCACCGGGCGGTCGCCCGATCGGGCGGTGGTCTGCGTGACCACGGGGATCATGGGCAAGCTGACCCCTGAGGAGCTCGAGGCGGTGCTCGCCCACGAGCTGTCCCACGTCGCCCACCGCGACGTGCTGGTGATGACCGTGGCCGCGTCCGCGGGGATCGTGGCCGGGATGATGGCGCGCGGCGCGCAGTACGGCGCGATCTTCGGGCGCTCGCGCAGCAAGGAGGGGACCATCGGGGTGCTCGGCGCCCTGGTGATCAGCCTCGTCATCTACGCGATCAGCTTCTTCCTGCTCCGGCTGCTCTCGCGCTACCGCGAGCTGTGCGCGGACCGGGCCGGTGCCTACCTGACGATGAAGCCCGCCGCGCTCGCCACCGCCCTGCAGAAGATCTCGGGCGAGATGGCCGCGATCCCGCAGCAGGACCTGCGCGCCAGCAAGTCCATGAACGCCTTCTTCATCGCCCCGGCGATCAGCGGCGCCACCCTCAAGACGCTCACCTCGACGCACCCGTCCCTCGAGCAGCGGCTCGAGCAGCTCGCGCGGATCCAGGCCGAGCTGGGTCGTACCGAGTCCTGATGGGACTCTGGGACGCCCTGCGCGGGCGTCGAGCGACGTCGGGGCCCGACCTCGACTCGCTGTTCCTGGTGCCCAGCGCCGCGGTGACGCTGCAGACCAGCATCGGCCTCGACCCGGCAGGCACCGGCTCGGTCTGCTTCCGCGCCGCGGAAGGAGCGGCTTTCCGGCAGACGCAGTCCGAGGTCGTCGAGCTCCTCGATGCCGACCCGGAGGCGCCCGACGTCAGGTCGAGCACCGACGACTTCGGGTTCACCTGGCTGACGGTCGCCCGGGACGACCCCACCGACGTAGCGGGCATCTGCACCGACCTGCACGCCGTCAACACCGCCCTGGAGGAGCAGGGGTTCGGGTCCGGCCTCCTGTGCACGCTGGTCCCGTTCGGCGACGCCGGCGGGCGCCGGGCCGGGCTGGTCTACCTCTACCGGCGCGGCACGTTCTACCCCTTCGCCCCCGAGCCGAACGCAGCGGTCCGCAGCAGCGCGACAACCTGCTCGAGATCCAGGTCCGCGACGCCCTCGCCGCCGAGCTTCCGATCGAGAAGGACCTGCAGCGCTGGCTGGCGGTCTGGGGCGCCCCCGGCCTCTGACGCGAGTCCGGCGCTACCTGCAACGCTCAGGCAGGCCGAGTCGGCGCTACTGCTGTCGCAGCGTCTGGCAGATGCGCCGACTCGCGCTCTGGACGAGCGGCAGATGCGCCGACTCGCGCCCTGGACGAGCGGCAGATGCGCCGACTCGGCGACGGCGTCAGTCGCGGTGCGACTTGCCCGGGAGCTCCAGCATCCGCTGCAGTGCGACCAGGGCCTGCTGCTCGGTGTCCGGGTCGACCTCGATCTGGTTGACCACGACGCCGGATGCGAGGGACTCCATCGCCCAGACGAAGTGCGGCAGGTCGATCCGGTTCATCGTGGAGCAGTAGCAGACGGTCCGGTCGAGGAACGAGATGTTCTTGTCGGGGTGCAGGTCGGCCAGCCGCTTGACCAGGTTGAGCTCGGTGCCGATCGCCCAGCTCGACCCGGAGGGCGCGGCCTCGATCGTCTTGATGATGAACTCGGTGGAGCCGACCAGGTCCGCCTTGAGGACGACCTCGTGCTGGCACTCGGGGTGCACCAGGATCTGGACGTCGGGGATGTTGGCGCGCAGTTCGTCGACGACGTCGGGGGAGAAGCGGCCGTGCACCGAGCAGTGGCCCTTCCACAGGATCATCCGCGCGTCGCGCAGCTGCTGGTCGGTGAGCCCGCCGCCGGGCAGGTGCGGGTTCCACACCACGCAGTCCTCGAGCGACAGGCCCATCTTGAGGACGGCGGTGTTGCGTCCGAGGTGCTGGTCGGGGAGGAAGAGCACCTTGGCGTCGGCCTTCTGCTCGAACGCCCACTCCAGGGCCACCTCGGCGTTGGACGACGTGCACACCACCCCGCCGTTGCGCCCGCAGAACGCCTTGATGTCGGCCGAGGAGTTCATGTAGGTCACGGGTACGACGCTGTCGGCGATCCCGGCGTCGGTCAGCGCGTCCCAGGCGTCCTCGACCTGTCCGAGCCGGGCCATGTCGGCCATCGAGCAGCCTGCGGCGAGGTCGGGCAGGATCACCTTCTGCTGGGGTGAGGTGAGGATGTCGGCGGACTCGGCCATGAAGTGGACACCGCAGAAGACGATGAACTCGGCCTCGGGCCGCGCCGCGGCGTCGCGGGCGAGCTTGAAGGAGTCGCCGGTGACGTCGGCGAACTGGATGACCTCGTCACGCTGGTAGTGGTGCCCGAGCACGAACACGCGCTCGCCGAGGGTCTCCTTCGCAGCCCTGGCCCGGGCCACCAGGTCCGGGTCGGAGGCCGCCGGCAGGTCGCCCGGGCACTCGACGCCGCGCTCGGAGGAGGGGTCCTTGCCCCGGCCGAGCGGCAGCAGCGGGAGATCGACGGTCGTCATGGCGCTCAGTCTAGGTGGGCTAGAGGAACACTCCGTTGTGGAGGTACGGCGCGGGCGGCTTCATGTTCCGCAGCGCCAGGTAACCCTCCTGGTGCAGGTCGAGCCGGGCCTCGAGACCTACGTCCATCGCCCACTCGTTGGCCGCGGTGACGTGCCCGATCTCGGTCTCCCCCTCGGTCGACGCCAGCGACTCCCAGAGCAGCCGGGTGGCAGTGCGACGGTTGGTGGCGGCCAGCAGCGCAACCCGTCCCGAGGTTTCGAGGTACGCGTAGCCCGAGCCGGTCGAGGTGTCGGAGACGAGGAGTCGCCAGAGCCGCAGCATCACCTCGTGGTCCGTGCCGTGCGCGGCGCCGCGGGTGCGCCGGTCGATGCTGTCCATCAGCTCGATGTCGCCCGACGATCCCTCGCGGACCCGCTCGACGACGGGAAGCGCCGAGCGGTCCACCGTGCCGGCCAGGAACATCTGCGGGTGCAGGGAGAAGCCCGCCTGCCGGTAGCGCCGGGTGGCCTTGGGGTCCGACGACGCCGAGAGCATCCCGCGCAGGCAGCCCCGGCCGTGGTGCAGTGCGGCGGCGAGCAGCGCCTTGCCGATACCCCGTCCCTGGGCCCGCGGACGGACGGCGTACGTCGCCAGGATCCACATCAGCTCGCGGGTGTACGACGTCGCGAAGCCCACCATGCCGTCGGCATCCTCGGCCACCCAGCAGCCGCCGGGGTCGGTCTCGAGGAAGTGCCGGGTGCGGATGACCCAGGCCTCGCCCCGTTCGGGGGACCGCGGCTGGGGGTCGGGCCAGGATCGGCGGAACATCCGGCTGTCCAGCTCCAGGAAACCTTCCGAGCTCAGGCGCTCCGCCGTCGGCAGGTCGGCCTCGGCCATCGGCCGGATGGTCGCCTCGGTCACGAGCCCGACCCTATGCGGTGATGAGATGACCCCATGCGCGTGCTGATCGCCCCGGACAAGTTCGCCGGCACCCTCACCGCCGTCGAGGCCGCCGACGCGATCGCAGCCGGGTGGCGCGAGCAGCGACCCGGACGACGAGCTCGACCTCGCGCCGATGGCCGACGGAGGACCCGGCTTCGTCGACGTCCTGCATGCCGCCCTCGGTGGCGAGCTGCTCGCCACCACGGTGGCGGGGCCGCTCGGCCGACCGGTCCCGGCCACCATCCTGCTCGTCGGCGACACGGCGTACGTCGAGAGCGCCCAGGCCTGCGGCCTGCACCTGACCGGCGGGGAGGGGGCCGAGTCGGCCACCACGCTCGGTGTCGGGCAGCTGGTCGCCGCGGCCCTCGACTCCCCGGCGACGACGATCGTGGTCGGGCTCGGCGGCAGCGGGACCAACGACGGCGGCGCCGGACTGCTGGCCGCGCTCGGCGCTGTCGCCGACGCTCCGCTCGACGCCGGCGGCGGCCGCACTCGACGGCATCGTTGATGTCGATCTCGAGCCAGCGCGCACGCGGCTCGGGGGCGTCCGGCTGGTCGCCGCGTCCGACGTGGACAACCCGCTCACCGGGCTGTTCGGCGCCACCAAGGTCTTCGGACCGCAGAAGGGCATCCCCGAGGAGCGGCTCCTCGCGGTGGACGGGTGGCTCGAGCAGCTCGCGGCCGCGGTCGACCGCCGTACCTCACTGGAGAAGGGCGCCGGCGCCGCCGGAGGGCTCGGCTTCGCGCTGCTGGCGCTGGGAGCCGTCCGTGAACCCGGGATCGGCCTGGTGGCCGAGGCGGTGCGGCTGGAGGAACGTGCCCGGCTGGCGGACCTGGTGATCACGGGGGAGGGCGCCTTCGACTTCTCGTCTCGCTCCGGCAAGGTCCCCTACGGGGTCGCGGAGGTTGCTGCGGAGGCGTTGCGACCCTGCGTGGCGATCGCCGGCCAGGTTCTCGTCGGCTCCCGGGAGATGCGGGCCCTCGGCGTCGAGTCGGCGTACTCGCTGGTCGACCTCGCGGGGGAGGACCGAGCGTTCGCGGACCCCGCTGGCTCGCTGGCGGAGGTCGCCGGGCGGGTCGCCCGCACCTGGTCGCGCTAGCTCCGGCTGAGTATCCCGGCGCATGCCGGCGGGAGCTCGGGGGAACATGGTGGAGACATGACTCTCCTCGCCGCGCACCCCGTTCGAGAACTTCGGCACCTCTCACCTGATGATGCTCGCCGTGTTCGTCCTCGGCATCTGGCCGGTCGTCGCGTTCGGGCGCCGAGTCCGCGGCACCCCGGCCGAGATGCGGGTCAGCCGGATCTACGCGGTGCTCATCCCGTGCTTCACGATCCCGCTGCAGGTGATCGACTTCCTCCCCGGCAACTACGACCTCCAGACCACGCTGCCGTTGCAGCTGTGCGACTTCGCGTGGATCGCCGCGGTGGTCGCGCTGTGGACACACCGCCGCACTCCGGTCGCGCTCACCTACTTCTGGGGGCTCGCCCTCACCACCCAGGCGCTGATCACCCCGGCGCTCGTCAACGACCTCCCGGACCCGAAGTTCATCGCCTACTGGGCCATGCACCTGCTCATCGTCTGGGCCGCCATCTTCCTGACCTGGGGCCTCGGGCTCCACCCGACCTGGCGCGACTACCGGCGCACGGTGGCGATCACGATCGGGTTGGGTGGTGGCGGTGTTCTGCTTCAACGTCGCGGTGGGCACGAACTACGGGTTCCTCAACCGCAAGCCGGAGACGTCGATCCTCGACCTGCTGGGTCCCTGGCCCATGTACGTCGTCGTGGAGATCGCCCTGGTCGCCGGGGTCTGGGCGCTGATGACCTGGCCGTGGGAGCGCACCCGGCAGCCCGGACCGGTGTCCGCGAGTGTCGGGGAATAACCCAACGTATGAGACCATTGGACCCTGTGACACACCCTGACCATCCTTGGGAGCAAGCACCATGACCGAGCAGGTCGAGACCACCGAAGAGCGCCGTACGGACCAGATCAACCTGAGCCCCGTGGCCGCAGCCAAGGTGAAGAGCCTCCTCGAGCAGGAGGGCCGCGACGACCTCGCGCTGCGCATCTCCGTGCAGCCGGGCGGGTGCTCGGGTCTGCGCTACCAGCTCTTCTTCGACGAGCGCACGCTCGACGGCGACGTCACCACCGACTTCGACGGCGTGACCGTCGTGGTCGACCGGATGAGCGTCCCCTACCTCAACGGCGCGATGATCGACTTCGTCGACTCGATCGAGAAGCAGGGCTTCACGATCGACAACCCCAACGCCACGGGTTCGTGTGCGTGTGGGGACAGTTTTCACTGACGAAGTCAGTGAAAACTGTCCGATGGTGGTCGAGCGAGCGGCGCGACTGAGGAACGAAGTCGCGACCCGCGTGTCGAGACCCGGTGAGGCGACAGCCAACCTGAACCACGCACCCTGACCACGCGAAAGCCCCCGCCGATCCGGCGGGGGCTTCGTGGTTTCTGTGGGCGGTCACGTCACCGGGTCTCGACACGCCGGTTCAGCGCCTTCGCGGGCTCAGTCGCTGACGGCTCGCTCGACCACCGTCATCGCGTCCGCTGGCGCGGCCGCGATCAGTCCAGGTGCAGGTGCAGCGCGTTGGCCAACCGGGCGGTGGCCTCGTCGATCTTGATGTCCCGCTTGCGGACCTCGCGGGGGTAGTCCTCGAAGTGCAGCGAGGGGCTGGCCTGCTCGACCGCGGCGCGGGCCGCGCGCTCGAGGCGCGGGTTGTTGCGCTCGAGGGCTTCGCAGTCGGCGTGCATCTGCTGAGGGCTGTCGGAGTCGTCGTACGCGCGGCGGTGGTCCATGCGTACGAGGCTATTGGCTACTGATGGGTACTCCAACGTCCTGGCGATGTCGGACACGGGTAGTGTCTCGCGGCATGTCGCTGCTCATCACCGGGTCGATTGCCACGGACCACCTGATGTCGTTCCCGGGCCGGTTCTCCGACTCCCTCGTCGTCGACCAGCTCGACAAGCTGTCGGTGTCGTTCCTGGTCGAGGACCTGGAGGTCCGACGCGGCGGGTGCGCCGCCAACATCTGCTTCGGACTGGGCAACCTGGGCCTGACCCCGGTCCTGGTCGGGGCCGTCGGCGAGGACTTCGTGGAGTACCGCGCCTGGCTGGAGCGGCACCGCGTCGACTGCGGTTCGGTCCACGTCTCCGAGACCCGGCACACCGCCCGGTTCGTCTGCACCAACGACTCGGCCCACGCCCAGATCGCGTCGTTCTATGCCGGCGCGATGACCGAGGCGCGTGAGATCGAGCTCAAGCCGATCGCCGACCGCGCCGGCGAACCCGACTACGTCCTGGTCGGCCCCAACGACCCCGAGGCGATGCTGCGGCACACCGAGGAGTCCCGGCAGCGTGGTTACCGCTTCGTGGCCGACCCTTCCCAGCAGCTGGCGTTCAGCGACGGCGACCTGATCCGGCCCCTGATCGACGGCGCGGACATCCTCTTCTCCAACGAGTACGAAGCGGCGCTGATCACCCAGAAGACGGGTGGTCGGTCGACGACGTGCTCGAGAAGGTCGGCACCTGGGTCGTGACCCTCGGCCCGGCCGGGGTGCGGATCGACCGCCAGGGCGAGCCGTCGATCACCGTCCCGGCGGTGCCCGAGATCCGCAAGGTCGAGCCGACCGGGGTCGGCGACGCCTTCCGCGCGGGCTTCCTGGCCGCGCTGACCTGGGGGCTCGGCCACGAGCGGGCGGCCCAGCTGGGGTGCCTGCTCGCGGTCTACGTCGTCGAGCAGGTCGGGACGCAGGAGTACACCCTCTCCCGGTCGGAGTTCCTCCGGCGGTGCGAGGCGACGTACGGCGCCGAGGCGGTGGCCGACTTCGAGCCGCACCTCGGCACCGTCCGGCCCTGACTCCCTTCTAAAGGAGAATCTGATTGACGAAATCAGGGGCTTGGTAAAGAATCGGCCCATGAAGGTGGTTGTCGTCGGTGGAGGGCTTGCGGCCGCGTCAGCGGTCGACGAGCTGAGGAGCAACGGGCACGAGGGAAGCATCGAGGTCTTCTGCGCCGAGCCGCACCTGCCCTACGAGCGACCGCCGCTG
Organism: uncultured Actinomycetota bacterium; assembly: GCA_963841625.1. Taxonomy (GTDB): domain Bacteria; phylum Actinomycetota; class Actinomycetes; order Propionibacteriales; family Nocardioidaceae; genus Nocardioides. The sequence goes on along the minus strand of CAWJDH010000009.1, from coordinate 1,388,453 downwards.
TCCAAGGGCGTCCTCCTCGGCTCCGCGGAGGAGGAGTCGGTGCAGGTCCACGACCGCGCCTGGTACGACGATCGTGACGTTGAGCTGCACCTCGGGACGCCGGTCACCAGTCTCGACCTCGACCGTCACCAGGTGGTCGCGGACGGCCACTCGGCTGGCTTCGACCGGCTCCTGCTGGCGACCGGTGCCTCCCCGCGCCGCCTGCCGATGGCCGACGAGAGCGGCGCCGACATCGCCTACCTGCGCACGGTCGAGGACAACCGGCGACTGCGCGACGCCTTCGCCTCCGTCGGCCGGATCGTGATCATCGGCGGGGGCTGGATCGGTCTCGAGGTGGCCGCAGCCGCCCGGACCGCAGGGGTCGAGGTCACCGTGGTCGAGATGCAGGACCAGCCGCTGCTCGGTGTGCTCGGACCCGAGGTGGCGCGGGTCTTCGCCGATCTCCACCGCGAGCACGGTGTCGACCTGCGGTTGGGCGTCGGGGTCGACGGCATCGATGCACGGGCCGACGGCGCGAGCGTGGTCCGGCTCGCCGACGGCGCAGCGCTCCCTGCTGACCTGGTTGTGGTGGGGATCGGGGCGCAGCCCGAGGTGGGCCTGGCCCGGGAGGCCGGTCTCGCGATCGGCGACGGCGTCCTGGTCGACGGATGGCTGCGCACGTCGGACCCGTATGTCTTCGCCGCGGGCGACCTCGCCGGCGCACGACCATCCCGTCCTGCGCCGGCGGCTTCGAGTCGAGCACTGGGACAACGCCATTCACCAGGGCCGCGCCGCGGCTCGGGTGATGCTCGGCGGGGACGACGCCTACGACCGGCTGCCTTACTTCTTCACCGACCAGTACGACCTCGGCATGGAGTACGTCGGCAGCGTCAGCCGCGACGGCTACGAAGAGGTGGTGCTGCGGGGTGACGTGGAGGCCCGGGTGTTCTCGGCGTTCTGGCTGCAGGGCGGCCGGGTGCTCGCGGGGATGCATGCCAACGACTGGGACCTGATCGACCCGATCCGCGGCATCGTCGGACGTGAGGTCGACCGGGACCGGCTGGCCGACGCCGCCGTTCCCCTCGACGAGGTCAGCTGACCCGGCGGACCAGGTAGGCGGGGGTCCCGTCGTCGGCGGTCTGCTCGCCGACGTACTCCTGCCCCCGCATCCGGCACCAGGCAGGTACGTCGGCCCGGGCTGCGGCGTCGTCCGCCACCACGGCGACGACCTGGCCGGGCTCCACCTCCCCGATCCTGCGGGCCAGCTCGATCACGGGCATGGGGCACAGCTGGTCGCGGCAGTCGAGCTCGAGATCGGGGGTGATCATCGACGCATGCCCGCCCGGAGCCGCTCCACCACTTCGGGCAGCACGCCGAGCAGCTCCTCGACCTGCGCCTCGGTCGTTTCGCGGGTGAGCGAGAGCCTGACGTTGCCGTGGGTGAGCGCACCCATGGCTGCGAGCACATGGCTGGGCTCGAGGGTGGAGGCGGTGCAGGCTGAACCGCTGGCGACCCCGAAGCCCCGCCGGTCCAGCTCGGTGACCAGCGCCTCTCCGTCGACGTAGAGGCAGGAGAAGGTCATCAGGTGGGGGAGTCGGCCGACCGGGTCGCCGACGACCTCGACGTCGGGGATGGCAGAGATGCCGGACCGGAGGCGGTCGATGAACCGGGCCTGGCGGGCGTTGAGCTCCTCCCGCTCTGCCACGACGGCCTGCAGCGCGGCGGCGGCGGCGAGGGCGGCCGGGACGTTCTCGAACCCCGAGGCCCGCTCGTCTGACCGGTCGTCGGCCGGGAACGGGTTGCCCCAGCGCGCGCCCTTCCGCACCAGCAGCACCCCCACGCCCGCAGGCCCGCCCCACTTGTGGGCGGAGCCCGCCGCTGCCGCCCAGCCCTCCGGGAGCGGGAGCCGGCCCATGGAGGCGCATGCGTCCATGAAGAGTGGTACTCCGCTGAGCCCCGAGGCCTCGGCCACGGGCTGCACCGTGCCGACCTCGTGGTTGGCGGACTGGAGGGCGACCACCGCGATCCCGGGGGCGGCGGCGGCGCGGGCCAGGTTGGCGAGGTCGACGCGGCCCGAGTGTTGCACTGCGACGCGCTCGTGGTCCTCGGCACGGCCCATCGAGGTCAGCCACTCGGCAGCCTGGAGGACCGCCGAATGCTCAACTGCGCTGAACGCGACCCTGCTGCCGCGTCGCGGCTGCGCCCGGACCAGCCCCAGCAGTCCTCGGTGCACGGACTCCGTCCCGGAACCGGTGAAGGTGACCTCGTCCGGGCGTACGGCCAGGCACTCGGCGACCACCGCCCTGGCGTTGTCGAGCAGCAGGCGTGCGTTTCGGCCGGGCCGGTGCAGCCGGCGCGGGTCGGCGTACCCCTGGTCCAGGGCAGCCAGCAGGGTCTCGCGGGCGGCCGGGTGGAGCGGCTCGGAGGACGCGGCGTCGAGGTAGACCGCGGGTCGTCCGCCCGGGTCTTGCACGGCGGGTGTCACAGGCCGAACCTAGTCCACATGCGGGTGTCGCACGCTCGTTCGCGGCACGGCTGACCCACCGGCGGATCCGGGGGCGGATTCGGCTAGGGTTTGAGGCGCCATGATCGCTGAACAGAGAGGCTCGTTCGTGGGTCCGCAACTCCACCGGCGGGCAGCCGGGCTCGTGCGCCGCGGGGTGCTCGTCGCCGCGGTCGGCGCCCTCTTGTTCCTGACTGGCTGCTCCGCCGAGCAGCAGCACGAGTGGCAGAACTTCGCGATGCCGGACCCGGCGACCACGGAAGCCGACCACATCTTCAGCCTGTGGCGCTGGGCGTGGGTCGCGGCGTTGATCACCGGCGTCATCGTCTGGGGCCTGATCTTCTGGTCGGTCTGGCGCTACCGTCGCCGCCACGACGACGAAGTCCCGATCCAGACGCGCTACAACCTCCCGCTCGAGATCTTCTACACGATCGCCCCGATCGTGATGGTGATCGTGTTCTTCTACTGGACCGTCAACGTCCAGAACGCCGTCCTCGACGACACCGAGCAGGACCACACGGTCAACGTGGTCGGCCAGCAGTGGTCGTGGACGTTCAACTACACCAACGAGGAAGCCACCGGCGGTGAGGACACCAACGTCTACACCTCCGGCACCGGCAGCCAGATCCCGACGCTGGTGCTGCCTGTCGACGAGACGGTGCAGTTCAACCTCTACTCACCGGACGTGATCCACTCCTTCGGAATCCCCGGATTCCTGATGAAGATGGACGTCGTCCCCGGTCGGTTCAACCACTACCAGGTGACGCCCGACACCATCGGTGAGTACCGCGGCAAGTGCTACGAGCTCTGCGGTGTCTACCACTCGCGAATGCTCTTCAACGTCAGGGTCGTGAGCGCCGAGGACTACGACGCCTATCTGCGGGACCTGCAGGAGCAGGGCTTCGAATCGGAGACGCCGGTGCTCGGCAACGGCCAGGCCTACACGCAGGCCGGCCTCGACGAGGAAGGAAGCGCGGAATGACCGCGACAGCAGCCCGCGCGACGACGGTCAGCGAGCGCAAGCCGCTGGGCCAGCAGGTCGTCCGGATCCTGACCACGACCGACCACAAGCTGATCGGCAAGCTCTACCTCGTCACCTCCTTCGTCTGGTTCCTCATCGGCGGCGTCATGGCGATGCTGATGCGCTCCGAGCTGGCCTATCCCGGGCAGCAGGTGGTCAACGAGGAGACCTACAACCAGCTGTTCACGATGCACGGCACGATCATGCTGCTGCTGTTCGCGACGCCGCTGTTCTTCGGCTTCGGCAACGCGATCATGCCGCTGCAGATCGGCTCTCCCGACGTCGCGTTCCCGCGGCTCAACATGTTCAGCTACTGGTTGTTCCTCTTCGGAGGGATCATCGCCGCCTCGGGCTTCCTCACCCCGATGGGGGCCGCCGACTTCGGCTGGTTCGCCTACACACCGCTCTCCGACGCCGTGCGCTCGCCCGGGGTCGGGGGAGACCTGTGGGTGATGGGCCTGTGGATGGCGGGTCTCGGCACGATCCTCGGTGCCGTCAACTTCATCACCACGATCATCTGCATGCGCGCCCCCGGCATGACCATGTTCCGGATGCCGATCTTCGTCTGGAACACCATGGTCACCAGCCTGCTGGTGCTGATCGCCTTCCCGGTGCTTGCCGGTGCGCTGCTCTCCCTGGAGGCCGACCGCCTGCTCGGCGCCCACGTGTTCGACGCCGCGCACGGCGGCGCGATCCTGTGGCAGCACCTCTTCTGGTTCTTCGGGCACCCGGAGGTCTACATCATCGCGCTGCCGTTCTTCGGCATCGTCACCGAGATCCTGCCGGTGTTCAGCCGCAAGCCGATCTTCGGGTACGTCGGCCTGGTCGGCGCCACGCTCGGCATCGCCATCCTGTCGGTGGCGGTGTGGGCCCACCACATGTTCGTGACCGGCGCCGTCGACCTGCCGTTCTTCTCGGGCATGACCTTCCTGATCGCCGTACCGACGGGCGTGAAGTTCTTCAACTGGATCGGGACGATGTGGGGGGGATCTCTGTCCTTCGACACCCCGATGCTGTGGTCGATCGGCTTCCTCACCACGTTCCTGTTCGGGGGCCTGACCGGCATCATCCTGGCCAGCCCGCCGCTGGACTTCCACGTATCCGACTCCTACTTCGTGGTGGCCCACTTCCACTACGTCGTGTTCGGCACCGTGGTGTTCGCGATGTTCGCCGGGTTCTACTTCTGGTGGCCCAAGATGACCGGCCGGATGCTCGACGAGCGACTCGGCAAGCTCCACTTCTGGCTGCTCTTCGTCGGGTTCCACACGACGTTCCTGGTCCAGCACTGGCTCGGCGTCGAGGGCATGCCCCGGCGCTACGCCGACTACCTGCCCGAGGACGGCTTCACGTTCCTCAACCAGGTCTCGACGGTCGGAGCCTTCCTGCTCGGCGCCTCGACACTGCCGTTCCTCTACAACGTCTACATCTCGCGCCGGGCCCCCCTGGTCGAGGTCGACGACCCGTGGGGCTGGGGCCGCTCGCTCGAGTGGGCAACCTCCTCGCCGCCGCCTCGGCACAACTTCGTGACCATCCCGCGGATCCGGTCCGAGTCACCGGCGTTCGACCTGCACCACCCGGAGGTGGCCGCGCTGGAGCTGGCTGAGAACCCCGCGGAGCGCCACGACGGTCCGGCCGACGCCCCCGACGTCGAGGGACGCAGCGAGGCGCTCGGGCACCGCCCGGACGGCCACAACCCTGAGCGGGAGGAGGACCGATGAGGTCGGAAGCCTGGATCTTTGCCATGACGACCGCGTTCTTCGTGATCGTCAGCCCGCTCTACTGGTTCCTGACCTACGACTGGACCGGCACTTCCGCGCTCACGATGACCACCCTGCTGGCCGGGATGGTGACGGTCTTCCTCGGCTTCCACGCCCGGCGGATGGACCCTCGCCCCGAGGACCGCAAGGACGGCGAGATCGCCGACGGGGCCGGAGAGCTGGGGTTCTTCCCGCCGTACTCGTGGTGGCCGCTGTGGTGCGGGATGACCCTCGGCGTGTGCGTCTACGCCGTCGCGCTGGGCGCCTGGTGGCTGTTCATCATCGGCGTCGGCATCGGGGCGGTTGCCCTGAGCGGGTGGATCTTCGAGTACTACCGCGGGGAGCACGCCCACTGATTCCGGTGGTCGAGTAGCGAGCGCACCGGCACGCGGCGTGACTTGCCACACGTTGCGCGGAATCTTGGACGGCGGTGGGTACCAGTTACCCTTGGGGCGTTCATGTTTCTTCCAGGACGGGGGAGTTCTGCCATGTCATTGCGTCGGTTCGGCACTACCGCGCGGAGGCCGCGAGCGGCCCGCGCGCTGGTGGCTGCTGCCTCCCTCGCACTGCTGGCTCCGGCCCTCGCATCGTGCGACAGCGCCTCGAGCGTGCTCGAGGAGAAGCCCAGCGAGAGCGAGACCACGCCCCAGGTCCCCCCGCTGAAGATTCGCACCAACATCCCGCGCAACGGCGTCCGCATCGACCGGCAGGTGCACCTGACTGCCACCGGCGGCACGCTCCGCGCGGTCAAGGTCACCTCGGCGGTCGGTCCGCTCGCGGGCAAGCTGGGCAAGGACCAGAGGACGTGGGTGTCCAGCGGCCGGCTCGAGCCAGGCGTCGCCTACCGGATCCACTCCACCGGGGTGCGCAGCGACGGCAAGAAGGTCGTCAAGGACCAGCGGTTCCAGACCGAGGACCTCACCCTCGACGAGCAGACCTACCCCTCCGTCGCCCCCCTCCAGGGCGAGACCGTGGGCGTCGGCATGCCGGTGATCGTCACCTTCGACATCCCCGTCACCGACAAGGCATCGATCGAGAAGCACATGTCGGTCAGCGCGTCGCCCCGTCAGCCCGGGGCCTGGCACTGGATGAGCGACCAGGAGGTCCACTGGCGCCCCAAGAACTACTGGCGCGCCGGGTCCAGCGTCGCGGTCGACGTCGACATCAACAGCATCCCCGCGGGTGCGGGTGTCTTCGGCCAGGAGAGCCGGCACGTCGAGTTCAACATCGGTGACGCCAACGTCTACCGGGTCAACATGGACACGCACCAGATGCGGGTGCTCAGCAACGGCGCGCTGCTGCGAACCATCCCGATCACCACCGGCGAGGAGCCGAAGTTCACCACCCGCTCCGGCGTCAAGGTGATCCTCGAGAAGTTCCGCAAGAAGCGGATGAACTCCGAGACGGTCGGCATCGACCGCGACAGCCCCGACGGCTACGACATCGATGACGTCGAGTACGCCATGCGCGTCACCTACTCCGGCGAGTTCGTCCACGCCGCTCCGTGGTCGGTGTCCTCGCAGGGTTCGGCCAACGTCAGCCACGGCTGCACGGGCATGAGCACCGCCAACGCGGCGTGGCTCTACAACATGACCAAGCGCGGCGACGTGGTCGAGTACACCGGCACCGACCGGCCGATGACCCTGACCAACGGGTACGGCGACTGGAACCTCGACTTCGCCGACTGGTCCGCCGGCTCCGCCCTCAGCTGACCCGCCCGAAACTGACGCACAACAACGCTGACCCGCCCGAAACTTTCGGGCGGGTCAGCGTTGTCCCCAGGAGCCAATTCGAAGGATAGCCACGTCTGGTGCGTGGGAAGCCTTCGATCCGTGGATACCAGGGAATGCGTCCGCCAGATCGCGCTGCTCCAGCTACTGGAGCGCTTGCCACGTGACCGCCCGTTCACCACGGCGGAGGCGAAGGACTGTGGGATTTCGGCCCGGTCCCTGCGGGAGGCTGCAGAGGAGGGGCTGTTGAGGCATCCGATGCGCGGTGTCTACTACGCCGCGCATCTGTCGGACACACTGGCCCTGCGGCTCGAATGCCTCAAGCTCGTCGTGCCTTTCGAGTGCGTGGTCACCGACCGGACCGCCGCCTGGCTCTGGGGCGCCAACATGGTCCTCAACCCGGGAGCACACCTCGAGGTCCCGCCCGTCAACGTGTTCAGCCCGCCCGGCCACCGCCTGCGGAACGGACTCGTCGACAGTGGGGAGCGAACCTTCTCTTTCGGCGACGTCGCGGAGCTCGGGGGACTCAGGGTGACCACTCCGCTGCGGACGGCCTGCGACCTCGGACGGCTTCTCCATCGGGATCAGGCATTTGCGGCGATGGATTCGGTCGCGCGTCTGCGGGCGTTCTCCGTCGAAGAGCTGGTCGCGGCGACGGGGCGGTTTGCCGGGTTCCGGGGGGTGATCCAGCTCCGCACGCTGGCACCCTTTGTGGACCCCGACTCCCAGTCGCCCGGGGAGAGCATCCTGAGACTGCGGTGGCTGGACGTCGGGCTTCCACACCCAAGATGTCAGGTGGAGGTACCCGCGCCGGGTGGCGGCAGCTACTGGGTCGACATCGGGCTGGAGGAGCAGCGTTTCGGCGCCGAGTACGACGGCGAGGACTTCCACACGGCGCATGACGAGGAGCACGATGAGGATCGGCGGGAGTGGATGCGGCGTACCGAAGGCTGGACGATTGTGGTTGCGCGGAAGGCGAACATCCACGGCCCGCACCAGGACATCAACCACCTGCTGAGCACAGCCGCGAGGGAGTCCCGCCTCAGAAGGCGCTGACCCGCCCGAAACTTTCGGGCGGGTCAGCGTTGGGTCAGTGGGAGCGGAGCTCCTCGCCCTCGACGGCGTGGTGGCCGTCGAACTGGTGACCGTCGGCGGGATGGTCGAGGCCGGCCTGGAGCTCCTGCTCGTGCTCGGTGTGGTGGTGGCCCTCCTCGAGCTCCTCGCGGGTCGGCTTCTGCACGTTGTGGGCGTACATCTTCTCCGAGAGCTTCGCGCGCAGCGCCTGGATCCGCGAACCCGGTGCCGGGACCCCGTTGCCGTCGACGTTGGACGGCGTGGCGTGGATCCGGTCGCGGTCGCGGGCGGTGAGGGTGTAGGCACGTGCGTCGTTGATCGGCAGGTGCCGTTCGCTGTAGCCGCCCTCGGCCGAGCGCATGATGATGCCTGTCTCGTAGCCGTGGAGCAGCGACTCCTGGTCGTGCCGCTGGAGCGAGATGCACCAGCGCCGCGCGAGGAAGAAGACGAGCACCGGAACCACGAAGATCGCCACCCGCATGAAGTAGGTGATGTAGTTGAGGTTCAGCTGGAACACCACGGCGATCAGGTCGTTGCCGCCGGCTGCCCAGAGCAGCCCGTAGGCGGTGATGACGGCCGCCAGGAACGCCGTACGCGTGGGGGCGTTGCGTGGGCGCTGGAGCAGGTGGTGCTCCCGCTTGTCGCCGGTGACCCACTCCTCGAGGAACGGCCACAACAGGACAACCACCAGCAGCGCGATCGGGGCGATCTGGGCAGGCAGCATCACGTTCCAGGACCAGGTGGTCCCGAAGATGTGCGTCTCCCAGCCGGGCATGATCCGCATCAGGCCCTCGGCGACGCCCATGTACCAGTCGGGCTGGGAGCCGGCGGTGACCTTGGATGGGTCGTAGGGGCCGTACTTCCAGACCGGGTTGATGGCCAGGAGCCCACCCATCAAGGCGGTGATGCCGAAGACCATGAAGAAGAACCCGCCGGCCTTGGCCATGTAGACCGGCAGCATCGGGAAGCCCACGACGTTCTGCTCGGTGCGGCCCGGTCCGGGCCACTGGGTGTGCTTGTGGTAGACGAGCAGCAGCATGTGGGCGGTGATCAGGGCCAGGATCAGCCCCGGGATCAGCAGCACGTGGGCGATGTAGAGCCGCGGGATGATCACCTCACCCGGGAACTCGCCTCCGAACATGAAGAACGACATGTAGGTGCCCAGCACCGGGGTCGCCTTGACGATGCCGTCGGCGATCCGAAGGCCCGTGCCGGACAGCAGGTCGTCGGGCAGGGAGTAGCCTGCGAAGCCCTCGAGGATGCCCAGCAGGATCAGCACGCCGCCGATCACCCAGTTGAGCTCGCGTGGCTTGCGGAACGCGCCGGTGAGGAAGACCCGCATCAGGTGCACGAACATCGCCGCGATGAACAGCATCGCCGACCAGTGGTGCATCTGGCGCATCAGCAGGCCGCCGCGGACCTCGAAGGAGATGTCCAGGGTGGAGGCGTAGGCCTGCGACATCTGGATGCCGCGGAGCGGGTCGTAGGACCCTTCGTAGGTCACCTCGGCCATGCTCGGCTGGAACCACAGGGTCAGGAACACCCCGGTGAGCAGCAGGACGACGAAGCTCCACAGCGCGATCTCGCCCAGCATGAACGACCAGTGGTCGGGGAAGACCTTGCGCAGGTTCTTCTTCATCGCGGTCCCGAGGCCGAGCCGCTCGTCGGCCCAGTTGGCGACCCCGCCGATCCGCGCCGGCTTGCGCGCGGTGGCGGCCTGGGTGCGGTTGCTCCGCACGAAACGGCCGGTGTCGATGCTCATTCTGAGTCACGCTCCCAGAAGCTCGGGCCCACTGGTTCGGTGAATCCGCTCCTTGCCACAAGATACCCCTCGTCGTCGACCGTGATAGGGAGCTGGGGGAGGGCCCGTGCTGCGGGGCCGAAGATCACCTTGCCGGAGTCGCCGAGGTCGAAGGTCGACTGGTGGCACGGGCAGAGCAGGTGGTGGGTGGTGCGCTCGTAGAGCGAGATCGGGCAGCCCACGTGGGTGCAGATCTTGGAGTAGCAGACGATCCCGTCGACGGACCAGTTCTCCCGGCCCGGGCCCGGGATGATCTCGTCGGGCTCCATCCGGACCAGGATCACCGCGGCCTTCGACTTCGCGACCTGGAGCGCGGCGCCCTCGATGAGGTGCTCGCCGTTCTCGTCGGTCTCGAAGATCGCCTCGGGCTCGGCGTTGATCAGATCGCCGAGCTCCATGTCGCTGGGTCGGATCGGGGTGCCGATCACGTCCCGGGCGACACGCATCCCCCGGGTCCAGATCGTGTTCTCGAGGCCGGCACCCGGCTCGCCGCTGTCGGCGACCTGGCTGGGGGTGGGCCCGAGGTCACGCAGCATCACCACCGCCGGCAGACCCAGCAGGGCCACCGCTCCGAGCAGGGAGTTGCGGACGAGGGGCCGCCTGCCGATGCCGGACTCGTCGAGGCCCGCGGAGAGCGCCTTGAGCGTCTCCTCCCGGTCCTCCGGCGAGGAGGCCGCGATGTGGCGCTCCTCGGTGATCTCGTGGTCGGACATGAGCTTGCGTGCCCACTGGATGACGCCGATGCCGATGAACAGGAAGGCGCCGCTCATGAAGAGCCCGAGCGCCACCGTGGACGCGCCGAGGCCCAGGACGGTGTCGCCTCCCTCACCGATGCCGAGGGCGAAGTAGGCGACGATGAACCCGACCGTGCAGAGGGCCGACAGCCCGAAGAACACCGCGACCTGGCGCTCGGCCCGCTTCTCGGCGCGGGGGTCCACGTCGGTCGGCCGCCAGGTGTGGGCCGGGAGCCCCGGGTTGGCGATCGGGTCGGCCTCGACCTCGGCGGTCGACCTGCCGGCGGGCAGGTTGTCCTGCTGGTCGTTCATGCCTCCACCTTGTCCTTCTTCGAGCGCGTCGTGTGGGCGGCGATCCAGATGGCCGCGCCGACGCACGAGCCGATGCCGAGGACCCACGCGAACATGCCCTCGCTGACCGGTCCGACTCCGCCCATGCCGAAGCCGCCGTACTCGGGGGTCTCCTCGAGGGACTGCAGGTAGGCGATCACGTCGCGCTTCGCGTCAGGCGGAAGGTTGCCGTTGGAGAAGACGGGCATGTTCTGCGGCCCGGAGAGCATGGCCTCGTAGACGTAGTGGGGCTCGACGCCGCGAATCTTGGGCGCGTAGCCACCCTGGGGCATGGCGCCGCCCGACCCGGCGAAGTTGTGGCACGCCGTGCAGTTGGTGAGGAAGATCTGGCCGCCGCGGACGATCGCTGCCTCGCGCTCCTCCTCGGAGAGCCCCTCGACGCTGTAGTCGGATTCCTCGGGGATCGCCGGACCCGGACCCAGCGAGGCGACGTACGCCGCCAGCGCGGCGGTCTCCTCCTCGGTGTAGACCGGCGCCTTGCGGGCCGCCTGGGCGCCGGGCTGTGCCATCGGCATCCGGCCGGTACCGACCTGGAAGTCGACGGCCGCCGCCCCCACGCCGACCAGCGACGGACCGAGCTGCGACTCGCCGTCCTCGGTGAGGACGCCCTCACCGTTCTGCCCGTGGCAGAAGGAGCAGCCGACCAGGAAGAGCTCGCGGCCCTGGGCGACCAGCTCCTCGTCGGCCTGCTGCTCCTGCGCCTGGGCGGGCGCGAACAGGGAGTACAGGCTGCCGGAGAGCACCAGGCCGAGGAGCAGCAGGACGACGCCCGCGAGCGGCCCGCGCCGGTGTCGCGAGAGCCGACCGGCCCAGCCGTTGACGGAGCGGTTCAGGAGACGCACATCGATTCCTTGGGGGTTCCGGTCGGCAGGGTCACTGGACGAGGTAGATCGTGGCGAACAGGCCGATCCAGACGACGTCGACGAAGTGCCAGTAGTAGGACACGACGATCGCGCTCACGGCCTGCTCATGGGTGAACTTTCGGGCGATGAACGTGCGCCCGAGGACGAACAGGAACGCGATCAGGCCGCCCGTCACGTGGAGGCCGTGGAAGCCGGTGGTGAGGTAGAACATCGTGCCGTAGGCCGAGTCCTGGATGGTGACGCCCTCCTGGACCAGCGCGGCGTACTCGGTGGCCTGGCCGGCGATGAAGATCGCGCCCATCGTGTAGGTCAGGATGAACCACTCGCGCAGGCCCCAGCCCGGACACCTTGAAGACCGACCCGGTGCGACCCACCTGGCCGCGCTCGGCCGCGAACACGCCGAGCTGGCAGGTCAGCGACGAAAGCACGAGGATCGTGGTGTTGACCGAGGCGAACGGGATGTTCAGCAGCGCGGTGTTCTGGGCCCAGAGCTCCGGGCTGACCGCGCGGATCGTGAAGTATGACGCGAACAGCGCCGCGAAGAACATCAGCTCACTGGAGAGCCAGATGATCGTCCCCACGCTGACCATGCTGGGCCGGTCGTGGTGCCCGTGGAGTCGGGAGGCCGGGATCGCAGTTGCTGTCGCCACGGGCGCCATTATGTCGGTAGCCCGACCTCCGGGGCATCCCGACCCCCTGAGTTCCGGGGTCCTATTGTTCGAAGGGTGCTGGGTACGTCGTCCGAGGGGGTTCCGACCCTCCCGGAGTTCACCCTCGGACGGGTGTTCACGGAGACCTCGCTCGAGCCGGTCCCGTTCGTCCTGACCGTCTGGATCGCGGGGCTCTACCTCGTCGGCGTGGCCGTCCTGCGCCGCCGGGGCGACCACTGGCCGGTGGGCCGCACGGTCTCCTTCGTGGTGGTCGGCATGGGCCTCTTCTGGTTCGCCACATCGTCCGGGCTCGCGGCCTACGACACGACGCTGCTGAGCGTCCACATGGTCCAGCACATGGTGCTCTCGATGCTGGTTCCCCTGGCCCTGGCCCTCGGTGCGCCCATCACCCTCGCCCTCCGCACGCTTCCCGCCCGGCCGCGACGCTGGTTGTTGGCGTGCCTCCACTCGCGGGTGGCCAAGGTGCTGTCGTTTCCTCCGCTGACCTTCACCTTGTACGTGCTCTCGCCCTGGGCGCTCTACTTCACCGGCTGGTACGACGCCTCGCTGAGCTCGACGTACGTCCACGAGGTCATGCACGTCCACCTGGTGCTCGTCGGGTCGCTCTTCTTCTGGCCCCTGGTGGGCATCGACCCGGTGCCCGGTCGCGTCGGCTATCCCTTCCGGGTGCTCCTGGTCGTCCTCACGCTGCCCTTCCACGCCTTCCTCGGCGTCACGATCATGGGCCAGGCCGCGCTCATCGGCGGCGACTGGTACCCCTCGCTGCACGAGGGCCCGATGGACGTCTGGCTCCCTGAGCCGCTCGACGACCAGCACCTGGCCGGGGGCATCCTCTGGGGCGCCGGGGACCTGATCGGGCTCGTGTTCTTCGCGGTGCTGTTCACGCAGTGGGTGCGCTCATCGATGCGGGAGGCGGCACGGGAGGACCGCCGGCTCGACCTGCTCGAAACGAGGGAGCGGCGCCGAGGTGACGCGGGTGTGTGATTTCGCACCGCGCCGCGGCGGCCGGGGTTGCCGGCCGGTAACATTCCGAAGGTGATCGACTCGGACCCCACCTCCAGGACGGCGCCGTTGAGGGTGCTCGTCTACAGCGACGACGTCAACACTCGCCAGCAGGTGATGCTGGCGCTCGGCAGCCGCCCGCACCCGGACCTGCCGGAGCTGGAGTACGTCGAGGTGGCGACCGAGCCGGTGGTGATGTCCAACATGGACGCCGGACACATCGACCTGGTCATCCTCGACGGTGAGGCTGTTCCGGCCGGGGGCCTGGGCATCGCCAAGCAGCTCAAGGACGAGATCTATGACTGCCCGCCCGTCCTGGTCCTCACCGGACGACCGCAGGACGCCTGGCTGGCGACCTGGTCACGCGCGGAGGCCGCCTGCCCCCACCCCCTCGACCCGGTCCAGCTGGCCGAGTCCGTGATCTCCCTGCTCCGCTCACGCGTCCCCGCCTGATTCCGTGACCCCGACCTGGCCCGAGGTGCTCTCCGCCCTGGTCGCGCGGCAGGACCTCTCGGCCGAGCAGGCCAACTGGGCGATGGGCGAGATCCTCGCCGGCGAGGCGACGCCCGCCCAGATCGCCGGCTTCGCGGTGGGCCTGCGGGCCAAGGGCGAGTCGGTCGAGGAAGTCACCGGGCTGGCCGAGGCGCTGTACGCCGCGCGAACCCGGATCTCGATCCCGGGGCGGCTCCTCGACGTGGTCGGTACCGGCATGGACGGTTCGATGTCGGTCAACATCTCCACGATGGCGGCCATCGTGGCCGCCGGCGCCGGCGCCAAGGTGGTCAAGCACGGCAACCGCTCGGCCTCGTCGCTGTCGGGCAGCGCGGACGTCCTCGAAGCCCTGGGCATCCGGCTTGATCTCACCGTGGACCGGGTCGCCGAGCTGGCCGAGCTGGCCGGCATCACGTTCTGCTTCGCCGCGGCGTTCAACCCCGCGATGCGGCACACCGCGGTTCCCCGGCGCGAGCTCGGGATCGGGACGATCTTCAACTTCCTCGGCCCGCTGGCCAATCCCGTCCGGCCCGCGGCCCAGGCAGTGGGCTGCGCCGACCGCCGGATGGCTCCGGTGATGGCCGGGGTGTTCGCCGCGCGCGGCGTGGACGCGTGGGTGTTCCGCGGCGACGACGGCCTCGACGAGCTCACCACCACGACGACGTCGTCGGTCTGGACCGTCCACGACGGCAGTGTCACCGAGGTGACCATCGACCCCACCGCCCACGGACTGCCGGTGGCGGCCGCGGAGGCGCTGCGCGGAGGCGACACCGCCCACAACGCCGAGGTGGTGCGCCGCCTGCTCGACGGCGAGAAGGGTGCGGTGCGCGACGCCGTACTGCTGAACGCCGCGGCGGCGCTGGCCGTCCATGACGCCCCGGGCTCGCCCGCCGACGAGGCGCTCGCGGCCGGCCTGGACAAGGCGCGCGACGCCGTCGACTCCGGAGCCGCCCGGGCGACCCTGGACCGCTGGGTCGCGGCGTCTGCAGGCTAGAGGTTCAGCACGAACGACTCGCCCTCGCGCCGGAAGCCCGTGCCGAGGCGGTCGTAGTAGGGCGCGACCATGCCGGGTGGGGTGAGCACCTTGCGGAAGCCGCGGTCCCGGAGCCGCGCGGCCCGGCGCCACACGAACTCGCCGGGGGAGAAGTCGCGGAACCTCGGCGTCACGTAGTCGAGCAGGACCCGGGCCACGTCGCCGTCACGCCGGATGAGTACGACGCCGACGGTCTCGTCACCCTTCTCCACCTGGAAGGCGAGGTCCCCGTCGTGCAGGTCGCCGCCGTCGAAGCCGGGCTGGTGGCGACGGATGTCGGCCTCGTGCACGGCCAGGAAGTGGCAGAGATAGGCGTCAGTAGGACCGACCTGGAGCACATCGAATGCTGTGTCGTCGTGCCGTTCGCGCAGCATCCTGGCGATGAACCACAGGTTGATCGACGCCGTGGCGAGGTTCATGCCGACCATCGGCCAGACGCCGACCAGGGCGTTGAACACCACCAGGCTCAGCGGAGGCCGCCAGGTTGAGCAGGCGGAACCGCAGTACGCGGGTCTGCAGCAGCGAGAAGATCAGCAGGGCGCTGCCGAACCACCCGAACAGGTCGAGCCAGTGGTCTCCGAGCCAGGTCATGCTCGCGCGGTCAGTCGAGCCCGAGCGAGAAGGCCGACTCGAGGTCGTGGCGGGAGTAGGCCCGGAAGGCGATGTGGGTCTCGGTCGCGGTCACGCCCGGCACCTTGTTGAGCCGGTCGGCCACCACGGTCGCGACGTCGTCGTGGTCACGGACGCGCACCATCGCGATCAGGTCGATCTGGCCGGTCACCGAGTAGACCTCGCTGACCCCGTCGAGGTCGGCGATCTGCTCGGCCACCTCGGGGATCCGGGCGACGTCGGCCTTCACGAAGACGATGGCGGTGATCATGGGGTGGACCCTAACGGGTTTCGACACGCCGGTCGCGGCCTCGTTCCTCGGCCGCGCGGCTCGCTCAACCACCATCAGCGGATTCGCTGACGCGTCTCCGCTACGGCCGGTGCACCGGCGAAAGGTCGCGACGGTCGTCGAACGGCACCAGGGAGAGCCGCGACTGGCGGGCTGCGTCATGCAGCGGGAGGTGTCGGGTGGCGCCCGCGACCGGGCAGCTCCACTCGCCGTCGACCTCGATCAGCCGGATGCCGGGTGACTCGAGCCAGCGCAGGATCTTCTCGGTCTCCTCGGCGGTGGCGGCCGGGATCGGCCCGGGGGCCGGCCGCACGGTCTCGGCCGAGGCCCGGAGCTCGCGGACGTACTGGTGGGCGTCGGCGCCCGGCGGGATCCGCCCGGCCGCGGCGAGACGGCCGTGCCGCACCACGTGGACGGCCCACCGGCCGTCGTCCTCCCGCCGGGCGGCCACCACCTCGGCGCAGCGGGTGAGCGCGCTGAGCCGCTGGGTGCGGGCGGCGGCGCGGATGAAGGCGGAGAGGCGGTCCCGGTGGACTCCCGCCTCCTCGAACCGTTCGTCGTCGGCGAGTGCGGCCATCCTGACGTTGATCGCGTCCACGACCTGGTCGGGTCGTCGCAGCAGGGTCTCGCGCAGCTGCCGGACCACCGCGGCGTAGGTCGTCTCGTCGGTGCTGCCGTCGCACGGGGAGAGGCATCGCCCCATCTCGGCCAGCACGCAGGGTGAACGTGTGGGATCGCGGGGGAGGCGGTCGGAGCACTGGCGCACCGGAAACGTGTCGTGGAGGGCAGCCAGGCACTTCTCGGCGGTCTTGCGCGACGAGAACGGGCCGAGGTAGTCGGCGTCGTCGGCGAGGACCCGCCGGACCAGCGACAGCCTCGGCCACGGCTCCCGGGTCAGCTTGACGAAGTGCACCTTGTCGGGGAACCGGGAGCGCCGGTTGTAGCGCGGCTTGTGCTCTGCGATCAGCCGAAGCTCGCGGACCTCGGCCTCCAGGGGGGTGGCGCACTCGATGCCGGTGACCGAATCCGCGAGCCCGACCATCTCGCCCATCCGGGACCGGGTCTCCGACGCGGTGAAATAGGACCTGACCCGGGCGCGCAGGTCACGGGAGGTGCCGACGTAGAGGACCCGGGAGCTGTCGTCGCGAAAGAGGTAGACACCGGGCGCGTGCGGCAATGCCTCGGCGAGGTGGCGCTTGCGACGTTGGGCCGGGGACACCCGCGAGGAGAAGGTCTGCAGCTCCTCCAGGGTGTGGACGCCGAGGCCGCCGAGGCGCTCCATCAGCCCGTGCAGCACGTCGACGGTGGCCCGGGCGTCGGCCAGCGCCCGGTGGTTGGGCGTCGTCGAGGAGTTGAACACCCGCGCCAGCGAGGAGAGCTTGCAGTTGGGTGCGTCGTCGCGGGTGATCACCCGGCGCGCCAGCTTGGCCGTGTCGAGCACCTCGAAGCGGGGCCACGGTCGGCCCTGCTGCTCGGCGAAGTGGCGGAGGAACCCGACGTCGAACGGCGCGTTGTGGGCGACCAGCACGCAGCCGGCTGCGAACTCGAGGAAGGCCGGCAGGGCGGACTCGATGCGGGGGGCGTCGGCCACCATCGTGTTGCTGATGCCGGTGAGCACCGCGATGAACGCCGGGATCTCCGTCTGCGGGTTGACCAGGGTCT
Source organism: uncultured Actinomycetota bacterium (assembly GCA_963841625.1). Taxonomy (GTDB): domain Bacteria; phylum Actinomycetota; class Actinomycetes; order Propionibacteriales; family Nocardioidaceae; genus Nocardioides. The sequence continues at coordinate 1,370,882 of CAWJDH010000009.1, read as the reverse complement.
GGAACTCGCCGAGGACCTCGCCGGCGCGCACCTTGACCGCGCCGATCTCGGTGATCATGGAGCCTCCGGCCGCCGACCCGCCGGTGGTCTCGAGGTCGACCACGCAGAACGTGGCGTCGCGCAGCGGCCGCCCGAGCTCGTCGAAGCTGCGTTGCGACTCCCATCGGGTCGTCGGGACCTGGACCGCGTTGCTCACGTCACCGACGCTAGGTGTGGGCGCCGACAAACGGTCGGCGCCGCGCGGACTACTGTGGGGCGGCGTGAGCATCGTGATCCCCGACGCCGGTCAGCGATGGCGCTGCGGCGGGTGCGGCAACAAGACCCGGTTCGACGTCACCAGGACCCGTCGTACCACCGAGTTCTGGCACTTCGACCTCGCGGGCGACCACCGGGTCGAGGAGACCGACGTCGAGGAGGAGTCCGTGGAGGCCGTGACCTGCCGCTGGTGCGGACGGGCCGACTCGATCGAGGTCGTGTCGCGGGCCGACGGCGACGCCGACGCTCCGGCGAACGGCTGAGCGGCGACGAGGGCGGGCCGTGTCCGACGACCGTGCAGCCCCCGGCCTCGCCGACCTCCCCGACGAGGTCCGCCACCGCATCCACGCCCTGACCGCCGAGGTCTTGCCGAGCGTCACGAAGCTTCCCCCGCCCCTGCGCAAGGTCGCCGACTTCGCCCCTGCCCGCCGAGCAAGGCTCGGCGCCAGTGCGATGACCGCCGCGCTCGACTCCGACGATGAGTTCCGGGATCGAGTCGGGGTACAGGTCGCCGGCAACCCGCCGCAGTCCGTGGACGACGCCACAGCGGCCGCCGTGGCCTGGCTGGTCCGCCCCGACGGCTGGGAGGACGCTCTCGACGTCGCGCTCGCGGAACTCGCGAAGCGAACCACCCGTCGGGACGAGCCCGAGACGGACCGGCTTCGCCAGCAGATCGAGACGGCCGAGCAGGCGACCCGCGACCTCCGGGCGCGACACCGCGAGCAGGTGGCCGGGCTGAAGGCCGAGAACGCCACACTCCGGCGCAAGCTGGGGGAGGCCCGGTCCGCCCTGCGGGAGGCACTCTCCGCTGCGGACGAGGCCGGCCGTGCCGCCGACCAGCTGCGCGGCCAGGCCGACGCCGCCGCCACGTCGGCCGAGAAGGAGCTCCGTCAGCTGCGCGCCCGGGTGGCCCGGGTGGAGGAGGAAGCCCGAGCCGACCGGCGGTCCGGCCGCGCCGAGCGGGAGGAGTCGAGCCTGCGCGCCCGACTGCTGCTCGACTCCGTCATCGAAGCCGCGACCGGCTTGCGACGCGAGCTCGCACTGCCTCCCGCGTCCGGGTCGCCTGCCGACCGGCTGGAGGCGTCGATGGCGAGCGAGGGCACGCGACAGCCGACCTCCGCCGGTTCGCTGGACCCAACCAGCGCCGCCCTGCTCGAGCAGTACCTCGCCCTGCCGCGGGCGAGGCTGATCGTCGACGGCTACAACGTGAGCAAGACAGCGTGGCCCACCTCGTCGCTGGAGGCCCAGCGGACCCGGTTGCTGCATGGCCTGGCGCCGGTGGTGGCGAGGACCCGCGCAGACGCCACGGTCGTCTTCGACGCGGCCTCGTCGGCCGCGCGGCCCGTGGTCACCACGCCTCGGGGCGTCAAGGTGGTCTTCAGCCCCGAGGGCGTGATCGCCGACCGGGTGATCTCGGACCTCGTTGCCGTCGAGCCGCAGGGCCGGGCCGTGATCGTGGTCAGCAGCGACCAGGAGGTGGCACGGGACGCCTCCGCCGCGGGCGCGAGGAGTGTGGCCGCGGAGGCGCTGGTCGGGCTGCTGGCCCGGACCTCCTGAGAACGACCTCCTGACCGCCGACACGCCGAAGACCGCCTCGGCCGGGGGGAGATGTCGGTGCCCGCTGCGAGCGTGACCTGCATGACGACGAGAATCGACTGCGACACCTGTGTGGTGCGGGGGCTGGCGTGCCACGACTGCGTGGTCACGGTGCTGTTGGGCCCGCCCCCCGAGCTGGGTTTCGACGACGACGAGCGGCGGGCGCTCGACGTCCTGGCCGACGGCGGCCTGGTCCCGCCCCTGCGGCTCGTCCAACCGCTCGACGGTCCGGAGGTGGAGTCGGCTTAGTCAGCGGTGATCCGTGTGACTCGTGGGGCTGGTGTGATCTGGCTCGCACCGAAAATCGGCAACGTGGGCCGAAACACCCCAGGTTCCCCTTCCGAAACTTGGTTCACCACCCGAGCGCCCATTAGTGTGTGGCGCTCAGGTGCCCGTGGGAGTGGATCGACCGGATCCGCGCGGGTGCCACGCCGAGTCCAAGGCCACCTGGTGGTCACGGAGCCGGGGAACCAACCCTCTGGGGTGAATCGCCTGCAAGGCGGTGCACAGCCGTGTGCCGAGGAGCAGGTGTAGGGCAGGTCGTGCCCGAACCCGTCAGCTCACCTGGTAGGCGTACGACTTGCAAGGGAGACCGCCCGCTCGTGTTCAACGGTCGGAAGCGACTCATCACTGCCCTGTCCGCCCTGGCGATGGCTGCTGCCGTCGGACTGGTGCCCGGCAGCGCCCAGGCCGAGCCCGACATCGAGGATGTCGAGGCCCGCGTCGATCGCCTGTACCACGAGGCCGAGATGGCCTCGGAGCGCTACAACGATGTCCGGCTCGAGCTCAAGGAGCTCAACCAGGACCTGGCCTCGATCAAGGCCGACGAGCGCCGTCAGGACCAGCGGCTCGAGGCCGTCCGCAACCAGGTGCAGGACTCCATCGTGCGCCAGTACCAGGGCGAGAATCTCTCCGCCGTCGGCCAGATCGTCGTCTCCGACGACCCGGGCGCCTTCCTGGGGCGGCTCTCCACGATGTCGTCGTTCAACGACCTGCAGTCGCAGATGTTCTCCGACTACGCCCGTGAGCTGAAGGCCCTCGACATCCGCCGTGACGCCACCGCCAACCGCGCCAAGCAGGTGTCCGAGCTCGAGGCGCAGCTGGGCGAGGAGAAGGCCACGATCGACAAGAAGGTCGACGAGGCCGAGTCGTTGCTCGACCGCCTCAAGGAGGAGCAGCGCGAGCGCATGATGTCCTCCCGCAGCGAGGTTCGGGCACCCAGTGTGCCTGCGTCGGGTCGGGCCGCCGCCGCGGTCAGCTATGCGATGGCTCAGGTCGGCGACGCCTATGTCTACGGTGCCGCTGGCCCCGACGCCTACGACTGCTCCGGGCTCACCATGGCCTCGTGGGCCCAGGCCGGCGTAGCCCTGCCGCACTCCTCGAGCGCGCAGTACAGCTCGGGGCCGCAGGTGCCCGCCAGCGCTCTTCAGCCCGGGGACCTGGTCTTCTACTACAGCCCGATCAGCCACGTCGGGATGTACATTGGAAACGGCATGATCGTGCACGCAGCGAACCCAAGCACCGGGGTCCAGGTGACCGGTCTCTATTCCATGCCCTTCTCCGGCGCGGTCCGCCCTGGCTGACCCGCAAGGATCATTGGCCGGTCGCCCGCTCTGGTGGGTGGCCGGCCTTTCCTTGGCCCTGATCACGGCGGTCGGGCTGGTCGCGTGGGTGCTGCTCGACGACCCGACGTACGTGGCCCCGACGCCGTCCGAGAGCGTTCCCACCGCCCAGCCGGGGCGTGCCTCCGCAGTGCTGGCCGACTTCGAGCGAGCCGTGGATGCCCGTGACCCGGTGGCGGCGGAGTCGCTCGCGGCGCCCGGCGACGGCAGGTCCCGAGAACTGCTCGGGGCGCTCGTCGACAACGCCCGCGCCCTGCGGGTGAAGGACTTCACGCTGCGGTACGTCGACGAGCTCGGCGCCGTGTCGTCCTCCGGTGCCTGGGACGGTGCCGTCGATGTCACCTGGACCTTCGCGGGGTTCGACCGGGCTCCGGCTCGGTCCGAGGTGGGGTTCCGGTTCCGGACCGTCGACGGCGAGGTCTACCTCGACTCCGTCGGCGGCAACGGGCGCCGCCTCCCGCTGTGGCTCTCCGGAGCGGTCGAGGTGCGCCGTACGCCGGGAACCCTGGTCATCGTCGACGGTTCCGACGCATCGGCGGCTCGGTACGCCAGGCTTGCGCGGGCCGCCGTGCCCGTGGTCCGTCAGGTGCTGCCTGCGTGGGGGACGGGACTGGTGGTCGAGGTGCCGAGCTCGGTGGCGACCCTGGACGACGCGCTCGCCTCGGAGCCGGGGACCTACTCCGGCATCGCTGCGGTGACCACGACAGCCGACGGGTCCCTGGCGCCGGACGCGCCGGTCCATGTGTTCGTGAACCCCGTCATCTTCGGCCAGCTGCGGCCCACGGGGTCCCGGGTGGTGATGAGTCACGAGGCCGTCCACGTGGCGACCGAGGCTGCCACCAGCAACACCATGCCGCTGTGGCTCCTCGAGGGCTTCGCGGACTACGTCGCCCTGCTCGACATCGACCTCCCGGTGTCGACCACCGCCGGCCAGATCATCGACCGGGTACGTGAGGACGGACCGCCGCAGACGCTGCCGGGATCTGCCGAGTTCGACACGACCACCACCCATCTCGGCGCCACCTACGAGTCGGCGTGGCTCGCCTGCCGGCTGCTGGCCGACCGCGGGGGACAGGAGGCGCTCGTGCGTCTCTACATGGAGGTCCGGGACGGCGCGCCGCTCGGTTCCGCACTCGAGCAGGAGTTCGGTCTGACGGAGGCAGAGCTCACCCAGACGTGGCGTGACCTGCTGACAGACTTGGCTGCGTGACCCACGACGACCGGCGCACCTCCCTGGTGGTCGCCGCCGTCGGCGCACTCGCCTTCGCCGTCCTGGCGGCCGTGGTGGTGCCGTGGGACCCGGCCACCGGCTCGACGGGGACGGTGCCCGCGGCGGGCTCGGTGTTCTCGGCCGACCAGATCGCTGCGGCCGAGGCATTCTCGCGCGAGGCCCGCCTGTGGAGCTGGAGCTCGCTGGCCGTGTCGCTCGCCATCGCCTGCTGGCTCGGTTTCTCCAGGCTCGGCACCCGCCTCGCAGGGTCCGTGCCGGGACCCTGGTGGGTCCGGGTGGTGCTCGTCGTCGCCGCGCTCGCGGTCCTCGGCCGGCTGGTCACCCTGCCGTTCGCGCTGCTCCTGCACGGCCACCTCGTCGACTACGGCCTTTCCACGCAGACCCGCTCCGAGTTCGTGGTCGACCTCGCGAAGGGCGAGGCCGTCGGCATCGTCGTCACGGCACTGGCGCTGCTGGTGCTGGTCGGGTGTGCCCGCCGGTGGCGCCGAGCCTGGCCGGCGATCGCCGGGGGAGTGCTGGCCGGTTTCGTCATGGTCGGGTCCCTGGTCTACCCCGTGCTGGTCGAACCGATCTTCAACGACTTCGAGCCACTCCCGGACGGGGAGCTCCGTTCGCAGATCCTCGAGCTGGCCGACGAGGAGGGCGTGGACGTGCAGGACGTGCTGGTCGCCGACGCCTCGCGTCGTACGACGACGCTCAACGCTTATGTGTCGGGTCTCGGAACCACGCGTCGGGTGGTCGTCTACGACAACCTGGTCGAGGACCTGCCCCGTGGCCAGGCGCTCTCGGTGGTCGCCCACGAGCTGGCCCACGCGCGGCACCGGGACGTCCTGACCGGGTCGCTCCTGGGGGCGGCCGGAGCGCTGTGCGGCGTCGGACTCCTGGGGTTGGTGATCGGGATCCGGCGCGGACCGGCCATGGCGGATCCGGTGGTGGTTCCCCTCGTCCTGGCGTTGGTGGCGCTCGCCGCCTTCGTGTCCACGCCGGTGCAGAACACCGTCAGCCGCCAGATCGAGACCCGGGCGGACGTGGACGCGCTTCGCGCGACGGGGGACCCGGAGGCGTTCGTGCAGATGCAGAAGGTGCTGGCTCTCCGGTCCTTCAGCGACCCGACGCCCCCGGCGCTGGTCCAGTTCTGGTTCGGCAGCCACCCGACGACGATGCAGCGGATCGGGCTGGCTGAGGGCATCCCTGAGAAATGAAAACGACCGTGGCCGCGGACTTGTCGTCCGCGACCACGGTCGTGTCCCCCCAAACCCCCGTGTCCCCAGGCTGGACGGCGACTCGAGCCGGCTCAGTCAGGTGCCGCCGCTCAGGCCGATCACGACGTGCAGGAGTCGTCGAAGAGCCCGAAGACACTGGTCCCCGAAGGCGATGACAGCCAGCACGAGCACGCGCGGCGATGCCGGTGATGAGCAGGCCGTACTCGACGGCCGAGGCGCCGCGCTCGGCTCCGCTGGCTCAGAAGTCTTCATGTCCATGACCGCGAGATGGCGGCTCGCGGTAACCCGCAGCCACCATCTTTCCCCCCAAGCTATGTAGTTGGTGCCTGGTGTGTCATCGGTCGCAAGCGGCGCCGTCCAGGCCCTCCTGCGAGATCGGTGTCGCAGGTGTTGCCGAAGGCCTCCTGCAGGATCGGGCCGAGGGCGAAGACCACGACCACGATCAGCGCGGCGATGCCGGCGATGAGCAGGCCGTACTCGACGGCGGAGGCGCCGCGCTCCTCGGCACGGGCGAGGCGGGCGTTGAGCACGATGCGCAGGTAGTCCAGCATTGGAGTGTCTCCTTGATTTGGCTTGGTACTTGGATTCCGAGAGGCCGGGAGACCTCCACGACCACAAGTCTCTGGGATTTGGGGGAGTCGTGAGATCCGACGTTCAGTCGGAGTCTGATAGCCCGTTCGGACTACCTGCTCCTAGTAGCCCGACCTTCGCGCGGTGATCAGGGGTCAGGACTCGGGCTGCATGCTGGAGAGCAGCCCCGTCCGCATCGCGGTGACCAGTGCCTGGGCCCGGTTGGTGACGCCCAGCTTCTGGTAGATCTTCGCGAGGTGCGACTTGACGGTCGACTCGCTCAGATGCATCCGCAGCCCGATCTCGGCGGCGCTGAGCCCGTCGGCCAGCAGCACCAGGACGTCGTGCTCCCGGGCGGAGAGCTGGTTGGCGGTGCCCATGGCCCGGCGCAGCACTGCGTCGGTGAGCCCCGAGCAGAGGAACGAGCGTGGCGAGACCGCCGCGTGGCGCGCTGCCTCGACCACCTCGGCCGAGGGCGCGTCCTTCCCGACGAACGCCGACGCGCCGGCCTCCATGGCCGCGAAGATCTGCTCGTCGCCGGAGTGCATGGTCAGCACGACCACGCCCGCGTCGGGTGCGGTCCTGCGCACTGCCCGGACGACGTCGAGCCCGGTGCCGTCAGGCAGCTGCAGATCGGTGACCACGACGTCGGGCCGCAGCTCATGGAACATCTCGAGGGCCGCCGTCACCGTCTTGGCGTCGCCCAGGACGTCCATGGACGGCTCGCGCCGGAAGACTCCGGCCAGTCCGTCGCGGATCAGGTCGTGGTCATCCACGAGGAGAACCCGGGTCGGTGGCTGCTCGCTCATGCCTTCACCCTCTCGTCGTCCGGGACGGCGCCCCGGCGGTCTGTGTTGCGCGGGACCGGCAGGCGGACTGTGACCACGGTGCCGTGGGGCACGGCGTCCTCGATGGTCAGGTCCGCTCCGATGAGCAGTGCCCGCTCGCGCATGATCTCCAGGCCCCAGGAGTCTGGGCGGCCAGTCCCCATGCCCGTGCCCGTCGTCCTGGACCACGATCTCGGCGCCGGGCGCCTCGACCGAGCACCGGACCTCGATCAGCGAGGGCCGGGCGTGCCGGACGGCGTTGTTCATGGACTCCTGGGTGATGCGCAGGAGCTCGGACTCGACCTCGGGCCGCAGCCGTGCGGTGCGCTCGTCCGCGGTGACCTGGATCGGGATCCCTGAGCTCTCGCTCAGGTGCCGGGCCAGGCCGCCGATGGCGGTGCCCAGGCTCTCGCTGCCCTCCGGCGTCGGTGCGCAGCGTCCGCACGGACCGGCGTACCTCACGTGACGACGGCGGTGATCCGCTCGCGCAGCGTGCGCAGCTTGCGCCTCCTGCTCCGGAGACATCCGAGCCGGCCGCCAGGCCGTCGACCAGGTATCCGAGGGAGGCGATGTCCTGGGCGATCCCGTCGTGCATCTCCCGGGCGAGGCGACGGCGCTCCTCGGCGGTGGCGGCGTCGCGGAACGAGGCGAAGAGCATGGCGGTCTCGAGGTGCACTGCGGTCGCCTCGAGCCGCTCGGCGACCTCGTCCAGCCGCGCCTCGAGGTTGATGACCTTCGACTCGAGGCGCGAGGAGACCGTTCCGCTGACGACGGCGACGATGCGGCCCTCGGACATGAGGGGAGGGCGAACGCGTTGCCGGACACGGCCGGCCGCGATGTCCTTCGGGTGGCCAGAGCGAGGTCCTGGAGCAGGCTGGTGTCGGTCTGCGCGGAGTCCGTCTCGATCGACGAGGGGAGTCAGCTCGTCGTCGCGGGGCACCTGCACCACGAGCGCGGTGACGGGGAGCTCGTCGTGGACCGCGTCGGCGATCGTCGTCCCGAGCGAGACCGGGTCCAGGCCCGAGGTGAGCTCCCCGGAGATTCCGATCAGGTCGCGGATCAGGGCCTGGGCGTCGCGGTAGGGCTGGAGGGGATCGACAGGCGCAGGCATCGCCGAGTGGACGAAGCTGCCGATCAGGCCGACGCCCACGCCGGTCAGCACCCAGGTGAGCGGTCCCGGTCCCCTGGCCAGGGTCCAGCGGGCCGTGGGTGAGCAGCGGCGATGGCGACCAGGCGTGACGAGCTCGGCGGACAGGGCCAGGGCCATCCCACGCGGCCCGCGGCGGAGGCTGGCGACGAAGGGCGGGCACGGCGAGGGCGCCGAGCACCGCCGGGGCGTCCTCGAGCGTGAGTCCGCAGACCGCCCCGACGAGGGCGGACTCGACGATGGAGGCGACAGTGCTGTTGAGCCCGATCCGCTCCGCGGCCACGGCCGCCGACCAGATGATGCCGATCGTCAGCAGGGCGAGCAGGCCGGTGTCCTCCCGCGACCAGAGCAGCGGGACCGACAGGATGACCAGCCCGAAGATGCGCGCATCCGACCGCGAGCCGGGGGAACTGCGGGTGGGCCGGCCTCACGAGCTGAAGTTGTCCATGATGCTGATCGCGGCCGGCCCCATCACCGCGATGAAGAGGCAGGGGAGGATGCAGAAGATCAGCGGGATGGTGATCTTGACCGGCACCTGTTGGGCCTTCTCCTCCGCATGTTGACGACGCTTCACGCGGATCTCCGACGACTGGACCCTGAGGACCTGCGCGATCGGGATGCCGAACGCGTCGGCCTGGACCATGGCGCTGACGAAGCTGCGGATCTCGGGCACGTTGGTGCGCTCACCGAGGGCACGCAGTGAGGCGGACCGGCCCGAGCCGATCTGCATCTCCCGAAGCATCCGGGAGAACTCGTCGGCGAGCGGTCCCTCGGTGTTGCGGGCCACCTGCTGCAGGGCCGCGTCGAAACCCAGCCCCGACTCCACGCTGATGGTCAGCAGGTCGATCGCGTCGGGCAGCTCGCGGCCCATCTGGTTCGAGCGGTCGTGGGCCTTCTGGTAGAGGTACATGCTCGGCGCGAAGTAACCCGGCGAGCGCACCGCCTGCGAGCATCAGGATGCGGATGCTCAGCGCCGGACCGATCAGGAGCGAGAACACGAACGCGGCCACGACGCCGGCCACCAACCCGACGATCTTGCCGGCGACGACCCGGTCGACCGTCCAGCCCGGGGGGTTGCCGGCGAGGTCGAGCTTGTGCCGGATCCGGTCGCCGGTGTCGGCCCCGGTGAACCGGCGGCCGATCCGGAGCGCCGCGGCCCGCAGCGGTGCCAGCACCCGCTCCGCGAAGGGCTTGTCCAGGTCCTTGGTGAGCTCCTTCGGGCCGGAGGACATGGCCTCCAGCACCGCGAGCGAGCGGTTGAGCCCGCGCGCCTCGGCGTCGCCCAGGGCCGCGGAGACCATGTAGATGGCGAGGAACACCAGTGCGGCGCCCATGACCAGCAAGAGAGCCATCTCAGACCTCCACCTTGATCAGTCGGCTCATCCAGAAGATCCCCACGCCGAGCAGGCAGCCGGCGCCGCCGAGCATCAGCCAGCCCATCGGCTCGGTGAACATCGGCATCACGTAGTCGCGCTTGGCGACCAGCAGGTAGAGCATGAACGCCGGCGGCAGGCCGCCGAGCACCCATGCCGAGAGCTTGCCCTCGGCGGCGAGCGCGGCGACCTGGCGGCGCATGTACTCGCGCTCGCGCATCGTGGCCGCCACGGTGTCGAGGAGCTCGGCGAGGTTTCCGCCGACCTGGCGCTGGATGTTGATCGCCATCACCACCCAGCGCGAAGTCCTTGCTCTCGAACCGCTCGGCGACTCCCTCGAGCGCGTCCTCGAGGCCCACGCCGAGGCGGGTCTCGATCAGCACCCGCTTGAACTCGGACGAGATCGGCTCGGTGCCCTCGCGGACCACCGTGTCGACCGACTGGGCCAGGGAGAGCCCGGCCGAGAGCGACCCCGACATCAGCTGCAGGGTGTCGGGGAGGCACGAGTTGAAGGCCTTGCGCCGTCGCTTCCGCTTGAAGCCCAGGTAGATCCAGGGAGCCACGGCGCCGCCGAGCGAGGAACAGCAGCGCCGATGACGAGGCTGCCCTGGCCGAAGCAGAAGTCCGACCACGCCGGCCCCGATGAAGATGCCGGCGTGCACCAGCAGCCACTCGGCGGGCTTGAGCGGATTGCCGGCGCCTTCCAGCCGGGCCGCGATCCTGGCCTCGAGGCCGGTGTTGCGCTGCAGCACCTTGTGGGCGGCATCCTTCGCCTGCATCAGCGCCTGGTCGGGCTCCACCTTCGGTGCCGCTGCGTCGACCGACCGGTTGACCGCTCGGTGTAGGTCGAGGCCACCTCGCCGGCCGTCAGCGGCGCGGCCGGCTTGGGAACCAGGAGGTACAGCAGCAGCGAGCAGGCCGAGGCCGACACCGGCGAGGCCGCCGTACATCCAGGTCTCGGGGATCAGCAGTCCCCGCTCTGCGGTGATGGGGGCGGTGGTCGTGGCGGACGAGTTCGCCGGTGCGCCGGTGCGAACTGCCGCGAACGCGTCGGCCACCAGGATCGTTTCATCGGTGGGCAGCGACACCGAGATCGGGGCCTCGGAGCTGGTCACCGACTCGGGAAGCTCGGCCGTGACCAGCACCTGCCGGGCCAGCACGTCCGCCTCCTGGGTGAAGGCCTTGCGCAGCGCGTCGGGATCGGCGTCGATGACCCGCCCCCCCGCGGAATCGGCCAGTTCCTCGAGGGCGGCCTTGGCGGCCCCGGCCTGGTCCAGGGCGACCACGTCGAGCAGGACTTCGGCGTCGCTCACTTCCTTGGTGACCTCGCCCAGGGCGGTCTCGCTCGTGTCGGCGCCGTCGGAGAGCACCAGCACCGAGCGCTGTCCCTCCGTGCCCGCCATGTCGACCGCAGCCAGGACGCCGTCGTAGAGGTGCGTCTGCGCGCGTGAGCTCGAGGTCCTCGATCACCGCGCGGGCCGCGTCGCGGTCCTGCGTTGGGGGACAGCGTCCTCGACGTCGCTCGCGAAGGTCACGATCCCCACGTAGACGTCGTCGGGAACGGTGTCGAGGTACGTGAGGGCAGCGTTCTGTGCCGCCTCGAATCGCTCTCCGGTCATGGACTTGCTGACGTCGATGGCCAGTACCGCGGTGCGCCTGACGTCGTCGGTCGATGTGGCGAGGGCGGCCTCCGCCGGGGCGTCCTCGCCGTCGATGGTGGCCGTCACGGCATTCAGGTCCACCTCGGCTCCGCGTGGGACGGAGACCAGGATCTTGACGCCGTCCTTCGTCGCCTCGACGTGGGAGATCGACACGTCGTCGGCCGCCGTCGCGGGCGACGAGACGGTGAGCAGAAGGCCGAGCGCGAGCAGCACTCCCCGGATGAGGGCCGCGGCGGACATCAGAGGCGGTCCGTCGCGAAGAGCATCGGATCGACCGTCACGTTGGCGTGGGCCATCTTCTCGAGGAACTTCGGGCGAAGGCCGGTCGAGCGCATCCGTCCCTGGGCCTTGCCGTCGCGGTCGAAGCCGGCCGAGTGGTCGAACACGAAGACGTCCTGGAGGGTGATCACGTCGCCCTCCATCCGCTCGACCTCGGTGATGTGGGTGATCCTGCGGGAGCCGTCCTTGAGTCGGGCCTGGTGGACGATCAGGTCGACCGCGGAGGCGACCTGCTCGCGGATGGCGCGCATCGGCAGGTCCATGCCGGCCATCAGCACCATGGTCTCCATCCGGGCCAGGGTGTCGCGCGGACCGTTGGAGTGCAGGGTGCAGATCGATCCGTCGTGACCGGTGTTCATGGCCTGCAGCATGTCGAGAGCGGAGGCGTCACGGACCTCACCGACGATGATCCGGTCGGGTCGCATGCGGAGGCTGTTCTTGACCAGGTCGCGGATCGTGACCGAGCCCTTGCCCTCGATGTTGGCCGGGCGCGACTCGAGGCGGACCACGTGCTCCTGCTTGAGCTGGAGCTCGGCGGCGTCCTCGATGGTGACGATCCGCTCGTCGTCCGGGATGAACGACGAGAGGACGTTGAGGGTCGTGGTCTTTCCGGCGCCGGTACCGCCGGAGACGATGATGTTGAGCCGGCCGCGGACGCAGGCGTCCAGGAAATCTGCTGTCTGCGGCGAGAGGGAGCCGAACTCGATGAGGTTCTGTGCGGTGAGGGGGTCGGCGGCGAACTTGCGGATCGTGAGCGCGGACCCGTCGACCGCCAGAGGCGGGATCACCGCGTTGACACGGCTGCCGTCCGGCAGACGGGCGTCGACCATGGGGCTGGACTCGTCGACGCGACGCCCGATCCGGGACACGATCTTGTCGATCGTCCGCCGCAGGTGCCCCTCGTCGTCGAACTGGGCGTCGGCACACACGAGTCGGCCGCTCTTCTCCAGCCAGATGTTGTCGTGCCCGTTGACCATCACCTCGGACACGTCGGGGTCGCGCAGGAACGGTTCGATCGGGCCGTAGCCCAGGATGTCGTCGCTGATCTCCTGGGTGATCCGGGTGCGTTCCTTGTTGCTGATCGGCCGTTCCTGGGTGGAGAGGACCTCGGCCAGGACGCCGCGCACCCGCCTGTCCAGCTCCTCCTGATCCATGTCGGCGGCGTAGAGGTGGGGGCCCAGCTGCTTGAGCAGCTCGGCGTGCACCGTCACCTTGAGCTCCTCGAGCTGGTCGCCCGGAGCACGGAGGGAACGTCGAGCCGTGCCAGAAGAGTCCGACTGGGGGCCCGAGGAGGACGTGCTCGTAGGGCGTTGCGCGGCAGGCGTGGGAAGCGTTTCGGAGGGTACGTCGGCCCGACGCTTGCCCATCACCGGCGTTGGTTGATCCGCAGCCGTGTAGTCGTGGGCAGTTGACCCGTAGGGCGGTGTCCTGCGGCGCGCCACCCGGCTCGGCAGGTGGGTGGTCCGCGGGGTCCCACTCCTGGCCGGCGTCGGGGTCTGATTCGACGCGCTCGTCGGCATGCGCCCTGCGCGCGGCGGCGAGCCGCTCTCCGAGACTGCTCATGTCGTCCTCACCTGCGCTTCCGGAATCGGCGGCGGGCCCGCTCGTCGTCCCGTGCACGCCCGTCCGACGCTCCGACCGGCGCGGCGGGCTCGCCGGTCAGCCGGGCGGCGAGGTTGCGCAGGGCGGCGCTCGAGGCGTGGCTCCGGGTTGGCGGCCAGGATCGGCGTGCCCGCGTTGGTCGCGGCCGCGATGTCCAGCGACGTGGGGATCATCGTGGCGACTGGCATGGCCAGGATCGCCTCGACCTTCTCGGCGCCGAGCCCGACCTGGTCGTCGGCCCGGTTGAGCAGCAGGTGCCGGTGGCCAGGAGCGATGTTGAGGGTCTCGAGGGTCTCGATCGCCACTTTGACGTTCTTGAGCGTGGGGACGTCGAGGGTGGCCACGATGACGCACTCATCGGTCTCGTCCAGGGCCGTCAGGGTCTGTTCGTCGAAGGCGGGAGCGGTGTCGACCACGATGAAGTCGAACTGGTCGCGGAGCTGACGCAGCACGCGCGACACCAGGGCGCCGCTCACACGGTCACTGACGTCGGGATGGCTCGGCGCCGCCAGCACCATCAACGAGTCGGGGTGGCGGGTCAGCAGGGAGTCGAGCATCGGACCGTCGAGGGAGTCCTCGGAGCCGATCGCGTGCTCGATGGAGTGGCTGGGGAAGAGCTGCAGGGTGATGGCGACGTCACCGAACGCCAGGTCGAGGTCCACCAGGCACACCTTGCGGGCGCCTCGATCGGTGAGCGCCAGCGCGAGGTTGACCGCCATCGTGGTCTTGCCCACCCCGCCCTTGGGCGAGAACACGGTCACGATGCGACCGCTGTGGATCGCACCACCGGGCCCACGCAGGGCGACGTAGAGCTGGTAGGCGCGCTCGACCGCCTCCGTGATCGCATCCGGGTCCCCGGACTGGATCGACGTCGCGGACGCCCGCCTGCATCGCCTCGCGCAGCACCATGGCGTCGACCTCGTCGCGCACGAGGACGACGCTCGTCGCCGGACGAGTCAGGCGCATCCCGTCGGCGAGTGAGAGCGCCTCGGCGATGTTGACGTGAGGCCCGAGGACGACGACGTACTCCTCGTGCCGGTTGGCCAGCCACGCCTGGAGGCGGTCGGGGAACTCGATGCCGTGTCCTCCCGAGGGCACGGCTTTCAGCAGCAGGGCCAGGGTCTCGGTGTCCTGGTCGACGACGACGGGCATGTCACCTCACTTGAAGACGTTGGCGAACGTGGTGCCCGGACCCGGCTTCACGGTGCTCTCCGGAGTACGAAGCCCGAGGGCGACCTCGCCGTTGGCGGCGGCGAAGGTGACCTTCTCGGCCTCCTCCTTGGAGACAGAGAGCGTGAGCAGGGTCTGCGGGATCTCGGCGGTCGTCTGCTCGCCCGCGGCCGTCGTGGTCGTCTTGGTGGTGGTGGTGGTGGACCCGACCCCGAGCACGGTCACCTGGGGCAGCAACATCCGCGAGAAGGCCGCTCCCGCCCGCGTCTGTCCCGACGAAGATGACGGCCACCTCGGAGCCGGGGTTGAGGAAGCCGGCGACCCGACCCGGGTCGGTGAGGTTGACCGAGATGGCGATGTCGTCCTGGGGGACGTCCAGCGCCGACTTGGCCGCGAGTGCCTCGGCCGCCTGGGCGAACTTGTCGGAGACGATCTGCTCACCTGGGTAGATCGTGGTCGTCGCCGCCAGGCCGCTGAGCTCCTCGGTGCTGGTCTGGTAGTTGGGCAGCAGATCGTTCTTCGCCACCGGCTGGAGCGCCAGCTTGCCGCTCGCCGCGGCGTCGTCGATGCTCTCGCCCTGCTCGATCGGGGCCACGGCACGGAGCACCTCGACCGTGTCGAAGCGCTGCTCGGCGCGGTTGTCGGCTCCCTTGACGTAGAGGAAGACGAGCGCCGTCCCCAGCATGGCGACCAGCGCGGCCGCGAGCAGCAGGATGGTTCGGCGGTTCATCGACTACCAGCCCTTCGATGTGTCGGCAGGGCAACCCGCCCGCGGAGCACGGGTCGGCCTGTGATCTGATGGCGTGCGGCGTTGGGTCCCCGAGTCCCGAGAGAGCCGCAACGAGCGCGCTGTAACTGTATGAGGAAAACCCGCCCGCGCGCGGCCATTTCGCGATACTCGTGCAAACGGGTCGGGTTCAGGCGGCGCCGCGCCGGTCGAGGCAAGAAGCTTTGCTCAGCCCGGGTAGGAGTCAGCCGGCGTAGAGATCCGCGATCTCGTCGCGGCACTCTCGCATCACGACGCTCCGCTTGAGCTTGAGGCTGGGCGTCAGCTGGCCGCCCTCCTCGGTCCAGTCATGGCCGAGGATCGTGAACTTGCGGATCGACTCGGCCCGGGAGACCGCCTGGTTGGCATCGTCGACGGCGGCCGCGATCTCGGCCCTCAGCTCCGGGTCCTCGGCGAGGTCGGCCAGGCGCCGTGACTTCCCGTGGGCCGCCGCCCACTCGGTGGCCGACTCCTGGTCCAGGGTCACCAGAGCGGCGATGAACGGCTGGCCGTCCCCGACGACCAGGCACTGGCTGATCAGCCGGTGCGCCCGCAACCGGTCCTCGAGGACGGCCGGCGCCACGTTCTTGCCGCCCGCGGTCACCAGGATCTCGCGCTTGCGCCCCGTGATCCTGACGAACCCTTCGCCGTCCACCTCGCCCACGTCGCCGGTGTGCAACCACCCGTCCCGCTCGAGCACCTCGGCAGTGGCCGCTTCGTCGTTCCAGTAGCCCGCGAAGACCTGACCGCCGCGGCACAGGAGCTCCCCGTCATCGGCCACCCGGACGGCCGTGCCGGGCAGCGGCCGGCCGACGGTCCCGACCTTGTGCGCCTCGGGGGTGTTCACCGTGATCGCCGCGGTCGTCTCGGTCAGTCCGTAGCCCTCGAGCACCGTGAGGCCGATGCCGCGGTAGAAGTGCCCGAGGCGGTCGCCCAGGGGGGCACCGCCCGAGACGGCGTACCGGCAGGCGCCGCCGAGCGATTCCCGCAACCGGCCATAGACCAGTCGCGAGTACGCCGCGTGTCGGGCCCGGACGGCCAGGGACGGCCTGCCCTTGTCGAGTCCTCGCGACCACGCGATGGCCGTCTCGGCGGCCCGGTCGAACAGCCGGCCGCGTCCGTCGGCGGTGGCGCGCTGGGAGGCGTTGTTGAACATCTTCTCGAAGATGCGCGGCACGGCGAGGACGAACGTCGGCCGGTAGGCGGCCAGGTCGGGGAAGAGCGTCGCGATGTCGGCGCTGTGGGCCAGCCGGGTACGGGACCTGACGCAACCCACCTGCACGATGCGGGCCAGGACGTGCGCCAGGGGCAGGAAGAGGAGGGTCGAGCCGTCCTCGCCGAACAGCTCCTCGAGCTCGTCGACGGCGACACCCAGCTCGAACATGAAGTTCCCGTGGGTGAGCATGCAGCCCTTCGGCTGACCGGTGGTCCCCGAGGTGTAGATCAGCGTGGCCAGGTCGAGCGGTGTAGCGCTGGTCCGGCGCTTCTCCAGGTCGTCATCGGAGATGTCCGCGCCGAGCCGGGTCAGCACGTCGATCGCGTTGTCCTCGAAGGCCCACACGTGGTTGAGCTGCTCGAGGTCGCCCCGGACCTCCGCGATCCGGGCGAGGTGGCCCTTGCCCTCGGCGACGACCGCACGGGCCCCCGAGTCGCGCAGGACCCAGGCGATCTGGTCGGCGGACGAGGTCTCGTACAGGGGGACCGTGACCCCGCCGGCGAACCAGATCGCGTAGTCGAGCAGGGTCCACTCGTAGCGGGTCCGGGAGATCAGGGCGACGCGGTCCCCGGGCTCGATCCCGGCCGCGACCAGCCCTTTGGCGACGGCGCTGACCTCGCCGAGGAAACGGGCGGCGGTCACGTCCTGCCAGCCACCACCGGAGCGCCGGCTGAACACCACCTCGGAGGCGGCCTCTCGGGCGTTGGCGACGACGTCGTCGGTGAGGTTGCCCCTGCGGGGAACTTCGGTCGTCAGGGGCGTGGAGTACTCACGCACAGGGCCTCCGGTGGTCGCCGACGAGGAGTCACGCGGCAGGTTACCGGTGTCCGTGGGGCGGGCACAGGTCCGGTACGCTCGCGAAATGGCCGAACAGACCACCTCCTCGATCGTCGTGGACGCCGAGCCGGCGGCTGTGATGGCCGTGATCGGCGACTTCGAGGCGTACCCCGAGTGGGCCAAGGGCGTGCAGAAGGCCGAGGTCGTGGCGGAGGGTGCCGACGGCTGGGCAGAGCAGGTGTTCTTCGTGCTCGACGTCTCGCCGATCCGTGACGAGTACACCCTGGCCTACCAGTGGAAGGGAGACCAGCAGGTCACCTGGAACCTGGTGTCCGGCAAGATGCTGAGGTCCCTCGACGGCGCCTACATCCTGCGCGACCTCGGCAACGGCTCCACCGAGGTCACCTACCGTCTCGCCCTCGACGTGTCGATTCCGCTCATCGGCATGCTCAAGCGCAAGGGTGAGAAGATCCTGATCGACACCGCGCTGAAGGGTCTCAAGAAGCGCGTCGAGTCGCTCTGAGCCGGTCAGTGCGGATCCTCCTCTTCACCGGCAAGGGCGGCGTAGGCAAGTCCACGATCGCCGCCGGTACGTCTGCGCTGGCCGCCGCGAGCGGACAGCGGACCCTCGTGCTGTCCACGGATGCGGCCCACTCACTGGCCGACGCCTTCGGCACCCCGGTCGGCTCCGAGCCGACCCCGGTGGCCGACAACCTCTTCGTGCAGCAGGTCGACGCCCAGCTCAGGTTCGAGCAGTCGTGGTCGGAGATCCAGGGCTATCTGCTGTCAGTGCTCGACGTGGCCGGAGTGGACCCCATCGCCGCCGAGGAGATGACGGTGATCCCCGGCGCCGAGGAGGTGCTTGCGCTGCTCGAGCTCCGGCTCCACGCCCTCTCCGGGGAGTGGGACGCGATCGTGGTCGACTGCGCTCCGACGGCGGAGACGCTGCGACTGCTGGCGCTGCCCGAGGCGCTCGGGTGGTACATGCAGCGGGTGTTCCCCGTGGAGCGGCGGGTGGTGAAGGCACTCAAGCCCGTCCTCTCCAGGGCCGCGGGAGTGCCGATGCCGGAGGAGTCGGTCTTCGACGCGGTCGAGCGGCTGCACTTCGAGCTCGACGAGGTCCGCAGCCTCCTGTCCGGGTCGCACGCCAGCGTCCGGCTCGTGCTGACGCCCGAGAACGTCGTGCTCGCGGAGGCCCGGCGTTCGTTCACGACCCTGTCCCTGTTCGGGTACCGCGTCGACGGTGTGGTCGCCAACCGGGTCTTTCCCGCCGAAGGGGCCGACGACTGGCGGGCCGGATGGGTCAGGGCCCAGGACACCGTCCTGGGGCAGGTTGCCGAGTCGTTCGCGGGACTACCGGTGTGGCGGTCGGTCTACCGCCCGGGTGAGCCGGTCGGCGTCCAGGCGCTGGCCGAGCTGGCCGCGGACGTGTACGGCGAGGACGACCCGCTGGCAGCCCCTCAGGGTGACGGCCCGTTCCGCATCACCCGAAACCACGCGGGGGCGCAGCTGTCCCTCTCCCTGCCCTTCGTGTCGCGCGCCGAGGTCGACCTGGCCAGGAACGGTGACGAGCTCGTGCTGACGGTCGGGTCGTATCGTCGCCTTCTCACCCTGCCCTCCGGCCTGGCCCGCTACCGGGTCGCGGGGGCGCGCGTCGAGGCGGGCGAGCTGCAGGTCAGGTTCGAGGAGAGGAACAAGTGAGCGAGTCGCGAGACGGCACGGCCGGAGGTCCGGACGAGCAGGTCGGCAGCGTCGCCGACGAGGCCGCCAAGCTGTTCGGCGCGCTGTCGGACTGGGCGCGCGGCGTGGACGACCACGTCGCCACGGGTGCCGAGGAGTGCACCTACTGCCCGATCTGCCGCACGGTGCATGTCGTACGCCTGGCCAGCCCGGAGGTCCGCACCCACCTCGCGATGGCGGCCGCCAACCTGATGCAGGCCGCGGCCGGGATCCTGGCCGCCGCGGGCAGCGACGGCTCGCGCGCGGGTGGCGCCCGCCGGGACGGCGTCGAGCACATCGACCTCGACGAGGGCGACTGGCCGGAGGGGCCCCGGTGACCCTTGCCTGCGGCATCGACGTCGGCGGCACCAAGATCGCCGGGGGAGTCGTGGACAGCGACGGCCGGGTGCTGTCCCACGCGACGGTCGAGTCGCCCGCCGAGCACGTGGAGGCCATCGAGGAAGCCATCGTCGGTCTCGTCGACGACCTGCGCGCCGAGCACCCGATCGAGGCGGTCGGCGTGGGCGCCGCAGGATACGTCGACGCGTCCCGCTCCACGGTCCTCTTCGCGCCCAACCTGGCCTGGCGCAACGTCAACCTGAGAGCCGAGCTCGAGCCCCGGCTCGACCTCCCGGTCGTGATCGAGAACGACGCCAACGCCGCCGCCTGGGGGGAGTTCACCTACGGCGCCGGTGCCGACGTCGACGACCTGCTGCTGGTCACGGTCGGCACCGGCGTCGGTGGCGGTCTCGTCCTCGACGGTGAGCTGTACCGGGGCGCGTTCGGGGTGGGCGGTGAGATCGGGCACCTCCGGGTCGTTCGTGACGGACAGCTCTGCGGCTGTGGCAAGCACGGTTGCCTCGAGCAGTACGCCAGCGGCTCCGCGCTGGTCCGCAACGCCCGCGCCGCGGCCGCCGGCGGTGGGCACGCGGCCGACGAGCTGGTGGCACGGGCGGGCGGAGACCCGCACGCGATCGACGGGCCGTTGATCACCCAGGCCGCCCAGGAGGGTGACGCCTTCGCGGTAGAGCAGCTGGCCAACCTCGGCCGGTGGCTGGGTGAGGGGATCGCCGCGCTCGCGACCGTCCTCGACCCGGCGGCGGTCGCAGTCGGGGGCGGGGTCGGTGACGCCGGCGACCTGTTGCTGGAGCCGCTTCGCGTGTCGTTCGCCCGCCACCTGTCGGGGTTGCCCTACCGTCCTCTCGCCGAAGTCCGCCCGGCCACGCTCGGCAACCGCGCCGGGCTGATCGGCGCCGCCGACCTGGCCCGCAGGTAGCCCCGTGTCCGTGTTCGTGGGGGTGGACGTGGGGGGCAGCAAGGTCCTCGCCGCCGTGGTGTCACCGGCCGGGGAAGTGGTCCGCTCGGTCCTGGCCCGAACCCCGGGTCGGCTCGTGGAGGCCACCGTCGTCGAGGACGTGATGACCGACGCCGTCCTGTCCGTGGCCGACGGCGAGACCATCAAGGCGATCGGCGTGGCCGCCGCCGGATTCGTCGACGAGCTCGGCGAGCGTGTCGTGTTCGCCCCCCATCTGCCCTGGCGCGGCGAGGACGTGCGCAGCCGCCTCGCCGAGCGCTGGGGGACCACGGTCGTCCTCGACAACGACGCCAACTGCACGGCGGTCGCCGAGGCGACGTACGGAGTGGCGGGCGGCGACGGGACCAGCGTGGTGGTGACGATGGGTACCGGTATCGGTGGCGCGCTCCTGGTCGACGGCCGGGTTCTCCGCGGTCGCAACGGGATGGCCGGCGAGTTCGGGCACATGCAGGTCGTCCCGGACGGCCAGCCCTGCCAGTGCGGAGCTCGCGGCTGTTGGGAGCAGTACGCAAGCGGGAACGCCCTCGTTCGCTACGCCCGCGCGCAGGTCGGGCTCGAACCGTCCGTCCTCACCGAGGCTTGCGGCGGCGACCCGGACCGGCTCACCGGACCGATGGTCACCGACGCCGCTGCGGACGGCGACCTCGTCGCTCGGCATGCCTTCGGCTCCGTCGGCCACTGGCTCGGCGTCGGCCTGGCCAACCTGGTGGCGGCGCTCGACCCGCACCGAATCGTCGTCGGCGGCGGGGTGTCGGCCGCGGGTGACCGGTTGCTCGACCCCGCCCGCGCCGAGCTGGAGCGATCGGTGGTCGCGGCCGGCCATCGCGTCGTACCGCCCGTGCTGGCGGCCCGCCTGGGGCCGGAGGCCGGTGTGGTGGGCGCGGCGGAGCTTGCGCGGCGTTCCCTCTGAACGATGCGCTTCAGGCCCTGCGGTACTCCGGCACCAGCTCCACGGCCAGCTGCTCGAGGAACAGGCCCACGTCGGTCACGATGCCGCGAGCCTGGGACGAGCCGCGGTCGGAGAGCTTGGTGACGGTGGCCGGGTTGATGTCGACGCACACGAGCGGGATCGAGGCGGGCAGGATGTTGCCGGTCGCCACCGAGTGAAGCATGGTCGCCACCATCAGGCAGAAGCCGACGTCGGTGAGCTCGGCTCGCATCGCGCGCTGGCCCTCGATGACGTCGGTGTAGACGTCCGGCAGCGGCCCGTCGTCACGGACCGACCCGACGAGCACGAACCGCTTGTCGTTGGTGACCAGCGCGTGCATGATCCCGCCCTCGAGAACGCCGTTGGCCACCGCTGCCCGGATCGATCCCTCCTTGCGGATCGTGTTCAGGGCCCGGATGTGGTGCTCGTGACCGTGCTCGACGCCGCGGCCCATCGAGAGGTCCACGCCCAGGCTCGTGCCGTAGAGGGCGGCCTCGATGTCGTGGGTGGCCAGGGCGTTGCCGGCGAACAGCACGTCGACGAAACCGGCGCGGACCATCGCCACCATCGCCGGCGCCGCCCCGGTGTGCACGACGCCGGGACCGCCGACCCACAGCAGCTTCTTGCCAGTCGCCCTGGCCTCCCGCATGCCGTCCGCCACCTGGCGGACCAGCACCGCCTGCGGCTTCTCGGAGGAGACGTCGGACTCCATGAAGCCGAACGCCTCGTCCCCCTTGGCGATCTGTGGGACCTGCACCCGGATGCCCGAGGCGCCGGTCAGGACGCTCATCCCGGCCCTCACGTCGGACATCGGGAGGGTGATGATGCGGGCCGGGGCGTCGCCGTCGGACTCGACGACCAGGCCGCAGTCCATCTCCGGGTTCTCGACGTCGTACCACCTGCCGGCCAGGCGCACCTTGGTGGGCAGGTTGGTGGTCGAGTAGAAGCCGTCGGGGAAGACACCGTCGAGTTCCGCGGTGGTCACGACCGCCTCGCCCGGGTCGACCTGGTTGACCCCGCGCGTCTGCAGCCGCATCAGCAGCCGCTGGAGTGCCTCGTCGTCCTCGGCGGTCACGGTGATGGTGGCGCGCGAGGAGTCGTGGGCGTCGTGGCCGACCTCGAACTTGTCGAAGACGTAGTCGCCGCCGTACTCGCGGATGTCCTCGAGGATGATGCCCAGGATGCCGCTGTCCATCAGGTGGCCGGCCACTTCCACGGTCTCGCTGACGCTCACGCACGTCAGCCTAGCCATGCAAGGAGTCAGACCCGGGCGCCGTCGTCCCAGGGGTCTCGTGGTCCCCGCTCCATGTTGAAGACGAGGTAGAGGAAGCCCGCCCACGAAGTAGCCGACCAGGCCCTTCTCCAGCCACGTCGGCAGGGGCAGCGCGAGCACCATGACCACGAGCAGCACCGCCGGCGCCCCGAAGACGCCGATCCACGCCGCCAGCCGCACCGGCGTCGGGTGGGGGAGCGGCGGGGGTGGCGGCGGGACGAACCGCTCGTCGTCCGGCTCGTCCCAGTCCTCGACGCCGTCCCGGTCGTCAGGGTCGTCGTACGTCGGCTCCGGCTCGGGCCCGGACGGCGCAGGGTCGATCTCTGCGCGCTCCCCGTAGTTCTCCACGATCGAGCGCCAGGCGTCGTCCTCGTCCTGTCGGCTCACGATGCCACGGTACGTCAGGCAGTGGCCCGTGCGATGAAGGCAACCGACTCCTCGAAGATCTGCGGGGCGTCGTTGTCGAGGGTCGCGACGTGGTAGCTGTCGCGGAGCGTGCGCTCGGTGAGGTCGGGTGAGGAGACCCGGGCGGTGATCAGCGGCACCGTCGCGTCGTCGACGACGTGGTCCTCCTCGGAGTGGAAGACCAGGAGCGGCGCGGTGATCCGGTGCAGATCGCGGGCGAGCGCCCGTCCGCCGCGGAACATGGAGTGGGCCGCCTTGAGCGGGGTCCGGGTGTAGCCGTGCTCCTCCACCCCGGGCTTCTTGATGTCGTTGGTGATCCCCGGGAACGACGGCACCAACCACTTGAGCACCGGCAGCGCGAGCACGTCCTTGCGCCTGGTGACCACCATCGGGTTCACCACCACGACGGCCGCGACCCGGCCGGGATGGTCGGCCGCGAGCCGGAGGACCAAGCCACCGCCCATCGAAAGCCCGCAGACCGCCACCACGTCGTTCTCGGTGAGCGCCTTGTCGAACGCCCGTGTGACCTCGGCGTACCAGTCGTCCCACGTCGTGATGTTCATCTGCTGCCACGTCGTCCCGTGCCCGGGCAGCAGAGGCAGCTCGACGGCATACCCCCGCTCGGCCAGGGCCTCGGCCCACGGCCGCATCGAGGCCGGCGAGCCGGTGAAGCCGTGGCTGAGCACGACGCCGATCCGTCGGCCACCGGTGAGCTCGGGCCGGGCGGGGACGCTGAACGGGGCTGTCGGGGAGTCGCTCGTCATGGCGGGCATTGTGCCGGACGGCAAGGTGCAGTGTGCCCGAAGGCCGGCGCCGTCGTCGGGGTGGGGAACGTGGCTCCGAGGGTCTAGGCTTCGAGCGTCCGGGTCGAGCGGGGAAGGCGGGTGAACCAGCGGTGTTCTACTGGTTCCTGAAGTGGATCGCCATCGGTCCGGTGCTGCGGGTCGTGTTCCGGCCCCAGGTCGAAGGGGCCGCCAACGTCCCCGCCGAGGGACCCGCGATCCTGGCCAGCAACCATCTCTCGTACGCCGACTGGCTCTTCATGCCGCTGACCCTCTCGCGCCGGGTGACGTTCGTGGCCAAGGCCGAGTACTTCACCTCGCCCGGGCTCAAGGGCTGGTTCCAGCGGAAGTTCTTCTCCGGCGCCGGACAGGTGCCGATCGACCGCACGGGGGCGTCCGCGGCCGAGGGCGCCCTGTCGTCGGCCCGCCGGATCCTCGAGGAGGGTGAGCTCTTCGGGATCTATCCGGAAGGCACCCGCTCCCACGACGGGCGGCTCTACCGTGGCAAGACCGGCGTCGCCCGGCTGGCCCTCGAGACGAAGGTCCCGGTGATCCCCGTCGCCGTCGTCGGCACCGACGTGGTCGCGCCGCCGGGCAAGAAGTTCGGCACCCTGACCCGACCCTGCGTGCGCTTCGGCAAGCCCCTGGACTTCTCCCGCTACGAGGGGATGGAGAACGACCGCTACATCCTCCGGTCGATCACCGACGAGATCATGTACGAGATCATGCGGCTCTCCGGCCAGGAGTACGTCGACATTTACGCCAGCCGGGCCAAGGAGGGGGCCAAGCGGGCGCAGTCCGGCGGCGATCCCGCTCCCGAGACCGAGCAGAAGCAGGCGTCCTGACCCCCAGCGGCTCGCCGGCGGCAGTCGCCGTCGAGGACGGCCTGTTCCGGGCGCTCGCCGTGCTGCGGGTCCTGGTCCTGGTCAACGCGATCGGGCTCAACCTCTACCGGGCGGACAACTTCCAGCACCCCCGCGCGGGCGTGGTCGTGGTCGTCGGGATGACGGCGTGGACGGCGTTCGCGATCTGGGCCTACTCCGACCACGCGCGGCGGGTACCCGCGCTGCTCGTGGCCGACCTGGCGGTGGCGCTGGCCACCATCCTTGCCTCGCCCCTGGTCAAGGGGGATGAGCTCCGCGCCACCATTCCGGGCTTCTGGGTGATGGGGGCGCTCCTGGCCTGGGCGATCCACTGGCGATGGCTCGGCGGGCTGGTCGCGGGGGTCCTGCTGGCGGTGGCCGACCTCGTCGTGCGCCAGGAGGTGACCCAGGCCAACTACGGCAACGTCTTCCTCCTCGTGATCGGCGGTCCGATCGTCGGCTTCATGTGCGGTGTGCTGCAGCAGCTGGCCACCGAGCGTGAGGTGGCGGAGCGGGAGGCGGCGGCCGCGGCCGAGCGGAACCGGCTCGCCCGGGCCGTCCACGACGGCGTCCTCCAGGTGCTCGCCCTGGTGCAGCGCCGTGGCCGCGAGCTGGGCGGTGAGGCGGCCGAGCTCGGCAGGCTGGCCGGAGAGCAGGAGAGCGCCCTCCGGTCCCTGATCCGCCAGCAGGACTCGCTCGCCGGGGCAGCGGCGGAGACCGAGGCGGACCTGGCGGCCGCGCTGACCGCGCTGGAGCGGGAGCACCCCGTGCGTGTCGCCGCGCCGGCGGAGCCCGTGCTGCTGACCGGGCCCCGGGCCGGAGAGGTCGTCGCCGTCGTACGGGAGTGCCTGTCGAACGTGGCGCGACACGTGGGCCCGGACGCCCCGGCCTGGGTGCTCCTCGAGGCGTTCGACGACCGGGTGGAGATCTCGGTGCGCGACGAGGGTGGTGGCATCCCCGCGGGCCGACTGGACGAGGCAGCTGCCGCGGGCCGGCTCGGGGTGGCCCAGTCGATCCGGGGACGGATCGCCGACCTGGGTGGCACCGCCTCGGTGACGACCGGGCCGTTCGGCACCGAGTGGGAGCTCGTCGTCCCGCGCTGAGCCGACTCGGGCGGACGTAGGGTCTGGAACGTGACGATCCACGACACCCATCCGTTCCTCGACCCGGAGTCGGAGCGGGACCCGGTCCGCCGGTTCCGGGGGCGGCTCGGGGGAGCGGTGACCCTGTGGACCTCCGGCTCCGACGAGGGTCGGGCGGGGCTGACCGTCTCGTCACTGATGGTCGCCGGCGGCGAGCCCGCCCGGATCCTGGCGCTGCTCGACCCCGACTCCGACCTCGCCGAGACGCTGCAACGGACCCGCCGCGCCGTCGTCCACCTGCTGGGCTGGCGACACCGCGACCTGGCCGACGCCTTCGCCGGGGTCGCGCCCGCGCCCGGCGGTGCCTTCCGGCTGGCGGAGTTCGAGGCGGGTGCGTGGGGCCCGATGCTGGTGGACGCACCGGCGAGGGCGGCCGTGTCGCTGGAGTCGGCGCAGGCCGCGGGCTGGTCGAGCCTGGTCGGCTGCGTCGTCGACGACGTGCAGCTGGGCGAGGACACGCCCCCGCTAGTGCATCGGCGCGGTCACTACGTCCGGCCGACCGACTAGGGTCCCCCGCGTGAGTGACGAGGCGATCCGGGTGATGGTGGTCGACGACCACCCCATGTGGCGGGACGCGGTGGAGCGGGACCTGCAGGCCGCCGGCTTCGACGTCGTAGGGGTGGCTGCCAACGGCGACGAGGCGCTGGCCCGGTTCCCTGCGGCCCGGCCGAACGTCCTGGTGCTGGACCTGCAGATCCCGGGACCGAACGGCGTCGAGGTCACCGCCGCGGTGCTGAAGGAGGACCCGACGGCCAGGGTGCTGATCCTGTCGGCGTCGGGGGAGCAGGCCGACGTACTCGACGCGGTCAAGGCCGGCGCGACCGGCTACCTGGTGAAGTCCGCGTCGCGGGAGGAGCTCCTGAGCGCCGTACGGCGCGTGGCCGCGGGCGACACGGTGTTCACACCTGGACTCGCGGGGCTCGTCCTCGGTGAGTTCCGCCGGATGTCCGAACCCTCCGCCGGCCCGGACCACCCCGAGCTGACCGAGCGCGAGACGGAGGTCCTCAAGATGGTCGCCAAGGGGATGTCCTACAAGCAGATCGCCGAGCGGCTCGTGATCTCGCACCGCACCGTGCAGAACCACGTCCAGAACACCCTGCGCAAGCTGCAGATGCACAACCGCGTGGAGCTCACCCGCTATGCCATCGAGCAGGGGCTCGATGACGAAGAATGACCTGCTGGGCGTCGCGGACGGGCTCTATGGGCTGGCCCCGGGTGAGTTCACTCCGGCTCGGGACGCGAAGGCGAAGGAGCTCAAGGGCAGCGACCTCTCGGCCGAGGTCAAGAAGCTCAGGAAGCCGTCCGTGGCGGCGTGGGTCGTCAACCAGCTGGTGCGGCACGAGACCGAGCAGGTCGAGCAGGTCCTGGCGATGGGGGAGGCGCTCCGGGCTGCCCAGGCCGGGCTCAAGGGCGAGGAGCTCCGGGCGCTGACCCGGCAACGCCGGCAGCTGACCGCGGCAGTCACCACCCGGGCCCGGTCGGTCGCCGCCGGGCTGGGAGTAAAGGTCACCCCGGCGGTGGCCGATCAGGTCGAGGCCACCCTGACCGCAGCCATGGTGGACGAGGACTGCGCCCGGGCCGTGCGCAGCGGCTTGCTGGTCGCCGCCCTCGCCAGCACCGGTCTCGGCGAGGCCGACGTCGCGGGTGCGGTGGCGACGCCCGAGGCGCTGGGATTCGCGGCGAGCCCCCACGTGGTCGAGGCGGAGGCGCCGCCCGAGCTGCACGTCGTACCGGATCCGGAGGCGGACCGGAAGGCGCGCGACGCGGCTCATCAGGTGCTCGACGGGGCCGAACGGCGGCTGGCAGAGGCCTCCGAAGCGCTGGCGGCCGCGGGCAAGGAGGTCTCCGACCTCGAGGCCAGCAGCATGCAGCTCCAGGCCGAGCTCGACGAGCTCCGGGGCAAGGTCGCCGAGCTCGAGGCGCGGTTCGAGGAGGTCGACGAGGAGCTCGCCGACGCCGAGGACGTGCGGGCCGAGGCCGAGTCGACCGTGGCCGTGGCGACGAAGGAACGCGACGCGGCGGCCGCGGCGCTGGACCGCCTTCAGCGCTAGGGGAGGTCCGCCCAGCCCCTGGAGCGGGTGACCGCCTCGGTCCACCGGGCGTGGGCCTCGTCGGCCGCCTCCCGGGACCCCGTGGGCTCGAAGCGGCGGTCGAGCTGCCAGGTGTCGCGCAGGTCGTCGGTCGAGGACCAGACGCCGGTACCGAGGCCGGCGAGGAAC
This sequence comes from uncultured Actinomycetota bacterium, assembly GCA_963841625.1. Classification (GTDB taxonomy): domain Bacteria; phylum Actinomycetota; class Actinomycetes; order Propionibacteriales; family Nocardioidaceae; genus Nocardioides. The sequence goes on along the minus strand of CAWJDH010000009.1, from coordinate 1,342,921 downwards.
GCCGCTCCCAGCGCGGTGGTCTCGACGATCTTCGGGCGCTCCACGGGACCGTCGATCTGGTCGGCCTGGATCTGGCAGAGCAGGTCGTTGGCGCTGGCGCCGCCGTCGGCCCGGAGCGCCGAGCCGGCTGACCCGGGCATCGTCTCGAGCACGTCACGCACCTCGAACGCGATCGCCTCCAGTGTCGCGCGGACGATGTGGGCGCGGGTGGTGCCGCGGGTCAGGCCGATCAGCAGGCCGCGGGCGTGCGGGTCCCAGTGGGGCGCCCCGAGCCCGGTCAGCGCCGGGACGAACACGACCCCCTCGCTGTCGTCGACGGTGGCCGCGATGGCCGCCGTCTCGGCCGCGGACCCGATGATCTGCAGGCCGTCGCGGAGCCACTGCACCGCGGCGCCGGTCACGAAGATCGCGCCCTCCAGCGCGTAGGTCAGCTCGCCGTCGGGCGAGCGCCAGGCGGCGGTGGACAGCAGACCCGCGTCGGACCGCTCCAGGGTCGTGCCGGTGTTGGTGAGGATGAACGAGCCGGTGCCGTAGGTGCACTTGGAGTCGCCGACGTCGAAGCAGGTCTGGCCGAACAGCGCCGACTGCTGGTCGCCCGCCAGCCCGGCGATCGGCAGCTCCAGACCGCAGAACGACTTCGCGTCCGTGGTGGCGATCTCGCCCCAGTTGGGAACCAGCTCCGGAAGTGCGTCGCGGGGCACCCCGAACAGCGAGCACAGCTCGTCGGACCAGTCGCCCGCGTCGAGGTCGAGCAGCAGCGTCCGGCAGGCGTTGGACACGTCGGTCACGTGCCAGGTGCCGCGGGTCATCCGGGCGACGAGGTAGGAGTCGACGGTGCCGATGGCATACCGGCCGGACTCCACGAGCGCCCAGGTGTTCGGCTCGTTCTCGGCGAGCCACATCAGCTTGGTCCCCGAGAAGTAGGGATCGAGGCGCAGGCCGGTCAGCTCGGTCACCCGGTCCTCGTGGCCCTCGTCGCGCAGCCGGGTGCAGATGTCGGCGGTACGACGGTCCTGCCACACGATCCCGCGCCGTGGCGAGCCGAGGGTCTCCCGGTCCCACAGGAGGATCGTCTCGCGCTGGTTGGTGATCCCGACCGCCTGCAGCTCCGAGGCGTCGTACCCCTTGAGCACGGCGCGGGTGGCTTCGACGGTGGCCTGCCAGATCTCCTCGGGCGCGTGCTCGACCCACCCCGGCTTGGGGAAGTGCTGGGCGAACTCCTGGTAGCCGCGGGCCGCGATCTGGCCGTCGGAGGTCACCACGACGGCGGTGACGCCGGTGGTGCCGGCGTCGATCGCGAGCACGCTCATTCCGCGGCCCGCACGATGTCGAGGATCCGCTGGTCGATCCAGGCGAGGTCGGGGTCGACGCGCATCTCGTAGTTCTCGGTGCCGACCCAGGCGTGCACGTCGCGGTGCCCGCGCTCCTTCGCAAAGGCCTCGAGCTCCGCCCGCAGCTCGGGCGTGACCGGCACCTTCTCGTCCTCGGTGGAGGCGGTCAGGTAGAGGTCGTTGAGGTCCAGCAGCCGAGCCAGCTCGGTCACCGGCGCCGTGTGGTCGTCGACCCGCAGGTCGACCGCGATGTCGTCGAGGCCGCCGTACCCCGCCTCGTCGCGGACGACGAGCAGCGCGGCCGACTGCCGACCCCGCCGGTCACCTCCGGCGTCGTCACCGGCGGCCAGCGCGGCGAGGAGCCGGCGGGCCACGTGGCTCCTCAGGATCGGACTCCGCCCAGGCCGCCTCCATCGCGAGCACGACCTCCTCGCCGGTGAGCACGTTGCCCTGGATGGCGTAGCCGTCGCCGGTCAGGCTGCCGGCCCAGTCCAGGCAGGCCGGCCCGGTGTGGGAGGCGGCCCCGCCCTCGCCGTCGACGATCCCGACCTGCCGGTGGTCCCGGCCGGGATCGTCCTCGATCAGCCGCTGCAGGGCGACCGACGCGGTGGCGCCGTCGTCGAGGTGGGCGAGCGCCTGTCCCTTGTAGGCGACGTTGGCGTCGGCCTGGGTGGCGATCGCGCCGACCTGGGCGACGGCGGCCGGGACTGCTGCTCCTACGGCGAGGAACCTGGAGGCCACCGCCACGCCCCACGACTCACCGTCGGCGGACCGGGCCACGATGGAGAAAGTCATGGAACCGGACCCTACCGATCAGAGGAGGCGGCCGAGGGGTCCGAGGTCGATGTTGAGGTCCTCCGGCTCGAGCCCGAAGTGGTCGCGCAGCTCGGTCATCTTCTCGTCGAGCAGCATCAGGGTCCGCCCGAGCTCCTCGACCTGGTCGTCCTCGAGACCGCCCGCCTCGACCCGCCGGATCGCCTGCCGTTCCATCAGCTGGCGCAGGAGCTCGACCAGGGTCAGCACGAGCTGGACCAGCCCCCGCTCGACCTGCTCTGGGTCGGCCTCGATCCTGGCCCGGCGACGGGGTTCGGGCTCGCCGAAGCCGGGAAGGTCCGCGGTCACAGGGCCACCCCTGAGTCCTCACCGTCGGCCACGAAGCTGTACGGCGCCCACGGCCCGGTGACCGACACCAGCATGTCCTTCCGAGCGGAGGCCCACTCCTCGAGCAGCGAGCGCACGGGCTCGACGTTCGCCCGCTCCACGAGGCAGCTCAGCCGGAGCTCCTCGTGGCCGGCGAGCCGGCGCACGACCCGGCAGCGGCCGGTGAGCAGCTCGCCGAGCTCGCTCTCGGCGCCGTCGAGAAGCCGGGTCCGGGAGACCAGGCGGGCCATGTGCTCCGCTCCCGACTCGGCGCGCTCCGCTCGTCCGCGGCCGGCGGGGCGGCCCGGATCGCGATCTCGGCACACCCCTCCACCTTCTGCAGCCGCGCCGCCCACGCCGAGCCGTGCTCGCGCAGCAGGGCCCGCGCCTCGTCGGTGTCAGCGGCAGTGGCGCCGTAGCGGATGGGCAGCACGTCCGCGGCGGACGCGACCTGCTCGACGATCCGGCCATGGGCCAGCGCGTCGTCCCGGCTCGCGGTGCCCTGCGCCGGGCCCACGACCATCGCCAGGTCGCCGTCCGCGAGCAGGGCGAGCCCGTCCTCGTCGAGGACCGGAGCGTCGGCGCGCCAGGTGACGGCGTAGAGCGTGATCACAGGGCCTCCCCGCGGGCGTCACCTCTGAGGGCATCGCCCCCGATGGCCGAAGGGCCGGCGATGTGGGCGGGGGCGAGCACGGCGCGCAGGCCGAGGTAGACCAGGTCGACCCCGGCGATGGACAGCACGATGTCGCCCCCGATCACCACGCCTTCGCCGATCACCCGGTCCAGCAGGTCGACGAGGGCCACGTCGTCGGCAACGACGGAGAGCTCGGTCATGGTCGCCCGGCGGACTCGTCGGTGCTCGGTGACCGAGAAGTTGTAGGGCGGCCAGGGGCCGGTGATCTCGGCGAGGAGGCCGGCCTCCCGACAGGGACCCGCGGCCTGCGCGTCCAGGGTCGCCAGGAAGTCGCTCTCCCGGTCGCGGGCGACGAGGTAGGCGCCGTTGAGCACCATCGGTTCGCGCCGTCCGGAGAGGGCCGGGTCCTGGGGCGGGTTGACGACCGCGTCGTCAGCGGCCGAGGAGAGGGTGTCGTGGCAGGCCCGGACCGCGTCGCCCCGGCGCAGGCGTTCCTCGTCGCGGGCGCGGCCCTGCGCCATCCGCTGACCGAGGTAGTCGCGTCCGCTGGCCGCCTGGACCTGCTGCTGCTCCGCGGGGCGTGTCTCGGCGAAGAGCTTGACGCCCCACTCCACTCGGCCGGTCACGGAGGCGAGGGCATCTCGCAGGGCGTCCCCCCGGGTCTCGAGCAGCTCGAGGACGCTCTGCCGGCTGTGGCACAGGGTCGGCATGCGGAGCGGTACGACGTCGCCGTGCAGGGCGATCGACGCGAGCACCCGGTGATGGGCCGTCGCCAGCTCCTGGAGCCAGACGGGGTCCTCGGCGTGGGCGCGGAACTCCGCCTCGCCGTAACGGTCCTCGGGAAGCTCGCTGACGGCGGCTGCCAGACCCTGGCCCTCGACCAGCTGCACGGCCGCGCCGTCGGGGCCGGGGGCCAGGTCCGGCGGATGCTGCCCCGCCGGCAGCACCCCGTAGACGTAGTGGATGGTCATCAGCGAGCCTGCCTGGTCTCGTCCAGGTCCTGCAGGCGCGACTCCAGCACTTCCACCCGCTCCTGCAGCTCGCGCGGGGAGCCGTCCTGGTCGTCGCTCCCGAGCTCCTGCGTGGAGACGAACGGGTCGCTCTCCCACCAGTTGATGCCCATCTCCTTGGCCTTGTCGACCGAGGCGATCAGGAGCCGGATCTTGATGGTGAGCAGCTCGATGTCGAGGAGACGTACCTGGATGTCGCCGGCGATGACGACTCCCTTGTCGAGGACCCGTTCGAGGACGTCGGCGAGGCTGGCCGGCTGGCCACCGCCACCGGTCCGGTACGGCGTCCGGTCCTGCCCGCCGTAGGGCTGCATGGGCTCGCTCATGCTCAGTACTCCTCGGTCTGGGACCGCGTGTAGCGCCGGACCCGTCGGTATCCGGTGACCGAGCCGTCGTCGTCCAACGTGACCTCGTAGGTGGCGAGCACGTCGGTGGTCTCCGGGATGCGTCTCAGCTCGAGCACCTCTGCGGTGACCACCCAGCCCTCGTCGTTGCGATGGACGCCGCTGAGGCCCTCGACCTTCTGGCCGGTGAGCTCGGCGAGCTGCTCCACGGCCGCGCGCCCCATCTTCAGGATCGGAGTGCTGCCCTTCCTCTGCTCAGCCATGTGGGTAGTCTCCACGATTCGCCTCGATCAGCCGTTCGAGGAGCTCGTCCTCGCGGCGGTCGGCCTCCTCGTCGTCGATCCGGCCGAGCTCGCGGTCGAGCTGGACCTTGTCCAGCTCTCGCTGGATCGACTCGGGGTCGTAGAGCTCGCGCATCGCCTGGTCGTGAACCTGCTCGGCCACCCAGACGACTCCCCTGACCGGCGCCAGGGGCGCGGTCAGGATCGCGGAGATCAGGCCCATGCAGGGTCACCCGCCTCGAGGTCCACGAAGCTGTAGGGCGGCTGGGGGCCGAGGTAGCGGACGGTGCCGACCTCGTTCCACTGCTCGGCGAGGGCGCCGACGGCCTCGTCGAACCGGGCGCGTGACTCGCGCCGGACCAGGAACGCGGTGTTGAGGATGTGGTAGGGCGACAGGTGCCGGCCCTCCGCGTGGGCGAGGCTCAGCGGTGCCAGCGCACCGAGGATCTCCGCGCTGTCCCGGCTGCCCATGTGCTCGAGCTCCGCAGCGATTTCCTGCCCGAACTCCGCCTGCTTGAAGTGCGCGGCATCGGCGGGGATCCTCGCGAGGCTCTCGCGCATCCGGAGCAGCCGCGGCGAGCGGTGCAGCACCTCGCGCAGTGCGTCGTCCTCGCGGTAGACCACCTTGACGGTGAGCTGCACCGTGCCGTCGAGCTCGCTGAGCAGTGTCCCGAGCCGAGGGCGATGGGTGACGAGCAGGTCGTGGCGAACGGTCTGGTCGTCGGGCATGCACATCCCGAACTGCATCGGCAGCACCGTCTCGGTCTCGACCACCTGCTCGAGCACCCGGGCGTGGGCCATCAGCTCGGCGCGCCGGGCGGTGGGTGCCTCGGGGCACTCGGAGACCAGCGCTGCCAGCCCGTCGTCGGCGACGGTCGTCACCGGAGCGTCGTAGAGCCCCTGCAGCCCGTCGGGAAGCTCGACGTCGGTGCGGGTCACGCCGTACACGTGGAGTGGCACGCTCAGCTCTCCGCCTTCTTGCGCGTGCGCGACGACGAGGAGCTCGACCGCTTCCGCGTGGACGACGAGGAGGGCCGCCGCCTCGGCGCGCTTCTTGTCCTCGTCCTCGTCTCATCGTCGTCGCCGCCGCCGAGGATCTCCGAGGCCTTCTCCTTCACACCTTCGAGGGCGCCGCTGGTCTTGCCCTTGGCGCCGGACTCGGTGATGTCCCCCATCAGGTCGGGCAGCCCGGAGGTCCCGTCGTCCTTGAGGTCGAGCCGGTTGACCGCCTCGGCGAACCGCAGGTAGGTGTCGACGCTGGCCACCACGATGCGGGCATCGATGGTGATCAGCTCGATCCCGACCAGGGAGACCCGGACGTAGATGTCGATGACCAGGCCCTTGTCGAGGATGATCTCGACGACGTCGGCCAGGCTGCTGGGCGCGGGACGCTCCAGGTAGCGGTTGGGCGATTGCGTGGCACTGACGGTCATGTCGTTCCCTTCTGGAGCGTGGGATCGGAAACTTCGTCCCGGTTGAGGAGCTCCTTGCGGATGTAGGAGCGGTTCTTGGAGAGCGCCGCGGCGATGTTGGCCTTGTTGCTCCCGTGGAGGTAGCCGATGCACCAGTCGAGCTGCTGCAGGGCGTCCTCCGCCGCCCGCCGATAGCGCTCGGCCTCGTTGCGCAGCCGCTCGAGCTCGTCGTCGCGGTTCTCCTTCCGGGCCCTGGTGCCCGGATTGGGGGTGGGCGTCACGACGAGCTCCGGGACGCCTTCTTCGCCGTCCGCTTGCTGGCGGACTTCTTGGCCGTGCGCCCGCTCGCGGTCTTCTTGCCGGTGGACTTCCTGGCAGCTGCCGTCTTCTTGGCCGGGGACCTCCGGGAGCTGGACTGCTGCTGCTCGACTTCTTGGCCGCGGACTTCCGGGGGCGCGCTGCTGCTGCTCGACTTCTTGGCCGCGGACTTCCGGGGGCCGGAGCTGCTGCTGCTCGACTTCTTGGCGGTGGACTTCTTCGCGGTCGACTTCCGGGCGTTGCCGTTGCCGGACGCGCTCTTCTTGCTGGTGGAGCGCCCGTCCGACGAGCTCGACTGCTTCTTCTCCTGCTGCTTCTCCTCCTTCTGGCCCTCCTCGTCGCTCTTGACGACCTCCTTGTCGCGGATCTCGCCGCGCCAGCCCTCCTGCTCCTCCTGCTCGAGCATGGTGTGCATGGTCATCTCGCGGCGGAACTGACGCATGTCGGCGCGGGCTCGGCGGCCCTGCGCACGCCAGAGGTTCGCCGTCTTCTCGAAGAAGCCCTGCGGGTGGTACTCCAGGGTCATCAGCACCCGCGTCAGGTCCGGGGCGAGCTCGTGGAAGGTCACCGCGCCGTCGACGTGGCCCTTCTCGCCGCTGGACTCCCAGACGATCCGCTCGTCGGGCACCTGCTCCTTGATCGTGGCCTGCCAGGTCCGGTGGGAGAGGAAGACCTGGGCCTTCCACTCGAGCTTCTCGTCCTCCTTCTGGTCGACCTTCTCGACCTTCCGGGTGAAGTCCGGGATGTCCTGGAACTGGGTCCACTTGTCGTAGGCGACGCGTCGCGGGACCGGGACGTCGATGGTCTCCAGAATGTTGACGACCTTCATCTTCTTGCCTCCTCCGCCGCCTCCGACGGCCTCCTTGACCTTGTCCTTGAGCGCGGAGGTGCCGGCCTTCGTGGCCGCCTTCACCGGCGACTCGCCGTCCTTGATGCTCTTGGCAGCCTTGCCCGCGGGGCCGCTGGCGTCGCCCACCTTCTCGATGGCGGAGCTGAAGCCGTTCTTGGCCATGGCCTTGCCGAGCTCGGTCACCTCGGTGCGGAGGCGGTCGATCGGCAGCTGGTCGAGCAGGCCGCCGGATTCCTTGGCGCTCATCGTGCGGCCTCCTCGTACTCTTCCTCGTCCTCGAACTCTTCGTCCTCGGCTACGGGCTCTTCCTCTTCGTCCTCGGCGAGCTCTTCGTCCTCGGCCGGCTCTTCGTCCTCGTACTCGTCCTCGGGGACTCTCTTCGTCCTCGGCCGGCTCTTCGTCCTCGAACTCTTCGTCCTCGGCTACGGGCTCTTCCTCTTCGTCCTCGGCGAGCTCTTCGTCCTCGTACTCGTCCTCGGGCTCTTCTTCGTCCTCGGCCGGTTCCTCGTCCTCGTACTCGTCCTCCGGCTCGTCCTCGTCCTCGTCGACCGCGGAGCCGTTGAGCCGGTCGGTGCGCTCGGCGATGCGATCGGAGATTCCGTCGATCCGGCTCGAGATCGCGCCGAGGGCGGCCTTGCGCCCGGCGCTCACGAGCTGCTCACCGAGGGGGCCGACGCCGGCGGCGTCGGTCAGCTTGTCCACCTGGGCCGAGACCAGCTTGCGGTTGGCGAGCGCCGATCCCACGATCAGGGCCAGCTTGAGCTTGTGCATTCGACCGAGCACGTAACCGGCGGTGACGCCGGCCATGATGCGCGGCGCAGTGATGTTGGACATGCAAATATTCCCTCCCAGTCGTACTTGCTCCCCGCAGTCTGTACCCGTGCATGCGGATTGGAAACCTTTCCGCGGCCGAGCGTCCAGCCCACCGTCGTCGCCCATCACCATTCCGAGGGTGGCTTGCGCTCGCCCGTCGCCGCTAGGGTCGTCGGGTTCGATGTGAACGATCCAATAGTCAGGAGGACGCATGCGGGTCGGAGTGCTCACCGGAGGCGGGGACTGCCCGGGCCTCAACGCCGTGATCCGTGCGGTGGTCCGCAAGGGCGTGCGCGAGCACGACTTCGAGTTCGTCGGCTACCGAGACGGCTGGCGGGGCCCGCTCGAGGGCGTGACGATGGAGCTCGGGATCGAGCAGTGTCGCGGGATCCTGCCGCGTGGCGGCACCATCCTCGGCTCGTCGCGGACCAACCCGTTCAAGATCGACAACGGCGTCGAGCGGATCAAGGAGAACCTCGAGCGGGACGGGGTCGACGCACTGGTCGCGATCGGTGGGGAGGACACCCTGGGTGTCGCCACCAAGCTCGCGGACCTCGGCGTCAACGTGGTGGGCGTCCCGAAGACCATCGACAACGACCTCTCCGGCACCGACTTCACCTTCGGCTTCGACACTGCCGTCAACATCGCCATCGAGGCGATCGACCGGCTGCACACCACGGCGGAGTCCCACCACCGGGTGCTCGTGGTCGAGGTGATGGGCCGGCACGCCGGGTGGATCGCCCTCCATGCGGGCATCGCGGGCGGCGCCAACATCGTGCTGATCCCGGAGCAGCCCTTCGACATCGAGGAGGTGTGCAAGCTCGTCGAGAGCCGCTTCAAGTCGCGCTACGCACCCATCCTCGTCGTCTCGGAGGGCGCGGTCCCGCGCGAGGGCGGGGACATGACCCTCTCCTCGGGCGAGGTCGACCAGTTCGGCCACGTCCGGCTCGGCGGGATCGGCGACCGGCTGGCCAACGAGATCGAGGCCCGGACCGGGAGCGAGGCCCGCGCCGTCGTACTCGGCCACGTCCAGCGCGGAGGTACCCCCTCAGCGTTCGACCGCTGGCTGGCGACCAGGTTCGGGCTGCAGGCCATCGACGCCGTCGCCGAGGGTGACTTCGGGAAGATGGTCGCGCTGCGCGGCACCGCGATCATCCGGGTCCCGCTCAGCGAGGGCACCGACGAGCTCAAGCTGGTCAGCCCGGAGGAGTACGCCGAGGCCGAGGTCTTCTTCGGCTAGGCCGCGTCACTGGCGCATCGGGTGCCGATACGGCCACGATGGTCCATACATGGGCCAACCACTCGCCGAGGAGGCAACGCGAGATGACCACCGGCACGCAGGCTGAAGAGATCGACGTCAACGGGCCCGAGCCCGACCTGAAGCGGGTGATGGGGCCCAAGCTGCTCCTGCTGTTCATCGTCGGCGACATCCTCGGGGCCGGCATCTACGCAGTGACCGGGGACGTCGCGGGCGAGGTCGGGGGGATGGCCTGGCTGCCGTTCCTGGTCGCGTTCGCCGTGGCCACGCTGACGGCGTTCTCCTACCTCGAGCTGGTCACGCGGTACCCCGCAGGCGGCGGGCGCCGCGCTCTACGCCCACAAGGCGTTCGGCATCCACTTCGTCACCTTCCTGGTCGCCTTCACGGTCGTCTGCTCCGGGATCACCAGCGCCTCGACGTCCTCCAGCCTGCTGGCGGCCAACCTGCTGGCCGGGCTCGACGCCACCATCGGAGGTGTGCCGATCTCGCACCACGTCGACGGTCGTGGTCGCGCTCGGCTTCATGGTGCTGCTGGCCCTGATCAACCTGCGCGGCGTGGGGGAGAGCGTGAAGTTCAACGTCGTGCTCACCCTGGTCGAGCTGGCCGCCCTCGCCATCGTGATCGCCATCGGCTTCTGGGTGATGGCCACCCAGGGCGCCGATCTCGGCCAGATCGTCGTCTTCGACAACTCGTCGGACCGCGGCATGTTCGCGGCGGTGACGGTGGCGACCGCGATCGCGTTCTTCGCGATGGTCGGCTTCGAGGACTCCGTCAACATGGTCGAGGAGACCCAGGAGCCCGAGCGGATCTTCCCGCGGGTGATGCTGACCGGTCTGGGCATCGCTGTGGTCATCTACATGCTGGTCGCCGTCTCGGTCGTCATGGTGCTGCCGCTCGGAGACATCCAGAGCTTCGACGGCGAGACCGGCATCCTGATCGAGGTCGTCAAGGTGGGTGCCCCCGACCTGCCGGTCGGCAGACTCTTCCCGTTCCTGACCGTGTTCGCCGTGGCCAACACCGCGCTCATCAACATGCTGATGGCCAGCCGGCTGATCTACGGCATGGCCCGCCAGGACGTGCTGCCGCGCTCGCTCGGCAAGGTGCTGCCCGGGTCGTCGTACGCCGTGGACCGCAATCATCTTCACCACCGCCCTCGCCCTGGGCCTGATCATCTACGTCACCATCGGCGAGGGCACCTCCATCGTCGAGGCGCTGAGCGGCACGACCGGCCTGCTGCTGCTCTGCGTCTTCACGATCGTCAACATCGCGTGCCTCGTCGTGCGCCGCAGGTCCGACACCACCCCCGAGCTTCCGCGCGCCCGCGATGGACGCCGATCGTCGGTGCCGTCACCTCGGCCTTCCTGGTCGGGCCGTGGGCGCGGGACCCCGAGGACTGGATCCAGTACCGCATCGCCGCGGTGCTGCTCGTCATCGGGATCGTGCTGTGGGCGATCACGTGGTTCACCAACCGCGGGATCCGGGCGAAGAAGACCGGCTTCCGCGACGTCGACCACCTCGGCGGCTGAGATAGCGCTGAGATGGCGCGCACCCGCCCGCGTAGGCTGACGGGGTGACGATCCCCGACCTCGCGGACCTGCACGCGCTCGGGCCGGCCCAGCAGCCGTCCTACCCCGACGCGGCGGCCGTGGACCTTGCCGTGAGCCGGCTGCGCTCGTGCCCGCCCCTGGTGTTCGCGGGTGAGTGCGACGAGCTCAAGGCGAAGATCGGGGCGGTGGCCCGCGGGGAGGCGTTCCTGCTCCAGGGTGGCGACTGCGCCGAGACCTTCGCCGGGGTCACCGCCGACAACGTCCGCAACAAGCTGCGGGTCCTCCTGCAGATGGCCGTGGTGCTCACCTACGCCGCCTCCGTGCCGGTCGTGAAGGTGGGCCGGATCGCCGGGCAGTACGCCAAGCCCCGCTCGTCGGACTCCGAGACTCGCGAGGGCGTCACCCTCCCTGCCTACCGGGGCGACGCGGTCAACGGCTTCGAGTTCACCCCCGAGTCGCGGATCCCCGACCCGCAAAGGCTCGTGGACGTCTACAACTCCTCGGCGGCGACCCTCAACCTGGTCCGCGCGTTCGTCACCGGCGGCTACGCCGACCTGCGCCAGGTGCACACCTGGAACACCGACTTCGTCCGTGACTCCGCGGCCGGGCAGCGCTACGAACAGGTGGCGGCCGAGATCGACCGGGCGCTGACGTTCATGCAGGCGATCGGGGCCGATCCCGACGAGTTCCACCGGGTCGACTTCCACAGCAGCCACGAGGCGCTCGTGCTCGAGTACGAACACGCGCTCACCCGCATCGACTCGCGCACCGGCACGCCGTACGACGTCTCCGGGCACTTCCTCTGGATCGGCGAACGCACCCGTCAGCTCGACGGTCCCCACGTCGAGCTGCTGCGGCACATCCGCAACCCGATCGGGGTGAAGCTGGGCCCGACCGCGACCGCGGACGAGGCCCTGGCGCTGGCCGGACGGCTCAATCCCGACAACGAGCCTGGTCGGCTCACCTTCGTCACCCGTTTCGGCGCGGGCCGCATCCGCGACCGGCTGCCGCACCTCGTCGAGAAGGTCTCCGCTGCCGGCGTCGAGGTGGCGTGGGTGTGCGACCCGATGCACGGCAACACCTTCGAGGCGTCGTCGGGCCACAAGACCCGGCGCTTCGACGACGTGATCGAGGAGGTCCAGGGCTTCTTCGACGTCCACCGCTCGCTGGGCACCTGGCCCGGAGGGGTCCACGTCGAGCTCACCGGCGACGACGTCACCGAGTGCGTGGGTGGTGGTGAGGAGCTGGCCGAGGTCGACCTGGCCCACCGCTACGAGTCCGTCTGCGACCCACGGCTCAACCGCGTGCAGTCGCTGGAGCTTGCGTTCCTGGTCGCCGAGATGCTTCGCAAGGCCTGAGGCCAGTTGACCGCGAGCTTGCGAGCGGGCGGCGTCGGCCGAAGGGGTTGAGCAAGCCCCGGTCGGGCGAGCCTGCGAGCGCGACCGACGGGCGCGTCGAAACACTCGGCGCGCTTCGGTAGGTTCGGTCGCGTGATCGACCTGCGCTCCGACACCGTCACCAGGCCCACCGAGGCCATGCGGTCTGCGATGGCGCACGCCGAGGTGGGCGACGACGTCTTCGGTGAGGACCCCACCGTGCGCCGGCTCGAGGAGCGGGTCGCCGGGTTGTTCGGGCACCAGGACGCGCTCTTCACGCCGACCGGGTCGATGGCCAACGTGCTGGCCGTGCGCACCCTGGTCGGTCCGGGTCAGGAGGTCCTGTGCGAGTCGACGGCGCACATCGCCCGGGCCGAGCTCGGTGCCCATGCGGCCTACACCGGCCTGACCATGCGCACCTGGACCGGGGCACGGGGACAGGTCGACCTGCCGGCGATCCAGCGCCTCTATCGCACCCGACATGGGCCCGTTCTTCGTGCCGACCAAGGCGGTCTCCGTCGAGAACACCCACAACTTCGCCGGCGGCGCCGTGCAGCCGATCGAGGACCTCCAGGCCCTCCGTGAGTGGGCCACGTCTGCGGGCACCCGGATCCACGTGGACGGCGCGCGGATCTGGAATGCGCACGTCGCCACCGGCACCCCGCTGGGGGAGTACGGCGCCGTGGCCCACGTGATGGCCGTCTGCCTGTCCAAGGGGCTGGGCGCGCCGATCGGTTCCCTGCTGGTGGGGTCCGAGGACGCGATCGCCGAGTCACGGGTGTGGCGCAAGCGGATGGGCGGCGGCATGCGGCAGGTCGGCATCCTCGCCGCGGCCGGACTCCACGCGCTTGACCACCACATCGAGCGGCTCGCGGACGATCACGCGAACGCTCGGCTCCTGGCCGAGGCGTGCGGAGTGGACCCGGAAACCGTGGACACCAACATCGTCGTCGTGCCCCACGAGGACCCGCCGGCCTTTGTCGCCGCGGCACGCGAGGCCGATGTCCTCGTCGCGGCGGTCGGACCCGCCGCCGTACGCCTGGTCACGCACCTCGACATCTCCCGTGACGACGCCGAGCGGGCGGCAAAGGTGCTCGGTGGGCTGCCGAGGTAGCCGGCCTCAGGCGGGGGAACCCACCAGAGCAAGGTCGCTGATCGCGGTGTAGTCGCGTCTCGACGGACCCTGGCCCGGCGGGGTGACCGTGACCAGTCGGAGCTGGACGGTCGAGGTGCTGACGGGTTCGACGTCCACCTCCTGGAGCTTCCGGGTCTCGGTGAGGTCCTGGGTGACGACAGACCCGTCGTCGAAGGCCCACTCGACCGAGAGGATCCGTCGGTTGCCGGCGTACCAGTCCAGCGGCGTACCCGAGGCGTCCGTGCCGGTCTTCGCGTAGCCGTTGACCAGACCGACCGAGGTGATCTCCGTCTGGTCGGCGAGCTCGACCGTGATCGTCTCCCCGGAGCCGTCGCCGGGCATCCGCCAGGTGGTGGCGGGCACGCCGTCGAGCATGTTGCGCGCGTCGTAGCGCACGACGTTGCCGTCGAAGTCGGTGCTCGGAGCGGCGGTCGCTGGCACGGCGGCTGTGGCCAGTGACGCGACGTCGGCCGGCTTCCCGGCGGCTGCGGGCGACTTCTTCTGCTTCTTCTCCGGGCGCGCGGACTTGTCGGGGGGAGGCGCCTTGGTCGGTGTGCTGCGCGGCTCGCTGGCGACCAGGTCGGGCTCTGAGTCGTCGCCGCCGAAGAGGAGCCAGGCCCCGAGGCCCGCGACGAGGAGCAGGGCCACGGCGCCGGCGACCCAGGGCAGCCAGGGACGGCCGGCCCGGTGGGAGTGCGTCGCATCCTGCCGCGGCGGGGTCGTGACCTGGTCGGCGAAGAGTGGGTAGCGGGCGGACGCGTCCGGCGGAGGCGGGGGCGGAGGAGGAAGGAGTGGCGCCGGCTCGGCCGGGCGCTGGGCGGTGCCTGCCCGCTCGGCAGTGTCCGCCTGTTCCGCTGTGTCCGCTCGCTCGGCGGTGTCGGTGCGCCAGAGGTCGAGTCCCGGGTCGGGGGAGTCGACGGGGTGCCCGCAGTTGGTGCAGAACCGGCCAAGGTCGAACTCGTGGCCGCACTGGGCGCAGACGGGCATGGTTGTTCCCCTCGGGTGACTTCCGCCGCAAGGGTAGGGGACGCCGGCGCGGACCCGAAACTCCTAGACGGCGATGTGCGGGACCTCGGCCTCGACCTTGCGCCGCGGCACGAGCTCGACAACGAGCATGGCCGTGACCACCATTGCCCCGCCGACCACCATGCGCAGGGTTGGATCCTCTCCGCCGGCGAGGACTGCGAAGAGCGCCGCGAACACCGGTTCCATGCTCATGATGATCGCGCAGCGGGTCGGCGCCAGGTGGGCCTGGGCCCAGGTCTGGGCGAAGAGCGCGAACGACCCTGCCAGCGCGGCCATGTAGATCACCGACAGCCAGTCGGCCCTGGTCTCGGGCAGGACGATCCCGCCCGGGGCGGACGCGGCCAGGCAGATCACCGCGATCACGATGATCTGCACGATCGACATCCCGATCGCGTCCGCCGGCTTCGACCAGGCGCCGAGGCCGACGATGTGCAGCGCATAGATCATGGCCGCCACCAGGGTGATGGCTTCGCCGTACCCGACCGAGAAGCCTTGCAGGGTGAGCACCGCCAGGCCGGCGGTGGCGAGCGCGACGGCGGCCCAGGTCATCCGGGTGATGCGTGAGTGGAGGATCAGCGCCGCGAACAGTGGCGTCGCGACGACGTACATCCCGGTGATGAAGCCGGAGACGCTGGCCGCGGTGTGGGCGAGTCCGGCGGTCTGGAGGATCTGCGCGACGCCGTAGAGCGCGCCGAGCACCAGGGCGTGCTTCCGCGCGTCGGCGGACAGGCGGCCCAGCGCGCGCGGAGCCACGACCACGAGCAGGACCGCGGCGAGGGAGAACCGGACCGCCAGGAAGTCGAGCGTCGGCACCCGCTCGAGGAGGTCCTTGATCAGGAAGAACGTCGAGCCCCACACCGCGGTGACGCTGAGCAGCAGCAAGGCAGCGAGCAGGGACGTACGACGGGACTCGGTCACGACGCGCGGAGCCTCTTGAGAATGTCGATCTGGCCGTCGTCGGCGTCCCGCGAGCCGGGGGTCTCCAGGATGAAGGGCACCCCGGCGGTGGCCGGGTGGGACAGCAGCTCCGCGAACGCATGGGCGCCGATGTGGCCCTCCCCGATCCTCTGGTGCCGGTCCCGGAACGCACCACGCACGTCCATCGAGTCGTTGGCATGGACCAGTCGCAGCCGCTCCTGGCCGCCGATCTCGACCACCCGGTCGATTGTGGCCGCGGCACCGCCCGGCTCGTCGAGCGGCGCCCCGGCCGCAAACACGTGGCAGGTGTCGAGGCAGAGGCCGGCCTTGGGGTGGAAGTCGAGCGCCGCGAGGTAGGGCTCGAGGTCGTCGACCCCCGCGCACAGGGAGCGGCCTTGTCCGGCGGTGGGTTCCAGCAGCAGCCAGGGGGAGTCATCATCGGCCACCACGTCCAGCAGCGGCAACAGACCTTCGCGGACCTGCCGCATCGCGGCGGCGTACTGCTCCTCGCTGCCGGTCGGGTCCACGAATGACCCCGTGTGGACGACGACCCCCTCCACGCCGAGCTCGGCTGCGCGCCTCAGGTTGTGGGCGACGCTGGCCACCGACCTCTCGTACGTCTCGCGGGTGGGGGAGCCGAGATTGATGAGGTAGGGCGAGTGGATGAAGGTGCGCATCCCACGCTCGGCCGCGCCTTCCCGGAAGCGGGCGTCCTCGTCGCGGTTCCCCGCCGAGTGCGCCCACCCGCGCGGGTTGCCGACGAAGATCTGGATCGCCTCGCAGCCGAGCTCGTCGGCGCGGGCCAATGCTCCGGCGACCAACCCCTTGCCGACCTTGAGGTGGGTCCCCACCGGGTTCCTCAGGGACGGGTCGGGCATGCGCGGAACGCTAGCGGGCCGCAATCACACCGGGGGTGGGAGGCCGGGTGGTGCTTGGGATCGGTAGGTGTGGCCGGTGGGGGTGGTGATCTGGACGGTGTGGTGTCCGGGGCGGGGGTCGGCCACGTGGGTGTGCCAGCCGGGGATTTCCTTGACCAGGTTGTGGGCTTCGCAGAGGCCCTGTCCGTTGCTGTGGGTGGTGGGGCCACCGTCGGCTCGGCGGGTGATGTGGTCGTGGTCGGTGATGGCGGCGTCGCAGCGCGGGTGGCGGCAGTGTTGGTCGCGGGCCTGGAGGAGCCGGGCGTCGGCGGGGCTGAACCGGCGGCGGGTGGGGTCGGTGGCGGTGATCACGCTGGTGGCCGGGTCGGTGAACAGGCGGCGCAGCCAGCGGGGTGCGTCGGTGCGGGCGGCGAGGTCGCGGGCGGTCTGCGCGGGGAGGACGGTGTCGCCGATCCGGGCCGGGCGCTCGGAGGTGCCCAGGAGGGTGTCGGGGGTCATCACCAGCTGGATCTCGGCGGGCACCGCGGTGGCGGTGGGCTGGCCGGTGAGGCGTTGGACGAACAGGTCGGCCATCAGCTGGGACTCGGTCCGCTCATCGCCGGCGGCCTTGGCTGCGCGGGCGGCGGTGCGCAGGCTGGCCCACGCGGCGACGCCCTGGGCGACCGGCAGCAGCCCGGTCACATACGTCATGGTGTCGGGGGTGGGGCGGATGGTGACCCGCCGCTGGTCGGTCGCCTTGGCGGCGCGGCGGACCGCGGCCTGAGGGTCGAGCTCGGCGGCGAGTGCCCGGGCTGCGCCCTCGACCCGCCGCGGGGTCTGCTCCAGCACCCACGGTTGGTCGACCAGCCCGGTGGTGGTGTCGATCCGCATCGCGCAGAGCCGCTGGTCGACCAGCGTGCGGTCCTCCAGCGACAAGGCGGCCGTTTCGCGGACCAGGAGGGTCGCGGTCCACTCGTCGACCTCGCCGCGGGTGAGCAGGGCCAGGGTGTGCGGCATCTCGGCCATCGCCTTGGCGAACCCCAGATGGCGCGAACCCTGGGAGGCCGGGCAGCCCCGCGCGAGGGCGACCTGATCGCCGATCCCGCGGCCACGCTGCTCCCGGCGTACCCCGGCGGCCTCCTGCCGGGCCAGCTGGGAGGCCTCGAACGCGACCGTGACCCGGGCCTGGGCCGCCGCCGCGGCGGCCTTGACCTCCTCCAGCCTGCGGATCTCCTCGATCCGGTGGCAGTCCGCCATCGGCCCGACCTGCCCCGGATCGCCGGTGACCGCCGCCAGCTCATCGAGCATCCCCTGCAACCGCACCACGTCCGGATGTTCCCGAACGACGACCACACCGGGCGCGTACACCGGGAGGTCGAGCAGCGATTCGGTCATGGGAACAGTCCACCAGAGACCACCGACACTGTTGCCGGTCGACGGCCGACGCCTGTGGAGAAGGGATGGGAAGCACGTTCATTGCCGCTTGGCGGCAACGCACGTCAGCCCCATTGGCTCATCCCCGCGTGGCCGGAGGGTCGAGGTCGACGTCGATCCCGATCACGTCGGAAGCGGGTCAGGCGGGCTGCCAAAGCTCGATCCGATTGCCCTCAGGGTCGGTGACCCAGCCGAATCGACCGACACCTTCCATCTCCTCGGTCTCTGCGGCCACATCGGCTCCGGCTGCTGGCGACTCCTCCGGAGCGACCCAGGAGCAGCCTCTTCTGCGGAGTCGGTCCGTCACATCGCGCAGAGGTCAGACGTCCGCAGCTCGTCGATCCACGCCTGTCCCGCCAGCGCGCAGGGCTTGGCCGGCGGTCCACGGTCACCGTGCCGCCGAGTCCATGAAGGTCGCGACGGTCCGCCGGACGAGACGCAACTGACGTACCGGCCTCGCTCGACAGGGGCGCCGAGCAGCCAGCGCGCTCTAGAGGTCGACGCGAGACGTTGCCAGCTCACTCTCGAGCGGGTTTCGGAGCTCCAGCCTCTCCCGACCTGACCGTTCGGGAGCTCCAGGACGACCTCCAGCGGCTGCACCTGCGCCTCAGATCAGGTAGAGCGTGATCGTGCTGCCCGCGGGCACCATCGTGCCGGAGGACGGGTCGACCCGGAACACGTAGCCCAGGCCGATGTAGCCGTTGTCGTTCTCGACCTCGACCTCGAAGCCCGCGTCCTCGAGGCGCTCCCGGGCCGCGTCGACCCCGGAGGCGACCAGGCCGCTCGGCACCTCGACCAGCTCTGGCCCGTCGGAGACCACGAGGTCGACGGAGTCACCGGCGAAGGCGGTGCCGTCGGCGGGTGACTGGGAGATCACATCGCCCTCGGCCACCGTGTCGGAGTGCTCGGAGGAGGTGTCGACCTCGAGGTCCCGCTTCTCGAACCAGGCCGTGGCGCGGTCGGCGTCCTCGCCGGTGAAGTCGCGGATCGGGATCGGCTGTGGGCCCTTGCTGACGACCAGGTCGACCACGGCGTCGGGCCGCAGCGTGGTGCCGACGGGCGGGTCGCTGCGCAGCACCGTCCCCTTGGGCACCGTCTCGGAGTAGCGGCCGATCGACTCGCCGAAGGCCAGGCTGGTGTCCAGCAGCTTGTCCTGCGCCCGGTCCTCGGTCAGGCCGCGCAGCTTCGGGACGTCGTACCGCTCCTTGCCGAGCGACAGGACCACCACGACCGAGCCACCGTCGAGGACGCGCTCACCCGCCGACGGGTCTGTGGACATCACCTGCCCAGCGGGCACCGTCTCGGAGTAGGCCTTGTCGCCGAACTCGGCGGTCAGGCCCGACCCCTCGAGCTTGTCGACGGCTGCGGCACGTTCCAGCCCGATCACGCCAGGCGTCGGCGTGTAGCGGGCGTAGCCGAACCACCACGCGGCAGCCCCGCCGGAGGCGGCCAGGAGCGAGGGCGAGGACGAGGAGGATGGGTCCCCGCTTGGAGCGTCGCGGCCGCTTCGTCGGTACGGCGGGTGGGGGGCCAGGGTGCTCGCAGCGGCTCGGGAGCGGGCCGTTCGAGGGCGGTGGTGTGCACCTGCTCGTCGACCGCCTCCGCGGGGGAGAGCAGCTGGGCGAACTCGTCGGTGGCGAACGGCTCCGGCGCGGTGTCGGGTGAGATCGGCACCCGGGGGGCGAGGTCGGCCTCGAGCTCGAGGTCCTCGCGCACCCCTGCGGCCAGGGCGTGGCCGACCCGGTGCACCTGGTGGAGGAGTACGGCGGCATCGGCCGGCCGCTGGCCACGGTCGCGCGCCGTGGCCCGGGCCACCAGCGCATCGACGTAACCGGGGATGCCGTCGACGACCGACGAGGGTGCCGGGACGTCCTCGTGGACGTGCTTGTAGGCGACCTGGATCGGGGACTCGCCCTCGTGCGGCTTGGTGCCGGTGAGCAGCTCGTAGAGCACCACTCCGACGGCGTAGACGTCGGCCCGGGCGTCGGCCCGGCCGTCGACGACCAGCTCGGGTGCGAGGTAGGAGACCGTGCCGATCAGCACCCCGCCGGTGGCGGTGTGCTGGGTGTCGGCGCTGACCGCCTTGGCCAGCCCGAAGTCGGCGACCTTGACCCGGCTCGACCCGGAGTCGGGGTCGGTCGCGATGAGGACGTTCTCGGGCTTGATGTCGCGGTGGATGAGGCCGGCCCGGTGCGCCGAGGCGAGGGCCGAGAGCACCGGCTCGACCAGCGCGATCGCCCGGGCCGGTGGCATCGGGCTCTCCTTGCGGATCAGGTCACGCAGGGTGTGGCCCTGTACGCACTCCATCGCGAGGTAGACGGTGCCGTCCTCGTCCCCCTGGTCGTAGACGGAGACCACGTTGGGGTGGGACAGCCGCGCGGCCGCCCGCGCCTCCCGGACGAACCGGGCCGCGAACTCGTCGTCGTCCCCGAGCCCGGGGTGCATCACCTTGACCGCGACCGTCCGGTCGAGCCGGATGTCGGTGGCCTCGTAGACGCTGGCCATGCCGCCGCGGGCGATGCGGGAGCGGATCCGGTACCTCCCGTCGAGCAGCCGACCGCTCATGGGGTCGCTCGCGGCGGCATCGACGCCCGTGCGGGCGTGCCGATCTACGCTCACGACGACCCTCCTGCGCATCGGTTGGGGAAGTAACCGACCGTCCAATCGTACGGACGGCAACCCGCGCAACCGGCGCGCCCCGGCCTCCGGCGTGGCGTGCCCACCCCGGAGGGCGCCGTCAGGCGGGCGGCCGCCCGGCCTCCAGCCGGTGCTTGATCGCCATCACGTTGTCGACGTAGGCACGGGTGTCGTCGTAGAGCCCGTGCCGGCGTACGGCGCCGAGGCCCTGGTAGTAGGCGCCCACCTGGCGCGCCCGGGACACCGTCTCCGCCGCCAGTACGTCGAGCAGGGTCACCCCTGTCGCGACGTTGTCCCGCAGCTGCCGTGGGTGGAGGTCGCGGCCGACGTAGAGCTCCATCCACTTCGCCGTTGACGGCAGCACCTGCATCGCCCCGACGGCGCCGGCGCTCGAGACGTGGTGCATCCGCCAGCCCGCCTCCTGCCACGACACCGCCAGCGAGAGCTGGGGGTCGACGCCTCGCTGGTGGGAGACCTGGACGATCGCCCGGCGCACCCGCTGGCGCGAGAGGTCGGCTGTCGTCCTCCGGGCGAGCCCTGCGTGGGACGGGCCCGGTCGTGGTCGCGCAGACGGCGGCGGTGACGACCGGGACCTCGATCTGCTCCCCGACGGTCAGCCCGGCTCCCGGCCCGAGGTGGTTGTGGGCGATCAGCTCCGCGGTCCAGGCATGGAACCGGACGGCCAGCCCGGTGGCGGTGTCTCCGGGCCGCACCGTGTAGTGCTTGATGTGGCGTCCGCCGGGCAGGCGCTCGTCCTCGGCGGAAGCGGGCGCGGTGAGAGCCCCGCCGGCAATGGCGGCAGCGATGACGACCGGGGTCAGGAGGGTGGTCGTGAGGGTCATCCCGATGGGGCGCATGACGATCTCCTCGTCCGCCCGCGGCGCCCGGGACGGACTTCTGGGCCCCGAGGGGGAAGCGCCGCGCGGCGAGCGTTCGACGCTAACGAGGCCTGTCCGGGTAATCGGTGAACCTGCCCAGACCGGGCGTGTTGCCCCGGTGGCACGCACGGGCGCTCGGTGCCTAGGCTGGTGGTGTGAGCGAAGCGTCCCCGTCCCTCGCCGATGCCGACCTCGACGCATTGGTGACCGAGTGGCTCGACTGGTCCGAGGCGGGGGCCCTGCTCGGCGTCACCCCCGCCAAGGTGCGGACGATGATCAAGGACCACGAGCTGGCCGCCGCCGTACCCCGCCCGGGCGCGGGACCGCAGGTGCCGGCCGCCTTCATCGACGAGGGGCTGGTGGTCAAGGGGCTGCCGGGCCTCCTGACCGTGCTGCACGACGGTGGGTACGACGACCGCGAGTGCATCGCCTGGATCTTCACCGACGACGACCTGCCCGGCCGACCGATCGACGCCCTGCGGGAGAACCGCGGCACTGAGGCCAGACGCCGAGCCCAGGCCATGAGCGTCTAGACACCACGCCAACGTTCGAGAGGATCTGACATGAGTGGATTGGCCGCCCTGCTGGCGGGTCGAGCAACCCCGGGCATCTACCGCTGGCACGGCGGCTTCGAGGTCGCCGACGTACGCCACACCGTCGAGCACGCGGGCTGGCACTTCGCCTACTTCGACGGCTGGCACGGCGAGTCCAAGGAGGAGTTCCTCAGCGGGGTGGGCGAGGCACTCGACCTTCCCGACGACCATGGTCACGAGCTTCGACGACCTGGCCGACTCCCTCGGTGACGTCGTGGCCGGTGACAGCGAGGGCCTCGTCCTGCTGTGGGACGGCTGGGGCCCGTTCGCCCGCGCCGACGAACAGGCGTTCTCGGTGGCGCTCAGCGTGCTCGGCACCCGGGTCAACGCCGAGCGGGGCGGCCCGTTCTCGGTGCTCCTGCGCGGGGAAGGCCCGGACGTCTCCGGGGTCGCCAGCCTCGACTAGCGGAAACCGGGCTCAGACGACGCGCTGGGTGGCGGCCGAGGCGAGCTCGCGGAGCACGACGCGCGCCCGGTCGTCGACGGGTGAGCGGTCCAGGGCGGCGAGCGCCCGGTCGGCCAGCTCCTTGATCACCATCTCGACCTGCGCGTGGGCGCCGGACTCGTCGATGATCCGGCGGGCCCGTGCCACCTTCTCGGCGTCGAGCGGGGTGCCGAGCATCCGGTCCAGCGTGGTCGCGTCCTCCGGACCTGCGGCGTCGAGGGCGAGGGCGACCAGGACGGTGCGCTTGCCCTCGATCAGGTCGTCACCGGCCGGCTTGCCGGTGGTGTCGGCGTCGCCGAAGACGCCGAGCAGGTCGTCGCGCAGCTGGAACGCCTCGCCCAGCGGCAGGCCGAAGGAGGTCAGGGCGGTCAGGGTTTCGGCGGAGGCGCCGGCCAGGGCGGCGCCGATGTGGAGCGGGCGCTCGATGGAGTACTTCGCCGACTTGAAACGCAGGACCGTCATCGCGGTGTCGACGTCGGCCAGCCCCCGTGCCTGGACGGACACGTCGAGGAACTGCCCGGCGATCACCTCGGAACGGCACACGTCGAAGACGTCCATGGCGGCCGACACCTCGGCGGCGGGCAGACCGCAGCGCCGGAGCATCTCGTCGGCCCAGCTGAGCAGCAGGTCGCCGAGCAGGATCGCCGCGGAGGCGCCGTACTGCTCGGGGTCGCCGCGCCAGCGGTCGGCGCGATGCTCGGTGGTGAACGCGCGGTGCGTGGCCGGGCGGCCCCGGCGGGTGTCCGAGGCGTCCATGTAGTCGTCGTGGACCAGCGCGCTGGCGTGGAGCAGCTCGAGTGCGGCGCAGGCCCGGACCAGCGCGTGCTCGTCCTCCACTTCCGGCCGGACCGCGCGGTAGCCCCAGTAGCAGAAGGCGGCGCGGAAGCGCTTGCCGCCCGACACCACGCCGCGGGCCTCGTCGAGGAGCCGCGAGGCGTCGCGACCGAGGGGGGCGAGCCGTTCGGTCATCTCGCCGAGGAACTCGTCGAGCGCTTCCTGGACGCTCGCCCGGAAAGCGGCTCCGTCCCAGCTCGTCACCCGCACGAGGCTATGCCTGCCCCGTGGACGATGCCCGACCGGGGCGGACAGGTCCATAGACTGCGCGACATGGTGACAAGAGGCGCTCGCGCGATCGGCGAGCTCATCCGCGAGGGCGAACGCTCGTTCTCCTTCGAGTTCTTCCCGCCCAAGGACGAGGCAGGCGAGGAGCAGCTCTGGAAGGCGATCAGCGAGCTGGAGCCCTACCGGCCGACGTTCGTCTCCGTGACGTACGGCGCCGGGGGCAGCTCGCGGGACACCACGCTCCGGGTGACCGGGCGGATCGCCCGGGAGACCTCGATGCTCCCGATGGGCCACCTCACCTGCGTCGGCCACACCAAGGATGAGCTGGAGTCGATCCTGGAGGCGTTCGCCGAGGAGGGCGTGCGCAACGTGCTCGCCCTGCGCGGCGACCCGGCCGAGGGCCCGCGCGCCGAGTGGACCCCGACCGAGGGCGGCTTCACCCACGCCTGCGAGCTGGTGTCGCTGGCCCGCGACCACGGGGGCTTCAGCATCGGCGTGGCCGCCTTCCCCGGGGGCCACCCGGGTGCGGAGTCGATGGAGCGCGACCTGGAGGTCCTGCTCGAGAAGCAGCGGTGCGGGGCCGAGTTCGCGATCACCGACATGGTCTTCCGGTCCGTCGACTACTTCGAGCTGGTCGAGACGCGCGGCCGCCATCGGCGTCGACATCCCGATCGTGCCCGGCATCATGCCGATCCTGAACCTCGGTCAGGTGGCCCGGATGGCCGAGCTGTCCGGCCGCGAGATCCCGGCCGACGTACGCGCCCGGGTGGAGGTGCATCGCGACGATCCCGCGGCGCTGCGGGCCGAGGGGATCGTCATGGCCGCGCAGCTGTGCGAGGAGCTCCTCGACGGCGGTGCTCCGGGGCTGCACTTCTACACGCTCAACCGGTCCAAGGCGACCCGGGAGATCTTCGCCGCGCTGCGGATCACAGTCTGACATCCCGCTGACGCGGGCGCCGCTCAGGCGCGGACCGACGGCCTTGGGCGACGAGGGCCGCCGAGAGCCCGACGAAGGGCAGGCCGGCGCCCGGGGTCGCGTGCGCCCCGGCCGCATAGACGCCCGGGATGGGCGTGGTCGGGCCGAGCCGCCGTCGTACGGTCGACCGGCCCTGCCACAGGACGCCCATCGGCGAGCCGCCCCACTGCTCCACCAGCTGCCGCGGGCTGCGGTCGTGGCGGACCACCACGTTTTCCCGGACGTCGATGCCCTGCCGGGCCAGCGCGCGCAGGATGTCCTCGGCGAGGCGACCGCGTCCGTGGACGGTCCAGGCCGCGCAGCCGTCGGGCGCCCTGCCCCCGGTGCGCACGACCAGCATCGGGTCGCCGTGCAGCACCACCTCGCGGCCGAGGTCGGGCAGGTCGCCCTCGAGGCCGAGGTGGGTGACGACCGGCGGGATCGCGGGCATCGTGCTCTCGACGAACGGCGCGAGGGCCGGCAGGCGCCGCGGGTCCACGGCGCAGACCACGACGTCGGCCGGGAGCTCGCCGGCGTCGGTGGCCACGGCCACGGCCCGACCCTCCCGCAGCACGAGGTCGCGGGCGGTGTTGCCGGTGAGCACGGTGACCCGCCTCGTCTCCAGCCGGGCGCACAGGGCCGCTCCGAGACCGGCCATGCCGCCGGGGACCGTCCACGCCCCGAACCGCTGCTCGACGTAGGACATCACGCCCAGCCACGCGGGCACGTTGCGCAGGTCGTGTCCCTCGGCGACGAACCGGTGCCCGGCGACCAGCTGGAGCCGTTCGTCGCGGAAGTCCTTGCGCAGCCGCTTGTGCAGGACCATCCGGCTGTCGAGGAGCGCCGCCAGGTCGCGGGGGAGGTGCGCCGGGTCCCAGGGCTGCTCGAGATAGCCCTTGCGCAGCACCTCCCACGTGTCGGTGTACGACGCCACGTGGTCGACCCAGGCCTTGCCCAGGCCGGGCTCCACCTGGTCGAAGGCGGCGAGCTGGCCGGCCCTGGTTCCGCCCGGTAGCCGCAGGGTGGTGCCGTCCTCGAACCGGTGTTCCCGGACCAGCTCCAGCGGCACCAGCTCGAGCTCCCGCTCGACGGGCCGGCCCGACTTGCGGAACAGGTCGCGGATCACCGCCGGCAGCAGGGTCTGGGTGGGCCCGGCGTCCCAGGCGTAGCCCTCGTCGGTCTCGAGGGTGAGGGCCCCGCCCAGCGAGGGGGCCCGCTCGGTCAGGGTGACGTCGTGGCCGAGCTTGGCCAGGCGCGCGGCCGAGGCGAGTCCGCCGAAGCCGCCCCCGACCACCACGACCCGCGCCATGGGCCGACCCTATAGAGCCTCACCGCAGGTCGGGGGCCGCCTCGACCGGCCCGAAGCCGGCGTCGTACTCACGGTCGAGATAGGCCAGCAGGGCCGCGTTGACCGGAGCCAGCCGGTCTCCGGGGGCGAGCGCCGCGCACGGTGAGATCTTCGAGAAGAAGCCGGACGGCGTGTCTGCGAGGACGAGGGTGTTGCCCGTCCGCCCCCTGGCCTTGCTGAGCGTCGTGCCGTCCCACTCGAGGTCGTACTCGTCGGAGGTCCCGAGCGAGACGCCCTGACCGATCGCGACGGGCTGACCGGTTCGTTCGGCATCCATCAGCGGGACCAGTCCCTCGAGGTCCGCGGCGGTCACGCCGGTGTCGAGCCCGGCGACGAGATGGGTCTGCAGGAGGCCGAGCAGCCGGCGGTCGACGTCGCCGAGCCGCACCGCCCCGGCGGCCAGCCGGGTGTTCAGCTCGGTGGGCCGGAAGCCGTCCGCGGTGAGGACGCCGTCGATCCCGAACGCACCGCGGTAGTCGTGCTCGGCCTGCAGCCAGGAGCCGACCCGCCGCGCGACCGCCCTCATCTCGGCCCGGTCCGCGTCCGGCGGGTCCCAGAACGACGACAGGCCGCCGTAGACGAACTCGTGGCTGGCGACCTTGCGCAGGACCACGATCTCGACCGGCCGCAGGACCGCGGTGCCGTCGGGGAGGACGAACCCGTGGATGGAGCACGGCACGCCGTCGAGGAACGGCATCACCCGGACCCGGTCGCAGTGCAGCGCGAAGAAGCTCTGCGCCACCGCCCGGTCGGCCTCGTCGAGGACCCAGCGGACGTAGTTGCCCGCGCCATGGAACCCGTCCCGGGTGTCACCGGTCCACACGGCGCCCAGCGGTCCCGCGAGCACCTCGGTGGCCTCGGCCAGCGCGGTCTCCTCGACGGGTACGACGCGGTGCGGCGCCGTCGGCACGTTGCAGGCGGCCCACACCTCTTCGGCGAAGAGCTTGTCCTCCATGCGGAGGTAGGCCGCGGGTCGGCCGCCCACCACGCGGCGGCCGAGGATCGGTTCGTCGTCGGTGACGAAGTGGCCGGGGTTCCAGACGGCCTCTCCCGTGGGATCGAAGCGTTCGATCGCCTCGACCGCGTGGGCGGGCAGGCGGTGGGCGAGGTGGTCGAGGAGCCGCAGCTCGTCGGTGACCAGGCGCGTCGTCGGCGTCTCGAGCTCCACCACGGTGCACTGTCGGGCTCGGGGACCGGCCCGGCACCGCGTGCCGTGGAGAGGATCAGGACCCGGCAGCCGTAGCTCGCGCAGCTCGGTGACCGTGTGCGTGAACGCCGCGAGCACACCAGGCCCGAGGATGACCGGGCGTCCCGCGTAGATCCCGGCCAGGCGCTCGACCAGGTCGGCTCGGACCGTCGAGGAGGTCAGGTCCATGCGGGATCCGGCTTGTGCTTCCAGCGCCGCCAGCCGCGCCGCACCAGCCGGGCGAGGACGAGGAGCACGATCAGGCCGCCCGCCAGCAGCAACCCCGCGATCGCCGCCGCGGCCCGGGGGTGGTCGATGGCGAACCAGACGACGCTCAGCACCGCGAGGTCCTCGGTGACGCTCGCGGTGATGTTGGTGACCGGCTCCGGCGAGGTGTTGATGGCCAGCCGGCTGCCGGCCTTCACCAGGTGCGACGCCAGGGCGGTGCCGCCGCCCACGACCCCCAGCACGGCCTGCTCCAGCGTGGTGGCGTCCCCGGCGAGCAGGACGCCGATCACGGCCCCGACCGTGGGCCGGATGGCCGTCGAGATCGCGTCCCAGGTCGAGTCGACGTAGGGGATCTTGTCGGCGACGAACTCCAGGGTGAACATCAGCGCGGCCACCGCCAGCACGTCCCACCTCGCCAGGACGTCGGGGATCTCCGCGACGTCGCCGAGCCGGTCGGCGATGCCGAGGACCAGGACCAGGAGATAGGCGTTGATCCCGCTCGCCCAACCGCCTGTGAAAGCCAGGGCCAGTGACTCCATCTCGAGGCTCCCGTCAGCGCTCCGCGTCGAGCACCCGGTCCAGGGACCCGGGGTCGCGCCCGACCACGGTGGTGCCGTCGGCGGCGGTGATGATCGGTCGCTGGAGGGCCCGGGGGTGCTCGGCGAGGGCTGCCAGCCAGGCGTCGCGCTGCGCGGGCTCGCGGGCCAGGTCGATGCCCTCCTCCTGCGCCTCCTTCGGACGCGCGATGTCCCACGGCTCGAGGCCGAGCCGGGCGACCACGTCCGCGAGCTCCGCGACCGAGGGCGGGTCGTCGAGATAGCGACGCACGTCGTAGTCGACGCCCGCCGCGTCGAGCTCGGCGACCGCCGCCCGGCACTTGGAGCAGGCCGGGTTGAGCCAGATCTCCATCAGTCGTCCCCCTCCACGTCGATCTCGGCCGCGCCCGTCATCGCCACCAGCTCGTCGTACGACGTCGAGAACACCGCGGCCGGATGGCCGGCGGCGGCCCAGACGACGTCGTACTTCCTCAGCCAGGAGTCGATGTAGGTCGGCACCGGCGCTGGGTGCCCGATGGGTGAGACCCCGCCGATGACCTGTCCGGTGTGCTCGCGCACGAACTCCGGCTTGGCCCGGTCCAGCCGGCCGGCGCCGATCCGGGCGGCCGTCGCCCCGGTGTCGACCCGGTGCGCGCCCGAGGTCAGGATCAGCACCGGGGTCCCGCCGTCGTCGAAGACCAGGCTGTTGGCGATCGCCCCGACCTCGCACCCGAGTGCCTCGGCGGCGAGCGCGGCGGTGTGGGCGGAGTCGGGGAGGACCCGGATCTCGCCGGTTCCGCCGCGGCGCGCGTGCGCGTCCCTGAACCGGGTGATCGTAGGGTGCTCGCTGGTCATACTTTGACCTTATTGGGTCTGCGGGTGAGGAGAGGGTTGGGATGGGGCGGCAGCGGCCGGGTTCGGTGACCAGCGCGATCCGTGCCCAGCTCGCACTGATCGGTGTCGGAGCCGTGACCACCCTGCTGACCATCGTCCAGCGAGAGGAGCTGGTCCGTTCCTGGGCCAGCCGCCACCCCACCGGGATCGACCCGCCGGCCTTCGTCCCGGTGGCCGTGGTCCTCTTCGTCACCTTCTCCCTGCTGGCCGCCGTGCTGATGGTGTTCTTCCGCGGGGGCCACGGCTCCGCTCGGGTCGCGCTGACCGTGCTCGCCGGGTTCTTCCTGCTGGCGATGATCGCCGTCCTCCGGCTCGACCCCCCGACCCTCTTCCTCGTCCTCGTGGTGGTCTCCGCGCTGGTCGACCTGGTGCTCGCTCTACTTCCTCTGGCACAAGGACACCAGCGAGTTCCTCCGCGGCGCCGCGCTCGCCGCTCGCACCCGCTGAACTCCACCAGGCCGGTCGCTCTTGACGCCCTGTCGGGGCAGGGGTGTACCGTGAACTTGTTCGAACATGTGTTCGATACCGATCCGGTGGGGGCGACCTCGACCCCCGTCCCCACCGGACCGGTCCCAGGGGTCGACTGACGCTGGAGAGAGGCAACGACGTGAGGCGTTACGACGACCCCGTGGAGGTGCGCAAGGGATGGGTGTCCGGCCCGGGACACGTGGGGGAAGGGCCCGAGCAGTTCCTGTGGCGCGGCCGGTTGTGGCAGGTGCGCGCGGTGCTCGCCCACTGGGTGGAGACCGGCTCCTGGTGGCAGTCCACCGGGGCCCGCGCGGTGATCGGCTCCGAGGAGCCCGGGGCGGAAGCGGCCCCGCGAGCGGCGGCACCCGACCTGCTGGCCGAGCGGGAGCTGTGGCGGGTGGAGGCAAGCCGGGGCAGGGCCGACAGCGGTGGGGTCTTCGACCTCTCCTTCGACTGGGGCGAGGGCCACTGGCAGCTCGTCGGCTGCGCGGACTAGAAGAGAGGCAAGGCGATGGACCACCCGCACACCCTCCCCGCCACCACCCACTCCTACCTCGCCCGGGCGGCCGAGTCGCTGCAGGAGGCGATCACCGCGACCGGGACCCCGACCCGCTATGCCTGTGCCCATGTCGCGGCGCTGCGGGCCGCGGCGGCGTTGCTGGCTGCCCGGGCCCATCCCGCCCACACGCGGCCAGGTCGGCGGCGACCGCAGAGGAACGCCTGGGTGCTGCTGGCCGAGGTGGCTCCCGAGCTCGAGGAGTGGGCCCGGTTCTTCGCCGCGGGGGCGGGGAAGCGGGCCGCGGCCGAGGCCGGCTCGACCCGGGCCGTCACCGACCGGGAGGCCGACGACCTGGTCCGCGATGCCGACCGGTTCCTGGGTGTGGTCGAGCAGGCGCTCGGCCTCGCACCGCACCTGCCGCTGCCGGGCCGGTCAGCGGTGACGAGCACCCGTGTCTCCTGACCCCTTCGTCCACCTCCACGTCGCGTCCGGCTACTCCCTCCGCCACGGGGCGTCCCATCCGCACGTCCTCGTCGAGCGGGCCGCCGAGCAGGAGATGGACACCCTGGCGCTGACCGATCGGGACGGCACCTACGGCGCGGTGAAGTTCGCCAGGGCCTGCCTGGCCGCCGGCATCCGCCCGGTGCTGGGGGTCGATCTTGCCTACCGCAGCCGACCGTGTCGAGGCCACCACCCACACCCGCACGCCTGTCCGGGGCGGCGCCTTCCGGGACGCTGGTCCCGATCAGGGTGGCTTGCCTCGGGTGACCCTGCTGGCGAACGCCGGCGGGGATGGTGGGGGCCGCGCCGGCTGGGCGGCGATCTGCCGGCTGGTCTCGGCCACCCACCTGGCCGGGGAGCGCGGCAGCCCGGTGACCGACCTCGACCTGCTCGCCCCGTTCCTCGGGTCCGGCGACGTCCTGGTCCTGCTCGGCCCGGCTTCCGGGCTCGGTGCGGCCGTGACCCGGCGCCGCGACGACCTCGCGCTCGCCGCGCTGGCCCCGTGGCGGGAGCTGGTGCCGCGCGAGAACCTCCTCGTCGAGCTGGTCTCCCACCGGCTCCCCGGGAGGGGCGGGGAGTGGGGTCCGGGCAGCTCCGCGCACGCTGCCCGGATGGCCGGGGTCGCCCGGCAGGCAGGGCTCGGCACCGTGCTCACCAACGTGGTCCGCTACGCCGACCGGCTCGACGCGCCCACCGTCGACGTCCTCGACGCCGCCCGGCGGCTGGTCGCCCTCGACCGGCGGCACGTCGACCGCGGCAACGCGGAGGGGTTCTTGAAGTCGGGCAAGCAGATGCACGAGGTGGCCGAGGAGATCTGCCGGCTCGCCGGGCTCTCTGCCGACACTGCCCGCGACGCCCATCAACTTCTGGCCGGCACCCGCACGGTGGCCGACCGGTGTGCCCTCGACCCACGGGCCGACCTCGGGCTGGGCGAGGTGCACTTCCCAGAGCTCGCGCTGGACCCGAGCTTGCTCGGGTCCAGCGATGACGAGCGAAGGTTGAGGAGCGTCGGCTGGGGTCGGCGCGCCAGCGCCGGAACGAGCGACGCGTCTCGAAACCCGATGACTGCAGCGGACTCCTTGCTCCGTCATCGGTGTGAGGCGGGGATCGGCCGTCGCTACGGCTCGGCGCCGGGCCAGAAGATCACTCAGCGGCTCGACGACGAGCTGGAGGTGATCCGCCGGCTCGGCTACGCGTCCTACTTCCTCACCGTCGGCGACGTCACCGACCTGATCCGGGAGATGGGGGTGCGTTGCGCGGCCCGCGGGTCGGGGGCCGGCAGCCTGGTCAACTACCTGCTCGGCGTCTCCGGGGTCGACCCGATCCGCCACGGCCTGCTGATGGAGCGCTTCCTCTCCCCACTGCGGCAGGCCCTGCCCGACATCGACGTCGACGTGGAGTCGGCTCGGCGGCTGGAGGTCTACGAAGCGATCCTGGACCGCTACGGCGGTGAGCGCTGCGTCTGCGTGAGCATGATGGACACCTACCGGGTGCGGCATGCCCTGCGCGACGTCGGCGCGGCGCTCGGCATGCCGCCGGGGGAGACCGACGCGATCGCCAAGGCGTTCCCGCACATCCGGGCCCGCGACGCCCGGGTCGCGCTGCGCGAGCTGCCCGAGCTGCGGGCCAGCGGGCTGGCCGAGGAGCGGCTCGACCTGATGTTCCGGCTGGTGGAGCGGCTCGACGGGCTGCCCCGTCACATCGCGGTCCACCCGTGCGGGGTGCTGCTCTCCGACCCGACCCTGCTCGACCGCACGCCGGTGGAGGCGAGCTATGCCGGGTTCCCGATGAGCCAGTTCGACAAGGACGACGTCGAGGATCTCGGCCTGCTCAAGCTCGACGTGCTCGGGATCCGGATGCAGTCGGCGATGGCCCACGCGCTCGAGCAGATCGAGCTCACCGACCAGGTGGAGATCGACCTCGACGACGAGGAGCAGGTGCCCTTCGACGACCCCACCACCTTCGAGATGATCAGCGCGGCCCGCACCCTCGGTGTCTTCCAGATCGAGTCGCCGGGCCAGCGCGAGCTGGTCGGCAAGTCCGGCATCGAGTCCTTCGAGGAGATCATCACCGACATCTCGCTGTTCCGGCCCGGCCCGGTCAAGAGCGACATGATCACCCCCTACCTCAACGCCAAGCAGGGCTGGAAGGCGGCGGCGTACCTCCACGAGGACCTGCGTCCGATCCTCGAGCAGACCCACGGCGTGGTGGTCTTCCACGAGCAGGTGATCGAGATGATCGCCACGTTCACCGGGGTCTCCCTCGCCGAGGCCGACGAGGTGCGCCGGGCGCTGGGCGACGTCGAGGGGATGGCGGAGTCGAAGCTGTGGTTCTTCCCGAGGGCGCTCGGCCGCGGCTACCCCCTCGGGCTCGTGGAGAAGGTGTGGGCGGTGCTGGAGGCGTTCGCGTCGTTCGGCTTCTGCAAGGCCCATGCGGCGGCGTTCGCCCTGCCGACCTACCAGTCGGCCTGGCTCAAGGCCCACTGGCCCGCCCACTTCCTGGCCGGGGTGCTCACCCACGACCCCGGGATGTATCCCAAGCGGCTGATCCTCGACGACGCCCGCCAGTTCGGGATCGCCGTCCTCGGCCTCGACGTCAACCACAGCGAGAAGACCTATGCCGTGGAGCGGGCCGGGCAGGGGTACGGCATCCGGCTAGCCCTGAGTGAGGTGAAGGGGATCAGCGACGCCGAGGTGGACCGCATCGTCGCAGCTCGGCCCTTCCACTCGCTCACCGATCTCTGGCACCGCGCCCGGGTCTCGCGCCCCGTGCTCGAACGACTGGTCCTGGCCGGTGGCTTCGACTCCGTCTACGGCATCGGGTCGCAGCAGGGCGTACGCCGACGGGGCAAGGTCACCAGGCGCGACCTGCTGCTGCAGGTGGCCGAGCTGGACCGGCACGCCCGCGCGGTCGACCGGTCCGCCCGGGGCCGGGGGTTCGGCCGCTCACGGGTCCGGTCCGCGGCCGCCGTACGCGCCGCCGAGGCCGGCGAGCGCAACAGCTCCGACCCACTCGCCCGGGAGAGCGCACCGACCCTCGAGCGGCACCCGCTTGCCGAGGCGGGGGTGTGGGCGAAGGCGGCAGCCCAGTCGCAGGCGAGCCGGGCGCCGCGCCCGGTGTCCTCGGTTCAGCTCGCACTCGACCTGGGCGACGAACCGGCCGAGGGCGAGATCTCCGGGCTGCCGGAGATGGACGACGAGGAGCGGATGAAGGCGGAGCTGGAGATCCTCGGCCTCGACGTGACCCGGCACGTCGTCGACACCTATGCCACCTTCCTCGACGAGCTCGGCATCACCCGCAGCCGGGAGCTCCTGGCCAGACGGAGCAAGGCTGAGCTGCTGGTGGCCGGGGTCAAGGTCGCTACCCAGACCCCGCCCATCCGCTCGGGCCGCCGGGTCATCTTCCTGACCCTCGACGACGCCACCGGTCCGGTGGACGCCACCTTCTTCGAGGACGCCCAGGGGCCCTACGCCGCCACGGTCTTCCACTCCTGGCTGCTGGTCGTGCGCGGCGAGCTGCGCCGGACCGGCCGCCGCGGCGTCTCTCTCCGGGCCACCGGCGCTTGGGCGCTGCCCGAGCTGTTCGCACTCTGGCAGTCGCACGGGATCGACGCGGTGCGGGAGGCGATGGCGGTCGTCCCCGATGGGTTTGCCGGGGTGGGCGAAGGAGACCGCCGGCGGGTGCTGGTCCACTCCAGCGGATTCCAGATGTCGCCCTACTCCGACATCCGGCCGGCCGGCGAGGAGACGAAGGGTGTGGCGCGAAAGCTCTGGCACCGCAGTCCGGGGAGCGCAGGATGAGCGGCCCTCGCCACGCCCTAGGGTTGGCTCCATGCCCGCCAGCGAACGACGCAGCGCCGCCCGGACGGCGGTGGTGTGGGACGCCCTGCTCCCGGTCCTCGATGTCGGAGGGGCTTCGGGCGACGTCCTCGACATCGGCGGCGGCACCGGTGGGTTCGCGGTGCGGGTGGCGGAGCTGGGCCACCGGGTCCTGGTGGTCGATCCCAGCCCCGACGCGCTGGCTGCCCTGGACCGCCGCGCCCGCGAGCGGGGCGTCGCCGACCAGGTCGTCGGCCAGCAGGGCGACCTGTCCAGTCTGCTCGACGTCACCGGCCCCGCCAGCACCGACCTGGTGCTGTGCCACGGGGTGCTCGAGGTCGTCGATGATCCCGCCGCGGCGCTCACCACGATCGCGACGGTGCTGCGACCCGGGGGAGTCCTCAGCCTGCTCGTCGCCCAGCGGCACGCCGCCGTGGTGGCCCGGGCGATGGCCGGCCACTTCCAGCAGGCCCGGGCCATGCTCGACGACCCGGAGGCCGGCGGCCGTCCCGGGCGACGGTTCACCCGCGAGGAGCTCACCAGCCTGCTGGCCGCGGCCGGTCTCGAGCCCACGGCCGTCCACGCGGTCCGGGTCTTCGCGGACCTGGTCCCCGGATCCCTGCTCGACCTCGAGCCCGGCGCCACCTCGGCCCTGGTGGAGCTCGAGCAGGCTGTCGCCGAGCGCCCGGAGTACCTCCCCCTCGCCACCCAGGTGCACGTCCTCGCCCGTCGCTGAGTCGGCGAGTCGGCGCAACTGCAGGCCCGAGGACGGTCGAGTCGGCGCAACTGCAGGCGTCAAGGCGCCGAGTCGGCGCGTTTGCTGTTCAAGCAACCCTGCTCCGGTTCGGGTGCGCACTCGGCTTGCGCGCCATGGTCACCTCGCCGAGTCGGCGCAAGCCGCACTCGCTCGCTCTGCGTTTGCGCCGACTCGGCTCTGGTGCAAGGCGACGGGAGGATCGGAGTGACGACCTCCGCTGGCGCTCCGGTCGCCACTCCGATCCTCCACGTCGACATGGACGCCTTCTACGCGTCCGTGGTCACCCGCGACCGTCCTGACCTCCACGACGTCCCCGTGATCGTGGGCGGCGGTTACCGCGGGGTGGTGCTGTCGGCCAACTACCTCGCCCGGCAGTCCGGGGTGCGGTCCGCCCTGCCGATGACCCGGGCCCGGCGGATGTGCCCGCAGGCGGTCGTGATCGCCCCCGACTTCGAGACCATCGAGTCGGTGTCGTCCTCGGTGATGGAGACCTTCCGGCGGGCCACACCGCTGGTGGAGGTGCTCTCGCTCGACGAGGCCTTCCTCGACGTAAGCGGCTCCACCCGTCGCCTCGGATCGCCCCTCGACATCGCCGAGCAGCTGCGCGCCACGATCCACGATGAGCAGGGCATCACCTGCTCGGTGGGGGTCGCGGCCTCGGTCTCGGTCGCCAAGCTCGCCAGCCGTCGGGCGAAGCCCGACGGCGTGGTGGTCGTGACGCCGGCGCAGACCACCTCCTTCCTCCACCCCCTCGACGTCGGCGAGCTCTGGGGGGTGGGGGAGAAGACCCAGGCGATGCTGCACCGGCTCGGACTGGTCACGGTCGGCGACGTTGCCCACACCCCGCTGCACATCCTGCGGCGCGCCGTCGGTCACCACCTCGGCACCCACCTCCACGAGCTGGCCTGGGGCACGGACCGGCGGGTGATCACCCCGCGGTCCGGCTTCTTCGGCAAGGGCGAGGGCAGTCCCGACAAGTCGATGGGAGCCGACGAGACCTTCGGCCGGGACACCGACGACCGGGAGGTGATCTCGCGGGAGCTGTTGCGCCTCTCGACCAGGGTGACCGGCCGGATGCGGGTCGCCGGTGTGGCCGGCCGGACCGTGACCATCAAGGTCCGGTTCGCCGACTTCACCACGATCACCCGCTCCCGCACGATCGCGGAGACCACCGACGTGACCCAGGAGATCTACCGCACTGCCCTGCAGCTCTACGACGCCCTGGGGCTGCAGCGGGCCCGGATCCGGCTGGTGGGAGTACGCGTCGAGGGGCTGGTCGCGCGCGAGACGGTGCAGCGTCAGCTGGTCCTCGGCGAGCGCGAGCACGGCTGGTCGGAGGCCGACCGGGCGGTCGACCGGGCCACCCTCCGGTTCGGCAAGGCCGCCGTTCGACCCGCGAGCCTGCTGGGCTGAGACCGATCGACACAATTTCGTGAAGGCGGCTACCGTCGCGCCCACGCCCTGCCTAGACTTAATGGATCACGCGGTCCCGTGCCGCCGGACGGGACGCAAGCGTGGGGGACATGAGATGTGCTGGAGGAAGTGTGCCGCTCTCTGAGGAGGAGTTGCGACTGCTCGAGCAGATGGAGCGAGCCCTCGTCGAAGAGGATCCCAAGTTCGCCTCCACCCTGCGGGGCACGAGCCTGCGCAGCGCCGCCCGCCGGCGCGCGATCGTCGCCGCGGTGGGTTTCGTCCTCGGCGTCGGTGTCCTGATGGCCGGTGCCGTCTCCGAGATCTACCCCGTCGCCATCGGCGGCTTCGTGGTCATGCTCATCGCGGCGACCGTGTGTGCGACCGCGATCAGAGGCCAGCGTCACGCCTCGGCTGAGCCCGCTGCGCCGGCTCCCGAGGAGGGGCCGCACGGCTTCACCCTCATCCACGGCGGGGGCCGCGGCCGCAAGTCGCGGCGTTCCCAGCGACAGTCCTCCGGCTCCTTCATGGAGCGGCTGGAGGAGCGCTGGCGCAAGCGCCGGGAGAACGGCGGGTTCTAGCGGAGCCGCGGCAGCGGATCCGCTGATGGTGGTCGAGCGAGCCGCGCGACCGAGGAACGAGGTCGCGACCGGCGTGACGAGACCCGGTGAGGCGAACGCCCACCGTTAGTTGTCTACCCGACGTGGTCGACCACGCCGCCGTACCGCACGGTGAGCGGCTCGACCTCGGGCGCGCGCACCACCCGGGGCCGGCTGCGCAGCACCGACCTCGGTAGCCAGGCCGCCCGACGGCGGGCCGCACGGGTGGTCCCACCATGCAGGGAGGCGACGCAGGTCGCGAGGTCCTTGTCGAGCCGGCTCTGATCGGCCTCCTGGTCCGGCCCGGGCGTAGCGCAGCCGCTCGACGCACAGCACGATCCGGTCCAGCGCCTCGACCGCGAACGGCGCGACGTGGGCCCCGTGCACCGGGCGCTCCGGGGTGTCGCCCCGCACCGGCAGCCCGAACCTGCGCACCAGGGCGTCCCGCGTCTCGCGGGGCGACCTGTCGTAGGGCCAGGGCACGCCCAGGTCGGTCGCGGTGTCGAGCAGCTCGGCCCACGCGGCCTCCGGGCCGGCGCCGACCCGACGGCGGGTGCGGGTACGTCGGACCGCCGATGGCACGAACAGCAACCCGAGCGCCACCAGGACAGCCCCGCCGGTGCCCAGGACGAGACCCCAGGGGAACCCGGCCTGCCCGTCCCGCTTGTCGTTCGCCTGTGCCGAGTCCTCGCCGGCGGCGCTGGAGCTCTCCGAACGGCTGGGCACGTCCTCGCTCTGCCGGGGGGCTCCCGGACCTGCACCGGTGTCGGGCAGGTTGACCCGCTGGGTGGTGTAGCCGGGGACCTCGGCGGCCCGGCCCGGCGGCGTGGGTTCGAACCGGACCCAGCCCGATCCCGGGAAGAAGAGCTCGGGCCAGGCGTGCAGGTCCCACGCGCTGTACTCCCAGGTCTGCGACCCGATCTTCCGGGGCTGGTAGAAGCCGACGGCGACCCTCGCCGGGATACCCACGATCCGGGACATGACCGCCATCGCCGACGCGAACTGCTCGCAGTAGCCGATGCGTCCCCCCTCACCGTTGCTGAGGAACCGGACCAGGTCATCGGTGCCGTTGCCGGGTGCGGCATCGAGGCTGTAGGTGAAGCCGCCGTCCTCCCGGAACCACTGCTGCAGGGCCACCGCCTTCTCGAACCGGGTGTCCTCGTTGCGGGTGACCTGGAAGGCGAGGTTGCTGACCGTGCTGGGGATCCCGTCGGGCAGGTCGATGTAGTCGCTGCTGACCAGGCCGCCCGTCGAAGGAGCGCGGGCCATCGACTCCGCCGAGAGCTCGAGATCCACGCCGGTCATCGTGTAGCTCAGGCCGGCAGTGTCGAGGTCGTCGTCTCCCGCCAGGAAGTCCATCGTGTTCCGGTCGAAGCGCCAGTCCCCATCGGCGGTGATCCGCGAGATGGGTGCCTGCGTCGGGAGCCAGATCGACCGGAAGCTCGGTGTGATCGCGACGTCGTAGTCGGTCTCGGTGCGGGCCACGGTCCGCGCGACGCCTTGCAGCGCGGGCACCTCACCGCGAGCGAGCTGGTTGGTCGGGACCTGACGGGTGCCGGAGGTCCACTCGTTGGCGGAGAAGCGGGTGAGGACGGAGATCCGCAGGTACGACGGCTCGGGGTCGGCGGTGCGGACCTGCACCAGCGGGATGTCGTCGCCGCGCTGCAGGTCGCGGCGGAGGTCGGTGATCGGGTTGGTGACCGCGATGTCATCGCCGCCGGGTCCGAGTCCTCCACCGAAGACACTCAGGTGGAGGGTGGGGATCAGTGCCGGCAGGAACACGGCCAGCGCGGTGGCCACGCCGCCGATCGTCCCGGCGGTGGCCCGGATCGCGCCCTGTGGTCACGCCGAAGGCCGACGGGTCGGACGACGCCTCGTTGCCGAGCGGCCGGCCCCATCGGGCCACCTGCTCGCTCTCCTGCAGGAACAGCATCACCAGGAACCCGCCGGCGGTGGCCGCGAAGATCCACCAGGAGACGCCACCGAGCAGGATGCTCACCGGGACGGCGTAGACGGTCAGCAGGGGCAGGCCGGCCAGCGGAGCCCGGCGCAGCGTGCAGGCCAGGATGTCCACCAGAAGGAGGCAGCCGAACCCTCCGGCGATCAGGATCGGGTCGACCGGGGGCACGTTCGACGGCAGCGGGGCGGCGTAGCGCTCGGCGGAGGTCAGTGCGGCGGCGAAGCTGTCCTGGAGCCGCTCCCAGGCCGCGCCGACGGGAACCGGCGAGCCGCTGAGCATGCTGCTCGCGAGTGCACCCGAGACCAGGAGCTGGCACAGCACGACCAACGGCGCGGAGAGTCGGGCCCAGCGGGCGATGGCACCGGTGCCCGCGATGACGGCGCCGAGGACGAGCAGCGGGCCGAGGAACGTGACGGACTGCTCGGTGAAGCCCCGCCAGGAGAGCAGCGCCAGCCAGGTGGTCCCGGCCGCGGCCGCGGGCAGGGCGAACCCCGCGCCGAAGCTACCGCGCACCTGGCTCATCGACTGCACCTCGTCCCTGGCCGGGGCGAAGGCCGTGTCGCCGGTGAGCGCATGGCCACTGCGGCTGACCTGGGCCGTGCTGCGGCCCAGCTCCTGCCACACCGAGTCCAGTCGGTCCCGCGGACCGAGCGCGGCCGCGCGCCAGCCCTGCCGGGTGAGCGTGCCGGCTGCGCTGCCGTCGGTGGACCGCGCCACCCAGGCGTCGACATCGAGCGCCAGTGCCATCGCGGACGCGGCGTGGTGCTGCATCCGCCGCAGGACCGGGATGTCCAGCGGCTCGAGGCTGCCGACCACGGCCACCATCAGCCCTCCGTGCGTGGGCTCGGCGAGCCAGCCGGTGTCGATCCGGGGCCGCGGGTCTGCTTGCACGACCGCCAGCGTCTCCAGCAGCGGGCCGGTGTTGAGCTCGGCGGCACGGAAGTGCCACGCGTTGCTCGGGTCCTCCCCGGAGGCCGTGACCAGACGCACGGTGAACCCGCGCAGGCTGAGGTGGACCGCGATCGAGGCGGCGGTCGACACGGCCGCCTCGAGGGAGGAGGCGATGCCCTGGCCGCGGTGGGCCCGCACCCGGTTGTCGAGGAACAAGGTGGCCCGCGACTGCCACGGCTGCTCCTCCCGGCGCACCATCAGCTCGCCGACTCGCGCGGAGCTGCGCCAGTGGACCCGACGCAGGTCGTCGCCGCGACGGTAGGCGCGCACGGTCACGTCTTCGGCGCTGCCGGTGGCGAACGCGCGAGGGCGGTTGTCACCCGATCCGGTCCAGGCGCCCCCGAGTGGGATCTGGGGGAGCGGGACCGTGCGCGGGGTCACCGTGAGCGGCACCGTGGTCTGGAAGGCCCGGCCGAGCTCGACCAGACCGAAGGGGTCGCTGACCCGCACGGACATCGGGCCGATGTCGAACTGGCCGCGTACGTCGGACCGGACGTGATAGGTCACGTGGCGTCGCCATCCCTGGCCGATGCCTTCGAGCACGAACCGCGGCCGGGTTCCCAGCACGTAGGGGACCTGGTCCTCGAGGCGGAGCACGCCACTGGGCGTGCGTCCCTCGTTGGTCAGGGAGAGGTTGACCCGCACCGGCTGGCCGGCCGTGACCAGCTGCGGGTTGACGGTCCTCACCAGCGCCAGGCGGTAGCGGCTCCTGCCGATCAGGGCCGCCGTGACGAGCGGTAGGGCGCCGACGAGGACGCCCACCCGGGTCAGTGCCGGCTGGCCGAGGATGATCGCGCAGACGATCGCGGTCACGCCCGCGGCCAGGAAGGCCCGACCCCGGACCGTCAGCCCGGCCAGTGCCTCTCGCACGTCGTACTCCCTGTGGTGCCGGTCAGGCCCGACTGCCCTCGGGCACCGGGACGGCCTCGATCACGGCGTCGAGGATGGCGGTGGTGCTGCGTCCGCTCATCGCGGCCTCGACGCTGGGCAGGAGCCGGTGGGCGAGCACCGACTGGGCGAGGGTCCGGACGTCGTCGGGGAGGACGTAGTCGCGGCCCTTGATGGCGGCCCGGGCCTTGGCGGCCCGGACCAGGTGCAGGGTCGCCCGCGGGGAGGCGCCCAGGGTGAGCTCGTGGGAGCGGCGGGTCGCCGAGGTCAGGGCGACGCTGTAGCGCTGCACTGCCTGGGAGACGTAGACGTCGTTGACGATGCCGATCAGCTTGCGGATCTCGGCCGCGTCCGCCACCGGCTCGAGGTCGTCGAGCGGGTTGGCACCGGTGTGGGAGTCCAGCATGGCGATCTCGGCGGCCTCGACGGGATAGCCGACCGACACCCGCGCCATGAAGCGGTCCCGCTGTGCCTCGGGGAGGGCGTAGGTCCCCTCCATCTCGATCGGGTTCTGGGTCGCGATGACCATGAACGGCGTCTCGAGCTGGTAGGTCGTGTTGTCGACGGTGACCTGTCGCTCCTCCATGCACTCGAGCAGCGCGGACTGGGTCTTGGGGGAGGCACGGTTGATCTCGTCGCCGACCACGATGTTGGCGAAGACTCCGCCGGGGCGGAACTCGAACTCGCGGGTGTTCTGGTTGAAGACCGAGACGCCGGTGACGTCGGAGGGCAGCAGGTCAGGGGTGAACTGGATCCGCCGGACCGAGGAGTCGATGCTGCGGGCCAGGGACTTGCTGAGCATCGTCTTGCCGACGCCCGGGACGTCCTCGATCAGCAGGTGACCTTCGGCCAGGAGCACGACCAGGGTCGAGTTGACGACGTCCGGCTTGCCCTCGATGACCTTCTCGATGTTGGTGCGCACCCGGCTGACGACACGGGAGAGCGTCTCGAGATCGGCACCGCCTGCATTCGGATTTCCCACGGGTCCGATCCTTCCACTCTGCGGTCGTCAGCG
Source organism: uncultured Actinomycetota bacterium (assembly GCA_963841625.1). Taxonomy (GTDB): domain Bacteria; phylum Actinomycetota; class Actinomycetes; order Propionibacteriales; family Nocardioidaceae; genus Nocardioides. Next base: position 1,301,607 of record CAWJDH010000009.1, on the reverse strand, counting down.
CCCGCGTGATGAGTCCACGTTAGGGCGTCCGAAAAACCTAGTCGTCCGGGCAGCCCTTCCCTTCGACCTTCGGGGTCACGGTTTGGTGTCGGTTGCCGACCCGACGACCGACGGCACTCACGCGCTTCCTCCATTTTGCTCCACCGCGGGGAATGCGGCTCCGACCTGCGCAAACCCGCGGGAATCCACCGCCGCGACACGGCTTGAATGGTTGACGGTGGAGGGAAGTGGGGTAAGGTGGTGCGCAGTGGAGGAAGAGCCCGTCGAAGGGTTCAGGGGAGCGGAGGTGCCCGATGTTCTTCATGGGCACCTACACCCCGAAGCTCGATGACAAGGGGCGGCTGTTCCTCCCGGCGAAGTTCAGGGACCAGCTCGCGGAGGGACTCGTGGTGACCAGGGGACAGGAACGCTGCCTGACCGTCTGGCCCCAGGCCGCCTTCGAAGAGCTCGCCCGGCGGGCCCAGGAGGCACCGGTCACGGTGAAGGCGGCTCGGGACTACACGCGGTTCCTGTTCGCCGGCGCCTCGGACGAGACGCCCGACAAGCAGGGCCGGATCACGATCCCGCCGATGCTGCGCGAGTACGCCGCGCTGAACAAGGACGTGGTCGTGATCGGCGTGATGAACCGGGTCGAGATCTGGGATCCGGCCAGGTGGGAGGAGTACGCCGACGCAGGCGAGGCGGCTTTCTCCGAGCAGAGCGAGGAGGTCTTCCCGGGGGTGTGACCCGGAGGGCCGCAGGACAGCAACAACTCAACAACGGATTCGTCAGGCGAGGTCTCGGGCCCGCTCCCGGAAATGGCATCTGGGGCACCTTCCCCGGTTCCAGACGCCGCTCTTCCCACACTGGGAGCGGGCAGGGACCTGGTCGGACGAATCCGCAACCGCGCACCATCCGCATCAACCAGTGGGGTCGAGTCCGATGAGCAACACCGTGGAGGCGCCCGTCGCGAGACGGGTCCGGCACCAGGCCAGGGAGGCCGTCGCCGTGATGGCGTTCTCGGCGGCCACGTCGGTGGGGCTCGCGGTCGGACTCCTCCTTCTCACGACCCTGGGTCGATAGGCGACGCGATGACCCGCCCCCACCACGACCCGGTCCTGCTCGACCGGGTCGTCGCTCTCCTGATGCCTGCCCTCGATCACGAGGGTGCCGCGATGGTCGACGCGACACTCGGCCTCGGAGGGCACACCGAGGCCGTGCTCACCGACTGCCCCCTCGCTCGTGTCATCGGCATCGACCGGGACCCGGCCGCGCTCGAGCTGGCCGGCGAGCGGCTCCGGCCGTTCGGCGACCGGTTCACGGCCGTCCACGCGGTCTACGACGAGCTCCCGACCGTTCTCGCCGATCTCGGGCTCGACGGTGTGGACGCTGTGCTCTTCGACCTCGGCGTCTCCTCGATGCAGCTCGACCTTCGCGAGCGCGGGTTCGCCTACAGCGAGGACGCGCCGCTCGACATGCGGATGGACAGCAGCACCGGACGAACCGCCGCGGACGTGCTCAACACCTATCCGGCCGACGAGCTCACCCGCGTCCTCAAGGAGTACGGCGAGGAACGGTTCGCCCGCCGGATCGCCGCGGCCGTGGTCCGCGAGCGCGAACGGGAGCCGTTCACGACCTCCGCGCGTCTGGTCGAGCTGCTCTATGCCGAGATCCCCGCACCGGCCCGACGCAAGGGTGGGCACCCCGCGAAGCGCACTTTCCAGGCCCTGCGGATGGAGGTCAACGACGAGCTGGGGGTCCTCCGCCGGGCGATCCCCGCAGCGATCGACGCGATCACGGTGGGCGGGCGGGTGGTCGTGGAGTCCTATCACTCCCTCGAGGACCGGGTGGTGAAGAGGGCCTTCGCAGAGGCCGTCAGCACCGATGTTCCCGATGACCTGCCGTTCGTGCCCGCGGGAAGTGAGCCGACGCTCCGCCTGGTCACCCGGGGCGCGGAGAAGGCAGACGAGCGCGAGATCAGGGAGAACCCCCGCGCCGCCTCCGTGCGGCTGCGTGCCATCGAACGTCTCAGCAACCCCCGAGGAGTCGCCTCATGAACAGCTCAGCCCTCCGCTCCCGCACGCCCGTCAGGATCGGGCGCGGACTCGCAGAGGCCGCGGTCGAGCGGGCGCGGCTCACCGTCGTACCCCGTCGGCGGCGTACCCGGGCCGCTCGGATGCCGTTCGTGATGCTGGTCAGCCTGGTGCTGCTCGGGGGCGTCATCGGACTGCTGCTGTTCAACACCTCGATGCAGCAGGCCTCCTTCGCCGCCACGGCCCTGGAGGAACAGGCGAACACGCTCACCGCCCGCGAGCAGACCCTGCAGATGGAGCTCGAGGTGCTCCGCAACCCGCAGCGGGTCGCCGAGCACGCGCAGAGCCTGGGGATGGTCCCGGCCGCGAACCCCGTCTTCCTGCGCCTCTCCGACGGCAAGGTTCTCGGCGAGCGGGTTCCCGCGACCCCGGCCAACCGGCTGCGGGTCCGGCCGCTGCCACCGGCCAAGCCCGCCGTCCTGACCCCGGCCCCGATCGTCCACAAGGTGCTGGCAGACAGCGAGTTGGCCGACAGGGAGTTGGCCGACACGGACGGCACGTCGGCCCGGAACGACGGTGCGCACGATAGAAACAACCCCAACGCTTCCGGCCGGCGCTGACGGGGAGGGCTCTGGTGCGTTCCACTCGTTCGCGGCGCCCCCGGGGCAGCATGCGCGGTTCGCCGCTGTTCCGGCTGAGGTTCGGCTTCGTCGTGATCGCGATGGTCCTCTCGATCTTCGGTGCCCGGCTCGTGCAGCTCCAAGGCGTCGACCCCAACGCGTACGCCGAGATGGCGGCGGCCGAGGGCATGGTCGAGGTCGACCTGCCGGCGAGGCGGGGCGACATCCTGGACCGCAACGGCGAGCCGCTGGCGGAGTCCGTCGACGGGCTGATGGTGGTGGCGGATCCGCTCCTGACCGCCGACAAGGCGCCCGAGCTCGCGAAGTTCCTGGCCAACCGTCTCGACGTCGACTACTTCACGATCCTGCCGCGGCTCCGGGAGGAGGGCAGCCGGTTCGAGTACATCGCCCGTCGCGTCCCTTCCACCCAGGCCACCGAGGTCGTCGAGGCTGCCGAGGAAGCGGGCTTCAAGGGACTCGACACCCGGCAGGACCCGGTGCGTGACTATCCGGCGGGCGACGTCGCGGCCAACATGATCGGGTTCGTCGGCACCGACGAGGCACTCGGCGGCTTCGAGCGGACCTTCGACGCGAGGCTGGCCGGCAAGGACGGAAGGGCCCGGTACGCCGTCGGGGGCGGGAACCGGATCCCCCTCGGGGAGAGCACGATCGTCCATCCCACCAATGGCACCGACCTGCGCACCACCCTCGACCTCGACCTCCAGTGGTACGCCCAGCGGGTGCTCCGCCAGACCGTCGAGGACGCCCGTGCCGACTCCGGCTTCGCGGTCGTCATGCACACCGAGACGGGCGAGATCATGGCCCTCGCCGACCACCCGACGTTCGACGCCTCCGACCCCCTGCAGTCCCCGGAGGAGGACATGGGCTCCCGCTCCATGAGCGACGTCTACGAGCCGGGCTCGGTCGAGAAGGCGCTCACCCTGAGCGCCCTCATCGACGCCGGCAAGGTCACTCCGCGGACCAGGATCGTGGTGCCGCCGGAGCTTCGCCGCGACGGACGGGTCATCGGCGACTGGTTCCCGCACGGCCGGATCAGGCTGACCCTCGCCGGGGTCCTCGCCAAGTCCTCCAACATCGGCACGGTCCGCGCCTCCGACCGCTTCTCCCACGGTCAGCTGCGCCGGTACCTCGAGAAGTTCGGGCTCGGGCAGCGGACCGACATCGGCGTACGCGGAGAGACCCCCGGCATCCTGCCTGCCCCGAGCCTGTGGACCCGCCTGGTCCAGGACCGGGTCGCGTTCGGCCAGTCGGTGTCGGTCAACGCAGTCCAGATGGCCGCGGCGATCAACACCGTGGCGAACGGCGGGCTGCGCGTCGACCCCAGCCTCATCCTGGGCAAGGCCAGGACCGACGAGGGCACCGTGGTGGGCACCGACACCACCCGGACCCGCCGGGTGATCAGCAGCGGGGCCGCACACCAGACCGCCCTGATGATGGAACGGGTGGTCGATGCCGAAGTCGGGGTCGCCCCCGGCGCGGCGGTGCCGGGCTACCGCGTCGCCGGCAAGACGGGCACGGCGCAGCGCGTGGGCGCCGGATGCGGCTGCTACGACGGCACGTTCACGGTCTCCTTCGCCGGCTTCGCCCCGGCCGACGACCCCGAGTTCACGATCTACGTCGTCGTGCAGAATCCCCGCAACGGTGGGGGCGGCGGGTCGGTGGCCGGCCCGGCGTTCTCGAAGATCATGAGCTTCGCGCTGCGCCGCTACCAGGTCCCGCCCACCGGGACCCGACCGTCGAACCTCCCGGTCGAGTGGTGATCCCGGCCAGCGGTAACCTCGCCGGGTGCTGAGCGACGACGCCACCGGGGCGACCCGACCCCGGCACCCCGTCGCCTCGTCCCTCGCCGACCTCGCGGCCTGGCTCTCCGAGCGGGCAGACGGATTCCGCAGCGTCGGCGACCAGTCGGGCGAGGCCACCGGGGTCTCCCTCAGCTCGCAACGGATCCGTCCGGGCGACGTCTACGCCGCCCTGCCCGGAACCCGCGCCCACGGCATCGACTACGCCGCCCCGGCGCTGGACTCCGGCGCGGTGGCGATCCTCACCGACGAGGCGGGTGCCGCCAGGGCGCCGCAGGTCCCGCTGCTCGTGGTCGACAACCCGCGCGCGATCCTCGGCCGCTTCGCGGCCCACGTGTACGGCGACCCAGCCACCTCGCTGCGGATGATCGGCGTCACCGGCACCCAGGGGAAGACGACGACGACCCGGCTCGCGGAGAGCGGCCTGCAGCAGGCAGGCGTGTCCTCGGCTGCGATCGGCACGGTCGGGACCCGCGTCGCCGGCACCGACGTGAAGACGATGCTCACCACGCCGGAGGCCCCCGACCTCCATGCGTTGTTCGCGATGATGCGCGAGCGCGGAGTGGAGGCCTGCGCGATGGAGGTGTCGAGCCACGCGCTGGTCATGGGCAGGGTCGACGGGGTCGTCTTCGACGTCGCCGTGTTCACCAACCTCGGGCGCGACCACCTCGACTTCCACGCGGACGTGGACGACTACTTCGCGGCCAAGGCGACCCTGTTCACCCCGCAACGGGCCCGGCTCGGCCTGGTCAACGTCGACGACCCTCACGGCCGCCGGCTCCTCGAGGAGGCGACCATCCCGGTCCGCACCTTCTCGGCCACCGGACAGGAGGCGGACTGGCGGGCGGTCGACGTCGAGTCGACCGCGACGGGCTCGCGGTTCGCTCTCGTCGGCCCGGACGGGCAGTCGGTGCCGGCCGGCGTACCCCTTCCCGGCGACTTCAACGTCGCCAACGCCGTGGCCGCGGTGGCCGCCTGCGCCGAGGTGGGCTACGAACCGGCCAGGGTCGCGGCAGGCATCACCACCGGTGGCGGCGTGCCCGGAAGGTTCGAGCGCATCGACGAGGGCCAGGACTTCGTCGTGGTCGTGGACTACGCGCACAAGCCGGACGCGGTCGAGGCCGCCTTGGCCACCCTGCGACCCCTCACCGGCGGCCAGGTCATCGTCGTCATCGGCGCCGGTGGCGACCGCGACCCCGGCAAGCGTCCGATCATGGGCGAGATCGCGGCCCGGCTCGCCGACGTCGTGGTCGTGACCGACGACAACCCGCGGACCGAGGACCCGGCCGCCATCCGGCGGGCGTTGCTCTCCGGGACCGGGCCCTCCGGGACCGGGGCGGGTGGTGCCGACGTCATCGAGATCGGCGACCGCCGGCTCGCCATCCGGGAAGCCGTCGGCCGGGCCAGGCCCGGCGACATCGTCCTTGTCGCCGGCAAGGGCCACGAGACCGGGCAGGAGGTCGACGGCGTGGTGCATCCCTTCGACGACCGGGACGTGGTCCGCGAGGAGCTGGGCCGGACATGATTCCGATGACACTGGCCGAGATCGCCTCGGTGGTCGGCGGCGAGGTCGAGGGCGACCCGACTCTCACCGTGCTCGGGCCGGCCTTCGTCGACACCCGCGCCCCCGTCGAGGGCGGGCTGTTCGTCGCCGTTGCGGGGGAGCGCGTCGACGGCCACGACTTCGCCGGCTCCGCGATCGAGGGCGGCGCGGTCGCCGTCCTCGGCAGCCGCCGTACCGACGCCCCGACGGTCGTGGTCGCCGACCCGGTGGTCGCGCTGGGGCGGCTGGCCAGGCACGTGATCGACGAGACCCGCCCGACGGTCCTCGCCCTCACCGGCTCGCAGGGCAAGACCGGAACCAAGGACTACCTGGCGCATGTGCTCGAGGGATTCGGGCAGACCGTTGCCACGGTCGGCAACCTCAACAACGAGATCGGCGTTCCCCTCACGGCCCTCCGGTCGACCGCCCACACGACCTACCTCGTCGTGGAGATGGGCGCGCGCGGCATCGGCCACATCCGCTACCTCTGCGAGGTCGCGCCACCACAGGTGGCCGCGGTGCTGAACGTCGGCACCGCCCACCTCAGCGAGTTCGGGAGCCGGGAGGCGGTGGCCCGGGCCAAGGGGGAGATCGTGGAGTCCCTGCCGGAGTCGGGCGTCGCAGTGCTCAACGCCGACGACGACCTGACCTCCGCGATGACGGCTCGCACGGCGGCCCGCACCCTGAGCTTCGGCACGACCGGCGACGTGGCCTGGCGCGATGTCGAGCTCGACGACCTGGGTCGCCCCTCCTTCGAGCTCGGGTACGACAACGCGTGGCTGCCGGTGCGGCTCACCCAGTCCGGCGCACACCAGGTGGCCAACGCCACCGCCGCAGCGGCGCTGGCCATCGCCGCCGGTCTGCCCGCCGACGTCGTGGCGGACCGGCTCAGCGGGGCCACGTCGGCGTCGCCGTGGCGCATGGAGGTCCACGAGCGGGCCGACGGGTTGCTCGTGGTCAACGACGCCTACAACGCCAACCCGGCCTCGATGGCCGCGGCCATCGAGGCGCTGGTCGCGATCGGCGATCGCCGCGGGCGCCGTACCGTCGCGGTGCTGGGCGAGATGCTGGAACTCGGCTCGACCGCCGCCGACGCGCATCGAGAGCTGGGCCGGCTGGCCGCGGAGGCGGGCATCGACCTGCTGGTGACCGTGGGCCCGGTCGCCGGCGGCATCGCCGAGGGGGCGGCCTCGGTCACCGACTGGTCAGGGACTGCCCTGCCGACGGCGGGGCGCGACGAAGCCCTCGCTGCGGTGCGCGAGAATGTCGCAGCCGCCGACGTGGTCCTGGTCAAGGCCTCGCGCGGTGCCGCGTTGGAGCACATCGCCGACGGCCTGCTCGACGACGGGCCGCACGAGAGGAGAGCGACACCGTGCTAGCCATCCTCATCGGAGGAGGACTCGCCCTGCTGGTCTCGCTGCTCGGGACCCGGGTCGCGATCAACGTGCTGACCGAGCACGGCTACGGCCAGGAGATCCGCGACGACGGGCCGACCACCCACCACACCAAGCGCGGTACCCCCACGATGGGCGGGGTGGTGATCATCCTGGCCACCCTGATCGGCTACGCCGGGTCGAAGCTGATCACCCAGGACGTGCCGTCGGCATCGGCCCTGCTGCTCCTGTTCCTCTTCGTCGGCACCGGCCTGGTCGGGTTCCTCGACGACTTCATCAAGGTGGCCAAGCAGCGCAGTCTCGGCCTGCGCAGCAAGGCCAAGATGATCGGCCTGACCATCATCGCGCTGACGTTCGGAATTCTCGCGCTGAGCCCGGCACTCGAGGACGACCGCGGCCAGACTCCCGCCTCGCACCACGTCTCCTTCATCCGGGACTACGAGACCATCACGCTGCCGACCGTTCTGGTCCTGGCCCTGATCTGGGTGATCATCGCCGGAACCTCCAACGGCGTGAACCTCGCCGACGGCCTGGACGGCCTGGCCACCGGCGCCTCGGTGATGGTGTTCGGCGCCTACACCCTGGTCAACATCTGGCAGAACAACCAGTGGTGCGGGCAGACCGGCCTCGACCAGCCGGCCCTCTGCTACGAGGTGCGCGACCCGCTCGACCTCGCCATCATCGCCTCCGCGATCACCGGCGCCTGCTTCGGCTTCCTGTGGTGGAACGCGTCACCGGCCTCGATCTTCATGGGCGACACCGGCTCCCTTGCGCTGGGCGGTGCGTTGTCAGGCCTCGCGATCCTGAGCCGCACCGAGCTGCTGCTGCTCGTCCTCGGTGGACTGTTCGTGATGGTCACCCTCTCGGTGATGATCCAGGTCGGGGTGTTCAAGGCGAGCCGGGCGAGCGGTCTGTTCCGGTCGGTGTTCCGGGTCGAGGCGGGCCATCGGGTGTTCCGGATCGCGCCCATCCACCACCACTTCGAGATGCTCGGCTGGGAGCAGGTCAACGTCGTGATCCGGTTCTGGATCATCACCGGTCTGTCCGTGGCCGCGGGCCTCGGCATCTTCTACGCCGAGTGGGTCGCCGGAACGTGATGGCCGATCCGCACGGCCTGGGCCGCCACGACTCCTGGGAAGGCGTGCGGGCTGTCGTGGCCGGCTTCGGGGTGTCCGGCTTCGCGGCCGCCGACAACCTCACCCACCTCGGCGCGAGCGTCATCGCGCTCGACGAGAACCCCGCAGGCAAGGAGGAGCAGGCCGAGCTCCTCGGCATCCTGGGCGCCGACATCCGGCTGGGGGAGGGCACGACCGCGACCCTGCCCGACGACGTCGATCTCGTCGTCACCTCGCCGGGCTGGCGGCCCACGGCTCCGCTGCTCGCCCAGGCCCGGGACCGGGGCGTCCCGGTCTGGGGCGAGGTGGAGCTGGCCTGGCGACTTCGCGACCCTGACCGGCCGGCCCCCTGGCTGGCCGTCACCGGCACCAACGGCAAGACCACCACCGTCCAGATGCTCGACGGCATCCTCCGTGCCGCGGGGCTGCGCAGCGCCGCGGCCGGCAACGTCGGACTGCCCCTTGTCGAGGCGGTCATGGACCCCGAGCCCTACGACGTCCTGGCGGTGGAGCTGTCCAGCTTCCAGCTCCACTACACGCACTCGATGAGCGCGGAGTCCGCGGCCGTCCTCAACGTCGCCGAGGACCATCTCGACTGGTACGCCTCGCTCGACGACTATGCCGCCGACAAGGGCCGGATCTACGAACGGGTCCAGCGGGCCTGCGTCTACAACGTTGCGGACACCGAGACCGAGCGGCTGGTCCGTGAGGCCGACGTGATCGAGGGCGCGCGGGCCATCGGCTTCACCCTCGGCACCCCGGCCGTCGGCATGGTCGGGGTGGTCGACGACGTCCTCGCCGACCGTGCCTTCGTCGAGGACCGCGCCACCAGCGCGGCGGAGCTGTGCACGATCGGTGACCTCGCGTCGCCGGCGCCGCACTTCGTCGCCAACGCCCTCGCGGCGGCGGCCCTCGCCCGGGCCCACGGCATCTCCCAGGCCGCGGTCCGCGACGGGCTGCGCGCCTTCCGCCCCGACGGGCACCGGATCGAGACCGTCGCCGTGGTCGGCGAGGTCACCTGGATCGACGACTCCAAGGCCACCAACCCGCACGCCGCCCAGTCCTCCCTCCAGGGCTACGACCCGGTGGTGTGGGTCGCCGGCGGCCTGGCCAAGGGCGCCCGTTTCGACGACCTGGTGGCCGCGGTCCGGTCGCGGCTGCGCGGCGTCGTACTCCTCGGGCGTGACCGGGACGTGATCGCCGAGGCCCTTTCGCGACACGCGCCCGATGTTCCGGTCATCGTCGCCGACGACGGCGAGACTGGGTCCGACAGAGGTGGAAACCCCATGGAGAGCGTGGTCGACGCGGCGGCCCGACTGGCCCGACCCGGTGACACGGTGCTGCTCGCTCCCGGCTGTGCGTCCATGGACATGTTCACCGACTACGGCGCGCGCGGCGACGCCTTCGCGGCGGCGGTGCGCCGCCTGGAGGACGACCGGGCCTGACGAGAGGGGGCAGGGATGGCGACCACCGTCCAGCCCCCACGCACCGGCGCCACGGCGCCCGCGAAGGCGCCCCGAACCTCCGTCGGCAGCTGGTACGCCGCCGTGCGCCACGCCCTCGACCGCCCCCTGACGTCCTACTACCTCCTGCTCGGCGCCTCGGCCCTGCTGCTGACGATCGGGCTGATCATGGTGCTCAGCGCCTCGAGCGTCTACTCCTTCGAGAACCACGACGGCGACTCCTACGCCGTCGTCAAGCGTCAGCTGTTGTGGGTGCTGATCGGCATCCCCTGCGCGTGGGTCGCCTCGCGGCTGCCCTACCGCGCGATCCGACAGGTTTCCTGGCTCGGCATCATCGTCGCCGTGGTGATGCTGGCGCTCACCGTCAAGCTGGGCACCACTGTCAACGGCAACACCAACTGGCTGGCCCTCGGCCCGATCCGCATCCAGCCGTCCGAGATCGCCAAGCTCGCGATCGTCCTCTGGGCGGCCCACGTCTACGCCCAGAAGGACCGGCGGCTCGGACGCCTCCACCAGGTGATGATGCCGGTGGTGCCGGTGATCCTGGCGATCACGCTCCTGGTGATCGTCGGTGACGACCTCGGCACCGCGCTGGTCCTGTTCGCGATCCTGCTGGCGATGCTGTGGGTGGTGGGCGCTCCGGCCCGGCTGTTCACGGTCGCGCTGACCGTGATCGGCGTGGTCGCGATCTGGATCGCGTCGACGAGCGCCGAACGGCGGGAGCGGCTCACCAACTTCGTCGATCCGTTCAAGGACTACCACGACGCCGGATGGCAGCCCGCCCACGGCCTCTACGCCCTCTCCTCGGGCGGCTGGTTCGGCCAGGGGATCGGCGCCAGCCAGCAGAAGTGGGGCGACCTTCCCGAAGCGCACACCGACTACATCTTCGCGGTGCTCGGCGAGGAGCTCGGACTGGTCGGCACCCTGCTGGTGGTCGCGCTGTTCCTGACCATCGCCTACGCCGCGATCAAGGTCGCGCTCGCGACCCGTGACCCGTTCGTCCGCTACATGTCCTTCGGCATCGTGGTCTGGCTGATCGGACAGATGATCATCAACGTCGGCATGGTGCTCGCGCTCCTGCCCGTCATCGGCATCCCGTTGCCGCTCATCTCCTACGGTGGCTCCTCGCTGTTGCCGTCCCTGGTCGCGCTCGGGCTGCTGATCGGGTTCGCCCGCCGGGAGCCGGAGGCCGCCCGGGCACTTGCCCAGCGCCGCCGGGCCCGCTCGTCGGGTCTGGCCGCCGGACGCCTTCCCCAGCGCGGTTCGTGACGGCGCGAACCGTAGGCTGACCCACGATGCGTGTTCTCCTCGCCGGCGGCGGAACGGCCGGCCACACCTCGCCCCTGATCGCCACCGCCGACGCCCTGCGACGGCTCGACCCCGAGGTCGAGATCACCTGCCTCGGAACCCCTCGCGGCCTCGAGACCCGGGTCGTCCCCGAGGCCGGCTACCCCCTCGAGCTGATCCCGCCGGTGCCGCTGCCGCGCAGGCCCAACGCCGACCTGTTCAAAGTGCCGTCCCGGCTGCGCGGTGCGGTCAAGGAGACGCTGGCCATCTACGACCGGGTTCGGCCCGACGTGGTCGTCGGCTACGGCGGCTACGTCTCCATGCCCGCCTACCTCGCCGCCCGGCGCCGCAAGCTGCCGCTGGTCATCCACGAGCAGAACTCGCTGCCCGGGCTCGCCAACAAGGCCGGCGCCCGGATCGCCGCCCGGGTGGTCACCAGCTTCCCCGACACCCCGCTGCCGCGGGCGGAGTACGTCGGCCTCCCGATCCGGCGGATGATCTCCCAGCTCGACCGGGAGGCGGTTCGCCCCGAGGCCCGAGCGTTCTTCGGGCTCGACCCGCACCGTCCCACTCTGCTGGTCACCGGCGGCTCGCAGGGCGCAGTGAGGCTCAACCGCGCCGTCTCCGGCGCGGCCCGCACCTTGTCCGACGCGGGCGTCCAGGTCCTGCACGTCCAGGGCAAGCACGGCGGCGCTGAACCCGCCGCCACCGAAACGCCGTACATCGTCCTGGACTACTGCGACCGGATGGACCTGGCGCTGGCGGCGGCAGACCTGACGGTGTGCCGGTCGGGCGCCTCCACCCTGACCGAGGCCGCAGCGACCGGCCTGCCGGCGGTCTTCGTGCCGTTGCCGATCGGCAACGGCGAGCAGGAACTCAATGCCCGCCCCGTGGTCGAGGCCGGCGGTGCGCTGCTGGTCGCCGACCAGGCCCTCACCTCCGAGTGGGTGGCCGCCACGGTCCCCGGGCTGATCACCGACCGCGACCGGCTCGACGCGATGGGCAAGGCCGCCTCGGACCTGATCCCGCGCGACGCCGACGAGCAGCTCGCCCGGATCGTCGTCGAGGCCGCCCGTGGGGCCGCGGCGGCCAAGGGGGTCGGATGAGGCTCCCGGTCCCCGACGAGATCGTGGCCGCCGACCGGCTCGGCCGGATCCACTTCGTCGGCATCGGCGGCGCCGCGCTGTCCGGGATCGCGCGGATCATGGCCCAGCGCGGCCTTCCGGTGACGGGCAGCGACGACCAGGAGACACCGTTCCTCCCGCCGCTGCGCGAGCTCGGGGTCTCGATCCGGCGCGGGTACGACGCCGACCACCTCGGCGACGCCGACACCCTCGTGGTCACCACGGCCGCCCGCGAGGACAACCCCGAGGTCCTCGAGGCACGTCGACGCGGGTTGCTGATGCTGCCCCGGTCGGCCGGACTGGCGTCGGTGATGCAGGGCAAGCGGGTGCTGGCGGTGTCGGGAACGCACGGCAAGACGACGACGACCTCCCTCCTCACGATGGCGTTGCTGGCGGCCGGTGCCGACCCGACATACGCGATCGGGGCGGTGCTCGTGCAGACCGGCAGCAACGCCCACGACGGCAGTGGCGAGGTGTTCGTGGCCGAGGCCGACGAGAGCGACGGTGCCTTCCTCGTCTACCACCCCCACGCCGCGATCGTCACCAACGTGGAGGCTGACCACCTCGACATCTGGGGGACCGAGGAGGCCTACCGGGCTGCGTTCGTCGAGTTCGTCGACACCATCGACCCCGGCGGGTTCCTGGTCTGCTGCGTCGACGACGACGGAGCCGCCGACCTGGCCGAGGAGGCGCGCGCCCGCGGGTGCGAGGTGATCGGCGTCGGCGAGGCCGAGACGGCCGACATCCGGGCCACGGACCTCGTCTTCGAGGGCACGACCTCCACGTTCACCGTTCGCGAAGGGGACCTCGAGCACGGGACGGTGCGGCTGCAGATCCCCGGCCGCCACTACGTTCTCGACGCCCTGGCCGCGCTCGCCCTCGGGCTACGGCTCGGGCACTCCTTCGACGACCTGTGCCGCGGCCTCGAGGGCTTCACGGGCTCCAGGCGCCGGATGGAGCTGAAGGGTGAGACTGCGGGTGTCCGGGTGTTCGACAGCTACGCCCACCACCCGGTGGAGATCGCCGGCGACCTCCAGGCCGCCCGCGCGGTCGCGGGGGAGGGCCGCCTGGTCGTGGCCTTCCAGCCGCATCTCGTCTCCCGCACCCGGATCTTCGGCCGGGCGATGGGCGAGGCTCTCGGTGCCGCCGACGAGGTGGTGGTCCTCGACGTCTATCTTGCGCGCGAGGACGCCGATCCCGACGTGACCGGACGGCTGGTCGCCGACGCCGTACCCCTGCCGCCGTCGTCGGTGACCTTCGTCCCCAGCCAGGCCGACGTCGCCGGCGTGCTGGCCAGGACCGCGCGTCCCGGCGACCTGGTCCTGACCCTGGGGGCGGGGAGCGTGACCGAGGTGGGACCCCAGGTTCTGGAGCTGTTGGCGGAGAGTGCCGATGCCTGACGTGATCGACGCCGCGACGGTCCGCAGCCGCAAGCGGTTCGCCCGACGCCAGTGGGCGCGTCGCTGGCTGGCCTGGCGACGCGTCGTGGCCCTCCTGCTCCTGATCGTCCTGATGGTCGGAGCGTTCTGGCTCTTCTACTTCTCCGACGTGCTGGCCGTGAAGGACGTCGAGGTGCAGGGAACCCGGACCCTCGCGAGCGAGGAGGTTCGCGAGGTCGCCGCCGTTCCCTCCGGCCAGCCGTTGGCCCGGGTCGACCTCGACGCGATCAGGGCCAGGGTCGAGGCGTTGGCGGTGGTGCGAGACGCCCACGTGACCCGCAGCTGGCCGGACCGGGTTCTCATCGACGTGGACGAACGCGTCGCCATCGCCGTGGTCGACATCGGTGGCCGGATCCGGGGGATGGACGCCGAAGGCGTGGTGTTCCGCGACTACCCGAGGCCGCCCCGCGGGATGCCCCAGGTGCGGACGTCCACCGACACGCGCAGCGACGCGCTCCGGGAAGCCGCGCTCGTGGTCGAGGCCCTGCCCGCCGAGATGAGTCGTCGGGTCGACCACGTCGAGGTGGCCACCATCGACCAGATCTCACTCGTGCTCCGCGACGGAAAGCAGGTCGTGTGGGGGAGCGCGGAGGAGTCGGACGCGAAGGCCGAGGTCCTGGCCGGGCTGCTCAAGCAGCCCGCCCACACCTACGACGTCAGCGTGCCGGGTCAGCCGACGACGTCCGGCTGACCGGATTCGCGGACTTTCCTCGTCGGCACGGCGTGTCCTGCCCGGGCGTGGTCTGACCGGTGCCTAGTGTCCTTTCCAACGCGAGGTTGACATAACTATAACCCTCAGGTTCAGGGTTACAGTTCCGAAGGCCTCGTGACTTCCCCGCTGACGCAGTACGTCCCAGAAGCAGTCCGTCGCTCCGACACACCGCCGGGGCCGATCACGAGAGGCACACCCGCCGTGGCAGCAGCACAGAACTACCTGGCCATCATCAAGGTCGTGGGCATCGGTGGGGGTGGGGTCAACGCCGTCAACCGGATGATCGAGGTCGGACTCAAGGGCGTTGAGTTCATCGCGATCAACACCGACGCACAGGCCCTGCTCATGAGCGATGCCGACGTCAAGCTGGACATCGGGCGCGAGCTCACCCGTGGCCTCGGCGCCGGCGCCAACCCCGACGTCGGCACGCAGGCCGCCGAGGACCACGCCGACGAGATCGAAGAGGTCATCAAGGGCGCCGACATGGTGTTCGTGACCGCCGGCGAGGGTGGTGGCACCGGCACCGGCGGCGCTCCCGTGGTCGCCCGGATCGCGAGGTCCCTGGGCGCCCTCACCATCGGCGTGGTCACCCGGCCGTTCGCGTTCGAGGGACGCCGTCGTGCCAACTCGGCCGAGGAGGGGATCTCCCAGCTGCGCGAGGAGGTCGACACCCTCATCGTGATCCCCAACGACCGGCTGCTGTCGATCAGTGACCGCAACGTGTCGGTCCTCGACGCCTTCAAGCAGGCCGACCAGGTGCTGCTCCAGGGTGTCTCCGGCATCACCGACCTGATCACGACGCCGGGTCTGATCAACCTCGACTTCGCCGACGTGAAGTCGGTGATGGCCAACGCCGGCTCGGCGCTCATGGGGATCGGCTCGGCGCGCGGCGAGGACCGTTCGGTCGCGGCTGCCGAGATGGCGGTCTCCAGCCCGCTGCTCGAGGCCTCGATCGAGGGTGCCCACGGTGTCCTGCTCTCGATCGCGGGCGGGTCGGACCTCGGCCTGTTCGAGATCAACGAGGCTGCGGCGCTGGTCGCCCAGGCCGCTCACGCCGAGGCCAACATCATCTTCGGGGCCACGATCGACGACGCCCTCGGTGACGAGGTGCGCGTGACCGTGATCGCTGCCGGCTTCGACGGGGGCATGCCCCAGCGTCGCGACGAGGGCACGGTCCTTCGCCGGGAGACACGGCCGCAGCAGAGCCAGGCCGAGACCCGGGCCGCGGCCCAGCAGGTCGCTACCCGTGCGAAGCCGGAGCAGGCTTCCCAGCCGGCCGCCCGTCCGCCGGCCGAGCAGCCCGAGCCGCGGAAGCCCGCACCCGCCGCCGCCCCGGCCGGGAGGGAGCCCTCCGCCACACCCGCCCGGCAGCCGCGCCAGGTCCAGTTCGACGACGACGACCTGGACGTGCCCGACTTCCTGAAGTAGCAGGGGATCTTCGCTGTACCTCTTCAAGTCAACGCACGGCCCCGCCGAGCTGGCCTTCACCGACCGGCACGGCGGGGCCAGTGCCGCGCCCTTCGAGTCGCTGAACCTGGCTCTCGAGGGGGAGGACGACCCACAGGTCGTCGCCAGGAACCTGAAGATCGTCCTCGACGACTTCGCCCCTGACGACCGGCTGGCCGATCTGCACCAGGTCCACGGCGGCGAGGTCGTGGTGGGCGAACGAGCGTCGACCGCCCGTCCGGACGCCGACGGCATCGTGAGCCGTGAGGCCGGCGTGGTCCTGATGGTGCGGGCCGCGGACTGCGTGCCGGTGCTGCTGGCCGACGCGGACGCTGCTGTCATCGGAGCCGCCCACTGCGGGCGCCCGGGGCTCGCCGCCGGAATCGTGCCGGCGACGGTGGACAGGATGCGCGAGCTGGGGGCGCGGTCCATCACCGCCTGGATCGGTCCCCATGTGTGCGGCGCCTGCTACGAGGTCCCCGAGTCGATGCAGGCCGAGGTGGGTGCCGCCGTTCCCGCAAGCATCGCCACCACTTCCTGGGGTACCGCCTCCCTCGACCTGGGTGCCGGCGTCAGGGCACAGCTGACGGGTCTGGGTGTCGCCGTCCACGACGTGTCTCGCTGCACCCGCGAGTCGGCGGACCTCTACTCCTTCCGGCGGGACGGAACGAGCGCCGGAAGGTTGGCCGGGCTGATCCGGCTGCGCGAGGAGCGGGAGCGATGAACGAGCGACGCGACCAGATCGCCGCCGGTCTCGCCCGCGTGCAGGAGCGGATCAGCGCCGCCTGCGAAGACGCCGGACGCAACCCGGGCGAAGTCACCCTGGTCGTCGTCACCAAGTTCTTCCCGGTCTCCGACGTCCGCCTCCTCGCGGAGCTCGGCGTCACCGACATCGGCGAGAACCGCCACCAGGAGGCGGAGGCGAAGGCCGCCGAGTGCGGTGACCTCGACCTGCGGTGGCACTTCATCGGCGGGCTGCAGAGCAACAAGGCCGCGGCGGTGGCCTCGTACGCCGACGTGGTGGAGTCAGTCGACCGCCGCAAGCTGGTGCGCCGGCTCAACGAGGGCGCCCACGGACGCTCGCACCCGGTCGACTGCCTGATCCAGGTCAGCCTGGACGACCCGGACTCCGAGGGGCGCTCGGGCGCCGCACCGGACGACGTACCCGCACTGGCCGAGGAGATCGAGGCCGCTGGCATGCTCCGGCTCCGGGGCTTGATGGCGGTGGCGCCCCTCGGGGTCGAACCACGAGGTCCCTATCAGCGACTCGCGGCGATCCACACGGATTTCGCCTCCTCACGACCGGAGGCGACCTGGCTCTCCGCCGGGATGAGTGCAGACCTCGAGGAGGCGGTCCGGGCCGGCGCGACACACGTGCGCATCGGCACCGCGATCCTCGGATCGAGGCCACAGGTCAAGTAGTGTCCAAAACACACATCAGCGCCGCAGGGCGCAGGAGTTACCGGAGGACGAAGTCATGAGCGGCGCGATGCGCAGGATCGGTGAATACCTCGGCCTGCTCGAGGACACCCGGTACGACGACGACTACGACGGCGACTACGAGACCTCCGACCACACCCCTTCGGTGCCGGCCGGACGGACTCCCAGGCCCACTCCCGCGCGTGCATCAGTGTCCGACCTCGCCGAGCGCCGCCGACCGGCCCCCGGCCCCACAGGAGTGGTAGCAGAGTTGTCCCGCATCACGACCCTTCACCCGCGCACCTACAACGAGGCGCGCACCGTGGGCGAGAACTTCCGCGACGGCACGCCGGTGATCATGAACCTCTCGGAGATGGACGACACCGACGCCAAGCGGCTCGTCGACTTCGCCGCGGGCCTGGTGTTTGCGACCCGTGGCAGCATCGAGCGCGTGACCAACAAGGTGTTCCTGCTGTCCCCGCCGAACGTGACCGTCGCTGCCGAGGACAAGCAGCGCATCGCCGAGGGCGGTTTCTTCAACCAGAGCTGAGGCCCGACCCGATGCAGATCGTCGGCTCGATCATCCATGTCCTGCTTTTCATCTTCATCGCGCTGCTGTGGATCCGGTTCATCGTCGACTGGGTCCAGGTCTTCGCGAGGTCCTGGAGCCCGCGCGGGGTGCTGCTGGTGATCCTCGAGGTGGTCTACTCCGTGACCGACCCGCCCATCAAGGCATTGCGTCGGGTGATCCCGCCGTTGCGGATCGGCAACTTCGCCCTGGACCTCAGCTTCCTCATCGTGCTGGTGGCCGCCTACGTCCTGTTGCGGGTGAACGACGCGGTGTTCCTGACATGAACGTCGGCCGACGATTGAGACCCCCGCGTCAGGCGCTATTGTTCGACCGACAGACTTTCGTGTACCCGACCAAGGAATGGGTGAGGTCATGCCGCTGACGCCTGAGGACGTGAGCAACAAGCGCTTTACTCCGGTGCGTCTCCGCGAGGGGTACGACATGGGAGAGGTCGACCAGTTCCTCGACGAGGTGGAGGCCGAGCTCGGTCGCCTCACGAAGGAGAACGACGACCTGAGGGCGAAGTTGTCCGCGGCGCAGTCGGGCGACGCAACGGTGGCGGCGCCGCCACCGGTTCCCGAGAAGGCTCCGGAGCCCCCCAAGCCCGAGCCCAAGGAGGAGCCCAAGGCTCCCACGCGGGCCGTGGCGGAGTCCTCGGTCGAGACGATCCGGGTGGAGACCGTGCCCGAGGCGTCCAACGCCGCAGCCCGTCTGCTCGAGATTGCCACGCGCAACGCCGACGAGCTGGTCGAGGAGGCCAAGAACGAAGCCGACCGGATCGTGGGCGAGGCCCGCACCAAGGCCGAGCGGCTCGACTCCGAGTCAAAGGGCAAGGCCGACCGGCTCGAGGCCGAGGCCCGCTCGCGTGCCCAGATGCTCGACTCCGAGACCGCAGAGCGTCGTCAGCAGATGTTCGGCGAGCTGGAGAAGCAGCGCGACAAGCTCAACGCCGACGTCGAGAATCTGCGCTCGTTCGAGCGTGAGTACCGGTCGCGGCTCAAGAGCTACTTCAGCCAGCAGCTCGAGGCCCTCGAAGGACCCGGCGACACCGGCCGACCGGGTCAGGAGCCCGTGGCCCCCAAGCGCCTCCGTTCGATCCTGGGCGACGAGGAGGGTTAAACACCCCCGCAGCCGCAGCTCCGACGCGGTCGGTCTCTACGCGAGACCGGCCGCGTCGTCGCGTCCGGCGTGCCGAGTTTGAGTCGGTCTCGGTCAGCGGCTAACCTCCCGTCGACACTGTGGCTCCCGCCACAATGGCGCCCGGCTCGAGGGAAGGCCCCAGTTCATGGCTCGCAGCACCAGGAAGTCGCTTGCCAAATCGGCAGCGTCCGCGGCTCGCAAGGTCATTGCCCGCAAGCCGTCCGCCAAGGCCACCTCCGCCGCGAAGGCGCCCGCCAAGAAGGCCGCAGCGACGAAGGCTCCGGCCAAGAAGGCTCCGGCCAAGAAGGCGCCGGCCAAGAAGGCGCCGGCCAAGAAGGCTCCGGCCAAGAAGGCGCCGGCCAAGAAGGCGCCGGCCAAGAAGGCGCCGGCGAAGAAGGCGCCGGCCAAGAAGGCGCCCGCCAAGAAGGCGCCCGCGAAGAAGGCGCCGGCCAAGAAGGCTCCGGCCAAGAAGGCGCCCGCGAAGAAGGCGCCCGCGAAGAAGGCGCCCGCGAAGAAGGCGCCGGCCAAGAAGGCGCCCGCGAAGAAGGCGCCCGCGAAGAAGGCCCCGGCCAAGAAGGCGACGACCGACAAGGCCACGAAGGCGCCGGTGGCGAAGCAGTCTGCTGCCAAGAAGGCGCCGGCCAAGAAGGCGCCGGCCAAGAAGGCCCCCGCCAAGAAGGCCCCCGCGGCCAAGGCGCCGGCCAAGAAGGCGCCCGCAAAGAAGGCTCCGGCGAAGAGCGCCGCGACGGCCGCCAAGAAGGCCAGTGCCCTCAAGGTCAAGGAGGGTGAGGGTGCCTGGACCAAGGCGGAGATCAAGGAAGTGCTCGACGAGCTCCACCACGACCGGGAGCGGGTCACCCGCGCCCTCGAGGCGCAGGAAGCCGAGCTGGTCGGGCTGATGCGCGACGCCGGTGACGGTGCCGGGCACGACCAGGCCGACATGGGCGCAACCAGCTTCGAGCGGGACCACGAGCTGACCGTCCTCAACAATGAGCGCGAGAAGCTGGCGCAGATCGACCGCGCTCTCGCCCGCATCGACAACGGCACCTACGGCGTGTGCGAGTCGTGCGGCAACCCGATCGGCAAGATGCGGGCCATGGCATTCCCCCGTGCGACACTGTGCCTGACATGCAAGCAGCGCGAGGAACGTCGCTGAGCGACACCGGATCATCCCCTTCGACTCCATCTCCCGGGGTAGCACCGCGGTTCAGGCTGACCCTCGTCCTGGTCGCGGTCGTGGCCTACCTGGTCGACGTCGCCACCAAGACCCTTGCCGTGGAGAAGCTCTCCGGAGGTGTGGACGTCGAGCTCGTCGGCAGCTGGCTGGTCCTGCATCTGACCCGCAACCCCGGGGCAGCATTCAGCGCCGGGACCGAATACACCCTCCTGCTCAGCGGGATCGCGATCGCCGCAGCGGCCGTGGTCGTCTACTTCGGGCGCAGGGTCGGGACCCGCGCCTGGGCCTGGGCGATGGGGCTCCTGCTGGCCGGCGTCTGCGGCAATCTCACCGACCGCATCCTGCGCGAGCCGGGGCCGTTCCGCGGTCACGTGGTGGACTTCCTGATGGTGCCGCACTGGCCGGTCTTCAACGTGGCCGACATCTGCATCAATGTGGCGGCGGGCCTCATCCTGCTCCAGGCGGTCAGGGGCATCGGCATCGACGGGACCCGCGCCGCGGCCCGGGAGCGGGAGGCGTGAACGTCGACCACCGGGTCGTCACGGTCCCCGACGGGATGGCGGGGGAGCGGCTCGACTCCGCCCTCTCCCGCATGTTCGGACTCTCCCGGACGCGAGCCGCGGAGCTGATCGCGGACGGCCACGTCCTCGTGGAGGGCTCCGCGACCAGCAAGAGCGACCGGGTGTCGCCCGGCGAGGTCCTTGACGTGACGATTCCCGCCCGGGCCGACCAGCTCGCGGTCCGCCCGGAGATCGTCGAGGGGATCAAGATCATCCACGACGACGACTCGATCGTGGTGATCGACAAGCCGGTCGGGGTCGCCGTACATCCCTCGCCCGGATGGTCCGGCCCGACCGTCGTCGGCCACCTGGCCGGAGCAGGGTTCCGGATCGCCACCAGCGGAGCCTCGGAGCGTCAGGGGATCGTGCAGCGGCTCGACGTCGGCACGTCGGGGGTGATGGTCATCTGCAAGTCGGAGCACGGCTACTCCCTGCTCAAGAACGCTTTCCGTCGCCGCGCGGTCGACAAGACCTACCACGCGCTCGTCCAGGGTCACCCGGACCCGCTGGAGGGGACCGTCGACGCCCCCATCGGCCGCCACCCCAAGGCTGACTACAAGTTCGCCGTCATGGCCGACGGCCGGCACAGCGTGACGCACTACCAAACGCTCGAGGCGCACCGGTTCGCCAGCCTCCTCGAGATCACCCTCGAGACGGGGCGTACCCACCAGATCCGGGTGCACATGGCGGCGCTGAAGCATCCCTGCGTCGGGGACTTCACCTATGGTGCCGACCCCGCCCTGGCCCGACGCGTGGGGCTGGACCGGCAGTGGCTGCACGCCGTCAAGCTGGGTTTCGAGCACCCCGACTCCGGCAAGTACGTCGAGTACGAGGCGTCGTACCCCGACGACCTGGCGCACGCCCTCGACGTGATCCGCGATGCCGACTGAGCCTGACCTCACCCTGCGTCCGGCGGAGGTGTCGGACGCGGCTGCCGTGGCCGACGTCCACCTGTCCGCGCGGCGCACCGCCGCGATGCCGCCGTCGGTCCACCCGGAAGACGACGTGCGCGAGTGGCTGGACAGCCGTCTGCGCGGCACGGACACGGTCTGGGTCGCCGAGCTCGACGGGGAGGTGGGCGGCTACGCGCGGTTCACCCAGAGCTGGCTCGACGACCTGTACGTCGTTCCCGGGCTCGCGGGACGGGGGATCGGCTCCGCGCTGCTGGACCTCGTGAAGCAGCAGCGACCCGGCGGGTTCTGCCTCTGGGTCTTCGAGATGAACACCCCGGCCCACGAGTTCTACGCACGCCGCGGTCTGGTCGAGCTGGAACACACTGACGGCTCCGCCAACGAGGAGAAGTCGCCCGACATCAAGATGGCCTGGCCCGGGAGTGATCCGCTCACCTTCTTCCGTCGGCTGATCGACGACGTCGACCACCAGCTCGGTGACCTGCTCGCACGAAGGGTTGCCCTCACCCGCGCGGTGCAGTCGCACAAGCCGGATGCCACTCGCGACCCGGTGCGCGAGGCCGAGATCGCGGCCACGATGGCGCGTCGTGCCCCGGTGCTGGGGGAGGACCGGCTGCGTCGCATCATCGACGCGGTCATCACCGAGTCGCTGGACGCGGTGCGCGGCGACTAGAACGCCGAGATCACGAAGTAGCCCACCAGCGCCACGATCAGCACCAGAGCCACCACGCGCACCCAGAGCGGCGTCGTCGGCTCGCGCACCGGGTCAGGAGAAACGCCACGGAGCTCGGGTGGCAGGTCATCGTTCATGCGACGACGGTAGCCGGGGCAAGATGAGGTCCATGACGCAAGCACTCAGTGACGAGATCCGGACCTTCCTGGAGGCCGCCAACCCGGCGGTGATCAGCACGGTCCGGCCCGACGGCCAGCCCGTCTCGGTGGCGACGTGGTACCTCCTGGACGGCGACCGGATCCTGGTCAACATGGACGGCGGACGGAAGCGGATCGACTACCTGCGCAAGGACCCCCGGGTCTCGCTGACCGTCCTGGGCGCCGACAACTGGTACACCCACGTCAGCCTGCAGGGTCGCGTGGTCGAGTGGCGCGACGACGAGGATCTCTCCGACATCGACCGCCTGGCGAGGCAGTACGGCCGGGACGAGTACCCCAAGCGCGACAGGCCGCGGGTCAGCGCGTGGATCGAGGTCGAGCGGAGCCACACCTGGGGTCGGCCGTCGCGGGACTGATGTCGGTGGGTCTCCCTACAGTGGCTTCCGTGATCGCTTAGGGTGAGATCCTTCCCCAGCAACGCTGCTCGGTGCGCTCACCGAGGTTGCTGAAGCCTGCCCCGATTAGTCAGCCCAGCGTCAACCCGCACGACGTCCGAGGAGCATCACCGTAGATGGCGTCCGACTCCTTCGCCCACCTCCACGTCCACACCGAGTACTCCATGCTCGACGGGGCGGCCCGGCTCGACGACCTGTTCGCCCGCACCGCGGAGCTCGGGATGGGCGCGATCGCGATGACCGACCACGGCAACGTGTTCGGGGCCTACGACTTCTGGTCGAAGGCGAAGGCCCACGGGATCAAGCCGATCATCGGCACCGAGGCCTACTTCACGCCCAACACCTCCCGCTACGACAAGAAGCGGGTCCGGTGGAACGACGGGGGCGACGACGACGTCTCCGGGTCGGGCGCCTACACCCACATGACCCTGCTGGCCGAGACCACGGCCGGCATGCACAACCTCTTCCGGCTCTCCAGCCGGGCCTCGATGGAGGGTTTCTTCTACCAACCCCGGGCCGACCGGGAGCTCCTCGCCGAATACTCCCAGGGACTCATCGCGACCACCGGCTGCCCGTCCGGCGAGGTCCAGACCTGGCTGCGGATCGGTGACTACGACAAGGCCCGGCAGGCCGCTGCCGACTTCCAGGACATCCTCGGCCGGGACAACTACTTCCTCGAGCTGATGGACCACGGGCTCGACATCGAGAACCGCGTCCGCGAGGGCCTCCTGCGCCTCTCCA
This sequence comes from uncultured Actinomycetota bacterium, assembly GCA_963841625.1. Lineage (GTDB taxonomy): Bacteria > Actinomycetota > Actinomycetes > Propionibacteriales > Nocardioidaceae > Nocardioides. Next base: position 1,277,827 of record CAWJDH010000009.1, on the reverse strand, counting down.
AGGACCTCGGCATCCCGCCGATCGCCACCAACGACTCCCACTACGTCCACCAGCAGGACGCCGGTGCCCACGAACACCTGCTCTGCGTCTCCTCGGGCAGCGTCATGTCCGACCCGAAGCGGTTCCGGTTCAACGGTGACGGCTACTACCTCAAGTCCGCCGGCGAGATGCGCGACCTCTGGGAGCACCGCCACGGCCTCAAGGAGGCCTGCGACAACACGCTGCTCATCGCCGAGCGCTGCGACGTCTCGTTCACCGAGGGCAACGGCACCTACATGCCGGTCTTCCCGGTCCCCGAGGGCGAGAACGAGACGTCCTGGTTCGTCAAGGAGGTCGAGGCCGGTCTCCAGGCGCGCTATCCCCAGGGCATCCCGGACGACGTCCGGAAGCAGGCCGACTTCGAGGTCGGCGTCATCACCCAGATGGGCTTCTGCAGCTACTTCCTCGTGGTCGCCGACTTCATCACCTGGGCCAAGGACAACGGCATCCGCGTCGGCCCCGGCCGCGGCTCCGGCGCGGGCTCGATGTGCGCCTACGCCCTGCGGATCACCGACCTCGACCCGCTCAAGCACGGCCTGATCTTCGAGCGGTTCCTCAACCCCGACCGCGTGTCGATGCCCGACTTCGACATCGACTTCGACGAGCGCCGGCGCGGCGAGGTGATCCGCTACGTCTCCGAGAAGTACGGCGACGACCGCGTCTCGATGATCGTCACCTACGGCACGATCAAGGCCAAGCAGGCGGTCAAGGACTCCTCCCGGATCCTCGGCTACCCCTTCGCGATGGGCGACCGGATCACCAAGGCGATGCCCCCGGCGGTGATGGGCAAGGACGTCCCGCTCGCCGGCATCTTCGACGAGGCACACCCTCGCTTCGGCGAGGCCGGCGAGTTCCGCTCGCTCTACGACTCCGACAACGACGTCAAGCAGGTCGTCGACACCGCCCGTGGGCTGGAGGGGCTCAAGCGCCAGTGGGGCGTCCACGCGGCCGGCGTGATCATGTCCAGCGCGCCCCTGAGGGACGTCATTCCTCTGATGAAGCGCCCCCAGGACGGCGCCATCATCACCCAGTTCGACTACCCGACCTGCGAGCGGCTCGGGCTGATCAAGATGGACTTCCTGGGGCTGCGCAACCTCACCGTTCTCGACGACTGTGTGCGCAACATCGAGATCAACCGCGGCGAGACGATGGTGCTCGAGGACCTCCCGCTCGACGACGCGGCGGCCTACAAGCTGCTCGGCACCGGCAACACTCTCGGCATCTTCCAGCTCGACGGCGGCCCGATGCGAAGCCTGCTGCGGCTGATGCGTCCCGACAACTTCGAGGACATCTCGGCGGTCCTGGCGCTCTACCGTCCCGGCCCGATGGGCGTCGACAGCCACACCAACTACGCCCTCCGCAAGAACGGCAAGCAGGAGATCACTCCGATCCACCCCGAGCTCGAGGAGCCCCTGAAGGAGATCCTCGGCCAGACCCACGGGCTGATCGTCTACCAGGAGCAGGTCATGGAGGTGGCCCGCAAGCTCGCGGGCTACACCCTGGGTCAGGCCGACCTGCTCCGTCGCGCCATGGGCAAGAAGAAGAAGGAGGTGCTCGACGCCGAGTACGTCCCCTTCTCCGACGGCATGCGCGCCAACGGCTACTCCGACCGCGCCATCAAGGCGCTCTGGGACGTGCTGGTCCCGTTCTCCGACTACGCCTTCAACAAGGCCCACACCGCGGCCTACGGCCTGATCTCCTACTGGACCGCCTACCTCAAGGAGCACTACAAGGCCGAGTACATGGCCGCGCTCCTCACGTCCGTCAAGGACGACAAGGACAAGATGGCGATCTACCTCAACGAGTGCCGGCGGATGAAGATCCAGGTGCTGCCGCCCGACGTCAACGAGTCGCAGTCGACCTTCACCCCGGTCGGCAACGACATCCGGTTCGGGCTGACCGCCATCCGCAACGTCGGGGCCAACGTCGTCTCCGGCATCGTGGCCGCCCGCGAGGAGAAGGGACGGTTCACCGACTTCAACGACTTCATGGAGAAGGTGCCCGCCCTCGTCTGCAACAAGCGGGTGATCGAGTCGCTGGTCAAGGCCGGTGCGTTCGACGAGATGAAGCACCACCGCCGCGCCCTGGTCGCCATCCACGAGACCGCGGTCGACCAGTACGTCGACATCAAGCGCAACGAGGCGATCGGCCAGGACTCCCTGTTCGGGGGCCTGGACGCCGACAGCCCCGACGCCGGCTTCGGCATCTCGGTGGCGGTGCCCGACATCGACGAGTGGGACAAGACCACGCTGCTCGGCCACGAGCGGGAGATGCTCGGCCTCTACGTCTCCGACCATCCCCTGCTTGGCCTCGAGCACCTGCTGTCCAACGGCACCGACTGCAGCATCGGCCAGCTGATGCTCGACGAGGAGCGGCCCGACGGGACGGTGCTGACCATCTGCGGCCTGGTCACCTCGGTGCAGCGCAAGATCACCAAGCGTGGCGACAACTGGGCGCTGGTGACCCTCGAGGACCTCGACGGTGCGATCGACGTCCTGCTGTTCCCCAGCGCCTACCAGCTGGCCAGCACCTACCTCACCGAGGACGCCATCATCACCGTCAAGGGACGGCTCTCGCGCAGCAAGGACCAGCCCGAGATCCAGGCCATCGAGGTCACCGTGCCCGACCTCTCCGAGGGCCCGGCCGGTCCGGTCGTGATCAACCTGCCGTCGACACGCTGCACACCGCCGGTGGTCGGGCAGCTCAAGGACGTCCTGGGCACCCACCCAGGGATGACCGAGGTGCAGCTGCGGCTGCTGGCCCGCAACGCCACCACCGTGATGCGGCTCGACGACCGGCTCCGCGTCACCCCCAGCCCCGCCCTGTTCGCCGACCTCAAGCATCTTCTGGGGCCGGGATGCCTGAGCAGCTGACCCACGAGCCGGCGCCGACGCGGTCCGGCTCGGTGCGGCCCGCGATCGCCCAGGCCGGCATCGCCCTGGTCGTCTGCGCGGTTGTCGGCGCCCTGGCCGGCGTCGTCTGGCAGTGGCTGTGGACCCCGTCGACAGGCGTGGTGGTCGACCACAAGTGGCTGCTGGGACTGACCGGCCTGCAGGCCGAGTTCTCCGCCACCGGCCTCTACGTCCTCGTCGCGTCGGTCGCCGGCCTTCTCGTGGGGGCACTGTGCGGGCTGTTCCTCGACCGCGCCGAGCTGGTGACCCTCGTGGCGGTGCTGGTCGGGGCCGCGCTGGCCGGCTGGGTGATGGTCCAGGTCGGGCAGGCGCTGGGCCCGCCCGACCCACGAGAGCTCGCCGAGACCGCGCGCAACGGGACCCGCCTGCCGAGCGACCTGCGGATCGTCGGGACCAGCCCCTACGTCGCTTTTCCGGCCGGGGCGACCCTCGGCCTCGCCGTCGTGCTCCTGGGGTTGGCCAAGCGCCACGCCGATTGAGCGATCCGGGGCTCCCGTCCACCGGGTGCTGGATAGGATTTGCGCGCCGGAACGCAACCGCGCGTCCGCACGTTCGCATTGCATGACCACAGGGGGAACGATGACCAGCTCCATGCCGCCCGAAGGCTCCCGGCCGGAGTACCTCGAGCAGGGCGGCGGCGCGCCGCTGGAGCGCGAGCGCAGCAGCGGCGGAGGTGGCGGACGGCGCAGGGCCGTCCTGACGGGCGTGGCGGTGCTCGGTCTGGCCGCCGTCGGCGGAGCCGTGTGGGCCGCCACCTCGTTCTTCGGCACCGGGGCGCAGCCGACCGAGGCGCTTCCCGCCTCCACGCTCGGCTACGCCAGCATCGACCTGGACCCGAGCGGTGGGCAGAAGATCGAGGCGATCCGGATGCTCAACAAGTTCCCGGCCTTCAAGGACGAGATCGGCCTGGACACCGACGACGACATCAAGCGGAAGATCTTCGACGAGGGCGAGGTCTCCGAGGCCTGCGAGGGCCTGGACTACGCGCGGGACATCGAGCCCTGGCTCGGTGACCGGGCGGCTGTGGCCGCCGTCGACCTGGGCAAGGATCAGCCGGTCCCGGTCGCCGTGCTGCAGGTCAAGGACGAGGACGCGGCCTCCGACGGACTGGCCCGGATCCAGGAGTGCGCCGAGGGGCAGGCTGGTGGCTGGACGGTCACCGGTGACTGGGCGGTGGTGGCCGAGACCGAGGCGCTGGCCGAGGAGGTTGCCGCCGAGACCGACAAGGCCACGCTGGCCGACGACGAGACCTACCAGAAGTGGACGGACGAGGTCGGCGACGCGGGCGTCCTCAACCTCTACGCCTCGCCGGCTGCCGGTGACTACCTGGCCGACAACCTCGACGAGCTGGGCGTCCCCTTCGGACCCGATGATGGGGATGTCCGGAGGGGCAGGCTCAGCCGAGTCGGGCCGGGGAGTGCGGCGTACAGCTCGGAGCTGGAGGTCGAGCCCGACCTGCCGCCGACGCGATGGTCGAGGAACCTGCGGAACTTCCAGGGGGTGGCCGCCACGCTCCGCTTCGATGACGGCGCCCTCGAGCTCGAGTCCGTGGGCGACGCGGCTGCGATGCGGCAGAGCTTGTTCGCCACCGACGCGGGTGACGACGTGCTCGCCTCGCTTCCCGCGGACACCGCGGCGGCGATCGGTGTCGGGCTGCAGGACGGCTGGGCGCAAGGCCTTCTGGACCAGATCGGGGGCATGCTCGGAAGCGGGGAGACCCCGGAGCAGATGGTCGCCCAGGCCGAGAAGTGGACTGGCCTGGCGCTCCCGGAGGACCTCGAGACCCTGTTCGGTGACTCGACCGTGATCGCGATCGGCAGCGACTTCGACCCCGAGGCCTTCGCCAACAGCGAGGACGGCAGCGACATCCCGGTCGGGATCAAGGTCAAGGGGGACGCCGATGCGATCGAGGGCGTGCTCGACAAGGTCCGCAACCGGCTCGGCGAACCGATGAGCGAGCCTCTGCGCAGCCGGTCCGCGGGAGACGTGGTCGCGATCGGCCCCAATGACGACTACCTCGGCGAGATCCTCGATGACGGCGGACTCGGCGACTCCGAGGCTTTCCGCAACGTCGTCCGCGAGGCTGAGCGGGCCGGCGCCATCGTCTTCGTCAACTTCGACGCGGGCGGCGACTGGCTCACCGGACTGGCCGAAGGTGACCCCGAGGCCAGGGAGAACCTCGAGCCGCTCGAGGGCCTCGGGATCAGCAGCTGGCAGGACGGCGACACCGGCCACGGCATGGTCCGGTTGACGACCGACTGAGTCGTCAGTTGGGCGACCAGCGGGTGCGCGCCACCTCGGTCGCGGGCAGTGACGGGATGACGTTCATCGCGCGGAGCTCGAGCCGCAGGAGGTCGGTGACCATGCTCAGCCGGTCGGCCGGATCCTCCGCCTCCAGCAGGGCCTGTCGCTCGTGCATGGGCAGCGGCGCGACGGCGGCGAGCGTCCACGACAGCATGCCGGGGTCGCGTGGGAGCTCGTCGGGGTAGGGGTCGGAGCGGATCGAGCCGACGGCCACGCGGTAGGCCGCGAAGGTGGCCCGGGCCCGCTCGACCACCTCGGCCGGTACGTCGGCCTCCGGCTCGGGCCGAGCCACCACGTGCCCCACGGGAAAGGCGCCACTGGTGTCGAGCCGCTCCAGCTGGATCCGGTCCAGCCCGACCGCCATCACATCGAAGGTCCCGTCGGGGTGCGACTCCACGTCGGAGAGCTTCACCCGGCAGCCCACGCGGTAGAGCGACTGGGCACCGTGCTCGCCGACCTCGTAGCCCTCCCGGATCCCGACCGAGCCGAACTGGCGCAGCGTCGGGTCCGGCTCGCGCAGGAGGTGGTGGACCAGCGCGCGGTAGCGGTCCTCGAAGACCTTGAGCGGAACGCTGACGCCGGGGAACAGCACCGCGTTCAGGGGAAACATCGGCAGCCGCTCGCTCACGTTGCCGACTGTAATCAAGGCCGGGCGCGTCCCACGGGAGGCACGACATCGGGCCGCTGGGCAGCCCCCAAACTAGACTCTGCGCCATGATTCGCCGCATCGACCTGCGTGGCGCTGACGCCTCGTTCGACTACCGCGCCGCGGTCCCGCGCGCGGCGTTCGACGTCGAGGCCGCCACCCATGAGGTGCGTCCGATCTGTGACGCGGTCCGTGACCGTGGCGTGGACGCGATCCGCGAGTTCTCCGGACGGTTCGACGGCGTCGAGCAGGACGACATCGTGGTCCCGCCCAGCGCTCTCGAGGAGGCGCTGGCCCGGCTCGACCCGGCGGTGCGGGCCGGGTTGGAGGAATCCGTGCGGAGGCTGCGGATCACCTGCGAGGCCGAGCTCGAGCGTGACGTCGTCACCGACCTGGCGCCCGGCGCGCGGGTGACCCACCGGCTGGTGCCGGTGTCGCGGGTCGGTCTCTACGCACCGGGCGGCGTCGCCCCGCTCGTGTCTCGAGCGTGGTCATGAACGTCGTGCCCGCGCAGGTTGCGGGCGTCGGGTCCATCGCACTTGCCTCCAGCCCTCGGCGGGAGCACGCCGGGCTGCCGCACCCCAACATCCTGGCCGCGTGCGCCCTGCTGGGGATCGAGGAGGTCTACGCCGTCGGAGGCGCCCAGGCCATCGCCATGTTCGCCCACGGCGCCGGACCCTGCCGCCGGGTCGACCTGGTCACCGGGCCCGGCAACATCTACACGGTGTCGGCCAAGCGCCTGCTCAAGGGCGTCGTCGGTATCGACTCCGAGGCCGGGCCCACCGAGATCGCGATCCTCGCCGACGACACCGCCGACGCGGCGTACGTCGCTGCCGACCTGATCAGTCAGTCCGAGCACGACCCGCTGGCCGCCAGCGTCCTCGTCACGCCATCGGAGGCGCTGGCCGACGAGGTCGAGGCCGAGCTGGACAAGCAGGTGTCGGTGACCCGGCACGCCGAGCGGATCCGGACCTCGCTGGCCGGGCAGCAGTCCGGGATCGTGCTCGTCGACGACCTCGAGCAGGGCCTCGACGTCGTCAACGGCTATGCCGCCGAGCACCTCGAGATCCACACCGAGGACGCCGCCGGCGTCGCGGCCCGGGTCCACAACGCGGGCGCGGTCTTCGTCGGGCCGTTCACGCCGGTGTCGCTCGGCGACTACTGCGCGGGGTCCAACCACGTGCTCCCCACCGGGGGCTGCGCATGCCACTCGTCCGGGCTGTCGGTGCGTACCTTCCAGCGCGCGGTCCACGTCGTCGACTACACCCGCGAGGCGCTGACCGAGGTCGCCGGGCAGGTCGTCGACCTGGCCGAGGCCGAGGACCTGCCAGCCCACGGGGCCGCGGTCCGCGCCCGCCTCGAGGACTGACATGGTCTTCCCTCCGCTCCGTGAGGAGCTGCGCGGCATCGAGCCCTACGGCGCCCCGCAGCTCGACGTCCCCGTGCGGCTCAACGTCAACGAGAACCCCTACCCGCCGTCCGACGAGGTCGTCGCGGACGTGGCGTCGGCAGTGGCCGCGACCGCGGCGCACCTGAACCGGTACCCCGACCGAGAGCTCACCGACCTGCGGGCCGCGCTGGCGGACTACCTGTCGGCCGACGGGGGCCCCGCTGCGCCCCGAGCAGGTGTGGGCGGCCAACGGCTCCAACGAGGTGATGCTGCAGCTGCTGCAGGCCTTCGCCGGGCCGGGTCGGACGGCGGTCGGCTTCGCGCCGACGTACTCGATGTATCCGGAGTACGCCCGCGTGACGAACACCCGATGGGTGGTCGGCCACCGCGAGGAGGACTTCTCCCTCGACCTCGACCGCGCCCGGGCCGTGCTCGGAGGAGCACCGGCCGGCCGTGGTGCTCCTGCCCTCGCCCAACAACCCCACCGGGACGGCCCTGCCGCCGGAGGCGGTCACGGCGCTCTGCGAGGCGTCGCCAGTGACGGGCAGAGCGGGCTGGTCGTGGTCGACGAGGCGTACGGCGAGTTCCGCCGCGACGGGACGCCCAGTGCGCTGGAGCTGCTGCCGCGACACCGCAACCTGGTCGTCACCCGCACCATGAGCAAGGCCTTCGCGCTCGCGGGCGCCCGGCTGGGCTACCTCGCCGCCGCGCCCGAGATCTGCGATGCGCTGCGCGTCGTCCGGCTGCCCTACCACCTGTCGGCGGTGACCCAGGCCGTGGCGCTGGCCGCGCTCCGGCACGCGCCCGAGCTGCTCGGCCGGGTCGCCGACCTCCGTGCCGAACGCGACGCCATGCGTCGACCTGGCTGCGGGCCCAGGGGCTGACGGTCGCGGACAGCGACGCCAACTACGCGTTGTTCGGGAGCTTCGCCGACCGGCACGCCGTCTGGCAGGCTCTGCTGGACCGCGGGGTGCTGATCCGCGAGACCGGCCCCGACGGCTGGCTGCGGGTCTCCATCGGCACACCTGCGGAGATGGGAACATTCAGGAAGGCACTCACCGAGGTGCTGGCCACCCTCGAGGTGGCAACGAGCGGGACGGAGGTCCGATGAGCCGCACAGCGACGATCGACCGCACCACCAAGGAGTCGCAGGTCCACGTCGAGGTCGACCTCGACGGCACCGGCAAGGCGCAGGTCTCCACCGACGTCGGGTTCTACGACCACATGCTGCAGTCCTTCGCCCGGCACGCGCTGATCGACCTCTCGGTCCACACCGTCGGTGACACGCAGATCGACGCCCACCACACGGTCGAGGACACCGCGATCGTGCTCGGGGAGGCGCTGCGCGAGGCGCTCGGCGACAAGCGCGGCATCCGCCGGTTCGGCGACGCCACGGTCCCGCTCGACGAGGCCCTGGTGCAGGCCGTCGTCGACGTGTCCGGCCGCCCCTACTGCGTCCACGTCGGCGAGCCCGAGGGACAGGAGTACGTCGTGATCGGCGGCGACTACGCAGGATCGCTGACCCGTCACGTCTTCGAGACCCTCGCCTTCCACGCCCAGATCGCCCTGCACGTCCGGGTCCTGTCGGGCCGCGACCCCCACCACGTGGTCGAGGCGCAGTTCAAGGCGTTCGCCCGGGCGTTGCGCGACGCGATCGCGATCGACCCGCGCGAGCTCGGCGTCCCCTCCACCAAGGGAACTCTTTCCTAGGTGAAGTCCGTCGTCGTCCTCGACTACGGGTCGGGGAACCTCCGGTCCGCCGTCCGCGCCCTGGAGCGCGCGGGCGCAGAGGTCACCCTGACCGCCGACCACGCTGCCGCCGAGGCCGCCGACGGCCTGGTCGTACCCGGCGTCGGTGCCTTCGCCGCCTGCATGAGCGGGCTCCGGGAGATCCGTGGCCACCGCACGATCGACCGCCGGTTGGCCGGTGGCCGCCCGGTGCTGGGCATCTGTGTGGGCATGCAGGTGCTCTTCGAGCGCGGCGTCGAGCACGGCGTCGAGACCGAGGGCTGTGACGAGTGGCCCGGGGTCGTCGAGCGGCTGCAGGCGCCGGTCGTGCCGCACATGGGCTGGAACACCGTCTCGGCTCCGGAGGACAGCACCCTCTTCGACGGGATCGCGGGGGAGCGGTTCTACTTCGTGCACTCCTACGGCGTTCGGGACTGGACGCTGCAGACCAACGACCGCACCCGCGCGCCACTGGTGACGTGGACCGAGCACGGCGGCGACCGGTTCGTCGCCGCCGTGGAGAACGGTCCGCTGACCGCCACCCAGTTCCACCCCGAGAAGTCCGGCGACGCCGGGGCCCGGCTGCTGCGCAACTGGGTCCAGACCCTCTGATCCGGAAGATGACCATGACCCGTCTCGAGCTCCTCCCCGCCGTCGACATCGCCGACGGCCAGGCCGTCCAGCTGGTCCAGGGCGTCGCCGGGTCCGAGAAGCGGTTCGGCGACCCCGTCGAGGCCGCCCTGCGCTGGCAGGAGGCGGGAGCGGAGTGGATCCACCTCGTCGACCTCGACGCGGCGTTCGGCCGCGGCCACAACCGCGAGCTCCAGGCCAGGATCGTCGGCACCCTCGACATCGCCGTCGAGATGAGCGGGGGGATCCGCGACGACGAGTCGCTCGCGGCCGCGATGTCGTCCGGCTGCCGGCGGGTCAACATCGGCACCGCCGCCCTCGAGCAGCCGGAGTGGTGTGCGGCCGCCATCGCCGAGTACGGCGACCGGGTGGCCGTGGGGCTCGATGTACGCGGCCGGACGCTGGCGGCACGGGGCTGGACCCGGGACGGCGGCGACCTCTACGAGGTCCTGGCCCGGCTCGACTCCGAGGGCTGCGCGCGCTACGTCGTCACCGACGTCAACAAGGACGGCATGCTGCAGGGGCCGAACGTCGACCTGCTGCGTGACGTCTGCGCCGCGACCGACCGCCCGGTGGTGGCGTCCGGTGGCATCACCGAGCTCGCGGACCTGGAGGTGCTCCAGGAACTGGTGCCGCACGGGGTCGAGGGAGCGATCATCGGCACCGCCCTCTACGAGGGCCGCTTCACGCTCCAGGACGCGCTCGCGCTGACGAGGCGATCATGAGCCTCGCCGTACGGGTGATCCCTTGCCTCGACGTCGACGCCGGCCGGGTGGTCAAGGGCATCAACTTCACCGACCTCCGTGACGCCGGCGATCCCGTGGAGCTGGCACGGACCTACGACGCCGAGGGCGCCGACGAGCTCACGTTCCTCGACATCTCGGCCTCCCACGAGGGACGCGCCACCACCCTGGAGATCGTCTCCCGGACCGCGGAGGAGGTGTTCATCCCGCTCACGGTCGGTGGGGGAGTCTCCTCCGTCGAGGACGTCGACCGGCTGCTGCGGGCGGGTGCCGACAAGGTGGCCGTCAACACCGCTGCCATCGCCCGGCCCGACCTGGTGGCCGAGATCGCCGACCGGTTCGGCAGCCAGGTGCTGGTGCTCTCGGTGGACGCCCGCCGCGCCCACGGCACCGACTCCGGCTTCGAGGTGACCACCCACGGTGGTCGCCGATCCGCAGGCCTCGACGCCATCGAGTGGGCGGCCCGCGGCACGGGGCTGGGAGCGGGGGAGATCCTGCTCAACGGGATGGATGCCGACGGCACCCAGGACGGCTTCGACCTCGACCTGATCCGAGCGGTGCGTGGCGAGGTCACCGTCCCGGTCATCGCCTCCGGCGGCGCCGGCCGCCCCGACCACTTCCCGCCGGCCGTCGAGGCGGGCGCGGACGCCGTGCTCGCGGCCACTGTGTTCCACTTCGGCACGCTGCGGATCGCCCAGGTCAAGGCGACCCTGGCCGCGGCCGGCCACCCGGTGCGCTGACCCGTCGTTCGGTCAGATGCCCAGGCCGGCGGTGCGGAGTGCTTCGATGTGCTGGTCCGGGCCGGTGAAGCCGAGCCCGCGGTGCTGGTCGCGTCCGTAGAGGAACATCACGATCTCCTGGGGCATCCCGGTGAGCACGGCGGGGTCGGCTCCTCGACGCAGTGTCGCCTCGGCGCCGGTGTCGGTCCGCCGGATCCGCACGGGCACTCCGGCCGGCCGCACCAGGCCGCGGCCGAAGACGCGGATCGCGGACCAGAGCGCCGACTCGTCGGCGGGGTCGAGGTCCCGCGGCGTCCACCCGGGCTGGGCCCGGCGCAGGTCCTCGTGGTGCACGAAGTACTCCAACGTGTTGACGGCGCGGTCGACCGCCGGGATGGCGTAAGGCGTGAACCCGTGCCCGCGCAGGCGCTCGACCAGCACCGTGAAGTCCTTCTTCCCGATCCGCGCCATCTCGAGATCGGTGAAGCGGGAGAGCGGCCGGATCAGCAGCCCGGGAGCGCCGAGGAGGCTGTGCTCGCGCAGCAGCAGGTGGGTGACGAGGTCCTTGGCGGTCCAGTCGCCCGACAGCGTGGGTGCGTCCTCACCAAGTACGAGGGCGAGGTCGCACAGGGCGTGGCGCTCGCGCCGCGCAAGCAGGTCTCGGCTCATGTCAGCCGAGGGTACGGCGGCCCGTGCCGGCGAGTGGTAAGGGGTTGGGCTGGTGGAATACCCTCACAGTCGCGATGGCTGTGATGGCCAGAGGGGGAAATCGAAGACGTGATGGACGAGCAGGCGAAGCTGCGCGGAGCTACGACGCGCGAAGGCTTCGCCGTACTCGGCCACGCCATCCGCCGCGAACCCGGCATCTTCGTCCTGTCCACCATCGGCAGCGTGCTCTTCGCACTGCTGACCGTCGCCGACGCCTGGGTGCTCGGCTGGTCCACCGACCACGTGCTGATCCCCGCCTTCGAGGAGGGCGAGATCGACCCCGCCCTGCTCTGGACCGTGCTCGCGCTGTTCCTCGGCGTCGCCATCCTGCGTGCGGTCGGCATCGTGGCGCGGCGCCTCGGGGCCGGGGTCATGCAGTTCCGGATGCAGGCCCACACCCGACGCGCCGTCACCCGGCAGTACCTCTCCCTGCCCATGGAGTGGCACCAGCGCCACCCCACCGGCCAGCTGCTCTCCAACGCCTACTCCGACGTCGAGGCGGCCTGGGGCCCGATTGCACCCCTGCCGATGGCACTCGGCACCGTGGTCATGATGGCGATCGCGGTGGTCCAGATGCTGTTCGCCGACGTGGTGCTGGCCCTGGTCGGGATGCTCGTCTTCCCCCTGGTCGTGGTCGCCAACCTCGCCTACCAGCGGCTGGCCTCGCCCCTGATGACCCGGGCCCAGGGATTGCGCGCCGAGGTCAGCGAGATCGCCCACGAGTCCTTCGACGGCGCCATGGTGGTCAAGACCCTGGGCCGTGAGGGCGAGGAGACCCAGCGATTCAGGAACCGGGTCCACCAGCTGCGTGACGTCAACACCAGGGCCGGCGCCATCCGCGCCGCCTTCGACCCCACCCTCGCCTCGCTGCCCAACATCGGCGTGCTCGTGGTCCTGGCCGTCGGCACCTCGCGCGTGCTCGCCGGCCAGACCGACGCCGGCGACGTCGTCACCATCGCCTACCTGCTGACCATCGTCTCCTTCCCGATCCGGGCCATCGGCTGGCTGCTCGGCGAGTTCCCGCGCTCGGTCGTCGGCTTCCGCCGCACCCGCTCGGTGCTCCGTGCCACCGGCGCGATGGTGCACGGAGACGCGACCCTGCGCGGTGCGTCCGCCCAGGGCGCCCGGGTCGAGGTCGACGACCTCCACTACTCGTACGACGGTGAGTCGCGACTGCTCGACGGCGTCTCGTTCGTCGTCGAGCCTGGTCGCACGGTGGCCCTCGTCGGGGCGACCGCATCGGGCAAGAGCACCCTCACCAGCCTGCTCACCCGGCTCATCGACCCCGACTCCGGCCGGATCCTGGTCGACGGGGCCGACCTGCGCGACCTCCGCAAGGGTGCACTCGCGGAGTCGGTGTCCCTGGTCCCGCAGACGGCGTTCCTCTTCGACGACACCGTGCGCGACAACGTCACCCTCGGAGCCGACGTGTCCGACGAGGAGGTCTGGGCAGCGCTGCGCGCCGCGCAGGCAGACGGCTTCGTCGCCGCCCTCGGTCATGGGCTCGACACCCGCCTCGGCGAGCGCGGCACGTCGCTGTCCGGCGGCCAGCGCCAGCGGATCAGCCTCGCCCGAGCCCTGGTGCGCCGCCCGCGCCTCCTGATCCTCGACGACGCCACCTCCGCGGTCGACCCCGAGGTCGAGGCGCGGATCCTGCAGGCCCTGCGGACCGGCGGGAAGGGCGCGACCCTGGTCGTGGTCGCCTACCGCAAGGCCACCATCGCCCTGGCCGACGAGGTCGTGCACCTGGAGGACGGCCGGATCGCCGACCGCGGCACCCACGCCGAGCTGCTCGAACGCAGTCCGTCCTACGCCCACCTGGTCAACGCCTACGAGCAGGCCGCCCACGAGCCGGGCGGGGTCGAGGTCAGATGACGACCCTCACCACCACCGCCCGCACGTCGGGCACCGCGATGGACACCGGCGACGACATCAAGGCGATGGACACGATCCGGCGCGGCGTGCGGATCTCGCCCGAGCTGCGGGAGGGCTTCGGATTCACCCTCTTCCTGGCCGTGATCGCGTCGTGCGGCCAGGTGGTCGTCCCGATCGCGGTGCAGCAGACCCTCGACCGTGGCCTCAACGGCGCCGGTGGGCCCGACGTCGGCTACGTCGCCTGGATGGGAGTCCTCGCGGCACTCGCCATCGGGATCACCAGCGCGGCGTCGTACCTGATGACCAAGCGCCTGTTCACCACCTCCGAACGCGGCCTGGCCACCCTGAGGATCAAGGCGTTCCGCCACGTCCACGACCTGCCGCTGCTCACCCAGAACACCGAACGCCGCGGAGCCCTGGTCTCCCGGGTGACCAGCGACGTCGACCAGGTCAGCCAGTTCCTGGTCTTCGGTGGCCTGCTGTTCATCGTCAGCATCGGCCAGATGATGGTGGCGACGGTGATCATGGTGGTCTACAGCTGGCAGCTGGCCCTGGTGGTGTGGATCAGCTTCGCGCCGCTGTTCCTCTCCATCCGCTACTTCCAGCGCAAGCTGTCCGAGGCCTACGGCATCGTCCGCCACCAGGTCGGCGTCCTCCTCGGGGCGATCTCCGAGCCCGTCGTGGGAGCGGCCGTGGTCCGCTCCTACTCCGTCGAGGAGCGCACCCAGGACCGCATCGACACCGCGATCGACGACTTCAAGGCCGCGTCCATCCGGGCCCAGCAGTTCACGGTGGTGTCGTTCTCCCTGGGCGGCATCTCCGCCGGTCTCGCCAACGCCTGCGTGCTGATCGTCGGAGTGCTGCTCGGCTTCACCGGCGACATGACGCCGGGGCGGGTCCTCGCGTTCGCGTTCCTCGTCACGCTGTTCGTCGGCCCGGTCCAGATGGGCACCCAGATCCTGACCGACGCGCAGAACGCCATCGCCAGCTGGCGACGGGTCATCGGCATCCTCGAGACACCGGCCGACCTGGTCGACCCCGGTCCCGAGGGGCAGGTCCTTCCGCGGGGCCCGATCGACGTCCGCTTCGACCACGTCACCTTTGCCTACCCGGGCGGGCCGCCGGTGCTGCGCGACGTGGACATGTCGATCGCCCCCGGCTCCCGCGTCGCGATCGTGGGGGAGACCGGGTCGGGGAAGTCGACCTTCGCCAAGCTGCTCACCCGGCTGATGGACCCCGACGAGGGAGCGGTGCTGCTCGACGGCGTCGACGTACGCCTGATCGCGGGCGATGCGCTGCGGCGCAGCGTCGTGCTGGTCCCGCAGGAGGGGTTCCTCTTCGACGACACCCTCACCGCCAACGTCCGCTACGGCCGGCTCGACGCGAGTGAGGACGACATCCTCGCCAGCGCCGACGAGCTGGGTCTCGGCGACTGGGTGGCCGGGCTCCCGAGGGGCCTCGACACCCGGGTCGGCCAGCGCGGTGAGTCCCTGTCCGCGGGGGAACGGCAGCTGGTCGCCCTGCTCCGCGCCCACCTCGCCGACCCCGACCTGCTGGTCCTCGACGAGGCCACCAGCGCCGTCGACCCAGCCCTCGAGATGCGGATCGGCCGCGCCCTCGAACGCCTGATGAGCGGACGGACGTCGGTCACCATCGCGCACCGGCTCTCCACCGCGGAGAACGCCGACGAGGTGGTGGTCGTGGACCGCGGCCGTGTCGTCCAGCGCGGCCCCCACGCCGAGCTGGTGCAGCAGGAGGGCAGCGTCTACGCCGGCCTGCACGCCTCCTGGGTCGCCCAGCACGGCTAGACCGCGACCCTCACTGGTCAATACCACCCGCTCGGGTCATTTACCTCTCAACCACTGCCGTGGTTCCGTGGACGGCAGAGCCCGGGGTGGGGCCGAGCGGCACGTGCGCGCTCGGGCCTGACGCACCAGGAGCACCCATGAAACGTCCCGGACTCCACACCACCGCCATGACGGGCGCCCTCGCGCTCACCCTGAGCGTCGCCGGCTTCCTGCCGGCCACCACGACCGCGGGCAATGCCTCGGCGGCGGGACCCCCAGCGGCGCAGGCGCGAGCCGGCGACCGGGCCCTCCGCCCTCGCGGTCAATGCAGTAGGCGGGCCCCGGGCGCTGCGCGGCCTGCAGTCCTTCCGCTACGCCGCCAGCGGCAGCCGCTGGATCTACGACGAGGGGGTCCGCCCGGGCGACCGGGCCAAGCCCAGCGCCACGTTCGACGAGCGGGTCCGGTACGTCGTCGCGAACCGGCGTACCCCCAACCGGGTGCGGGTCGACGTCGTGCGTACCTCGGCCGGTGCTGACCGGCCGGTCCACGAGGTGATCTCGGGGCCACGGGGCTTCATCCGCGGGGTCGACGCCAACTTCTCCTCGCCCACGACGAAGCCGATGACGGCGGACCGCGGGGCCGCGATCCGTGAGGAGCTGGCCCTGCTCAACCCCCACGTCCTGCTCCAGCAGGCCCTCCGCAACCCGCGGATGGCGCGGGACGGTGGCACGGCCGTCCTGGACGGACGGCGCTTCCGGGTCCTCGTGCTCCGGCACGCGGTCGCACCGATTCGCCTGTTCGTGAGCACCAGGACCGGCCGGATCGCCCGCCTGCGCACCTTCCAGCATGACTACCTGCGCCGGGACGTCATGGTCGAGGTGCGCTACCTCCGCTGGAGCCGAGCCGGAGCCGGGCTGTTGTTCCCACGCAGGGTCGCGCTCTGGTCCGACGGTCAGCGGCTGCACCAGGAGCGGCGGCCTGCCGCGACGCTGGTCGCCAACCCGCGGTTCGACGCTGCGGCGTTCCGCATCCCCGCGTCCGCCGGAGCAACACGGTTCGGCGCTCGGCTGACCTCGGTCGGCATGAAGACTTCCGAGTGGCTCATGTCGTTCGCCAACCTCGGGTTCATCAAGGACGGCGGCCAGACCGCGATCAACCCGCAGCGGGTCGCCCCCGGCGTGATCCTGCTCGCCGGGGTCTCCAACAACTCGCTCGTGGTGCGCCGGGCCAGCGGAGTCGTCGTGGTGGAGGGTGCCCTGCACGACCTCCGGGCGGAGGCCGTGATCGACTTCGTGCGCAGGCGGTTCCCCGGAGCCCGGATCACCCACGTGATCACCACCCACCACCACTCCGACCACTCCGGTGGCATGCGTCCCTATGTGGCGCTCGGCGCGCGGGTGGTGCTCCACGAGGCGGCGGTCCCGTTCTTCCGGAGGGTGTTCCGCGAGCGCAACTCGAGCATCATGCCGGACCGCCTCGACCGGTCCGACCGTCCTGCCACGTTCCGTGCCGTGCCCGACGGCGGCAGCGTCCTGCTCAATGACGCCGACCAGCGGATCGACGTTCTCTCATTCGACGTGACGCACTCGGTCGACATGACCGTGACGTTCGTGGAGCAGGCCGGCGTGCTGTTCGTGAGCGACATCTACAGCCCGCCCGGGGCCCCCGGTGAGGGTGGCCAGGCGCTCAACGACCTGATCGTGGCCAACAGCCTGAACGTCGACTGGATCGCGGGTGGCCACGGCACCGTGATCTCCTACGCCGACTTCCAGGCTCAGCTGCCTCCTGGCTGACCCGTGGGTTGAGGTGCGGGCGGACGACGGCCCGCCGGGGCTTCGAGGGCCGCCCCGCTCGCACTTCGACTCCGGGGCGTCCCACCGCGGGTCCACCGGGATACTGGTGGCGTGAGTGAACTCGACCCTGCCGTGGCCGCCCGGCTGAAGCGTTCGGCGGAGGGGCTCGTGCCGGCCGTCGTCCAGCAGCACGACACCGGCGAGGTCCTGATGCTGGGCTGGATGGACGACGAGGCCCTGGCCCGCACCATCAGCACTGGCCGCGCGACGTACTGGAGCCGCTCGCGGCAGGAGTACTGGATCAAGGGAGAGACCTCCGGCCACCGGCAGCACGTCAAGGAGGTCCGGCTCGACTGCGACGGTGACACCCTGCTGGTCAAGGTCGACCAGGAGGGCGCGGCCTGCCACACCGGCGACCGCACCTGCTTCGACGCCGACCTCGTCTGGGCCGATGCCTGAGCCGCGTGCCAGTTTCGTCCCGGTCGTCGGGCTCGGGCTGGCCGCAGGCACCCTCGCGGCGGTCGCCGGGACGACAGCCGTGGGTGGTCGACGCCGGCGTCGGTGACCCGACGGCCGGACCCGCTCGGCCTGGTGGCGGACGCCGGCGAGATGCCGCTCGCTCTGGCGCTTGCGCTCGTCCTGCTCGCCTGCTGGGGCGTGCTGCTCGTCAGCCGAGGCGTCGTCCGCCGCGTGGTCGCCGGCCTCGCGCTGATCGCTGCCCTTGGACTCGCCGCCACGGTGGTGGTGGCGTTCTTCACCCTTCCCGACCAGGTGGCCGCGGCGGAGATGGAGGTGTCCGCCCCGCGATGCCGACGTCTTCGGGACCACGATCTCCGGTTGGTACCTGGCCGCCGCCGTGAGCGCCGTGCTCTCGGTCGTAACCACCGCCCTGGCTGTGTGGTGGGTCGGGCACTGGCCCGAGATGGGCAGCAGGTACGACGCACCGGGCGGCGCCGGCGACGCCGCGCCCGAGGACCCGAGCAGCCTGGATCTCTGGAAGTCGATCGACGAGGGTCGTGACCCCACCGTCTGATCGGGCTGAATAGACTGGCCCGAGCACATCTGCCTGGCCGCACGCCCGTTCCCGAGGAGCCCGCAATGACAGCCCACCATGGCAACACCCCCGCGGCCTGGACCGCCGTTGCCGTCGCGATGCTCGGCTTCGTCGTCGGCGGCGTCGCCCTGATGCTCGACCCGGTCAACATGACCCTGTTCTGGATCGGCTGTGCGCTCGGGGTCGTCTCGCTGGTGGTGTTCGCCGTGATGGCCAAGCTGGGCCTCCACGGCAGTCGCGACTGACATGACGCTCACGGCCGTCTCGCCGGCGGTCCGCACGCGGCCGCGGCGGGTGGCCGCGCCCGTCGCCACGATTGCGGGACTCGCGGCCGCAACTCTCGCGCTTCACGTGCGCGACCCGCACGCCTCCGGGAGCTGGGGGTACTGCCCGATCTCGCTGCTGGGGTTCTACTGTCCCGGCTGCGGAGGTCTGCGAGCGGTCAACGACCTGACCCACGGAGACCTTGCCAGCGCCCTCTCCAGCAACGCGCTCCTCATCCTCGCCATGCCACTCGCCGTCTTCGTGCTTGCGCGGTGGGCGGTCGACGCCTGGCGAGGACGACAGCGCGGGCGGACCGCGCTGTCGTCCTGGCCGGTGCTGTCAGTCGGAATCGCGCTCACCACGGTCTTCACCGTGGCCCGCAACCTGCCGGGGAGCTGGCTCGCTCCCTGACCGTTCAGGGCGTGGTGTCGAACGTTCCGTCGAAGGTCAGCGCGCCGGTGGCGAACAGGATGATCTGCAGCACGAGGAGTGCCAGGGCGACGATGCCCAGGATCCATCCGGCCTTGGCCATCCCCGCGCCAGCCTGGCCGCTGACCCGGATCTCCTGCTCGGCGTTGCGGCCCAGGATGATCGCAACGATGCCCAGGGGGCCGCAGCACAGCAGGCTCAGGATGCCCGTGACGAGCGCCCAGACCGCCTTCTTGTTGTTACCCACGGGTGCCGGCGCGCCGTAGGCGGGCTGGCCGTAGCCGCCCCCCGGCGGCGGGGGAGGAGGTGGCTGCTCGGTCATTGGTGACTCGCTTCCCATGTCGGTGCCGCACCCTGTGGTGCGGCATTGCCCGGGTCGATCCCGGAACTTCTAGTAGCCGGAGCTGTTGAACGTGCTGTCGCTCGACAGCGTCCCGAGGGCAACGAGCCCGAGAAGCAGCAGGATGACGAGCGCCGTGAGGATCATCGAGATCAGCCCGAGGATCCAGCCCGCCTTGGCCAGTCCCTCCCCGGCCAGCCTGCCCTGCGACGCCTGCACCTCGCGCTCCGCGCGTCGCCCGATGATGTAGGCCGGGAATCCCCAGCAGGCCGCAGATGACGAAGGACAGGATGCCCAGGACGAGGGCGGTCGTGGCCGAGCCGTGGGTGGGGGCTGACTGTCCGCCGTACGGCGGTTGCGGGCCGTAGGGCCCGTCAGTGGGCGGTGGCGTGCCGTAGCTCAAGGAAGGCCCCTCTTGGGTTGGTCGTGATCGACTTCGCGCGAGGCTACACAGGTTCTGCCCCCTGGAGGCGCAAGTCGGGCTTGTGACTCGCCGTGAGAGGCTGGTGCCGGCAGAGATCGGGGTGTTCAGGCTCAGGAGTTGGCGGCAGCGGTGAGTTCAGTGCTCGACGACATCGTCGCGGGCGTGCGGATCGACCTCGCCCGCCGCGAGGCCGACACGACCTCCGAGGACCTGCGCGCGGCGCTCGCCGACGTAGCTCCGCCACGCGACCCGATGCCCCACTTCCGTGGGTCGGGCCTCAGCGTGATCGCAGAGGTGAAGCGGCGCAGCCCCAGCAAGGGTGAGCTGGCCGAGATCCCCGAGCCCGCCGTGCTGGCCGAGGCCTACGCCCGGGGCGGTGCCGCGGCGATCAGCGTCCTCACCGAGGAACGGCGCTTCGGCGGGAGCCTGGCCGACCTCCGGGCTGTCCGGGCCGCCGTGGACGTTCCCGTGCTGCGCAAGGACTTCATCGTCACCCCCTACCAGCTCCTCGAGGCGCGCGCCGCGGGCGCAGACCTCGTGCTGCTGATCGTCGCCGCCCTCGAGGACGACACGCTGCGCCACCTGCACGACGAGGCCCGGGAGCTGGGACTGACCGTGCTGGTGGAGGTGCACGACGAGGACGAGACCGAGCGCGCCGTTGCGCTGGGCGCAGAGCTGATCGGGGTCAACGCACGCAACCTGCGGACGCTCGCGGTCGACCCGGACACCTTCGGCCGGCTCGCGCCGCTGGTCCCCCCTGAGCGGGTCCTGGTCGCCGAGTCCGGCATCGCCGGCCCCGCCGACGCGGCCGGCTTCGCCGCGCAGGGGGCGCGGGCCGTCCTCGTGGGTGAGGCACTGGTCCGCGACGGCGACCCCGAGGCCGCGGTGCGGGCCCTGTCGGGAGGCAGGCCATGACCTACGACGCCGACGAGCGCGGCTACTTCGGCGCCCCCGGGGAGGAGCAGTGGGGCGGGCGCTTCATGCCCGAGGCCCTCGTGGCTGCCCTCGACGAGCTCACCGATCGCCTGGCAGGACGCCATGGCGGACCCGACCTTCACCGCCGAGTTCGAGCAGATCCTGCGCGAGTACGCCGGGATCCCGAGCCCGCTCTACTTCGCCGAGCGCCTGAGCGACCAGGTGGGGTGCCGGATCCTGCTCAAGCGCGAGGACCTCAACCACACCGGGGCCCACAAGATCCGCAACGTCCTCGGCCAGGCGCTGCTCACCCGGCGAATGGGGAAGACCCGGGTGATCGCCGAGACCGGCGCCGGACAGCACGGCGTGGCGAGCGCGACCGCCGCGGCCTACTTCGGCTTCGACTGCACGGTCTACATGGGCGGCGTCGACACCCGCCGGCAGGCCCTCAACGTCGCCCGGATGCACCTGCTCGGCGCCAAGGTCGTCCCCGTCGAGTCGGGCAGCGCGACCCTCAAGGATGCGATCAACGAGGCGCTCCGGGACTGGGTGGCGAGCGTCGACCACACGGCGTACCTCTTCGGCACCGCAGCCGGCCCGCACCCGTTCCCGAGCATGGTCCGCGACTTCACGAGCGGTATCGGCGACGAGGCCCGGCAGCAGTGCCTCGAGCGGTACGGCGTCCTGCCCGACGCGGTCGCGGCGTGCGTCGGCGGGGGCTCCAACGCCATCGGCCTGTTCCAGGCGTTCCTCGACGACGAGGACGTGGCGATCTACGGCTTCGAGCCCGGGGGCGAGGGAGTCGAGACCGGGCGGCACGCGGCGACCATCGCCGCCGGCGCCAGCGGGGTCCTGCACGGCGCCCGCAGCTACGTGCTCCAGGACGAGGACGGCCAGACCATCGAGTCGCACTCGATCTCGGCCGGCCTCGACTATCCCGGAGTCGGACCACAGCACGCCCACCTCGCCTCCACCGGCCGGGCCACCTACGTCCCGGTCACCGACGCCGAGGCGATGGACGCCTTCGCGCTGCTCAGCCGCACCGAGGGGATCATCCCGGCGATCGAGTCGGCCCACGCCGTCGCGGGCGCGCTCGCGGTCGCCGAGAAGCTGGCGGCGGAGAAGGGACCCGAGGCGACCATCGTCATCAACCTGAGCGGTCGCGGCGACAAGGACATGGACACCGCCATCGACTGGTTCGGGCTCGGCGATCCCGACGAGGTCACCGCCGAGCCCGTGGGAGACGACGGATGAGCGTCTCCACCGCGTTCGACCGGGCGCGGCAGGAGGACCGGGCCGCCCTGGTCGGCTACCTGCCCGCCGGGTTCCCCGACGTCGACGGAGGCATCGAGGCCCTGACCGTCATGGTCGACGCCGGGTGCGACGTGATCGAGGTCGGCCTGCCCTACTCCGATCCGGTCATGGACGGCCCGACGATCCAGGCCGCCGCCCAGCAGGCGCTCGACGGCGGAGTCCGCACCCGCGACGTGCTGCGCACTGTCGAGGCGGTCGCCGCGACCGGCACCCCGACCCTGGTGATGACCTACTGGAACCCGGTCGAGAGCTACGGCCGCGCCAGCGGTCGGAGCCATGGGCGCAGCGGCGTCGACAGGTTCGCCGCCGACCTGGCCGGTGCCGGGGGAGCGGGCCTGATCACCCCCGACCTGACCCCGGACAGCGCCGCGGGCTGGATCGCCGCCGCCGACGAGCACGACCTCGACAAGGTCTTCCTGGTCGCCCCCAGCTCCACCGACGCCCGGCTCGCGATGACGACCGCGGCCTGCCGCGGCTTCGTCTACGCCACCGCCGTCATGGGTGTCACCGGCGCCCGTGAGAGCACCAGCGACCTGGCCGGCGCCGCTGGTGGCCCGCACCAAGGCCACGACCGACCTCCCGGTCGCGGTCGGGCTCGGCGTCGGCAACGGCCGTCAGGCGGCGGAGGTGGCGTCGTACGCCGACGGCGTGATCGTGGGATCGGCCTTCGTGCGCACCCTCCTCGACCACCCCGATGACCGGGCGGCCGGGCTCCGCGCCCTGACCGCCCTCACCGAGGACCTGGCCGACGGTGTCCGTGCGTAACCTGGCCGCGTTCCTCACCGCGACCGTGCTCGTCCTCGCCGGGTGCGGCGAGGACGCGTCGTCGGCCGGAACCGAGCTCCACGGGGCGGTCCTCGACGAGCCGTACGTCGTCCCCCAGACGGCCCTGACCGACACCGCCGGGGAGCGCTACTCGCTGGCCGCGGACACCGACCGACCGCTCACGCTGGTGTTCTTCGGCTACACCAGGTGCCCCGACATCTGCCAGACCGTGATGTCCTCGCTCGCCTCGGCGATGACGCGCCTCGACGAGCAGGACCGGGAGCGGGTCGACGTGGTGTTCGTGACCACCGACCCCGCCCGTGACGATGCGCGGACGCTCCGTACCTACCTCGACCGGTTCGACCCGAGGTTCATCGGGCTGACCGGCGATCTCGACACCATCGTCGACATCGGCAAGCCTCTCGCCGTGGCGGTCGAGCAGGGCGAACGGCTGCCCAGCGGGGGCTACGAGGTCACCCACAGCACCCAGGTGACCGCGATCGACGACCACGACCGGGTGCCGGTCCTGTGGACCCAGGGCACTTCCTCGGCGCAGTTCGCCGACGACATCCACCGACTCCTCGAGGGCGCCCCCTGATGACCAACCTCACCGTCCTGACGATCCCGAGCCCGAGCGACGGGGTGTGGAACCTCGGCCCGCTGCCGCTGCGCGGCTACGCGCTCTGCATCATCGCGGGCATCATCGCCGCCATCTGGATCGGCGAGCGCCGCTGGGTGGCCCGCGGCGGCAAACCCGGCGAGGTCAGCGACCTCGCCGTCTGGGCGGTCCCGTTCGGGCTGGTCGGCGGGCGGCTCTACCACGTCCTCACCGACTACCAGCTCTACTTCGGCGAGGACAACAACCCGGTCACGGCGCTCTACCTCTGGCGGGGCGGGCTCGGCGTGTGGGGCGCCATCGCGATGGGTGCCCTCGGCGTGGTCATCGGCGCCAGGCGCAAGGGGATCCGGCTGCTGCCGGTCCTGGACGCGATGGCCCCCGGCGTGCTGGTGGCCCAGGCGATCGGGCGCTGGGGCAACTGGTTCAACCAGGAGCTGTTCGGCCGGCCCACCGACCTCCCGTGGGGGCTGGAGATCGACGCCGCACACCGGCCGCCCGGCTACTTCGACGTCGAGACCTTCCACCCGACGTTCCTCTACGAGTTCCTGTGGTGCCTGGCAGCGTTCGCGGTCGTCGTCTGGGCCGACCGCCGCTTCCGGCTCGGCCACGGCCGGGTGCTCGCGCTCTACGTGATGGCCTACACGCTGGGCCGAGGCTGGATCGAGATGCTGCGCATCGACGACGTCCAGCTGCAGAACGTGCTCGGCCTGCGCCTCAACGTGTGGACCTCGATCATCCTGTTCGTCGCCGCGGCGACGTACTTCGTCGTGGTGGGACGTCGGCATCCCGGCCGGGAGGAGGAGCTCTACACCCGGCCGCAGGAGCCGGCGGACGAGCCCGAGGAGACCGACACGGGAGCCAGCGCCGACCCGTCGTGAGCTACACCCACAGAATCGCTCGCGGAGATGTGGGTTGAGGAGGGCGCGCAGCGCCCGTCTCGAAACCTCCCGATTCAGCGGGGACCCCGAAAGCTGTCCGGGGGGCAGTCAGCCCCTCGGACGCGCCGAAACCCGGTGGTAACCTGACTCTCCGCTCGGGCCAACGTCGTCCCCTGCACAGCTCCAAATGCACAGCCAGCTTGCCGACCACGCGCGGTGCGCTGCGCCCCTCGCAGGGCCGGCGGATCGGCGCAGACGACGACGGGAGAATGCCCGGTGCCAGGACAGCACGCGTTCCCGCCGGCCCAGGGGCTCTACGACCCGCGGCACGAGCACGACGCCTGCGGCGTGGCGTTCGTGGCGACGCTCTCCGGCGAGGCGAGCCACGACATCGTGGCCAAGGCCCTGACGGCCCTGCGCAACCTCGACCACCGGGGCGCGGCCGGGGCCGAGCCCAACTCCGGCGACGGAGCGGGCATCCTGATGCAGATCCCCGACGCCTTCCTGCGGGAGGTCGTCGACTTCGAGCTGCCTCCTGTCTCCTCGTACGCCGTCGGCACGGCATTCCTTCCCGGTGACGACGAGCAGGTCCAGAAGACCCGGCGCCGGATCGAGGAGATCGCGGCCGAGGAGGGCCTCGAGGTCCTTGGCTGGCGCGAGGTCCCGGTCGAGCCCGAGCTCCTCGGCGCCACCGCCAAGGGCGTGATGCCGGTGTTCAGCCAGCTGTTCCTCGCCGGAGCCGGCGCCCGCGTGGGCGGGATGGCGCTGGAGCGCATGGCCTACTGCCTGCGCAAGCGCGCGGAGCACGAGACGGAGGTCTACTTCCCCTCCCTCTCCAGCCGGACCCTGGTCTACAAGGGCATGCTCACCACCAACCAGCTGGACAACTTCTATCCGGACCTGACCGACGAGCGGGTCGCGACCGCGCTGGCCGTGGTCCACTCGCGGTTCTCCACCAACACCTTCCCGAGCTGGCCGCTGGCCCACCCGTTCCGGTTCATCGCCCACAACGGCGAGATCAACACCGTCATGGGCAACCGCAACTGGATGCGGGCCCGCGAGGCGCTGCTCGACTCCGACCTGTTCAACGGGGACATGGACCGGATCTTCCCGATCTGCAGCCCCGGTGCGTCCGACTCGGCTTCGTTCGACGAGGTCCTCGAGCTGCTCCACCTGGGCGGACGTTCCCTCCCGCACTCGGTGCTGATGATGATCCCGGAGGCCTGGGAGAACCACGCGGAGATGGACCCCAAGCGCCGCGCGTTCTACGAGTTCCACGCCTCGCTGATGGAGCCGTGGGACGGGCCGGCGTGCGTGGTGTTCACCGACGGGTCGCAGATCGGGGCCGTGCTCGACCGCAACGGGCTGCGCCCCTCGCGCTACTGGGTCACCGACGACGGCCTGGTCGTCCTCGCCTCCGAGGTCGGCGTCCTCGATCTCGACCCCGCCTCCATCGTCCGCAAGGGCAGGCTCCAGCCGGGGCGGATGTTCCTCGTCGACACCGACGAGCACCGGATCATCGAGGACGAGGAGATCAAGGCCGAGCTCGCGGCCGAGCACCCCTACGACGAGTGGCTGCACGCGGGCCTGATCAACCTCGCCGACATCCCCGAGCGCGAGCACATCATCCACACCCACGCCTCGGTCACCCGGCGCCAGCAGATCTTCGGCTACACCGAGGAGGAGCTGCGGATCCTGCTCACGCCGATGGCCAACACCGGCGCCGAGCCGATCGGCTCGATGGGCACCGACAGCCCGATCGCGGCCCTCTCCGACAAGCCGCGGCTGCTGTTCGACTACTTCAGCCAGCTGTTCGCCCAGGTCACCAACCCGCCTCTCGACGCGATCCGCGAGGAGCTGGTCACCTCGCTGGCCGGCACCATCGGGCCAGAGGCCAACCTGCTCGAGCCCGCACCCGCATCCTGCCGCCAGGTGGTGCTGCCGTTCCCGGTCATCTCCAACGACGACCTGGCCAAGATCCGGCACATCAACCGCGACGGCGACATGCCCGGCTTCATCACCCACGTGTCCCGCGGGCTCTACCCCGTCGAGGGCGGCGGTGCGGCCATGGCCGAGCGGATCGACGAGATCTGCGCCGAGGTGTCCGAGGCGATTGACGGCGGCGCCCGGATCATCGTGCTCTCCGACCGGCACTCCACCGCCGAGATGGCGCCGATACCGTCCCTGTTGTTGACGGGGGCCGTCCACCACCACCTCGTCCGCGAGAAGACCCGCACCCAGGTCGGGCTGCTCGTGGAGGCCGGAGACGTCCGCGAGGTGCACCACGTCGCGCTTCTCATCGGGTACGGCGCCGCGGCGGTCAACCCCTACCTCGCCATGGAGTCGGTCGAGGACCTCGCCCGCGACGCCTACTACGTCAAGGCCGAGCCCGAGGCTGCCGTCGCCAACCTGATCAAGGCGCTCGGCAAGGGCGTCCTGAAGGTGATGTCCAAGATGGGCGTCTCGACGGTCGCGTCCTACACCGGCGCCCAGATCTTCGAGGCCGTCGGGCTGTCACAGACCGTGGTCGACAAGTACTTCACCGGGACCACGTCGAAGCTCGGCGGCATCGAGCTCGACACCATCGCCGACGAGGTCGCGCGGCGTCACGCCGTGGCCTACCCGCCGGCCGGCATCGCTCCGGCGCACCGGCAGCTGGCCATCGGCGGCGAGTACCAGTGGCGTCGGGAGGGCGAGCCCCACCTCTTCGACCCCGACACCGTCTTCCGGCTCCAGCACTCCACCCGGACCGGGCGCTACGACATCTTCAAGCAGTACACGCAGCGGGTCGACGAGCAGTCCGAGCGGCTGATGACCCTGCGCGGGATGTTCCGGTTCAAGGACGCCGACGGCACCGGCCGCCGGTCGATCCCGATCGACGAGGTCGAGCCGGTCTCCGAGATCGTCAAGCGGTTCTCCACCGGCGCGATGTCCTACGGCTCGATCAGCGAGGAGGCGCACCAGACCCTTGCGATCGCGATGAACCGGCTGGGCGCCAAGTCCAACACCGGTGAGGGCGGCGAGGACCCCGAGCGCCTCCACGACCCGGAGCGTCGGAGCGCGATCAAGCAGGTGGCTTCCGGCCGCTTCGGCGTGACCGCCGAGTACCTCACCAACTCCGACGACATCCAGATCAAGATGGCCCAGGGCGCCAAGCCCGGTGAGGGCGGTCAGCTGCCCGGTCAGAAGGTCTACCCGTGGATCGCCAAGACGCGGTACTCCACGCCCGGGGTGGGGCTGATCAGTCCGCCGCCGCACCACGACATCTACTCGATCGAGGACCTCGCGCAGCTGATCCATGACCTCAAGAACTCCAACCCCTCGGCCCGCATCCACGTGAAGCTGGTCTCCGAGGTCGGCGTCGGGACGGTCGCCGCGGGCGTGTCGAAGGCGCACGCGGACGTCGTACTCATCTCGGGCCACGACGGCGGCACCGGCGCGGCACCGCTGACGTCGCTCAAGCACGCCGGCGGGCCGTGGGAGCTCGGGCTCGCCGAGACCCAGCAGACCTTGCTCCTCAACGGTCTGCGCGACCGGATCGTGGTGCAGACCGACGGCCAGCTCAAGACCGGCCGCGACGTCGTCGTCGCCGCCCTGCTCGGTGCGGAGGAGTTCGGCTTCTCGACCGCGCCGCTGGTGGTGTCGGGCTGCATCATGATGCGGGTCTGCCACCTCGACACCTGTCCCGTCGGGGTGGCCACCCAGAACCCCGTCCTCCGGGAGCGCTACACCGGCAAGGCCGACCATGTGGTCACCTTCTTCGAGTACGTCGCCCAGGAGGTGCGCGAGCTGCTCGCGGAGCTCGGCTTCCGCAGCCTCGACGAGGCCGTCGGCCGGGTCGACGCGCTTGACGTCGCGCAGGCGGTCGACCACTGGAAGGCAGCCGGACTCGACCTGTCGCCGATCCTGCACCTCCCCGACCTCCCCGAGGGTGCCGCCCTGCACCAGACCACCGGCCAGGACCACGGTCTCGACAAGGCGCTGGACAACGAGCTGGTGAAGCTGGCCGCTCCGGCCCTCGAGAGCGGGGAGCCGGTGCGCGCCCAGCTCGAGATCCGCAACGTCAACCGGACTGTCGGCACCATCCTCGGTCACGAGGTCACCAAGCGGTACCGCGGTGAGGGCTTGCCCGACGGCACCATCGACCTCACGTTCACCGGCTCCGCCGGCCAGTCGTTCGGCGCCTTCGTCCCGAAGGGGATCACCCTCCGACTCGAGGGTGACGCCAACGACTACCTCGGCAAGGGACTCTCCGGCGGCCGGATCGTCGTCCGCCCCGACCGGTCGGCGACCTTCGCAGCCGAGGAGCAGATCATCGCCGGCAACGTCATCGCCTATGGCGCGACGAGCGGCGAGATCTTCCTGCGCGGGGTCGTGGGCGAGCGGTTCTGCGTGCGCAACTCCGGCGTCTCCGCCGTCGTGGAGGGCGTGGGCGACCACGGCTGCGAGTACATGACCGGCGGCAAGGTCGCGATCCTCGGCCAGACCGGCCGCAACTTCGCTGCCGGCATGTCCGGTGGCTACGCCTACGTGCTCGACATCGACGAGCAGCGGGTCAACTCCGAGCTGGTCGACCTGAGCCCCGTGGAGGGGGAGGCCGCCGAGGAGCTCAAGGATCTCGTGACCCGCCACCACGAGGAGACGGGCTCGACCGTCGCCGAGGCATTGCTCGCCGACTGGGAGAGCGCGGTGACCCGGTTCACCGAGGTGATGCCGAGCGACTTCAAGCGGGTGCTCGAAGCCCGCGAGGAGGCGATCGAGGAGGGCCTCGACGAGGAAGAGGCCGCCCACCGGATCATGGAGGTGCTGCATGGATGACCGCTGCCGTCGGCAAGGTTTGATCCGGGGGGCGTTCGCAACGCGGACCATGGAGGAGGCTGTGCTCACCAATGGCTGACCCCAAGGGTTTCCTCAAGCACGACCGCGAGGTGGCCACCCGCCGTCCCGTCGAGGAGCGGATCCAGGACTGGAACGAGGTCTACCCCGGGAGCGCGGGTCGCGCGCTGCTGCCGATCATCACCGAGCAGGCCGGGCGCTGCATGGACTGCGGCATCCCGTTCTGCCACCAGGGCTGTCCGCTGGGCAACCTGATCCCGGAGTGGAACGACCTGGTCTGGCGCGACGACTGGGAGGGCGCGATGGAGCGCCTCCACGCGACCAACAACTTCCCCGAGTTCACCGGCCGGCTCTGCCCGGCGCCTTGTGAGCCCGCGTGCGTGCTGGGCATCAACCAGAAGCCGGTCACGATCAAGAACGTCGAGGTCGCGATCATCGACCGGGCCTGGGAGTCGGGCTACGTCCGGCCCCAGCCGCCCGAGTGGCTCTCCGGCCGCACCGTCGCCGTGGTCGGCTCCGGACCGGCCGGCCTCGCCGCGGCCCAGCAGCTCACCCGCGCCGGCCACACCGTCGCGGTCTATGAGCGCGACGACAAGATCGGTGGGCTGCTGCGCTACGGCATCCCCGAGTTCAAGATGGAGAAGAAGCACCTCGACCGCCGTCTGGACCAGATGCGCCGTGAGGGCACGGTCTTCCGGTCCGGCGTCGACGTCGGTGCCGAGCTCACCGGTGCGCAGCTGACCGAGCGGTACGACGCCGTCGTACTCGCCATGGGTGCGACCGATGCCCGCGACCTGCAGGTCCCCGGTCGCGACCTGGACGGCCTCCACCAGGCGATGGAGTACCTGCCGCAGTCCAACCGTGCCTCGCTCGGCGAGGAGCCTGTGCCGTCGGGTGAGGGAGACCAGATCACCGCCGAGGGCAAGCACGTCGTCATCATCGGCGGCGGCGACACCGGGGCCGACTGCCTCGGCACGGCCACCCGGCAGGGAGCCGCTTCGATCACCCAGCTGGAGATCATGCCCGAGCCGCCGGAGTCCCGGCCCGACGGCCAGCCCTGGCCCACCTACCCGATGATCTTCCGCGTCTCCGCTGCCCACGAGGAGGCTGGCGAGCGGGTCTACGCGGTGTCGACGCAGGAGTTCCTGGGCGACGACTCCGGCCGGGTCCGCGCGCTGCGCCTGGTGGACGTGGCCTTCGAGGACGGCAAGTTCTCCGAGGTCGAGGGCAGCGAGCGCGAGATCCCGGCCGAGCTGGTGCTGTTCGCGATGGGCTTCACCGGGCCGGAAAAGGAGGGCCTGGTCGAGCAGCTCGGGGTCGAGCTCGACGACCGAGGCAACATCGCCCGCAACGACAGCTACGCCACGTCCGTGGACAAGGTTTTCGTCGCCGGCGACGCCGGCCGCGGCCAGTCACTGATCGTGTGGGCGATCGCGGAGGGCCGCGCGGCCGCTGCCGCTGTCGACCATCACCTCACCGGCTCCACGAACCTCCCGGTCCCGATCCCCGCGAGCGCGCGGCCACTCGTCGTCTGACGGAACGTTTTCGGTCCGACGTGTTTGGATCGATCTAAGTGCGGCTAGGCTGCCACCGTGCACAGAGCCAAGATCGTCTGCACCCTCGGCCCCGCCACCTCCAGCCCGGAGCGGATCCAGGAGCTCGTGGAGGCGGGCATGGACGTCGCCCGGCTCAACATGAGCCACGGGACCCATGCCGACCACGAACGCTCCTACCGCCTCGTGCGCGAGGCGGCCGACGTCACCGGCCACGGTGTGGGCATCATCGCCGACCTCCAGGGTCCCAAGATCCGGCTGGACACGTTCGCCGACGGCCCCGTGTCCCTGAACACCGGCGACCGGTTCACGATCACCACGCGGGACGTGCCCGGGGACCGGTCCGTCTGCGGGACGACGTACGACGGGCTCCCGGGTGACGTGGGCCCCGGCGACCCGATCCTGGTCAACGACGGCAAGGTCCGGCTCGAGGTTCTCGAGGTGAACGGGCAGGACGTCGTGACCGAGGTGAAGACCGGGGGGGAGGTCAGCGACCACAAGGGCCTCAACCTGCCCGGGGTCCCGGTCAGCGTCCCTGCCCTCTCGGAGAAGGACGTCGAGGACCTCAGGTTCGCACTCCACCTCGCCGTCGACTTCGTCGCGCTGTCCTTCGTGCGCTCGGCCGAGGACGTCGAGCCGGTCCGGCAGGTGATGCGCGAGGAGGGCGTGCTCGTCCCCGTGATCGCGAAGATCGAGAAGCCGCAGGCGATCGACAACCTCGACGAGATCATCGAGGCGTTCGATGCGTTCATGGTGGCCCGCGGGGACCTCGGTGTGGAGTGTCCGCTCGAGGAGGTGCCGTTCCTGCAGAAGGACGTCATCAACAAGGCGCGACTCAACGCCAAGGCGGTCATCGTCGCCACCCAGATGCTCGAGTCGATGATCACGAGTCCCGCTCCCACCCGGGCCGAGGCCTCCGACGTCGCCAACGCCGTACTCGACGGGGCCGACGCCGTGATGCTCTCCGGGGAGACGAGCGTGGGGGAGTACCCCATCGACACCGTGGCCACCATGGAGCGAATCGTTGGCGCCACCGAGCGCCACGGCCTTCCGCACATGACCTCCCTCGACTGGTCTCCGCGCACCCGCGGCGGCGTGATCACCAAGGCCGCGCTCGAGGTCGCGGAGCGGGTCGAGGCGAAGTTCCTCGTCGCGTTCACCCAGTCCGGCGACTCCGCACGCCGCCTCGCGCGCTACCGCGGGAAGGTGCCGATCCTGGCCTTCACACCCGAGGCGAAGGTCCGCTCTCAGCTGTCGATGACCTGGGGAGTCGAGACCTTCAAGACCGCTCCCGTCGAGCACACCGACGAGATGGTGCGCCAGGTCGACGAAGCGCTCCTGGAGATCGGCCGGGTGCAGGAGGGCGACCTCGTCGTCATCATCGCCGGCAGCCCGCCGGGGATCCCGGGCTCCACCAACGCCCTGCGCATCCACCGGATGGGCGACGCGATCAACGAGGTGGCTCCGGCCTACCGCCGCGGCTGAACGCTACGACTTCAGTCCGATCAGTTCGTCGAGCCGTGCCACGGCTGCCCTCCTGGACACGCTGATGGTCTTCCAGTTGGACGGCCGCCACGGGATGTCCAGCAGATCGAGCGCCCAGCAGCACAGGTCGCGGATGTCCGCCGAGTGGTTGGTGAACTGCCAGCGTGGATAGTCGTAGCGCTTCAGTGCGCCTGCCGACCTCTCTCGTGGCCCAGTTGGCGACGCGAGAGCCGTCCGAGTGGAACAGGCCGCGGAGGAAGTCGGCGGGGAACTGCTCCACCAGATCTGCGTTGCCATGCTTCGAGCACGATCGGCCGCTCATGCTTTCGGCCCGGGCCCGTGCTGCGGGAAGAGGCATGGCCAGTGCTTCCAGTGAGACGGTCGTGATCACGACATCCTGGGCCGCACCCGCGTGTGCGGTCTACCGCCGGGTTTCACCGAGCTCCATCAGCCACGATGAGGTCGAGCGTTGCACGAGGCGTATCGACTGCGTCGTTGAAGATGTGGAGTGTTGAAGCACGCCACGGCGTCCCCGGCTGATGTGCCCGTCGCCGAGGTACCACCCCAGCAGCTCGACATACGCCGGTCCGTGGAGCTCGCGACCATCGCACCGAGGACACGCGACGCATGTGTGCTTCTCGCCTGCGCGGCCTGCCGCGCCGCTCGGTACTCGCGTCGCCACCGGCGGATCGTCTTGATCGCCACGCCGTGAAGCGCAGCGTTGTCGGCGTCGCGCATCCCGGCGTCCGAGTGCCGCCAGGGCACTGTCCACGACGGACTGTGGGCGTACGTGGACCATGGCCTGAGAATGCCTTCATGCCACCGACACCGGTGCCCGGGTGTGGGATTCGAACCCACAGTCCTTTCGGACATGGTGTTTGAGACCACCGCGTCTGCCGTTGCGCCAACCCGGGCCGAGCGGGCCAAACGGTACCGGATGGTGCCGCGGCGATTCGGGCTTGCCAAAGACTAGTAACTGAGTACAGTTAAGATTATTAGAGTCAGTCGGTTCGGGAGGTCGTCATGTGGAAGCCGTGGACCGTCGCCCAGCTCGTGGGCGCACGCAGCCATGAGGGCGCAGTGGCGAACGCCCGGAGTGCCGCGACCCAGCTGAGC
Organism: uncultured Actinomycetota bacterium; assembly: GCA_963841625.1. GTDB lineage: Bacteria > Actinomycetota > Actinomycetes > Propionibacteriales > Nocardioidaceae > Nocardioides. Next base: position 1,244,560 of record CAWJDH010000009.1, on the reverse strand, counting down.
CGGATGCGGGTGGAGCGGGTCGAGATCGAGCTGTACGTCGCGCAGCGCGCCGCCCAGCGCACGAACGCGGATCGCGGAGCAACCCGCCTGACCCACACCCGGGGGGCCATGGCCGCGCTCTGGCGCTAGCCTGTCGGCCGTGAACCAGCCCGCGTCCTCCGATCGGCCCAGCCCTGGTCGCAGGGTGGTCATCGCCGAGGACGAGACACTGATCCGGATGGATCTCGCCGAGATGCTCGGCGAGGAGGGGTACGACGTCGTCGGCCAGGCCGGCGACGGGGCCCGGGCCATCGAGCTGGCCGAGGAGCTCCGGCCCGACCTGGTGATCGTCGACGTCAAGATGCCGGTGCTCGACGGGATCGCGGCCGCCGAGCGGATCGCGGGTCAGCGGATCGCGCCGGTGGTGATCCTGACCGCGTTCTCCCAGCGCGAGCTGGTCGAGCGCGCGCGCGACGCCGGCGCCATGGCCTACCTGGTCAAGCCGTTCAACAAGAGCGACCTGGTACCCGCCATCGAGATGGCGGTGAGCCGGTTCTCCGAGCTCGACGCCCTCGAGCGCGAGGTGGCCGATCTCAACGAGCGGCTGGAGACCCGCAAGGCGGTCGACCGCGCCAAGGGCGTCCTCCAGAAGGAGCTCGGCATCTCCGAGCCCGATGCGTTCCGGTGGATCCAGAAGACCGCGATGGACCTGCGGCTCTCGATGCGACAGGTCTCCGACGGAGTCGTGGAGCACGGTCCGGGCGGAGCAGCTGGATGACAGTTCGGAAACCATGCCGGGTGGTGTGGGCTGGAACACACTCCGGAGCCCTAGACTGCCCGTTGCACCCAGCGGGGTGCGCACAGGGAGGATCCGAGTGAAGCCCCGACCCACGATCCGCGAACGTCTCGCGGCATACCCTGCAGCCGGCCTGTTGCTGGCGCTGCTGGCACCACTGGTGATGGTGCTGGTCTCCGCCCCGGCCCAGGCTGCCGAGCCCACGCAGCTGTGCGTCCCCTCCGACACCGCCGCCTGCATCGTGGGCACGATCCGGTCGGAGGAGGACACCGTCGCCGACGTCGACATCATCATCACCGCGCCCTCGGGCGGGGAGACGACGGTGACCACCGACGACTCCGGGAAGTGGAGCTACCAGGCGCAAGAGGCCGGCGAGTACCAAGTGGCCCTCGACCAGGAGTCGCTGCCCGAGGACATCACCGCCCGGGGCAGGGCCGAGAAGACCGTCAACGTCCAGCTCGGAGCGGATGTGAAGCAGAAGTCCTTCGTGGCGCTGTTCGAGGTCCGCACCGGGGAGTTCGACGCGTCCACCAGCAAGACCGATCTCCTCATCCAGAGCGCGTTCAACGGGCTGCGGCTCGGGCTTCTCCTCGCGCTGGCCTCGGTCGGGCTGTCGCTCATCTACGGAACCACCGGTCTGTCCAACTTCGCGCACGCCGAGCAGGTCGGGCTCGGCGGCATCCTTGCCTATGCGCTTCGTCAACGTGGCCGGGCTGGGCCTCTGGATCGGCAGCATCCTCGCCATCATCGTGTGCGCGTTCACCGGCTACGCCCAGGACCGCGGCATGTGGCAGCCGCTGCGCCGCCGGGGGCTCGGCATCACCCAGATGATGATCGTGACCATCGGACTTTCCCTCGCCGCTGCAGTACGCCTTCCAGTACTTCATCGGCGCGGGCACGGTGCCGATCGTGACCTCCAGCTTCGACACCGTCCAGCTCGGACCGATCCCCGTGACGACCGTTTCGTTCGTCGCCATGGGCGTCTCGATCATCATGATCGCCCTGGTCGGGTACGTCCTGCTCCGCACCCGCATCGGGCGGGCCACCCGGGCGGTCTCCGACAACCCCGCGCTGGCCGCTGCCTCCGGTATCGACGTGGACCACATCATCCGGTTGGTGTGGACGGCCGCCATGGGCCTGGCGGGCCTGTCGGGCATCTTCTACGCACTGGTGGTCAGCAACGGGATCAAGTGGGACACCGGCCTGCAGATCCTGCTCCTGCTGTTCGCCTCTGTGACCCTGGGTGGGCTGGGGACCGCCTTCGGCGCCCTGGTCGGCGCGCTGATCATCGGGCTCGTCGTCGAGATGGCCGGACCGCTCGGGGCTCCGGGCGACCTCAAGTACGCCGTGGCGCTGGCCATCCTGATCCTGCATCCTGCTGTTCAGGCCCCAGGGCCTGCTCGGTCGTGCCGAGCGAGTCGGCTGAGAAGGGACTGACATGGACACGGTCTTCAACATCCTCCAGGCGATGGCGCGGGAAATGGTCGCCCCCACCACCGCGGCGGTGGCGATCGCGGTCATCGGTCTCAACGTGCACTTCGGCTTCACCGGGCTTCTCAACATGGGACAGGCCGGCTTCATGCTGCTGGGCGCCTACGGCTTCGCCATCTCGATCCGCAACGGACTGCCGCTGCCCCTGGGGGTGCTGATCGGGTTCGGTGCGGCCTTGGTGTTCGCCCTGATCCTGGGCATCCCGACCCTGAAGCTGCGCGGTGACTACCTCGCGATCGTGACCATCTCGGCGGCCGAGATCATCAGGTTCTCCGGACGATTGTCGATCCTGACCGACTTCACCGGCGCCGCCCAGGGCATCCCCGGTTCGGAGTATCGCGACCCGTTCACGGACCTCTCCTTCTTCGGCGCAGGCTCGACTGACATCGGTTTCCTGGACTACGCCAACACCGGTGTCAACGGCTGGTGGGTGCGGTTCGTCGCCTGGACCCTGGTCGCCATCTGTGCCTTCGTGGTCTACCTGCTGACGCGCAGCCCCTGGGGACGCGTCCTGCGCGGTATCCGGGAGGACGAGGACGCGATCCGCAGCCTCGGCAAGAACGTCTTCGCGATCAAGATGCAGGCGCTGGTCATCGGCGGCATGCTGGGAGCGCTCGGGGGGATGGTGTACGTCCTGCCCGGCTCCGTCCAGGCCGACGCCCTCGGGCGTTCGATGACGTTCTTCTGCTACACCGCGCTGCTGATCGGCGGAGCGGCGACGGTGTTCGGACCGATCCTGGGCTCGATCATCTTCTACACCGCCCGCATCTTCGTGAAGTCGGTCGCCAACGCCTACGTTCCCGACAGCATCATGAGCTCGTCGGAGACCGAGTCGTTCTCCTACATCGTCGTGGGTGTCATCCTGATGCTGGTCGTGATCTTCAGACCACAAGGCATCCTCGGCAACAAGAGGGAGCTGCAGTTCAATGCCTGAGCAGACCGCCAGCCCGTCGCTGGCCGATCCGGAGACCCGTCGCCGGATGATGTCGGAGGTCGACGCCACGCCGGGCTCGAAGAAGCCCGACCCGATCCTCGTCGTCAACAACATCGTCCGTCAGTTCGGCGGCATGACCGCGGTGAACGTCGACCACCTGGAGGTCCAGCGAGGCATCATCACCGCGCTGATCGGCCCCAACGGTGCGGGCAAGACGACGTTCTTCAACCTGATCACCGGCTTCGACAAGCCGACCTCCGCAGGGAAGGGCGCCCACTGGTCGTTCGAGGGCAAGCGTCCTCGACAAGACGTCGGCCTCGAGCGTGGCCCGCTCCGGCATGGTCCGCACCTTCCAGCTCACCAAGGCGCTGAGCCGGATGACGGTGATGGACAACATGATGCTCGGCGCGCAGGGCCAGGCCGGAGAGAACCTCCTCAAGTCGATGTTCAAGCCGCTCTGGGGCCGTCAGGAAGCGGGAGATCGAGGCAAAGGCCATGGATCTGCTCGACCGGTTCAACCTGCTGGAGAAGAAGGACGACTACGCAGGCAGCCTCTCCGGCGGACAGCGCAAGCTGCTCGAGATGGCCCGGGCCCTGATGAGCGACCCGACGATGATCATGCTCGACGAGCCGATGGCCGGCGTGAACCCGGCGCTGACCCAGTCGCTGCTGGCGCACATCCAGAGCCTGCGCGACGAGGGGATGACCGTGCTCTTCGTCGAGCACGACATGCATGTCGTCCGGCACATCTCCGACTGGGTCGCGGTGATGGCCGAGGGACGGCTCGTGGCGGAGGGATCGGCCGACACGGTGATGTCGAACCCCGCTGTGATCGACGCCTACCTGGGCGCCCACCACGACACCGACCTGAGCGAGGAGGAGGTCTCGGAGGAGGTACTCGCCGAGATCGCCGAGGAGGTCGCCGCCGAGGAGGCCGAGCGGGAGGCCGGGGCCGAGGGTGCCCCGACGGATACCGAGGGCGGCACGGAGGAGAAGCAGAAGTGACGACCACCCAGACAAAGACGACCGTCGTCGAGGCGAAGGACGTCGTCGCCGGCTACATCCCGGGCGTGAACATCCTCAACGGCTGCAGCGTGGTCGCCTACCCCGGCGAGATGATCGGCATCATCGGTCCAAACGGCGCCGGCAAGTCGACCCTGCTCAAGGCGATGTTCGGCCTGGTCAAGGTCCACTCCGGAAGCGTGACGCTGCACGGCGAGGAGATCACCAACCTCAAGGCCAACAAGCTGGTGGAGATGGGCGTCGGCTTCGTCCCCCAGACCAACAACGTCTTCCCCACGCTGAGCATCGAGGAGAACCTCCGGATGGGGCTGTTCACCCGGCCCAAGAAGCTCAACGAGAGACTCACCGCCACCTGGGACCTCTTCCCGGTGCTGCACGACCGGCGCAACCAGCGGGCCGGCGCGCTTTCGGGCGGCGAGCGGCAGTCCCTGGCCATGGCCAGGGCGCTGATGATGGAGCCGTCGGTCCTCCTGCTCGACGAGCCGTCGGCGGGTCTCTCCCCGGTCCGTCAGGACGAGACGTTCCTGCGCACCCGCCTGATCAACCAGACCGGCGTCTGCGTCGTCATGGTCGAGCAGAACGCCCGGCGCTGCCTGCAGATCTGCGACCGTGGCTACGTCCTCGACCAGGGCCGCGACGCCCACACCGGCACCGGCAAGGAGCTGGCCAAGGACCCCAAGGTCATCGAGCTCTACCTCGGCACCCTCGCCGAGGACGTCGAGGCCGACCGCAAGGGTCGCCAGCAGGACGCCTGAGCCACCGAACGAGCCACAAGAGAAGTGGCCCCGGACCGCAAGGTCCGGGGCCACTTTCGTGCCGTATGGCGAGTGGTGTCAGCTCACTGAGCTGCCGGTGCACCCTCCACAACGCTGGCGATCTCGGGGACGTTGTCCCCGTTGTACTTGTAGATCCCGATGAACGCCGAGGACGGGTCGTTCTGGTCGTTGATCGGACCGATACCCGAAGGACCGGTGTAGTGGATCTCCTTGCCATCGTCGAGGAGCGCCACGCAGTCTTCGTACGTCGTGCACTCCTCGCCGTCGGTTGCGCCGGAGACGGCTGCGTAGTTCTCCTGGACGGTCGCCGACACGGTGTCGCCGCCCTTGGCCGCGGCCAGCGCAGCGAGGATCACCGCGTCGTAGGACTCGGCGCCGTAGGAGAAGTCCTTCAGCGTGTCGCCTTCGGCCGTGTCGTACCACCCGATCAGGCGGTCCTTGAAACCCTCGTCGGGGTCGTTGCCGGGCAGCGTGCCCTGGGCGCCCTCGAGCAGACCGGGGTCGAAGCTGTCGCTGTAGTCGGACAGGTTGCCGTCGGTGAAGTACGTCTTCGGCATGTCCCAACCCTGGGCGTCCAGCTCCTTGATGATCGGGGTGGACTCGTCGAACGCCAGGACCACGATCGCGTCCGGGTTGGCGTTCAGCGCCGCGGTGACCTCGGCCGAGAACGACGTCTGGCCGGCCGGGAACTCGTCGCCCTGCCCCTTGGCGCCGTAGACGACCTCACCACCGTTGGCCTCGATCGTCTCCTGCGTGTAGTTGCGGAGACCGGTGCCGTAGGTGTCGTTGAACACGATGAAGGCGACCCGCTGGTAGCCGTCGGAGGTGATCAGCGTTCCGAGCGCGTTGCCCTGGATGGTGTCCGGGGGAGCGGTGCGGAAGTAGAACGGGTCGTAGCCGCTCAGGTCCACCGCGGTGTTGGCCGGCGAGACCTGCGTGATCTTGGCGTCGGTGAGGGTGTCGACGAAGTTCAGCGAGACGCTGGACGACGCGGCGCCGATCACGACAGACGGCTTGGAGGAGACCAGGGTGCCGGCCGACGCGGTCGACACCGACATGTCGGTCGAGTCGCCGGAGTCCTCCATCTGGTAACAGGCGTCCTTGCCGCCAACTCCGCCGGCGGCGTTGATCTCCGAGACCGCGAGGCCCACGCCTGCGATTTCCGGGGGGCCGAGGAATGCGAGGTTACCCGTGAGCGGCAGGATGCCTCCCACCTTGAACGAGTCGGCCGAGGAGGTACCGCCACCGCACTTGTCGTTGGTGAAGGTTTCCTGGCTGGACGTGTCGGACTCACCGGCGGAGGGCGAGGTGTCGCCACCGGCCTCCTCGCCTGAGTCGTCGGAGCCACAAGCTGCTAGGGAGAGGCTGAGGACGGCGGTGCCGGCCATCAGCTTGACCCAGGTGGCGGATTTGGATCGATTCACGGGGTGAACCTTTCTGTTGCGTCGGTGCACTTCACCGCTGCTCGCCCACTGTGGGCTAGCCAAATGCCACCGTAGACCGGCAAGAGTGAGCGGCGTCACGAGGCACCCTGTCGTTAGCGAACCGTTACGTCAATGAATCCATGCGGCGAGTTGCACAAGAATCGGCGCCGCGACCAGCGCCGGGAGCAGGTCGGCGACGGGGATCTCCCGGATCCGGAGCAGGCGCAGCGCCACGCCCACCAGCAGCAGTCCGCCGACCGCGGTGAGGGCGGCGACGTGGGCGTCCGGCAGCACGTCGCCGAGCAGCAGCCCCACCACCGTCAGGCCACCCTGGACCACGAGCACGGTGAGGGCACTGGCCGCCACCCCCCAGCCGAACGACGCCGCGAAGGCGATCGCCGCGAAGCCGTCGAGGGCGGACTTGAGGAACAGCTGGTCCGCGCCCAGCCCGAGCCCGTCGTTCAGCGAGCCGAGGATCGTCAGCGGGCCCATGCAGAACACCAGCGACGACACCACGAATCCTTCGATGAACCGGTGCCGCTCCACCGAGCCCCGGTCGCCGGCCAGCCGGGTCTGCAGCCAGCCTCCCAGCCCCTCGACCCGCGACTCGAGGCGCAGCAGCGAGCCGACCACACCCCCGAAAACCATCGACCCGAGGACGACCAGCATCGGTGCGCTGGAGCCGACGTACGACGTGAGCGCGGGCGCGCCGACGGCGACCGCACTGGTGGCCGCGATCAGCAGCGTGACCAGTCCGAGCGCATCGGTGACGACGTCGCGGGTGCGACCCGGAAGCCGATGCCCGGCCAACACGCCCACAGTTGCTCCGAGCAGCACCGTGGCGACGTTCACCAGGGTGCCGATACCGGGGATCAAGAGGCTCCTCTGTCGACGGGGCGAGACTGAGCGTAGTCTTCCTCGGTGAAGCCGCGCCCGGGGGACCAAGTGAGGCGGTCGCAGCTGCGGAGAGGTCTCTAGTCGTGTTCCCTGTCAAGCGAACCCAGGTGTCCCTGCGGTCGGCGTCACTCGATGACGCTCCGGTTCTGGCCGAGGTCTGGTCGGAGGTCCTGCGAAGGGTCGACCACGACCAGCAGGTCGCCGACCTCGAGGCAATCATCGCCCGCGTGGCGCCGCTCGAGGAGGAGCGGATCGTGGTCGCGGAGTTCGACGGCGAGGTCGCGGGCGCCGTACACCTGCGGGCCTCCACCCTGTCGCCCATCAACCTGGAGCCGGTCGTCCAGGCGATCTCGCCCCACGTGCTGCCGGCGTTCCGCCGCCGCGGGATCGGACGGACCCTCATGGAGGCAGCGGTCTCGTTCGCCGAGGAGCGCGGCATCGCCCACATCGCCACGGCCGCGGTGTCCGGCTCGCGCGACGCCAACCGGTTCATGGCCCGGCTCGCGCTCGGACCGCACGCCGTCCTGCGGTTGGCGCCGACCGCGATGGTCCAGGCGAAGCTCGACGCCCAGGGCCCGGTCGCCGCCCGCGTCAGCGGTCACACCGGCGCTCGCCAGCTCACGCACGTCCTGGCCGCGCGACGGTCGTCGCGCCGCGCCCAGCGTCGTCGGATCTCCGACGTCAACGGCTGACGCAGCGCACACCTGTGGCGCCCCGGGGCCTGTCCGCGGCGACGGATAGGCTCGTGCCGTGCCCGTGACAGAGACCAAGACAGATCCGTCCGGCCGCCCGCGCCTGCTGCTCCTCGACGGTCATTCCCTGGCCTATCGCGCGTTCTTCGCGTTGCCGGTGGAGAACTTCTCGACGACGACCGGGCAGCACACCAACGCCGTCTACGGCTTCACGTCGATGCTGATCAACGTGCTCCGCGACGAGCAGCCGACCCACGTGGCGGTGGCCTTCGACGTCTCCCGCAAGACGTTCCGGATGGACGAGTACGCGGAGTACAAGGCCAAGCGCAACAAGACCCCCGACGAGTTCCGGAGCCAGCTCCCGCTGATCCAGGAGGTGCTCTCGGCGCTGCGGATCTCTTACCTGGAGAAGGACGGCTACGAAGCCGACGACATCATCGGCACCCTCACCACGCAGGCGCTCGCCGCGGACCTCGAGGTGCTGATCCTCACCGGCGACCGCGATGCCTTCCAGCTCGTCACCGACCGGGCGACGGTGCTCTACCCCATGCGCGGGGTCTCCGAGCTGGCCCGGATGACCCCCGAGGCCGTCGAGGCGAAGTACGGCGTGCCCCCGCACCGCTATCCCGAGCTCGCGGCGATCGTGGGGGAGACGTCCGACAACCTTCCGGGCGTGCCCGGGGTGGGGCAGGGCTACGCCGCGAAGTGGATCAACCAGTTCGACGGCCTCGACAACGTCATCACCCACGCCGACCAGATCACCGGCAAGAAGGGCGAGGCCCTCCGCGAGCACCTGGGCGACGTGCTCCGCAACCGCCGCCTCAACGCCCTCGTGTGCGACCTCGACCTCGACCTCGGCCCCGCCGATCTCGCCGTCAAGCCGTGGGATCGCCACGAGGTCCACACCCTGTTCGACGGGCTGGAGTTCCGGGTCCTCCGCGACCGGCTGTTCGAGACGCTGGAGTCGGAGGAGGAGATCGACGACTCGGGCTTCGAGATGGCCGGCGCCCGGCTCGCTCCCGGCGAGGTCTCCGCCTGGCTCGACCAGCACGCCCGGCCCTCGGCGGAGCAAGGCAAAGAGCGGCCGCGCACCGGAGTCGCGGTCCAGGGCTCCTGGGGCGGTGGCACCGGCGAGGTGTGGTCGGTGGCCATGGCGGCCGTCGACGGCACGGCCTGCTGGTTCGACGTCACCGAGGTGACGCCCGACGACGATGCCGCCCTCGTGACGTGGTTCGGCGACCCCGAGCTGCCCAAGGTGCTCCACGACGCCAAGGGCCCGATGCTCGCCCTGGCCGCCCGGGGCTGGGAGCTGCGCGGGCTGGTCAGCGACACCGCCCTCGCCGCCTACCTCGTGCGTCCCGATCAACGCTCCTACGACCTGGCCGACCTCACCGTCCGCTACCTCAAGCGAGAGCTGAAGCAGGACACCGGCGACTCCGGCCAGCTCACCCTCGACGCCGTCGAGGACACTGGCTCGGCGGAGATCCCGATGCTCCACGCGCGTGCGGTCCTCGACCTCGCTGACGCGCTCGACCACGAGATCGAGGAGCACGGCGGCGCGCGGTTGCTGGCGGAGATGGAGCTGCCCCTCGTCGACCTGCTCGCGGCGATGGAGCAGACCGGGGTCGCGGTCGACACCGACCACCTCGAGGCGCTGGAGAGCCACTTCGCCACCGAGCAGAAGCAGGCGGCCGACGAGGCGTTCTCGGTCATCGGCAAGGAGATCAACCTCGGATCCCCCAAGCAGCTACAGGTAGTGCTCTTCGACGAGCTCGACATGCCCAAGACCAAGCGCACCAAGACCGGCTACACCACCGACGCCGACGCGTTGCAGCAGCTCTACGTCAAGACCGAGCACCCCTTCCTCACGGCCCTGCTGCGACACCGCGACGTCTCGCGACTCCGCCAGACGATCGAGGGCCTGCTCAAGACCGTGGCCTCCGACGGACGGATCCACACCACGTTCAACCAGACGATTGCCGCGACCGGCCGGCTCTCCAGCACCGAGCCCAACCTGCAGAACATCCCGATCCGCACCGAGGAGGGCCGCCGGATTCGCGAGGGCTTCGTCGTGGGCAAGGGCTTCGAGTGCCTGATGACGGCCGACTACAGCCAGATCGAGATGCGGATCATGGCCCATCTTTCGGAGGACCAGCTACTGATCGAGGCGTTCAGGTCCGGCCGCGACTTCCACTCGATCACCGCGGCCCGGGTCTTCGACGTCGACGCCGAGGCCGTCACCCCGGCGATGCGGGCCAAGATCAAGGCGATGAACTACGGCCTGGCCTACGGCCTGTCTGCCTTCGGCCTCGGCCAGCAGCTGCGCATCGAGCCGAGCGAGGCCCGCGAGCTGATGGACGAGTACTTCCTGACCTTCGGCGGGGTGCGCGACTACCTCTCCGGAATCGTTGACGAGGCGCGGAAGTCCGGCTTCACCGAGACCATCTGGGGGCGGCGGCGCTACCTGCCCGACCTGACCAGCGACAACCGGCAGCGGCGCGAGATGGCCGAGCGGATGGCGCTCAACGCCCCCATCCAGGGCTCGGCCGCTGACCTGATCAAGGTCGCCATGCTCAACGTCGATCGCGCGCTGACCGAGTCCGGGCTGGCCTCGCGGATGCTGCTCCAGGTGCACGACGAGCTGGTGTTCGAGGTGGCGGCGGGGGAGCGCGACGGCCTCGAGCAGCTGGTCCGCGAACAGATGGCCGGCGCCGCGGAGCTCGCCGTGCCCCTCGACGTCTCGGTCGGAACCGGCCGCAGCTGGCACGAGGCCGCCCACTGATCCGGGTCACTCGGAGAGGGCCGACGCCTCCGTCCGGTGCCGCATCGCATCGAGCACGAGCGTCAGCAGCACGAGCAGGTTGACGACGGTCACGCTGAGCACCAGTGAGCCGACGCTGTCGACGTACAACGCGGTCGAGGCCACCCCGACCAGGCCGGCCCAGAGGATCAGCACGCTGGCCCGGTGCTGGCGGGCGACGACCTCGTAGACCATCAGCTGGATCATCGCGAGCACCATGCCCAGGGCGGCGAACAGGCCGATGTAGGGCTCGACAGCGGCGTACTGGTCGCCGCCGACGAAGGCGATCGCGAGATCGCTGAACACGACGGCGCCGATGGTGGCGAGGACTCCGGCCGCGGCCACGAGGGCCAGGCCCTTGAGGTAGACGCGGTGTCGCTCGGTCGCCGACGCCATCGAGGGGAAGGCGACGATCACCACCACCTGCGGCAGGAACAGCACCGCCTTGGTGAGGATCAACCCGGCCGCGTAGAGACCCGCGGAGTGCTCGTCCAGCACGAGCCCGGCCACGAGCACGTCGACCCCGGAGAGCGCAAAGAACGCGAACAGCGCGTGCGAGTTGGCCACCACTTCGTGCAGCACCTGCTCGGGGTCGACCACACGTGTCAGTCCCGCGGCGCGGCCGCGGCCCACGTGCCCGAGGGCGATGGCGCCGATGACGGCAGGGACGCAGGCGCCGAGGGTCACACCGAGCATCGCCCCGAACGCTGTGGGGAGGACCAGCATCAGTGCCAGTCCGATGACGAACCGGCCGACGCCCAGGCCGAGGTAGACGCCGGCGAGCGGTCCCCAGCGACGCTCACCCTGGAGGACGCCCGACTGCCCTCCCATGATCGTCAGCGGCACCGCGCTCAGGCCGATCATCAGCGCAGGCGTCCACGAGTCGAGCCGGGCGGTCCACGCGATGACCGGCGTCAGGGCCAGGCAGAGTGCGCCGAGGGCGAGGGCGGAGCGGTACGACGCCGACATCACCGCCGCCTCGACCTCCTCGCGGCGCGACGGAGTCGCGGCAATCTTCCGCGCTCCGGTCGCCTGCAGGCCGAGCGAGAGGACACCGACGACCAGCAGGATGAACATGAGCCGGGCGACGCCGCCGTACTCGGCCGGCCCGAGCAACCTCGCCGCCGCCAGCACGAAGCCGTAGGTCGTGAGGTTCATGACGCCGGTGGCAACGGCGATCCCGATGCCGCCGCGCAGGAGTCCACGGAGGCTGCCGGGGGCCGGCGAGTGGGACTGGATCACCCCGATTGGCCTCAGTTCGTCTGCGTGGTGCGGCGGCGGTGTTGGAGATCACAGGCTACGACCCCCGAAAACGGGTTCGCCGAATTCGTCGTGTTACCGGCGCGTAGGGCTATGGTCTTCCAGGCGTTTCCCACGAGAGTCGGAAATGCTTCGCCGGACTGAGGGAGGTTCGGCGCATTCTTCGGAGGGAGCGCGCAAGCATGCGCAAAACAATCATCGCCGGGCTGGTCCTTGCCCTGGCGGCCGCCCTGGTCATGTGGCTGAGTGCCATCGTGCGACCTCGAGCTCGATTCGGTCGTGCTGCTGGGTGTCGCCGTCGGCGCCGTGGTCGCGCTGGTGCCCGACCGCACCCCGCTGTTCCGGTTCCTCGGCTTCGCCGCCGGTTTCCTGGTCACCTGGGTCGGCTACGCCGTTCGGGCGCTGTGGCTGCCCGACACCGACGGCGGTCGCGCGGTGGCGGTGGGCCTGATCCTGCTGCTCTGCGTCGCCGTCTTCGCGGCGAGCGCCGGACGCCTGCCCCTGTGGTCCACGCTGCTCGGCGCTGCTGCGCTGTCCGGTGGCTACGAGTACACCTACGCCGCCGCCCCGCCGGAGATGGCCAGCACCTCGGTGAGCGCGGCCACCTCCCTGCTGTTCTGCCTCGCGGTCGGCTACCTGGTCGCGGCAACCGTGGCGCCCCAGGCCGGCGCCGTCCCGTCCCGTCCGCGCTCGCGCGACGAGGACCTCGAGAACACCAGCTTCGACGACCTGATGGAGAAGACCAAGTGAACCCCCGCAACACCGCGCTGCGAGTCGCAGCGACCTCGGGCGTGGCGGCTGTCCTGTTCGGAATGGCGGCGGCCCCGGCCGTGGCCGCCGACGGTGACGTCGACGTCCTCAACACCGAGACCGTGCAGGTCTACACCTCACCCACCGGCGAGATCGAGACCCAGCGGGTCTACGAGCAGCTGATTCTGACCGGCAACGGGTCGGTCGACCTCTCCAACCCGATCTCCACCGACGGGGTTCGCAACCTCGACGGCTTCGGCGGTGTCGACACCGAAGGCGGCGAGCAGGTCACCGAGATGACCGTCGACGGCGAGGAGCACCTGCGTACGGTCAGCGACTTCGACGGCGACCTGCCGCTCGACGTGTCGGTGACCTACAAGCTGGACGGCGAGACCGTCGAGCCGGGCGACATCGTCGGCGAGAGCGGCGAGCTCGAGGTGCTCTACACGGTCAAGAACATCACCGCTCAGCCGCAGGAGGTCTCCTTCCCCGACGGCAGTGGCGGCACCACCACCGAGACCGTCGACGTCCCGATCCCGATGGTCGGCTCGCTGAGCACCGTCGCCCCTGAGAGCTTCACCAACGTGAAGTCCGACCAGGCCAACATGGCCGGCGACGGCAAGGGCGGCACCAAGCTGTCCTTCACGATGACGCTGTTCCCGCCGATCGGGTCCGACACCGCCGAGTTCGGCTACACCGCCGACATCGTCGACGGCGTCGTGCCGCGGTCAGACGTCTCCGCCCTCCCGGTCAACCCGCTGGAGTCCCCGACCTTCGCTGCGGCGGCCGACAGCTACCAGGGCGGCACGGACACCGGTGCCCGTCTCGCCGAGGGCGCGGCCACCATTGACTCCAACCTGCTCAAGCTCCGTGACGGCGCGGCCGAGCTCCTCGCCGGCCTGATCAAGCTCCGCGAGGGCTCCGAGCGGCTGCAGGCCGGCCTCGCCGACGAGGCGGCGCCGGGTGCGCAGAAGCTGGCGGACGGCGCCGGCCAGCTCGACGACGGCCTCGGCCGGATCGCCGACGGAGCCGACCAGCTCTTCGACGGCACCGGTCGTCTCGTCGCCGGAACGGGTGACCTCACCGACGGCACCGGCCGCCTCGCCGACGGCGCCGACCGGCTCTCCGACGGCGCGGCGAAGGCCGCAGTCGGCGGCCGGAAGCTACACGATGGCGCTGGTCGCCTGAACGTCGGCCCTTGGTGACCTCGCCGACGGCGCGCTTGGCCTCGACAACGGCGCTGGGCAGATCCTGGACGGCCAGAAGCGGCTTCGTGACGGTCTGAAGCTGCTCGAAGCAGGGATCCAGGACATGCCGGGAACGGTGCGCGCGCCAGCTGGCGACCAATGCTGAGTACCAGGCACTGCTCGGCGGCATGCAGAAGGTTGTGGACGGCATCGGCGGTCCGTCCGACGTGACCGACCCTGCAACGGGGCAACCTGCCACGCTCTTCGGTGGTCTCAACGCCATTCGAGGTGGCCTTGCAGGACCTGTGACCCACGGTCTGAACGACGCGAGAGCAGGTATCCCGGCCAGCAAGGCCAAGCTGACCTGCGCGAGTGCCATCCTGGCCGACCTGAACGGTGGCGCAGCCGGCCCCCTTGGCGTGCGGGATTCCCGTGTCCCCGCTGCCGGACGTCGTCAACCCCGACCCGACCTCGCAGGCGATCCAGCGAGGCGTTCTCGGCAACTATGTCGGGGCAGCTGGGCAGCAGCGTCACGGATCTTGACGCGCTCGACGCTGGTCTCGCGCAGATCCTCGGGGCAATCAACACGCAGTTCCTGCCCGGCATCGACCGGATCAAAGCTGGATTGAACAACCCCGGGGCGAACCCCAACTGTGCGGTGGGTTCCGCGACGACCTCTCCGGCCGACGACTGCGGCGTGCAGCAGGCGGTCGCGTTCTTCAAGCTGAGCATCCCGGTGCTGGTCGACTCGATCACTGCCAACGTCAGCCAGACGCTGCTGGGTCGAATCTCGGTCCCGGCAGCAGGATGCGATCCCGATGCTCCGACGCTGATCTGCGGGGCCAAGACGATGGTTGGCGGCAGCCGTGATCTCAAGGCTGGTACCGAGAAGCTCCTGGCCGGCTCGGGCGAGCTCGGCGCGGGAGGAGAGAAGCTTTACGACAAGCTCGGTGAGCTCGCGTCTGGACTGAAGAAGATCGACAACGGAGCCGGTCGGTTGTCCGACGGGACTGGCGAGCTCGACACCGGCGCCAGGCCGGCTCGCGGCGGGTGCCGGTGAGCTGAACGCCGGCGCGGGCAAGCTGGCCGACGGCACCGCAGAGGCTGCCGACGGTTCCGGCCAGCTCGCCGACGGCGCCGGTCGCCTGGCCGAGGGCCTGGTGGACGCGGCCGAGGGATCCGGCCGGCTGACCGCCGGCCTGGGCCAGGCCGCGGACGGTGCGCCGAAGCTGGTCGACGGCGCCCAGCAGCTGTCCGACAAGGGCACCAGCAAGCTGGTCGAGGCGGGCGAGGACACCACGCAGACCTACGGCCAGATGTACGCCACCATGCAGGCCGGCGCCGAGCGGGCGCAGACCGAGGACATGGCCTACGGCGCACCGGAAGGTGCGGCCGGCCTGACGGCGTACAGCTACGTGATCCAGGGCGAGGACGGCGAGGCCGGCAAGAACTGGACGCGTGGTCTGGCGGGCATGGCCCTGCTCGGACTCGGGGCGGGCGGGTTCCTGCTGCGCCGTCGCCTGATCTGATCGGGCAGCAGAGCGACACCTGAGGAGGGGCACCGGGCAACCGGTGCCCCTCCTTGTGCGTCAGCGGGTCACGAGAGGCACGCGCCGAAGATCGCCGTACCCGGCGTCAGCCGGCCTCGCACGGCAGACCAGCCGCCCCAGACCCGCTCATGGCCCTCGGGCCACTCGGGCTCCAGCAGGTCGGTGATCACGAAGCCGGCACCGGCCAGCAGCCCGACCCAGTCGCCGAGCGTGCGGTGGTGCTCGACGTACGACACCTGTCCGGTCGCGTCGTCCACCTCGACGTACGGCGTCCGGTCCCAGTAGGACTGGCTCGCCACCAGCCCGCCCTCCCCGGGGTCGTCGGGGAACATCCACCGCGTCGGGTGGGTGATCGAGAAGGCGAACCGCCCGCCGGGCCGCAGCACCCGCGCGGTCTCCGCGACCGCCAGGTCGAGGTCGCTGACGAACTGCAGGGCACCGAAGGACGAGAAGACGACGTCGAACGAGTCGTCGGCGAACGGCAGGTCCGTCGCCGTACCGAGCACCGAGGGGACGGCCGTACCGGTCTCCTGATCGAGCCGCCGGGAGTGCTGGAGCTGTCGGTAGGACAGGTCGAGGCCGACCGGTCGGCCACCGTGCTCGCGGATCCACCGCGAGCACTGGCCGGCGCCGGAGCCCACCTCGAGCACGTCGCGGCCCGCCACGTCGCCGAGGACGCCGGCTTCGTCCTCGGTCAGGCCCTCCGGGCCCCACACGAACCCGGCGTCACCGAGGAACTCCCCGTGCGTCGCCTGGTACTCGTCGGCGTAGCGGTCCCAGTCCGGGCCGTTCGCGTGCCGGGACTCGGCCTCGTCAACCGGGCGCCGCTCGACGCGCACCGGGGGATGTGCCCCGGCATCTTCCCCGTCCACGATCCGGAGACTACTTCGCGATTGGCCACGCCGTGCCCGACCTCCGACAATGCCGGCATGGACCTGACCGCACTGACTCCGCTCGATGGAGGGTGGTCGGGGGAGACCTTCGTCGCCGAGGTGGCGGGGGAGCGGAGCGTCGTCCGCATCTATGCCGGCCCGTCGCACCGGGGCGCGAACGCCCACGAGATCGACGCCGCACTGCTTCGGCTGGTGCGGGGCCTGGTCCCGGTGCCTGAGGTCCTGGAGATGCGCCGCGCCGATCCGGCAGCCGGCCTTCCGGCGCTGCTGGTCTCGTCATTCCTGCCGGGGGTGCGCGGTGACCTGCTGCTCCCGGAGCTCGACGACCGGGGGCTGACCCTGCTCGGAGCGCGACTGGGCAGGATCCTCGCCGACCTGGCCGGGATGCCGATGCTGCGGGCAGGGCCGTTCGTCGACGGGGACCTCACCATCGGCTCCTTCACCCTGGAGGGACAGAGCATCGACGGGCTGCCCGCCTTCGTGGCGGGCCACGAGGAGGCGCTCGCGCACTGGTCACCTGCCGAGCTGGAGGGCTTGCGCGAGGTGGCCGTCGACGCCCAGGCCCTGCTGGACACCGTCGGCCGATTCTGCCTCGTCCACAGCGACGTCAACCCCAAGAACCTGCTCGTCGACGCCGACACGCTCGAGGTCACCGGGCTGCTCGACTGGGAGTTCGCCCACGCCGGGCACCCCTACACCGATCTCGGCAACCTGCTGCGGTTCGACCGGCAGCCCGCCTTCGTCGAAGCGGTGCTGGAGGCGTACGTCGCCCGGCACGGCGGTGCGCCCGCCCACGCGCTCGACCTCGCCCGCGCCGCCGACCTGTGGGCGCTCGTCGACCTGGCCTCGCGGCGTGGGCAGAACCCCGTCGCCGACCGGGCCCACGACCTGCTGCTGGCCATCGCCCGCGCCCGGGACCCCTCCGTCTGGGGGTAACGCCACGTTCGGGGTGCTTCTCGACCGGTATACCGGTCGGGAGGCCACCACAGCGCGGCGTTACCGCGAGGGGGCCCGCCGGTTGGACGCGCTGAGGACGGGCGGCGTACCCTTGTGAATCGCGCCTGAGGTCTGCCTGCGTCCCGGACGGAGCGGACACAGAGCTCGCTATCAGTCCGGAGCATCAGCGGACATCACCATCGGTAGTGAAATCGGCTTCAACGCGCGCCCGTACGACATCTGACCATCCAAGGAATCACTTCCCATATGACGAGCAGCACCTTCACTCTTCCGGCCCACTCCGATGAGCAGGGCGACGCGCCCCAGGTGGCGGTCAACGACATCGGTTCGGAAGAGGACTTCCTCGCCGCGATCGACGAGACCATCAAGTACTTCAACGACGGTGACATCGTGGATGGCACCATCGTCAAGGTCGACCGGGACGAGGTCCTGCTCGACATCGGCTACAAGACCGAGGGCGTCATCCCCTCGCGCGAGCTGTCGATCAAGCACGACATCGACCCCAACGAGGTCGTCGTCGTCGGCGACAAGGTCGAGGCCCTCGTCCTCCAGAAGGAGGACAAGGAAGGCCGCCTGATCCTGTCCAAGAAGCGCGCCCAGTACGAGCGCGCCTGGGGCACCATCGAGCAGGTCAAGGAGGAGGACGGCGTCGTCGAGGGCACCGTCATCGAGGTCGTCAAGGGCGGCCTGATCCTCGACATCGGCCTGCGCGGCTTCCTGCCCGCCTCCCTCGTCGAGATGCGTCGCGTCCGCGACCTGCAGCCGTACGTCGGCCAGACGCTCGAGGCCAAGATCATCGAGCTCGACAAGAACCGCAACAACGTGGTCCTGTCCCGCCGCGCCTGGCTCGAGCAGACCCAGTCCGAGGTGCGCCACGGCTTCCTGACCCAGCTCCAGAAGGGCCAGATCCGCAAGGGTGTCGTCTCCTCGATCGTCAACTTCGGTGCGTTCGTCGACCTCGGCGGCGTCGACGGTCTCGTCCACGTCTCCGAGCTGTCCTGGAAGCACATCGACCACCCGTCCGAGGTCGTCACCGTCGGCGACGAGGTCACCGTCGAGGTGCTCGACGTCGACATGGACCGCGAGCGTGTCTCCCTGTCGCTGAAGGCGACCCAGGAGGACCCCTGGCAGCACTTCGCCCGCACCCACCAGATCGGCCAGATCGTGCCCGGCAAGGTCACCAAGCTGGTGCCGTTCGGCTCGTTCGTCCGGGTCGAGGAGGGCATCGAGGGCCTGGTGCACATCTCCGAGCTGGCCGAGCGCCACGTGGAGATCCCCGAGCAGGTCGTCCAGGTCAACGACGACGTCATGGTCAAGATCATCGACATCGACCTCGAGCGTCGCCGGATCTCGCTGTCCCTCAAGCAGGCCAACGAGACCGCCACGGCCGTCGAGGTCGAGGACTTCGACCCGACCATGTACGGCATGACGGCGACCTACGACGAGCAGGGCAACTACGTCTACCCCGAGGGCTTCGACCCGGAGACCGGCGAGTGGCTCGAGGGCTTCGACGACCAGCGCGCCGTCTGGGAAGAGCAGTACGCCAAGGCCCACGCTCGCTGGGAGGCCCACGTCAAGCAGCAGTCCGAGGCGGCGAAGGCCGAGGTCGACGCCGGCGAGGCCACGTCGTACTCCTCCGGTGGCGAGGAGCGGCCCGAGCAGGGCGACGGCGGCAACGGCTCCGGCTCGCTGGCCTCCGACGAGGCGCTCCAGGCGCTCCGGGAGAAGCTCACCGGCGGCGACAGCTGACCTGCTCCACTGACACACGACCCGCCTCCTCGGAGGCGGGTCGTTGTCATTTCGGGCGGTCGACGGCCTGGGGTCAGCGGGCGATGGGGGACCGGAACCGCGGGTCGTCGAAGTGGGAGCGGGGCGGCCGCTGCGGACCGCGGCCGTCGTGGAGGAGCAGGCGAATGGTCTCGGCACTCATCACCGCCGCGACCAGCAGGAACACGATGAGGTAGGTCATGGCAGTAATCATGCCTCCGTCGAGTTCCCGCCACGAGTGGCAGGAATGACATCCTTCGTTGATTTTCTGCCAGTTCTGGAGGAGGATCGGTTCATGCACAAGGTCGCCGTACTCGTCCAGGACGGCGTCGAGCCCTTCGGCCTCGGCGCGATGTGCGAGGTGTGGTCCGAGCCCTACCACCCCGAGGACGACAACCCGGTCTTCGACTTCGTGGTCGCCACTCCGCGCCCGGGCCGGGTCCGCGGACCGTCGGGCTACGACCTCCACGTCGAGCACGGGCTGGACGCCGCGGCAGACGCGGACCTGGTCTGCATCGCCCCCAAGCGCGACTACCTCGCGCCGTCGCCGGAGGTGTCGGCGGCGGTGGTGGCTGCCCACGAGCGGGGCGCCTTCGTGCTCGCCCACTGCACGGCGGCCTTCGTGCTCGGCGAGGCCGGTCTGCTCGACGGCCGTCGGTGCACCACCCACTGGCGCCACGTCGACGAGTTCGCGAAGCGGTTCCCCCGGGCGCTGGTGGACGAGAACGTGCTCTACGTCCAGGACGGCACGATCGTGACCGGCGCCGGCTCGGCCGCGGGGCTCGACGCATCCCTGCACCTGATGCGCCAGCAGTTCGGCGCCCGGGTCGCGGCTTCGGCCGCCCGGCGGATGGTGGTCCCGCCGCACCGGTCGGGCGGGCAGGCGCAGTTCATCGCGCGCGCCGTACCCGACTGCGACGCCGAGACGCTCGGCCCGCTGCTCACCTGGATCACCGAGAACCTCGACGAGGACCTCAGTGTCGAGGAGCTCGCCCGGCGCAGCCACATGTCGCCGCGCACGTTCGCTCGCCGGTTCCGCGCCGAGACCGGCACCACGCCCCACAGCTGGGTGATCGCGCAGCGGGTGCAGGCCGCCGAGGAGTTCCTCGAGATGACTGACCACCCGGTGGACTGGATCGCCGCTGAGGTCGGCTTCGGCAACGCGGCCGCGATGCGCCACCACTTCTCCCGGGCCCGGGGGGTCAGCCCGCAGCAGTACCGACGCACGTTCACCGGCGAGCAAGCCTCCTAACCCAGCCTGTCGCGGCGTACCTTCCCGGTCGGGGTGCGGGGAAGGTCGTCGAGGAAGGTCCAGGTCTTGGGTCGCTTCGGCGGGGAGAGCCGCTCGCGGGCGTACGCCGCCAGCTCGGACTCGTCCGCCGATCCCACCACCGCGGCGCAGACCCGGTGTCCCCAGTCGTCGTCCGGCACTCCGAAGACCGCGACGTCCTCGACCCCCGGGTGCTCGCGCAGGGCGTTCTCGACCTCGAGTGGGTACACGTTCACGCCGCCGGTGATGATCAGGTCGGTGCGCCGACCGTCGAGGTAGAGGTAGCCGTCGTCGTCGATCCGCCCGAGGTCGCCAACCGTGAACGCCCGGCCGTCCGGGGTGTCGCGCCAGGCCGCCGCAGTCTTGTCCGGGTCGCCGAAGTAGGTGAACCGCGCGTGGTCGGGAACGATGCACCAGATCGTGCCGTCGTCGTCGACGGAGATTGACCGGCCCGGGCGGGCACGGCCGACGGTTCCGGGTCGCTCCAGCCACTCCTCGCTTCGGCAGGCGGTGAACTGCCCCTCGGTGGCGCCGTAGAACTCCCACGTGGACTCGCCGGGGAAGAGCTCCACCAGGCGCCGCTTGACGGCCGGCGGGCAGGGCGCGCCGGCGTGCGCGACCAGGCGGAAGCCGGACAGGTCGGGAATGCCGGTCCGGTCCCAGTGTGCGAACAAGCGCTGCAGGTGGGTCGGGACGCAGAACATCGACGTCGGCCGCTCGCGCTCGATGGCCTCGGTGACCGCCGCGGGGTCGAACGGGCCGGGTGCGACGATCCGGCCACCCGCCAGCAGGGTGCCCATCGCGAACCGCAGCGGTGCCGAGTGGTGCAGCGGGCTGAGCACCAGATTGACGTCGTCCTCGACGAACCGCCACAGGTCCCGCTCCTCGGCCAGCAGCGCCTTCGCCTCGTCGTGGGTCAGGGTGCCGGAGTCGACCGGCTTGGGGCGACCGGTGGTGCCGCTGGTGACGTGCATCGGCCGGCCGAGGGGCAGGCCCCGTCGGGCAGGTCCTGGAAGGTCGGACAGCAACGAGTCGAGCTGCTCGCGGGTGTCGACGACGAGCCGGGGTTCGACGTCATCGAGGACGCGGTCCCGCTCGGCCTTCGTGAGCCGCGGGTCCAGGGGCACCGGGAAGATGCCGGCCGAGAGCAGTCCGATCACCAGGTCGACGTACGCCGCGGAGCCGGGCCGCAGCAGCGCCACACGGTCCCCGGGATCTAGGTCGACCGGCTCCCTCACCTGCCCGACGCTACCGCCCGACGTACTCCTGATGGCGGGGCCGAGGCGGCCGTGAGCCCCTATGCTCCGAAGGTGGAGATGGATCAGGGTCCGCGAGCCGTGGGCAGTGTTCTCGCCGCTGCAGAGGCGGCCCCGCCCGTCGAGGCGGTCGAGGCTGTCACGCGCGAGCTGGGCCTGGCGCTCGGCGCAAGCTGGGCCTCCTTCCTCATCGCCGACCTGTCGGGACGGGCCGTGGTCCGCCTCGCGCACGTCCAGCTCGCGACCGTCGACGGGGTCGACGCGAGCACTCCGATCGCCCGTGACGAGCGGCGGAGTGAGGAGGAGTCCGCCACCGTGCTGCCGTTCGACGGCGGGCCGGTTGAGCAGGCGGTGCGGACCCAGGAGGTGCAGGTCGTGGCAGCCCGACGGATCCCGCGCCCTGGCTCGTGCTGGCGCCAGTGACGGAGCGAGGCGAGGTCATCGGCCTCCTTGAGCTTGCCCTCCCCGCAGAGCCGGACTCCGCGGCGATCGGCGAGATCGCCCGGCTGGCACACCTCCTGGGCTTCGTGGTGATCGCCAACCGGCGGCACACCGACCTGTACGAGTGGGGACAGCGCACCCGCCCGTTGAGCTTGTCCGCGGAGATCCAGCACCGGCTGCTTCCCGGACCGCAGACCTGTGAGGCCGGATCGTTCACGCTCGCGGGCTGGCTCGAACCCGCAGCTGGTATCGCCGGAGACACGTTCGACTTCAGCCTGGCGCGCGATGTCCTGCACGTGTCCCTGACCGACGCCATGGGACACGGCGTGGCAGCTGCCCTGGAGGCGACCCTGTGCGTCGGAGCCCTGCGGAATGCCCGCAACGAGGGCGCGTCATTGCTGGAGCAGGTGGATTCGACGAACCAGGCGTTGTTCGATCACGCGGCCAGCTCGGGGCTCGAGGACTTTGTGACCGGCCTGGTGGGTCGGCTCAACCTCCGCACTGGGTCGATGGAGATGGTGAATGCCGGGCACGTCGCGCCCTACCTCGCCCGCGGTGCGCACCCCACGCTTGTCGACCTGCCGGTGGATCTGCCGCTGGGCATGTTCCGGGGCACCAGCTATCGCAGCAGCCATGTCCGCCTGGAACCCGGCGACAGGGTCGTATTTCTCACCGACGGCATGCTCGAGCGCGGGGCCGTCTGGGTCGACCTTGCCGATGCGATCGCCGAGACCAGGTCGCTGCACCCGCGTGAGGCGGTTCGCGCGCTGGCCGACCGCGTGCTCGAGGCCACCGGTCAGGCACTCAGCGACGATGCCACCGTGTTGTGCGTGGACTGGCACGGCGGGCACGGGCGGGACCGCGAGACCATGCACGGAGCGGAACCCGGACGCGCAAGCGGACGTCCCGCCTGAACCGAGACGCAAGGGCCCTCAGACGTCCTCGGTCGACCGCGGGAAGCTCGTCGGGCTGAAGTGAATCGCGCCGGCCGGCAGCATCCAGGGCATGGCCTCCAGCTCGAATACGCCGGCCCGGACGGCCGGATCCTCGCCCTTGAGCCGCAGTGCCTCGTCGGGCTCGCAGCGGAGGATCGAGAGGCCGCGGTAGTGGCGCCGGCTGCTCGGATCGCCGAGCGGGCCGGCGGCGAGCAGGACGCCGCGCTCGTGGAGGTCGGCCAGGTGGCTCAGGTGTGCGTCCTGGAGCCGGTCGGCCTCCTCGTCCGAGAGCTCCGGCGGGTGGTCCGGAGTCAGCAGGAGCACGATCGTGTAGCGGTCGAAGTCCATGCGTCGATCGTAGGACGACCGACTCAGTAGGCCTGGCCGAGCCGCGCCTGCCCGGCGCGGTGTGCTTCGGCAGGAGACACGTGGGTCACCGACAGCAGCTCCTCGCGGCCGCCGGCCTCCTTGTCGACGGTGAGGACCAGACCGACGCCCTCTGCGTAGTACTTGTGCTCGAGCACGTCGGGTTCGAGCGGGGTGGTGTCGGCGGTCTGCAGGAGACCGTCGTAGTCGCCGGCCGGAACGCTCGCCTGCTCGTCGAGTGCGAGCACCTCGCCGTGGTCCTCGGCCTCTCCCTCGTAGTACTCCTGGCGGAAGCTCATGCCCATCTCGGGAGACGCGGGCATGATCACCCCCGGCTGGGCGCCGTCGACACCCGCCTCGAAGGATCCCTCGCGGGTGTCCACCTTGCCGTTCTCGAACTCCGCAGTGTCCTCGCCGAGGTACCAGACGGTTCCGTCGGAGTCCTGGGCGTACCAGTCGAAGGTGTCCTCCTCGACCTCGCCGTCGAGAGACACGGTGTCGCGGACGACCCGTGCGGTGACGCCGTTGGCGATCTCGCGGGTCGCCGTGGTCGCGGTGACGACGACGCGCAGGTGCTCGCCGTCCTCCGTGGTCTCCCGGTAGGTCCAGCGGGTGCCGGGCTCGAGCGGGAACCACGGGTTGGTCACCTGCGTCGGTGAACTCGGCCGGGTCGAGCTCGACCGGTTCGTCGGACTGCGGCAGCGACGTCGGGGGCGCGGTCTCCGCGGAACCGGCGGTCTGCTGCGAGGCAGGTGCGTCGGCACCACAGCCGGCGAGCGCCGCGAGGGCGGCCACGCCCAGCGCGGCGGCGAGGGCTCGCACGGCCTGGCCTCAGTCGTCCCCGGACTCGTTGTCCGGACTCGTCGTCGTTGCCGTCGCTCTC
The DNA here is from genome assembly GCA_963841625.1 of uncultured Actinomycetota bacterium. GTDB lineage: Bacteria > Actinomycetota > Actinomycetes > Propionibacteriales > Nocardioidaceae > Nocardioides. Next base: position 1,220,233 of record CAWJDH010000009.1, on the reverse strand, counting down.
GGTGCCGACGACCTCGAAGTCGGCGTCGAGCTGCACGTCCACCTGGGTGCCGTCGTCGAGGGTCACCTCGACCTCGTACTTGCTCTCCTCGTCGCCGACCTCGGTCCCGGTGACGGTTCCGCCACCGGTCTCCTCGAGCGCCGCCTGCTTCGGCCTGATCGAGGTCGGCCGCCGGGATGGGGCGTTCCTGGGCATCGTCGTCGCCGGCCATGGCGAAGGCGCCGCCGACGGCGCCGGCGGTCAGCGCGACGGTGCTGGCGATCAACACGGCGATCCGCTTGCGGGTGCGCTTCAGGTTCATGGCTTCACCGTAGGCGCCGATGATGACGACTCCATGAGTCTTTCATCCAGCGCTCATCGTCGTCCCTAGCATTGACGGAGTGCGGGTGCTGCTGGTGGAGGACGAGGCGAAGCTCGCCGCCCTCGTCGCCCGTGGGCTCACCGAGCGTGGCGACGTGGTCGACGTGGTCGGGACCGGGTCCGACGCGGTGGCGTCGGCGCACGGAGGGCGCGTACGACGTCGTCCTGCTCGACGTCCGGCTGCCCGACCTCGACGGCTTCCAGGTGTGCCGCCGGCTGCGGGAGGAGCGGGTGTGGACGCCGGTCCTGATGCTGACGGCACGCACGGCGGTGGCCGACCGGATCGCCGGGCTGGACAGCGGTGCCGACGACTACCTGGCCAAGCCGTTCGCCTTCCAGGAGCTGCTCGCCCGCATGCGCGCTCTTGCGCGGCGCGGACCGGTTCCTCGGCCGATCGAGCTCGAGGTCGGCGACCTGCGCTTCGACCCGGCGGGGCGGCGCGTCTGGCGCGGCGCGAGCGAGGTGTCGCTGTCGGCCAGGGAGTTGGCACTGCTCGAGGCCTTCATGCGCCGTCCCGGCCAGGTCCTCACGCGCGAGCAGCTGCTCGACCTCGCCTGGGGCGGCCACCGCGAGGTCGCCTCCAACGTGGTCGACGTCTACGTGCGACACCTGCGGGCCAAGATCGACCGACCCTTCGGCGTGACCACCCTGCACACGGTCCGCGGCGTGGGCTATCGACTCTCCGGGGAGCGCCGTGAGGTGGTGGAAGCCCGCGCGATGGCCGTTGCGGGTCAGGGTCGCGCTCGCGTTCCTCGGCAGCACAGTGGTCGCGCTGGCCGGCCTGGGGGTGTTCGTCCACGTACGCATGGGCGAAGCCCTCGACGAGCGGCTGCGGGACACCATCAGCGTCGAGGCCGACCGGCTCGCGGCACTGCCGGCCGCGGACCGGCTGGAGGCCGTGCGCGCCCTCGGCGGCGACGTGCACGCCCAGGTGCTCACACGCCAGGGCGACGTCCGGGCGTCCTCGAGGCTCGTCGCCGCGCCCCTGCTCGGGTCCTCGGCGACCGACGCCCCGGGCCGGCTACCGCCGAGCGGACCGTGCAGGTGCTTCGACGACGACGCCGCGGCCGCCGGGGAACGCGAGGCGGAACCCGAGTTGGCGATGCTGCTGGTTCGGCGCACGCGACGACGGCTACCTCGTCGTCGGCACCTCGCGAGAGGACGTGGACGAGGCGCTCGCACAGCTGCGCGACCAGCTGCTCGTCGGGGGACTGCTGGCGCTGGTCCTCGCCGGCGGACTCGGCTACGTCGTCGCGGGAGCGGGACTGCGGCCGATCGAGCGGATGCGGGTCCGGGCGGCCACCATCTCCGACCGCAGCGCGGGGGAGAGGCTCCCGCTGCCCAGCGCAGACGATGAGCTGCGCCGCCTGGCGGTCACCCTCAACGCCATGCTCGGGCGGCTCGACGAGGGACTGCAGCGAGAGCGGAGGTTCGTGGCCGAGGCCAGCCACGAGCTGCGCACGCCTCTGACCCTGATGCTCACCGAGATCGAGCTGGCACTGGCGCAGCCTCGACCCACCGGAGGAGCTGACCCAGGCGCTGCACTCCGTGAACGACGAAGTACGACGGCTGATCGCACTGGCCGACGACCTGCTCGAACGCGCGGGAGCCGAGCGGCGTCCTGCCGATCGAGGCCCGCCCAGTCGACCTCGTGGGGATGGCCACCCGCGTCGCCGACCGGTTTCGGGCGGCCGCGGGCGACCGCGCCATCGACGTCACCGCACCAGGCCCGGTCGAGGTCCAGGGTGACCCCACCCGCCTCGACCGCGCGGTGTCGAACCTCATCGACAACGCGCTGCGCCACGGTGCCGGCGACGTCGCGATCGAGATCCGTCCCAGCAGTGGCGGGCGCGGTCCTCACGGTCAGCGACGAGGGCGCCGGATTCCGCATCGGACGACACGTCACCGGGCCGGGGCAGCGGTCTCGGCCTGACCATCGTCCGGGAGATCGTGCGAGCACACGGCGGCAGCGGTCGACGTACGGCGCGTCGGCGATCGCACCCGCGTCAGTCTGGAGCTCGCCTCGCCTCGGGACTGAGCATCCGCGGGGTTCCGTGGAAGCGGACTGCCAAACTGATCGGGTGTGCCGCGACTACCTGCCCCCGGATCGGGAGACCTTGCACTGGGTGGCCACCAGGGTGCATCCGCGCGCGCGGGTGATCTCGGTGACGCCCTTGCTGGGCGGGATCACGGCCCACATGGACCGGATCACCGTGGAGTCGCCGGCCGTGCACCTGGACCTGGTGCTGCGCCGCTGGCCGGGCGAGGACTGGGCAGACGGGCTGGTTGCGCGTGAGGCGTCCGCGCTCGCGGCCGTCCGCGGCTGTGGTGTCCCGGCGCCAGAGCTCCGCGCGGCCGATGAGGACGGCGCCGAAGCCGGAGTGCGGTGCACGCTCACTTCCGCCCTCGAAGGGGAGCCGCACCTGGATCCCGTGGACATGCACTCGTGGCTGCGCCAGCTCGCGGAAACCCACGCCGCGATTCACGCCGTACCCGATCGCTCGCTCACACGCTCGGACGGGGGATACGCGGACGACCGGGGACTGGAGTGGCTGGGGGACAGCGGCCTGCGTGCTGCCGCCCGCGAGGCCGCGTCGGGACCGATCGCCGCCGAGCTGGTGCTCGTGCACGGCGACTACCAGCACTTCAACGTGCTGTGGAGCCAAGGTCGGCTCAGTGGCGTCGTGGACTGGCCACACGCGGGGACCGGCAGCCGGGGCAGGGACGTGGGTCACTGCCGCCTCAACCTGGCCGTGCTGTTCGGCCGCGGGGCAGCCGCGGAGTACCTGGCGGCCTACGAAAGCGCGGCAGGCGTTTCGGTGGACCGGCGAGCTGACCTGCGCGCTCTGCTGAGCTTCGACCTGGAGTGGCAGCAATTCATTCCGCGCCAGGTCGCCGGACGGGCCCGGCTCGACGTGGCCGGGATGCCCGGACGGGTTGCCGCCACGGTTGCGGACACGCTGGACGGGATGGGCTAGCGCCCTTGGCGCGCGAGCTGGAAGTGGCGGACCTAGCGTGAGCCGGCTGCGTCGAGCGCTGCGGAGATGGGCTCGAGATCTGCGATGAGCTGGTGGAGCTGGCTCGGCTCCAGGCCGTCGTACGGCGGTGCGGCCAGGTCGTCGGTGCGTGACTCGATCCGCGCCTTGGTCTCCCGACCCGTGACGCTGAGCCAGCCGGAGGCATCGATGAGGCCCCGGGCGCGCATGCCGTCCACGACCGCGCCGAGCTGGGCCGCGGGGAGGTGGTGGACCCTGCCGAACTTCTCCGCGGGCATCCCCTCGGAGAGCGCGTGGAGCACATGGGCCTCCGTCCCACCGATGCCCGCCACGACCAGGGCGGCGACATGACCGTCCCCGCGGTGCTCGCGGAGCATGGTGGCCGCGTGCCAGAGCCGGGCCATCGGCTCCTCGGGCACTGGCAGCGCGCGGAGCGCGGCGTACATGATCCGTCCCTCCGTCGGCGCGCTGGTCGCCGCCCTGGTGGCGAGATCAGCGGCCCGCGCCAGACCGGGGGTGTCCACGAGATCGCCGAGGATCCGCCTCAGTGCCGCGACGCTTCCCTGCTCCCGAGCGGCGAGCGCCGCCTCCGGAGTGGTCGTCTCCCAGACGCGCGGGATGTGACGGGCGACCTCGCCGTCGGCGAAGTTGTAGAAGATCGCATGTACCACCTCGGCCGGGACCCGGCCCAGCGGTGCGGCCCGTCCGGCGAAGTAGGCGTCCCAGACGTTGCGAAGCCCGAGTGCCATGAGCGCCTCCGTCGGCTCGTCGGAGAAGTAGGTGACCAGGTGGATCGGCTCCACGAGCCGGAAGAGTCGGCGGGAGGTGGGCTCCATACATCGCGACGATAGCGAGCCAGGACGTGCCTGCCTGGGCCATGCTGCGGGTCTGTCATTCACGATACCTCACGCAGAGATTCCGCGACGGTGGTCTGGGGACAACCGCTGGCCGAGGCGCCGGTTCGGCGGCTCTGAGGTCCCCGCGGATCCCTGTCGCCAGGAGCGTCCCGACCTCGGTCACCTGAGTAACGGCTGCCCGTTTGAACCCTCCTGGCACCACCACCGAGCCCACGACGCCGCGTACCTCGTCAAGTACCTCCCCAACGGCGACGTGCGCTACCGGCGCCGAACGTCAGGAGGCGCCTGAGGGCCCTAGAGTGCCGGGGTGACGAGTGAACTGGTCGGCCACCAGTGAGGCGGGTCGGCCTCACCGGTGGCGTCGCATCCGGCAAGAGCACGGTGTCCGCGATCCTCGGCGAGCTGGGCGCAGTGATCATCGACGCCGACGTGCTCGCGCGGGAGGTCGTGGCGGCGGGCACCGAGGGGCTACGGGAGGTCGTGGAGGCGTTCGGCCCCGACGTGCTCACCGGGGAGGGCGAGCTCGACCGGCCGGCCATGGGCGGGATCGTCTTCGCCGACGCCGAGAAGCGGCGGGTCCTCGAGGGCATCATCCATCCGCGGGTGCGGGCGCGTGGCGCCGAGATCGAGAGTGCGGCGGGCCCGGACGACGTCGTGGTGCACGACATCCCGCTGCTGGCCGAGACCGGGCAGGCGGAAGGGTTCGACGCGGTGGTCGTGGTCGACGTCCCCACGGAGCTGCAGGTGGAACGGATGGTCGAGCTGCGCGGCATGACCCGGGAGGACGCCGAGGCCCGGGTGGCGGCCCAGGCAAGCCGGGAGGAACGCCTCGCCATCGCCACCCACGTGGTCGACAACACAGGCACTGTCGAGGACCTGCGCCGTCGTGTGACAGAGGTCTACCGCGAGCTCTGCGGATGACGGATCAGGGCCCTCCTCCCGGTACGGTGGCCCGCGATGCGACGCAGAATCCTCCCGTTCCTCCTGGTGTCCGTGCTCGCCCTCCTGGCCGGATGCCAGACGGACCCAGCACCCGGTTCCACGACGTCGGGAGCGCAACGCGACGACCGCGAGTCGGCTCCCCGATCATCAGCCCCCGACGAGCCCATGAGCTGGGGCCCGACCCCGGCCGAGCTCGACCAGGCGCAGGAGCTCGTCGCCGGCTGGGAACCGGCGCAGCTGGCCGGGCAGGTCATCGTCGGCCGCTACTACGGCACCACCCCGGAGGAGGCCGCGGACCTCGTCCGCGACCTGCACCTGGCGGGGGTGTCGGTCGGCGGTGACAACATCGTCGACGCGGCCCAGGTGAGGACCACCACGGCGGCGGTCGCCAGGGCGCACGCCGAGGACGGTCGCAGCTTTCCCCCGGTGATCGGCGTCGACCAGGAGGGCGGCGTGGTCTCGCACCTCGACGGTGTTGCGACGACCTTCCCCCCGTTCCAGGAGGCGGGTGACGCTGTCGCCGCAGGCCCCAGCGGTAGGACCGCGGTGCGCAACGCCGCCGCCGGCACGGCCATGGAGCTGCGGACGCTCGGGTTCACCTGGGTGTTCGCACCCGTCGCCGACGTCACGATCGGGGCGACCGATCCCACGATCGGTTCCCGGTCACCGTCGCAGGACCCGAAGACGGCCGCCGCCGCGATCGGGGCCGCCGTGCCCGGATATGGCGAGGCCGCGGTGGTGTCGACCACCAAGCACTTCCCCGGACACGGCTCGGTCACCGCGGACAGCCACGAAGTGCTGCCGGAGCTGGACGCCTCGCTGCAGACCCTGCGACAGCGTGATCTCGTGCCCTTCGAGGCGGCCGTCGACGCCGGAGCCCCGGCGATCATGATGGGCCACCTCGACGCCCGTGCGATTGCCCCCGGAGTCCCGACCAGCCTGGCGCCCGAGGCCTATGACCTGCTGCGCGACGAGCTCGGCTTCGAGGGGGTCGCGATCACCGACTCCATGGGCATGGGCGCGGTGATGCGTCCCGGCAGCAAACCGGCCGTCAACGCCCTGAACGCCGGCGCCGACCTGGTGCTGATGCCGGCTGACACCCGCAACACGCACGCGGTCGTCACCGAGGCGGTCGCGAACGGCGAGATCCCGCGAGAACGGATCGAGGAGGCCGCCGCCCGGGTGGTGGCGCTGCAGCTGTGGCAGCAGCGGCAGGCGGAGGCCGTACCTGTGCCGGCTCCGTCCGTCGTCACCAGCCGCGCCCAAGCGGCCGCGGCCGCCCTCGACGCAGCCGGCGAATGACCCGACCGGGCGGTGCCGCCCGCCACGTCTGAGGAACATGCTTGTCCCCATGACGACTCCCCAGGCAGAAGCGCGCCGCGACGCGGTCGCCGAACAGCTGTTCTCCTCGGTCATCGGTGCACTCGAGACCCTCCACGTGTACGTCGGCCGCGAGCTCGGACTCTACGAAGCACTCGACGGCGCCCCGGCGATGACGGCGGACGACTTCGCGGGCCGGGCGGGCATCCATCCCCGCTACGCGCGGGAATGGCTGGAGCAGCAGGCTGCGGCGGGCATGATCGATGTCGCCGATGAGACCGGCGACGCCGCGACCCGCACGTTCCGGCTCCCCGACGGCGTCGCGGAGGTGGTGTGTCGGCCCGACAGCCTGGCCCTGGTCGCCCCGCTGGCGCCGATGGTCGTGGGGGTCGCGAAGGCCCTCCCGGCCGTGCTGGAGGCGTTCCGGACTGGCGGCGGGGTGCCGTACGACGCCTACGGCGAGGACATCCGGCGCGGCATCGCCGACATCAACCGGCCGTCGTTCGTGCACCAGCTGGGCGCCGAGTGGATCCCCGCGCTCGCCGACCTGCACGAACGGCTGGGCGTGGGCGGCCGGATCGCCGACCTCGGCTGCGGTGAGGGCGCCTCCACGGTGGCGCTGGCCCGGGCCTACCCCCAGGCGGAGGTCCTCGGCCTCGACCTCGACCCGGCCTCGATCGAGGCCGCCCGGGCTGCGGCCGGGGACCTCGAGGTGACCTTCGAGTGCCGCGACGCCGCGGACCCGGACCTGGCCGGGTCATTCGACCTGGTGACCCTCTTCGAGACCCTGCACGACATGGCGCACCCGGTGCAGGCGCTCGCCGCGGCGCGGTCGATGTTGACTCCGGAGGGCGCAGTGCTCGTCGGCGACGAGAAGGTGGCCGACCGGTTCGCGCCGCCCGGAGACGAGATGGAGCGGTTCAACTACGGCTGGAGTGCCGTCCACTGTCTCGCCGCCGCGATGACCGAGGCAGACTCCGCCGCCACCGGCACGGTCATCCGTGAGGAGACGGTGCGGGCGTACGCGACGGAGGCCGGTTTCGGGTCGTGCACCGTGCTGCCGATCGAGCACGACTTCTGGCGGTTCTACCGCCTCGACCCGTAGGTCAGGCAGCCCGTAGATCAGGCAGCCCGTAGATCAGGCAGCCAGGTCGGGGTCGCCGAGACGACGCAGCTTGTGCAGCGCCTCCCGCTCGAGCTGGCGCACCCGCTCGGCAGAGATGCCGTGCTTGGCGCCGATGTCGGCCAGCTTGTGCTGGCGCCCGTCGACCAACCCGTAGCGGGACCGGATGATGTCGGCGGACCGCTCGTCGAGCAGCTCGACCAGGTTGTTGAGGCGGTCGCGCGCCTCGCTGTCGAGGACCGTCAGATCGGGGCCGGGCAGGGTCTCCTGGGCCATGAGGTCGCCCAGTGAGGTGTCGCCGTCCTCGTCGACCGGGGTGTCGAGGCTGACGTGCTCGCGTCCCCACGCCATCAGGTCGAGGACCCGGTCCAGGTCCATGTCGAGCTCGGCGGCGATCTCCTGCGGGTCGGGCTCGCGGCCCAGCTGACGCTCGAGGGTACGGCGGGCTCCGCCGACCTGGTTGAGCTCCTCGACGACGTGGACCGGCAGCCGGACGACCCTGGCCTGCTGGGCGATGCCGCGGGTGATCGCCTGGCGCACCCACCAGGTGGCGTAGGTGGAGAACTTGTAGCCCTTGGTGTAGTCGAACTTCTCGACCGCGCGGATCAGACCGGTGTTGCCCTCCTGGATCAGGTCGAGCATCGGCATCTGGGCACGCCCGTACTTGCGGGCGATCGACACCACGAGCCGCAGGTTGGCGGTGATGAACGTGTCCACTGCCTGCCGGCCCTGCTCGGCCATCCACTCGAGCTCCTCGCGGGAGGCCCGCATCGGGGCGCCGCCCTTGGCCCGGGCGACCCGACCGGTGGCCAGGAGGTACTCGGCCATCAGGCCGGCCTCGATGGTCTTGGAAAGCTCGACCTCCTGCGCAGCGTCCAGCAAGGGGTTGCGCGCGATCTCGTCGAGGTACAGGCCGACGCTGTCGCGGCCCTCGATTTCCCGCGTCCCCAGTGTTGCGCTGCGTGTTGCCATTCAGCTGCCCTTCCTTTGCGCGAGGCGACGCATCCCGCGCCGCCTCACTCGTTCCAACGACTCCGTGCCCTCGTAGATTCCCGGTCTCGGGTGAAGCCGTGCATGTGGTCCTTCAGTCGAAAAGACGTGTGGGAAGGGGATTCAGTTGCCCTTTTTCGCAACTCTCAGGGACTTCTCAGGGGCGGGAGTGGCCCAGACCGGCTCGGCTCAGGCGAGACCCAGCCGGTCGAGCATCCAGGCAAGGGAGAAGGCGCGGTCACGCCAGGCCTTGTAGCGGCCCGAGACACCGCCGTGGCCCGCCGACATCTCCGTCTTGAGCAGGAAGTCGCGGCGTCCGGTGGCGGTTGCGCGGAGCCGCGCGATCCACTTCGCGGGCTCCACGTACAGCACCCGGGTGTCGTGGAGCGAGGTCTCGGCCAGGATCGGTGGATAGTCGATCGCGGCCACGTTGTCATAGGGCGCGTAGCCGGCGATCAGGTCGAAGGCATCCGGATCCGACTCCGGGTTCCCCCATTCCTCGTACTCCGGCACGGTCAGCGGCAGGCTGGAGTCGAGCATGGTCGTGAGGACGTCCACGAACGCGACGTTGGCAACGATCCCGCCGAAAGACTCCGGGGCGAGATTGGTGACCGCGCCCATCAGCAGCCCGCCGGCACTGGCTCCTTCGGCGATCGTGAGCTCCGGGGTGGTCCAGCCGCTGTCGACCAGGTGCCGCGCGCAGGCGATGAAGTCGGTGAAGGTGTTCGGCTTGCGATCGAGCTTTCCGTCCTCGTACCACCGCCGGCCGAGCTCGCCGCCGCCGCGCACGTGGGCGATCGCGAACGCTGCCCCGCGGTCGAGCAGGGACAGCCGGGCGACCGAGAAGTAGGGGTCGATCGAGGTCTCGTAGGCGCCGTACCCGTAGAGAACCAACGGGACTGGCGCGGTGCCGCCACCGGTGTCCTCACGGGCGCCCCGGCGGCAGACGACCGAGATCGGAACCCGCTCGCCGTCCTCGGCCGGGGCCCAGAGCCGGTGCTCCTCGTAGTCGTCGGGGTCGTAGCCGCCCAGCACGGGGGTACGCCGCAGGAGGGTCAGCTTTCGTGAGCGGACGTCGTAGTCGTAGACCGAGGACGGGATCGTCATCGAGGTGTAGCCCAGCCGCACGACCGGGGTGTCGAACGAGGGGCTGCTGCCCGAGCCGACGGTGTAGACCTCCTGGTCGAATCCGATCAGGTAGTCGTCCTTGACCCCGCCCCCGTTGTCAGCACTCGTGTCGAGCTCGAGGATCCGCAGCTGGGTGAGGCCCTCGCTGCGCTGGTTCACGACGAGGTGTCCGGCGTGGGCGTCGACCTCCTCCAGGCGGACCGCCGGGTCGTGCGGGATGAGCGGACGCCAGTCCTCCGGCCCGGTGGGGGCGATCGGGGCGGTGCCGAGCTCGAAGTCAGGCCCGGTGTGGTTGTGCAGGACGAGGAACACGTCCTCGCCGCCGAGGACGGCGTGCTCGAGGCCGTACTCCAGGCCGTCCCGGCGAGGCGAGAAGACCCGGAACCCCGCGTCGGGGTCGTCGGCGTCGAGGTAGCGGTACTCCGAGGTGGTCTTGGACGCGGCGGCGATCACGATGAACCGGTCGGTGCGGCTTCGTCCCACTCCGACCCAGAACCGGCCGTCCTGCTCGTGGTGGACCAGCTCGTCGTCCGCCTGGCTGGTGCCGAGCCGGTGGCGCCAGATCTTGTCAGCCCGCCATGACTCGTCCGTGGTCGTGTAGTAGAGGTCGCGGCCGTCGCGGCTCCAGGTGGCTCCGCCGAGCACCCCGGTGATCTCGTCGTCCTCGACGCGGCCGGTCCGCAGGTCCTTGATCCGCACCGTGAAGCGCTCGTCGCCGGTCGTGTCGGTGGAGTAGGCAAGCAGGTGGGTGTCCGGGCTGACCGAGGAGCCGCCCAGCGAGAAGAACTCGTGGCCCTCGGCCAGCTCGTTGACGTCGAGGAGCAGCTGCTCGCCGGGCAGGGCGGGCTGGTCCGGGACGCAGTCCTCGTCGGGTTGCGGGGGAGTCCAGTCGTCGTCGCCGCGGATCGGGACCCGGCAGGTGGCGCCGTACTCCTTGCCCTCGTAGGAGCGGGCGTAGTACCAGAAGCCGCGGTTGCGCGTCGGCACCGAGAGGTCGGTCTCGCGGGTGCGGGCCTTGATCTCCTCGAAGATGGTCTCCCGGAGGTCGGCGAGGTGGCCGACCCGCTCCTTGGCGTAGGCATTCTCGGCCTCGAGGTAGGCCGTCACGTCGGGATCCTCCTTGGCCCGCAGCCAGTCGTACTCGTCGACACGGGTGCGGCCGTGGTGGGTGGTCGTGACCGGACGGCGCGCGGCGACTGGGGGCTCCATGGCCGGAAGGCTAGTCGCGGGACAATGTGCCGCATGACCGGGATCGTCGACCTCAACGCCGACCTGGGGGAGGAGGTCACCGACGACGAGGCGCTGCTCGCGGTGGTCACAGCGCAAACGTCGCGTGCGGCTGGTGCCGTGGTCCTGGACCTGGCCGCCGCAGGGCGCGGGGTCCTGCTGGAGGGCTTCCCCGACCGGGCCCACGGCGACGACGGGCGGCTCGTGCCGCGGGACCAGCCCGGGGCCGCGCTGTCGGACAGCGCCACGATCGCCGCAAACGCCGTCGAGCTCGCGCGCACGGTCGACTCGGTCTGCGTGCACGGGGACAGTCCCGGCGCGGTGGACCACGCCCGAGCCGTCAGACGGGCGCTCGAGGACGCCGGATGGGTGCTGCGCGGCCTCTGACGACACTCCACAAGCTGACGGTGAATCTGTGGAGGAATCGCCCCATTCTGTGGACCCTCTGGGCACTTCTGTGGACGATCCTGTGGGACCAGAAGTTTGTGAAAATCGTTCGTCGAAAACGCTTGCGCGACACGATCCGCACACCGTAGAACTCTCCCTACCAACCGAACCGTTCGCGGGGAGGTTGGGGATCGGACGGAGACGAAGATCCGTACGGCGAGGCAACTCGCCGCGTCGGCCCGGTGACGGGGACGGCGGGATCGGAGGCTCTGTCCGGTGGATCGGGCGTCACGTCACCGATCAAATCGAGGGGCCCTTTGATGCTCATACCATCGAAGGGCCCCTCACCTGATTTCCGGGATCCTCCGGCCGCCACGCCCTGAGCGCTGGGTCGTCGATCGCGTAGGACCGGACCGGCCCGGCCGGCGTCCGAGCGGTCTCGAAGCGCACGGTCACCACGCCCCGGCCCGAGCCCCACACCCAGCCCCGCCCCATCTCGTCGTGCACCACGTCCATGCCAGGCGACCACGCCGGGCGCGCGGGTCCCGGCAGCGGCTCGTCGGGGAGCGGCTCCTCCTCGTCGGCTTCGTCGCCGAAGAGGTCGTCCTGGATCCAGTCGGCCAGCCCGGAGACGCCCACCCCGAGCAGGCGCACCCCGCCGGAGGTGTCGAGCTCGGTGAGCAGGCTTCGGGCCAGGCGGGCGACGGTGGCGGCGTCGTCGACGGGCGAGGGCAGGGTGGCCGAGCGGCTGAGCGTGGTGAAGTCGTGCAGCCGGACCTTGATGGTGACGGTCCGGCCGGACATGCCGTTCTTGCGCAGTCTCTCCGCCACGCTGCCGGCCTGCCGGGTGAGCAGTCCCTCCATCAGCTTGCGGTCGGTCAGGTCGGTGTCGTAGGTGCCCTCGACGCTGATCGACTTCGTCTCCCTCTCGGCCACCACCGGTCGGTCGTCCTGGGCCCGGGCGAGGGCGTGCAACCCGGCGCCGTGGGCCCGGCCGAGCATCCGGACCAGCTCGTCGAGGCTCAGCGTCTCCAGGTCGGCAACGGTGTGGATGCCGGCCCGGCGCAGCCGCTCGGTGGTGGCCGGCCCGACGCCCGGGATCACCGTCACGTGCATGGGCCGGAGCAGGTCCTGCTCGGTCCCCGGTGGTACGACGACCAGGCCGTCGGGCTTGTCCAGGTCGCTGGCGACCTTGGCGATGAACTTCGAGGTGCCGATCCCCACCGACGCGGTCAGCCCCTCGGTCGCCTCGGTGACCCGGGTCCGCAGCTGCTCGGCAAACGCGCGCACCGTCTCGACCTCCAGGTCGGGGAGGTCGGCGCGCTCCAGGTCGACGAAGGCCTCGTCGAGCGAGAGCGGCTCGACGAGGGGGGAGGCCTCGCGCAGCAGCGTCATCACGATCCCGCTGGCCTCGCGGTAGGCGTGGAACCGTCCGGAGAGGAAGGCTGCGTGCGGGCACCGGGCCCGCGCCTCCCTGGTCGACATGGCCGAGCGGACGCCGTACCGCCTTGCCTCATAGGACGCGGTCGACACCACACCCCGTCCTCCGACCCCGCCCACGACGACCGGCTTCCCGCGCAACGAGGGCTTGTCCCGCTGCTCGACGGCGGCAAAGAAGGCGTCCAGGTCGAGGTGGAGCACCGAGGCGACCGGACGCATGGTGGGCAAACTAATCCCTGGTCCACGGCGAAGCACGGCAGGCCCGCCGGAGCGGTCCACCCACCGTCCACAGGCCCGGCTGCCGCCCGCCTCCTCCACAACCCGTTCCGCAGCCGGACCGGATCGTGGGTTCCACCGGGAAACGTGCCGGGCATGACCACCACCCTCACCCTCCGCTCGCCCGAGGACCTGCTCGCCGCCGCGCCCGTCGTGCTCGGATTCGTGCCGACCGACTCCGCGGTGATGTTCACCTTCGACGCGCCCAGCTGCTTCCACGCCCGGGTCGACCTGCCCCGGGCGGGCGACGAGGTCGACGAGTGGGTGGAGACCTTGCTCGCCCCCAGCGTCCACCACGAGGTGGGGCGGGTGCTCTTCCTGCTCTACACCGATGACCCAGTGCCCGCCGAGCGGGTGGCCCGCCGTCTTGTCCGGGCTTTTCACGCCGCCGGCATCGAGGTGATCGACGTGTTGCGCGCCGACGGTCGCCGATGGTTCCCGCTGCTGAGGTCGAGGCGCTCGGTCCCGCCGTCAGGGGCTCCCTACGACGTCTCGGCGCATCTGTTCGCCGCCGAGTCGGTGCTCAGCGGCCGGGTCACCCACCGATCACGTGCCGACCTCGAGGCGACGATCGCCCCTGACCCGGCGGCGGGGGCCAGGGTGGCTGCTGCCGTCCGCGGCCCCGCCCGTCCGCCGCCAGAGGCGAGCTGGCTGCCGGCGACCGTGGCTCGCCACGTCGCGGCCGGATCGGTGCCCGACGACGGCGAGGCGGCGCAGCTGCTCACTCGCCTCGTCGACATCCAGGTCCGCGACTCCGCGCTTGGTCTCCTGAGCCGCGCCACCGCCGAGGCGCACGCCCGCTTCTGGGGCGACCTGGTCCGCCGGGCTCCCGAAGACCTCGTGGCCCCGGCCGCTGCGGTGCTCGGGTTCGCGGCCTGGGTCTCGGGCAACGGTGCGCTCGCCTGGTGTGCCGTGGATCGCTGTCTCGCCGCCGATCCCGACTACCGGATCGCCCACTACCTGGCCCAGGTCCTCACCCAGGCGGTGCCGCCGTCGATGTGGGAGGAGGTGAGCGCGCAGGAAGATCCGGCCCAAACTCTCGCCGCGCGGCCTCCTGATCCCTAGGGTCGGGGCATGGGCGAAGAGGTGGAAGCACAAGAGTTCTCCCGAGCTGACCGCACGCGCTACCGCGAGAAGGTGCGGCGCTGCCTCGACGTGTTCGCCCGGATGCTGCGCGACGAGCAGTTCGACACCGACGACCCGATGACCGGGCTGGAGGTCGAGCTCAACCTCGTCGACGACAACGGCGACCCGGCGCTGAAGAATGCCGAGGCCCTGGAGGCGATCGCCGATCCCGCATTCGTGACCGAGCTGGGCTCCGTTCAACATCGAGATCAACGTGCCACCCGCCAAGCTCCGCGAGGGCGGACTGACCACGTTCGAGGACACCCTGCGGAAGAGCCTCAACGACGCCGAGACCTCGTCGTCGAAGGTGGGCGCCCACATGGTCACCATCGGGATCCTGCCCACCCTGGCCGAGGGCCACCTGTCACCGAGCACCATCAGCGCCAACCCCCGCTACCGCCTGCTCAGTGAGCAGATCATGTCGGCCCGGGGGGAGGACATCGCGATCTCGGTCGCCGGGCCGGAACGGCTGGTCACGACGGCCGACTCCATCGTGCCGGAGGCGGCCTGCACGAGCATGCAGCTCCACGTCCAGACGTCGCCGGACCAGTTCGCGTCGTACTGGAACGCCTCGCAGGCGATCGCGGGGATCCAGCTCGCCGTGGGCGCCAACTCGCCCTACCTGCTCGGCAAGGAGCTGTGGCGCGAGACCCGGATCCCGCTGTTCGAGCAGGCGACCGACACGCGCAGCGAGGAGCTCAAGGCCCAGGGAGTGCGGCCGCGGGTGTGGTTCGGGGAGCGGTGGATCAACTCGGTGTTCGACCTGTTCGAGGAGAACGTCCGCTACTTCCCGGCGCTGCTGCCGATCACCGACGACGAAGATCCGCTCGAGGTGCTGGAGGCAGGCGGGACGCCCCAGCTGTCCGAGCTCCGGCTGCACAACGGCACGATCTACCGCTGGAACCGCCCGGTCTACGACATCGCGTTGGGGATCCCGCACCTGCGCGTCGAGAACCGTGTCCTGGCCGCCGGTCCGACGGTCTCGGACATGATGGCCAACTCGGCCCTCTACTTCGGCCTGGTCCGCGCGTTCGTCGAGAGCCAGCGCCCGCTGTGGTCGCAGATGTCCTTCAGCGCCGCCGAGGAGAACTTCCACGTCGCCGCGGAGCACGGGATCGAGGCGCAGATCTACTGGCCCCGGCTCGGGCAGGTGCGGGTCACCGAGCTCGTGCTCCGGCGGTTGCTCCCGATGGCCCACGAGGGGCTGGAGTCGTGGGGCGTCTCGGCCGACGTCCGCGACCGGCTGCTGGGCATCATCGAGCAGCGCTGCCTGCAGGGCACCAACGGCGCGGAGTGGTTCGCCACCCGGATGCACCAGCGCTCCGACCTCGACCGGTACGACGCGCTGCGCGCGACGCTGCTGGAGTACCAGACCAACATGCACAGCAACGAGCCGGTGCACACCTGGGAGTGATCCGCGCGACGCTCACCGCCGCCGCAGCCGCTGCCACTGACGGCCCCGCCCCGAGCGCGGGTCCCACCATCCCCGCCGGGTGACGACCGCCATCGTCAGCGGCACCCCCGCCTCGGCGTAGGCAGACCGCGCCGCCGAGAGCCAGACCGCGTCCACGTCCTCGAGCACCAGCTCGCCGGTCCGGGTGATCCAGACGAGTGGCTGGACCGGCCCGCTGAGGGTCCGTCGCAGGAACGCCGCGACCAGGTCGGCGCGCAGCCCGTGCTCCATCGGCTCGTCATGGCCGGGCTCGTAGGCGAGCTCGGTCGCTCCCGGAACGCCGACGTGGAGGACC
Source organism: uncultured Actinomycetota bacterium (assembly GCA_963841625.1). Classification (GTDB taxonomy): domain Bacteria; phylum Actinomycetota; class Actinomycetes; order Propionibacteriales; family Nocardioidaceae; genus Nocardioides. The sequence continues at coordinate 1,204,314 of CAWJDH010000009.1, read as the reverse complement.
GGGGGATGCGTCTTCCGCCGCTCCGAGACCCGGAAGTCCAGCACCGCCCGGCGCAGCAGGGCATGGGTCTGCGGGGCGAGTGGGGCCGGAGGCAGGTCCGGGCGGTCGGGCACGACCTCCAGCCTTCCCCGTTCGGGCGACGTACAGCCGGCTCCTCCACAGACTGACGCCGGGGCCGCGGATTCGATACCGTGCCGGAGGGGCCGACCGGTCCCGAGTCGCCAGCACGAGGAGGCAGCAAATGGGGAACGTCGTCGTGGGCTACGTGCCCAAGCCCGAGGGGCAGGCGGCCCTCACCAGTGCCATCTCGGAGGCGAAGCTGCGGGGAGCCAGGGTCGTCGTCGTGAACTCGCACCGAGGCGGCCAGGACTTCGACGGAGCCGCGAACCAGAAGGTCGAGGACGAGATGGAGGCGGTGAAGACCAGGCTGAACGAGGCCGGCGTCGACCACGAGGTCCGGCAGCTGGTGCGTGGGTTCGAGCCCGCGGAGGACCTGATCGGCATCGCCGCCGACGTGGACGCCGAACTGATCGTGATCGGCTTGCGCCGTCGCTCGCCGGTCGGCAAGCTGATCCTCGGGAGCAACGCCCAGCGGATCCTGCTCGACGCCAAGTGCCCCGTCCTCGCCGTCAAGGCCGACGCCTGACCGTGGCCTTCGAGATCGCGCAGGACCCCTCCGCCGACCAGGTGCTCGACGACTCTCCGTTCGCGCTCCTGGTGGGGATGATGTTGGACCAGCAGTACCCGATGGAGCACGCCTTCCGCGGGCCCGCGAAGGTGCTGGAACGGTTCGGGACGTTCGATCCAGCCGCGATCGCGGCTGCCGATCCGGAGGAGTTCAAGGAGCTGTGCAGCACTCCTCCTGCGATCCACCGGTTCCCCGGGTCGATGGCGGCGCGCTTGCAGGAGATCGCCAGGATCGTCTCGGACGAGTACGACGGCGACGCCTCGCGGATCTGGACGGAGGCGTCGAGCGGACCCGATCTGATGAGACGGCTGCAGGCCCTCCCCGGCTTCGGGAAGCAGAAGGCCCAGATCTTCACCGCCCTCGTCGCCAAGCAGCTCGGGGTGCGTCCCGGCGGGTGGGAGAAGGTGGCCGGGGACTACGCGCTCGACGGCTACCGGTCGGTGGCTGATGTGGTGGACGCGGCTTCCCTGCAGAAGGTGCGGGACTTCAAGAAGCAGAAGAAGGCGGCTGCCCGCGCGGCCACGTCCTGAACCCTTCACGGGCGGGGCGAGTTCGGTTCGCGCCTTGGCTGCGTGGCAGAATGACCAACGCGGCTCTTGACGGTACCGGGTCTCGCCGCGCCCCCATGCTCCTGACGAGAGGTGTTCGTGTCTTCGAACCCGCGCAAGCCAGTTCCCGCCGAGGTGCTCTCACACCCAGCCGTCGTGGCTCTGATCGAGGGAGGGGCTCCCTCCGGCACCGTCACCCCAGACGCAGTTAGGCAGGCCAGTGAGGAAGCGGCCGTCCAGCCGCGCCACCTCAAGGGCCTGATGGCCCACCTGAGCGGACTGGGGATCTCCGTGGACCTCCCGCCATCGGGCACCAGGGTGGTCGCGGCCAAGGCGACGCGTCGTACCGCCACGGCCAGCACGACCGCCAAGCCGGCGGCGAAGAAGACGTCCGCGGCCAAGAGCACCACGAAGGCTGCGACCAAGGCTCCGGCCACCAAGCGTGCCGCGGCAGCCACCTCCGCCAAGAAGACGGCCACCAAGACCACCGCCACGCCGGCCGCGAAGAAGGCTCCGGCCAAGAAGGCTCCGGCCAAGAAGGCTGCTGCCAAGGCCACCGCCAAGGCCGCCGCCGTGGTGGAGGAGATGGTCCCGCCGGCCGTCGGCCCCGACGGCAAGAAGATCCTTCCCGACATTCCTGACGAGCAGTTCGAGAAGGACGTCAAGGTCGACCCGACGATCGAGGAGGACGAGAAGCAGGCCACGTTCGTCGTCTCCGACGCCGACGACTCCGGGGAGCCCGAGCAGCAGGTCATGGTGGCCGGTGCCACCGCCGACCCCGTCAAGGACTACCTCAAGCAGATCGGCAAGGTCCCGCTGCTCAACGCCGAGATGGAGGTCGAGCTCGCCAAGCGGATCGAGGCCGGCCTGTTCTCGGAGGAGAAGCTCGCCAAGGGCGGCAAGATCAGCGCGAAGCTGCTCGAGGAGCTCGAGTGGATCGCCGACGACGGCAAGCGCGCCAAGAACCACCTGCTCGAGGCCAACCTCCGCCTGGTCGTCTCGCTGGCCAAGCGCTACACCGGCCGCGGCATGCTCTTCCTCGACCTGATCCAGGAGGGCAACCTCGGCCTGATCCGTGCGGTCGAGAAGTTCGACTACACCAAGGGCTACAAGTTCTCGACCTACGCCACGTGGTGGATCCGGCAGGCGATCACCCGCGCCATGGCCGACCAGGCCCGCACGATCCGGATCCCGGTGCACATGGTCGAGGTCATCAACAAGCTGGCCCGGGTCCAGCGCCAGATGCTCCAGGACCTCGGCCGCGAGCCCACCCCGGAGGAGCTGGCCAAGGAGCTCGACATGACCCCGGAGAAGGTCATCGAGGTCCAGAAGTACGGCCGCGAGCCCATCTCGCTGCACACCCCGCTGGGCGAGGACGGCGACTCCGAGTTCGGCGACCTGATCGAGGACTCCGAGGCCATCGTCCCGGCCGACGCCGTCTCCTTCACGCTCCTGCAGGAGCAGCTGCACGCGGTCCTCGACACCCTCTCCGAGCGTGAGGCGGGCGTGGTCAGCATGCGCTTCGGCCTCACCGACGGCCAGCCCAAGACCCTCGACGAGATCGGCAAGGTCTACGGCGTGACGCGTGAGCGAATCCGCCAGATCGAGTCCAAGACGATGTCGAAGCTGCGCCACCCCAGCCGCTCGCAGGTCCTGCGCGACTACCTCGACTGAGTCAGTCGACTCCGACAACGCACCACCGCGGGATCAGCAGCGCCCTTCTTGGCGGCGGCCATTTGGACCGGGTCAGTCGAACAGCTCGCGAACAAACACGTCCTGGACGTCGTTGGTGTCTCTTGCCACCAGGTCCGATGAGTTGGAGACAAAGGCCACGTACCGGCCACGCCGGGCGACCGACGGCATCCCGCTACTGCCGGAGGCCTGGAAATCGGGTGGGGACGCGTCCAGCGGGACCCGTCGGTTCACCTCGGCCACCAGATCCCGCACGAACACGTCGGGGTAGTTGTTGTTGTCCCCAGTCACGAGATTCGACGCAAGGGAGGTGAATGCCAAGTACCGGCCGCGTGCCGGGAAGGCCGGGTCCTGGCTCCCGCGGTTGGCCTCGGCGCCGCCCGGTCCGACGGAGACCCTCTGGATCACTTGGGTCTCCCGGTCCCAGAGGAACACGTCCTCCCACCCGTTGGTGTCCCCTGGCACCAGGTTGGAGGCGAACGAGGTGAACGCCACGTTCCCACCGTCGGCGGAGATCGCCGCGTCCCTGCTCGAGCTGTTGCCCTCGGTCCCTCCCGGCCCGAGCGAAACCCGTTGGGTCAGTTGCGTCTCCAGGTCGCGCAGGAACACGTCGACCTCGTCGTTGGTGTCGCCGGGTACCAGGTTCGTCGCGTCGGACTCGAATGCGACGTACCGCCCGTCGGCGGAGATCGCTGCGTCCCTGCTGTCGAGTCCCGCCTCGTCGCCACCCAGGCCGACCGACACCCGCAGGGTGGTCCTGGCCACCCGGTCGCGCACGAACACGTCCCAGGCCCCGTTGGTGTCGCCTGCAACGAGATCTGGCGCGAAGGACTCGAACGCCACGTACCGACCGTCCGCGGAGATCGACGGCGCGATGTTCGCACCGTGGCCCTGGCCGCCTCCTGTAGGGATCGAGACCCGTTGGGTCGTCCTGGCCACCCGGTCGCGCACGAAGATGTCCCGGGACACGTTGGTGTCCCCTTTCACCAGGTTCGACGAGCGAGAGCAGAAGGCGACGTACCGGCCGTCCGCGGAGATCGACGGGTGCTCGCTGTTGCCGTTGCCCTGGCCGCCGCCTGTCGCGATCGAGACCCGACGGGTCGTCTTGGCCACCCGGTCGCGCACGAAGACGTCGATGTCGTTGTTGTTGTCCCTGTCCACAAGGTTCGACGCGAAGGAGTCGTACGCCACGTACCGACCGTCGAAGGAGATTGCAGGTCCATTGACCAGATCACTCGTGGGCCCATTGAAGAACGAGCTGGGGCCGTTGGCCTGTCCGCCGTCCGAGCGTACGGAGACCCGTTGGGTCACACCGTTCACCGACTCGGCGGGAGCTCCGCCAGCCCCCGTCGGCGCGGAACCGACCAGCCACGTCACCGATGCGACTGCCAGAGCTACTCGTACCCGCATGAATCCTCCCCCGCCAAACCCTCGCGATTCTAGTTGCCAAGGATCGTCGCTCTCACCGATTCCGCCACACGGATCGATCCCCGTGGGACGATCCCCGGGTGTCGACGACGTGGCGGTTCCGTTCGGGCGAGGTGCTGATCCCCTACGGGGTTCTCTGCCTCCTCGTCGTCGTTGACGTCCTGCTCCCGCCCACGCTCCTGGTCACGGGCACCTTCGGCGTCGCCGCCATCGTGGCGAGCGCGCTCACAACGGTGACCCGCACCGCGATCGTGGGGGTCGCGGCCGTGGCGATGGCCGGATTGTCCGAAGTGTGGAACCAGAACCTGGGGACGCTGGAGTGGTGGCTCCGCATGGTGGTCGTCGTGCTGGCCGGGGCCCTCGCCGTGGCGCTGGCCAGGATGCGGGCGCGGCGGGAGCGGGAGCTGCAACACATGACCGCCATCGCCGAGGCCGCCCAGCGGGCACTCCTGCGCGCGATGCCCTCCTCGATCGGCTCGCTCGGGTTCGCCGCCCGCTACGTCTCCGCGACGGAGGAGGCGCTGGTCGGAGGTGACCTCTACGAGGTCGCCGAGACGCCCAACGGCGTTCGCCTCGTCGTGGGCGACGTGCGGGGCAAGGGCCTCGACGCCGTACAGCTGGCCTCGACCGTGCTCGCCGCCTTCCGGCGGGCGGCCCGGCTGGAGCCGTCCCTGACCGCCGTCGCCGCCGACCTCGACGACGTGGTGACCGCCGTCGCCGGCGACGAGGACTTCGTCACCGTCGTGCTGGCAGAGTTCAACGAGGACCTGAGCGTGACCCTGCTCAACTGCGGGCACCACCCGCCGCTTCTGGTCGGCGATGACCATTCCCGTCACCTGGTCGACACCGGGTCGCCTGAGCCGCCTCTGGGCCTCCACCCGGAGCCGACGCCCACCACCTGCCAGCTGACCGAGGGCGCCCGGCTCCTGTTCTACACCGACGGCCTGGTGGAGAGCCGCAACGGGGACGGCAGCTTCTTCGCGCTCGAGGAGAGCGCCGACACGCTGAGCACGGAGGATCTCGGGACGGCTCTCGACGATCTTCTCGGCCAGGTCGTCGACCACGTCGGAACACGCGTCAACGACGACGTGGCCCTGCTCCTCGTCGAGCGCCAGGATGCCGGGCACCGCCGGATAGCCTGAAGGTGTGTCCTCCGCACGACTCGCGGCGGCCCTGCTGGTCCTGGGCCTGACCGCGACCGGATGCTCGTCGGAGACCGAGCCGCGCGGTGCCCCTGCCGAGGGCACTGCCAACCCGTCCATCGAGGGTTCCGGCACGACACCTCCCACCACGGCCGAGCCGACGCGGGAGCGCGCCCGCCGCGTTCGGCCGGGCGACCTCCGGGTCGGGACCGCGGTGCGCACCGTCCGCCGGCTGGCGGGCGGAATCGGTCCGCGCCACGCGACCAGCCCCGCCTTCGACCGGTCCGCGGCCTGGGTCGCGGGCGAGCTCGAGGCGATGGGGTACGACGTGCGCCGGCAGCGCGTGGCAGTACCCGCCGGTGTCTCGTGGGGCGTGCCGGTCGACGCAGGCACGTCGCTCAACGTGATCGCGACCCCTCGCCGCTTCGACCCGCGTCGCCCGCACCTGGTGCTGGGCGCCCACCTCGACACCGTGCCGCAGGCGCCGGGGGCCGAGGACAACGCCTCCGGGGTCGGGGTGGTCCTGGCGGCCGCCGAGGCCACAGCGGAGCGGCGCACCCGGCTCCCGGTCGTACTGGTCGCCTTCGGCGCCGAGGAGCCACGAGGCTCCACCGACGCCGACCACCACTACGGCTCGCGCGCCTACGTCGCCGCGCTCGGGGAGGCCGAACGGCGGGCCGTCCGCGGGATGCTCTCGCTCGACCGGGTGGGCGTCGGAACGGTGGTCCCGGTGTCGTCGGCCGGTCCCTCCGGAGACCGACAGCGCCGCGAGGTGCTGGCCGCCGCGCGACGTGCGGGCGTGCCCACCGACGCCCAGGTCAACCGCTCCAGCGACCATTGGCAGTTCGTGCTGGCCGGGATGCCCGGCGTCCGGATCGGCAGCACGCCGTACGCCGCCTACCACAGCGCGGACGACCTGCCGCCCGTCGTCAGCCGGGCCCAGCTGGCTCGCACCGGCCGGCTGGTGCTCGCCTGGCTGCGCTGATCAATGGGTGTGGACGTCGCGGAGGATCGCCGCCGCCGTCGGCCCGGTGACCCGGCGCGGAGTGAACGTGCGGTCGAGGCGGTACGGCGTGAGCTCGACTCCGCGCAGCCGGTCGCCGCGGAACCGGGCGGTCAGGGTCACGCCCTCCATCGTCTTCTCCATGAAGTCCATGTCGAACACGAAGTTGCCGAGCGAGTGGGCGATGACGGCGCCGTCGTAGCGCTCCAGACCCTGCACCCAGTGGGGATGCCCGCCGACGACGAGGTCGGCGCCCGCGTCGACGAGGCGACGCCCGACGCGGGACTGCACAGGCTCGGCGACGTGGGTGTACTGCGTGCCCCAGTGGGGGATCACCACGACCACGTCGACCCGCTTCGCGAGCCTCCGGATGGCGTCGACGACGTGAGCCAGGTCGGCCCGGTTGAGCGGCCCGGTGCGTGGCGGCATCCGCACCGACAATGCGCCCGGGGTCCGCAGGGTCGCCCGCGGGGTCTCGCCGATCGCGTTGAAGCCGAGGAACCCGAACCGGATCCCGTTCCGGGTGAGTACGGCGGCCCGGGTCGCCGCCCGCAGGTCCCGCCCGGCGCCGAACGACTCGATCCGGATGGCCCCGGAACGCCGCGACGGTCTCGAGCAGGGCGGGCGTCGCCGTAGTCGCCGGTGTGGTTGTTCGCCAGCGAGAGCGCATCGACACCCGCCCTGGCGAGTGCGTCGAGGACGGCGGGAGGCGGCGGGAAGGAGTCGGTGCCCTGCTGCGGCGGACCCGTCGTCGGACAACGTGCTCTCGAGGTTGCCGACCGTCAGGTCGGCCGCCCGGAGGTGCTGGGCCAGAGGGCGCAACCTGGCTGCGGCTCCACCCGGCTGGCCCGCCACGCCCCGGCCCAGCATGATGTCGCCGACGACGGTCAGGGTGGTCAGGGGCGGCGGGGCCTTGGGCCTCGTCGCTGCCGTCGACGGCGCCTGCGAGGCCGTGTCGGCCGGTGCTCGTTCGGGGGGAGCTACGGCCCCTTCCTGAGCTGAGCACGAGGTCAACGCGAGCAACAGGGCGCAGCCGAGGAGGCACGTCGTCCGGATCGGCTCCACCTCACCAGTCTGCCCGAGGCGCGTTTGCCGGGGAGACGCGTTCGCGCCGCCTCTGCTCCCGGGCCGCCGCGACCACCTCACGCAGCGTCGGGCCGAACCTGGCCGGTCGGTCGACCAGCGCCTGCAGCGCGGCGAGCGCGAGCCGTGGCTTCGTGAACAGCCCAGAGGGCGGGATCTGGTGGTCGAACACCTTCAGCAGGTCCCGGGCCCCGTCGGGGTGCCTGGAGACGTTGCGCAGGATCCGGGTCTCCAGGGGTGTCGAGGAGCCGGCCGAGCCGAGGTCGGCGGCAAACCAGTACATGTCCCAGGCGTCGGCGTCCCGCCAGGCCCACCAGCGCCGCAGCTCGGTCTCGAGATCCGCCTCCAGGCCGGTGACCACGGCGGGCACGAGCTGCTCGACCTGACGTAGGGCATCCGAGATGCCCTGTCCGGGCGTGAAGTCCTTGAAGTGGCCCGCGTCGCCGACCAGGACCCAGCCCGGCCCAGCGGCCTCGCGAAAGAAGCTGTGCCACTCGGTGATCATCCGCATCGGACCGACCCGGCTCGACCCCGCGACCAGATCACGGAGCTCCGGCCAGGCACTCAGCCCCCGGTCGAAGTGCGCTTGGCGGTCTGCCTTGAACGCGTCGCTGTTGCTCAGCGAGGTCCCGACGCCGGCCATGTACAAGCCGCCATCGGCGGGAGCCGCGATGAAGGCGTTGTCACCGACCCGACCGATGCGCAGGTGCCCGTCGGTGTTGGTCAGCCCCTCGAAGTAGCCGACCGCGAACATCCGGCCACCGGGTTCGACGTGGTACTCACGCGAACCGACCCACGCGGCGATGCTCGAGCGCATGCCGTCGGCGCCGACGACGAGCCGGGCCCGGATCGGCCCGTCGCCGGTCTCGACTCCCACGACTCGACCCTCGTCATGCATCACACCCGTGACCCGGGTCCTGGTCCGGAGCTCCGCGCCCGCGGCCTTCGCGGCGTTGACGAGCACCTCGTCGAGCGTCACCCGGCGCACGCAGAGTGCGCGGGTGTCGTCGGGAATGGCCTCTCCGCGGATCCGGACGTCGTCGTTGACCAGGGTGAACCGGTCGATCTCGGCCGCGCCCAGGCCGAGCAGGGTGTCGCGCACCCCGAGGCGGTCGAGGATGTCCACGCCGTGGGACTGGACGAGGTGGGTGGAGAGCGTGTCGCTCGGAAACCTGGCCTGGTCGACCAGGCAGACGTCCACGCCGGCTCGCGCGAGCATGGTCGCCAGTGGGGAGCCGGCACACCTGGCACCGACGATGACGACGTCGTACTCGTGCATGTGTCTCCGTGGGTCGGATCGGGTCAGTGTCTCATCCGTGCGACCGTCTCGAGCTGCGGTTGCGTCACCCGGCGGCGACCAGCGCGACGGCCCCGCCACACAGGGCCAGGCCCACCCCCTGGGCGCGGTGGATGTGCTCCTTCAGCACCACGGCCGCCAGCAGGATCGTGAACGCGGGATAGAGGGACGCGAGGACGCCGGAGATGGTCAGGAACCCGCGCTGGGTCGCGAGCAGGAAAGTCGCGGTGGCAACCGTGCTCAGCAGCCCGCACCACACGGCGTGCCACGCGGCTTGATGCCGCGGGAGCCACCGCTCACGCAGGAGTCCGGCGATGACGACCACCGCCGGCACCGAGAGCAGCTGGGTCAGGGCGAGCGGCCACAGGCCGGCGGAGTCGGGGATCTGGCCCAGTGCGGCGAAGAGCACGCCGAAGCCGAGGCCGGCCAGGAGGCCGTCGACCACGCCCTTCGGCGGTGGCCGGGTGGCGGTCCGGGCGCACGTGAAGGGCATCTTCAGGCACCGGTTCGCGGGAGACCAGCCAGATCCCGGGCAGGGCGACGGCGATGCCCACCCAGGCGAGGACGGCCGGCCGCTCGCCGGAGACCACTCCCACGAGCAACGGAACCACGGCCGCGCCGACTGCAGAGACGGGCGCGACGACGCCCATCCGCCCAGCTGCGAAGCCGCGGTAGAGGAAGCCTGCGCCCGCACCGCTCCCGAGCCCGGCCAGGAGCGCCCACGCGAAGTGACCGACCGCCGGCTCGCCCGGGACCAACGCGGCGACAGCCGCCGTACAGAGCGCAGCCGTCATCGATCCGACCACGGCGACCGACCACGCGGAGGTACGACGGGCCACCAGGCCGCCGATGAAGTCGGAGAGGCCGTAGGCCAGGGCGGAGACGAGCGCGAGGACGACCGCCATCAGGTGACCACCACGCCCGCCACCCAGGCCGCAGCGGCGAGGATGGCCGCGGTGAGCTCGATCAGGATGCTCACGCCGACGGCCCGCAGGGCCGACCGGGTCGAGGGCCCTGCGGCCCCGGGACCGAGTCGACGTCGCTCGGCAAGGTAGACGCCGAGGACGAAGCCCACGAATGCGCCGACGATGGGGATCACGAAGAAGCCCGGCACCGCCAGGGCGACGCCGGTCCACTGGGTCGAGGCCGGGATACCGGCGTCCTTGAGCTGCCGCCCGGGGACGGCGTACTTGACGATCGTGCCGACGACCAGGAAGGCGGCCGCGACCCCGAAGACGGTCCAGCCCGTTGCGGTGCCGAGCTCGGCCGCCCACACCAGGATCGCCGCCAGGATCAGCACGCTGCCGGGCAGGATCGGCACGAGGATGCCGACCAGCCCGACGGCGATCGCGACGCCCACGAGGACTTCGGTCAGGGACATGCGGCACACCCTCCCACAGGGTCAGGCGGACGGATCCCGGACATGAGTGCGGCCCCGGACCAGATGGTCCGGGGCCGCGAAACGGTCTGGGTCAGCGAGCGGTCAGAACTCGTCGACGGCTGTGGGTGCGGGCGTGTCGGTGAGCTTGTGGGTCTCGTCCACGAGGTTCACGGCCACCTGACGAAGCTTGTCTCCGTGCTCTCGCGCGTGGTGCGCGCAGAAGAGAAGCTCGCCGCCGGCGTGGAGCTCGACGCGAAGGTAGGCCTGGGCACCGCAGCGGTCGCAGCGGTCCTCGGCGCTCAGCGCGTGAGCAGCGGGGGCAACAGCAGTTGTCACATCGGCCTCATTTCTCTTCATCGGTGTCATGTCCAACGTAGTGGCCGGGATCAAAGATTCCCGTCCGGGGGTGTTGCCTGACACGTCCTCGGTCACGGAGGCCTTCTACCCATCGCCGGCGAGATCCATGCTCGGGGTCCGATGACGGTCTAGACGACTTCGCTCTACGAGTGTGACGGGTGCGAGGGTCGTCAGGTTGCGATACGTCCGAACTGGGGCCCGGATCGTCTCCGCATCGTGACGTGAACCACACACCATTTGTCCGATCACGGTAGACCCGCCCCCGGCCGATTCGGCGGCAAGCGAGCCTTCGTCGGCTGTCGGCGTGTCGCAGGTAGATTCGGAACAGCAGGACGACTCGGATTGCACACACCCTGTTTCGATTCAAAGTCTGGGAGCCCCACGATCGACAACACCTACAACGCGGCACACCTCCTTGTCCTGGAGGGTCTCGAGGCCGTCCGCAAGCGGCCGGGCATGTACATCGGCTCGACCGACACCCGGGGCCTGATGCACTGCCTGTGGGAGATCATCGACAACGGCGTGGACGAGGCGCTGGCCGGGGCGGCCAGATCGATCGAGGTCACGCTCCACCCTGACGACTCGGCCGAGGTCTACGACGACGGCCGCGGAATCCCGGTCGACAAGGAGCCGAAGACCGGCCTGCCCGGTGTCGAGGTCGTCTACACCCACCTGCACGCAGGCGGGAAGTTCGGCGGCGGCTCCTACGTCGCGACCGGCGGGCTGCACGGCGTCGGAGCCTCGGTCGTCAACGCGCTCTCCTCACGGCTCGACGTCGACGTCGACCGCTCCCCGTCCCAGCAGGGCATCTCCTTTCGGCGCGGGGCCGCCGGCGTGTTCGACGGCGAGGGTCCCAAGGCAGCCTTCAAGCCGAAGTCGGGGCTGACCCGCAAGGGCAAGCGCGTGGCCAAGGGCCGCACCGGCACCCGTGTGCGGTTCTGGCCCGACCGTCAGATCTTCACCAAGGACGCCAGGTTCGTCTTCGACGACCTCGTCACCCGGGCCCGCCAGACGTCCTACATCGTGCCCGGCCTGGAGCTCGTCATCCGTGACCTCCGCGGCCCCGACCCGCGCGAGGAGAAGTTCCGCCACGACGGCGGAATCACCGAGTTCACCGAGTACCTCTCCACCGGTGAGCCGGTGACCGACGTGCTGCGGCTGCAGGGCTCGGAGACCTTCACCGAGACCGTCCCCCTGCTCGACGAGAAGGGCCACATGACGCCGCAGGAGGTGGAGCGGGAGCTGCACGTCGACGTGGCGGTGCGCTGGAACACCGGCTACGACACCGAGATCCGGTCCTTCGTCAACGTGATCGCCACCCCCAAGGGCGGTACGCACCTCAGCGGTTTCGAGTCGGCGCTGACCACAACCTTCAACGAGGTGATGCGGTCGACCAAGGCGCTGCGGGTCAACGACGACAACGTCATCAAGGACGACGTCCTCGAGGGCTTGACCGCGGTGGTCACCGTCCGGCTGGCCGAGCCGCAGTTCGAGGGACAGACCAAGGAGATCCTCGGAACGCCGGCGGCCCGCAGCGTCGTACGCCGGGTGGTGTCGGGCGAGCTCAAGAAGTTCCTCACCTCCAGCAAGCGCGCGGAGAAGGCCCAGGCCAAGTTGGTCATGGAGAAGGTCGTCGGCGCGTCCAAGACCAGGCTCGCGGCCCGTCAGCACAAGGAGACCCAGCGTCGCAAGAACGCCCTGGAGTCATCGGCGCTGCCCGCCAAGCTCCGGGACTGCCGGGCCAACGACAACGAGCGCACCGAGCTCTTCATCGTCGAGGGCGACTCCGCGCTCGGCACGGCCAAGGACGCCCGCAACTCCGAGTTCCAGGCGCTGCTGCCCATCAGGGGCAAGATCCTCAACGTCCAGAAGGCCTCGGTGGGCGACATGCTCAAGAATGCCGAGTGCGCCTCGATCATCCAGGTCGTCGGCGCCGGCTCCGGGCGCACCTTCGACCTCGAGGCCCGCCGGTACGGCCGGATCATCTTCATGGCCGACGCCGACTCCGACGGGGCCCACATCCGCTGCCTGCTGGCGACCCTGTTCTTCAAGTACATGCCCGACCTGATCAGGGAGGGCCGGGTCTACACCGCCGTTCCGCCGCTGCACCGGATCGAGCTCACCAACCCCAGGAAGGGGATGGACAAGTACGTCTACACCTACTCCGACGACGAGCTGCAGCGGAAGCTGGCCGAGCTGACGAAGAAGAACGTGAGATGGAAGGACCCGGTCCAGCGCTACAAGGGGCTCGGCGAGATGGACGCCGACCAGCTGGCGGAGACCACGATGGACCCACGCCGGCGTACCCTCCGGCGGATCACCATCGACGACGCCGACGAGGCCGCGACCGTCTTCGAGCTGCTGATGGGGTCAGAGGTGGCGCCGCGCAAGGAGTTCATCGTCCAGGGTGCCTACGAGGTCGACGTCGAGGCGCTCGACGCCTGACGGCTCAGCGGCGCCGCAGGATGCTGACGCCAGCCCAGACCACGAGCACGAACAGCACGAGGAAGATCAGGATCTCGATCAGCCCGATGTCGAACATGCCTCGATCCTAGGGCTCGAGTCAGAACTTCTGCTCGATCAGGCCGGTGTCGACGTCGTAGAGGAATCCGCCGACCTCGATCGAGTCCGGGATCAGCGGATGGGCCTGGACCTTGCGGACGTCCTCCTCCAGCGCCGCCAGCTGGTCCTCGATCACGTGGAACGGCTGCCACGAGGCGTCCTGCCCGGCCGACTTCCCGACACGCTCGCGGAGCTCGGCCTCGGACTGGGCGGCCATCGCGCAGCGCGTGTGAGGGACCACGAGGACCCGGGTGACCCCGAGCAGGTGGACACCCAGGACGAGTGCTTCGAGGGCGGCGGAGGTGACGCGGCCCCCGGGGTTGCGGAAGATCTTCGCGTCGCCGTGGCTCAGCCCCAGCATCCGGAGCGGGTCGATCCGCGAGTCCATGCAGGTCACGATGGCGACCCCGGCATGGGCGACGCCGTCGAACCCGCCCAGGTCGAACTCGGCGGCGAACTCCCGGTTGGCTGCGATCAGGTCGTCGAACACGGGGGAGACGCTAGCGGAGGCTGGGCCGGGGGAAGCCGCAGGCTCAGAGGACGTGCCTGCTGCTGGGCCAGATGTCCGGCAACGACACGTCCGGAAACCGCTCCGCCACTGCCAGATAGACCTCCCGGTAGTGCTCGGCCACGAGCTTGACCGTGTCCTCGGAGAGCTCGGCGGTCTTCGGCGAGGAGTGGACGCGCTGGTCGAAGCCGGGCACGACGAAGTCGATCCCGGCGAGCGCGCACAGGCGCCGGATCTCCGTGTCCGTGAACAGCTTCTCGTAGAAGCCGTAGTAGATGTGGTCAGGACCGAAGACGCCGTCGAGTGCCCGGATGGTCTCGTCGTACCTGGTTCGTCTGGCGTAGGGAGGGCTGGCGTAGTGCTCGAGGACGAACGCCGTGGACTCGGTATGGGCCGCCTCGTGTCCTGGGTAGAGGCGGGCGTGCATGCGCATCTGCGACCAGATGCGCTCGACCGGGTCACGCATCAGGAACACCGGCAGAGTGGTGATCTCCCGTTGCGCGAAACTGGTTCGGATGTGGTCGAGACGCTCGGGCGGGAGCATGCCGTAGGCCGGCGTCACGTCGGCCGCGAGCCGGATGTCCGGGCTCCGGTGGAGCAACCCGGTGAAGTAGTCGAAGTAGAACTGGTGATCGAGGAACATGCTGAGCCGGTGCACGGCCGTGGCCGCGCGCCGGTCCCCGGGCCGCGGGTGGGCGGCCTTGTTCGCCCCCCTCGTGAGCAGCCGTCGCCTGGCGTTCTCCTCCGACGGCACATAGGCGGCGTCGAACACGTGGTACTCCTTGCGATACCCGTGCACGAACTGCGGCGACCCCGTCAGGTAGTCGTAGAGCCAGGTGGTCCCGCCCTTCTGACACCCGACGCCGAGCAGGAACGTCTTGGCCATGGCCGAACAGTAGCGGCGACCAGAACCCAGTCGGCGGCTCACCCGGCGGAGCGCAGCATCTCGCCCGCATCGATGGATCGGGTCCGCGCCGTACGGAACAGGAGCAGCGCGAGTACGCCGGCCGCGACGGCGCAGAGGGCCGCTCCGAGGAAGACGGTCTGCTCCTGGGCGATGCCGGCGACCTTGAGCAGCCGGGTGAACTCCGCACACCGGCTGGCGCCCTCGCACACCTCGCGCACGTCACGCAGGTCGGCCTGCTCGGCGTAGTAGCGGCGCAGCCCGATCGTCGTCAGGGCCGAGATGCCGACCAGCATGCCGACCATCCGGGACACCACGACGAGCGCACTCGCCAGACCGTGCACGTCGTCGTCGGTGCTGGCGAGCACCGCGGCGTTGACGGGTGCCAGCGCCAGCCCGAACCCGAAGCCGCCCAGCAGCAGCGGGACGTTGGAGGACAGGTCGTCAAGCGTCGTCAGCCCCCAGCGGCTCATCAGCACGAACGCGACCGCGGCACACGCCATCCCGGCCGCGGTGACGACGCCCGCCGGCAGCGCGCGGCTCAGGTAGCCGCCCAGCACCGCCCCGACCGGCAGCGCGACCAGGAACCGGACCAGGACCAACGCGGCCATCAGCTGGCTGTCGGAGTGGACGGTCGTCCGGGCGAAGAGCGGGATGTCGATCAGCGCCGCGATCAGGGCTGCGCCGACGAAGAAGCTGACGGCCAGCGACCCCCAGGCCGGCGTACGACGCAGCGCGCCGTGCGGGACGAGCGGGGCCTCGGAACGCCGCAGGTGCAGGACGAACGCGACGGTTGCGACGGCAGAGCCGAGGAGGTACCAGGCGCCCTGGTCGGAGAAGACCTGGACCTTCGGGTCGGCGGTGGCGAACGCGAGGATCACGCCGGTCAGGGCCACCCCGAGCAGCAGGGACCCGGTCAGGTCGGCGGCGCGCAGCGTCCTGCCCCAGCCCCGGAGGTCGACCAGCGGGTGAGCGGCCGTGGCGCACCGGATCACCAGCAGCGCTGCCGCGACCGTCGCGACGAGTCCGACCGGGCTCAGCCACCGCCCGTCCGAGACGAACGGGATGAACGCCTGGCCCCAGGTCAGGTCGCGGAGCAGGGGCGCGGGCTGGGTCATGGTCAGGATCCCGGCAACCAGGGTGACTGCCAGTAAGGCGATGCCAACGAGGTCCGCTCCCGGCTTTGGCGTCCGAGGTGGGGGCGCCGACACGCCCGAAGCCTGCCTCCCGCGCTTCGCTCCGCCGTCAGTTTCGGGCGGGTCAGCGCTTCGTGCGCTGACGCGCACGGCCAGCGCGAGGACCAGGCCGACGGCCAGGTTGATCGCGAAGATCGCCCGCCAGTCGGCAAACGCCAGGACGGCTGCGCCGAAGAGCGGGCCGAGCACGCTGCCGATCTCCTGGACGGCGGAGACCACACCGAGGGGGACGCCGCGACGGTCGGCGGGGTAGAGGTCCGCGACGAGGGCCAGGGTGGCCGGCACCAGTCCGCCGCCGCCGACCCCCTGCAGGAACCGGCCGGTCACCATGCTGGGCATGTCGTAGGCCAGCGCCGTGACCAGCGAGCCGGCGGCGAAGACCACCAGCGCCGCGACGAGCACCGGCACCCGGCCCCGCAGGTCTGCGATCCGGCCGATCAGCGGCAGCATCGCGACGTAGCCGAGCAGGAAGCCGGAGATGATCGGGGCGGCCCGCTGGAGCTGGTCGATCGGGACGCCGACGGCGTTCATCATCTCGGGCAGCGCCAGCACGACGACGTAGGTGTCGGCGGCGGCGAAGGCGACGGCGACGGAGGCCAGGCCGAGCAGCAGGCGCGGCCGTCTGCTCATGGAGCGGTGATCTTCTTCTCGGTGCCGTAGTCCTCGAACCCGATGGTGTAGGTCATCGACTCGGTGTTGGGGTAGAAGACCCCGGTGAGCACGGTTTCCCTGAGCTCGCCGTCCTCGGTGATCGTGTAGGTCGCGTCGAAGTCGCCGGTTGCGCCGGGCAGGATGTTGCGCACGGCGTCGTCGGGCACCGTGCCGGTGAACTCGGTGAGCACCTCCCGGTTGTCCTCGCCGCCGCGGACGCTCTCGCCCTCCTCGAGGTCCTCGGTCGCCGGGAGCAGTGAGGAGAAGCCGGCATCTGGGCTCATCAGCTGGGCCGGATCCGGGGCGCCGTAGTCGGCCGGGTCCACGTCGGACCAGCCCGGGGTGAGCGGGATCTGGGCGTAGACCTTGTCGTCGACCGCGATCACCGGGACCTTGAAGTCGGTGCCGGACAGCACCACGGTGAGGGAACCGTCGAAGGCAGGTGGGTGGGCGCCGACGCCAGTCGCCTCCTTGACTCCGGTGACGCCGGAGGGCAGGTCCGTGGTCTTCAGCGACAGGTTGACCCCGCTGGTCTCGTCGAGGGTGGTCTTGGCGAGCTCCATGACCTCGTCGAGGCTCCGCTCGTCGGACACCGACTTCTGGTCGCCGCCGCAGCCCGCGGCTGCCCCCGCCACCAGCGCCACGCAGGCGGCCAGGAGCAGGGGTGTACGACGGCGCGGGCGGGGCATGTCTTCAGCCTGACACACGGGTGGCAGGGTCGAGGCGATGCGCGACCGGCCCGGCGCAGGCCGCGATCGGCTGGCTGCCCGGCACCCCCGACCCGTCCCTCCGCCCGGTGGCCTCGGGCAGGTCGACCGGAGCGCCGCTGGCCGCGGCCGCCCTGGCGGGGACATCACCCGCCCACGCGAAGACGAGGGTGTCCTCGCCCTTGAGGAAGCGGTGGCAGCGCACGCCTCCGGTCGCCCGGCCCTTGGACGGGTACTCGGAGAACGGCGTCACCTTGACCGACCCGGCCTCGGTGCCCGGCAGTGCCGTCGACGAGCCCGACGCGGTCACGAGGACGGAGGACCGCGGCTCGAGGGCACCGAACCAGGCCACCGTGTCGCCGGCGCCGAGCTTGATGCCGGCGATGCCGCCCCCGGAGCGTCCCTGCGGTCGGACCCCGCCCGCGCTGAAGTGCAGGAGCTGGCCACCGGACGTGACGAAGCACAGGGTCTCGTCACCCGTGGCCAGCTCGAGGGCGCCGACCACCTCGTCGCCCTCCTTGAGCGAGATCACGTCCCACTCGTCACGGGAGAGCACCTCCGGGTTGACCCGCTTGACCACGCCCTGGCGGGTGCCGAGGGCGAGCCCGGCACCTTCGGTGGTGAGCGGGGTCAGCGCCAGTGCCCGTTCGTCCTGACCGAGGGAGAGGACCTCGCTGAGCGGCAGCCCACCCTGCAGGTTCGGGTCGTTGGCGGCTCCGGGGAGCGCCGGCAGGTCGAGGACGCCCAGCTTCAGCAGTCGGCCGCGCGAGGTGAGCACCCCGACCTCGCCCCGGGCGGTGGTGCGGACCGCGGAGACGATCACGTCGTGGTTGGTGCGGCCGCCGCCCGTCCCGGGTGTCTCGTCGTTGCTGGTGCGGGCCAGCAGCCCGGACGAGGACAGGAACGCGAAGCAGGGGTCGTCGGCCACCTCCAGCGGGGTGGCGGCCGCGGTGACGGTGGTGCCCGCCGACTCCAGGAGCACGGTGCGGCGGGGCGTGCCGTAGGTCTTGGCCACCTCGGCCAGCTCGTCGGACACGACCCTCCGGAGCAGGGCGTCGTCGGCCAGGATCGCGTCGAGCTCCTCGATCGTGCGCTCGAGCTCTGACTTCTCCTTCTCGAGCTCGATCCGGGAGAACTTCGTGAGCCGGCGCAGCGGCATGTCGAGGATGTAGTCGGCCTGGGTGGTGGTCAGGTCGAAGACGGAGATCAGCCGCTCCTTCGCCGCG
The DNA here is from genome assembly GCA_963841625.1 of uncultured Actinomycetota bacterium. Classification (GTDB taxonomy): domain Bacteria; phylum Actinomycetota; class Actinomycetes; order Propionibacteriales; family Nocardioidaceae; genus Nocardioides. Next base: position 1,185,941 of record CAWJDH010000009.1, on the reverse strand, counting down.
GCGGCGTTGTCGGAGGACCTGATCAGCTGGATCACCTCGTCGATGTCGAGGATCGCGATCAGCAGCCCGTCGACGAGGTGGAGCCGGTCGGCGGCCCGACCGCGGCGGAAGACCGAACGACGGCGTACGACGTCGAACCGGTGGCCGAGGAAGACCTCCAGCATCTCCTTGAGCCCCAGGGTGCGCGGCTGCCCGTCGACCAGGGCCACCGTGTTGATCCCGAACGAGTCCTCCATCGGGGTCTGGCGGTAGAGCTGCTCGAGGATCGCCTCGGGGTGGAAGCCGTTCTTGACCTCGATCACCAGCCGCAGCCCGTTCTCGCGGTCGCTGAGGTCCTTGATGTCGGCGATCCCCTGGAGCTTCTTGCCCTGGACGAGCGTCTTGATCCGCTCCACGACCTTCTCGGTGCCGACGCCGTAGGGCAGCTCGGTCACCACGATCCCCTTGCGGCGGCCGACGCTCTCGACCCGGGCGGTGGCCCGCATCCGGAAGCTTCCGCGGCCGGACACGTAGGCGTCGCGGATGCCGTCGAGGCCGACGATCTTGCCGCCGGTGGGCAGGTCCGGCCCCGGGATGAAGCGCATCAGCCCGTCGACGCTGGTGTCTGGGTGCTTGATGAGGTGCCGCAGCGCCTGGACCACCTCGACGAGGTTGTGGGGAGCGATGTTGGTGGCCATGCCGACCGCGATTCCGGTGGTGCCGTTGACGATCAGGTTGGGGATCGCCGCCGGCAGCACGACCGGCTCCAGCTCGCGGCTGTCGTAGTTGGGCTTGAAGTCGACGGTCTCCTCGTCGATCGACGCGGTCATCGACACCGCCGGCGGCGCCATCCGGCACTCGGTGTAGCGCATGGCGGCGGGGGAGTCGTCGGGCGAGCCGAAGTTGCCGTGCCCGTCGATCATGGGAAGCCGCATCGACCACGGCTGGGCCATCCGCACCAGGGCGTCATAGATCGCGCCGTCGCCGTGGGGGTGCAGCCGACCCATCACCTCGCCGACGACGCGTGCGCTCTTGACGTGGCCGCGGTCGGGTCGCAGCCCCATCACGTTCATCGTGTGGAGGATCCGCCGCTGCACCGGCTTCAGGCCGTCACGGGCGTCAGGCAGGGCGCGGGAGTAGATGACCGAGTAGGCGTACTCCAGGAACGAGGAGCGCATCTCCTCCCCGACGTCGATGTCGAGGATGTGCTCCTCGAAGTCGTCGGGAACGGGTGTTTTCGTGCTACGCCGGGCCATGCGGGCCATTCTCCCCGGCGCCGTACGGCGTTCACCGCGGGGCACGCCGGATGTGGCGTTGCACGCTAGATTCTCGGACGTGACCAGCATCGACGAAGGTGTGCCAGGGGCTCCGCGCCACTGGGAGGCCGATGTCCTGCTGCGCGACGGCCGGACGGCGCACATCCGCCCGATCGAGCCCTCGGACGCCGAGCTCCTGGTCCACTTCTACGACCGGGTCTCCGACGAGTCGAAGTACTACCGCTTCTTCAGCCCGATGCCGAAGCTCTCCGAGAAGGACATCGCCCGGTTCACCCAGGTCGACCACGTCAACCGGGTCGCCTTCATCGTCCTCCTCGGTGGTCGGATGATCGCCGTCGGGCGCTACGACGTGATCCGGCCGGGGGAGGCGGAGGTGGCCTTCCTGGTCGAGGACCAGCACCAGGGCCGCGGCATCGCGCAGCTGTTGCTGGAGCACCTGGCCCAGGCGGGCCGCGAGCGCGGCGTCGAGCGGTTCCTCGCCGAGGTGCTGCCCGACAACCGGAAGATGATCAACACCTTCCGGGACGCCGGCTACCGCGTCGTCAGCGCCTACGACGAGGGCGTGATGACCCTCGAGTTCCCGATCGACGCCACCGACACCGCCATGGGCCTGATGGCCAACCGGGAGCACCGGGCCGAGGCGGCGTCGATCGAGATCTTCTTCAACGCCCGCGCGATCGCCGTGATCGGCGCCAGTCGCCGCGAGGCAACGATCGGACAGGTGCTCGTGCGCAACCTGGTCATGGGCAACTTCTCCGGCCGGGTCTACGCCGTCAACCCGAGCTCCGAGTCCGTCTCCGGGCTGCCGACGTACGCCACGGTGGCCGACATCCCCGGCGAGGTCGACGTGGCCATCGTGGCCGTGCCGGCCGACGCGGTGGAGGACGTCGTCCTGGACTGCGCGGCCAAGGGCGTGCACGGCCTGGTCGTGATCTCCTCCGGCTTCGCCGAGACCGGGGAGGAGGGCCGGCAGCGCCAGCGCCGCCTGGTCGGGCTGGCCCGGTCCTACGGGCTGCGGCTGATCGGGCCGAACTGCCTGGGCATCATCAACACCGCCCCCGGCATGTGCCTCAACGCGTCCCTGTCACCGGTGAAGCCACCCCGCGGACGGGCGGGCTTCTTCTGCCAGTCCGGTGCGCTCGGCTCGGCCATCCTCGAGAAGGTCAACAACCGCGGACTCGGCCTCTCCACGTTCGTCAGCGCGGGCAACCGCGCCGACGTGTCCGGAAACGACCTGCTGCAGTACTGGGAGGAGGACGACGCCACCGAGGTGGTCCTGCTCTACCTCGAGTCGATCGGAAACCCCCGCAAGTTCTCCCGGATCGCCCGTCGGGTCTCGCTGCGCAAGCCGATCATCGCGGTCCGCTCGGGCCGGACCACCCAGGGCGTCCCGATGGGGCACGCGGTGCGTCAGATCGCCGCCCCGCCGCAGGCGGTCGACGCCATGTTCCGCCAGGCGGGAGTGATCCAGGTCGACACGCTGGAGGAGATGTTCGACGTCGCCCAGCTGCTCGCTCACCAGCCGTTGCCGCGGGGACGCCGGGTGGCGGTCGTGGGCAACTCCGACGCCCTCGGCCTCCTGGCCGCGGACGCCGCGTCCTCGGTGGGCCTGGTCGTCAACAAGTCGGTGGCGCTCGGGGCCGAGGCCACCGCCGAGGACTTCGAGGACGCCCTGGACGCGGCGATCGACGACCCCGACGTGGACTCCGTGGTGGCGGTCTACATCCCCCCGCTCAACGTCTCGGGCGAGGACGTCGCCAACGTGCTGGCCGCCGTCGGCGAGCAGTCCGACAAGCCGCTGGTGACGTCGTTCCTGGGCGCGGAAGGGGTCCCGGAGCTGCTGCGGGTCCCCGACGTGGCCGGGCACACCGCCGGACGCGGCTCCGTGCCGTCGTACCCCGCGGTGGAGGCGGCGGTCCGCGCCCTGGCCCGCGTCGTCGGGTACGCCGTGTGGTTGCGCACCCCCGACGGGCGGACCGACGACGCCCTGGGCGACCTCGACCCGGCCGCGGCCAAGCGGCTCGTGACCGAAGTGCTGACCCGGCACGGCGACGGCACCGAGCTGGACCAGGACGACCTGGCCGCGCTGCTGGCCGCCTACGGCATCGACCTCTGGGAGTCCCGGCCCGTCACCAGCCTGCGCCAGGCCCAGGCGGCCGGTAAAGCCCTGGGCTGGGACGTCGTGCTCAAGGCGACCGCCGACCACCTGCGCGAGCGGCCCGACCTGGCCCACGTGTGGCGCAACATCGACACCGCCACAGAGATGCGCGCCGCCTGGGAGTCCCTCAACACGCTGATCACCGAGCCCGAGAAGGCCGGCTTCGTGGTCCAGAAGAACTCTCCGCCCGGGGTGCCCGTCGCGATCCGCAGCATCGAGGACCCGCTGTTCGGGCCTGTCGTCTCGTTCGGCATCTCCGGGCCGATCATCGACCTGCTGGAGGACAAGGCCTACCGGATCCCGCCGCTGGTGGCCGGCGACGCCGCCGCCATGGTCCGCGAGATCAAGTCCTCCCCGATGCTCTTCGGCTACCGGGGGAGCGAGGTCGTGGACATCACCGCAGTCGAGCGGCTCATCCTGCGGGTCGCCCAGCTGCAGCACGACCTCCCGCAGGTCAGCTCGATGGACCTCTCGCTGGTCCTCGCCGGCGCCGACGGCGTCAAGGTCCTGACCGCTGCCGCGCGGGTCGACCCGGTGCTCGACCCGCGCTCTGACTGGTTCGTCCGCCGCCTGCCGCGCTCCCCGGGGGACACGCTCCCGGACTGAGCCCGGAAGGGTGCGTGACAGACTGCCCACATGCGCACACGCACGACCGATGAGCACGACCGCACCGTGGAGCTGCGGCAGGCCATCGAACACACCGGCTACTACCCGGAGGTCGTCCGCGACGGGGTGCAGGCAGCGGTGGCGGGGGAGCAGGTGGTGTCCTACTACGTCCACCACGAGCCGACGTTCGAGCGCGACGAGGTGCGCCGCCACCTGACGGTCGTCGTCCTCACCCCGAGCCGGCTGATCCTCGCCCACACCGACGAGCACGCCCCTGACGACCTGCTGCCCGAGCCCTACACCTCGACCTCGACGGAGGCGATCACGCTGTCGTCGGTCCGGTCGGTCGTGGTGACCCGGATGACCGCCAACCCGAGCGACGGTCCGTCGAGGCCGGCCGAGGCCGTGATGACGGTCGGCTGGGGAGGGGTCAGCCGGATCGACCTCGAGCCGGCCGGGTGCTCGGACCCCCAGTGCGACGCCGACCACGGTTACACCGGCGTCTTCGCCTCCGACGACTTCTCCCTGCGGGTCTCGGCCGCCGCCGACGGAGGCGATGCCGTGGGCGGCCTGCTCTCCTTCGCCGAGTCGCTGTCCGCCAGGACACACGGAGGGTGAACGAGGACCACGGGCGGTCCCTGAGGTCGCGCAGCGACCGTCTCGAAGGGTTCGTCCAGCCGGCCTACCAGCAGCGGTCGCTGGCCGACGTGATCCCGGCCGTCGCCGAGGCCCTCGGGTGCTCGATCGGCGAGGCCCCGTCCCGACTGGTCCTGCCCGGAGCCGCGTCGTACGTCGTCTTCCTCATCGACGGCCTGGGAGCCGAGCAGCTGCGCCGGTACGCCCACGCCGCGCCGTACCTCTCCTCGTTGCTCGACGATCAGGAGGTGGCCACCGCGGGGGTCCCGTCGACCACCGCGACCAGCCTCACCTCCCTCGGCACCGGGCTGCCGCCCGGCGCCCACGGCCTGGTCGGTTTCACCTCGCGGATCCCCGGCACCGACCAGCTGCTGAACGCGCTGCACTGGAACAAGTCGGTCGACCCGACCCAGTGGCAGCCCCACCCGACGGCCTTCGCGCGGCTGGCAGGAATCGGGGTCAGCGTGACCAGCGTCAACAAGCGCGAGTTCCGGGCCAGCGGGCTGACCGTCGCCTCCCAGCGCGGGGCGGAGTTCGTCGGCGCCGACCGTGTGGGGGAGCGGATCGCCGCCGTCGCTGCCGCATCGACGGTCCGGCCCTCGCTGACCTACATGTACGACGGCGACCTCGACTGGACCGGCCACCGTTACGGCGTGAAGTCCAGCCAGTGGCTCCAGCAGCTGGCCATGGTCGACGCCGAGGCCGAGCAGCTGCGGGAGACCCTGCCGTCCTCGACGCGGCTGGTCGTGGTGGCGGACCACGGGATGCTCGACAGCCCGACGGACCGGCGGGTCGACGTGGACGAGGTCACCGAGCTGCGCGACGGCGTCGCCCTGATCGGCGGGGAGGCTAGGTTCAGGCACCTCTACTGCCGCGGGGGCGCGGTCGACGACGTGGTGGCGACCTGGCGGTCGGTGCTGGGAGACCGGGCCGACGTGCTCACCCGCGACGACGCGGCCGGGCTCGGCTGGTTCGGGACGCTGCAGCCCGCCGTACGTCCCCGGATCGGTGACGTAGTGGTCGCCTGCCGTGCCGACCACGCGATCGTCTCCACCGCCGACTTCTCCTACGAGGCCACCCTGGTCGGCCTGCACGGGTCACTCACGGCCGAGGAGATGCTGATCCCGCTGTTGGTGTCCTGACCGGTTCAGCCGAAGGGCAGCGGCTCCGGGGCGAGGCTGACCGCCTTCGCCCGGGCGGCGGTGAGGCGCCGGCGGTGGTGCTGGCGGCAGAGCACCTCGTAGGCCACGTCGGCCGGCTGCTCGTCGGGGTTGTCGACGTCGCCGACCACCACGACATCGCCCTCGGTGACCATCACCCCGTTCTCGGTACGGGCGTTGTGGGTGGCCCGCTTGCCGCACCAGCACAGCGCCTCGACCTGCAGCACGTTCATCCGGTCCGCGATCTCGACCAGCCGGCGACTCCCCGGGAAGAGCTGGCTGCGGAAGTCGGTGAGGATGCCGAACGCGAACACGTCGATCTGCAGCTCGTCGGCGATCCGGGCCAGCTGGTCGATCTGGCCGGGGGAGTAGAACTGGGCCTCGTCGCAGATCAGGTAGTCGATTCGGCCGCCCTGGGTGAGGTGGTGGACCACGTAGGTCCAGAAGTCGAAGTCGGCCTCGACCTCGATCGCCTCGTGGGTGAGCCCGAGCCGGCTGGACAGCTTGGCCTCGCCGGCCCGGTCGTGGGTGGTGAAGATCCGCCCGACCCGCCCCCGTGCCGCGTGGTTGTGGTTGGTCTGCAGGGCGAGCGTGCTCTTGCCCGAGTCCATGGTGCCGGTGAAGAAGTGCAGTTCAGCCACGGGGCGTGATCCTCTCACGCGCGGCCGGGGCGATCAGGTCATGGGTCGGGCGGAAGGTCCACGCTGATCGTCGCTCGGGTGGGGCGAGCCCAGGGTCTGCGGCAGGATGACGAGCATGAACGCGCACCCTCTCGTCTCGGCGACCTGGCTGGGCTCCCGGCTCGGTGCGGTGACCGTCCTCGATGTCCGCTACCGGATGGGAGGGCCTGCCGGGATGGGGGAGTACGCCAAGGGGCACGTCCCCGGTGCGGTGTACGTCGACCTCGACGCGGCGCTGGCCGCGCCCCCCGGCGCTCGTGGGCGGCACCCGCTGCCGGACTCCGATGTCTTCGTCGCGGCGATGCGCGCTGCCGGTGTCTCCGGGTCTCGTCCGGTCGTGGTGTACGACGACTGGGGCGGCCGGGCGGCGGCCCGGGCGTGGTGGCTGCTGCGCTACCACGGGCACCCCGAGGTGCACGTGATGGACGGCGGGTGGTCGGGCTGGCGAAAGGGAGGCGGCGAGATCGAGTCCGGCGTCGAGTCCGGGAGCGGGGCCCCTGATCAGGGTGACTTCAGGTCGCGACCGGGTGGGATGCCGGTGGTCGAGGCGAACGACGTCTTGTCCGTCGAGGTGCTGATCGACGCGCGGGCGCCAGAGCGGTACCGCGGCGAGGTGGAGCCGATCGACCCGGTGGCCGGGCACATCCCGGGCGCGGTGAACGTGCCGACGGAGTCGAACCTCGCGCTCGAAGGCCGGTTTCGCCGGCCCAACAGTCTGCGGGCAACCTACGCCGGCGTCGGAGCGACCGCAGAAGCCGAAGTGGCGGCCTACTGCGGCTCCGGCGTGACCGCCGCCCACGACGTCCTCGCGATGGAGGTGGCCGGGATCCGCGCCGCGTTGTACCCCGGCAGCTGGAGCGAGTGGATCACCGATCCTGAGCGTCCTGTGGAGACCGGAAGGTGTTGAGGTGCGAGCGGAGCGAGCCTCGAAACCCCGGAACTAACGCAGGGCGGCGACCACGGTGGTCACCCTGGTGCCTCCGTCACCGGGTCTCGACCCGCCGGCCGCGACCTCGCGAGCTCGGTCGCGCGGCTTGCTCGACCTGTCCACTCTTGGTGATCAGCTCGCAAGCGAGCTGATCACCAGTGAACTCCCTTGAAGATCCGGGCGAGCATGATCTGCTCGGACTCGCGGGTGCCGGAGTCTCCCTTCGCGGCGGAGGAGTCCGGGAACACGTGGTAGGCCATGTTGAGGATCCGGAACGCCGTCTTGGGCGCCACCGTGTGCGCGACCGCCCCGGCGTTGCCCAGGAGCGTGTTGATCTCGTGTGGCCGCTCGACCATCGCCTTGATCACGAGGTCGGCCGCCTGCGCGGGTGAGATCGTGGGGAACCGGTCGTAGAGCTTGGTGGGCGCGATCATGGGCGTCCGCACCAGCGGCATGTGGATCCCGGTGAAGGTGACGCCGTCGCCGACGACCTCCGACGCCACCACGTTGCTCCACGCGTCGAGCGCGGCCTTGGAGGCGACGTACGCCGAGAAGCGCGGCGGGTTGGTCTGCACCCCGATCGAGGAGACGTTGACGACGTGGCCGCGGCGCTGCTCCTGCATCTTCGGGAGCAGGCCCATCACCAGCCGGATCGCACCGAAGTAGTTGAGCTGCATGGTCCGCTCGAAGTCGTGGAACCGGTCCTGCGACAGCCGCAGCGAGCGCCGGATCGAGCGGCCGGCGTTGTTGACGACGAAGTCGACGCTCGGGAGCTCCGTCGAGATCTGCTCGCACAGCCGGTCGATGGCCTCGAGGTCGGAGAGGTCGCACGGGAAGACGTAGGCCTGGCCGCCGCGCATCTCGATCGACGCCCGGGTGTCCTCGAGCTTGTCCTTGCCGCGGGCCACGAGGACCGGGATGCCACCGGCCTGCGCGACCTTGAGCGCAGTGACCTGTCCGATGCCGGAGGAGGCGCCGGTGATCACGACGTACTTGCCGGTGAGCGCCTGCCCGGATCTCGGGGTCGCGCCCGGTCGAGGTGTCGAGGTTGTCCTCCCAGTAGGCCCACAAGGTGCGGGCGTAGGTCTCGAGGTCGGGGACCGCGATGCCCGACCCGGAGAGCGCCTTCTCGGTCGCGCGGGAGTCGAAGACGGCCGTGAAGCTGGTGTGCGCGAGCACCTCCGCCGGCACGCCCAGTCGCCCGAGGGTCTGGTCGAGCACGGCCTGGACGGGGGCCGACTTCACCACGCCGGTGAAGATCGACAGGGGTCGCAGCCGCTGCGGAACCAGCCCGAGGGGTCCGGCGCTGGTGACCTTCCGGTCGATGGGGGTCGCGAACTGCGGAGCGCCCGCCGCCCCGCAGAAGGTGTTGATCATCTCGGCCACGGGCTGCGGCTCGGGGTTGACCAGGTGGAAGGCCTCCCCGTCGCGGTCGGGGAGGTGGGCGAGGTGGTCCATCGCCTTGGCCACGTAGTCGACCGGGACGACGTTGGTGTCGCCGAGGTCGACGCCCACCAGCGGCAGCCACGCCGGCAGCCGGTCGCGGAGCAGCTTCATCATCGGGAAGAAGTAGTAGGGCCCGTCGATCTTGTCCATGGCGCCGGTCTGGCTGTCGCCGACGACGACGGCCGGGCGGTAGACCCGCCACGGCACGGTGGCCTCCTCGCGGACGATCTTCTCGGACTCGAACTTCGTCCGGTGGTACGGCGACGGCAGGTGCTGACCCTCGTCGAACATGGTCTCGTCGAACGTGCCGCGGTACTCACCGGCCGCCGCCACCGACGACACCTGGTGGAAGCAGCCGACCTGGAGTGCGTCGGCGAGCTGGACGGCGTTGCGGGTGCCGCCGACGTTCATCGTCTCGTTGGTCTCATCGTCGGCGGTCATGTCGTAGATCGCGGCGAGGTGGAAGAAGTGGTCGATCTGGTCCTTGTGCTCGGTGATCCACTTCTTGGAGACCCCGAGGTTCGGCTTGGCGAGGTCACCGGTGACGGGGATGACGCGGTTGGTGTCCCACCGGCGGATCAGCTTCTCCATCCGCGGCAGGGACCCCTTGCGGACCAGGACGAAGATGTCGCCCTCGCGGTGGTCGAGCAGCTCGGGGACGAGATGCCGGCCGATGAACCCGGTGGCGCCGGTGACGAAGTACGACATGGCCGGAGACTACCGCTGGGTAGCGGACTGCGGCAGGGGCGACCGATCCGCGGCTGGCGGATGGCTTCGCCGGCGAAGCGGGGGTCAGTCGTTCTTGCCGCCGCCGAACATGATCTCGTCCCAGCTCGGCACCGAGGCGCGGCCCTTCCGCTTCGCCGGCTTGCGGGCAGGCGGCTCCTCCTCGGCGGGAGGCTCCTCCTGGGCAGCGGGCTCCGGCGCGGGCTCCGGCTCCACCGGCGGCTCCTCCACCGCCGGCGTCTCCCGGGTGGGCCGCTCGTCGTCGAGGTAGGCCTCGACCGGTTGCTCCGCCCCCAGACTGCCGGACTCCTCGCTGACCAGCTCGATGGCGTCGTCACCCAGCGGCAGCTCCTCATGGGGTACGGCGGAGAGCCGGCGTCCGCGCGCCTGCTTCAGGTCGTCACGGGCCGGTCGCTGCGCGGCCGCGACCTGCTCGCCGAGCAGCCAGCGGGCGTCGTCGTTCTCGACGGTGACGTAGTTGCCCGGAGGGTCGTAGATGAAGCTGGCCGAGCCCTGGCGCTTTCCGGTGGCGAAGTCGCCGGTCAGGGTCCAGCGGCCGTCCTCGCGCCGCCGGGCGTCCCAGACGACGGTCTCGGGATCGACGTTCAGGGAGCGCAGGTGACCGGCCACGGCGTCGCCGAGGGTCCTGGCGCCGGAGGCGGACTCACCCGGCTTGCGACGAACCGACGAGCGCTGGGCCCGCTCGGCGACGTGCTGCCGCTCCGCGAGCACGGGGGCGGCGAAGGCCATGATCCGGTCCACCGTGGTCTGTGCGGCCTGGGCGACGGCTTCGGGCGTGTCCCCGGCCCGGATCCGGGCCTGGATGTCGCGGGGTCGCAGTGCGCTGTCCATTCGAATCTCCAAGTGGCCGAGGCGGGCGTGATCGCCGCGGAGGGCGGCCCGGAGCCGGGCGTCGATGTCGAGGGTGAACTCCACGCCCTTGTCGCTGACCAGGAGCAGGCGTTTGCCGTCGTCGCTCAGGCCCGCGAGGGTGAGGTGCGACATCGGTGGTCGTGCTCCTGCCAGTCATCGTTCCGGTGGCCAGAGCCTACGCCAGCGCACGCGTGCGCGCAGCGCCTTCGCCCGCGGCGCGCCCCGGTAACCTCGCGACCCGTGGCGACCGAACCGTCCGTGACCTTCGTGGTGCTTGACCTGGTCGGCATCTTCGTCTTCGCGATCTCCGGAGCCGTGGTCGCGGTCCGCAAGGGCCTCGACGTCTTCGGCGTCCTCGTGCTTGCCGGAGTCACCGGCCTCGGCGGCGGCTTCCTGCGCGACGTCCTGATCGGGGCCACCCCGCCGGCGGCGCTGGCCGACTGGCGCTACCTGCTGGTGCCGGTCGCCGCGGGGGTGCTGGCCTTCTACTTCCATCCTGCACTCGGCCGGATGGAGCGCCAGGTCAACGTCTTCGACGCCTGCGGCCTCGCGCTGTTCTGCGTCACCGGTGCACTCAAGTCGCTGGAGTTCGGCCTGGGGCCGGTGCCCGCGGCGCTGATGGGCATGGTCACCGGCATCGGCGGCGGGATGGCCCGTGACGTTCTCGCGGGCCGGGTGCCGGCCGTCTTCCGCGGCGAGCTGTACGCCACCCCCGCCCTCGCCGGCGCCGCGATCACGGTCGCCGGCGAGAGCCTGGGGTTCCCCGTCGGAGTGGTCGCCGTGCTCGGCGGGGGCGTGTGCCTGTCGTGGCGGCTGCTGGCGATCTGGCGGCACTGGCGGGCGCCGATCCCGACCGGGTCCGCCAGCGTCTGAGCCGGCCGTTGCCCCGAGGTTCAGTCGCCCAGCAGACGGCGCAGGTGGTCGTTGGCGAAGACCCGGTCGGGGTCGAGCCGGTCGCGCAGGGCGAGGAAGTCCCCGAACCGGGGATAGTCCTCGACGAGGTCGGCCGCGCCCAGGGAGTGGAGCTTGCCCCAGTGCGGCCGGCCATCGTGGTCCCGCATGATCCGCTCGATCGCCGCGAAGTACTCCTCGTGGTCGGCGTCGCGGTGGGTGTGGAACGCCAGGTAGACGGTGTCGCGCTGGTACGCCGTCGAGAGAGGTACGTCGTCCTGCGGCGCGACCCGGACCTCGACCGGGAAGCTGATCCGCCAGCTCGACGCCTCGATGGCCCGTCGGGCCGCGAGCAGCGCCTCCGGACCGGCGGCGCGCGGAACGGCGTACTCCATCTCCTTGAACACCACCCGGCGGTGAGACGTGAAGACCCGGTGGGCCACGCCGGAGTAGCGGCGCTCGGTGAGCAGCCGGCTCGTCGCGCGGTTCATCCGGGGGATGACGCCCGGCGCCCGGTTCGCGGCGGCGCAGAGCAGGCCGAACGTGCGGTTGGCGAGGAGCTCGTCCTCGAACCAGGCCCGCGCGGCTGACAGGGGCTCGGCCTCCTCGGGCGTTGCGTCGAGCCGGTTGTTCTGCTTGGCCAGCACCCGGTCGGTGTGCGGGAACCAGTAGAGGTCGAGGTGGTGGTTGGCGGAGACGAGCTCGTCGAACGACCCGAGCGCCTGGTCCCAGCTCATCGGCTGCTCGTGCGCCTCGAGCAGGAACAGTGGCTCGACGCGGAAGGTGACCGTGGTCAGCACCCCGAGGGCCCCGAGCCCGACCCGCGCCAGGTCGAGCACGTCGGCGTTCTCGCTGGCCGTCGCGGTCAGCACCTCGCCGGTCCCGGTCACCAGCTGCAGGCCGGCGACCTGCGCCGACAGCCCGGCCGTGACTCCGCCGGTCCCGTGGGTGCCGGTCGAGATGGCGCCGGCCAGGGTCTGGTCGGCGATGTCGCCCATGTTGTGCAGCGAGAGGCCGAGCCGCTCGAGCTCGATGTTCAGCGCGCGCAGCGGGGTGCCGGCCAGGGCGGTCACGGTCATCTCGTCCCGGTCGACGGCGACGATCCCGCTCAGCCGGTCGGGTCGCAGCATCGTGCGCCCCGGGGTGCCGATGCCCGTGAAGCTGTGGCCGGTGCCGACCATCTTGACGGTCGTCCGGTCGTTGCGGGCCCGGTCCACGGCGCCGACCACGGCCTGGGTGTCGCCGGGGTGAACCACCACGTCGGGGTGGGCCATCTCCAGCCCCGCCCAGTTGCTCCACTCCACGTCGTGACCCTAGTGGGCCGGGGTCCCGGCCGGCTCGGCCGACGGCGAGCGGGGGATCGCCTGGGCGGCCAGGGCCGAGACCAGCCCCGCACCCGCGGCGACGAGGTAGGCCGGGGACGCGCCGTAGGCGTCGATCACCACACCCGCGAGGGTCGCTCCCGGGGCCACGCCGGCCACGATGCCGGTGTGCATGATCGCCATGCCCTCAGTGAGGCGGGCGTGCGGGACCGTCCTCTCGGTCAGCGACATGGTCGCGATCAGCGTGGGCGCGATGGCGAACCCGGCGATGAACAGCGCGACCCCCATCAGGGGGATCGAGCCGATCAGTCCCAGCGGCAGCATCGCGGCCATCATCGCCACCGACCCCCACCGCACCCGGTGGTCGGGGCCGCGCCGCCAGTGGACCGCGCCGGTCACGAGCCCGGCGATCAGGCTGCCCAGCGCCCACAGGGCGAGCAGCGGGCCGGCGTACCCCTTGCTGCCGAGCTCCTCCGCGAACGCCACGGTCGTCACCTCGGCGGCGCCGAACAGCGTGCCGAGGCCAGCAGAGACCAGCGCCAGCGGCGCGACCGTCGCCCACGGCATCCCGGGGCGGGGCCCGGTGGTCTCCCGCCGGGGGTGGGCGGGCGGCTCGGTCGCGCGCTGGGAGGCGAAGGCGAGCGTGCCGACGACCCCCGCGACCAGGGCGGCGGTCAGCCCCGCGACCGGGTGCCAGGCGGTGGCCAGCACGGTCACCAGGATCGGCCCGAGCATGAACACCGACTCGTCGACGACGGCCTCGAGGGCGAACGCCGTCTGCAGCTCGTCGGGGGAGCGGAGGACGTGGGACCACCGGGCCCTGACGCACGCGCCGACCGAGGGAAGAGCCGCCCCGCTGACCGCCGCCAGCAGGTAGGAGACCCCCACTGGCCAGTCCGCCTGCACCGACCACATCAGGAGGGCGAGGGCCACCCCGAAGACGGCGACGGCCACCGGCAGCACCCGCGACTGCCCCAGGCGGTCCAGGAGCCTGCCCTGCGCGATCGCGAAGCCGCCGTTGGCGATCAGGTACGCCGCCGACACCGAGCCGGCCAGGCCGTACGAGCCGGTCGCCGTGGAGACCAGGAGGACGATCCCGAGGCTCACCATCGACATGGGCAGCCGGGCAACCATCCCGGTCGCGCTGAACAGCAGGGCGCCGGGGATCCCCAGGATCTGCCGGTACGACGTCAACATCTCATCCGGAGACTAGGACCGTGCCGGGAACACCGACCAATCCTGAGGTCCCTCTCTACGATGGGGCGCATGGTCCTCGACGTCTCGCCGTACGACGCTGTCCTGCTGGTGTCGTTCGGGGGGCCGGAGGGACCGGATGACGTGCTGCCGTTCCTCGAGAACGTCACCCGGGGCCGCGACATCCCGCGCGAGCGGCTCGAGGAGGTCGGCGAGCACTACCACCTCTTCGGGGGTCGGTCGCCGATCAACGACCAGAACCGCGAGCTGCTCGGCGCCGTGCGCGAGGACCTGTCCGGTGCCGGCATCGACCTCCCGGTCTACTGGGGCAACCGCAACTGGGCGCCGTTCCTCGCCGACGCGGTCCGGCAGATGGCCGAGGACGGCATCACCCGGGCGGCGTGCTTCGTCACCAGCGCCTACTCCTCGTACTCCAGCTGCCGGCAGTACCGCGAGGACCTCGCCGCGGCTTGCGCCGGCGTCGCGGGCGCACCACGGCTGGACCGGCTGCGCCAGTACTTCAACCATCCCGGCTTCGTGGAACCCGTCGTCGACGCGACCCTCGCCGCCCTCGCCGAGCTGCCGGAGTCGGTCCGCGACGGCGCGCACCTGACCTTCGTCACCCACTCCATCCCGGAGTCGATGAACGAGGCGAGCGGGCGCCAGGGCAACGCCTACGTCAACCAGCACCGCAGCGTCGTCGCCGCCGTCGTCGACCGCGTGCGCCAGGAGACCGGACGGCGCAACCCGCACGAGCTCGTCTTCTGCTCGAGGTCCGGGGCGCCGCACGTCCCGTGGCTCGAGCCCGACGTCAACGACCACCTCGAGGCGCTGTCCCGGAAGGAGGCACCGGGCGTGGTGCTCGTCCCGGTCGGCTTCGTCTCCGACCACATGGAGGTCGTCTACGACCTCGACACCGAGGCCCTCACCACCGCGGCCAAGCTCGACCTCCCGGCGGTGCGGGCCGCGACACCGGGCATCGACCCGCGTTTCGTGGCGGTGGTCCGCGACCTGCTGCTCGAGCGGGCCGCGACCGAGCGGGGCGAGAAGCCGCACCGCCGCGCGGTCGGCAGCCTCCAGGCGTGGTGGGACCTGTGCGGCCTCGGATGCTGCCCCAACCCCCGCGGCGACCGACCCGCCGTCGGCGGCGTCGCCGAATGAGCGCAGCGGACACCGGCGGTCAGCTGGCCGAGCTGGCGCTCGACATCGCCCGGGCGGCAGCACGCCTGATCCGGGAGCGCCGCGAGACGGGGGTGACGGTCGCGGCCACGAAGAGCAGCGAGACCGACGTCGTCACCGAGACCGACCGTGAGGTCGAGGAGCTGATCCGGTCGCTGCTCGCCGAGGCTCGACCCGACGACGGCATCGTGGGGGAGGAGGGCCGCGACGAGCCCGGCGCCAGCGGAGTGCGCTGGATCGTGGACCCGATCGACGGGACGGTCAACTTCCTCTACGACATCCCGCAGTACGCCGTCTCGGTGGCCGCCGAGCGCAACGGGGTGGTGGTCGCAGGTGTGGTTCTCCACGTCGCCCGGGACACGGCGTACGTCGGGCGCCGGGAGACCCGACCCGACGGGACGGCGACGGTGACCGCCCATCGCGACGGCACCCCCCTCTCGGTGCGGTCCCCGGCACCACTTTCGCAGCGCCTGATCGGGACCGGGTTCAGCTACGAGGCCCGGATCCGGGCCATCCAGGCGGCCGCGGTCGGCCGGCTGCTGCCCGAGGTGCGGGACATCCGTCGCTTCGGGTCCTGCGCCCTCGACCTGTGCCACGTCGCGGAGGGCCTGCTCGATGGCTACGTCGAGGAGGGCGTCAACCTGTGGGACCACGCGGCCGGCGCCCTGATCGCCGAGGGTGCGGGTGCTCACTGCGAGCTGGCCCCGGGTGCCGGCGGCCAGCAGCTCCTCCTCTGCGCCCCGGGTCACGGCTTCGACGAGTTCCGACAAGCCGTGGAAGACGCGGGATTTCTGGCCAACGCGGGGGAATAGGGCCCCGACATCGTGTGTTCTGGGGACACACCCGGGAACCGATGTGCACCATTGCACCGGCATGGTGCACAATCTGGCGCCGAACCTGTGGAGCTAACTACGACCGGCGCAGCCGCGTGAGGGGAGTTGAAGACTGATGGCCACCGACTACGACGCCCCGCGCAAGACCGAGGAAGAGTCCGAGGAGAGCATCGAGGAGCTCAAGGCTCGCCGCCACGACAAGAACTCGGGGAAGGTCGACGAGGACGAGGCCGAAGCAGCCGAGTCGTTCGAGCTGCCCGGCGCCGATCTCTCCCACGAGGAGCTCGCGGTCGAGGTCAAGCCCAAGCAGAGCGACGAGTTCACCTGCATGAGCTGCTTCCTGGTCCACCACCGCTCGCAGCTCGCGGACGAGAAGAAGCTGATCTGCAAGGACTGCGCCTGAGCGCCAGGCCCCAAGGCCGGGCGCTGGCTCAGGTCGTGGGCGTCGGCGCCTTGTCGGCGTCCTGGTCGTCCTTGACGAGGTCCGGCGGCAGGTGCCCGGTCGACTTCGTGTAGTAGTCGGCCGCCTTGCGACTGGCGAGCATCCGGGCGATGCCCACGATCGTCCCGCTCACCGCGGCCCACGTGACGGCCTCCCAGAGGTCCACGTCGGGGTCCGCGGGGTTGGCCGGCGGGTTCTTCCCGGTAGCGGCTCTCCACGAGGTGTTGAGTCCCTTCTTCGCTATCGCTGCCGCGCCGACCGCGGCGACGAGCGAGAAGATCGACCAGACCTTTGATGACGATGCCATGTCCGGACCTTACCCAGCCGCCGTCGATTCAGTCAGTTCCGTCAGTGCCCGGGCCAGCTCGTCGGGGCGGCGGGTGCTGATCAGCCAGTACGGCGCGGGGTCGGCCGGGTCGGTGATCTCCACCTGGACCGCCCGCTTCAGGTAGGGCCGCAGCAGGAGGTAGGCGCGAGCGTCGGCCTCCGCGCCGGCGATCCTGCGGGTCGCTTCGGGGTCCAGGGCGCTCGAGGTCCCCAGATGCAAGCCGGCGATCCGGGCTCGGCCGGCCCGCAGGAAACCACCCTCGACGGTCACCCGTGCGGCGCCGTAGGCGAGGAGGCCGACGGACAGGCCGACCATCGCGATCGCGGCGATCGTCCAGGCCGCCGGAGTCGGCAGCGCCACGATCATCGCCAGCCAGAGGCTGGCGACCAGCATCGTCCCCTGAACCCACCACCGCAGGGGGACGCTGAGCCGCTCGTCGTACTCCACGGGGGTCAAGGGTATGGTCCGCCCGTGCCCGACCGCGTACCCGACCCAGTGCCCGCCGTCGAGATCGCCGTCCTCCGCCTCGATCCGGACCTCCCGTTGCCCAGCTACGCCCATCCCGGCGATGCCGGCGCCGACCTGGTCACGGCCGAGGACGTGGTGCTCGCCCCCGGTGAACGGGTCCTGGTGCCGACAGGTGTCGCGCTCGCGCTGCCCGAGGGCCACGTCGCCCTGGTGCACCCCCGGTCGGGGCTCGCGGCGCGGCACGGGCTCTCGATCGTCAACACCCCCGGCACCATCGACTCGGGCTACCGTGGCGAGATCAAGGTGCTGCTGATCAACCACGATCCGGAGCAGCCGATCAAGCTGCGGCGCGGGGACCGGATTGCCCAGCTCGTGGTCCAGCGCTTCGAGCACGCCCGCTTCGTCGCGGTCGACGAACTCCCCGGATCCGCTCGTGGAGCCGGGGGCTACGGTTCTACTGGAGGATTCGCCACTGGCGAGACCCCGGCAGAGGAGAAGCAGTGAAGTTCCGCCGCAGGTCCGAGAAGCCCGATCCCGCAGCCGCGGCGGCCGGGGACCCGGTCGACGCCGCAGACGAAGGTGCGGAGGAGCCGGCCGAGGCCGAGGGACCCTTCGACATCGACGACCTCCCCGACGACGGGGTGCAGCGGGTCGACCTCGGCTCGCTGCTGATCGCGCCCGAGGAGGGCCGTGAGCTGCGGCTCCAGGTCGACGAGAGCTCCCAGGCCGTGCAGGCGGTCCTGCTCGCCGGGCCTGACGGCGCCCTCGAGCTGCGGGCCTTCGCTGCACCGCGCCACGGCGATCTCTGGACCGAGGTGCGACCACAGCTGGCCGCGGACCTGGCCCGACGGGGTGGGACCGCCACCGAGCGCGAAGGACGCTTCGGCACCGAGCTGGTCTGCCAGCTCTCGGTCCAGACGGCGGACGGGCGCGCAGCCAACCAGGCCTCGCGGATCGTCGGCATCAACGGGCCGAGATGGATGCTGCGGGGCACGTTCCTCGGCCGTCCGGCCACCGAGCCCGACAGCGCCTCCGCCTGGGAGGAAACCCTCACCAAGGTCGTGATCCGCCGGGGCGACCACGCCATGCCGGCCGGAGACCCGCTCCCGGTCGTGCTGCCCGACTCGGCCCGGCGCACGACGCCCGACGAGTCATAAACTGTTGAAGTGACGGGCAAGAGCCGTCTGCGGCGCAGCATCAGCAAGTGGGCCAGCAGCACCGAGATGCACGAGCGTGAGCTTCGGCGCACGTACGCCGACGGCGAGGGAACCAGGATCGCCGACGCGCCCGACCGCGAGCGGGTGCGGCTTCGTGGCACCCTGCGCACGGTCACGCTCCGGCCCCGCGGCGGCGTACCCGCACTCGAGGCGGAGCTCACCGACGGGTCCGGCGTGCTCCTCGTGGTGTGGCTCGGCCGGCGGCGGATCGCGGGGATCGAGCCCGGGCGAGGAATCCAGATCGAGGGCAGGATCGGGGCCGCCGAGGGCGGCCGGATCATGTACAACCCGCGCTACGAGCTCATCCCGTGAGCGAGGCGCGAGACCGCGACGGGACCAGCGGCGCCTCCGTCGACATCGGTCGAGGCCGTGGTGCGGGCCCAGCTGTCGAAGGCACTGGGCGGACGCCGCGGCATGATCGAGGCAGCCGTGCCGACCCTGCTGTTCACCGTCACCTGGTTGTCCACACGCGAACTACGCACCGCGCTGGTGGCCAGTCTCGCCGTCGCTGTCGTGCTCCTGGTCGTCCGAGTAGTCCAGCGCTCCTCGGTCCAGTTCGTGCTGAACGCGATCTTCGGCATCGGGATCGGCTGGCTGTTCGTCACGATGTCCGCGCGCTCCGGCGGCAGCGAGAGCGACCAGGCCCTCGCGTACTTCCTCCCCGGCATCATCTACAACACCGGCTACTCCTTGCTGCTCGCGTTCACCTGCCTGATCGGCTGGCCGCTGATGGGCTTCATGGTCGGCAGTGTCACCGGCGACCCCACGGGGTGGCACGGCGACCGTCAGGTGGTGAAGCTGTGCTCGCGACTGACGTGGGTGCTGGTGGCGCCCTGCATCCTGCGGGTGGCCATCCAGGCCCCGATCTGGTTGAGCGCCAAGTCGGGAGCGATCGACGCGGACGCCGCGGTCGCCGTGCTGGGCGTCCTCAAGATCGCCCTGGGCTGGCCGTTGCAGCTCGCGGCCCTGGCGCTGATGGTCTGGCTGCTGGCCCGGAACCACACCCCGGTGCAGGGCGAGCCCGCGGCGGTCCTCCGGGGTGACCAGACGGACTGAGCCTCGGTCTCCTCAGCCGCCGTGCGCCTGCGGCGCGAGCAGGCGCTCGAGCTCGTCCTCGACATCGGCGGCCGCGACGAAGAGCAGCTCGTCGCCGGACTCGATCGGCTGGTCGGCGTCCGGCGTGTAGACCTGACCGTCGCGCAGGATCGTCACCAGTGCGCAGTTCTCCGGGAACGGGATCAGCCCGGTCGGCTTCCCGACGTACGGCGAGTCCTCCGGCAGCGTGAGCTCGACCAGGTTGGCGTTGCCCTGGCGGAAGGTGAACAACCGCACCAGGTCGCCGACCGTCACCGCCTCCTCCACGAGCGCCGACATGATCCGCGGCGTCGAGACGTTGACGTCGACTCCCCAGGCCTCGGTGAAGAGCCACTCGTTGTTGGGGTGGTTGACGCGCCCGACCGTCCGCGGCACACCGAACTCCGTCTTCGCCAGGAGAGAGGTGACGAGGTTGACCTTGTCGTCACCGGTCGCGGCAATCACCACGTCGCACCGGTCCAGGCGTGCCTCCTCCAGCGACGACAGCTCGCAGGAGTCGGCCAGCAGCCACTCGGCGTCGGGCACCCGTTCGGGCTTCATGGCGCTTGCGGACTTGTCGATGAGCAGCACCTGGTGGCCGTTGGTGATCAGCTCACGCGCGATCGAGCGTCCGACCGCTCCGGCGCCGGCGATGGCGACCCTCATGTCTCAGTCGTCTCCCTCGGGTCCCTTGTCGATCACCGCGTAGGCGTGGCCGGCGTTCTCCTCGCGCATCACGAGGTGGAGCAGGTCGCCCTCCTGGATGATGCTGTCTCGGGTGGGCAGCATGCCCTCGCCGAGGCGGTCGATCCAGGCGATCCGGCTGTTGGTCTGCTCCTGGAAGTGGATGGTGCGCTGTCCGATCCACACATCCGGCACGGGCACGTGGTCGACCCTGATGGTCCCGGACGGGTCGCGGAAGTCGGGCTCGGCGCCGGCCGGCAGCAGCCGCCTGAGGACCTGATCGGCGGTCCACTTGACGGTGGCCACCGTCGTGATGCCGAGCCGCTGGTAGACCTCGGCGCGACCGGGGTCGTAGATCCGGGCCACGACCTGTTCGATGCCGAAGGTCTCGCGCGCCACCCGGGCGGCGATGATGTTGGAGTTGTCGCCGCTGGACACCGCCGCGAACGCCTCGGCCCGCCGGATGCCGGCCTTCTCCAGGACGGCCTGGTCGAACCCGAAGCCGGTGACCTTGTCGCCGTTGAACTCGGGCCCCAGCCGTCGGAACGAGTCGGGTTCGCTGTCGATCACCGACACGGTGTGGTTGCGCTCCTCGAGGCTTCGAGCCAGCGTCGAACCCACCCGGCCGCAACCCATGATGACGACATGCACAGTGAAACCGTATCCCAGCCGCACCGGAGCGCTGCGACGGTCTAACCTGTTCGTTCGTGGGTGTCGGCGACGTTTCCAAGCGCATCCTGCTCGGACGCAAGCTGCGCAGCTCGCAACTGGGGGAGACGCTGCTGCCCAAGCGGGTCGCGCTCCCGGTGTTCGCCAGCGACGCCCTCTCCTCCGTGGCCTATGCGCCCGACGAGATCTTCATCATGCTGTCCTTCGCCGGGGCCTCGGCCTACGTCTGGTCCTGGAAGATCGGCATCGCGGTGGCGCTGGTGATGGCGGCGGTCGTGGCGTCGTACCGCCAGAACGTGCACGCCTATCCCAGCGGTGGTGGCGACTACGAGGTGGCGACGGTCAACCTCGGCCGCAACGCCGGCATCACCGTCGCCAGCGCCCTGCTGGTCGACTACGTGCTCACGGTCGCGGTGTCCATCTCCTCCGGCGCGCAGTACGCCGCCTCCGCGCTGCCGTTCCTGAGCGGCCACGAGGCCTCGGTCGCGAGCATCGCAGTGCTCGCGCTGATGGCCATGAACCTCCGTGGCATCAGGGAGTCCGGCACGTTCTTCGCGGTACCGACCTATGCCTTCATAGCGGCCATGGGCCTGATGTGCGGCTGGGGGCTGCTGCGGCTGTTCAACGGCACGCTCCCGGACGTCAAGAGCGCCGCCCTGGACATCACGCCGTCGCCCGGCTACGAAGACCAGCTCACGACGGTCGCGCTGATGTTCCTGCTGGCGCGCGCTTTCTCGTCCGGATGCGCGGCGCTCACCGGTGTCGAGGCGATCTCCAACGGTGTGCCCGCCTTCCGTCGCCCCAAGAGCCGCAACGCGGCCACCACCTTGCTGATGCTCGGCATGATCGCGATCGCGATGATGATGAGCGTCATCGTGCTCGCGAACCAGATGGGCCTGCGCTACGTCGACCCCCACGAGCTCGAGCGGCTGACCCTCAACGGCCAACCCGTCCCGGCGGGCTACGACCAGGACACCGTGATCGCGCAGATCGCCGAGGCCGTGTTCCGCGACTTCCCGCCGGGCTTCTACTTCGTCGTGACCGTGACCGGCGTGATCCTGGTGCTGGCCGCCAACACCGCCTTCAACGGGTTCCCCGTGCTCGGCTCGATCCTGGCCGAGGACGGCTACGCCCCGCGGGCTCTCGGCTCCCGGGGTGACCGGCTGGCGTTCAGCAACGGCATCGTGTTCCTGGCCGTCGTGGCGATCGCGCTGATCCTCGCCTTCGACGCTGAGACCACCCGGCTGATCCAGCTCTACATCGTCGGAGTGTTCGTATCGTTCAACCTCAGCCAGCTCGGCATGATCCGGCACTGGACCCGCCACCTGCGCACGGAGAAGAACCCGGCCCGTCGACGCCGGATGCAGCAGTCGCGGGCGATCAACGCGATCGGGCTGACCTTCACAGCCGTGGTGTTCGTGATCGTCCTGATCACCAAGTTCCTCGCCGGCGCCTGGATCGCGATCCTCGCGATGGTGTGCTTCTTCCTGATCATGAAGGGCATCAGCCGGCACTACGCGAACGTCGCGCTGGAGCTGGCGGCTGACGAAGAGGACAAGATCCTGCCGACGCGGGTGCACGCCGTCGTACTCGTCTCGAAGCTGCACAAGCCGACACTGCGTGCCCTGGCCTTCGCCAAGGCCTCGCGGCCCAACGTGCTCGAGGGCGTCTACGTCGCCGAGGACCCGCAGCGAACCAGTCGGCTGCTCAGCGAGTGGGACGACCGGAACCTGGGCGTGCCGCTCAAGGTGCTGCACTCGCCCTACCGTGAGGTGGTCCGGCCGATCGTCGACTACGCGCTGGAGATCAAGCAGGCCAACCCCCGCGGAGTGGTTGCGGTCTACATCCCGGAGTACGTCGTCGGGCGCTGGTGGGAGCAGCTCCTGCACAACCAGACCGCACTGCGGCTCAAGGGGCGCCTGCTCTTCACTCCCGGCGTGATGGTGACCTCGGTGCCCTACCAGCTGCGGTCCTCGGAGATCGCCCGCGAGCGCAGCGAACGCGAGAGCACCCGTGTGCGTCCCGGCGACCTGCGCCGGGGCAATGTCTCGGAACGATCGGACCGCGGCGGACAGATCCCGCGGTGACCCCTCCGCGTAGACGGCGTCCGCGCCAGCGGCGGCCCGGGGGCCGATCCCGGGTGGGGGAGCGCTACACCGTGGACGTCGGGCCCGTTGCCCACGGAGGTCACTGCGTCGCACGGATCCCCATCGACTCCTCGCCCGAGGCCTCCCGGTCCCCGACCAGGGTGGTGTTCGTCCGCCACGCCCTCCCCGGGGAACGCGTCGTCGTGGAGATCACCGAGGGCACCGACCAGGACCGGTACTGGCGCGGCGACGCGGTCGCTGTCGAGTCGCCCTCCCCGGACCGGGTCACGGCGCCCTGCCCCGTCGCCGGCCCGGGGCTCTGCGGAGGCTGCGACTTCCAGCACGCCCGGCTGCCGGCGCAGCGAGCCCTGAAGGCCGAGGTCGTGCGCGAGCAGCTGGTCCGGCTCGGTCGGCTGGACCCCGAGCACCCGGTGGTCAGCGGCCTCGAGGTCGAGCCGGTGCCGGGCGACGAGGACGGCCTGCGCTGGCGGACCCGGGTGCGCTACGCAATCGCTCCGGACGGCCGGCGCGGGATGCGCAAGCACCGCTCGCACGACGTGGTGCCGGTCGACGACTGCCTGATCGCCCGCCCCGATGCCAGGCAGCCCGATCCGGTAGAGCCGTCCGGCCCGGTGCTCGAGGTGGTGGAGACCGACCTCGGCTCCCACACCTTCTCCGTCCCGGCCGACGGCTTCTGGCAGGTCCATCCAGGTGCCCCGCGAGTCCTCGTGGAGACCGTCCTCGACCTGCTCCAGCCCCGGCCGGGGGAGCGGGCCCTCGACCTCTACGCCGGAGTGGGGCTGTTCGCCCGCTTCCTGGCCGACGCGGTCGGTCCGTATGGCGAGGTGGTCGCGGTGGAGGGCGACGAGGCGGCCTGCCTGCAGGCACGGTCCAACCTCGGCCTCGCCGGGGCCGACGGTCCCGTGGAACCGGTCGAGGTGACGTGGGGCCGGGTGGGTGCTGTGCTCGCGGCGGCGTACGACGGCCCGTGGGACCTCGTGGTGCTGGACCCGCCGCGCGAGGGAGCGAAGCGTGAGGTCGTGGAGCAGATCGTGGCGCGGTCTCCGCGTGCCGTGGCCTACGTCGCCTGCGACCCGGCCGCGCTCGCCCGTGACGTCGAGATCTTCGCCGGCCAGGGCTACACGCTGGATCGGCTGCGCGCCTTCGACCTGTTCCCGATGACGCATCACGTCGAATGTGTCGCGCTGTTCGCGGCGCCGGCGTGACGGTCTCGCTGAGGTACGCCCGCGTCGAGCGTGAGCGCCGGTGGCTCCTTGCCACGCTCCCCGAGCTCTCCGGCGCGCCCATGGCGATCACCGACCAGTACCTCGTCGGTACCCGGTTGCGGCTGCGCGAGGTCGTCGAAGCGGAGACGGTGGTGCGGAAGCTCGGCCACAAGGTGCGCCTCGATGCCGACGCGGAAGAAGTCGCGTGCACCAACTTCTACCTCGACGACGCCGAGTGGGCGTTCCTCTCCGGGCTGCCGGCCCAGGTCCTGCACAAGCAGCGCTGGCGGGTCGTGCGGGACGGACGGCGCGTTGCTGTCGACGTGTTCGACGGCCGGCTCGCCGGACTCTTCCTGGCCGAGATCGACAGGGGTTCCGGGCCCGACCTTGGCCTCCCGGCCGGCTTCGACGCTGTGGCGGAGGTGACGTTCGAGGAGGCGTTCACCGGCGCGGCGCTTGCCGCCACCTCGCGCACTGAGCTCGTCGCTGCGGCAGCGAAGTTCGGAGTCTCGCTGCCTGATTGACGGGCGAGCGCCGGCATGCGCCCGGTCGTCGGCGCGGGCCGCCTCGCACTGGCGGCCCGCGCCGACCGGGTCCCGCCGCGGGCCCGGGTCGCGGCCCAGGAGCTCGCCACGGGACAACGGCGGCCTGGTCTTCGCGTTACCTCGCAGGTGCGCGCGCGGGATCTCCATCTCATGGTCGCTCGCCGGGCCGAACGGCGGCAGTGCCGTTGGTCCCGACCTGGTCCGGAAGGGAGCGGGTGGACCGCTCTCTCGTTCTCATGTATCTTGATATCAAGAGAAATTCGAGTCCGATGTGCACCGACCTTCGGGCGACCCGACCTTCCGGCCCCGAGTGAGCAACGGCAAGATGGGCACGGAGACGCGAGCGAACCACGACGAGGAGACGGCTGATGGCCAGTCAGGACAGCTTCAAGGCGAAGAGCACGCTGGACGTGGACGGCAAGTCCTACGAGATCTACCGCCTCGACGCGGTCGACGGGGACGGCCTGGACGTCAAGAGTCTCCCGTTCAGCCTCAAGGTCCTGCTCGAAAACCTGCTGCGCACCGAGGACGGCCAGAACATCACCGAGGACGACATCCGTGCGCTGGCGGGGTGGGACGCGGAGGCCGAGCCCGACAAGGAGATCCAGTTCACGCCGGCCAGGGTGATCATGCAGGACTTCACCGGCGTGCCGTGCGTGGTCGACCTCGCCACGATGCGGGAGGCCATGCAGGAGCTCGGCGGCGACCCGTCCCGGATCAACCCGCTCGCCCCCGCCGAGATGGTCATCGACCACTCCGTGATCGCCGACGTCTTCGGCACCCCCGAGGCCTTCGAGCGCAATGTCGAGATCGAGTACGAGCGCAACAAGGAGCGCTACCAGTTCCTGCGGTGGGGCCAGGGTGCCTTCGACGACTTCAAGGTGGTCCCGCCCGGCACCGGCATCGTCCACCAGGTCAACATCGAGCACCTGGCTCGCGTCGTCTTCACCCGTGACGCCGACGGGACGACCGTCGCCTATCCGGACACCTGCGTCGGCACCGACTCCCACACCACGATGGTCAACGGCATCGGCGTGGTCGGCTGGGGTGTCGGCGGCATCGAGGCCGAGGCCGCGATGCTCGGCCAGCCGGTGTCGATGCTGATCCCGCGTGTGGTCGGCTTCAAGCTCTCCGGCGAGCTGCCCGAGGGCTCCACCGCGACCGACCTTGTCCTCACGATCACCGAACAGCTCCGCAAGCACGGCGTGGTCGGCAAGTTCGTCGAGTTCTACGGAGATGGCGTCGGCGCGCTGCCGCTGGCCAACCGGGCCACGATCGGCAACATGAGCCCGGAGTTCGGCTCCACCATCGCGGTCTTCCCGATCGACCAGCAGACCATCGACTACCTCAAGCTCACCGGACGCAGCGAGGAGCAGCTCGCCCTGGTCGAGGCCTACTCGAAGGAGCAGGGCCTCTGGCACGACCCGACCGCCGAGGGGTACGTCGAGCCGCGCTACTCCGAGAGGCTCGAGCTCGACCTCGGAGAGGTCGTGCCGTCGCTGGCCGGCCCGAAGCGACCGCAGGACCGGGTCGAGGTCACCGAGGCGAAGCAGGCCTTCCGGTCCGCCCTGGCCGACTACGTCGACGAGGGGGACTCCCACGACGGCGTGATCTCCCATGCGGACGAGGCGTCGGCCGAGTCCTTCCCGGCCAGTGACGCGCCGGCGTACTCCGCGGACATCAACGGCGGCGGCGAGCCGACCGACTGGCACCTGAACCGCGCCGCCGCGAAGGGCCGGCCGTCGAGCCCGACCCAGGTGGAGCTCTCCGACGGCACGAAGTTCGAGATCGACCACGGAGCGGTGACGATCGCGGCGATCACGTCGTGCACCAACACCTCCAACCCGTCGGTGATGATCGGCGCCGCCCTGCTCGCCAAGAACGCCGTCGAGAAGGGGCTGCAGCGCAAGCCGTGGGTCAAGACCACCCTGGCTCCCGGCTCGAAGGTGGTCAGCGACTACTACGAGCGCTCCGGCCTGACGCCGTACCTCGACAAGCTCGGGTTCAACCTCGTCGGCTACGGCTGCACCACGTGCATCGGCAACTCCGGCCCGCTGATCCCGGAGGTGTCCGAGGCGGTCCAGGAGAAGGACCTCGCGGTCGTCTCGGTGCTCTCGGGCAACCGCAACTTCGAGGGCCGGATCAACCCGGACGTGAAGATGAACTACCTGGCCTCGCCGCCGCTCGTGGTCGCCTACGCACTCGCCGGGTCGATGGACGTCGACCTGTTCGACGACCCGCTCGGGCAGGACTCCGACGGCAACGAGGTCTACCTCAAGGACATCTGGCCCTCGCCGTCCGAGATCGAGCGGGTCATCGGCGAGTCGATCAGCGCCGACATGTTCGGCTCGTCCTACGAGGACGTCTTCGCCGGCGACGATCGGTGGCGCAACCTGTCCACACCGGAGGGCGACATCTTCGAGTGGGACCAGGACTCGACCTACGTCCGCCGGGCGCCGTACTTCGACGGCATGCCCGAGGAGCCCGAGGACGTCACCGACATCGACGGTGCACGCGTCCTGCTGAAGCTGGGCGACTCGGTCACCACCGACCACATCAGCCCGGCCGGCGCGATCAAGAAGGACTCGCCCGCGGGCAAGTACCTCGCCGAGCACGGCGTCGAGCAGCGTGACTTCAACTCCTACGGCTCGCGGCGCGGCAACCACGAGGTGATGATCCGCGGGACCTTCGCCAACATCCGGCTCCGCAACCAGCTCGCGCCGGGCACCGAGGGCGGCGTCACCCGCGACTTCACCGCGGATGGCAACGAGACCACGGTGTTCGAGGCGTCGGAGAACTACCTGAAGGAGGAGATCCCGCTGGTGGTGCTCGCCGGCAAGGAGTACGGCTCCGGCTCGTCACGCGACTGGGCGGCGAAGGGCACGGCGCTGCTGGGGGTCAAGGCGGTGATCGCCGAGTCCTACGAGCGGATCCACCGGTCCAACCTGATCGGCATGGGCGTGCTGCCGCTGCAGTTCCCCGAGGGCGAGGGCGCCGAGTCGCTGGGGCTCTCCGGCGAGGAGACGTTCACGATCACCGGGGTCACCGAGCTCAACGACGGCAAGACGCCGAAGACCGTCAGGGTCAAGGCAGATGACACCGAGTTCGACGCCGTCGTGCGGATCGACACCCCCGGTGAGGCGAACTACTTCCGCAACGGCGGGATCATGCCGTACGTCCTGCGAAACCTGCGCAGGTCCTGATCCTGGGCGGCGTGACGGCGAGCGCGATCCTGGTGATCGCGCTGGCCGTGCTCGTCGGCTCGTTCATCCAGGCGGTCGCGGGCCTCGGTATAGGGATCGTGGCCGCGCCAACGGTGGCACTCGTCGAACCCTCGCTGATGCCAGCGCTGCCCCTGTGGCTCGGACTCTTCGTCGCGTCCCTGTCCGTGGTGGGGGAGCACCGCAACATCGACTGGCGAGCGATCCGGTGGACCCTGCCCGCCCGGGCGGTCGGCACGCTGCCGGGGATCTGGCTGGTCCTGGTGTTCACGCCGCAGCAGCTCGGCATCGCGGTCGCAGCCATGGTGCTGCTGGCCGTCGGGCTGTCGTTTCGCACGGTGGACCTGCCGATCAATCGGGTCACCATGGTCGGTGCCGGCTTCGCCGGAGGCCTGGGCGGGACTACGACCTCGATCGCCGGCCCGCCGATGGCTCTGCTCTTCCAGCACCGCCGCCCGTCGGAGGTGCGACCGACGCTCGCCGTCTTCTTCGCCGTTGGCGTCGTGATGAGCCTGACGGCACTGGCCCTCACCTCCGCCTTGCCGGCCGACTCGCTGCGCGTGGCGCTTGTCGTGTTGCCTTGCCTCGTCGTGGGGCTCTGGGTGGGCATCCGGCTGCGCCCGGCGCTGCCCAGGGACCGCTTCCGGGTCGCCGTGCTCGTCGTCTGCTCGGCGAGCGCCGTCGTACTCCTCGTCAGGTCGCTCGCCTAGCCGGTTCGTGCGCGCGGTGGGCTAGAGCTTCGACATCTTGTGGAACGGGCTGGTGATCCGCAGCGTCTGCGAGCCGAAGTCGACCGCCACTGCGGCCGCTTCGACCGCAACGACGCGGCCCATGCCGTAGGAATCGTGATTGACCAGGTCACCGGCCTCGAATTGCTCGATGACCGGCTCGGGGTCGGGCTGGAATGGGCTGCTGGCGAGGTGTCGCCGTCGTGCGGGCGGGGGAGTCATTGCTTCCAGTATGCGCCTCGGATGCCCAGGTGGAGAACTCCGGCCATGGTGAACCCCGGATTGCTGTGTCGGGGGCGCTGTCGCTGCCAGACTTGTGGGATGAGGGGTGACAGGTCACAAGTCGGTTCGACCGGCTACCGGACGACGCGTACGGAGGCGTTCAGCGACGGGGTCTTCGCCATCGCGATCACCCTGCTCGTGCTCGAGATCGGGGTGCCCGCCGACGCGGAGGACGACCTGCTGGCCGCCCTGCTCGACCAGTGGCCGTCGTACCTCGCCTACATCGTGAGCTTCGCGACCATCGGCGCGGTGTGGTTCGCCCACACGGTGATCACGGAGTACCTCCACCACACCACCTCGGTGCTCGCCCGGCTGAACCTGCTGCTGCTGCTCGTGGTGTCGTTCCTCCCGTTCCCGACTCGCCTCCTGGCGGAGTACATCGGGGACTCCGAGCCCGCCCGTGTCGCCGCCACCGTCTACGGGATCAACCTGGCCCTGACGTCGGTGCTGGTCTCGGTGTTGTGGCGGTACGCCGTCCACGCCGGACTCGTCCGGCGCGACGTGGCAGCGGAGGACGTCGCGGCGCTCACCCGCAGGCTCACCCCTGGGCTGGCCGGCTACGTACTGATGATCGTCCTCGGACTGTTCTTTCCGGTGATCGCGGTGGTCGGCTACTTCGCCATCGCGGTGTTGATCCTCGTGCCGTTCCACCACCTGCGCCGGCGCTCCTCAGAGGGCGCCGGTGCCTGAGCCCGTCGGTCAGCCCGGCTGGCCCGCGATGTTGACCATCCAGGTCACGCCGAAGCGGTCGGCACACATGCCGAACTCGTCGCCCCACATCTGCTTCTCGAGCTGCACCATGACGTTGCCGCCGTCGGCGAGCTGCTTCCAGTTGGCCCGCAGCATCTCGTCATCGTCGCCGCTGAGGCTGATGGCGTGGTTGTTGCCGGGGGTGAAGTCCTGTCCCGGCGGGTTGTCGGCGGCCATCAGGGTGAAGCCGGCGTCGGTCTCGAGCTGGCCGTGCATGATCTTGTCGGCCCCACCGCCGGTGTCGTTGCCGAAGTCGCCGAACGTGTTGACGTTGAGCTCGCCTCCGAACACGTCACGGTAGAACTCGAGTGCCTCCCGCGCGTTGCCGTCGAAGCTGACGTAGGGGTTGAGTTTCGAAGCCACGGTGTCCTCCCTTGTGTCCATGTCCGTTGCTCACTCCGCACGCTAGACCTGTCCGCCGACAAGCAGAACCGCCCGGGCGCGAATTCTCGCGGGCACGCTGACGGGCACGTCCGACGGGCAAGCGCGCGCGCTGGCTACCGTGGGCGGCATGATCGTCGCGTTCAGCATCTCCCCGACCGCCGCGGACGCCTCCGGCAGCGTTTCCGAGGCGGTCGCGGCCGCCGTTCGCGTCGTCCGCGAGTCCGGCCTCCCCAACGAGACCAACGCCATGTTCACGAACGTCGAGGGTGAGTGGGACGAGGTGATGGCCGTGGTCAAACGTGCGGTCGACGTCGTCGCGGGGGTGTCGCCGCGCGTCGGTCTCGTGCTGAAGGCCGACATCCGTCCGGGGTACGACGGACAGCTGACGGCCAAGGTGCAGCGCGTCGAACAGGCGCTGGAGTCATGACGTCCGCGAGCCGGCGCCGGCTCGTGGTCCTCGCGCTCGCACTCGTCACCGTGGTCGGACTGGCGGCCGTGGTCCTGCTGCTCCGGGACGGGGACGACGCACCTCCCTCGGGCCTCGGTGACGTGGTGGCCTACACCGACCTGGACCGCGACCACGTCGCGGGCGAGGTGGACTACCCGCAGGCACCCCCGGTGGGCGGCCCGCACGACCCGATCTGGCTGAACTGCGGTGTCTACGACCGACCGGTGCACGAGGAGAACGCGGTGCACTCGCTCGAGCACGGTGCCGTCTGGATCACCTACCGGCCGGGACTCTCCGCGGACGAGATCGACACTCTCACGGGCAAGCTCCCCGAGAAGGGCATCCTCTCGCCGTTCGACGACCAGGACGCACCGGTGGTCGTCACCGTCTGGGGCGCGCAGCTCGAGCTGGACGGGCCGGACGACCCACGACTCGACCTCTTCATCCGGGAGTACGGCGACGGGCACGACGCGCCTGAACCCCAGGCGGCGTGCGTGGGTGGCGTCTCGGAGCTCGAGGACTCCGGCGGCAACGCCTGATCACGCCTTCGGGACGCGCATCGCCTGCAGCTGGGTCTCCGAGCCGGTGAACCCCACCGAGCGATAGATCCGGATGGCGAGGTAGTCGGGGTCGGCGACCATCACCAGCGTGTGCACCCCCAGCTCGTCGAAGCCGAATCGTCCGGCGTGGTGGACGAGGGTCCCGCACAGCCCGCGGCCCCGGAGGTCGGGATGCGTCATCACGCCCTGGTAGCGGGCGAGCCCCTCGGAGGCCACGAACAGGCCGAGAGAGGCGGCGAGCCCACCGTCGAGGAAGGCGCCGAACCACTGGCCGAGCTCCTGCTCGACCAGGCGTCGCTCCGCGGCAGCACGCCGGGTGGCGAAGACCCGCCCTCCATGCAGCTCCGGGTCGGTGAGTGCGAGCTCGACCTGCTGCGCCCAGTCCTCATCGGTCGCGAGGGGCCGGATGGTCGCCTCGGTGTTGGGATGGGCCGGCTCGTGCACCGCCTGCGCGGTCATCACGGTCGACGCTTCGACTCCCATCCCGGCCGCGCGGAAGGGCGCGAGGTCGTCGACCGACCCGTCCGCGCCGTCGACACCGAAGGTCCGGTGCTCGGCGTCGGGGAACACCCTCTCGAACGCCCGGAGCCATTCGGGCACCTCGTCAGGACCCGCGGGCGCGTCGAGGAGAAGGTAGTTGCCCCAGTAGTAGCCCGGGTTGGCAGGCGTGCGTACGACCAGGTGGTCGCCGCGGTCCTCGACCTCGCTGCCCGCTGCCTGCAGCAGCGCGAGATCGGTCCGCCAGGCCAGGGACCGGAGCTCCATGAACGCGAACCTACGCAAGGGGTGGCACGATCGTCAGGTGGATTCAGAGACTCGCAGCTACCGCACCGGCGACACCGACACCGTCCGCGACATCACCCGGGACTGTGCCGAGTTCGCGTCCGGTCGTGGAGACGGCCTGCTGCACGTCTTCGTCCCGCACGCCACCGCCGGGATCGCGATCATCGAGACCGGCGCCGGAAGCGACGACGACCTGCTCGCGGCCCTCGACGACCTGCTCCCCGCCGACGACCGCTGGCGGCACCAGCACGGGAGTCCCGGCCACGGCCGGTCTCACGTCATGCCCGCCCTGGTCCCGCCCTACGCCACGGTGCCGGTGCTCGACGGAGAGCTGGCGCTCGGCACGTGGCAGAGCATCTGCCTGGTCGACCTCAACGTCGACAACGCGGAGCGCGAGGTGCGGCTGTCCTTCCTGGCCGGCGGATGACTCACCCCACGAGATCGCTGCGCTGGCGCTCCACGATCCCGCGGGGACCCCGATGAGCGACCTCGCGATCCTTCGCGCCGAGCTCGAGGACCGGTCCCGGCCGGCGATGCTGCCCGCCCTTGCCTACACCTCGCCCGAGGTGCTGGCCTGGGAGCTGCGGCACGTCTTCGCCGGCACGTGGGCGTGTCTGGGCCGGCTCGACGAGCTGCTGCCGGCCGGAACGGCCCAGCGGGCGGTGCCGGTGGGCGACGTGGCGGGGCTGCTGACCGGCGACGCGGGGCAGGTGCGGTTGTTCGCGAACACCTGCCGGCACCGCGGTCACGAGCTGCTGGCCCAGGGCGCGTCCTCCGCGCACCGGGCGATCGTCTGCCCCTACCACGCCTGGTCCTACGACCTGGCCGGTCGCGTGGTCGCGGCGCCCGGGTTCAGCGAGGGCGACGGGTTCGATCCCGGCTCCCACGGACTGGTCGAGCTGCCGGTGACCGAGTGGTGCGGCTGGGTCTTCGGCCACGGCGCGCTGCCCGCGGGCCACGCCGACGTGCCGGCGTTCGAGCGACACCTCGGGGCGTTGGACCCGATCGTGGCGGCCTACCGGCCCTGCGGAGCTGCGGCTGGGGGACCGGCACGACTACGAGGTCAGCGCGAACTGGAAGGTGGTCGCCGAGAACTACCACGAGTGCTACCACTGCCCGGTGATCCACCCCGAGCTCTGCCGGGTCTCGCCACCGACCTCGGGCGACAACTACGACCTGCCCGGGGCGTGGGTCGGCGGCTCGATGCAGCTGGGGGAGGGCGTGGCCACGATGTCCCTTGACGGCGAGTCCGGCGGGCAGCCGATCACCGGCGTCTCGCCGAGGACCGTGGAGTACGTCCACCTGCTGCCCAACCTGCTGGTCTCCGCGCACCCGGACTACGTCATGACCCACCGGCTGGTGCCGCTCGCACCGGACCGCACGCTGGTCGAGTGCGCGTGGTACTTCCCGCCTGACGACGACGGCAACTCGCCGGATCCGGCGTACGCCGTCGACTTCTGGGACCTGACCAACCGCCAGGACTGGGCTGCGTGCGAGTCCGTGCAGCGTGGCCTGGCAAGCCCGCACTTCCGTCCCGGGCCGCTCGCGCCCGGTGAGGACGCGGTCGCCCGCTTCGACGGGATGCTGGCCGGCGCCTATCTCGGCAGAGGCCTCCCGGCGGCGCCCTAGCCGAAGAGCTCGGCGACGAAGACCGCGCGGCCGTCCGGCAGGTGCCGGGCATCGATCTGCAGGTCGACGACCTGCTCGGTCCGGTCGGCGCGCAGCACGGGTACCGCGACCCGGTTGCCCAGCAGCGGCCCCCGGCCACTGGCCAGGTGCAGGGTCAGGCCGGCGATGTGTGCCTGGTGGTAGCGGGTCGGGATGATGCAGATGAGACGGCTTCCGACCAGCTCCCGTGGGTGGTCGTACCCGAGGAGGGTGAGCGCCGCGGGGCTGGCGGCCACGATCTGGTCGGTGTCGTCGGCGGCGACGAGCGCGCGGGTCGAGGTGCTGACCGAGACCGGATCCCAGTGGAACGTCCGCGGGTCCGGTGGCGGCGGGTTGCCGATGGGAGCCTGCCAGGCCTCCGGCGTGCCGCCGGAGGCCTGCTCGCGGACCTGCGCGCACAGCCAGCGCCTCAGGGCTCCGATCTCGGGCTGGGTGGGTGGTGAGAGGAGGTCGCCCTGCTCGGCCATGCGAATCGCGATCTGCAGCATCTCGTCGAGGACGTCGAAGTCGGCAGCGGCCCGCGGCGAGAGGTCGAGGAAGACCTGCTCGGCCGAGACGTGCGGCTCGAGCGCCCTCGCCATGATCGCCTCGGGGTCGTCGCCGAGCTCGGGTGCCGGGATCTTCTCGAACAGCACGCTCATCGCCGCGCTGGCCGCGGCGTGCTCGTCGATGGCGGACGCATCCTCCTCCAGCCGGGTGAGGAGCAGCTCACGGAGGAGCCCGGCGGCGTGCTCCTGCCAGGCGGCATGCATCAGCAGCGGCACGTTGTTGAGCTCCACGCGCACCGTCGACTGCTGCGCCGGCGGGTGTGCGGGGGAGATCTGGCCGGCGGCACCGTGCGGCTCGGCCGGCGGTGGGTCGGCGATCTCGAACCACACCACCTTGCCGTCCTCGTCGTGGTGGGCGCCCCACTGGTCGACCATCTCCGTGACCATGTGCAGCCCCCGACCGGTCCCGGCGGCCCGGGAGTAGTCGCGAGGGAGCGGCAGGTGGATACTCCCGTCGGCGAGCTCCACCCGGACGGAGGAGGGCGCGAGGATGACGCGGAGCCGCATCGGGGTTCCGGCATGGACGAGCGCGTTGGTGACGATCTCGCTCAGGGCCAGGGCGGCGGCGTCGACGGCCTCCGCCGAGGCTTCTCCCGGCAAGGCGTCCCGCAAGAGCCTGCGCGCCTCCCCGGCGCTGCTCGGAAGCGCCGGGAGCATTTGATCGACGGCCACCTGGGTCCCCATGTCGCGTCCATCCTCGCGTGCGGAACGGGTCTTTGGGAAGGATCCCGGTCCGAAACGCGAGTGGTTCGAACAGGTGTTCGATTTCGCGGCTATGCTGGGTCCGTGGTCACCTACGTCGCTCCTCCCGGCTGGCCGCCCCCCGTCCGCCCGCCGGATGCCCCGGGTTGGGAGCAGACCGCCGCCAACTGGCTCCTGGACATCTGCCCGCCTGAATACCGTGCCTACGGCGCTCTGCGCCGCCACGTGGTGGTGCTCGCCCGCTTCGCGGTGCTCCACGTCGAGGCATCGCAGGCGGCTTGCCGGCGCGGGCTGAGCGAGGCCAGGTCCGAGCTGCGCGACGTCGCGGTCCCCGAGGTCGTGGAGGCCGCGGTCCAGACCTTCCAGCGCGAGGAGGCGCGGCTGGCTCGCCGTGCGCCGCGCGGTCGGACTGGTCGAGGAGGCACTGCGCGGCCGGAGGTTCGTCGCCCGCCTGTAGCGTCCGGCACATGCAGCCCTACTCGAGCGTCGCCCTGATCGACCGCCGGGGCTGGGTGCTCCTCCAGGAGCGTGACGAGCACCCGGTGATCGACCCGGAGAAATGGGGACTCCCGGGCGGGGGTGTCGAGGACGGCGAGAACTTCGAGGCCGCCGCCTACCGCGAGCTGGCCGAGGAGACCGGCGTCCGGCTCGAGGGCGGGCTCGAGCTCTTCGGCGAGTTCGTCTGTCGCTGTGGAGCCTGTGGCGACTGCCCCTTCGCGGTCTACGCGGTGTCGGTCGACCTGACCGACGACGACATCGAGTGCCACGAGGGACGCCAGATGGTGTTCGTCGAGCCGGGCCGCGCACTCGGCCTGGATCTGACGGCATCGGCTGCCCTCGCGCTCCCGCTCTTCCTCGAGTCCGACGTCTACCGAAGGATGACGGCATGAGCTTTCGCGTGATCCCGGTTCCCGCGTTCGGCTGCGAGGACGTGGCGGTGGCCACGCACGGCCCGGACGACGGCGCGGTCTTCACCGGCACCGAGGACGGCACCATCTGGCGCACTTCGGGACGGAGGCAGGCAGGTCGACCGGGTCGCGCGGACCGGTGGCCGACCCCTCGGCATCGAGTACGACGGCGACGGCCGGCTCGTGGTCTGCGACGCCACCCGCGGGCTGCTCCGCGTCGACCCGGCAACGGGCGACGTCGAGACGCTGGCCGACACGGTGGAGGGCACCCCGATCCTCGTGTGCAACAACGCCGCGGTCGCCTCCGACGGAACGATCTGGTTCAGCGACTCCTCGACCGTGCACACCCTCGACCGGTGGAAGGACGACTTCATCCAGGTCACGGCCACCGGCCGCCTCCTCCGACGCGACCCCGGTGGGGAGGTGGAGGTCGTGATGGGAGGCCTCGCGTTCGCCAACGGCGTCGCCCTGGGCGGTGACGAGGCGTTCGTCGCGGTCGCCGAGAGCAGCACCCGCCGGGTGGCCCGTCACTGGATCACGGGCGACCGAGCGGGTGAGCGGGACTTCCTGGTCGAGGACCTGCCCGGCTACCCCGACAACATCGCCCGGGGGAGCGACGGCCTGATCTGGGTGGCCATCGGTTCCCCCACCGACCGCGTCGTCGAAGCCGTGATGCGGGGACCGCACTGGCTGCGGCGGCAGGTCACGAGGATCCCCGAGAAGCTGCAGCCGAAGGAGAAGCAGCGGGCCTGGGTCCAGGCCTACGACGACACCGGAACCCTGGTCCACGACTGCGACATCGACACCCGCGACTTCCACATGGTCACCGGCGTCCGGGAGCACGCCGGCAGGGTCTGGATGGGGAGCCTCCACGAACGGGGCGTTGCGGTCCTCGACCTATAGACTCGCCGCCATGGGCCACCTCGAGTCGATCACGACCCCGCGGGACCTGCGCGACCTCTCCGACGACCAGCTCGACCTGCTGGCCAGCGAGATCCGTGACCTCCTCGTCGCGACCTGCTCACGCACCGGCGGACACCTCGGCCCCAACCTCGGCGTGGTCGAGCTCACCCTGGCCATCCACCGCGTTTTCGACTCCCCGCGTGACCGGGTGGTCTTCGACACCGGCCACCAGTCCTACGTCCACAAGCTCCTGACCGGCCGCCGGGCCGAGTTCGACCGGCTCCGCCAGGAGGACGGCCTGAGCGGGTACCCGAGCCAGGCCGAGTCCGACCACGACATCGTCGAGAACTCCCACGCGTCCACCGCCCTCAGCTACGCCGACGGGCTCGCCAAGGCCTACGCCATCCGTGGCGAGGACCGCCACGTCGTGGCCGTCATCGGCGACGGCGCCCTGACCGGCGGCATGGCGTGGGAGGCGCTCAACAACATCGCCATCGCCCGCGACAGCAAGCTGGTCATCGTCGTCAACGACAACGGCCGGTCCTACACGCCCACGATCGGCGGCCTCGCCAACGCGCTCACCACGCTGCGCACCAACCCCCGCTACGAGCAGGTCCTCGACCTGGTCAAGAGGCGCCTGACCGCGGTCCGCGGCGTCGGCCCGGCGGCCTACGACGTCCTCCACGCCATGAAGAAGGGCATGAAGGACGCCCTCGCCCCGCAGGGCCTCTTCGAGGACCTCGGCCTCAAGTACGTCGGCCCCATCGACGGCCACGACCGGGGCGCGATGGAGCAGGCCCTCGCCCAGGCCAAGCGGTTCGGCGGGCCGGTCATCGTGCACGCCATCACTCGCAAGGGCTTCGGGTACGACGCCGCCGAAAGGCACGAGGCCGACCAGTTCCACTCGCCCCAGCCCTTCGACATCGAGACCGGTGAGGAGAACCCCCGCGGCCAGATCTGGACCGACGTCTTCGCCGACGAGATCGTCCGCATCGGCCACCGCCGGCAGGACGTGGTCGCGATCACCGCGGCGATGATGCACGTGGTGGGGCTCGACGACTTCGAGGCCCGGTTCCCCGAGCGGACCTTCGACGTGGGCATCGCCGAGCAGCATGCGGCGACCAGCGCGGCCGGGCTGGCCATGGGCGGACTGCACCCCGTGGTCGCGGTCTACGCCACGTTCCTCAACCGCGCCTTCGACCAGGTGCTCATGGACGTCGCCCTCCACCGGTGCGGCGTCACCTTCGTGCTCGACCGGTCCGGGGTCACCGGGGACGACGGCGCCAGCCACAACGGCATGTGGGACATGTCCGTGCTGCAGGTCGTGCCCGGCCTGCGGATCGCCGCCCCGCGCGACGCCGCCCGGCTCCGCGAGCTGCTCAACGAGGCCGTGGAGGTCGACGACGCGCCCACCGTCGTCCGGTTCCCCAAGGGCCCGCCTCCCGAGGACATCGAGGCCGTCGACAAGGCCGGGGGAGCCGACGTGCTGGTCCGCAGCGGCACCCGCGACGTGCTGATCGTCGCCGCGGGCGCGATGGCCGAGACCGCCGTCGACGTTGCCGGTCGCCTCGAGGCGCAGGGCATCGGCGTCACCGTCGTCGACCCGCGCTGGGTCAAGCCGGTCGATCCGGCCCTCGTCGAGCTGGCCCGTACCCACCGTCTGGTGGTCAGCGTGGAGGACAACGGCCGGATCGGTGGCTGTGGCGCCGTCCTCCTCCAGGCCCTCAACGACGCCGGTGTCGACACCCCGTTCCGGCTGCACGGGATCCCCCAGGAGTTCCTCGGCCATGCCAAGCGGGCGGCCATCCTCGAGCGGATCGGGCTGACCCCCCAGGCGCTGGCGCTGGGGATCGTCGAGGACGTCACCGCGCTCGCTGAGGGCCGCTCCCTTGTGGATGCCGAGCACACCCCCTGATCTGAGCCGCGTGGCGGCGGGCCGTCGTGCCCGTCGCGCTGATCCCGCTGCTGCTCGCCGGCTGCTCATCGGAGGAGCCGCCCGCGCCCGGTGACCGGTCGCGCCACGAGAAGAAGGCCCAGAAGAAGGAGCGGCCCCGGCGACAGGTCGACGTGACACCCGCCCTGGCCAGGGCCCTCCGGGAGCGGGCCGCTGCCATTCGCAGCGGAGACCAGGCGGGGTTCCTTGCGGGAGTCGCCCGCGGTGACGCCGGCTTCGTCGCCGACCAAGCGGCGTACCTCGCCAATCTCGACCAGCTGCCGCTGGCCCGCTTCGGCTACTCGCTGGAGCCGACCAGCGTCGCCCGGTCCGGGCGCGGCTACTGGGCCACGGTCGAGGTCACCATGCAGCTCGACGGCTACGACTCACGGCCGGTCGTGACCCCCGACCGCTACCTCTTCACCCGCCAGGGCAAGGGTCGCTTTGCCGTGGCGTCGGTGACCGACCGGGCGTGGGAGTCGCAGCATCGAGCTGGATCCCCAGCCCTGGGACCTCGGGCCGATCACGGTGCACACCGGCAACCGGGTTCTCGGGATCTTCGACGCGGGCAGCAAGGCGTCGGCCGGCGCCGTGGTCCCCGAGGTCGAGGAGGGGGTCTCGACGGTCGCCTCGGAGATCCCGTACGAGTGGGACGACGGGGTGGTGCTCTACGCCCTCGACGACCCGACCTTCCTGTCGGGCCTGGACAACGTGCCCGGATCCGACCCGCTCAACCTCGACGCGGTGTCGTTCGAGGTCATGGCCAGACCGGACGCACGGAAGGTGGCCAGCACCCGCTTCGTGCTCAACCCCGACGTGCTCGCCGGGGCCGGCGTCCGGCCGGGGCCGGCTCATCCGGCACGAGCTGACCCACGTCGCCCTGGGTTCCCGCGCCGACCACGTGCCGACGTGGCTCAGCGAGGGGCTGGCCGAGTACGTCTCCGTGCGCCCCATGGCACCGGAGGACCGGGCGATCTCCGGGGCTGCCCTCGCCGCCGCGAAGGCGGGTCTGTCCGCGTTGCCGACCGACGGCGACTTCGCC
Organism: uncultured Actinomycetota bacterium; assembly: GCA_963841625.1. Taxonomy (GTDB): domain Bacteria; phylum Actinomycetota; class Actinomycetes; order Propionibacteriales; family Nocardioidaceae; genus Nocardioides. Next base: position 1,146,453 of record CAWJDH010000009.1, on the reverse strand, counting down.
GGACCCGGCGCCGAGGCCGGCTACGGCATCGCCTGGTGGGCCTGTGAGTACCTCGCCTCGGCCTACACCGAGTCGATCCTGTGGAGCCTCCTCGACGGCATGGCCGAGGGGCGTCCCGATGACGCGCTGCAGGACCTGGCCGGGATGGACGAGGCGGAGCTGGCCCGGCGGGCCGGGGACCTGATGCTCGACACCTACCGGCCGGAACCGGAGCCGAGGCCGTCGAAGTCGCCGTCGCCGCGCTGACCTGCGCCTCCGGCGCGGGGCCCCGGAAGTCGGGCTTGGTTCAGACGACCCGCACCGGCGTCCGGCGGACCGTGAAGTTCCACACCCGCAGGGACATCGCCCGGCTCAGCCGGATGCAGCCGTGGGACCGGGCGAAGTTGGTGCCGAGGTACCAGTCGGGGTGCATCTGACGGCCGTTCGACCGCCACGTCGGGATCTGGTGGAAGCCGATCCCGCACGGCGCGAAGCGGACGAAGTTGTTGAGCCACACCTCGCCGCTCGTCGTGCGTGTTGCGCTTGATCCGGGCGGCGCGGCCGCAGTACGAGCCGGTGGGGTGCCACCCCTTCGACAGCTCCGAGGGGAGGTCGATGACGCCGCCCTGGGCGACGACGCCGCCCTTCGGGCCCACCAGCCAGACCCAGTTCTGCGCCTGGCTGAGCACGACCCGGCGACCGGATCCCGAGCCACGGGGCACCGGCCGCAGGTCGCAGCGCCGGGCATCCGTGCGGTGCAGCCGGGTACGGACCGGCCCGCTCAGCCTCCCGGTCTGCGCCATGCCGTGCCGCGACTGGAAGCGCACCACCGCCGAGCGGGTCCACGCGTCCACCCTCCCGTCCGCCCGGCCCGCGTTGCAGTGCAGCGCGTTGAGGCGTCGCTGGGCCTTCACGACCCAGGCGTCGGCCGCGTCCGCCGGGGCGCCGGGCAGGTACACCAGCGCGCACGCGGTGAGGAGAGGGACCAGCCGGGCGAGGAAGAGGCGGGGCATGGGGAACAGTCTGGGCGCGCCCGGGCTCCTGCGGTAGCCCCGCCACCAGGATCGATGGGCCGACCACGGCGGTCCGGCTCGGCGAGCCGCTCGCCGAAGGAATAGGTTGCTGGTCATGGACCTTTTCCGCACCAAGTCCGTCGAACAGTCGATCGCGGAGACCGACGAGCCCGAGCACCGGCTCAAGAAGAGCCTCGGTGCCCTGGACCTGACGGTGTTCGGGGTCGGGGTCATCATCGGCGCCGGCATCTTCGTGCTCACCGGGACCGTCGCGGCGACCAACGCGGGGCCGGCGGTGTCGATCTCGTTCGCGATCGCGGGCGTGGCGTGTGCCCTCGCGGCCCTGTGCTACGCCGAGTTCGCCTCGACGGTGCCGGTCGCCGGCAGCGCCTACACGTTCAGCTACGCCACGTTCGGCGAGCTGATCGCGTGGATCATCGGCTGGGACCTCGTCCTGGAGTTCACGATCGGGGCGGCGGCGCTCTCCACCAGCTTCTCCGGCTACTTCCAGGAGGTCGTGGCCGGTACGCCGCTCGAGGTGCCCACCGCCCTCGGCTCGGCCGCCGACGGCGTGATCGACCTGCCCGCGGTGCTGATCGCGCTGGTCGTCATGGGGGTGCTGATCGCCGGGATCAAGCTGTCCAGCCGGGTCAACCAGGTGGTCGTGGCGATCAAGCTGTCCGTCGTCGCCGCCGTGGTCCTGTTCGGCGTCTCCCAGATCTCCGCCGACAACTACTCCCCGTTCATCCCGCCCTCCCAGCCGGCTCCCGAGACAGCCGGCAGCTTCGCCGACGTACCGCTGATCAGCTCGCTCATGGGCTACGACCCGGCCGTGTTCGGCATCGCCGGCGTCTTCGCCGGCGCGGCGATCGTGTTCTTCGCCTTCATCGGGTTCGATGTCGTGGCCACCACGGCCGAGGAGGCCCACGACCCGCAGCGGGACATGCCGCGCGGCATCCTTGGCTCGCTGGCCATCGTGACGGTCCTCTACATGGCCGTCAGCCTGGTGGTCACCGGCATGCAGAACTACACCGACATCGACCCTGAGGACGCCGCTCCCCTGGCGTCGGCCTTCAACGCCGTCGGCATGGAGTGGATGGGCCGACTGATCTCCATCGGCGCGTGCATCGGCCTGATCGTCGTGGTGATGATCCTGATGCTCGGCCAGACGCGGGTCGGGTTCGCGATGGCCCGCGACGGGCTGCTGCCGCGGGGGCTGGCCAAGGTGCACCCGACCTTCGGGACGCCGTACGTCTTCACGGCGGTCACCGGTGTCGCGGTCGCGCTGATCGGCGGACTGGTCAATCTGAGCATCCTGGTCAACCTGGTGAGCATCGGGACGCTGTTCGCCTTCATGCTCGTGAGCGTCGGCGTGGTGATCCTGCGTCGGACCCGTCCCGACCTGCCCAGGTCGTTCCGGGCGCCGGCGGTCACCTTGGTGGCCACGCTCTCGGTGCTGCTGTGCCTGTGGCTGGCGCTCAACCTGACCGGTGGCACGTGGCTGCGGTTCCTGATCTGGATGGCGATCGGGTTGATCGTCTACTTCGCCTACGGCAGGCGCCGGAGCCGGTTGGGCCTGGCGGCCAAGAAGGAGGAGGGACACCCGGCGTGACCCAGGAACCCCGGCCCGTGCACATCGTCGACGACGTGCCTGAGCTCGAGACCGGATCGCCCCTGACGATGGTGCTGGTCCTCGACGGGTTCCTCGACGCCGGAAGCGCGGCAGCCACGGCAGTACGCCACCTGTTGAGTCTCTCCGACGGCCGCGTCGTCGCCACCTTCGACGTCGACCAGTTCCACGACTACCGGGCCCGACGGCCGCCGATGTCCTTCGTGCGCGACCACTACGCGGCCTACGACGCCCCACGGCTCGTCGTCCGGGTACTGCGCGACAGCGGGGACACGCCGTACCTCCTCCTCCACGGGCCCGAGCCGGACAACCGGTGGGAGGCGTTCACCCGGGCGGTGATCGAGGTGGTGGAGCGGTTCGGCGTGAGCCGGGTCGTCAGCATGGGCTCCGTGCCGATGGCGGTGCCGCACACCCGGCCGATCGCGATCACCCACCACGCCAACAACCGGGAGCTGCTCACCGGTGAGAGCCCCTGGCGCGGCGAGCTCCGGATCCCCTCGAGTGCCCAGGCGCTCCTCGAGATCCGGTTGGGGGAGCACGGCCACGATGCGATGGGCTTCGTCGCCCACGTGCCCCACTACCTCGCCCAGCTCGACTACCCGAAGGCCTCGGTCGCCCTGCTGGAACAGGTCGAGCTGGCCGGCCGACTGACGATCGAGCTCACCGACCTGCAGGCCGAGGCCGAGGACCGCGAGGCCGAGGTGGCGCGCTACCTCGCGGCCAACGAGGAGGTCGCGGACGTGGTCGCCGCCCTCGAGCAGCAGTACGACGCCTTCGAGCGCGCCGAGGAGTCCGGGACCAGCCTGCTGGCGACGAACCAGCCGCTGCCCACCGGCGAGGAGATCGGCCAGCAGTTCGAGCAGTTCCTCGCCGGCCTCGACGGGCCCACAGAGGAGCCCACCGACGACGCCGACCGGGAGGACTGACGTGCCGGCATCAGCCGAGGAGCTGGTCGAGCTGCTCAGCCTCGAGGTCATCGACACCAACCTCTTCCGTGGTCGCCAGCCCGACACCGACCGGCAGCGGGTCTTCGGGGGACAGGTGGCGGCACAGGCGCTGATCGCCGGGGTGCGCACCGTCGACCCGGCGTACCGCGTGCACTCCCTGCACTCCTACTTCCTGCTGCCGGGCGACACGGCGGTGCCGATCGTCTACGACGTGGAGCAGCTGCGCGACGGGCGTTCGTTCGCCACCCGGAGGGTGGTGGCGCGGCAGCACGGGCGACCGATCTTCTACCTCACCGCGAGCTTCCAGCGCGACGAGCAGGGCTTCGAGCACCAGGACGTGATGCCCGAGGTCGCACCTCCGGAGGAGGGTCTCGACTTCGCCGAGCTGGCGCGTTCGCGCGGCGGTGCCGAGAGCGATGCCTTCGTGCGCGAGTGGGCGGCGCTCGACGTGCGCTACATCGGCAACTCGCGCCGGGGCCTTGCGGAGGATCCCGATCACCCGGCGAAGGCCCAGCTGTGGATCCGGGTGAACGGGCAGCTGTCGGACGACCCGCTGGAGCACCTCGCGACGTTCACCTATGCCAGCGACATGACCCTCCTGGGCGCGACGCTCGTGCCGCACGGCGTCAACATCTCCACGCCTGGCATGCAGCCCGCCTCGCTGGACCACGCCGTGTGGTTCCACCGGCCCTTCCGGGCCGACGAGTGGTGGCTCTACGACCAGCACTCGCCGTCCGCGTCCGGCGCCCGCGGGCTGGCCCTGGCCCGGGTGTTCACCCAGGACGGTCGGCTGGTCGCGACCGTCGCGCAGGAGGGGCTGATCAGGCTGCGCGACTCCTGATCCCGACGGCGCTATAGCACTACATCGCTGTAGTTTCGGGACAGACACGCCGGGAACCGGTTACGGTTGAGCACTTTTGAGGCGGCTGAATCCTCCTGTTGCGCATGTGACAGGGGGTGCCGTCCTGACGTGGAGGTGCCGCCGTGAGGGCCACGAGGAGACGGTGCGCGCTGTCCGCGGTCGCGACCGGAGTCGCGCTGTCCGTGGTGCTGGGCGCGGCCCCGGCGCAGGCCGCCCCGGGGAACGACTACGAGATGCCGTTCCCCTGCGGGCAGGCGTGGACCGGCACCACCCGGGCCAGCCACAGCCCGAGCAGCAGGGCGGTCGACTGGAACCGCCCGGACGACGTCGGCGACCCCGTCGTCGCCTCGGCGCCGGGCACCGTCTCGGTCGCCAGCCAGGGCACGAGCGGATACGGCAACTGGGTGCGAGTCGCCCACGCCAACGGGGAGTCCACCATCTACGCCCACCTGCAGTCGCTGGCGGTCAAGGTGGGCCAGACCGTCGACCAGGGCGCGTTGCTCGGCGCCGTCGGCACCTCGGGCAACTCCACCGGCCCGCACCTGCACTTCGAGGAGCGCAACAGCTCGGGTCTGCTGTGGCCCTGGTTCGGGGGCAAGTCCTTCGTGTTCGGCAGCACGCTCACCTCCGGCAACTGCCTGGACGTGCCGCTGGCCGGGAACTTCGTGGTGGGCAAGGTCGCCGAGGTTGGCGTCTACCGCCGAGCGGTCGCATCGGAGTTCCGGATCCGTCGCCCGGGCCAGCCCCCCAAGGTGATCAGGTTCGGAACCGCGACCGACCAGCCGGTTCCGGGGGACTGGGACGGCAACGGCCGGCTCAACGTCGGCGTACGGACTCCGTCGACCCGTACCTTCCACCTGCGCACCCCGGCGGGGCTCACGAACATCGTGTTCGGCCTGGTCCAGGACGTCCCGGTCGCGGGCGACTGGAACGGTGACGGGACGATGGAGCTCGGGGTGTGGCGCGCCAACGCCGGCATCTTCCGGCTCCGCGCCGCGGACGGCATGGTGACCGATGCCCACCTCGGCGACGCGAACGACCTGCCCGTGACCGGTGACTGGAACGGCGACAAGAGCACCGACGTCGGTGTCTTCGACCGGGCCACCGCCACCTTCACCCTGCGCATCGTCGACGGCGACGGGCTCGCGTGGACCGCCCAGATCCCCTTCGGCGACAGCAACGACCTGCCGGTGACGGCGGACTGGGACGGCAACGGCCGCACCGACGTGGGGGTCTGGGACCCGGCCACCGCGACGTTCTCGCAGCGCCGGGCGCCGACGCCGCATGGCGGCGCGGGCGACCTCGGTGGACCAGGTGCGGTTCGGACAGCCTCGCTGATCGCCCCCGCGACGAGGGCGCGCGACCTCAGGTGAGGAACCCGCGGAGGAGCGCCGTCGTCCCGGCGAGGTGCTCGGCCATGGCGCGCCTGGCTGCCTCGGCGTCGCCGTCGAGCACGGCGTCGACGATGAGTGTGTGCTGGACGTTGGAGTGCTCGATGTTCCGCTCGAGGAGCGGGACCGCGTCGAGCAGCTCGTTGAGCCGCATGCGTACGTCGGCCACGGCTGCCGTCAGCGACGCGGAGCCGGTGACCTCGGCGATCGCCAGGTGCAGCCTGGAGTCCATCCGCCGGTAGTCGCTCGTGCCCGCCGCCGCGCACTCGTCGAGCCGCGCCCGGAGATGCAACCGCTCGCTCTGGCTGAGCGCGGCCGCGGCCGCAGCCTCGGCCGCCCCCAGCTCGAGCACGTCCCTGAGCAGAAGTGCGTCGTCGAGGTCGCGACCCATCTCCGCGGAGGTGCGCCGAGCCTCACCCCGGCTCAGGCGTGGTGGCTGCTCGGTCCGCACGAACGTGCCGCCGTACCGGCCACGACGGGACTCCACGTAGCCGGCGTCCGCCAGCGCCCGGATGGCCTCCCTCAGCGTCTCCCGGGCCACCTTGAACCGGGAGGCGAGCTCGCGCTCGGAGGGCAGTCGCTCGCCCGGAGCCACGACTCCGAGCTTGATCGCCTGGAGCAGTCGCTCGACCGTCTCCTCGAACGCGTTCCCCTCACGCACCGGGCGGAAGACGGCCTCGTCCGCGCGGGTCAGCGCGGCGGCTTCGCCTGGCAGCGGTTCGCTGGTCATGTCCCGTCCCGGCTACAGCGGCGTCACGTAGGCCGAAGAGATGCCCCCGTCGACCAGGAAGGTCGTTGCCGTCATGAAGGAGGAGTCGTCGCTGGCCAGGAAGGCCACGGCGGCCGCCATCTCCTCCGGCTCGCCGAAACGCCCCAGCGGCACGTGCACCAGCCGACGTTGAGCGCTGACCGCGTCCTTCGCGAACAGCTCCTGGAGCAGCGGCGTGTTCACCGGGCCCGGACAGAGAGCGTTGACCCGGACGCCCTGCCTGGCGAACTGCACTCCGAGCTCGCGCGACATCGACAGCACCCCACCCTTGGAGGCGCTGTAGGAGATCTGCGAGCGTGGCCGCACCCATCACCGCGACGAACGATGCGGTGTTGATGATCGACCCCTTGCCCTGCTCGAGCATGTAGGGCAGCGCCGCCTTGCAGCAGTGGTAGACCGAGGTCAGGTTCACCTCCTGCACGCGCCGCCAGGCATCGATCCCGGTCTCGAGGATCGACTCGTCCTCGGGAGGCGAGATCCCCGCATTGTTGAAGGCGACGTCCACGCTCCCGTAGGTGCTGTTCGCCTGCTCGAAGAGGTGATCCACCGCCGCGGCGTCGGTCACGTCCACCTCGACGAACAGACCGTCGACCTCCTTGGCGGCGAGTGGCCCCGCAGTCGTGTCGAGGTCGGCCACCACGACCCTGGCGCCTTCGGAGGCGAGGCGGCGTACGGTCGCCACCCCGATCCCGCTCGCGCCCCCGGTGACCACGGCCACCCGGTCCACGAGCCGGCGGCACACTGCGTCCGTGGCGGTCATGTCACTCCTCCGTCGAGATGAAGACGTTCTTGGTCTCGGTGAACGCGGCCACCGCGTCGGGTCCGAGCTCGCGGCCGAGTCCCGACTGCTTGTATCCACCGAACGGCGTGGAGTAGCGAACCGATGCGTGGGAGTTGACCGAGAGGTTCCCGGCCTCCACCCCCCGCGACACCCGGATCGCGCGGCCGACGTCTCGGGTCCAGATCGAGCCGGAGAGGCCGTAGTCGCTGTGGTTCGCGATGCGGATCGCGTCCTCCTCGTCCTCGAAGGGCACCACGGAGACCACGGGGCCGAAGATCTCCTCGACCAGGCTGGGATGGTCGGGGCTCGTCGGCGCCAGCACGGTCGGCGCGAACCAGAACCCGGCGCCCTCCGGTGCCGAGCCCCGGAAGGCGACCGGCGCGTCGCTCGTGACGTACGACGCCACCTTCTCGCGATGCTGGGACGAGATCAGCGGGCCCATCTCGGTCGCCTCGTCACCGGGGTCCCCGACGGCCACGGCCTTCACGGCCGGCTCGAGCAGGCCCATGAACCGGTCGTAGGCCGACTTCTGGACGAGGATCCGCGACCTGGCGCAGCAGTCCTGTCCCGCGTTGTCGAACACGCCGCCGGGCGCCTTTGCCGCCGCCAGCTCGAGATCGGCGTCGGCGAACACGATGTTGGCGCTCTTTCCTCCGAGCTCGAGCGTCACCCGCTTCACCTGTTCGGCGCAGCCGGCCATGATCCGCTTGCCGACCTCGGTGGAGCCGGTGAAGACCACCTTGCGCACCGCAGGGTGGGTCACGAAGCGTTCGCCCACCACCGAACCCTTGCCGGGCACCACGGTGAACACCCCCTCCGGGATCCCGGCCTCGAGGGCCAGCTCGCCGATCCGGATCGCGGTCAGCGGCGTCATCTCCGCCGGCTTGAGAACCACGGTGTTGCCCGCCGGCCAGGGCCGGGCCGAGCGCCCAGCCGAGGATCGGCATCGGGAAGTTCCAGGGCACGATGACGCCGACCACGCCGAGCGGCTCGTGGAAGGTCACGTTGATCCCACCGGCGACCGGGATCTGCTGGCCGATCAGCCGCTCCGGTGCCGCCGAGTAGTAGTGCAGGACGTCGCGGACGTTGCCCGCCTCCCACCGCGCGTTGCCGATGGTGTGCCCGGCGTTGGCGACCTCCAGCCGCGCCAGGTTCTCCAGGTCCCGCGTCGACGGCCTCGGCGAACCGGCGCAGCAGCCGGCCCCGGTCCTCGGGTGCCATCGCCCGCCAGGCCGGCAGTGCCGAGGACGCGCGGTCGATCGCGAGGTCGGTCTCCTCGACCCCGGCGAGCCGGACCGACTCGACCACGCTCTCGGTGGCCGGGTTGATCACGTCGTACGTCGTCGTCACCGTGTCGACCTCCGCTCGTCCGCTTGCTACCTCGACCAACGCCTCGAACAGGCGCAGGTCATCGGGATCCTCCTCCGGGTGCCACTGCACGCCCAGGACCCACCGCGCGCCCGGCAGCTCGACAGCCTCGACCAGCCCGTCCTCCGCCCACGCGGTCGGCACCAGTCGCGTGCCCTGCTCCGACAGCCCCTGCCGGTGGTAGCAGGGCACCGTCACCTCGTCGCCGAGGATCTCGGCCACGAGGCTGCCCGGTGCGGTGCGTCACCCGGGTCTTGCCGAAGACGCCGACCGATGGCCGGTGCCCCGGGTGCCCGAGCTCATCGGGGAGGTGCTGGCGCAACGTCCCGCCGAGCGCGACCGTGAGCAGCTGTGCGCCCCGGCAGATCCCGAGCACCGGCAGGTCCCGGTCGAGGGCCGCTGCCAGGAGCCGCCGTTCGTGCTGGTCCCGGTCGGGGCGGGTGATGACGGTCTCCGGATGCGGCTCGGCGCCGTACGACGACGGCGTCGACGTCCGCCCCGCCGATCAGCATCAGGCCGTCGAGCGCGTCGACGACGTTCTCGTCGGTGCCCACCGGGGGCAGCAGCACCGGAGTCCCGCCCGCGCGCGCAACCGCGTCGAGGTAGACCCGACCCACGATCGCCGCGGGTCTGGCACCACGTTCCCCACGTGGCCTCTTCGAGATAGGTGGTCAGGCCGATGCGCGGGCGACGCGGATCAGAGTCGCTCGAACCCACGCGATCGCTCCCAGTCCGTCACGGCAGCGTCGAAGGCGTCGAGCTCGACCCGCGCCGCGTTGACGTAGTGCTCGACCACCTCGTCACCGAAGACCTTGCGGGCGAGCTCCGACTGGCCGAACTTGTCGGCCGCGGCGCGCAGGGTGTGCGGGACGTGCGCCACGTCGGAGTTGTAGGCGTTGCCCTCGAAGGCCGGTTCGAGCGGCAGCTCGTTCTCGACGCCGTGCAGCCCTGCCGCGATCAGCGCGGACACGGCGAGGTACGGGTTGACGTCCGCGCCGGGCACGCGGTTCTCCAGGCGCAGGGACTCTCCGTGCCCGACCACCCGGAGGGAGCAGGTGCGGTTGTCCAGCCCCCAGGCGATCCCGGTCGGGGCGAAGCTGCCCGGCACGAACCGCTTGTAGGAGTTGATGTTCGGAGCGAAGAAGTAGGTGAGCTCCTCCATGCACGCGATCTGGCCGGCGAGGAAGTGCTCCATCAGCTGCGAGAAGCCGTGCTCCCGGTCACCGGAGAAGCACGGGCTCCCCGGACTTGGAGCGCAGGCTGAAGTGGATGTGGCAGGAGTTGCCCTCACGCTCGTCGTACTTGGCCATGAAGCTGACGCTCTTGCCGTGCTTGGCGGCGATCTCCTTGGCCCCGGTCTTGTAGAGCGAGTGGTTGTCGCAGGTGGTCAGCGCCTTGTCGTACTTGAAACCGATCTCGTGCTGACCGAGGTTGCACTCGCCCTTCGCCGTCTCCACGTAGAGACCCGCTCCCGCCATCCCGTTGCGGATGTCGCGCAGGAGTGACTCGACGCGCCCGGTGCCGAGCATCGAGTAGTCGATGTTGTACTGGCTGCTCGCCTCGAGGTCCCGGTAGCCGCGCTTGTGCGCCTCCTCATAGGAGTCGTTGAAGATCAGCAGCTCGAGCTCGGTGGCGGCGTACGCCTCGAACCCCAGGTCGTCGAGGCGCTCCAGCTGGCGGCGGAGGATCTGCCGCGGAGACGCGAGCACCGGTGACTCGTCGAGCCACTCGACGTCGCAGAGCACCAGAGCGGTGGCCGGGTGCCACGGGATCAGGCGGAGGGTGGTGAAGTCGGGGTGCATCAGCAGGTCGCCGTACCCGCGCTCCCAAGACGACATCGAGTAGCCGTCCACGGTGTTCATGTCCACGTCGACGGCCAGGAGGTAGTTGCAGCCCTCGGTGCCGTGCGCGGCCACCTCGTCCATGAAGTAGCGGGCGGCGCAGCGCTTGCCCTGCAGCCGGCCCTGCATGTCGGTGATCGCGACGAGGACGGTGTCGATGTCACCGGCGTCGACCAGCTTCCCGAGCTGGTCCAGCGTCAGCATTCCTGGGTTGTTCGACGACCTGCCCATCGGGAACCTCTCTCGCCATTGGCCTGAATGCAGTCCATTTGTCGTTCATCAGACACCCGGCCTCGCGAGGCTGTCAATGATCCTGCGCCGCTCGCCACCGCCCGATGAATCTCTTGACAGCATCGGTCATCGGCGTACATTCATCGATTACCGAGCAATGGTCCACGAACAAACCAATCACGCCGAGTTTCTCGGGACGCCGGAGCAGACCGGAGGGATCATGAGCAGCAGCGAGCGCCGACACGTGCATGGTGTGGACTACGAGGGCGTCGGCAACGACTACCTCCAGAAGAGACAGCTCCAGCAGGGTGCCGCCGGCTGGGTCCTGCTCGCCGGTCTCGGCGTCGCCTACGTGATCTCCGGTGACTTCGCCGGCTGGAACTTCGGCCTGGCCGAGGGTGGCTGGGGCGGGCTCCTCATCGCCACCATCCTGATGGCGACGATGTACACCTGCATGGTGTTCGGGCTCGCCGAGATGGCCTCCGCGATCCCGGTCGCCGGCGCCGGCTACGGCTTCGCCCGCCGCGCGCTCGGTCCCCTGGGCGGGTTCGCCACCGGCATCGCGATCCTGATCGAGTACGCCATCGCCCCCGCGGCGATCGCGGTGTTCATCGGGGGGTACGTCGAAGCGCTGGGCCTGTTCGGGCTGACCGCCGGCTGGCCGGTCTACCTCGCGTGCTACCTGATCTTCGTGGGCATCCACATGTGGGGCGTCGGCGAGGCGCTGAAGGTGATGTTCCTGATCACCGGTGTCGCCATGGTCGCGCTGATCGTCTTCGTCGTGGTGATGATTCCGCAGTTCGACCCGTCGAACCTCTTCGACATCGAGCCCACCAGCGCCGCCGGCGCCAGCGACTTCCTGCCCTATGGCTTCGCCGGGGTGCTGGCCGCTCTGGTCTACGGCATCTGGTTCTTCCTCGCGGTCGAAGGCGTTCCGCTCGCGGCCGAGGAAGCCCGCGACCCGAGCCGCGACATGCCGAAGGGCATCATCACCGCGATGTGTGTGCTCCTGGTGACGGCGGCGCTGATCCTGCTCACCGCACCTGGTGGTGCGGGCAGCTCGGTGATCCAGGACTCCGACAACCCGCTCCCGCTGGCCGTACGCACCGCACTCGGTGAGGGCAGCGCCGTCGCTGAGTTCATCAACTACGTCGGGCTGGCCGGTCTGATCGCGAGCTTCTTCTCGATCGTCTTCGCCTACTCGCGCCAGCTGTTCGCGCTCTCACGGGCCGGATACCTGCCGCGCTGGCTGTCGGTGACCAACGCCCGCAAGACACCGCACCTGGCACTGATCGTCCCCGGAACGATCGGCTTCATCCTGGCCACGTGGACCCAGGACGGCGCGCTGCTGATCAACATCGCGGTGTTCGGCGCGACTGTCTCCTACGTGCTCATGATGGTCTCGCACATCGTCCTCAGAGTGCGTCAGCCGGAGCTCGAGCGGCCCTACCGCACGCCCGGCGGGATCGTGACGACCGGTGTCGCCCTGGTCCTCGCCATCGCCGCAGTGATCGCCACCTTCCTCGTCGACGAGGTCGCGGCCGGCTGGACCGCGGCGATCTTCTTCGCCGCTCTCGCCTACTACTGGTTCTACAGCCGGCACCGGTTGGTCGGAAGCTGCGCCGGAGGAGGAGTTCGAGGCGATCACCCGCGCCGAGGAGGAGCTCGCCTAGACGCGGACGGCGCGACCCAGCAGGTGCGGGGAGCCGTCCTTCGGGCTGGTCAGCGAGAACGCGTGCCCGTCACCGGTCGCGGCGGTTCCGAAGGCCACCGTGCCGGGCAACAGGATCGGCTTCTTGAACGCCACCTCGACCCGGACGGCGTCCGGGAGCCGGTTCTCGATCGCCGCGATGCACCGCGCCTTGCTCCACATGCCGTGCGCGATCTGGCGGGGGAAGCCGAGCGCCTTCGCGGTGAGCGGGTAGAGGTGGATCGGGTTGCGGTCGCCCGACACCGCGGCGTACCGACGCCCGAGGTCAGCGGGCAGTCGCCACTCGACCCCGCCCGCGGGCATGTCCGGGAACTGCAGGCCGGACTCGGCCGCCTCGGAGCCCCGGCCCCGGCGGAGGTACGTCGACGTCGACTCCCAGACCAGCTCCCCGTCCACCCGCGCCTCGGTGACGAAGTCGACAACCTTGCCCTTGGCATGGTCCCTGGGCGAGGTGGACCGGCTCGTGACGGACACGGTCTCGCCCACCCGGACCGGCCGGTGGCCGGTGATGGAGTTCTCGACGTGCACCGACCCGATGGCGGGGTAGGGGAAGGCCGGGTCGGTCATGATCGCCATGTGCAGCGGGAACGCCAGCATGTGCGGGTAGGGCAGCGGGGCGGTGTCCTTGCGGGGGAAGCCGCAGACCTTCGCGTAGGCGTCGACCTCTGACCGGGTGACCTCGACCGCCGGCCGGGTGAAGACCAGGGTGCTCGGGTCGGCCCCGGAGTCCTTGCGGATGCCGGGGAGCAGGTTGACGACGGGCAGGGACGGGAGCGCGGCCTTGAGCACGGTGGTGAGGCCGGAACCGCCCTCGACGATGCGGGGCTCACTCATGGTTCAGGCTCCGAGCATCATCTGGCCGCACACACGGACCACGTTGCCGTTGACGGCGGTCGAGCCCGGGTTGGCGTACCAGGCGATGGTCTCGGCCACGTCGACCGGAAGGCCGCCCTGGCTCATCGCGTTGAGCCGTCGGCCGACCTCACGGGTGGCGAGGGGCACGGCCGCGGTCATCTTGGTCTCGATGAAACCGGGCGCGACGGCGTTGATGGTCACGCCGTGCTTGAGCTCGTCGGCGAGCGAGTCCACCAGCCCGATCACGCCGGCCTTGGAGGCGGCGTAGTTGGTCTGGCCGACGTTGCCGGCGATGCCCGCGATCGAGGCGACGCCGATGACCCGGCCGTTGTCGTTGATCGCCTTCTGGTCCAGCAGCTCGCGGGTGATCCGCTCCGGTGCGACCAGGTTGACGTTGAGCACCGAGCTCCACCGGTCCGCGTCCATGTTGGCGAGCTTCTTGTCGCGGGTGATGCCGGCGTTGTGGACGACGACGTCGACCCCGCCGTGCTTCTCCTTGACGTGGTGGGCGATCCGCTGGGGGGCGTCCTTGGCCGTGATGTCGAGGGTGAGGTGGTCGCCGTTCAGCTCCTTCATCACCGACTGCAGCTCGCTGGCGGCCTGGGGGACGTCCACACCGATGACCGTGGCGCCGTCGCGGTGCAGGACCCGGGCGATCTGCTCGCCGATGCCGCGGCTGGCTCCGGTGACGAGGGCGACCCTGCCCGCCAGCGGCCGGAGCAGGTCGTCGACGTCGGCGGCGTTCGTCTCGCCGGTGGCGCCGATCCGGATCACCTGGCCGGACACGTAGGCGGACTTGGGGGAGAGCAGGAAGCCCAGGGTGGAGGCGGTCGCGCCCTCGGCCCCATCGGCGACGTAGACCAGCTGGACGGTGCCGCCGCGGCCGAGCTCCTTGCCGAGGCTGCGGGTGAAGCCCTCGAGCGCGCGCTGGGCCACGCGCTCGCTCCCCTCGACGGACTCGGGCGGGGTGCCGAGCACGACCACGCGGGGGCAGGTCTCGAGGCTGCGGAGCAGTGGGGTGAAGAAGTCGCGGAGCGCGGAGAGCTCGGAGGTGCTGGTCAGCCCGGTGGCGTCGAAGACCAGGCCCTTGTACTTCTGGGCCGCGTCGGTGGTGTGCGTCGAGGCGATGCCGAGGAGGTCCAGGATCCCGGGCAGTGACTCGGCGAGGCGCCCGGTCCCGCCGACCGCGACGGTGCCGTCGACGAGCGGTTCGCCGTCGACGTACCGCTCCAGCGGCACCGGGTTCGGCAGGCCGAGGTTCTTGACGAGCAGCTTGCCGATCGGGGTCTGCACGAAGCCCTGGTAACGGTCACTCATGGGTGGGGGATCCTCCAGACGGTGGGGTGTCGAGTTCATGTAACTAGATGTGTAACTTCGAGTCCACTTATCGTGATGTGGCGCTCATTGCATTCCCTCACGTGGGTCCACGGGCAAGGATAGGAGCATGAACTCCCAGACTCGACGGGTCGCCGTCCTCGGCGGCAACCGGATCCCCTTCGCCCGTTCCAACACGACCTACTCCGACGCCTCCAACCAGGAGATGCTGACCGCCGCCATCGACGGCCTGGCCACCAGGTTCGGGCTCGAGGGCGAGCGGGTCGGCGAGGTGGTCGCAGGAGCCGTGCTGAAGCACGCGCGCGACTTCAACCTGGCCCGGGAGTCGGTGCTCGGCTCGAAGCTGTCCCCGGAGACCCCGGCCAACGACATCCAGCAGGCGTGCGCCACCGGCCTCCAGGCCGCCATCGGTGTCGCCAACAAGATCGCCCTCGGCCAGATCGAGGTCGGGATCGCGGGCGGAACCGACACCACCTCCGACGCCCCGGTCGCGATCAGCGACAAGCTCCGCAAGAAGCTGATGAAGGTCAACGCGGCTCGCGACACCAAGGGGCGCCTCGCAGCGCTGGGTGCCATCCGGCCGACGGACATCGGCCTCGACATCCCCCAGAACGGCGAGCCGCGCACCGGACTGTCGATGGGGGAGCACGCCGCGCTCACCGCGCTGGAGTGGCAGATCGGGCGCGAGGAGCAGGACGAGCTCGCCGCCACGTCCCACCAGCGCCTCGCGGCGGCGTACGACGCCGGCTTCCTCGACGACCAGATCACGCCGTTCCGCGGACTCGAGCGCGACTCGAACCTGCGCGCCGACTCGTCGGTCGAGAAGCTCGCCAAGCTCAAGCCGGTCTTCGGCAAGGGCGAGGCCGCGACGATGACCGCAGCCAACTCCACCCCGCTGACCGACGGCGCCTCAGTCGTGCTGCTCGCCTCCGAGGAGTGGGCCAAGGAGCACGGCCACCCGGTGCTCGCCTACCTCACCGCCTCCGAGACGGCTGCGGTCGACTACGTGCACGGCGGCGAGGGACTGCTCATGGCACCGGCGTACGCCATGGCCCGGATGCTGTCGCGTGAGGGCTACTCCCTGCAGGACTTCGACTTCTACGAGATCCACGAGGCGTTCGCCTCGCAGGTGCTGGCGACCCTCAAGGCGTGGGAGGACCCGATCTTCTGCAAGGAGCGCCTCGGCCTCGACGCCCCGCTCGGAGCGGTCGACCGCGCCCGGCTGAACGTCAACGGCTCCTCGCTGGCCGCGGGCCACCCGTTCGCCGCCACTGGGGGGAGGATCCTGATGAACCTGGCGAAGCTGCTCGAGCAGAAGGGCTCCGGACGCGGCGTGATCTCCGTCTGCGCCGCCGGCGGCCAGGGCGTCACCGCCATCCTCGAGCGCTGACCCCCTCCCGTTGAGTTGGGGGTAATGGCCCCTTCAGTTGGGCTTCCTGGCCCCTGCCGAGGGCCATTGCACCCAACTCGAGGGGCCCGCATGCCCAACTCAACTCAACGGGGGCTGGCGAGGGCGAGGGCTGAGGCGACGAGGTAGTCCTTGACCTGGTCGGGGGAGACCTTGGCGACCTTGGGTACGCCGGGGGCGGCCTCCTTGACCAGGATGCCGACCCGCGCGAGCTGCAGGGCGCCGAGCCCGCTGGCGTAGAGCGCGTTCGCCAGCAGCTCGGGGTCGTCGACGCTGAAGTCACCGGACTCGACCCCCGCCTCCAGGGTCGAGGAGAGCACGGCGAGGCAGGAGGAGATCGCTCGGCCGAGACGGTAGATCGCGGATTCGGAGATCTCGTCGAACAGCTCGGGTCCGCTACGCCGCATCAGCGCCTGGGCGCAGTCGACGAAGGCGGGGTACCGGACGCCGTAGTCCACGAACGCGCCGGTCAGCGCCGCGAGCCGTTCCCGGGGATCCTCGTCGGCCGACGCCGCGGTGAGCGCTTCGGAGAGCTCGTCGAGGTACCCGACGAGCGTGAGCGCGAACATCTCCTCCTTGCCGGTGAAGTGCCGGTAGACGATCGCGCGGTTGATCCCGACCGCGTCGGCGATGTGGTCGATCCGGGCCTCGGCGACCTCCCGCTCGTCGAACAGTCGCCGGGTCGCGGCCAGGATCTCCTTCTCGCGGGTACGACGCCGCGCGGCCGCGGCCCTCCGGCGTCCGTCGGTCTCCGGGGCAGTGGCCATGGGGTCATCGTAGGCATCCTGCAACCCTTAGTTGAACAGTTGTCACAGGATCAGCGGGCGAAGTGCTCCCTCACCTGGTCGATCGTGTCTGCCTCCTCCGGCCGCTTGTCGTCGCGGTAGCGCACGACCCGGGCGAACCGCAGCGCCATCCCGCCGGGATAGCGGGATGAGCGCTGGATCCCGTCGAACGCGATCTCGACCACCTGCTCTGGCCGCACCTCGACGACGTAGTTGTCGCGGATGCTGTCGGGGGAGACGGCCAGCTCGGTGAACCGCTCGGTCTGCCAGCCAAGCATCTCGTCGGTCATCCCCTTGAATGTCTTGCCCAGCATCACGTAGCCGCCCGACCCGGGGTCGCGGGCGCCGAGGTGGATGTTGGAGAGCCAGCCCTCGCGACGGCCGCTGCCCCACTCGACCGCGAGCACCACCAGGTCGAGGGTGTGCACCGGCTTCACCTTCACCCAGGCCGAGCCGCGCCGGCCGGCGTCGTACGCCGCGGAGAGGTTCTTGACCACCACGCCCTCGTGCCCGGCGGCGAGCGCGTCCTCGAGGAACCGCCCGGCCGTGTCGGTGTCGTCGGTGACCAGCCGGGCCACCCGGTGGCGTTCCGGCACCAGCGCCTCCAGCGCGGCCGCGCGCTCGCGGCCGGGGGAGTCGAGCAGGTCGGCCCCGTCGACGTGGAGCACGTCGAAGAAGTACGGCGTCACCTCGACGCCGCTGCCCATGGCGGTCCTGGAGGCGGTCTCCTGGAAGGGCCTCGGTCGACCGTCCTCGTCGAGTGCGATCGCCTCCCCGTCGAGCACGAACGACGTGGCCGGCACCTCCCGGGCGATCGCGACCACCTCGGGAAGCCGGGCGGTGATGTCGTCGAGGGATCGCGTGACGACCCGGATCGTCGTCTGCCGGTGCGGTGGACCTGGATCCTGATCCCGTCGAGCTTCACGTCGACCGCGATCTCGCCGCCGCCCGCCTTCGCCATCGCGGCGGCGAGGTCGGGTGCGCTCGACGCCAGCATCGGCAGCACCGGTCGTCCTACCTCGAGCCCGAACCCGGCGAGCGCTTCCTCGCCGCCGGTCAACGCGGCGACCGCAACTTCCGGGGTGGAGCCGGCCAGCATCGCGCTGCGTCGTACGACGGTCAGCGGCACCCCCGCCGCCGCGGCCACCGCCTCCTGCAGCAGGGCGTCGAGAGCGCCCTGCCGGACGGCCCCCGTGACGATGCCCCGCAGCCATGCCTGCTCGTCCTCGGTGGCCCGGCCGAAGAGCTCGGCCACGGCCGCCTTGCGGGCCGCCTGCGAGCCGGAGCCGGCCATCGCAGCGATCCGGTCGAAGAGCTCGTGCACCTCGAGGACCTCCAGACGCGGGGACTCCGCGGGCGGCGGCAGGTCGCTGACGCCGCGCCAGCCCAGGCCGGTACGACGCTGCCGGAGCGACCCGGCGAGGTAGGACGCGACCGTCCCGATCTCCTCCGGTGCGGCCGATGCCAGCGCGTCGGCGAGGGCGGCGACCTTCGCCTTGCGAGAGCGGGTCGCGGCGACGGTGCGCGAGGCGGCCACGATGTCGGCGAGCAGCAAGCCCCTGCCCTCACTCACCGATCCGGGTCCGCACCGCGAACAGCTCGGGGAAGAACGTCAGGTCCAGTGCCCGGCGCAGGAAGTCGACCCCGGTCGAACCGCCGGTGCCGGTCTTGTGGCCGATCGTCCGCTGGACGACCTGGAGGTGCCGGAACCGCCAGTCCTGGAAGTTGTCCTCGATGTCGAGGAGCTCCTCGCAGGTCTCGTAGACGCCCCAGTGGTCGTGAGGGGCGGCGTAGACACCGGCGAAGGTGTCGACCAGGTCCGGGTTGAGCCGGTGGGGCTCGCGACCAGTCGCGGTCCAGGAGCTCGTCGGGCACGGCGTAGCCCTGGCGTGACAGGAAGGCCAGGAACTCGTCGTACAGGCTCGGCTCGTGCAGCAGTGTCTCGAGCTCGAGCTGGGCCTTGGGGTCGTGGGCGAAGACCTCGACCATGTCGGCGTCCTTGTTGCCGAGCAGGAACTCGACCTCGCGGTACTGCGCCGACTGGAAGCCCGAGCTGGTGGCGAGGAAGGGGCGGATCTCGGCGTACTCGCTGGGGGTCATCGTCGCCAGCACGGTCCACTGGTCGGTGAGGACGTGCTGGATGTGCTTGATCCGGGCCATCCGCTTCAGGGCCGGCGCCAGGTCGTCCGCGCCGAGCAGGCTGCGGGCCGACCGCAGCTCGTGGACCATCAGCTTGAGCCAGAGCTCGGAGGTCTGGTGCTGGATGATGAAGAGCAGCTCGTCGTGCAGCGGTGGGTCGCTCTGCGGCTGCTGCGCCGTCAGCAGCCGGTCGAGACGCAGGTAGTCGCCGTACGACATCCGCGTGGAGAAGTCCCGTTCGATGCCCTCCTCGAGCTCCCGCTTCCCCTGGCTCTCGTCGCTGCTCACTTCCCTGGCCACGGATCCAACCTAGCGAGCCGCCTACTGTTGGCGCGTGACCGAGCATGCGCGGACGTGGCGTCCGGAGTGGCCGTGCCCGGTCGGCCGGATCCTCGGCCAGTCCCGGCGCGGTGCGGGCGACCCGACCTACCGCATCGACGGCTCCCGGCACTGGCGCGGGCTCCGCACCCCGGAGGGTCCCGCCTCCCTGCTGGTGGAGCCCCGGCCCGCCGAAGCGGTCGTGGAGGCCCACGCGTGGGGACCGGGCGCGGCCTGGGCGCTGGACTCGCTACCCGGGCTGCTCGGCGACGACGACGATCCGACCGGGTTCGAGCCCCGCCTTCCCCTCCTGGAGCAGGCCCAGCGGCACCACCCGCACTGGCGTCTTGGCCGCACCGGGCTGGTGCTGGAGGCACTCGTCCCGGCGATCATCGAGCAGAAGGTGACCGGCCAGGAGGCCTTCGCCGGGTTCCGGCGCCTGGTCCGGCGGTACGGCGAGCGTGCGCCGGGCCCCGGCGCGGACGCCGGGCTCTGGGTCCAGCCGACCCCGGACACGCTGCGCACGATCCCGTCCTGGGAGTGGTTGCGCCTGCACATCGACCCCGCCCGGTCGCGGCCCGTCGTGCGGGCGGCCGCCGTGGCCGGCTCCCTCGAACGTCTCGCCGCCCTGCCCGGCGAGGAAGCCGACCGACGGCTGCGCAGCCTTCCCGGCGTCGGGCGGTGGACCAGCGCCGAGGTCCGCTCACGGGCTCTGGGGGACGCCGACGCCGTCTCCTTCGGCGACTACCACGTGGCGGCGGACGTGGGATGGGCGGTGAGGGGCACGCCCATGGACGACGACGAGCTCGAGGAGTTCCTCGAGCCGTGGCGGCCGCACCGTGGCCGGGTCGTCGCCCTGATCGCGCTGACCGGTCTTCGCCGCCCGCGGCGCGGCCCGCGGATGGCACCGCGGTCCCACCTTCCGGCCGGATGAGGGGTAACTTGACCGGCGTGCGCCCCGATCTGGACCAGCTCAAGACCGCCGACTCCGGAGAGGCCGCCCGCTTCTTCGGCGCCGTCGATCCCGAGCTCCTCGTGCAGGCGGTGGCGGCGGCCTCCGACGCCGACCTGCTGGCGCTGATCGACCGCGAACAGATCCGGTCCGCGGCCGTCGCCGGGATCCTCGGTCGTCTCCACGAGTTCTCGGTCCCCGAGCGGGTCGCCCGGCTCCGCGGGGTGATCCGATTCGACCTCCAGCAGCGCGGCACCCTGCTCGAACGTCATGCCCTGGCCTTCGACGAAGGCACCATGGAGCTTCGGCCAGATGCGGACGACCGGACCCCCGCCGACGTCGTACTCACCACCAGCGTGCTCGTCTTCATCCGGCTCGTGAGCGGCGA
The DNA here is from genome assembly GCA_963841625.1 of uncultured Actinomycetota bacterium. Classification (GTDB taxonomy): domain Bacteria; phylum Actinomycetota; class Actinomycetes; order Propionibacteriales; family Nocardioidaceae; genus Nocardioides. The sequence goes on along the minus strand of CAWJDH010000009.1, from coordinate 1,125,750 downwards.
GCGCAACGCGGGACTGGAGTACCTCGCCGGTGGGCTCGACATCGAGGGCGACGCCGACCTGGCCCTGGGGGTCGGCGGCATCTTCCGGGTGCCCGGGACCGACTCCGTCGCGGTCGACCCCACCGCGCTCGATCCGGTCGACGTGGCCACCGCCCTCAAGGGCGTCAAGGGCGACCACCTGGCCAAGGTGATGCATTCCGGCTTCCGGACGGTCGTCCTCGGCGAGATCTTCCGTCGGCTGCCCGACTTCGTCGACCCGAAGAAGGCCGCCAAGGCGCAGCTGCGGGTGGGGTTCCGGCTGACCGGCGCGCCTTCCGGCGAGGTCGAGCGGTACGTCGTCGAGGTCGACCGCGGGGTGGCGACCGTGACCGACGGCGACGAGGGCGGCGACCGCGACGCCACCGTCACCTGCGAGGGCCACGACTTCCTCCGGCTGGCGACCGGTCACCTCAGCCCGATCGCCGGCGTGCTCCGCGGCCAGCTCAAGGTCAAGGGCGACCGCGCGAAGGCGCTCCAGCTGAGCTCGGTGATCGACATCCCGCAGGCTCGTTAGCCCATCGTGGCCCGGAAGGTGATGTGCCCCATCAGGTGGGGCGAGCCGATCCGGTAGACCGCCTTGTTGTAGAGCCCGGCCACGCCCCGGACGGGTGTGGGGAGATAGGGCTCGTACATGGACGGGAGGTCCCAGCACCGGAACTCCACCTCGTCGAAGCCGCTGCCCTCCAGGTGCCGCATCATCGCCCGGATCGTGTTGAGGCGGTACTCGGTGGCGAAGTGGTAGTGGTCGACCTGCTCCCGGGGCCGCAGGTGGGGGAGAAGGCGGTCGGCCACTCCGGCGCGGGTGGCGGCCCAGGTGGCCAGACCGAAGTAGTGCCACATGTTCACGGTCATGCCCATCAGCACACCCCCGGGTCGCAGGACGCGCGCGCTGGCGTGGGTGAAGGCTGTGGGGTCGTGCACGTGCTCCAGCACGAACACCGAGAAGGCGAGGTCGAACGGCTCCGGTCCGGTCGCGGCGTACTCCTCCAGCGACTGGCAGTGACGCTCGTCCAGGGTGGGGTTGTCGCTGATGGCGGGGTCCGGGTCGACCCCGACGAGCACGCCTGCGCGGCGGCGCACCGGGGTGAGGGAGCCGGAGAGGTTGCAGCCGGCGCCGATGTTCAGCACCCGCGCCTCCTGGGGGCACTCCTCGGCCACCCAGCGCGCGAAGCTGGCCACGGCGCCGGGAGGTGACGGGACCGCCCGGACCTGATGCCGGATGTGAGTGCTCCCGAGAAGCGCCATGGCAGATCCTGACCCGGCGGAACCGGCCGGAGCAATGGCCCGAATGGGCTAGACCGGCGCTCTCAGAGCAGGGGACGCAGGGGCGCGAGCACGAACTCGGTGAACTTTCGGTGCAGGTCGCGAGCCTCCCACTCCGCGCGGGTGAGCTCGAGGCAGTTGGACTCGTCGACGCGGTAGATCTCCTCGAGCGCCTTGGCGAGCGCCTCGTCGATGACTTCGACGTTGACCTCGTAGTTTCCGGTCAGGCTCAGCCGGTCGATGTTGGCGGTGCCAACGGTTGCCCAGGCCCCGTCCACGGTGGAGGTCTTGGCGTGCACCATCGCGTCGCGGAAGCGGAAGATCCGCACGCCCGCGCCGAGGAGCTGGGAGTAGTAGCCGCGGGAGAGCCAGTCGGCCACGATGTGGTTGGACTTCAGCGGCACCAGCAGGCGTACGTCGACGCCGCGCCCCGCGGCCTCCTTCAGCGCGTCGACGAAGTCCTGGTCCGGGATGAAGTAGGCCTGGGTCATCCACACGTTGCGACTGGCCCGCGTGATCGCCTCGATGTACATCGCGCGGATCGGGAACATCCAGAGCCGCGGGACGTTGCGGTGCAGCCGGATCCGCGGCTCCCAGGTGGAGGGTGTCTCCATGAGCAGCGGTCGCTCGCTCTGGCCGATCCGCCGGCGGCGGTGCAGGTTCCAGAAGTCGGCGAAGGCCCGCTTCAGGTCCCACACGCCGGGCCCGGTGATCCGGACGTGGGTGTCCCGCCACTCGGTGGCGTAGGGCGTGCCGATGTTGTAGCCGCCGACGAATCCCACCTCGTCGTCGACCACGAGGATCTTGCGATGGTTGCGGCCGTAGCGGCGCAGGTCGAAGAACCGCCACCCGGCCGAGTAGACGGGATAGCGAAGCACCTTCATGGTGGCCGGGAACCTCTTGAACCGCGGGCTGACCACGAGGTTGGCGAAGCCGTCGTAGACGCAGTAGACCTCGACGCCCCTGTCGGCCGCCGCAGCCAGCGCGCTCTTGAACCGCTCGCCGACCTCGTCGCCCTTCCAGATGTAGGTCTCGAGGAGGACCTGCCGCTTCGCCCCTTCGATGGCCGCGAGCATGTCCGCGTAGAGGTCACGACCGTAGGTGTAGGTCGTGATCGTGCCCTCACCGATCTCCACGGTCCGCGGGGGTGTCGTGGGGAACGGCTTGGCCTTCTTGCCGCGGCGGCGGTAGGAGTCCACCAGCGACATTCCGATCGCCAGGACCAGCTGGGACCCGAGGACCGTCAGGAGCGTGCGCCTCAGGACGCGGGCCAGCCGTCCGAGTGCCCTGCGTTCCCGCGTGCTCACCCGGACAATCTAGCGGCGGCAGGCGCGCTGCACCCGACGAGAACCAGCCGGTCCGCACGACGCTCTCCCAGAGGCATCGCGTCCCGAGAACCAGGCCCCCCGAGAAATCGGACCTGGTTCTCGGTCCACGAACGTCGTGCTCGCCGAGAAGTTCGTCGAGACCGGCGACGCGCTGACGTGGATCTCTTCATCTGCCGTGTACAACCTCGGGACGGGTGCGTTGGTTAGGTGGTCGTTGCGGGTCATTTCGGCATGGCCCAGTTGGGCCATCACCCCAGTCCTGATTCCTCGCGGCACCGTTGTCGGCGCCGCCGTCGTAGGCTCGTGCACATGCGACCAGTGACCGACCTGGAGCGCCGGGTGGCGCCCTTCAAGGTGGTCTCCGACTACCAGCCCTCGGGCGACCAGCCGACTGCGATCGCCGAGATCCGCGAGCGGGTCGAGGGCGGGGTCAAGGACATCGTCCTGCTCGGCGCCACCGGCACCGGCAAGACCGCGACGGTGGCCTGGGTGGCCGAGCAGGTCCAGCGCCCGGTCCTGGTGATGCAGCCCAACAAGACGCTCGCGGCGCAGTTCGCCAACGAGCTGCGACAGCTCTTCCCCGACAACGCGGTCGAGTACTTCGTCTCCTACTACGACTACTACCAGCCCGAGGCCTACGTCCCCCAGACCGACACCTACATCGAGAAGGACTCCTCGATCAACGAGGAGGTCGAGCGGCTCCGCCACTCCGCCACCAACTCGCTGCTCACCCGGCGCGACGTGATCGTGGTGTCGACGGTCTCGTGCATCTACGGCCTCGGCACTCCGCAGGAGTACGTCGACCGCATGGTCCGCCTCCGGGTCGGCGAAGAACACGACCGCGACTCCATCCTGCGTCGGCTGGTCGAGATCCAGTACACCCGCAACGACATGACGTTCACCCGCGGCACCTTCCGGGTCCGCGGCGACACCCTCGAGATCTTCCCGGTCTACGAGGAGCTGGCGATCCGGGTCGAGTTCTTCGGCGACGAGGTCGAGCGGCTGATGACCCTGCACCCGGTGACCGGTGAGGTGCTCACCGACGACCAGGAGCTCCACATCTTCCCCGCCACCCACTACGTCGCCGGTCCCGAGCGGATGGAGCGGGCCATCCGTGGCATCGAGGCCGAGCTCGAGGAGCAGCTCGCCCTCTTCGAGCGGCAGGGCAAGCTGCTCGAGGCGCAGCGGCTCCGGATGCGGACGACCTACGACGTGGAGATGATGCGGCAGGTCGGGTCCTGCTCCGGCATCGAGAACTACTCGATGCACATCGACGGCCGCTCGCGCGGCTCGGCCCCCAACTGCCTGCTCGACTACTTCCCCGAGGACTTCCTCCTCGTCATCGACGAGTCCCACGTCGCGGTGCCGCAGATCGGCGGCATGTACGAGGGCGACATGTCCCGCAAGCGCAACCTCGTCGACCACGGCTTCCGGCTGCCCAGCGCGATGGACAACCGCCCGCTGCGGTGGGAGGAGTTCCTCGACCGGATCGGGCAGACGATCTACCTGTCCGCGACGCCCGGCGACTACGAGCTCGACAAGGTCGGCGGCGACACGGTCGAGCAGATCATCCGGCCCACCGGCCTGGTCGACCCCGAGGTGGTGGTCAAGCCCACCAAGGGCCAGATCGACGACCTGATCCACGAGATCAACACCCGCACCGAGCGCAACGAGCGGGTCCTGGTCACGACCCTGACCAAGAAGATGTCGGAGGACCTCACCGACTATCTCCTCGACGCCGGCATCCGCACCCGCTACCTCCACTCCGAGGTCGACACGCTCAAGCGGATCGAGCTGCTGCGCGACCTGCGGCTCGGTGACTACGACGTCCTGGTCGGGATCAACCTGCTCCGCGAGGGCCTCGACCTGCCGGAGGTGTCCCTGGTCTCGATCCTCGACGCCGACAAGGAAGGGTTCCTGCGCTCCGACAAGTCGTTGATCCAGACGATCGGCCGGGCCGCGCGCAACGTCTCCGGCCAGGTGCACATGTACGCCGACAAGATCACGCCCTCGATGGAGAAGGCGATCGACGAGACCAACCGGCGCCGGGCCAAGCAGGTCGCCTACAACACCGCCAACGGTGTCGACCCGACACCGCTGCGCAAGAAGATCGCCGACATCACCGAGATGCTGGCCCGGGAGGACGAGAACACCAAGGAGCTCCTCGAGACCTGGCAGCACCTCGACCCGAAGGGCCGCAAGGCACCGGTGCCCGGCCTGGGCCGGGAGGCCTCCGGCAAGCACGCCGCCGACCTCGCCGGGCTGCCCAGCGCCGAGCTGGCGGGATTGATCCAGGACCTCACCGACCAGATGAAGGCGGCCGCCGCCGAGCTCCAGTTCGAGGTCGCCGCCCGGCTGCGAGACGAGATCTCCGACCTCAAGAAGGAGCTCCGCCAGATGATGGAAGCGACGAAGTGAGGAGCAACCCCGAGCGAGGAACGAGCTCGTGGGATTGCGACGAGCGAGGAGCTGCGCGAGCGAAGCGAGCGCCGGCGACGAAGTGAGGGCCGGCGACCGAGTGACTCGTTGAGTTGGGCAGGATGGCCCCGGCGAAGGGCCGCGAGGCCCAACTCGAGGGGCCGCGAGGCCCAACTCAACATCTAGGGTGTGCGCATGACCACCATCGACCTCGGACGGCCGCTCTCCGGCGACGTCATCGACCTGATCCTCGACGACCACCGGCTCTTCGAGTCCCTGCTGCGGGACCTGCGAGACAGCAGCAACGACCGCGACGCGGTGCGGCAGGCGTTCGCCACCCTGCACGTCGCGCACGCCGAGGCGGAGGAGAAGTACGTCTACCCCAAGCTCCGCCGCAAGAAGGCGATCGGCGAGCACGAGGCAGAGCACGGCGAGGAGGAGCACGCCGAGGGGCACGAGGCCCTCCTCGCGGTCCTCGAGCTCAAGGGGACCGACACGCAGGGCTTCGACGACGCCGTCGAGAAGCTCGCCGCCGCCGTCAGCCACCACCTCACCGAGGAGGAGCTGACGATCCTCAACCCCGCCCGCGAGGAGGTCGGGCCCCAGGTCCGCGCCGACCTGGGGGAGCATTTCGCCCGCGAGCGCAACGCCCAGGTCGACGCAGGGTGCGGCAGCCTCGACAACGTACGCCGGATCGTCGAGGCGGCCCGGAAAGCCGGCGTGCTGGAGGACTGAGGCGACCTCGACGACGGGTCCTCGGAGAGGCACCAGTCCCGGTCTAGCCCGTTCGCAGGTTTCTGGTTACGGACCTCTCGTGCCGGGTATGAGTCTGGTGCGCCGTGAAATCGCAGCCCGCGCGAAGCCTGTCCGGACCGAGCCGGGCCGGCCCCGAAGGAGCGCACGTTGCGAGCTCGCGGGCACGAAGGGTGCTGGGTGATGGCCACACGACCTGTGCCTCACGACACAGAACTCCCGGGAGCCGGGATCGTCAGGATCACCGGCCGCTATCGCCTGCCCTCCGACGTTGTCAGCGAGCTCAAGCACGCGCTCGCCGACAACCCACGGATCGTGGTCCTCGACCTGCACCACGTGTCTGGCAACTCCCGTCTGCTGGCCGAGGTGCTCGACCCGGTGGCCGACTACCTGGCCGCGTGGCCCGGAACGGTCGTCGCGGTCTGTGTGCCTCACCCGGAAAGGGCCGCGCCCCGACTCCCGCCGACGATCACCGACCGGGTCCTGCTGGCTCGCTCCGATGAGGAGGGGATGGAGCGTGCCAACGACGTCGTACCGCACCAGGACCGCAGCATGACCTTCCTGACCCCGCAGCCCCAGGCGTCCGACGTCGCGCGCGCGTTCACCCGCTGGACGTTGCGCGGCTGGCAGATGGAGGACCTGATCTGGCCTGCGAACCTCGTCGTCAGTGAGCTCGTCACCCACTCGATCCTGGAGGCGCAGACCGTTCTGGACCTCGCGCTGAGTCGCGTGGACGACCGGATCCGGATCGCCGTGCACGACTATGGCGCGGACAACTACCGGGTCCCACAGCCGATCGAACACAGTGACCCCCTCGAGGCTCCGTTGCGCGATCGTGGGCTGCTGGTGGTGAGGGCGCTGACTCGCTGTTGGGGCGTGTTCCCCTCACGGGTCCACGGCAAGACCGTCTGGGCAGTGATGGAGGACAGCTAGGTCGGCTCGCTGCCGCGACGACGTACGTTGGCCTCGTGGACGCCGACACGATGCGCGACTACTGCCTGCGCAAGCCCGGGGCCTGGCCCGACTGGCCGTGGGGCGGCGGGCCGGATGCCGAGGATGACGACTCGGGCGGTCACGAGCATCCGGTGATGAAGGTCGGCCCCGACGGGAGGGGCAAGATCTTCGCCTTCCTCGGCGGCGACGGGGTGGGCGTCAAGGGCGGAGCAACCCGCGAGGTTGCCGACGAGTGGCTCCAGCGCTACCCGGAGGACGCCTCGGTGATGGCCTACATCGGGCGCTCCGGCTGGAACGATCTCTCGTTCGCCGGTGCGATCCCGGACGAGGACCTGAAGGATGCCGTGGACGAGTCCTACCGGCTGGTGGTCTCGAAGCTCCCGAAGCGGGACCGTCCGCCGAGGTGGGACGCCTCAGGCTGAGGGGGGCCCCTCGTGGTCGTCGGGCCTCTGCCCGAGCTCGCGACGCCGTTCCCGCTCCTGCTTCCGCTCCAGTGATCTGACCTCGTCGGCCATCAGGTCCTGGCGGCGGTACTGGAGCCGGGCAACGTTGAGAAGGGTCCCGGCCGTGACGAGGAGGGGCCAGGGGAAGCCCGCATCGAAGCGATCCTCGCCGAGGCCGATGGCGAGCCAGATGACCCAGCAGATCAACGAGGCGGACAGGACGGTCCAGATCGCGTCGCGTCGTGAGCGCTCCCAGTTCGCGACCGCGCGCTCACGCAGCTCCTCAGGCCCCAGTGGGCGGGTGCCGTAGGCGGCGCCGGGCGTGACGGGCACCAGGTCAGCCACGAGCGGTGGCAGGTCGCCGAGGGTCCGGGCCGCGGCCAGGGAGGCGGCTCGCGCGTCGAGCTCCTCGCGGTCGAGCCGGCCCTGGGCGTAGCCCTCGGTGAGCACCCGGCTGACCAGCTCCCGGTCCCGGTCGGAAGCGCGAAGGGGGGCGAACGACGGGTGCCGCGGGTCGAGCTCGAACTCGCCCCAGAAGGCTTCGGCCACGTGCGCCATCGTAAACAAGCGCTGCGTAGTCAGTCGCGGCTACCTGTCGGCCCGGCCGACGACAGTCAGCCCGACCAGCCGGGCGACCACGAGGGCGACGTACAGCACCCCGGCCACCTGCTCGACCATCACCAGCGAGCGGGCGTGGGGGAGCACCGGCAGCACGTCGGAGAGACCGACGCTGGTCAGCGTGGTGAAGGAGAGGAACAGCAGGTCGAACCACGACCGGTCGCCCGGCCCACCCGCGCCGATGAACGAGCCGGGCCACAGCACCTGCGCCGCGGCGTACAGGTAGGCGAACCCCCAGGCCACCACGGTGAAGGCCGCCGCGGTGGCGAACAGCTCGTCCCGGGTGACCCGGTCATCGGCGAACAGGTAGCGGATCATCGCGTAGGAGACGAAGAAGTAGAACGGCACGTGGAAGAACGCGGAGCCGACGGTCACCACGTCGTTCTCGGGGTGAGACCGCCTCGAGGACGCTGAACACGACCGCTGGAAGACCGAGGAGGGCGGCGACCCAGCTGAGTGCCGGAGTACGACGGACCGCGTAGACCGCGATCAGCACGATCGCGGGCTGGACCACCCCCAGTGCCACTCGTCCCGCCGTGGTGTCCGCGAAGAACGGGTAGGCCAGGACGGCGATCAGCTGGGCCGCGAGGAGGACAGCCGAGGGGTGGTCGCCAACTGCCCGGGCGAACCTCGTACCGGCCCCAGTCACATGCGGCATCCTAGGACGGTTCGGTGGCCCCGGTTGTGATCCGGCCCGCCGTGACATCGGCGTGGCGGCGTCGTTGTACCGGGTGGCAGGTGGCTGGGGGGCTGGACGTCAGATTGCCCAAAACGAGAACACGTTCTATTCTTGGGCGGCGCTCGACCGACCCCGGGGAGGTGACAGATGGCGTTCTCTGCTGTGTCCGTCGTGCGCGGCCCCGGTGAGCTGGCTGCGATGATCGTCGAGGTCACCAAGCGGATCTTCACCACCCCCTTCCAGTTCCGTGAGTTCCTGGAGCAGGCCTGGTTCATCACCAGCGTCACCTTGATGCCGACCATCCTGGTCTCGATCCCGTTCGGTGCCGTCATCTCTCTGCAGGTGGGGAACCTGACCGGGCAGCTCGGTGCCCAGTCCTTCGCCGGCGCCACCGCCGTGCTCGCGGTCACGAGGGAAGCCGCACCCATCGCCGCCGCGATGATCATCGCCGGCGCCGCCGGGTCGGCGATCTGCTCGGACATGGGTGCCCGCAAGATCCGCGAGGAGATCGACGCGATGGAGGTGCTCGGTGTGGACCCGCTGGCCCGCCTGATCGCACCCCGGGTGGTGGCGACCGTCTTCGTCGCAGTGATGATCAACGGCCTTGTCATCGCGGCCGGCATCGGCGGGGGCTACTTCTTCACCGTCATCGTCCAGGGCGGATCGGCCGGGGCGTTCCTCTCCTCCTTCACCGCACTGGCCTCCCTGAACGACCTCTACGTCGCGATGGTCAAGGCGGCCATGTTCGGCTGGATCGCCGCCATCGTGGGGGCGTTCAAGGGTCTCCACGCGGGCGGTGGCCCGAGCGGGGTCGGCCGCGCCGTCAACGAGTCCGTGATCGTCGCGTTCATGCTCCTGTTCTTCCTCAACGCCGTGATCTCGGCGATCTACTTCCAGATCGCTCCGCCCCCGGGACTGTGATGGCCAGCCTCACGTCGATCACCGGCTCCGTCGTCCAGGGACGACGTGACTCCCTCGAGCACTACGGCGACCAGCTGCTGTTCTACGTCAAGGCGCTGGCCTGGACCCCGCGGGCACTGCGGCGCTACAAGCGCGAGATCCTCAACACGCTCGCCGAGGTGACCTTCGGCGCCGGCGGCCTCACCCTCATCGCCGGCACGGTCGGGGTGATCGCGTTCCTGGCCTTCTTCGCCGGCACCGAGGTCGGCATCCAGGGCTACGCCTCGCTGAGCCAGATCGGGGTCGCGAAGTTCACCGCGTTCATCTCGGCCTACTTCAACACGCGCGAGGTCGCTCCGCTGGTCTCCGCGATCGCGCTGGCGGCGACGGTCGGCTGTGGCTACACGGCACGTCTCGGGGCGATGCGGATCTCCGAGGAGATCGACGCGCTCGAGGTGATGGGCGTCCCGTCACTGCCCTACCTCGTGACGACGCGGATGATCGCCGCCTTCGTCGCCGTGATCCCGCTCTACATCGTGGCGCTGTGCGCGTCGTACCTCTCGCCACGGCTGATCACCACGCTGATCTACGGGCAGTCTCCCGGCACCTACGACCACTACTTCCTCCAGTTCCTCCCTCCCGTCGACATGCTGTGGTCGTTCTTCAAGCTGATGTTCCTCGCGGTCGCGGTGATCCTCATCCACTGCTACTACGGCTACACCGCTTCCGGTGGCCCGGCCGGCGTCGGGATGGCCGTGGGTCGAGCCATCCGGACCAGCATCGTCACCGTCGTCGTCGCCGACTTCTTCCTCAGCTTCGCGATCTGGGGCTCCACGACGACAGTCCGGATCACGGGATAGCCATGCTGGTCAACGTCCACCACGACACTCCGGCGGAGCACCGACGGCTGCTCCTCGCCGGTGTGGCGTTCCTGACCACGATCGCGCTTCTGATCGGGCTGTCGATCGCGGTCTACCAGAAGGCCTTCGCCGACGTGACGATGGTGACGGTCAAGGCCGATCGGGCCGGCCTGCAGCTGGCCAAGTTCGGCGATGTCCGCGTCAACGGCGCACTGGTCGGCGCGGTCCGCAAGGTGAGCCAGGACGGCGAGGAGGCCTCGATCGAGGTCGCGCTCTCGCCCGCCGCCGCCGAGGAGATCCCCGACAACGTCCGCGTCCAGATCCTGCCCACGACCCTCTTCGGCCAGAAGTACCTCGCGTTCGTCGATCCGGAGTCACCGTCCTCCGGGTCCCTCGAGGAGGGCGACGTGATCCCGTCGGACCGCGTGGAGACCAACGTCGAGCTCAACCGGATCCTCTCCAACCTCTTCCCGCTGCTGCGAGCCGTGCGACCCGCTGACCTCAACGCCACCCTCAATGCCCTCGCCACGGCGCTGAACGGCCGCGGCGAGCAGCTCGGCGAGACCATCGAGAAGCTCGACTCCTACCTCGGCGCGATCGATGACCACCTCCCGACACTGCGCAAGGACCTCATCCTGCTCGCCGACGTGGCCGACACCTACGCCGCGGCAGCGCCCGACCTGATCGGGGTCCTGCGCAACGCCACCACCACGAGCCGGACGATCCTCCAGAAGCGGCAACAGCTCGATGTCTTCTTCGGTGACCTGGCCGGCCTGGCCGACACCTCGACCCGGATCCTGTCCGACAACGAGACCAACCTGATCCGGGTCGGCGAGGTGACCGAGCCCATCCTGCAGGTGCTGGCCACCTACTCGCCGCAGTACCCCTGCCTGCTGAAGGGCCTGGCGCGCTACCGCCCGCGGCTCGCTTCGGTCTTCCAAGGCAACATGATCCGCCAGTTCTTCGTCTTCAACACCCCGCAGTACCGCGAGTACGACCGGCGCGACACCCCGGTCTACGGCGAGGTCGGCCACGGCCCCTGGTGCCTCGGGCTGCCCAACCCTCCGGTGCCGGCCCCGCCGCAGCCGCTCGACGACGGCACCTCGCTGGACGACAACCCACCCACCAGTACGGCGCCGGTCGCGCCGACCTCGGCCGGAGCCGGGACCGGCTTCGCCGGGACGCCCGGCGACCAGGAGATCATCAACGCCCTGCTGGCCGACCGGTCCGGCCACTCGGTCGACACCTACGGATCCCTCGGCCCGCTGATGTACGGCCCGGTCGTCCGGACCGGAGGTGGCGAGGCATGAGCCGCAACTCCACGACTGTCAGTGCCGCGATCAAGCTCGGGATCTTCACGGTCGCCTCCATCCTCGTGACCGGCCTGCTGGTCGTCATCATGGGCAACATCGGGTTCGGTGCCGGTGAGGAGTACAAGGCGGTCTTCAGCAACGCCTCGATGCTGCAGGAGGGCGACGACGTGCGAATCGCCGGCGTCAACGTCGGCGACGTCAAGTCGGTGGACCACTACCAGCGCACCAACGCAATCGTGACCTTCCAGGTCAAGGACGAGATCAACCTGACCACGGCGTCGCACGCGGAGATCCGCTTCCTCAACCTCGTCGGCGACCGCTACATGGCCCTCGAGCGGGGCTCGGACTCCGACGCCCAGCCGCTCGAGCCCAACGGCACGATCCCGATCGAGAACACCAGCCCGGCCCTCGACCTCACGGTCCTCTTCAACGGCTTCCAGCCGCTGTTCCAGGCGCTGCGCCCCGACCAGGTCAACGAGCTGAGCCTCAACCTGGTGCAGGTGCTGCAGGGAGAGGGCGGCACCGTGTCCTCCCTGATGGCGAAGACCGCCTCCCTGACCAACACCCTCGCCGACCGCGACCAGCTCATCGGCGAGGTGATCACCAACCTCACCCAGACCCTCGACACCGTCGACCAGCGCCGCGAGCAGCTGGGCCAGCTGATCACCGAGCTCAAGGGCTGGATGACCGACCTGGCCCGCGACCGCTCGACCATCGGCGCCTCCCTCGACAACGTGTCCGAGCTGACCGTGGTGGTGGCCGACCTGGTGCGGCGTAGCCGGCCGGTGGTCAAGGACGACATCGTCCAGCTGCGCAGGCTGGCGCGACTGCTCAACCAGCCGGAGAACCGCGCGGTGGTGGAGCAGACCCTCGACCGGCTGCCGGAGTCGATGACCGACCAGACGAGGACCGGAACCTACGGCTCCTGGTACAGCTACTACCTGTGTGAGTTCTCCGGGAAGATCGCGCTGCCGAAGCTGGCGGGCATCCCGGGCATCAAGGAGCTCACCCGAGAGCTGAGCAGCATCCGGTTCCACTCGACGGCCGACAGGTGCCAGTCATGAGGCGCTACACCGAGGGCCAGATCCTCAGACTGGGAGCCATCACCCTCGTGGTGATGCTCCTGGTGATGGCGGCGTCCTTCAACCTCTCCAAGTTCCCCGGATTCAGCGGAGACATCTACCGCGCCGAGTTCACCGACGCCAGCGGCCTCCGGAGCGGCAACATCGTGCAGGTCGGTGGCATCCGGGTCGGCCGGGTCGACGAGGTTGAGCTCGAGGGCGCCAAGGTCGTGGTGACCTTCGAGGTCGAGAAGGACGTGGAGTTCGGCACCGAGAGCCAGGCGTCGATCGAGGTGCTCAACCTGCTCGGGGAGAAGTATCTCGACCTGACCCCGGCGGGCTCGGGCCAGCTCGACGAGGACGACGTGATCCCGGTGAGCCGCACCGAGTCCGCCTACGACATCGTCGGCGTGTTCGGGGACCTCGCCACCACGACCGAACGGATCGACACCGGCCAGCTCAAGCAGGCGCTCGACGTGGTCTCCCAGACCATGAACACCTCCTCCCCGCAGGTCCACGCCACCTTCGAGGGCATCTCCCGGCTGTCCCAGACCGTCGCGTCGCGCGACGCCGAGATCCGGTCTCTGCTGAGCAGCTCGCGCAGCGTCAGCGCGCTGCTGGCCAATCGCAGTCACGACATCGTGCGGCTCATGGACCGCAGCGACCTGGTGTTCAAGGAGCTCGAACGTCGCAAGGCGGCCATCCACCGGCTCCTGGTCAACGCCCGGATCCTGGCCGACGAGCTGCGCGGCCTGGCCCGGGACAACCAGGCCGAGATCGGCCCGGCACTGCAGGAGGTCGACGACCTGCTCGACATGTTGATCCGCAAGGACAAGCAGCTCAAGGCGACCCTCGACGCCGTCGGTCCCTACTCCGCCATCCTCGGCAACATCATCGGAACCGGGCCGTGGTTCGACGCCTACGTCTTCAACCTCGCCACCATCCCCACCGGGGAGTTCCAGCCAGGAGGTCTGGGATGAACCGGGTCTGGCAGCACGTCAGTGGACGGGCGCTCGCGGTCGCGACCGCCGTGATCCTGCTCGCCGCCACCTTCTTCGTGGTGCGTGGCGACGACGAGGTCCGCACGGTGACGGCCCACTTCCCCCGGGCGGTGAGCGTCTACGAGGGCTCGGAGGTGCGGATCCTCGGCGTCAAGGTGGGCCGGGTGACCGCCGTGGTCCCCGAGGGCAACTCGGTGCGGGTCGAGATGGAGTACGACGCCGAGGAGAAGCTCCCCGCGGACGCCAAGGCCGCAGTCATCACCCCCACGCTGGTGGCCGACCGCTTCGTGCAGCTGACGCCCGCCTACACCGGCGGCCCGGTCATGCAGGACGGCGCCGACATCCCGCTCCCGGACAGCGGCGTGCCCGTGGAGCTCGACCGGATCTACTCCAGCCTGCGTGACCTGTCGAAGGCGCTGGGACCCAACGGCGTCAACAAGGACGGCACGCTCGACCACCTGCTCCGCGCCGGCGCGCGCAACCTGGAGGGCGAGGGCCGCCTGGGCAACCAGATGATCCGGAACCTGTCCGCTGCTACGGCGACGTTCGGGCGGGGGAGCGGCGACCTCTTCGGCACCGTGACCGAGCTCGCGAAGTTCACCGAGGTGCTGGGCAACAACGACCGGCTGGTGCGCGCGTTCATGAAGGACCTCGCAGGTGTCTCGTCGGTGCTGGCCGGCGAACGGGTCGAGCTCTCGCGTGCCCTCGACGCCGTGTCCCGGTCGGTGGGAGCCGTCGAGGGCTTCGTGAAGAACAACCGCACAGCGCTGGTCACCGACCTGGAGAAGATCACCCGGGTCATGAAGACCATCAACTCCGAGCGGGACAGCCTCGACACGGTCCTGCGGGTCGGGCCGCTCGCGCTGGGCAACCTGGCGGTCGCGTTCAACACCCAGACCGGGTCGATCGGCTCCCGGATCGGCCTGGAGGGCACCTTCGGCAACCCCGACGGCCTGCTCTGCGCGATCGTGATGCAGTCCGACATGCCACGCCCGAGCAAGAACCTCGCCTGCGAGATCTTCACGCAGCTGCTGGAGCCGGTGGTCGGAGGAGAGCCGCCCAGCGGCCCACCCGAACTGCCGCTCAGGCTCTCCGACGTCGACCCCGACTCGCGCACCGTTCCGAAGCAGTACGCCAGTGACGAGCAAGCGAGCCTCGACACCCTGCTGGGGGGTCCAGCATGAGCCGCCGCCTGCGCCGCACTGTCCCCGCTCTTGTGGTGGCCGGGGCGCTCGTGCTCTCCGGGTGCGAGTTCGAAGGCGCCTACGACCTGCCGCTGCCCGGGTCGCCCGTCGATGAGGACGACGCCTACCAGGTGACCGCGGAGTTCGCCGACGTCCTCAACGTCGTACCCCGCTCGGTGGTGATGGTCGACGACGTCACCGTCGGTGAGGTGACCGAGGTCGACCGGACCGGCTGGCACGCCAAGGTGACCATGCTGGTGCGCGACGACGTGGAGCTTCCCGACAACGCGGTCGCCGACATCCGACAGGTCAGCCTGCTCGGCGAGAAGTACGTCGCCCTCGAGGAGCCGGTCGGCGAGGAGCCGGTGGGCCGACTGGGCGACGGGGACGACATCCCGCTCTCCTCGACCGGTCGCAACCCGGAGGTCGAGGAGGTCCTCGGGGCCCTGTCCTTCATCCTCAACGGCGGTGGCGTCGGCCAGCTCGGCACGATCACCCAGGAGCTCAACAACGTGATGTCCGGCCGGACCGGTCGGGTCCGCCACCTGCTCGGGTCCCTGGAGAGCGTGATCGGGACACTCGACCAGCAGAAGGCGCAGATCATCGCCGCGATGGAGTCGATGAACGACCTCGCCACGACTCTCAACGCCGAGCGCAAGACCATCGGCGATGCGCTCGACGTGATGGGTCCCGCGGTCTCGGTGCTCGCCGACCAGCACCAGGAGCTGGTCCGCATGCTCGGCGCCCTGCAGCGGCTCGGGAAGGTGGGAGCCCGGGTCATCGGGGCGAGCAAGGAGAACCTGATCGCGACCCTGGCCCACCTGCGCCCGATCCTCACCAAGCTCAATGCCGCCGGCAAGAGCCTGGCACCGGGACTGGACATGATGATCAGCTTCCCCTTCCCCCAGGAAGCAGCGGAGGTCGTGAAGGGTGACTACGCCAACGCCTCGATCCGTGCCGGCATCAACCTCGAGACCTTCCTGCCCGACGACGGCGGTGGCGGTGGCGGTGGCCCGATCCCGCCCCTCCCAGACCCCGGAGACGTCCTGACCTCGGTCGAGAAGTGCCTCAAGAGCGGCAACCCGCTGAGCAAGGCGTGCCAGAACGCGTCGGTCCAGAAGCTGCGGGAGGAGTGCCAGAAGCCGCGCAACCGGGACAACCCGGTGTGCCGGGCGCTCAGCCCGCCCGGTGACGGTGGTGGTGGCGGCGGTGGCGGCCCCACGGTCCCGCCGCTCCCGATCCCACGACTGGACACCGAGCTCAGCGCCGCCCTGACCGATGCACTGGGCATGGGGACGGCCTCCCCGACGTACCTCGGACTGTTCGGCTTCGAGCCCAACGGGTCGGGAGGGTCGACATGACGCACAGCGTCAAGATCCGGATCGCGGCCTTCCTGACCCTGAGTGCCGTCGGCATCGTCTACATCGCCGGCAGCTACCTCGGGTTCGTGGACCGGATCCTCGGCCGCGGCATCACCGTGCACGCGACCCTGCCGGAGTCGGGCGGGCTCTTCGAGGGCAGCGAGGTGACCTACCGGGGCGTCAAGATCGGGGAGGTTGCCGCGATGGAGCCGACCCGGGAGGGCGTGCGGCTCGACCTCGCGCTGGAGGACGGAACCCAGCTGCCGTCCGACTCGCCGATGTACGTGCACAACCTCTCGGCGGTCGGCGAGCAGTACCTCGACTTCGAGCCCCCCGACGACCAGGGCCCCTACGTCGAGGCGGGCGACACCCTCAAGGGCAGCGAGGCGTCCATGCCCGTCGACGAGGCCGACCTGCTGGTCGAGCTCGACCAGTTCGTCTCGTCGGTCGACCGCCGCAGCCTGCAGGTCGTCGTCCGGGAGCTGGGCCTGATGTTCAGCGACACCGGCCGCGCGCTCCAGCAGATGCTCGACGAGGGGAGCCGTTTCATCGACGAGGCGGCCGCCCACGAGGAGGAGACGATCAACCTCCTCGACAACGGGCTGACCGTCCTGCGGACCCAGCGTGCCGAGGGCGAGAACATCCGCTCCTTCTCACGAGACCTGCGCTTGCTGACCGGTTCCCTCCGTCGCAGCGACGCCGACCTGCGCGGCGTGCTGGAGGGCACCCCCGGCACCGCCCGGGAGCTGGAGAAGATGCTGGTCGACCTCGAACCCACCCTGCCCGTGCTGCTCGGCAACGCAGTCAGCATCAACCAGGTGGTGGTCTCGCACCTCGCCGGTCTCGAGCAGCTGCTGGTCACCTTCCCGCGCACCATCTCCAGCGGCTTCACCGGAACCCCGCCCAGGGGCGGCGGCCGGGTGAACATGCAGTACTCCAACAAGGTGCAGCCCTGCACCGAGGGATACATGCCGAAGAACCAGTGGCGGCGAGCGGACCAGACTACTGACGCACCGATCTTCCCGGCCCGCTGCGCGAGTGGCCCGCCCTTCAACATGCGAGGCGGCAAGTACGCCCCGGGCAGTGACGGCAGCTCATCACCAGGGCGCGCGTACCGTGGTTCCTACGATCCCGCCACAGGCCTGGTGGCGGGCGCCGTGGATGCGCAGGGAGACCCCGTTCGGTTCCTCGATCCGGGCAACCTGTCGATCCTGGGAGACGATTCGTGGAAGTGGCTTCTGGTGGGCCCGGTGGCGGGCCGGTGAAGGCCGGGTCCCCGTCGCGTCGCAACATCGCCCTCTACGTCGTGACCGTGCTGCTCGCCTGCGTGTGCATCCTGGGTGGGGTGATGGCCTGGTTCAAGCATGACTCCCGCGAGCGCGCCCAGGTCGAGCAGGAGCGGTACGGCGAGGTCCTCGTTGCCGCCACCGACGAGGCGGAGGCGTTCATCAACATCCGGTACGACGACGCGCAGGCCAGCGTCGACCGGGTCGCCGAGGGTGCGACCGGAGAGTTCAAGAAGCAGTACTCCTCCTCGACGGAGGGCGTGCTGCAGGTGCTCAAGCAGGAGAAGTCGGTGATGGAGGGCAAGGTGCTCTGGGCGGGGGTCGTCGACGTCGACCAGGACAGCGCCACGGTCATCGCCGCGACCTCGGGCACCGTCGCCAACCAGCAGACGAACAACCAGCCCGTGGCCCGAAACTTCCGCCTCCGCCTCGACCTCGTCCGCGAGGACGGCCGGTGGCTGACCAACGACCTCCAGTTCGTGGGCTGAGACGATGACCTCGACCTCCCGCCCCTCCGGCCGCCGGCCCTCGCGCCCGGTCGTCGGGTCCCGCAACCCCACCGGGCGACCGCGCAAGGTCGCCGGCCGCTCCCAGGCACCGGGCGACAAGCTCCAGGAGCCCACCGCTGCGCCGTCCGACGAGCAGGCCACCACGCCCCCGCCGCCCGTCGCGGAGCCGTCACCCGCACCGGAGCCACCGCCCGTTGCGCAGGACGAGCCGCCCCCGCCGACCGACGGCCCGACCGCGTCCGGCCACCGCACCATGCTCGTGCTCGTCGTCGCCATCGTCGTGCTGATCGGCGTTGCCGTCGCTGAGGGCTGGTACCTCTGGCTGCGCGAGGAGCCCGTGGTGTCGGCGAGCCGCCCGGTGGTGACCGGGGAGGTGGCCCACCGGTCCGCGGTCGAGGCAGCCAGCGATGCCGCCGACGAGATCGTCTCGACGTCCTACAAGAACTACGACGAACAGGTCGACCAGGCGGTGAGCAAGATGGACGACGAGTTCGCCGACCAGTACCGGCAGACGCGCCGAGGACGTCCGCCAGCAGTTCGTCGACGCCAAGAAGGAAGTGCAGGTCGAGGTCGCGGCAGCCGGCGTGGTCAGTGCCTCCGAGAACGAGGTGAAGGCGCTGCTGTTCCTCAACCAGTACGTCACCACGGACGGCAAGGACACGTCGTACACGCCCTACCGGGCGCTGGTCACGGTGGTCGACACCGAGCAGGGCTGGCTGGTCTCCGACATCGAGACCCAGTAGAAAACTAGAACGTGTTTCAGTAGGCTTGGGTGTGGCCGGGGTCTTGAGCCCGTGACGCGTGAAGGGGAAGGATCCTGACGTGACCTCCCAGCCTGCACGTGCCGAGACCGACCTCCTGATCATCGGCGCCGGGCCCACTGGCCTGTTCGCGGCCTACTACGCGGGCTTCCGCGGTTTCCGGGTTGCCGTGGTCGACTCCCTGCCCGAGCTGGGCGGGCAGATCACGGCGATGTATCCCGAGAAGGCGATCTTCGACGTGGCCGGCTTCCCCAACGTCAAGGGCCGCGACCTGGTCGACGGGCTCGTCGAGCAGGCCGGGACCGCCAAGCCGGAGTACTTCCTCGACCGGACCGCGTCTCAGCCTGAGCCACGACGCCGAGAGCGTCACCATCGGCCTCGACGACGGGACCGAGATCCGGGCGAAGGCGGTGCTGATCACGGCCGGCATCGGCAAGTTCAGCCCCCGCCCGCTCCCGGCCGGCGAAGGCTGGCTGGGCAAGGGCATGGAGTTCTTCGTCCCGAGCTTCGCGCCGTACGCCGGCAAGGACGTCGTGATCGTCGGCGGCGGAGACAGCGCCTTCGACTGGGCGCTCCACCTCGAGCCGGTCGCGGCCTCGGTGACCCTGGTCCACCGGCGCGACAAGTTCCGGGCCCACCAGCGCACGGTCGAGCAGGTGCAGGCCACGTCGGTGGAGATCCTGACCAGGGCCCAGGTCACCGCGCTCAACGGCGGTTCGAACGGCACCGGTGCGCTCGAGTCGGTCGACGTCGACGTCGACGGCGAGGTCGTCACGCGCTCCTGCCAGGCCGCTCGTGGCCGCGCTCGGCTTCGTCGCCGACCTGGGCCCCCTGCAGGAGTGGGGGATCGAGGTCGAGAAGCGGCACGTCGTCGTGGACTCCGCGATGCGGACCAACCTCGAGCGCGTGTTCGCCGCCGGTGACATCACGGAGTACCCCGGCAAGGTGCGGCTGATCGCGGTCGGCTTCGGCGAGGCCGCGACCGCGGTCAACAACGCCGCCGTCGCCATCGACCCGAGCGCCCACGTCTTCCCCGGCCACTCGAGCGACGCTCCATGACCACTGGAGCGGATGCGCATGAGTACGCAGCTCCCGCGACGCGGTCCGGATGAGCGAGGACGAGGTCGCCGCCTTCCTGGCCGAGAACCTCAAGGTGCAGGTCGCCACGACCGGTCGCGACGGCGTGCCGCACCTGACCACGCTCTTCTACGTGCTCGACGAGGGCCGGATCGCGTTCTGGACCTACGGCTCCAGCCAGAAGATCCGCAACCTCGAACGCGACCCGCGGCTCAGCTGCCTGGTGGAGGACGGCGTCGACTACTTCGAGCTGCGCGGGGTGTCGATCACGGGCAAGGCCGAGCTCGTCCGCGAGCCCGACCGGATCCGTGCCATCGGGTCGGCCGTGGCCACCCGGATGGTCGGCGCCGACTCCTTCGAGGAGCTGGGCGAGATCGGCCGGGACCAGGTCGAGCGGCAGGTCTCGAAGCGGATCGGGGTGGTGGTTCACCCCGACCACGTCGCGACCTGGGACCACCACAAGCTGGCAACGCGGTAACCCGAGAGGAGAGTGCATGAAGATCAAGGTCGACTTCGACCTCTGCGAGTCCAACGCCGTGTGCGAGGGGATCGCACCCGACGTCTTCGAGGTGGATGACGACGACTTCCTGCAGCTGAAGACCGACGAGACCACCGACGAGAACCTCGAACGGGTCAAGCAGGCCGTGGCCTCGTGCCCGCGGGCGGCCATCTCGCTGGAGGACGAAGCGTGAGCGATCCCTCCGATCTGGAGGGCCGCGTCGCCGTCGTGACCGGGGCCGGAGCCGGCCTCGGCCGGGCCGAGGCGCTGGCGCTGGCGGACGCCGGCGCGCGGGTGGTGCTCAACGACCTGCCCGGCGCGGCGGACGAGGCGGCCGAGGAGATCCGCTCCCGCGGCGGCCAGGCAGTCGTCGTCGCCGGCGACGTGGGGGAGCGGTCCACCGCAGACGCCATGATGACCGCCGCCGTCGACGAGCTCGGCGGGCTCGACATCGTCGTCAACAACGCCGGCATCACCCGGGACCGGATGCTGTTCAACCTCACCGACGAGGAGTGGGACCAGGTGATCCGGGTGCACCTGCGCGGCCACTTCCTGCTCTCCCGCAACGCCGCGGCGTACTGGCGCGGCCGGTCGAAGGAGAGCGGTGGCCCCGTCTACGGCAGCGTGGTCAACACCGCCTCCGAGGCGTTCCTCGGCGGGTCGCCGGGCCAGGCCAACTACGCCGCGGCCAAGGCCGGCATCGCCGCGCTCACCCTCTCGACCGCCCGCGGGCTGGGCCGGATCGGCGTGCGCGCCAACGCCATCTGCCCCCGGGCGCGGACCGCGATGACCGCCGACGTGTTCGGCGACGACGAGTCGGGCCTCGCGGTCGACCCCTACTCGCCCGGACCACGTCGCCCCGCTCGTGGCCTATCTCGCCTCACCCGCCGCCGAGCGCATCACCGGCCAGGTGTTCGTCGTGTACGGCGGCATGGTCGCGCTCCTCGCCGCACCCGTGGTGGAGCAGAGGTTCGACGCCTCCGGGGACACCTGGGACCTCGACGACCTGGCCAAGCAGGTCGGCGGCTACTTCGACGACCGCGACCCGGCTGTCGGGTTCGCGGCCGACTCCGTCATGCAGCTCAAGGTCTGAGCCCGACCGGGGCCCGGACCGCCGAAAGGAACGAACGAAACATGGGTCGACTGACCGACAAGATCGCCATCGTCACCGGCGGCGCGCAGGGCCAGGGCGAGGCGATCGTGCGGGCCTTCGTGGCCGAGGGTGCCCGCGTCGTCATCGCCGACGTCGCCAAGGAACCCGGGGCCGCGCTGGCCGACGAGCTCGGCGACTCGCGCGGTGTTCAGGCACCACGACGTCACCGACGAGAGCTCCTGGACGACGCTCGTCGAGGAGACCAACGAGCGGTGGGGCCCGGTCGACGTGCTGGTCAACAACGCCGGGATCCTCCGTTTCGGCCAGATCGACGAGATGTCGCTGGAGGAGGCCGAGCTGGTCTGGCGGGTCAACCAGGGCGGCTGCTTCCTCGGCATGAAGGCGGTGGTGCCGACCATGAAGGAGCACGGCGGCGGTTCGATCATCAACGCCTCCTCCGTCGAGGGCATGGGCGGGATGGGCTCGGTGTCGGCGTACTGCGCCTCCAAGTGGGCGATCCGCGGCATGACCAAGGCCGCCTCGCACGAGCTGGCGGCCCGCAACATCCGGGTCAACTCCGTGCACCCGGGCATGATCAACACCGCGATGACCCAGGCCCACGGTGGCGACCTGGCCATGGAGTTCGGCGCCACCAAGGTGCCGATGCGCCGTGTGGGGATGCCGGAGGACGTGGCGCCGGCGTACGTCTATCCTGGCCAGCGACGAGAGCGCCTACGTCACCGGTGCCGAGATCGCCGTGGACGGCGGGGTGACCGCGACCCACGCCTTCGGTAGGCGTGACTCCGCCCGAAAGCGAGCGACTGCCTCGTCGCGAGCTTGCTGACCACCATCAGACTTCCGGCGCGTCTAGCGCAGGAGCAGCCGGACCGCGACGTCCATCTGACGGGTGACGTCCTCGGAGGTCGTGCGACCGGTCACCCAGCCGACGAGCGCGGCGAGCCACACGTCGCCGATCACCTTGGCGATGGCGACGTCCTCATCGGTCAGGTCGGGCTTGCCGGGGTGCATGGCCCGGGTCAGCATCGAGGTCATCAGCATGCCGACGTGGTGGATCTCGCTCTGCACCGACGCGTCGGCGAACATGAACGCCCGGGTCAGCGCCTCGGTCAGGTGGGGCTCGCCCTGCAGGCCGCGGGTGGTGCGACCGAGGACGTACATCACGCGTTCGTGGGGGGTGTCGCCCGGGATGGGCTTGCCGCGGCTGGCGGCCTCCGCCTTCTCGAACTCCCGGCCGAGGGCCGAGACCAGCAGGTGGATCTTGGAGGGGAAGTAGCGGTAGAGCGTGCCGAGCGCGACGTCGGCCTGCTCCGCGACCGCCCGCATCTGCACCGCGTCGAAGCCGCCCCGGGTCGCGAGGGCGATCGTGGCGTCGAGGATGCGCTTGCGGCGGTCACGCTGGGCCGCCGAGCCGAGGTCGTCGGCGGTCAGCGAGTTGGTGCTGGTCACCGGATCCTCCGTCCCTGAGGCACGACGTCTAGGCTATCAACGGATCAGGCATAATAGGAACACGTTTCACTTTGTCCTCCCCGGCGTGTCACCCGACGGACCCGGGGCATCCGGCCCCAAGTCGGAGGGCGCGAGAGAGAGGTCGAGGCGTTTGCGTGTCGCACTGCTGTCCTACCGGAGCAAGCCCCACTGCGGGGGTCAGGGCGTCTACGTACGCCACCTGAGCCGTGAGCTGGCCAACCTCGGCCACGAGGTCGAGGTGTTCTCCGGGCAGCCCTACCCCGAGCTCGATCCCGGCGTCCGACTGACCAAGGTCCCCAGCCTGGACCTCTACCGTGAGCCCGACCCGTTCCGGGTGCCGAAGCCCCGGGAGTTCCGCGACCTGATCGACGTCCAGGAGTTCCTGACCATGTGCGCCGGCGGCTTCCCGGAGCCCAGGACGTTCTCCCGCCGGGTGGCCCGGCTCCTCGCCGACCGGGTGGACGACTTCGACGTCGTCCACGACAACCAGGTGCTGGGCTACGGGATGCTCGACATCGAGCGGCTCGGGCTGCCCATGGTCACCACCGTGCACCACCCGATCACCTTCGACCGCCGCATCGACCTCGAGGCGGCGCCGACCCTGCGCCGCAAGCTGGCCGTACGACGCTGGTACGGCTTCCTGCGGATGCAGGGCAAGGTCGTCCGGCAGGCCCGCAGGATCCTCACCCCGTCGGAGGCCTCCCGCCGGGACATCGCGAGGGACTTCGGCGTCGACCCGTCCCGGATGCAGGTGATCCTGCTCGGCGTCGACGACGGCTTCGCTCCGCCCACGCGGCCACGGGTCGCGGGACGCATCCTCGCCATGGCCAGTGCCGACGCCCCCATGAAGGGCATCGCCACGCTGCTCGAGGCGTTCGCCAAGCTGCGCACCGAGCGCGATGTCGAGCTCGTCCTGGTGAGCAAGCCGCAACCCGGCGGCCGCACCGAGCAGATGGTCGACCGGCTCGGCATCGGCGACTCGGTCCGCTTCGTCCACGGGGTGAGCGACGCGGAGCTCGTCGAGCTGATGGGCTCGGCGGAGGTCGCCTGCGTCCCCTCGCTCTATGAGGGATTCAGCCTCCCGACCGCGGAGCTGATGGCGTGCGCCACCCCGCTGGTGGTCTCCCGCGCCGGCGCCATCCCCGAGGTCGTCGGCGAAGACGGCGAGTGCGCCGACCTGGTCACCCCGGGCGACGTGGGCGAGCTCGAGCAGGCCCTCGAGCGGATGCTCGACGACCCGGACCGCCGCGCGCGGATGGGCGCCGCGGGCCGCCGCCGGGTGCAGGAGCTCTTCAGCTGGCGGGCAGTGGCCGCAGCCACCGCCGCAGCCTACGAGGACGCGATCGCCGACCACACGCGCAGCAGACATCTCTGGGCAGGAGGCCACCAGTGCTGACCGTTGACTTCGACCGGCTGGGGCTGCGCCCCGGGGAGCGGGTGCTCGACATGGGCTGTGGCGCCGGGCGCCACGCCTTCGAGATGTACCGGCGCGGTGCCGACGTCATCGCCTTCGACCAGGACGCCGACGAGCTGGCGGGGGTCCGCGAGCTCTTCGCGGCCATGCGGGAGGCCGGAGAGGTGCCCGAGGGCGCCGACGCCGACGTCAAGGAGGGCGACGCCCTGTCGCTGCCCTTCGCCGACGGCGAGTTCGACCGGATCGTGGCCGCGGAGGTGCTCGAGCACATCCCTGCCGACATCGCCGCCATCGGCGAGCTGGTGCGGGTCCTGCGGCCCGGCGGCACGATCGCGCTGACCGTCCCGCGCTGGTTCCCCGAGCTGGTGTGCTGGAAGCTCTCCGACGACTACCACGACGTCCCGGGTGGCCACATCCGGATCTACTCCGACGCCGAGCTGATCGGCAAGGCGACCGACGCCGGGCTGGTGTTCACCGGCAAGGACTACGCCCACGGCCTCCACACGCCGTACTGGTGGATCAAGTGCGCAGTGGGCGTGAAGAACGACCGGCATCCGCTGGTGCGTGCCTACCACCGGCTGCTGGTCTGGGACATCATGAGCCGGCCGCGGACCACCCGCCTGGCGGAGCGGGTGCTCAACCCGGTCGTCGGCAAGAGCCTGGTGCTCTACTTCCACAAGCCCGGGCCGGGAGAGCCGGATGCATCCTGACCGCGCTGCCGCCGTCCCCGGTGTGGACGGCGTGCTGACCTCCGCCCAGGTCGAGCAGACCGCCGCCGTGATCGCGGCGGCGCAGGAGCCCGACGGTGCCGTCCCCTGGACGGTCGGCGGGCACACCGACGTCTGGAACCATGTCGAGGCGGCGATGGCGCTGCTGGTGGGCGGGCAGGTCGAGGCCTCCGACCGCGCCTTCGGCTGGTGCCTGGACACCCAGCGCGAAGACGGCTCCTGGCCGATGAAGATCGTCGCCGGCGAGGTCGAGGACCACAGCGGCGAGACCAACATGTCGGCGTACCTCGCCGTGGGCGTCTGGCACAACTGGCTGGTCCGCAGCGACTTCGACTTCGTACGCCGCCACTGGCCGGCCGTCCGCCGCGGCCTGGACTGGGTGGTGTCCATGCAGCTGCCGTTCGGCGGCATCGCCTGGTCCCGTGAGTGGGCCGATGGTCGCCCGGCGACGGTGAACCGGGAGGCCCTCGTCGCCGGCTCCTCCAGCATCTACCAGTCGTTGCGCGCCGGGGTGGCGCTCTCTGAGCTCATGGACGAGCCGCAGCCGGAGTGGGAGCTCGCCGGTGGCCGGCTCCGGCACGCCCTGCGCGAGCACCGCGACCTGTTCCTCGACAAGGTCACCTTCTCCATGGACTGGTACTACCCAGTGCTCGGGGGCGCGGTGCGCGGTCACAGCGGGCGCCGGCTGCTCGAGAGCCGCTGGGACGACTTCGTCGTGCCCGGACTCGGCATCAAGTGCGTCGACACCAACCCGTGGGTCACCGGTGCGGAGACCTGCGAGCTGGTCCTCGCCCTCGACGCGGTCGGGGAGCGGGAGAGGGCGCTTGCAGCTGTTCGCCGACATGCAGCACCTGCGGGCGCCCGACGGTGGTTACTGGACCGGCTACGTCTACCCGGACGACGTGAACTGGCCGGTCGAGCACACGACCTACACCGCCGCGGCCGTGATCCTCGCGGCGGACGCCCTCGGCGAGGGCTCACAGGGATCCGACATCATGCGCGGCGTCACGCTGCCGGCCGACTTCGCCGAGTTCGGGCTCGAGTGTGAGTGCCTGGTTGCGGAGGCTGCCCCGAGGGGAGTCAGCTGAGGGGGGTTCCCGGCTCGCCGTGGATCCGGCGCAGCACCCGCATCGACCCGAGGGCCTCGACCTCCTCGAAGCTGCCGCTCTCCAGGGCGCGCACGAACACGTCGTACGGCGGGCGCCCGCCGTCCGCGGGATCCGGGAAGACGTCGTGGATGACCAGCCAGCCGCCGGCCATCAGCCACGGGGCCCAGCCGGTGTAGTCGTTGTGGGCGTGCACCTCGGCGTGCCCGCCGTCGATGAAGAGCATCGACAGGGGAGTGCGCCAGTGGGCAGAGACGGTGGTCGACTTCCCGACGACGACCACCACCTGGTCCTCGAGTCCGGCCCGGGCCAGGGTGGTGCGCAGAGTGGGAAGGGTGTCCATGAGGCCGAGCTCCTCGTCCACCAGGGTGGGGTCGTGGTGCTCCCAGCCGGCCTGGTTCTCCTCCGAGCCCCGGTGGTGGTCGACGGTGAACACCGTCCCGCCCACGTCCCGGGCGGCGGCGCCGAGGTAGATCGCGGACTTCCCGCAGTAGGTGCCGACCTCCAGGACCGGCCCGGCGGTGAGCCGCTTACGGGCCGCGCGATGCAGCAGGAGGCCCTCGTCGTCGGGCATGAACCCCTTGGCGGCCAGCGCGTGGGCGTGCAGGTCGGGGGGCATGGCCTGGGCGTGAATGGTGTCGGGCACGACGCCCAGCGTAGGATGTAGAACACGTTCTAATTTCAAGTGTTCACACTGACCCATGTCGACACGGTTCGGGTGGGTCAGCGAAGTGGAGGTGGCAGTGTCGCTGGGCTTGTCGGGTTTGGGGATCTCCGAGGAGCACGCGGAGCTCGCGGCGAGCCTGCGCAAGTGGGCGGCGTCGCTCGGTGGCACGGAGATCGCCCGCGCCGCCGAGAGTGACGCGGCTGCGACGTTCGACGAGGCGTGGTCCGCCGTCGGCGAGATGGGGGTGGCCACGATCGGCCTGGCCGAGTCGGTGGGCGGCGGCGGAGGGACCGTGCTGGACCTGGCGGTCGCCCTGGAGGCGTGTGCCCACGGGCTGGTGCCCGGCCCCCTGCTGGCCACGGCCGTCGCGTCGGTCGTGCTCCCGGAGTCCGCGGCTTCTTGCGGTGCGGTCGCCGGCGGCGCCCGGGTGGGACTGGGCCTCGCGCCTTCCCTGCTCGTGGGTGAACGGCTGGCCGGCACCGTCGACGTGGTCTGGGACGTCCCCGGCGCAACCCACCTGCTGCTCGGCGGGCGAGAGGCCTCCGGTGCGGAGGCGTGGTTCGTGGTCCCGGCGGACCGGGTCGTGTGCCTGACACCGACCCAGGGGTCGTCCTCAGGCACACGGCCCGTCGGTCTCGACCTGACCCGGCGGTTCGGATCTGTCTCCGTCGACCTCGCGGTCGAGGATGCCGAGCCCGTCCCCGGACTGGACGAGGCGATGATGCGGCGGGCGGCCGTCACTCTGGCCGCCGCCGAGGCCTCGGGCGTCGCCCGGTGGTGCCTCGAGACGGCGGTGGAGCACGCCGGGGTGCGTGAGCAGTTCGGCGCCAAGATCGGCAGCTTCCAGGCGATCAAGCACCTGTGCGCCGAGATGCTGGAGACGGCGGAGGCCGTCACCGCCGCGGCCTGGGACGCCGCGTCGGTCGCCCGCACCGACGATGACCAGTGGGCCTTCGCGGCCGACGTGGCCGGCGCGGTCGCATTCGACGGAGCGGTGCGCAACGCCCAGGCCTGCATCCAGGTGCTCGGCGGCATCGGGTTCACCTTCGAGCACGACGCGCACCTCTACCTTCGGCGAGCAGTGGCCCTGCGCAACCTGCTCGGCTCGCCCGACGCCTGCGCGGCGTCCCTGGCCGAGCGGGCGGTCGCGGGGGAGCGACGCCGGGTCGAGGTCGACCTCGGTGGGCGCGACGAGGGTGTCCGCGACGACGTACGCCGCCGGGTCGCGGAGATCGCCGCGGTCCCCGGGGATCAGCAGCGCCCCGCCCTGGTCGACGCCGGCTACCTCGCTCCGCACTGGCCGGAGCCGCACGGGCTCGCGGCCGACGCAGTGACCCAGCTCGTGATCGACGAGGAGCTGAAGGCGGCCAAGATGGAGCGGCCGGACCTGAAGATCGGCGGGTGGGCCGCTCCCACGATCCTCGCGCACGGTTCGGAGGAGCAGCGGGACCGCTTCGTGCGCCCGACGCTGCTGGGCGAGCTGACCTGGTGCCAGCTCTTCAGCGAGCCTGACGCGGGGTCGGACCTCGCCTCGCTCCGCACGCGAGCCGTGCGCTCGACCGGCCCGGCGGGCGAGCAGGGGTGGCGGCTGACCGGACAGAAGGTGTGGACCTCCCTCGCCCATGACGCCGACTGGGCGATCTGCCTGGCCCGGACCGACCCCGATGTCCCCCAGCACCGCGGGATCACCTACTTCCTGCTCGACATGCGGGCCGAGGGCGTGGAGATCAGGCCGCTGCGGGAGATGACCGGGGACGCGATGTTCAACGAGGTGTTCCTCGACGACGTGTTCGTGCCCGACGACCGTGTCGTGGGTGAGCCCGGTGACGGGTGGCGCCTGGCCCGGACCACGCTCGCCAACGAGCGGGTGGCGATGGCCGGGTCGCGGCTCGGCGTCAGCACCGAGCGGGCCGTGGCGCTGGCACCGGCCGCTTCGTCCGCCGAGCACGTCCGGGTCGGCTACGCCGTCGCGCTGGCGACCGTCTGCTCGTTGCTCGGGGTCCGCTCCACCCTGCGCTCGCTGGCCGGCCAGGGCCCCGGTGCGGAGTCCAGCGTGGCCAAGCTGCTCGGCGTGCGCAGCCGGCAGCAGGCCTCCGAGCTCGTGGTCGACCTGCACGGCGACCGTGTCGTGCTGGGTGGCGAGGAGGTCGAGCGAGACGTCCACGAGATGCTGCTGACCAGGTGCCTGTCGATCGCCGGCGGGACGACGCAGATCCTGCGGAACGTCGCTGCCGAACGGATCCTCGGCCTGCCCCGCTGAGTCCCGCGGTCAGCCCGACTTGGAGACCTGCTCGGGCCCGGCGGAGGAGGTGCGGGCCACCTGCCAGCAGGTCCAGTGCCAGCGGAGGTAGCGCTCGATCGCCCGCACGATGTGGGCCGACCTGATCGAGGGGAAGATGTCGAAGGCGTGCTGGGCTCCGGGCAGCTCGGCGTACACGACCGTCTTCTTCGAGACCGCCCTGAGCTCCTCGACGAAGAGCCTGGCCTGGGCGACGGGGACGAGGGTGTCGTGGACACCGTGCAGCACGAAGAAGTCCGGGGCATCCGGCGTCACTCGCAGGATGGGGGAGGCCGCCTCGAACTCCTCCCGGGCCTCCGGCCAGGGCTTCTGGAAGATCCGGGGCACGAGGAAGGAGTCGCGGAGCAGCTCCGCGCTGCGGAGCCCGGTGACGCCGGCGAAGTCGTAGACGCCGTAGTGCGGCACGGCCGCCTGGACGGTGGTGTCGGCGTCCTCGAAGTCGGGCTGGTAGGCCGGGTCGTTGGCGGTGAGCGCAGCCAGCGCGGTCAGGTGGCCGCCCGCCGACCCCCCGGTGATCGCGATGTAGTCGGGAGTGCCGCCGTAGGCCGCGATGTTCTCCCGGATCCACGCGATCGCCTTCTTGACGTCGACGATGTGGGCCGGGAAGGGGTCGCGAGGCGCGAGCCGGTAGTTGATCGCGACACACACCCACCCCCGTGAGGCCATGTGCTGCATCAGCGGGATGCCCTGCTGGTCCTTGGTGCCGATCGTCCAGCCACCGCCGTGCACCTGCAGCAGGACCGGGGCGTCCTTCAGATCGGCATCGTCCGGCAGGTAGAGGTCGAGCAGCCCGCGCCGTCCGGCGTCGCTGTAGCGGAGGTCCTTCTCCACACGCACGCCGACCTCGCGCATCCGGAACGGGTTGACCAGCTTGCGCCACGGCGTGGCCAGCTCTTCCGGGGTCGGAGCGGCGTCGAGCTGCTCGACGTAGTCGACGCCCAGGCCCTCGACCAGGGCGCCCTCGGCGTGGTGCTGGACCTTGCGGCTCTCCGCGACGAGGTAGGCCAGCCCGAGGGAGGCGGCTCCGGCAACGGCCAGGCCGGCCCGGTCGCGCCGGCTGCTGCTCAGTGCGTTGGCGGTCGCGTCGGCGGCGGTGAGGGCGAGCAGGTGGGGGGCCAGCTCCGTGGTCAGCCAGCCGGCGAAGAAGGCCGGCACTCCGGCGCGGAATCCGGGAACCGGCCGGATGGCGTTGGCTGTGAGCGCAGCATTGACGAGCTGTCGACGCAGGAAGGACACGGCTGAGATGCTAGTCGAGAGAGCGCAGGAAATAGAACGCGTTCCAGTTTCGGATAGGATGCGGCCATGGATCGTTTGTCCGGACTCGACGCGAGCTTCCTCTACCTCGAGACCCCCGAGCAGCTCATGCACGTCTGCGGCCTGATCGTCCTCGATCCGGCCACCATGCCCGACGGCTACTCCTTCGACGCCATGCAGGCCGAGATCGACCACCGGGTCCACGACGTGCCCACCTTCACGCGGAAGCTCCGCAAGGTCCCGCTCAAGCTCGACCACCCGATCTGGGTCCGCGACACCCACTTCGACATCGACCGCCATGTCCACCGGCTCGCCCTACCGCAGCCCGGCGGTTACAGGGAACTGGTGGAGCTGTGCGGCCACATCGCGGGCCAGCCGCTGGACCGGTCCCGTCCCCTGTGGGAGATGTGGGTGATCGAGGGCTACGACGACGACAAGATCGCGGTCTTCACCAAGATGCACCACGCCACGGTCGACGGAGTCTCCGGAGCCAACCTGATCTCCCACCTGTGCAGTCTCGAGCCGGACGCCCCACCCATCGCCCAGGGCGAGGGGGGCCGGTTCGGCCGGGATCCGCGCGAGCTGGAGCTGCTCGGGCGGGGGATGGTCACAACCCTGACCAGGCCGCTCAACGCCGCGAAGCTACTGGCGCCCTCCACCCAGCTGATCACGAAGACCGTGGGCCGGGCCCGGGAGGGCACCGCGATGGCGGCGCCGTTCTCGGCTCCGCGCACCTCCTTCAACGGCACCATCACGAGCCACCGCAGGATCGGCCTGGCCGACATGAGCCTCGACGACATCAAGGCGGTGAAGAAGGACACGGGGACCACTGTCAACGACGTCGTTCTGGCCGTCGCGGGGGGAGCGCTGCGCTCCTACCTCGAGGACCGTGGCGAGCTCCCGTCCAACTCGTTGCTCGCGACGGTGCCGGTCTCGGTCCGCGAGGACTCGAAGCGTTCCGAGGGCGCCAACAAGGTGTCCGCCCTCTTCGCCAAGCTCGGGACCGACGTCGAGGACCCGCTCGAGCGGCTCGAGGACCTGTCCTCGGCCAACCGCAACGCCAAGGAGCACCACAGCGCGATCAGTGCCGACTCCCTGCAGGACTGGGCGGAGTTCGCCGCACCCCGTACCTTCGGCCTCGCGGTCCGCGCCTACGCCGGCCTCCGGCTCGCCGAGCGGCACCCGGTGGTCCATAACCTGGTGATCTCCAACGTGCCGGGACCACCGGTGCCGCTCTTCTTCACCGGCGCGAGGATCGAGGCGCTCTACCCGCTCGGCCCGGTCTTCCACGGATCCGGCGTCAACATCACGGTGGCGTCCAACGACGGCCAGATGCACGTCGGGATCATCGCTTGCCGGGAGTCGATGCCCGACGTCGACGACCTGGTTCGTCGCTTCCCCGTGGAGCTGGAGAAGCTGAAGGCGGCGGTGGCGGGGCAGACGAAGGCCACACCCATCACCCGGAAGAAGAAGGCAGCCGCCCCGAAGTCCTAGTCGACGGTGCGCGCGCGGTGGCGTGCGTAGACGGTCGCGACCGCCTCGACGAAGGCCGGCACGAAGGTCTCAGCCTCCATCACGCAGCAGGCGTGCCCGGCGTCGATGTCGTGGACGGTCGCTCCGGGGATCCTCCGGGCCACGTCGAGCTGACGTCGGGGCGGCACCACCTTGTCGTCGTTGGTGACCACGACCGCGGTGGGGACGTCGATCCTCGAGAGCCAGGGCCGTGAGTGGTGGCGTCCGAGGGCCGCGACCGCCTGGCCCACCGCCCACGGGCTGGTGCTGCGGAACTCCCGCATCGCCCAGTCGTGGAGGTCGGAGTCGAGGTCCAGCGCCTCTGCGAACACCCGGGCGGAGCGCACCGCCGCTCGAGATCGGGACACCTGGCGGGTGCCCAGCATCGCCATCTCCATGCCCGCGTGGAACAGCCGTTCCGAGGGACTCGACCGGAAGCGGTCGGTGGTCGCGCAGAGCACCAGCCCGGCCACCCTGGTGGGGTGCTGCCGCCAGGTGCGCTGGGCGATGATCGAGCCCATCGAGTAGCCGGCGAGGATCGCGCGGTCGATGCCGAGCACGTCGAGCAGGGCAGCGGCGTCGTCGGCGCAGTCGTAGAGCGAGAACTCGTCGGACTTGATGCCTCGACCGTGCCAGCGCTGGTCGAGTGTGACCACCCGGAACCGTTCGGTCAGTGGCCGGATCGAGGGGTACCAGGTGAGCAGCCCGGTGCAGCCGAGCGCATGCAGCAGCAGGATCGTGGGGGAGTCGGGCCGCGGGCCCGGGGTGTCGGTGACATAGGTCGACCCGCGCCCCGGCAGCTCGAGCATTCGGCCGTCCGGGATGGGCGCCCAGGGCAGGTAGAAGGAACGGCGCACGAGCTGGCGCGGGGACAGGAAGGACACGGGGGCTCCTCGCTGACGGGACTAGAACAGGTTACAGTTTGTGTTCACTGACCCGATAGCCACCCTAGGAGAACACGCCGGTGAGCCCTGAAGTCGCCGAGACGCAGGCAGCCGTGAGCGACGTGGTCCGGCAGGCGCTCGACCGCCAGGCGGACTGGGCCGGCCTCGCCGGGGCAGGCCTGCTGTCCCTCCCCGTGCCGGAGGAGCACGGCGGCGAGGGCCTCGGGCTCCCCGAGGTCGCGGTCCTGCTGCGCGAGGTCGGGAGCCGCGCGGGCGCGTTGCCGGTCTGGGAGACGCTCTTCTGCGGCGCGCTCGTCCTGGCCGCGGCGGGCAGCGACGACCAGCAGCGGCGGTTCCTGCCCGGCGTCGCCTCCGGAGACGTGATCCTCACCCCCGCCGTCCGGGAGGCCGGTGGGGGAATCCCGGAAGTGCCCGAGACGACCCTCTCGGAGGGGCGGCTGACGGGCCGCAAGATCGGGGTCACGTACGCCGAGGAGGCGGCGGCTCTGCTCGTGCCGGCGTGCGACGGCGAGCAGGTGGTCGTCGCGCTCGTCGACCCGTCGTCCGACGGCGTGACCCTCCTGCGTTCGCCCACCTCACGTGGAGCCGCCGAGCACACGGTCGTGCTCGACGGAGTCGAGGCCGAGATCCTCCCCGGAGCGCACGCCGCCGCGCACCTGCGCCGGCTCGCCCTCGCGGGCCTGTGCCTCACGGCCGCCGGGGTGCTGGCGGGCGCACGCGACCTGACCGCCGACTACGTCAAGGGGCGCGAGCAGTTCGGCCGCAAGCTTGCGGAGTTCCAGGCCGTTGCCCAGCAGGTCGCCGACGTCTACATCGCCTCCCGGACCGTCAGCCTGGCCGCCGACAACGCCGCCTGGCGGTTGGCCGAGGGGCTCGACGCGAGCGACGACCTCGCCGTGGCGGCGTACTGGACCTGCGTCGAGGGGCTGCCCGCGTTGCACGTCTGCCAGCACCTCCACGGCGGGATGGGTGTCGACGAGACCTATCCGCTCCACCGCTACTTCTCGTGGATCACCGACATCACCCACGCCCTGGGCGGACCGGCGCTGACGGCCGATGCGGTGCGGATCGAGGACCCGCAGGCCAAGAACCTCGAGCTGAGCGAGTCGCAGCGCGCGCTCAAGGCCGAGCTGCGCGACTACTTCACCGGCCTGGCCGACGACAACGAGCATCGCGAGATGGCCACCGACCGCCACGGCCCGACGTACCAGAAGACGATCCGGAAGATGGGCGACGACGGCTGGATGGGTGTGGGCTGGCCCAAGGAGTACGGCGGCCACGGGCTCGGCGAGGTCGAGCAGACCATCTTCGCCAACGAGGCACAGCGGGCCGACGTGCACCTGCCGGCGGTGACCCTGCAGACCGTCGGGCCGACCCTGATCCGCTACGGCACCGAGCGGCAGAAGGACCTCTTCCTCAAGCGGATCCTCGCGGGCGACGTGCACTTCGCGATCGGCTACAGCGAGCCGGACGCCGGGACCGACCTCGCCTCCCTGCGCACCACCGCCCGATACGACTCCGACACGGACTGCTACGTCGTCAACGGGCAGAAGCTGTGGACCACCGGCGGTCACCAGGCCGACTACCTGTGGCTGGCCTGCCGGACCGACCCGGATGCACCCAAGCACCAGGGCATCTCGATCCTGATCGTCGACACCTCGGACCCGGGCTACTCGTGGACCCCGATCATCACCGCCGACGGGGCGCACCACACCAACGCGGTCTACCTCAACGACGTTCGGGTGCCCGTCGACATGCTGGTGGGGGAGGAGAACCAGGGCTGGAAGCTGATCACCACCCAGCTCAACCACGAGCGTGTGATGCTCGGCCCCGCGGGCCGGATCGAGGGGCTCCGCGACCGGGTCGCCGCCTGGGCCGACCACGCCGGCGTGCTCGACGAGGACGACGTTCGCGCAGTCCTCGCGGAGGCGACCGCAGCCTTCCGGGTCAACGAGCTGCTCAACTGGGAGGTGGCGCGCAGCGCCGAAGTGGGCGAGCTCGACGTCGCCGACGCCTCGGCGTCGAAGGTGTTCGCCTCCGACCAGGTCCAGCGACTCGGACGAGAGCTGGCCGGGATCGTGCACCGGTACGGCGACCTGGCCGACCCGGAGACCGGGGACCTCGCGGACTACCTCGACAAGCAGGCCAAGCGGAACCTCGTGCTCACCTTCGGCGGCGGCGTCAACGAGGTGCAGCGTGAGCTGATCGCGATGTTCGGGCTCGGGCTGCCGCGGGTCCCTCGATGAGTCCACGACGAGATCATGGCCGCCGCCGAGCGGATCAAGGCCAGGGGCGAGACCTCGCCGCGTCCGGGCCGCGACCCGGTCAACCAGCCGATGATCAACAACTGGGTCGAGGCGATCGGCGACACCGACCCGCGCTGGCGGGCCGGTCGAGGCGCCACCCGCGATGGCCCAGGTGTGGACGATGGGCGGGCTGCACCCCAGGCGCGACCCGGACGACCCGCTGCACTCGATGATGACCGTGCTGACCGAGGCCGGCTTCACCGGCGTGCTCGGCACCAACTGCGAGCAGGAGTACGCCCGCCCCCTCCGCGTGGGCGAGGAGCTGACGGTCACCACCCGGCTCGAGTCGGTCGTCGGCCCGAAGCAGACCGGGGTCGGCGAGGGCTACTTCGTGACCACCCGCAACGTCTGGCGGGTAGGCGACGAGGAAGTGGCGTCCATGCTGTTCCGGGTGCTCAAGTTCGTGCCCAAGCAGCCGGAGCCTGATCCGGGCGACTTCGTCCTGCGCCCCCAGCAGAACCGCGATACCGCGTACTTCTGGGAGGGCACGCAGATCGGCGAGCTGCGGATCCAGACCTGCAACGCCTGCGGCGCCCTGCGTCACCCACCAGGCCCCGCCTGCCCGGAGTGCGGGGCGCTGGACCGCGGCCACGTCGTTGCCTCCGGCCGCGGCACCGTCTTCTCGTACGTCGTCCACCGCCACCCACCCGTCCCGGGGCGCGAGCTGCCGATCCTGCTCGCCCTGGTCGACCTCGAGGAGGGCATCAGGATGGTCGGGGAGCTGGTCGACACGGACGCCGAGAAGATCGAGATCGGCATGCCGGTGGTCGTCGACTTCACGGCGGATCGACGACGGGCTCACCCTGCCGGTCTGGAGGCAAGCATGAGCACCCTCCCCGAGTGGCGGCTGCCGATCACGACCACCCTCGTCGTCAGCACCGCGATCGCCACCCGCGACTTCCAGGACGTCCACCATGACCGTGATCTCGCGCAGTCCTACGGATCGCAGGACATCTTCCTCAACATCCTGACCACGACCGGGCTCGTCCAGCGCTACGTGACCGACTCCCTGGGTGAGGTCGATCTCGCCGGGATCGCGCTGCGGCTCGGCGCGCCGGCGTACCCGGGCGACGAGCTCGTCTTCACCGGCACCCGCGACGGCGACACCGTGTCGGTGGTCGGTGCGGTCTCGCTGGGTGACCATGTGACGGCGACGGTGACCCTGCGATGACGGCCGCACTGACCGGGAAGGCGGCCATCGCCGGCATCGGCGCCACCGAGTTCTCCAAGGAGTCCGGCCGCTCCGAGCTCCAGCTCTCGGTCGAGGCGGTCCGCGCCGCGCTGGCCGACTGCGGGCTCACGCCGGGCGACGTCGACGGCCTGACCACCTTCACCATGGACACCTCGTCGGAGGTCGCGCTCGCCCGCGAGCTCGGGATGGGCGAGCTGCGGTTCTTCAGCCGGATCAGCTACGGCGGCGGCGCGGCCTGCGGCACCGTCCAGCAGGCGGCCATGGCCGTCGCGACCGGGGTCGCCGACGTGGTCGTGTGCTACCGCGGGTTCAACGAGCGCTCCGGCCAGCGCTTCGGACGGGCGTCGGTCTGGGCCAACACCCAGGTCAACACCAACGGCCTCGACAACGCCTGGTCCTACCCGCACGGTCTCACCACGCCCGCCGCAATGGTGGCGATGCAGGCGACGCGCTACCTGCACGAGCACGGCGCCACCTCGGAGGACTTCGGACGTGTGGCGGTCGCCGACCGGCGCCACGCGGCCACCAACCCGAACGCGTTTTTCTACGGCAGGCCGATCACGCTCGAGGACCACCAGGCCTCCCGGATGATCGTGGACCCGCTGCACCTGCTCGACTGCTGCCAGGAGAGCGACGGTGCCGTGGCGTTGGTGGTGGTGTCGGCTGAGCGGGCCCGCGACCTGCCACAGCCCCCGGCCTACGTCACCGCGGCGGCCCAGGGGAGTGCACCCGAGCAGTTCGTGATGACGTCGTACTACCGCGGCGACATCGGCGTCCCGGAGATGGGCGTTGTCGGCCGCGAGCTGTGGCGGCAGTCCGGTCTCGGGCCCGACGACATCCAGACGGCCGTGCTCTACGACCACTTCACGCCGTATGTCCTGATGCAGCTCGAGGAGCTCGGCTTCTGCGGTCGCGGCGAGGCGCCGGGCTTCATCGCCGACGGCGCGATCGAGATCGGCGGCCGGCTGCCGATCAACACCCATGGCGGCCAGCTCGGCGAGGCCTACATCCACGGCATGAACGGGATCGCGGAGGCGGTCCGTCAGGTGCGTCGTACGTCGGTGAACCAGGTCGACGACGTCGCCCACGTCCTGGTCACCGCCGGCACCGGTGTGCCCACGAGCGGGCTGGTGCTCTCGGCCTGACTAGCGCTCGCAGCTGATGGCCAGGTCGCCTCGGCTGGGACGCAGGCAGGTGTCGACGCCGCCTCCACCGTCGTTGCGGTTGCGGCCGGTGCCGCCGTCCAGGTCATCGGCCCCGCCGTTTCCGAGCAGTACGTCGTTCCCCGAGCCGCCGCGAAGGCGGTCGCTCGCAAACTTCCCCACCAGTAGGTCGGCGCCTCCTCGACCACTGATCACGTCTCCACTACTGAAAGGTCCGCCGCTCAGCTCGTTGGGTCCGGCGTCGCCCAGGATGACGTCGCGGAACTCGGTGCCGGTGACGTTCTCGATGGAATCGAGGCTGTACACCACCGGCGAGGCCCCCTGATTGCCCAACCGGGCCGTGTGGTTCAGCAGGTCGACGCGAACTCGGCCCGATGCGCTCTCGCCAGCAAAGGGATCACTGAACAGGACGCGGTCGACGCCGCCGTTTCCCGTCACCGACTCCGTCGGTGACGGGTTCCCGAAACAGGGGACCCCGGCGAAGAGGTCGTTGGGGTCGTCATCGCCGATCAGGACGTCATTGCCGCCGCCGGTCGAGATGCTCTCGATGCCCTCGAGCACATCGACGCCGAAGCCGGTCCCGGATGCGGTTCCCAGGCTGAGGTCGGCTGTGATCCGGCGGCAGTGACCGGACGATCCGTTGGGAGACAGGATCTCGGCGTAGTCCGCGTGGTCTCGTCCGCTGCCTCCGTCGATGGTCTCGTTTCCGCGCCCGCTCAGGATGAAGTCGCGTCCATCTCCTCCCATCACGGTGTTTGCTCCCCTGGGGTCTGCAATGAAGTCACCGCCTCGTTCCCCGAGGAGCCGGTCCCCTAGTTCGTTGCCGTCCAGGTTGTCCCGGCCCTGCCCTCCATGCAGGGTGTCCGTGCCGTCGCCACCGCCGATGAAGTCCATTCCCGAATTGCCGAGGAGGACATCGGCGCCGGCATCCCCGAAGACCTCGTCGGGGCCGTGCCCTCCCACGACGGTGTCCGCACCCGGGCCACCGGAGAGGAACTGGAAGACCGGGTCCCCGAAAATCTCCCTCGGCCGAGTCGGGCCTCCACAGACCAGGTCGTCACCTCCGCCGCCAAAGATGTCGTCGGAACCGCGACCGCCGACGATGACATCGTCTCCCGCGGTCCCGACCAGCCTGTCGTCCTCGGGAGTTCCGACGATCGTGGCCGGCACCCCGCGGCAGGTGGGGACGGCCGCCGGGGCCTCGGCCGCGGCGCCGGTGGCGGGGCAGGGCGCACACAACATCAAGGGAACGAGCAGCAGTGCGGTACGGCTGCGCGAGGCGCCCCGCAGTCGGCCGGTGACGTGGGCTGTCTTTCATGGTTCCCCCTAGGTGCGCACACCGATGAAGTGGACCAGCAGACCTCCCGGGGTCAGATACGCCTGCACCCCACGCGTGCGAATGCCCTCATGCTCTGCTTCCGGCCCGTCGAGCTGCTGGTCCAGACATTCTCAGGACGGACGAAGCGGTTGGGTATGGCCTGATCGGGTGGTTTGCACCCCAAGCCGCATCCGAGGGTAGGCGTCACCGCCGGTCAGTCAGTCGGAAAGGGGCTCAGTCCTCGGAAGCGTCCGAGCGGGTCATCCACCTCGACCATGCGAAGGCGAGACCCAGCATCAGGATGAGAAAACACGAAATAGCGATTGCGACAATCAACCACATCGGCACGACGACCACCTCGCCATCAAGGCTACGCCGGTGGCGAGGAAGTTGCACCGGTGATCGCGGAGGCCGTACTAGCGGAGCTTGTCGGCGAAGAACCCCAGCACGCGATCGACGGCTTCCTGCTGCCGATGGGCGGTGACCGTGGAGTGGCCCCGGCCCTCGAGCTCGACCCGGATGAAGGCGTCGCCGATCTCGCGGGTGAGGGTCTCGAAGCGCTTCCCCACCGCGGGGTCCTTCCGGTAGCGCAGGCCGAGGACCTCGCACCCGGCAGCCGCACGTTGCCTCACCGTATCCAGGTCGGCGGGGGAGAGGTTGAGGTCGCGTGAGCGCCCGGGCGTGACCGCGAACGGCGCCGAGGGCTGGGCGAGCACCGGAGCCGCGACCGCGGGATCGACCATCATCGCCAGCGCGAAGCCCCCGGTGAAGCACATGCCCAGGGCGCCGACGCCTGGCCCACCGAG
The DNA here is from genome assembly GCA_963841625.1 of uncultured Actinomycetota bacterium. GTDB lineage: Bacteria > Actinomycetota > Actinomycetes > Propionibacteriales > Nocardioidaceae > Nocardioides. Next base: position 1,086,192 of record CAWJDH010000009.1, on the reverse strand, counting down.
CTCGCCGTGCAGCTCCCTGGCCAGGCTGCGGAGCCAGCCTGCGACCGGCGTCGTCTGGCCGGTGGCCAGCTTGGTGAACTCGCGGCTGACGCAGACCTGCGTCATCGACCTGGCGACCGTCACCGGGTTCATCGGAGCCTCGGGCTCGCCGAACAGGTGCGGGAAGCACCACCGTGAACCCCGCGGAGACGACCTCCTCCGCGAAACCGATCACCTTGGGCGTCATTCCCGGGATCTCGTGGATCACGATGACGCCTGGCCCTGAGCCCTTGCGGTAGGTCGGGTGCGTGGTGCCGTCCGCGGTGTGCTGGCCGCGGGTCCAGCTGTCGAGGAGGCTCATGCCTGGCCACCGTAGCGAAGGCCGCGTGGCAGGTTGGTCCCGTGAGTGCACAGGAGGACAACCGACCAAGGTTCCGTGAGGGCACCGATCACGTCGAGTCGTGGTTCGTCCGGGCCAACGATCCCTCGTCACCGCGAGCGCTCTGGCTGAAGGCGACCGTGCTGACCCGCGCGGAGGGGCCCTCGGTCGCCGAGGCCTGGTGCAGCGTGTTCGACGGCGAGCGCACCGCAGCATTCCGCCGGCAGGTGCCGGTCGGGGAGGGGAGGTTCCGGACGAGCGATGCGGCGCTGGAGACCACGGTGGACACGCTGTCGCTCGCCCTCGGCGCGGACGGCGGAACGTCACGCGGTCGGCTCGGATCGGAGTCCGGTCAGGTCGACTGGGACCTGGCCTTCGACCCGGTGCCCGGGTCGCTCGGTCGACCCATGAGCCTCTTCCCGTCCGCGAGGCTCGTGGACGCGCCGTTCCCGAGGAACAAGCTGCTCACGCCGTTCCCCCTGGCCGGCTTCTCGGGGCGCCTCACCTGGAGTGGTGCTGACTGGGACCTGCAGGGCTGGACCGGGATGCAGGGCCACAACTGGGGGACGGCCCACAGTCCGGAGTACGCCTGGGGGCAGTGTGCCTTCCCGGATGACGAGGCGGTGGTCGAGGCGGCATCCGGGCGGATCGAGCTGGGACGCCGGACCTCGCCGCTCTTCTCGATGCTGGTGGTCCGCCGGGGCGCCGAGGAACTTCGGTTCGACCGGATCGTCGACCTCTGGCGGCAGGACGCCCGGCTGGACTTCCCGCGCTGGACGCTGGAGATGCGTGGGCGCGCGGGTCGGGCCGTCCTGGAGATGACCGGGTCGCCGCGGGCCATGGTCTGCCTGGGCTACGACAACCCGGCGCGGCCGCGCAGCTACTGCCTGAACTCGAAGACGGCGAGGGTGCGACTGCAGGTGGAGCCTCGGCAGGGAGCTGCCTTCGAGCTGACCAGCGACCATGGTGGGGCGCTGGAGTTCCTGCGGCCGGACCAGGTCGCCGAGGTGCAGCCCGTCGTCTGACGGCATGCGGGAGTCCCATCGGCAAAGTGAGGGCGATTCCGCTGCGGCGACCAGAGACGCGACCCTAGTCTTGGGCCGCCCAACTCCCTCTTGCCTCGGTGGTCCCTCATGCGTCGATCCCTCGCTGTCCTCCTGTCCACGTGCCTCGCAGCGCTGGCGCTGCTGGCTGCCTCACCCTCCGCGGAGGCCGGGGTCACCCCGATCACCGGTCGCCTGGTGAACGGGCACGCAGGGGCCCCTGCCCCCGCCGTCGCCGGCATGACCGTCGAGCTCTTCGAGTCGGTCGGGGGGACGCCGACGGGGCCCCCCGTGGCCACGGGCGTCACCGCGGCCGACGGCACCTTTCAGCTTGACCCAGGCACCTCCACCGCCTCCAGGTTCTTCGTCCATGCGGTGGCCGGTGACTTCCAGGCCGGGTGGGTCGGCGGCGATCCCCGCTGGCTCCAGAGGGACTCGGCGTTCGCCAACACCTTCCTGGCAGGTACCACGCTCGGCAACGTCAGGGCCATCCCGGCGTTCATCCGCGGTGTCGTCGTCAACAGCGTCACCAAGAAGCCCGTGAGCGGCCTGCGGGTGACGGCGCGCAGCCAGGACGCGATCAAGGAGGTGGACGGCGCGGACCTGACCAACGCGGACGGCCGCTTCCGGATCGACGGCCTCACCTGCGAGGACGACTGCTTCCTCAAGATCAACGGCAGCGCCAGGGGCTATGAGACCGGGTACCGCGCATGCAATGCCCAGGTCGTGGCGACCTGGGGCGCCGCCTGCGCCAGCCCGCTCGGCAGTATCGGGCGCGTCTTCCTCGACCGGCTGTAGTCCGCGCCGCGTCAGGCAGGCGTCAGCACGCAGTCGGCGAGGACCGGGGCTCCGTCGCGCTCGCCCTCGCCTGCGATGGTGGCCGAGGCGACGACGCGGTCGTCCTCCTGCCACGCCCGGACCCGGATGGTCTCCCCGGGGAACACCACGCCGGCGAACCGGGCGGCGAAGCCGCCGACCCGGGTCGCGTCCCCGCCGAGGAGCTCGTCGGTGAGGAGGCGCAGGACGATGCCGTAGGAGCACAGGCCGTGCAGGATCGGTGCGGGGAATCCGGCGGCCTTCGCGAAGTCGGGGTCGGCATGGAGCGGGTTGCGGTCGCCGCACAGCCGGTAGAGCAGCGCCTGCTGTGGGGAGACGTCGTACGTCGTGTCGGCGTCCGGCGTCGCGCTCGGGCAGCTCGACCTTCTCCGAGGTGCCGCGGTCTCCTCCCCATCCGCCTTCGCCCCGGACGAAGATCGAGGACCGGACGGTCCACAGCTCGTCGCCGTCGGGGTCCGTCGCGGTGCCCTCCTGCCAGATCACGGCCGCCTTCCCCTTGTCCCAGACGTCGGTCACGCGCGTGCGAAGTGTGGCCGTCCCTGAGGTCGGCAGGGGTGCGTTGACGGTGATCGACTGCGACCCGTGCACGACCTGGGCCAGGTCGAGCTCGCAGCCGGGCAGGTCGAGCGGCGGCGGGTCCGTCTCGTGGAAGGTCGGGGCCACGATCCCGAACGACGGCAGCACCTGCAGCCCCGCTCCGTCGAGCGTGTAGCGCAGCGCGTCGGGGGAGAGGTTGTCGCCCGGTGAGGACCCGGCGCCGATGCCGAGGTGGTAGAGGAGGACGTCGCTGGGATCCCAGGAGAAGAGCCGGTCCGGCAGCTCCGCGCCCACGGCGACGGACGGGTCGATGGGCATCAGGTCTCCTCCGCGATGTCGAGTGCGGCCAGGTAGCCGAAGGTCAGGGCCGGCCCGATGGTGGCGCCCGGTCCCGCATAGGTGTGGCCCATCACGGCCGACGAGACGTTGCCGGCGGCGTAGAGGCCCGGGATCACCGAGCCGTCCGGACGCACGACCCGGGCCCGCTCGTCGGTGACCAGGCCGCCCTTGGTGCCGAGGTCGCCGGGCACGATCTTCACCGCGTAGTACGGCGCCTGGTCGAGCGCGTGGAGGGACGGGTTGGGCTTGACGGTGGGGTCGGAGTAGTAGCGGTCGTATCCGCTCTCGCCGCGGTGGAAGTCCTCGTCGACACCGGAGGTGGCGAACCCGTTGAAGCGCTGCACGGTTTCCTGGAGCGCGTCGGCCGGGACCCCGATCTCGTCGGCCAGGCCGGCCAGGGTGTCGGCCTTCCTGACCGTGCCGTTCTTGTACCAGCGCCCCGGGAACGGCTGCCGTGGGGGAGAGTCCGGCGAAGAGGTAGCGGTTGCGGTAGCGCTGGTCGATGATCATCCAGGCCGGGACGTGCGGCACCCCGGTGGCCTCGCCGGCGTAGATGGCGTGCACCGCCTCGACGTAGGGCATGGCCTCGTTCATGAACCGTCGGCCGGCGGAGTTGACGATGATCGAGCCGGGCAGGTTGCGCTCGGCCAGGCAGAACCACGGGCCTGACGGCAGCGGGATCGTCGGTCCCCACCAGGCGTCGTCGAGCAGGTCGGTCTGGGCGCCGGCGGCGATCCCGGCGAGGATGCCGCCGCCGGTGTTGTTGACCGACCCGGTCGTCCAGTCGATCGAGGTCGGCTGCGGCTGGTACTTCTCGCGCATCTCGAGGTTCTTCTCGAAGCCGCCGCTGCCCAGGATCACGCCGCGCCGGGCGCGGATCGTGGTCGGGCTCCCGTGGTGGACGACGTGGACTCCGACGACCCGGCCGTCCTCGATGAGGAGATCGGTCAGCTCGGTCTCGTAGTGCACCGGCACGCCGGCGTCGGCCAGGCCCTGGCGCAGCCCGATGGCCAGGGCGTTGCCCATGGCGTACATCTTCCGGCCCCGCAGGATGCTCCACATGCCGGGTGAGCAGCACCCTGAGCATGGTGAGCGGCCCGCGCAGGGTGCGCAGGCCGAGGCTGATCTTCCGGAAGTCGGCCTGGGTGACGATCATGTTGGCCGGCGCCTTGGTGTACGCCGGGTGCAGCCGGTCCAGCTCCTCGCCGAGGGATCGCGCGTCCATCGGCACCGGCTCGACACTGCGGCCGCGGAGCCGGCCGCCGGGCGCCTCGGGGTGGTAGTCGGCGTACTCCGGCACCCAGGCGAAGCGAAGGGGAGTGTGCTCGCGGATGAAGTCCATGACCTCGGGGCCGCGAGCGAGGAAGGTGTCGCGGCGGACCTTGGGCACGTCGTCGCCGACGATCGAGTCCAGGTAGAGGCGGGCCTGCTCCGCCTCGTCGGGACCGTCGACCTGGCCCGCTGCCTTCAGGGCGTAGTTGCCGGGGATCCAGACGCCACCGCCGCTTCGAGCCGTGGAACCGCCGAACCACGGGCTCTTCTCCACCACGACGGTCTCGAGGCCGCGCAGCCCGGCCGCGAGCGCGGCGGTCATGCCCGCGCCGCCGGCACCGACCACGACCACGTCGACCTCGGTCGGCAGGCTCGGCGCGGTCCCTGTCATGGCGCAAAACTGTAACAGGTTCTAGAATGCCCGTCGTGACCTCACCGGACGCGATCTCGGCTGCCGTCGAGCGGTTGGACCATGCACGAGCGACCCGTGCCCCGTGCGCCGCCGTGCGCGACCTGATCGGTACCGACGACCTCCCGGCGGCCTACGCGGTCCAGCAAGGGTTGGTGGAGAAGCGCCTGGCCGCGGGCGCGGGGGTCGTCGGTCGCAAGATCGGTGCGACGTCGGAAGCGGTCCAGAGACAGCTCGGCGTCGACCAGCCGGACTTCGGCTACCTGCTCGACGACATGGACGTCAGCCGGCAGTCACCGATCTCGATGCAGACCCTCGTGCAGCCTCGGGTGGAGGCCGAGGTCGCGTTCTTGTTGTCTCGCGACGTCGCGCCGGCCACCGAGGATGAAATCACGCTCGAGTTCGTGAGCCGCGCCGTCGAGGCGGCCCTGCCGGCACTGGAGATCGTGGACTCCCGCATCGAGAACTGGGACATCACCTTCACCGACACGGTGGCCGACAACGCGTCCAGCGGCCTGTTCGTGGTCGGCGACAACGGGCGCCACCTGGACGAGTTCAGACCGGTCGACGTCGAGATGTCACTCACGATCAACGGCGAGGTCCGATCGTCCGGCCACGGCTCCGCCTGTCTCGGCGACCCGTTGGAGGCGCTGCGCTGGCTCGCCGTCCAGTGCTATCGCTTCGGCGACCCGCTCCAGGCCGGTCACCTCGTCCTGTCCGGTGCGCTCGGCCCCTTCGTGCCCTTCGTGCCGGGTGATCACGTGGAGGCATCGATCACCGGGTTCGACACGCTCGTCGCAGAGTTCAAGGAGTAGATGTGTCCAAGAAGACCGCCGCCATCGTCGGCCCGGGCAACATCGGGACCGACCTGATGTACAAGCTCCTGGGCTCCGAGGTGATCGAGCCGCGCTGGATGATCGGCGTCGACCCGACCAGTGAGGGACTGCGCCTCGCCGAAGGGCTCGGCCTCGAGGCCAGCCACGAGGGAGTCGACTGGCTGCTGAAGCAGGACGAGCTTCCCGACCTGATCTTCGAGGCCACCTCCGCCCAGATCCACCGGGAGTACGCCCCTCGCTACGAGGAGGCAGGAATCCGGGCGGTCGACCTCACCCCCGCCGCCGTCGGGCCGGCCGTGATCCCGCCGGTCAACGGCCAGGAGCACTCGTCGGCGCCCAACGTCAACATGATCACCTGCGGCGGGCAGGCCACGATCCCGATGGTCGCCGCGGTCTCCCGGGTGGCGCCGGTGTCGTACGCCGAGATCGTGGCGTCGGTCGCCTCCGTCTCGGCTGGACCAGGCACCCGCGCCAACATCGACGAGTTCACGCGCACCACCGCCGCCGGCGTCGAGTCGATCGGGGGCGCCGAGCGGGGCAAGGCGATCATCATCCTCAACCCGGCAGAGCCGCCGATGATCATGCGGGACACGATCTTCTGCGCCGTACCGCCTGACACCGACCGGGACGCGATCGTCCGCTCGGTGCAGGACATGGTCCGGGCCGTGCAGGAGTACGTCCCCGGCTACCGCCTGCTGCAGGAACCGCAGATCGACGAACCGTCACCGGCCACACAGGGTCAGCTCAAGGTCAGCGTCTTCGTCGAGGTCGAGGGCGCGGGCGACTACCTGCCGCCGTACGCCGGCAACCTCGACATCATGACCGCCGCCGCGACCCAGGTGGGCGAGCACCTCGCCCACTCGATGAACGGAGCCACAGCATGAGTGACCTCGACATCCTCGCCCGCACCTGGAAGGACCAGCACGGGGGCGACCTCGACCTGCGCCTGACCGACACCTGCCTGCGCGACGGGTCGCACCACAAGCGGCACCAGTTCACCGCCCAGGAGGTGCACGACATCGTCGAGGCGCTCGACGCGTCGGGAATCCCGGTGATCGAGGTGACCCACGGCGACGGCCTCGGCGGCTCCTCGTTCAACTACGGCTTCTCGAAGACGCCGGAGCAGGAGCTGATCAGGATCGCGGCAGAGACCGCGAAGACCGCCCGGATCGCCTTCCTGATGCTCCCCGGCGTCGGCACCAAGGACGACATCCGCGCCGCTCAGGACAACGGCGGCGAGATCTGCCGGATCGCCACCCACTGCACCGAGGCCGACACCTCGATCCAGCACTTCGGTCTCGCTCGCGAGCTCGGGCTGGAGACAGTGGGCTTCCTGATGATGAGCCACACCCAGCCGCCCGAGGTGCTCGCCAAGCAGGCCCGGATCATGGTCGACGCCGGCTGCCAGTGCGTCTACGTCGTCGACTCGGCCGGCGCGCTGATCATGGAGCAGACCGCCGACCGGGTGGCGGCGATCGTGGCCGAGATCGGCGACCAGGCCGACGTCGGCTTCCACGGACACGAGAACCTCGGGCTCGGCGTCGCCAACACCGTGATCGCGGCCCGCGCCGGCGCCACCCAGATCGACGGGTCGGTCCGCCGATTCGGGGCCGGTGCCGGCAACACGCCCCTGGAGGCGTTCATCGGGGTGTGCGACAAGCTCGGTTGGCGCACCGGCGTCGACTTCCTGCAGATCGTCGACGCGTCCGAGGACGTGATCCGCCCGGCCATGCCCGAGGAGTGCCAGCTGGACCGGATGACGCTGATGATGGGCTACGCCGGCGTCTACAGCTCGTTCCTCAAGCACGCCGGCAACGCCGCCGAGCGGTACGGCGTCTCCGGCGCCAAGATCCTGCTCGAGGCCGGCCGGCGGAGCCTGATCGGCGGGCAGGAGGACCAGCTGATCGACATCGCGCTGATGCTCAAGGCGGAGCAGGACAAGGAAGCCGCCAACAACTGAGTTGCTCGGCCTGCAAACTCGCTCGACAGCCACGCCGCGGTCGCACAGGGGTGAGTCCATGGCATCCCGCGCGTCCAACTTCTTGCCGTGCTCGCCGATCCCGAGGTCAACGAGTTCTGCGTCCTCACCCGCTGGCAACCCGACGGCGCCGGAACGACCCACCACAGCCAGGCCAGCCTGGGGAGGGCGGAGGTTCAGTTCGCCCAGGGGCGCGCGTACGCCGGTACCGGCGGCTCGGCCGACACCCAGCGGCGCGGATCGGCGAGGCCGGTGGTGAAGCGGGCAACGCTCCGGAGGAAGACCGGAGAGCCAGCCGGGTCTCCATTCGGGATGAACGTCTGCTCGCACACGGACCTCGGCAGCCGCGCGGGACGGGCGGCACCGTCGTGGGTCAGGGCGTCGAGCGCCAGGGAGTAGGCGACGGGGTCGCCCAGGATGATTCCGTGCTCGGAGGGGTCCTGCGCACAGACGTCCTGCAGCACCACGTTGCGGCCACCGGCGAGTCTGGACGCCTGTGGTTGGGGGCGCACGATCTCGTCGTACAGCGACGACACCGAGCTGACCGACACGCTGGCCGGTAGGGGAGCGTCATGCAGAGCGGCCACGTGGTGGGCACCTTGGCGAAGTTGCCAGGCGAGAACCGCGCACTGGCCGGGTGTGCACAACTCGTTCGCGAGCCGGGTGCCCCGGAACGGCCCCGCGAGGCTGACCACGTCGGTCACCTTCCCGGCGACGTCCGGCCAGAACTTGATGGCCCAGACCGGCAGCGCGCCGCCCTGGCTGTGCCCGATCACGGCGATCCGTTCGTCCGCGAGCCGGGATGCCTTGCGGATGCCCACCACGACGTACTCGGCCGCCCGGGTGAAGCTGCCCAGGCCGTCGTTCGGCAGTTGCACGGTGCAGGTTGCGAAGCCGTCGGCCCGCAGCGCCGGCTGGTAGCTCCACGACCAGGACTCCTCGGGTGTGGAACCGGTCCCTGCGACCAGCAGCACCACGCCGCGTGCCGACCGCAGCTTCTCGCGGGACTGGCAACGGGTCGCCTCGCGCAGCTTGTCGGCCGGTTGGGTCAGTGCCGGTCCCGAGGCGGACCGTGCGGGGGCTGGAGCCGCGGTCGAACCGGTCCCGGGCGGCAGCATCGCCACGAGCGCGACGACCAGCGTGAAAGCCAGGCGCACGATGACCTCCTGTTTCGGTGACTGCCGGTCCAACGATGTCGCGGGGCCGCGGCTACGCCCGGGCCTGCTGCGAGGCCCTGACGGGCGGATCGAAACCAAGCCGAGCATGACAAGTCCCTCGCAGATCGGGGCACGCCACCGCCTGAGGTCAACGTCCGTCGGTCGCCATCGCACCGATTCGGGTCCATACTCACCGGATGGACCCGCCGCGCGTGGGTGACGACATCAGGGAGGGCACGCGGGCGCTGGAAGCGGCCGCGTGGGCCGAGGCGCGCCGTGCGTTCGAGGCCGCCCTGGAGCGCGGCGAGTCGGCAGAGGCCTCGGAGGGACTCGGGCTGGCGCTGTGGTTCCTGGGTGACGTCGCCGCGGGCATCTCGTGCCGGGAACGGGCGTTCGCCGCGTACCAGCGCGAGGATCGGGTCCACGACGCCGCTCGGGTCGCGGTCTGGGTCTCCCACCAGCACGCCATCGGCGGACGTCCCTCGGCAGCCAGGGGCTGGCTCGCCCGCGCCGAGCGGGTGCTGGCCGACGCTGACGATGGCGCCGGACACGGGTGGGTCGCGGTCGAGCGCGCCCGACACGCGACCGCGGTGTCCGAGCAGGTCGCGCAGGCCCGGAAGGCGATCGAGATAGCGCGCAAGACCCGCGAGGACGACCTGGAGGTCTTCGCGATGAGCCTGCTCGGTCGGGCCGAGGTGTCGGCGGGGCGGCGCGAGCACGGCCTGCTGCTGCTCGAGGAAGCGATGGCCGCGGCCACCGCCGGCGTGGTCCGCAACGTGCACACGCTTGCGGAGGCCTACTGCAACCTGATCATGGCCTGCGCCAGCGTCGGTGAGTGGGAGCGCTCGGCGGAGTGGTGTGAGCAGGTCGAGGAGTTCGCGCGGTCACACCGGACCGAGCCGCTGTACGGCGCCTGCCGCAGCGTGCACGCCGACGTCCTGCTGGCGACCGGCCGCTGGCCTGAGGCCGAGCTTGCCCTCGAGGCGGCCCTCGCCACGCACGCCCGCTACATCCCCGAGCTCGGGGGGCCCACAGTCGCGACCCTGGCCGAGCTGCGGATCCACCAGGGGCGCCTGGCCGAGGCCGAACGGCTCTTGGCGGGCCGCGAGGAGAGCGCCACGTCCCTGCGGGCGCTGGCCCTGCTCCGCGTCGCCGAGGGCCGGCCCGGGGACGCGGCGCTCCTCCTCGAGCGCGGCCTGCGCGACACCGAGGGGGACATCATCCGGACCACCCAGCTGCTCGCGGCCCTGGTCGACGCGTGCCTGGCCGCCGGCGAGGTCGCATCGGCCCACGCCGCGGGGCAAGAGCTGGCTGGCCGCGCCCGGGACTCCGGGATCAGGCTCGCGACCGCCCGGGCCGAGCTCGCCGGCGCGCGCATCGCGCTCGCGACCGGTCGGCACGCTGACGCGGCCGAGCCGGCGCGCAAGGCGCTGCGGGAGTTCGGCGCGCTCGCCATGCCGCTCGACGCGGCCTGCGCCCGGCTGGAGCTCGCCCGCGCGCTCCAGCACACCGCTCCCGACCTCGCGATCGACGAGGCCCGGACCGCGCTGGTCGCGTTGCGCGAGCTGGGGGCATCGCACCCGATGGACTCCGCCGCGGCACTGCTCCGCGAGCTCGGGGTCGGCGCGGCCGGACGCGCGCGGAGCGACGGTGCGTTGACCGCTCGCGAGCAGGAGGTGCTCGAGTTGGTGGCGCACGGCATGTCCAACGCCCGCATCGCCGCGACGCTGTGCATCAGCGAGAAGACCGCCGGTCACCATGTGAGCCGGATCCTGGCCAAGCTGGGCGTTCACAACCGGGCTGAAGCCGCCGCGCACGCCGCCCGGGCAGGGGCTGCGGAATCGGGCAGCAGATAGGGAGTTCTCCCGATGTGTGGCAGGCCCAGCGGGTGGATGCTCGGTCCACCGACGATTCCGACAAGGGGCCACGACATGACCACACAGACCTCACCTGACTCCGAGCTCAAGGCACGCCACCGCACGATGTGGGCCGCGGGGGACTACCCGACCATGGTCGAGACGTTCCTGCTGCCGCTCGGGCCACGGCTGGTCGAGGCGTGCGGGATCGGCGCCGGCCAGCGCGTCCTCGACGTCGCTGCCGGCACTGGTAACGCCTCGCTGCCGGCAGCCGCCACCGGCGCCGACGTGACCGCGAGCGACCTGACGCCCGAGCTGCTCGAGGCCGGCCGGCGCCGGGCGGAGGGGGACGGGCTCTCGCTCGAGTGGGCCGAGGCGGATGCCGAGCACCTGCCGTTCAACGATGCTTCGTACGACGTCGTGATGTCGAGCATCGGCGTGATGTTTGCGCCACACCACCAGGCCGCTGCCGATGAGCTCGTCCGGGTCACCCGTCCCGGCGGCACGATCGGCCTGCTCAGCTGGACTCCAGAGGGCATGCTGGGTGCGCTGTTCCGGATGATGAAGCCCTTCGCGCCGCCGCCGCCGCCGGGAGCCCAGCCCCCGCCGCTGTGGGGGAGCGAGGAGCACCTGCACGGCCTCTTCGGCGGCCGGGTCGACTTTCACACGGTGACCCGCGACTTCCTCGAGATCACGGCGTTCGAGCGGGCGCGAGACTACGGGGAGCACTTCAAGGCCTACTACGGACCCACCATCGCGGTCCGCGCCAACGCCGCGAAGGAGGGCCGCGAGCACGAGTTCGACGACGCCCTGGACGCGTTCTGCGACGAGTGGGACCTCGGTTCGCCCGAGGGTGCGCGGTTCGAGAAGGAGTACCTGATCACTGTCGGCACCAAGCACTGAGTCGACACCGGGGAGCCGCCGTACCCTTGCCCGGTGCCGATCTCGCTCGCCCATCCCGCTGCGGTCATCCCGTGGGGCCGACTGGGCTTGCCGTACGGCATCTGCGGTCGTTGCCCCTCGTGCCGGACACTCGCCGGTCGGCGGTTCTCCCGGCGTTCGTACTGCCTGTCGTGGTGGTTCTCAGTGGGTCTCGCCGGCCTCGTGTCTGCAGCACTGGAACTGCCGAACGGCCCCCACGCGATGGCGTTCTTCGGGGTGGTCAACAGCGTGATCGCAGTCGTCGCCCTGGGCCTCGTCGCCTGCACTGCGTGGCAGCTCGTCGGCAGACGCCGGACGCGTCAGCCCGAGAACTCGATGGACAGCCCCGCGCCGATCCGGCAACGCTGACCCCATGGCATCCCGCGCATCCAACTTCTGCATCGACTCCGCCGATCCCTACGCCCAGACCATGTGGTGGGCGAGGGTCCTCGAGGACTTCACGGTCGAGGACGACTGGGACATGAAGCCCGACGACGAGGAGTGTGGCCTGGCCGGCCCGGACGACCGGTACCTGCTCTTCCTCAAGGTCCCCGAGCCCAAGGCGGTCAAGAACCGCATGCACATCTGCTTGCGACCCACCGACCGCACCCGCGACGAGGAGGTCGACCGGATCCTTGCTCTCGGCGCCACCCTGGTCGACGACCTGCGCAAGGGTCCGGACAAGGGCTGGGCGGTGCTCGCCGATCCCGAGGGCAACGAGTTCTGCGTGCTGACGCCGTACCAGCCCGGGGCTTGAGCCACGTTGGCAGTTGAACGCTGACCTCCGGTCGGGTCGGTACGGCGCACACGGAGGCTCGTCCGGCCGCGAGTCAGCGCCAAGACTGACTTCCGCACATCGGCAAGACTGAGCGGATCGCGGCGGATCCGCGCATTCGGCTGAGCCCTGAGACGTTGCTACGGACCGGTGAGATGCTGCGTGGATGGGCACTGACCCTCAGGTCTCGGTCACGTGGGCCGAAGCGCTGGCTTGGCGGATGGAGCGGCACCTCCTCGAGCCGGTTGGGGCCGACTCAGCAGCTGACGTGGTACGCCGGCTGGGCGCGATCCTGTCGATGGACGAGTCGCTGGCCGAGCTGGCGGTGCGCACCCGACGCACGGTGTCGCGGCCCGGCGAGCTCGCGCAGGCGATGGCCAACGGCGAGGTGATCAATGTCTTCGCGTTCCGCGGGGCGATGCACTACCTCTCGCCCGAGGAGGGAGGCATCTACCTCGCCCTCCGGGCAGCGGGCAGGCAATGGGAGTTGCCGAGCTGGGTCGAGTACTACCGGCTGCGCCCGGCGGACTGGCCCGACTTCCGAGCCGCCGTCCGCGACGCACTGCAGAACGGTCCGCTGACGATCCCCGAGCTGGGCGAGGCGCTGACGAAAGACCGGGCCTACCGGCACCTGAAGCCCGTGTTCGACGACGGCGCCGGCACGCTGATCAAGCCGCTCACCTGGCAGGGCGACATGAGCCTCGGGTCACCCCGAGACGGTCAGCGCACCTTCCAGCTCCTCGACACCAACCCGAGGTGGAGCGGCATCCCCGACCTCGAGGACGCCGGACCACGCGCAATCACGGCCTACTTCCGGACGTACGGGCCAGCGACGCTCGACCACGTCCACCACTGGCTGGGAGACAACCTGGGCGCGGGCCGCAGACGGCTCGACCGCTGGCTGTCCGACGTGGCCGACCGCCTGGTCGCGGTCGACGTCGAGGGCACGACGGCCTACGTCATGACAGAAGACGCCGAGTCCCTCACCGCCGCACGTCCCTCGAATGCGGTGCGGTTTCTCCCCGGGCACGACCAATGGGTGATGGGACCAGGCACGAAGGACAGCCGCGTCACCCCACCGGCCCTCCGCGAAGCCATGACCCGCAAGGCGAACCCGGTGATCGTCGGCGGCGTCGTGTGCGGAACCTGGGCGGTGAAGAAGAACAAGGAGAACGCAATCGCCGTCAACTGGCTGGACCAGATGCAGCGTCCCCAGGAGTCAGTCGAGGAGGAGGCGCAGCGGCTGGCAGCCATCCTGGGTGACGACCTGCGGCTCACTCTGGAGAATGGACACGCCGTAGCCGACCAGCAGTAGCCGCCCGCTCATCGGCTGCGTCTGAGCGAGCCCGACTTCGTTTCCCGGCTTGGGAAATGGCCAATCCGGGGCACTGGGACTTGATCCTTATTCGAACATATGTTCTAATTGTGGTTGAGCGCACGATCTGCTTCACGTGTTCCCAGCAATCTCGCCGCCGCGCTCCGGCAGTTCGCCCATCGGGGGTGCACTGGGTTCGACGACTTGGGTTTGAGCCGGCAATGCCCCGGACGGAGTCGATCGAACGTTCGGGAGCGCGCATGCACACTCAGCCTCATCCGGTGGTCGCCGTCGCGGCCGCGCTGGAGGCTGCGTTGAAGGACGTCGCCGACCTCGACCCCGTCTTCATGCCCACCGCGGAGAAGAAGGCAGCACTGCTGGCCCTGGACCGGGCCTCGGGGCGGCTGGCGGAGCTGCGGCTGCGGGTGCTGGCTGCCTGCGATGATGTCGCCGACCAGGAGGGCGCGCGGGACGTCGCCGCCTGGCTGGCCCACCACGCCCGACGCGACCGCGGGGAGGCCCGTCGCGACCTGCGCCTGGCCCGGGCACTGGAGACCCGCCGGCAGCAGACGGGACGGGCGCTGCGGGAGGGCGAGGTCAACCGGACCCAGGCCGAGGTGATCGTCGCCGCGCTCGAGGCGCTGCCCGAGGACGTCGACCCCGCGGTGGCAGTTGCGGCGGAGGAGCGGTTGGTGGCCGAGGCGGCCCGGTTCGGTCCCCGCCAGCTGCGGATCCTGGGCCGCCGGATCCTCGATGTCCTCGCCCCCGAGGTCGCCGAGGACCACGAGCGCCGCGCCCTGGAGCGCGAGGAGGCCCACGCCGCGGCGGTGACCGCGCTGACCAGCCGCCGCCGCGGGGACGGGACCACCGACCTTCATGTCCGGGTCGCCGACCCGGTCGCCGACCGGTTGCTCACCTACCTCGCCGCCTACACCTCACCCCGCCACACGCCCGGTGACCGGCGTCCCTACGACCAGAAGCTCGGCCACGCCTTCACCGCCTTCCTCGAGTCGGTCGACCCCGACCGGCTGCCGATGCAAGGCGGCGACGCCACCACCGTGATCATCACCCTCGACCTGGACCGACTCCGCGACGGCCTCGGCACCGCCCTGGTCGGCGACACCCCCATCACCGCCGGCCAGGCCCGCCGCCTGGCCTGCACCGCCAACCTCATCCCCGCCGTGCTCGGCGGCAACTCCGAGATCCTCGACCTCGGCCGGACCCGCCGCCTGTTCAGCCCCACCCAACGCAAGGCCATGGCCCTGCGCGACGTCACCTGTCGCGCCGAGGGCTGCGACATCCCCGCCGCCTGGTGCGAGGCCCACCACGCCAAACAGCCCTGGACCACCGGAGGCCGCACCGACCTCGCCGACGGTCTGCTCCTCTGCTCCTGGCACCACCACCGCGCCCACGACCACCGCTACGACACCCGCTGCCTCCCCACCGGAGAACTCCGCTTCCATCGACGGACATAGGCCGAACGACAACGTGGAAGGGTGAGCGCATGGCCGATCCCAAGGAGACCCTCGTCCTATATCTCCAGGGAGCCCGCGACTCGATCCTCTGGAAGCTCGACGGACTCTCCGAGTACGACGTACGCCGACCGCTCACCCCGACGGGCACCAACCTGCTCGGACTCGTCAAGCACCTCGCCAGCGTGGAGCTGGGCTACTTCGGTTCCACGTTCGGGCGTGATCCGGGCATCGATCTGCCCTGGTACGCCGACGACGCCCCGATCAACGCCGACATGTGGGCGACGCCCGAGGAGTCCCGCGAGTGGGTGGTCGACCTCTACCGCCGAGCCTGGGCCCACGCGGCCGGGACCTTCGCGGACCTCGACCTCGACAGCCAGGGCGTCGTGGCGCACTGGAGGCCGCCTCACAACCAGGTGACGCTCCACCAGATGCTGGTCCATGTCGCGACCGAGACGCATCACCACGCCGGGCATGCCGACATCCTGCGCGAGCTTCTCGACGGTGCGGCGGGCTTCCTGGTCCGGAGCTCCAACCTGCCGGGGGAGGGCTATGACTGGGCCGCCCACGTGGCGCGGGTCGAGGCGGCCGCGGCCACCTTCCGCTGACTCCCACGTGTCAGGGGACCGAGTCCTCGCGCAAAACAAGAACGTGTTCTAGTATTGCGAGCATGACCCAGACTGTTCTCGACGGCGCCCAGGTCCTTTCCGGCGTCCGCGACCTGCTGCCCACGATCCGGGAGCGGGCCGACGACGCCGAGCGGGCCCGCGTCGTGCCCGAGGCCACCGTCAAGGAGCTGGAGGAGACGGGCTTCTTCCGGATGCTCCAGCCCCGGCGGTACGACGGACTGGAGGCCGACCCGGTCGACTTCTTCACCTGCATCCGCGAGATCGCCGGGTCCTGCGGATCGACCGGGTGGATAGCCAGCGTGCTCGGGGTCCACCCGTGGCAGGTCGCGCTCTTCGCGGAGGAGGCGCAGCAGGCCGTCTGGGGGGAGGACACGAGCACCCGCTTGAGCTCGTCGTACGCCCCCACCGGCAAGGCCGTCCTCGCCGATGGCGGGTTCACCCTGTCCGGGAAGTGGAGCTTCTCCTCGGGCTGCGACCACGCGACGTGGGTGCTGCTCGGCGGGCTGGTGTTCGACGAGGAGGGCCAGGTCGTCGACTTCCGCACGTTCATGGTGCCGAGGGAGAAGTACCAGATCGTCGACGTCTGGAACGTCGTCGGCCTCCGCGGCACCGGCTCCAACGACATCGTCGTCGAGGAGACCTTCATCCCCGAGGCGTTCAGCCTGTCGATGGGCGACACCGGCCGCTGCTACGGACCTGGCCAGGCGGTCAACGACTCCGACCTCTACAAGCTGCCCTTCCACTCGCTCTTCACGACCACGATCTCCACCCCGATCATCGGCATGGCCTACGGCGCCTACGCCGAGCACGTCGAGATGCAGCAGAAGCGGGTCCGGGCGGCGTACGCCGGCGAGAAGGCCAGCCTCGACCCGTTCGCGGCGGTGCGGATCGCGCGCGCCTCCTCGGAGATCGACGCCGCCTGGGCGCTGACCATGAACAACATCCGCGACGAGCAGGCGCTCGTCGCCCGGGGGGAGAAGATCCCACTCGGCCTCCGACTGAAGGTGCGCCGCGACCAGGTGCTCGGCACCCAGCGGGCGATCGACGCCATCGACGACCTCTTCGAGGCGTCCGGCGGCCGCGCCCTCGCCGAGGGCACCTACCTGCAGCGGGCCTGGCGCGACGCCCACGCCGGACGGGTGCACGCCGCAAACGACCCCGAGCGCGCGCTGCAGATGTATGGCGCGCACCAGTTCGGGCACAAGATCGACCCGGGGATGTACTGAGTGGCGATCACTGACCAGCCCTACAGCAGGGAGTCCGCGCAGCGGTCCGCCAAGGCGCGCGACATCACGCTGAACTACTACGAGGCCGGCGAGCAGACCGAGCTCGGCGGAGGCCTGCCCCTGGTGATGCTGCACGGGGGCGGCCCCGGCGCGTCGGCCTGGTCCAACTTCGGTACAGCGCTGCCCCGGTTCGCGACCCGGTTCCGCACGCTCCTCGTCGACCAGCCCGGCTTCGGCGGCTCCGACCGGCCACCGGTGGAGGGCAACTACTACCGGCACGCCGCCGACCACGTCGTCGGCCTGCTCGACGAGCTCGGCATCGACCGGGTGCACCTGCTCGGCAACAGCCTCGGCGGCGGTACGGCGATGCGGCTGGCCCTGAGCCACCCCGACCGGGTCGGACGGCTGGTGCTGATGGGCCCGGGCGGTCTGTCGCTGAACCTCTTCCACGCCGATCCGACCGAGGGCGTCCAGCGGCTGATGGACTTCGCGGCGAACCCGTCCCGCGAGGCGCTCCGTGCCTTCATCTCCACGATGGTCGTCAACCAGGAGCTGGTCACCGACGAGCTGGTGGAGGAGCGGTTCGCCGACGCCACGGCGCCCGGCGCCCAGGAGGCGATGCGCGAGCTGGGGATGTCGTTCTGGAACCCCGAGACCGCCGAGGACGGCATGCTCTGGCGCGAGGCGCACCGACTCCGCCGGCACACACTGCTCACGTGGGGGCGGGAGGACCGGGTCAACCCCATCGACGGCGCCTTTGCGGCGCTCAAGCTGATCCCCAAGGCGCAGCTGCACGTCTTCCCGAACTGCGGGCACTGGGCGCAGATCGAGGCCGCCGATGAGTTCGCGGAGGTGACGTCGGTCTTCCTGGGAGGGCACAAGGAGAGGGAGAAGCAGTGACGATCGACATCAAGTCCATGGGCTACGCCCGGGTGGCAAGCACGGACCCGGACGCCTGGAAGCTGTTCGCCGGCAAGGTGCTCGGCCTCGCCGAGTCGCGGGGCCCCTCGCAGGATCACCTCTACTACCGCATCGACGAGGTCTCGGCCCGACTGGTCGTCTTCCCCTCCGATGTGGACCGGCTCGAGTGCATCGGCTGGGAGCTGGCCGACCACGATGCCCTGCAGGCGGCACGCGAGCACCTGATCAAGGCCGGTGTCGAGTTCGCCGAGGGCACCCCTGAGGAGCTGGCCGAGCGCCGGGTGCAGGAAATGATTCGCTTCGCGGACCCCTGGGACAACGTGTTCGAGCTGTTCCACGGCATCACCTACGAGGCGCGGCCGCTCGTGACGCCGTACGACAACAAGTTCGTCACCGGCGAGCAGGGGATGGGCCACGTGGTGATCCCGGTCGGCGACGACGAGGCGGCGCTGGAGTTCTATCGCGACACCCTCGGCTTCCGGCTGCGCGACTCGATGAGCATGCCCGGCGAGTTCGTCGGCAAGGAGCCGGGCACCAAGGCATGGCTGCGGTTCCTCGGTTGCAACCCCCGCCACCACTCGCTCGCGTTCCTGCCGATGCCCAACCCCTCGAAGTGCGTGCACATCATGCTCGAGGTCGCGAAGCTCGACGACGTCGGTCGGGCGCTGGAGCGGGTCCGCAAGCACAAGGTGCCGCTCTCGGCCACGCTCGGGCGGCACATGAACGACCAGATGGTGTCGTTCTACGTGAAGTCGCCCGGCGGGTTCGACATCGAGTACGGCACCGAGGGCCTGACCGTCGACGACGAGAAGTGGGTGGCCCGCGAGAGCACAGCGGTCTCCTACTGGGGCCACGACTTCAGCGTGGGCCAGAAGTGACAGACTCGCGTCTCGTGGTCAGTGAGGAGGTCCCGGAAGGGATGCGTCCCGACGCCAGGGAGACCTGGCCGAGCCGGGAGCTGATCGAGTCTTTCCTCGGCGACTTCGACTTCGAGCTCCGCCCCGGCGAGACCATCCATGTCGACACCGAGGAGCAGGCACAGGCCGCGCGCAAGTTCCGTGACGTCCTCGGCCGCTTCGCCACCGGGATCACCGTGGTCACCGCGATCAGCCGCGGCGAGCCGGTCGGGATGACCTGCCAGAGCTTCATGTCGGTCTCGCTCGACCCGCCGCTGGTGCTGTTCTCGCCCGCGAAGACGTCGCGGGCCTGGCCGTCGATCCAGCGCTCGGGCCGCTTCTGCGTCAACTTCCTGGCCGCGGACCAGGAGCCGGTCTCCACCACGATGGCCAGCCGCGGCATCGACAAGTTCGCCGACCTCGGCTGGTCTGCCACCCCGGAGACCGGGTCGCCGCTGCTCGAAGGCGCCTTGGGGTACGTCGACTGCACCATCCACGCAGTGCACGAGACCGGGGACCACTACGTCGTCATCGGGCGGGTCCAGGACCTCGACGTCACCCGTGACGGGGACCCGTTGCTGTTCTACCGGGGCAAGTACCGCACCACCGGCGATTGAGGCCCCGTCGTACTGAGCCACTGCGCGGCTCTGGCAGGCTGCTCAGGGTGGCCGACGACCCGACCCGCGACTTCGCCGTCCGTCTGCTCCGCCGCTTCCTCTCGCTGTGCGAGAGCCCCCGCACCCGGGCCGCGATGGTCCGGATGGTCAAGGGCTCGGTGGGCAGCGCCCGGGCAGGCCGCGTCCTCTACCGGGTGGTGAACCGGGCCGCGGTGAACCCCGTGGCCCGCGTCACCGGCGTCCAGGCCTCGGCCATGCGATTCGAGCTCGTCGCCTCGCAGCTGATCGGTCTCGCCATGGCGCGCTACGTGATCCAGGTCGAGCCGATCGCCTCCGCTTCGGTCGAGGAGGTGGTCGCCCTGGCGGCCCCGTCGATCCGGGCCGCCCTGCGCGGCTGACCACGCACTCCAGACGGCAACCACCCACCCAGGTCACGCCGGCTGGGCCCGAGTACTCACGCGTGCTCGGGAGGCGACGGAGGAGCATCGGTGCATGCGAAAGATCTTCGGGTGCCTGCTTGCCGCCGTCGGGCTGTTCCTCTGCGTCTTTGTCGCGT
This sequence comes from uncultured Actinomycetota bacterium, assembly GCA_963841625.1. Taxonomy (GTDB): domain Bacteria; phylum Actinomycetota; class Actinomycetes; order Propionibacteriales; family Nocardioidaceae; genus Nocardioides. The sequence goes on along the minus strand of CAWJDH010000009.1, from coordinate 1,066,242 downwards.
ACGCGCCGTACAGCCTGCTCGAGACGTACGGCAACCCCGACGTGGGGGTCGTCGCGAACATCACGCCGTTCGTGGGGCTCATGGCCGTCGGCGCACTCGTCGCGTTGTTGGTGCTGGCGGCAGGCATGTCTCTGCTGGCCGAGCGACGGGTCACGGCAGCGGTGACCGTCATCGCACTCCTGTTGCTCGTCGGGGGTGGGTGGTTGGGCGCGGAGCGGGGGATCGACGCCAAGGAGCAGTGGCTCAGTCACTCCTCATGACGAGGCATCATGTCGCGCATGCCGCTGTCCGCCCCCACACTGCACACCGCTCGCCTGCGGCTGCGTCCCTTCGGCGATGCGGACGCGAGCCCGCTCTTCGCGCTGCACAGCAGCGCCCACGTGCTGCGCTACTGGGACGCGCCGCCCTGGAGCGAACGGGCGCGCGCCGAGCGGTTCATCACGGCTTGCCGGCAGATGGCAGAGGAAGGCACCGGGACGAGACTGGCCGTGGACCGGGTCTCCGACGGAGCGTTCATCGGCTGGTGCAGTCTGACCCGGTGGAACGCGGACTACCGCAGCGCGTCGCTGGGTTACTGCTTCGACGATGAAGCCTGGGGCCACGGCTACGCGACGGAGGCCGCTCGCGCCTTGCTGCAGTGGGCATTCGACACCCTGGACCTGAATCGAGTGCAGGCCGAGACCGATACGCGCAACGCGGCTTCTGCGCGCGTCCTGGAGAAGCTCGGCTTCGTGCGTGAGGGGACGTTGCGCGAGGACTGCGTGGTGAACGGTGAGGTGTCGGACTCGTGGGTGTACGGGCTGATCAGGCGGGAGTGGCGAAACCCTGTCAGGAGGTGAGCACGTGTTCATCCCGTGCCTACGCGTGCGGCGGCGGCGCCCGGTCCACGTTGACCGTGGGAATGCCGCCCCCGGCACGGGCGATGATCGCCACCGACGGGTCGTCGCCGGGGTTGCTCTCGCGATGGATGGTGAATGCCGGCACGTGCACGAAGTCGCCCGGCTGCGCGTCCAGCGGCTCGGCGCGTCCCTCGAACTCCAGGCGCAGGATCCCGGAGACGACGTACAGGCTGGTCTGGTTGCGGTCGTGGTGGTGCCAGCCGGACACCGCGCCGGGTTCCGTCGTCACCTGCCCGGCCCAGAGCTGGGGCACCTCGAACGCGAGCTCGCGCAGCATGCCCGCCGTGGGGTCGGCGGCGACGAGCTCGTTGGCATGGAACACGCGCAGCGGCTGCGGCAGTCGGTCGTCCACGTCACCAGCGTGCCACGACTGCCCGGTGCGTGCTCGCGGCGCCGAAGAGCTGGCCGAGCGCGTGCGCTCGCTTGAGGACCAGGTGGGCGTCGTGCTCCCAGGTGATCGCGATGCCGCCGTGGAGCTGGACCGTATCGCCGGCGATCTTGTCGAGCGCCTCGGAGCAGTAGGCCTTGGCGACGGTCGCGCGTGCGTGCAGGGTCGCGGCGCGTTCGGCGGTCGGGTCCCGGAGGTACGACGCCGCCGCCCCGGTTGCCGCCCACGAGGCGGACCGGGTCATCTCCAGGAGCACCAGCAGATCGGCCATCCGGTGCTTGAGTGCTTGGAAGGAGCCGATCGGGCGGCCGAACTGCACCCGCTCCTGGGTGTAGGCCACGGTCATGTCCAGCGCGCGTCGGGCGCAGCCGAGCTGCAGTGCGGTCACCAGTGCCGTGGCGAGGTCGTGCAGCGGCTGGCCGTCGGCCACCTCTCCGACCGGTCGACCGGAGCCGGTCACCTCGGCCAGCCGCAGCGTCGGGTCGAGCGCCGGGCGGGGAGTGACCGTCGGGTCGTCGAGGAGCCGTAGCTCCCTGTCGGCGATCTCGAGGACGATCGCGGCGGCGGCTCCGTCCAGCACCAGCCCGGGGCCGGCCGGCGCGTCCCACACGATGGTGCCGACCTCGCCCGCCGCGAGCCGAGGGAGCAGGGTGCTCCTCGCATCGTCCGAGCCGTGGAGCAGCAGTCCCGCGGTGGCGATGGTCGTGGCCAGCAACGGGTTGGGCGCCAGCGACCGTCCCAGCTCCTCGATCACCACCGCGGTCTCGAAGAGGGTGGCGCCCACCCCGTCGTGCTCTTCCGGGACCACGAGGGCAGCCACGCCGATCTGCTCGCACAGGGTCTGCCAGAGGTCGTCGTCGTACCCGCTCTCGCTGTCCATCGCAGCCCGGACGGCGGCGCTGTCGGCGCGCTTGTCGAGCAGGCCGCGGACGGTGGAGGCGAGCTCCTTGCTGTTCCTCGCTGAGCGCGAACTCCATTACAGGGCCTCCAGGACCCGGGCCCGGTGGAACGAGGGCGTGCCCCAGGCCCCGACCAGCGCCCGGACCTTCGTGATCCACAGGGACAGGTCGTACTCGCGCGTGTAGCCGATGGCTCCGTGCACCTGGAGCGCCACCCGGGAGGCCAGGTAGGCCGCGTCCCCAGCGGCGACCTTGGCGGCCGAGACGTCCCGTGGGCCGGACCCGAGGACGGCGGCGCCGAGGACGAGCGGCCGGGCGAAGTCGAGCGCGATCCTCACGTCGGCGAGGGCGTGCTTGACCGCCTGGTAGGAGCCGATCTCCCGACCGAACTGCCGCCGCTGCCCGGCGTACTCCACCGTTTCGGCCAGCAGCCGCTCACCGCAGCCGAGCAGCTGGGCCGATGTCGCGAGTACTGCCAGGTCGAACGCCCCCTCCGGTGCCTCGACCTCGGCCGGCTGGCCGGGTGTCACCGCGAAGAGCCTTCGCGTCGGGTCGATGGAGCCGACGCGGTCGCCGGTCGAGGCCTCGCGAAGCCCGTCCTTGTCATGGAGGTAGGTCGCGTCCGCCACGTCGGCGTCCAGGGCGTACGGCGTGTGCGGTGGTACGGCGACGGTGACGACTCGGTCGATCGTGGGGAGGAAGGCCACCGACTCGACCCACGGGCCGGGCACCGCGTGCCGGCCCAGCGACTCGAGGGCCACCACCAGCTCGACCGGGGTGGCGCCCATCCCGCCGTCGCCTTCCTTGACGAGCAGGGCAGGGACTCCGAGCTCGGCCAACCGCCGCCAGACCTCCAGTCCCGGGGCCGGGTCGCCCTCGGCCCAGGCGCGGGCCGCGGACACGGTGTCGGCTCCGGAGAGCAGCTTGTCGAGGGTCTGCGCGAAGTCCTCCTGCTCGGAGGTGAGCTCGAATCTCATCGGAACTGCCTCATCGGGCGCCACCCTTGGGCTCGCGGGGCAGGCCGAGGATCCGTTCGGCGACGATGTTGCGCTGGATCTCGTTGGTGCCGGCGTAGATCGGGCCCGAGAGGGAGAACAGGTAGCCATCCGTCCAGGGCGACTCCACCTCGGCCTCCGCGCCGAGCAGGTCGAGGGCGGTCTCGTGCAGGGCGACGTCGAGCTCGGACCAGAAGACCTTGTTGACCGAGCCGGCGGCACCCATGTCGCCGCCCGCGGCCAGCCGGGTCACGGTGCCCCAGGTGTAGAGCCGGTAGGCCTGCGCCTTGATCCACGCGTCGGCCACACGGTCTGCGGCGGTCGGTACTGCGTCCCCATGCGCGCGCCACAGCCCGACCAGCCGGTCGGCGGCCGCACAGAACCGGCCGGGGGAGCGCAGGGACAGGCCGCGCTCGTTGCCGGCCGTGCTCATCGCGACCCGCCAGCCGTCCCCGGGCTCACCGAGGACGTCGGAGTCCGGAACGAACACGTCCTCGAGGAAGATCTCCGCGAAGCCGGCCTCGCCATCGAGCTGCGCGATCGGCCGGACGGTGACCCCGTCGGCGTGGAGGGGGAACAGGAAGTAGGTCAGGCCGGCATGGCGCTGGGCCGAGGGGTCGGACCGGAACAGGCCGAAGCCCCAGTCGGCGTACGAGGCCCGCGAGGACCAGGTCTTCTGGCCGTTGAGCAGCCAGCCGCCGCGCTCGTCGTCGCGGGCGGCGGTGGATCGCAGCGAGGCGAGGTCGGACCCGGCCTCGGGCTCGGACCACGCCTGGGCCCAGACCTGCTCGCCGGTGGCCATCGAGGGCAGGAACCGGTCCTGCTGCTCGCGGGTGCCGTGGTCGAAGAGGATGGGGGCGAGCAGGAAGATGCCGTTCTGGGAGACCCGTCCCGGACTTCCCCAGGGATACTGCGCGCCGGCGCGGTAGTACTCCTCCTCGAAGATCACCCACTCGACCAGAGACGCCTCGCGGCCGTGGTACTCCGACGGCCACGACACCACCGACCAGCGCGCCTCGGCCAGCTTCGCCTCCCACTCCTGGTGGGCCCGGAAGCCGGCCTCGGTGTCCATCGACGGGAGCGGCTCGGCCGGCACGTTGGCCTCGAGCCACGCCCGGGCCTCGGCCTGGAACGCGAGCTCGGACTCCGACAGGTCAAGATCCATCGCGCAACCCATGCTCGTGTCGAAGCTCAGCCTTCAGGACCTTGCCGGACAGGTTGCGGGGGAGCGCTTCGACGAGCTCGATGTGCCGGGGCACCTTGAAGTTGGCCAGCCGCTCCTTCGCGAACGTGAGCACGGCGTCCGGGGTGGTCGAGCCCACGACGTACGCCTTGCCCACCTCACCCATCCGTTCGTCGGGGACGCCCACCACGGCGACGTCGGCGACCCCGTCGAGGCGGGCGAGTGCCTGCTCGACCTCGGCGGGATAGACGTTGAACCCGCCGGAGATGTACATGTCCTTGAGCCGGTCGGTGATCGTCAGGTTGCCCTGCGCGTCGAGGGTGCCGACGTCTCCGGTGTGCAGCCAGCCGTCGGTGTCGATCGCCTCCGCGGTGGCCTCCTCGTCGTCGAGGTAGCCCAGCATCACGTAGTCGCCCCGCAGCAGGAGCTCGCCGGCCTCGCCGTCGGGCGCCTCGATCCGCGCCTCCATGCCGGGGACCGCACGCCCGCAGGTGGTGGCAACGATCTCGGCCGAGTCGTCCTCGCGGCACATCGTGGCCACGACGGCCTCGGTCATGCCGAACGCGGTGACGACCTGGTCGATCCCGAGGCCCTCGGGAGCCGGCGCCCGCATCCGCTCGATCAGCACGACGGGTACGACGGCCGCCCCGGTGACGGCCAGCCGCAGGGAGCCGAGGTCGAACTCGCCGCGGTTCGGCGCGGCCAGCAGCGACTGGTAGATCGTGGGCGCCCCGGGCAGCATTGTGATCCGCTCCGAGTCGATCAGACGCATGGTCGCGTCGACGTCGAAGGTGGCCAGGGGGTAGAGCGTGGCGCCGGTCAGCAGGCCGACCACGATCCCGATCTTGTAGCCGAAGGAGTGGAAGAACGGGTTGACCACCAGGTAGCGGTCGTCCGCGGTCACCCCGCCCAGGCTCGCCCAGGCAGCCGAGACGCCGATCGTCTGCCGGTGGGCGCTCATGGCCCCCTTTGGCCGGCCGGTCGTGCCGGAGGTGAAGAGGATGTCGGCCACGTCGTCGGGGCCGACGGCGTCGGCGCGGGCTTCGACCGTCTCCGGGGGTGTGTGGCTGCCGCTGCTCACCAGCGAGTCGAGCTCCGCGAGGTCGACCACCTCCCGCACCGAGGGCAGGTCGCTCGCGGCCTGCAGGTCCGCGATCTGGGTGCGGCCGAGGAACCCGTCGGCAACGACCGCGATCACCGCGCTCGTGCGGTCGACGATGTCGGCCACCTCGTGCCCGGTGTAGCGGGAGTTGACCGGCACCAGCGTGCCGCCGGCGTAGGTCACGGCGAGCGCGGCGACCGCCCACTCGATGCTGTTGGGTGCCCAGACCACGACTCGCCGGCCGGGCTCGAGGCCGTGTGCGATGTAGCCACGGGCCACGTCGCGTACCCGGTCGAGCAGGTGGGCGTACGTCAGCCTGCGGTCACCCTCCACGTAGGCCGGGCGGTCGGCGTACTGCTCCGCGGCAGCGCGGAGAAGTACGGGCAGCGTGTCCAGACCAAGCATTTGCTTGGTAGGCTACCACCCGTGGATCTCACCGAGTCGCCCGAGGATGGGGCGTTCCGCGCGAAGGTGCGGGCCTGGCTCGAGCAGCACGTGCCCGGCGCCGGTGACCCTCTGGACTGGAACCGGCACCTCGCGGAGCACGGCTGGACCTGCGTCGGCTGGCCCAAGGAGCACGGAGGACGCGGGCTGAGCCTGATGCAGCAGGTGATCTTCCATGAGGAGTACGCCCGGGCGGGCGCGCCCAATCGGGTCAACCACCTCGGCGAGGAGCTGCTCGGGCCGACCCTGATCGCCTTCGGGAGCAAGGCCCAGAAGGAGCGTTTCCTGCCAGGGATCCGTGCCGTCGAGGAGCTGTGGTGCCAGGGCTACTCCGAGCCGGGTGCCGGCTCCGATCTCGCCAACGTGCAGACCAAGGCACGCCTCGACGGGGACGACTGGGTGATCGACGGCCAGAAGGTGTGGACGTCCAACGCCCAGGATGCCGCCTGGATCTTCGTGCTGGCGCGCACCGAGCCCGGCTCCACGCGCCACCACGGGCTCTCGTTCCTGCTGGTGCCGCTGGACCAGGAGGGCGTCGAGATCCGCCCGATCCAGCAGCTGACCGGCGACTCCGAGTTCAACGAGGTCTTCTTCACCGGAGCCCGGACCTCTGCCGACCTGGTGGTCGGTGAGCCGGGCGACGGATGGCGGGTCGCGATGGGTCTCCTCGGCTTCGAGCGCGGCGTCTCGACCCTCGGTCAGCAGGTCGGCTTCGCCCGCGAGCTCGAGGGCGTCGTCGGGCTGGCGAAGCAGAACGGCGCCTTCGACGACCCGGTGATCCGCGACCGGCTGGCGCGGGCAAGGGTCGAGCTCGAGGTGATGCGGCTCAACGCGCTGCGGGGCCTGTCCGCCTCGGTCGCGGGCGAAGGCTCCGCCTCTGGCGGCGGTGCGGCCTCGATCGCCAAGCTGGTCTGGGCGAACTGGCACCAGGACCTGGGCGAGCTGGCGATGGCCGTGGCCGGGCCCGACGGGTTGACCGTGCGCGGGGTGCCGTACGACCTGGACCCCTGGCAGCGGCTCTTCCTCTTCTCCCGCGCCGACACGATCTACGGCGGCAGCGACGAGATCCAGCGCAACATCCTCGCCGAGCGGGTGCTCGGCTTGCCGAAGGAGCCCAAGGGATGACCAGCGGATGACAGCCCCACGACTCGAGCAGGAGGCTCCCGACTACGTCCGGGGGCACGACCTGCTCGCGGACAAGGTGGTCGTCGTGACCGCCGCCGCGGGCGCGGGCATCGGCGCGGCCGTCGTCCGTCGCGTGCTGGAGGAGGGCGCGCGACACGTGGTCGTCAGCGACACCCACGAACGCAGGCTCGCGCAAGCCCAGGCGGAGCTTGCCGCCGAGTTCGGCGCCGACCGGGTGACCACGCGGACGTGCGACGTCACCGACCCTGACGCCGTGACCGATCTGGTCGCGGCCGCCGAGGGGTTCGGCGGCGTCGACGTGATGGTCAACAACGCCGGTCTCGGAGGCACCGTGAGCATCACCGAGATGTCCGACGAGGACTGGACCCGGGTCATCGACATCACCCTGACGGGGACGATGCGCTGCGTAAGGGCGGCCGGTCGCTCGATGATCGCCAACGGCAAGCGCGGGGTCATCGTCAACAACGCCTCGGTGATCGGGTGGCGCGCACAGGAGGGGCAAGCGCACTACGCCGCGGCCAAGGCCGGGGTGATGGCACTGACCCGGTGCTCCGCCCTCGACCTCGCGCCGCACGGGATCCGGGTCAACGCCGTGTCCCCGAGCCTGGCCATGCACCCGTTCCTGGCCAAGGTCACCTCCGACGAGCTGCTCGCCGAGCTGAAGGCTCGAGAGGCGTTCGGCCGGGCCGCCGAGCCGTGGGAGGTCGCCAACGTGATGGTGTTCCTGGCCAGCGACTACTCGTCGTACCTCACCGGTGAGGTCGTCTCCGTGAGCAGCCAGCATGCCTGAGCTGGTGCACGCAACCGCCACCCGCCGGACCGAGCTCCTCGGCATCGCGGCGGGGCTGTTCGCCGAGAAGGGCTTCAAGAACACCACGGTCCGCGACATCGCCGACGCTGCCGGGATCCTGTCCGGCAGCCTCTACCACCACTTCGACTCCAAGGAGTCGATGGTCGACGAGATCCTCTCGACCTTCCAGGAGGAGCTCTTCGGGAAGTACGACGAGGTGCTCGCCAGCGACGATGACGCCCGCACCAAGATCGAGCGCGCGGTCAGGTTGTCCTTCGAGGCGATCGACCGGCACCGGCACGAGGTCGCGATCTTCCAGAACGAGGCCGACTACCTCGGCTCCTTCGAGAGGTTCGGCTACCTCGCCGAGCGGCACGCCCAGTCACGCGAGGTCTGGATGACGCTGCTCGCCGAGGGCGTCGAGACAGGTGCCCTGCGCAAGGACCTCGACGTCGAGCTCGTCTACCGCTTCATCCGCGACACCGTCTGGGTGGCGGTGCGGTGGTACCACCCCGGCGGCCCGCTCACCCACGAAGACATCGCGGACCAGTACCTCACCATCCTCCTCGACGGGATCTCCAATGCCTGACGCCTACATCGTCGACGCCGTCCGCACCCCCGTGGGCAAGCGGGGCGGCTCGCTCGCGGACATGCACTCCGCCGACCTCGGAGCCCACGTGCTGTCCGCGCTGATGCGGCGTACCGGAGTCGACCCGGGAGCCGTGGACGACGTGATCATGGGCTGCTGCGACACGATCGGCTCCCAGGCGGGTGACGTGGCGCGGACGGCCTGGCTGGCCGCCGGCCTGCCCGACCATGTCCCGGGCGTGACCATCGACCGGCAGTGCGGCTCCTCCCAGCAGGCGGTCCACTTCGCCGCCCAGGGGGTCATGTCCGGGACCCAGGACCTGGTCGTGGCCGGTGGCGTCCAGAACATGAGCGCGATCCCCATCTCGGCCGCGATGCTGGTCGGCCAGCAGTACGGCTTCACGACCCCGTTCGCCGAGTCGCCGGGCTGGCTCGCGCGGTACGGCGACCAGGAGGTCAGCCAGTTCCGCTCGGCCGAGATGATCGCCGAGAAGTGGGACATCAGCCGCGGGGCGATGGAGGAGTTCGCCCTCGCGTCCCACGAGCGGGCGTGGACCGCGAGCGGCGAGGGGCGGTTCGATCGCGAGATCGAGCCGGTGGCCCTGTCCGACGGGACCAGCTTCGCCACCGACCAGTGCATGCGCTCGACCTCGCTCGAGAAGATGGCCGGCCTCGACCCGCTCGCGCCAGGGTGGCCGGATCACCGCAGCCGTGGCCTCGCAGATCTGCGACGCGTCCTCGGCGCTGCTGGTCGCATCCGAGCGAGCGGTCGCCGAGCACGGGCTCACCCCCCGCGCCCGGATCCACCACCTCTCCGTCCGCGGTGACGACCCGGTCTGGATGCTCACCGGCCCGATCCGGGCCACGCGGCACGCTCTGGACCAGACCGGGCTCGGCATCGACGACATCGACCTCTTCGAGTGCAACGAGGCGTTCGCCTCGGTGGTGCTGGCCTGGATGAAGGAGATCGGCGCGCCGCACGAGCGGGTCAACGTCAACGGCGGCGGGATCGCGCTCGGCCACCCGATCGGCGCCACCGGAACCCGGATCATGGCCACCCTGCTCAACGAGCTCGAGCGCACCGGCGGCCGGTACGGTCTGCAGACCATGTGCGAGGGCGGCGGCCAGGCCAATGTGACCGTCATCGAGTCGCTGAGTCGGCGCTAATGCCGCGCTGGCGGAGGCCGAGTCGGCGCTAACGCTGAGCTGTCAGAGGCCGACTCGGCGCTGATGCCGCTGCCAGGTCGGCGGACGCGCCGACTCGCGCCCCTCCGCCGTTGCAGACGCGCCGACTCGCGCCCCTCCGCCGTTGCAGACGCGCCGACTCGCGGAAAATTCGGTGGCGGGGAGTGGGCCCAGGGATCATCCTCGAAGCATGGAGCTGAGGGAGTTCGGGCCGGACGACACGTCATCCGTCGAGGCGTTCGTCGAGCTCGGCAACGCGTGCCGGGCCGTCGACGCGCCCTGGCTGCACCCGGACACGCCGTACCGCCGGCGGATGGACATGATCCACGGCTGGGACGGCGAGCCCGGGCGGCACTTCCTCGCGTACGACGGCGCGACGCCGGTCGGCGGCGTGGTTGTCTACTACAGCAACTACGACAACCTCGACCTCGCGTGGCTGGAGCTGCGCGTCCGACCAGACCTCCGGCGACGTGGACTCGGCACGGCCGCGCTGGAGGCGGCCTACGAGGTGTGCCGCTCGATGGAGCGCGACCTGCTCGGCCTCGATGGTTGGGAAAGCGACCAGACGCGCGGCTTCGCGAAGGCAGCCGGCTTCGACCAGAAGAGCCAGAGCATCAACCGCCGCCAGCACCTCGCTGAGGTGCCGGCCGAGGGCGTCGCACAGCTGATGGCGGCGGCCGACGAGATGGCGGGCGACTACGAGCTGCTGCGGTTCGCCGGCCGCACGCCCGACGAGCTGATGGATGACCTGGCCCGGCTCACCGACGCGATCAACGACGCCCCGCTCGACGACCTGGAGATCGAGGACGAGGTCTTCTCACCCGACCGGATCCGGGCCTACGAGACCGCGCAGATCGAGTCCGGCTTCCGGTTCCGCCGGGTGGTGGCGCGCCGTCGGGAAACCGGCGAGCTGGCGGGTCACACGGTCGTCACTGTGGACACCGAACGGCCGGAGGTCGGCGACCAGCACGACACCGCGGTGGCGCGGGAGCACCGCGGGCACCGGCTGGGCGTGCTGCTCAAGGCCGACATGGTGCGCTGGCTGGCCGAGGACGAACCGCAGCTGGCGACGATCGACACCTGGAACGCCGAGTCGAACGACCACATGATCGGCGTCAACGACCTGCTCGGCTACCGGATCATGGGGCGGGCGCTGGAGTTCCAGCGGCGGATCTAGCGTCCGACGTACGACGCCGCGCGGCGCAGCTCGTCGGCCGCACCCGTGACGATCCGGTCGATCAGCTCCTCACAGCTGGGCAGGTCGTCGATCACGCCGACCACCTGTCCCGAGGCGAGCACGCCCGCGGAGGTGTCGCCCTCGACCAGGCCGGCCTTGAGCATCATCGGGGTGTTGGCGGCCAGGGCCGTCTGCGCGAGGGACCGGCCCTGGGTGCGCCGCATCTCGCGTCCGTCCTGCAGCAGCCGACGCCAGGTCAGGCCGCTGTGCTGCTTGAACTCCAGCGTCCGGCGGACCGTGGGTCCCATCCGCCTGAGCGCCGAGGACTCCTGGAGCTCCTGGACCAGGTCGGTGCGCAGCATCCGGTGCGGCATCCCGTCGACCTTGTCGGTGACCGCGGTGCCGTCCAGTCCGTGGGAGAGGTAGAGCTGCTTGACCGCGTCGGGCACCGCCGAGTCGCGGGTGAGCAGGAACCTCGTGCCCATGCCGACCCCGGCGGCGCCGTAGGACAGGGCAGCGGCGAGGCCGCGACCGTCGAAGAACCCTCCGGCGGCGATCACCGGGTATCCCCACGGCATCCAGAACGGTGGGCAGCAGCAGCGTGGTCGGCACGCTGCCGGTGTGGCCGCCGCCCTCGCCGCCCTGGATCATCACCGCGTCCGCGCCCCAGCCGGCCACCTTCTCCGCGTGGCGGGCAGCACCGACCGAGGGGATCACGACGATCCCCGCGTCCTTGAGCCGCGCGATCAGGTCCGGCTTCGGTGCCAGGGCGAACGACGCCACCTTCACCCCGTGCCTGATGAGCAGCTCGCAGCGTTCGAGCGCGTCGCCCGCGTCGGCGCGCAGGTTCACCCCGAACGGCTGGTCGGTGCGGTCCTGCACCTCGAGGATCGCGCGCTCCAGCTCGTCGTGGGTCATCGTGGCGCTGGCCAGGATGCCGAGCCCGCCCGCGTTTGCCGTACCGGAGACCAGTCGGGGGCCCGACACCCAGCCCATTCCGGTCTGCACGACGGGGTGCCGCACACCGGTCAGCTCGGTGAGAGGCGTGCGTAGGAGCTGGTCGATCATCGGGCGGTCTCCAGTGGGACTTCCTTGTGGCGCAGTCCCTTCGGGTCCAGCACCTCACGGATGATCACCAGCTCGTCGAGGCCGGGGGAGCGGGTCTCGGCGACGTCCCCGTCGGCGTGGAGGTCGCAGCCGGACTGCTCGCGGACCTCCTCGACCGTCACTCCCGGGTGCACCGACATCAGGCGCAGGGTGTCATCGGGACCACCGAGGTCGAGCACCCCGAGGTTGGTCACGATCCGGTGGATGTCGTTGAACCGCGCGGCGGCGGCGCCCGCCTCCTTCGCACGCTCGGGGCCGACCCCGGAGACCACGTCGACCTGCTCGACGAACGTGCGCGGGGAGTGCTTCGGGACCCAGTACGACGTCCGGTTGTTGACCGTGTTTCCGGGAGCCCCGCGGGAGCCGAGCAGCTGTCGCTTCGGCTTCTCGAAGTCACCGATCGCCGAGATGTTCTGGTTGCCGTACCGATCGACCTGGGTGGCACCCATCATCACGTGCCGCTTTCCCCAGGCGACCACGTCGAAGACCCGCCGGAAGGGGATCCAGCCCTCCACGACGTCCGCGCCCTCGCCCAGCGGAGGCACTCCGCCGAGGAACAGGGACTCCCCGTCGGAGATGAGCAGGTCGGGGTTGCTGGTCAGCTTGGCGAGCCGGACGCCGAGCGTCGGCAGCAGGCCCATCGGGCTGGCGAAGATCTCGCCGTCCTCGGCAAACGCGTCTGCGATCGCGGCCGCGCACACCTCGGCCCTGCTCGCCTCCATCACGACGCCTCCTCACGAAAGGCACTGACCGCCGACTGGTAGGCGTCCTCGTCGCCGGCCAGGAACCGATCCGCGAAGGCCGCCCACTCCTCGTCGGAGCCACCGGCCGCGGCGGCGTACGCCTTCTGGAACTTCTCGTCCCGCTCGTAGTCGGGCGTGCAGGTGGTGAAGTGGGCGCCGTTGGGGGTCTCGACCACCCCGTCGACCATCATCCGGCTGATCAGCAGGCGCTGGACCGGGGCGTCGACCGTGAGCCCGGCGGTGTCGACGACCTGCTCGCAGGACAGGTAGGCCCGATCGGCGGCCATGCAGAACAGGTCGTCGAAGTAGGGATCCGGGCCGAGGTAGGTCGCGTTGCCGTGGGCATCGGCGCGGTTGAGGTGGACCAGGGCGACGTCCAGCCCGAGGGCGGGTACGGCGACCAGCTCCTCCCCGTCGTCGTACGGGCTGGCGATCGTGCGCAGCCACGGGTTGTTGACCATCACGTCGGAGCCGAGGCCGGCGCGCATCGGCAGGAACGGGAGCCGCTGGGCGGCGGCGCGCAGCCCGGTCTGGAACATGCCCTCGTCCAGCTCGACGACCTCCGCGATCTCGCCGGCCTGGCGGGCGCGCTGGAAGTTGGGCTCGAGCGGAACCGTGTCGAGGGACACGAAGGCGTAGACCAGCTTGCGGACCTTGCCGGCCCGCAGCAGCAGCCCGACGTCGGCGCCGCCCCAGGAGACGAGCGTGAGGTCCTTGAGGTCGGAGCGGAGGATCGCGCGGACCAGAGCCATCGGCTTGCGGCGCGGGCCCCAGCCGCCGATGCCGATGGTCATCCCGTCCTCGAGCTGGGCGACCACCTCGTCGATGGTCATCCGCTTGTCGCGGGGTGTGCTCACTGGTCACCCACACCCTTCTCATTGACGAACGTGTCGCGCAGCTCGTCGGAGACCCCGGACAGATTGAGCTCCATCGTGAAGCCCTGCTCGAACCGGTAGCTCCGGTTCACGTCGACCGGGTCGATCGCGTTGAGGGCCTCCTTGGCCATCCGGACCACCCGCGGGTCCTTGGCAGCGATCTCGGCCGCCACGGCCAGCGCGGCCTCGTCGAGGCGCTCGCGGGGGACCACCTCGAGCACCGAACCGTGCTGGACCAGGTCTGACGGCCTTGATCGTGCGACCCGTGAGGTAGAGCGTGCGCATCAGGTGGGGCGGTACCAGCCGGGCGAGGTGCGTGGCGGCGCCGAGCGCGCCCCGATCGACCTCGGGCACGCCGAGGTAGGCGTCGTCCGCCGCCACGATGCAGTCGGCGTTGCCGACCAGTCCGACGCCGCCGCCGAGGCAGAACCCGTGGACCGCGGCGACCACCGGGACGGGGCACTCGTACACGGCCTTGAAGGCGGCGTAGCACCCGCGGTTGGCGCCGATCAGGGCGTCGAACCCGCTCGTGCGCTGCATCTCCTTGATGTCCACGCCGGCGTTGAAGCCGCGGCCCTCGGCCCGCAGTACCACGACCCGGGTCGCCCCGTTGGATGTTGCGTCACGACCGGCCTCGTCGAGGGCCGCGGCGAGGTCGAACCACCCCTGGACGGTGAGGGCGTTCACCGGTGGCTGGTCCATCGTGACGACCCGGATGCCGTCCTCGCGCACCTCGCTGGTGATGGGCATTGCTACCTACCTAACGTTTGCTTGGTAGCCTAACAGCATGTCTCTGGTGCTGGACCTGGCCGACCGGGTCGTGCTCGTCACCGGCGGTGCCCGGGGGATCGGGCTCGGCATCAGCCGGGTGCTGGCCTCGGCCGGCGCCACGGTCGTGACGTGTGGCCGGTCGGAGGCGGAGCCGCCCGGTGCCGCCCACCTCGTCTGTGACGTGCGCGATGCGGACGCGGTGCGGGCCATGGTCGACGAGATCGTCGCGGCCCACGGGCGGATCGACGGGCTGGTCAACAACGCCGGCGGATCGCCGTACTCGCCCGCGGCCGACGCGTCGCCCCGATTCCACGAGAAGATCGTCGGCCTCAACCTCCTCGCGCCGCTGGCGGTCGCCCAGGCCTGCCATGCGGTCATGCAGTCCCAGGAGCGGGGCGGGTCGGTGGTCAACATCTCGTCGGTCTCCGCACTCCGACCCTCGCCCGGCACGGCTGCGTACGGCGCCGCCAAGGCCGGCCTGGACTCGCTGACCCGGTCGCTGGCCGTGGAGTGGGCCCCCCGCGTCCGGGTGAACTCGGTCGACGTCGGACTGTGCCGGACCGAGCACACCTCCGACCACTACGGCGGTGACGACGGGGTCGCCGCGATCGAGCGCACCATCCCGCTGGGCAGGATGGCCGCGCCGGAGGAGATCGGCCACGTGGTCGCGTTCCTCCTCTCCGACCTCGCGTCCTACGTCTCGGGCGCGACCGTCGAGTGCCACGGCGGGGGAGAGCCTCCCGCTTTCCTCGCAGCCGCGAGACAGGAGCCAACGTGAGTGGATTTCTCGAAGGCCGGGTCGCGATCGTGACCGGTGCCGGCCGCGGTATCGGCCGCGAGCACGCGCTCGAGCTCGCCCGCCACGGCGCCGCGGTGGTGGTCAACGACTACGGCGTCTCCCTGGCCGGCGAGAAGGCCGACTCTCCCGCCGACGACGTGGTGGCGGAGATCGAGGCGATGGGCGGCCGAGCCGTTGCGAACGGTGCGGACGTGGCCGACTTCGCGGACGCCGAGGCGATGGTGGCGCAGGCGATCGAGACCTACGGCGGCCTCGACATCCTGGTCAACAACGCCGGCTTCGTGCGCGACCGGATGCTCGTCAACGCGACCGAGGACGAGTGGGACGCGGTGATCCGGGTTCACCTCAAGGGTCACTTCGCGCCGCTGCGGCATGTGGCCGCCTACTGGCGGGCGGAGTCGAAGGCGGACCGTAAGCGGGCGGGGCGGGTCATCAACACATCGTCCGGTGCCGGGTTGCAGGGCTCGATCGGCCAGGCGGCCTACTCCGCGGCGAAGGCGGGCATCGCCGGTCTCACCCTGGTGGCGGCGGCGGAGCTGGGCCGGGTCGGGGTGACCGTCAACGCGATCGCGCCGGTGGCCAGGACCCGGATGACCGAGGGCGTGTTCGGGGCCGGGCTGCCCGAGGCGGGGGACAACTCCCCGGTGGTCGCCTGGCTGGCCTCCGAGCAGGCCGGGCACGTCACCGGGCGGGTCTTCGAGATCGAGGGGGGCAAGCTGACTCTCGAGGACGGCTGGCGGCACGGGGCGTCGCGGGACGCCGGTCGCCGGTGGGAGGCGAACGAGCTCGGCGCGGTGGTCGACGCCCTGGTCGCCGAGGGCGCGGACCCCGAGCCGGTCTACGGAAGCTGACCGACAGCCACGGCGGGACCTGCGTGCGGCTGGGTGCGCCGAGTCGCGGTGACCACCACGTTCGAGAGGAACCGCTCTCCGTCCCAGTCCTCACACGTGACGAGCACCAGCCGCCCGGACACGTCCTGACTGAAGACGTCCGTCGCGTGTTGGGCGAGCTCGTCCTTGTCGTAGATGCGAACGCGCTGCACGGCGTAGCGCAGTGTGTCGTGGTCGGTGCGGACCAAGACCTGGTCCCCTGGGCGTATCTTCTCCAGATCGTCGAGCGCACCACCGCCGGTGTGCACGGTGTGGCCCGTCAGCACGGCGCTTCCCTCGGCTGCCCCCGGCTTGGCTCCGTCGGCCCACCAGCCGACCTGGTGGGGATCGCTCGGCGGCACCAAGGTGTCGTTCGAATCACGGATGGGGACCACCCGCGCCGAGATGCCGAGCGGAGGAACCCGGACGAGCCGCGGTGAACCCGGCTCCGGCTTCGCGAGTCCCGGGCGCGCCCCGGCCACGGCCTGCCGCGCGGTTGTCGACCCACTGGTGCGCGCCGCATCCGAGGTGTTGCCGGCTCCAGGGTTCAAGCCGAGGGCCCCGACGATCATCAGGACCACGCCGGCCGCCGTCACCCACCACGAGTGACGACGGCCCGCCCGGTGCTTCCCTCGGTACGTCTGCTCACGCACGGGAGCGGAACCGCCGCGCGATGCCTGCCGCCGCGAGCGCCAGCCCTCCTGCCAGCAGGGCCAGCGAAGCCGGCGAGACCTCCCAGTCGGGTGTCAGGGCGCCATCCTCACCCGCTTCCACGACGGTCGGTACGCCAGTGCTCAACGAGCCGGCAGCAGCGCCCCGGCTGGTCGAGGGGCTGATCGAGCCGCTGGTCGAACCGACAGCAGGACCCGAGTTGACGCTGCCCGTGGCACCCGCCACCCCCGTAGGTATGCCGGTGCCGCCAGTGCCGGTGCCGCCAGTGCCGGTGCCGCCAGTGCCGGTGCCGCCAGTGCCGGTGCCGCCAGTGCCGGTGCCGCCAGTGCCGGTGCCGCCAGTGCCGGTGCCGCCAGTGCCGGTGCCGCCAGTGCCGGTGCCGTCAGTGCCGGTGCCGTCGCCCTGGTCGCCCTGGTCGTCGTCGCCCTGGTCGTGGTCGCCCTCGTCGTCGTCGTGGTCGCCCTGGTCGTGGTCGCCCTGGTCGTCGCCCTCGTCGCCGTCGCCCTCGTCGTCCTGGTCGTGGTCGTCGCCTGGTCGTCGCCGTGGTCGCCGCTCGTCATCGGTCGTGGTCGTCGCCCGTCGTCGCCGTCGCCCTCGTCGCCCTGGTCGTGGTCGCCCTGGTCGTCGTGGTCGCCCTGGTCGTCGTCGTGGTCGCCCTCGTCGCCGTCGCCGGTGCCGCCAGTGCCGGTGCCGTCGCCCTGGTCGTGGTCGCCCTGGTCGTCGTCGTGGTCGCCCTGGTCGTCGTCGTGGTCGCCCTCGTCGCCGTCGCCGGTGCCGCCAGTGCCGGTGCCGTCGCCCTGGTCGTGGTCGCCCTGGTCGTCGTCGTGGTCGCCCTCGTCATCGGCGTGGTCGTCGCCCTGCGAGCTGCCGTGCGGCTCGCCAACCACCTGCACACCACCCCGCGGGTAGCCGGAATGGTTCGGCTGGCCGAATGCGCCACCGCCGGCGCTGTTCCCGTCCTGGGTCGCGCCTGCGTTCAAGCAGGTGGTGCCATCGGGCTCGGCGGCGACGGCCATGCCGGCCAACGAGCCCCAGAAGAGCGTGGTGGCGGCCGCCGTCGTGGCGAGCATTCGGCAACGGTCAGTTCGAGCGGTGTTCATGGAATGTGACTTCCTTTTCTCCAGGCGCGATGGCCGGGCTCCAAATCGGTTTCACCACTGAAGAGTCCGACCACGGGAACCCATGACGGGTCCCTGCGCCCGTAATCGGGGCAGAAGTCCCCCGGCATCCGCGTCATGCTCGTCGCGTGATGGCGTACAAGGAACTGGCCGCCGCACAAGCGAGTACCGTGAGTGGGGCTCTGTGGAGGGCGGACCTGGGAGGGCACACTCACAGTGAGCGTGGATGTCGACAGTCTGCTGCCGATCTTGCGCCGGGTGGTCGGAGCTCGGGTCTCAAACCATGCCGATGCGGAGGACCTCGTGCAGGAGGCCTTGGCGCGGGTCCTGCAGCACCGGGACCGCATCGAGGACGGCATGCTCGAGCCGTACGCGATCAGGACGGCGCGCAACCTGGTGGCGACGATGCGGCGCGACGACGCCCGCCAGCGGGGCAACCAGCATCGCCTCCATGAGCCCGACGACGCGGCAACACCGGACGATCACCTGCTCGCAGGCGAGGACCAGGAGGCGATGGCCCGCGCCCTCCAGAACTTCACCGAGGATGAGCGCACGGTGCTGGTCGCACACGAGGCGGAGGGCCGCAGTCTTGCCTCCCTCGCCTGCGAGCGGGGCACCACCGCTGGAGCACTGGCCGCCCGCATCCACCGGCTCCGCGCGCGGCTGCGGGCGGAGTATCTCCTCGCGCTCGAGGACGAACCGCCGACCGACCGCTGCCGCACCGTGCTGATCGCGTTCTCAATCCGCGACCGGCGTCGGCAGCGCGAAGCGGACGCCGAAATGCACCTGCTCGAGTGCGACTTCTGTGCGCGGGTCAGCCCGCCGCTGCTTGCGCTCGACGAGCAGCGCGCCGACGAGATCAGGATCTCGGTCAGCGCCGACCCCCACATCGTCACCGCCCGCCAGGCGGCCCGCAACGTCGCCGCCGAGGCCGGTTTCCCGAGTACCGAGCTCACCGTGCTGGCGACGGCAGTATCGGAGATCGCGCGCAACATCGTCCGGTTCGCGGGCGTCGGGGAGATCATCGTGGAGCAGATCGAGGACAGCCACCGGCGCGGCGTACGCATCGTTGCCCGTGACGCCGGACCAGGCATCGTGGACCTGGAGCGGGCGACACAGGACGGCTACAGCACCTGCAAGGGGCTCGGGCTTGGCCTACCCGGCGCGAAGCGTCTCATGGATGAGTTCGAGGTCGTCACCAAACCCGGCCGAGGGACGACGGTGACCATGACAAAGTGGCATACAGGAGGACGACGATGAGCCAGTTCCAGACAGAGACCACCTCCACGGAAGGTTCGCTCGAGGCGGGGTACGTCGACAACGAACGGCTGTTGCCGGAGCTCGTCGCCCACCTGCGGGAGCATCGCAGCCGGCTCCGCGACACGTGGGCCCAGCGAGTCACGGAGGGCAACCTCCTCGAGGCGATGACCGCGCAGGAGATGGCCGCGGAGACAACGCTCGTCTACGACAACTACGTCGAAGTCCTCGAGACCGGCAGCGTCGAGGCGCTCCAGCACTACGCGCGCGACCTGTCCGAACGGATCATCCCCCGTGGAGTCGAGACCCACGAGGTCGTCGGCATTGTGCTGCTGCTGCGCGACGTGCTCGCCCGGTCGCTCTTCGAGAAGTACCGCCATGACCCAGAGCTTCTCAACCGGATCCTCGACGCCTACGAGCCCGCTGCCAATCGGATCGCCAACACCGTAGCGGTCAGCTTCGTCGAGGAGCGAGAGCGGATCATCCGCAAGCAGCAGGACGCTCTGCGTGAGCTGTCCACCCCGGTCCTGCCGGTCCGGGAGCGCCTGCTGATCCTGCCCATCATCGGCGTCCTGGACGGCGAGCGAGCCCGCCAGCTGACCGAACAGCTGCTGCTCGGCATCCGCGCCCACCGTGCAAAGGTCGTGGTCATCGACATCACCGGCGCCCCCGAGGTCGACGAAACCGTCGCCAACCACCTCGTGCAGACCGTTGACGCGTCACGACTGATGGGCGCGAACGTCATCATCACCGGGCTGTCGCCGACGATCGCCCAGACGCTGGTGACGATCGGCGTCGACCTGAGCAAGATGTACACCATCGGAGACCTCCAGGGCGGCCTGGAGGAGGCCGAGCGGCTGCTCGGCTACACCGTCACCAAGCAGGGAGGTGCCATCACCTAGTGGAACAAGGTCCAGCACCGGTCTCGATCCTGCGCCAGGGGCCCTACCTCGTCGCGTCCATCCATACGGCGCTCGACGACACCCAGATGGTGCGGTTCCGGCACGATCTCATCGACGCGATCGGCACCCAGAGGGCCCGCGGCGTGATCATCGACGTCGCCGCCCTCGACGTGCTGGACTCCTTCGGCTCCCGCACCCTCCACGACATCGCCGAGATGGCGCGATTGCGTGGTGCGAGGACCGTCATCGTCGGCATCCAGCCCGACGTCGCGTTCGCGATGGTGCGCTTGGGCATGGGCACCGGCACCATTCCGACGGCGCTTGACCTCGAGGAAGGACTCGCCTTCCTCAACGGGGCGACAGACATGGTCCCGGGCAGCTTCGGTGGCTGATCTCCCGGAGGTCGAGGCCCTGCGCCGCGACTACCGCATCGCGTTCCTTCGCTACCTGCCGAAGCGCGACGAGACCGCACTCGCGCTCGCCTACGACATCGGTCGCTCATCAGTGGCCGATGGGACCAGCGTCCTCGTGCTCGCGCAGGTCCACCACGAGATCCTGCGCGAGGTCATCGCCGACTCCCGCCTGGACGAGGTGGATCGTCTCATCGAGCGGGCGGCCGAGTTCCTCGCCGAGGTGCTCGCCAGCGTGGAGATGGTTCAGCGCTCGCTGCGCGGCTAGCTCGGCTACACGAGCATCGGCGGGCTGGACGCCGTCGATCCCGCCACATGACGCGGGATCGGTGCCCCTCTTCGCCGGATCTTTGCGTCCGACATGACGTCATGTATGTGCCTGTTCGGGCTCTTCAGGGGTGACTGCCGCGGAAAGAGGCACTACGGCAGGCCAGAGCCACACAGAGGAAGCCTTCCCGATGTCCCGAAATCAGCCGGTCGACCCCGACGCCAACGGAACCCGGGCGTCCCACGCGCGCCGTGCGGTCACCCATTCCATCCCGCCACCACCAGGCACGATCCTGCTGAACGTCAACCTTGCCGATGGCAGGCGCACCGTGTTCTTGAGCAACCTGACGACGCAGGTGGCCCGCGGTGTCCTGGCCGCCACCGGGACGGTCAACATCCCCGGTCAGGGCCGCGACACCTTCACCGCCGTAGTGCGGGCAGACGACACCTCCGAAACCTCGGTGCTGCTGGCGCTCGATCTCGGTTCGCTCCATCCGGACCCGATCTGCCTCGTGACCGACGTGGCGCACCTGCTGGACAACCAGCCTGGCGCCGGCCGCGCCAGCAACTATGTGTCCACCCTGCTCACCCAAGTTCTTGCAGGAGCCGGCCCCTGAGCCGGCCTTGAAATCGGTCCCCCGTCTCCCCCAGCGGGGGCCCGGATCCCGACGGGCACCGGGATCCAGCAGTGCCGCGGCGGCCCGACTACACCGCCGCGGCACTGCGTCAACATCGTCAACCAGTGAGGTCCACGGCATGTTCCAAGACACCTCGGCACTGGTCTCGATCCTGCGCCAGAGGCCCTACCTCGTCGCCTCCGTCCACGCAGCGCTCGACGACAACCAGATGGAGCGATTCCGCCACGACCTCATCGATGCCATCGGTGACGAGCATGCGCGCGGCGTGATCATCGACGTTGCCGCCCTCGACGTGCTGGACTCCTTCGGCTACCGCACCATCCGTGACATCGCCGAGATGACCCGACTGCGCGGAGCGACGACCGTCATCGTCGGCATCCAGCCCGATGTCGCGCTCGCGATGGTGAGCCTCGGCAAGGGCGCCGGTTCCATCCGCACAGCCCTCGATCTCGAGGAGGGCATCGACTTGCTCGACCACAGCACCCGTCACGTGGGCGCAGGCAATGGGCGCCGCACCGCTCAGATCCGCTCGATGATGGTCCCCGAGGCCTGAGCACCGCCGGCGCACATCGAGATGAGGGCGGTGCTGGCGTCGCGGCGCTCGAGCTCGTGGAGCGCGGTGGTGAGCAGCCGGGTGCCGGTGGACCCGACCGGGTGGCCGAGGGCGATCGCGCCACCGTTGACGTTGATCTTCTCCTCGGGGACCCGGTGCACCGACGCCCACGACATGACTACGGCGGCGAAGGCCTCGTTGACCTCGAACAGGTCGAGGTCGCCGATCTTCATCCCCGTGTCGGCGAGAAGGCGCTCGGTCGCCTGCACCGGGCCGTCGAGGTGGTAGTAGGGGTCCGCGCCGACGAGGCAGGACGACACGATCCGGGCGCGGGGCTTCAGCCCCAACGAGGCCGCGAGCGAGGCGTCCATCAGCAGCAGCGCTGACGACCCGTCGGAGATCTGGGACGACGTGCCGGCGGTGTGGGTGCCGCCCTCGAGCACGGGGGAGAGCGATGCCAGGCCCTCGATGGTGGTGTCGCGAAGGCCCTGGTCCGAGTCCACGGTGCGGGTCTCGCCGGTCGGGTTGCCGGCGTCGTCGAGCACAGGCGCCTCGACAGCGAAGATCTCCCGGGTGAACCGGCCCTCGTCGACCGCGACCCGGGCCTTCTGCTGCGAGGCGAGACCGAAGGCGTCCACCGACTCCCTGCTGAACCCCCGGTCCCGGGCGATCCGGTCGGCACCCTCGAACTGGTTGGGCAGGTCGATGTCCCAGGCCGGCGGACGCGGGTCGCCGAGACCGTCGGGCACGTTGCCGCCGAGCGGGATCCGCGACATCGACTCGACGCCGCACGCGACGCCGGTGCGGATCACGCCGGCCAGGATCATCGCGTTGACCAGGTGGGTGGCCTGCTGGCCGGACGAGCAC
This sequence comes from uncultured Actinomycetota bacterium, assembly GCA_963841625.1. Classification (GTDB taxonomy): domain Bacteria; phylum Actinomycetota; class Actinomycetes; order Propionibacteriales; family Nocardioidaceae; genus Nocardioides. Next base: position 1,043,598 of record CAWJDH010000009.1, on the reverse strand, counting down.
TGGGCGTCGATCACGGTCGAGGCCACCTGCCGGGGGAGCCCGGCGTGCATCCACGCCCGGCGCACCATGTTGTTGGACTGCTCGCCGGCCTGGGTGACGCAGCCGCCGATCACTTCGTCGACCAGGGACGGGTCGACTCCGGAGCGCTTGAGCACCTCGACCTGGGCGGCGCCGAGCAGGTCGGCGGCGTGCACGCCGGCCAGCCAGCCGCGGCGCTTGCCGAGCGGGGTACGGACGGCCTCGACGATCACAGGTGTGCCCATAGTGCAAAACTAGAACACGTTCTTGTTCTGGACAAGACAACTGTCCAGGAACCGGCGGGTAGCCCTTCCGAACAGACCGGGAGTATGTCAGGATCAGCAACTAGAACGTGTTCCAGATTTGAGAGGTCCCGCTGTGAGTACTGCCGACGTCGTCCCTCCCGACTTCGACTTCACCGATCCCGAGACCTACGAGTCGCGGGTGCCCCACGAGGAGTTCAGGGCGCTGCGCCAGAACGCGCCGGTCTCCTGGGTCGAGCAGCCCCAGGGGTCGCGGGACGGCATGTCCGCGGAGTCGGGAACCGGCTACTTCGCGGTGAGCAAGCACGCCGATGTCGCTGCGGTGTCGAAGAACAGCAAGGACTTCTCCAGCATGGAGAACGGCGCGATCATCCGGTTCCAGGAGGGCATGGAGCGCGAGCAGGTGGAGCTGCAGCGGGTGATGCTGATCAACCAGGACCCGCCGGACCACACCAAGACCCGCCAGATCATCTCCCGCGGGTTCACGCCGCGAGCCATCGGCGCCCTCGACCAGATCATGAAGCAGCGCGCGGAGAAGATCGCCAGGGAGGCGGTCGCTCGCGGAGAGGGCAACTTCGTCGACGACGTCGCCTGTGAGCTGCCGCTGCAGGCGATCGCCGACTTCATCGGCGTACCGCAGGAGGACCGTCGCAAGCTGTTCGACTGGTCCAACCAGATGCTGGCCTACGACGACCCCGAGATCGACGTCGACCCCGACATCGCAGCGGCCGAGATCCTCGGCTACGCGATGGAGCTCGCTGCGGACCGCCAGGCCAGCCCGCGCGACGACATCGTCACGAAGCTGGTTCACGCCGACGTCGACGGCCACAAGCTCAACGACGACGAGTTCGGCTACTTCGTGATCATGCTGACCGTCGCAGGCAACGAGACCACCCGCAACGCGATCACCCACGGGATGAACGCCTTCCTCGACAATCCCGACCAGTGGGAGCTCTGGAAGCGCGAGCGGCCCGAGTCGATGGTCGACGAGGTGATCCGCTGGGCGACCCCGGTGAGCTCCTTCCAGCGCACCGCCCTCAACGACGTCGAGGTCGGCGGCGTCGCAGGTCAAGAAGGGGCAGCGGGTCGGCCTCTTCTACGCCAGCGCCAACTTCGACGAGGACGTCTTCGACGACCCCTACACCTTCGACATCACCCGCAATCCGAACCCCCACGTGGCCTTCGGCGGGCACGGCGCTCACTACTGCATCGGCGCCAACCTCGCCCGGCTCGAGGTGAAGCTGATGTTCAACGCGCTCGCCGACTTCACGCCCGACATCAGCAAGGTGGCCGAACCGCGCCGGCTCCGGTCGGGCTGGATCAACGGGATCAAGGACCTGCAGGTCAAGTACGCCTGAGGTCAGTCGCTACGCTCGCTCCTCGACCACCGAGGAGGCCAGATGGACCTGGTGCTGGGCACGATGTACTTCGGCACGCGCACCGACGAGGCGACGTCGTTCGCATTGCTCGACCGGTTCGTCGAGGCCGGCGGCCGGGTGCTGGACACTGCGAACTGCTACGCGTTCTGGGTCTCCGACACCGGGCACGGTGGCCAGAGCGAGGCCGTGATCGGCCGGTGGCTCCAGGCGAACCCCGGCATCCGCGACGACCTGGTCATCGCCACCAAGGTCGGGGTGGAGCCGGTGGACGGCGGCGGGATCGAGGGCCTGTCCGCGGAGGTGATCGCGCGCGAGGCCGAGCTGAGCCGGGAACGTCTGGGCGTCGAGACCATCGACGTCTACTGGGCGCACGCCGAGGACCGTCACGTCGACCTCGCCGAGACCGTGGCCGCGTTCGGCGCGCTCGTCACGGCGGGCGCCGTACGCCGGCTGGGTGCCTCCAACCATGCGACCTGGCGGGTGGAGCGGGCCCGGGACCTGGCCCGCGAGCAGGGGGTCGAGCCGTTCACGCTGCTGCAGCTGACCGCGTCCTACGTCGACCCACGCCCCCGCGTGGAAGTGCCCGGCAAGGACCACCGGTTCGGCTTCGTCACCGACGAGACCATCGACTACCTGGAGCACCATCCCGAGCTCGAGCTGTGGGTCTACAGCCCTCTGGTGCAGGGCAGCTTCGACCGGGACGACCGGCCCTTCCCCGACGTCTACGAGCACCCGGGCACGACGGCCCGGCTGGAGGTCCTCGGGCGTGTGGCCGGGCGGCACGGTGTCGCGCCCTCGCAGGTCGTGCTGGCGTGGATGTCGCGCCGGGCGAAGCCGATCGTGGGCGTGAGCAGTCTCGAGCAGCTCGACTCCGCGCTCGGCTCGGTGGACGTCGACCTCACCGAGGACGACCTGGCCGAGCTGGACGCCCCGCGCTGACCTGGTCAGCTGGCCAGCGGTTCGGCCCCGACCACCCACATCGCGAAGAACTGCGAGCCGCCGCCGTAGGCGTGACCGAGCGCGCGCTGGGCCCCGTCGACCTGGTGCTCACCCGCCTTGCCCCGGACCTGGAGCGCAGCCTCGGCGAAGCGCAGCATCCCGGACGCACCGATCGGGTTCGACGACAGCACGCCACCCGAGCAGTTGACCGGCAGTACGCCGTCGAGAGCGGTCCCGCCCGACTCGGTGAGCTTCCAGCCCTCGCCCTCGGGGGTGAAGCCGAGGTTCTCCAGCCACATCGGCTCGAACCACGAGAAGGGCACGTAGATCTCGGCCGCATCGATCTCCTCGAGCGGGTCGGTGATCCCGGCCTGCTTCCAGAGCGCGGCAGCGGCCTCGCGGCCGGCCTGGGGGTTGACCTGGTCGCGCTCGGCAGCGGTGGTCGGCTCCGAGCGCATCACCGTGCCGTGGATCCACGCGGGGGAGTCGGCCGACCGGGCGGTGTCCTCGTCGGCGATGACGAGCGCACAGGCGCCGTCGGACGAAGGGCAGGTCTCGTCGTAGCGGATCGGGTCCCACAGCATCTGCGAGGCCAGCACCGACTCGACGGTCGTGTCCGGATTGCGCAGGTGGGCGTAGGGGTTCTTCAGCGCGTTCTGCCGGTCCTTGGCGGCCACGATCGCGCCGATGTGGGTCGGCGCCTCGGATCGGCGGATGTAGGAGCGCACGTGCGGCGCGAAGTAGCCACCCGCTCCCGCGTGCACCGGCATGTTGAACGGCACCGGCACCGACAGCGCCCACATCGCGTTGGACTCCGACTGCTTCTCGAAGGCGACCGTGAGCACCCGGCGGTGCACGCCCGCCTGGACCAGCGACGCCGCGACGATCGCCGTCGAGCCGCCCACCGAGCCGGCGGTGTGAACTCGCAGCAGCGGCTTGCCGGCCGCGCCGAGCGCCTCGGCCAGGAACAGCTCGGGCATCATCACGCCCTCGAAGAGGTCGGGCGCCTTGCCGACCACGATCGCGTCGATGTCGTCGAAGCCCACACCTGCGTCGGCGAGGGCGCGGTCCACCGCCTCGCGGCACAGGCCCGCGATGGACACGTCCTCGCGCTTGGCCCGGTGGTGGGTCTGGCCCACCCCGATGACCGCTGCCGGCTGCTTGCTCACTACTTCGCTCCCATCACGCACACGAGGTTCTGCTGGAGGGCCGGGCCGCTGGTCGCGTGGCCGAGCACCCGGTCCGACGATCCGTCCCAGAGCCTCCGGGCGGCCTCGCCGATCCGGTTGAGGCCGCTGGTGAACATCGGGTTGCTGGTCAGCGCGCCGCCCGAGGGGTTGATCCGTACGTCGTCGCCGAAGGCGAGCTCGCGCCGCAGGATCAGCTCCTGATGGGAGAACGGCGCGTGCAGCTCGGCGACCTCGACGCCTGCCACGTCGGCGGCCAGGCCGGCCCGCGCCGCCGAGGGGGAGCGGGTCAGGTCGCGGCCGCCGAGCTGGAGGGCGTCGGCGTAGTGGGCGAACCCGGAGATCCAGGCCGGCCGCTCGACGGCGTCGTACGCCTTGTCGCCGGCAGCGAGCACGACCGCGGCCGCCCCGTCCGTGACCGGGGCGCAGTCGTGCTTGCGCAGCGGGTCGGCGTACATCGGACGGGCCAGCAGCTCGTCGACGGACGACCCGCCCTTGCGGATGGCGTAGTCGTTCTTCTCGGCGTCGGTGAGCGACCGGTTCGCCACCTCAGCCATCGCCCGCTCGTCCCACAGCCCGGCGTCGATGCCGGACCGGGCCTGCAGCCCGGCCAGGGACACGGTGTCCGGCCACAGCGGCGTCATCGTGTAGGGGTCGAGCTGCAGGGCCAGCGTCCGGCGGAGCACCCCTGCCGACGACTTGCCGAAGCCGTAGACCAGCGCGGTGTCGACCTCGCCGGTCTGGATCTTGATCCACGCCTCGTAGAGCGCCCACGCGGCGTCCATCTCGACGTGCGACTCGTTCACCGGCGGGAGCACGCCGATCGCGTCCACGGCCTGCACGAACGAGAAGGACCGGCCGGCGAGGTAGTCGGAGGACCCCGAGCACCAGAAGCCGATGTCCTTGCGGGTGAAGCCGGTCTGCTCGTAGCAGTCGGCGAGGATCGGGACGAGCAGCTCCACGCAGGTGGGCGACCCGTCGAACTCGGGCATCTGCCGCTGGGCGAAGCCAACGACCGCTACATCTCTCATCTCGGGTCTCTCACAGGTGCACCTTGTATGTCTCGTAGTCCGCGTCCGGCTCGTCGGTGGGCGCGAAGTGGCTGATGTTCTCGATCGTGGTGCCCCACTCCTCGCGCGGCTTCCACACCGCCTTCACCCGCATGCCCATCCGGACCTCCTCGGCCGGGATGTCCAGGATCAGGTGCAGGAACGCGATGTCGGCGCCATCCAGGAGGACGTACGCCGAGACGTACGGCGGCGTGATCCGCTGCCCCAGGAACGGGACGTTGACGATGCAGAACGTGGTGACCGTCCCGGTGTGGCCAAGCTCCACCTCGTCCGTGGTGGCCACGCCGTCGACCGGACACGCGCTGCGCGGGGGGACGTAGACCTTGTGGCAGGCCGGGCAGCGCTGGCCGACGATCCGGCCCTCCGCCAGACCGCGGTAGAACGCGGACTCCTCGGGGGAGGCGGCGTAGAGGTAGTCGAGCTCGACCGGGGTGATGATCCCGGCAACGGGGTCGGTGGTGACGCCCTGCGCATCTTCCGGGGTTTCGAGGCTCGTCGCTGGCGCTCCTCGCACCTCAACCACCGACTCCGGCTCGAAACAGGCGATGTCCGTGATCACCCCGGACCGCTCCCCGGCCCAGCGGACCTGGACCCGCATCCCGGTCTCGACGTCCTCGGATGACGGAACGTCGAGCGCGTGCAGCAGCGTGCCGTCGGCGCCGTCGAGCCGCACCTGCACCCAGGCGAAGGGCCGGTCGAGCGGCTGACCGGCGACCGGGTCCGGGCACCACGACCAGGCGGTCACGGTCCCGGTCGAGGCGACCTCGGCGAAGTCGGTGGTCGGCTCATGGGTGTCCGGGTCGAACTCGGGGGCGGCACGAGCACCTGTCCGGACGACGTACGGCCGCCGACGATGACGCCGTCGCGCAGGCCGCTGAAGAATCGGCCGAGGACCGGCCCGGTGGACCTGGTGTAGTCGAAGGCAACCGTGACCGGTGCTTGAAGTGTCCGCGCCATGACTCGAAACTAGAACACGTTCTATCCATGTGGCAAGGTGGTGCTCATGAAACTGGGACTTCAGCTCGGCTACTGGGGAGCCGGGCCGCCGGCCAACCACGAGGAGCTGGTGGCCGCCGCGGAGGAGTCCGGGTTCGACGCGATCTTCACCGCCGAGGCGTGGGGCTCCGACGCGTTCACACCGCTGGCCTGGTGGGGCCGCGAGACCGAACGCCTCAGGCTCGGCACCTCGATCGTGCAGATGAGCGGGCGGTCGCCGACGTCGATCGCGATGCACGCGCTGACCCTGGACCACCTCAGCAACGGCCGGGTGATCCTGGGCATGGGCGTCAGCGGGCCGCAGGTGGTCGAGGGCTGGTACGGCCAGCCGTTCTCCAAGCCGCTCGCCCGCACCCGGGAGGTCGTCGACATCATCCGCCAGGTGCTCGCGCGCGAGGCGCCGGTGACCAACGACGGACCGCACTACCCCTTGCCCTACACCGGTGAGGGCTCGGTCGGCCTGGGCAAGCCGCTCAAGCCGATCGTCCACCCCCTCCGCTCCGACATTCCGATCTGGCTCGGCGCCGAGGGCCCCAGGAACGTCGCCCAGACCGCGGAGATCGCGGACGGCTGGATCCCGATCTTCTACACACCCAAGTCGGCCGGCATGTATGGCCCCTGGCTCGACGAGGGGTTCGCCCGGCCGGACGCCCGGCGCAGTCGTGGGGACTTCGAGATCGCTGCGACCTGTCACGTGCAGGTCGTCCGGGACGCCGGCGAGAAGCAGGCAGTCATCGACGGGATGAAGCCGGTCGTCGCCCTCTACATGGGTGGCATGGGGGCGAAGGAGCAGAACTTCCACAAGCAGGTCTTCGACCGGATGGGCTACGAGTCGATCACGGGACGCGTCCAGGAGCTCTTCCTCGACGGCAAGAGGGAAGAGGCCACCGCGCTCATCCCCGACGAGCTCGTCGACGACATGCACATCATCGGCACCGAGGGCGAGGTCAAGGAGACCGTCGCCGCCTGGGGGGAGACCGGAGTGACCACCCTGCTGCTCAGCTGCGGCTCGGGCGCCGAGGTCCGGCGGATCGCGGAGGTGCTGGCGTAGCGCGGTTCGGACCGGCATTGCAAGCCGCGACGACTTCCGGGGTTAGCATTCGCGCTCCGCCCCGAGAGGACCTCCACATGGCCACTGACTACGACGCATCCCGGAAGACCGAGGACGAGCAGAAGGAAGAGAGCCTGGAGACCCGCCGCCTCACCTCGGGCGAGCAGGACAAGACCTCGGGGAAGGTTGACGAGGACGAGACCGAGCTGGCCGAGTCGTATGAGCTCCCCGGCGCGGATCTCTCCCACGAGACCCTCTCGGTCGAAGTCACGCCAAAGCAGACCGACGAGTTCACCTGCACTGCGTGTTTCCTCGTTCAGCACGAATCTCGACGGTCCTCACCGGCTGCCGACCTCTGTATCGACTGCGCCTGACAATCGACGGGTCAGCCGGCGTCGTACGCCAGCGTGATCGCGCCCCGGTTCGCGGCCGGGCCGGTCAGCGCTCCAGGGCGCTCCTGCTGTGGGAAACTCCACCGTGCCCTGGTTGACCACGACTGATGCCGGTCGGTTCCTGGCCAGGGCCGAGTCCTTCCTGGTGTCGGACCCCGTGGCGAACAATGCCTTGCTGACCGAGGCGCGGTTCTGGGCCCGGCTGTCCGACGCCGCCCCCGGAGCCCGCTTCGGCTGGTGGGACCACGAGGGTGGGCCGCAGGGTGCCTTCGTGGACATCCCCGACCACGTGCCCCTGTGCTCGCCGCTGGCCGCCGGCTCGGTCGACGGCCTCGCCGGGCAGCTGGCGGACGCTACGAGCATCGCCGTCGATGCGCGGGACGCGGACGTGGTGGCCGGGGCCTGGCGGAAGCGAAGACAGATCCTGCGTCCGGTGGCCCGGAGGACGTTGCTCCGCCTCGGCGATCCCGGTGCGGCGGGGGCCGCTGCCGAGTCCGCGACGGGGACGCCGCGCCTGGCCGACGCCGGCGACCTGCCGCTGCTGAGGTCGTGGTTCGAGGAATTCAGGGAGCGCCATCCCGAGGATCCCAGCCATGTCGAATTCGTGATCGACCATCCGCTCCGCGAGGGCGGCATCATCCTCTGGGAGGTGGACGGCCACCCGGTGGCGATGGCCTCGCGCACGCCCCAGGTGGCGGGCATGACCCGCATGGGGCTGGCGTTCCAGCCCCCCGAGGGTTCCGAGCACTCCGGGGCCGCGTTCGCCCGTGGTTGCGTGGAGGCGGCCCGGAGGGCCGAGCACGTCCTCGTTCTCAGCGGGAGCACCAGTGCCACGAGCGCGTACCGTTCGCTCGGTTTCTCCCCGGTCCTCGAGCGGGTGGTACTGGCACGGAACTGAAACACGTTCTAGTCTCGGCCCCATGACGGAAAGCAACCTCCATGTCGGAACCCACAACGGCCACCTGATGGTGGCGGCGCTGAAACGGCACGGGGACAAGCCGGTGATGCATCTCGGCGACACCACGCTGACCGGCCGCGAGACCGCCGACCGGATCAGCCAGTACGTCCAGGCCTTCGAGGCCCTCGGCGCCGGGACCGACGCGCACGCCGCCCTGCTGGCGCTGAACCGGCCGGAGGTGCTGTTCATCCTCGGCGCCGGCCAGACGCAGGGCTTTCGCCGTACGTCGCTGCATCCGCTCGGGTCCGCCGACGACCACGCCTACGTCATCAACGACGCCGGGATCACCACGCTGATCGTCGACCCGATGTTCGCCGAGCGGGCCCTCGCGCTGCTCGACAAGTGCCCGGGACTCAAGCAGGTCCTGACGATCGGTCCGGTGCCAGAGTCGCTCGCGGACAGTGGCCGTGACCTCGTGGCCGAGGCAGCGTCGTACACACCCGCAGCCGCTCAGCGCCAGGCTGCTGCCGCCCGACCACATCGTCTCGATCGCCTACACCGGCGGCACCACCGGGAAGCCCAAGGGCGTGATCGGCACGTCCCGGGCGATGTCGACGATGACCCAGGTCCAGATGGCGGAGTGGGAGTGGCCGGAGAGCCCCCGCTTCCTGATGTGTACGCCGCTCTCGCACGCCGGCGCCGCGTTCTTCGTCCCGACCGTGCTCAACGGCGGGTGCCTCTACGTGCTCGGCCGCTTCGACCCGGCCGAGGTGCTGAGGACCATCGAGGAGCAGAAGATCACCGCGACCATGCTGGTGCCGTCGATGCTCTACGCGCTGATGGACCACCCGGACTCCCACACCCGGGACCTGTCGTCGCTGGAGACCGTCTACTACGGCGCGTCGGCGATCAACCCGGTCCGGCTGCAGGAGGCGATCGACCGGTTCGGGCCGATCTTCGCGCAGTACTACGGACAGTCCGAGGCGCCGATGGTGATCAGCTACCTGGCGAAGGGCGACCACGACGCGAAAAGGCTCTCTTCGTGCGGACGTCCCTCGGCGTTCCTGCGGACCGCGCTGCTCGGCGAGGACGGGTCTCCGGTCGCGGTCGGCGAGCCCGGCGAGATCTGCGTGGCCGGGCCGCTGCTGGCCGGCGGTTACTGGAACCTTCCCGAGGAGACCGCCGAGACCTTCCGCGACGACGGCTGGATGCACACCGGTGACATCGCCCGCGAGGACGAGGACGGCTTCTGGTACATCGTCGACCGGACCAAGGACATGATCGTCACGGGCGGCTTCAACGTGTTCCCCCGCGAGGTCGAGGACGTGGTCGCGGAGCACCCTGCCATCGCGCAGGTGGGGGTCATCGGTACGCCGGACGAGAGGTGGGGCGAGGCCGTCACCGCGATCGTCGTGCTCCGCGACGGACACGAGCTGACTGACCAGGTGGTCGGCGAGATCCAGGCGCTGGTCAAGGAACGCAAGGGCGCGGTGCAGGCACCGAAGCGCATCATTGCCACCGACTCACTACCGCTGACCGGGCTCGGCAAGCCGGACAAGAAGGCGCTGCGGGCGCAGTACTGGGAGGGCGACCGCTCGATCGGCTGATTTCCCTTGCCGGGGGCCTAGCCTGATCCCATGCGCCTCCGCAACGGCAGCCACGGCTACGGCGTGGTCACCAAGCTCCTCCACTGGGCGACAGTGGCGGTGCTGGTCGCCCAGTTCGTCGTCGGCTACGTGATGGTCGCCGAGGGAGATTTCGAGAAGGCAGACTGCGACATTGGTTCCGACCGGCTGAGGGAACAGTGTGAGCAGCGGCAGGAGACCCTCCAAGCGCGGGCCGACGATCCACTGGGCACGGCGTACTCCGACCTCGCCGCCGGGGACATCCTCGACGGGGGTCTCAGCCTTCCCGAGGTCCACGTGCTGCTCGGGCTCCTCGTTCTCGTCCTCGCCGCGAGCCGCGTGGTCTGGCGCCGGAGAGCCGGGTTGCCGCCGTGGGCCGAGAGCCTGTCATCAGGTGAGCGAACGTGGGCGCACTGGACGGAGAAGCTCCTCCTGACCCTGCTGTTCGTGATCCCTCTCAGCGGGCTCTTGCTGGTGGTGGTGAGCTACGACTTCCTGCCGCTCCACATCGCCGCCCACATCGGCTTCTTCGTCACCATCGCCGCTCATCTGGGGTTGGTGGCCAAACGCACCATTGTCCAGCGAGACCGGCTGCTGCACCGGATGGTCTGACGTCAGGTGCCGGTGAACTCCGGCGTCCGCTTCTCCAGGAACGCCCTGGGGCCTTCCTTGGCGTCGTTGGAGGCGAAGACGGCGGCGCCGACCTTCGCGTCGTCCGCCCAGCACTCGTCCTCGTGCTTGCCCTCGGAGTCGCGGATCGTCTTCAGCACGGCCTGGACGGCCAGCGGCCCGTTGGCCGCGATCATGCCTGCGATCTCGTGCGCCTTCTCCAGTGCCTGTCCGTCGGGTACGACGTGTCCGATCAGGCCGAGCGAGAGGGCCTCCGGGGCCTTGATGTGCCGACCGGTGAGCAGCAGGTCCGCCGCCACCGTGTAGGGGATCTGGCGGGGGAGCCGCACGGCGGACCCGCCGAGCGGGTAGAGGCCCCAGCGCGGCTCGGAGACCCCGAACCGTGCGGACTCGCCCGCCACCCGGATGTCGGTGGCCTGCAGGATCTCGGTGCCACCGGCGATGGCCGGACCCTCGACCGCGGCCACCAGCGGCTTGGTGAGCCGGAAGCCCTTGAGCAGCGACTTGATCACGGAGGGGTCGAACTCCCCGGACTCGAAGCGTTCGGTCGGGGCCGAGTTGCTCATGGCGGCCAGGTCCGCGCCGGCGCAGAAGGACCCACCGGCGCCGGTCAGGATCGCGACCCGGACCGAGTCGTCGGAGTTCACCCGGTCCCAGGCCTCCGACATGATCTCGAGCATCTCCCCGGACAGCGCGTTGCGCTTCTCGGGCCGGTTCATGGTCACGACCAGGGCGTGGTCGACCAGCTCGACAAGGCAGTGCGGCTCGGCGCCGGAGGGGGTGTCCGTCATGGGGAACGATGCTAGCCAAAAACAAGAACGTGTTCTAGTCTCGGGCGTGTGGCCCTGAACATCGCTGACCTCTTCGAGCACGCCGTCGACGTCGTCCCAGAGCGGTTCGCCATCCAGTGCGGCGACCACAAGGCGACGTACTCCGAGATCGAGGCCGACGCCAACCGGCTGGCCCACTTCCTGCAGAGCCGGGGCATCGGTCGCGGCGACCACGTCGGTGTCTACGCCAGGAACAGCGTCGAGCACGTCGTCTCCCTGCTGGCGGTCTTCAAGGTGCGCGCGGTCCCGATCAACGTCAACTACCGCTACGTCGAGGGCGAGCTCGACTACCTCTTCGACAACGCCGACATCGTCGCCCTCCTGCACGAGCGCCGCTACGCGCCCCAGGTGGCGGCGTGCGCGCCCCGCCACGAGAAGCTGCACACGATCGTGTCGATGCCCGACCCCACCGAGCCCGGGCCGGACGACGAGCTCGCCCGACTGGTGGCGTCGTACGACGGCGTCGCCTGGGCCGACGCGCTCGAGGGGCAGAGCGCCTCCCGGGACTTCGGAGAGCGCAGCGACGACGACATCTACATCGTCTACACCGGCGGCACGACCGGCTACCCGAAGGGCGTCATGTGGCGCCACGTCGACTTCTGGCGGGTGCTCGGCGGCGGCATCGACTTCATGACGGGGGAGTCCCTCGAGGAGTTCGACCAGTCCAAGCAGGCCGCCACCAACGAGGCGATGGTCACCTTCCCGCTGAGCCCCCTCATGCACGGCGGCGCCCAGGCGGCCACTCTCATGCACCTGTTCGCCGGACATCTGACGATCGTCGAGCCCGGCTTCGACCCGGTCCGCACCTGGCAGATCGTCGACGCCGAGCAGGTGCAGCTGGTCTTCATGACCGGCGATGCGATGGCCCGACCGCTGATCGAGGCCTACACGGAGGGCGACTTCGACGGCTCGTCGCTGGTGGCAGTTGCCAGCAGCGCCGCGATCTTCAGCCGTCCGGTCAAGGAGCGCTGGATGGCGGCCTTCCCCAACACCTTCTTCACCGACTCGGTGGGCTCCTCCGAGACCGGCTTCCAGGGCACCGGGCTGCAGGACCCCGAGAACATCAAGGGCGAGGGCTGTGTCGTCGCGCTCGGCCCGCAGTCGGTCGTCCTCGACGAGGACAACCGGGTCCTCGACCCGGCCACGAACGTGGGGGCGGTCGGCCGGCTCGCCCGAGGCCGCAACGTCCCCCTCGGCTACTACAAGGACGAGGAGAAGTCGGCGCGCACCTTCATCACCATCGACGGCACCCGCTACTCGGTGCCCGGCGACTTCGCCAGGATCGAGCCCGACAACAAGGTCACGCTGCTGGGCCGTGGCTCCAACTGCATCAACACCGGCGGGGAGAAGGTCTTCCCCGAAGAGGTCGAGATGGCGGTCAAGGCCCACCCCGACGTCTACGACGTCCTCGTGGTCGGAGTGCCCGACGAGAGGTACGGCCAGGCGGTGACGGCCGTCGTGCAGCCGCGCGAGGGCGCCACCCCCGAGCTCGAGGAGCTCCGCAGCTTCCTCCGCACGTCGCTCTCCGGATACAAGCTGCCCCGCGCGATGACCCTGGTCGACGAGATCCCCCGCCACGCGACCGGCAAGGCCAACTACCCCAAGGCCGCCGAGCTCGCCGGCGTCCGGGGCGGCTGAGGGATCGATGCGCACTCCACTCTGCGACGTCTTCGGCATCGAGCGGCCGATCTTCGCGTTCACCCCCAGTGAGAAGGTCGCGGCGGCGGTCTCGCGCGCAGGTGGCCTCGGCGTGCTCGGGGCGGTCCGCTTCAACGACCCCGACGAGCTCGATCAGACCCTGACCTGGCTCGACGACAACACCGACGGCAAGCCCTACGGCGTCGACGTCGTGATGCCCATGAAGATGCCCACGGAGGGGACGTCCGTCGACCTCCAGGCGATGATCCCGCCCGAGCACATCAGCTTCGTCGACCGGACCCTCCAGCAGCTCGGCGTGCCGCCGCTGCCCGAGGGCGAGGGTCGGGAGGGCGTGCTCGGCTGGCTGCACTCGGTGGCCCGCTCGCACGTCGACATCGCACTGGCCCACCGGCCGGTGCTCATCGCCAACGCCCTCGGGTCACCACCGGTCGACGTCATCGAGCAGGCACACGCCCGCGGCGTCAAGGTCGCGGCCCTGGCCGGGGCCGCCAAGCACGCCGTGTCCCACGTCCACAACGGCGTCGACGTCATCGTCGCCCAGGGCTACGAGGCCGGCGGCCACACCGGCGAGATCGCCAGCATGGTGCTGACCCCCGAGATCGTCGACGCCGTGGGCCCCTCGGTTCCCGTGCTCGGCGCCGGCGGCATCGGCACCGGCCGCCAGATCGCTGCCTCGCTCGCCCTCGGAGCCCAGGGGGTGTGGACCGGGTCGATCTGGCTGACCGTGGAGGAGTACGACCTGTCGGCAGGGATGGGGATCCGCGACGCCTTCCTGCGCGCCGGATCCTCCGACACCGTGCGTACCCGCATCTACACCGGCAAGCCGGCCCGCCTGCTGAAGACGAAGTGGACCGAGGCCTGGGAGGCCGAGGACGCCCCGGAGCCGCTGCCGATGCCGCTGCAGAACCTCCTCGTCGCCGACGCCCACAACCGGATGAACCAGGGCGACAACCCCGACACGATCTCGATGCCGGTGGGCCAGATCGTGGGCCGGATGAACGAGGTGCGCCCCGTCGCGGAGGTCATGGACCGGCTCGTGGCGGAGTTCGAGGAGACGGTCGGCCGCCTCGACGGCGTCGCCGGAAGCTAGTCGACCCTTGGGCATGGTTTGCGCCGCACGGGGAAGGAAGGACCCATGAAGCACACCCAGAACCCCGTGCGCCGACTCGTGACCGTGGTTGCGGCGCTCGCCGTCGCCGCGGGTCTCTTCGGCCTCTTCGGCACCGGATCGGCCACCGGCGGCGCCTTCCCCGCGCCCACGCCCCAGGCCGCGTGCGGCCCGGGCGCCCGGGAGGAGACCGACATCCAGGGCCGGGTCCCGCAGCGCGACTACGACACCGGACGCGTCGACCGGGGCTACCGCTGCAACACCCTGCAAGCGGCCCACCAGGGGGCAGACCGGCGGGTTCAAGGTGCAGCGCTATCGCGACGACTCCGGGCGGGTGTGCGCCTACTACGACTCGACGCTGCTGTTCCCCAAGGACGTCCTGATGAACGCGGCCAAGGGGCTCGGCGTGATCGTGCTCGACATGAGCGACCCGTCGCAGCCGCGGAAGACCGACCAGCTGGTGTCGGCGGCGATGCAGAGCCCGCACGAGTCGGTGCTGGTGAACAAGAAGCGGGGACTGCTCGCAGCCGTCCTCGGCAATGCCGCGACCAACGCGGGCGTGCTCGACGTCTACGACATCAGCGAGAACTGCCGCCACCCCCAGCTCCTGTCCACGACACCGACCGCCGTCCTCGGCCACGAGAGCGGCTGGGCACCCGACGGGAAGACCTTCTGGGCGGCCAGTGCCGCGGGGCAGACCCTCACCGCGATCGACGTCAGCGACCCGGTGGCGCCGCAAGCCCGTGTTCTTCCAGTCCGGCGTCAACTACCACGGACTGCGCCTCTCCGGCGACGGCCGGACGATGTACGTCGCGGAGATCGGCAACCCCACCGACGGCAGCTTCGCCTCCGGGGGCCTGCGGATCCTCGACGTGAGCGAGGTCCAGGACCGGGCACCGGACCCGCAGGTCCGGCTTGTCTCCGAGCTGGACTGGCCGGAGCGATCGATCCCGCAGGTCGCCGAGCCGTTCACCCGCAACGGCCACCCCTACCTGCTCGAGGTCGACGAGTTCGCCAACTACAACTTCACCAGCGGGCAGGACCAGTCCGACGCGCCGGTCGGTGCAGCCCGGATCATCGACATCGCCGACCCCGCCAACCCGGTCATCGTCTCCGACCTGCGGCTGGAGGTGCACCAGCCGGCCGCGCGGAAGTCGTCACAGCAGAACGACCCCGGCGCGACGTCCCCGGTGCAGGGGTACGCCGGCCACTACTGCTCCGTGCCCCGAAGGACCGACCCGAAGCTGGTCGCCTGCTCGATGATCGCGTCCGGCCTGCGCATCTTCGACATCACAGACCTGCGCAACCCGGTCGAGGTCGGCTACTTCAACAAGCCGGTGCGTCCCGGTTCGAAGCCGGCGAACCCCACGGCTGAGGGCGGCTACGCCATGTCGCAGCCGGCCTGGGATGTCGCCCATCGTCAGGTCTGGTACTCCGACGGGAACTCCGGGTTCTACGCGGTCCGGCTCACCAACGGGGTCGGAGCGCTGCTCAACTGAGGAGTCTCCGGCGCGTGGAAGCGCTGCGTGCTGAAGTCGCCGGCGTAGTAGCCGTTGTGGGGGTGCACCCGGCCGGAGCAGGTGCCCGACTCCACCTCGGCGAAGATCGTTGCGGCCATGGTGCTCACCTCCTGGTTCGGCTTCTCTTTACCTTCGAGAGTCGCTTCGTTGTCTGCAGATACAGACCTGCGGAAGCCGCCGAAGTCACCGTTCTGAGAGGCGCACTTCTGCGCCTTCAGGAGTACGACGTGCCGCGCTCGGCGCGGGTCCAGAGGGGATCGCTGACTTCGAGCCCCTGGTCCACCAGCTCCCGTTTCAGCACCTTGTGGGTCGCGGTCTGGGGGAGTGTCGGGGCGATCCGGACGTGGCGGGGCCACTGCTTGGGCCCGAGGTCGGGCTGGGCCGCGAGGAACTCTTCGAACGAGGCCGGGTCGAGGGTCGCGCCAGGCCGCAGGACCAGGGCCGCCACCAGCTGATCCCCGCTGGTGGCGTCGGGGACGGCGTACACGGCGACCCGGCTGACGTCGGGGTGGCGCAGCAGGATCCGCTCGACCGGGGCGGCCGCGAGGTTCTCGCCGTCGACGCGGAGCCAGTCACCGGTGCGGCCGGCGTAGTAGGCGAAGCCGTCGGCGTCGAGGTAGCCGAGATCGCCGGACCAGTACATCCCGCCGCGCATCCGCTCGGCGGTCGCCGCCTCGTCGTTGTAGTAACCGGCGAACTGGCCGGCGCCCTCGACGTTGACGAGCTCGCCCACGCAGTCCTCGAGGTTGGTCACGCGGCCGTCAGGTCCGAGCTCGGCGGGCGGGCACTCCTCGCCCGTGTCGCGGTCCAGCACCTTCACCCCCTCCATGGGGCGTCCGAGCGAGCCCGGTGGCGTGCCCTCGACACGCGAGATGATGACGGCGTTCTCGGTGGAGCCGAAGCCGTCGCGTACCTCGCAGCCGAAGCGGGACGAGAACGCGGCGATGTCCTTCTCGTTGGCCTCGTTGCCGAACGCCAACCTCAGCGGGTTGTCCGCATCGTCCTCGCGTTCAGGCGTCGCGAGGATGTAGGACAGCGGCTTGCCGACATAGTTCATGTACGTCGCCCCGAAGTGACGCACGTCCTCGAGGAAGCCGCTGGCCGAGAACCGCTCCGCGAGGGCGAGCGTGGCGCCGGTGGCCAGCGCCAGCCCGTAACCGGACATCACGGCGTTGCTGTGGAACAGCGGCATCGACACGTAGAGCACGTCGTCGCTCGTGATCGAGAACATGTCGGCCAGCACCACGCCCGGGAGCCAGACCTTCTCGTGCGTCACCCGCACCGCCTTGGGCTCCCCGCTGGTTCCCGAGGTGAAGATCAGCATGAACAGGCTTTCCGGCCCCGGTGGTTGAGGAGGTTGCTCTGGCAACCGTCCTCGAACCCCCGGAAGCCTCCGCAGACCAGCTCAGCCCACTCATCGCCGTCCACCCGGAGCACCCGCACGTCACCCAGGTCCAGCCCGTCCAGCAGACCGGCGTGCGCGGCGTCGGTGAGCACGACCTGGCAGTCGCCGGTCCGGACGTCGGCGAGCAGCGACTCACCCCGGCGCGTCGTGTTGAGCCCGACGGCCACGTGACCACCGAGAGCGGCTGCCGAGAGGGCCATCGCCATCTCGGCGGTGTTGTCCAGCAGCACGCCCACGTGCGCTGGTCGGCCCTCGTCCAGAAGAGCTGCGCAGCGCCGTCGCCCGCGCGGTGGCCTCGGCGACGTGCTCGGCCCAGGTCCAGGTCCGGTCCCGGGTGGCGAGCCCGGGACGGTCGTCTCCGGCCCGGTCGAGAAGGAGCTGCCGGAGCGTGGTCAACGTCTCCGGGTCAGGCAGGCTCGGAGGCGAGCGCCCGGCCGATGTGCAACGCCTGCCCGGTCGTTCCGCCGTAGGCGAACTCGAAGCGCTTGGCGGTCGTGAAGAAGCGGTGGGCCTCCCCGTCCAGGTCGATGCCGACCCCGCCGTGGACGTGGACGGTCGTGTGCGCGAGCCGGTGGCCGGCGTCTGCCGCCCACAGCTTCGCGACGGCCAGCTCGGTGCCCGCCGGAAGCCCCTCCGAGAGCCGCCACGCCGCCTGCCACAGGGTGAGCCCCTGGCCGAGGACGTCGATGTAGCCGTCGGCCAGCCGCTGTGAGACCGCCTGGAAGGTGCCGATCGGCCGACCGAACTGCTCCCGCTCCTTCGCGTAGGCGGACGTCAGCGCGAGCGCGCCCTCGGTGACTCCGAGCTGTTCGGCGCAGGCGGCCAGCGACCAGGAGCTGTCCGAGTCGGGTGGCGGCGTCGGCATCCCCGAGTGGCTCACCCCGCGCGTCGGTGAGCTCGACCCGGGCGGCAAGGTCGCCGTCGCTGGTCTTCTGGGGCAGAACGCTCACCCCGTCGTCGCCGGGCTCGACGAGGAAGACGCCCGACGCCGGACGGCGGTGGTCGCCGTGACCAGGAACAGGTCCGCGCGGGTCCCGGTCGGGACCAGCGTCTTCACGCCGTTGAGGGTCCAGCCCTCATCGGGCTGATCCGCGGTCGTCTGCGGATGCTCGGGGAGGGGCTCGCGGTCCTCGGCGACGGCCGCGGTGAGCAGTCGCTCGCCCGTGGCGGCGCCCGGACAGCCACAGCTCGCGCTGCTCGTCGGACCCGAGCTCGGCGATCGCGGCAGGCACAGGCGGCATGGGTGGCCGAGAGGAACGGGCGCCACCGTGCGTCCAACCTCCACCAGCACCCGGCACAGCTCGATCAGGCCCAGGCCCGCCCCGCCGTACTTCTCGGGGAGAGCGAGACCGAGCAGGCCCGCGTCGGCGAGGTCCTGCCAGAGGTCATGGTCGTAGCGATCGCCACCCGCCTCGACCTGCTTCATCCGCTCGTTGGTGGCGCGGTCCTTCAGGATGCGGGCGGCCAGCTCGGCGGCCTCGTCCTGCTCGGGGGTGAACGTGAAGTCCACGGAGTTACCCAATCCTTTCAACGCCGCGCCGCGGGCAGGCCGAGGCCGACGTAGCCGATGATGTCGCGCTGGATCTCGTTGGTGCCGCCGCCGAAGGTCATCACCAGGGCAGAGCGGTGGTACCGCTCGAGCCGGCCGGCCAGGACTGCGGCGGGGGAGTCGGCGGCGACCAGCGCATTGGGCCCCACGATCTCCATCAGCGAGCGGTAGACCTCGGTGGCCAGCTCGGAGCCGTAGATCTTGGTGGCCGACGCGTGGGCGGGGGACAGGTCGTCGACGGCGGACGCCAGCTTCCAGTTCAGGAGGGTGAGCATCTCGACCCGGGCATGGGCCCGTCCGAGCAGGATCTGCACCCACTCCTGGTCGATCACCCGCTGCCCGTCCGGGTTCTTGGTCTCCTGCGCCCAGGCGCGGACCAGGCCGAGGGAGTGCGTCAGCGGTGCCGCGGAGGTGAGGGCCACCCGCTCGTGGTTGAGCTGGTTGGTCATCAGCGACCAGCCGCCGTTGAGCTCGCCGACCAGGTTGGACGCAGGCACCCGCACGTCCTCGTAGTACGTCGCACTCGTGCCGACCCCGGCCACGGTGTGCACCGGGGTGTAGGAGAAGCCGTCGGCGTCGGCCGGCACCAGGATCATCGACAGTCCCTTGTGCCGGGGCAGATCGGGATCGGTGCGGCAGGCCAGCCAGATCCAGTCGGCGTACTGGATCAGGGAGGTCCACATCTTCTGCCCGTTGATCACCCACTCGTCGCCCTCCAGCACCGCACGGGTCTTGAGGCTGGCGAGGTCGGTGCCGGAGCCGGGCTCGGAGTAGCCGATCGAGAAGTGCAGCTCTCCGGCCAGGATTCGCGGGAGGAAGTACTCCTTCTGCTCGTCGGTGCCGTAGCGCATGATCGTCGGCCCGACGGTGTTGAGGGTCAGGTAGGGGATCGGAACGCCGGCCACAGCCGCCGCGTCGGTGAAGATCAGCTGCTCGACCATGGAGCGGTCCTGGCCGCCGTACTCCTGGGGCCAGCCGATCCCCAGCCACCCGTCGGAGCCGAGCTTGCGGATCACGTCCTTGTAGACGCCGGCGTCGCCGAACTCGCCCGAGGCTGCGGCCAGACCGGCGCGCACCTCGGGGGTGACCAGGGCGTTGAAGTACTCGCGCAGCTGGTCGCGGAGGCGATCCTGTTCGGGGGTCAGCGCGACGTGCATCCCGCCAGACTAGAACGTGTTCTTGTTTTGGTCCATACTGGGCCCATGACTGACACGAGACTGCTCGACCACGGCACCCCGCCGGAGCGGTTCGCCCGTGGGTGGCACTGCCTGGGGCTCGCCCGCGACTTCCAGGACGGCAAGCCGCACGCGGTCGAGGCCTTCGGCGGCAAGCTGGTCGTCTGGTCCGACTCCCAGGGCGACCTCCACGTGCTCGACGGCTACTGCCGGCACATGGGCGGCGACCTGACCCAGGGCACCGTCAAGGGCGACGAGATCGCGTGCCCCTTCCACGACTGGCGGTGGGGCGGCGACGGCAAGTGCAAGCAGATCCCCTACGCGCGCCGGGTGCCGCTGCGAGCACGTACGCAGAAGTACCCCGCCGTCGTGCGCAACGACCAGCTGCTGGTCTGGCACGACGCGGAGGGCAGCGCGGCCGACGAGGAGATCCTGCCGCCGGAGCTGCCGGGCATCGGCACCGACGAGTGGACCGACTGGACGTGGAACGTCATCGACGTCGACAACTCCCACTGCCGCGAGATCATCGACAACGTCGTCGACATGGCCCACTTCTTCTACATCCACTTCGCGTTCCCCACGAACTTCCGCAACGTGTTCGAGGACCACATGGCGACCCAGTTCATGGAGTCGACCGGTCGTCCCGACATGCAGGCGGAGGGGTACGGCGACGAGGACCTGGTGCTGAAGTCGGAGGCGACCTACTACGGGCCGTCGTACATGATCAACTGGCTCAACACCGACTACAAGGGCTTCATCACCGACGTCATCCTGGTCAACTGCCACGTCCCGACGTCGCAGAACTCCTTCAAGCTGCAGTACGGCCTGTGCGTGAAGAAGCCCGAGGGGCTCGACGAGAAGACCGCCAACTACATCGCGAAGAAGTACTCCGACATGTTCGGCGAGGGCTTCATGCAGGACGTCGAGATCTGGCTCAACAAGGCTCCGGTGCAGAACCCCCTGCTCTGCGAGGAGGACGGACCGGTCTACCAGCTGCGGCGGTGGTACGAGCAGTTCTACGTCGACAAGGACGACGTCACCCCCGAGATGACCGAGCGGTTCGAGTTCGAGGTCGACACCACCAAGGCCAACGAGTTCTGGCACGCGGAGGTGGAGGCCAACCTGGCCCGCAAGGCCGATGAGGACCGGGCCGCCGAGGACAAGGCTGCCGAGGACCGGGCTTCGGCGGACGCCTGATGCCGTCCTTCGTCCCCACCAGCGCGGACACGCTGGAGGACCAGCGGCTCTACACCCGAGCCCGGCTGGTCGAGGTCGCCTGCCTGGACTGCCTCGCCCGGGTGGGCGTGAAGAAGAACAGCGAGCACCACACCTCGATCCAGTGGACGACCGACGCGCTGGGGGAGTGCCAGGTGTTCGCGCGGATGGCCGGCGAGCCCGGCGGGCGTCGGGTGCACGCATCGTGCCCCCGGCTCGCAGCGAGCATCGAGGCCGCGGTGCGTGAGGGCCGGCTGTCGATCGGCGCCGAGGATGGCTACTGACATGGAGACCGAGTCCTTCGAGCTGAAGGTCCTCGACGTGGTCGAGGAGACCGCCGACGCCCGGTCGATCTCGTTCGACGTTCCCGAGGGCGTTGCCTCGCACTTCGACTACAAGCCCGGGCAGTTCCTCACCGTCGCCGTACCGAGCGAGCAGACCGGCGTCGCCGCCCGCTGCTACTCGCTGTGCAGCAGCCCGGTCGAGGACGGCCCACCGACGATCACGGTCAAGCGGACCGAGGAGGGCTACGCCTCCAACTGGCTGGTCGACAACCTCCAGCCGGGCGACACCCTCCGGGTGCTTCCGCCCAGCGGGATCTTCACCCCGGCCTCCCTCGACGCCGATCTGCTGCTCTTCGCCGGCGGGTCGGGGATCACCCCGGTCATGTCGATCCTGCGTACGGCGCTGCTGCAAGGGCAGCGGCACGATCGTGCTGTTCTACGCCAACCGCGACGAGCAGTCGGTGATCTTCGGGAGCGCGCTCACGGAGCTGGCCGCCTCGCATCCCGAGCGACTGCTGGTCGTGCACTGGCTCGAGTCGGTCCAGGGGCTGCCCAGCCAGGAGCAGATGAAGGCGTTCGCGACGCCGTACTCCTCCTACGACGCGTTCGTGTGCGGACCGGCGCCGTTCATGAAGGTGACCGTGGCCGCACTGCGCGAGCTCGACTTCCCGCGGGCTCGTCGGCACCAGGAGAAGTTCATCTCGCTGGGCGGCAACCCGTTCGGCGACCTCCACGACGTCGAGGTCGCGGAGGGCGAGATGACCGCCGCCGACACCGACGAGCAGGATGCGGCCGAGGACGCCGCTTCGGCCCAGCCGCAGGAGCCAGTGGCCCTCGAGGTCGAGCTGGACGGGGAGAACTACTCCTTCGACGACTGGATGCCCGGCACCAAGCTCCTCGAGCACCTGGAGTCGAAGGGCATCAAGGCGCCGTTCTCCTGTCGCGAGGGGGAGTGCTCCGCCTGCGCCTGCCGGATCCTCGAGGGCGAGGTCAAGATGCTCCACAACGATGTCCTCGACGAGGAGGACCTCGAGGAGGGCATCCGGCTGGGCTGCCAGTCAGTGCCCGTCACCGACAAGGTCTCGATCACCTACCACTGACCCGCTGGGTGGGGGACTCCTCAACGTCGAGTGGGGGATTCCTCAACGTTGAGTAGGGCTTTCGCGATGTTCCTGCGCGACCGGTGAGGCAACCGTACGATCCGACACACTCGCTGGTCTCGGGGCGATGCACCACCGTCACCCACTGGAGGCCCCGATGTTGTTTCGCCGAATCGCCGTCGCCGTCTGTGCTCCGGCCCTCTTGCTGCTGTCTGTGCCGCCCGCCATGGCCGCGTCAGGTCACATCACCGACCCCAGCGGCGAGCTGCCTGACATCCTGCGACTGAACTACTCCAATGCTCAGGGCAAGGTCGTGATGACGCTCAAGTTCGCAAGCGTGGCGGATGCGCAGAACCGGGGCTTCTGGATCCAGTGGGGGGAGCCGCAGAAGTACCAGGTGTTCGACAGCCCGTCGGCGGCAATCTCCGAGCTGCGATTCCACCGGGCCAACGGCACCTTCGCCAAGGTGGGGTGCGCCGGCTTGCAGGTGACGGAGGACGCCGGTACGAACACCGTCAAGGCGGTCGTCCCACGCAGCTGCCTGCCGAAGGCGCCCAATCGGGTCCGGTTCAAGGGGATCGCCACGCAGGGCCTCTCCCTGAGTGACCAGACCAGGCTCTCACCCTTGGTGAACCGCGGCTGAGGTCAACAGGCAGGTCCGGCTGCTACCAGCCCCGCTCTCGCCACTCGGCGAGGTGCGGTCGCTCGGCGCCGATCGTCGAGTCGTCGCCGTGGCCGGGGTAGAACCACGTGTCGTCCGGCAGCCGGTCGAACAGCTTGGTCGCGACGTCGTCGATCAGCTGCCGGAAGGCGTCGGAGTCCCCGAACGTGTTGCCGACGCCCCCGGGGAACAGCGAGTCGCCGGTGAACAGGTGGGGATGTCCGGAAGGGTCGTCGTACAGGAGCGCGACCGAGCCCGGGGTGTGGCCGGTCAGCCGGATCACCTCCAGCGAGCAGTTTCCGACGGTCACCGTGTCGCCGTCGCCGACCCGCCGGTCGATGTCGACGCCGGTCTGCTCGGTGATCGCGTCTGCGTCCGGCGCGCCGGCGACCGTGGTCGCACCCGTCATCTCCACCATCTCGGCAAGGGCGCGGTGGTGGTCCCAGTGCTGGTGAGTCGTGACGATGGTGTCCAGGGCGCCGTCACAGATCTGGATCAGGCTCTCGGCGCCGTCGGCGGCGTCGATGAGCAGGTTGGACCCGTCCGGCTTGCTGGTGAGCAGGTAGCAGTTGTTGGCCATCTCGGGGTCGACCGCGTACTTGGTGATGGTGAGATGCTCGAGCTCGCGGACGTCCGAGAGGCCGCGCGGGGTGACGACTCCGGTGTAGGTCACCAGGCACCGACCTTGGGCAGCTCGCCCCGGTCGCTGGTGAGCCCTTCGCCGGACCCCCGGCCGGTCAGCCACCAGCCGAGGTCGGCGGCGGTGCCGGAGACGGTCGGGCCGTCTCCCTCGCCGTAGCTCCAGGTGCCGTCGAGGTCGGTGGGGGCCACCCGGAACGACTCGGCCCAGTCGCGCTTCGTCATCGAGGCGAGCAGGATCTCGCAGAAGCGGGGCGGCCAGTCGGCCCGGGAGTAGCCGGCCTCCAGGTCGGCGTGGTGGATCTCGACCTCCCTCAGTCGCATCCCGAGCGTGGCCCCGGCCGGGATGGTGGGCCCGCCGGCAGTCCTCTCGAACAGGCTGCCGCCGGCGTCGTCGGGAAGGGCGGTCCAGGCGTCGGCGTACAGGGTGCACCCGGCCAGCAGGCGCTCGCGGAGCTCGGCCGGGTCACCGCCGGCGAGCTCCTCGATGTCACGGTCCCGGTCCTCCTGCGAGGCGTACATCGGCGTCGGCTCGTCCTGGACGATCCCGGTCAGAGCGCCGGCCAGGCCCTCGGCGTTGAGCGCCAGGTGTGCGACGACGTGGGCGCGCGACCACCCCGGCAGGCCGGACGGGTCGCTCCAGTCGTCTCCCTTGAAGCCGTCCACGGTGCGGACCAGTCGGTTGGTCGCCTCCTGGAGCTCCTCGAGCTGCTGGGTCTTGACGCTGCTGTCGTCGGCCATGCGCCCATCCTTACCCGCTGTCCGCTGCTGCTCGCCACCGGGGCTGTCGGTGGCCCGTGAGAAGGTGACACACGTGGCGTGGCGGCTTGTGTCGCCACGTACGATGACGAACACTTGTTCGAACAGCTGCGGACAGCATCGATACCGGGTCGACAGTCGAGGGACAGCAGTGGCAGAACAGCTCATCATCCGGGGAGCCCGGGAGCACAACCTCAAGGACGTCTCCCTCGACCTGCCCCGGGACTCGCTGATCGTCTTCACCGGCCTGTCGGGCTCCGGGAAGTCGAGCCTGGCGTTCGACACCATCTTCGCCGAGGGCCAGCGCCGGTACGTCGAGTCACTGTCGGCCTACGCCCGCCAGTTCCTCGGCCAGATGGACAAGCCCGACGTCGACTTCATCGAGGGGCTCTCGCCGGCCGTCTCGATCGACCAGAAGTCCACCTCGCGCAACCCCCGGTCGACCGTGGGCACGATCACCGAGGTCTACGACTACCTCCGCCTGCTCTACGCCCGGATCGGCCACCCCCACTGCCCCGCATGCGGCGCCCCGATCGAGCGCCAGACGCCCCAGCAGATCGTCGACAAGGTGCTCGCCCTCGAGGACGGCCGCCGGTTCCAGGTGCTCGCCCCGGTCATCCGCGGCCGCAAGGGGGAGTACGTCGAGCTGTTCCGGCAGCTCCAGACCCAGGGGTTCTCGCGGGCCAGGGTCGACGGCGAGATCCACACCCTCGACCAGCCGCCGACGCTCGACAAGCAGAAGAAGCACACGATCGAGGTGGTCGTCGACCGGCTCGCGGTCAAGGGCTCGGCCAAGCGGCGCCTGACCGACTCGGTCGAGACCGCTCTCACCCTCGCCGGCGGCCTGGTGCTGCTCGACTTCGTGGACCTCGACGCCAAGGATCCGGAGAAGGAGCTTCGGTTCTCCGAGAAGATGTCGTGCCCCAACGAGCACACCATCGACACCGACGAGCTCGAGCCCCGGTCCTTCTCCTTCAACTCGCCCTTCGGTGCCTGCCCCGACTGCCACGGACTCGGCACCCGGATGGAGGTCGACCCGGACCTCGTCGTACCCAACCCGCAGGCGACGCTGGGCGAGGGCGCGATCCAGCCGTGGAGCCAGGCCCACGTCGCCGACTACTTCCTCCGCCTGATGGGGGCACTGGGCGACGAGCTCGGCTTCGACCTCAACACCCCCTGGGAGGACCTGCCGGCCAAGGCCCGGAAGTCGCTCCTCCACGGTCACTCGACCAAGGTCCACGTGGTCACCCGCAACCGCTACGGCCGCCAGCGGGCCTACTACGCCGAGTTCGAGGGGGTCCAGAGCTACATCGAGCGTCGGCATCGCGAGGCCGAGTCCGACACCAGCCGCGAGCGCTTCGAGGGCTTCATGCGCGAGGTGCCGTGCCCCGCCTGCGAGGGGACGCGGCTCAAGCCCGTGTCCCGGGCGGTCACGCTCCGCTCGACCACCGCGGAGGGGCTCTGGAGCATCGCCGACGTCTGCCGGCTGCCGATCAACGAGACCGCCGACTTCCTGCGCGGCCTCGACCTGTCGCCGCGCGAGAAGCAGATCGGTGAGCGGGTCCTGAAGGAGATCCAGGAGCGGCTCAACTTCCTGCTCGACGTCGGCCTCGACTACCTCTCACTCGAGCGCCCCTCGGGGTCGCTGTCCGGCGGCGAGGCCCAGCGGATCCGGCTCGCCACCCAGATCGGTGCCGGGCTGGTCGGCGTGCTCTACGTCCTCGACGAGCCCTCCATCGGCCTCCACCAGCGCGACAACCACCGGCTGATCGAGACCCTGGTCCGGCTGCGCGACCTCGGCAACACCCTGATCGTGGTCGAGCACGACGAGGACACCATCCGCACCGCCGACTGGGTCGTCGACATCGGGCCCGGCGCCGGCGAGCACGGCGGCCAGATCGTGCACACCGGCTCCGTCCAGGGCCTGCTCGAGCACGCCGACTCCCTCACCGGCCAGTACCTCTCCGGCCGCCGCGAGATCCCCATGCCCGCCGTACGCCGCCCGCGGGCCAAGGGCCGCACCCTCACCGTCCACGGCGCCCGGGAGCACAACCTGCAGGACATCGACGTGTCGTTCCCGCTGGGGCTCTTCGTCTCGGTGACGGGCGTGTCCGGCTCCGGCAAGTCCACCCTGGTCAACGACATCCTCTACACCGCCCTGGCCAAGCAGATCTACGGCTCGCGTGCGGTGCCGGGGCGGCACCGCAAGATCAGCGGCACCGACCACGTCGACAAGGTGATCCACGTCGACCAGTCCCCGATCGGGCGGACGCCGCGGTCCAACCCGGCGACCTACACCGGGGTGTTCGACCACATCCGCAAGCTCTTCGCGTCGACGCCCGAGGCGAAGATGCGTGGCTACCTGCAGGGGCGGTTCTCGTTCAACGTCAAGGGCGGACGCTGCGAGGCCTGCTCGGGCGACGGCACGATCAAGATCGAGATGAACTTCCTGCCCGACGTCTACGTCCCCTGCGAGGTCTGCCACGGGGCCCGCTACAACCGGGAGACGCTCGAGGTCCACTACAAGGGCAAGACCATCGCCGAGGTCCTCGACATGCCCATCGAGGAGGCCGCGGAGTTCTTCGCCGCGGTCCCGGCGATCGCCCGTCACATGAAGACCCTGTGCGAGGTCGGCCTCGGTTACGTCCGGCTCGGTCAACCGGCCACCACCCTCTCCGGCGGGGAGGCGCAGCGGGTCAAGCTCAGCTCGGAGCTCCAGAAGCGGTCCACCGGAAGCACCGTCTACGTGCTCGACGAGCCGACCACCGGCCTCCACTTCGAGGACATCCGCCGGCTGCTGGGCGTGCTGTCCAGCCTCGTCGACAAGGGCAACACCGTCCTGGTCATCGAGCACAACCTCGACGTGATCAAGACCTCCGACTGGGTGGTCGACATGGGCCCCGAGGGTGGCTCCCGCGGCGGCACGGTCATCGCCGAGGGCACACCGGAGGAGGTCGCGGCCAACCCCGAGAGCTACACCGGTCAGTTCCTGGCGCCGATCCTGGCGGCGGCGCCGCCCAAGACCAAGCCGCGGAAGCGGGCTTCGCGCAAGAAGTAGCATCACACGAGACGAGGGAGGGACCCCGACGATGACTACTCGCAGACGCACCGACCCGCTCACCCGCCGCCATGTGCTCGGCGGCGCCTACCGCTGTCGGCCTGAGTCTGCCGCTCCTCTCCGCCTGCGGCGGTGAGAGCGCGAGCGAGTCGACCGCCGGCAGCGCGTCGTCCGGGCCCACGATCGTCTGCGCCTGCCACGGCAGCATCTTCTCCGCGGTCGACGGGGCGGTGCTCGGGGGCCCGTCCTCCTCCGGCCTGCCCTCCGAGTCGGTCTCGGTGGAGGGTCAGGACATCGCCGTCGGCGGCCAGGTGGTCGGGTCCAGGGCCGACGTGCCGGAGGGCAGCGGCACGGTCTTCCGGGAGCAGAAGTTCGTGGTCACCCAGCCGGCGCCCGGCGAGTTCAAGGCCTTCAGCGCGGTCTGCCCGCACCAGGGATGCCTGGTCGACAGCGTCAAGCCCGGATGAGCGAGCAGCGCGCCTCGCGGCGCATCGTCTTCCAGGGGCTGTCCGCGCTCGGCGTCGCGGCCGCGCTGGCCGGATGCGGCGGCGAGGAGCGCGCGCAGCCACGAGCCGCCGAGTCCTCGACCACCGACCCCGCGAGCCCGACGCCGAGCAAGGCCCCGCCCAGCCGGAAGCCGAAGAAGGACAGGGCCCCCAGACCCCGACGCTCTGGCGACCACCGACGAGATCCCCGTCGGCGGCGGCATCATCCTCACCGACGTCCGGATCGTGATCACCCAGCCCAGCCGCGGGGAGTTCCGGGCCTTCTCCGCCGTGTGCAAGCACCAGGGCCAGACTGTCGGCCGGGTGGCCGACAACACCATCACCTGCCTCTTCCACGGCAGCCAGTACGACGCGGCGACCGGCGACGTGACCACCGGGCCCGCCACCACCGGCCTCGACCCGGTCCGGATCCGCGTCAGGGACCGCGCGATCCTTCGGGCCTGATGGCCTCCGCCATCGCCGGGCGGCACTCTGCTCGCCAGCGCTCGTCCCGGGGCGACCGACGTCTGTCGAGGCGGGCGTCGAGCACCCGTCGTGCGTCGTCGTAGCGGTCCGCGCGCAGCAGGGCGCAGATCCGGACCTCCTCGAGGATCTCTCGTTGCGCGTCGGAGCCGCCGAGCCGATGGCTGCTGGTGCCGAGCCCGGCCAGCGCGTCCGCCGCCTCGGAGTACCGCCCGGCCGCCATCTGCAGGAGCGCCGTCCCGAGCGGGGCCACGACCTCACGGTGGACCGGGTGTCCGTGGCCGGTCGCCCACCGGGTGAGCTCGACCAGACCGTCGCGCTCCCCGAGGGCGAGCATGGTGACGGCCGAGTGCATGGCGACGAAGGGGGTAGCCGGCCGCACCAGGAGGTCTCGGTCGGTGACGGCGGTGACCGCACCGAGGTCGGGGACGTCAGTCGCACCCGGCGTGATGGCCCAGCGGAAGAGCAATGAGCCGCTGTCCACCAGCGCGCGGCAGCCGAGTCCGGCTTCGGGCTGCAGCTGCGCGTCGTAGCGGCGGCGCACGGCGTCGAGGTCGCCCAGGGAGAGCTCGTGCAGCGCGGCGTGCCAGGAGAAGTGGGTGAGGCTCTGCGTGGCCGCGCCGTCCCCGGTCAGCCAGCCGTCCATCCAGGAGATTCCGCCGACGTGGTCCCCCGTCTCGTAGTGGGCATGGGCTCGGGCGTGCGCAGAGTGACCAGCGCCCGGCTCCTCGTCCAGGGACCGGCAGGAGAGCTCCATCGCCTCCTCGAACCGCCGCTGCTCCTGGCGGACGAAGGCGAGCAGTCCGGTGAACCACCAGTCGTCGCCGTACGCCGGCGCGGCGCGCTCGACGATCGACCAGGCCTCCTCGGGCACCTCCGTCACGCCGGCGAAGGCAATGGTCGGGACCGCGATCGACAGGAGGAGAGCGTCGCGCGGGTAGGCGACGAGGTGGGCGACGAGGGGCCGGGAGTCGCCGCGCACGTGGGCAGCCACCGCGTGGACGTGGCTGCGTTCGCGGGACGTACCCCGCACGGAGTGCAGGACGGCGTCACGCAGCCGCGCCTCGACGTCCACCGGGGCGCACACCTCGTGTCCGAGCAGCGCGAGCGCGGCGTGACCCAGGGCGAAACGCGGGTCGTGGGCGATCGACTCGGCCGCGGCCTCGACGGCCCCCGAGCGCAGGCACAGCAGGTCGCGCACCCCGCGCACGTAGGCACGGCCCGCCTCAGGCCCCGTGCTGAGGGCGTAGCCGTAGAGGTCCCGACCAAGCATGTAACCAGACTAAAGGACTAGACAAACGGACCCGGGAGCCGCGCCGGGCTGTCCCGACCGGACCGTAGGGTTGGGGCGTGCCCAGA
Source organism: uncultured Actinomycetota bacterium (assembly GCA_963841625.1). Lineage (GTDB taxonomy): Bacteria > Actinomycetota > Actinomycetes > Propionibacteriales > Nocardioidaceae > Nocardioides. Next base: position 1,013,861 of record CAWJDH010000009.1, on the reverse strand, counting down.
TCCGCCCCGCACAGATCGGTCCAGCGCAGCCCGGCGTCGTACCGCCCTGAGCCGGGGTCGATCCCGACCCAGCCCGGGGTCTACCGGTTCCGTGACGCCAAGGGCCGGGTGGTCTACGTCGGCAAGGCCAAGAACCTGCGCGCCCGGCTGTCGTCGTACTTCCAGGACATCGGCAACCTGCACCAGCGGACCGCGACGATGGTCACCACCGCGGCCAGCGTCGAGTGGACGGTGGTCAGCACCGAGGTCGAGGCGCTCCAGCTGGAGTACTCCTGGATCAAGGAGTTCGACCCGCGCTTCAACGTCAAGTACCGCGACGACAAGTCCTACCCGTGGCTGGCGGTGACCGTCGGCGACGAGTTCCCGCGGGTGATGGTCGGCCGCGGCGCGAAGAAGAAGGGCACCAAGTACTTCGGCCCCTACAGCCACGCCTGGGCGATCCGGGAGACGGTCGACCTGCTGCTGCGGGTGTTCCCGATGCGGTCGTGCACCAACGGCGTCTTCAAGCGGTCGGCCCAGATCGGCCGGCCCTGCCTCCTCGGCTACATCGACAAGTGTTCGGCGCCGTGCGTCGGCAACATCAGCGCCGAGGACCACCGCCGGATCGTCGACGACTTCTGCGACTTCATGGGCGGCCAGACCGCGGCCTTCGTCAAGCGGATCCGCAAGGAGATGTACGCCGCCTCCGAGGCCGAGGACTTCGAGAAGGCGGCCCGGCTGCGCGACGACCTCGCCGCCATGGAGAAGGCGCTGGAGAAGCAGGCGGTGGTGTTCGGCGACGGCACCGACGCCGACGTCATCGCCCTCGCGGAGGACCCTCTCGAGGTCGCGGTCCAGATCTTCTACGTCCGTGGAGGACGCATCCGCGGCCAGCGCGGCTGGGTCGCGGATCGGGTCGACGAGGGCGGCACCCCCGAGCTGGTGGAGGACTTCCTGCTGCAGCTCTACGCCGGGGACGCGGAAAACATCCCGCGCGAGATCCTGGTGCCGGCGATGCCTCCCGATGCCGACACGTTCGAGCGGCTGCTGGGCGACCTGCGCGGCAGCAAGGTCCGGATCCGGGTCCCGCAGCGCGGCGACAAGAGATCGCTGCAGGAGACGGTGGCCCGCAACGCCGGCCAGGCCCTGGTCCTGCACAAGACCAAGCGGGCCAGCGACCTCACGACCCGCAACCGCGCCCTCGAGGAGATCCAGCTCGCACTGGCCCTGGACGAGGTGCCGCTGCGGATCGAGTGCTACGACGTCTCCAACCTTCAGGGCACCGAGGTGGTCGCCTCGATGGTGGTGTTCGAGGACGGCCTGCCGCGCAAGGGCGAGTACCGCCGGTTCGTCATCAGGGGTGTCGAGGGCCAGAACGACGTCGCGTCCATGCACGAGGTGATCACCCGGCGGTTCCGTCGCCTGCTCGACGAGCAGGCGCGGGGCAGCGAGGTCGCGCTCTCCGGAGACGCCGAGGAGGGGCCGATGCTGGTCGACCCCGAGACCGGCCGGCCGCGCAAGTTCGCCTACGCCCCGGGACTCGTCGTCGTCGACGGCGGCCCGCCGCAGGTCGCGGCGGCCCGGGACGCCATCGTGCAGCTCGGGATCGACGACGTACCGGTCTGCGGCCTGGCCAAGCGGTTGGAGGAGGTGTGGCTCCCGGGTGAGCCGGACCCGGTGATCATGGCGAGGTCGAGCGAAGGTCTCTACCTGCTTCAGAGGATCCGCGACGAGGCCCACCGGTTCGCGATCACCCACCACCGCAGCCGGCGGTCGAAGTCGATGGTCGAGAGCCTGCTCGACGACGTGCCGGGCCTCGGCGAGGTCCGTCGCAAGACCCTGCTCAAGCACTTCGGGTCCCTGAAGAAGCTGCGCGCGGCGAGTGTGGACGACATCGCGCAGGTGCCGGGCATCGGGACCCGCACGGCTTCGGCGATCAAGGATGCCGTCGCGGCCGGGAGCGGCCAGACTGTCTCCGTCAACACCGCGACCGGCGAGATCGAGGAGGGTTAGGCGTGGCTGACCAGACGCGTGGCGAGCTCGTGGTGGTCACCGGGATGACCGGTGCCGGCCGCAGCACCGCCGCCAAGGAGCTGGAGGACCTCGGCTTCTACGTCGTCGACAACCTGCCGCCGAGCCTGCTCAAGGACGTCGTCCGGCTGGTCGACGAGAGCCGCGGGCTCCGGCAGCCGATCGCGGTGGTGGTCGACGTGCGCTCCGGCGCCTTCTTCGGCTCCCTTCGCGCCAACCTGGCCAAGGGCAAGATCGGCAACCGTCACGCGACGCTGGTGTTCCTCGAGGCGTCGGACGACGTTCTCGTGCGGCGGCAGGAGGCCGCCCGCCGGCCGCACCCGTTGCAGGCCGGGGGCCGGCTCCTCGACGGCCTCCAGCGCGAACGCGAGGTGCTGGCCGACCTCCGCAGCGAGGCCGACCTGATCATCGACACCTCCGACCTCAACGTCCATCAGCTCACCTACCGGATCGCGGACGCCTTCGGTTCGCCGGACGTCATGAACCTGAAGATCACGGTGGTCAGCTTCGGCTTCAAGTACGGCATCCCCGCCGACGCCGACTTCGTCGCCGACATGCGATTCCTGCCCAATCCACACTGGGTGCCCGAGCTGCGTCCCCGGACCGGCCGCGACCCGGAGGTCGCCGCCTACGTCCGGGAGCGCCCGGGCGCGGAGGAGTTCCTCGAGGGCTTCCTGGGGGTCCTGGAGGGCGTCACCCGGGGCTACCTCACCGAGGGGAAGCGGTTCATGACCGTGGCAGTGGGCTGCACCGGCGGGAAGCACCGCAGCGTCGCGATGACCGTGGAGATCGCCCGGCGGCTCGCCGAGCGCGGTCACCACGTCCGGGCAACCCACCGAGACCTGGGTCGGGAGTGACCGCGATGCGCGCCCAGCCAATTCGTGCACAGTCGGCGGTGGCCCTCGGCGGCGGACACGGGCTGCACGCTTCGCTGCACGCCCTCCGTCGCCTCGTCGACGACCTGGTCGTCGACGACCTCACCGCCATCGTCACCGTCGCCGACAACGGCGGGTCATCCGGGCGGCTGCGCGGCGAGTTCGGCGTGCTGCCCCCCGGCGACCTGCGGATGGCGCTGGCCGCGCTGACCCGGGCCGACGAGTGGGGCCGGACCTGGGAGAGCGTCGTCCAGCACCGGTTCGAGGGCGACGGGGAGATGCGCGGCCATGTGGTCGGCAACCTCCTGATCGTCAGCCTGTGGGAGCTGCTCGGTGACCACGTCGAGGCGCTGCAGCTGATGGGCCGGCTGCTGGGCACGACCGGCCGGGTGCTCCCGATGGCGCTCACGCCGATGGACATCACGGCCGAGGTCAGGGGCCTGGATCCTGCCGATCCGGCGGCGACGCAGACGGTGCGTGGACAGGTCGCCGTCGCCACCACCGAGGGGCAGATCGTGTCGGTCGCCCTCGACCCCGCCGATCCTGCAGCCTGTCCGGAGGCGGTCGAGGCCGTGCACGACGCCGACTGGGTGGTGCTCGGCCCGGGCTCGTGGTTCACCTCGGTCATCCCGCACCTGATGGTTCCGGCGCTCCGCGAAGCACTCGGGAAGACCACCGCCCGCGTGGTCGTCGTACTCAACCTGGCGCCGCAGGCGGGGGAGACCGGCGGGTTCGGACCGGAGGACCACCTGGCCGCCCTGCTCGAGCACGCCCCGGGTCTCAAGGTGCACACCGTGCTGGTCGACCCCGGCAGCCTGACCGAGGTCGACGAGCTCGAGCAGACGGTGGCGTCGTACGGCGCGCGCCTGGTCGTCGAAGACGTCGCCCTCGGCGACGGAACGCCCCGCCACGATCCCGAGAAGCTGGCTCGCGCCTACGCCACCATCTTCGAGGACGGCGTGAACGCGGAAGGTGCCGGCGAGGGTTGTTGACGTACGTGGCAGGATTCAGCCCATGGCGATGACCGCACAGGTGAAGGCAGAGCTCGCCAACACCCAGATCTCGAAGAACTGTTGCCGCAAGGCCGAAGTGGCCTCGATGCTGAGGTTCGCGGGAGGGCTCCACATCGTCAGCGGCAAGATCGTGGTCGAGGCGGAGCTCGACACCGGTGCCGCCGCCCGCCGTCTCCGCAAGGACGTCGCCGAGGTCTACGGCCACGCCTCGGACGTGGTGATGATCCAGGGCAACGGGATCCGCAAGGGCAGCCGTTACCTCGTGCGCATCGTCAAGGACGGTGAGGCGCTGGCCCGCCAGACCGGCCTGCTCGACCAGCGCGGCCGTCCGGTGCGGGGGCTACCTCCCCACGTGGTGTCCGGTGGCGGCTGCGACGCGGTCGCGGCCTGGCGCGGGGCGTTCCTGGCGCACGGCTCGCTGACCGAGCCGGGGCGCTCCTCGGCACTCGAGGTCACCTGCCCGGGACCCGAGGCGGCGCTGGCCCTGGTCGGCGTCTCCCGTCGGCTCGGCATCCAGGCCAAGGCGCGCGAGGTGCGCGGCGTCGACCGGGTCGTGATCCGGGACGGCGACGCCATCGGCGCGCTCCTCACCCGGGTGGGCGCCCACGAGACCCTGATGGCCTGGGAGGAGCGCCGGATGCGGCGCGAGGTCCGGGCCACGGCCAACCGGCTGGCCAACTTCGACGACGCCAACCTCCGGCGTTCCGCCCGTGCTGCGGTCGCCGCGGGGGCCCGGGTCGAGCGGGCCCTCGAGATCCTGGCCGACGACGTACCCGACCACCTGCGCCTGGCGGGGACCCTGCGGCTGGAGCACAAGCAGGCCTCGCTCGAGGAGCTCGGGCAGCTGCACGACCCGGTGCTCACCAAGGACGCCATCGCCGGCCGGATCCGACGGCTCCTGGCGATGGCCGACAAGCGGGCCGAGGAGCTCGGCATCCCCGACACGGAGGCGTCGCTGACCCCGGAGATGCTCGCGGACGAGGCGTAGATCTCGGCTCCTCGGGCGCGCGATATGGTCGAGCAAGGCGCAGCAAGCGCGTAAAGACCGAACCGCTAGGGAGCATCACAGTGACCGTTCGCGTAGGTATCAATGGCTTCGGCCGGATCGGCCGCAACTTCTTCCGGGCCGTGCACGCCAGCGGCGCCGACATCGAGATCGTCGCGGTCAACGACCTGACCGACAACGCGACCCTTGCCCACCTGCTGAGGTTCGACACCATCCTGGGCAGGCTGGATGCCGACGTCACCGCCACCGAGACGGCGATCACCGTCGGTGGCAAGGAGATCGCCGCGTTCGCCGAGCGTGATCCCGCCAACCTCAAGTGGGCCGACGTCGGTGCCGATGTGGTGATCGAGTCGACCGGCTTCTTCACCGACGCCACGAAGGCTCGCGCCCACGTCGACGGCGGCGCGAAGAAGGTGATCATCTCCGCTCCTGCGAAGAACGAGGACATCACCGTGGTGATGGGCGTCAACCACGACAAGTACGACGCCGAGACGCACACGGTCATCTCCAACGCCTCGTGCACGACGAACTGCCTCGCGCCGATGGCCAAGGCGCTGAACGACGAGTTCGGCATCGTCAAGGGCCTGATGACCACGATCCACGCCTACACGTCCGACCAGAACCTCCAGGACAACATCCACAAGGACCTCCGCCGCGCCCGGGCCGCCGCGCTCAACATCGTGCCCACGTCGACCGGTGCAGCGAAGGCGATCGGGCTGGTCATGCCCGAGCTCAAGGGCAAGCTCGATGGTTACGCCCTGCGCGTCCCGACCCCGACCGGGTCCGCCACCGACCTCACCTTCGAGGCCGGCCGGGAGACCACCGTGGACGAGGTCAACGCCGCCGTCGAGAAGGTCGCCGACGGGCGCTACCTGCGCTACTCCACCGACCCGATCGTCTCATCCGACATCGTCACCGACCCGGCGTCGTGCATCTTCGACGCGCCGCTGACAAAGGTGATCGGCAACCAGGTCAAGGTCGTCGGCTGGTACGACAACGAGTGGGGCTACTCCAACCGCCTCGCCGACCTGGTGACCCACGTCGGCGCCTCGCTCTGACCGTGACCCAGAACCGGAACGGGATCGAGAGCCTCGGCGACCTCAGCGGGAAGCGGGTACTCGTCCGCAGCGACCTCAACGTGCCGCTCGACGGGCCCGCGGACAACCGGATCATCACCGACGACGGGCGAATCCGGGCGAGCGTGCCGACGATCAGCCGGCTGGCCGACGACGGCGCCAGGGTCGTCGTGGTCGCCCACCTCGGACGCCCCAAGGGCAAGCCGGATCCGGCGTACTCCCTCGCCCCGGTGGCCGAGCGCCTGGGCGAGCTGCTCGGCCGCAAGGTCAGCTTCGCGACCGACACCGTCGGCGAGAGCGCCAGTGAGACCGTCGAGGCGCTGGCGGACGGTGAGGTGGCCGTGCTCGAGAACGTCCGCTTCAACGCCGGGGAGACCGCCGAGGAGGACGAGGTCCGGGCCGCCTTCGCCGCCGAGCTCGCCAAGCTCGCCGACGCCTTCGTCTCCGACGGCTTCGGCGTCGTGCACCGCAAGCAGGCGTCGGTCTACGACATCGCGTTGCGGCTGCCGCACGCCATGGGCTATCTGGTGGCCGCCGAGCTCGACGTGGTGCGGCGGCTCACCGCCGACCCCGAGCGGCCCTACGCCGTCGTGCTGGGCGGCTCCAAGGTCTCCGACAAGCTGGGCGTCATCGACAACCTCCTCGACAAGGCCGACAAGCTGCTGATCGGCGGCGGGCATGGTCTTCACGTTCCTCAAGGCCCTGGGCAACGAGGTCGGCAAGAGCCTGCTGGAGGAGGACCAGCTGGACACCTGCCGTGACTACCTCGCGCGGGCAGAGGACTCGGGCGTCCGAGATCGTGCTGCCGACCGACGTCGTCGTCGACACGGCCTTCCCCTCCGACGGCCGGGAGCCCGAGCCGACCGTCGTACCCGCCTCGGGGATCCCGGCCGACAGCCTCGGCCTCGACATCGGGCCCGAGTCGGCCAAGGCGTTCGCCGCGGAGCTCGCCGATGCCCGCACGGTCTTCTGGAACGGGCCGATGGGGGTCTTCGAGACCGATGCGTTCGCCGCCGGGACCCGCGCGGTCGCGGAGGCGCTGACGAAGATCTCCGGCCTGTCGGTCGTCGGCGGCGGGGACTCCGCGGCCGCCGTACGCCGTCTCGGGTTTGACGAGGCGGCGTTCGGGCACATCTCGACCGGTGGTGGCGCGAGCCTGGAGTACCTCGAGGGCAAGGACCTGCCCGGCATCGCGGTCCTCGAGCGCTGACCGCCCCAGGACATCTCAACACTGCTTCTCCAGCCGCGCGGTCCCGCGCGTTGCCGTCCCCCCAACCACAGTCGAACGAAGGAACCCTCATGGCCGAGACCCGCACGCCCCTGATGGCGGGCAACTGGAAGATGAACCTGAACCACCAGGAGGCGGTGGTGCTGGTCCAGAAGCTCGCCTGGACGCTGGCGGACAAGAAGCACGACTACTCGCAGGTCGAGGTCGTCGTGCTCCCGCCCTACACCGACCTGCGCTCGGTGCAGACGCTGGTGGACGGCGACCAGCTGTTGGTGCGGTACGGCGCCCAGGACCTCTCCACCACAGGACAGTGGTGCCTACACCGGCGACATCTCCGCGAGCATGCTGGCCAAGCTCGGGTGCTCCTATGTCGTGGTGGGGCACTCCGAGCGGCGTCAGCACCACGGCGAGTCCGACGAGGTGGTCAATGCGAAGGCGAAGCAGGCCCTGGGCTCGAAGATGACCCCGATCGTGTGCGTCGGCGAGGGGCTGGAGGTGCGCCAGGCCGGCGACCACGTGGCCCACACGGTCGCCCAGGTCGACGCATCCCTCGACGGGATCTCGGCGGAGCAGGTGGCGTCGCTGGTGGTGGCCTACGAGCCGGTCTGGGCCATCGGCACCGGCGAGGTCGCCACGCCCGACGACGCCCAGGAGGTCTGTGGCGCGATCCGGGAACGGATCCGCGAGGTGCACGGCGACGCCGCAGCCGACGGGGTGCGCGTTCTCTACGGCGGTTCGGTGAAGGCTGCCAACGTCGCAGGGATCATGGACAAGGCCGACGTGGACGGCGCCTGGTCGGCGGAGCCAGCCTCCAGGCAGACGAGTTCGGCGGTATTTGTCGTTTCTATGACATGCCGTTGCTGTGATCGCCCCGGCGTGACGTAGCATTCAGGCCGTGATTCTGCTCTTCACCATCGTGCTCGTCCTAGCGAGCGCCCTGATGATCGTGCTGGTGCTGCTCCACAAGGGCCGCGGCGGCGGACTGTCCGACATGTTCGGCGGTGGCGTGTCCAGCTCACTGGGCGGTTCGTCGGTCGCGGAGCGGAACCTCGACCGACTCACGATCGGGATCGGTGTGATCTGGTTCGCCTGCATCATCGCACTGGGCCTGCTGCTGGCCTACCAGAGTTGAGAGAGGACCGCGCACGTGGCTGTTGGAGGAAACGCAATCCGCGGAAGTCGGGTCGGAGCCGGCCCGATGGGCGAGGCCGAGCGCGGTGAGGCTGCGCCCCGTCAGGCCGTCACCTACTTCTGCTCGCACGAGCACCGCTCGGTGGTGACGTTCGCGGTGGAGGCCCAGCCCCCCGATGCGTGGGACTGCCCCAAGTGCGGGCTGCCGGCCAGCATGGACAGCGACAACCCGCCCCCGGCGCCCAAGATCGAGCCGTACAAGACGCACCTGGCCTACGTGAAGGAGCGCCGCTCCGACGCAGAGGCCGCCAACATCCTCGACGAGGCCCTGCAGCTGCTCCGGACCCGCCGTAAGGCCGGCGAGATCATCTTCTAGCGCGAGTCGGCGCATCTGCCGGCACTGTGTACGTCGAGTCGGCGCATCTGCCGGCATTGTGGGACGTCGAGTCGGCGCATCTGCTCAGGCTGTGATGCGCAGGCCCAGCCGCTTGCGCGCATCGCGTGCGCCCTGGAACAGCAGCTCTTCACAGTCCCGGTGCCGGCCGAAGACGTTGGCTGCAACCAACGGTTGCACAAGCCAGCCCTCCTCCTCGGCGGCCTCACGTCGGGTTCGATCATGGTCGCGCTGCTGCGGGGAGGTATGCCACTCCGCGCCGTCATACTCAGCAGCGAAGCGGATCACCCCGTTCGCGATGTCGAGGATCGCGATCAGGACGCCATCGCGGCGCACCTCGACCTGGGGCTCTGGCGTCGGAAGTCCACAGTCGATCCACCGGAGGCGTAGTACTGACTCCCCAGGCGAGGCAGCCCGTCCATCTGCGAGCGGAGCGAGCTCACGTAGACGGGTCACCCATCGCATGCCCCTGAACCGCTCGACGCCGGCCACCAGTTCCTCCCTGCTGAACAACTCAAGCCGGAGCATGGCATCCAGTCCGGAGATGGCGGCCTCGCGGAACCGCACCCGACCCAGGTCCCAGGCCGTGCGAAGTGGTGTGGTGACGGCGATACCCGAGATCTCGATGACGTCGGACGGGATCAAGTTGCGCTCGCCGCTGTCTGCCAAGTCGTTGCGCAACCGTCCCTTCCCCGACGGCCGGAAGATCGAGATCGGCTGGAGCTCGAGGTGCTCATTGGGGGCCAGAATCATCTCGGCACCAAGCAGCCAGCCCGCGTGCCGGTCACAGACCACGCAGTCGTCGGGCACCACGAGCGACAGGCACTGGCTCCTGAGCCCGACCGAGTCGCCGGCCTGCGTCGCCAGATAGACCGACTTCAGCGGTCGACGGAGCAGGCCGTGCGCGACCAGCACCGTCAGGACATGTCGAGGAACACCCTCCCGACGGGCGTCGGCCGTGGTGAACGGCCGGTCCAGAGGGAGCGGAAATGTCGAGTCGAGGCACTCGATCCCTCGCAAGTCCCGAAGATTCATGAACGTCATGGTTTCCGCGCGTCGCTCGTTCGGCCAGCGGGAAATTCGCGCCTGTGGATGGCAACTGCCTTGCCACGTTGCAGTAGCGCCGACTCGCGGGTGGTGGGCGTTGCGGTTGCGCCGACTCGCGGTCAGAGGGCGGAGGCGGCCTCGCGGTCGAGGAACCACACCGTCTCCTCGGTGCCGCCCACCCGCGCGGCGGGGACGTCGCCGCCGGCCAGGGCCTTGGCGACGGCGTCGGCCTTCTCCGCTCCGCTCACCACCAGCCACGTCGCGCGCGTCCGGTTGAGCGCAGCAAGGGTGAGGCTGACCCGCTCGGGCGGTGGCTTGGGGGAGTCGGTCACCGGTACGGCGACCTCGTCGTCGACGTCCAGGGCCGACTGGTCGGGGAAGAGCGAAGCCACGTGGCCGTCCGGCCCGACACCGAGCATCACCACCTCGAACGTCTCGCTGCCGTGGTCCCGGATCTCGCGGCCGTAGGCCTCGGCGGCATCGGCGACGCTGTCGAAGTCGTCCGACGAGCCGATCTCGTGCACTCGCTCCGGGTCGACGCCCACCGGATCGAGGAACGCGGTCCGGGCAGCGCCGGCGTTGCGGTCGGGGGAGTCGCGGGGAACAAAGCGTTCGTCGCCCCACCAGAAGTCGACCTTCGACCAGTCGAGGTCCGAGGGCACCCCCGCCACCTCGTGATGGATGGCGTCGGCGATGCTGCCGCCGGTCAGGGCCAGGTGGGGTTCGAGCCCCTCGGCCTGGGCAGCGGCGAGGCGCGACACCAGCAGGCCGGCGACGGCCGAGGCAAGGGCCGGCCCGTCGTCGTGGACCTCGATCCGTGGACTGCTCATGCGACGTTCACGACGTCTTCCCGGGCCTGCGCGCCGTCAGCCGGCGCACGGTCGCGGCGTAGACCTCGTCCTCGTCCAGGCGCCGCAGGTCCTCGGCGAGCAGCTCCGGCAGGTCCCGGCGCTTCAGCGCGACCGGACGATCTGGCCTGTCGGGCGACGAAAAGGTTGCGAGCTTCCCGTCCAGCCGCTCGATCCTGATCTCGCCCGCCCTGGTGTCGAGGACGACCTCGGTGATGCCGGGGCCGGGCGAGTTCGTGCGCTCGACGTCCACCCGTAGCCGGTCGCTGAGCCAGGCGGCCAGGAGGTCAGCACTGGGGCTGATCCGTTCCGCGGCCACCGACGCTCCGGTCACCTTGACCTGGTGCTGGTCGAGGGCCGATGCGAGGAGCGCCCGCCAGAGCGTGATGCGGGTCCAGGCAAGGTCGGTGTTGCCCGGCGCGTACGACGCACACTGGATCTCCAAGGCCCTGGTCTTGCCCCGGGTCGTGGCCGCGGCGTCGGTGATGCGTCGCTGGGCGAGGGCACCCAGCGGGTCGGCGGCCGGGTCGTCGGGGGCGTCGGCGGGCCACCAGATCGCGACCGGGGAGTCCGGCAGCAGCAACGGGAGCACGACGGACTCGGCGTGCTTGACGACCTCGCCCTTGAGCCGGATCAATGCGGTCTCGCCGGTCCAGCCATGGCCGGTGCCGACCTGCGCGTTGACGTGGGCCGCCCCGCGGCCGTCGCCGAGGATGACGCCCAGCACCCGGGCCGGATGCTCGTGGGATGCCTCCCGGGCCGCGTCCATCGCCGCCTCCGCATGATCCTCGGGTACGACGATCACGAGCGTCATCACCATGCCCATGGCCGGGCTGCCGGCACGCATCCGGGCGCGGACGAACTCCGCCGCGATCTGCGAGGAGCTTGTGTCGATCAGCTCGATCATCCGGGACGTCATGGTCGCCTCCAGGTCCGGCCGTCCCGCGCCAGCATCCGCTCGGCGGACTCCGGGCCCCAGGTGCCCGATGGGTACTGCTCAGGGGCCGCCTTTCCGGCGCGGTCCTGCCGTGCCCAGTGCTCGAGGATCGGGTCGAGGATCTGCCAGGAGAGCTCGACCTCCTGGTGCTGCGGGAACAGCGGCGGATCACCGAGCAGCACGTCGAGGATCAGTCGCTCGTAGGCCTCCGGGCTGGCCTCGGTGAAGGAGCCGCCGTAGGCGAAGTCCATGCTCACGTCGCGGATCTCCATCTGGGTCCCGGGCACCTTGGACCCGAAGCGCAGGGTCATGCCCTCGTCGGGCTGGATCCGGATGACCAGGGTGTTGTGGGTGAGGTCCTCGGTGGACACCGCGCTGAACGGAAGGTGCGGCGCCCGCTTGAACACCACAGCGACCTCGGTGACCCGTCGCCCGAGCCGCTTGCCGGTGCGCAGGTAGAACGGCACTCCCGCCCAGCGCCGGTTGTCGACGTCGAGGCGGATCGCGGCGAAGGTCTCGGTCGTCGACTTCTGGTCGATGCCCTCCTCCTCCAGGAAGCCCGGCACCCGCATTCCGCCGGCCCAGCCGGGGGCGTACTGCCCGCGCGCGGTGTTCAGATCGAGCCGGCGGGGGAGGACCACGCTCTTCAGCACCTTCTGCTTCTCCAGGCGCAGGCTCTCCGCCTCGAACGAGGTCGGGTCCTCCATCGCCACCAGCGCCATCAGCTGGAGCAGGTGGTTCTGGATCACGTCGCGCGCGGCCCCGATGCCGTCGTAGTAGCCGGCCCGACCGCCGATTCCGAGGTCCTCGGCCATCGTGATCTGGACGTGGTCGACGTAGTTGGTGTTCCAGATGGGCTCGAACATCGCGTTGGCGAACCGCATGGCCAGGATGTTCTGGACGGTCTCCTTGCCGAGGTAGTGGTCGATCCGGAAGATCGACTCCGGAGGGAACACCTGGTCGATCGTCCGGTTCAGCTCCTGGGCCGACGCGAGGTCGTGACCGAACGGCTTCTCGATCACGACCCGGCGCCACGACTCGGCGGTCGGCTCGACCAGTCCGTGCTCCTTGAGCTGGCCCACCGCGTCACCGAAGAGTCCGGGCGGGATGGCGAGGTAGAAGGCGTGGTTGCCACCGGTGCCGCGGATCTCGTCGAGCTCCTCGATGGTGTGGCGCAGCTTTTCGAAGGCGAGGTCGTCGGAGAAGTCGCCCTGCACGAACCGGATCCCCTCGGCGAGCTGGCGCCAGACCTCCTCACGGAACTCCGTGCGCGAGTGCTCCCTGACGGAGTCGTGGACGATCTGGGCGAAGTCCTGGTCCGCCCAGTCGCGCCGCGCGAAGCCCACCACGCTGAAACCAGGCGGCAGCAAGCCACGATTGGCCAGGTCGTAGATCGCGGGCATCACCTTGCGGCGAGCGAGGTCGCCGGTGACGCCGAAGATCACCAACCCGCAGGGGCCGGCGATCCGGGGCATCCGCCGGTCCGCGGGGTCCCGCAGTGGATTGCGCTGGTCGGTCGCCCTGCCGATCACGCCAGCGCCTTGTGTACGTCGGCCAGGTCGGCAGGGCTCGAGACGTGGAGGCGCAGCACGGGGCGACCCTGGCTCGCGAGCACCTGCCCGTCACCGACCGCCTGGGCGGTCAGGAACTCGTGGAAGGTGAACGGCCGGTCCGGGACGGCCAGGTCCGCCTCCGGCTGCCCGGTGACCTGCAGGTAGACGCCCGTCGGCGGCCCGCCCTTGTGGTACTGCCCGGTGGAGTGGAGGAACCGCGGTCCCCAGCCGAACGTCACCGGCCGGCCGGTCCTGGTGGCCAGCGCATCCCGGACGGAGGCCAGCGACGCGTCCCGGTGCCGGTCGAGGTAGGCCTGCACGGCGACGTAGCCGCGGTGGTCGTCCAGCTGCTCCAGCAGTGCGCCGACCGCCGCCCCGACGGTGGCGGTGCCCTCGGGCAGCCACGACCCGGATGCGTAGACCGTGACCGATCCGTCCTCGAACACCGGGACCGGCTCCGAGGCGCCGCCGTCGAGCATCTCCCGCGCGGCTGCCTTGGCGCTCTCGACGTCGGGCTGGTCGAAGGGGTTGATCCCGATCATCCGGCCGGCGACGGCGGTGGCGTACTCCCAGAGCAGCAGCTGGGCGCCCAGCGGCGCGTTGACGGAGACGCCGAACCCGGAGGCCGGCCGCACCGACTCGAGTGCGGGCTCAGGGCCGTAGGTGGCCAGCACCTCGTCCGGGGTGCTCGGCGAGAAGTTCGGAGAGTCGAACGAGTCCACCACCACCGGCAGGATGCCCTTGCCCTCCTTGCCGGTGGACTCCGCGATCAGCTGCTCGGCCCAGTCGCCGAGTCCGGCGTACGTCGATCCGGCGCCCGCCAGGACAAGCTTGTCCACGCCCGCCGCGTTGGCGACCCCCAGCAGCCCTCCCAGCCGCAGCCCGGGGTTGTCGACCGAGTCGACCTCGAGAGTTTTCCGCATCTCGGCCGCCTGGTCGAGCAGGCCGGCGACGTCGGCGCCGGCCAGGCCGCTGGGGACGAGCCCGAACGCCGTCAGTGCGGAGTAGCGCCCGCCGACGTCGGGGTCGGCGAGGAACGTCCGGTAGCCCGCCTCCTGGGCCTGACCGGCGAGCGGGGACCCCGGGTCGGTGACGACGACGATCCGCTCGGCGGCGTCGATCCCCACGTCGGCGAAGGCCTTCTCGAAGGCCCGTCGCTGGCTGTCGGTCTCGACCGTGCCCCCCGACTTCGACGAGACCACGACCACTGTCTCGGCCAGTCGGTCCTCGAGCGCCGCGCGCACGAAGTCGGGATCGGAGGAGTCGAGCACCACGAGCTCGACGTCCGCGGCGGCGCAGATGACCTCGGGTGCCAGGGACGAGCCGCCCATCCCGCACAGGACGATCCGCGACAGGCCCCGCTCCCGCAGCTCGACCTCGAGGGTGGAGATCTCGGTGACCAGCGCCTTCGACCTCTCCGGCAGGTCCACCCAGGCCAGCCGCTTGCCAGCCTCCTCCTCGGCGGCGGGACCCCAGAGTGTGGGGTCCTGTCCGGCGATGCCGCTCGCCACCTCGTCGGCCACCAGCTGCTCGACGGCCCTGGCGTACGCGGACTCGTCGGGATAGCCGAAGAACAGCTCGAACGCACCGGCCTCGTCGCCGGATCCAGACTTGCTCTCGACGGTGTTCCAGGCCGTCTCGCTCATTTCTTGGCCGAGTCCATCTGCTCCGAGACGGTGTCGAGCAGCTCCTGCCAGGACTTCGAGAACTTGTCGACGCCCTCCTGCTCGAGGGTCGCGATCACGTCGTCGTAGTCGATGCCGACGGCCTTCAGGTCGTCCATCACCTGCTGGGCGTGGTCGTACATCGTGGTGACCTGGTCGCCGTCGACCTCGCCGTGGTCGGCGAAGGCTTCCAGGGTCTTCTCGGGCATGGTGTTGACGATGTTGGGGACCACGAGCTCGCTGACGTACATCGTGTCCGAGTAGTCGGGGTTCTTCACCCCGGTCGACGCCCACAGCGGCCGCTGGGTGTTGGCGCCGGCCTCGGCGAGCCTCGCCCAGCGGTCCCCCTCGAAGAACTCCTGGTAGTCGCGATAGGCGAGCCGGGCGTTGGCGACCGCGGCCTTGCCGCGCAGCGCGAGCGCCTCCTCGGACCCGATCTCCTCGAGCCGCTTGTCGATCTCGGTGTCGACCCGGGAGACGAAGAACGAGGCGACCGAGTGGATCCGGGAGAGGTCCTGCCCGGCCTCGAGGGCCTTCTCCAGACCGGCGAGGTAGGCGTCCATGACGCTGGCGTAGCGGTCGAGCCCGAAGATCAGGGTGACGTTGACGCTGATCCCGTCACCGAGGGCGTCGGTGATCGCGGGGGCACCCTCGGTGGTGGCCGGGATCTTGATGAAGAGGTTGTCCCGGTCGACCTCGGACCACAGCTCACGGGCGGAGGCCAGCGTCGCGTCGGTGTCGAAGGCCAGGGTGGGAGCGACCTCGATCGACACCCGTCCGTCGACGCCACCGGTGGCGTCGTAGGTCGGCCGCAGGACGTCGCAGGCGGCCTGGACGTCGCTGGTCGTGAGCTCGAAGACGACCTTCTCCACGTCGTCGCCATCGGCCACCAGCGCGCGGACCTCGTCGTCGTACCGCTCGCCCTCGGAGATCGCTGCCGCGAAGATCGTCGGGTTGGTGGTCACGCCGACGACCGACTTGTGCTTGACCAGGTCGGCCAGGTTGCCGGTCTCGATCCGCTCACGGGACAGGTCGTCCAGCCAGATCGAGACGCCGGCGTCGGAAAGTGCCTTCAGTCGTTCGCTCATGCTTCCTCCTGGTGTTCGGTCAGCCGGTGGCCGCCGCGATGCTGTCGTGGGCCGCCGACGCGACGGCGTCGGCGGTGAGGCCGTACTCGGTGAAGATCCGCGAGAACTCCGCGGAGTGGCCGTACTGCTCGATGGACACGATCCGCCCGTGGTCGCCGACCAGCTCGCGCCAGCCCTGGGCGATGCCGGCCTCGACCGACACCCTGGCCTTCACGGTGGGCGGGATGACGGTCTCGCGGTAGGACTGCTCCTGCTCCTCGAACCACTCACGGCACGGCATCGAGACCACCCGGGCGCGTACGCCGTCCTCTGCGAGCTTCGCGCGGGCGGCCACCGCGAGCTGGAGCTCCGAGCCGGTGGCGATGATGACGACGTCGGGCAGGCCGCCGTCGGTGTCGAGCAGCACGTAGCCGCCGCGGTGGACGTTGGAGGTGTCGGAGAACCCTTCCTCACCGCGCGGGAACACCGGCAGGTTCTGGCGGCTGAGCGCGAGCCCGGCGGGCCGGTCGGTGTGCTCGAGGACCGCCTGCCAGCAGGCGGTCGACCTCGTTGGCGTCGCCGGGCCGGACGACGTCGAGTCCGGGGATGGCCCGGAGCGCGGCGAGGTGCTCGATCGGCTGGTGGGTCGGGCCGTCCTCGCCGAGACCGACCGAGTCGTGCGTCCAGACGTAGGTGACCGGCAGCTTCATCAGCGCCGCCAGCCGGACCGAGGGCCGCATGTAGTCGGAGAAGGTGAGGAACGTGCCGCCGAAGGGACGGGTGCCACCATGCACGGCGATGCCGTTGAGGATCGCGCCCATGGCGTGCTCGCGGATCCCGAAGTGCAGCACGCGCCCGGCCAGCGGGTCTCCCTGCCAGAGCTTCGTGGAGCGGTCCTTGGGCAGGAACGACGGCGCGTTCTCGATCGTCGTGTTGTTGGACTCGGCCAGGTCGGCGGAGCCGCCCCACAGCTCGGGGACCTTGGCCGCGATGGCGTTGATCACCGCGCCTGAGGCCTTGCGGGTGGCGACGTCCTTGCCGGCCTCGAACGTCGGCAGCTGGTCCGCCCATCCCTGCGGGAGGGTGCGGGTCTGGAGCCGCTCGAAGAGCTCCACGTCGGCGGACGGCTTGGTGGTCCAGTGCCGGAACGCCTGGTCCCACTCGGCCTGGGCGGCCTTGCCGCGCTCGACCGCCTCTCGCGTGTGCTCGAGCACTCCCGGCGGGACTTCGAAGGTCTTGTCGGCGTCGAAGCCCAGGACCCGCTTCGTGGCGGCGACCTCGTCGTCACCGAGGGCGGAGCCGTGGGCCTTGCCGGTGTTCTGTGCCGAGGGGGCCGGCCACGCGATGATCGTGCGGAGCACGATGAAGCTGGGTCGGTCGGTGACCGCGTTCGCCTTGCGGATCGCCTCGTGCAGGGCCGGCACGTCCTCGACGTACTTGGTCTCGTCGTGGGTCCAGTCGACGGTCTGCACGTGCCAGCCGTAGGCCTCGTAGCGCTTGCCGACGTCCTCGGCCAGGGCGATGTCGGTGTCGTCCTCGATCGAGATCCGGTTGGCGTCGTAGATGACGGTCAGGTTGCCGAGCTGCTGCACGCCGGCGATCGCCGAGGCCTCGGCGCTGACGCCTTCCTCGATGTCGCCGTCGCTGCAGATGGCGTAGATGTGGTGGTCGAACGGCGAGGTGCCCTCATCGGCGTTGGGGTCGAGCATCCCGCGCTCGCGGCGGGCGGCCATGGCCATGCCCACCGCGTTGCCGATGCCCTGGCCGAGCGGTCCGGTGGTGGTCTCCACGCCCGCCGTGTGGCCGTACTCCGGGTGCCCGGGGGTCTTGCTGCCCCAGGTTCGCAGCGCCTTGATGTCGTCCAGCTCGAGGCCCCAGCCGCCGAGGTAGAGCTGGAGGTAGAGGGTCAGCGACGAGTGGCCGGCCGAGAGCACGAACCGGTCGCGGCCGGGCCAGTGCGGGTCGGCGGGGTTGTGCCGCATGACCTTCTGGAACAGCAGGTAGGCGGCCGGCGCAAGGCTCATGGCGGTGCCGGGATGGCCGTTGCCGACCTTCTGCACCGCGTCCATGGCCAGGACCCGGATCGTGTCCACCGCCTTGTCGTCGATCTCGGTCCAGTCGAGTGTGGTCACGAGCTTCCTTTCACGGTGCCGACATCGGCTTCGAGCCTACTCATCCCTGCGGATAGACTGCGACCCGCACTCAGCCGCCTCCCCACCGAGGAATCTTCCGTGACGTACGTCGGCCAGCCGGCCTCCGCTGTCTCGCAGCCGGAACCGGCCCGCGCGACCGCCGGCGACGTGGTGGCGGCGTACGTCGGCCTGACCAAGCCACGGGTCATCGAGCTGCTCCTCCTCACGACCGTGCCGGTCATGTTCTTCGCCGCCCGGGGCATCCCCGAGCTGGGGCTCGTGGTCGCCACGGTGGTCGGCGGCACGCTCTCGGCGGGCTCGGCGTCCGCGCTCAACTGCGTCTACGACCGCGACATCGACGAGCAGATGCGCCGTACCCGCAGACGGGCACTTCCACGCCACATCGTGTCCCCGCGCGCGGCGCTGGTCTTCGGGCTGACCCTGGGCGTGGTCTCGACGGTGGTGCTGGCGGTCTGGGTCAACTGGCTCTCCGCCGGCCTCTCGGTGCTGGCCAACGCGTTCTACGTGCTCGTCTACACCATGGTCCTCAAGCGGCGGACCACCCAGAACATCGTCTGGGGCGGCCTTGCGGGCTGCTTCCCCGCGCTGATCGGCTGGACCGCGGTCACCGGCGAGCTGTCGTGGGTGCCGGTGGTGCTGTTCGCGGTGGTCTTCTTCTGGACCCCGCCGCACACCTGGGCGCTGGCCCTGCGCTACCGCGAGGACTACGCCAACGTCGAGGTGCCGATGCTTCCCGTCGTGGCCCCGGCCCGGGAGGTGGGTCGCCGGATCGTGGCCTACAGCTGGGTGATGGTGGCCACCTCACTGCTGCTGTGGCCGGTGGCCGACACCGGGCTGTTCTACCCCTTGGCCGCCGCCGCTCTCGGAGCCGTCTTCCTGGTCGAGGCCCATCGCATGTGGCGACGGGCGCTGGGCACCGAGGACCTGAGCGTGATCCAGCCGATGCGGCTGTTCCACTCCTCCAACCTCTACCTCTCGCTGCTCTTCGTCGCGGTGGCGCTGGACCCCCTGCTGACCCGCTGACGCCCACGCGTGGGCGAAGCCACGGACGGGGTTGCAAAACTTTTCGCGTTCGGGCAACCAAACCCGGCTGAATGGCGTATATCAGTGGGAGGACGACGGCAGGGCCTGTCCACGGGGGTGCGGGCCAGCCGTCGTCCTCACTGTTTCCGGGGGCTCCTCGCGGACCGTCAGCAGCATCCAGGCAGCGACTGCGGAGACGAGGGCCGCGCCGAGCAGGTGGAAGCCGACCAGCACCACCGGCAGGTCGGTGAAGTACTGCACGAAACCGATCGTTCCCTGCGCGAGCTCCACCCCGAGCAGGACGAGTACGGCGCGCCGCACGGCCGCGGGTCGGCCGGCGGCCCGGACCGCGAAGAGAAGCCCGATCGTGAGCCCGACGAACAGGAACACCAGGTCCGCGTGGAGCTGGCTGACCTGGAGCGGGCTCAGCCCGTTGCGCGGTGAGTCGATGTCGCCGGCGTGCGGACCGGAACCGGTGACCACGGTGCCGACGTACAGCACCAGCCAGCCGGACGCGAAGGTCAGCCAGGCGAGCGTCACGTCGGCGCCGCTGCTCGGGTCTCCCGCGGGATGGTCGAGGCGCCACAGGAACAGCACCGCCAGCCCGATGATCGCCAGCGAGCAGAGCAGGTGGAACGACACCACCCACGGATTGAGGTCGGTCAGCACGGTGACCCCGCCGATGACCGCCTGCGCCGGGATGCCGAGGGCCAGCGCCAGCGCGAGCATCCGCAGGTCGCGGCGACCGGTCTGCCAGGCCGCGACGAGGGTGGCGACGGCGACCGCGACCAGCACGAACGTGAGCATCCGGTTGCCGAACTCGATCGCCTGGTGCATGTCGAGTGCGCCGTGCGGCCGGAAGGACCGGTCGGTGCACCGCGGCCACGTCGGGCAGCCGAGCCCGGAGGCGGTCAGCCGCACCGCCCCGCCGGTGACGACGAGGACGCAGTTGGCGACCAGCGTGGCCCAGGCCAGTGGCCGGACCGGGAGCGTCACTCCCACCGGAACGTCCGGGCGGTGAGGAAGGTCCCGACTGCGGCCCAGACGAGGAGCACGGCGAGGTTGGTCCAGGCGATCGTGTCGCGGATCAGCGCGTCCCGCATCGCGTCGCCGAGGGCGCCGGACGGCAGCCACCGGACGAGGTCGCCGAAGGCGCCGTACGCGCTCGACGGCACGACCACGGCGCCGCCGGCCATCAGCAGCAGGTAGACGAGGTTGGCGGCCGCGAGGGTGGCCTCGGCGCGCAGGACGCCGGCGACGAACAGGCCGAGGGAGGCGAACGCAGCAGTGCCGAGCACGACGGCCAGGACCGTCCCCACCACGCTCGGATCGGGATCCCAGCCCATGGCCAGCGCCACGGATCCGATGACGAGCATCTGGGCCAGCTCCACGAGCAGCAGCGAGCAGACCTTGCCGGCGAGGAGCCCGGAGCGCGGGAGTGGGGAGGAGCCGAGCCGCTTGATCACGCCGTACCGCCGCTCGAAGCCGGTGGTGATCGCCAGCGAGGTGAACGCGGTCGACATCACCGCCAGAGCCAGGACCCCGGGCGTGAAGACGTCGACCGAGGCGTGCTGGAAGTGGATGTCGAGTGCCTTGGTCCCCCTGACCCCGACGACCAGGACGATCACCGGTATGACCACGGCGAGCAGGAGCTGCTCGCCGTTGCGCAGCATCAGCCGGCTCTCCATGAGGGCCTGGGCGGCGACCATGCGGGGGAGTGGTGCAGCGCCGGGGCGGGGTGTGAACGTTTCTGTTCATGCCGACAGCTCCCGCCCGGTCAGCTGCAGGAAGACGTCCTCGAGGGTCCGCTGGCCCAGCGTGAGTGACTCCGGCAGCACGCCGTGCTCCTGGCACCACCCGGAGATGTTCGCCAGCGTCGAGGCGTCGGCCGGTCCGGTCACCAGCAGGCTGACCTCGTCGAGCTGGGTGACCTCTGTCAGGTCGCCGAGCGCGCGGCGCAGGGACTCGGGGGCCCCCGGCGGGAAGGGCCTGCTGACCACCAGCCGGATGGTCGCGGCCGGCTGCAGGTCGACGCTGCCCCGGGTGAGCTCGAGGGCGGTGCCGGTCGCGATCAGGTGGCCGCGGTCGATGATGTGGATCCGGTCGGCGAGTCGCTCGGCCTCGTCCATGTAGTGGGTGGTGAGCACCACGGTCACCCCGCTGTCCCGGAGCTCCTCGAGCAGCTCCCACGTCCCGCGCCGAGCCTTCGGGTCCATGCCGGCCGTCGGTTCGTCGACGAAGACGATCTCGGGGCGGCCGACCAGCGCCATCGCCAGACCGAGGCGCTGCTGCTGGCCGCCGGAGAGACGGCGGTACGGCGTGCTGCCGCAGTCCCCGAGCCCGAGCCGTTCGCCGAGCAGGTCGACGTCGAGCGGGTGGGCGTGCAGCCGCGCCATGTGGCGCAGCATCTCCATCGCCCGCACCCCGCTCCAGGCGCCGCCGTCCTGGAGCATCACCCCGATCCGGGGCAGCAGGTCCCGGCGGTCCCGCACCGGATCGAGCCCGAGCACCCGGACCGACCCCTGCTGCGGCTGCCGGTACCCCTCGCAGGTCTCCAGGGTGGTCGTCTTGCCGGCGCCGTTCGGCCCGAGGACGGCGGTGATGGTCTGCCGCTCGACCGTGAGCGAGAGTTCGTCGACGGCGACCTTGTCGCCGTACCGCATCACCAGCCCGTCCACGGCGACGGCAGGATCGGCGGCTGGCACGGCGGCATTCTCTCACCCGGCAGTTCCGCCGGCAGTTGGGCTACCGGTGCGTAACGTGCGGATGGCTCGGGTCGTTGAGGATCCATGCGCGCCCGACTCCTGCTTCTGGCCCTGCTCACCGCCCTTCCGCTGGTGGTCGGCACCCTGCCCGCCGGCCAGGCTTCAGCCGCGGGCCCGCTGACGATCCGGGTGCTGTCCAACCGGGCCGACCTCGTCTCCGGCGGTGACGCGCTGGTCGCGGTCGACCTCCCGGACGGGGTGTCAGCCGCCGACGTCCGGGTGAGCGTGGGGGAGCGCGACGTCACGGACGCGTTCGCCGTGCGGCCCAACGGGAAGTTCGAGGGACTGGTCGAGGGGCTGGCCGAGGGTGCCAACCAGCTCCAGGCCGAGGCCGGTGGCGTCGTCGCGACCACCACGATCACCAACCACCCCAACGGCGGGCCGATCTTCTCCGGGCCGCACCACGAGCCCTACCAGTGCCCGGCCGGCGCGGTCGACGCCAAGTGCAACCAGCCGGTGGAGTACACGCTGCTCTACAAGTCCACCGACCCGACGCAGCCGGACCTCCAGCCCTACGACCCGCAGAACCCCCCGGACGACGTGGCCACGACGACCACCGACGAGGGCAAGACGGTCCCGTTCATCGTGCGTCGTGAGGACGGCTTCCAGGACCGGGACCGCTACGCCATCCTCACCCTCTGGCAGCAGGGGCAGGACTGGCAGCCCTGGGCTCCCCAGGAGCAGTGGAACCACAAGGTCCTGATCACCCACGGCGGCAACTGCGGCGCGTCGTACGCCCCGGGGTCGCCGCCCCTCCAGGACTACTCCGGGACCCTCGAGTCCGTGCCGGGCGTGACGCCGAGCTACGTGACCGCGCTGGGCAAGGGCTTCGCCGTGGTGTCCACCGCCCTCGCCAACACCGGCCACAACTGCAACGTGTCGATCGAGGCCGAGTCGCTGATGATGGCCAAGGAGCGGCTGGTCGAGCAGTACGGCGAGATCAGGTACACGATCGGCACCGGCTGCTCCGGCGGCTCGATCGCCCAGCACACCATCGCCAACGCCTACCCCGGGCATCTACCAGGGCCTGGTCACCACCTGCTCCTACCCCGACACCCTCACCGCCGGGGCGCAGTTCACCGACTACCACCTGATGCGGCTCTACTTCGAGGACCCGTCGCGCTGGGGAGCCGGCGTCGCCTGGACGCCGACCCAGATGGCGCAGGTGGAGGGCCACGCCTCCCACGCCAACGCGGTGGTGGCCGACGAGAACCTCTACAAGTCGGCGCTCAACCCCGAGAACGACTGCTCCGGCACCAGGGACACGGTGCCGGGGGACGAGAGCACTCGCTACGACTCCGAGACCAACCCCGGCGGGGTGCGCTGCTCGGTGCTCGACATCATGATCAACGTGCTCGGACCCGCGTCCCGAGAGCGTGACTGGACCCCGCAGGAGCAGGCGGCCGGCCACGGGTTCGCCGGGATCCCGTTCGCCAACACCGGCGTCCAGTTCGGGCTCGAGGAGCTGAAGAAGGGCCAGATCACGCCCGCCCAGTTCGTCGACCTCAACGTGAAGATCGGCGGTCTGGACATCGACACCGGCTACACCGACGGAGCGGGTCGACGGCGACCAGGCGGCGATCGAGCGTGCCTACCGCTCCGGCCTGATCGACGAGACCAACAACCTCGACCAGGTGGCGATGATCAACCACGGCGGGCCCGACCCCGGCCTCGCCCACGACTACAGCCACGCGTTCTGGACCGAGGAGCGGCTGCTCGCCGACCAGGGCCACACCGACAACCGGGTGATGTGGTTCGGCCCGGCGCCGCTGATCGGCGACCCGCAGTGGGCCAACGAGGCGCTGCTCGCCATGGACCGCTGGCTCACGGCCGTCGAGTCGGACACCCGCGAGGTCGCGCCTGTCGCGAGAAGATCGCTCGAGGACCGTCCCGAGCGACGTCACCGACCGCTGCGTCACCGCGGACGCCGCGCCGGCCTGCTCGGTCGAGGAGCTGCAGACGCTGCAGACCCGCTTTCGACGCCGCGACAGGAGGCCGGCGGGCCGGTCGCCAACGACAACGTGGCCTGCCGGCTGAAGCCGCTGGACCGGGCCGACTACGGCGTGCTCGGGGCCGCGTTCACGGCCGACCAGTGGGCCCAGCTCGAGGCGGTCTTCGCCGACGGCGTCTGCGACTGGAGCGTCCCGGGGCGCGGCCAGGGCCCGGCCGAGACGTGGCTGCAGTACGGCACCGCCACCGACCACGTGTACGGCGGTGACAACCTCCCGCCGCCCCCGGCCGGCTCCGCCGGCGGCTGGATGAGCGGGTCGTTCCTGCCGCTGCTGGAGCAGTAGCCGGTCCGGTCAGCCCGGCGGCGAGCTCGTCGAACACCGCCGGCGGGTCCCGCCACGGGTCGGGGAGCGTGCCGGAGGTCGCCTGCTGGATCGCCGTCCAGACCCGCAGCGGGGTGCACGGCAGGTCGATGTGCTTCACCCCGAGGTGGCGCACCGCGTCGATGACGGCGTTCTGGACGGCGGGCGTCGAGCCGATCGTCGCGGACTCGCCGATCCCCTTCGCCCCGAGCGGGTTCAGCGGGGTCGGGGTCTCCGTGCTGGACGCCTCGAGGGAGGGCGCGTCGGCCGCCGTCGGGATGGCGTAGTCGACGAACGTGCTGGTCAGCGGAGTCCCGTCGGCGTCGTACACGAACTCCTCCCACAGCGCCTGCGACATGCCCTGCACCGCCCCGCCGTGCTGCTGCCCCGCCACGATCATCGGGTTGAGCACCCGGCCGCAGTCGTCGACGGCGACGTGCCGGAGCGGGTGGACCAGCCCGGTCTCGGTGTCGACCTCGACGATCGAGACGTGCGCGCCGAAGGGGAAGGTCGCCCCCTCGAGGGTGAAGTCGGTGTCGGAGCCGAGGCCGCCGTCCTGCTCGTGGGCGTAGGCCGCCACCTCGGCCCAGCGGACGCTCGAGCCGGGGACGCCCTGGACCGAGAAGGCGCCGTCCTCGAGCGTGACGTCCGCGGGCGCCGCCTCCAGCATCCGGGCGGCCACGGCGAGCGCGCGTTCGCGGACCTCGTCGGAGGCCGCGGCGACGGCGCTGCCGCCGAGCTGGAGGGACCGCGACCCGCCGGTCCCGCCGCCGGAGCGGACCAGCTGCGGTGTCCGACTGGGTGTAGGTGATGTCCGACAGCGGGATCCCGAGCCGGTCCGCGACGATCATCGAGAACGACGTCGCGTGGCCCTGGCCGTGCGCGGAGGTGCCGGACATGACGACCGCCGACCCGTCCGGCTGGATCTGGACCGAGCCGAACTCCGACCCACCGAAGCCGGTGATCTCGACGTAGGTGGAGATCCCGATGCCCAGCTGGCGCGGGTCGCCGGCCTCGCGTCGTCGCTGCTGCTCGGCCCGCGCCGCGTCGACGTCGGCGATCCGGAGCGCCTCGCGCAGCGGCAGGTCGTAGTCGCCGTTGTCGTAGGTCATCTTCGAGTGGGTCGTGAACGGGAAGTCGGCCGGCTGGATGAAGTTGCGCCGCCGCAGCTCCTCGGGCGGCAGTCCCAGCTCGGCCGCGGCGGCGTCGACGAGGCGCTCGATCATCGCGGCCGCCTCGGGCCGGCCCGCGCCCCGGAACGCGCCGACCGGGGAGGTGTTGGTCAGGACGGAGACGGCGTCGTACTGGAGGCGGGGTACGACGTAGGTCCCCTGCGCCATCAGGCGGGTCGGCCCGACCGTGAAGCCGCCGCCGAATCCGGCGTAGGCGCCGCAGTCGCCGACCATCCGCAGCCGGAGCCCGACGAACCGGCCCTCGCCGGTGAGCCCGAGCTCGGCGTACTGCACCTGCCCGCGGCCGTGCATGGAGAGCATCGCCTCGCTGCGGGTCTCCGTCCAGGTGACCGGACGGTCCACCCGACGAGCGGCGGCGACGACCGCCGCGTGCTCGGCCACGATGCCGGCCTTGCCGCCGAACGCCCCGCCGACGTGCGGCGCGATGACCCGGACCGACTCCGCCGGCAGCCCGGTGAACTTGCAGATCAGCTCCCGGGCCATGTGCGGGTGCTGGGTGGACGACCCAGCAGGTGAGCCGCCAGATCCCGGTGGGCTCCACCAGGATGGCGTGGCCCTCGATCGGGGCCACGGCGACCCGGTGGTTCTCCATCCGGAGCCGCACCACGTGGTCGGCCCCGGCCAGGGGATCCTCCCGGTCTCGGTCGATCCGGGACGTCGCGAGGTTGCTGCCCAGCTCCTCGAACTGCAGCGGGGCGTCCGCGGCCAGCGCGGCCTCCATGTCCGACACCGCGCCCAGCTCGTCGTAGTCGACGTCCACCAGCTCCGCCGCGTCCACTGCCTGCGCCCGGGTCTCCGGCCACGACCAGCGCCACCGGCTCGCCGACGAACCTCACCTTGTCGGTGGCCAGCGCCGTGCGCTTCAGGTCGTCGTTGGCGCTCCCGAACGTCGGCACCGGGCGCTCGGCCACGTCCCGGCCGGTGAGCACCGCGACCACACCGGGGGACTGCTCGGCCTCCGAGGTGTCGACCGAGGTGATCCGGGCGTGGGCGAACGGGCTGCGGACGAACACGGCGTGGGTGGTCCCGTCGGGACGGAGGTTGTCCACGAACGTCCCGCGGCCGACCAGGAGCTCGGGGTCCTCCACCCGCCGGACGGCGCTGCCCAGGATCGATCCAGCCATGCGGGAACTCTAGGCGGAGGGGGCGGGCATCGGCACGCGTGGACGGTTAGGCCACCCTTACTTGAAGTGCGCTTGGCAATAACGTCACACTGTTGTTGTGAAATTGGAGGCCGAGGTCGTGCGCGAGGTGGGTCACGCGACCCACGACCAGCCGACGCGCGAGCGCGTCGTGCGGTCGATCCTCGTCAACGGCGCCTCGACCGCGGCAGCCCTCGCCGAGCGGCTCGACCTCACCCCGGCGGCGGTTCGCCGGCACCTCGACGCGCTGCTCGAGGAGGACATGATCGCGGCCCGCGAGCCGCGCAGCCAGGCCACGCGAGGCCGCGGCCGACCGGCCAAGGTCTTCGTGCTCACCGAGGCCGGACGTGACCACTTCGACCAGCAGTACGACGACCTCGCGGTCCAGGCGCTCCGGTTCCTGGCCGAGACCGGCGGCGAGCAAGCCGTCCGCGAGTTCGCCAACCGCAGGGTCGAGTTCATCGAGGAGCGGTTCGACGCCACGCTGGCCGACAACCCGCACCTGAGCCCCACCGAGGCGCTGGCCCAGATCTTCACCGAGGAGGGGTACGCCGCCTCGGTGCGCGACATCTCCGTGGGCCACCAGCTGTGCCAGCAGCACTGCCCGGTCTCCCACGTCGCCCACGAGTTCCCCCAGCTGTGCGAGGCCGAGACCGAGGCCATCGGCCGCGTCCTCGGCCGCCACGTCCAGCGGCTCGCCACCATCGCCCACGGCGACGGCGTGTGCACCACCTGCATCCCGGACATCCAGAAGAAGAAGGACGGAGCGTCAGCATGAGCAGCATCACTGAGCCCGACGGCTCGACCAAGGTCGAGCAGCTCAACCCCGAACTCAAGGGTCTTCGCGACCGCTACGAGTTCGGCTGGGCCGACAGCGATGACGCCGGTTCCGCGGCGACGCGCGGCCTCAACGAGGTCGTCGTCCGCGACATCTCGGACAAGAAGAGCGAGCCGCAGTGGATGCTCGACCTGCGGCTGAAGGGTCTCAAGCTCTTCCACCGCAAGCCGATGCCGACGTGGGGCTCGGACCTCTCGCACATCGACTTCGACAACATCAAGTACTTCGTGCGGTCCAGCGAGAAGCAGGCCACCTCCTGGGAGGACCTGCCCGAGGACATCAAGAACACCTACGACAAGCTCGGCATCCCGGAGGCGGAGAAGCAGCGCCTCGTCGCGGGCGTCGCCGCGCAGTACGAGTCCGAGGTCGTCTACCACTCGATCCGCGAGGACCTCGAGGAGCAGGGCGTCCTGTTCCTCGACACCGACACCGCGCTGCGTGAGCAGCCGGAGCTCTTCCAGGAGTACTTCGGCACGGTGATCCCGGTCGGCGACAACAAGTTCGCCTCGCTCAACACCGCGGTCTGGTCGGGCGGCTCGTTCATCTACGTCCCGCCGGGGGTCCACGTCGACATCCCGCTGCAGGCCTACTTCCGGATCAACACCGAGAACATGGGCCAGTTCGAGCGGACGCTGATCATCGTCGACGAGGACGCCTACGTGCACTACGTCGAGGGCTGCACCGCGCCCATCTACTCCTCCGACTCGCTGCACTCCGCGGTCGTGGAGATCATCGTGAAGAAGGGCGGCCGCTGCCGCTACACCACGATCCAGAACTGGTCGAACAACGTCTACAACCTGGTGACCAAGCGCGCGACCTGTGAGGCCGGCGCCACCATGGAGTGGGTCGACGGCAACATCGGGTCCAAGGTCACGATGAAGTACCCCGCCGTCTACCTCATGGGTGAGCACGCCAAGGGCGAGACGCTCTCGATCGCGTTCGCCGGCGAGGGCCAGCACCAGGACGCCGGCGCCAAGATGGTCCACGCGGCCCCTCACACCTCGAGCTCGATCCTGAGCAAGTCGGTGGCCCGCGGCGGCGGCCGGACGTCGTACCGCGGCCTGGTGCAGATCAACGAGGGCGCCCACGGCTCGAAGTCCAACGTGCTGTGCGACGCGCTGCTCGTCGACCAGATCAGCCGCTCCGACACCTACCCGTACGTCGACATCCGCGAGGACGACGTCTCCATGGGTCACGAGGCGAGCGTCTCGAAGGTCTCCGACGACCAGCTCTTCTACCTGATGTCCCGGGGGATGGAGCAGGACGAGGCGATGGCGATGATCGTCCGCGGCTTCATCGAGCCGATCGCCAAGGAGCTGCCGATGGAGTACGCCCTCGAGCTGAACCGGCTCATCGAGCTGCAGATGGAAGGAGCCGTCGGCTGATGGCAGCAGTTGCCGAGACCCTCGAGAAGTCGAGGGTCGAGTCCCACCTGCACCCAGAGGGGTCGTTCCAGGTCGCCGACCACATCGTGCCGACCGGCCGCGAGGAGATCTGGCGGTTCACCCCGCTCAAGCGGCTGCGCAAGCTGCACGCCGACGCCGAGTTCGGTGCGCCCACGATCTCCTCCACCTGGAACGCCCCCGACGGCGTCCGGGTCGAGCAGGTCGGGGGCGAGGAGGCCAGGTCCCTGCGCGGCATCAGCGGCCTGGTGCCCAACACCCTGTTCGGGGCCCGAATCCTGGCCGAGGTACCGACCACCCTCCTGGTCGACGTTCCCGCCGAGGCTGAGATCGCCGATCCCATCGTGGTCGAGCTCGACGGCCAGAGCGCGGACGAGACCGAGGCGGGGCACGTCGCCCTGCGCTTCGGCAACCACGCCCGCGCGGTGGTGGTGCTCAACCACACCGGGCACGCGGCGCTGGCCCAAGTCGTCGAGGTGTCCGTGGGCGACGGCGCCCAGGTGTCGGTCATCTCCTTGCAGGACTGGGCCGACGACACCGTCCACCTGACGCACCACGAGGCCACCGTGGGCCGCGACGCGACCTACAAGCACGTCGCGATCTCCTTCGGCGGCAAGACGGTGCGGATGGACGCCAACGTCCGGTACGCCGGCCCCGGCGGTGACGCCGAGATGCTCGGCCTCTACTTCGCCGACGAGGGGCAGCACATCGAGCACCGCCTGTTCGT
This sequence comes from uncultured Actinomycetota bacterium, assembly GCA_963841625.1. Taxonomy (GTDB): domain Bacteria; phylum Actinomycetota; class Actinomycetes; order Propionibacteriales; family Nocardioidaceae; genus Nocardioides. Next base: position 984,456 of record CAWJDH010000009.1, on the reverse strand, counting down.
CGACCACACCGCTCCGCGGACCAAGAGCCACGCGGTCTACAAGGGAGCGCTCCAGGGCGAGGGTGCCCGGACCGTGTGGATCGGCAACGTGCTGATCCGCAAGGTCGCCGAGGGCATCGAGACCTACGAGGAGAACCGCAACCTGGTCCTCACCGACGGCTGCCACGCCGACTCGGTCCCCAACCTCGAGATCGAGACGGGGGAGATCGAGGGCGCCGGCCATGCGTCGGCAACCGGCCGGTTCGACGACGAGCAGCTGTTCTACCTGCGCTCGCGCGGGGTCAGCGAGGTCGAGGCCCGCCGGCTGGTCGTGCACGGGTTCTTCAACGACCTGATCCGCAAGGTCGGCGTACCCGCCCTGCAGGAGCGCCTGATGGCGACGGTCGAGGACGAGCTCGCCAAGAACGTCCTGAAGGACCTCTGATGGCCTACGAAAAGGTGTGCACGGTCGACGAGGTGCCCGGCGACGAGGCCCTCGCCGTGGCCATCGGTGACCTGGACCTGGCGATCGCCCGCGATGGCGACGAGATCTTCGCCGTGCAGAACGTCTGCTCCCACGCAGAGGTCGCGTTGAGCGAGGGCGAGGTCGTCGACGGCACCGTCGAGTGCTGGCTGCACGGCTCCTGCTTCGACCTGCGCACCGGAAAGCCCACCCACCTGCCGGCCACCGAGCCGGTGGCCACGTTCGCGGTCGAGGTCCGCGGCGGCGACGTCTACGTCGACGCGAGCGAGACCCTCAACGGCGTCAGGCCGAGCTGACTTACCCAAGGAGAGAAATGAGCACGCTGGACATCAAGGACCTGCACGTCTCGGTCGACACCGAGGACGGCCCCAAGGAGATCCTCAAGGGGGTCACGCTGACCATCAAGGACGGCCAGACCCACGCGATCATGGGCCCCAACGGATCGGGCAAGTCGACGCTGGCCTACTCGATCGCGGGCCACCCCAAGTACACGATCACGAGCGGGACGGTCACCCTCGACGGTGCCGACGTACTCGCGATGACGGTCGACGAGCGGGCCCGCGCCGGGCTGTTCCTCGCGATGCAGTACCCCGTCGAGGTGCCCGGGGTCTCGGTCTCCAACTTCCTGCGCACCGCCAAGACCGCGATCGACGGCGAGGCGCCGAAGCTGCGCACCTGGGTCAAGGACGTCAACAGCGTCATGGAGCGGCTCAACCTCGACGCGTCGTTCTCCCAGCGCTCGGTCAACGAGGGCTTCTCCGGTGGCGAGAAGAAGCGGCACGAGATCGCGCAGCTCGAGCTGCTCGACCCCAAGGTCGCGGTTCTCGACGAGACCGACTCCGGCCTCGACATCGACGCGCTCAAGATCGTCGCCGAGGGCGTCAACCGGTTCCGCGAGCAGGAGGGCAAGGGCGTCCTGCTGATCACGCACTACACCCGGATCCTGCGCTACATCCAGCCCGACTTCGTCCACGTGTTCGTCGACGGACGGATCGCCGAGGAGGGTGGCCCCGAGCTGGCCGACCAGCTGGAGGCCGAGGGCTACGACAAGTACACACGGGCGCTGCGATAAGCGGCGCTGGGCTGCGTTGACGTCGCTCGACGGCCCGCTCCGTCGCAACGCCGAGAGAGGATTGAGAAAATGATCAAGGGACTGCTTCCGGATTTGGATGTCATCCGCAAGGACTTCCCGATCCTCTCCCGCACGCTCTCCGGCGGGCAGCCGCTGGTCTACCTCGACAGCGCCAACACCTCGCAGAAGCCGCAGGTCGTCATCGACACGATGGTCGACCACCTGGAGCGGCACAACGCCAACATCGCGCGGGCCATGCACCAGCTCGGTGCCGAGTCGACCGAGGCTTTCGAGGCCGCGCGCGACAAGGTGGCGGCGTTCATCAACGCGCCGAGCCGCGACGAGGTGATCTTCACCAAGAACATCTCCGAGGGGCTCAACCTGGTCGCCAACACCCTCGCCTGGGCCCGCGGGCCGCTGGCGGTGGGCGAAGGTGACGAGGTGGTGATCACCGAGATGGAGCACCACTCCAACATCGTCCCGTGGCAGCTCCTGACCGAGCGCACCGGCGCGACGCTGCGCTGGTTCGGGCTGACCGACGAGGGCAGGCTCGACCTGTCCAACATCGACGAGCTGATCACCGAGCGCACCAAGGTGGTCTCGCTGACCTGGATCTCCAACATGCTCGGCACCGTCAACCCGGTGGCCGAGATCGCCCGGCGCGCACACGAGGTCGGCGCGATCGTCGTGGTCGACGCCGCGCAGGCCGCGCCCCAGATCCCCGTCGACGTGGTGGCCTCGGGTGCCGACATCGTGGGCTTCACCGGCCACAAGGTGGTCGGACCGACCGGCATCGGCGTGCTGTGGGGCAGGCGCGAGGTCCTCGACCAGCTGCCCCCGTTCCTCGGCGGCGGCGAGATGATCGAGACCGTGGCGATGGAGCGCTCGACCTACGCCGGCATCCCCCACAAGTTCGAGGCGGGCACGCCGCCCATCGTGGAGGCGGTGGGTCTCGGCGCCGCGGTCGACTACCTCTCCCATGTCGGGATGGAGAACGTCCACGCCCACGAGCAGGCCGTGACGGCGTACGCCCTGGAGGGCCTGGCCACCGTGCCCGGCCTGACGGTGCTCGGCCCGCTCGACGCCACCGAGCGCGGGGGAGCGATCAGCTTCGAGATCGAGGGCGTGCACCCGCACGACGTCGCACAGGTGCTGGACTCCCGGGGGATCGCCGTCCGCGCCGGTCACCACTGCGCCAAGCCCGCGCACGCGCGGTTCGGCGTCCAGAGCTCGACCCGGATGTCGTCGTACCTCTACACGACGCCCGCCGAGATCGACGCGCTCGTGGACGGTCTGGAATACACCCGCTCCTACTTCAAGTTGGGTTGAGGAAGGAGTGAGATGAGCGAAGAACTGGACTCGCTGTACCAGGAAATCATCCTCGACCACTACAAGAACCCGCGCCACGGCGGCCTGCGGGACCCGTTCGAGGCCGAGGTGCACCACGTCAACCCGACCTGCGGAGACGAGGTGACCCTCCGCGTCCACCTCGCCGATGGGATGGTGGAGGACGTGTCCTACGACGCCGTCGGCTGCTCCATCTCGCAGGCCTCGGCCTCGGTGCTGACCGAGCTGGTGATCGGGAAGAAGATCGACGACGCGATGGCCATCCACCAGGACTTCCTGACCCTGATGCAGGGTCGGGGCGCGGTCGAGCCGGACGAGGACGTACTGGAGGATGCGATCGCCTTTGCCGGGGTCGCGAAGTTCCCGGCTCGCGTGAAGTGCGCGTTACTGTCGTGGATGGCATGGAAGGACGCAACCGTGCAGACCCTGGAGGAGACGTCATGACCACCGACAACCCTGTGGACCACGGGGACCTGCCCGAGGTGCCCGAGGCGGGAGCCGCAGGCGGAGGAACCGCGACGGTGACCGAGGACGACGTCACCGAGGCGATGAAGGATGTCGTCGACCCCGAGCTCGGCATCAACGTCGTCGACCTCGGCCTCGTCTATGGCGTGCACGTCGACGAGGGCTCCAACGCGGTCATCGACATGACGCTGACCTCGGCCGCGTGCCCGCTCACCGACGTGATCCAGGACCAGACGAACTCCGCACTGGAGGGTCTGGTCAACGACGTCGCCATCAACTGGGTCTGGATGCCGCCCTGGGGCCCCGACAAGATCACTCCCGACGGCCGGGAGCAGCTGCGCGCCCTCGGTTTCAACGTCTGAGCCGCGCCGCGCTCGCGCGGCGCGACGCGAAGAGGTCGATCGAGGCCGCGGGTGAGCATGCGAACCCGCGACGCCGTGTCGAGGCCCAAGGGCAGGACAAGGGAGAGAAATCATGCGGGACACGGGGGAGAAGTCAGCGGTCGAGGCCTTCTGGGACTTGGCGCGGTTCCACGCCAACCTGAACAGCGCACCGACGTACTTCGGCCCGACCACGCTCGAGGTGGTGCCGCCGCCGGCCTGGGCGTTCGGCGACTCGGCCGAGGAGTCCGACGAGCTGCTCCAGCTGGTCCTCGACGGCACCAAGACCGCGACCGCGAGCGCGCTCTGGGACTACGAGGCGGAGGGCGAGGCGCTGCCCGAGGTCGGCAGCCTCAGCATCCTGCTCGACGGCCGGGGCCATCCGCGTGCGCTGATCAACACCACGGACGTCGAGGTGGTCCCGTTCGACGAGGTCGACGAGGAGCACGCCCGTCTCGAGGGTGAGGGCGACCGCTCCCTCGACCACTGGCGGGCCGCCCACCAGCGGTTCTTCGACAGCTCCTCCAGCCGCGGGTTCGAGCCGGACATGCCGGTGGTGCTGGAGCGCTTCGCTGTCGTCTACCAGGCGGAGTAGCACCCGCCCGCCGTACCGTGGCCCCGTGCCCACCGTCCTCGTCCCCGCGGCGCGCGTCGAGCGCTGGGTACTCAACTTCAACGGCCGGCACGGCACCACCGGCCTCGGCGTGGCCGGCGGGGCGTTGACCGGCGCCGCCTCGGACGGCTCGACGTTCACTGCGCGGCTCCCCTTCGACCAGGCGTACGACGGCCTCCCGGACCCGGCTGCGTTCGGTGCGGCCGCGGCGGCGCCGGAAGTGTGGGGCGTGCTGCTGGTGCGCAAGGGCGGGTTCGCGGTGGCCCGGCTGGAGGGCACCGAGCTACGTCGAGCACAAGATCGGTCAGCGGCACGTGCAGGGCCGGACCAAGGCCGGGGGCCAGAGCCAGCAGCGGTTCGCCCGCCGCCGGGACAACCAGGCTCGGCAGGCGTTCGAGGCGGCCGCCGACCACGCGGCCCGGATCCTCGCGCCTGCGGGCAAGGTCGTGCTAGTGACGGGCGGCGACCATGCGGCGGTCGACGAGGTGCTCGCCGACCCCCGGCTCGGCCGGCTCAGGGTGGTGGCTCCCTGGCTCGCCGTACCCGACCCGAAGCGCGCAGTGCTGGACAAAGCAGTGGCCGACGCGCAGGCGGTCCGGATCGACGTCGAGAACGCCTGACCGGCCGTCCTCTGCGACACGCTGGACTTCCGCCGGGGTGGACGGGTCCGGTGTCAGGATTCCCCCATGTGGCAGCCCCAGCCAGGCTGGCATGCGATGCCCGGGGGCACCAGCATGTCGACGGTCGGCGTCTGGCGGACGGTCCTCGATGACCGGCCCGTGGTCGTCAAGCGCTTCGCCGCGCCCTCGGAGCACGACCCGGCCGAGCTCAGCGATCGCCGGCACTTCGCCTACTGGCGCCGGGCCGCAGACGTCGCAAGCTCAGGCCTGGTCACGGCGACGCCAGGCCTGCGCGGCCCCCTCGACGCCGTGGTCGACGAGGACCTCGACGGGATCACGCTGATCCAGGACTGGGTCGAGGATGCCGCCAACAGCGGCCTGTTCGCGGCCAATGCGATGGGCCGGTTCGCCGGCGCCGACCTCGGTCCGGTCACCTGGCTGGCCCGCGACCAGCTCCGCGACCGGCTTGCCCGGGTCGAGCGCCGCGGCGGCTGGCAGGCCCTCGACCGGACAACGGTGGCCGACGTTGCCGACCACCTGTGGCGCCGGCGGCACGCCTTCCTCGACGCCATCGACCTGCTGACGCAGGTGCCCCAGCACGGCGACCCGGTGCCGGCCAACCTGCCCGGCCGAGAGGCCGACGAGGTGATCGCCATCGACTGGGGGATGCTGGGCCACGGTCCGGTCGGCGCCGACCTGGGCTACTACGTGCTGTCTGCGCGGGAGGACTTCGAGCCGCTGGTCGACAGCTACCTCATGGGCCTGCCCACGGGCTTGGCGAGCCGCGAGGAGGTGGAGCTCGGGGCCCGGGTGACCGCCGTCTACACGGTCCTCACCCGCGCCGACTGGGCCCTGGCGAGGGTGGCCGGGGGAGAGGGAGCGCTGGCCGCGAAGTACCGCCACCCCAGCGTGGCGCCGTACCTCCGCGCGCTGCAGCGACAGTTCCCGCTGATCGAGGCGCTGCTGGATTGACCTGGGCTCGACTGATCTCGGGTCAGAGCTGTGAGGCCGAGAAGGTGTCGCAGGCCTCCATGGAACCTTCCTGGTAGCCCGTCAGGAACCAGCGCTGGCGCTGCTCGGCCGACCCGTGCGTCCAGCCCTCGGGGTTGACCCGGCCCGACGTCTGCTGCTGGATCCGGTCGTCGCCCACCGACTTGGCGGCGGCCACGGCCTCGGTCATGTCCTGGTCGCTGATGTCGGAGATGAGCGGCTCTCCCGAGGCGTCCTCGGTGCTGGTGGCCCCGCGCGCCCACATCCCCGCGTAGCAGTCGGCCTGCAGCTCGAGGCGTACGGCGTCGCTCAACGGGCCCTGTTGGGTGCGGACCTGGCCCATGGCACCGGTGAGGTTCTGGATGTGGTGGCCGTACTCGTGCGCGAGGACGTAGGGCTCCACGAACTCGCCGGCCGGCCCGCCGAGCTGGCCCTGCAGCACGTCCTCGAAGAACGTGGTGTCGAGGTAGATGCCCTGGTCGGCCGGGCAGTAGAACGGCCCGACCTGTGAGGTCGCCTGCCCGCAGCCGGTCTGGGTCGCGCCGCTGAAGGTCGACAGCTCGTCCTCGGGGGTGAAGGTGACCCCGGCCTGAGACTGGAGGTTGTCGTTCCAGTAGTCGTAGAGGGAGTTCTCGACAGCCACCCTGGCGCAGTCCTCGCTCCGATTCGCGTCCTCGCCGGTCTGGCAGTCGGCGTACCGGCCACTGTCCCCGCCCTCGACCCGGCTGGTGTCGAGGGTGTCGGCGGGCAGCGGTGAGCCGCCGGAGCCGCCGGTGCCGCCGCCGCCCATGACCTGGGTGAGAACGATGAACAGGATGACGATCACGAGCCCGCCGATGCCGCCGCCGGCCTTGGCTCCGCCGGGGATCGGCAGGCGCATCCCGCCGCCGGCCGCACCCCCTCCGCGCCCACCACGACCGCCCGAGTCCGAGACGCGGCTCCGGTCGAGGCGGGCCTTCGGGTTGAAGCGCATCCAACTACACTATCGATCCTGATGATCACCGCGCAGCGCCTCGAGGTCCGCGCGGGGGCTCGTCTCCTCATGGACAACGTCAGCTTCCGGGTCGCTGCCGGCGACAAGGTCGGGCTGGTCGGGCGCAACGGCGCCGGCAAGACCACCCTGACGAGGATCCTCGCCGGAGAAGGGCTGCCCGCGTCCGGCACCGTCCTGACCACCGGGGAGGTGGGCTACCTCCCGCAGGATCCCCGCATCGGCAACCCCGACATCCCGGCCCGGGAGCGGATCCTGTCCGCCCGCGGCCTCGACGACGTCGTACGCCGCCTGCGCGCCTCAGAAGGCGAGATGGGCAGCGCCGACGCGGCGGTCCAGGAGCGGGCGATGCGCCGCTACGCGCAGGCCGACGCGGAGCTGCACGCCGGCGGCGGCTACGCGGCGGAGTCGGAGGCCGCGCAGATCGCCCACAGCCTCGGCATCGAGGACCGGCTGCTGAACCAGCCGCTGCGGACCCTGTCGGGGGGACAGCGGCGGCGGGTCGAGCTGGCCAGGATCCTCTTCTCGGGCGCCGACACCCTCCTCCTCGACGAGCCCACCAACCACCTCGACGCGGACTCCATCGTGTGGCTGCGAGAGTTCCTCAGGGCCCACAAGGGCGGCCTCGTGGTGATCAGCCACGACAACTCACTGCTCGAGGCCACCGTCAACCGGGTCCTGCACCTCGACGCCAACCGGGCGGAGATCGACGTCTACAACATGGGCTGGAAGGCCTACCTGCAGCAGCGTGAGACCGACGAGAAGCGCCGCAAGCGGGAGCGGGTCAACGCCGAGAACAAGGCGAAGACGCTGACCGACCAGGCGAACCGGATGCGCGCCAAGGCGACCAAGGCCCAGGCCGCGCAGTCGATGCTGAAGCGGGCCGAGAAGCTGAAGGCCGGCATCGAGGGCGAACGCCGCGCCGACAAGGTTGCCCGGATCAAGTTCCCGGCCCCGGCGCCGTGCGGGAAGACCCCGCTGACCGCGGCGGAGCTCTCGAAGTCCTACGGGTCGCTGGAGGTCTTCACCGACGTCGACCTCGCGGTCGACAAGGGTTCCCGGGTGGTGATCCTCGGTCTCAACGGTGCCGGCAAGACCACGTTGCTGCGGATCCTCGCCGGCGTCGACGTACCGGACACGGGAGCGGTCACGCCGGGTCACGGACTCAAGCTCGGCTACTACGCCCAGGAGCACGAGACGCTCGACACCGGTCGGACCGTGCTGGAGAACCTCCACTCCGCGGCGCCCCAGCTCACCGACACCGAGGCGCGTTCGGTGCTCGGGTCGTTCCTGTTCTCCGGCGACGACGCCAACAAGCCGGCCAGCGTCCTGTCCGGTGGCGAGAAGACGCGCCTTGCGCTGGCGATCCTCGTGGTCTCCAGCGCCAACGTGCTGCTGCTCGACGAGCCCACCAACAACCTCGACCCGGCCTCGCGCGAGGAGGTCCTCGCCGCGATCCGCACCTACCAGGGGGCGATCATCCTGGTGACCCACGACGAGGGCGCGGTGTCGGCCCTGGAACCGGACCGGGTGCTGATCCTGCCCGACGGCGTCGAGGACCTCTGGAACCAGGACTACGCCGACCTCGTGGCGCTGGCCTAGGCACGAGCCGTGACCGTCCAGGCGCGTCGCGTCGACCTCGAACGAAGACTGAGGAAGCCGCGCCCGGCAGGCGCGCCCCAGCGACTCGCGACCCGGGTCGTCCAGCCCGGCGACGTAGGAGCCGGCGGGTCCGACCCCCAAGGTGTAGGGCGCCCACCACTCGTCGAACGAATCGAACCCGACCGTCACGGTGAGGCTTCCCGAACGGACGTCGCCGAGCCCGGCTCGGGCGAACAGCCGGGCCAGGTCGCCTTCGCGCACCCCGGGCAGTCCACTCTCGTCGGGGGCCTCGGGGTCGACGTCGCGGACCGCGCCCCAGAACGTCGTCAGGGGGCCTCGTTCGCCGGCGTGGTCCCACACGCTGGCAGCGACCAGCCCTCCCGGACGGGTCACCCGGGCCATCTCGGCCAGGCCGGCGACCGGGTCGCTCATGAAGTGCACGACCAGCTGGGCGACCGAGAGGTCGTAGGCGCCGTCCGCGAACGGAAGGTCCTCCGCCGTGCCTTCGTGCACCTCGACCCCCGGGATGCGGTCTCGCGCGGCTTCGACGAACGGCGCCGAGGGATCGATGGCCACGACGGCGGACGCGCCGAGACGCTCCGCGAGCTGTGCGGTGAGCACCCCCGGGCCGCACCCCACGTCGAGGGCGCGCTGTCCCGGCCGCAGGTCGAGGAGCTCGACGAACCGGGCCGCGAGGGGCTCGGAGTAGACGCCCATGAAGCGGGCGTACGCAGTGGCCGCGACGTCGAAGCTCACCCGGCGAGGGTATCCGCGATGATGACCACATGACTCCCGACCAGATCACAGCAGCCGGACTCCGATACGCCGTGGACGGGCCGGTCGCCACGATCACCCTCGACCGGCCCGAGGTCCGCAACGCGCAGACCCCCACCATGTGGCGCACGCTCGCCGCGATCGGGCGCGAGATCCCCGACGACGTCCGGGTCGTGGTGGTGCGCGGGGAGGGCACCAGCTTCTCCGCGGGCCTGGACCGCGCGATGCTCGCGCCCGGTGGAGGCGACGGCCAGGAGACGGTGGCCGGGCTGCTCGCGAAGTCCGACGAGGAGATGTCGGCGACGATCGACGAGTACCAGCAGGGCTTCACGTTCCTGCGCGACCCGCGGTTCGTCTCGATCGCGGTGGTCCAGGGCCATGCCGTTGGCGCCGGCTTCCAGCTCGCCCTCTCCTGCGACCTCCGCGTGGTCGCCGACGACGTGCAGTTCTCGATGAAGGAGTCGACCCTGGGGCTGGTGCCGGACCTGACGGGAACAAAGCCGCTGGTCGAGAGCGTTGGCTACGCGAGAGCGCTGGAGATCTGCGCGACCGCGCGGACGATCGGCGCAACCGAGGCACTCGAGATCGGGCTGGTGACGGTCGCCGTACCTGCAGCCGATCTCGACGCCACGGTCGCTGATCTCGTCAGCGCCCTCACCGCACCGATGGCCGGTGCGGTCCGCGAGACCAAGGCGCTGCTCCATGGCGGCGTCCGGCCGGAGCCTTTCGGACCAGCGCCGCTTCGAACGTGAGGCGCAGGTACGCCGGTTCCGAGAGCTGGCCGGCCTGCTGGCCGGTCAGGACTAAGGAGGCAGTACGTGTCGCTCAGCATGGGCATGGGCCCCGCATGGCGCCACATGCGGACCGACCGCGACGCGGTCAAGTCCCGGGTCGAGCGCGGGACCGTGCGCCGGGTGGTGGGCTTCGCGCGCCCACACCGCCGCACCATCGCCGCCTTCCTCCTGGTCACGGTCATCGACGCCGGCCTCGTGGTCGTCAATCCGCTGCTGGTACGTCGGCTCATCGACGACGGCATCTCGAAGGGCAACTCCGGGCTGGTGACCGTGCTGGCGCTGCTGATGGTCGGGGTAGCCCTGCTCGGCGGCTGCTCTCCATCGCGGGCGGCTACTTCTCCTCGCGGATCGGCGAGGGCCTGATCTTCGACCTCCGCAACCGCGTGTTCGCCCACGTCCAGCGGCAGTCTCTGGCCTTCTTCACCCGGACCCAGACCGGTGCGCTGGTGTCCCGCCTCAACAACGACGTGATCGGCGCCCAGCGGGCCTTCACCTCGACCCTGTCCAACACCGTCTCCAGCAGCATTTCGGTGGTGGTGGTCGGCGCGGCCATGTTCGCGCTCAGCTGGCAGGTCACGCTGCTGTGCCTGGCTCTCTTTCCGATCCTGCTGCTCTCCTCGCGCATCGTCAGCGCCCGGCTGGCGAAGCTCACCCGCGAGCAGATGGACGGCAACGCCGACATGGGCAACGCGATGACCGAGCGGTTCAACGTCGGCGGGGCGATGCTCCTCAAGCTGTTCGGGGACCGGCGTACGGAGGACAGCCTCTTCGCTGCCAAGGCGGGCCACGTCCGCGACCTCGGCATCCGGATCTCGCTGATCACCCGCATCTTCTTCGCCGCCATGCTGCTGGTGCCGGCTCTCGCCACCGCCCTCGTCTACGGCGTCGGCGGAAATCTCGCCATCTCGGGGGCGCTCACGGTCGGCACCATGATCGCCCTCGCCACCCTGCTGCTCCGCCTCCTCGGGCCGCTGCAGAGCCTCTCCAACGTACGGATCGACGTGATGACCGCCCTGGTGAGCTTCGAGCGGGTCTTCGAGGTGCTGGACCTGCCGTCCCTGATCCAGGAGAAGCCCGACGCCGTGGCCCTCCCGCCGCAGGCGTCCCGCCTGGAGTTCGACGACGTCACCTTCACCTACCCGCGAGCCGACGAGATCTCGCTTGGCCTCGCTCGAGTCGGTCGCCCGGGCCGAGTCCCGTGACACCGGCCAGGTGCTCAACGGCATCTCCTTCACCGCCGAGCCCGGACAGATGGTCGCACTGGTCGGTCCCTCCGGGGCGGGCAAGACCACCGCCACCCACCTGGTCGCGCGGCTCTACGACGCCGACAGCGGGGTCGTCCGGGTCGGCGGCCGGGACGTCCGCGACGTGACCCTCCAGTCCCTCGAGGACGTGGTCGGCTACGTCACCCAGGACGCCCACATGTTCCACGACACGATCCGGGCCAACCTGCTCTACGCTCGGCCGGCCGCGACCGATGCCGAGGTCTGGGACGCCCTGCAGGCGGCCCAGATCGCCCGGCTGGTCCAGTCGCTGCCCGACGGGCTCGACACCGTCGTGGGGGACCGCGGCTACCGGCTGTCCGGAGGCGAGCGGCAACGGCTCGCCATCGCCCGGCTGCTGCTCAAGGCGCCCTCGGTCGTCGTGCTCGACGAGGCCACGGCCCACCTCGACAGCGAGTCGGAGCTCGCCGTCCAGCGCGCCCTCGACGCCGCCCTCGAGGGCCGCACCTCACTGGTGATCGCCCACCGGCTCTCCACCGTGCGCAACGCCGACCGGATCCTGGTGCTCGACGAGGGCCGAATCGTGCAGGAGGGCACCCACGCGGAGCTGCTCGCCCAGGGAGGTCTCTACGCCGACCTCTACCGGACGCAGTTCATCGAGGATGCCCCCGTCGCGTGAGTGAGGTGGTGGCTCCCCCCGTGGAGCCACCACCTCAGCTCCCTCCGTGCTCTGGCGCTAGGCCGAGTCCTTCCTGCGGCGGGTCAACGCGACGGCCGTCGTCCCGAGGCCGAACAGCAGGGCCAGGAGCGGGAGCAGTGGCCGAGACTGCTGCTGGTCGCTCAGGCCGGACTCGACTGCGGTCGGCACCTGGGCGCCTGTCGACGGCGCAGCCGCCGGGGCGCTCTGGCTGTTGCGGGCCGAGGCCTGGGCGCCGAGCACTACGGTGCTGGTGTTCCCGCCGTTCTCGTCAACTGTGGCCTGGACACCGTTGTTGCCACCGGGGGTTTCGCCACCGGGGGTTTCGCCACCGGGGGTTTCGCCACCGGGGGTTTCGCCACCGGGGGTTTCGCCACCGGGGGTTTCGCCACCGGGGGTTTCGCCACCGGGGGTTTCGCCACCGGGGGTTTCGCCACCGGGGGTCTTCGCCACCGGGGGTCTCGCCACCGGGGGTTTCGCCACCGGGGGTCTCGCCACCGGGGGTCTCGCCACCGGGGGTCTCGCCACCGGGGGTCTCGCCACCGGGAGGCGTGGTGGTGGCCTCGCAGGACTCGACCCAGAACACCTTGTGCTTGACGTTGCTGCCCTGGGAGTAATCCGTGTAAGCGGTCAGCTTGACGTGGTACCCGTGCTTCGGGTGCGGGTTGCCGGTGAAGCTGAGGCTGTACTCCTGAGCGCCGTCGAAGCCGGTGGTGCTGCCACCGCCGCTGTGTGAGTCTCCATCGAGCGGGAGCGAGCCGTACTGCTTGCTGCCGCCCCGGGTCGGGGCCTGCTGCACGAACGTCAGGTCAGACTGGGAGGCGACCGCGTCGAAGCCGAACCCCTCCACGGCGAAGTCGCAGGGGAGGTGCGGGTCGTTGCTGGGGTGGGCGTACGCGGAACCCTCGCCACTGGAGTGACCGGGGCCGTTCGGTGCGTCGTACCCGGCGAGCTTGACGGTGCCGTTGTTGCCTGCCGGGTCACCCTTCTCGCTGGACGTGCCGGCGGGCTTGCCGGCTGACGTGGTCTCCTCAGCGCCACCAGCCGACTGACCGGGCGCAACGGCGGAGCTGCCGTCCTGCTTGGTCTTGCCGGTGCCCTTGCTGGTGCTGGTGCTCTCGGTCGAGCTGGGGCTCTGGGCGGAGGTGGAACTCGGGCTCTCGGTCGAGCTGGAGCTGCTGCCCTTGTCCGGGCTGGTGCTCTTGGTGGTGCCGTCGGTCCTGGTGGCCCCGTTGCCATTGGTGGCCCCGTTGCCATTGGTGGCGCCGTTGCCGTTGTTGCTCTTGGTGGTCTTGTGGGTGTTGCCATGCTCGACCGCGTCAGCCGGTGACAACGCTGCCGTTCCCCAAGAGACGAGGACGACCGCGGTGAGCAGCGCCAGGAGGCGCAGCACCTGCGGATAGGACGTGGTGGTGGACATGGTTGCGCTCACTCCCCGTGAGTTCGGGCCGGTCGGACGACCGGCGATGTTTGAGCATCTGGTCGGCCGTGCCTCCCGAGCGGAGCGGCAATAGATGGGGTACCCGTCTCAAACCGGTCCATACCAGTGCTTCCGAAGGCTTAACTTGGGGCCGGTCAGCGGTGTCGATACGCTCACGGCGTGGATCTAGACCTGAAGGACCGGGTGTACGTCGTCACCGGCGGAGCCCGAGGCCTCGGCCGGGCCACGGCGGACTGCCTGGTCGCCGAAGGTGCGCGGGTCGTTCTTTCCGGACGCACCGACGAGTCCTTGACCGTCGCCGAGGAGGAGCTCGGCGAAAACGCCGTCTCGCTGGTCGCCGACAACGCCGACCGCGCCACCCCGGGTCGCCTCATCGCCGCCGCCCGGGACATGTGGGGCCGCCTCGACGGTGCCCTGATCAGTGTGGGCGGACCGCCCAAGGGTCCGGTCACCGGGATCGACGACGATCAGTGGACGGCGGCATTCGAGTCGGTGTTCCTGGGTGCGGTCCGGCTCTGCCGGGAGATCGGACAGGCGCTGCCCCCGGGCGGGTCACTGGCCCTGGTCCTCTCCTCGAGTGTCCGTGCGCCGCTGACCGACATGGCGATCTCCAACGGGTTGCGTCCGGGGTTGGCCATGGTGGCCAAGACCCTCGCCGAGGAGCTCGGAAAACATGGGGTCCGCGTCAACGGGCTGCTCCCGGGTCGGATCGGTACCGAGCGGGTCGCGGAGCTCGACGCCGCCGGCGGTGATCCCGAGGCCGCGCGTGCAGCCGCGCTCAAGACGATCCCGCTGGGTCGCTACGGGGAGCCCGAGGAGTTCGGACGGACCGCGGCGTTCCTGCTCTCGCCGGCCGCGTCGTTCGTCAACGGTGCCATGGTCCCGGTCGACGGCGGGATGCTGCGGGCCCTGTGACCTGCCCGCCGGGTCATGCGGGGCGGTCCCGCTTGCGCCACTCGTCGAAGGCGAGGTAGCCGAAGCCGACGATGGCCAGGACGCCGAAGAACCACCACTGCAGCCCGTAGAAGAAGTGCGGCCCGTTGTCGAGCTCGGGCAGCTCGGCGCGCTCGAGCTGGGTATCGGGCGGGGGGTTCTCGGACTTGAGGTCGACGAAGCCGCCGTACACCTCCCGGTCGATGGCCGCGCCGATCTGGTCGCTCGAGATCGCACGGGTGGACAGCGCGCCGCCGGTCGAGCCCGACGACACCGCCGTGCTGTCGCCGGTCGCGTCCACCCGCACCCATCCGGTGACGGTCACCTCGCCGGACGGTGGGGCGGGCGCGTCGACCGGTTCGGTGGCGCTGTTGTCCGTTGCCATCCAGCCACGGTCGACCAGCAGCGCTGGGCCGTCGTCGGTCACCAGCGGAACAACGACGTCGCTGCCGGAGGCACCCTCCCGAGTGCGGTAGCGGACGATCACGGTGTCCTCGGTGGCATAGGTCCCCGTCGCGGTGACCACGCGCCACTCGTCGTCCTTGTTGACCGGGCGGTCCGGGGCCAGGACGTCGGAGACGGGGGCGGCGGGTTCCGAGGTGTTCCTGGCGACGATCGCGTTGAGCTCCTTGCGCTCCGCCAGACGGTGGAACTGCCACTCGCCGAGCAGCCAGGCGGCCCATGCCAGCAGCGCCACCGTGATCGCGAACAGCACCCAGCGTCGGCTGACCAGGAACCGCAGCGACCGCACGCCCGCGAGGTTAGCCGGGGACCGGCAGCGGTTACGGCTCCGGCCCGTTCGAGTTGGGGCCGTTCCGCCCGTAGACTCCCGAGGGTGACGGCAGCTGTGACGACTCGACCCCTCGAGGACCGGTACGGCCGGGTGGCGACCGACCTGCGGGTCTCGCTGACCGACCGGTGCAACCTGCGCTGCTCCTACTGCATGCCCGCCGAGGGCCTCGACTGGCTGCCCGGGCGACGACATCCTGACCGACGACGAGGTGGTCCGGCTGATCGAGGTCGGCATCCGCCGCCTCGGGATCCGCGAGGTCCGGTTCACCGGCGGCGAGCCGCTGGTCCGGCGCGGCCTCGTCGACATCGTCGCTCGCACCAAGGACATCGACCCCACCGTCGAGCTGTCCCTCACGACCAACGCCCTGGGGCTCGCCCGCACAGCAGGCACGTTGAAGGCGGCGGGCCTGGACCGGGTCAACGTCAGCCTCGACACGGTCCGGCCGGACACCTTCCACACCATCACCCGGCGCGACCGGTTCCACGACGTCGTCGAGGGGCTGGTGGCGGCTCGCGACGCCGGGCTGGTGCCGGTCAAGATCAACGCCGTGCTGCTGCGGGGGATCAACGACGACCAGGCGCCGGAGCTGCTGCGCTGGGCCATCGAGCACGGCTACGACCTCAGGTTCATCGAGCAGATGCCGCTGGACGCTCAGCACGGCTGGAGCCGCGCGGAGATGGTGACCGCCGACGAGATCTTCGCCCACCTCGAGCGCGAGTTCCTGCTGACCCCGGTCGACGAGCCGCGGGGGAGTGCGCCGGCCGAGCTGTTCCACGTGGATGGCGGGCCGGCCACCGTGGGCGTGATCGCCTCCGTCACCCGGCCGTTCTGCGGCGACTGCGACCGGGTGCGGCTGACCGCCGACGGCCAGGTTCGCAACTGCCTCTTCGCGCGGGAGGAGTCCGACCTGCGGGCGGCCCTGCGGGCCGGGGCGACCGACGACGAGCTCGCCGAGCGGTGGGTCGTCGCCATGCGCGGCAAGCGTGCCGGGCACGGGATCGACGACCCGACGTTCCTCCAGCCCGACCGGCCGATGTCGGCGATCGGCGGCTAGCGGACCCGCGATCTGGCTTGTCGAGGGCCGACCGGACATCTGGCTGGACTTCAGACTATTCGGTCCGTTCAGACACAGGCACGACGTCCTTGAGGAAGTTCCGCGCCGCCAGGAACTCGCTGAGCGACTCGCGGTGCTCGTCACAGGCCAGCCAGGTCTTGCGGCGTTCCGGCGTGTGCAGCTTGGGGTTGTTCCAGAGCACGGCCCAGATCGCGCGCGCGGTGCACCCCTTGGCGGAGCAGGTCAGCGGATCCTCCACGCCTGCATCGTGCCAAACCCGGCACGGGAAAGTGACAGCGCGGCGCAGGCAGAAAGAGAAATGGTGCCGGACGACCACGGGGGAAGTCGTCCGGCACCAGGCGCGAACTGAGACGGGGGAGGCTCAATTCGCCCGGCCGATTGTTGCATGAGCAACTACATTGTCAACTGCTGGCGTCCCCCGGCGCGTCTTCCGGCGAGGACCAGGGCTCACTCGGGGGTGGGGAGCTCCGGGTGCGTCGAGGCGCCCGGGCGCAGCATGAAGTCGTCGCTCCTGCTGTGGCTGGCGTTGGCCATCACCACGGCCACGTAGGGCAGCAGCAGCGCAGCGGCGACCAGCACCCAGCGAAGCCAGCCCCCACCGACCAGGATGGCCGCGACGAAGCAGATCGTTCGGATGGTCATCGAGATGACGTAGCGGCGTTGCCGTCCGGCGATCTCCTCGTTCCGGCTCGCCGAGGCGGTCGTGATCCTGACCGCGTCCCGGTCACCGTGCTGGTCCCGGGCCATGCCCCACATCGTACGTCGCTACGATCAGGATTCCTGAGGCCACTGCGCCCGTCATCACGTCGTCACCGGGAGGCACCCATGTCAAACCGCACGTACCGCGTCACCGAGATCGTCGGCACGTCGCCCGACGGCATCGACCAGGCCGTCCGCAACGGCGTCGAGCGCGCCTCCCGGACCCTGCGCCACCTCGACTGGTTCGAGGTGACCCAGGTGCGCGGCCAGGTCAAGGACGGCACCGTGGAGCACTTCCAGGTGGGGTTGAAGGTCGGCTTCCGCCTCGAGGACGACTGAGCCGGCTTTGGGGCTACCGCTCGGTAGTCGCTAGCGTCGCGTGACGTGAGCGACACGAGCGAGCACGAGGCCAGATCCGTCCTGGTGACCGGCGGCAACCGCGGGATCGGCCGGGCCATCGCGGAGGCGTTCCTTGCGAACGGCGACCGGGTGGCCGTGACCACCCGCAGCGGGGGCGCGCCCGACGGGGCGCTGGACGTCCGGTGCGACATCACCGATCAGCAGGCGGTGGACGCCGCCTTCGCCCAGATCGAGGAGGAGCACGGTCCGGTCGAGGTGCTGGTCGCCAACGCCGGCATCACCGCCGACACGCTGGTGCTGCGGATGTCGGACGAGGACTGGTCCTCGGTGATCGACACCAACCTCACCGGTTCGTTCCGGTTGGCCAAGCGAGCGGCCAAGGGCATGCTGCGGTTGCGGCGCGGGCGGATCGTCTTCATCTCCTCGGTGGTCGGGCTGCTCGGCTCGGCCGGACAGGTCAACTACGCCGCCTCCAAGGCCGGCCTGGTCGGGATGGCCCGGTCGCTGGCCCGGGAGCTGGGCTCCCGCTCGATCACCGCCAACGTCGTCGCTCCGGGCTTCATCGAGACTGACATGACCGCGGTGCTCACCGACGACCAGAAGACCACGATCAAGACCCAGGTCCCCCTCGGGCGGTACGGCTCGGTGGACGAGGTCGCGGAAACCGTGCTGTGGCTGACCGGCCAGGGCGCAAGCTACGTCACCGGGGCAGTCATCCCGGTCGACGGTGGACTCGGAATGGGGCACTGATGACGGACTCGAGCTCAGGAATCCTGGCAGGCAAGCGGATCCTCGTCGCCGGCGTCACGATGGACAACTCCATCGGGTACGCCGTCGCGAAGACCGCGCAGGAGCAAGGCGCCACCGTGCTGATCTCCAACTTCGGGCGTGCCCTGGGGATCACCCGCCGGATCGCCAAGCGGCTGCCCACCGAGCCGCCCGTGCTCGAGCTCGACGTGACCGACGAGTCCCACCTGGAGGGCCTCGAGGCCGCCGTCCGCGAGCACGTGGACGGCCTCGACGGCGTGGTCCACTCGATCGCGTTCGGCAACCCCGAGACCCTGCTGGGCGGCAAGTTCATGGGCGGCCCGTGGCCGGACGTCGCCCAGGCCGTGCAGGTCTCGGCCTACTCCCTGATGTCGTTGTCGAACGCCTGCCGTCCGCTGATGGGGGAGGGCGGCTCGATCGTCGGGATGACCTTCGACGCCACCGTCGCCTGGCCGGCGTACGACTGGATGGGCGTGGCCAAGGCCGGCCTCGAGTCGTGCTCGCGCTACCTCGCCCGCGACCTGGGTCCCGAGGGGATCCGGGTGAACCTGGTCTCCGCCGGCCCGCTGAAGACCCTCGCGGCCAAGGCGATCCCGGGCTTCGAGGAGCTCGAGTCGATGTGGAGCACCCGCGCGCCCCTCGGCTGGGACGAGAAGGACCAGACCCCGACCGCTCGCGCGGTCTGCGCCCTGCTGTCCGACTTCTTCCCGGCCACCACCGGGGAGATCGTCCACGTCGACGGCGGCTTCCACGCCATGGGAGCCTGAGCTCTCGACCGAGCCGGGCTACGCTCACGGGCTGGGGCCGGGCGACGGGGGACGCGCCACCTCGGTACGGTGCGGAAGTGACTTCACTCGTCGAGCTGAGGGTCCTCGAGGGTCCGAACCTCTACTTCCCGCGGGCGGCCATCAAGCTGACCCTCGATCTGGGGCCCCTGGCTTCGGCGTCCACCGCCACCGCGGAGCGGTTCGCACGCCGGATCGGTCTTCGCAACGCCCGGCCGGGCGAGCCGGAAAGCGGGTTCCGCCAGCGGTTCGCGACCCGGGCGGTCGGTCGGCTCGTGCGTGCCGTGGCCACGGAGTCAGGGACCTCCCGGCTCGCTGTGCGCGTCCGTCCGACCAACGACCCCCATCGCATCGTCGTCGCCTTCCCGTGGTCGCACCGGGAACGCGCCCAGGTGATGGGCCGCGCCGTGGCCGACGTCCTCGACGCGCTTCCACAGGGTGACGTCGATACGGCCGTGAGCGAGGCGGCCGAGCGGGTCGGCGCCGCCGAGCTGGGCGAGACCCCGCGCACGATCACGCCGAGGGTTCCCGTGGTCGCGGTCACCGGAACCAACGGCAAGACCACCACCTCCCGGCTGATCGCCCACCTCGCCCGCACCCAGGGCAAGCTGGTGGGCTGGTCCAACACCGACGGGATCTACGTCGACGGCGAGCTCGTGGAGGCCGGCGACTACTCCGGTCCGAGCGGAGCGGGTCGGGTGCTGGCCCACAAGAACGTCGAGTTCGCGGTCACCGAGACCGCCCGAGGCGGGATCCTGCTCAAGGGCATCGGGCTGACCCGCAACGACGTCTCGGTGGTCACCAACGTGAGCGCCGACCACCTCGGGCTGCACGGCATCGACACCCTCGACCAGCTGGCCGAGGTGAAGGCGGTCGTCCCCCGGATCACCCGCAAGGACGGCTGGGCGGTGCTCAACGCCGACGACCCACGCGTCTTCGCCATGCGTGGCGTGATCAAGGCCGGCAGCTGGGTGTTCTCGCGCGACCCCGACTCGCCGGCCATCCGCGAGGTGCTGAGCAGTGGGGGCCGGGCCACGACCGTCATCGACGGCTGGGTGGCCGTGCTCGCGCCCAACGCCGACCCCGACCCCCTGGTGGAGCTGGTCGACGTCCCGATGACCCTGTCCGGACTGTCGAGGTTCAACGTCGAGAACGCGCTCGCCGCCACGTCCGCTGCCCTTGCGGTCGGCCTCCCGCGTGAGGTCGTCGTCGAGGGCCTGCGGAGCTTCCGCAACGACGCCGAGCACAACCCGGGCCGGATGAACATGTTCACGGTCGACGAGGCCACGGTCGTGGTCGACCTGGCCCACAACGAGGCCGGGCTCGAGGCGCTGGTCGAGGTGCTCAACGGCGTACGTCGTCCTGGGTCCCGGCTGCTGCTCGGCCTGGGCGCCGTCGGCGACCGGCAGGACGACCTGATCGAGAAGCTCGGGGAGATCGCGGCCCGCGACAGCGACGTGCTGGTGATCGCCCACAAGCAGCGGTACCTGCGCGGCCGGGACCTGGACGCCCTCGACGGGCTGCTGCGGCAGGGGGCGGAGCGGGTGGGGGTCACCGACATCGAGTCCTACCCCACCGAGGTCGAGGGGCTCGCCGCCCTGGTCAAGCAGGCCGAACCGGGCGACGTCGTGGGCCTGATGTGCCACGCCGAGCGCGAGGCGGTCTACGCCTGGATCGCCGAGCACGGCGGCGTTACCCGACACGCCCGAGGCGCTGACGGGACAAGGTGCGGCTGGCTCAGGGCCGCTGAGCACCCGAAGTCGCGAGCAGCCGATAGAGCCGCTCCGGCTCGATGGGACTCGCAGGTGGCGGTGGCGGCACCGGCCACGCGCGAGCCGCGAGCCGCACGCCCGAGCGCCACGCATCCTTCAACGCCTTGTCCAGCGCGCACGTTCGAGACCCGCAGGAACAGGCGTAGCCCACGGCCTCCTGCTCCGGCACGGGGCCGTGCCCGTCTTCGTCGGTCGGAATCGGCGAGTGCCCGAGTCGCCCGTCGGCTCCGGCGACCGGATTCTCCCAGTTCACCTCAGCCATGCGGCTCACCATGCCTCGGGCGTGGGGCAGGGGTCCAGCCCGGATGGCGCAGGGTGGGTAAAAAGTCTCGGCCGGGTGTCACACCCGTCTCATGAGTGACTGTGCTCCCGCCTCGAGGGCATCAGCCCTCGACCGGCGACGGCGTGTAGTCCGGGTCGGCAGCCGGCGCCCCGGCACTGGCGCCGGACCCGGCCTGGGCCTGGCTCGACCAGTTCTCGAGCTCGGACATCACCTCGGCGTGCTTGTCGACGCACACCACCACCAGGTCGCCCTTGTTGGCGCGGCTCATGGCGTGCCGTACGGCGTCGATCTCGTCGAGGACCTCCTCGACCTGCCGGCACCGGGTGCCCGAGGCCATCGCCTCGCGGACGCCGTCGAGCACGAGGGCCGCGGTCTCACCGCGCTTGCGCCCCCGCAATGCGACGTCCTCCCGCACGATCAGCACGTCGAAGTGCTGGGCGGCGATCTGGCCGAGCTCGCGCATGTCCTCGTCGCGGCGGTCGCCCGCCGTGGCGATGATCCCGATGCGCGAGGGCCGGGCCATGTCGTGGCTCTCCTCCATCGAGTCGCCGACGCGGTCCACGAAGTCGCCGAGCGCCTTCATGCCAGGCGCGTTGTGGCAGTAGTCGACGATGACGTTGATCCCGTTGACCTCGACCTCGTTGAGGCGACCGGGGGAGAGGTAGTAGTTGGTCGAGAACGTCCGCAGCCCCTGCCGGATGTCGTGCAGCGGGGCGCCGGCGGCAAAGGCTGCGGCCGCGGCCGCGAGCGCGTTCTGCACGTTCATCCGGGCCCGGCCGCCGAACGTCGCCGGCAGCAGGTGGGTCCACGCGAGCTGCATCTCGCGACGGCCGTGCTTGACCACGATCATCTCGCCGCGGTCGGAGGGGTTGAGCACCAGCGCCTTGCCGCCCCTACGGCAGTGGGCGTCGATCATGTCGCGCACCTCGGAGCCGGGCTCCTCCATGGAGATCCACACGACCTGCCCCGAGCAGCGTCGCCGCATCGCGCGCACCAGCGGGTCGTCGGCGTTGAGCACCGCGTGACCGTCGCGGGGCACGGCCTCGACGAGGACCGCCTTGACGTCGGCGAGCTGCTCGACCGTGTCGATGCCGCGCAGGCCGAGGTGGTCGGGCTGCACGTTGAGCACGACGGCGACGTCGTTGCGCTCGTAGCCGAGGCCCTCGCGGAGGATGCCGCCGCGGGCGACCTCGAAGACCGCGAAGTCGACCCGGGGGTTCTGCAGCACCATCCGGGCCGAGCGGGGACCGGAGGCGTCGGAGCGGATCAGCAACCGCTCGTCGATGACGATGCCGTCGGTGGAGGTCATGCCGACCTTGCGGCCCATCCCCTTGAAGATGTGGGAGATCATCCGTGAGGTGGTGGTCTTGCCGTTGGTGCCGGTGACCGCGACGATCGGGATACGCGACGGGGCCCCCGGCGGGAAGAGCATGTCCACCACGGGCTTGGAGATGAACTGCGGTTCCCCGATGGTCGGATGGGTGTGCATCCGGAACCCCGGTGCCGCGTTGACCTCGCAGATCGCGCCGCCGGTCTCGCGTACCGGCTCGGTGATGTCGGGACAGATGAAGTCGATGCCGGCGATGTCCAGCCCGATCATCCGGGCCGCCTCCTCGGCGATCTCGACGTTCTCCGGGTGCGCCTCGAAGGTCCGGTCGATGGAGATCCCGCCCGTGGACATGTTGCCGGTCAGGGTCAGCTTGACGGTCTCGCCCTGCTCCGGCACCGAGTCGAGCTTGTGGCCCTGGCTGGCGAGGAGCTCCTCGGCTGCCGCGTCCACCTTGATCCGGGTGAGGACCTTCTCGTGGCCAACGCCTCGGCGCGGGTCGGCGTTGGTCAGGTCGACCAGCTCCTGCACGGTGGAGTGGCCGTCCCCGACGACGTGCGCAGGCACCCGCTCGGCGATGGCGGCCACGCGTCCGTCGATGATCAGGCAGCGGTAGTCCTTGCCGGTGATGAAGGACTCGACGATGACCCAGCCCCGCCGTGACTGCTCCCGCGCGACGGGAAACGCCTCGCGCACGTCGGCCTCGCTGCGCAGGTCCAGGCAGACCCCCCGGCCGTGGTTGCCGTCGAGCGGCTTGACGACGACCGGGAAGCCGATGCGACTGGCGACCCTGACCGCCTGGTCAGCGCTCCGGACGGACTCCTGCCGGGGCACGGGGAGGCCGGCAGCCCCGAGCAGCCTGGTGGTCAGGTCCTTGTCGGAAGCGATGTCGACCGCGATCGAGCTCGTCTCCGACGTCATCGTGGCCCGGATCCGCTTCGCGTGGACGCCCTGGCCGAGCTGGACGAGGGAGTGCTGGTTGAGGCGGATCCACGGGATGTCCCGGGACACCGCCTCGTCGATGATGGCCTGGGTCGACGGACCGAACGCCGTACGCTGCGCCCGCTTGATGAAGGCCTCGAGCTCGTTCTCCCAGTCGAAGTCACGGTCGGCCTCGACGAGATGGTTGACCAGGCGTACGGCGAGCTGCCCGGCGGCCAGGCCGACCTGCTCGTCGGCGTACCCGTAGATCACGTTGTAGACGCCGGTCCTCCCCTTCACCTGGCGGGTCTTGCCGCGCCGGATGTCGTGGCCGACGACCTGCTGGAGGGCAAGCGCGCAGTGCTCGGCGACGTGGCCCAGCCACGTCCCTTCGTTGAGCCGCTCGACGAACCCCCCACGGCGTCCCCTCGAGCACGAGTGCTCGCGCAGACCGGGCAGCATCTGCAGCAGGTTGTCGGTGAACCCGGGGAGTGTGTTGGTCGGGAATTTCTCCAGGGAGCCGAGGTCCACGACGAGGTGGATCGCCTGGTCGTAGGACCACACGTTGGCGCCCCGATAGACCCGGGTCTCGAGGAGCTGGAGATCGGGTGTGGGGCGTTCAGTCATGACGAGGCTCCGTCCTGGGGTGGGTGCTCGGTCTTCCTGCGAGTCCGTGCCCTGCGTCGGCGCAGCGCACTGGGTGATACGTCGTCGGCGGCGATGTCGCGGGCGAGCTGGCGGAGGTCCTTCCCGGCCTCCGCGATCTCGGCGGCCTCCGCCGGGTCGGCGAACCTGGGCGGCGGGATCAGCGTGCGGGTGGTCATGTCGAAGCGCGAGCCGTGGGGGAGGACGTGCAGGACCACGCCGCTCGCCAGCAACGGCGAGGCCCGCTTGGCCTCATAGGCGTTGGTGACGACCTGGGCGGGGTCGAAGATCGTCACCGCGCCCTTGCCCACCACCCGCAGGACCTCGTGCCCCTCGATCTCCTCCACCACCGCTGCGGTGTCCTCGTCGACGCCGATGCCGAGCAACGAAGGGGACTGGCTGACGATCATCAGCAGCCGGCCGTAGCGGTTGCGCTGGTCGAAGTGCTGGTCGATGACGCAGGACTCGAGGAGGCCGAGTCCGGCCGCCACCTGGGTCATCCGCTGCTTCGGGGTCGAGCCCGGCCCGCCGAAGGCCACCATGTGCGAGGACTGGATGCTGGCGCCGGCGGAGGTGCCGGCCACGACGACGCCTCGCTGGTGCGCGTCGATGAGCGCGTCTCCGAACGGCGTCCCGCAGATCACCGCGGAGAGCTTCAGCTGGTTGCCCCCGGTCATGAAGACCCCGGTCGCCTTGTCCAGCTCGGCTACCAGGTCGCGGTCGTGTGCCTGCTCGCGGCTCTCAGGGCGCACTGAGACCACCTCGGCGGCGCCCAACCTGCGGAAAAGGGCGTCATAGACCTCGACGACCTCGGGCCCGAGCGACGAGGCGGTGGCGATGATCGCGATGCGTGCCTCCTCGCCCCCGGCAGCGCCCACGAACTCGGTGAGAATGGCGCGCCGCCTGAGCTTGTCCTCGGCACCACCGATGATCATGAGCGGTCCGCTGGGCATGACAGCGAGGCTAGGGCATGGGACTGTGAGCGCGTGCAGCAGGATTCCCGCCGTCTCGTCGTGGTCCGGCACGCGAAGGCCGAGCAGTCCGCGGAGACCGATCATGCCCGGCGGCTCCTTGATCGCGGACGGGAGGACGCGGCGGCGGCCGGGCAGTGGCTGGCCGGTCAGGGCGTCGTACCCGACCATGCCCTGGTCTCGGCCGCGACCCGCGCGATGGAGACCTGGACGGCCCTGGCCTCGGGCGCGGGCTGGGAGCTCCAACCCAGCGTCGACGAGGGGCTCTACAGCGCTGGGCCCGACACTGCCCTCGACCTGCTCCGCGGGACACCCGCGGACGCGCGGGTGCTGGTCGTCGTGGGGCACAACCCGACCATGGCCCACCTCGCCCAGCTGATGGACGACGGCGAGGGAGACCCGGAGGCCTCGAACGCGATGGCGTCCGGCTTCCCGACCAGTGCCGTGGCCGTGTTCGAGTACGACGGCGCCTGGGCCGAGCTCGACCTCACCAGCGCACGCCTGGTGGCCTTCTACGTGGGCCGCGGCTAGCCACGCACCGACCTACGGAACGGGAGGCGACGGGGTGACGAACCCTGCCTCCTCGTCGGCGGCCTCGATCTCCTCGCGCGAGATGCCGAGGAGGTACATGATCGCGTCGAGGTACGGCACGTTGACCGAGGTGTCCGCCGCGTCGCGGAGGACGGGCTTGGCGTTGTAGGCGATGCCGAGGCCGGCGGCGTTGAGCATGTCCAGGTCGTTGGCGCCGTCCCCGATGGCGATCACGGCCTGCTGCGGGACACCCGCCTCGGCGGCGAACTCGCGCAGCGCGGCTGCCTTCCCGGCCCGGTCCACGACGTTGCCGACGATGCGTCCGGTGAGCTTGCCGTCGACGATCTCGAGCTCGTTGGCGCGCGCGAAGTGGATGCCGAGGTCCTCCGACAACCGGTCGGTGATCTGACTGAACCCACCGGAGACGATCGCGAACCGGTAGCCCAGGCGGAGCAAGGTCCGGACCAGGGTCCGGGCACCGGGGGCGAGTTGGAGCGCCTCGTAGACCGCGTCGAGGCACCCGGCATCGACTCCCTCGAGCAGCGCCACCCGCGCGCGCAGCGACTCCTCGAAGTCCAGCTCCCCGCGCATCGCAGCCTCGGTGATCCTGGTGACCTCAGGCCCGCAACCGGCGTGGTCGGCGAGCATCTCGATGACCTCGCCCTGGACCAGGGTGGAGTCGACGTCCATCACGATCAGACGCATGCTGCGCCGCAGCAGGTTGGCGGGCTGGACGGCGATGTCGATGGACTGACGGGCCGCCTCCGTGGCCAGCAGCGCACGCAGCATCTCCGGGTCGGCGCCCGAGACGTGCAGGTCGATGGCGGTCACGGGGTAGCGCGCCATCCGCTCGATCCGGTCGATGTTGGCACCGCTGTCGGCGATCCGACCGGCGACGGCCGCCATGGCGGAGGCCTTCAGCGGAGTGCCGATAACGGTGACGTGGGACCGGCCATGTCGTCGGGCGCGGTTGTCACCGACCCCGCGGTCGACCTCGACGTGCATGTCCATGGCCGCGGCCGTCTCCTCGACGGCGTCGCGAAGCTTCCGCCAGTCACGCGGGGCCGACACCAGCACGCCGAGCACCAGGCGGCGGCGCAGCACGATCTGCTCGATGTCGAGGACCTCGACGCCGGCATGGGACAGGGTCCCGAAGATGGAGGACGTCACGCCCGGGCGGTCCTTGCCGGTGAGCGTGATCAGGAGGGTCTTGGGGGCGTCGTCGTCCATGTCGGTGTCGAGGCTATCGCCGACCCGCTGGTGTCGGCGGCGCTCCCTAGGCTGAGGGTCATGGCACACACCCATCACGCGTTCGACTACATCGAGCTCAACGCGGCCGACCTGCCGGCTGCCAAGGAGTTCTACGGCTCCGCCTTCGGATGGACCTTCAACGACTACGGGCCGGACTATTCCGGCATCCGCTCACCTGACGGCGAGGGTGAGGTCGGGGGACTCAACCCGGCTCGCACCGCACAGCGGGGCGGACCACTGGTGCTCCTCTACTCCGATGACCTCGATGCCACCGTGGAGGCCGTGCGGGGCGCGGGTGGCGAGGTCGTGGAGGGCCCCTACGACTTCCCGGGAGGCCGGCGCTTCCACTTCACCGACCCGAGCGGCAACGAGCTCGGGGTGTGGGCACCGGCCTGAGCGGTCGTCAGTCCGGCCACACGTCCGGCGAGCAGGCCGCGACCAGGGCACGTCGCGACGCTCGCTCGAGGGACGCCAGGGCCGACTGACGCTGCGTGGTCTCGGCGGCGGTGAGCGCGCTGCCGTCGTCGACCAGGGCGAGCTCCACGATCGCCATCGCCTGGATCCCGCGGCCGGCCAGCGAGAGGCAGCGGGACGGGACCCCCGGCGGTGCCGCGACCGGATGGGGTCGGCGCAGGTCGATCAGCTCGTCGGCGACCTCCGGCCGCCACCGGGCGACGTCGAGGCGGGCCAGCTCCTCCGCCGTCTCCAGCAGGGCCGAGCGCAGCGCCCGGTCGGCCTCGCCGACGTCCGGCACCTGCCGTCGCTGGGCGGAGTGCTCAGCCCAGGTCACCGAGGCGCCCACCCGCTCGGGTACCAGCCCCACGTCCGCATTGGTCGTCACCACAGCCTCCCCGGCGGCCAGGGCGGCGGCGTTGAACGCCGTCGGCCCGCCCAGTCCCAGAGGGTCGCCGGCCACCGGCAGGGCGAGCCCGAACCCGGTCGCGCCGAGGCTCCTGAGCCGTCCCAGCGCGAGCACGAGCGGCTCAGCCCCGTCCGCGCTGCCGACGAGGTGCACTGCGTCCTCACCCACCACGCCGTCGACCATCTGGTCGCTCACGACGTGGCCGCGCAACCAGGCGGTGCCCCACCAGGAGAGGCGCACGGACGGAAGGAGCGCGGAGGTCACGGCGGGTGAGGATACGCCGCGGCCTGGGGTGGCTAGGGTTGCGGCCATGGCCGCCGTGCTCGAGTTCGCCGACGTCACCGTGCGCCGCGGCCAGGCCACCCTCGTCGACTCGATCTCCTGGGACGTGGAGGACGACGAGCGCTGGGTGATCCTGGGGCCCAACGGCGCAGGCAAGACGACGCTGCTGCAGGTCGCGTCCGCCCAGATCCATCCGACCTCGGGGGTCGCCGGAATCCTCGACGAGGTCCTCGGCACCGTGGATGTCTTCGAGCTCCGCCCCCGGATCGGTCTCACCAGCGCGGCGCTCGCCGAGCGGATCCCGCGCCAGGAGGTGGTGCACGACGTCGTCGTCTCGGCGTCGTACGGCGTGCTGGGCCGCTGGCGGGAGGAGTACGACGACCTCGACCACGAGCGGGCCGCGGACCTGATGGAGGAAGTCGGGGTCCGGCACCTGAAGAGTCGGACTTTCGGCACCCTCAGCGAGGGCGAGCGCAAGCGGGTCCAGATCGCCAGGGCGTTGATGACCGACCCCGAGCTGCTCCTGCTCGACGAGCCGGCGGCCGGCCTCGACCTCGGCGGCCGGGAGGACCTGGTGTCGACGCTCAGCGTGCTTGCGATGGACGAGGACTCGCCGGCCACGGTCCTGGTCTCACACCACGTCGAGGAGATCCCGCCCGGCTTCACCCACGCGCTGCTGCTGCGCGGGGGTCGGGCGGTGGCGTCCGGGCCGCTGCCCCATGTGATCACCGAGGAGAACCTCTCCCGGACGTTCGGGATGCCGCTGCTGCTGAGTCACCAGGACGGGCGGTACGCGGCGCGCCGTCGTACCCGCCACAGGGGCGGTTGAGTGGGGAGCGCAGGCTAAAGTCTCGACATGGAGTGGTTTCGGGATCACATGTGGGAGACGTGGCTCGGGGCCGCCATCCTGCTCGGGGTCGCCGAGATGTTCAGCCTCGACCTGATCCTGATCATGCTCGCCGTGGGTGCGCTCGCCGGGTTCGTGATGGCAGCGATCGACGCGCCGGTGGCTCTGCAGCTCCTGGCCGCAGCCGCAACGTCGATCGCGATGCTGGCCGTCGTCCGCCCGGGTCTGGCCAAGAGGTTCCACGGCGGTCCCGAGCTCCAGCTCGGCCACGGCAAGCTGGTGGGCCGCAGGGGCTCGTCACCGAGCCGATCACCGCCCTTGCTCCGGGCCGGATCCGACTGGCCGGGGAGATCTGGTCCGCCCAGCCCTACGACGAGACACTCACCATCGCAGCGGGGGAAACCGTCGAGGTCTTCGAGATCCGCGGCGCCACCGCCTTCGTCCACCCCGTGCCAGGCCTCGAGTCCTGATCGACCTTCCGATTCCTGCAACTCTGAGAGGAGCTCCGTCATGACTGCGTTGATCATGATCGTGCTGTCGTTCCTGTTCGTGGTGGTGCTGCTCGCCAAGACCGTGCGGATCGTCCCGCAGGCGCGGGCCGGCATCGTCGAGCGTTTCGGCAAGTACAAGCAGACCCTGCCCGCCGGCCTCAACGTCGTCGTCCCGTTCGTCGACCGGGTGCGCTACCTGATCGACCTGCGCGAGCAGGTCGTCAGCTTCCCGCCCCAGCCGGTGATCACCGAGGACAACCTCGTCGTCTCCATCGACACCGTCATCTACTTCCAGGTGACCGACCCGGTTGCGGCGACCTACGAGATCGCCAACTACATCCAGGCGATCGAGCAGCTCACCATGACCACGCTGCGCAACATCGTCGGCGGCATGGACCTCGAGGAGACGCTGACCAGCCGTGACTCGATCAACTCCGGCCTGCGCGGCGTCCTCGACGAGGCCACCGGCAAGTGGGGGATCCGGGTCAACCGGGTCGAGCTGAAGGGCATCGACCCGCCGCCGTCCATCAAGGACTCCATGGAGAAGCAGATGCGCGCCGACCGCGAGAAGCGCGCCGTGATCCTGACGGCCGAGGGTCAGCGGCAGGCAGCGATCCTCACTGCCGAGGGCTCCAAGCAGTCCTCGATCCTCAACGCGCAGGGCGCCCGGGAGTCCCAGATCCTGCGAGCGCAGGCTGACCGGGAGTCGTCGATCCTGCGGGCCCAGGGTGAGGGCCAGGCGATCCAGACCGTCTTCCAGGCCATCCACGACGGCCGCCCCGACCAGTCGCTGCTCGCCTACCAGTACCTCCAGATGATGCCGAAGATCGCCGAGGGCGACGCCAACAAGGTGTGGATCGTGCCCAGCGAGATCGGCAAGGCGCTCGAGGGGCTGGGCTCGACGATGAACGACCTGAAGGGCATCCCGCAGGAGGTCGGAGGGCCCCGGACCCGTGTCGACATGGGGCCGAGCGAGCCCGAGGTCGAGGCGGGCGTGGAATCCGAGCTGGCCAACACCACCGCCAGCGTGGAGCAGGCGATCGCGGAGGCCGAGAGTGCCGCCAACCCGGGCCGGCCTGACCTCGGGGTGCCGCCAGCCACGTGACGGGCCTGGAGATCGCCGCAGTCCTGCTCGCCGGCGTGGCTGCCGGAACCATCAACACCGTGGTGGGGTCGGGCACGCTGATCACGTTCCCGACGCTGCTGGCCCTCGGCGTGCCACCGGTGACGGCCAACGTCTCCAACACGGTCGGCCTGGTGCCGGGTTCGCTGTCCGGCGCGGTCGGCTACCGCCGCGAGCTGGCAGGACAGCGCAGCCGCCTGCTGCGCCTGGCCTCGGCCTCGGTGCTGGGGGGCATCGCCGGCGCTGTGCTCCTGCTGGTCCTGCCCTCGTCCGCCTTCGACGCGATCGTGCCCGTGCTGATCGGGATCGGCGTTCTCCTCGTGATCCTCGGGCCGGCGATCCAGCGCAAGGTGGCCGCCCGGCACGCCGCCCGCGGAGGCATCCCGGAACACGGAGCCGCCTGGGTGTGGCCGGCCGTGGCCGGCGCGGGCGTCTACGGCGGCTACTTCGGAGCCGCCCAGGGAGTGCTGCTGATGGCGATCCTGGGCATCGGCGTCGACGACGACCTCCAGCGGCACAACGCCACCAAGAACGTCCTGGCCCTCCTCGTCAACGCGGTGGCCGCCGTGGTGTTCATCGCCGTCGCCGACGTCGACTGGCCGATCGCCGGCCTGATCGCGGTCGGCTCGGTGGTCGGCGGGCAGATCGGCGCCGGCGTCGGTCGCCGGCTGCCGGCCACCCTGCTGCGCGCCGTGATCGTCGTGGTGGGCGTCGTCGCCCTCACGGTCTTCCTGCGCGGGTGATGCCGTCTGGCGGCACTCAACCCAGGGCCAGCACCCGCTGCATCATCGGGAGGCTGGGATGCGGGTCGTTGCGGATCTTCTCCATGAGCACCTGGGCATAGATCGAACGCTCGTCCGGGCCCATCAGCTGCTCGATGAGATTCATCATGGTCGCCGATGGAAACCGGTCACGCTGCACCCGGGTCAGCAGGATCTTCAGAAGCTCCCGGCGTGCGTCGTACTGCTCGGTCTCTTGTGCCATCGCTTCCCTCCCACGGGTTGGCGTACCGGATGCGAGTACCCGAAACCCGCACAGATCACACCTCAGGCTAGCTTGACCACCCGGGTCCCCCCGGCGAACTCGTCGTGCCAGCCCTGCCGGCTGACCTTGTCGGAGTGGATCCCGAACCCGATGAGGCTGACCGCGACGAAGGTGACGAGCGGGCCCAGCCAGAATCCGATGAGCGGGACGATGGCGAGCAGCTCGAAGGCGTAGAAGATGTTGCGGCGTACGCCCTGGGCCAGGGTCGGGTTGGCCCCCTCCGGACCTTGCGTGCGCAGCTTCATGACCATCTTGCCCACGGTCTGCCCGCGGCTCGACTCCATGAAGGCGAAGTAGCCGATGGCCACGGCGGTCCAGAGGATCGAGACCACGGTGTAGAAGGCGAAGAGCTCGCCGGTGGAGTCGACTCCGGAGATGAACACCGGGCGGAAGATCGCGCTGAGCAGGATGTAGACGACGCCGAGGACGAGGCCGTCGATGAGGCGGGCGAGGAACCGGTCGAGCAGACCGCCGGGATGGGCGGTGCCGGGTCCGGTCGGGTGCGGCTCGGCTGAGGGAGGTGGCATCTCGGTCATGGTGGGACTCCTACGACGCGCTGACACCTCAACGGTAGGGGAGTCCCGACCGGACGGATCCGTTGTCTAGCCCGCGGAGTCGGCCGCGGCTCGTGGGCTCAGATTCCGGCGGCGACCCCGGCTGCACCGGCGAACACGGCGGCCACGGCCGGCGCGGTGAGCAGGGCCGCGGTGGTCCGGTCGACGGCGCGCGCCTCTCCGGCCAGCCACGCCGCGGCCGCGTCGGCCACGTCGACGGCGATCCCGGCCAGGACCAGGTTGCGGCGGGTCGCTCCCGTCGCGAGCAAGGTCGCTGCGCCGAGTGCGATCTCGCGGGACCCGAAGAGCCGGGTCATGTAGGGCAGCTGTGGGTTGCCGGGGCCGTCGAGCCGGAAGAGCTTGGTGCCGAGGTCGGGAGTTGCGAGGGCACAGCTTCCGATGACGACGCGGGCGGCGGCGAGGCCGAGTGCGGGGTTCATGCGGCGCAGCCTAGCGAGCGAGCAGCTGTGACCGAGGAACGAGGTCACGGCGTCGCGAGCGAAGGTCGAGCAGCCCGCGACCGACGAAGGGGCCGCGACGGGCGGGTCGAGCCCGGTCGTGGCATGCGCTCAGTCGACGTACGCCGTGACCCAGCGCTCCAGCTCGGAGTAGACGCGCGATCGGACGGCGGCGCGGGAGAGGACCACGTCGTGCCGGGCGCCCTCGATGCCCACATAGGTCACGTGCCGGCCCAGTGCCGTTGTCCATCGCCGGATCTGCTCCACGTCGAGGACGATGTCGTGGTCGTGCACGTCCTCGCCCATCTCGGTGGGCAGGGCGCTGGCGCCCGAGGTGAGCACGAGCGCGGGACAACCGACGTCGAGTCCGGCGTGCAGCTCGGCGTGCCCGAGCCGGATCGCTCGCAGCCACCCGGCGTACACCGGGAAGGACATGATCGGCTTCCACGCCAGGTCGAACCCCCACTCGCCCTCGTGGTCGCGATGCAGGCTGCGGGTGTAGAAGCCGGTGACGTTGCGCCGGATGACGCGCATCGGCAGGTGGGTGCCGATCCGGAGCACCGCTCGCGTCCCGAGGGTGCGCATCAGCGAGGAGCCGTGCAGGTCGAACCACGGTGAGTTCAGCACCATGCCCGCCACCCGATGTCGCCGCTGGTTGACCCACAACGGCACCGTCAGGCCCCCGGTGGAGTGGGCGCTGAGGACGACGTGGTCGTGGCCGTCCCGCTCCGTGATGCGGTACCAGGCCGAGTCCAGCTCGGGGAAGTAGTCGTGCAGGTCAGCGACGTAGTTGGGGGTCTGGTGTGGGCGCAGCGAACGCCCGTACTTGCGCAGGTCGAGGGCGTAGAAGTCATAGCCGCGGGCCGTCCACCACTCGGCGTATGCGGTCTGGAAGAAGTAGTCCGCGAAGCCGTGCACGTGCAACACGGCCCTGCGGCCGGTGTGGCCCTCCCTGTCCGCGGGGCGGCGGACCAGGGTCGCCACCACCGGTCCCTCGTCGTCGGGTGGGAACCCGATCGTCTCGGTCGTGTACGGCGCCCCGAGGACGTCGGTGTCGAGCAGCATGCCCGCAGTCTCCCAGCCGGGGCGACCACGCACCGGCACAGACCCGGGGACGGCCCCCCACCGTCCCCGGGTCGTGGTGCCGGGCGCCTACTGCGTCACCCGGAAGGCGTCGCGCTGGACAGCGATGTTGCCGGCCCTGTCGGTGGCCTGGAGGACCAGCTGGTAGCGACCCGGCTGGACGTCGCGGCCGGCCACGTTCTTCCCGTTCCAGGTGAACTCCGCCGACCCGGCCCCGGCAATGGTGCGCTGGGCGAAGGCACGCACCGTGTTGGTCGAGCCGAAGGGGTCGATCCTCGCCTGCAGCGTCGCCCGCTCACCGATGCCGTACACCGCCCGGAGCTGGTCGGCTCCCGCGAGCTGGAGTGGGCTCGGACCGAGCGAGCGCTGCCACACGTTGGGCTTCTTGGTGTCCACGGTGACCAGGCGGGCGGCAAAGCCCTGGGGCGTGATGACGCGCACCGTGTGGGGTGTGGCGCGAGCCGCGAGGTCGACGCCCGTGAACCGGTAGACGCCGTTGCCGTCTGCCGTCACCTCGCCGGCGTCAGCTCCGTCCACCTGGAGCGTCACGGTGTCGCCCGGGCCGGGCTCGCCGGTCACGCCGGTTC
The DNA here is from genome assembly GCA_963841625.1 of uncultured Actinomycetota bacterium. GTDB lineage: Bacteria > Actinomycetota > Actinomycetes > Propionibacteriales > Nocardioidaceae > Nocardioides. Next base: position 950,539 of record CAWJDH010000009.1, on the reverse strand, counting down.
CCGCGAGGCCGGAGAACGTCAGGTCGGTGGCCTGGTTGGTGACGTGGTCGCCGTTCTTTCCGCTGTCCTGCGCCCTCGGCAGCAGGGGAGCGCTCGGACCGGCAGCCGGTGGGGGGCAGCCCTCGATCGCCTCGGGTACTTCGAACTCGGCGACCGTCAGCTCGCCGGCAGTGGCCGTGGACCACTCGAGGAAGGTGTCTGCGCCGTCCCGCGCCTCCGCGACGTCGGCGACGCTCGCGGTGAGCACGTGGGTCCAGGTGCCGTCTGGCTGTACGTCCGGTGCGATCTCCTCGCGGCGGTCCTCACGGCCCGCACGGTCGTTGACGTCCCACGGAGTGTCCTTGTTGATCCGCAGCTCGAGGATGTCGGTGGCCGGGTCCACCGCGTCGGGTCCGGTGAGTGACACGTGGCCGGACACCGTGATGGTCGTGTTGTCGAACTGGATGTCGTCGATCCACACGCCGCGGACGACGCTGGTGTCCGTGGTGCCGCCGGCCTTCAGGACGGTGGCCCGGATCTTGTCGGTCGGCTGGACGTCGGGCGTGGTGGGCGACTGGAAGCAGTCGCCGGCCCCGCCTCCGACGTGATTGATCTCGATCCCGCCGATGGAGTCCGTGAGCCTCGTCGTGTAGCCGACCACGAAGCCGTGTCGAACCACCTCGACCTTGACGTTGGTGTTGGGCGGATAGCCGCCCAGGATGACCACGTCCGGTCCCGTGAAGACCTCGATGCTTCGGGTGCCGCCAACGGCGCCGTCCGCAGAGAGGGCCGGCATCGCCACCGCCACCATGGCTCCCGCGGCCGCAGCTGCCCGGAGCCGACGCCCACTGCTGTTTCGTCTGTGCACCCTGCCGGCGCGGGTCGGTCCCGCGCGCCACTGCCGGATCTGTTCCATTGTGTTGCTCCCGTCACCCAGGGCGCCGAGCGTCGCCCACCGAAACGGTGGCGCCAGATCGTCAAGAGCGCGTTAAAGCAGGCCCCGGGCCGATGCCGGTCGTTGAGCCGTGCGCCCGAATCGCGAGCACGTCGCGATCTCCCGGTGAGCTCCGGAGGACATGCACCGACCCGGGGACGGCCTCTGCCGTCCCCGGGTCTTGAGTGCCTTGCTCTAGTCCGCCTCGACCCGGGGGCACCCCGGGAGCCGCAGCGCCGGCCCGGCCTCCTCCGCGACCGTCAGCTCGCCGCCGCCACCGCCGATCCACTCGAGAACGACCTCGGCGCCGGCGGCTTCACCCGCCGCGATACCACCGATCGTGTGGGTCCAGTTGCCGTCCGCATCCACATCGGCGCGGATGTTCTCGCGAAAGTCGCCGCTGTCGGTCCTGACGCGAAGCTCCAACGGGCCCGAGGGCACTCCCGTCCGTCCCGCCAGTCGCACGGTGCCGCTGGCGGTGACCGACGTGTCGCCCCGCTCCACGGTGTCGATGAACAGGCCCCGCACGACCATGCTGTCAATGGTCGGGGTGCCGATGATCCTGGTGCGGATCTTGTCGCCGGGCCGGAGGTTGGGCGTCGTGGCCGACTCCCAGCAGTCAGCCCCGCCGCCGTGGTTGAGCTCGATCGAGCCACCTGGCTGGACCCGCTTCACAGCGGAGCCGACGAGGACCCCACCCCTGAGCGCCTTGATCCTGACCTGGGCGCGACGCGGGTAGCCCTCCAGGATGACGAGGTCGGTGGTCGTGGTGACCTCGATGCTGCGCCGGCCGCCGACGGCCGCATCGGAGGACACGGAGGACAGGACCGGCATCGCCACTGCCACCATGGCTCCTGCTGCCACGGCTGCGCCGAGGCTGCGCCGGCGATTGATTCTGTGCACCCTGGGCGAGCGAGTCGGCTCGGCTCCCCGGTGCTTCATGCGTTCCATCAGAGTTGCTCCCATCACGCCTGGGCGTCGCTGGTGCCTGAGATGAACCCCGAGCGTCCGGACGTCCGCGGACAACGTCGCCCAGGACCGTCAACAGCGCGTTAAAGGGAGTCGGTCGAGGAGTAGAGGTCGCGGATGACGTCCTCGATCGCGGGCTCCTGGATGGAGAGGTCGGCCACGTCGTACGCCGCCGCGACCGCGGCCACGATCGGCGCGGCGCTGGCATGGGCCGGGAAGGACAGCCACTGTCGCGGCCCCTCGACCTTCCGCGCGACGGCGCCGGGCACGGTAGAGGTCGATGGCGACGTCGCCGGTCCGGATCCGCTCGGCCAGGTCGTCGGTGGTACCGCCACCCCAGAGGGCGACCGTCATCAGCAGCGCCTGGCCGAGCCAGACGTAGGTCACCGCGTCGGTGGCGTCGTACCCTCCCGCCTGAGGGTTCTCGGCCCAGAGCGCGAGGTAGGCGTAGGAGTAGATGACTCCGAAGACCGAGTTGGTGAAGATCCCCGCCAGGGTGGCGGCGGTGTAGGTCGAGTAACGCCGGAACGCTCGCGTCGCGACCGCGACGTGGAGCATGACCGACCTCCGGGCTCGAGTGAGGGAGCGCGCATCATCTCACCCTGCCCGGCCCGCCGGGCGGGGACGTCAGGTCGGGTCGCCGAGGTTGACGACGCCTACGACCCGGCCTTGAGCGTCGCGTCGGATCGCCACGCCGGCGAGGTTGGCGCGGGACTTCATCAGCACGGCCCGGTGGCCGGGCGAGTGCATCCAGGCACTGACCATCTGGCGCGGAGTGAGACCGCCCGCCCCCCGGGCCAGAGTCTCCCCTGTCCAGTGGAGGTTGCACTCGCTCAGGACGCGCTGCTGGTTGCGGTGCTCGAGCCGCCCGCTCTCGGCGAGATACTTCGCCCAGCGTTCGGCGTGGCCGTCCAGGCAGCTCTGGAAGACCCGGAGCTTCTTCAGGCCGGCGCGCGCCCGGGCGTCGTTGATCCTGGCGACGATCCGGTTCTCGTACTCGTTGGGATGGGTCGCCGGGTTCACCGAGTGGTCAGGCGCCGGGACCCGCCACACCGAGGCCTGGGCCGGTGGCACCGTGGCCGCGACGACCATGGCCGAGGCCGCCAGAGCGGACGCGACGCGGACGAGCAGCTGCATGGGTCCTCCCGAGATTTGTGGCCGCCCCCTCTTTGAGCGACCAACTTCAAGGATCCTTCAACCGGACTTTCAAGGATCCTTCAAGTTCGGACGGAGTGCAATCCCTCGATCGGCCAGAGCGACATGGCCCGCGAGGACCATTTCGCGCGATTTCCACCCCCTTCGCCGATCCGTCGCGCAGGGTGGTGGCTGGTCCAGATGTTCTTCTCTCGATCTGCGAGAAATCCGCCGGCCTTCAAGGTCGTTGCAGCGGGCGTTCAGGCTTGTATCGAGCCTCGCCCAAGATCTGTTCAGTCGCCCACGGACGGCCCGCGCCCGTGGTCCATTGAAGTGCTCACTCGGAGCACTCGGGGTGGACCGCGACCCGTCAAGCAAGCGGCGGGTCGCCGAACAGAAGGACGGACCTCCCATGGCGGCCACTTTGCGCCTCAAGCAGCTACTCTTCATCGCCGCCGCCCTAGCCCTGACGGCGCTTGGGCTGGTGGCGGCTCTCTCCCCGGCCAGCCCAGCGCGGGCCGACGACACCACCTGCGTCGATCAGGTCGTCACGCAGTGGTTCGAGACCGACCCCGGAGCCCCGTGGGTCGCCACCGGCGCGAGCCGCGTCAAGACCGAGGGCACGGACCCGACGTACACCGACTGGGTGAACGAGGGGGAGCCGGTTCGCACCGAGACAAACGTCGCGCCCAGCGCGGACGGCGACCTCGAGCAGTACGTCTCTGCAGGCACGGTGGACGACTCCACCGAAGGCCACTGGGACAACACCGAGGTCACCTTCTACACCTGGACCGGGGGCAACTCCGCTGATGCACCCCCGGTCTACGCCGACGAGACCCAGACCTCGCTGCATGACGGCTGGAACCCCACCAACGGGAATCCGCAGGGGGGACCACACGCCGCAGCCCCGCCCCTATCGCCCTACGAGGCGGGCAGCGGGCCGAACACTGCGTCATGGTTCCTGAAGGCCGGGAGCTTCGTCCCCGGTGTCGAGGACACCGACTACCTGTGGCAGAAGCAGGTGCGGACCCCCGTGCCTGGCACGGACGACGTCATCGAGTACGAGTACACCAAGACCATCGAGTGCCCGCCGCCGGGCCCGGACTGTGAGGCCAACCCGCAGGCAGAGGGTTGCCCGGCACCGCCGTGCGAGGAGACGGACACCTGCCCGCCGGTGGAGAAGCCCTGGATCTGCCACCCGGTGAACGGCAAGGGTGAACTCGGCAACGGCTGGAACCTCATCAACCCAAATGACCCGTCGTCGCACATCATCGAGTCGGAGTACCCGGACGGCGTGTACTGGGAGCACATGTCGAACGACGGCCTGCGCCACGATGTCTACGCCGACCTCAAGGAAGGCGAGGACGGCAAGGACCAGGCCGACTACACCTGCCCCGGTGACCAGCTGACCGAGGTAACGCCGCATGGCAGAGGGCCACACGGACGATTGCGACCCCGACCCGTTCGGCACCATCACCGTGACCGCGATGGAGGGCGTGACCTACACCCTGCAGGACGGATCGTCGGTCGTGGGCACCATCGCCGCCAACGGAGTCAACACGGTGACCGCTCATCTCGAGGAGGGCTTCGTGCTCGCCGAGGGTGCGGTGTCGCAGTGGGTGTTCGAGTCCACCCCGGCAGTCGACTGCCCGGCACCGCCGTGCGAGGAGCAGCCGACGCCGGAGGACGAGGTTGCCCCGAGCCGCCGTGCGAGGAGACCGAAGAGGGTTGCCCCGAGCCGCCGTGCGAGGAGACCGAAGAGGGTTGCCCCGAGCCGCCGTGCGAGGAGACCGAAGAGGGTTGCCCCGAGCCGCCGTGCGAGGAGACCGAAGAGGGTTGCCCGGATCCTGGCCCGACCTGCGAGGAGGACCCGACGCAGCCTGGTTGCGACGAGAACAAGCCGCCGGTGGTTGTGCCGGATGACGGGAGCACCCCGAGCAACGGACCCACCGTCAAGGGTGCGCAGGCCACGGCCCCGACCAACAGTGCCGGTGTGGTTGCCGGGACTCCGGCAGCCCGGGTGCCCACTGCGATCGATGCCGGACTGGCACCGCAGCAGCGGGAGCTGGCAGGCACCGGAGGCGGCCTGGGTCTCCTCGGGATCGCCGCGGCGTTCCTCGGCGCCGCCCTGGTGGGCCTGACCTTCCGTCCGCGGCGGATCGGTGCGGCCTCCCGGGCGAGGACGTAACCTGAATAGGTGAGTCTCGCACGCGTCGTGGTAGCCGGGCTGGGGGTGACACTTGTCGCCCTCGGCTCGGCTGCTGCGTGGGGAGACCTCTCTGGAGAAGCGCCCGCTCCGCTTTCCGAGGAGGCGTCGACAGCCACCGTCGCGACCAGGCCGCACGCGGAGGTCGGCACGACGTTCCACCGCGACGGGCGACCTGCGTGGAAGCCGGGCGTGCCCCGCCGTGTGGTCATCGAGCGGCTGAGGATGGACGCGCCGGTCGTCCCGATCAGCACGGTCGGGAGTGCACTGACCCCGCCCTCGGATCCGCAGCTGCTCGGTTGGTGGTCGGCCGGTGCCCCGACCGGCGCCCGCCGGGGCAGCGCCCTCGTGACCGGCCACACCGTCCACACCGGCGGCGGTGCGATGGACAACCTCGAACGGCTCCACGCAGGCGACCGGGTCACCGTCTACACCGCGCGCGGAATCATCCCCTACGACGTCCGGTCGGTGGAGGTCTTCGGCAAGGGATCGGTTGCTCAGCACGCGAAGCGGCTCTTCAGCCAGGAGGTGACGGGTCGACTCGTGCTGGTCACGTGTGAGGACTGGGACGGCACCCGCTACCTGAGCAACGTCGTCGTCGTGGCCAAGCCCTCGCGTGCCTGAGGCTGAAGGGGCTTAACCCGGGGAGTCGTAACCAGTTCACTCGCTCGTCGTTGTTCGGCTGTGGGAGCTCGGGCCCCGCAGTCCGAACACACCGCCAGTCTCGGGACTGACCAGACGAGGGAATCCAATGACACGCCCCCGTGCTCTCACCAGCACTTTCAAATTCGTGACCGCCCTGCTCACCGCGCTCCTGGTTTCGGTTGTCGGAGCAACCGCACTGCCCGCCGCGGCCCTCGCCGGCCACGGTCAGGCAAAGGGGCAGCAGACAGAACGGGCCGACAAGCCCGGCAAGGCCCACCAGCAGGGCAACGCCCATCAGCAGGGCAACGCCCATCAGCAGGGCAAGGCGCCCGCGACCAGCAACGGCCGGAGCGCTGACAAGGCCCAGCAGGGTGGCAGCTCCCACAAGGCCCAGGAACCCACGCAGGCCCGGGAGCCCCAGAAGACCCACGGCAATTCCGCGTACGCCCACCAGAGCAAGACCACTCAGGCGGCGCCCACCAGCAAGCCCTCCGGTACGTCCGGCGGCGAGAAGGGTGACCCGAAGGGCAACAACGGCACCGTGAAGCTCGCCGGCTTCGAGGCTCCCAACGGCCCGGGCCACTCCAGTGGCGACGGCTCCACGCCGATGCATCCCAGCAACGACCCGCACCTGCCCTGCGGGTTCGCCGTGGAGGGATACGGCTTCGACGCCATCGCTCCCAAGTCGGACCTGACGTTCGAGCAGCACGCCCCCACTCGAGGCGGTGGGAAGCAGTACGACTCGATCCCGCTCGACCAGGACTCCCACAGCGGTGGGGGCAGCACGTCCGGCTACGACGGCGTCACCTACCCCGAGCTCACCTTCGTGGGCGAGCCGCACCCCAAGCACGGCTACCACGTGAAGCTGACGGCCTACACGGCGTACTCGCAGGGCAGCAACACCAAGCACAAGGTGTTCTGGGTCGAGCCCTGCGAGGACACCGAGACCCCCGGTGGGGAGACCCCCGGTGGGGAGACCCCCGGTGGGGAGACCCCCGGTGGTGAGACCCCCGGTGGTGAGACCCCCGGCGGTGAGACCCCCGGTGGGGAGACCCCCGGTGGGGAGACCCCCGGTGGGGAGACCCCCGGCGGTGAGACCCCCGGCGGTGAGACCCCCGGCGGTGAGACCCCCGGCGGCAGCAATGGCGTCCAGGACACGGTCGACGAGAACGGTGGAAACACCAGCACCGTGGTCTTCGGCGCCCAGGCCTCGGCTCCCAACAGTCAGGCCGCCAGCCAGTCGGCGGCAGCCTCCGCGGACGTACCGACCGCGGTCGAGGCCGGCCTGACCGGTGACGAGTGGTCCCGGTCCGTGCTTCCGCTCCTCGCCGTGCTGGTCGGCTTCGGCATGACGTTCGTGGCGCTGATGCGTCGCCGGACGCGTGCCCAGGCCGTCACGCGCGACTGACCGACCTGAACGCGGCCACTCCCAGCTGGGGGTGGCCGCGTTCGGCCTGTCTCGCCAGCGAGCATCCTTAAGGCATTCCTAAGATCGTTGATCACGACAATCCTTAAGCCCTTTCTTGAGATGGACCCCCGTCACGGTTAGTAGATTGGTCAACTTCCAGAGCGGGGGGCTCGGGGTCTTCGCACTAAACCGACAAGTCTCGGGAGGACCCATACGGGGGGATTCCATATGGTTCGCCATTTCGCATTCACCAGCATGTTCAAGTTCGTCATCGCTCTGCTCACGGCACTTGTGTTCGTCGGCATCGGAGGAGTCACGGTCTCCGCGGGCGCCCACGACTGCGGCTGCCAGACCGACAACAGCGGGCCCGGCTCAAGCGGTCCCGACAACAGCGGGCCCGGCAACGCCTGCCATGACAACAGTGGGCCTGGCTCCACCACCAGCGGCTCCAGCGGTAGCCCGACAGCGGGTCCAACAGCGGGTCCAACAGCGGCCCCGGGCCGAACAGCGGACCCGGAAACGCCGATGACCAGTGCCCGCCCGACGACCCCGGCGTTGACCCGGGCGACCCCGGAGACAGCACCGACCCGGGCAACGGCTCCAGCACCGGCAGCAACGGCGGGTCCGGCGGGCAGTCTGCCGGTTCCAGCACCGTGGTTCTCGGCGCAGAGGCCTCGACCCCGACGACGCAGGCAGGCGCCGCGGTGCCGACCGCCGTCAACGCCGGCGTCACCGGCGACGAGGAGTCACCATCCGGGCTCGCGGTCCTGGCAATCCTGCTCGGCCTCGCGATGACGGGCATGGCGCTGGTCCGCCGACGGACGCGTGTCTAGGTGGTTGCGCACGACTGACCGATAGGAGCGCGGCCGCTCCCTGCTGGGAGCGGCCGCGTTCAGTCGTTCCGGCGGCGATCTGCGACCAGGTGGAATAGGCGCCACCCTTCTCCGGTTGGACACATTAGTTGCAGTTTCAACTACAGGAGGAGCGCGATGCAGTTCGGCATCTTCACCGTCGGCGACGTCACGACGGACCCGACGACCGGCCGGACCCCGACCGAGCACGAGCGGATCAAGAACACCGTCGCGATCGCGCAGAAGGCGGAGGAGGTCGGCCTCGACGTCGTGGCCGTCGGACAGCACCACAACCCGCCCTTCGTTGCGTCCTCGCCGACGACCACCATGGCCTTCATCGCCGCCCAGACCCGGCGCATCATCCTCTCGACCTCCACCACCCTGATCACGACCACCGACCCGGTCCGGATCGCCGAGGACTACGCCACCCTCCAGCACCTCACGGACGGCCGGATGGACCTGATGCTCGGCCGTGGCAACACGGGGCCGGTCTACCCGTGGTTCGGCAAGGACATCCGCGAGGGCATCAACCTCGCGATCGAGAACTACGCCCTGCTGCACCGGCTGTGGCGCGAGGATGTCGTCGACTGGGAGGGTCGTTTCCGCACCCCGCTCCAGGGGTTCACGGCCACGCCGCGGCCGCTCGACGGCGTACCTCCCTTCGTCTGGCACGGGTCGATCCGCAGCCCAGAGATCGCCGAGCAGGCGGCGTACTACGGCGACGGCTTCTTCTCCAACCACATCTTCTGGCCCGCCTCCCACACCGCGCAGATGGTGAGCCTCTATCGCCGGCGCTTCGAGCACTACGGGCACGGCAGCGCGGACCAGGCGATCGTCGGACTCGGCGGTCAGGTGTTCATGCGCCGCAACAGCCAGGACGCCGTCAACGAGTTCCGTCCCTACTTCGACAACGCGCCCGTCTACGGCCATGGACCATCGCTGGAGGACTTCATGTCCCAGACGCCGCTGACGGTCGGCTCGCCGCAGCAGGTGATCGAGCGGACCCTTGGCTTCCGGGAGTACGTCGGCGACTACCAGCGCCAGCTCTTCCTGATGGACCACGCCGGGCTGCCGCTGAAGACCGTGCTCGAGCAGCTCGACCTGCTCGGCGAAGAGGTCGTGCCGGTGCTACGGCGGGAGTTCGCCGCGCTCAAACCCGACCACGTCCCCGACCCGCCCACCCACGCCGGACGGGTCGCCACCGCCGACGCCGCCTCGCAGGAGGTGACCGCGTGATGAGGCGTCTCGTCGTCGTCTCGGCGGGACTGTCGGTCCCGTCGTCCACCCGGCTGCTCGCCGATCGGCTGGCTGACGCCGTGGCATCGGCCGCGGGGGCGCGTGGGTCGACGGTGGAGGTCGAGCACGTGGAGCTGCGCCCGCTGGCCCACCAGCTGGCCGACCACCTGCTCACCGGCTTCGCCTCCGGCGCCCTGGCGGAGGCTCTCGCCCGGGTCCGCCGTGCCGACGGGCTGGTGGTCGTCACGCCGGTGTTCGCGGCGTCGTACTCCGGGCTGTTCAAGACATTCGTGGACGTCCTGGAGCCCGGCGCTCTGGACGGCACACCCGTGCTGGTGGCCGCCACCGGCGGCACCGCCCGTCACTCGATGGTGCTCGACCACGCCCTGCGTCCGCTCTTCTCCCACCTGCGCGCCGTCGTGGTGCCGACCGGCGTGTTCGCGGCGAGCGAGGACTTCGGACGCACCGACGAGGGTCACCTCGACAAGCGGGTGCGGCGAGCTGCGGGGGAGCTCGCCGCGCTCATGGGCGTCGAGGCTCCCGCCTCCGAGTCGTTCACCGACGAGCGGCGCTCCGTCGAGGAGCAGCTCGAGGACCCGACACCGTTCGACGAGCTTCTGCGCCGGGCATCGCGCGACGCTTGACTCGAACGGCGGCGCCCCCACGGATCCGCGTGACATAGTGAGTCGCACCACGCCGACCGACGGGGGTGCCGGATGCTTCGCCGACTGCTGGTGGGCAGCGCGGTCTTGTCCCTTGTCCCGGGTTTCGCGGGGCTGCCCGCGGCCCTCGCCGCTCCGGCCCCGCTGCCGACGTGCGCCGGGCAGCCCGCGACCATCCTCGGGACCGACGGTCCGGATTCGCTGGAAGGTACCGACGGGGCCGACGTGGTGGCACTCGGAGCGGGCGGGGACGAGTTCTTCGGTCACGGCGGGGACGACGTCATCTGTGGCGGCCCGGACGGCGACGAGCTGTCCGGGATGGACGGGGCCGATCGGATCTTCGGGGGCGGCGGGCCCGATGAGATCCACCAGGACGGCCCTGACGAGCTGATCCACGGCGGGTCGGGCAACGACGTCATCCACACGGGACTGACACAGCCGCCCGACTGGACCGGGACACTGGTGGGTGGCAGCGGCTTCGACCTCTTCAGATTCGGGGGAGCGGGGCCTGATGGCCTGGTCGTCGACGTCTCAGCGGGCACGGTCCGCGGCGCCGGCTCCTACGACATCGGTGGCTTCGAGGCCTACAGCCTTACGTCCGAGCACGACGTGTTCCGGGGCGGCCCCGGCCGGGACGAGATCTACGGGATCGAAGGCGGTGATGAGCTGTGGATGGGTGCCGGTACGGATGTCGTGCAGATCACGGCGTTGTCTCGAAGCGGCTCAACCGTGCGGATGGGGGCCGGCAATGACAGGGCCACCGTTGCGGCGGGAGGGCGGCACCGTCTGTGGCTGGGGCGCGGTGACGACAGCGCGAAGGTCGCAGCTCGGGTCGAGGTGCGCGCCGGCCCGGGAAACGACCACATCAGCCCCGTGGGCCACGGGGGGAAGATCTGGGGCGTATGGGGCGAGACGGGCGGGGACATCCTCGACCTCAGTCAGATGCAGCGCGCTGTGCGCCTCGATGCTCGCGCCGGGACGGTCACGCTGCGCAACGGCAACGTGCACCGCTTCAGCGGTTTCGAGCGCTACCGGGGCACGACGAGCGGCGACACGTTGCTGGGCAGCGACGGACCGGACCGGGTCGACGGCCACGACGGCGCCGACCGGATCCGTGGCCGAGCGGGCGACGACGCCCTGTTCGGCAACGGCGGAGTCGACGTGATCCGGGGCAATGCCGGGCGGGACGTGTGCTCCCGCGGCAACACCCGCGGGTGTGAACGTCTGCGCTGACCGCGGCCGATGATGGTCATGTCCCGGAGAACTAGTGCTGGTACGTCCCGTGGACGATCGCCCGCGCGGCGGTCTTGAAGGCCAGGTTGAACGACACCACCGCCGGGGAGGCGTCCGAGTCGACCCCGAGGCTCTCCTCCTTCACCGCGTGCACCACGAAGAAGTAGCGGTGGACCTGGTCGCCCTCCGGCGGCGCGGCGCCCATGAACCCCTTTTCGCCCCCGTCGTTGCGGCAGTGGAACGCCGACCCAGGCAGGTCGCCGGAGGCCGCACCGGAATCGAGCGAGGTGACGTCCGCCGGAACATCGACCAGCACCCAGTGCCAGAACCCGCTCGGCGTGGGGGCGTCGGGGTCGAAGCAGGTGATCGTGAAGCTCTTGGTGCCTTCCGGAGCGCCCTCCCATGACAGCTGGGGGGAGGTGTTGCCGGCCGAGGCCACCTGGTCGTCCTTGAGCGGCTTGCCGTCGGAGACGTCCTCGCTGGTCACCGTGAACAACGGCACCTCGGGGAGCAGGTCGTAGGGGTTCGGGCTTACCGGGCGGTCCAGGCTCATGGGCTCTCCTCACAACTCGTCGGTTCGCCAGTCAACCTAGTCCGATGGGTGAGCGAGTGGAACGGCCCCCGGCCAGCGAGCCGGGACAATGAGCGGCGTGGACTTCTCGACGTACCCCTCCGGCCTGCGCCTGGCCGGTCGCCGGGTCGTGGTGGTCGGCGCGGGCCAGGTCGCACAGCGCCGGATCCCCGCCTTGATCGCCGCCGGCGCCGAGGTGTACGTCGTCTCGCCGGAGGTGACTCCGGCCATCGAGGGCCTGATCGGCGCAGGTGAGGTCAAGTGGGCCGAACGGGGCTTCCGCGACGAGGACCTCGACGGGGCCTGGTACGTGATCGCGGCGACCGACGACCCGGCGGCCAACCAGTCGGTCAGCGCCGGCGCCGAAGCGCGCCGGATCTTCTGCGTGCGTAGCGACGACGCCACGGCCGCTACCGCCTGGACCCCCGCCGTCGGCCGGCACGCCGGGGTGACCGTGGCGGTGCTGGGCAACCGCGACCCCCGCCGCTCGGCCGGCGTCCGCGACGAGATCCTCGAGGGTCTCCGCGAGGGCACGATCGCAGCACCGCACCACCGGGACCGATCGCCCGGGGTGGTGCTGCTCGGCGGCGGACCGGGCGACCCGGAGCTGATCTCGGTGGCGGGGCGGAAGGCACTGATGGAGGCCGACGTCGTGGTCGCCGACCGGCTCGCGCCGCGGGAGCTGCTTGGCGAGCTGCCGGCCGACGTGGAGCTGATCGACGTCGCGAAGCTGCCACGCGGTCGGTCCGCGCAGCAGGAGGAGATCAACCGCGTCATCATCGAGCGCGCCCGCGCCGGGCAGCGGGTCGTGCGGTTCAAGGGCGGGGACAACTTCGTGTTCGGGCGCGGGTTCGAGGAGGTGCTCGCCTGCCGCGAGGCCGGCGTTCCGGTCACCGTGATCCCGGGGTTGACCAGTCCGATCGCGGTCCCGGCCGTCGCCGGGATCCCGGTCACCCACCGCGGGGTGGCCCACGCGTTCACAGTGCTCTCCGGCCACTTGCCGCCGGACCACCCCGACTCCCTGGTCAACTGGAAGGCGGTAGCCGGCCTCGACGGCACGATCCTGCTGATGATGGCGGTCGAGAACGCGTCGCAGATCGCCGCCGCCCTGGTCGCCGGCGGCCGCTCGGCGACGACCCCGGTCGCGGTGGTCTGCGACGGCACGATGCCGGGGGAACGGACCGTGCTGTCGACGCTGGGCGACCTCGACGCCGACCTTTCGTCCGCGCAGGTCCGGCCACCCGCCATCATCGTCGTGGGCGACGTGGTGGCGGTCGCGCATCCCGACCACTACGCGTGATGGCCCACCTGCACGAGGTCACCGATCCCACCGACCCCCGACTCGCCGACTATCGCGACCTGCGTGACGTCGAGCTGCGCAAGCACCTCGAGACCGAGCACGGACTCTTCCTCGCCGAGGGGGAGAAGGTCGTCCGCCGGGCGGTCGAGGCCGGTTTCACCCCGAGGTCGTTCCTGATGGCGCCGCGCTGGCTGGAGGGCCTCGCGGACGTGCTGGGACGCTGCGACGCTCCGTGCTACGTGGTTTCCGAGGCGCTCGCGGAGGAGGTCACCGGCTTCCACGTCCACCGCGGCGCCCTGGCCTCACTCGAACGACGTCCCCTTCCGGACCTGGAGTCGGTGCTGGCCGGGACGAGGTCGGTGCTCGTCCTGGAGGACGTCGTCGACCACACCAACGTGGGCGCGATCTTCCGGTCCGGCGCCGCGCTGGGCTTCGACGCCGTACTGCTCGCGCCCCGGTGCGCCGACCCGCTCTACCGCCGGGCGATCAAGGTCGCGATGGGGGCGGTCTTCACTCTGCCGTGGACCCGCCTCCCCGACTGGTACGACGCCCTTCCGGCCCTCTCCGCCGCGGGGTTCACCACCGTCGCCCTGACCCTGGCCGACGACGCAGCACCCATCGAGGAGGCCGTCGCGGGCCTGGACCGGGTGGCGCTGGTGCTCGGCTCCGAGGGGCACGGTCTTTCACCCCGCTGGGAGACGTCGGCCGATCGGCGGGCGGTGATCCCCATGCGCGAGGGCATCGACTCCCTCAACGTGGCGGCAGCGTCTGCCGTCGCTTGCTACGTGACCGCCCGGCGCTAGCCCGGCCCCTCGCTAGGTTTCGTTCATGAGCGACTACGAGACCGCCGCGGCCGACTCGCCGTACCACCGGACGCTCCCGATCGGGGAGCGGCTGTCCGCCCGATCGCTGGTCGAGGACGATCTGTCGTGCTTCGACGACGTGAGGTTGTCCGAGCTGAAACCCATGCTGGTGCCGGAGAAGCCCCGGGCCGGTGAGCTGGACCGTTCCGAGTGCGGCCACTGCCGCCCGTCCGAGCACACGGTCTGGGCCGACGACCTGTGGCAGGTGCGCGCCGGCTGGGACCGGATGGGCCTTCCGTACGTCGGCGGCATCGCGCCGCGTGCGCACCACCGCCTCGAGGACGCCCCGGTCGAGCTGCTGACCACGCTCGGTCCGCTGCTCCAGCGCGTGAGTGCGGCGGTGAAGTCGATCCCGGGGGTGGCCAGGTGCCACTTCGCCCGCTGGGGCGACGGCTCCGAGCACTTCCACATGTGGGCGCTGGCTCGGCCGGCCGGGATGATGCAGGGCCGCGGCGCGATGCTGGCGTTCTGGGACGAGGTGCTGCCGCCGCTGTCGGAGGAGATGCAGGCCGAGCACCTGCGGATCGTGGCCGAGTCCCTCTCGGCCGGTGGCGGGACGGCTTTCCCGGGACGGTGACCGGGGCTGTCGAGGCAGGGCCTCAGGCCTCGGCGCGGGCGTCCTCGAGCGGCCAGTCGGCGGGATAGTCCTCGACCGCCTGGTCGTGCTGCTTCTGGAGCTTCTTGCGGAGCTTGGTCGAGAGCCGGTCACCGAAGACGGTGCCCAGGGTGTGATCGGTCTCGTGCTGCAGGCAGCGCGCGAGCAGGCCGTCGCCGGAGAAGGTGACCGGCTCGCCGGTGACGCCGGTGCCCGAGACCGTGGCGAAGTCGGGTCGCGGGCATTCCACGAACGCGCCCGGGAACGACAGGCAGCCCTCGTCGGCCACGTCCAGCTTCCGGTCCCGTCCCTCGGGCAGGGTGAGCACCGGGTTGCAGACGACGCCGACGGTGCGCTCGTGCCCGGCGTCGGGACAGTCGAACACGAAGACGGCCAGGTCGACGCCGATCTGGCATGCGGCGAGGCCGACCCCGTCGGCGGCGTACATCGTCGCCACCATGTCCGCGACCAGGGCGCGCAGCTCGTCGTCGTACGACGCCACCGGTTGCTGCGGGCGGTGCATCACCGGGGTTCCCCACCGCGTCAACGGGCGGACCGTCCCTCCCTCCGGGAGCGGGCCGTACGGCGCGTGGGCGGGCGGGTCCGGCGGCTGGGGCATGGACGGGAGACTACCGAGGCCAAATCAGTTGCCCGGCACGTGTGATCGGGGACACCGCCCCCGCTGTGGCATTACCTGTAACCCAGAGTTACATTATCGGCATGTCCTTGACCAAGACCCTCCGGCCCGGCGGCCGGCACGGCATCTCCTCGAAGGAGAGCCGGGACCCGATCGGGCTCGCCGTCGCCGCGCTGAACAAGCTCGCATCGAGCGACGTCCTCGACCGGATCGGACTCCGCAAGCAGGCCGAGCAGACCGTCTTCACCGTGACCCGCAGCGGCTTCGCGACCATCACCAACGCCAGCCGCACCTTCGCCCGTCGGGGCAAGCGCGGCAAGGCCGGTGTCCGGGTCGCGCCGACGCGGTCCCGCGGCGTCTTCGATCTCACCCCCACCGAGGACGAGCAGATGCTGGTCGACGTGGTGAGCGAGTTCGCCGAGGAGGTGGTCCGGCCCGCGGCGGCCGCCGCCGACGAGGCGTGCGCGGCACCCGACGACCTCCTCAAGGCGACCCTGGAGATCGGGCTGCCCATCCTCGGCGTGCCCGAGTCGCTGGGGGGCATCGCGGAGGAGCGTTCCGCGATGGCCGGCACGCTGGTGGCCGAGGCGCTCGCGAAGGGCGACCTGGGCCTGGCGGTCTCCGCGCTGGCGCCCGGCTCGGTGGCCACCGCGATCGGCCTGTGGGGCACCGACGAGCAGCAGAGCACCTACCTTCCCGCCTTCGCCGGGGACGACGTCCCGGCCGCGGCCCTGGCCCTCAACGAGCCCACGGTCCTCTTCGACGTGCTCGAGCCCTCCACGACGGCGGTCCGGCAGGGCGACACCTATGTCCTCAACGGCGTCAAGAGCCTCGTCCCGCGCGGCGCCGACGCCGAGCTGTTCGTGGTCGGCGCGGAGCTCGACGGCCAGCCGGTCCTCTTCCTCGTCGAGTCCGGCACCGACGGTCTCGCCGTCGAGGGCGACCCGGCCATGGGCGTCCGAGCGGCGTCCCTGACCCGGCTCACCCTCACCGACGTCACGGTCGACGCGGGCGCCGTCCTCGGCGCCACCGACGGGACGACGTACGCCGAGTGCGTGCGGCTCTCCCGCCTCGCCTGGTGCGCGCTCGCGGTCGGCACCGGCCAGGCCGTGCTCGACTACGTCACGCCCTACGTCAAGGAGCGGGAGGCCTTCGGCGAACCTGTCGCCCACCGCCAGTCGGTGGCGTTCATGGTCGCCAACATCGCGATCGAGCTGCAGTCGATGCGGCTGCTCACCTACAAGGCGGCCGGACGCGCCGCAGCCGGCAAGGACTTCTCCCGCGAGGTCGCGCTGGCCCGCAAGCTCTGCGCCGACAAGGGTATGCAGATCGGCCTCGACGGCGTCCAGCTGCTCGGCGGCCATGGGTTCGTCAAGGAGCACCCGGTGGAGCGGTGGTACCGCGACCTGCGTGCGATCGGCGTCATGGAAGGAAGCGTGCTTGTCTGATGATCAACCTCGACGATCCGAAGAAGTTCCGGACCCTCACCGGACAGGCCCACCAGGTCGCGATGAACATGCTGCGGCCGATCTCCCGCAAGTACGACCTCGCCGAGCACGAGTACCCCAAGGAGCTCGACATGCTCGCCGCGATGATCGACGGGCTCTCCGAGTCCGGCGCCAGCGAGGGCGCGGGCGCCTCGGGGGTACGACGCTCCGAGGGAGAGGACGACGGGGCCGTCAAGAACGGCGCCAACCTCGCCTCGGTGATGTCCATCGCCGAGATGTGCTGGGGCGACGTCGGCCTCCTGCTCTCCATGCCCCGGCAGGGGCTGGGCAACTCCGCCATCGCCTCGGTCGCCAACGAGGAGCAGCACGAGCGCTTCGACGGGCTGTGGGCCTCGATGGCGATCACCGAGCCCAACACCGGGTCGGACTCCGCCAGCATCTCCACCACCGCCCGGCCCGACGGCGATCACTACGTGCTCAACGGGGAGAAGATCTTCGTGACCGCCGGCGACCGCTCCGACGCCGTCGTCGTCTGGGCGACCCTGGACAAGGAGCTGGGCCGAGCCGCGATCAAGTCGTTCGTCGTCCCCAAGGGCACACCGGGGATGACCGTGGAACGACTCGACCACAAGCTCGGGATCCGGTCCTCCGACACGGCGACGATCCGGTTCGAGGACTGCCGGGTGCCGGCGGAGAACCTGCTCGGGTCACCGGAGGTCGACGTCAAGCAGGGGTTCGCCGGTGCCATGGCGACCTTCGACAACACCCGCCCGCTGGTCGCCGCGATGGCGGTGGGCTGCGCCCGCGCGTCGCTGGACCTGACCCGTGAGCTGCTGCAGGAGGCCGGCGTCGAGATCGACTACGACCGGCCCGCGGTCGTCCAGTCCGCGGCCGCCGCCAAGTTCCTCCAGATGGAGGCCGACTGGGAGGCCGCCCACCTGCTGATGCTGCAGGCCGCCTGGATGGCCGACAACCGGAAGCCGAACTCGCTCGAGGCGTCGATGGCCAAGGCGAAGGCGGGTCGGGTCGGCTCCGACATCACCCTCAGCTGCGTGGAGCTCGCCGGCTCGGTCGGCTACAGCGAGACCGAGCTGCTGGAGAAGTGGGCGCGGGACTCCAAGATCCTCGACATCTTCGAGGGCACCCAGCAGATCCAGCAGCTGATCGTGGCCCGCCGGGTCCTGGGCCTCTCCAGCGCCGAGCTGAAGTAGCTACCGGACGCTCGAGGTCCCGGCCTTCTTGGCGGCCGCCTTCTTCGCCTGTGCAGGCTGGCGCGGCTTCGGGGGTGGGAGCTTGCCGCTGGGGGACGACTTCTTGGCCGGCTTCTTCCGCGCCTGCGGCTTGGGTGCGACGTTCTTCGCGACGTCGGCGGGGGTGACCGCGGGCTCGGTCTGAGCCGGAGCCTCGGGCTGGGCCGCTGCGGCGTGCTCCTCCGGCCGGGCGGGAATGTGGTCGCGCTCGGGAGCGGACCGCGGGGGAGCGGGAGCCGGCGCCGGCGCGGAGGCCGGCTTGCGTCGGGGGATCCGCGCGACCACGGCGCCGGCGGTCTGGCCTCCGACCGCCGCGGCGCCGCGCAGAACCCTTCCGGCGACGGACCTGCCGACCCTCAACGTGCTCGTGATCCTCGGATGCGGCTTGCTCACGGGGCGTCCCTCCTGGTGGTCGGTCGGGCTATCTGCGCAGTCAAGCACGTCCGCAAAATGGGCTCCGCCCCGGTCGGACCGGGGCGGAGCCTGCTGGACTGGCGGTGGGTCAGGCGATCTCGCGGAACGGGTCGTGCTCGGAGAGGATCCGCTCGACCCGTGCCTGGTCGAGCCGGGCGTGGACGGCCTGGTTCTCCTGGGCGTCCCGGACGCACTTGGCGAGCGTGAACGACGATGTGGTCAGGTACATGACCCCCAGGCCGAGGAAGGCCCGGGTCCAGGGATCCGCGGGGAGGTAGATCACCGCGAAGATCATGGTCAGCAGGGCAATGCCGAAGGAGATGCCGGCCTGCATGAAGAAGGCGTTGGTGTTCTTGGGCTGGGTCGGAGTGCTCATGGGTCGAGCCTTCCGGCCACGCGCGCTGTCGGCACCGGCCGTCGTACCCGACCCTGGGTGAGTACGTAACCTCAGCCCATGAAGCTGTACGCCGACACCCCGACCCGTGCCACTCGTCAGGTCCTCGCCGACGTCCTGTTCCTGCTCTGGCTCGTCATGTGGGTGACGGCCGGCAACGCCGTCCACGACGCCACGCTGGAGCTGGCCGGACCGGGTCGGCAGACCGAGGAGTCGGCCACGAGCCTGTCGCAGTCCATGCAGGACGCTGGCGACGCGCTCGACGACATCCCCATCGTGGGCGACAGCGCCCGCGCCCCGTTCGACCAGGCGGCCGACGCGTCCGGGGCGCTGGCCGACGCCGGCCGGGCCGAGGTGGAGGCCGTCGAAGGGTTGGCGTTCTGGCTGCGTCTGGCGGTGACGCTGATACCGATCCTGGTCGTCGCGGCGTTCTTCGTTCCTGTGCGGTGGCGGTTCGTCCGCGAGGCCACCGCCGGCCAGAAGTTCGTGGACGCGGAGGCCGACCTGCAGCTGTTCGCGCTCCGGGCCATGTCCAACCAGCCCATGCACCAGCTGGCCCGCGTCTCCGACGACCCCGTCGGGGCCTGGCGGCGGGGCGACCGGGATGTCGTCCACGCCCTCGCAAGGCTGGAGATGCGGTCGGTCGGGTTGAGGCCGCCCAAGGTGCGGAGTGCCTGATCGCGCCGGGGTTGGCAGACTGCACCGCATGACGGACAAGAAGCGCAGCGAGCTGATCGTCTCCGTCCTGGACGACGCCTTCGCGCCGCTGATGAAGGCGGACCCGGTGGCGTTCCGGGCGAAGTACCGCAAGATGGCCTCGGACCCGCACGCGTTCTACCGGGGCAGCGCCTGTCTCTTCTACGCCGACATGGCCGACGCGGACGACCCGTACGTCGACGACCGCAGCGGCCGGATCTGGGTGCACGGCGACCTGCACGTCGAGAACTTCGGCACCTACCTGAACTCCAACGGCCGGATGGTCTTCGACATCAACGACTTCGACGAGGCCTACCTGGGCAGGTACACCTGGGACCTTCAGCGCTTCGCGGCCTCGCTGGCGCTGACGGGCTGGCAGAAGGCGCTGCCCGAGGAGGACGTACGACGGTTGATCGGCAAGTACCTGCGCTCCTACCTCTCGCAGGTGGACAAGTACCGCAAGAGCGAGGACGACGACTTCGCGCTGCACCTCGACAACACCACCGGGCCGATCCGTGAGGTGCTGGTCAGCGCCCGGTGCCGCCGCCGGGCGGACCTGCTCGACGGGGCGACGGTGCTCGAGGACGGCACGCGCATGTTCCGGCACGACTCGTCGGTGCGTGAGCTGTCGAAGACCGAGCGGACCAAGGTGGTCCGGGCCTTCGACCGCTACCTCGAGACGATCCCGGAGGACAAGCGGTTCGACCGGGAGCTCTTCTACGAGCTCCGCGACGTGGTGGGCAAGACGGGCTTCGGCATCGGCAGCGCTGGGCTGCCGGCCTACAACCTGCTGGTCGAGGGCTTCAGCCAGGCGCTCGACAACGACGTGGTGCTGTCGATGAAGCAGGCCAACGTCCCGGCCGTGAGCCGGTTCGTGGACACGAGCGAGGTCGACGACTACTTCGAGAACGAGGGCCACCGCACAGCGGTGAGCCAGCGCTCCCTTCAGGTGCACACCGATCCGCTGCTGGGCCACACCTCGCTCGACGGGGTGGGGTTCGTCGTCGCGGAGGTCTCGCCCTACGAGGTCGACCTCGACTGGTCGGGCATCACCGAACCCGACGACATCGGGGCCGTCGTCGACCTGCTGGGCCGGGCGACGGCGAAGATCCACTGTGCCTCCGACGAGGACAGCGAGCAGGATCTCGTCGACTTCCAGGTCGAGGACGCGATCGCCGAGAGCCTGGAGGGGCGACGTCGCGAGTTCACCGGGTGGGTGACCGACTTCGGGATGGAGTACGCCGTGCAGGTGCGCAACGACCACAGCCGCTTCGTCGAGGCCTTCCGGGAGGGCCGGATCGGGGTCTCCGCGACGTAGGGACCGTTCTCGGCATGAGCGGTCACGCTGTGCCGTCAGCGGGTCCCGGAAGCCGATCCACGTTCGGGTCACGCTCGGCGTGACGATCCCGGTGACGGTCTCGAGTGGTTGCGCAGTTCTCGCCGCACCACACGCCGCCGCAGGGTGGGCGAGGCCACCACCTCGTAACCCGCATCGAGGAAGACCTGCACCAGCCCGACCGAGGCCTCGTCCCAGATCACGGACCTGCCCGGAGGTGGCTCGATCGGGTACCCCTCCAGGACGCGGGCGCCGACCTGCTCGCCGTACTCGACGGTGGCGGTGGCGAGCTCGTAGGTCAGCCCCGACTGGCGCCGGCCCTTGCGCACGACGAAGCAGGTGACTGACCAGACGCCCTCGAGCTCGGGGTCCATCCGCATCCACGCCTGCTTCCGGCTCCACAGCCTGGGGTAGTTTTCCCGCGGCTCGACCGCGACCCAGCCGGCCGCCTCGCCGTCGACGTACCCGATCAGCCCAGACGTCGGTCCGGTGGCGGGGCCGCAGGCGGTTTGCTCCAGCAGCGCGGCGTCCCTCTGCTCCTGGGTGGTGTCGCGCCAGATCCAGCCGGGCACCTTCAGCGCTTGGCAACGGCACTTGCGGGCGCCACCTGTGGCGAACACCGCCTCGACGTCCTCGGTCGCTGCCTGGTTGGCCGGGAGCCAGCTGAAATCGGGCATGCGGCGACCCTAGTTGCCCGTTGGGCCCTGATGCGGCAGCTAGCTTGCGGCCACCGTTGCTCCGGCGGACGGGGTCGCCGTCAGATGCGAGGGTGCTCCCAGCCCGGCGGCGGCGAAGGCGACGTCGAGGGCCGTGGTCACCGCACCCGCCCGCTCCTCCGGAACCACCGAGACGATCGACCCACCGAACCCGCCGCCGGTCAGCCGCGCGCCCAGGGCACCGGCCTCGCGGGCGGTCGTCACCGCAAGGTCGAGCTCGGGGCAGGACACCTCGAAGTCGTCCCGCAGTGAGTGGTGGGACGCGTCGAGCAGACCGCCGAGGGCCGGCCAGTCACGACGCTGGATCGCCTCGACGGCTTCCGTGACCCGCGCGTTCTCGGTGACCACGTGCCGAGCGCGGTGTCGGAGACGTTCGTCGGTCAGGCGGTCGAGGTCGGTCGGCGATGCCTGCCGGAGCGAGTCGAGACCCAGGGCGTCGGCCGCCGCCTCGCATTCGGCCCTGCGGTCGGCGTAACCGCCGGTGGCGTGGGCGTGCGAGACCCCCGTGTCGGTGACCACCAGGGTGAGGCCGTCCTCCGCGAGCGGGAGGGGGACGTGGCTGGTGGTGTCGTCGTCGAAGTCGATGAGCAGGGCCGAGCCCTCGGTGGCGAGCATCGACACGGTCTGGTCCATGCCCCCTGTCGGTGCGCCGACGTACTCCGTCTCCGCACGTACGCACGCGTGGGCCAGCCGCTCCCGAACCCTCTCGGTGAGGGGGAGCTCGAGCAGGCCGGCGACGGCCACGGCGACGGCACACTCCAGGGCGGCCGAGCTCGACAGTCCCGCGCCGATCGGTACGTCGCTGTCGATGCGGATCTCGAGCCCCGGCACGTCGAGCCCGCCCTGGCGCATCGCCCAGAGCACGCCGGTGACGTAGCCCGCCCAGCCTGGATCCGCGCCCGGCGCAAGTCCCTCGACGGTGCCCCGCCACGGGTCCGGGAACGACTCGCTGCGCACCTCGAGCGAACCGTCCGAGCGTGATGCCACGGCCGCTGATGCCGCGCGCGGCAGCGCCAGCGGCAGGCAGAGGCCGGAGTTGTAATCGGTGTGCTCGCCGATCAGGTTGACGCGTCCCGGCGCCCGGCCGACTACCTCAGGGTGAAAGTCCACGAGCACAGCCTAGGAAGTCGGGGGAGTGGAT
This sequence comes from uncultured Actinomycetota bacterium, assembly GCA_963841625.1. Classification (GTDB taxonomy): domain Bacteria; phylum Actinomycetota; class Actinomycetes; order Propionibacteriales; family Nocardioidaceae; genus Nocardioides. The sequence continues at coordinate 927,921 of CAWJDH010000009.1, read as the reverse complement.
ACTGGACGGGTGCGCTTCCTCGACGATGCGGCCCCGCCCCACGACCTCACCTACGACGACGTCTTCATGGTGCCACGGCAGTCGTCCGTGGCCAGCAGGTACGACGTCGACCTGGCGACCTCGGACGGCACCGGCTCCACCCTTCCGCTCGTGGTGGCCAACATGACCGCGATCGCCGGGAAGCGGATGGCCGAGACCGTGGCCCGCCGGGGTGGGATCGCCGTGATTCCGCAGGACATCCCGCTTCACGTGGTCGCCGACGTGGTGGCATTCGTGAAGTCCCGGCACCACGTCTACGACACCCCGATCGAGCTGCGGACCGACCAGACCGTCGCGGAGGCGCTGGCGCTGATCCCGAAGCGCGCCCACCGCGCCGCAGTGGTCGTGTCCGGAGGAAGGCCGGTGGGTGTGGTCTCGGAGGCCGACTGCGTCGACGTCGACCGGTTCGCCCAGGTCGGACAGGTGATGAACCCGTCCTTCGTGCAGATCGCCGCGGACACCGACCCTCGAGCCGCCTTCGACGCCCTCGACGCGGCGCGCACCCCCTTGGCTGTCGCGGTCGACGAGGAGGGATCGCTGGTCGGGGTGCTGACACCGACCGGCGCGCTGCGCACCACGCTCTACCAGCCGGCGGTGGACTCGACAGGCGGCCTGCGGGTCGCCGCGGCGATCGGGGTCAACGGCGACGTCAAGTCCCGGGCCGCCGAGCTGCTCGAGGCCGGGATCGACTGCCTGGTGGTGGACACCGCCCACGGGCACCAGGACCGGATGACCGAGGCCCTGGGCGCGGTGCGGGCGCTGTCGCCCTCGGTTCCGGTCGCAGCCGGCAACGTCGTGTCCGGGGAGGGCACCCGGGCGCTGATCGAGGCGGGAGCCGACATCGTCAAGGTCGGCGTCGGACCGGGGGCGATGTGCACGACCCGGATGATGACCGGGGTCGGCCGGCCACAGTTCTCGGCCGTCCTCGAGTGCGCGGCCGCGGCTCACGAGGTGGGTAGGCACGTGTGGGCCGACGGCGGCGTACGACACCCGCGGGACGTGGCCCTGGCCCTCGCGGCGGGAGCCTCGTCGGTGATGATCGGGTCCTGGTTCGCCGGCACCCACGAGTCGCCAGGCGACCTCCTCCAGGACGCGGACGGACGCCCGTTCAAGGTCTCCTTCGGCATGGCCTCGGCGCGGGCGGTGGCCAACCGGACCGCGACCGAGTCTGCCTACGAGCGGGCCCGGAAGGGCCTCTACGAGGAGGGCATCTCCTCCTCGCGGATGTACCTCGACCCGGCCCGGCCCGGGGTCGAGGACCTGATCGACCAGATCTGCTCGGGAGTGCGCTCGGCCTTCACCTACGCCGGGGCGCGCTCGCTGGAGGAGTTCCACGAGCGCGCCCTCGTCGGCGTGCAGTCGGCGGCGGGGTTCCACGAGGGGCGCCCGCTCGACACCAGCTGGTAGGCGTCAGCGGCCGACGGTCTCCGGATCGCGGTCGACGTTGATCACGAAGTCGTCGCCGTGCTCGGTGACACCGGTGATCACGGCCTGGTGGACCGCCTCCTCGGCGTACTGCCGACGCACCATCAGCGGGTCGCTGCGCAAGTCCTTCACCAGGGCGACCGCGAGCCCGATCATCACGACCACGAACGGCAGCGCGGCGACGATGGTGATCGTCTGGAGCCCGGTGAGTGCGTCTGCTCCGCCGACGAGCAGCATGACCGCCGCCACGGCGCCGGTCGCGACGCCCCAGAAGATCACGGTGGGGCGGCTCGGGGTGAGGGTGCCGCGCTCCGAGAGGCTGCCCATCACGATCGACGCCGCGTCGGCGCCGGAGACGAAGAAGATCGCCACCAGGGCCATGACGACGATGCTCGCGACGGTCGAGAGCGGGTACGCCTCGAGCGTGGTGAAGAGCTGCGACTCGAGGCCGCCGGCGCCGGCGATGTCGGTGCCGTTCTTCTGGAGGTCGATCGCGGCGCCGCCGAAGATGCAGAACCAGACCAGGCTGACCAGGCTCGGCACGAGCAGCACGCCGGTGACGAACTGGCGGATGGTGCGCCCACGAGAGATCCGGGCGATGAACATGCCGACGAACGGCGTCCAGGACAGCCACCATGCCCAGTAGAAGATGGTCCACGACTGAAGCCAGGTGTTGGTCTCGCTCCCCTCGGCCCCGGTGCGGGCGGACATCATCGCGACGTCCTGGACGTAGCTGCCGATGGAGGTCGGGACCAGGTTCAGGATGAACACGGTCGGGCCGACGACGAACACGAACGCGGCCAGGGCGACCGCCAGGACCATGTTGATGTTGGAGAGCCACTGGATGCCCTTGGCCACCCCGGAGACGGCGGAGAGGATGAAGGCCGCGGTGAGCACGGCGATGATGCCGATCAGGACCGCGTTGCCCACCTGGCCGATGCCGGCGACGATCTCCAGGCCGCTGCGGATCTGCAGGGCACCCAGCCCGAGCGAGGCAGCCGAGCCGAACAGGGTCGCGAAGATGGCGAGCATGTCGATGACCTTGCCCGCGGGGCCGTGGGCGCGGCTGCCCAGCAGCGGCTCGAACGCGGCCGAGATCAGCTGGAGACGGCCCTTGCGGTAGACGCCGTAGGCGATGGCGAGCCCCACGACGGCGTAGATCGCCCAGGGGTGGAGCGTCCAGTGGAAGAGGGTGGTCGCCATGGCGTTCTGGGCGGCCTCGGGGCTGCCCGCCTCTCCGGTGCCCGGCGGTGGGGTGGCGAAGTGGGTGATCGGTTCGCTGACGCCGTAGAACATCAGGCCGATCCCCATGCCGGCGCTGAACATCATCGAGACCCAGGAGACCGTCCGGAACTCCGGCTCCTCGTCGTCGCGGCCGAGCGGGATCGCCCCGAAGCGTCCGAGCGCGAGCCAGAGTACGAACACGACGAACCCGCTGGCCGTGAGCACGAACAGCCAGCCCATCGACCCCATGGTCCAGGCGAGGGCGTCGCCGGACACGGTGGCGAGGGAGCTGGTGCTGAGGAAGCCCCAGACCAGGAAGCCGAGGGCGATCGCGGCGGTCACGCCGAAGACGACCTTGTCCAGGCCACGTTCACGGCGGGTCGTCGGCTCGACGGCGGCATCGAGTGCCGGATGCGGGATGGGATCCGTCTTGGCCGTCACGTTGGGCGAGCTGGTCATCTGGTCTGGCTTCGTGGCAGTCACGTGGGGTCTTCGGCGCGTCGGGCGCCGCCTCCTGTTTCCGGGATTCGCAGGGGCCACCATGTCGTTGCATACCCCGGGTATGCAAACTCGCGACCCGGGGCACGACCCGGTCGTGGGCGCTCAGCCCCGTGAGCTGCGCTCCGTGCGACCGCGGACGATCCCGATGAAGTCCTGGATCCTCGGGTCGTCGTTGTCGACCAGCCATGCCAGCCCGATCTTGGTGGTCGGCAGGTCGGTCACCGGCCGGAACGTCACGTCCCGACGATGGTGCAGCCGGGCCACCGACATCGGCACGACCAGCACCCCGGTCCCGCTGGCGACCACCTCGACCGCCTCCCCGAGCGACATGGGCGGGAAGTCGAGCTGCGCGACCTCGGGCATCCAGCCGGACTCGTGGGGGAGAACCAGCTGCTCGTCGGCCAGGTCGTGGGTCGTCACCTCCTCGGCGACGGTCACCAGGTGGTCCTTCGCGACCACGACGACGGGTTGCTCGTCGTACAGCGGGATCAGGTGCAGGCCCTCCCGGTCGACCGGCAGCCGTACCAGCGCCAGGTCGAGGCTGCCGTCGTGGAGACCGTCCGTCTGGCCGGCCTGCTCGAGCGGCACCAGCTCGAGCGGGTCCGCGGCGACGCTCTCGCCACCGGGTGGCCCACTTGTCAGGGGTCGCGCCGGTCACGAACCCGAGCCGGAGCGCCTCGACCATGCCGTCAAACCTAAGGCCTCGCCCGCGGACTCGCGCCCGCGGCGGTTCATCCGGACCGGGTGAAGCGTGGAGGTCGTGCACTGCGTTGTGCTGGTGCTCGGCCCGGCGGACCTGGAGGAGCCCATGAGACAACGGCGCGTCGACGAAGGCGGGTGAGCTGAGTGTCCGTCCAGGGCACGAAGGCCGCACAGGCATCCGGGGTCGTCCTGGTGACCCTGGCGTCAGGTCAGTTCCTGATGGCGTTGGACAGCTCCGTCATGAACGTCTCCATCGCCGCCGTCGCAGAGGATCTCGACACGACGGTGTCGGGGATCCAGGTCGCCATCACGATGTACATGCTCGTGATGGCGTCACTGATGATGACCGGTGGGAAGCTCGGCCAGATCCTGGGTCGCAAGCGCACGTTCGCCATCGGCTGCGTGATCTACGGATGCGGCTCACTCACCACGTCGCTCGCGCCGAACCTCGCTGTGCTCCTCCTGGGCTGGTCGCTCCTCGAGGGCATCGGCGCGGCCCTGATCATGCCGGCGATCGTGGCGCTCGTCGCCACCAACTTCGAGCAGTCCGAGCGTCCGCGGGCCTACGGCATGGTGGCGGCGTTCGGCGCGATCGCGGTCGCCGTCGGCCCACTCATCGGTGGAGTGTTCACGACGTACGCCTCGTGGCGCTGGGTCTTCGCAGGGGAGGTCCTCATCGTCCTGGCCATCCTCGCGCTGACCCGCCGGATGGCCGACGCCCCGCCCGACGAGGGCGCGAAACTTGACCTGGTCGGGACCGGCGCTGTCGGCCCTCGGCCTCGGCCTCGTGGTGTTCGGCATCCTCCAGGGTGGGACCTGGGGATTCGTGACACCCAAGCCGGGCGCACCGGAGTGGTTCGGGCTCTCGCCCGTGCTGTGGCTGGTCCTCGCCGGCGGGCTGGTGCTGCGGGCACTCGTGGCCTGGGAGGCTCGCCGGCTGGAGGCGGGCTCGTCCTTCCTGCTGAACCCGGCGATGCTGCGCAACGAGCGGCTGCGCGGCGGGCTGGTCTCCTTCTTCCTGCAGTACTTCCTCCAGTCCGGGCTCTTCTTCGTCGTACCCCTGTTCCTGTCGATCGCCCTGGGCCTCTCGGCGATCCAGACCGGTCTGCGGCTACTCCCGCTCTCGCTGGCGCTGCTGGTGGCAGCGGTCGCGATCCCGAAGCTGCTGCCGAACGTGTCACCACGCAAGGTCGTGCGGTTCGGCTTCGCGTCGCTCTTCCTCGGTACGGCCCTGCTCACCGCCGGGCTGAGCATCGGGGTCGGGCCCGAGGTGGTCACCGTGCCGATGCTGCTCGCCGGGCTGGGCATCGGCGCCCTGGCCTCCCAGCTCGGCAGCGTCACCGTGGCGGCCGTGCCCGACGAGGAGAGCGCCGAGGTCGGCGGGCTGCAGAACACCGTGACCTTCATGGGCGCGGCCGTGGGGACCGCGCTGGCCGGGGCGATCCTGATGTCGGCGCTCACCACGTCGTTCTTCGACGGGATCGAGGCGAATCCCGATGTGCCGGACGATCTCTCCGCGCAGGCCGAGGTGCAGCTGAGCAGTGGCGTGCCGTTCATCCCCGACTCGCAGCTCGAGGACGCCCTCACCGAGGCGGGAGTCACCGGTGACACCGCCGATGCGGTGGTCACCGAGAACGCGGACGCCCGTCTGGCCGGGCTGCGGGCTGCCCTCGCGGTGCTCGCACTCGTGGCGCTCGGGGCCCTCTTCGCCGCCCGCTCGATCCCCACCCGGCAACCGGGGAGCGGTCCGGTTCCCTGACTCAGGCCACCGCCCGCCGCGGGCGGTGCTCGGGCATCCAGTCGTAGACCACCGTCGTCCCGAGAACGAGGTCCTGCACGGACTTCCGCGACCGGCCCACGCCGCACCACAGCAGACCGATCGGGAAGAACACGCAGAACGCTGCACGTAGCAGCGCCCGCGTGAGCCGGGGCGAGCGTCCGCGCGGGTCCACGATCTTCAGGCCCATCAGGCGGCAGCCGTAGCTCCGGCCCATCACGGCCCAGGTGCCGGCGAGGTAGACGATCGCGGTTGCGAGGGCGACCTCGACCAGGACCTCCTGCGAGGCGCCGACCACCCGGAAGCCCCGGGGGTCGAGCAGGAACGAGAGGCCGTTCAAGCACAGGAGCCCGACCGTGACCACGAGGAGCACCACCACCGCGTCGACGGCGCCGGCGATGCCGCGGGTCACCATCCCGGCCCGGTGACCCTGGTAGGCCCTGGCCTCTCGCGGGACGGCAGAGGCGGCCCCCTCAGGGCTCGTCATGCGTCGCAACCCGTCGACGACGTGGCCGCAGGCGTTCCATGGCTCGACCGAGCGCCTCGTCCCCGGAGATGCTGCGCATCCGCACCTCGCGCACGGTCTCGGACTGCACGGCGCTCGTGGACTCCCGGATGATCTCCGGCAGGTCCACCGACGCGATGACCTCGTCGGCGAGCTTGGCCAGGTCGAGCCGCGCGATGACCGCATCCAGGTCGACGCGACGCAGCAGCTCGTCGACGACCAGCGGGACAGCCCTGTCGAGCACTGCGGCCAGCTCCCGTCTCAGGTCCTCGCGCTGCTGGGAGCCGCGGAGGGCGAGCAGCTCCACGGCCCGGCGCGGCTGGTACTGCTCCGGGACCAGGGGCGGACTCAGCACGAGCGCCTCGGCGAGAGGCTTGCCCATCGAGACCAGCCGCCGGCTCGCGGCCGCTGCTCCGCCGACGACGCCGGTGACGGCCGCGACCCCCACGTCGAACCGGGACACGGATGGGAGCGGGAAGAGAGCGAGCCTCGGCCTGGGCGCGCCGTTCTGGTTCCTCGGCATGGCCAGATCATCGAGCCGGGGCGAGGCCGGCCGCATCCCCCGGAGCGGGGGACCGGGTGAGGGGTGAAGTCGCCTGTTCCGGGTGACGCCAGACCGCGTCGTACCCGCCTAGCGTCGCTTGGTCAGACCACATCCGTCCGTGCGCGCCCGCGCCAGGAGGTCCCATGAGTACGTCCCCGAGTGCCTTCGACTACTCCACGAAGGGCATGTTGTCCTCCGGCGTCACCGGGTTCGCCGCGATCATGCTCATGGCGGTGGGGTGCTTCCAGATCCTCCAGGGGATCGCGGCCATCGCCAACGACGAGCTCTTCGTCACCGGTGGCGACTACCTGTTCAGCTTCGACACGACCGCCTGGGGATGGTTCCACCTCGTCCTGGGTCTCCTGGGCGTCGGAATCGGCATCGCGATCCTGACCAGGACGACCGTGGGGCTCATGGCCGGTATCGCTCTGGCCTTCGTCAACCTGGTCGCGGAGTTCGCGTTCCTTCCGCACTACCCCTTCTGGGCACTCACCCTCATCGGGTTCAACGTCGTGGTCATCTGGGCCCTGTGCAGCCAGATCGCCCACAAGGACGGGTGAGGCTGTTCGGTCAGTTCGGTCCGGTCATCGGCAGAGCCGGCGTGCGGGTACGAACGCATGCACCGTCGATGCGTGGGTACCACCCGCGCATGACGGCCGACAACGCGTGTGCACAGCACGTCTGGGTGCTGGCCGTGATCGGCGAGGGGCGGGGCCGGCTCGACATCGCCTCGACCTGCAGCCTGTGCGGCGCACTGAACGACGACACCGGACCCGGCGCCGCTGGGAACGCGCGTCGGCCCTGGTGATCCGAAGGACCGATGGTGTCCGAGGGGGGACTTGAACCCCCACGCCCTAATACGGGCACTAGCACCTCAAGCTAGCGCGTCTGCCAATTCCGCCACCCGGACGAGTGCGCCGAAACTCTAGCAAAGCAGGGGTCCGTTCCCCGCATCGGGATCAGCCTCCCGCAGGTGTCATGCTGGGGGCATGTCGGGCGCTGAAAATGGGCGGGAGCACGACCCAGCAAGCGAGGTCGTGGAGCTGTGCCGCGACCTGATCCGGATCGACACGACCAACTACGGCGACGACTCCGGACCGGGTGAGCGCAAGGCGGCCGAGTACGTGGCGACGCTGCTCGACGAGGTCGGTATCGAGAGCCGGCTCCACGAGTCCCGGCCGGGCCGTACGTCGGTCGTGGCGCGGTGGGGTGGGAGCCCCACCGGGGCCGGCGACAAGGGCGCGCTGCTGCTGCACGGCCATCTCGACGTGGTCCCGGCCGCTGCGGAGGACTGGCAGGTCGACCCGTTCTCCGGCGAGATCCGGGACGGCTACCTGTGGGGCCGCGGGGCCGTCGACATGAAGGACTTCGACGCGATGCTCCTCTCGGTGGTCCGGGCGCGTGCCCGGGCCGGACGGGAGCCCGAACGCCCGGTCGTGCTCTGCTTCACCGCCGACGAGGAGGCCGGCGGGCACAAGGGTGCCGAGCCCCTGATCGAGGACCACCCCGAGTGGTTCGAGGGCTGCACCGAGGCCGTCGGCGAGGTGGGAGGGTTCAGCTCCACCGTGCGCGGCCGCCGGATCTACCTGATCGAGGCCGCCGAGAAGGGCATGGCCTGGATGAAGCTGACCGCACGGGGTCGCGCGGGGCACGGCTCGATGTTGAACCGCGACAACGCCGTCACCGAGCTGGCCGCCGCGGTGGCCCGGATCGGCGCCTACGAGTGGCCGGTGCGACTGACCCCCACCATGAAGGTGCTGCTCGCCTCCGTCGCCGAGCTGGCCGGCACCGAGGCGACGCCGGAGAACGCCGAGTCGCTCGTCGACGAGTTCGGTACGGCGACCCGGATGCTCGGTGCGGTCCTCCGCAACACCACCAACCCGACCATGCTCGGCGCGGGCTACAAGGTGAACGTGATCCCGACCGAGGCCACCGCCCACGTGGACGGGCGCTTCCTCCCGGGCTTCGAGGACGAGTTCTTCTCCACCCTCGCCGAGCTGTGTGGCGAGCACATCGACGTCGAGTGGGTCTCCAAGCAGCAGCCGTGGGAGGTGCCCTACGAGGGCGAGCTCGTGGACGCGATGACCCGCTGCCTCCTCGCGGAGGACCCGGACGCGATCGTGGCGCCGTACCTCATGAGTGGCGGCACCGACGCCAAGCACTTCAAGAAGCTGGGGATGCGGACCTACGGGTTCGCGCCCCTGAGGCTGCCGGCCGACCTCGACTTCACCGCGCTCTTCCACGGCGTGGACGAGCGGGTCCCGGTGGACGCGCTCGAGTTCGGGGCCCGGGTCTTCGATCGTTTCCTGGACGAGGCCTGAGCCCGTGACGAGGTTCACCGCGCGCGACCGCTCGACCGAGGTCGTCCAGGCCGACCAGGGCGCCTTGTGGAAGGCGCTCACCGATCCCGACCTGCTGCCGCGCCTCACGCCGTACCTGCACAGCATCGACGCCGACGGCGACCGGTGGCGGTGGAACATGGCCCGGATCCCGGTGCTCGGCGTCAGCGTCGCTCCGTCGTTCACCGAGCGGATGACCTTCGACGAACCGCGGCGGATCGAGTTCAAGCACGACCCGGAGTCGGCGCAGGAGAAGGCCGGGGTCGAGGGGACCTACGAGCTCGAGGAGGTCGACGGCGGCACCCGCCTGGCCATCGACATCGACATCTGCGTCGACCTTCCCCTGCCGGGCGTGGCACGGGGGGCCGTCGAGCGGGCCATGCGCGGGGTGATCGCGGCGATGGGCCGGCGGTTCGCCTCGAACCTCCTCCGGCACCTGTCAGACGGGTGAGGTCAGCCGCTGGCGGATGATCCGCCGCCGCAGGACCACGCGCCGGGTGCCGTCGGGAGCGATCCGGACGCGGTCGAGCTCCCAGCCTCCGTGCTCGGCGCGCTCGACCAGCAGCCTCGTGACCACGTTGCGCGAGAACTCTCGCGAGATGAGCAACCTGTCGAACTCCCACTCCACCCCTCGGCCGAGTGGGCTCTGGGTCGCGCGCGTGCTCACGTCACTCTCCCGACACGTCGTCGAGCGCCTCGACGATCTCGTCCGGCAGGGTCAGCTCCTCGATGCCCAGGGCGCCGCGCAGCTGCGCGGCGGTGCGTGCGCCGACGATGGGGGAGGTGACCCCGGGACGGTCGCGCACCCAGGTCAGGGCGACCTCGAGGCAGGACCAGCCCAGTCCGTCGGCGGCGCGGGCCACACCTTCGACGATGCCACGCGACCGCTCGCCCAGGTAGGTCTCGACGAAGTTCGCGAAGTGCGGGGACGCGGCCCTCGAGTCCGAGGGCGTGCCGGTGCGGTACTTGCCCGTGAGCACCCCGCGGCCCAGGGGCGACCACGGCAGCACGCCCAGGCCCAGCGCCGACGTGGCGGGCAGGACCTCGTGCTCGATGTTGCGGTTGAGGAGGGAGTACTCGACCTGCGTCGAGGCGATCACCGCCCGGCCGGGGACGGCACGCTGCCAGGTTGCCGCCTGCGCGGTCTGCCAGCCGGAGTAGTTGGACACACCGACGTACGACGCGCGGCCGGACGTGACCGCGTGGTCGAGCGCGGACAGCGTCTCCTCGAGCGGGGTGTCGTCGACCCAGGTGTGCACCTGCCACAGGTCGACGTGGTCGACGCCGAGTCTCTTCAGCGAGGCGTCCAGCGTGCGGAGCAGGTGGCCGCGCGAGGCATCGGTCTCGCGCGTGCCCCGCCGACGTGAGATGCCGGCCTTGGTGGCGAGCACGATCTCGTCACGAGCGACCACGTCACCGATCAGGGTGGCGATCAGCTCCTCGGATGCCCCGTCGCCGTAGCCCGCCGCGGTGTCGACCAGGGTGCCTCCGGCCTCGGCGAAGGCGATCAGCTGGTCGCGTGCCTCGTGCTCGTCGGTGTCGCGACCCCAGGTGAGCGTCCCGAGACCGAGCCGGGAGACCTTCAGTCCGGTGGACCCCAGGGTGCGCTGCTGCATGGTGGCAACCGTATCCGTAGGCTGGCGCGTCGTGTCGGACCTCCTCAAAGCCGTCTTCCTCGGCGTCCTCCAGGGCCTGACCGAGTTCCTCCCGATCTCCAGCAGCGCCCACCTGCGGATCTTCCCTGACCTCTTCGGGTGGGGGGATCCCGGCGCCGCGTTCACCGCGGTGATCCAGATCGGCACGGAGCTGGCGGTGCTGATCTACTTCCGGCACGACCTCTGGCGGATCGGTTCGACCTGGGTGCGGTCGCTCTACCGGCCGGAGTACCGCGGCCAGCTCGACGCCCGGATGGGCTGGTTCATCATCATCGGCTCGCTGCCGATCGTGGTCCTCGGGATCTTCCTCAAGGACACGATCGAGGAGGACTTCCGCAACCTCTGGGTCATCGGCACCACGCTGATCGTGCTGGGGCTGATCCTCGGGATCGCGGACCGGGTCAGCTCCGACCGGCTCCGGATCAAGGACTTGCGGCTGCGCGACGCCGTACTCATGGGGGTGGCGCAGGCCTGTGCGCTGGTGCCGGGCGTGTCCCGGTCCGGGGCCACGATCTCGATGGGGCGCTTCCTGGGCTACGAGCGCGAGGCGGCCACTCGGTACGCCTTCTTGCTGGCGATCCCTGCTGTCGTGGGGGCCGGGCTGTTCGAGCTCAAGGAGATCCCGCACGGAGACAACAACTACGGCTGGGGGCCGACCATCGTGGCGACGGCGGTCTCCTTCGTGATCGGGTACGCCGCCATCGCGTGGCTGCTGCGCTACGTCTCCACACACTCCTACCTGCCGTTCGTGATCTACCGGGTCGCGCTCGGCTCGCTGACGCTGGTGCTGCTGGGGGCCGGAGTGCTCAGTGCGTGATCGGCCAGGTCACAGCCAGCCGGCGCGCTTGCTGAGGATCCAGATCGTCAGCGAGGCGAGGGCCATCAGCAGCAGCGCGAACAGGTAACCGAGGTGCCACTCGAGCTCGGGCATGTTCTCGAAGTTCATCCCGTAGATCGTCCCGATCAGCGCCGGCGCCGCGATCAGTCCGATCGTGGCCGAGATCCGCCGCATGTCGTCGTTCTGCTGGATGCTGATCTGCGCCATGTGAGCCTCGAACGCCGTGGACAGCAGCGAGTCGAGGCTGTCGACGGTCTCCGAGACCCGGGACAGATGGTCGCCCACGTCTCGGAAGTAGGGGCCGGCCTCGGCGTGGATGCCGCGGACGACCGCCATTGGTGAACCGGTTGATCGGGTTCGCGCAGCGGGTACACCGCGCGGCGCACCTCGGCGAGCTCGCGCTTGAGCACGTAGATCCGGGCCGCGTCGTTCGTCCGCTCCTCGGAGAACACCGAGATCTCGACCTCGTCCACGTCCTCCTGGAGCTCCTCGGCGACAGCCTCGTAGGCGTCGACCACCTCGTCGCACACGGCGTAGACGACCGCCGAGGGCCCGTGGGCCAGGACCTGCTCGCGGTCCTCGAGCGCGATCCGGGCCCGATGAAGGGCCCCGCCCTCGCCGTGCCGCACCGTGACCACGAAGTCCGGGCCGACGAACATGTTGATCTCGCCGGTCTCGACCGCGTCCTCCTCGTCGACGTACCAGAGCGTCTTGAGGATGAGGAACAGGCTGTCGTCGTAGCGCTCGAGCTTGGGGCGCTGGTGCGCCTTGACTGCGTCCTCGACGGCGAGCGGGTGCAGGCCGAAGACCTCGGCGACCGCAGTCCAGCTCCGACTGCTCGGGCTCGTGCAGGCCGACCCACACGAAGTCGTCGGGGCCACATCGTTGGCGGACGGCGGCCAGGTCTGAGATCTCGCAGTCGACCGGGACCCGCACGCCCTTGCGGTACAAGGCGTTGTCGACGATCACCGTTGCAGGCTATCCCCACTAGAGTCCCCGGCATGGCAACCGTGATCCTCGTGCGCCACGGCCGGTCGACCGCCAACGTGAGCGGGATGCTGTCCGGCCGGCTGCCCGACGTGCACCTCGACGAGGTCGGCACCGAGCAGGCTGCCCGGGTCGGTGCCCGGATCGCCGCCGTCCCGATTGCGGGTCTGGTCACGAGCCCGCTCGAGCGGTGCCGGGAGACGGCGCAGGCGATCCGCTGGGCGCAACCGCGCAAGCCGCGGACCCACACCGACCGGGGCCTGCTGGAGTGCGACTACGGCGAGTGGCAGGGCCGGGCGCTCAAGGAGCTGACCAGGGAGAAGCTCTGGAAGTCCGTGCAGGGCCAGCCCTCGCGGGTCGGCTTCCCCGGTGGCGAGACGCTGCGGGAGATGCAGGCCCGCACCGTGGCCGCCGTACGCCGTCGCGACGCGGCCGTGGAGGCAGAGCACGGCCCGGACGCGGTGTGGGTGGCGGTCTCGCACGGCGACCCGCTCAAGGCCGTGCTGGCCGACGCGCTCGGCATGCACCTCGACCTCTTCCAGCGGCTGCACGTCGACCCGGGCTCGGCCTCGATCGTGCACTACGCCGACAGCCACCCCTACGTCCTGAGCGTCAACTCCCACGAGGGCGACCTCTCCTGGCTGGCGCCGAAGCCACGCCGTGGGCGACGCAGCGCCCCGCGCGAGGCCGCAGTCGGTGGCGGCGCCGGTCCGCAGGCGCCTACGGCGAAGTCATGAGGGCCGGGTCATAGGGTGGCCGCATGGCTCTCGTGCACGGATTCGACCCGCCGGAGCGATTTGTCACCGGCACGGTCGGCGAGCCCGGGGCGCGCACCTTCTTCCTCCAGGCCCGCAGCGGCAGCCACCTGGTGACGGTGGCGCTGGAGAAGCAGCAGGTGGCGGCACTGGCCGAGCGGATCGACGAGCTGCTCGACGAGGTCATGTCCAGCCAGAGCGGCGCGGCGACCGTCCCGGCCGTCGCTCCGCTGGACCTCGAGGACGCCGAACCGCTCGAGCAGCCGATCGAGGAGGAGTTCCGCGCCGGGACCATGACGCTGTCGTGGGACCCCGACGACGCCCGGGTCGTCATCGAGGTGTTCCCGTTCACCGAGGCCGCGGTCGTGTCGCCCGAGCAGGTCGAGGAGGACTTCGAGGAGCCGGAGCCCGACGAGCTGCTGCTGGTCCGGATCCCGGCCGGGGCGGCCCGCGCCTTCGTCAAGCGCGCGACCCAGGTGCTCGGCGCCGGGCGCCCCAGCTGTCCGTTCTGCGGCAACCCCGTCGATCCGGAGGGGCACCTGTGCGTGCGGATGAACGGCTTCCGGCGCCGGGACCCGTGAAGGAGGAGCCGGACGGCGACCTGGTCGTCCACGGGCGCATCATGCCGGCGTCCAACGCGACGTTCATCGGGGAGATCGACGGTGTCCGCGTCGTCTACAAGCCGGTCGCGGGGGAGCGGCCGCTCTGGGACTTCCCCGACCACACCCTCGCCCGGCGCGAGGTTGCGGCGTACGTCGTCTCCGAGGCCATGGGCTGGAACATCGTGCCGCGCACCTGGCTCCGCGATGGGCCGCACGGCGAGGGCATGGTGCAGCTGTGGCAGGAGCCCGACGAGGGCGTCGAGGCCGTGCGGATCGTGCCGGTCGACGCCGTGCCCGAGGGCTGGTGCCACGTCTTCGACGGGGTCGACGGCCTCGACGAGCCGGTGTCGCTGGTGCACGAGGACACGCCGCCGCTGCGCCGGATGGCGGTGTTCGACGTGCTGGTCAACAACGCCGACCGCAAGGGTGGGCACGTGCTGCCGATGGCGGACGGGCACCGTTATGGCGTCGACCACGGCGTCACCTTCCACGCCGAGCCCAAGCTCCGCACCATCCTGTGGGGCTGGCTGGGTGAGCCCCTGGCCGAGGAGGACCTCGCCGTCGTCGAGGAGCTGCGCGTCGCCCTCCGCGGGCCTCTCGGGGTGACCCTGCGGGAGCTGCTCACCGAGCGGGAGGTGACGTCGCTCGAGCGGCGATGCGCCCGGATGCTCGAGAAGCGGGTGATGCCGGCACCGACCGGCGCCGGCCCCGCCATCCCGTGGCCCCCGTTCTGATCGCGACGGAGCATGTCGAGACCCGGTGACCATCCAGGCAACCGGACCCACCGCTAGGCTTCCCGACATGCGCAGCTGGCCGGTTCCGGAGATGCCCACGCTGCCGGTCCGCGGGCCGGCGGTGTCGCTCCACGACACCGTCTCGGACTCCCTGGTGCCGACCCGGCCGGACGGCCCGGCCCGGCTCTACGTCTGCGGGATCACGCCCTACGACGCCACCCACATCGGCCACGCGGCGACGTATGTCGCCTTCGACCTGCTCAACCGGGCGTGGCGCAGCGCCGGCCATGACGTCGCCTACGTGCAGAACGTGACCGATGTCGACGACCCCCTGCTCGAGCGCGCTCACAAGGTGAACGTCGACTGGGTCGAGCTCGCCGAGCGCGAGACCGAGCTGTTCCGGCAGGACATGGCGGCCCTGAGGGTGATCCCGCCCGACCACTACATCGGCGCCGTCGAGTCCATCCCCCTGGTCATCGAGCTCATCCGCCGACTCGAAGCCGCGGGCGCGGTCTACCGGGTCGACAACGACCTCTACTACTCCGTGACCGCCGACCCGACGTTCGGCCAGGTGTCGGGCCTCGATCGCGACGAGATGCTGCGCCTCTACGCCGATCGGGGCGGTGACCCCGAGCGCGAGGGCAAGAAGGATCCCCTCGACTGCGTCCTGTGGCGGGCCGAGCGGCCCGGCGAACCGGCCTGGGACAGCCCGTTCGGCCGAGGACGGCCCGGCTGGCACGTGGAGTGCACCGCGATGGCGATGGAGTACCTCGGCACCGGGTTCGACGTCCAGGGCGGCGGAAGCGACCTGGTGTTCCCGCACCACGAGATGTGCGCCGGCGAGGCGCAGGTGGTGGCGCCCGGGGAACGCTTCGCCCAGGTCTACGCCCACGCGGGGATGGTCGGGTACGACGGCGAGAAGATGTCGAAGTCGAAGGGCAACCTGGTCTTCGTCTCAGCTCTGCGCAACAGCGACGTCGACCCGGTGGCGCTGCGGCTCACGCTGCTCCGCCACCACTACCGCTCCGATTGGGAGTGGACCGACCAGCTGCTCTGGGACTCCGTGGACACCCTTGCCGACTGGCGCAAGGCGATCTCGCTCGGTGCCGGCGCCCCCGCTGCTCCGGTGGTGGAGGCGGTCCTCGCCGCTCTCGCGGCCGACCTGGACGCCCCGGCTGCCACTGCGGCGGTCGATGCGTGGGTGGCCGCGACCCTGGGCTCCGACGGGCTGGCCGACACCAGCGACCCGGACGCGGCGGTGACGATGCTGAGGCTGCTCGACGCTGCGCTCGGCCTCGCGTTGTGAATGATGGTGGGTCCGATGAGACCGAACCGGGTGCGACCGAAGCTGGTGGTGGCGGACGCGGCTGCCGCGCTGGATTTCTACAAGAGTGCCCTCGGCGCCGACGAGGTCGTGCGCTACGACGTCGAGGGCCGGATCGTCTTCGCCGAGACCGAGGTGTTCGGCACGCGGATCACCCTCAAGGATGCCGACGAGCACGACCCTGTCCCGGAGGGTCCAGGGCCGATCCTCGACGTCCTGCTCGAGGACCCCGACCGCGTGGCCGACGCCATCCTCGAGGGCGGCGGGTCGGTCATCTTCGAGATGTCGGACCAGCCCTTCGGCGGCCGATGGGGCCGGGTACGGGACCCGTTCGGGGTGCAGTGGCTGCTGCACGCCGAGCCGACGATGAGCGAGGCCGAGGTCCAGGACGTGCTGCGCGACCACCCGTCGTCCTGAGACCTAGCCGGTCGGCTCGTCGCCTCGTCGCTTGAGGTAGCGCTCGAACTCGCGGGCGATCGCGTCGCCCGACGCCTCGGGCAGATCCGTGGTGTCGCGGGTCTCCTCCAGCGCGCGCACGTAGTCGGCGACGTCCTCGTCCTCCTCGGCGAGCTCGTCGACCCCCCGCTCCCAGGCCCGGGCGTCCTCGGGCAGGTCGGCGAGCGGGATGCTCACCTCGAGCAGGTCCTCGAGCTGGCCGAGCAGCGCCAGGGTCGCCTTCGGACACGGCGGCTGGGCCACATAGTGGGGGACCGCTGCCCAGTACGACACCGCCGGGATGTCCAGGCGCACGCACGCGTCCTGGAACACGCCGACGATGCCCGTGGGACCTTCGTACGTCGACTGCTCGAGCTTGAGCCGGTCCATCAGCTCAGGCTCGGTGGCCGTGCCCGTCACCGGGATCGGCCGGGTGTGGGGCGTGTCGGCGAGCAGGGCGCCGAGGGTCACGACGAGCTGACCGCCCAGCTCGTCGCAGGCCGCGAGCAGCTCGGCGCAGAACTGGCGCCACCTCATGTTCGGCTCGATGCCTCGGAGCAGGATGATGTCGCGCCCGAGGTCGGGCGGGGAGGCGACGGCGATCTGGGTGCTCGGCCAGGTGAGCCTGCGGTGTCCGCGATCGTCGGAGCCCACCACGGGCCGGTTCACCTGGAAGTCGTAGAAGTCCTCGGGGTCTATGGCGCCGACGGTCCGGGCGTTCCAGACGGTCATCAGGTGGTCGACCACCGAGGATGCGGCGTCGGCGGCGTCGTTCCAGCCCTCGAACGCGGCGATCACCACGGGGTCGACCAGGTCCGGGGCATCCTGGATCTCGATCACGTCTCAACAGTAGTCATGGGGGCGTGAGGCGCTGGCTCCGACACCGGCGCGCCGCAGCCCCGCTGCCAGCCCTCGAGAATGCGGCGGTTTCGCTCCCGGGATGTCACGATGCGGGAATGCTGTCCACGCCTCGGAGGCTGTTCCTAGGCTGAGGACACCCGGGACCGCGAGAGGAGTGCCGTGCCAGAGTCGACCCGACCGGACGCCACCGAAGAGCTCACCGAAGTGCTACGCGAGCGGATCCTGGTCATCGACGGCGCCATGGGCACCCTGATCCAGGGTTTCGCCCCCGGCGAGGCGGAGTTCCGCGGGGAGCGGTTCGCCGACTGGGAGAGCGACGTCAAGGGCAACAGCGACCTGCTGAGCCTCACCCAGCCGGACATGATCCGGACGATCCACCGCCAGTACCTCGAGGCCGGCGCGGACATCGTGCTGACCAACACCTTCACCGCGACGTCGATCGCCCAGGCCGACTACGGCATGCAGGACCTCGCTCGTGAGCTCAACGAGGCAGCGGCACGCCTCGCGCGCGAGGTGTGCGACGAGTTCTCGACACCCGAGCGCCCCAGGTTCGCGGCCGGGTCCCTGGGCCCCACCAACCGGACCGCCTCGATCAGCCCCGACGTCAACGACCCGGGCGCCCGCAACGTGTCCTACGACGAGCTGGTGGCGGCGTACCTCGATCAGGCGAGAGGCCTCGTCGACGGTGGCGTGGACCTCCTGCTGGTCGAGACCGTCTTCGACACCCTCAACGCCAAGGCGGCGATCTTCGCCCTCGAGACGCTCTTCGAGGAGCACGGCCGGCGGTGGCCGGTGGTCATCTCCGGCACCATCACCGACGCCTCGGGTCGCACCCTTTCCGGCCAGGTCACCGAGGCGTTCTGGAACTCCGTGCGCCACGTACGCCCACTCGCCGTCGGGCTCAACTGCGCCCTTGGCGCCGCGGACCTCCGGCCCTACGTCGCTGAGCTGAGCCGCCTCGCGGACACGTTCGTCTCCACCCACCCCAATGCCGGGCTGCCGAACGCGTTCGGGGAGTACGACGAGACACCCGACCAGATGGCCAAGGTCGTGGGGGAGTTCGCCACCGGCGGGATCGTCAACATCGTGGGCGGGTGCTGTGGCACCACCCCCGCGCACATCGAGGCCCTGGCCGCGGCCGTGGCAGAGGTGACGCCGCGGCCGCTCGCCGAGCCGGCTCCGGCGATGCGGTTGTCCGGGCTGGAACCGCTCAACATCACCGAGGACAGTCTCTTCGTCAACGTCGGTGAGCGCACCAACATCACCGGCTCTGCGCGCTTCCGCAAGCTGATCAAGGACGGCGACTACGACACCGCCCTGTCCGTCGCGGCGCAGCAGGTCGAGAACGGCGCGCAGGTCATCGACGTCAACATGGACGAGGGGATGATCGACGGCGTCGCGGCGATGGACCGCTTCCTGAAGCTGGTCGCGAGCGAGCCCGACATCAGCCGGGTCCCGGTGATGGTCGACTCCTCCAAGTGGGAGGTGATCGAGGCCGGGCTCAAGTGCGTCCAGGGCAAGGCGATCGTCAACTCGATCTCCATGAAGGAGGGCGAGGAGAAGTTCATCGAACAGGCCACCCTCTGCCGCAAGTACGGCGCCGCGGCTGTCGTCATGGCGTTCGACGAGGACGGCCAGGCCGACTCCCTCGAGCGGCGCAAGGCCATCTGCGAGCGGGCCTACCGGATCCTGACCGAGCAGGTCGGCTTCCCGGCCGAGGACATCATCTTCGACCCCAACGTGTTCGCGGTCGCGACCGGCATCGAGGAGCACGCCACCTACGGCCAGGACTTCATCGAGGCCGCCCGCTGGATCAAGGAGAACCTCCCCGGTGCCCTCGTGTCCGGAGGCATCTCCAACGTGAGCTTCTCCTTCCGGGGCAACAACCCGGTCCGCGAAGCGATCCATGCGGTCTTCCTCTTCCACGCGATCAAGGCCGGGCTCGACATGGGCATCGTCAACGCCGGCACGCTCGCGGTCTACGACGAGGTCGATCCGGAGCTGCGGGACCGGATCGAGGACGTCGTGCTCAACCGGCGGCCGGATGCTGCCGAACGGCTGCTCGAGATCGCCGAGGAGCACAACCGCGCCGACTCCGGCGAGACGGAGACCGAGGACGAGTGGCGCTCCCTGCCGGTGTCCGAGCGGATCACCCACGCCCTGGTCAAGGGCATCGACACCTACGCCGAGGACGACACCGAGGAGCTGCGCGCGGAGATTGCCGAGCGCGGGGGGCGTCCCATCGAGGTGATCGAAGGCCCGCTGATGGACGGCATGAACGTCGTCGGCGACCTGTTCGGGGCCGGCAAGATGTTCCTTCCGCAGGTGGTCAAGTCGGCGCGGGTGATGAAGAAGGCGGTCGCCTACCTGATCCCGTTCATCGAGCAGGAGAAGCTCGACAACCCGGAGTTCGCCACCGCGAAGGAGACCAACGGCACGATCGTGATGGCCACGGTCAAGGGCGACGTCCATGACATCGGCAAGAACATCGTCGGCGTCGTGCTGCAGTGCAACAACTACGAGGTCGTCGACCTCGGAGTCATGGTGCCGGCCCAGAAGATCCTCGACACCGCGAAGGAAGTCGACGCCGACCTGATCGGTCTCTCGGGACTGATCACCCCGTCCCTGGACGAGATGGTCAACTTCGCGACCGAGATGCAGCGCGTCGGGCTCGACCTGCCGCTGCTGATCGGCGGCGCCACCACGTCCCGTGCCCACACGGCCGTCAAGGTCGACCCGAAGTACGACGGCCCGGTGGTGTGGGTCAAGGACGCTTCCCGGTCGGTGCCGACCGCCGCAGCGTTGCTCGACGGCGAGCGGCGCAAGGCGTTGCTCGAGGCCCAGCGCACCGACTACGACGCGCTCCGTGCCCGCCACGCGACCAAGCAGGAGCGCCCCAAGCAGACCCTCGAGGGTGCGCGGGCCAACCGCACTCCCATCGACTGGGACGACTACCAGCCGCCCGCACCCAAGCAGCCCGGCGTGCAGGTGCTCGACGACTACGACCTCGCCGAGCTGCGCGACTACATCGACTGGCAGCCCTTCTTCAACGCCTGGGAGATGAAGGGGAAGTTCCCCGACATCCTCAACAACCCGGCCACTGGGGAAGAGGCGCGCAAGCTGTACGACGACGCGCAGGACATGCTCGACCGGCTCATCGAGGGCCGGTGGGTGACCGCGCGCGCGGTGTTCGGGTTCTTCCCGGCGCGGGCCGTCGGCGACGACGTCGAGCTGCTGGACGAGTCCCGCACCGAGGTGCAGACCGTCTTGCACCAGCTGCGGCAGCAGGGCGAGCACCGCGCCGGCGTACCCAACCGGTGCCTGGCCGACTTCGTGGCGCCGAAGGAGACCGGGCTGGAGGACCACGTCGGGGCGTTCGCCGTCACGGCCGGCATCGGGCTCGAGGACAAGGTCAAGGAGTTCAGGGACGCCCTCGACGACTACAGCGCAATCATGGTCGAGGCGCTGGCCGACCGGCTGGCCGAGGCGTTGGCGGAGCGGCTCCACGAGCGGGTCCGGACCGAGTTCTGGGGCCACGAGGACGCCGAGAGCCTCAGCAACGAGGACCTGATCGCCGAACGCTACCGCGGCATACGTCCCGCGCCCGGCTACCCAGCCTGCCCCGACCACACCGAGAAGCAGACCCTGTGGGAGCTGCTCGACGTGGAGCAGAGCGCCGGCATCAAGCTCACCGAGTCGATGGCGATGTGGCCCGGCGCCTCGGTGTCCGGGGTCTACTACAGCCACCCCGACTCCCAGTACTTCGTCGTCGGCCGCCTGGCCCGCGACCAGGTCGAGGACTACGCCGACCGCAAGGGCTGGACCCTGGGTGAGGCCGAGCGGTGGCTCTCGGCCAACCTCGGCTACGACCCCGACGACTAGGCCCCGGATGGTGACCGGGACCCGGCGCGGCCCGGTGGCCGTCCTGTGGGACATGGACGGCACGCTGGTCGACACCGAGCCGTACTGGGTCGAATCGGAGTACGCCCTCGCCGCGCGCCACGGCGGGACCTGGAGCCAGGAACATGCGCTCAACCTGGTCGGCAACGACCTGATCGAGTCCGGCCGCTACATCCGGGAGCACATGGGGATCGACCTCGAGCCGTCGCTCATCGTGGAGGAGCTCCTCGACGGCGTCATCGCCTCGGTCGAGCGGTCGGTGCCGTGGCGACCGGGAGCGGTCGAGCTGCTGGCGAGCCTGCACGACCACGGCGTCCCGTGCGCGCTGGTCACGATGTCCTACCGGCGCTTCGTGGCACCCGATCCTCGCGGCGCTGCCGGACCGGACGTTCGCCGAGGTGATCACCGGCGATGCCGTGCTGTACGGGAAGCCGCACCCGGAGCCCTACCTCAAGGCCGCCCGCGGCCTGGGCGTGGACCCGGCCGACTGCCTGGCCATCGAGGACTCCAACACCGGCGCCCGGTCCGCCGAGGCGGCCGGCTGCACGGTGCTGGTGGTCCCGAACCACGTGCCGGTGCTACCCGGTGACCGACGCGTGTTCGCCCAGTCGCTCAGCGCCCTGGCAGTCGAGGACCTGCCGTCGTTGGTGGAGGCTGGTCGAGGTCCTCCGCCGTGAGGGCGCCGGAGTCGGTGTGGACCACCGGCGCGGGCAGCGGCGGCGGAGTGCCGCCGAACGCGGGACAGAGGGCATGGTGGGCGCACCAGTCGCACAGCTTCGACGGGTTGGGCCGCCAGTCTCCGGACTCCTCCGCCCTCCGGATCGCGTGCCAGATGGCCTCGACCTTGCGCTCGGTGGCAAGGAGGTCCTGCTCGTCGGGGACGTAGCGCATGATCTCGCTGTTGCCGAGGTAGATCAGCTGCAGCATCGCCGGGATGACCCCGCGAGTCCGCCAGATGACGAGGGCGTAGAACTTCATCTGGAACAGCGCCTTGGCCTCGTAGCGCTCTCCGGGTGAGCGGCCGCTCTTGTAGTCCACCACTCGAATCCGACCGTCGGGAGCGATGTCGAGGCGGTCCACGAACCCGCGCAGCAGCAGTCGTGAGTCGAGGACGGTCTCCACGTAGAGCTCGCGCTCGGCGGGCTCGAGCTGTCGTGGGTCCTCCAGGGTGAAGTAGCGGTCGAGGACCTCGCGGCAGGTGACCAACCAGCTGTCGACGTCGGTGCCTTCCTCGCCGGCAGGTGCGAACATCTCGGCGATCTCCGGCTCCTCGGCGAGCAGCGCCTCCCACGTCGGCACCAGCAGGGAGCGAGCCTGCTCGGGGGTGCGACTCGCGGCCGGCAGGTCGTAGAGGTCCTCCAGCACCTTGTGGACCAGGCTGCCGCGCACGGCGTCGGGCGAGGACGGCTCGGGCAGCCGGTCGATGGTGCGGAACCGGTAGAGCAGGGGGCAGGACATGAAGTCACCGGCCCGGCTCGGGGAGAGGGCACCCAGCACCTCCACGCCGTCGACCGCGGTGGAGACGCGGTCGGCGGGGGAGCCGGACTGCTGCTCGATGCTCATTCGGGGTCCCCGTTCGAAGCGGAGCGAAGCGAGCATTCGAATGGGGTGGTACTCATGTGCCGACCCTAGGCGACCCCGCCGACAGGCCGTCGACAGTGCCGCCGGGACAGGCGGCCGCGTCGGATAATGTCGCAACGTGCCCGACCAACCAGTACGCCGACCTCCCGGCACGATCCGGATCGGGTCGATCGCTGGCAGCGACGTACTGGTCTCCAGCTCCTGGTTCCTGGTCGCCGGCCTGGTGGCTGTCCTGGTGGCGCCCCGGGTGGACCAGGTCCAGCCGGGCCTCGGCGGGTGGAAGTACGTCGCCGGGCTCGCCTTCGCGGTCGTGCTCTATCTGTCGGTGCTGCTGCACGAGGCGTCCCACGCGCTGATGGCCAGGAGGTACGGCTTCCCGGTCAGCTCGATCACGCTCCACTTCCTGGGCGGGATGACCGCCATCGAGGGCGAGGCCAACAAGCCGCGACAGGAGTTCATGATCGCGGTCGTGGGCCCCCTGACGTCGATCGCGGTCGGCGCAGGAGCGGTCGGCCTGTGGTTCGTCACCCCGGACGGCCTGCTCAAGATGGCGGTGGAAGGACTGGCCGGGGCCAACCTCCTGGTCGGGGTCCTCAACCTGGTCCCCGGGCTGCCCCTCGACGGCGGGCGGGTCCTCAAGTCGGCGGTGTGGGGCGCGACCGGCAACGTGCACAACGGCACCATCGTCGCGGGATGGGGCGGTCGCCTCACCGCCGTTGCCGTCATGTGCTGGCCGATCTTCCAGGAGAGCGTCCTGAACAGGCCGCCGGACGTCCTCGACTTCGTCCTGGCCCTCGTCATCGCCCTGTTCCTCTGGTCGGGTGCCACCTCCGCCATGGCCTCGGCCCGGCTCAGGCGACGGCTGCCGGGACTCGTGGCCCGCGACCTCGCCCGGCGAACCCTGACCGTCCCCGACGACCTGCCCCTCGGTGAGGCGGTCCGCCGCGCGCAGGAGGCCGAGGCCGGCAGCATCGTCACCGTCACCAGTGGCGGCCGCCCGACCGGCGTCGTCAACGAGGCCGCGCTCCTGGCCACGCCCGAGGACCGACGTCCCTGGGTGGCCGTCTCCACGGTGGCGCGCACCCTCGACGAAGGCCTGAGCCTGCCCGTCGGCATCAGCGGGGAGGAGCTGATCCTGGCGATCAGCCGCAACCCGGCGTCGGAGTACCTCCTCATCGACGACGACGGCTCCATCTACGGCGTCCTGACCACGGCCGACGTCGACCGGGCGTTCCGGGAGACCCGTCAGCAGGGTTCGCGTCATGGTCGATGACGTCGCGCCCGAGGCATGGTCGGGTGTCCACCGTGGCCCGCTCCGGGCGGGGGAGTGGGTGCGGCTCACGGACAGCAAGGGTCGCCGGCACAACATCTGTCTCGAGCCCGGCAAGCGGTTCTTCTCCAACCGCGGCCACTTCGACCACGACGAGCTGATCGGCCGGGAGGAGGGCTTCACCGTCGCCTCGTCGGCGGGCGGTGAGTACCTCGTGTTCCGGCCACTGCTCTCGGAGTTCGTCGTCTCCATGCCGCGGGGCGCCGCGGTGGTCTATCCCAAGGATGCCGCCCAGATCGTCGCGATGGCCGACGTCTTCCCCGGCGCGCACGTCGTCGAGGCCGGGGTCGGCTCGGGTGCCCTCACCTGCTCGCTCCTCCGTGCCGTGGGCCCGCACGGCCGGGTCTCGTCGTACGAGCGTCGCGAGGAGTTCGCAGACGTCGCCCGGCAGAACGTGAACCAGTTCTTCTCCGCCCCGGACGGACGGAGCCATCCGGCTTGGAGCCTGACCATCGGTGACCTGGCCGAGGAGCTGCCCGAGGAGCCCGGGCCGGTCGACCGGGTGATCCTCGACATGCTGGCGCCCTGGGACTGCCTCGAGGCCACGGCCGGGGCGCTGCGACCGGGCGGCATCGTGTGCGCCTACGTCGCCACGACCACCCAGCTCTCCCGGTTCGTCGAGACGACCAGGGCGCACGGCGGCTTCACCGAGCCGGCGGTCTGGGAGTCGCTCGTGCGCGACTGGCACGTCGAGGGTCTCGCGGTGCGTCCGGGTCACAAGATGATCGGGCACACCGCCTTCCTGGTCACCGCACGACGGATGGCGCCGCGGGGAGCGGCCGCCCATCAAGAAGCGCCGGCCGGCGCCGGGTGCCTACGGACCCGACTACACCGGCCCCCGGCCGCCGGACCTTCCGCCGCAGGTGCTGCAGGAGGAGTTCGACTCCGGATCGACCTAGGCCGAATTGTGACCAACACCTGTCGAAGTGCGCTTCCCTCGTCACGCCGGACGGGTAATGTCTCGAACGTCAGGAGGTGACATCGATGTCCGCATCCGAAGGTTCGTCCGGCCGCTCGCGCGATGAGCTGGTCACCCAGGTGCGCTTCCTCGAGGCCGAAGTGAGCGACCTGCGGCGCAGGCTCGGGGAGTCGCCCGGCCACTCGCGCGGCCTGGAGCTCCGGCTCGCCGACACCCAGCGGTCGCTGGCGGCCGTCACCTCCCAGAACGAACGCCTCGCCGAGACCCTCCGCGAGGCCCGTGACCAGATCATGAAGCTCAAGGAGGAGGTCGACCGGCTGGCGCAGCCTCCGGCCGGCTTCGGCACCTTCCTGGCCCGCAACGAGGACGACTCCATCGACGTCTTCACCGGCGGCCGCAAGCTGCGCGTCAACGTCAGCCCGAGCGTCGAGCTCGACGACCTGGTCCGCGGCCAGGAGGTCATGCTCAACGAGGCACTCAACGTCGTGGCGGCCTTCGACTTCGAGGAGGTCGGCGAGGTCGTCATGTTCAAGGAGATGCTCGACGACGGCGAGCGGGTGCTCGTCATCGCCAACGCCGACGAGGAGCGCGTCGTACGCCTCGCCGAGCCGCTGCGCCAGCTCACCCTTCGCGCCGGCGACTCGCTCCTGCTCGACTCGCGCGCCGGCTACGTCTACGAGAAGGTTCCCAAGTCCGAGGTCGAGGAGCTCGTCCTCGAGGAGGTCCCCGACATCGAGTACGGCTCGATCGGCGGTCTGGTCAACCAGATCGACCAGATCCGGGACGCTGTCGAGCTGCCCGTACCTCTACCCCGACCTGTTCAAGGAGCACCAGCTCAAGCCGCCGAAGGGCGTCCTGCTCTACGGCCCGCCGGGCTGCGGCAAGACCCTGATCGCGAAGGCCGTGGCCAACTCACTGGCCAAGAAGGTCGCGGCCAAGACCGGCCAGGACGGCGGCACCGCGGCGAAGTCCTACTTCCTCAACATCAAGGGCCCCGAGCTGCTCAACAAGTACGTCGGTGAGACCGAGCGCCACATCCGGCTGGTGTTCCAGCGGGCCCGCGAGAAGGCCAGCGGCGGCACGCCGGTCATCGTGTTCTTCGACGAGATGGACTCCCTGTTCCGTACCCGCGGTTCGGGCGTCTCCTCCGACGTCGAGAACACCATCGTCCCCCAGCTCCTCAGCGAGATCGACGGGGTCGAGCTCCTCGAGAACGTCCTGGTCATCGGTGCCTCCAACCGCGAGGACATGATCGACCCCGCGATCCTGCGGCCCGGGCGGCTCGACGTGAAGATCAAGATCGAGCGCCCCGACGCCGAGTCGGCCCGTGACATCTTCAGCAAGTACCTCACCTCGGACCTGCCGCTGCACGACGACGACCTCGCCGAGTTCGGCGGCGACCGCGACGCCTGCGTGGTGGGGATGATCCAGGCCGCGGTGGAGCGGATGTACACCGAGACCGAGGACAACCGCTTCCTGGAGGTCACCTACGCCAACGGTGACAAGGAGGTCCTCTACTTCAAGGACTTCAACTCCGGCGCGATGATCCAGAACATCGTCGACCGCGCCAAGAAGATGGCGATCAAGGACCTCCTCGAGCACCAGCAGAAGGGGCTCCGGATCTCCCACCTCCTCCAGGCCTGCGTGGACGAGTTCAAGGAGAACGAGGACCTGCCCAACACCACCAACCCCGATGACTGGGCGCGGATCTCCGGCAAGAAGGGCGAGCGGATCGTCTTCATCCGGACGCTCATCACCGGCAAGGGTGGCACCGAGCCCGGGCGTTCGATCGACACTGTGTCCAACACCGGTCAGTACCTCTGAGGGAGGCCGACGTGGACATTCTCCTGTTGATCGCGTTGATCATCGCCGTGACTGTTGTCGCGGGGCTTGCTGCGCTGTATGTCGCTACGCGTCGTCGCCCCTGACCGCCCGGCCGAGGTACCCGTACGCCCACGGCCGCATCACCCGCGGACCGGGAAGGTACTCCGCACGAACCTCTGCGATCTCCAGGCCGGCGGCCTCGACCAGGCCAGGGACGTCACGGCTGAGGTGGCAGCCCGCGAAGACCCTCTTCTGCACCGGGTCGAGCCGATGCTGCCACCGGGCGACCCCCTCGTCGGGAGCGAGCCCGTGCTCGAGGAAGTGGAGCGACGCCCCAGGCCGCAGGACCCGGTGCACCTCTGAGAGCGCCAGGGCAGGATCGGGGATGCTGCAGAGGCTGAACGTCACCAGCGCGGCGTCGAACGAGTCGTCCTCCTCGGCGAGGTGCTGGCCGTCCAGGCCGCTCCGGTGGACGGGTACGCCGGAGCGCGCCCGGCGCTCTGCCGACAACCTCCACCCGATGTCGGACGGTTCGACCGCGGCCACCGAGGTCACCTCGGCGGGGTAGAACCTGGATGTTGAGGCCGCTGCCGAAGCCGATCTCGAGGACCCGGCCGAGCAGGCCGCGGCACGTCTCCTCGCGAAGCTCCCCGATCTCCGGGCTCCGCAGGGCCACGTCGGTCAGGTGCGGGACCACGCGATCGCTCCACCAGCTCACGGCGACGAGGGTACGCCCGGTCGAGCCCGGGACGGTGAGACGCAAGGGATCCCAGCACGTAGGCTCAGTGCATGAGCGTGCGGAGGGTGATGGGCACCGAGGTGGAGTACGGCATCTCGGTCCAGGGGCAGCCCACGGCCAACCCGATGGTCGCCTCCTCGCAGGTCGTCAACGCCTACGCGTCGGCCACGGTCCGGGCCCGCCGGGCACGGTGGGACTTCGAGGAGGAGTCGCCGCTGCGCGACGCCCGCGGCTTCGACATGTCGCGGCAGGTCGCGGATCCCTCACAGCTGACCGACGAGGACATGGGACTCGCCAACGTCATCCTCACCAACGGGGCCCGGCTCTACGTCGACCACGCGCACCCCGAGTACTCCACCCCCGAGGTGACGACCCCGCTCGACATCGTGCGGTGGGACAAGGCGGGGGAGCAGGTGATGCTGGACGCCTCTCGCCGCGCCAGCCAGCTACCCGGCGGGGCACCGATCGTGCTCTACAAGAACAACACCGACAACAAGGGCGCGTCCTACGGCGCCCACGAGAACTACCTGATGCGCCGGTCGACGCCGTTCGGCGACATCGTCCGGCACCTGACCCCGTTCTTCGTGAGCCGGCAGGTGGTGTGCGGCGCGGGCCGGGTCGGGATCGGGCAGGACGGCCGTGAGCACGGCTTCCAGATCAGCCAGCGAGCCGACTACTTCGAGGTCGAGGTGGGACTCGAGACCACGCTCAAGCGCCCCATCATCAACACTCGCGACGAGCCCCACGCCGACCCGGAGAAGTACCGCCGGCTCCACGTGATCCTCGGTGACGCCAACCTGGCGGAGGTGTCGACCTACCTCAAGGTCGGCACCACCGCGCTCGTCCTCTCGATGATCGAGGACCGCTTCCTCAACCAGGAGTTCACGGTCGAGGGTGCGGTCTCGGCCCTGCGGTCGGTCTCCCACGACCCGACCCTGCAACAGAAGATCACCCTCACCGACGGTCGCAAGCTCACCGCCGTGCAGCTGCAGATGGAGTACCTCGACCTGGCCAAGAAGTACGTCGAGGACCGGTTCGGCTCCGACGCCGACAGCCAGACCGTCGACGTGCTGCGGCGGTGGGAGTCGGTGCTGGACCGCCTCGAGCGCGACCCCATGCTCTGCGCCACCGAGCTCGACTGGGTGGCCAAGCTGAAGCTGCTGGACCAGTACCGCCACCGTGACGGTCTCAGCTGGGACGACGCCAAGCTGCAGCTGATCGACTACCAGTACTCCGACATCCGTCCCGAGAAGGGGCTCTACCACCGGCTCGTCGGGATGGGCAGGATCGAGCGGCTCCTCGACGACCGTGCGGTCGAGGTCGCCATGCACGACCCTCCCGAGGACACCCGCGCCTACTTCCGCGGCCGCTGCCTCGAGAAGTACGCCGACCACGTCGCTGCGGCCTCCTGGGACTCGGTGATCTTCGACCTCCCGGGCCGGGAGTCACTGCAGCGGGTGCCGACGATCGACCCGCTCCGGGGCAGCCGTGCCCACGTGGGCGAGCTCCTCGACCGCTGCGACACCGCCGAGGCGCTGTTCGCCGCCCTGACGCGTTGACCTGACTCGCTGACACTTTTCTGGCTCCGTCACCCTTGCCGGAACCACGGAGTGGATAGGGTCGGGTCATGGCACAGGAGCGGAAGCAGCCGCGGAAGTCGACTGAGAACGAAGAAGCGACCGAGGTCGCGCCCGAGAGCGACGTCGCGGAGCGGAAGGAAGCGCTCGACGACGATGTCGACGCGATCCTCGACGAGATCGACGACGTGCTGGAGACCAACGCCGAGGACTTCGTGAAGTCCTTCATCCAGAAGGGCGGGGAGTAGTCCCGGATGAACACCCCAGCCAAGTGCTCGCTTCGCTCCGCTTTGCCCGGGGACCCCGGGTGAGCGACCCCCGCCTCCCCGCGGCGTACCTGGTACCCGGGCTCGTCGTCGTTCAGCGACTTCCTGTCCGCCCAGTCGCCTGACCTGCTCCCCTCACGCCGTGCGGTGCCCCAGGGGCACGCGGGCGATCTCGCGCCGCACGGCACGACGATCGTCGCCGCGACCTACCCCGGCGGTGTGGTGATGGCCGGTGACCGACGAGCGACGATGGGCAACATCATCGCCCAGCGCGACATCGAGAAGGTCTTCCCCGCCGACGAGTTCTCGGCGGTCGGCATTGCCGGCTCGGCCGGGCTGGCGGTCGAGCTGGTGCGGCTGTTCCAGACCGAGCTGGAGCACTACGAGAAGATCGAGGGCACGACGCTGTCGATCGACGGCAAGGCCAACCGGCTCGCGGCCCTGATCCGCTCCAACCTGGGCATGGCGATGCAGGGCCTCGCCGTCGTACCCCTCTTCGCCGGCTACGACCTGACCACCGACCAGGGCCGGATCTTCAGCTACGACGTGACCGGTGGCCGCTACGAGGAGACCGCCTTCCACGCCGTCGGTTCCGGCTCGCTGTTCGCGCGGGGGTCGCTGAAGAAGCTCTACCGCGAGGACCTCGACGAGGTGGGCTGCGTGACCGCCGTCGTCCAGGCGCTCTACGACGCCGCCGACGACGACTCCGCCACCGGCGGGCCCGACCTGACCCGACGGATCTTCCCGGTCGTCCAGCTGATCACCGCCGACGGCGGTCGCCGGATGCCGGACGCCGACGTGGCCGACATCGCCGATCGGATGATCGCGGGCCGGATGAACCGGCCCGACGGCCCGGCCGCGCCCCTGACCTGAGATGTTTCGACAAGCTCAACGACCGAAAGAGCAATAGCCATGAGCATGCCGTTCTACGTCTCGCCCGAGCAGCTGATGAAGGACCGGGCCGACTTCGCGCGCAAGGGCATCGCCCGCGGCCGGTCGGTTGTCGCCGTGCAGTACGCCGACGGGATCCTGTTCGTGTCCGAGAACCCCTCCCAGGCCCTGCACAAGGTCTCGGAGATCTATGACCGGATCGCGTTCGCTGCCGTCGGCCGCTACAACGAGTTCGAGAACCTCCGGATCGCCGGGGTCCGCCTCGCCGACATGCGCGGCTACGCCTACGACCGTCGCGACGTGACCGGCCGCGGCCTGGCCAACGCCTACGCCCAGACTCTCGGCACGATCTTCTCCAGCGGGGGCGAGAAGCCCTACGAGGTCGAGATCTTCGTCGCCGAGATCGGCGACACAGCGGCGGAGGACCAGCTCTACCGGCTGACCTACGACGGCCAGGTGGCCGACGAGCACGGGTACGCCGTGATGGGCGGCGCAGCCGACGTGGTGGCCGAACACCTGGCCCAAAACTACGCCGAGGGTGCCTCGCTCGAGGAGGCACTGCGGCTCGCCGTGGCCGCGCTGGGCCATTCCGAGAGCGGCAAGGGCGGTTCGGGCGACCGGGTGGTTCCGGTGGACCACCTCGAGGTCGCAGTGCTCGACCGCACCCGGATCCAGCCACGCAAGTTCAGCCGGCTCCGGCCGGTTCGCCTCCGGGAGCTGCTGGGCGACCGTGGGCCCGAGACGCCCGGCGAGCCGAGCGAAGAGGACACCCGCCCCGACGCCGCCCCGGCGCCGTCCACCACCGACGATCCTGCCGACCCGACCGACCAGGTGAGCGGGAGCGTGCCTCCGCTGGAGGACCCGACCACCGGCGAGCCGCCGGTCGCGCCACCCCCGGCGGATCCCTCAGGCCCGTCCTGAGCGCAGGGCGATGGCTGCGTCGACCAGCGGGACCCGGGGCAGGGAGGACACCTCGCTGAGCGGGATCCACCGGGCCTCGTCGGTGGTCCCGTCCACCTCGTGGCGCAGCTCGCCACCGACGATCCGGGCGTCGTAGACGACACGGACCGACTTCATCGGTCGCCCGGGCGGATCGATCCGGTCCTCTGCCGGAACGAAGTGGGTGTCCACCCCGAGGACCTGGCGCAGCTCGACGTCGTAGCCGGTCTCCTCCCGGAGCTCGCGAATCGCGCCCTCGGCAGGTGTCTCTTCCAGCTCCACCCCGCCACCAGGCATCGTCCACTGTGGCTCGGGACCCTCGTTCCAGCTCGCCAGCAGCACCCGTTCCTGGTCGTCCACGATCAGCGCGTAGGCAGCGAGACGCGTGTCGTAGTCACGGAAGTCCACGGTTCGCGAGGCTACTTGAAAGCCGCCACGGGCGTGTCGCGTAACCGCGCCATGCCGGTGCCGTTGGACCGGGTAGGGGAGGCACGACCTGACAAGGAGTCGTTGCACATGCTGCTCTCACGCTCACTGTCCACACTGCTCGCCGCCGTCGTCCTGGCCCTGCCGATCGCCGCCGTGCCCGCCGCCGACGCGTCGACGGACTCGACGCTCTCGGGGGCCAGGTACGTCGAGCTGAAGGCGCCACAACCCGACTGGTACACGCCCGCCCTGCACGACCGGGTGATGGCCGCGGCGGCGCGCGGCGAGGGGGTCCCCGTCCCCGAGGGGGTCGACCACGACGCCTCGGGGCTGGCGTTCACCGGCATCCGCCCCGGTGCGTGGATCATCGCGCCCGCGGGCTGCACCACCAACTTCGTCTTCGGCTCCGCCAGCGACTACTACATCGGCACGGCCGGCCACTGCGCCAACGTCGGTGACGAAGTCACCCTGGTCGCGGCCCCCGGTGTGCTGATGAACATCGGGACCACCGTCAAGAGCGTCAACAAGGGCGTCGGCAACGACTTCGCCCTCATCGACGTGCGCCCCTCGATGGAGCAGTACGTCAATCCGTCGATGACCTACTTCGGTGGCCCGACCGGCGTCGGCAGCCCGCAGCCCGACGATGTCGTCGAGCACGCCGGGCACGGCCTCGTCATCGGCACCGGCGGCACCCCTCGCGCGGGCGTGGTGGTCTACCGCGGCAACGGAGACGGCGGGGATGCCTTCGCCTGGGTCGGCGCGGCCAGTCCGGGGGACTCGGGATCCGCGGTTCGCCTCGCCGACGGACAGGCCGCGGGCGACCTCACGCACCTCGTGGTCGGTGGCCCCTACGTGCCTGGGAACGTCGCCGGCTCCACCATCGGGCGGATGCTCACGATCGCCGGCAAGCCGCTCGCGACCGCACCGGACGTCCCGGACCCCAGTTCCTGAGCGGGGTTGACGGTCGTTCTGCATCAGTTCGGTACGGGATGACCGTCGTGCGCCTAGGCTGGCCCTCGTGGACCGGCGGATCTTCGGCATCGAGAACGAGTACGGCGTCACGTGCACGTTCCGGGGACAGCGCCGCCTGAGCCCCGACGAGGTGGCCCGCTACCTCTTCCGCAAGGTCGTCAGCTGGGGACGTAGCAGCAACGTGTTCCTGCGCAACGGCGCCCGCCTCTACCTCGACGTCGGCAGCCACCCGGAGTACGCCACCCCCGAGTGCGACGACGTCACCGAGCTCGTCGCGCATGACAAGGCGGGGGAGCGGGTGCTCGAGGGGCTGCTCCTCGACGCCGAGCAGCGCCTCCACGACGAGGGCATCGCGGGCGAGATCTACCTGTTCAAGAACAACACCGACTCCGCGGGCAACTCCTACGGCTGCCACGAGAACTACCTCGTCGGGCGGTCGGGCGAGTTCACCCGTCTCGCCGACGTGCTGATCCCGTTCCTGGTCACCCGCCAGATCGTGGTGGGCGCGGGCAAGATCACCCAGACCCCGCGCGGCGCGACCTACAGCGTCTCCCAGCGGGCCGAGCACATCTGGGAGGGCGTCTCCAGCGCCACGACCCGCAGCCGTCCCATCATCAACACCCGCGACGAGCCGCACGCGGACGCCGAGAAGTACCGCCGTCTCCACGTGATCGTCGGCGACTCGAACATGAGCGAGACCACGACCCTGCTGAAGGTGGCCAGCTGCGACCTGGTCCTCCGGATGATCGAGGAGGGCGTCGTCATGCGGGACCTCACGATGGAGAACCCGATCCGGGCGATCCGCGAGATCTCGCACGACGTCACCGGCCGGCGCAAGATCCGGCTGGCCAACGGCCGCGAGGCCAGCGCGCTCGACATCCAGCAGGAGTACCTCTCCAAGGCCCGGGACTTCGTCGACCGCCGAGGCATCGCGACACCCGTGATCGAGCAGACGCTCGACCTGTGGGAACGAGGCCTCAAGGCCGTCGAGTCCGACGACCTCGGGCTGGTCGACCGCGAGATCGACTGGGTCATCAAGTGGAAGCTGATCGACCGCTACCGCGCCAAGCACGGCCTCCCGCTGGGGCACCCGCGGATCGCGCAGCTCGACCTCGCCTACCACGACATCCACCGCAACCGGGGGCTCTACTACCTGCTGGAGAAGCGGGGCGCGGTCGCGCGGGTCACCACCGACCTCAAGGTCTTCCAGGCGAAGTCGATCCCGCCCCAGACCACCCGCGCCCGCCTGCGCGGCGAGTTCATCCGCAAGGCCCAGGAGCGCCGCCGCGACTTCACCGTCGACTGGGTTCACCTCAAGCTCAACGACCAGGCGCAGCGGACCGTCCTGTGCAAGGACCCGTTCCGGGCGTACGACGAGCGGGTGCAGCGCCTGATCGACGGCATGTGAGGGTCGCCGGATAGGGTGTCGGGGCTGTCCCGAAAGCCCTGAAGGTGTTGATGAAATCCGTGTTCCGACGTACTCGTCGTGTCCTCCCGTTCGTGCTCGCAGCCTCGCTCGGCCTCGGCCTTGCCTCCTGCGGTGACGACGAGGGCGCCAACCAGAGCAGCAGCGACTCGCTCGACTCGGTCAAGGTCGAGGGGGACGTCGGCACCGCGCCCAAGGTCACCTTCGACGGGCAGGTCGACGCCAGCGAGACCACCACCGAGGTGCTCGTCGAAGGCGACGGGCCGGAGCTGGCCGATGGTGACCAGGTGCTCACCCACCTGTGGTTCGGCAACGGGTTCACCCAGGAGAAGGCGTTCTCGACCTACGACCAGGAGAAGCCCGAGCTGGTCACGATCGACGAGAAGACGCTCAGCCCTGTGTTCCGCGAGGGGATCGAGGGGCAGACCGTCGGCTCCCGGGTCATGGTGGCCGCCCCCGCGTCGGAGGCGTTCGGCGAACAGGGCAACCCCCAGCTCGGGATCGGCAACAAGGACACCGTGGTCGTGGTCCTCGACCTGATGAGCGACGTGCTGGAGGAGCCCAGCGGCGACTCCGCCGAGACGCCGTCGTGGGCACCGGGCCTCGTCGAGAAGGACGGCGCACCGACCGGCTTCGACTTCAAGGGGGTCCCGGCCCCCAACGGCCAGCTCCGGAGCGCCGATCTCGTGAAGGGAGACGGCGCCAGGGTCGAGAAGGGCCAGACCATCGTCGTCGACTACCTGGGACAGGTGTTCGACGGCAAGGAGCCGTTCGACGAGAGCTTCAGCAAGGAGCCCACCAGCTTCCAGATCGGGGTGGGTGCCGTGGTCCCCGGCTGGGACAAGACCCTCGTGGGGAAGAAGGTCGGCTCACGAGTCGTGATGGCGATCCCGCCCGAGGACGGCTACGGCAAGAAGGGCAACCCCCAGGCCGGGATCAAGGGTGACGACACGCTCTACTTCGTCGTCGACATCCTCGCTGCGGGCTGACCGGGCGCTGAGGGCGAGTGGCCCGGAGGGAGTGAGATGGCGACGGAGAAGGCCGAGCGGCTGCTGAACCTGCTGATCATGCTGCTCGTCCAGAGGCACTACGTGTCCAAGGACCGGATCCGCTCGATCCTCTATCCCGACTCCTCCGACGAGGCGTTCGAGAAGATGTTCGAGCGCGACAAGGACGACCTGCGCAGCATCGGCGTGCCGATCGAGGTCGGCCAGATGGATGCCTACTTCGACGACGAGCCCGGCTACCGCGTCCGCCCCGACGAGCTCCAGCTGCCCCGGATCGAGCTCGCGGCGGACGAGGCCGCCGTGATCGGCCTGGCGACCCGCGTCTGGGGCCATGCCCGGCTCGCGGAAGCGACCACCGAGGCGGTGCGGAAGCTCACGGCGTTCGGGCTGCCGGTCGACGTCTCGGCACTCGACATCGTGGAGCCGCGTCTGGTCGCCGAGGAACCGTCGTTCGACGTCTTCTGGGAGGCCAGCCAGGAGCGCACACCGGTGGAGTTCGAGTACCTCCGTTCCGGGCAGTCCGAGCCCGCGACCCGTCACCTGCAGCCCTGGGGCGTGGTCCGCTACTCCGGCCGCTGGTACGCCGTCGGCTTCGACACCGACCGCGGGGAGGAGCGGGTCTTCCGGCTGTCCCGGGTCCAGGGCCAGGCCCGCAGGAGTGGATCCCCGGCGTCGTACGACATCCCGGCCGACGTCGACATCCGCGCCGTCACCCGGCGGCTGGCACCGGCACCGGTCGCCGAGTCCGTCACCGTCCTGGTGCGGTCCGGCACCGGGCACGCCTTGCG
The DNA here is from genome assembly GCA_963841625.1 of uncultured Actinomycetota bacterium. Lineage (GTDB taxonomy): Bacteria > Actinomycetota > Actinomycetes > Propionibacteriales > Nocardioidaceae > Nocardioides. The sequence goes on along the minus strand of CAWJDH010000009.1, from coordinate 892,089 downwards.
CCGGAGCGCTGACGCGGTCGAAGCCGGCGTCGCAGGCCCGGACGACGTGACCTCCTGGGACCGGCTGACACTCGAGCGCGGGGGCGTGGCGCTCGCCGACGAGCTCCTGTCCTACGGGGCGGACGTCTACGTCGAGTCCCCGGCCGCGTTGCGCGAGGCGATGGTCGGCCGGCTGGCGGCCGTCCTCGACGGGGCGGCCTCATGACCGCCGCTCCCACCGGAGGGGCCAAGGACCAGGTCGTCCGCCTGCTGCGCGTGGTTCCTTACCTCTACGCCCGCGGAACCGTGCGCGTGGACGAGGCGGCCGCCGACCTCGGGGTCAGCCCCGCGCGGCTGGTCTCGGACCTGAAGGTGCTGTTCATGTGCGGGCTGCCCGGTGGCTACCCCGACGACCTGATCGACGTCGACCTGGACGCGCTCGAGGGAGAGGACGCCGACGGCCTGATCCGGGTGTCCAACGCCGACTACCTCGCGCGTCCGCTCCAGCTCTCACCCACCGAGGCGACCGCCGTGATCGTCGCCCTGCGCGCCCTGCGCGACGGTGCGGGAGAGGCGACGCGGGAGATCGTGGACCGCACCGTCGCCAAGCTCGAGACGGCCGTGCACGGGGCGGCCGACCCGCTGGTCGATCCGGGCACCGGCACCGGCGTCGACGTGCTCGGTGCCCGCTTCCGGACCACGCTGGAGGAGGCCACCGAGCAGGCACGCCAGGTGCGCCTGACCTACTGGGTACCCTCCCGCGACGACGTGACGGACCGGGTGGTCGATCCGCGCGGCATCGTCACCGCCCACGGCCTCACCTACCTGGATGCCTGGTGCCACACCGCACAGGCGCCCAGGCTCTTCCGGCTCGACCGGATCCAGGACGCGGAGGTCCTCGACTCCTCGATCCAGACTCCCGCCGAGCCGCCCCGGGACCTCGCCGAGGGTATGTTCCAGCACTCTTCCGACACCTCGCTGGCCACACTCCGGTTGGCACCCCCCGCCCGCTGGGTGGTGGAGTACTACCCGGTCGAGGACGTGCGCCCCCAGCCCGACGGGGACCTGGAGGTCGACCTCGTGCTGGCCGACGAGCGCTGGTTGCGCCGGCTCCTGCTGCGCCTGGCTCCCCACGCCCGGGTGGTGGCTCCCGTGGAGGTCGCGGAGTCGTTTACGGCGGCTGCACGCGAAGCCCACACCCTGTACACCTGACCGGCGTACGATGGATGTCGACGCCAAAACCGATGTGAGGAAGCCATGACACACCCGCTCATTGCCGGACTCGGTCCGCAGGAACTCGTGCTGATCGTCCTGGTGATCCTGCTGCTCTTCGGCGCCAAGAAGCTTCCCGAGCTCGCCCGGGGCAGTGGCAGGGCGTTGCGAATCTTCAAGACCGAGACCAAGGGCCTCGTCGACGACGATGACGACGTCTCCGACAGCCAGAAGACCCCTGAGCAGAAGGAGCTGGAGGCGCGGCGCGAGCAGTCCGACCCCATCGTGCGCGAGCAGCGCGACGGCACCACCAGCTGACCCGGTAGTCGGTGTCAGTCTCCGGAATCCTCCAGCTCTTTGCGGGGAGGCCTCATCACCCCGTCGACGCGGACGGACGGATGGCCCTGTCCGACCACCTCCGCGAGCTCCGGGCGCGCTTGCTCAAGAGCGCGATGGTCATCGTGCTCGGGATGGTCGTCTCGCTCTTCTTCTTCGACCAGATCTTCCACCTGGTGGAGACTCCGTACCTCGCGGCCAAGGAGGCCCTGGCCCAGAACGGGTCCAAGGTCAACAGCCAGTCCACGATCGGGGGCGTGGGCGGCCCGCTGATGCTCCAGCTCAAGCTCTGCGGCCTCGTCGGGTTGATCGCGACCAGCCCGTACTGGCTCTACCAGATCTGGGCCTTCATCCTGCCCGGGCTCCACAACCGGGAGCGCAAGTGGACCCGGGTGTTCGCGGCCATTGCCGGACCTCTCTTCATCGCCGGGGTGGTCGTGGGCTACCTGACGCTGCCCAAGGGCCTGGAGATCCTGATCGGGTTCACCCAGGAGAGCCTGGTGAACCTGGTCGAGTTCGGTGACTACCTGACCTTCCTGATCCGCACCCTCCTGGTGTTCGGCATCGCGTTCGAGATCCCCGTCTTCGTGATCCTGCTCAACCTCGCCGGTGTCGTCAGCGGGGCCGCGCTGGCCGCGCACCGGCCGTGGATCGTGATCGGGACCGTCGTGTTCGCCGCGGTCGCGACCCCCTCCACCGACCCCTTCTCGATGCTGTTCCTGGCCATCCCGATGCTGATCCTGTTCTTCATCTCCGAGGTGATCTGCCGGGTCCTGGACCGGCGCCGTCGCGACCGTGAAGAGCTGACCGGGATCGGCGACGACGAGCTGTCGCCACTGTGACGGTGCCCCTCGACGACCTCGACCCGTTCGACCTTCCCGACTGGCTCGGCGAAGGCGCGGTCACGTGGGCCGCGGAGACCGGCGTACGCCGCGGACACCGGGTCCCGGGCCACCTCAGCGGCCAGCTCGCAGAGGGGGGTCAGGAGATGCCCTGCGACCTGCTCGCCGTGGACGAGGCGCACCCTGTGCCGGTCGCCGACGAGGCGACCAGGACCCGCGCCCACCTGGCGTGGCGGCACGGCCAGATCCTCCTGCTCGCCGACCAGGACCGGGTCGTCCTGGCCGTGCCCGGCACCGGCTTCACCGCCGACCTCGTCCTCGACGCCCTCAGCCGGCTCGCCAAGGCCGTCGGCGCCTCGCCGGACAACTACGTCGCCCTGCTACGGATCGGTTCGGACCGCCGCTAGGGTCGAGGCCGTGCCCGGAGACTCGCGCGAGATCGCGCTGCTGACCAACCCCACCGCGGGCAAGGGCCGGGGAGCGAAGTACCGCGACGTCGCACTTCCACGCCTTCGCGAGGCCGGGTTCGTGGTCCGCAACCTCGAGGGACGCGACGCCGACGAGGCCCTCGACCTCGCCCGGCAGTGCGTGGCGGATGGTGTCGAGTCCCTGGTGGTGTGCGGTGGCGACGGGATGGTCCACGTCGGAGCGCAGGCGGTGGCCACCACCGCCACCCATCTCGGCATCATCCCGGCCGGGACCGGCAACGACGTGGCCCGCTACTTCGACATCCCGCGGAAGGACCCGCTGGCCGCCGCCGACCGGGTGATCGCGTCCAACACCAAGCGGATCGACCTCGCCCGCAGCGGCTCGAAGTACTACGTGACGGTCCTGGCCGCCGGTTTCGACGCCGTCGTCAACGAGCGTGCCAACAAGATGAGCTGGCCGCGCGGACAGATGCGCTACAACCTGGCGACCCTGGCCGAGCTGCGCACCTTCGAGCCGCTGCCCTACACGCTGGAGCTGGACGGCCGCAGCCTGCGGCTCGACGCGATGCTCGTCGCCGTCGGCAACGGCGCGTCGTTCGGCGGCGGTCTGCGGATCACCGAAGGGGCGAGCCTGGACGACGGCCTGCTCGACGTGGTGATCATCCGGCCCATGAGCAAGCCCGGGCTCGTGCGGACCTACCCCAAGCTCTTCAAGGGCACCCACGTCACCCACCCGCAGTACGAGCACCACCTGGTGCGCACGGTCACGGTGGCGGCGCCGGGGATCGTGTCCTACGCCGACGGCGAGCGGTTCGGTGCCCTGCCGCTCACGATCGAGGCCGCCCCGGGAGCGCTGAGCGTCCTTGCCTGAGCTCCTCGACGAATTCGCCGGTCTCTACGACTTCCCGCTCGACGACTTCCAGGTCCGGGCCTGCCGGGAGATCGAGGCGGGCGGCGGTGTGCTGGTGGCCGCTCCCACCGGCTCGGGGAAGACGATCGTCGGCGAGTTCGCCGTCCACCTGGGGCTGAAGACCGGGCGCAAGTGCTTCTACACGACCCCGATCAAGGCGCTGTCCAACCAGAAGTACCACGACCTGGTCGCGCGGTACGGCGAGGAGCGGGTCGGACTGCTGACCGGCGACCACACGGTCAACGGCGAGGCCCCGATCGTGGTCATGACCACCGAGGTCCTGCGCAACATGCTCTACGCGGGCTCCCGCACCCTGCTCGGTCTCGGCTTCGTGGTGATGGACGAGGTCCACTACCTCGCGGACCGTGAGCGGGGAGCGGTGTGGGAGGAGGTGATCATCCATCTGCCCGAGTCGGTGGCGCTGATCTCGCTGTCCGCGACCGTCTCGAACGCCGAGGAGTTCGGGGAGTGGCTGACCACGGTCCGGGGGTCCATGGGCACGATCGTGGAGGAGCGGCGGCCGGTGCCGCTCTACCAGCACGTGATGGCCGGCCGAAGGCTGCTCGACCTCTTCGCCGGGTCCGACGTCGACGCCTCCGCGGGGTTCGTGCGCGAAGGCGCACCGGTCAACGACGAGCTGCTCAAGCTCGCGCGCGACGACTGGGCCAGCTCCCGGATGAAGGATCGCAGGTCACCTCGAGGGCGTTCGGCCGCCCGCGGCCGGGCGCCGGCCAGGGGACGCGGCGGCGAGGCCGCCCGGTGGGCAACGGCCGGCGGGTATGGATCCCGAGCCGGGTCGACGTCGTCGACCGGCTCGACCGGGAAGGACTGCTGCCGGCGATCGTCTTCATCTTCAGCCGGGTCGGCTGCGACGCCGCGGTGACCCAGTGCCTCAACGCCCGGGTCCGGCTGACCACGCCGCAGGAGCGGGACACGATCTACCAGTTCGTCGAGGAGAGCTGCCGGCACCTGCCCGACGCCGATCTCGAGGTCCTCGGGTACGACGACTTCCTCGACGGGCTGACCCGCGGGGTCGCCGCCCACCACGCGGGGATGCTGCCCGCGTTCAAGCAGTGCGTCGAGCAGCTCTTCGTCCGGGGCCTCTGCAAGGCCGTGTTCGCGACGGAGACCCTCGCCCTCGGCATCAACATGCCGGCCCGCACGGTCGTGATCGAGAAGCTCAGCAAGTGGAACGGCGAGACGCACGCCGACGTCACGCCGGGGGAGTACACCCAGCTCACCGGACGAGCCGGGCGACGCGGGCTCGACGTCGAGGGCCACGGGATCGTGCTGTGGCAACCGGGCATGAACCCGCGGGAGCTGGCCGGGCTCGCGTCGACCCGCACCTATCCGCTTCGCTCGTCCTTCCGGCCGTCCTACAACATGGCGGTCAACCTGGTCCACCAGTTCGGTCGGGAGACCACCCGCGAGCTCCTCGAGCAGTCGTTCGCGCAGTTCCAGGCGGACAAGGCCGTGGTGGGGCTGGCCCGTCAGCTGCGCAAGAGCGACGAGGCGCTGGCGGGGTACGCCGAGGCGGCCACCTGCGACCGCGGCGACTTCATGGAGTACGCGCGGATCCGCAACCGGATCTCCGAGATCGAGAAGCGCGCCGCCAAGGCCCGCCGGGCCGATCGCCGGGCCGACGCCCTGGACTCGCTGGCCCGGCTGAAGCCCGGGGACGTGATCGAGGTGCCGACGGGCAAGTTCGCCGGCTTCGCCGTGGTCATCGATCCGGGCCTGTCCCGCGACGAGCCGCGTCCCTACGTCGTGACGGCGGACCGGCAGGCCCGACGGCTGGGGATGATCGACTTCCCGACACCTGTGCAGGCCCTGACCAGGGTCAAGGTGCCGCGGAACTTCAACGGCCGCAACCCGCAGATGCGGCGCGACCTGGCCTCCGCCCTGCGCACCAAGACCCGCGACCTTCCGCGACCGTCACCGGAGGTCGAGGTGCGAGGGCGCCCAGCACCCGAGCCTCGAGACGGCCGCACCCGACCGGACGCCGAAACCGAGGTCGCCGAGCTCCGCGCCGAGCTGAAGGCCCACCCGTGCCACGACTGCCCGGAGCGCGAGGACCACGCCCGCTGGGCGGAGCGCTGGTTCAAGCTCGACAAGGACGCCGCGACCCTGAGGCGGCGGATCGAGAAGCGGACCAACACCATCGCCCGGCAGTTCGACCGGGTGTGCGAGGTGCTGACCGCGCTGGACTACCTCGACGGCGACACGGTCACCCCCCGGGGCGGCCACCTGCGCCGGATCTACTCCGACGTCGACCTGCTGGCGGCGGAGTCACTTCGGGAGGGCCTGTGGGACGACCTCGACCCCTCGGGCCTGGCCGCGGCGCTCTCGATCCTGGTCTTCGAGGCTCGCCGCCCCGACGACGCAAGCTCGCCACGCATTCCCGGCGGAGCCGTGAAGGTCGCCATCGGCCAGATGGTCCGGCTGTGGGGCGAGCTGCGCCGGCTGGAGGGCGACCACCACCTCGACTTCCTTCGGCAGCCGGACCCGGGTTTCGCCTGGGCGGCCTACCGGTGGGCAGAGGGGGACGAGCTCGACTCCGTGCTGACCGACGTCGACCTCTCCGCCGGTGACTTCGTGCGCTGGATGAAGCAGCTGCTCGACCTGACCGGCCAGATCGCGGACGCGGCCGGGGACTCGCCCCTGCGCGAGACGGCCCGGGACGCAGTACGCCGCCTCCGCCGCGGGGTCGTGGCCTACTCGGGGCTCAGCGACTGATCTCTGCCGGCACCAGGGGGATGATCCGGCTCTCCGGTGGTCTGGCGCTCCGGGCACGGCCCCGGCGTGCCACCGAGGTAGACGACCGGCAGGTTGCAGGCAGCAGTCCGGCCCCGTTCGGGGGAGCGGAGTGGGGAGCAAGGTGCCCCGGGCCGGAACAGGGCCGGCTGATGCAGCTCTGGGGCGTCACGGCGAAGGGGTCGACGTGCGCGACCGGGTCTGCCTGGGCGGCGGCCGGCGCGGCCGACAGCCCGACCAGGACGACGGCTGTCGCGACCGACGATCAGCATCCGTGCGCACCCGCTCAGGGTACGCCGATGCCTGGGTCGGATCAGTCCTGGACGGCGGCTGCGATGGCGTCGGCGACCGGGACGCTGCCCCCGACCAGGTTCCACTGTCGTCCGTGCGTCGCCTCGTCGTCGAGGACCGCGGCCACGACCGCAGCGACGTCGGCCCGCGGGATCTCGGCCCGGCGCACTTCCTCGCCGAGGGCGACGAGCCCCGTGCCCGGCTCGTCGGTGAGGCGACCGGGCCGCAGGATCGTCCAGTCCAGGGCGCTGACCCGCAGCGACTCGTCGGCGTCACGCTTCGCCTCGACGTACGCCTTCCAGACCGGGGACACGTCCTCCGGCAACGGGTCGTCGACCCCGATGGCGGAGACCTGGACGAAGCGGGTGATGCCGGCGGCGTGGGCGCCCTCGATCGACTTCAGGCTGCCCTCGAGGTCGACGGTCCGCTTGCGTTCGATGTTGCCGTCGGGTCCGCCGCCCGCGGTGAAGACGACCGCGTCGCAGCCGGCGAACGCGTCGGCGAAGGCCGGACCCGTCGCCCGCTCGATGTCGAGGAGGCGCACCTGGGCGCCGAGCTCCTCGAGCTCGGCCCGCTGGTCATCGCTGCGGACCAGTGCGACCGGTGTGCGGCCGGCCTCGACCAGGAGCGGGTGGAGGAGCCGGGCCACCTGTCCGTGGCCCCCGACGACGGCGACGTTGCTCATGGGGTTCACCGTACGGGCGGTCAGCCGGCGTCCTGAGCCAGGGCCTGTCGCAGCCGCTCGACGGCGCTGGTCAGGGAGTACCGGTCGGCGAGGTCGGCCAGGGCGTCCGGGTCCGCGGGGACGCGGGGGAGCGCGAGGTCGGCCGTCGCCGAACTCGATGTCGCGGGCCACGGCCACCACCGTCGGCGCCACCTCGAGGTAGTCGGCGGCCGCCTTGAGCTTGCCGCGCGGACCGGGGCCCATGTCGCTGTCCGGGTCGTGCGCGGCCGACACGACCCCGGCCACGTCGTCGAACCGGTTGAGGAGGGTGGCGGCGGTCTTCTCGCCGACCCCGGCCACCCCCGGGCAGCCCGTCGGAGGTGTCCCCGCGGAGGGTGGCGAAGTCGGCGTACTGACGCGGTTCGATGTCGTACTTCGCCCGCACCCAGTCCCGGGTCACCCGTTCGTGGTTGCCGACCCCGCGGGCGATGTAGAGGACCCGGATCCCGGCGTCGTCGTCCACGAGCTGGAAGAGGTCGCGGTCCCCGGTGACGACGTCGACCGGCATCCCCGCATCCGTCGCCAGGCTGCCGATCACGTCGTCAGCCTCGTAGCCGTCGGCACCGAGCACGCAGATGCCGAACGCCGCCAGCACGTCGAGGATGATGGGGATCTGGATCTCGAGCGGGTCGGGGACCTCCTCCACGTCGGGCGCCGGCCCCGGGACCTCCTGCTCGACCCGATGTGCCTTGTACGACGGGATCAGGTCCACCCGCCACTGCGGCCGCCAGTCGTTGTCCCAGCAGCAGACCAGGTGCGTCGGCCGGTAGTCGTTGACCAGCCGGCTGATGAAGTCGAGGAGGCCGCGCACGGCGTTCACCGGGGTGCCGTCGTCGGCGGTGATCTCGGGGACCCCGTAGAAGGCGCGGAAGTACATCGACGCGGTGTCCAGCAGCATCAGGCGCTCGCTCACGGGCGCATCCTGTCATGCACCCCCGCCCGGACCGCGGGACTGCCGCTAGATTGTCCGGCGTGACATCGCCCGACGTCGAGGACACCGACCGCCGCATCCTGAGCCTGCTCGCCGCCGATGGCCGGATGTCGTTCACCGACCTCGGCAAGGCGACCGGCCTGTCCACGTCGGCCGTTCACCAACGGGTGAAGCGGCTGGAGCAGCGGGGACTGATCATGGGGTACGGCGCCTACGTCAGCCACGACGAGCTGGGCCTGCCGCTGACCGCCTTCATCTCGATCATCCCCAACGACCCCTCGCAGCCCGACGACTACCCCGACCGCCTCCGCGACATCCCCGAGATCGAGTCGTGCTGGTCGGTGGCCGGCGTGGAGTCCTACATCCTCAAGATCCGGGTGGCCACCCCGGCCGACCTCGAGGACCTGCTCGCCCGGATCCGCTCCGCCGCCAACGTGGCCACCAGGACCACGATCGTCCTCTCGACGCCCTACGAGAACCGCCCGGTCACCTGAGCCCGGGATAACCCGGAGCGCCTTGTTCTCGTTGAGCCGGGCATGCCCTCCCGACTCATCGCCCTGGTGCTCGCGGCGCTGGTTGCCCTGACCGGCGCGGCTCACGGGACCTGGAACGAGTCTCGACCGCGCGGCGGGCGCCGAGCCGGAGCCGACGTTGCGGGTCGGTGTCGGTCGCGCCGACATCACCCCGCCCACGGGCTACTTCACGATGGGCAACGTCCGCTCCGACGCGCGGGCCAAGGGACAGCACACGCGGCTGCAGGCGCGGGCGATCGTCCTGGAGCGGGGTGGCACCAAGGTCGCCCTGGTCGTCACCGACCTGTGCTGCGTGGCCGGCGGTCTGCTGACCGAGGCCGCGAAGCAGCTCGAGGGGCGTGGGATCGACGAGCGGTCGATGGTGGTCGCGGGCACCCACACCCACAGCGCCCCGGGGCAGTACTTCCCGTTCAACGCCCACGACGTCGTCTTCCCGAACTTCCCGACGCCCACCGAGTTCAGTCTCCAGCCCGACCCGCAGCTCTACGCCTTCCTCGCCCGCCGGATCGCCACCGCGATCAAGCGGGCCGACGACGACCTGGCGCCTGGTGCCGTGGCCTGGGGGCACACCGACATCCCGGTCGGGCTGACCGAGAACCGCTCCATCGAGGCGCACCTGGCCAACTACGGGATTCAGCGCGACCTGGGGGAGGGGAGCGCGTCCGAGAGCCCCCACGGCGCCGGCAGCACGATCGACCCCGACCTCGACGTCTTGCGGGTGGACAAGATGATCGACGGCCGGCCGGTGCCGGTCGGGCTGTGGTCCACCTTCGCCAACCACGGCACGGTCAACCTCGGCTCCCGCGCCGAGAACTACAACGGCGACCACCTCGGCGCCGCGATGCTGGCGACCGAGGGCGCGCTCCGTCGTGCCGGTGGCGTGCCGCGGGGCCAGGACGTCGTGACCGCCTTCTCCAACGCCGACGAGGGCGACGCGTCGTCCGCGCTGCATCGGACCGGTCCGGCAGCCGCGGAGTACGTCGGCCGGGTCGAGGCCGCCGCCATGGTGCGGGCGTGGACGGACGCCGGGGACCGGCTCTCGTCGACCCCGGAGCTCGGCCTGCGGTGGACCAGGTTCTGCTTCTGCGGGCAGGAGACCCGGGGAGGTCGGGTCGACGACAAGGCCGTGCCGGGGCTGCCGCTGCTCAGCGGTTCCGACGAGCACCGCGGGCAGCTGCACGAGAACACCGGCCTCGTCTTCGAGGGCGACCGGCTGCCGGCGGAGGTGGGCCCGCAGGGCAACAAGATCCAGCTCGAGCCGCAGGGCGTGCCGATGCCGAAGGGCGCGCCGCTGGCGATCGTCCGCGTGGGTGACGGCGTGGTCGTCTCCAACCCCGGGGAGGTCACCACCGAGGTCGGGCGGCGCATCAAGGAGGCGGTCGGTTCCGCCATGGCCGGGACCGGGGTGCGGTCGGTCGCGATCAGCGGACTGGCCAACGAGTACCAGGGCTACTTCACGACGCCGGAGGAGTACGCCTGGCAGGCCTACGAGGGAGGCCAGACCAACTTCGGCAAGTACAGCGCCAACCTGCTGGTCGAGCAGTCCGGCCTGCTCGCCGCGTCGCTGGCAGACGGGAGGCCGGCCCCGGCGCCGTACGACTTCGACCCGACGAACGGCCTCGAGCCCGATGAGACGCCGTTCCCGGACGGCGCCGAGCAGGGCGAGGTGCTCGAGCAGCCGGTCGGCGTGGACCGCCTGGAGCGGGCGGCGTTCTCGTGGCGCGGCGGGGCGCGCGGCACCGATCGCCCGCTGGACCGGGCCTTCGTCCGGGTGGAGCGTCGCACCGACGGCGGCTGGCGCCGGATGCAGGACGACCTCGGCACCACGATCGAGTGGCGGGTCGAGGGCAACGAGCAGGTGCCGCTCGGACCGGGCTACCTGGTGGAGGCCAACGAGGGCCGCTACACCGCCCGCTGGGAGGTGCCGCTGGACACCACTGCCGGGCGGTACCGCTTCGTGGTGACGGCGAAGCAGTACCGGCTCGCGTCGTCGACGTTCCCGGTGACGCGGGGCTCGCGGCTCTCCGTCGAGCCGGTGCGGGCGCCCGCGGGCCGGGCTGCGTTCACCCTCGCCTACCCCGAGCCCGTGCCGTACGCCGACCTGACCTGGCGACCACAGGTCGCGCGCGGCACACCGGTGACCGTGCTGGTGGCGGGGGAGCGAGTACGGGTCTCACCGTCGCGCCGAGGCGTCTTCGAGGTGGCGGCGTCACCGGGTCAGCGCGTCGTCATCCCCGAAGGCACCGTCGGCGACGCGTACGGCAACCGCACCCGTCGGCGGACCACTTTCACCGCCGGCGAGCCCACCGCGCCGCGGCCTCGCGAGCCGTACCCGGTCCTCTCGCCCTGGTGAGGCCGGCTCAGTAGGCCTGGAGCGCCGCCATGCGACGGGACGCCTCGGCGACCTCGGCGGCGCGGAGGTCGGACTCGTCGAGGTTGCCGTGCTCGGCCCACCACTGCTGGCCCGCCTCGGGGAGGGTGTGGATCGGGTCGTAGTACTCGTAGGTGCGGGTCAGGGCCTCGGGGTCCGACGACTCGATCGAGGTGCGGTAGTTCTTCGTCCAGTAGGAGATGCCGCGCTCGGTGTCGTAGTCGGCGACCTGGTGCACCCACCGCTTGCCCACGAACGGCACGTCGCACACGATCCGCGGGGTCGCGAAGCCGGGGAGGTAGCCCATGATGTGGTGCTGGAGCCGCTGGGCGTCGGCGACCGAGACCCGCCAGTGCTCCGAGAACGGGATCATGTCGCACATGTAGAAGTAGTAGGGCATGATCTGCGCGCCGTCGAGCAGCGCGAAGCACAGGTCGAGCAGCGCGTGCGGGTCGGCGTTGACGCCGTTGAGCAGCACGCCCTGGTTGCGCACGTCGCGGATCCCGGTCTCGAGCATCGCGCGCGTCGCGTCGGCCACGAGCGGGGTCACCGAGTTGGCATGGTTGGTGTGGGTGTGGATCGCGATCGAGACCCCACGTCGGCGGGCGATCGTGGCCACCCGCTCCATGCCGCTGCGCACGTCGTCCTGGAGCCAGTGCTGGGGGAGCCCGATCAGCGCCTTGGTGGCCAGCCGGACGTCGCGGATGTTGTCGATCTCCAGCAGCCTGGTGAGGAAGTCCTCGAGCCGCGGCCACGGCATGTTCGCCACGTCGCCGCCGGAGACCACCACGTCGCGCACGGACGGCGTCCGCCGCAGGTAGTCCATCATCGCGCCGAGCCGGTCGTTGGGCTTGCCGGCGAACTTCAGCTTGTCGATGACCGCGGTGGAGTTGCCGACGAGGTCCATCCGGGTGCAGTGGCCGCAGTACTGCGGGCACGTCGGCAGCAGCTCGGCCAGCACCTTGGTCGGGTAGCGGTGGGTCAGCCCCTCGGCCACCCACATGTCGTGCTCGTGCAGGGAGTCGCGGGTGGCGTGCGGGTGGGAGGGCCAGTCGGTACGACGGTCCGAGAACACCGGGATCATGTAGTGGCGGATCGGGTCGGCGTAGAACGCGTCGGTCAGCGACCCGGGGCCGGCCGGCACCGACTGCGGCGCCATCGTGTTCAGCATCTGCGGCGGCACCAGCATCGACATGGTGGCGCGCTCGGCCTGGTCCCGCTCGAGGTCGGCGTAGAACCGGTCGTCGACCAGGTCGCCGAGCAGCTCGCGCAGCTGGCGGACGTTCTTGACGCAGTGGGCGCGCTGCCACTGGACCGAGGCCCACTCGCTCGGCCGTGACGTCCTTCCAGCCCGGGAACCGGGTCCAGTCCGGCTCCACCGGCTCGACGCGACGGTAGGGGTAGGGCTGACCCGTCTCCAGACCGATGGCGGTCTCGATGCTCATTTGCTGCTCCTGTGGTGCGGCCCCGCTCGGGGCGTACGTCGTGGGCGGCGCGTCAGTTGTGTGCCGCAGCCCTCCTCTGTCAGAGTACGAGGAGGACGTTCGGTTCGTCCAATGCCGCGCCGGACGATTTCCTGTCACAACCTGATTTTGATGGAGGATGTCGGCCATGCTGGCCCGAGAAAGTGATCCGACCGGCCTGCACCGGGTGCTCGACGACCGCCCGGTCCTGCCCCAGGCGGCGCAGCGGCTCGACACCCGGCGGGAGCTGTGGCCCGACGAGGTCAGGATCCGGGTCGAGAAGCTCAACCTCGACGCGGCGTCGTACCGCCAGTTGGAGCGGAAGCACTCCGGCGACGGCGATGGGATCCGCACGGAAGTGCTCGAGATCGTCGCCGCCCGGGGCAAGATGCAGAACCCCGAGACCGGGTCCGGCGGGATGCTCGTCGGCACCGTCGAGGAGGTGGGGGAGCGTTCACCGCTTGGCCTGTCGGTCGGTGACCGGGTCGCCACGCTGGTCTCGCTCTCGCTCACCCCCCTGGTCATCGAGGACGGCCTGGCCGGCTGGGACGGCCGAGGCGAGCAGGTGCCCTGCGACGGCTACGCCGTCCTCTTCGGCCGCTCGATCGCAGCGGTCATCCCGGACGACCTGCCCGCCGACCTCGCGCTCTCGGTGATGGACGTGTGCGGCGCGCCGGCCCTGACCGCCCGCGTGGTCGAGGAAGGGATGACCGTCGCCGTCATCGGGGGAGCTGGGAAGTCCGGTTCCATGAGTCTCGCCGCTGCCCGACGCTCCGGGGCCGGCCTAGCCATCGGGGTCGTGCCGCACCACGCCGAGGCCGACCTCCTGACGCAGTCGAGGCTGGCGGACGAGGTCGTGGTCGCCGATGCCCGCGACCCGATCGCGCTGCGCGACGCCGTGGTCAAGGCAGGAGGTCCCGCCGACGTCACTGTCGTGTGCGTCGACGTTCCTGGCTGCGAGGGCGGGGCCATTCTGGCCACCGCGGAGGGCGGAACCGTCATCTTCTTCTCGATGGCCACGTCGTTCGCCGCCGCCGCGCTCGGCGCCGAGGGGCTGGCAGCCGACGTCACGATGATCGTCGGCAACGGCTACGTCCCGGGACACGCGGCCTACGCCCTCGACCTGCTCCGCGACGACACCGGCGTACGGCAGCTGTTCGAGAGGCGGATGAAATGAACACCCCACGAAGCCGCTCGCTTCGCTCACGTCTCCCCGGGGACCCCGAAAAGCTGAGCGGCAAGCTCGCGCTCGACCCGGCCGCCGTCGACAAGGCCCGGGCGCTGGCCGCACGGGTCGGCGAGCCGATCGTCCGGATGGCAACCGAGCACACCACCGTCTCGGTCGAGCGCGCCACGCTCCGGCTCGCCGGGCTGGGCGGCGCCGACGCCGACGGCACCCCCTGGGCCAACCGGCTCGCCGACTGCGTCCGCGCCGACCTCGGCCTCGAGCACGGCATCTCGCTCCCGGTGTGGGACGCGCTGCTGCGCGGCGAGGCCGACGATCTGCCCGGGCTGGCCCAGAAGGCCTCGGCCGGATCGGTTCGGTTCCGGTTACCCGACGGCGCCGGGGCGGATGACGCGCGCGAAGCCGCCCGGGCCGCGGTGGGCGCCGGCCTACGACGCATCGACGCGCGCCGCCGCGAGCGGGAGCAGCTGATCGCCGACGTCGGTGACGCTCCCGCGAAGCCGTGGATCTACCTGATCGTCGCGACCGGCGACATCCACGAGGACATCCCGCAGGCCCAGGCGGCGGCCCGGGCGGGCGCTGACGTGATCGCGGTGATCCGCTCCACGGGCCAGAGCCTGCTCGACTTCGTGCCCGAAGGCGCGACCCGCGAGGGGTTCGCCGGCACCTACGCCACCCAGGAGAACTTCCGACTGATGCGCGCCGCGCTCGACGAGACGAGCCGGGAGCTGGGGCGCTACATCCGGCTGACCAACTACGCGTCCGGGCTCTGCATGCCCGAGATCGCGGCCCTGGCTGGCCTCGAGCGGCTCGACATGATGCTCAACGACTCGATGTACGGGATCCTCTTCCGCGACATCAACCCGGTCCGGACGTTCGTGGACCAACGCTTCAGCCGGCAGATCCATGCTCGGGCCGGCATCATCATCAACACCGGCGAGGACAACTACCTCACCACCGCGGATGCCGTGGAGGCCGCGCACACCGTCACCACGAGCCAGCTGCTCAACGAGTACTTCGCCCGGGAGGCCGGCCTCGAGGACTGGCAGCTCGGCCTCGGCCACGCCTTCGAGATCGACCCCGACGTGCCCGACTCGTTCCGGATGGAGCTCGCCCACGCCATGCTGGCCCGGGACCTGTTCCCGGACGCGCCGCTGAAGTGGATGCCCCCCACCCGGCACATGACCGGTGACGTCTTTCGCGGCTACCTGCTCGACGGGTTCTTCAACCTCGTCGGCGCCCTCACCGGCCAGGGGATTCTCCTGGTCGGCATGATGACCGAGGCCGTCGTCACGCCCTGGATCTCCGACCGCGACCTCGCGCTGCAGAACGTCCGCTACGTGATGAACGCCGCCGGCAACCTGCACGAGGACTTCCATCCCGACCCCGACGGGTTCATCGTCCGCCGCGCCCGCGGCGTGCTGGGGGAGTCGATCGACCTGCTGGAGCAGATCCTCAGGCACGAGAACGGCCTGCTGGACTCCATCGCCGACGGCACCTTCGGGCTGATGAAGCGTCCCGCCGACGGCGGCCGTGGACTCGACGGTGTGGCCCGCAAGTCACCGGCGTACTTCAACCCGGCCAGCGAGATCCTGGAGCAGAAATGAGCAACTCACAGGACACGATTTCCCCACTCACCGGTCAGGAATCCCCTTCTCAACGAATCATCCGGCCCTACGGCGACACCACCGGAGACGGCATGGTGCAGGTGAGCTTCACGCTGCCGATGGCGCACTCCAAGGTCGCCGACGGTGCGGCAGCACAGCTCGCGAAGAAGATGGGCATCGACCCGGCCCTCGTGGTGCACAGCAAGCCGATGGGACCGGACTTCACGTTCTTCGTGGTCTACGGCCGGGTCAACCACCTCGTCGACGTGAGCCAGGTGGAGGTGGTCGAGCGCGACTACCCGCTGCTGACGCCGAAGGAGGTCAACGCCGCGGTCAAGCAGACCCTGCGCCGCAGGCTCGTCGTGATCGGCGGGTGCATCGGCACCGACGCGCACACGGTGGGCATCGATGCGATCCTCAACATCAAGGGGTTTGCGGGGGAGAAGGGGCTCGAGTACTACCGCGAGCTCAAGGTGGTCAACCTCGGCGCCCAGGTGTCGGTTCCCGAGCTGGTGGACCGTGCGCTCGCGGAGGAGGCCGACGCAGTCCTGGTCTCCCAGGTGGTCACCCAGCGCGACGCGCACCTGCTCAACACCCGGGAGATGTCCGCGGCGTTCCGCGAGGCCTACCCGCCCGAACGGCGGCCACTCCTGGTGGTCGGCGGGCCACGGTTCGACGAGGCGATGGCCGCGGAGCTGGGCGTCGACCGCGTCTTCGCCCGCGGTACGACGCCCGGCGAGGTGGCCAGCTTCCTGGTGCACCGGATCGCCTCGTCACGGAAGGCCTCCTGATGACCGGCGCCGAGGTCGGGCTCCGGGTGGTCCACCGCCGCTACGTGCCCTACTCCCACGCCCACTACGCGGGGCACCTCGTCGACGGTGCCTACAGCCTTGGCCTGTTCGGCGACGTGGCGACCGAGATGTGCATCCGCACCGACGGCGACGAGGGGCTGTTCGCGTCGTACTCCGACGTGCAGTTCCGCGCGCCGCTGCGGGCCGGGGACGTCGTGGAGGTGAGCGCCGAGATCGTGAAGGTCGGCTCACGCTCGCGGGTCCTGGACTTCGCCGTGCACGTCGTGGCCAGGGGCGAGGCCACCGACGAGGCACCCGGAGCGGCCCGGGTGCTCGACCCTCCGCTGCTCGTGACGACCGCCACCGGCACCGTCGTCGTCCCTGCCTGACGGCTCTCCCGGCGTGTCCCGCGCGACACGCCGGGAGAGCCGGAAAATTGTCTGACGTTCGGCAAGCCGGACGCCCTGCCTGTGACCTGCAGTTTCAGGCGTTTTCGCAGGTCAGGGACCGGTTGACAGCACCCGTGGTCGCCATGAAACTTGTGCCTCGTCCGCTCCTGCAGATCGTGCTCGGCGGACCGGCGTCCGAGTGGCTGTGTCGGAGGAATGGGGCGCCACCATTCCACCGACATTGTTCGCGGAGGTCGGTCCCGCTTCACGAGGGCGGACACGGAAGGGTCCCTGGTTCCCTAGACAACTTCCTGATCTCGGCAGCCAGTCGGTCTCGGGTCGGTCCGAAGGATTGGGGACCCTTCCGGACGTCTGCAGGCAGGTACCTTTGCCAGCGTGCTCCTCCGGACCGGTTCCGCCCTCGTCGCGGGCGTCCTCCTCGCCCTCGCGTACGAGCCGGTGGGTGCTTCTTTCCTGATCCCCTTCGCCGTGGCCGGGTTCGTGCTCAGCACCCACGGCCTGCCGGCCCGCCGGGGATGGATCCCGGGCCTCGCCTTCGGCGTCGGCTTCTGCTACGTCCTGATGTTCTGGATGCGAGTGGTCGGCATCGATGCCTGGCTCGCACTTTCGGCGCTGGAAGCCTCCTTCTACGCGATCCTCGGCGCCGCGGCCGCCGCCCTCTCCCGGCGGCGTCTCGCCCCGGTGTGGATCGCGTGCGCCTGGGTCGGGACCGAGGCGGTCCGGTCGACCTGGCCGTTCGGAGGCATGCCCTGGGGTCGGCTCGCTTTCGGCACCGCCGAGACCCCCTGGCAGGAGGCCCTGCCCTACGTCGGGCAGAGCGGCCTCAGCCTGCTGCTCGCCCTGCTCGGCTGCCTCCTCGCCTGGACGGTCCTGGCGACGGGCCGGGCCCGGGTCGTGTGGGCGGTGGCCGCCGTGGTCGTGCTCGCCGCCGGCATGGCTCCCGCACTGGCGCCGTACGACGCTCCCACGGACGGACAGCGGTCGGTGGCAGTCGTCCAGGGCAACGTGCCGGGGGATGGCGACGACATCCTGCTCGACCACCGGCAGGTGACCCGCAACCACGTCGACGCCACCATCGGGCTGGCCGACGACGTCGCCGCCGGGGACGAGGACCAGCCCGACTTCGTGCTCTGGCCGGAGAACTCCACGGCGGTCGACCCCTTCGCCGACGCCGGCATCAATGCCGCTATCCGGGAGGCCAGCGAGGCCGTCGGGCGGCCGATCCTGGTCGGGGCGATGGTGGACGCGGGGGCCGAGCACGTGCTCAACCAGGGCATCGTCTGGGTGCCCGGGGTCGGCGCGGGCGACCGCTACACCAAGCGACACCCGGTTCCTTTCGGCGAGTACATCCCGTGGCGCAGCGTCTTCCGGAGCAACTTCGGGCGCCTGGCGTTGATCCCGCGCGACATGCGCAGCGGCACCCGGGTAGAGCCGATCCGCATCGCCGACACCGCGGTCGCGGACGCGATCTGCTTCGACGTGGCCTACGACGACGGGATCCACGCCCAGATCCGGAACGGAGCCCAGCTGCTGGTGGTGCAGACCTCGAACGCCATGTTCATCAACACCAGCCAGATCGAGCAGCAGTTCGAGATCTCCCGGCTCCGGGCCCTCGAGACCGGCCGCTACGTCCTGGTCGCGGCGACCAACGGCGTCTCGGGTGTCGTGGCACCTGACGGGACGGTCCTGGATCGGGCGGAGCCTCGCACCCAGGCGGTGCTCACCGAGGAGGTCGGCCTCAGCACGGCGATCACCCCGGCGGTGTGGCTCGGACCGTGGGTCGGGAGAGTCTGCGCCGGCGTGGCCGTGGTCGCGCTGTGCTTGGGATTGCTCCCGTATCGTCGACGGCAGCGCAGGGGAGAGGAGGTGCAGCAGCCGTGAGCTTCGGGTCCCTCGGCCGGATCGTGGTCGTCGTCCCGACCTACGACGAGGTCGACAACATCTCCGAGGTCGTCAGCCGGCTCCGCACCGCGGTCCCCGAGGCCGACGTCCTGATCGTCGACGACAACTCCCCGGACGGCACCGGAGCGGTCGCCGACCGGCTCGCGGACACCGACGACCAGGTCACGGTCCTGCACCGCGAGGGCAAGGAAGGGCTCGGCGCGGCCTATCTCGCCGGGTTCGCCCAGGCCCTGCAGTCCGGCTACGACGTCATCGGCGAGATGGACGCCGACGGCTCCCACCAGCCCGAGGAGCTGCCCCAGCTGCTCTCGGCACTCGGCGATGCCGACCTGGTGATCGGCTCGCGCTGGATCCCGGGCGGTTCGATCGTCAACTGGTCCCGGGGGCGTGAGGCCCTCTCCCGGGGCGGCAACCTCTACGTGCGGGCGCTGCTGGGCATCGACGTCCACGACGCCACCTCCGGGTTCCGTGTGTTCCGCAGCCAGACTCTGGAGAAGATCGACCTCGGGACCGTCCGGTCGGCCGGCTACGTCTTCCAGACCGACCTGGTCGCGCGCACCCTGGAGGCCGGGCTGGCCGTGCGTGAGGTGCCGATCGAGTTCGTCGAAAGGGTTCGGGGCGAGTCGAAGATGAGCGCCCGGGTGGCGGTCGAGTCGCTCCGCCGGATCACGGGCTGGGGGCTGCGCCATCGCTCGTCACGACTCCGGCAAGCCGTGCGGCCCCTCCATGGGAGGACGCGATGACCCGGCCCGAAAGCAGACGCAGGTGGACGCGGCTCGCGCTGTTCGCCGCCTTCATCGGTGTGCCCCTGATCGAGATCTACGTGCTGATCCAGGTCGGTCAGGTCATCGGGCCATGGTGGACGATCCTGCTGCTGATCCTTGACAGCCTCTTCGGCACCTGGCTGATCCGCCGTGAGGGCGGCAGGGCCTGGCAGGCGCTCCGCGTCGCGCTCGAGTCAGGCAGGATGCCGGCGCGGGAGCTGGCCGACGGCGCGCTCATCCTGGTCGGCGGCACCCTGATGCTCACGCCTGGGTTCGTCACCGATGCCTTCGGGATCCTGTTGATCCTCCCCGTCACCCGTCCCGTCGCCCGACGGTTGCTGACCCAGGTCGTGACCCGGCGACTGCTGGGCGCAGAACGCACTCGCCCCGGTCCCGGTCCTGGTGGACCGGTCATCCGGGGCGAGGTTGTCGAGGACTAGCGGGTCAGCCGGCCTTCTTCTTCCGGGCCGACGCGCGGTGCAGGTGAGCGGGACCGATCTCGCCGCCACGCAGCAGCTCGAGACGCTCCTTGAGGATGTCCTCGAGCTCCTTTTCCGAGCGGCGCTCGAGCAGCATGTCCCAGTGGGTGCGGGCGGGCTTCTCGTTCTTGGCCTCCGGCTTGATCCCGGAGGTGCTCAGCGCCTCGCTGCCGCACTTCTGGCACTCCCAGGTCGCCGGGACCTCGGCCTCGACCGACATCGTGATCTCGAACTCGTGCCCGTTCGGGCACAGGTATCCAACCTGCTGACGAGCCGCGAACTCGATGCCGCGCTCGTCCTCGAAGCTCTGACCCCCCAGTCGAGCGCCACGCAACGTTCGCTCCGCCATGAGCCACCTCCTGGCTAGTTCCCCCGGTTGACGACAGGCAGACGGCCGATTGGCCAAGACATGACGCCACCTGGCGTCGGTCGCCTTGATCTGTTCAACGCTAGTGGGGTCCCGGACATTCCGAAATCCCCAGATCGTGCGAGTGGGTCAAATCACGGCTGGTACGGCGTTCCCTGCCTCACGGATGCCGCGTTCGGTGTCCACCTTCAGCAGCAGTACCCCACCGATCACGAAGAAAACGATCAGCGCGAAGATCGCCGGCCGGTAGGAGTCCGTGATCGCGAGGACGATGGCGAACGTCGCGGTTCCGAACCACGACGTACCCCTGTCCATCGCGTGGTAGAAGGAGAAGTACTCCGCCTCCTTGCCTCGCGGGATCAGCAGGGAGAAGTAGGACCGGGCCAGGGCCTGCGTGCCGCCCAGCACGATCCCGATCGCGGCCCCGAGGACCAGAAAGAGCGGGACGTTGCCCGCTGGCAGGAACAGCGCAACGGTCACGATCAGCATCCAGATGAGCAGACCGACCAGGATCACCTGCCGGGCGCCGTAGGTCGCTGCGGCACGGCCGAAGGCCAGGGCGCCGCCGAAGGCGACGAACTGGACCATGAGGATGGTCGCGATCAGGATCGTCTGGCTGTGACCGAGCTCCTCGGCGCCGTAGACGGCCGAGGAGGCGATGACCGTCTGGATGCCGTCGTTGAAGAAGAGGTAGGCGAGCAGGAAGGTCAACGCCATGGGGTAGCGGCGCAGGTCCTTGAGCGTGGCGAAGAGCTGTCCGAAGCTCTGCCTGACCGCACCGCCCGTCTCGGGAACGACGTGCTGCGGTGGGTGGTTCTCGAGCCTGCGGAACGGGATGAACGTGAAGCCTGCCCACCAGAGGGCTGCCGAGAGCATGCACAGCCGGGCGGCGAGCCCCTCGCTGAGACCGATCGCGTCGTGGCCGAGGAAGACGACGAGGTTGAGGACCAGCAACAGCCCGCCGCCGAGGTAGCCGAAGGCCCAGGCCCTTGAGGAGACGCGGTCGCGCTCGTCCTCGGACGAGATCAGCGGGAGGATCGAGTCGTTGATCACTCCGGCAGCCCCGAAGCACACGTTGCCGACCACGATGCCGACCGCCGCCAGCTGCCAGTTGTCGCCGGTGGCGAAGAAGATCAGCGACGCGAAGAATGCGCCGGTCCACGCGAAGGCACCGAGCATTCCCTTCTTGTTCTCGGTGCGGTCCGCGAACGCCCCGAGCGGCGGGAGAATCAGCGCCGAGAGGATCGTCGACAGCGTGATCAGCCAGAAGAACAGGGCTCCGGGCGGCAGGCTGAACATGCCGACATCGAACCGCCCGCCCTCCCCGACGGCGTTCTCGGCGAGGTTGATGAAGTAGGGGCCGAAGAAGACGGTCCCGATCGTGGTGGTGTAGGCGCTGTTCGCCCAGTCGTACCAGTACCACGCCCGCTGCTCCCTGGCCCGCGCCAGCGGACGGAGATCGGCGACTCCGCCGGCGGCCTCGCTCATGAGCTTCCCCTCCCATTGCCCATCCACTGGTGGCGCTGGACGAGCACTTCCTTGAGTATGTCGGTGCGGTCGGTCATCACCCCGTCGACACCACGGTCGAGCAGCTCACGGATCTCGTCGGCCTCGTCGACGGTCCAGACATGGACGTGCTTGCCGGCCGCATGGGCGCGTCGTACCAGCCCCCGGGTGGCCACGACGAGTGGCCCTCGGCGATGCGGGATCTGCAGTGCCGCCACGCGACCGCGGGTGAGGACGTCGGCCAGCCGACCGCTGGGCAGGAACCGGAAGGCCAGGACCTCGAGTGGGTGGGCCGAGGTCGGCACGCGGCCCTCTGTCAGGCGCCGGAACTGGTTCAGCCGGCTCGGGGAGAAGGAGCCCACGAGAACCCGGTCCCAGGCCTCGTGCTCGGCGAGGAACCGGGCGAGCAGGGGGACCGCGGCGGAGGCCTTGACGTCGATGTTGAAGCGGGCGCTCGGGAACTCCTCGAAGAGCGTCGCCAGCGTCGGCACCCGCTCGCGGCCGCCGATCAGCGCCTCGCTCACCTCGGCCAGGGTCAGGCCCTCGATCCGGCCCCTGGTGTCAGTGACCCGGTCCAGGACCGCGTCGTGGAAGGCGAGCAGCGCTCCGTCGCGGGTGGCGTGGACGTCGGTCTCGAGGTAGCAGTAGCCGAGCTCGGCGGCGTTCCGGAACGCGGCGAGTGTGTTCTCCAGGCCCTCGAGCTCGGGGTGGTAGGCCCCGCCGCGATGGGCGAAGGCGAGCGTCGAGCCCGGCTGGTCCAGGACGGCATCGAGATATCGGTGTCCGGTCCGCGGCGCGCTCACCCGTGCAGTAAACACCCGAGCGTGGTCGTGCTCACGGCTTTCGGATTCTCCGGCGTGCATACGACCGGGTCAGCGGGGGAGGGGAGTAGCGTCGACACCATGGATGCGTTGACCTGTCCTCGTTGTGGCGCCGAGATGGTGAGTCGAGCTCTGGCCAGCGGTGAGGTGAGCCAGTGCCCGGACGGTCACGGGGTGTTCTTGTCGCGAGCCGACCTGGGCAGCCTCATCGAGTCGGAGACCGACTGGCACCGCAATGCCAGCCAGCACACCGCGCCAATGCCGCGGATCACCGCCGACATGACGGCGCCGCCGTCCGGCCGGGCCAAGGCCCGGGCCTGGGTGGAGACGCTCTTTAGCTGAGCATCGCACCGCGACGCTGCCCAGCGGTCACCGGGTCTCGACACGCGCGGTCGCGACCTCGTTCCTCGGGTCGCGCGCGCTGCTCGACCACCAATGACCTTTCGCGATTTCTGGCGCTCGGCGGCAAGCCGCCGATGCTCAGATGTCCCGGAAGGTCTCGATATTGGCGCCGAGCTGGTTGAGCCGCTCGGCGAGCTCCTCGTAGCCACGGTGGATGACGTACGTCGACCGCAGCACTGACGTGCCCTTCGACGCGAGCATCGCGAGCAGGACCACCACCGCGGGACGGAGAGCCGGGGGACACACGATCTCGGCGCCGGACCAGTGGGTCGGCCCCTCGATCATCACCCGGTGCGGGTCGAGCAGCTTGACGTCACCCCCGAGCTTGTTGAGCTCGACGAGATAGATGGCCCGGTTCTCGTAGACCCAGTCGTGGAGCAGGGTCTGGCCCTGCGCGGTCGCCGCGATCACCGCGAAGAACGGCAGGTTGTCGATGTTGAGGCCGGGGAACGGCATCGGGTGGATCTTGTCGAGAGGGGCGTGGAGCTGACTCGGAAGCGTGGTCAGGTCGACCAGACGGGTGTGCCCGTTGCGGGCGACGTACTCCTCCGAGCGGGTGTACTGGAAACCCATCTCCTCGAGCAGTGCGAGCTCGATCTCCAGGAACTCGATCGGCACCCGCTTGATGGTGATCGACGACTCGGTCACGATCGCCGCCGCCAGCAGTGACATCGCCTCGATCGGGTCCTCGCTCGGGGCGTAGTCGACGTCGACGTCGATGACCGAACGACCGGTGACCGTGAGCGTCGTCGTCCCGATGCCGTCCACGTCGACCCCGAGCTTCTGCAGGTAGAAGCAGAGGTCCTGGACCATGTAGTTGGAGGACGCGTTGCGGATGACGGTGGTGCCCTCGTGCAGGGCAGCCGCCATCAGGGCGTTCTCGGTGACGGTGTCGCCGCGCTCGGTGAGCACGATGGCCCGGCCGGGCTCGATGGTGCGGTTGACGTTGGCGTGGTACATCCCGTCGGTGGCCTTGACCTCGAGGCCGAACGGACGCAGCGCCGCCATGTGTGGCTCGACGGTGCGGGTGCCGAGGTTGCAGCCGCCGGCGTAGGGCAGCTCGAACGTGCCGGCCCGGTGGAGGAGAGGCCCCAGGAACATGATGATCGAGCGGGTACGCCGGGCCGCGGTCTCGTCGATGTGCTCGAGGTCGAGCTCGGCCGGCGGGATGATCTCGAGGTCACCGTCATCGCCCAGCCAGCGTGGTCTGCACGCCCAGGCTTCTGAGCACCTCGAGCAGCCGGTTGACCTCCTCGATCCGCGCGACCTTGCGCAGCGTGGTCCGGCCCCGGTTGAGCAGGGACGCGCACAGCAGCGCCACCCCGGCGTTCTTGGACGTCTTGACGTCGATGCTGCCCGACAGCCGCGTGGGCCCGGACACCCGCAGGTGCGTCGGCCCGGCGCCGAGCGCGACGATCTCGGAGTCGAGGGCGCTGCCGATGCGCGCCAGCATCTCGAGCGAGAGGTTCTGGTGGCCCTTCTCGATCCGGTTGATGGCGCTCTGGCTGGTCTTCAACAGCTGGGCCAGCTCGAGCTGGGTCAGGCCGCGATGCTTGCGCGCGTCCCTGATCAGGTTGCCGATCCGGCCCTTGTAGTCGACAGTCATGCCGGCCACGGTATCTCAGATATGAGATGAACCAACATCGGCACGCGCGGGTCGGCTGGATCCGCCGTGCAAGGATGCCCGGATGCGAGCCACCACCATTCACGCGCCAGGGGACGTCCGGATCTCAGAGGTTCCCGATCCCACGATCTCGGCTCCCACCGATGCCATCGTCAAGGTGACCGCAGGCTGCATCTGCGGGTCGGACCTGTGGCCCTACCGCGGGGAGAACGACATCGACGCGGGCTCGACGATCGGGCACGAGTGCGTCGGCGTCGTCGAGGAGGTCGGGGGAGACGTGGTCTCGTTCCGGCCGGGCGACTTCGTGGTCGTGCCCTTCTGCCACAGCGACAACACCTGCCCGCACTGCCGGGCCGGGATGCACTCGGCGTGCGAGAACCAGGGCTTTACCGCCAGCGGTCAGGGGGAGTACACCCTGGTCCACCAGGCCGAGGGCACGATGGTCAAGACCGACGGGCAGCCCGACGAGGGGATGATCCCGTCGCTGCTGACGCTCTCCGACGTCATGGCCACCGGCTGGCACGCTGCCGTCGCGGCCGACGTACGCGAGGGGGGCACGGCGGTCGTGGTCGGCGACGGGGCGGTGGGCCTGTGCGGCGTCCTGGCCGCGTCGGTGATGGGTGCCGACAAGGTGGTCGTCATGTCGCGGCACGAGCCACGCCAGGACATTGCCCGGCAGTTCGGTGCCACCCACGTCGTCGAGGAGCGGGGCGAGGAAGGGTCCGCCGCGATTCGCGAGATCACCGGCGGGGTGGGCGCCGACGCCGTCCTCGAGTGCGTGGGCACCGACGCCGCCGTGCAGACGGCGTTCGACATCGCCCGGCCTGGATCGACCGTGGGCTTCGTGGGCGTGCCCCACGGCGTGGAGCTCCCGATCCGGCGGATGTTCAGCAAGAACATCGGCCTGGCCGGCGGCATGGCGCCGGTGCGGGCCTACCTGCCCGAGCTGCTGAAGCTCGTGCTCGAGGGGCGGATCAACCCCGGACTGGTGTTCGACTCGACGCTGCCCCTGGACGAGGTGGCGGAGGGTTACCGGGCGATGGACGAGCGTCGCTCGGTCAAGGTGCTGCTCCAGCCCTGATGTTTCAGCCCGGATCCGGGTAACGCGTCAGGCGGCGTTACCCGGCATCGGAGCAGGCTTGCAGTTGCAGTTGTCCCCGCACACCAGGTAGGTGTGAATGGCGTGCCCGCAGCTCTGGCACGGCATGTCGTGCGACAGGTGGTGTGTCGTCGTCTGGACGGTGTCCCACATGGCCTTTCCCCTCCTCCCCACAAAGAGTTCCCGCTGTCCCCGCTTTCACACTCACCGGATCTGTTTCCTGTGGATCGTGTGATCTTCGTGAGTAGATCGCACCACCATGATTGAACGTTCTACTGACGGCTCGCCGGTGTTTCGATGCAAATCGCTAGAGGTGACCACGCCGGCATAGTCCACCTGATCCGGCCGGTCGTTCGTTCGTGCAACCCGGGGTGGTCCAAACGCGCCTGCTCGCATATCGCGCGGCTTGTGCCAGACTTCGATCGAGGCCTCCACCGGGGGGCACGAAGGAAAGGCATCACATTGAACACTCGCACCATCGCGATCGCCGCCCTGGTCCTGGTCGTCATCGTCATCCTGTTGATCGTCTTCTGACATCGGTCTGCGGTCGGCCGGCACGCACGCCGCGGCGTACGATCGCGGTTGTGAGCAGCAGGCCGGCCGCTGATCAGCACCTGCACGACCTCGCCCGGTTGCGCCGCGTTCGCGACCGGATCGACCGTGAGTACGCCGAGCCCCTCGACGTCGAGGCGCTCGCCCGCGGGGTGCACATGTCGGCGGGGCACCTCAGTCGCGAGTTCCGTCGCACCTACGGCGAGTCGCCCTACTCCTATCTCATGACCCGCCGGATCGAGCGCGCGATGGCACTGCTTCGTCGCGGTGACCTGAGCGTCACCGACGTCTGCTTCACCGTGGGCTTCTCGTCGCTGGGGACGTTCAGCACCCGCTTCGCCGAGCTGGTCGGGATGCCGCCCAGCACCTACCGGGACCAGAACGCCGGCGAGTCCGCCGAGATGCCGTCGTGCCACGCCAAGCAGGTGACCCGGCCGATCAGGACCAGATCGATCAGGAATGAAGAAGCGCGGCCCACAACGCCCCAATAGCGTGGCGCCATGAACCTCACCATTCACTACGCCTTCCTGCCACACACCGACCCAGAGGCCTCCCTGGTCTTCTACCGGGACACCCTCGGCTTCGAGGTCCGCAACGACGTGGGCTACGAGGGAATGCGCTGGATCACCGTCGGTCCGCCCGACCAGCCGGGGACGTCGATCGTCCTGCACCCACCGGCCACCGACCCCGGCATCACCGACGACGAGAGGCGCACCATCCTCGAGCTGATCGCCAAGGGCAGCTACACCGCCCTCACCCTGGCCACGCCCGACCTCGACGACGTCTTCGGGAAGCTCGAGGCCAGCGGCGCCGAGGTGCTCCAGGAGCCGACTGACCAGCCGTACGGCGTGCGCGACTGCGCGTTCCGTGATCCCTCGGGCAACCTGATCCGCATCAACCAGCTCGGCTGATCCGGGTCATGGACGACGCCCGCGACCCGGAGAACCGCAAGGCCGACACCCTGACCATGCTGACGACCCCGGCCATCGACGTCTGGGTCGCCACTGCCTCGGCCGACGGGGCGCCCCACCTCGTGCCGGTGTCGCTCGCGTGGATCGAGGACCGGGTGGTGATCGCGGTGCCGGAGACCTCAGTCACCGCGCGCAACCTGACCGCCTCCGGCAGGGCCCGGCTCGGAGTCGGACCGACCCGCGACGTGACGATGATCGACGCCGTCCTCGAGAGGGTCGTGGACGTCGCGGCCGACGAAGCGCTGGCGGCCGGGTATGCAGGGCAGGCCGACTGGGATCCGCGCCGCGACACCGGATACGTGTTCCTCGTACTTCGGCCGGTCCGGGTGCAGGCCTGGCGCGAGGCGAACGAGATCGCGGGTCGTACGCTCATGCGCGACGGCACGTGGCTGGTCTAGGGGAGTGAGGGAGACAGGATGAGCAAGGCTGCCAGGAAGAACACGGAGTCGTCGCACGCCGCCGACAGTCACGACCTGATCCGGGTGCAGGGCGCGCGGGTCAACAACCTCAAGGACATCAGCCTCGAGATCCCGAAGCGCCGGCTGACGGTGTTCACCGGCGTCTCGGGCTCCGGGAAGAGCTCGCTGGTGTTCGAGACGATCGCGGCGGAGTCGCAGCGGATGATCAACGAGACCTACAGCGCCTTCGTCCAGGGCTTCATGCCGACCCTGGCCCGGCCCGAGGTCGACGTACTCGAAGGTCTGACCACGGCGATCATCGTCGACCAGGAGCGGATGGGCGCCAACCCGCGCTCGACCGTCGGCACCGCCACCGACGCCAACGCGATGCTGCGCATCCTGTTCAGCCGGATCGGCAAGCCGCACATCGGCTCACCTCAGGCCTTCTCCTTCAACGTCCCCACCCGCACGGCGAGCGGGATCATGACCGCCGACAAGGGCCAGGGCGAGAAGACCGTCGTGCGCAAGCGCGTCTACCTGGGTGGCATGTGCCCGCGCTGCGAGGGCATGGGCTCGATCAGCGACTTCGACCTCACCGCGATCTACGACGAGTCGAAGTCGCTGGCCGAGGGCGCCCTGCTGGTCCCGGGCTACAGCATGGATGGCTGGTACGGCCGCATCTTCAGTGGCGCCGGCTTCGACATGGACAAGCCGATCGCCAAGTACAGCAAGAAGGACCTCAAGAAGCTCCTCTACGGAGAGCCGGAGAAGATCAAGGTCGAGGGCGTCAACCTCACCTACGAGGGCGTCATCCCGAAGATGCAGAAGTCGATGCTCTCCAAGGACGTCGAGGCCATGCAGCCCCACGTACGACGGTTCGTGGAGCGCGCGGTGACCTTCACGACGTGTCCCGACTGCGGCGGCACCCGACTCAACGAGGACGCACTGTCCTCGAAGATCAACGGCAAGAACATCGCCGAGCTCTGCACGATGCAGATCAGCGACCTGGCCGAGTGGATCCGCGGTCTCGACGAGCCGTCGGTGGCACCGCTCCTCACCGGGTTGCGGCACCTCCTGGACGCCTTCGGAGAGATCGGGCTGGGCTACCTCTCGCTCGACCGGCCCGCCGGAACCCTCTCCGGGGGAGAGGCGCAGCGCACCAAGCTGATCCGCCACCTCGGCTCGTCGCTCACCGACGTCACCTACGTCTTCGACGAGCCCACGATCGGCCTGCACCCCCACGACATCGACCGGATGAACGAGCTGCTGTTCCAGCTGCGCGACAAGGGCAACACCGTCCTCGTCGTGGAGCACAAGCCCGAGACCATCGCGATCGCCGACCACGTCGTCGACCTCGGGCCCGGCGCCGGCACGGGGGGCGGCACCCTCTGCTTCGAGGGCTCCGTGGACGGGCTGCGGTCCAGTGACACCACCACCGGCCGGCATCTCGACGACCGGGCGCGCCTGAAGGAGTCGGTGCGCGCGTCGTCCGGCGCGCTGGAGGTCCGCGGCGCCTCCCTGCACAACCTCCAGGACGTCGACGTCGACATCCCGCTCGGGGTGCTCTGCGTTGTCACCGGCGTCGCCGGCTCCGGAAAGAGCTCGCTGATCCACGGCTCGATCGCCGGCCGCGACGGCGTGGTGGTGATCGACCAGGGGGCGATCAAGGGCTCGCGGCGCAGCAACCCGGCGACCTACACCGGAGTGCTCGACCCGATCCGCAAGGCGTTCGCGAAGGCCAACGGCGTGAAGCCGGCGCTGTTCAGCTCCAACTCCGAGGGCGCGTGCCCCACCTGCAACGGCGCCGGCGTCATCTTCACCGAGCTCGGCGTCATGGCCACCGTCGAGTCCACCTGCGAGGAGTGCGAGGGGAAGCGGTTCCAGGCCGCGGTGCTGGAGTACACGCTGGGCGGCCGCAACATCGCCGAGGTGCTCGCGATGTCGGTCGTGGAGGCTGCGGAGTTCTTCGCGGACGGCGAGGCGCGTACCCCGGCGGCCCACAAGATCCTGGAGCGGCTGACCGACGTCGGGCTGGGTTATGTCAGCCTGGGTCAGACGCTGACGACCCTCTCGGGCGGGGAGCGCCAGCGGCTCAAGCTGGCCACGCACCTCGGCGAGAAGGGTGGCGTCTTCGTCCTCGACGAACCGACGACCGGGCTCCACCTCGCCGACGTCGAGCACCTGCTCGGCCTGCTCAACCGGCTCGTGGACGAAGGCAAGTCGGTCATCGTGATCGCGCACCACCAGGCGGTCATGGCCCACGCCGACTGGATCATCGACCTGGGACCCGGCGCCGGACACGACGGCGGCCGGGTGATCTTCGAGGGCACACCTGCGGATCTGGTGAGGGACAGGAAGACCCGTACCCTCACCGGGAAGCACCTCGCGGCGTACGTCGGCGCCTGAGCCAACCGCCTCACGCTGGCGCGAGGCGCTCGCCCAGATGCTGGCGGAGCGAGCCGAGAAGGTCGCCGGAGATCGCGTACTTCTTGACCCGCATGCGCCGGCGCTTGCCGTCGAGGGTCAGCGCCAGGCGGGTCCCCCTCAGTGCGGTTGGGCCGACCCGATCCCAGGAGAAGACCTCTGCGCGTCGGTCCTCGAGCAGGCGCGGCAGGGGAGTCGAGGCCACATGAAGCATGGCAATGCGATAGCCGTCGGCAGCGCCGTGCCGGAACGCGGCGGCGATCCCTTCGAGCATTCCCATCCGCTTGACGATCAGCGCGTTGTCGGCCACGACCAGGACTCGCATCCTGCGCCAGTGCACGCCGGCGGCCACAGCGTGCATGATCGGCTCGAGGGTGTGTGGCCCCGCGCCGTTCGCGGCATCAACCTCGTCGGGGTCCACCGCGAAGGACATGGGCACGCCCTCCTCGGTGAGTGCCTGGATCAACAGCTGTGCCGTCTCTCCGTTGGTCGTGCCGTCGACGAGCCCGGCGACGTCGATCGCATGCCCGTCGGCACCGACCAGAGCATTGGTCGCGTCCCAGTCGAGGGCGAAACGTGCGCCACAGTGCTCCACGAGGGCCGCCGCGACCGCCGACCTGACCAGGACCCGTGCCGCGGAGTCGACCTCCTCGGCGGATGCCTCGGGCGCCATGTACGGACCCACGAGCCGGCGTCCGTCGCCGCGGCCGAGTGATACAAGCGCCTGTCGCAGGTCGGCCGCACCCATGCCGACCTCCCTCGTGGCGCGCACGAGCACGGCGGCGTTCTCACGGGCGCGCTGCACCCCTGCGTTCTCCGCGATCCAGGACCACGCCCGTGGTTCGAGCGGCGAGGAAGCGAACATCTCGGTCTCGAGCCGCGTCAGGACCGCCACCGGCTCCTCGAGAAGATCAACGGCTGACGTCTGGTCGTCGGAAATGCCGTCGTCCGGGAGCGACTCGAAGAAGGCCACACGCGTGGCCAGACTCGGGTGGGTGTCATAGGGGCTCGACGGTCCCTCCGGCAAGTCTCGCCTGATCTCGGCCATCTCGCGCTGCCGCTGTGGACTGACGAGCAGGTTTCCGAAGCCGCCGAGAAGATCGTCCGGCCGGACACCCTCGATCCGAAAGGCGTACTCGTCCAGGAAATGCATCCAGAGAGCGTCGAGGGCCGGGATCTCACGCATCGCCTGCGCCGAGGCGGACCTCCCCGCTATCCGATGGCTCCACCCGTCGGCCTCCAGCTCCTGTCTCCTCGAGACCGATCGTGTCAGGCGCAGGTAGAGCCCGCCGTACGCCCTGAAGACCAGTCCGGTCAGGGACTCCTGACCGAGCCTGCCGACGATCTGCCCCAGGGTCACCTGTCCGCGGTAGGCGATGGGTGCCAGCGCCGTGTGGCGGTGGCTGAAGTGGCCCAGCTCGTGAGCCAGCACGGACCGCAGCTGCTGACTCGTCAGGCCCATCAGAAGCGGGGCGCCGACGATCAGGACCCGACGGCCACCGACCAGGCCGAGCAGTCGGGACTCCTCGGCCACGGAGGCATTCACCACGGGCGCCAACCGGATCTCGTCGGGCGCCCTGGTCCCGACGGTCTGAGCAATCGCGCGGACCTCGGCCCACAGCCGCGGCTGCCCCTCCGGGGACAGCAGCAGACCCGCCGACTCGTCGACCGGCAGCCGGCGGACAGCCCAGAAGGCGCGTCCCAGAGCCAGCGCCAGGAAGACAATGAGGAACAGACCCTTCCCGAGAAGGACCCCGCCGAACCCGTGGACGATGCCCTCGTAGACGGCGAATCCCAGCACGCCGACCATGCCCACGGCGAGGAAGTAGATACCCAGCAGAAGTGCGACCGCCGTGGCCGCGCGCGCGATGAACGACACGAGAATTCCCCCAAGAACTCGGGACCGGCCTACATTCTGCGCGAACCTCGGCGCCACCGTGCAGGAATTTCGGAACCCCGGCGACGCGCACCTTTCCAGCAGACGTGCGTTGGCCTTGTGCCAAGATCTCAAGCCATGACTTCGTGGCGCGACACCACATCGGTATTGGCACAGGACGACCTCGACGGCCTCCTGAGCATCGTCGTTCCATTTGCCGAGGACATGCTCGGCAAGCATGGGGAGTTCTATCCGTTCGGTGGCTCGATCTCGAGCCACGGTGACGCATCGCTGACTGCTGCCGAACTTGGACTTGGGGAGAGCCCCTCGTCTGATCGGCTTTTGGCGGGTCTCTACGAGGGAGCGCGTGCGCACGCGGCCACGACGCGGGCCGCCGCGTTCGTCACCGACGTCCGCGTCGATGGATCCGACGCAGTCCGCGTTGAGCTCGAGCACCTCGAAGGGGTGGCTCTCGACGTGCTCCTCCCTTACGCGCGCGGCAGGTTCACGAAGACGCTCACCTTCGGGCAAATGAGCGTTGCGCGGGGCGAGCCCAAGATCTGGGGCGCCAGCTAGGCCACCACCTGCCCATTCCCGCGCGCTGTCGGGCCAAGACGTCATACGAACTGTGGGCTATAGCCGCCTGATCGCACGACGTCCCGGCAGTCCAGGTGAGGCCTCAATTCGGCACTGCACCTCGCTCCTCCCGGTTGGGAATCGCCGATAAGTGACATTATGTCAATTGATCAAGAGTCGGCCTCCGACGGAAGAGGGCTTTCGGTCCGATCCCCTACCGTGGCGGCATGTCGACGACGCTGCCGTCCGAGCTGCCGCCGACGCCGTACCTGCGCGTCGACCCGGTCCGGCTGCGCCACAACATCCGGCGTACGGCGGAGCGCGCCGCCGACGCGCACGTCGCGCTGCGGCCACACGTCAAGACGCACAAGTGCGTCGAGGTCGCCAAGCTGCAGCTGGCCGCGGGTGCCGTCGGCATCACCGTCGCCACCCTGGGTGAGGCCGAGACGTTCGCCCGGCACGGGTTCGACGACATCTTCATCGCCTATCCGCTGTGGTTCGACGACGTGTCGGCCCGCCGCATGCGCGACCTGCTGGGCGACACGACGGTGACCATCGGGGTGGACTCGTCCGAAGGCGCCGCGGCGGCCGGCCGCCACCTCCGCGAGGGTGCCCGGGCGCTGGTCGAGGTCGACAGCGGCCACCACCGCAGCGGTGTGCACCCGCACGAAGCCGGAACACTGGCCGCCATCGCCGCCCGGGCCGGGCTCGACGTACGCGGCGTGTTCACCTTCCCCGGCCACAGCTACGCGCCCGGCCAGCTGGGGCAGGCCGCCGTCGACGAGGCGCGGGCGCTTGCCGAGGCGGCCGAGTGGCTGCGCGTGGCCGGGATCGAGCCGAC
Source organism: uncultured Actinomycetota bacterium (assembly GCA_963841625.1). Classification (GTDB taxonomy): domain Bacteria; phylum Actinomycetota; class Actinomycetes; order Propionibacteriales; family Nocardioidaceae; genus Nocardioides. Next base: position 858,719 of record CAWJDH010000009.1, on the reverse strand, counting down.
CGTCGTGAGCGGTGGGTCGACGCCCAGCCTGTCGAGCGCGGACACCGACGTCCTCACCGAGCTCCGCCCGGGTGTGTACGTCTTCGGCGACGCCCAGCAGTGGGAGCTGGGCTCCATGTCCGCCGCCGACGTGGCCCTCACCTGCCGCTCGACCGTCGTCAGCCACTCCAACGGCAGACTCGTGCTGGATGCCGGCAGCAAGGCCCTCGGCGCCGACCGCGCCCCCTGGGCCACCGGCTACGGGCGCCTGCTCGAGTATCCGGAGGCCCGGCTCGTGCTGCTCTCCGAGCACCACGCAGTCGCCGACCTGGGCGAGGCTCCGCTGCCCGCGATCGGCAGCCGGGTCGACGTCGTCCCCAACCATGTGTGCAACGCGGTCAACCTCACCGACACCCTGTACGTCGAGGACGCCGGGGTGCTCACGGCGTGGCCGGTGGTCGCCCGGGGTCAGAACGGTTGACCCAGCCTCCTAGGATCGCCCGCATGCGCGCCCGACTCCTCGCCGTCCTGCTCGGCCTCCTGTGTGCCACCGTCCTCGTCTCCTGCGGCGACGACAGCGAGACCAGCGCCGACAGCGGTGGCAGCTCGGGTGGAAGCGACGCTTCCGCTACCTGCGAGTACCCCTCGGACGGTGGTGAGCCCGCCAAGGACGTCGAGCCGCCTCCCGGCGAGCCGACGGCCCAGGGTGGCGTCGAGGTGACCATCTCGACCAGCGCCGGCGACGTGGGTGCCACGTTGGACGCCGACGCGGTGCCGTGCACCGTCAACTCGTTCCTGTCCCTGGCCGACCAGGGCTACTACGACGACACCACGTGCCACCGCCTGACCACGCAGGGCATCTTCGTGCTCCAGTGCGGTGACCCGACCGGGAGCGGCGCGGGCGGCCCCGGCTACTCCTTCCCTGACGAGCTCAAGGGCGACGAGTCCTACCCCGCCGGAACGCTCGCCATGGCCAATGCCGGGCCCGACACCAACGGCTCGCAGTTCTTCATGGTGTACGACGACACGCAGCTCCCTGCCGCCTACACGGTCTTCGGAACCATCGACGAAGCCGGGCTGAAGGTCCTCGGCGACGTGGCGGCCAAGGGCACCGCCAACGGCTCCCCCGACGGTCCGCCCAAGGAGCAGGTGCAGATCCAGTCCGTCACCGCCGGCTGACCGGCGCTCACAGCGGGAACGAGGTGCCGGTCAGCGCCTCCGAGCGCGACCACAACGCCCTGGCCAGCTCGGGATCGCTGGCCGCCGGGCTGCGGCCCACCAGGGTCGGCCAGCCCAGCATCTCCCCCGGCCCGTGCGGGCCGACGTAGCTGTTGCCGGGAAGGTCCATGGTCGCGGCGTAGACCGTGGCCAGCGCGCCCTGCCAGGCCGGCATCCCGACCAGCCGGTTGCCCACGTCGGAGAGCCACGTGAATGCCCGGCTGCCCGTGCCGCCCTGGAGCGCCGTCGAGGTGTAGCCGGGGTGCGCGCCGGTGGCCCGCAACGTCGATCCGTGGGCCGTGAGCCGCCGTTGCAGCTCAGCCAGGAAGAGCAGGTTGGCGAGCTTGGACTGCGCGTAGGCGGGGTAGGCGCGGTAGACGCGGCGCTCCCAGTTGATGTCGTCGAGGTCGATCCGGCCCGATCGGTGGGCGGCCGAGCCCACCACCACGACCCGGTCGGTCAGCCTCGGGAGCAGCAGGTTGGTCAACGCGAAGTGCCCGAGGTGGTTGGTGGCCAGCTGGCTCTCGAACCCGTCGGCGCTCCGGGCGAACGGGACGGCCATGATCCCGGCATTGTTGACCAGCACGTCGACCGGGCCGGTCTCCTCCGCGAACGAGCGGACCGAGGCCAGGTCGGCCACGTCCAGGCGGCGTACCTCCGTGCTTCCGGGGAGGGCGCGGGCGACCGTCTCCCCCTTCTCGGGGTTCCGCACTGCGAGGACGACGTGTGCCCCGAACGCGGCCAGGATCCGGGCCGTCTGCAGCCCGATCCCGCTGGTGGCACCCGTGACCACGACCGTGCGACCGTCCTGGCGCGGAACCGCCGTCCACCGCCGGCGGCCGCGATCTCGTGCCATCAGGTCTCGAGCCTTCGCTTGAGTGCAGCCAGGTCCCTGGTCATCGCCCGCCGCATCGCCAGCTCCATGACGGGCGCGGCGACGCGGGCGAACCCGCTTGGTGAACCGTTGTTGCGCAGCCTCATCCGGGTGCCCCGGTCCGCCGCCTCCCAGGTGTAGGTCGTCTGCATCGGAAACGGGCCCTGAGCGGTGCGCATGACCAGCCGCTCACCCTGCGCCAGGTCAACGACTTCATAGGTGTACTCGATCCGCCGACCGAGGAACGTCGCGACGAAGTCCATCCGGGAGCCGACCTGCACAGGCGGAGGCGTCTGCCAGTGGACCGACTCGATGTTGACGTACCAGGACGGCGCGTTGCCCGGATCGCCGGCGTAGGCCGCCACTTCCTCCACGGGTCGTTCGATGCGGGTCTCGACGGTGACATCGACGGCCACTGCCTATGCTCCGACGTACTCGATGGGCTCGCCGAGTGCGACGGTCCGGCCCACCGAGCACAGCCGGTCGCGGGTCTGCCGGAGCGCCCGGGGCAGCATCTCCCGGGCGCGGTCGCCGCCCTCCCCCTCGGGGAAACGGACGTCGAAGGTGACCTTCAAGCCGACCAGGTGGTTGCCCTGCTCGTCGCGGACCTTGTGGCCATCGGCGCGCACGTCGAACGCCTCGGGCGTCGCCCGCTTGCCGGTGATCAGGTCGACGTCGATGGCGCTGCATCCGGCGATGGCCGCCAGCAGCAGCTCGACCGGGGTGAAGTCGGCGCCCTCACCCGACCCGATGGGCAGCACTCCCCCGCGTCGGTTCGTGGCCTGGTAGTGACCGTCTCCGGTCCGGCTGAGGTCGATGCTGCGGAGCGTCTCGGGATCCATGAAGGCAAGCCTGCCAGACCTCGCCCCCGGTCTCAGCGGGACCGAAGCCGCCGCTTCCCCCGCCGGTCGCGGCGCGACTGCTTCCGGGCGAGCTCCAGCGTGCGCATCAGCACCGGGTCCTGATCCGAGTGGGTCCGTCCGTCGACGATCCCGCGGGCCAGGTGCAACTGCGTGTTCATGGAGCTTCATCCTCTCGGCCCGGGTCCCGGGCCACGTCAGGGTGTAATGTGTTATGCCGCTCAAGCGACTCTTACACCATAGGCGGGCGCGTGACGTGATTCCGCATCGAGGGCGACGTGATTCGCAGCACCACTGAAACCACGATGGCCCGGGCGAACCCGGGCCATCGTGCCAAGGAACTGACCGATCAGCGCCGGACGTGAACCTCGGCTTCACGGTGGCCGAGGACGACCAGATCGGTGGGCGCGCTGACGTCGCGTCGCTCGGCGGTCCCACGGCGGCTCTCCAGGAACATCCGGCTCTCGACCGCGTCGTTCCGGGCCATCTTCGACAGGGCGCTCTTCAGCTCGTCGACGCTGTCGGCTCGGCCCGCGTTGAACCAGGACGACCCCCCGCCCCCGACAGAGATGAACCCACCCGCGCCGCGCGACTGGTTCGGGATGGACATCGACAGGGCAACCGTCCTGCTCGTGGTGCCGTTGTCCAGCAGGGCGCGAAGGTTCAGCGTCCCTCCCGCCCGGACGATGGCCGGGTGCCGGCGGCCGAGAGTGAACCAGCTTCCACCACGGCTCTGCTGGACCCGCCGCACGCGCCAGGTCGAGTGCTCGTCGGCCAGGTCGCCGTCGACCACGACGTCATCGACGACCACCCCCGGCATCGAGCTCAGGGCCCACACCGCATCGGCTACGTCCCAGGGGGACGCGAAGGCGATGTCATAGCTGGAGGCAAACCGGTCGGTGTGCGAGACCTCGAACGGCACTCCCTGGTCGGTACCCGTGATCTTCCAGCTCTGCAGCTCAGAGCCGGGCCCGTAGGACTCGAGGACGGCATCGTGGTTGACCAGCTGCTGGTAGAACGTCATCTCCGCATTGGCCCCGGGGACCGACACGTGCGTGGTGCCCGAACGCGTCTTGCCGGGGTGGGTGAGAGTCGACGTGACGTCCATGGTCTGGGGCAGCACGTTCAGGTCACCGCTGATCCCGGCTGTCCGGTCGTTGGTGATGGTTCCGACCGGGGCCGCGAAGTTGGCCACCTTGAACGGCGCCCCCAGCGACTCCTTCTGTACGTAGAGCGCGCTGGCCGGGTGCATGCTCAGACTGGTCCTCCCCGAGAACATCATCGGATGGCCGAAGCCGACCAGTCGACCGTCGCAGACGCTGGTGACGGTGCCGACGCCCCCCGCGGTGATGTCCCCGTAGGCGAAGCTGGCGCCGAGGTTGCCGCCGGCCACGAGCGCAGTCGCGTCGGCGGCGGCGCCGGCACCGGCCATGGTGGCGGCGGCGTTGCGTGCGACGTACGGGCGAGCCTTGCCGTGCGGCGGAGACATGGTCGCGACGCGGTTGAGCCTCCAGCCGGAGACGCCATTGAAGGTCTTCGGGATCGGAAGCCGGCTGAAGCCCTGGTCGGCCTGGGTCTGGGTGACGTCAGACTCGGCGGCGATCCGCGCGGCGTCGGCACTGCTGACGTCGACCTGGCGGGCGGGGCTGGTCGGGGGCGTCAGGTAGTCGTCCATCTTCTCGTAGGGCGTGATGCCGGCAACGGGGGACGGTCCCCAGGACAGCCCGTAGGCGACGGCGCCGATGAGCTCGCCGCTGGTCGTGTAGACCGGCGAGCCGGACATGCCCTGCCAGATGCCGCCCACTCGCTGGATCTCGGCGGAGTCGAGCTCCATCATGATCATGTCGAGGTCCGGCGCGATTCCGCCCTTGAGCACCCCGATCACCTTGCCCGTGAACTCCGTGGGCGTCGTGCCCCTGGTGACGGTGAGACCTTCGACGAGCTGGTCCTCGACGAGGCTTGCGACCGGGAAGGCCGTCGGGCAGTCCCCGGCCGGGGGCACCGATTCTGCGGGCCCAGTGGTGACGGCGCCTGCTGCGGCGACCGCACCGAGTGAGGCGATGAGCGAAGCCGCGAAGCGGCCTCGTCCACGAACGACTGACAACATGGTGATACTCCCTTTCCCGAGTGTCGGGCGTATCGGACGCCCCCCTGTGTTGCGTAGGACGCCCTGGGAGCAATCTTGGTTGCCTCCGGTCCGCGGCTCCCCGAACCTAGTGGCAACAGGCGGACCGGGTGCGGCATTTCGGGCACGACTCCTAAGGTGTCGGAGTGACGACCAGCAGCCCCCGGGGGCGCCGGCCCGGGCCAACGGTCCGGGTGTCGGTCCGCGAGATGACCTCGACCCGGGAGGTCGACCACGAGGACCGCCTGGCGACGGAGGAACCGCTCGAGATCAGGCTCGCGTGGCCCGGCGTTCCCGCCCACCGGGTCTGGGTCACCATGCGGACTCCGGGCCACGACTTCGAGCTGGCGGCGGGCTGGCTCGTTCATGAGGGCATCGCCGAGCCCGGATCGATCCAGGGGGTTGCCTACTGCGTCGACGCCGAGCTCGAGCCGGAGGAGGAGTTCAACGTGGTCACGGTGACCCTCTCGGTGCCCCCCGTGCGGGACCCCGGTCACCGGCACGCGGGGCAGTCGTCCGGATCTTCTGCGTGCGGCGTGTGCGGCAAGGACTCGGTCGCGGAGGCGCTCGACGTACCGCGGGGCAACCCCTGGCCCGGGCCGCGTCCCACCACCGACGTGGTCCGCAGGCTGCCCACGCTGCTCCGCGAGCGGCAGCAGGTGTTCTCCCGCACCGGCGGGGTGCACGCCGCCGGTCTGGCCACGGCAGACGGCGACCTGCAGGTCTGCCGGGAGGACGTGGGACGTCACAACGCCGTCGACAAGGTGACCGGGTCTCGCGTCCTCGCCGGCCTCTCCCCCGCCGAGTCCTGCCTGGTCGTCAGCGGCCGAGCCGGGTTCGAGCTGGTGCAGAAGGCGGTCGCCGCCGGAGTTGGCACCCTGGTCGCGGTCGGCGCCCCGTCGAGCCTCGCCGTGAGCCTCGCGGAGCGCAGCGGACTGCACCTCTACGGGTTCACCTCCGAGGACCGGTGCGTCCTTTACCCAAAGGCGAATTGACCCCCTCTAGCCATTACGAAACGTGCGGGGTGCGCGTACCAAGGAAAAGGGGCAACTTTCAATTTCCTTGAGGGAGGAAGTTTCCATGAACTCGTCCAAGCGAACCCTGCTCGGGGTGGGAGCGGGCGCCGCCGCGGCACTCGCGATCACCCTGCCGTTCCTGCCGGCCGGAGCCACGACCACCACCCAGCAGCTCACAGCCCAGCTGAACGGCGCCAACGAAGTGCCACCTGCCGATGCGAATGGCACAGGCGAGGCGCACGTCTTCGGCGCGGCGGGCCACCCCAACAAGCTCTGCTTCGTGCTCATCGTGGACCAGATCGGAAGGCCCACGATGGCTCACATCCACCGAGGCGCAGCCGGAGTGGTTGGTCCGGTCAGGGTGCCGTTCAAGACACCGGGTGACGGGGACTCCGCTGGCTGCGTGAACACCACGCTGGCTGCCAGGATCCTGGCCAACCCGCAGAACTGGTACGTCAACGTGCACAACGCCGCGTTCCCGGGCGGTGCAATCCGGGGGCAGCTCGGGTAGACCGCAGTTTGTGTACGACGGCCGGTTGCGACACGGTGGAGGAGTACTGACCGCAATCGGAAGCGAGCCCAATGCTCACTCTCACCGACAACGCCAGCACGATCGTCAAGGAGATCTCCAACCAGATCCCGGATGCCGCAGGACTGCGGATCACGAGCGAGAGCGCCGACCAGCCCTCGTTCGAGGTCGAGCCTGCGACCGCCGCCGAGCCGGGTGACGCGGTGGTCGAGCAGGACGGCGCGACCATCTACCTCGACGAGGCCTCCTCGTTGCAGCTCGACGACAAGGTCCTCGACGCCGCTGTCGACCAGAGCGGCGGGGTGCAGTTCGCACTGACCCTGCAGGGGTGACCCAGAGCACCTGAATCGGTGCTCGTGAGGGGGGTGCGCACCGACGCCGACGGCGTGGGTCCATCGCCTTGTCGGTGGACCCTTCTACGTTCGTGCCGTGCGCATCCTCCACACCTCCGACTGGCACCTGGGCAGGTCCTTCCATCGTGAAGGCATGCTCGGGCACCAGGCGGCCTACGTCGACCACCTGCTCGAGGTCATCGAGCAGGAGACTGTCGATCTGGTCGTGGTGGCAGGGGATGTCTACGATCGCGCCCTGCCGCCGGTAGACGCCGTGCGACTGGCGGACGAGACGTTCGCCCGACTGGCCTCCTCCCGCGCGCAGGTCGTGGTCACCAGCGGCAACCACGACTCGGCCCACCGCCTCGGGTTCGGCTCCCGGCTGATCGATGCCTCCGGCATCTTCATCCGCACCGATGCGGCGACGGTCGGTGTCCCGGTGCTGCTGGAGGACGAGCACGGGCAGGTCGCGGTCTATGGGCTCCCCTACCTCGACCCCGACACGCTGCGCGAGCCCTGGAGCCTGTCACACCGCTCGCACGAGGCTGCCCTGGGCGAGGCCATGCGCCGGGTGCGGTCCGACCTCTCCGGCCGGCCCCAGGTTCGCTCCGTGGTGCTGGCCCATGCGTTCGTCGCCGGGGGCGAGCCCAGCGAGTCCGAGCGTGACATCAGCGTCGGCGGCGTCTCGAGGGTGCCGACCGCGATCTTCGAGGGCATCGACTACACCGCCCTCGGGCATCTGCACGGGCGTCACACACTGACGGAGACGATCCGTTACAGCGGGTCTCCCCTGGCCTACTCCTTCTCCGAGGCCGGACACCGCAAGGGAAGCTGGCTGGTCGAGCTCGACGCGGCCGGGGTTCGAGCTGCCGAGTTCGTCGACGCTCCCGTGCCTCGCCCGCTGGCGCGGATCAGGGGCGACCTGCAGTCCCTGCTGACCGATCCGCAGCTCACCGGCCACGAGTCGGCCTGGGTCCAGGCGACCCTCACCGACGACACGCGACCGCTCCAGGCCATGGACCAGCTGCGCCGCCGCTTCCCGCACACCCTCGTCCTCGCCTTCGAACCGGCCAATCCACACGACTCCGGCGCCGCCCCAGCCGCACCCACGCAGGGCCGGACCGACCACGAGATCGCCCTCGACTTCGTCGCCGACCTCCGCGGCGCTGCCGCCACCGAGGCCGAGGCAGAGGTCCTGCTCGCGGCGTGCGACGCCTGCTGCGATGACCCCGACTTCGACGTGCTCCTGTCCGCGGGTGCCGGCTGATGCGCCTCCACCGCCTCCAGGTCGAGGCCTTCGGCCCCTTTGCGGAGCGAGTCGCGATCGACTTCGACGCGCTCTCGGAGGCCGGGCTGTTCCTGCTCACCGGCGCCACCGGCGCCGGCAAGACCTCCATCCTCGATGCTGTCTGCTTCGCCCTCTACGGCGAGGTGCCAGGCGACCGGCAGAGCGCCAAGCGGCTCCGGGCGGATCAGGCCGTCGACGGGCAGACTCCGCAGGTCACCCTGGAGCTCACCCTGGCGGGCCGCCGTTTCCGTGTCGTTCGCTCCCCTGCCTGGCAGCGGCCCAAGAAGCGTGGCACCGGCACCACCACCCAGCAGGCGTCCGTGCGGCTCTGCGAGCGGCGCGGTGACACCTGGCACCCGCTGTCGACCCGGCTCGACGAGGCAGGCCACCAGATCACCCACCTCGTGGGCCTCAACCTGACCCAGTTCTGCCAGGTGGCGATGCTCCCCCAGGGGCGCTTCCAGGCGTTCCTGCGGGCGAGGTCCGAGGAGCGGCACAAGCTGTTGCAGCAGCTGTTCCGGACTGCCCGCTTCGAGGACGTCGAGCGCTGGCTGGCGGACCGGCGACGTTCGCTGCGCCGGGAGTCCCTCGCCCACCACGAGCAGGTGGCCGACCTGGTGAGTCGGCTCAGTGAGGCTGATGCGTCTCCACTCCCGGCCGACTGGGACCTGCACGACCTTGGCCCTCGCGTCGAGACGGGTGATGTCGCGCAGTGGTCCGCCTCCCGTCGACACGAGGCCGAGGCGTCGGCGACTGCGGCCACCGAGCTCAGCCGGTCCGCGACCGCCCATGCGCAGGCAGCGCGGGAGCTGCTCCAGCAAGCCTGTCAGCTCCGCGACGCCCAGCAGCGCCACACAGACGCTCTCGTCGAACGGGACCGATTGGCGCTCGCGTCCCCCGACCACGCGCGTCAGGTCGACCGGTTGGCGCGAGCTCGCCGCGCCGCCGCAGTGGCTCCCCTGGGCAGGATCGCCGACCAGCAGACCGATGCCGACGACCGCGCCCGCGAGCTCAGCGTCACCCGCACCCAGGCTGCGGCCAGCACGGCTGGGCGTCGAGTCCGCCGGCCTCGACGAAGCGCGCTTGCTACGCCTTCGCGACCAGGCGGTCGCCACGGCTGCGGATGCCCGAGCGCTCCTCCCGAGGGAGAGTGCCCTCGCTCTCCTGCGCACCGAGGTGGACGAAGCCTCCACGTGCGAACGCCGGCTCGCCGCCGAGCAGGACGAGCTCCACCAGCTTCTCGCAGGCCTGCCCGACGAGATCACAGCGCTGAAGGAGCGCGAGTCCGAGGCCCGCGATGCCGAGCGGGACCTGCCCGGTGTCCGGGACAAGGTCGTCTCGCTGCGCAGCAGGTGCGAGGCCGCCGAGCAGGCTGTCCGGCTCGCCGACGAGCTGACCGAGGCTGCCGACCTCCACCGACAGGCGGTCGACGAGGCCCAGCAGCTCCGGGAGTCCTGGCTGCAGATCCAGGAGCAGCGCATTCACGGCATCGCCGCCGAGCTCGCCGGCGCCCTCGTCGTGGGCGGCCAGTGTCCGGTGTGCGGATCGGCCGATCACCCGCGCCCCGCCAGTCCTGATGCCGGCGCGCCCGACGCCGCCACGGAGAAGGGCGCCCGCAAACGGGTCGACGACGCCGAGGCCGCGCGCCACGCTCACGACGTCCGGGTGCGCGAGCTCACGGGTCGGCTCGAGACTGCCCGGTCCACAGCCGACGGCGACCTCGCCTTCCTGCGCGAGGAGCTTGCCACCGCGGAGTCCGAGCTGCGGCGACTCGCGGCGTTGGCGGACTCCCTCGCTGATCGTCACGCATCGCTCCTCGCCACAGAGGCTCGGCAATCCGAGCTCGCCGCCCGTCGCGAGAAGATCTCCCGGGACCTGGCTGTCACGGCCACGGAGCTGGCCCGCCGGCGGCAGGAGTGCGTGACGATCGAGCGCGAGCTGGACGGACTGCTCACCGGGTCCGGCTGCGACTCCCTCTGCCGAGCTGGCCGCCGTGAACGATGAAGTCGCCACCACCTGCACTGCCGCCCTGCTCGCGCGCGACGAGGCGCGCCGCACGCGCCAGGCAGCGACTGCGGTCCGCGAACAGCTGGAGGAAGCCGCGGTGGCCGCCGGGTTCGAGAATGCCGATGCCGCGCTCGAGGCGGCACTGGACTCGCACGCGCTCTCGCGCCTGGAGCGTGAGGTGACGGCCCATGAGCAGGCCTTGGCAGCCGCCGAGTCGACGCTCGCGGATCCGGCATTGCGCGAGCAGGCGATCCTGCCACCTCCCGACGTTCCGACCCTCGAGGCAGGCCACCGGCAGGCCGTCGACGACCTCGCCGCCGCCACCACGGCGGCCAACGTCAGTCGGGCGCGGGCCGAGCGCGTCACGGGGCTGGGCCACCGGCTCGGTGGGGCGTTGGACGCCTGGTCACCAGTGCGCGGCGAGCTCGACCTCGTCACCCGGCTGGCGGCGCTCGTCGACGGGTCCTCCGCCGACAACCGGCTCCGCATGCGCCTCTCCGGATACGTCCTCGCGTCCCGGCTCGCCCAGGTGGTGGCGGCGGCCAACGTCCGACTGTCGCGGATGAGCGACCAGCGCTACGCCCTCGAGCACAGCGGCGGTCGGGGCGCCGGCGAGAACCGCGGTGGGCTCAGCCTGCTGGTGCGTGACGAGTGGTCCGGCGAGGCCCGCGACCCGGCCACGCTGTCCGGCGGTGAGACGTTCGTGGTCTCCCTGGCCCTTGCGCTCGGACTGGCCGATGTCATCGCCCACGAGGTCGGTGGGACCGACCTCGACACGCTGTTCGTGGACGAGGGATTCGGATCCCTCGACGCCGAGACCCTCGACGACGTCATGGACACCCTCGACGCCCTGCGGGAGGGCGGCCGCGTGGTCGGCGTCGTCAGCCACGTCGCCCATCTGCGCGAACGCATCCCGACCCAGCTGCACGTCGAGAAGCGACGCCACGGCTCGACCGTCCGCGCTGTGCACGCACGATAGGTTCGCCCTCATGGACAAAGCCGTCGATCCGAGCTTCCTGGACCTGCCCTTCCGGACGATGGCGGGCGCCGCGCTCGGCCGGGCCGAGGAGCTGGGGGCGAGCCACGCCGACTTCCGCTTCGAACGCGTTCGCTACCAGCAGCTCGGCGTCCGCGACGGGGTGCTCCAGGGCGCCGCCGACACGGAGGACCTCGGCTTCGCCGTTCGGGTCATTCACCGTGGGGCGTGGGGATTCGCCTCGGGCGTGGTGCTGACACCGGAGTCGGCCGTCGCCGTCACGGAGCGGGCGGTCGAGGTGGCGCAGGTCGCCGCCGCCATGACCAGCGCCCCGGTGGAGCTCGCACCGGAGCCGGTCTACGACGACGTCACCTGGGTCTCGTCCTACGACCTCAACCCGTTCGAGGTGCCCACCGCCGACAAGGCAGCTCTCCTGATCGACTGGACCAACCGACTGCGGACCGGGGCGGCCGTCGACCACGCGACCGCCTACCTGCTGCAGGTTCAGGAGAACAAGTTCTACGCCGACCTCGCCGGCACCCGCACCACCCAGCAGCGCATTCGGCTGCAACCGGGCTTCGAGGCGATGGGCACCGGCGCCGACACGTTCGACTCGATGGCCTCGATCGCACCTCCGGTCGGCCGAGGCTGGGAGTACCTCACCGACGGCATCTACGACTGGGACGACGAGATCGAGCAGGTCCCCGAGCTGCTCGCCGAGAAGCTGAAGGCCCCCAGCGTCGAGGCCGGCCGCTACGACCTGGTCATCCATCCGTCCAACCTGTGGCTCACCATCCACGAGTCGATCGGGCACGCGACCGAGCTGGATCGTGCGCTCGGCTACGAAGCCAACTACGCCGGCACCTCGTTCGCCACCGTCGACAAGCTCGGCACGATGCAGTACGGCTCACCCGTCATGAACGTCACCGGTGATCGGACCGTCGAGCACGGCCTCGTCCACGACCGGGTACGACGACGAGGGTGTGCAGACGCAGGCCTGGGACATCGTCCGCGACGGGGTGTTCGTCGGCTACCAGCTCGACCGGCCGATGGCGGCGCAGCGACCCGAGCTGAACTCCAGCGACGGAAAGGGCCGTTCCAACGGCTGCGCCTACGCCGACTCCCCCGGTCACATCCCGATTCAGCGGATGGCCAACGTCTCCCTGCAGCCCGCCGCGGACGGACCCTCCACGGAGGAGCTGATCGGCCGGGTCGAGCGGGGCCTCTACATCGTCGGCGACAAGTCGTGGTCGATCGACATGCAGAGGTTCAACTTCCAGTTCACGGGGCAGCGGTTCTACAAGATCACTGAAGGTGAGCTGGTCGGCCAGTTCCGCGACGTCGCCTACCAGGCCACCACGACGGACTTCTGGAACTCCCTGGAAGCGGTCGGGGGTCCGGAAACCTGGCAGCTCGGCGGCGCGTTCAACTGCGGCAAGGCCCAGCCCGGACAGGTCGCCGCGGTCAGCCACGGCTGTCCCACGTCCCTCTTCCGCGGGGTCCGCATCCTGAACACCAACGACGAGGGAGGCAACTGATGAACACCACGCCGCAGGCGCTCGTCGAGCACGCACTGGTCACCTCGACGGCCGACGACTGCATCGTCATCGTCTCCGACAGCACCAGCGCCAACCTCCGCTGGGCCAACAACACCCTGACGACCAACGGGGTGATGCACCGGATCAGCGTCACCGTCATCTCGTTCATCAAGGCGGCCGACGGGATCCGCACCGGTTCGGTCACCGGCACCGCCAGCTCCGCCGCCCAGGTCGCCTCCCTCGTGCAGGCTGCCGACGCCGCGGCTCGGGCCGGCTCCCCCGCCGAGGACGCCGCCGACCTGGTGACCAGGGAGCCGGCGCCCGACTGGGACCAACCTCCTGCTCCTACCGACATCCACGTCTACGACAAGTTCGCCCCCGCCCTGGGCGAGGCGTTCGGCCGAGCCTCGGACGGGAAGCGGGTGCTCTACGGCTTCGTCAGCCACGAGCTGACCACCACGTTCCTGGGTTCCTCCACCGGGCTGCGGTTGAGGCACGAGCAACCCACCGGTCATTACGGATGCACCGGCAAGACGGCCGACCTCACGAGGAGCGCGTGGGTGGGCGGGGCGACCCGCGACTTCACCGACGTCGACGCCCTGTCCGTCGAGGAGACCCTGGCCAAGCGACTCGACTGGGGTGCTCGGCAGGTCGATCTCCCGGCCGGGCGCTACGACACGATCCTGCCCCCCACGGCGGTCGCGGACCTGATGGTCGACGCCTACTGGTCTGCGGGAGCCCGGACCGCCCACGAGGGGCAGTCGGTCTACAGCAGGCGTGGCGGAGGCACCCGGATCGGGGACCTGATCACGCGTGAGGGAGTCAACCTCTTCTCGGACCCGGCCTACGACGGCCTGGCCTGCGCGCCGTTCGCGATGGCTGCCACCTCCGACAACACCGAGTCGGTCTTCGACAACGGTCTGACGCTCGGTCGGACCGACTGGATCCGCGACGGGCACCTGACCTCACTGCTGCAGACGCGCCACACCGCCTCGATGACCGGCCAGCCGGTCACTCCGGTGATCGACAACCTGGTGCTCACGATCGACAACGCATCGGGGACCGTCGACGACCTGGTGGCCGGCACCGAACGCGGGCTTCTGGTGACCTGTCTCTGGTACACCCGGGAGGTCGACGCGCAGACCCTGCTGCTGACCGGGCTCACCCGCGACGGGGTCTACCTCGTCGAGAACGGAGAGATCACCGGCGCGGTCAACAACTTCCGGTGGAACGAGAGCCCCATCGACCTGCTCCGGCGGTTCTCGCACGCCTCCGCGACCGAGCCGAGCTTCAGCCGCGAGTGGGGAGACGACTACTTCTCGCGGACCGCCACTCCGGGGCTCCGCATCCCCGACTTCAACATGTCCAGCGTGTCCCAGGCACTCTGACGCCTCACTCCAGCCAGACCAGGAAGTCCGGCCGCGAGGCCACTCGCCACGCTTCGTCGAAGGCAGCTTCACACTCGCGGGCACGCTGCGCCTCCCGTGCCTGGAGCTGGTCATAGGTCACGGTGCTCTCCCCGGCCGCCGCGGCCGAGGCCGCCAGGCCCCGGATCACGAGCCGGCTGATCACGGTGTCCTGGCGTTCGCCCAGGGCCTTGGTCATCCGGGTCGTGGCCTCCACAGCCCGGGTCGCTGCGTCGCCGTACGCCGGTTCGAGGGACTCGCATGCGTAGCGCAACCGCTTGGTGGCCTTGCGAACGTCGTGCACCGCGTCGTCGTGCTCCACGCCCTCACTGGTGGCCGCGGCCCGGACGACTCGTCGTTCCAGTCGGGCGGAATCGCGTCGTACCAGGGGCGGGACCGCTGCGCCGACCTCGACCCGTGCTTCCGGGGTCCACGGTGGAGCCGTCCGCCAGATGTCCGAGGCGTGCCAGGAGGTCGGAGTAGCGGGGAGATGCGATGGTCTCGGCCACGTCCGCGTCCGCGGACTCGGTTCGAGCCCGGAAGAGTCGCTCCATGCGCAGGCGCACCGGGCCGACCACGTCCACGTCCGGCGCCTCGATCAGGCTGCCGAGCCGCAGCAACACCACCTCGGCGTCCCGGGCATCGCCGAGCGCCTTGGCCGCCCACCGGAGCTCTGCCCGCGTGGGGCGGATGACGGACGGATCGAGCAGCGACCCGAAGGTGGCGAGCGCCGACCGCAGCCGCCGGCAGGTCACTCGGGCCTGGTGCACGGCGTCGGCCGTGTCACGGCGCATCTCCTCGTCCCGCCTCAGCAGCTCGTGCCGGAGTCCGACCACCCGTCGGTGGACCAGCTCCCGCGCCGGCGAGGTGCGGTCGAGGACCTCCTCGACGTCGGACTGCGCCATGGCTCAGGTCTACACGACGTGCCCACCGGGAATCGGAGCCGCCGGGTCGTAGGGCGCGCGGGTGTGGATGAACGTCGCGATGTCGAGGTGACTGACCGAGCCGTCGCCGTTGCGCACGACGCGGAGCTCCTCACCGCGGTGGTATCCCTCCGTCCCGACGATCCGCGACCCACAGAGCTCGAAGCGGTCCACCCCCTGCGGACGGACCAGGCTCCGCAGCTCGAGGCGACCGTTGCTCCAGCGCAGCTCCATGGCGGTGTTGCCCCAGAACCAGAGCCCGAGGAGCTCGCGTGCCGGATCGGGCACCTCGCTCGCTCGGCACCCAGGGCTCCGGAGCCGACACCTCGTCGTCGGAGAGCAGCAGCATGGGTACGCCCCCGGTGTCCAGCCCCGTGGTGGCGTTGGCCAACGCCACCGTCCCGTCGCCGGTGTCCTGATCGACGAACACGCTCGCGAGGAAACCGGGCATCGACCCGGTGTGACCGACCAGCCGCCGTCCACCGCACTCGACCACGCGCAGCCCGAGGCCGTAGTCGACGGCGGGCGGCACGACGCGGCCGGCCTCGCGCAGGGTGGACTCCTCCAGCACGTCCGGGTGGCCGGACGCGAGGAACGCTGCCCACCTGGCCAGGTCGGGCACCGTGCTCCACGCCTGCCCGGCGGGCGCCATGGCGCCGGTGTCCTGGTGCGGCTCGGGCGACAGTGTCCCGGCGAAGTGGTCGACGCTGTAGCCCTGTGCGTGCAGGGCATCCGGGTGGTACGTCGTCCGCGACATCCCGAGAGGGGCGAGGACCTCGGTGGCCACGATGTCCCACCAGGTCCCACCGGCGACCTTGGCGACGACCTCGCCGAGGAGGGCGAAGCCGAGGTTGCTGTAGTGGAAGAAGTCGCCGGGCCCGGCCACCGCACCCGAGCCGTCGTTGCGGGCGACGAGCGTGGCGAAGTCGACACCTGGTGAGCGCTCCCACCACGATCCGACGGGTTCGCTCTGCATGCCCGAGGTGTGGGAGAGCAGGGCGCGGATCGTCGCCGAGGCGTATCCCGTGTCATCGACGAAACGCCCGACCGGATCCTCGAGATCGAGCAGTCCGGCGTCCCGCAGCCGGAGCACGGCCACGGCGACGAAGGTCTTGGTGATCGACCCGATCCGGTACTGCCGGTCGCTCGGGATCCCCGGGCCCTTCGCCGGCCGCGCCCGTCCACACCGGCTCTCCGCCCAGCAGCACGCCGCCGACGACCGACGGGAGCCGCCCCTCGAGCTGCATGGCGCCGAGTCGGCCCTGCCAGCGCTGTGGGTTCATTCCTGGGCGAACGCCTCCGGCGGTGGGCAGGCACAGACCAGGTTCCGGTCGCCGTAGGCCTGGTCGACCCGGGCGACAGGCGGCCAGTACTTGTCGGGGTCGATCCCGGTCGGGAAGACCGCGAGGTCGCGTGGATAGTCGCGCTCCCATTCGCCGACGAGCGCCCGGGCGGTGTGTGGTGCCCCACGGAGCGGGGACCTCTCGGCGGTCCACTCCCCCGACGCCACCCGGTCGATCTCACCGCGGATCGCGATCATCGCCTCGCAGAAGCGGTCCAGCTCGGCGAGGTCCTCGGACTCGGTCGGCTCGACCATCAGCGTGCCGGCGACGGGGAACGACATGGTGGGTGCGTGGAAGCCGTAGTCGATCAGCCGCTTGGCGACGTCCTCGACGGTCACTCCGGTCTGCTTGGTCAGCCCGCGCAGGTCGAGGATGCACTCGTGCGCCACCAGTCCGTTGTGGCCGCGGTAGAGCACCGGGAAGTGCTCCTCGAGCCGCTGTGAGACGTAGTTCGCCGACAGTACGGCGGCCGCCGTGGCCCGGGCGAGTCCCGGGGCCCCCATCAAGCGGATGTAGGCCCACGAGATCGGCAGCACGCCTGCCGAGCCGTAGGGCGCCGCGCTGATCGGGCCGATGCCCTCCCGCCGGTCTGCGTCGGGGTGCTGCGCGTGGGACGGCAGGAAGGGCGCGAGGTGCTCGCGCACCGCGACCGGCCCGACACCGGGCCCACCACCGCCGTGCGGGATGCAGAAGGTCTTGTGCAGGTTCAGGTGCGAGACGTCGCCGCCGAACTCCCCGGGACTTGCGTAGCCGAGGAGGGCGTTGAGGTTGGCCCCGTCGACATAGACCTGGCCGCCGTGGGAGTGCACCACGTCGCACAGCTCGGTGATCGTGTCCTCGTAGGCGCCGTGGGTCGAGGGATAGGTGACCATGATCGCCGCGAGGTCCTCGGAGTGCGCGTCGCACTGGCGCTGCAGGTCCTCGAGGTCCACCGACCCGTCCTCGGCCGCCTTCACGACCACAACCTTCATCCCGGCCATGACCGCTGAAGCGGCGTTGGTGCCGTGGGCGGAGGACGGGATCAGACAGACGTCGCGGGCACCCTCTCCCCGGTCCCGGTGGTAGGCACGGATGGCCAGCAGCCCGGCCAGCTCGCCCTGGGAACCCGCATTCGGCTGGATGGAGACGCGGTCGTAGCCGGTCACCTCGGCCAGCCACTCCTCCAGCTGGAGCACGAGCCGGTGGTAGCCGGCGGCGTCCTCGGCCGGGGCGAACGGGTGCAGGTCGGCGAACCCCGGCAGCGACACGGGCTCCATCTCGGTCGTGGCGTTCAGCTTCATCGTGCAGGAGCCCAGCGGGATCATCCCGCGGTCCAGTGCGTAGTCGCGGGCCGAGAGCCGGCGCAGGTAGCGCAGCATCGCGGTCTCGCTGTGGTGCGTCGAGAACACCTCGTGGGTGAGGTACGGCGTGGCACGGCGCAACCCTTCCGGGAGCGCCTCGCCGGTCGCCTGGTCGAGGGCCGCCAGGTCCACCGAGCCGAGCCCGAAGGCCTCCAGCACCCGGCCCAGGGTGGCTCCCGTCGTGGCTTCCGAGGTCGAGATGCCGATCCGGTCGGCGTCCACCACCCGCAGGTGCACCCCTTGTTCGCGCGCCGCGGCGACCACCTCGGCCGCGCGTCCGGGAACCGTGGCGGTCACGGTGTCGAAGAACTCCTCCGACTCGACCTCCACTCCCCCGTCGGCCAACGCCCGGGCCAGCACAGCGGCATATCGGTGGGCCCGGGTGGCGATCGACCGCAGTCCCTCGGGGCCGTGGTAGACGGCGTACATCGAGGCCACCACGGCCAGCAGGACCTGGGCGGTGCAGATGTTGGAGGTCGCCTTGTCCCTCCGGATGTGCTGCTCCCTCGTCTGCAGGGCCAGCCGGTAGGCCGGACGTCCCTCGGCGTCGACCGAGACGCCGACCAGGCGGCCCGGGAGGTGGCGCTCGAGGCCCTTCGCCACCGCCATGTAGCCCGCGTGCGGCCCTCCGTAGAACAGCGGAACCCCGAACCGCTGCGAGGACCCGACCACGACGTCGGCGCCCATCTCTCCTGGGGACTCGAGCAGAGTCAGCGCCAGCAGGTCGGCGGCCACGACGGCCAACGCGTCGCGCTGGTGGGCGGCATCGATCACCGGGCGGGGATCGACGATCCGCCCGGACGCGCCGGGGTACTGCACGAGCACGCCGGACAGCTCGCCGTCCGGCAGTCCGTCCCGCAGGTCGGCGACCCGGACCTCGATGCCCATCGCCTCGGCGCGGGTCCGCACCACCTCGATGGTCTGGGGCAGCGCGTCGGCGTCGACGACGAACGGGCCGGACGCCTTCCGGTTGCCGCGTCGGACCAGGGTCATCGCCTCGGCGGCGGCCGTGCCCTCGTCCAGCAGGGACGCGTTCGCCGTGGGGAGGCCGGTCAGGTCGCCGATCATCGTCTGGAAGTTCAGCAGGGCCTCGAGGCGACCCTGCGAGATCTCGGGCTGGTACGGCGTGTAGGCGGTGTACCAGCTGGGGTCCTCGAGCACGTTGCGCCGGATGACGGGCGGAGTGAGAGTCGGGTGGTAGCCCAGGCCGATCATCGACTCGGCGGGCCGGTTGGCCGCGGCCAGCTCGCGGAGCTCGCGGGCCACGGCATCCTCGGTGGCCGGTTCGGGGAGCTGGAGGTCACCCTCGGAGCGGATCCCGCCAGGGACGGCGGCCTCCATCAGCTCGTCGAGGGAGGCGAAACCGACGGTCTCGAGCATCGTCTCGACGTCGGTGGGTCGCAGTCCGATGTGACGGTCGACGAACGGCAGGGCGAGGTCGAGCTCGGCGAGGGTGGGGTGGTCCGACACGGGTGGCTCCTGAAGGTGGGTCGATCAGGTCGCCTCCCCCTCTGTCACCCGGTCGCCCGAGCTTCAGAGTTGCCTGGCCCGCACGGTCCTGGGCGCCTGAGAGGTTCCGGGGAGGGGTTGCCCCTTCGGCGCTCCACCGGTGACCGAGCTGCGGCCACGGCGGAGACTCTCCCGTGCGGGATGGTCGGCGAGCCCCAATCTAGCCGATCTTGCGAGCGGCGCGACGGGCGGCGAGCTCATCGCTGGCCTCGGGCTTCGCGTCGGGCTCCGCCGTGCGCTCGCTCGGAAGCTCGGCCAACGTGCCCTCGATCTCCCGCCAGACGCCTCCGATGGCGATGCCGAAGACTCCCTGGCCGCCCTGAAGGAGGTCGATGACCTCGTCGTTGCTGGTGCACTCGTAGACCGAGACGCCGTCGCTCATCAGCGTGACGCGGGTGAGGTCGTCGGTGCCGCGGGTCCGCAGGTGCTGCACCGCGCTGCGGATCTGCTGCAGCGAGATGCCGGCATCGAGCAGTCGCTTGATGACCTTGAGGATCAGGATGTCGCGGAAGGAGTAGAGCCGCTGCGACCCGGAGCCGGTCGCGCCCCGGACGGTCGGCTCGACCAGCCCGGTCCGGGCCCAGTAGTCGAGCTGGCGGTAGGTGATCCCGGCCGCGTTGCAGGCCGTGGGCCCGCGGTAGCCGGTGTCGCTCGGCAGCGGTGAGACATCGTCGGTGAACAGGAGGCCCTGCTCGACAGCTTCCTCGGCAGCGCGCGCCGCCTCGCCCGAGACCCGGTCCTGCTCGTTCTCTCCTGCGGCCACGACATCCTCCACGTCTACTCCGTTGAGCGTAACCCCTGGGGAATTCGTCGGAGCCGGGTTCACGAAGATCAGCCCACAACGATGGAGTTACAACAGAGACACTTCAAGGTAGGCCGCGACCCGGGGGTGGTCAACGAGG
Source organism: uncultured Actinomycetota bacterium (assembly GCA_963841625.1). GTDB lineage: Bacteria > Actinomycetota > Actinomycetes > Propionibacteriales > Nocardioidaceae > Nocardioides. The sequence continues at coordinate 838,554 of CAWJDH010000009.1, read as the reverse complement.
CGGTCGGCGTGTCGTAACCCTCAACCTCTGGCTGAGGGTTAGCCATCAGTGCGCGTCGAAGTCCTCGGGGGTGACCTGGTCGAGGAACTCGCGGAACTTCTCGACCTCGTCCTCCTGCTCGGCGGGGACGGCGAGACCGGCCTCGTCCAGGACCTCCTCGGAGCAGACGATGCGGCTCCCTGTGCGGAGCGCGAGCGCGATCGAGTCCGACGGGCGCGCGCTGACCTCGGTGCCGGAGCCGAGGACCAGGATCGCGAAGAAGACGCCGTCCTTGACCTCGGTGATGCGCACCTCGGCCAGCTCGGTCCCGGTGGCGGCCAGCACGTCCCTCAGGAGGTCGTGGGTCAGCGGCCGCGGGGGTACGACGCCCTGCTGGGCGAAAGCGATCGCGGTGGCCTCGACCGCCCCGATCCAGATCGGCAGATAGCGGTCGCCGGAAACCTCCCGGAGCAGCACGATCGGCTGGTTCGAGGGCATCTCGACCCGAACTCCCATGACATCGACTTCGCGCACGGAATCCACACTACTCCGCGTCGCGAGCCGTCACCCGCCCCCGGCTCAGGACGATCTGAGACCGGTCTTCACGAGGGTTGCGTGCAGGCGGACCGACAGCGCCGCGATCTCGCTGACGGCCTCCTCGGCACGGGCCTTCGCGGCCGCGTCCCGGCCTCGCTTGAGCGGGGCGACGACCTGGTCGACCAGCCCGATCTCCCGGTCTGCTGAGGTCTTGAACGCCCGCAGGTGCCGCGGTTCGAAGCCGAAGTCGGCCAGCTCGCGCGCCGACTTGGCGATCACCAGCGCGTCGGTGTCGTAGTGGCCGGTCCCGGCTCGGGGAACGATCAGTCCGTACTGCTCGAGCTGCTCGAGGAGCGCCTCGGACACCTCGGCGATCTTGAGCAGCTCCTTGCGGGACAGCCGCACGTTGTCGGTGCGGCTGAACGACTCCGGGCTGGGGAGGCCGTCGGCGGCCAGCGCCACCTTGGGCACCGTGGGGACGACGGCCTCGATCGGTGGTGGCTCGAGGCCGCGGTCGATCGCGTCGAGGTGCTCGCCGATGACCCTCAGCGGAAGGTAGTGGTCGCGCTGCATCCTCAGGATGTAACGGAGCCGGTCGACGTCCTCGGCCGCGAACTTGCGGTAGCCGGCGGGGGTGCGTTCGGGCTTGATCAGCCCCTTGTCCTCGAGGAAGCGGATCTTGGGGATGGTGATCCCCGGGAAGTCGGGGCGCAGGCGGTCAAGCACCTCTCCGATGTTCATCCTCGCCCGGGAGGCTGGGGCAGGCTGCACGGTCAGCCCTTGCTGTGCCCGGAGAAGAAGACCAGGCGGTACTTCCCGATCTGCACCTCGTCGCCGTCCTTGAGCTGGACCCGGTCGATCCGGTCGCGGTTGACGTAGGTGCCGTTGAGACTGCCGGCGTCGCTGACGGTGAACTCCTCACCGTTGCGGTGGAACTCGGCGTGCCGTCGCGAGACGGTCACGTCGTCGAGGAAGATCTGGCTGTCGGGATGGCGCCCCGCGTTGACCTGGTCCTCGTCGAGGAGGAACCGGCTCCCTGCTCCGGGGCCGCGCTGCACCACGAGGAGCGCGTGACCGCCGGGCAGCGCGTCCACGGCGGCGGCGTCGACGGGGCTCAGCTGGCGGTCCGACGTGTCGGCCTTGTCGTGGGCCGCCCCGAACGTCGCGGTGGTCTCACCGGGGTTCTCGGTGCCGCTGCCACCGCGGGACTCCCCGCTGGGCTGGTCGGCCGTCACCAGCCGGGTGCCGCACTGGGAGCAGAAGCGCGCGTCGTCGGGGTTCTGCCGGCCACAGGCGGTGCAGAACGGCATGGGTTCCCCTCAGTATCGATGTGATTCCTCCGCCAACCCTCACCACGGGGCTGAGGTTGACGGTCGACCCGAACCTATCAGTCGCGGGACCTCGATCAAGCGCAACGAGCCGGTTTCCGGCTCAACCGTCGAGGGTTCCCTGATAGGCCTCGGCATCCATGAGCCCGTCGACCGCCGCCGGGTCGGCCGGGACCACCTCGTAGAGCCACCCCGCGCCGTACGGGTCGTTGTTGACCAGCTCCGGTGTCGCGTCCAGCGAGGTGTTGCGCGCGGCGACCTCCCCGGAGACCGGCGCGTAGACGTCGCTGACCGACTTCGTCGACTCGAGCTCACCGCAGGCGTCACCGGCCGAGACGGTCTCCCCCGCCTCCGGGAGCGAGACGTAGACGATGTCGCCCAGCGCGTCCTGGGCGTAGTGGGTGATGCCGATCCGCACCGACCCCTCCGACTCGCCGGGGGTGCGGACCCATTCGTGCTCGGCGGTGTACTTCAAGTCCTCGGGGTACAACTGGCTCTCCTCCGGTCGGCCAATGGTCGGAAGGTGCTGCGGTCGGCAGGCTACTGCGCCGGCGCCGGGTCGGCGAACCGCGGCCTGGTCGTGGGCCGGACGCTCTCGATGTCCAGCGACTGGAGCTCGACGACGTCGACGGTGGCGCCGTCGTTCTCGAGCTGGTCGATCGGGCCCTGGGCGAACACCAGTCCCCCGGACAGCGTGGCCGGCTCGCCGATCACGTCGATGACGTACGGCGGCTCGAGCAGCTGTCCGTCGACCTCGATCCCGCCGACACCGTCCTCGAAGGCGGTCTCGGCGACGACCCGGACCTCGCCGTTGAACTGCATCGCCTCGGCCCCTGCCGTGCGCAGCTCCTGGACGGTGTCGAGCAGGGAGTCGATGTCGACGGGCCCGTCGACCTCCTCGATCGTGATCCGGATGCCGGGGCCCGTGACGGGGACGGTGCCGGCGAGGATCTCCAGCGTGTCGGCCTCGGTCCGGGCCTGCTCGAGCGCCGCCTCGCGGGAGCTGGTGCTCGACAGCAGCTCGGCCCGGGTGTTCTCGAGCCGGGTGATCTCGGCCTGGGCTCGTTGCGAGGTGCCGGCCAGTCCGTTCAGCACGTCGATGAGGTCCTGGTCGCGGAGACCCTGGAACGTGTCGTCCTGCTGGTTGGCACGCACCTGGGTCATCAGCGCGAAACCCACGATCGCCAGCAGCACCGCCACCACGACCTGCGGACGGCCGGGCTTCAGCAGCGCGTCGCGGAGACGTTGACGGCCCGATGGCGGCGAGCTTCCCGCGGCGACTCAGGCATGGAAGAGATGCCTCCTGATCGCAGCGACGTTGGAGAAGATCCGGATCCCGAGGACGACGATGACTCCGGTGGACAACTGCCCGCCGACACCGAGCTGGTCGCCGAGGTAGACGATCGCGGCGGCGATCACGACGTTGCTGAAGAACGAGACCACGAAGACCTTGTCGTCGAAGATCCCGTCGAGGTAGGCGCGCAGACCGCCGAACACGGCATCCAGGGCCGCGACGACGGCGATGGGGAGGTAGGGCTCGAGCCCCAACGGGACGTCCGGCTCGAGGAAGAGGGCCAGCACGATGCCGAACAGCAGTCCGAGGGCGGCGATCACGGAGTGTCCTCCTGTTGGCGCTCCCGCCCCTTGCCGGTCCCGGCTTCGACGTGTTGCAGCCTGGGTCCCGGGGCGGCGGGAAGCGTGAGCGTGGATTCGTTCTGCATCGAGTACTCGAAGCCGAGGTCGTCGGCAAGGTCGAAGAACTGCTGGCCGTGGGTGGTGTCCAGCAGGTCGGCCTGCAGGGACAGCGTGTCACCGATGGCCCGGACGGTGTAGGGCGGGTTGACCGGCCTGCTGTTGACGTGAACCGCAGGACCGACGTTGCGAATGGCGCTGAGCGCGGTCAGCCGCTGGTCGTTGATCGAGATCGCCTCGGCGCCCGCCCCCCACAGCCCGTCCACCAGCAGGGCGAGGTCCTCGTCGCGCACCAGCTGGGTCACGTCGCCGCCGGGCGCGTCGTCGACGACGATGCGCACGCCGGGTCCGGTGACGGCGGTGTAGCCGGTCACGGTCTGAAGGCGCTGGAGCCGCGCTTCGGTCGCACGCTGGTCGGCGGCGACGTCGGAGCGCGCGTCCTCGAGCTGGATGGTGGCCCGCTGCAGCGAGGCGATCTCGGCCTGCTGCTCGTCCAGGGCCGCCCGCTCTGTCGCCACCCTGGAGATCAGGGTCGCCCGGCCCGCGTCAGCGGTGTCCGCGTTGCGGGAGGTCTGCACGGCGGCGGTGGTGACCAGGACCCCGAACACCGCGACGACCACGGCAGCGACCCACGCCGGCCGACCTCTCGGCCCGGCGGCACCCGGGGATTGCCCGTCGCTGGGCGACGTCGCGGTAGTCGTCGTCCAGGGAGTGCTCGGTGATCAGGGTCAGCAGCGGGGTCGTGACGTGCTCCGGCAGGGGCCCGTGCGGTCGCTCAGGCATCGGGCACCACCGTCCGACGCTCGGTCTCGGCGAGGAAGCGGCGTACCTGCCACGCGTAGAGCACGCCGGCCCACCAGTACAGCCCGATGCCCCAGATCGCGAACGCCCAGCCGAACACCTCGGCGAGGGACGCCACGACACCGGTCCCGTCGCCGAGCAGGAGCAGCGGGAAGGCGTAGAGGAGGTTGAACGTCGCCGCCTTGCCGAGGAAGTGCACCGGCAGCGCGCTGTAGCCACGGGTGCGCAGCAACGGGACCAGCCCCCAGAGGAGAAGATCGCGAAGCGGCAGGATCACCGCCACCCACCAGGGAATGATGTCGCGCAGCGCCAGGCCGACCACGACCGCGAGGATGTAGAGCCGGTCTGCCACGGGGTCGAGGATCTCGCCGAGCGCGGACGTCTGGTCGAGCTTGCGGGCGAGGTATCCGTCGAGGTAGTCGGTGAAGCCGGAGAGCATCAGGAGCCCCAGCGCCCACCCGTCGGCCTCGGGGCCGAGGACCAGCCAGAGGAAGACGGGTACGCCGGCCAGGCGGGCCATGCTGAGGAGGTTCGGCACCGTCCACACGCGCTTGTCGCGCGTCAGGTCGTCTGCCACGTGGTTCCCTGCATCTCGATGTCCGTCAGCTGCCGTTGACAGCCTATCCGCCGAAGCAGTCAGACCTGTTCGTCCTGGTGGGCCGCGTCGCGGATCTCGCCGACCAGCTCCTCGATGACGTCCTCGAGCGTCGCCAGCCCGAGCTCCTCGCCGTCCGGGCCGACCACCAGCGCCATGTGGGCACCGCGCCGCTGCAACGTCTCGAGCGCATCGTGCAGGGCGTCGGTCGCCCGCACCGGCGCGAAGGGCCGGATCCACTTGTCGTCGATCACGCGGGCCCGCCGTTCCTCGTCGGTCTCGAGGACGTCCTTGATGTGGAGGTAGCCGCGCAGGGTGCCGTCGTCGGTGATGGCCGGGAACCGGCTGAAGCCCGTGGCCGCGCACAGCTGCTCGACGTCCGCGACCGTGGCCCCGCGCCGGACGGTGGTGAGGCTCTCGGGTCGCATCAGGACGTCCTGGACCGTCTTCTCGGTGAAACCGAGCGCCCCCGCCATCCGCTCGTACTCCTCCTCCTCGAGGAGCCCCTCGCCCCGGGACTCCTCGACCAGGGCGGCGACCTCCTCCCGCGTGTAGGTGGAGCTCACCTCGTCGCGCAGGACGACCCCGGCCAGGCGCAGGATCGCGCCCGCCATCGCGTTGATCACGACGATGACCGGCCGCAGCACCGTCACGATGGCCCAGACCGGCGGGCCGAGGACGAGCGCGGCCCGGTCCGGGCCGGCCAGGGCGATGTTCTTGGGGACCATCTCCCCCAACACGACGTGCAGGTAGACGACGATCGAGAGACCGACGGCGAACGCGATCGGGTGGACGAACGAGTCGGGCACGTGGAGGGCGTGCAGCCCGGGCTCGATGATGTGGGCGATGGTGGGCTCGGCAACCGCACCCAGGAGCAGGGAGCACACGGTGATGCCGAGCTGGTTCACCCCGATCACCAGCGAGATGTTCTCCATCGCCTTCAGGGTGGTCCGGGCGATGCGCGAGCCGGCCTCGGCCCGCGGCTCGATCTGGGTACGACGTGCCGAGACCAGCGCGAACTCGGCTCCGACGAAGAAGGCGTTGCCCAGCAGGAGCAGCAGGGAGAACAGGAGCAGGCCGAAGGTGGTCATCTGTCGTCCTCCGGCGAGGGCTCGCCCGAGAGCAGCCGCAGGCCCACCCGGTCGATGCGCAGTCCGTCCATGTAGAGCACGGTGAGGACGGCGAGCTGCTGCCGGACGCCTTCCTCGTCGCTGGAGTCGGGCACCGGTACCTCGGCGACGTCGCCCTGCTCGGGAACGCGGCCGAGGGTGCGCAGGACGAGGCCCGCGATCGTGTCGTAGTCCTCGTGGTCGGGCAGCTGGATCCCGGTCAGGTCCTCGACCTCGTCCGGACGGAGCAGTCCCGACAGTGACCAGCTGCCGTCCTGGAGCTGTCGGCCGCGCGCGCCGAGCCGGTCGTGCTCGTCGGCGATGTCGCCGACGATCTCCTCGATCACGTCCTCGAGGGTGACGATCCCGGCGTGGCCGCCGTACTCGTCCAGGACCACGGCCATCTGGAACCCCTCTCCCTCGCGGAGCAGGGCCAGCAGCGGGTCCAGGCGCATGGTGTCGGGTACGACGATCGGCCTCGCCATGATGTGCTTGATGCGGGTGGTCGCGCGCTCGGGGACGGGGAGCGCGACGGCGTGCTTGACGTGGACGGTCCCGACCACGGCGTCCTCGGCGTCCAGCACCGGGAAGCGGGAGTGGCCCGACTGCCGGGCGAGGTCGATGACATGCGTGGCCCGGTCGCTCTCCTCGACGCTGACCGTGCGCACCCGCGGGGTCATGATCTCGCCGGCGGTGCGGGTGCCGAACTCCACGGACCGCTCCATCAGCTCCGCGGTCTCCGTGTCGAGCGTGCCGTGCTCGGCCGACCGCTGCGCGAGTGACGCCAGCTCGGCGGAGCTCCTGGCCGACCGGAGCTCCTCCTGGGGTTCCATCCCCAGCCGGCGGACCAGCGCGTTGGCCGAGCCGTTGAGCAACCGGATCGGCACGCGGTTGACCGACGTGAACGTGCGCTGGACGAGCTGGGTCTTCCGGGCGACCTGCATGGGGCGGGCGATCGCGAGGTTCTTGGGGACCAGCTCGCCGAAGATCATGGTCAGCCCTGCGCTGAGGGTCAGCGCGATCGTCACGGAGACGGCACGGACGGCACCACCCGGGACCCCGAGCGCCTCGAGCGGTCCGTCGATCAGCTCGGCGATGGCCGGCTCGGCGAGGTAGCCGATGGCCAGGTTGGTGACGGTGATGCCGACCTGGGCCCCGGAGAGCTGGGTCGAGAGGGAGCGCAGGGCTCGCTGGACCCCGATCGCCCCGGCGTCACCCTCGGCGGCTGCCTGGTCGACCTTGCTCCTGTCCACCGTGACGAAGGCGAACTCGGCGGCCACGAAGACGCCACAGGCGGCGATGAGCAGCAGAGCCGTCCCGAGGAGGATCCACTCGGTCAGCGTGGGCTCCTTGTAGTCGGTGGTGCTGGCATTGCCACCCTACCGGCGGGAACCCTCCTGGCAGACTTCGACGTCGATCCACCGGGTCACGACGCCGTCCGTCGCGTCATAGACTCGGCGAGAACTGCGGCCGGGGCTACGAAAGCCCGCCCGTGAGACCCGATGTCAAGGAGGCTCACTCCCGTGCCATCCGAATCCTGGGACGCAGAGACGCTGGTCCAGCAGTACGACGAGATCCGGTCCCACACCGAGTCACTCGCCGCTCCGCTCTCGCCGGAGGACCAGACCGTCCAGTCGATGCCCGACGTCTCCCCCACCAAGTGGCACCGGGCGCACGTCACCTGGTTCTTCGAGACCTTCGTCCTGGCCGACAACGAGCCCGGCTTCGCGCCTTTCCAGGAGCAGTACTGGTTCCTGTTCAACAGCTACTACGAGGCGGTCGGGCCGCGCTACGCGCGCCCCGACCGTGGCCTCCTCAGCCGTCCGGGCGCCCACGACGTCGGGATCTACCGCGGCAACGTCGACGACCGGATGCGCGACCTCGTCGCCGGCCTCGACGCGGGCTCGCTCGACAAGGTGGTGCCCACGATCGAGCTCGGGTTCCACCACGAGCAGCAGCACCAGGAGCTGCTGCTGATGGACATCAAGCACGTCCTCTCGCTCAACCCTCTCCAGCCGGTGTACGCCGGATCCCCGAGCGAGCAGTCGGAGCCGGACCCGCTCGGTTGGGTCGACGTCGAGGGTGGACTGGTCGAGATCGGCCACGACGGTGACGGCTTCAGCTTCGACAACGAGCTCCCCCGGCACAGCGAGTGGCTGGAGCCGTATCGCCTCGCCGACCGGCTGACCACCAACGGCGAGTGGCTGGAGTTCATCCGCGACGGGGGCTACGAGCGACCCGACCTCTGGCTCTCCGACGGTTGGGCCAAGGTGAAGGAGGAGCACTGGCAGGCGCCGTTCTACTGGACCGAGCACGACGGCGTGTGGTTCGAGCACACCCTCAACGGCACCTGGCCGGTGAACCCCGGTCTACCCGTGAGCCACGTCAGCTTCTACGAGGCCGAGGCCTTCGCGACCTGGGCCGGCAAGCGGCTCCCGAGCGAGGCCGAGTGGGAGCACGCCCTCGTCGCCGACGGGCAGGTCGACGACTCGAAGGTGGTCGGGAACCTGGCGGACCGGGAGACCTACCATCCCCGGGCGGCCCAGCGCGGTACGTCGCAGCCTGGGAGCGGACGGCTCCGGCAGGCCTACGGCGACTGCTGGGAGTGGACGTCGTCCGCCTACCATCCCTATCCCGGATTCCACCCGGCCGAGGGCGCCATCGGGGAGTACAACGGCAAGTTCATGTCCAACCAGATGGTGCTGCGCGGCGGGTGCGCCCTCACCCCGCCGGGTCACGCGCGGGCGACGTACCGCAACTTCTTCCCGCACCAGTCCCGATGGGCGTTGTCCGGGGTCCGCCTGGCCGACGGTGGCACGCCTCCCCCGGGCCGGACGGGAGCCACGTCGTGAACGCCCCGCGTCGGCCGGTGGTGTCGGTCGTCCTCGACCCGGAGTGGGTCGGCGACACCCTGGCCCAGGACGTGCGGCGAGGTCTCGGCGCACAACCGCGCAGCCTGCCCCCGAAGTGGCTCTACGACGACGTCGGGTCCGAGCTGTTCGACCAGATCACCAAGCTCCCGGAGTACTACCCCACCGAGCGGGAGCGCTTGATCCTGAGCCGGCACGCCGACGACATCGTGACCACCACCGGCGCCACGACGCTGGTCGAGCTGGGCAGCGGCACCAGCGACAAGACCCGCATCCTGCTCGACGCCTTCACGACCACTGGCCAGCTCACCCGGTTCGTCCCGGTCGACGTGTCCGAGGAGACCCTCCGGGCCGCGGCCGCTCAGCTCGCCGAGAGATACCCGGGCCTGCAGGTCGAGGCTCTGGTCGGCGACTTCACGCTGCACCTCGGGCACCTCCCCGGTGACGGGAAGCGCATGGTCGCCTTCCTCGGGGGAACCATCGGGAACCTCTACGTCGAGGAGCGCGCGGCCTTCCTCGGCGCGCTGGCCGACTCCCTGGACCCCGGTGACTGGCTGCTGCTCGGCACGGACCTGGTCAAGAGCGCCGACCGCCTGATCGCGGCGTACGACGACCCGGGCGGGATCACCGCCCGGTTCGTCACGAACTGCCTCCAGGTGCTCAACAACCGCCTCGACGCCGACTTCGACCTCGACGCCTTCACCTACGTCCCGTTCTGGGACCCGCAGATGGAGCGGATGGACCTGCGGCTGCGGGCCGAGATGCCCCAGCACGTCTCGATCCCGGGCGCCGGCATCTCGATCGATCTCGCGAGCGGCGAGGAGATCCGGGTCGAGATCTCGACGAAGTTCCGGCTCGAGGGCATCGCCACCGAGCTGCGCGCGGCCGGCTTCGAGGTGGAGCGCAGCCTGACCGACGACGAGGGGGACTTCGCACTCACCCTCGCCAGACGAACGGGCTGAGCCCGGATCAGCGGCCGCCGGGCGGACCCCCGAGTCGCAGCACCAGCACGGCCATGTCGTCCCGGGGTGCCTCCGGCGCGAACTCCACGACGAGCCGCCGTACCCGCTCGGCGACCGCCTGGGCGGAGAGCGACATGCCGCAGGCGGCGAGCTCCTCTGCCAGCCCCTCCTCCCCCAGCATGAGCGCGCCGACACGACGCTCCAGCACACCGTCCGTCACGGCGACGAACAGCTCTCCCCGCGAGAGCCGGTGCTGCTCCTCGAAGTAGCGCACGTCGTCGACGACGCCGAGCAGGGACTGGGGGCGGCCGACCTGCTCGACCTTGCTGGTCTCACGCACGATCATGGGCAGTGGGTGTCCCGCGCTCACCATCTCCACCCGCATCGAGTCGCCCTCCGGCTGCAGGATGCCGCACACCAGGGTGAGGAACCGGCCACGCTCTCCCTCGTCGATGATTGCCTGGTTGAGCCGTTCGAGGACGTCGGAGATCGGGAATCCGGCGAGCACCAGGGCCCGGATCGTGTGCCGCGCCAGCCCGGTGACCGCCGCGGCCTCGGGTCCGGTGCCGCACACGTCGCCGACCACGAAGCAGGACTTCCCGCCCCCGATGGGGAACAGGTCGTAGAAGTCGCCGCCGGCGGTGCTCGCCTCGCCGGCCGCCTCGTAGACCACGCCCACGTCCATGCCCGGCGCTTCCGGAGTCGACGACGGCAGCAGGCTGCGTTGCAGGGCGTTGCCGATCGCCCTCAGCTCGCCGTGGGCCCTGGCGTTCTCGATCGCGATCGCGGCCCGTCGGGCGACCGACTCGGCGACCAGAAGCGGCTCCCCGCGCAACGGGTCACCCGCGGGCCGGCCCAGGGACAGGTGGCCGATCCTCCGGCCGCGCGCGACCAGTGGCACGGTCAGCACCTCGCCCCAGGGGCCTGGCTGGACAGGCTCCTCCGGCTCGGCCGACGCCGGCACGGTCTTTGCCTCGAGGTCCTTCCGGAGCGGCTGGACCTGCCGCTCGTCCTCGTGCCACACCTGCTGCAGGACGGGATGACCCCGGTCGTCGTCGAGGTGGACCGCGCACCACTGGGCGATCTTGGGCACCACGATCTGACCGGTGATCGCCATCGTCATGTCCTGGTCGAGCGAACCCGCCAGGAAGTCGCCCGCTTCGGCGAGGAAGGTGAGCCAACCTCTCCGCTCGCGCTCCAGCGCCTGCAACCTGGCCCGGTCGGTGGCCAGCGCAAGCGCGTTGGCGATCTGCTGGAGGAGCACGCTCTCGTCCGTCGAGAACCCCTCGACGTGGGCGCTGACCACTCCGATGGCCCCGACCACACGGTTCTCGGCGGCGATCGGGACGAGCACCAGTGAGCAGAGCCCGCTGTCGGCGAGCATTGGCACCGGCGTCTTCGCGAGGTTCGACATCACCACCGGGAGGTGGGGTGTGCGGGGATCGGGCGCTCCGGGCGCGCCCGAGGCCAACCGCCGGCCGAGCAAGGTCGCGGACAGGCCACTGACCGCCTTGACCTCGTACTCGTCCTCGAGGTCCCGCAACATCAGCAGGTACGCAGCGTCGGCCGAGAGCCGGTCGCGGACGCGTTCGACCGCCAGCATCAGGTAGTCGTCGAGCCGGAGCCGCCCCAGTGCCTCGTCCATCAGGCCGAGACCCGGGTCGGGAGGAGCAGGGGTTCCGGGCCGCGCAGCGGGTCGCTCGATGAGCGCACGCTGGTCGGTCGCCACCATCAGCACCGTCGAGCCGCCTCCACGCTCCCGGCCGACGTGGGAGGCGAACACCGTCACCGGCTGGTCGCTCTTGTGCAGCAGGGAGTAGCTGCCCTGCCATCCGCGGGCCATCTCCGCCAGGGAGGGAACACCGGTGTCGCGGTCGCCGGGCACCCGGTCCAGCAGCTCGTCGAAATTGCGCCCGAGGACCTCGTCCGGCTCCCAGCCGAGGAGGGCCGTGGCGTCGTCGTTCCAGGTCTTGACCACGCCGTCTCCAGAGAGCCGGGCCACCGCCACGCGGGCCTCGCTCTGGGAGTCACCCGGTTGAGGCGACCATCGGGCAGCCGGCTGCTGGTCGACCGGCCGGTCGAAGCGCAGCCACACCCGCTTTGACCCGGAGGTGTAGTCGACACCCCAGGCCGAGGCCAGGGAGAAGGTGATCAGGAGTCCGCGGCCCTGCTCCGCGTCCTCGGTGGGCTGGTCCACCACCATGGGCAGGACGCGGCGAGGATGCTGGTCCTCGACCTCCACCCGCACGCTCTGGGTGTCCAGGCGCAGCTCCAGCCGGGCGGAGGTCCCGGCGTGCACGATGGCGTTGGTGACCAGCTCGCTCACCAGCAGTACGACGCTGTCGGCGAGCTCACCGGCATTCCATTCCTCGAGCATCTCGCGGGCGAACGCTCGGGCCATGGCAACGGATCTTTCGTCCGCCGCGAAGGTGCGGTGAGCGTGAAGCGGCAGAGTTGTCATGACCACTTTCGGAATTTGCCTGCGGACTTACAACATGGTGACAGACTTGGGCCGGGCGAGGGGGTGCACGAACGAGGAGGCGCGTGATGCCCAGCAGCAAGACCGGTCGGAAGCGGACCAGTGGACCAGTCCGCCGGACAACCGTGCCTACCAACGGGACAGCCACCGACGAGATCGACGTCGCCGAGCTGAAGCGACTCCTCTCGTCGATGAAGTCGATGCGGGACGGCAATTTCCGCAGGCGGATGCCGGTGACCGGCGACGGCACCATGGCCGAGCTCTACGAGGTCTACAACGAGATCGCCGAGCGGCAGCAGCACCTCGCCTCCGAGCTGAACCGGGTCCGCCGGGTCGCCGGCCGCGACGGTCGCTACACCGAACGGCTGGAGCACGGGAGCGGTGAAGGCGGCTGGGCGAAGTCGATCGATGCCGCCAACGGTCTGGTGTCCGACCTGGTGCGTCCCACCAGCGAGCTCGCCCGCGTGATCGCTGGGGTCTCCGATGGCGACCTCAACCAGCGGATGAACGTCCGGATCGACGAACAGCCGCTCCGTGGCGAGCCCCTGCGACTCGCCCGCAGCGTCAACCTGGTGGTCGACCAGCTGTCCTCGATCGCCGACGAGATCACCCGGGTCACCCGCGAGGTCGGCACGGAGGGCAAGCTCGGCGGCCAGGCCCAGGTCCGCAATGCCTACGGCAGCTGGCGGGACCTCATCGACGCCGTCAACACCATGTCCTCGAGGCTCACCGACCAGGTCCGTGACATCGCCACGGTGACGACAGCAGTCGCGAACGGCGACCTGTCGCGGACGGTCACGGTCGAGGTGTCGGGCGAGATGGCCCAGCTGAAGGACACCGTCGACCGAATGGTGGACCAGCTGTCCTCGTTCGCCTCCGAGGTGACGCGCGTGGCGCGCGAGGTCGGTACCGAAGGACGCCTGGGCGGTCAGGCCCACGTCCGCGGCGTGGCCGGCACGTGGAAGGACCTCACCGACTCCGTCAACACCATGGCGTCGAACCTCACCGGCCAGGTGCGCGGCATCTCCTCGGTCGCCCAGGCCGTGGCACAGGGGGACCTCAGCCGGCAGATCACGGTGACGGCGCGCGGTGAGATCGCCGAGCTCGCGGAGACCCTGAACTCCATGACCGGCACCCTGCAGACCTTCGCGGGTGAGGTGACGCGCGTGGCGCGCGAGGTCGGCACCGAAGGAATCCTGGGTGGCCAGGCCGACGTGCCGGGCGTCTCCGGAACCTGGAAGGACCTCACCGACTCGGTGAACTTCATGGCCAGCAACCTGACCAACCAGGTGCGCAACATCGCCGAGGTGACCACCGCGGTCGCCCGCGGCGACCTCAGCCAGAAGATCACGGTCGACGTGCGCGGCGAGCTCTCCGAGCTCAAGACGACCGTCAACGTCATGGTCGACCAGCTCTCGGCGTTCGCCGACGAGGTCACCCGTGTGGCCCGCGAGGTCGGCAGCGACGGAATCCTGGGTGGCCAGGCCGACGTGCCGGGCGTCTCCGGAACCTGGAAGGACCTCACCGACTCGGTGAACTTCATGGCCAGCAACCTGACCAACCAGGTGCGCAACATCGCCGAGGTGACCACCGCGGTCGCCCGCGGCGACCTCAGCCAGAAGATCACGGTCGACGTGCGCGGCGAGCTCTCCGAGCTCAAGACGACCGTCAACGTCATGGTCGACCAGCTGTCCTCCTTCGCCGACGAGGTCACCCGTGTGGCCCGCGAGGTGGGTGGCGAGGGCCGGCTGGGTGGCCAGGCCGCGGTGCCGGGCGTCTCCGGAACCTGGCGCGACCTCACCGACTCGGTGAACTTCATGGCCGGCACGCTGACCTCTCAGGTGCGCAACATCGCCGAGGTCACCACCGCCGTCGCGGGCGGCGACCTGACCCGCAAGATCACGGTCGAGGCCCGCGGGGAGATCCTCGAGCTCAAGAGCACCATCAACACGATGGTCGACCAGCTCTCCGCCTTCGCCGACGAGGTCACCCGTGTGGCCCGCGAGGTCGGCACCGAGGGCCGGCTGGGTGGCCAGGCCGACGTTCACGACGTCTCCGGCACCTGGAAGGACCTCACCGAGAACGTCAACATGATGGCGAACAACCTGACCTCTCAGGTGCGCAACATCGCCGAGGTCACCACCGCCGTCGCCAGCGGCGACCTGACCCGCAAGATCACGGTCGATGCCCGGGGCGAGATCCTCGAGCTCAAGAGCACCATCAACACGATGGTCGACCAGCTCTCCGCTTTCGCCGACGAGGTCACCCGTGTGGCCCGCGAGGTCGGCACCGAGGGCCGGCTGGGCGGCCAGGCCGCCGTACCCGGGGTGGCCGGCACCTGGCGCGACCTCACCGACTCGGTGAACTCGATGGCCAACAACCTGACCGACCAGGTGCGCAGCATCGCCCTGGTCTCCACGGCTGTCGCCCGCGGCGACCTGAGCCAGAAGATCTCCATCGAGGCCCGCGGCGAGGTGGCGGCCCTCGCCGGCACCATCAACGCGATGGTGGACACCCTGCGGGCGTTCGCCGACGAGGTCACGCGTGTGGCCCGCGAGGTGGGCACCGAGGGCATCCTGGGTGGCCAGGCCCACGTTCGTGGCGTGGCCGGCACGTGGAAGGACCTCACCGAGTCGGTGAACTCGATGGCCGGCAACCTGACCAGCCAGGTGCGGAGCATCGCTCTGGTCACCACCGCCGTGGCCAACGGCGACCTGACGCAGAAGACCTACGTCGACGCCCGGGGCGAGATCCTCGAGCTCAAGACCACCGTCAACCGGATGGTCGACCAGCTGTCGTCGTTCGCCGACGAGGTCACGCGTGTGGCCCGCGAGGTCGGCACCGAGGGCAAGCTCGGCGGACAGGCCCAGGTCGCCGACGTCTCGGGGACCTGGCGGAAGCTGACCGAGAACGTCAACCAGCTGGCCGGCACCCTGACCACACAGCTCCGTGCGATCGCCGAGGTGTCGACCGCGGTGACCCAGGGCGACCTGAGCCAGCAGATCAGCGTCGAGGCGCAGGGCGAGGTCGCCGAGCTGAAGGACAACCTCAACCAGATGATCGACAACCTGCGCGAGACGACGCGGGCCAACCAGGACCAGGACTGGTTGAAGACCAACCTGGCCCAGTTCACCGGCCACATGCAGGGCGGCCGCGACCTCCTCGACCTGTCCCGACTGATCGTGAGCGAGCTGACCCCCCTGGTCGGCGCCAGCCAGGGCTCGTTCTTCCTCAGCGACGAGGACGCGCAGGGCGAGGTGTCCCTGCGCCGGATGGCGTCCTACGGGTACCGCCCGCGGAAGGGTGTGCCGAGCGTGTTCGCACTCGGCGAGGGGCTCGTGGGCCAGGTGGCCCTCGAGCGATCGCCGATCATGCTCAAGGACGTTCCCGGCGACTACATCCGGATCTCCTCGGGCCTCGGGGAGGCTCCGCCGCTCAACATCGTGATCCTGCCTGCGGTCTTCGAGGAGCAGGTGCTCGGCGTCGTCGAGCTTGCGTCGTTCAACCCGTTCAGCGCTGTGCAGATGCAGTTCCTCGAGCAGCTGATGGAGAGCATCGGCGTCTCGCTGAACGCCATCATCGCCAGCTCCCGGACCCAGGAGCTGCTGGTCGAGTCGCAGCGGCTGGCCTCCGAGCTGCAGGAGAAGTCCGGTGAGCTCGAGGCGCAGCAGAAGGAGCTGCAGCAGACCAACGCCGAGCTCGAGGACAAGGCGAGCCTGCTCGCGGCCCAGAACCGCGCCATCGAGATCAAGAACCTCGAGATCGAGGACGCCCGCCGCGGCCTCGAGGATCGTGCCGAGCAGCTGGCGCTGTCGTCGAAGTACAAGTCGGAGTTCCTCGCGAACATGTCGCACGAACTCAGAACACCCCTGAACAGCTTGCTCATCCTCGCCAAGCTGCTGGCCGAGAACGCCGAGGGCAACCTCAACTCCCGCCAGGTCGAGTTCTCCCGCACGATCCACACTGCCGGCACCGACCTGCTCCAGCTGATCAACGACATCCTCGACCTGTCCAAGGTCGAGGCCGGAAAGATGGACGTCCACTTCGCCGACGTGGCTCTCTCCGGGATCGTCGAGTACGTCGATGCCACGTTCCGGCCCCTCACAGCGGAGAAGGACCTGCGCTTCTCGGTGTCCATGTCCGAGGACGTGGGCCGGACGCTCTACTCAGACCAGCACCGCCTTCAGCAGGTGCTGCGCAACCTGCTCTCCAACGCGGTGAAGTTCACCTCGTCCGGCGAGGTGCGGATGGTGATCCGTGCGACCACGGAGCACGAGCACTTCGTCGCCCCGTCCCTGACCAACGCGGACCAGGTGATCGCGTTCTCCGTCACCGACACCGGGATCGGCATTCCGGCCGAGCAGCTCAAGGTGATCTTCGAGGCCTTCCAGCAGGCCGACGGCACGATCAGCCGGAAGTTCGGTGGCACCGGGCTGGGCCTGTCGATCAGCCGGGCCATCGCCGAGCTGATCGGCGGGGAGATCCACGCGGAGAGTGAGCCCGGCAAGGGCAGCACGTTCACCCTCTACGTTCCCCTGCGCCCGCAGTCCGAGCCCTCCACGAGGTCGTCCGTCCCGTCGACGGAGATCGTCGAGGGCGAGGTGTGGTCGGCTGTCGAGGAGACCAACGAGGTCGACCGCAGCGGTCGCGTGCTCCTGGTAGCGGTCGCCGACGACGACCTCCGAGACCGGGCGGTCGACCTCGGGCAGGCGAGCGGTTTCCAGACCGTCGCCAGCGCCGAGCCGGAGACCCTCCTGATGTCCGCCCTGCAGCATCGCCCCGACGGGATCATGGTCGGATTGGACCTGCGGGCCGAGAATGGGGAGTCGCTCCTCCGTGCGTTGAAGCACAACCACGAGCTGCGCCACATCCCGACCGTCGGCGTCCTGACACCGGACCCGGCGGACGACGCCCATGACGCCCGGCTCAACGGTGCCCTCGACGTCATCGAGGAGCCGGCGTCCTCGGAGCAGTTCGAGGTGGCCCTGCAGGACCTCAGCGCCTACCTCGACCGCCCGACCCGGTCCTTGCTGGTCGTCACCAGCAACGTGGTCGACGAGACCTCCGCGGTCGTCGCCCTCTTCGGCGCCGTGACCGACGTGGTCCTGCGCGTGAAGACAGGGGTCAACGAGGCGATCGCCGCCCTGGAGGGCGGTCAGTATGACTGCGTGGTCGTGGACCTGAAGCTGTCCGGCGGCACCGGCTTCGACGTGATCAAGCGGATGCGCGCGCGCAAGACGCTGCGCGACATCCCGGTCGTGGTGAGCACGGGCGACTCGCCGTCCAAGCGGGACCTGACGCGTCTGGGCCAGTACGCCCAGAAGTCCGTGGTCGCCTACCCGCCCTCCATCGAGCAGCTGATCGACCAGATCGCGCTGTTCCTGCACCGCTCCGATGTCGAGCTCCCCGCGCCCGAGTCTGCCTCCGGCGAGCAGCTGCAGCAGGACGACGAGGTCTTCGTCGGCAAGCGCATCCTGATCGTCGACGACGACGTCCGCAACGTCTTCGCGTTGACGAGCGCCCTCGAGCAGCACAACCTCGACGTGGTCTACGCCGGGAGCGGCGAGGAGGGCATCCAGATGCTCCAGCAGGACCAGGAGATCGACCTGGTGCTGATGGATGTGATGATGCCGGGTATGGACGGCTACACCGCTATGCGCGAGATCCGGAAGGTGCCGGCGTTCCGAAGCCTGCCGGTCATCGCCCTCACGGCGAAGGCGATGCCGGGCGACCGTGAGAACAGCCTGTCCGCCGGAGCCTCCGACTACGTCACCAAGCCGGTTGACATGGACCGGCTGCTCAACCTGCTCCGGCTGTGGCTCTCATGACCGAGCGCGCCAAGATCCTCCTCGTCGACGACCGGCCCGAGAACCTCCTCGCGCTGGAGGCGATCCTGAGCGCCCTGGACCAGGAGCTGATCCGGGCCAACTCGGGCGAGGAGGCGCTGCGTGCACTGCTGAAGGACGAGTTCGCGCTCATCCTGCTCGACGCCCGAATGCCGGGCATGGACGGTTTCGAGACGGCGGCGAGGATCAAGGGGCGCAACCGCACCAAGAACGTGCCGATCATCTTCCTGACGGCGATTGACACCGACAAGAACAACACGTTCCGTGGCTACGCCGCGGGCGCTGCCGACTACATCGCCAAGCCGTTCGACCCGTGGGTGCTGCGCGCCAAGGTGCAGGTGTTCGTCGACCTGTGGGTGGCCGGCCGCCGCCTTGCCACGCAGGCGGCCTTCCTGCGCCGGCAGATCGGCGGTGGCGGCCAGGAGGCGATCGACGTCCTCGGTGAGCTCCGGGAGCGCGTCGCCGAGGTCGAGGAAGCGGTCGAGGTCCTCTCGATCGGGCTGCAACCGTCGGCCGATCCCATCGTCCGGGACTCCGCCGAGCGCGTCGCGCGTCGCGTCGATTCGCTGAAGCAGGCCCTGGAGGTCCTCGACAGCGAACCTGCCGACGTCGCCGTTGGCCACCACGAGTTCAGCTGACTGCCGGCTGACTCAGTCGACGTCGCGCGACAGCAGGTCGTCCCAGGTCTCGCGGCGTACGACCAGCCTGGCGCTGCCGCCCCGCGCGAAGACCACCGGCAACCGACGGTTGCCGTTGTAGTTGTTGGCCATGGTGTAGCAGTAGGCCCCGGTCGCGGGTACGACGAGCAGGTCACCCACCGCGGGCGCCGACAGGTCGACCCCGTCCACCAGCACGTCGCCACTCTCGCAGTGTCGACCGACGACGGTCACCCGCTCCAGGTCCTGCCCGTGGAAACGGCCCGCGATACCGGCCCCCAAGCGCTACCGGAACAGGGCCACCTCGAGGTTGTCGCCCATCCCGCCGTCGACCGCGACGAACGTCTCTCACCCCGCGCTTGACCGTCGTGACGCGGTAGATCGTCGCCGCCACGCTCAGCGGTCATGCTGCGCCCGGGCTCGATGATGATCTGCGCCTCGGGGGGCAGGTGCTCCTTCGCTGCTCCGATGAGCGCGTCGAGGTAGGTCGCTCACCGACGGTGGTCGGTCGGCCCACGTGTAGCGGGATCCCAGCCCGCCGCCCAGGTCGTAGATCGGGAACTGCCCCAGCGCCGCGACCGGGGCGACGGAGTCCGCGAACGGCTCGCACGTCGAGGATCTGGGACCCGACGTGAACGTGCAGTCCCTGCATCCTCAACCGTGGACTGCGCTCGATCCGCTGTGATCAGCGGCTTCGCGTCTGCGGGCGCCAGACCGAACTTGGAGTCCTCGTGACCGGTGAGGACGTGGTGGTGGGTGTCCGCGGCGACGCCCGGGATCACCCGGACCAGCACATCCTGCATCGCGCCGGTCGGGTACGGCCGCCTCCAGCCGGTCGACGTCGTCGCCGTTGTCGACCACGACCAGGCCGACGCCGCTTCTCACCGCGAGACGGATCTCCTCGTCGGACTTGGCGTTGCCGTGGATGGACGATGAGGCCGGGGTCGACGCCAGCCTTCAGGGCGGTCAGGATCTCGCCACCACCGGCACGTCGAGCCCCAGCCCTTCCTCCACCATGACCCGCTGGACCGCCGTGCAGGGGAAGGCCTTGGAGGCGAACACGACCCGCGAGTACGACCACCGGACCGACGAGCTCGTCGGCGTACTCGCGAGCGCGCGCCCGGAGCGCGCCCTCGGCCACGACCAGCACCGGGGTGCCGATCTCGTCGGCGAGCGTCGTCGGCGCGACAGCCGCCGATGGTGAGCATCCCGTCGTCGTAGCGTGCTTCCTGGTGGGAACAGGTCGAGCAGGTCGTTCGTGGCCATCCGCGGATCGCTGCCAGTCAGGTCCCGGCTAGTACTGCGCCAGCCGGTCGCTTCCCCGCCAACGCGGGACGACGACCACCGGGACCGGCGAGTGACGCACGATCTTGGTGGCGTGCGAGCCGAGGAACACCCGCGACAAGGGCCCGAGCGGCTCGACCCGATCTACGAGGACGTCACCCTCGATCCACTCGATGTCGTCGATCGCCTCTCCGCCAGCTCTCGCCGCGGCCGATGACGATCTCGAGGTTCCGGCGGTGCGTCGTTACCGATCGCACGTACGCCGTCCAGGGTCGCCCTCGGCCTTCTCGAGGATCTCGGAGGTCCACTTCGCTGGATCACGAGGTCCTCGGAGTCCGTGCCGAGGGTGGTGGTGTAGGCGGGCCTGCGACCAGACGGCGAACGACACGAGCCGCAGTGAGGCGCCGACTCCTCCGGCCACCACCGCGGCCGACTCCACTTCAGCTGCTCGGCGTTTCGGTCCCGCCATACGCGACGCTCACCCGGGTCTACTCTGGCGTCCGTGGTCGCAACGCAGTCCCCTCGGGGCGAGAGCGACCGGGACAGGGCGAGCTGTGGAGCAGGCGGTCGCTCACACTGCCCAGCACGACGTGCCCGAAGACTCCCGCGCGAGGACGAACCCACCACGAGGAAGCGGGCACCGTGCTTCTCCACGAGCTCGAGCAGCCCGGCAGGTGCTGACTGTGCGCGTGCCGGACGAAGCTGGTCTCCGGGCCCGGCGGATCTCTCGCCCTCGCCTCATCGAGCGCGGCGTCGGCGATCTGCGTCGAGGCTTTCGCGATACTCCGCGTCGACGCGGGCCATGCCCGGCGTCCCACGGTGCCGGCACGGCGCACGCGACACGAGGTCGTCGTCCGGCCGTGCGTGCCAGCATCCCGGCCAGGTCGAGCGCGGCCCTTCCCCGCTCTGTCCGGCGGGTAGCCCTACGATCATCGTCATGGTGGCGTCCTAGTCGTGGATGAGCCCGACGTGCTCGTGGCGTCCGAGGTGGGAGTGCCGGTACCCGTAGGCGGCGTACCAGACGAAGGCGACCCCGACCCAGATCAGGAAGACGAGGATCGTGACGGGGCGGAGGTCCTGGATGATCCAGATGCAGCCGGCGATCGCCAGGATCGGCGTCACCGGATACAGCGGACCTTGAATCCGCGTTCCAGCTCCGGGTGCGTCTGCCGCAGCTCTATCACCCCGATCGAGACCACCAGGAAGGCCACTAGCGTGCCGATGCTCGTCATCTCGGCCAGGAAGTTGATCGGTATCAGTCCGGCGAGCAGTCCGACCACGCAAGCCACGATGATCGTGTTCGCGACCGGCGTCTGCGTGCGCGGGTTCACCTGGTGGAACAGCTCCGGCAGCATCCCGTCACGGGTCATCGCGAAGAGGATGCGGGTCTGCCCGTAGATGTCACGAGGGTGACGCTGAAGATCGAGATCATCGCTCCCACAGCGATCACCGTCGCCGTCTAAGTCGATCCGGTCACGTCCTCCAGGATCGCTGCCAGGACGGCCTCCTGGCCTTCGAACTCGGCTGTACGGCTTGGCGGCCATCGCGACTACCGCGACCAGGATGTAGAGAATCGTGACGGTCACCAGGCGATCATGATCGCCCGCGGCAGGTTGCGGCGCGGGTCTTGACCTCCTCGCCCGCGGTCGAGACCGCGTCGAGCCCGATGTAGGAGAAGAAGATGATGTCCCTCCGCCGCCGTGATTCCCGTTGAGGCCGAACGCGCGAACGGCTCCAAGTTGCCGGAGTTCCAGTCGGAGATTCCGATCACGCTGAACATGACCAGCATGCTCGATCTTGATGAAGTACCATGATCGTGTTGATCTTTGCCGACTCGCTGGCGCCGCGTATCAGCAGCAGCATGCAGAGCAACACCACGATCATCGCCGGGATGTTGAAGATCCCGCCTCTGCTCTAGCGCCTGCGTAGTATCGCTTTCCCAGAAGCGTGACAACCTAAGATCGTTTTCCAATAACTCTTTGAGTTACTGCTACCAGCCGACAGCGACAGCTACCGACTATACGCCGTACTCCAGGATGAGGCAGGCGGCGACCCCTACTGCCGTTGCTCACCCAGAGTTGCGTAGGCGTAGTAGTACGACTAGCCTTATACCTTCACTGCGCTATCCAGCTCCTCTTATCTTATACAGTGAATCCCGCTACCTCGCCTTCTATCACTAACTACTATATTTTTTTTTGTCATTTATAACTCTACATACTTACTTACGTGCGGAAGAAGTTGGTCCCGAACGGGCTGCCCACGACCGTGTGCTCCACCGCCGGGTTGCCGATGAAGCCAGCCGGTTGGGCCGGTGTTCCTGAGCCGGTTCCAGGTGAGCAAGGGCCCGATCCGGCCCTGGAGGGCCAGGCCGAAGTCACAGGGGGCCGCGGCGCACCCGATGTCGTCGGTGAAGTTGATGTTGCGGTCGGCGGCCTCGGCGACGAAGGTGTCCGTCCCGTAGGGATGAGTCACCGTGTAGGTCTCCCCCACCGTCAGACCCGTGACCCGGATGCGCACCCGGGCGAAGGACATGTTCTGGCCGGCCTGGGGGACCTCGTTGATCCACGCCGCCTCCTGTGCCAGCACCAGCAACGCGTCTCCACCGGTGGGCAGGGTCATCTGGGACTCCGCTGCGAACCAGAACGACTCGTCGGGCATGTTGCCCACGGTTGCCGGCAGCGCGGGGTTGACCAGCCCCTCCAGGCACTGGGCGGCCCGTCCAGGCACAGATCGAGTCGCAGGCCGTTGACGTCCTCGTACCAGAGCGGGTATCCGTGGCCTCCGGCCGTCCACCGGCCGACGCCCGGTGAGCTCCGCGCTGGCGGGCTGCGCCGCGAGCATCGCGACGCCGGCGGCGAGAGCGGCTCCGACGGCGATGGCCGATCGCACTCGCCACCTGTTCCTGGCTGGGGCAGCATGACGCGTCTCCCTTCCGAATCTGCCTGTCCCCGATCGACCCGGACGTCGCCACCACTCTGAGTGTTGACCAGGCCGTCGGGCGCGAAAAGCGTCAGGAGTGCCGCGGCCACGCGTCCATGACCGGGATGGCCACGCGGAGGAGGCCGAATCCGGCTGCGCCGATGGCGGCTCCCAGGGAGGCGGCCGCCACCCGGAGCTCGACCTGCTGCGGCATCAGCCCGGTCCCGTCGGAGACAGCCCGGCTGATCTGGTGGGTCGTGGTCGAGATGCCCATGGGGGCGAGGGTGCCTCAGTCACCCGGACCTGGGATCACCCTGAGCGGGTGACCTCGGCGACGCGGCCGACTCACTCGTAGACGAACTTCTGCGGACCCGGGTAGACCCACGACAGCGCGTCGCGGAGCCGGTCCCGCCAGTTCTCCCAGCTGTGACCGTCCCGCGCCTCGACGAAGCGGACCGACATGCCCGCCGACTCGAAGGTCGGCACCATGGACCGGTTGGGCACGATCAGCGGCTCGAACACCCCGCAGCTGGCGAAGATCCGGTCGGCGACGTACGTCGGTCGCGCGCGGTACTTGTTGACGAACTTGACGACCGGGTCGAAGACCGGACCGCCGCCGTGATCGGCGGCGCCGATGTCGGTGAACACGAACGACCCGGACATCAGGATCAGGGAGCCGTAGGTCTTCGGGGACTTGACGGCCGCGGACAGTGACGCCACACCCCCGAAGCTCGAGCCGAGCAGGCAGCGCCCGGACGGCTTCCCCACGAGCGGCAGGTCGGCCTCGAGCCGCGGCACCAGCTCGTCGGTCACGAAGCGCGAGTGGGCCGTGGAGTTGGCGTACTCGGTGAGACGTTCCTCCGGGTGCAGGAAGGCGACGACCGTCTCGGCGACGTCGAGCCGATGGATCAGGTTGTCCAGCACGGTCTTGGCGGCGGCGTACTGGAGGAAGTCCGGGCCGTCGTGCACCACCAGCAGCGGGTACGACGTCGTACGCCGGAACCGTGCCGGCAGGTACAGCGTCACCGGGCAGTCCCGGCCCAGGGCGCGGCTGCGGATGCTCCTCTCCACCAGGTTGCCCTGGCGTGCGTCAGGATCCGGGAGCGACCACTCGGGAGTCTCGTAGCCGTGCGCGGAGCAGACCGACGAGCTGCCTACTGGACTGTGGGAGAGGTCCGGGTTGAGGGGGTCGTTGACCCGCTCCACGTGGTCGCCGCGCCGGACCTCGCAGCTGGTAGTCCACGCGCGAGCCCTCCGGCAGCTCCAGCACCAGGTACCACAGGTCGGTCCCCCACAGCCGGCGCAGCGGCAGCAGGTCGGCGAGACCGACGATCCGCTGGGCGAGCTGGACCTCATCAGCCTCGCCGCGGAACAGGAAGGTGCAGCGGGAGCCCTCCACGATCGGAACGTCGTGGTGCGCCAGAAACTCGTCGACCGCCTCCGCGTCGAGCGGCTTCTGGTCCTTCAGCCGGTTGATGGCCAGGCGATTGCCGGCGCCGGGTGCTGACTCGCTCACGCGGCTTCGACCGCTGTGATCCGGCCGTCGTGGTCGACCACGCGGGCCTCGGCCGGGAGGCGGCCGTCGGTGAGCCGGACCCGGACGCCGTCGTCGAGGACGAGGCAGCGGGCCGGCGCGAAGCGGCGGGCGAGCACCGACATCCGGACCGGGTCGTTCACCCGCAGCCGGCGTCGCGCGTCGGGAAGCGGGACAAGGTTGCCGAGCAGTCCGATCCCCTCGCCCATCAGCTCGGTCTGCGCCACTCCGTGCGGCACGAAGTCATGGAACAGCACGACCCGCTCGGTCAACGCCATCGCCCCGGCGGACCAGGCGACGACGAGCTGTGGCAGATGGGGCTCGACGTGGAACAGGTGGAGCACCTTGACCAGCTCCCCCACGTGACCTCCGGCGATGACGACGGCCGCCGCGGACTGCAGGATCTCGCGTACCTGCTCCCGGTGGGCGGCCACCAACGGACGGGTCTGGGGCTGCCAGGCGTCGTAGAACTCGAGGTGGGCCTCGCGGACCCGGACGAGATGCTGCTCGTCGGCCATCCGCACCAGCTCCAGGGCATCGGCGAGGACCCGGTCGCGGAACCGGGGCCTTCCCTCCTTGCCTGAGGCGATGTCGTACGTCGCATCGAGGGCGTGGTCGAGCTGGGTCAGGTACAGCTGCCGCAGCTCGTCGAGGGCCTTTTCGTGCTCGCGCTCGGCGGAGGCGTAGTCCCGGTCGTTCTCGAGGACGTCCTGCCACCGAGCGTGGAGCGACAGGTTCACCGCCCGGTCACCGAGCAGCTCGTTCAGCTCCGCGTCGTCGGGCTCCCGTTCCCGCCAGCCGGCGGTCACCGTGGCGATCCGCGCAGCCGGGTCCACGTCGCGGACCACGGGCTGGACGCTCGGTCGCCGCTGTGACCCCAGGAGGACGACCTCGCGGCTCACGTGGCGTGGACCTGGACGGTCCGACCCACGTCGTCCAGCATCTCCCGGAGCACGTCGTAGTCCGGGTGGCGCATCCGGACGTAGGCGTTGGCCATGTACCCGGCCTCGGGCGGCTGGGTGGGGGTCCCGGGGTGGGGCAGGTGGGCGTCCAGCACCCACTCGCCGTACTTCGCCTGCACCTCGTCGATACCCGAGTAGCCGGCGATCTGGCCGTCACGATCCGGCCGCAACGCGATGATGCCGCTGGCGAACCTTCGCGACGCCCGGGCGCTGACGCTCCCGTGGACGATCGCGTTGGCCCACTCGCGGTAGAGGTCCAGGTCGTTCCCGGCGGAGTACAGGTCCCAGGCTCCGACGCCGGGGGGACGACAGCCGATCTCCGAGAACTTCAGGCCCTTGGGCCCGAAGAACCACTCCATGTGGGTTGCGCTGGTTCCGATGCCCAGCGTCTGGGCGACCCGATGGCCGAGCTCGCGCAGCTCGGCGTACTCCGTGACCGAGTCGACCCGGTTGGTGGAGACGAACTGCGGGGAGATCCACCGCGTGCGCATCGCCTCCAGCACGTTGGGGTAGTAGTGGGACACGAAGTCCAGCGGGGCGTCGCCGTTGACCGCCATGGTGTCGTAGAAGCCCTCGTGCCCCTCGACGAACTCCTCGACCGCGATCGAGGCGACACCCTGGCCTCCGAACATCGACAGGGCCGCCTCCAGCTCCCCGTCGTTGTCGACGCGGGTGGTGTCGAGGGCCCCGGCGCCCGTGCGCGGCTTGAGGATGATCGGGTAGCCCACCGACTTGGCGAAGGCTCTCACCTCGTCGGCGGTCTGGACGGCGGCCGAGGCCGCGGTCGGTACGCCTGCCTGTCGCAGGGCTTCCTTCATCGACGGCTTGTCCCGGCACAGCCACGCCGTGCGCACCGACGTGCCCGGGATCGTGCACCGCTCCCGCACCTGGGCCACCGGGAGGGTGTGCGCCTCGATCGTCGTCTCGATGCGGTCCACCCAGACCTTGTCCTGGATCCACCGGACGACGTCGGTCATCGCGCCCACGTCGACCACGCTGCCGACCTGGTGGTAGTGCGCCATCCAGCTCCTGAGCTGGTCGTCCAGAGCCCCCTCCGGAGACTCGCCGACGCCGATGACCGTGGCGCCGGCCTCTGCCAGCGCGCGGACGAACTGGCGCTGGTTGTTCGGAAAGGATGGCTCGACGAAGATGACGCGCACGGCCGTCATGCTAGCCCTCCGGGTCCCCTCCCCCACCAGCCCGGTAGGCCGTCCCTGTCGTCATCGTGATGCCGCCGGTAAGGTCCGGCGCATGGTCGCTGCCGCGTTCGTCGCGCCGTACCTTCTCGAGGCCACCGCACGGTTCGTGAACGCCGCCGCATCGCTCCCGGGCGTACGGCTGGGCGTGGTCACCAGCTCGGCGCTGGAGGACATCCCGCCGCCGCTGCGTTCGCAGCTGTCCGGGCACTGGCGCGTCGACAATGCGCTCGACCCCCGCCAGATCGCCGAGGCTGTCTCCGGGCTGTCCGGCCAGATGGGCCGGGTCGAACGTCTGGTCGGGGCGCTCGAGCAGCTCCAGGTGCCGCTCGCGCAGGTCCGTGAGGCGTTCGGCATCCAGGGCATGGACGTGACCGCCGCCCGCAACGTCCGGGACAAGGCCCAGATGAAGCGGGTGCTGCAGGAGGCCGGCGTGCCGTGCGCGCGGTACTCGCTGGTCAGCACTGCGGGAGAGGCTCGTGCTTTCGCGGGCGAGGTCGGCTTCCCGCTGGTCGCCAAGCCTCCGGCGGGTGCCGGTTCGCAGGCGACGCACCGACTCGACGACGGGCACGCGCTCGAGGGATGGCTGCAGGCGATGCCGCCCCGGCCCGACGCGCCGGCCCTCCTGGAGGAGTTCCTCGTCGGTGAGGAGCACACCTTCGACAGCGTCACCGTGGGCCACGACACCGTGTGGTCGTCGATCGCCGACTACCACCCGCCGCCGCTCGACGTGCTCCGCAACCCGTGGATCCAGTGGAGCGTGCTGCTGCCGCGCGACATCGGCGGCCCGCAGTACGCCGGAATCCACGCGGTCGGCCCGGCCGCTCTGCGCGCGCTCGGGGTCACCGACGCCCTGACCCACATGGAGTGGTTCCGGCGGCCCGACGGGTCGGTGGCCGTCTCGGAGGTCGCCGCGCGTCCGCCCGGTGCGCAGCTCACCTCGATGCACGGATACGTGCACGACTTCGACCTGTACCAGGCCTGGGCCGGAGCTGGTGGTGCTCGGCAGGTTCGACGTGCCCGAGCGCCGCTACGCGGCCGGGACGGCCTACCTGCGGGGCATGGGACGCGGTCGCGTCCGGGCGGTCCACGGGGTGGAGGCGCTCCAGCGGGAGATCGGACACCTCGTGGTCGAGTCCCGACTCCCCCGGCCGGGCCAGCCCGCAGGCTCGGACTACCTCGGCGAGGGCTACGTGATCGTCCGGGACCCTGACACCGAGGTGGTCCGTGAGGCGCTGCGCCGGATCGTCGGCGGGGTGCGAGTCGAGCTGCTGGAGGGGCTGTGACCAACGTCGTGATGATCTCGCCGGGCTACCCGGCCGAGATGGCCTACTTCACCCGGGGCCTGGCGGCAGTGGGCGCCACCGTGATCGGCGTGGGTGACCAGCCTGCGCATGCGCTCCCGGATGCAGCCCGTGAGTCGCTGGCGCACTACGAGCACGTCGACCTCGCCGACGAGGGAGCGGTGCTGGCGGCGCTGCGGGGGCTGGGCCGGCACGCCCGGATCGACCAGGTCGAGTGCCTGTGGGAGCCCTACATGCTGCTCGCGGCGCGGCTCCGCGAGGCGTTCGGGCTGCCCGGCATGAACGTCGCCGCCACGCTGCCCTTCCGCGACAAGGAGCTCATGAAGCGGGCGCTCGACAGCGCCGGGATCCGCACGCCGTGGCACGCGAGCGCCACCACCGTGGCCGGGGTCTGGGAGGCGGCCGAGAAGATCGGATACCCGCTGATCGTCAAGCCGATCGCCGGAGCGGGATCGGCCGACACCTACCGCGTCGACTCCGCCACCGACCTCGGAGACGTCCTGCCACGGCTTCGCCACGTGCCCGAGGTGAGCGTGGAGGAGTTCGTCGACGGCGAGGAGTTCACCTACGACACGGTCTGCGCCGGCGGCCAGATCCTCTTCGAGCACATCCTCTGGTACCGCCCCCGCCCGCTGCAGATGGCACAGCACGAGTGGGTCAGCCCGGTGGCGATCTCGTTGCGCGAGCTGGAGGTGCCACACCTCCACGACGGCCGGCAGATGGGACACCAGGTGCTCGCAGCCCTCGGGTTCGACACCGGGTTCACCCACATGGAGTGGTACCGCAAGCACGACGGCGAGGTGGTCTTCGGCGAGATCGGTGCGAGACCCCCCGGCGTTCGGGTCGTCGACATGATGAACTTCGCCACCGACGGCGACGTCTACGTCGGCTGGGCGGAGGCGGTGGTGCACGGGCGGATGAGGCCCCTGGAGCAGCGGTACAACGTCGGGAGCATCTGCAAGCGAGCCCACGGATCCGGTCGGATCTCGTCGGTGAGCGGGTTGGACCGGCTCCTGGCCGAGTACGGCGACTCGGTGCTCGCCGTCGACCTGCAGCCGGTCGGCGCGCCACGCAGGGACTGGCGAGCCTCGACCATCGGTGACGGGATCGTCTTCGTGCGGCACCACGACCTGCCGCGGGTGATCGAGATGACCGAGCGCTTCGCGTCCGACCTGCAGCTCTACGCCGAGTGATGCGCACGGCCGCCGAGGTCCGGTCCGCGCTCGACGGTGATCCTCCCCGGCATCCGCGCCGATCTCGAACGGCTGGTGCGCATCCCCTCGGTGTCGGCCGATCCCACGGCACGGCCGCACGTGGAGTCATCCGCCGAGGAGGTGGCCCGACAGCTGCGGGACGCCGGCCTCCCCGAGGTCGAGGTGCTCACCGAGGGTGGTGGCCTCCCGGCGGTCGTGGGGCGCAGACCCGGACCCCCGGGTGCGCCCACGGTGCTCCTCTACGCCCACCACGACGTCCAGCCCGTCGGCGACGCAGGGCTGTGGGAGACCGATCCGTTCGAACCCGTCGAGCGGGACGGCCGCCTCTACGGGCGGGGTGCGGCCGACGACAAGGCCGGGGTCGCGCTCCACTGCGCCGCGCTGCGCGCGCTCGGCAGCGAACCCGGCGTCGGCGTCACCGTGCTGGTCGACGGCGAGGAGGAGATCGGCTCGCCGACGCTGCCGGCACTCCTGGCCAGGCACGGCGACCGCCTGGGGGGCGACGTCCTGGTGCTCGCCGACTCCGTCAACTGGCGCGTGGGCGTGCCCGCGCTGACCACCACCCTGCGCGGAGGCGTCAACGTGGTCGTCGAGGTGCGCACTCTGCGGCACGCGCTGCACAACGGCGCCTACGGCGGACCGATCCCCGACGCCCTCACCGCGCTGGCCCGACTGCTGGCGACACTGCACGACGAGCACGGTGACGTCGCGGTGGCCGGCCTGTCGCGCGGCGACGCCGACCCGCTGGACCTCACCGAGGAGCAGCTCCGCGCCGACGCCGGTGTGCTCGACGGCGTACGCCTGATCGGCAGCGGCACCCTGACCTCGCGGCTGTGGGCCGGACCGGCCCTGTCGGTCATCGGCATCGACGCCCCCACGGTCGACGAGGCCGGGATGGTGCTGCTGCCGTCCGCGCGTGCCCGGCTCGCCCTCCGGATCGGCCCGGAGGACGACGCCGATGCCGCCCGGGACGCGGTGGTCTCCCACCTCCGGGCAAACGCTCCGTGGGGCGCATCGGTCAGCGTGACCGCAGGCGAACCCGTCGCGCCCTACTCCGCGCAGACCTCGGGGCCTGCGTACGCCGCGGCGCGAGCGGCCTTCGGGGACGCCTGGGGTACTCCCCCGGTCGAGATCGGCGTCGGCGGCTCGATCGGGTTCCTGGCACCGTTCGCTGCCGCCTACCCGGACGCGGAGATCCTGGTCACCGGCATCGAGGATCCCGACACGCGAGCCCACGCCCCCAACGAGAGCCTGCACCTCGCCGACTTCGAGCGCGCCTGCGTGGCGGAGGCGCTCCTGCTGGAGAGGCTCGCCCAGTCGCCACCCGGCGCCTAGCAGACCTCGTCGAGGTACTGCGGGAGCATCCGCCGCCAGGTGGGCCAGTCGTGCTTCCAGTCGGTGCCCCACGAGTCGACGCGGTTCGGCACACCCTTGCGCCCGAGCACGTCTGCGACGTTCCAGGACTCCCCGATGTCCTCCCACTGCCCCTCGCCGGACGCGAGGATCACCCGGCGCTGCCGCAGGGTCTCCAGCTGCGGGCCCTCCAGTCCGGGAAGGAAGTCGAGCGGTGAGGCGAAGTAGAGGTCCTCGCTGAACTGGCCTTCCACGAACCGCTTGAGCTGGTAGGTGCCGCTCATCGCGATCGCGGCCTCGAACACGTCCGGATACCGGCACAGGACGGCGAGGGCGTTGAACGCCCCGATGGACGCCCCCGCGGTGACGATCCTCGGTCGGGCGCCACCGAGATCGGCGTAGATGGCCGGGACGATCTCGTTGCGGACCGCCTCGTGGAACTGGTTGAGCAGCGCCATGCGGTAGCCCGTGGAGCCGATGCCCGCGGCAAGGGCCCGGCCCGCCACACTGTCGCAGGAGTAGAGCTTGACGCGGCCGCTCTCGACGAGTTCCCGGCAGGCACCGACCAGGTGGTTCCGCTCGATCTCCTCCGCATCACCGCCGGCCGTGGGGAACACCAGCACGGGGGTGCCGAAGTTTCCCCACCTCGCCATGGTGATGTCCTGGTGCAGCCGATCGGAGAACCACCGCTCGGTCGCCTTCACTGAATCGCTCCTCCACTGTCGGGTGTGCCTGTGTGCATACCACGGCGGCCCACCTCAGGCCATCCCGCGCGGCAACGGGTCATTCGATATGGTCGGCTGGAACTCCAGGAACGGGAGGTCTCACGGTGGGTGACCATCTGATCGGGCTACTGCTGGGCGCGGAGAAGGACTGGCCGCGGGCGTTCGAGACGGTGCTGGGCATGGTGGGCCCGATCAAGGAGGGCGGAGCCGTCCACACACTGTCCAGTGAACGGCTGACCATCGAGCCGTTCCGCCTCGACGACAGCGTGCGCACCCCGCTCGTCATCGACCGGCTCGCCCACTGGTACTACCACCCGCGCGAGTGGCTCAAGAAGGCCGCCCTGGTCAACGGCACCTACCTCCTCAACAGCCCGTTCACCTTCCAGTCGATGGAGAAGCACAGCGCCTACTGCGCGATGGTCAGGCTCGGGCTCAAGGTTCCGCCGACCACGCTGGTGCCCTACAAGAACCCGGTCGACAACGTGCGGTGGGCCTACACGTCCGAGCAGTACAACCGGCCGTTCGACCTCGACCGGATCGCCGACGAGCTCGGGTACCCCCTCTACATGAAGCCGTTCGACGGTGGCGGCTGGCGAGGCGTCTCCCGGATCAACGACAGGGCCGACCTGCATCGTTCGTACGACGAGTCCGGGGAGATGCTGATGCACCTCCAGGCCACGGTTGACTACGAGCACTTCGCTCGGGCGCTCTCCATCGGTCCCGAGACGATGGTGATGGACTTCCGGCCCGACCAGCCGATGCACAACCGCTACGCGGTCTCCCACGACTTCCTCTCCGAGTCGGCGGGTCGCCAGACCGCCGCCATCAGCCGGATCGTGAACGCGTTCTTCCGGTGGGAGTTCAACTCCGCCGAGATGCTGGTCACCGGCGACGAGGTCTACCCGATCGACTACGCCAACGCCTGCCCGGACGTGGCGATCACCTCCCTGCACTACTACTTCCCGTGGGCCATCACGGCGCTGGTCAGGTGGTCGGCCTACTGCGTGGTCACCGGTCGCCGGTCGGCCGTGGACCTGCAGACGTCGCGCTACTTCGCCATCGCCGATGACCCCGACCGGACCTACGACGAGAAGCTGGATGCCTACCTGGCGCTGGCCGACGAGTACCTCGAGAGCGACAAGTACTGGGAGTGGTGCTCCACCCACTTGCCACACCTGGAGGAGCAGGTGCACGACTGGGTCGCCTCCGACGAGTTCGACCGGCTGCTGCGCGACACGGTCGCCGCGACGTACCCGCCCCACGAGCACGAGCAGTTCATGGAGCACTTCCGCGGCCTGATCGGAATGTGGGTCACCGACAACGCGTGATGACGGCGGAGCGGCCCAGCGACACGATCTGACCATGCCCGAGGCCTCCACGCACCGCCACTACCCGCGGATCGCGCTCGTGGCGCCGGGCGTCGCAGCCTTGTGGTCGTACCAGCCGGCGTGGTTGCGCCAGGACCTCGTGGCGGGACTCGTCCTGACCGCGCTGCTCGTGCCGCAGGGGATGGCGTACGCCGAGCTGGCCGGCCTCCCGCCGATCACCGGGCTCTACACGACCGTCCTGTGTCTCATCGGCTACGCGGTCTTCGGGCCGTCCCGGGTCCTGGTGCTGGGTCCGGACTCGTCGCTGGGACCGATGATCGCGGCGACAGTCGTCCCCTTGGCCGCCGCACAGGGAGATCCGGACCGGGCCGTGGCCTACGCCTCGTTGCTGGCGTTGATGGTGGGCGCAATCACCCTGCTCGCCGGAGTCTTCAAGCTCGGGTTCGTGGCCGAGCTCCTGTCCAGGCCGACCCAGATCGGGTACATGAACGGCCTGGCGCTGACCATCGTGGTGGGCCAGCTGCCAAAGCTGTTCGGCTTCTCGGTCGACGCCGATGGCCTGATCGGCGAAGCGGTCGGGTTCGTGGAGGCGCTTGCCGACGGCGCGACCGTGGGCGCGGCCCTCACGGTCGGCGTGGCCTGCCTGATTCTCATACTGGGTTTCCAGCACGCTCTCCCCCGCGTTCCGGGCGTCCTGGTTGCTGTGGTGCTCGCGATCGCGGCCGTGAACCTGTTCGACCTCCAGGACCAAGGCGTGACGGTGGTGGGACCGATGCCGGAGGGCGTTCCGCCGTTCACGGTTCCTGGCGTTCCGCTGGAGGACTTGTGGCTGCTGATCGTCGGAGCGCTGGGAATCGCCTTGGTGTCACTGACCGACACGATCTCGACGGCGTCGGCGTTCGCCGCCCGTGCCGGGGCGGAGGTTGACGGCGACCGAGAGATGGTCGGCGTAGGGGCGGCAAACCTCGCAGCGGGCTTCTTCCAGGGCTTCCCGGTCAGTACCAGCGGATCACGCACGGCGGTGGCCGCGGAGAACGGCGCCAAGAGCCAGGTGACCGGGTTGGTGGGGGCGGCGGCCATCCTTCTCCTCCTGCTCTTCGCTCCGGGTCTGCTGCGCAACCTCCCCCAGCCCGCGCTCGCCGCCGTTGTGATCGCAGCCTCGATGTCCCTCGCCGACCTCCCCGGGTTGCGGCGGCTGCGGCGGCAACGGAGGTCCGACTTCCTCCTGTCCCTCGCGGCGTTCCTGGGCGTTGCCTTCTTCGGAGTCCTTCCCGGGATCGCGATCGCGGTGGGCCTCTCGATCGCCAACGTGTTCCGGCGGGCCTGGCGGCCGCACCAGGCAGTGCTCGGACGGGTCGAGGGCATGGCCGGGTATCACGACTCGCAGTTCACTCCGACCACCCACCACCTGCCCGGTCTGGTCATCTACCGGTTCGACGCACCGCTGTTCTTTGCGAATGCGCGAACCTTCCGCGACCAGGTCCGTCACCTGGCCATCACCGAGCCCCGTCCGCGGTGGATCGTCGTCGCGGCCGAGCCGATCACCGACGTTGACACCACCGCCTCTGACGTCCTCGAGGATCTCGACCTGGAGCTGAACGCGGAGGGGATCCATCTGGTGTTCGCCGAGCTCAAGACCCCCGTGCGACAGAAGATCGAACGCTACGGGCTAACCGACACCATCGACCCGGCGCACTTCTTCGAGACCATCACCGAAGCCGTCCAT
Organism: uncultured Actinomycetota bacterium; assembly: GCA_963841625.1. Classification (GTDB taxonomy): domain Bacteria; phylum Actinomycetota; class Actinomycetes; order Propionibacteriales; family Nocardioidaceae; genus Nocardioides. The sequence goes on along the minus strand of CAWJDH010000009.1, from coordinate 804,155 downwards.
GCCTACCGCGACGAGACGGGCGCGGAGTGGACCGAAGGCCAAGGGCCCTTCGCACTGCGTTGAGCCGGCGAGGCGCGGGAACCTGGACCGAGGGGCGCGACCACTTCCGCGGTCTGATCGACCTCTGGTTCACTAACAAGGGCGGCGAGGCAGGGAGGTGGCATGGGGCAGGTCCTCGCTCAGCTGATCCCGGTGGCCCTCGCGGCCGCGCTGAGCACGGTGCCGATCATGGCCACGCTGTTCATCCTGCTCTCGGAAAGGCGGAAGGCGACCGCCCTCCCCTTCCTCTCCGGGTGGGTGATCGGTACGGCGGCAGGCCTCACGATTGCCACGGCCGCGGCCCAGTCGCTTCCCGGACGGCCCAGGCAGTCCTCCTCGCTGATCGACAACCTCGAGATCGTGGTCGGCAGCGCATTCGTCCTGTTCGGTCTCGTCACGCTGTTCCGGCACTCACGCGGGGCGGCCAGCCAGCGTCCGAGCCGGATCGAGGGCATCGGTTCCCTCGGCCCGTTGCCTGCATTCGGCATCGGCCTGGCGCTGAACCTCCGCCCCAAGGCGCTGCTGCTGGTCGCCGCCGCGGGCCTGGCGATCAGCGGCGCCCCACCGTTGGTGGACGACACCCTGTTCCTGATCGCCGTCTACACGGCCATCGCCACCTCGACCGTGGTGGCACCCACTCTCGCAACGGTCTTCTTCCCTGACCGGATGGAGCCACGCCTGGTCGTGGCGCGCGACTGGGTCAGCGCCCATGGGACGGCCGTCACCGGGGCCGTGATGATCCTGGTCGGGGTGGTCGTCCTCGCCGCCGGGATCAGCGGCTGAGTTTCCCGGAACTCACGTTCCCCTCAGCTTCGGTCCCTAGGCTCGGACCGTGAAGCAATTGGTGGTGCGCTGGTGGGGGCTGGTCGCCCGCCTCCTCGTCGGGGGCGTGTGGATCGCGGCCGCGCTTGCCAAGCTGCCCGACCCCTCCGGATCCGTCCGCGCGGTGCGCGCCTATGACCTGCTGCCTGAGAGCGTCGTGCCGCTGGTCGGCCATACCCTCCCGATCCTCGAGCTGGTGGTGGGTGCGTGTCTCGTGATCGGCCTGCTCACTCGCGCGATGAGCTTCGTGTCGGCGATTCTGTTTCTCGCCTTCGTGGTCGGCATCTCGGCCGCCTGGGCGCGGGGCCTGCAGATCGACTGCGGTTGCTTCGGCGGGGGTGGCTTCGACGCCGACGCCACCTCGAAGTACCCCTGGGAGATCGCTCGTGATGCCGGCCTGTTCCTGCTGTCGGCCATGTTGGTCTGGCGTCCCCGCACTCCTTGGTCTGTCGATGCGCTCCTGTTTCCCACAAGCAACGATTCACTCGAAAGGCATCCCTCACCGACATGAGCAAGAACGCCCGCACCCGAGAAAAGGCAGCCGCTGTCCGGGCGGCACAGGCCAGGGCCCAGCGGACCCGTCGCTGGACGGTGGTGGTGGTCGCCGCGCTCGTCGTCGCGGTGATCGTGGGCGGTGCGACCTGGTACGCCAGTCAGGACCCGACGGGGCAGAGCAGCACCTCGCGCAGTGGCACCTCGGGCGGCGCCCCCAGCGGCGCCGACGAGTACGGCGTGGTGGTGGGCGAATCGGACGCCCCGACGACCGCTGTGATCTACGAGGACTTCCAGTGCCCGGTCTGCAAGGCATTCGAGGACGCCACCATGCAGCAGGTCAATGCTGGGATCGCAGACGGAAAGATCCGCGTCGAGTACCGCATCGTGTCGTTCCTCGACGACGCCTCTGAGAACCAGTACTCCTCCCGCGCGGCCAACGCGGCTGCTGCGGTGCTCGACGTGGCCGGCGTCGAGGCGTTCAAGGAGTTCCACGACACGCTCTACGCGAACCAGCCTGCGGAAGGCACCGCCGGGCCGGAGAACGACCAGCTCGTCGAGTGGGCGGTGGAGGCCGGCGCGGACCGCGCCGAGGTGAGCCAGGCGATCGACGACGGGAGCTTCGACCAGTGGGTCGTGGACGCCACCGACGCCATGAGCAAGGACGGCGTCACCGGGACCCCGACCATCGTGATCGACGGGGAAAGGCTCGCCCCGCAGGAGGGCCTGCAGAGGCTGCTGGCAGCACTGAGCTGACCAAACGACCACACGCCCGGGGATGGAGCGTGTGGCCGTCGGAGTTCGCTGCTCTACACCTCCTTACGGTGCCGGGAACAGCGGTGGCAGGTCAGGCAGCTCGACGCTCGGGTTGTAGGTACCGCGCGTCAAGTTGTCGTAGTTCGCGCCGGGCAGCTGGCACAGCGCGTTCTGATCGATTCCACCCAGCTCTCCGGGCTTGACGGTCTCCCGGGTGTCACCGTTGAGGGTGGCCGTGGAGTCGACAAGCTCCTCAGTGGTGGTGTTGCAGGTGATCACGATCAGCCGGTAGAGCGCCCGGTTCACGAACGCCTCGGAGATCGTGACGTCCTTCGGGCCCGGCTCGAGGGTGAGCTCGGCCGTCACCACGTCGGGGTCTGGTTCGAACCCGGGCGGGAACGGCGCAACCTCGTCCACGGTGTAGCGGCCCAGCTCGAGGTCTTCGAGCAGGAACTCACCATCGGCCGGGTCGGCGTCGGGTGGGCTGTTGTCCAGGACCGTGACACACACGTCCGTGCTGTCGATGAACGTGTCGGGAGTCGTCGACGTGTCGAGCGTGTGCGTCCGGCAGACCTCGAACGAGGCGCCACCGAGACGGGACCCGGTGTCGTCGTTCTTGAACCAGGCCAGGCTGCCGTCCACGAACTCCTTGACGGCGTCGCCGGTGTTGCCGGCGGCTCCATCGGTCCGGCGGGCGATCGAGATCGGACCCTCAGAGGTGGTCAGGTTCATCGACACCCTCGCGTGCCCGGTCACCGTTCCCGTCGTGTTCGACGTGAACGTGATCGTGCACTGACCGTTCGCGTCGAGGTTGTCACCGGCGTCGTCGCAGGTGCTGGCGGCCGCATTGATCGTGCTGATCGCACCATTGGCGTCGGTCAGCCTCACCTCCGCGTGACCGTCGGTGGCCGGCACGAATCCGGCGCCAGCACCGACGTCCTGCTCGGCGTCCACCACGAAGGTGTGCGGCTCCCCGATCCCGTTGACGTCGTCCGGGCTGATCGACACCCGGCCGTCCACGAACACCTTGAAGGCATCCGGATTGTCGGCCGAGCCGCCGGTCTCGACGTGGATGGTCGTGTCACCCACTTCGACGTCTGCCTCGGCGTGGCCGGTGATCGTGCCCGGTTCGTCGGACGAGAAGGTCACCGTGCACTGGCCGCTCACCGTCCCCGTTGCGCAGGTGTCGCTGATCAGGTCGACGACACCGGCCGGGTTGGAGTGGGTCAGCGTGACATCGACGATCGTGCCGTCGGGCACTGGGCTGGGGTTGCCAGCAACCGTCGTAGTGACGTCGACCGTGAACGTGTGCTGGTCGCCGACATCGTTGACGGCGTCCTCGCCGATGTCGATGTCCGCGCTGCACAGCTCGAAGTCCGCGGCCACGAGGTCCTTCAGGACCGCGTTCACCTCGAACGACGACCGCGTCTCGGCAACCATCGTCGCGATGCACGGCTCGTCTGGCAGCAGGGCGCTCAGGTTGATGCCGCCCTCGAAGAACGACGCGGTCGGCATGTCGCGGGTGCCGCCCTTGCCCACGTAGTTCCACGGGATGTTGGCGTCGAGGATGGGAGCGGTGTTCACGTTCGCGCAGGCCCTCACGAGCGTGCCGGTGGTGTCACAGTCGAACGAGACGTTTCCGAGATCGACCAGTGTCTGCAGGGTGCCGCCACCTTCGTCGCCGCCGGTGCCGACCCACTCGAAGATCTTGATCAGGATGTCACCGCCGCCGCCACTGAACTCGCTCAGCACCAGCACGTCGCCCACCTCGTGCTGGCCGGTGAACGTGCCACCGGCGACCGGCGCGACGTCGTCCTGGAGGAACCAGAACCCGACGTTCGCCGAGCCCTGGACGGCAAAGCGGTCCAGGCCGAAGTAGATGAACGTCTCGCCGCCCAGGGTGTACGCCGCAGCGTAGGAGTTGGTGATGTCGTCCTTGTCAGGGACGCTGCCGTTCTTGTGCTTCCACTGCGGGATGTCCAGGTCGTCCTTGGAACCGCCACCGGTGAAGATGGTCTGCGGTGCCGGGTCGGCGACGATCCCGGTGTCGACGAAGGCACTGTCCGTGCCGTTGAAGATGTTGGACCAGTCATCGCCCGCGACGGCCTGGTCCAGGACATTGGCATCCAGCTCGAAGAGCCCGTTGTCGTCAGGTGCCGCCTCCGCCCAGGGAGCGGCGGCCAGCAGGGCCACCGCCAACACGGCGGCCGATCCAGCGGCGAGCGTCGTACGACGGGCGCCGCGAAGCATGCGCGATTTCAGGCGCGCGTATGAAACCGAGACACGATGGATTCCCTCCGTTCACCGCAGCTCAGAGTGGGCTGCGGCAGTCGGGCGAACCGTGCGCGGCGTGAAGCCGCCCGGACGGTCCCCACGACAGGGCACCACGTCCCAGGTGAGGTCATCCGGGCCCCACCGTCCCCACGTGGCGCCAACTCCGAAGGATGCTCTCCAACCCGCATGGCGTCAATGGCGCGATCGGACTAGTGCGACTTGAGATGTTTCCGCAGGTCAGAGCCGCTTCACCCGGTGCGTTGGACGGTACGTGAGCTTGCGGTCGCTTGCCCCCACAAGCTCGCTCGAGCCTGATGTTGAGCTTCGGTGGCGGATGTCCACCGGTGCGGTCGTCGCGTCTGGTGTGGGTCCAGGGTGTGGGTGCGGATGGGGTCGTTTGCGGCCCGTCGCGTGCACGAGGCCACGCGCCTCAGCGCTCGGCACCGATTCGGCGCAGTGTGGACCAGCCTCGGGCGGGTGAGGGCTGCCCGGACGCCCGCTCCAGGACGGCTGGCCGGCTAGCGAGCACGAACAGCGTTGGAACGGGCCGACGGGGGGCTGTTGCCTCTCGCGTTGTGGGCGACGACCCGGAAGCGGTACACGCCGGGAACCAGCCCGAACTCGTGGGACCGGGTGCCTGGGGCGAGCGGTGCCGACGAGACACGCCCGAGCACCCGCGCGCCCGGTGCCGTGGAGCTCATCCGGAGGGCAGTGACGACGTAGCTCGTGATCCTCGCTCCGCCGTTGAAGGACGGCGGAGACCAGGACGCCGTGGCCGTGGTCGCTACGTCCCTGGTGTCGCCTCCCACCGCGGTGCCGACCACCGGCCGGTCCGGGACGGACGCCGCAAGAACGGCGTTGGAGAGCGCGGAGCTGGGGCCGGCGCCCGCTGCGTTGACGGCCGAGACCTGGAATCGGTACCGAGTTCCGTTGGTGAGCCCCGCGACAACCGTGCTGGTGGCCGGTGCCCTCACCGACGTCGGCTGACCCACCGGGTTGCCGGCGCTGTCCTGCGCCCGGACCAGGTAATGCGTCACGTCGGCGCCACCGTCGTCCACCGGCGGTGACCAGCGCACCAGGGCGGCACCGTTGCGACCCGTGGCCGTGCCGATCGTGGGTCGGGCGGGGACTGCCGCCGGCACGACCGGAGGGCTCGGAACCAGCCACCGTGGTGCCGGCGGGCTGTTGTGGAAGGCCCAGACCTGGAACTGGTAGCTGCGGCCGTTGACGAGTGCGCCGATCTGGACGACGTGTGCGGGCCCGACATCGCGCAGCCTGGCCTCCCCAGTGACCGGATCGTCCCAGTGCACCTCGAAGCGGGTCGCGGCGTCGGCAGCGGGGCCCGACCAGCGGATCGTCGCGGTTCGGTCACCGGCGCTGGTTGTCACGACGAATTCGCCGGGCACGATCGGCACGATCGCGTCGGCGAACATGAGCCGTTCGACGCCGCGGAGCGTGTCGGTACCGTCGCTCTTCGGCGGTTCCCCTCCGGGCACCGCGACCGGGTGGTGGGTCACCGTGGTCACCGCGCCGTCCGTGGTCACGGTGTACCGCGAGCGAACGTCGGAGAAGGTCGCGGTGTCCACGTCATTCGCCACGTTCGGGGGCGCGATGATCTCGCGCACGGCCACCACGTCGCCCGGGTCCACGGTGCCGGCGAACACGGCGTCGCGCAGCGCGCCCAGTCCGGCGAACCTCTGGGTCTCCGTCGTGGGGTCAGTCGGGTCGGTCCGCACGCTCAGCCGGACGTCGAGCCACCTGTCGCCGTCGATCACGTCGTCTCCACCGCGCCCCTCGAGGCGGTCGCTTCCGGCTCCCCCGAGCAGGATGTTGCCGCCGCCGAAGGACGTGCTGCCGGCCGGCAACAACCCTCGCAGGCCGTCGACCAATCCGATGCCCCGTGCGGTGAGCACGTTGCTGCCGGCCGGGACCCCGGGTTCGATGTCGGTCGCAGGCACGGCGTCGTCGCCCTTCAGTACGTCGTCGAGCGACCACCCTGACAGCGCTTCGACGTCGCCGTACTGGTCCTGCAGGTTCCCTCCCGGCGGCGGCAGCGGTTCGAGCACGCGCCCGAGGTCGGCGTCGGCCGGCAGGGGGTCACCGGCGTGGGTGACCCAGTCGAACCCCCGCAGGCCGATGTACTCGTCGATGCCCGGTCCGGCGAGCATGATGTCGTCGCCGCCCTCGGCGGCCAGCGTGTCGTCGCCGCCCTGCCCGTCGATGACCTCGTCGCCAGGCGCGTTGAGGTCGTCGAAGAGTGGTGCTCCGCTGTCACCGAAGATCTCGTCGGCCTGTGCCCCGCCCTCGATCCAGTCGTCGCCCGAGTCTCCGAGGACCGTGTCGGTGCCACCTCCGGCCTCGATGAGGTCCTCGCCCGGTCCGGCGAACGTCTCGTCGGCGTTGACCCCGCCCGAGGCGAAGTCGTTGCCGAGCCCGCCGACGATGATGTCGAGACCGGGGCCGGCGTCGATGGCATCGTCGTCTCCCCCGCCCTTCACCACGTCCGTCCCGTTGGTGTCCGTGAGGGTGTCGTCACCCAGCCCGCCGATCACGGTGTCGTCGCCGTCGTCACCCTCGATCTGGTCGTCACCGTTGTTGCCCCAGAAGGTGTCGTCGTCGACGCCGCCCCAGATGCGGTCGCCAGCGGCGGTGCCGTTGAACGTGCTCTGCGGGTTCAGCCCCGGCGGGTCGACCTGGTTCGACGGGCGGTAGCGGATGGTTCCGTCGGGCGTGCGGATCAGGACCAGCGACTCGTCGCACGACGATGCGGGGTCATTGGTGATCGGGCCGGAGGTGCCCAGGTTGGCGACCTCGAACTCGCAGTCGGCGATGCCGAACACGTCGGCCTTCAGCGCCTCGGCGTCGGTGTTGCGCATGATCATCTCGGCGAACGAGTTGCCCTCGATCTCGCTGAACAGGTTCAGACCGGCGAGACGTGCCAGGTAGTAGAACCGGTCGCCGTCCTGGAGCTTGAGCATCTGCTGCTCGAAGACGTAGCTGAACGTCGACCCGAGCATGCCGCCGAACAGCCGCGTCGACTCCGCGAGCCCACCGACCCACAGGTCGACCTGCTCCAGGCCGCTGGGGCGGTTCGCCCAGCCGCCGGTGCCGTCGAGGAACTCCGTCCGGTCGCCTGGAGCCCCCGGACCGCCGTCGACCAGCAGCTCGGCCGCGGCTCGCCGGTGCGCGAGCCCACCTGTGATCGAGGGGTGGGTGCCGTAGGCCGCGATGAAGTTGACCAGCGAGTAGGGATGTTTGAGGTTGAGCCCGAAATCCGTCCAGCTCGAGTAGGGCCGCAGGGACGAGTCTCGGGTGCGGGTGAACAGCTGCCGGCGGAACTCGTTGAGCGGTGGCACTCCCGCGTCACGCCCCCGGGTGACGTTGATCGACGCGAGGTCGAGGGGCAGGCCCAGCAGGTTGTTGCGGAGGGTCTCGGTGACGAACTCGTCGATCTCGTTGCCGGTCTGGTCGGTCATGCCCATGGCGAGACCGCCGGCAGCAGCCTGGGCGGAGAGCCTTCCGTCATCGGTGTAGGCGATGGGGTTGAGGAAGCCCTGCAACAGCGGGATGTCGGGCGCGTTGCTGCGGTCGATCGTGTCAGTCAACATCGAGTGGCCGAACCGGTAGACGGCATGCGCGAACTCCGCATTGATCGCCGGGTCGATGTCCGGGTCGACGGCACCGAACAGGTCGAGGGTCGGCTGAACCTTCCGGGCGAACTCCTCGAACACGAGGTGCTGGTACTCCATCTCGGTGACGAACCGCGCCGCCTGGAAGAGACGTTCGCCGTAGTCCCATGCGCCCAGGTTGGAGGTGTCGTGCCATGCAGCACTGTCCGCAGGAGAGCTGCTGATCATGGTGTCGACGCCCCCGACCAGCCGGTTGTGCTCGGAGTGGAAGATCTGGTGCATCGCGGTCAGCCCGATGTTCTCGTTGATCCGCCCGTCACCGCTGATGAGGTGGGCGTCGAGAAGCTCGTCGTCGTAGCTGGTCCTTGGCGGCGTGGGGATCACACCGGGTGAGGCGACGTTGTCCGCGTCGGCGGGCAGCCCCGGTCCGGGCGCGGCATTGTGGGCGATGTCGTCGAGGAACGCGATGCCGGAACGCCTGGCGGTCGCGGTCGAAACCGGGTTCACGGGGTCGCCTTCGACGGTCCCGTTGTCCGTCATCAACAGTGGGAACCCGTTGGGCCCACGCGTGAACCTGCCGTAGGGGTCGGTGACCAGCAGCGGCACATTCGTCACGTCGGAGTCGACGAGGTCGATGCCCAGCAGGTCGCGGGCCTGCGTCTTGATCTCGGCCCAGCTCGCCATGCCGCCCGAGGCGCCCTGGATCAACCGCCCGGTCGACACGGGCAGGCCGGTGCCGTCGAGGGCGTAGTCGCGGAGGAAGACCTGTTGCGCGGGGAGCGATCCGTAGGTCTGGTTCTGGTCCACCCAGGGGGTGTCCTTGTTGGTGGCCTCATGGACGTCGTCGGCCGTACCGAGCCGACCGTCGGGACCGGGTTGGTTCGTGGCCCGCGTGAGCACCATGAACCGCTGCTCCGACGGCAGGTCGTCGCCGGTCCCGAAATCGCCATCGGGCCCGGCGATCAGCGGGTCGTCGTCCCTGAGCGGTACGAACACGGTTCCGCTGCCTCCCTTGGCGGTGAGGTCGAGGCCGTGGTCGAAGAACTGCCCGAACAGGGTGAACCACGAGTTGAAGGGCGGGGACAGGCCCGCGTCGGTCGAGACGTTCGGGATCAGCAGGGTCTCCCCGTCCGGGGTGCAGCCAGTCGGCACGCCCGGTGCCGTGCACGGCACCGCGGTCGGCTCGTGGTCGAAGCTGCGCCGAGGCCGCGCGGCAGCCTGGACCGCGGCCGGGTTGGACGAGGTCTGGTCCACGACCAGGTTGCTGATCACCCGGGGCTCGGAGTCCACCACCGCACCGCTCTTCTGCGCGTAGGACGTGCCACCAGGTGGGCCGACCGGGCCGACCCCGGGAACGCTCGCGGCCTCGCCATCGCGCCACACGGGGTCGGCCAGGCGCGGCATCAACCGCTGCGCGCGGCCGAGGTCCTCACCGCCGGGAAGGAGGTTGTTGCACGAGCCGTCGACGGTGCGCAGCCCGTAGGGAAGGACCGGGTTGGGGACCTGGTGCGAGCCGTTGCCACGCAACGTGCCGCAGGGGTTTTGTGGTGATGCGGTCGCGGCGTGCCGCTCGGCGACCTTGATCTGTTCGAGGATGAACTCAAGGTCGCTTCGGTTCAGGTTGAAGCCGGCGCCTTCCGGGGCCACGGCAGATGCCGGCGTCGCCACCAGGGACGCCGCGGGAAACCCTGCCGCGAGCAGCAGCACGGCTGCCGTTCGCGTTCTGTAGCGCCGATGTCCTGAACCGCGGCGTTCTCCCGTCACCGCGCAGCTGGCTTTCGGACGACTCCCTCGCGCGGGCAGAGCGCTCATGGCTCCTGCTCCTCCCGCCCCCGCGGTTGTGGGTGTACTCAAACGTCCGGCTATCGCCGTATAGGCACATTCAAGGCGCGCGACGGCGCGCGCACAGCCGGCAATGGTCCGTTGTCCGCGGGAGCAAAGGCCCGGAAGCGCAGGGCCGCGGGACGTCTCCCTCGACGACGGGGACCGACCGGAACGTGCACCGTCTCCATTCATGTTCGTTCACCGGATGACCCTGACGGGTGCGGACCGGACGGAGGTGTTGCGGGCCGTGTCACGGGCGGTGACCCGGACCAGGTAGGCACCCGGATCCACCAGGCGACCACGGCTGTCACGGCCGTTCCACGCTGTGTGACGGTCTCCGGCCGCGGTGAACCGGAGTACGCCGAGGTTTCGGACGACACGCCGACCTTGCAGCACGTGAACGGAAGCCGTGCCCGGTCCGTCCAGTCCGACGACTATCGACAACGAGCCGGGCGGGTCGAAGCGCGGCCGCACGCGCAACGTCCGGATGGCGGGAGCGGTCGCGTCGACTCCCCGGGCCGACAGTGCCACGATCGAGGGGCTGCCCGTCGCATCATGGGTGACAGCCAGGGTCGCGCCGTCCCGTCCGAGTGCGGTCGGTCGGTAGCTGACGTCCACGACACACGACCGGCGTGCTCGGACCGGCGCACTCGTGCACGCCGTAGCGTTGACGCTGAACTCGGGGCTGCCCGTGCGAAGCACCGACGTCACCACCAGGTTCACGTCGCCCGGGTTGCTGATGGTCAGCGGGAGGGTCTTGCGCTGCCCGACCCCGACGTCACCGAAGTCGAGAGCACGCCGGATCGCCGCGCGCGGTCGCGCGCCGGTTCCGGTGACGGTGAGCGACCGCACCAGGTTGTCGCCGTCGAGACTGTTCGGCAGGCTCAGCGTCGCGGTCCGGAGCCCCGTGGCCGACGGTTGGAATGCCAGTGCGAGTCGGCAGGTGTTTCCGGCCTGCAGTGGCGTGCTCGAGCTGCATCCGCCGGTGGCCGCCGGCTCGACCGTGAAGTCACCCGCGCCCGCGCCGGCGAGCTCAGGGGGGTCCAGTGTGACGGGCTGGGTGCTGGTGTTCCGCACAGAGACGGTCCTCGTGACGGAAGAGCTGACCTTCTGCGTGCCGAAATCGGTGCCCGACATCGACGCCGTCACCGGCGCCGCGAGGCGTCCCTCGACCAGGAAGTCGGTGGTCGGTGGAGCGCCCTGGGGCACGCTGGGCCCTTCCACCTGGAAGGAGTTGCCCTGCGGGGCGTTGACGACCGGACGCGGAGTCAGCGCAAGCAGGCCTTCGCCGAGGTGGCCCGCTGGGGCACCCTGCTGACGCAGGAACCCCTCGAACAGCGGTCCTGCCAGCGGGCTCGTGAAGTCGCACCGTGGTGCCGGTGGGGGTGGGGTGCCGTCGGCGGGCTCTTCGGGAAGGATGCACCCGACCTCCTCGATGTACCTGATCCGACCGGTCTGGTCATCGGGCTCCACGGGGTCCGGGTCCAGCTGTGCGGTGGCCACTGCCTGGCCGTACGGATGTGTGAGCGTGTACTGCTCGCCGGGGACGAGATCGCGAACGCGAATGCGGATCCGGCCGGTGACGACTGGACGACCGCTCGTCGGGTCGAAGCCCGCGGTGACCTCCATCTCCAGACCCTGGCCGGTGAGCCCAGCCGGTGGCGCCGCGGCAGCCGCCCAGTAGACCGCCTCACCACCGGCTGCCGGATTGAGGAGGGCGGAGGTCGTCGAGCACGCGATGCTGTCGAGGCACAGCTCGAGCCGTTGGCCGTCGGCGTCCTCGTACCACCGGGGGAAGCCCTGAGGGCCGATGATGGGACTGGTGGCGACCACAGCCTGTGCCGGGTCGGCGGCGATGGGCAGCGTGCACACGGCCATCGCCAGTGCGGCGAGCATGGTCGACGTGCGCCTGCGCGTACAACGCCACCACGGGGTGCGTCGATCCACATCCACGGGTGAGACCCTTTGCGCGTCCCTGCAGGCCCCAAACATCCGGTCGGAAGTTGCAATCTCAACGATGGTAGGTCTCGGAGATCGAGGGCGTCCATCACCCGTTCGGGCCACGGTGGGCGGAGCCACATGGGCCAGGTATGCCACACCGCCGCCTCGATGGGGCCAACGATGCGACGGTGTGGCCTGGGGTTGCGCCTCTGCCAACCCCGTACCTCATGCTCCCGCTCGCGGCCCCTGAGCTCATGAGGCGAAGTCCCCGACTGATGAGGACCTCAGTCCCCTGCGTGCCCCATCACGGGTGGCACAGCAGGTCACGGCCAGACGGCAAACTTGATGATGACCTGGCCGTTGCTGAAGTGGACTGATACGTACGCGAGCCGCGGTCGATCGCACGCGCGGTAGACGCGCACATCATGACCTCCGGCGGTCGAGACGGACCTGCCGCCCGTGTCGAAGATCCGCTGGACGCGGAGTTTGGCCATCCCGTGGTGAACCAGCCGGTACTCGCTGCGGGCAACACATCCGGGCGTGTCCGCGGTTGCCGGCGACGGCGCTGCGAAGACGCCGCAGATCGCGAACAGCAGACTGAGCATCAGTCTCATGGCTCCCCCTCCCGGGTCGACTACTACAGACGACCACACGTTGCGCCGGGTCGCAGCGGTCGTTGGACCTGCCCAGGCTGCGGATGGTCCCCTGTTCACCCCCCGTTCGCGCTGACCCGAATGGGTGATAGACGCCCTCGGTTTCCGCGACCTACGATCGTTGAGATTGCAACTTCCGAGCGGATGTTTGGGGCCTGCAGGGGACGCGCAAGGGGTTTGTCACCCGTGGACGTGGATCGACGCACCTTCCTGAAGGCCGGCAGCATCGTCGGGGGTGGCGGCCTCGCGATCTGGCTCGGAGGAGCCAGCCCCGCTTGGCGGGGAGCCGAGTCCGCATTCGCGGCCACCACGCGCACGCTTCATCTTCGGGTCACCGACGCGGTGAAAGAAATGGCGACGCACAACGCCGTCAACGATGCCGAGTGCTACTTCTGGGTCTATCAGGTGGTGCGCCCGGTGGGAATCCAGGTAGAGGTCCCAGGGCCGAATCTCTTCTGCCGCGCGGGCGACGTCGTCACGGTCGTCCTCGAGAACGCCCTCGACGAGCCGCACAACTTCGCCGTCCCGGCCGCCAGGATCAAGAGTCCACCGGTGCGACCTCGCGGCCGCGTCACGTTCAAGTTCAGAGCGCCCAAGCCCGGCACCTACCTGTACTACGACAGCCTGAACGCCCCCGTGAACAGGATGATGGGGTTGCACGGCGCACTCGTCGTCATGCCAGGCCCCGCCAACGGCACTCCCTACAGCGCTGACGACGGCAGGCACAACCCCCGCATGAAGCAGCTGTTCCGCGACCTGGGGAGGGCGGCCCACTGGCCCGGACTTGCCTGGGGCCAGGGGGGCCCGAACCCCGGCGGATTCCCACCCACACCACCCTTCCGTCAGTACATCTGGGTGCTGCACGAGGCCAGCCCACGGCTGTTCGAGGAGGTTGGCAGGGCGCCCCGAGGTCGCAACTTCAACCCAAGGACGTTTGCCGATCGGTTCCTCAACGATCGGGTGCTCCTCAACGGGCCGAGCGTTGCACCCGACGAGAACCGCACCCCGCAGTACTGCGCGATCAACGGGCAGTCCGGACATTTCGCGCACGCTTCGCCGTTCATCACTCCGCACTTGCGAGTGGGCGAGCCTTGCGTCATCCGCGTCCTCAATGCGGGCATGTGGGCCCACTCCATGCACTTGCACGCTAATCACTTCTATGTGCTGGCGGTGAACAACAAGTTCCGCTACCAGCCGCAGATCCTGCCCGGCCAGCACGACAATCACATCTGGGCCGACACCTTCACCGCGCGTCCGCTGGACTGCTGGGACTGGCTGGTGCCTTACATGCGACCCCCAGATGTCCCGAACGCCAGGGGAATCGGGCTCCCGGACCTCCCACGACAGTCCGGTGCGGCACCCATCGACGTCTTCGGGGACGACGCGAACGCCCTGACGCCGCGGGCAAGGCGCACCTGGCCGCCGATCCAGGAGCTTCACATGAACATCCCGCCGATCGGGACGTTCGCGGACGACGGACGTCCGATGCACGTGCCGCTTTCGCCGGTCTGCTACCCGATGCACGACCACTCGGAGCCGTCCCAGGCCGCGCAGGGGGGCAACTACAACATGGGCCTGATCGCGGGAATCAACTTCATCGGCGACCGCAACATCGATGCGAGTGGTCGGCGTGACGGCAACCCGAACCGCTCGCTGACCTTCCCGCACACTCCCCTGGTTCGTACCGCCCGGACGACCGGCGCCGCGGCGGGTCCGAGACCGCCCTTCCCCCACGTGCCCCGGGGCAACGTCTAGACCGATCGACCGCCCAGAGACCAGGAGAGAACGATGTCAGTCGCCAACCCACGTGTCCGGATCAGACGCCGGTCGGTGGAAGCTCCGGCCGGAGACGTCGGCATGTGGGTCAAGATGTTCGACCCCCCGACCGAGAGCCCGCCCACTCCCGAGCTGATCCCCCCGACAAACCCCGTCCCCGAGGTGATGGCGGCGGCCGGCCTGACCAACCCACCCCCATCACCACATCTCTATGAGACGGACCTGCTCCACGGGATCGTCGTTGCCACGTGGGACAACCGGCCGGGTGGGCTCGAGTTCTTCACGCTGGACCAGCCGAACAACGCTGCGGCCTCGGGGACCTTCCCCGGCCCCACCGTGCGCATCCCGAGGGGCGCCGTCTTCCACTCCTCGACACAAGGCAAGGGTCCCCCGCCACACACGATCCACTGGCACGGGATGGAGCCAACGCCGATGAACGACGGCGTGGGCCACTGCTCGATGGAGATAGGGAGCTACACCTACCAGTTCCAGCCCAACTTCATGGGGTTCTACTTCTACCACTGCCATCGCAACACGGTGCAGCACTTCGAGTTCGGGCTCTACGGCGCGCTGATCATCCACACCCCGGACGCGTTCCACGCCTCGCTCAACCCCAACGGCACGCTGAACAGCATCCCGGTCGGCGCCAGCAGGGATGGGAACTTCCGTGTCGCCGCCAACCTGAAGGGCACACCGCTGGCAAGGCTGCAACGCAACTTCAGACCGCTCACGGCACCGGACCCTCGAAGGGAGTTCGCCACCGACCCGCACGCGCACACCGTGCCCTACGACGTGGAAGCGATGTGGGTCGTCGACGACCGCGACTCCGTGTGGAGCGACATCGCCAGCGACGCGCGTGAGTTCTTCCCTCGGCACGGCAGCACGCCCGGGGTCGACGACGAATGGCACCGAGGCATCTTCAACGAGTACCGCTCCGACTACTGGTTCGTGACCGGAATCCCGGTGGTGCCCCTCGACGGGGTGAAGCGACTCGGCAACGTCGGCCGCATTGTCCCCAACGCGGTCATCCCGCCGGGACTCAACGGAGGAATCGGGGCCAACGCCCCCGGCACCTCCACGCAGGTGCCGATCAACGCCCGGGTCAACGACACGATCCTGATCCGCGTGCTCGATGCCGCGTACAACTACGCCCGGATCACCTTCCCTGCCGACGTGGTCATCATCGCCTTCGACGGCCGTGCACTCGGGGTGCCGCCCTTCGGGCGCTACAACCACTCCTTCGTCCTGAAGAAGGGGACTCCGATCCTGCTGAGCACTGCTCGCCGGTTCGACTGTCTGATGAAACCGACCCGACCCATGAACAGCTTCGCCAAGGTCGAGTTCCTCGACACCCAGAGCCGGTCACGCGGTCCCGGGCCCCTGCGGCAGACGGCACGGATCCCGATCCGGATCCGCTGACCCGGCCATCAGGCCCAGCCGAAGGAAGGGAGAGCCTGTCGTGTTGAACCGATGGAAGCGCGGTGAACACCCCGACGACGGCCCGGCACTTCCATGGGCCCGGATGTTCGCACAGTGGGCTGCCTACAGCCTGATGCTGGCGTTTGGCGTGCTCCTGTTCGGTGTCTCTCCGAATGCCGACGCCCCGGTAGTGCCGCCGACCAGGCATGGAGTGCACCCGGCACACGTTCCTGCCCAGCTCGAGCTGGGGACGCACCGGCAGCGGTGCACCCCTCGGCCCGCAGTGCCGTCGCTGTGCGACCGAGAACCCACGCCTTACGGACACGGGACGGTTCACGGGCCGCAGACGCGGTTGTCGCCGAAGGAGCTGTCCCTGGCGAAGTGGTGACCGGCGTTTCGCAGGCCGCTCTCAGCCGCGGCGGGGCCCGTGCGGACATGGGGTGCTAGTCGAGATCGGAGTGACGCACCAGGCGTGAGAAGAGATCGACGTACTGCGCCAGGTGACGATCCCCGACGTAGTCCTTGAGCACGCGATCATGCGCGCCGACGCCCAGGCGGCTCGCCAACGTGGCATCGAGAAGTGGACGGCGCAGGACTTCGGCGAACTCCTCGATGTCGTAGGGATCCTCCACCAGGAGCCCGTCCTGACCGTCGTCGATCTGGTCCTGGATCCCGCCCAGCTTGCTCGCCACGACGGGCCGGCCCTTCCACATGGCTTCGGTCACCGTGAGCCCGAAGCCCTCCACCAGGCTCTTCTGCACCACGACACCAGCGTGCCGCTGCAGCGCGTTGACGATGATCGCGTTCTCGTCGCCGTCGTCCATCGGAATGCAGGCCAGGTGCACCCGGTTGCGGACAGCCGCGGGAAGGTGTTTCCACTCCTCCCGGCACTGGCCGAGCACCTCGGCACCCTCAGGGTCATCGGCCACTCCGGAGACCTCGGGCCCCGCGAGCATCAGGTGTGCACCGTTCAGGTCGTCGTCCTCGACCGCCCGGACGAATCCCTCCATCACGCCCGCCATGTCCTTGAGCCGGTCCCACCTGCTGACCTGCACCACCAGCGGCACGGTCAGCGAGGGTGGGTCGCTGTCCAGCAGAGCTCCGCCTGCCCGGCGGTGGGACCGCACCGTCCCGGTCGTGCCGTCGCGGCGGACGAAGTCGACCCGTCCCTCCAGGTCTCCGTCCGCGACCAGACCCGCCCTCGCCAGGATTGCGGTGACCTGCTCGGGCGCCAGCGCCATGTTCTTGACCGCTAGCGGGTCGATGGAGGGAGGGATCACCGCCAGCAGCTCCTCGTCGACCCACTCCGGTGCGTACTCCCGCCGTGAGAACACCAGCCCCTGAGCGTGCCTGACGTACGGTCGCAGGAACTCCCATCCCGCCTCGGTGACGTCGTTCGGCCGGTCACGCCCGATGTGGCACCGCCACACCACCCGCGCGCCCAGCTCGCGCAGGCCCTCGGCCAGCCCGGCGGTCTGCGGATCGTGGAGCAGGACGATGTCTCGAGGTGAGACGCGACGGGTGAGCTCCGCCAGGTTGGCCCCGAGCACCTCCTCGTAGTGCGCATGCTCAGCAGGGCCCAGCGGTCCGCCGTCCCCCGGTTCTCCGTGCAGCACGTTGTGGAGCCGCTTGGTGATCGCGAAGAACCGCGGGTCGCCGTCCAGCACCAGCCAGCGGTTCTCGATCCCGGCCCCCTTGGCGTAGGCGAGCAGGGTCTGCAACATCTCGGCGACCCCTCCCCCGTGGGCGGTGGCGTTCACGTGCCACACCACTCGGTCACCGAAGGCCGAGCGTGCGCGTTCGGCCGCAGAAGCAAGCCGCTCCCCCCGATCGGCCGGGAGAATCGCGGCGAGGCGTTCGAGATCGACAGGCCGGACGCTGACCTCCTCCATGAGGCTCATGGTCCCGTGTCGGGGCGTGTCGTGCCACCAGTGAAATTTCCGCGGCACGAAAAGCTGCTCTCGAGACGTCGGCTCGGGAGATCGCAGGTTCAGATTCCCGTATCCGGTGCGGGCACTGCCCGGGGACCGGCATCGAGGAACTTGCGGAGATGTCCGAGGCCTCGTGCGTGGCTGACTCGTACGGCGCCTGCGCTGATCCCCAACGCCTGGCTGGTCGCGGCGACGTCGAGGCCGACCACATCGATGCAGGCGACGACCTCGGCCTCCCGTGGGGGCAGGTGAGCGAGTAGCCGCCGCGTCCAGTCGGCTCCGTCGACGCCGGTGAAGGCGTCGGGGTGCGCGACCGGATCGTCTCGGTCGTCGCCGTCCATCGGCGCGGGGAAGGTGGCTCGACGAACTGACCTGCGGTTGGTGTTGAGCGCGATGTTCCGGGCAATTCCGAACAGCCAACCGGCGAAATGGGAGCTGTCCCCCGTGAAGTCGGCGATCCGCTGCGCAGCCGTGAGCCAGGCGTCCGAGGCGACGTCCTCGAACGCCACAGCGACGTCACCTGAGGGCCGGGTTCGGAGCCACAACAGCAGTCGACCCGCGTGCGCGTCATAGAGGTCACGCCACGCGGCCTCGTCCCCGGACTTGGCGCGCGCGACCAGGTCATCGTCAGGGGACGGCCACACCGCCGCCTCACCTCCTCACGTCCGGTCCCCCTGACTCCCTCCTCCAAGGCCCTTGCGTGACAGGTAACACATTCAGAGTCCCACGACATGTACATGTCGTGGGACCTTCGAGAAGGAACGTCCAGACGGCGAGACATCTGCGTGCGGAGATTCCGCGCGTTGCCGCCGACGACGCGTTCATCGCAATACTCGCGGACCTCGCCGCGTCGTCCACGCCCGCACCTGGGCGTTCCCGGGTCGGCAAGACCGCCCTGCGAGCCAGGATCGCCGCGGTCACCGCAAGCGTCGCCCTCGTCTCCGTCGGCGCGGCCTACGCGGTCGAGCAGTTCGGCACCGAGCGGGCACCGGTCCAGGACAACGACACCGTCGACCCCGCGGGTCCGAGCGAGCCCGCCGAACGGCACGAGGAGCAAGACGAGGATCTCGCTCCGCACGACCTGATGAGGGTCGGGAGCACCACCCCCAGGGTGGCACCGGGACGGGAGACCCGGACGACACGGGGCTGCCGGCCGACGGAGTCGAGCGCAGCGTCCCGGAGGCCCCGGCGCCGCAAGGTCGGGCCGGCCGGGCCGATGCCGACGTCGACCAGGACAAGAGCGACCCGGAAGGCAGTGGGCCGGAAGGCAACACCGACCCCGGCGACGGGCCCGGAGACACTCCCCAGCCGACCGACGACCCGACCGACGACCCGGATGCCGACCCGGACGACCCCGACACGGACGCGGACCCCAGCGACGCCGACGAGGCCGACGAGGCCGACACGGACCCGGACGCGGAGCGGGACACCGACGCGGAGGTGCAGGAGAGATGATCCCTGGTGCGGAGCGACCATGCAGGCGG
The DNA here is from genome assembly GCA_963841625.1 of uncultured Actinomycetota bacterium. GTDB lineage: Bacteria > Actinomycetota > Actinomycetes > Propionibacteriales > Nocardioidaceae > Nocardioides. The sequence goes on along the minus strand of CAWJDH010000009.1, from coordinate 785,115 downwards.
TGATCCTGGCCGCCGGTCAGGGCCAACGGCTCGCCGACCCACGCGGGCGGCCCAAGTGCCTGCGGGAGGTGGGCGGAGCGCCGCTCGTGAGGCACCAGCTCGATGCCCTGGCGGCAGTCGGCATCGATGACGTGGTGATCGTGGTCGGCTTCGGCCAGGACCAGATCCGCGAGTCGGTCGGGACCATGGTCCGGTACGTCGTCAACGACCGTTTCGCCGAGACCAACAGCATGTACTCGTTCCTCCTCGCGCGAAGCCTCGTCCACGACGACGTCCTCGTGATGAATTCCGACCTGTTCTTCCACCCGGCCCTCGTCGCGCGACTCCTCGACCAGGCCGGCGACGCGCTGCTGTACGACTCCGGGTCCGGCGACGAGGAGGAGCACATGAAGGTCCGGGTGAGGCACGGCCGCCTGGTCGAGATGTCCAAGACGCTCCCCAGCGATCTGGTCTGCGGCGAGAACGTCGGAATGCTGCATCTTGTCCCGGCGACCGTGAAGGACGCCTTCGCTGCCGCGGATGCCATCGCCGCCGACGGCGGCGAGCGAGCCTGGCTGGCCTCAGCCATCAACCGGGTTGCCGCCGACCATCGGATCAGGTGCCTGGACGTGGTCGGGTGGCCATGGGTGGAGATCGACTTCCCCGCGGATCTCCAGCGGGCACGGACAGAGGTCCTCCCTCAGGTGGGCGGTGGGTTTGCACGAAGCGAGCCGGCCGGCTCGGGGTCGGCGTGCGCGGTGGCGATCCCGTCATGAGAATCCTGTTCACCGGCTATGCGCCGGTGCACTTCCTGTGCTTCAAGCCGCTGTACGAGCGGTTGACCACGATGCCCGGCGTGAGCGTGGACCTGTCCGGCGGCACACGAACCAAGTCGCCGTACGCCGTCGACGGGTACCTGTACGACCACGAGGACATGTACCGCCGGCTCGCGCTGCCCCAAGGATCGGCCCGGCCGATCTCCAGTCTCAGCGGGGCGGACTACGACGTGCTGTTCTCGGCCAACACCCGACGGATGGAGCCGCGACGCGTCGGCACCCGGATCCAGATCTTCCACGGCATGTCGTTCCGCAACCGGGCCATCCGACCGGAGACCGAAGGCGCCGACCTCTACTTCCTGCTCGGTCCCTACATGAAGCGCGGCTTCGAGAGGGCAGGGTTGCTCAGCCCTGGTGACCCACGCGCAGTCGAGATCGGGTTCCCCAAGACCGATCGGCTGCTCGACGGATCGCTCGACCGCGCGGAGATGCTGGCACGTCACGGGATCTCCGGCGACCGTCCCGTCGTCCTCTACGCACCCACCGGGGAGCACCACAACTCTCTCGAGACCATGGGCGAAGAGCTGATCACCCGATTGGCGGCCGTGGACCGCTACGACCTCCTGGTGAAGCCGCACGACCATGCACACGCGGACATCGACTGGTGGTCGCGACTGGCGCCCCTCGAGAGTGAGCATGTGCGCGTGGTGCGGGAGCCCGACGTCATCCGGACCCTCTCGATCACGGACCTCCTGGTGACCGACGCCTCGTCGGTGGCCAACGAGTTCGCGCTCCTCGATCGTCCGATCGTGTTCATCGACGTCCCCGAGCTGATCGAGCTGACCCTTCGCAAGGGCGCGCTGCTGGACCTGGAGACGTGGGGCCGCAAGGGCGGGGTGGTCGTCCCCGACGTACCCACTGCGGTCGAGGCCGTGGAGGCCGGGCTGACCTCACCTGATGGGTGTTCCCATGTCCGCCGCGCTCTGGTGGATGACCTCTTCTTCAACCCGGGCACCGCGACGGCCGCGGCGATGGGCTGGCTGGAGAGTGAGCTGCTGCCATCGGAACCAGCCTCCGAACTGCTCCTCCTTCGATCGGGCTGAACTCCGGCTGAGTGCGGATCGGACGGCTTCGGCGTACATTCGATGGCAACCGGTCGTTCACGCGACCAGCTGCAGCGAAGCCAGATCCGCCCGGGTCCCCGTCGGCGCCCTTCCCTCAGCGCCCGGCTCCTGACATGAGGCGGCACCATGCGGCACCTTCGAACAACCGACCCTGTCGTGCTCCCGAGAACGGACCGGCCGCTACGTCAGGCCGCGGCATTCCTCGGGATCACCTACCTCCTGGCGCTCGCGATCGCGCTGGCGCTCCCACACGCGGGCATCGCACCGCTGATCAGCATCGCGGTGCCGGTCGCGGCCGTTGGGCTGACCATCGCCATCTGTGTTCCGCGCGGTCAGCGACGAGCGGAGTGGGCGGCGGTCGGCTTCGGACGCCCGGCGTGGCGGGCCCTGGTCCTGGCTGTCGTGGGGCCGGTCGTGCTCATCGGGATCAGCTTCGCTGTCGCCGTCGCCGTGGGGGTGGTTCGCTTCCCGGCGCTGGGGTGGGGACTGGGCACCGCCGCGCTCAACTTCCTCGTCTCGACGGCCGTCTTCGGTGCGGTCTTCCTCGGCGAGGAGATCGGGTGGCGCGGCTTCCTGCTGCTGCGTCTGGCCGAGGTCGTCTCCGGGCGACGAGCGGCGCTGGTGACCGGTGCATGTCACGCGGTCTTCCATCTCCCGCTGCTGCTCCTGACGACGACATATCAGAGTGCGGGCAGCCGTTGGATCGTCGTACCGATGGTGATGGTCTCCCTGACGATGGCGGGTGTCTGGTACGGATGGCTTCGAGCGTGGTCGGGGAGCATCTGGCCGGTGAGCATGTCCCACGCGGGCTTCAACAACGCCGTGGACGGCTTCAGCGGTGCGGCGATCGCCACCTCACCCGCCGCCATGGCCTACGTCACGACCGAGACCGGGATCGTCACGATGGTGTTGGTCCTCCTCCTCGCCGGCTACCTCCTGATCCGCCGGGCGGCCGACTTCGACGACCTCAGGCCGACCGGCGTGCCGACTGCTGCAGCGCACCCCAGGGCGAGCCTGACATGACTCCCTCGATCCTGTCTCGACTCGCAGGTCCGTTCGCGTTGTCGGCGGGCGTCCTGATCGTCGGGGCGCAGCTGGTGATGCTCCCGTTCGACCCGAAGGACCACGTAGCCACGACGACTGCCCCCGCGTTCCAGCTCGGTGGGGCGGCGTACTTCGTCGGCTTCGTCATGCTCATGCTTTTCCTCGTCGCCGACCATGACTGGCTGGAGGCGCGAACCGGGCGACTGGGCGTCGTCGCCACGATCGCTGCCGTGGTCGGCACGATGGCCCTGGGTGGTGACCTCTGGTTCGAGACCTTCGCCGTCCCCTGGCTCGCCGACGAGGCGCCGAACGCCTTCGACACGGACCCGACCGTCGTTCTCGGCCTGGGGGCTCTGTCCAGCTACCTGCTCTTCGCGGTCGGCTGGGTCCTCTACGGCGTCGCGTGCCTGCGCGCAGGTGCCCCCATCGTGATCTCCGTCGCGATGATCATCAGCGGGGCCGTCGGCTACCAGGCGCTCCTGTCGCCTTGGGCCGTGCCACTCGGCCTGTCCGTGGGCGCGTACGGCGCCTGGTTGATCCGGCGGAGTCCGGCAACTTCCGCGCTCGGGTTGACGGGATTCGAACCGTCGAGCACATGACCCCCGTGGGCCGGGACACCTAAGTCACAAGGCAGGCGCGGATATCGTGAGCCTGCCACAGGACAGCGAGCAGGGTTACGGTGTGGAATATGAACGTCACTGTCGTCGGCTCGGGCAACGGGGCTCTCGCGACCGCCTTCGACTTCGCGCTCCACGGTCACGCCGTGCGACTCTTCGACACCCCCCATTTTCCCGACCACGTGGCAGAGGTAGCGGCCGCTGGTGGGATCCACGCCACTGGCGAGATCGAGGGCTTCGCGGAGATCGCCTACTCCGGTCACGACATCGAGCCCGCTCTCGATGATGCCGATCTGGTCGTGCTGGTGGGTCCGGCCTACAGCACGGACCACCAGGCCAAGGCGGTCGCGCCGCACCTCGTGCCCGGGCAGGCGGTGCTGGTCTGCCCGGCGTCGTGCGCGGGGGCGATCACGTTCAAGCGCACCGCTGGACTGGCGCTGGATGACGAGACGATCACCGTGGGCGAGACCAGCACGCTGCCGTACGCGGTTCGCATCACCGCACCAGGACGTATCAATGTCTTCCACAAGCTGAGCGCGGGGGTGTACGTCGCCGGGCTCCCCCGTTCGGGCACCGACCGGTTGCTGTCGATGATCCGGGACGTCTATCCCGGAGCCGAGGCCGCCGACAGCGTCTTCCAGACGACTCTGCAGAACGGAAACCCGGTGATCCACCCTGCAGTGACGCTGCTCAACGCCGCTCTCATCGAGCGGACCGGCGGCGCCTTCCTCTTTTACGAGGAGGGAGTCACCGAGGCAGCGGGCAGGGTGATCGAGGCGGTCGACCGCGAACGGCTGGCGATCGCCAGCGCGCTCGGGGTGCGAGTGCTGTCTGAACCCGAGCTGGGTGTGCTGCAGGGATACATGCGGGAGGCCAACTACTCGACCGGCTATTCCACCGCCCCGGGCTTCCTGGGCATCGGTGCGCAGAGCCAGCTCGACAACCGCTACCTGACCGAGGACGTTGGCTACTCCCTGGTGTTCTTGACCGACCTGGCCAGCCGCGTCGGCGTCGAGACTCCGACCATGGAGGCGGTCATCACGATGGCGTCGATCGTGCTGGCTCGGGACTTCCGCGACGAAGGGAAGCGGACCCTCGCGACCCTCGGCCTCGACGACATGAGCGCCAGCGACCTCTCCGCTCTCTGACCGGCCCGGCGGAGCTGCACGCTCGTTCGTCAGGCGGGGATACCGTTCGGCGCGTCGGGCGCGTGGTGATCGGGACGACCTGGCGTCCGAGGGCTCCAGGGACAACGGGATCACCTCAGCAGATCGAGGGCCTGTCGAGGGGGCCTCTTCGGCGCCTGCTCAGAGCTTGAAGCGATGCAACAAGCCCCGGGCCACTCTCAGTGCCGTCCGCCGGACCAGCGGCATCAGCGAGACCTCGCAGGCGGTGCCGTCCCTGTCGCGGTCACTCTCGTTGCTGACCCGGTAGAAGGCGGGTCGCACGGCGGGCCGCCTGTGGTCGGAGCGCTCCTGACGGTGGGCCACAGCATGGGACCTTGCGACGCCGTTCTTGAACGTCCGGTGCAGCTGGTCACAGCTGCGGAAGTCGGTGACCGCCTCCGCCGGCCCTGCGAACGCCAACATGCCCACCGTCATGGCGACGACGATCAGGCTGGCCTTGGCGGTACGAGTCATGACAATCCCCTGGTGCTCTCGATGGGCAAGTCCGCACCCCTCAGGTGCGGTCCCACCAACGAATACCTAGCGGCGACAGCCGATCATCGGCAGTGAGTGCACCCTGGAACAGCAACGTCCGCTGGGCCCGACGATGCGGGACGCAGCCGGTCGCCAGCCCTCGCGCACGGCGGACGGGTTCAGGCCGGGTCGGCCCAGTCGCCGAGAGCCCAGTCGCGTACGTCGGGCATGTCCTGCAGATGCTCGATGACGTAGGCCTGGTGCTCATCGAGCCGCTCTCTGCACCATGCCATCAGGTCGCTCGCTCCGGGGGGAGTCCTCCGAGCGTTGTTGAGGGCATCCATCACCAGGTGGTAGCGGGAAGCCTTGTTGCGGACCACCATGTCGAACGGCGTGGTTGTCGTCCCCTCCTCGATGAAGCCCCGCACCCGGAACCTGTCGGCGTCTGGCCGTCCGTGCACCAGCTGGTGGATGGCGCCGGGGTAGCCGTGGAAGGAGAACACGACGTCCACGTGGTCGGTGAACAGCTCGTTGAAAAGGGTGCGGTCCATGCCGTGCGGATGGTCCTTGGGACGCATCAGCGCCATCAGGTCGACGACGTTGACCACTCGCGTGCGCATCTGGGGTACACGTTCCCGCAGGATCGAGGCGGCAGCCACGGTCTCCATCGTGACCACGTCTCCGGCGCAGGCCAGGACGATGTCGGGGTCAGCGGCGCCGTCGTCGGTTCCGGCCCACTCCCAGACGCCGGCACCTCGTGCGCAGTGAGTGATCGCGTCGTCGATCGAGAGCCACTGCAGCTGGGGCTGCTTGTCGATGACCACCAGGTTGACGTAGGACCGGGACCGAAGGCAGTGGTCGGCCACGGAGAGCAGGGTGTTGGCGTCGGGTGGCAGGTACACCCTTCCCACGCTGCCTCGTTGCGTGATGACGTTCTGGATCAAGCCCGGGCCCTGGTGGCTGAAACCGTTGTGGTCGTTGCGCCAGGCCGTTGACGTGAGCAGGATGTTGAGGCTCGGTACGTTGGCGCGCCAGGGCAGGTGGTGTGCCTCCTCCAGCCACTTGCTGTGCTGGATTGTCTGCGAAGCGCTGACCATCGCGAACGCCTCGTAGGTGGCAAACCAGCCGTGCCGGCCAGTCAGGGTGTAGCCCTCCAGCCAGCCGTGGCAGTTGTGCTCCGACAGCACCTCCATGACCCGCCCATCACGCGAGAGGGCCACGTCATCATCGGTGACGCGCTCGGCGAACGCGCGGTCGGAGGCCTCGAAGACGGCACCCAGACGGTTGCTGTTGGTCTCGTCGGGGCAGAACAACCGGAAGCGGTCGGGATTGCGCCGATAGATGTCGCGCATCAGCTCCCCGAGCCTGCGGGTCGACTCGGCGCGCACGTACGCCGGCCTGGGTACCTCCAGCGCATATTCGCGGAAGTCCGGGAGGTCCAGGTCGACGGTGAGCAGCCCTGCGTTCGCGTGCGGCGAGCCGCTCATCCGATGTGCGCCGTCCGGATTGGCTCGCCCCACCAGCTCGGTGGGACGTCCGTCGTCGTCGAACAGCTCCTCGGGCCGGTAGGACTTCAGCCATGACTCGAGGATCCCCAGGTGTTCGTCGTTGCCCTTGATGCCGGCCAGGGGCACCTGGTGGGCGCGCCAGGTTCCCTCGACCTGGACGCCGTCGACCACGGAGGGGCCGGTCCAGCCCTTCGGCGTCCTGAGCACGATCAACGGCCACCGCGGGCGTACGCCGTCCCAGTCGCCGCCACGGGCGGCGGCCTGGATGCGGCGGATGGACGCCCAGGCCCGCGCCAGTGCCTCGGCGAAGCGGTGGTGCATCCCCGGCAGGTCGTCGCCGGTGACTTCGATGACGTCGTACCCGTGTCCCTCCAGCAGCGACCGGACTTCAGCGGGGTCCTTGCGCGCCAGCACCGTGGGACCGGCGATCTTCGCGCCGTTGAGGTGCAGGATCGGGAGCACCGCGCCGTCCCGCGTCGGGTTGAGGAACGAGATGCCCTTCCAGGACCCCTCGAGCGGGCCGGTCTCCGCCTCGCCGTCCCCGACCACCGCCAGGGCGATCAGGTCCGGATTGTCCATCACGGCCCCGAAGGCGTGGACCAGGACGTAGCCCAGCTCGCCGCCCTCGTGGATCGAACCCGGGGTCGGCACCGACACGTGGCTCGGGATACCGCCGGGTGAGGAGAACTGACGGAACAGCCGCCGCATGCCGTCGACGTCCTGGGTGACCTCCGGATAGATCTCCGTGTAGGTGCCCTCCAGATAGCTCGCCGCAACCAGCGCGGGCCCGCCATGCCCGGGGCCGGCGAGGTAGAGCATCTCCTGCCCTGTGTGCTGGATCAGCCGGGAGGCATGGGCGTACACGAAGGACAGACCGGGGCTGGTTCCCCAATGGCCGAGCAACCGAGGCTTGATGTGCTCTGAAGACAGCTGTTCGCGTAGCAGAGGGTTGGCCAGGAGATAGATCTGACCGATGGTGAGGTAGTTGTTGGCCCGCCACCAGGCATCCAGAACGTCGACCTCCTCGGCACTCGGCCGCGCGAGCGCCTCGACCAGGTCGGCGGCGGGTGCGGCGGTCACGTGATCGGTTGTCATCGGTGATGGTCCTTCAGCTCGGTGCCCGTTCAGTTCCCGGCTGCCGGCCCGCCCGGATCCGCCGTTCTTGCGTCGTGCTCGATGTCGGCGGTGTCGGCCGTGAGCTGCTTGGCCTTCAGCTCTTCTGCGCTGCGCATTGCCTTCTCGATCTTGGAGCCCATGTCGGACATGCCGACCACGACCAGACCGGCCTGGCCGGCGTCCAGGTGCTCCCCCAGGTCCTTCAGGTCCTCGCGGCTCATCCCCGCCGCGGCATGCCCAGCCAGCGCACCGAGCAACGAGCCGCCCAAGGTCGTGGCCGCGAGCAGGCCGCTCCCGATGGCGGCGAACGGGAAGAGCGCGATCACCAAGCCGGTTGCCAGGCCCGCCCCGCCGCCGAGAACTCCTCCCACGCGCGTAGGTGTCTCATGCTTGTGCTCGATCCTCACCTTGCCGTCATAGCGCTTGGAGATCACGGCTGCGTCGTACGCGTCAAGCAACCCTGCCTCGGAGTGCAGATCCTTGACCCGCTCGTAGTCCGCCTCGGCGGCATACACATCGCGATACACCCCGACGTAGACGAGGAAGGTGTCGATCGGCATGGCGTTCCTCCTGAGGTCACGCTGGCTTGGCCAGCCCCAAATCTGATTCGCCCAAGGGCGGGCTGCCTCCCCCAATCTGGGTGGGCCGTGGGCGGTTCGGATCCGCATGGGCCGTCTGCGTGACGCCCGTACGAGGAGCCGTGACCAGGTCACTCCACTCCGATTGCCATCTCGACACGCCGCCACCTTGAGGGGCCGGACCCTTCGCGTCTGAGAACGTCTACCTGCCGGGCCACGGCGACGGCATCGAGAGGGAGCCCCATCATGGACGCGATCACCACCGACTTCTGGGAAGTTCTCCTGTGGAGCTTCTGGTTCTTCATCTGGATCGCGGCACTGATGGTGTGGTTCCAGTGCCTGTTCGACCTGTTCGGCGACAGATCGCTTGGTGGCTGGGCGAAGGCCGGGTGGGCCGTCCTGATGATCTTCGTGCCCTGGCTGGGCGCGCTGATCTACCTGATCGCGCGTGGCAAGAGCATGAGCGAGCGGAAGCTGGCGGCCGCTGAAGAGACGCGGGCGGCACAGGAGAAGTACATCCAGCAGGTGGCCAGCACCTCCCCGGGACCGGCTGAGGAGATCGCCCGCGCCAAGGAGCTGCTTGATTCAGGCGTGATCGACCAGGCCGAGTTCGAGGCCCTGAAGTCCAGGGCTCTCGCCTGACGGGTTACCTCCTTGGGGTGCGACAACCTCCTGCATGGCTTCCAGGCTGGACCATCGCCCGACGCTCAGGCGTGCTCCGCCCGGTACCGCACGAGCAGCCGGTCCAGCAACGACGCCAGGTCCGACGTCAGCTCGTCGTCCAGTGACGGGAAGGAGAACGTCGCCCGGCCCGTGCGCCGGGCACGCAGCTCTGGCGACGCCTCCGCTACCTCCTCGGGGTACCTGTCCGCGATGATCAGGTAGAGGCTGACGTACGACTTGCCGCGCTTGATGGCCACGAAGTAGTCGTGGCCTGTCGCACCCGGCCAGATGAGCGACGGGATGCCGTAGATCGCCCCGTCCACGAGCTCGGGGCGGTAGCGTTCCACCAGCGACTGTAGCCGCGCCTCGACCGCCTCCAGGTCCTCCGCAGTCATGCACGTCCCTCCTCGCGCCCGAGGTCGCCCGTCCGGCAGGCTCCGTTGAGCCTCTCATGCTTCGGATGACCCGACAGACGATGAGCGAGCAAGATGGGGGCATGAGCAGGCAAGACCGGACTTCCACCGCGGGATGACTACCGTGCAGCCACGGCAATGGTCCTCCCCGGCAGCGGACGTCCTCCTGGCCGACGGAACGATCGCGGTGATCCGGTCGCTCGGGTCCGGCGACCGCGAGCAGCTGCTCGCCCTTCACGAGGGCGTCTCGCAGGACACGCTCCGGTTGCGCTTCTTCTCGCCGAGCCGGGCCGCCGGACGGAAATACGTTGCCCGACTGTTCGAGGAGTCCAACCATGCTTCGGTCGCGCTGGTTGCCGTGCTGCGTGGCCGGATCGCGGCGCTGGCGACCGCGGAGCTTCTGTCGGAGGACCGCGCGGAGGTCGCGTTCCTTGTCTCCGACCAGGAGCGGGGCCGGGGCCTCGGCAGCCTGCTCCTCGAGCACCTCGCGGCGCTGTGCCGCGAGAACGGTGTCACCCGATTCGAGGCAGAGGTGCTCGCGGACAACTACGGGATGTTGGGCGTCTTCCGGGCAGCGGGCTTCGCGGTGACGCGCCGGAGCCTGGGCGGCGAGGTTGCGGTCGAGCTGCGCACCGATGTGTCCCCTGCCGCGCTCGACGCCGCGGACCGGCGGGAGTGGCGCTCCGAGGCCCGCTCGCTGCGCCCACTGCTGTACCCGGAGAGCCTCGCGGTGGTGGGCGTACGTCGCACCGCGGCCGGTCTGATGAACGCCCTGCTCGAGGCGATCCGTGCGGGAGGCTTCGTCGGCCCGATGTACGCCGTGCACCCGGCATCCGATTCCGTGGCCGGCGTGCCGGCCCATCGCAGCCTGGCCGCGATCGGGGAAGGCCTCGACCTCGCGGTGGTCGTGGTGCCGGCCGATGAGGTTCTTCCCGTTGCGACCGAAGTCGCCGCGGCGGGCGTTGGCGCAGCGATCGTCGTGTCGACCGGTTTCGCCGGCCCACACGGGCTCGGTGCGGCCGCCGAGCGGGAGCTGTTGCGGATCGCCCGGGCCCACAGCGTGCGCCTGGTGGGGCCCGACTCTCAGGGGGTGCTGTCGCAGGGGCCGGAGCGGCGCCTCAACGCCACGTTCGCGCGTGCCCTGCCGGGCCCGGGCGGTCTGGCGATCGCCTCGCAGTCCGGCGGAGTCGGGTTCACCCTGTTGGACCTGGCCCGTGACCTGGGGGTGGGCGTGCACTCGTTCGTCTCGCTCGGTGCCAAGCTCGACGTCTCCAGCAACGACCTGCTGGCCGCGTGGATGGACGACGAGCAGGTCGCTGCCGCCGCACTCCATCTGGAGTCGTTCGGCAACGCCCTCAAGTTCGCCCGGACGGCCCGCCGCTTCGCGGAGCGCAAGCCCCTGCTGGGCGTCATCGGTGGCCGGTCGACGGGCTCGGCGATGGGTGTCGACGCCCTGTTCACCCAGGCAGGCGTGATCCCGTGCCGGAGCGCCGCCGAGGTGGCCGAGACCGCCGCGTTGCTGCTGGGGCAGCCGTTACCGGCCGGCTACCGAGTCGGCGTGGCCACCAATGCGGGAGGGATGGGCATGCTGGTCGCCGATCTTGCCGACGCCGAGGGGCTCTCGGTGCCGGAGCTCTCGGGCGAAGGACACGCGTTGGTGCGGGAAGCGGTGCCGGGCGCGGTCAGCATCCGGAACCCGGTCGACCTGGGCGCGGACCTGTCCCCCGCCGACCTCGAATCCGGCGTGCGGTCCTTGCTCGCCGCACCCGGGCTCGACGCGGTCGTCGTCGTCCTGGTCCCCACCAGCCTGGCCGACCCCGCCGGACTGTTCGACGCGATCGCCAGGGCCCGGGCGGACTCCGACCGGCCGGTTCTGCTCGTCGCCTCCAACGCGGCCGAGCACGGTCGCCCCGATGGGGTGACCGTCTACCGGACCGCGGAGGCCGCGGTCGGGGCGCTGGCGCGCACGATGAGGTACGCCGCCTGGCGGCAGGTCCCGGCCGAGGACCCGCCCGCGGGGCCGGGCGTCCGGGCCGCCTTCGCCCGCACGTGGGCGACCGGGCGGCTAGCCGCGAGCGGCGGAAGTGCCGAGTGGCTGCCTGCTTCGGCAGTCGCCGAACTGCTCGAGCCCTACGGCATCGACCACGTCGGCGCGCCGGCCCGGAACGCCGATGAGGCGTCTCGCGTCGCCGCGGAGATCGGCTTCCCGGTCGTGGTGAAGGTGGCCGACCCGACCATCCTGCACAAGACCGACCGCGGGCTCGTGCGGGTCGGGTTGCTCACGCCAGCGGAGGTCGCCGCCGCAGTCGACGCGTTCCGCTCCGAGCTGGGCAGCGACTCGGTCGACGTCCGCGTGCAACCAGTGCTCACCGGCGTCGAGGTGGCCTGCGGAGTGGTCCGTGACGCGGTCTTCGGGCCCCTGGTCCGGATCGCCGCGGGTGGTGTCGCGACCGAGATCTGGAAGGACGAGGTCTACCTGGTGCCACCGGTCACCAGCGCCGACGTGGGACGGGCCCTGCGGGGCCTGCGGCTGTGGCCGTTGCTGGAGGGCTACCGCGGCAGCACGCGGGTCGACGTGGAGGCGCTGCAGTCGCTCCTGGTGGGCGTGGGCCAGCTGGTGGTCGACGTACCCCAGGTGTCGGACCTCGACCTCAACCCGCTGCTGGTCGCTCCCGACGGCGTGCACTGTGTCGACGTGAAGGTGCGGCTGGAGGCGTCCGACGTGCTCGACGCAGGCATCCCACGACGCCTTCGCCCACCGTCGTAGTCACGACCCGCCCTGAACCACTGCCAGAGCCTGCCGAGCGATCTCCCACTCCTCGTTGGTCGGCACCACCAGGACCTGGACCCGGCTGTTGTCGGTGGAGACCGCCCCCGGACCATCGAGCAGTCCGGCGTTGCGCGCGTCGTCGATCTCGATCCCTAGCGCCTCGAGCCCGGCCAGGCAGCTGGCCCGCACGGCGGTTCCGCGCTGGCCGACGCCGGCAGTGAAGACCACGGCGTCTACGGTCCCGAGCACGGCGAAGTAGGCGCCGACGTACTTGCGGATGCGGTAGCAGTAGACGTCGAACGCCAGCTGGGCGGCCGCGTCGCCCCGCGCGCAGAGCGCCTCGACCTCGCGGAAGTCGTTGTGCCCGGCGAGTCCCTTCAGGCCCGACTCGCGGTTGAGGGCGCTGTCGATGACGTCGATCGACCAGCCGAGCTGGCGGTGCAGGTGTGCGTGCACCGCCGGGTCGAGGTCGCCGGAGCGGGTTCCCATGACGAGGCCTTCGAGCGGGGTGAACCCCATCGACGTGTCGACCGACTGCCCGCCGCGGATGGCCGCGGCCGAGGCCCCGTTGCCGAGGTGGAGCACGATCAGGTTCGTCTCGTCCACGGGCTTGCCGAGCAGCCGCGCGGCCTCCCGGCTGACGAAGGCGTGCGAGGTCCCGTGGAACCCGTAGCGGCGGATCCGGTGCTCCTCGCGCCAGGCCCGGGGGACGGCGTAGGTGTAGGCGACGCGCGGCATGGTCTGGTGGAACGCGGTGTCGAAGACCGCCACCTGGGGTACGTCGGGGAACAGCTCGCGGGCGACCCGCAGTCCTTCGAGGTTGGCCGGGTTGTGCAGCGGTGCGAGGGGCACCAGCTGTGTCACCGCCTCAATGAGCGAGTCGTCGACGAGCGCCGGCTCGGCGAACCGGGAGCCGCCGTGGACGACCCGATGGCCCACCGCGGCGAGCTCTGTCCCCTCCAGGGGCGGACCGTGGGTTGCGAAGGCGTCCACCACGCCGGCCAGCGCTTCCTCGACCGAGCGGAACTCCTGCTCGGAGGAGTGCCTGCGGTCGCCGGTCGAGTGCTGCAGTCGTCCACGGGACTCGCCGATCCGCTCCACCGACCCGGCCACGGGCGCCGCACCGGTGTCGGCGTCGACGAGGCTGTACTTCAACGACGACGACCCCGCATTGATCACCAGCACGTGGGCGCTCACGAACGCCCCTGGGCCTGGATCGCGGAGATCGCGATCGTGTTGACGATGTCACGCACGGTCGCGCCACGGGAGAGGTCGTTGATCGGCTTGCGCAGCCCCTGGAGGATCGGGCCGACCGCGAGCGCCCCCGCCGAGCGCTGCACCGCCTTGTAGGTGTTGTTGCCCGTGTTGAGGTCGGGGAACACGAAGACCGTCGCCCGTCCGGCCACCTCGGAGTCGGGGAGCTTGGTGCTCGCCACGGTGGCGTCGATGGCGGCGTCGTACTGGATCGGGCCCTCGATCGGGAGGCCCGGCGCGCGCTCGCGCACCATCGCCGTGGCCTCGACGACCTTCTCCACATCGCTCCCGGTTCCCGAGCGGCCGGTCGAGTAGGAGAGCATCGCCACCCGCGGCTCGATGCCGAACGCCGAGGCCGTCCGGGCGGAGGCGAGCGCGATGTCCGCGAGCTGCGCCGCGGTCGGGTCGGGATTGACCGCGCAGTCGCCGTACACCAGGACCTGGTGGCGCAGGCACATGAACAACACCGAGGACACCACCGAGACGTCGGGCACGGTCCGCACCACCTCGAGCGCGGGCCGGATCGTGTGGGCGGTGGTGTGGGCCGCGCCGGAGACCATTCCGTCGGCCAGCCCGAGCTCGACCATCATGGTCCCGAAGTAGGAGACGTCCACCACGAGGTCTCGCGCGCGTTCGAGGTCGACCCCCTTGTGCCGGCGCCGCTGGTGGTACTCCGCGGCGAACCGCTCGCGAAGCTCCTCGTCGAACGGGCTGAGCAGGCGCGCCCTGGCGAGATCGACGCCGAGCATCGCCGCCCGCGCCTGGATTGCGCGGGGGTCCCCGAGAATGGTCAGATCCGCGATCCTGCGGCGCAGCACGATGTCCGCGGCCTGGAGGATGCGGTCGTCCTCACCCTCGGGAAGGACGACATGACGCCGGTCGGCCACGGCGAGGTCGAGCAGCTGGTGCTCGAACATCAGCGGCGTGACCGCCGAGCTGCGTGCGACATGCAGCCGGTCGAGCAGGGCGTCACCGTCGACGTACTCGGCGAACAGCGCGAGCGCAGTCGCCACCTTGCGTGGCGATTCCTTGTGAAGACGGCCGCGAAGAGCGGTGAGCGCGGTTGCGGTGTCTTTGGTGCCGAGCTCGGTCTCGATGATCGGCATCGTGGTCCGCACACCTTCTATGAGACGGCCGATCTGGGGGGCCAGCGGAATGCCGCCGTTGAGCACGATCCCGGACATCTGTGGAAAGTTCGCCGACACGTGGGCGGTGAGGACGCCGAGAACCACCTCCGGTCGGTCGCCTGGGGCCACCACCACCGCACCGTCGAACAGCCGGTCCAGCACGTTGGGCAGCGTCATCGCAGCAACTACGACGCCCGTCGCTTCCTGCGCCAGAAGCCGCTCTTCGCCGCTGACCAGCGTGCCCTCGCACGCCAGCATCATGTCGCCGACCGAGGGTGCGTTCAGGAGCGGTTCCTCCGGCAGTGCGAAGGCTGGGACGTCGTAGCCAGCGAGCGCGGCGATCACCTCGTCGCGGGCGGCCGGGTCGGCGCGGTTGGCAACGACCGCGACCAGCGTGCCGAGGTTGGCCTTCAGCTCCGCCGCAGCCAGGTCTGCCGTGGTCTGCAGATCCTCCGGGGTCTTGCCGTGCGCGTTCAGGACCAACATCACCGGGGTCCCCAGGTTGGCCGCGACGCGGGCGTTGAAGGAGAACTCCGTCGGCGCTCCGACGTCCGTGTAGTCGCTGCCCACGACAACCACGGCATCGGCCTGCTCCACCACCTGGTGGTAGCGCTCCACGATCCTCTCAAGCGCCGCGTCCGGGTCTCGGTGCAGCTCGGAGTAGGTCACGCCGGCGCACTCGTCGTAGGTCAGCGTCACGGCGTCGTGCGAGACCAGGAGGTCGAGGACATAGTCGACGCCACTCTGCTCGCGTACGACAGGTCGGAAGACCCCCACCCGCTCAACCCGCTTGGACAGCTCCTCGAGAACCCCGAGCGCCACCGTGGACTTGCCGGTGAAGCCTTCGACGGCTGCGACGTACACGCTGCGGGCCACAGCCCGAGACTATCGACTCCTGTCGGGCGAGTTTGGCCCGCAAACACGGCTGCGCAGCCGAACGGCAGGACGAAAGTCCGGAACCCGTGGTAGCCAAAGATGACCGGAACCCGGCCTGCCGTGTTCGCGCTTGCGCCGCATTCACCCGGTGCGGGGGAGCCCGCCCCGTCCGAGCTCCCGGAAGATACGTGCCGTGACCGGTCCAATGAGTCATGGCGGCACCGGTCGACCGGACCTGACCGGAGGGAGCACGAGACATGCGCACGATCGCGTCAATCACCGCCGTTGTCGTCGGCATCATCATGGCGATTGCCGGAGTGGTCACCTGGGTGGTGGTCTCCACCACCCTGGAAGACCAGAAGATCACGGTCGCCGACGACGCGAACTGCGCGGCTGGCGACAACGTGAACGGCCCCATCTCGGCGTTCTGCCAGGCAGACATCATCGACCACCACACCCAGGACATCACGGGTGGCCTGACCTACGCTGAGCTCGACCAAGATGACCCCAACCGCGCCGTCGCGATGGACTCCGCATTCCTCCAGGCGTCGCTGTTCACGTCGGTCGTCGCCTTCGGTGTCTCAGGCATGGCGTTTGTCCTGGGAATCGTCCTGGCGCTAATCGGGTTCGGGTTGCGCGCGCCAGCTCGCGCCGTGACCTAGACGGTATGAGGTGACCCCGTCGCTGTGAGGGGGTAACGGGCCGGGGCCTCACTCACAAAATTCGTGGGTTACCGAGCAGGGGCCACCCGCTCGGCCTATCCGACATTTGTGGGAGGCCCCGGTGTTCACAGAGCGTACGAGTGTTGGGCTCGACGTGCACGCACGATCGGTCGCTGCAGCAGCGATCGATGGCGTCACGGGCGAACTCGCTTCACCGGCCGCCCGCGCACAGACCACGGAAGCGGCAACCTTCCGCACTCAACATCGAGGCCGCAACCCGCCATGCATTCCCGTGCGAAGCGTCGCGTCGTTGGCAACGGCCGTCAAGAATATTTGACGATTGGTGGTCCGTCATGGTTTCTTTGACGGCATGAGCACTCTCCAATGCCTCCACGACGCCCCTGCCGCCCCCGTCCCTCCCTCATCGGAGGCCACATGGCAGGAATGGGTTCACTATGGCCTCACCTGGATCCGCCACCCGACGGCCGGGGAGCAGGCGTGCGCACAACCCATCAGTTCCCGGGCAGCACGGCCGGCCGGGCAGCACGAACTCACCTTCCACTCCTATCGGGAAGCAACTCCAGGTCCGCGGTGGCAAGTGCTGTTCGACACCACGTGGCCGGCCTATCGCTCCTGGTACACCGCGCACGACCTCAAAGTGAGGCCTTCGCTGGCCGAGGCACGGGCCGCGCTGATGGAGCACATGCCGGAGCTGCTGCCCCACTGGGAGCGGCTGGTGGAGCTGGCCGGCAGTGACCCGCTGGCAGCCAGGATGCTGACCATGTGGCGGATGCCGGCCATCGCCGCGGGGTGCTCCCAGGCAGTTGTTCCCGGGCACGCGCCGTTGTTGGTTCGCAACTACGACTACGACCCCCGGCTCTTCGAGGGCGTCGTGGCCTCGACCAACTACTCGGGGCAGCGACGGGTGATCGGCACCAGCGACGTGCTGTGGGGCCTGGTTGACGGCATGAACGAGGATGGCCTGGCGGTCTCCCTCACCTTGGGCGGGCGCCCGGGTTCCGGCCACGGGTTTGGCATTCCGATTGTGATCCGCTACCTGCTCGAGACGTGCCCAGACGTGGAATCGTCGATCGCAGCCCTCAGACGGATCCCCGTGTCTCAGGCCTACAACATCTCCCTCGTGGACACCGCCGGTCATCATGCAACGGTTTACGTTGCCCCCGGTGAACCCGCCGAGGTCAGCGACCTCCGGGCCGCAACCAACCATCGACTCACCGTTGTCGAACATCCCCACATCTCCGACCCGCTGCGCAGCCGGCAGCGACAGCGCAGGCTGTTCGCCGTGCTCAGTGATCTTGAGTCTGGAGGTGCCGTGGGTGAACTCGTCGACGCGTTCACAACGCAACCCCTGCACACTGGCGCCTACGACCGAGGCTTCGGCACGCTCTACACCGCCGCCTACCGACCCGCAGAGGGCACCGTGACCTACCAATGGCCCGGTCGCAGCTGGACTCGGCATTTCGACGACGATGAGGCCCACATCGACGTACGTCTGTCATCGGGGGTGGAAGATGACTGAAAGGCCAGCGGCCGGGGTGGCCGCAGATGTGCGCGCGCTGGTCGACGAGCTGGCCGCGCAGCCTGACCCCGATGCCTTTCAGGAGTTGATCTCCCTCAGTGACCACCTCGGGCGCGCGCTCGGCTCCTCGGCACGACTGCTTGCCGAGACCGGATCCTGGAGTCAGGTTGCGACCTATGCGGGTACCAGCAAACAAACCGCGTGGTCGCGCTGGCGGCGGTGACAATCGCGACCCCAACGCCATGCGTGCAAGCGCCCCAGAATCGTCCCGGGTTCGAGAGGAATGCTTCGGCGACGAGCAACGTACCGAATCTTGCAGGTGAGCGTGTTCCAGATCATGGCGACGAAGCTGCTTCTGAGTCGCCGATCCGGTCACGGTAGCCCAGGGCGCGCGCGTGGTCTTCGCCGTTGCCGCTCCGATCGTCGATGCAGAGGTTCAGTACGGCCGGCCAGTGACAGTGGTCGGGGGCGAGTCACCGCGGCCCGCAGGGGGGCGGTCGGTCGGTGAACTCATCCCACCGTTGCGGCCTCCGACACCCGATCGGCTGCTCGGCTCATCCATACGCCGAGCCAGACGAATGCCAGCCCGAGAACCACCCCGCCGCTGAGGTAGGCGAACCCAATCGGCACGCCGGACATGAAGCCGCCCACGAGGATGGTGATCGAGATGTTTCGCGGGATGACACGAGCCCGAATGCTCGCCACTCCGTACATGATCCAACCGATACCGAACAGCACGAAGCTGGTCACACCCCCGATGATCAGCCTGCCCCCGACAAAGTTTTCGACCGCGTCGGGTTCGACCTCCACCAAGCGTGGCACCGCAAAGGCCTCGTACCACCAGTCTCCGGTCATGAACATCGTCCCGACCACCGCCGCTCCGAAGGCGAGAGCTCCGAACGCGCCGGCGCTGCGCGCCTCGCGGTCGTATAGCGCCACCAGGGCGATCACGAGGAGCGCGAAGGCCAAGATCGACACGACGCTGGTGACCGCGTGGGTGGGGCTGAGGACGTACTCCTTGAAATCTCCGATCTCGGCCGGCGTGGTGAAGAGGATCACCGGTCGGGTGATGATCATCAGCGCGCCCGCGACGATCGATATCGGCGCTCCATAGCGGACCAGCGTCTTAGCCTGCATGAGAAATCCTTTGTTCGTCGGGTGAGTTGCGCTCGACGTGTGGACGCGAGCTAGAGACGCGACCCTCCCGATCTCGGACTCGCCTCGCCACACATGTCAGATGATGGCGGCGGTCATACGGGGCCCCGGTACGACGCTATTCCCACAGTGCGCCACTTTCCCGAGAGCCACAAGAGTCCCAACCCCGCCTTGGCGTCGTCCCCCATCGCAGGATTGGCCCCAGGCGGACCAGGGGCACCTCGTCCGGCACGTCAGCCGAGCGCGCGCTGTCCTCCCCGCCGACGGGACCTCACCCGGCAGCAGCGCCGCGACCGCACCGCGCGCGCTCTGGGCGACCGCTGCCGCGTCACAGAGCAGCAGGACACGACGCGAACTGCTCGACTACGTCGTCCCGCTCAACATGGAGGTGGCCCGCAGCGTCGCGAGCCGCTACTTCAGGCGAGGCATCGAGGAGGACGACCTGGTCCAGGTCGCCTACACCGCGCTCACCCGCGCCACCCGGGACTTCGATCCGTCCCGCCTCCACGACTTCCTCTCCTACGCCGTGCCCACCATCCGCGGTGAACTGAAGAGGCACTTCCGCGACCACGGCTGGACGGTCCGACCACACCGGCTGATCCAGGAAACCCAGGCCCGAGTCACTGCCGCCGAGGGCGAGCTGGTCCAGCTCCTGGGCAGCTCACCCCGACCACCAGAGATCGCGGACTACCTCGGCATCGAGGTCGCCGACGTCGTCGACACGATGTCTGCCGACGGCTGCTTCGCCCCCGCCTCCCTCGACCGCACAGTCGCGGGCTTGACGGCGGCGGGCTGACCACCCTGGGCGATCTCATCGGTGACGAGGACCGGTCCAGGTCCGCTGCGGAGGCCCGGGTCGCCCCGGCTCCGGTGGTACGCCTGCTGAAGAAGAGGGACCGCCGGGTCCTCTACCTGCGCTTCTTCGAGGACCGCAGCCAGCAAGAGATCGGCGAGGACATCGGCGTCAGCCAGATGCAGGTCTCCCGTCTGCTGACCCGGATCATGCGCGACCTGCGCACCGAGCTGACACCGCAAGAACGGCGGTCGTCACGGAACTCGGAGCTGACGGCAGCAGATCCGTGAGCCTGTGTCCGTGGTTGTTGTGTCCCAGACGGACGAGGATGGCGTAGGACCTCGGCCTAGCGATGTGCCCCGGCGGCGTAATGTTGCTCCTTACGGCTCTTGTCGTTGCTTGGACCCCGCACTGACGTTGGCCGTGGCGGCGGTGCGTCTTATGTACGCCCGGGGGGTGTGATGGGACCCGTCGCTGCGTGGTCTTCGGACATTCAACTGGCGGCGCAGCCCGCCAGCGCGTCGAGAGCGCGCGATTTCGTCCGCCTCCACCTCGGTGAGCACTTGCTCTCGTACCTGACTGACGACGTTGTACTGGTCGTGAGCGAACTCGTCACCAACGCGCTGGTGCACGCACACCCGCCCTTGCGGGTGTCCCTCCAAGCGTTCGACCGGACGTTGCTGTTGGAAGTCGAGGACGGCTCCCAGGCCGGCCCCGTCCGAGTCGTTGCCAAGTTCCTCGACACAGGAGGTCGTGGCATCGCCATCGTGAGCGTGCTGAGCCGCGATTGGGGTGTTAACGCACGTACCCACGGCAAGTCGGTGTGGGCCGAGTTCGATCTGCGATGGCGAGTCCCAGCAGAGTGTGCGTTTGGTGACTGAGCGGGATGTTCTCGGCAGGTTCGGTTGGTCGCCGTTTGTGACACGTCTCGTGACATGTGGCGCGCCGCGCCAGCTCGCAAGGGCTGGCTCGCAAGGTGGCTGGTCTGGTCAGGACGCCTGCACGGGCTCGACGACTATGTGCTCGATGTCGATGTCGTCGTAGCGCTTGCGGGCCTCGTCGACGACCCCGTGGCGCAGCCAGGTCGAGCGCTCCTCGGGGTGCGTGGAGATCACCACGTGGTCGGGCCTGAACTCGCGCACTGCCTTGTCGAGCGCGAGCAGGGGTCGGTAGTCGCCGAGCTCGCCGCGCACGGTGAGTCCACGCGCCTGCAAGGTCGAGAGCGTCTGCTCGAGCCGCTCTTCGGCCGCCCTGCGTGGTCGCCTCCCACACGAACGCCGCGCCCTCACGGTCCGCCTGCCCGGTATCGACGGGATTGGCCGGGACGATGACGAGGTACTCCGCACGGTCGCTGCCGTCGATGCCCAGCAAGGTGTCGTGCAATTGCTCGCCGACGAGGGTCTGGTTCGCGAGGACGAGGATGCGCTCCGCCGCACGACCGGAGGGCCTGGCGGTCTTCTTCGCCTCGACCTCCTCCGCGCTCATGGAGCCGCCACGCCAACGGGTCACGGCGTAGAGCGCCAGCACGACACCCCAGGACAGCAGGCTCAGCACCAGCTGCGAGCGGGTCGCCTCGGTGAAGAACATCTGCAGCAGCACACCGACGATGCCCAGCGCGGCGGCGATGGTGAGATAGGGGAAGAACCACATCTTCACCGTCAGCTTGTCCTCCGGGGTCTGCCGCCGCAGCACGTACTGCGAGATCGCGATCAGCAGGTAGACGAACAGGATCACCGCACCGGACGAGTTGAGCAGGAAGAGGAAGACGGTGTCGGGCGAGACGTACGCAGCGATCACGCACAGGAAGCCGACCACCGTCGACGCGAGGATCGCCCACACCGGCACGCCCCGGCCGTTGACCGTGATCAGGGCCATCGGCGCCTCGCGGCGACCGGCCAGCACGAACAGCATCCGCGAGGCCGTGTAGAGCCCGGAGTTGAGGCAGGACAGCACCGCGGTGAGCACGACCGCGTTCATCAGGTCGTCGGCACCCGGGATGCCCATCTCGGTGAACGCCGCGACGTACGGCGACGCGCCGAGCTCGGTGTCGTCCCACGGCAGGATGCAGACGAGCAGGAAGACCGAGCCGACGTAGAACGTCAACACCCTCACGATCACGGACTGGGTGGCCTTGGCGATCGCCTTCTTCGGGTCGTGCGACTCGGCTGCTGCGACGGTGGCGATCTCGGCGCCCACCATCGAGAAGACGACGACCACGATGCTGGAGAAGATCGCACTCGGGCCGTTGGGGAGGAAGCCGCCCTGATCGGTCAGGTTGCTGAAGTCCAGGTCCTGGTTAGGCCACAGACCGAGCACGAACAGCGCGCCCAGGCCGAGGAAGGCGACGATCGCCGCGACCTTGATGCCGGCGAACCAGTACTCGAACTCGCCGTACGACTTCACCGAGAACAGGTTGGTCGCGGTCATCAGGACCATGAGTCCGAGCGCCAGCACCCAGAGCTCCGGACCCTTCCACCAGTACTGGATGATCTTCGCGCCGGCGGTCGCCTCGAAGCCGACGACGATCACCCAGAAGTACCAGTACAGCCAGCCGACCGAGAAGCCCGCCCAGCCGCCGAGCGCCCGGCGCGCATAGTCGGCGAACGAACCGGTGGACGGGTTGGCGGTCGCCATCTCGCCGAGCATCCGCATCACGAGGATGATGAGGACGCCGGTGATCAGATAGCTGAGGAACGCAGCAGGCCCTGTCTCGTTGATGACAACGCCGGAGCCGACGAACAGCCCGGCTCCGATGACGCCGCCGATGGCGATCATCGTGAGGTGGCGCTGCTTCAGTCCACGCTTGAGGTCGGTGGGCTCCAGACCGGAGTCGGTGTCTACGGTGTCGGCCATCTCTGCACCCGCTTCCTCGAGAATTCTGTCTCCACGTACCCACGGACGAAGCCCCACACCCTGCCGAGGGGCGCCCGTCAGAGTCCTGCCACAGGGCCTGACCTGCTTGAGATGCTATGGCGTTGTGCAGGCGTCCGGGAAGTGCGTCGGAATGATGGCCGACGCTCACTGCGGGTTGTGAGATAACAGCGAGGGGGCCATCCGCGGTGATAGTCGGGAATGGCCCCTCGGCTGTTTCCGCACGTGAGCGACGGTTTCCCATTTCTCGCGGATCTGTCGGGCTGACAGGATTTGAACCTGCGACCCCTTGTTCTGACGCTCCGGCGTAGCGGGTCTTGCGTCCGATTGCGCATTCGACCGCTGACCTGCGGAGACGTAACAGACGCCGCTCCACTGCTGTGTCGTGGTAGTCGCCAATTTGCGCGCTCACGACCGAATACTTCGGGAATAAGTGCGGCACAGACAACACCCTTCAGTGGTGAACGATGCGCGCGTACTGCGCTACACACGTCCACTGAAGGGCGCTGTCATCGACAGTACATCGCGGACTCCGCAAACCATGGCCTGGGCTAGTCCCCGCACGAAGTACGAGAGGCACGCTCCTGCTCGCCAGCTTCGAGCGGCGCTCGCCGGTCCACCAATCGATCGACGAGTGCGCGAGGTCGGGCGGCTTGACCAGGAGGTCGTTAACGGTCGAACGCAGCCAGCTTGGCGATCGGCTCCTCGCCATGGAATCCATCGAGTTGCGGCGCTCGCCTGTCGGCGCGTAGAGCGCGACCGGACGATCACCAGAGATCCCATGCCGCGCGTGCATCTCAGAGCCGTCGAGCGAGCCGTCGAGGAGCCGTGTCTGCGCCAATCTGGATCCGCTCGACGCTGTGCCCGGGTTCCCTGGAGCCAGAACCACCCAGGCCGTGGGCGTCATTCAGCGTCAAGGTGTCGCCGGCGCTGCGCTGGGCGCGTGCAGATCCGTTGGCTCTCCTTCGGCAACGGCTCGGCGGCAGTTCATGCCGCGTATACCCAGCGCTGCTGCGCTATCGACCATGCGTACAGAAATCCGTGTCCTTCTGACCTCTGCCATCGCGCTCATGACGGTCGGCCTCGTCCTGCCAGCATTTGCGAGTGACAGCGCAGCCGAGGGCTCGGGCGTCCAGCCGCTCCGGCAAGCTCACGCCCACAACGATTATGAGCACCAGAGGCCGCTGCTCGATGCGCTCGACCACGGCTTCACCAGCGTTGAGGCCGATGTCTGGCTGGTCAACGGCGAGCTCCTGGTCGCGCACGACCTGGCGCAGGTGCAGCCTGGCCGGACCCTGGAGTCGCTCTACCTCGAGCCGCTGCGGCGCCGGATTGCCGCCACCGGTGGATCCGTCTACCCCGGCTGGCGAGGCAACTTCCAGCTTCTGATCGACGTCAAGAGCGACGCGGAGACCACCTACGCCGCGGTCGATCGTGCGCTCCGCGCCAATGCCGACATGATGACGACGCTCGTGCAGAACAAGCGCGTCAGGCGCGGACCGGTCACCGCCGTCATCAGCGGCAACCGAACGCTGGCCACGATGCGTCAGCAGGACATCCGGTACGCCGGGTACGACGGCCGGCTCACCGACCTCGGCTCGGGGCTGTCGCCGGCGGTGATGCCGCTGGTCAGCGACAACTGGTCCAAGAACTTCACTTGGCAGGGCGAGGGGCAGATGCCCGCCGACGAGCGGCGGAAACTGCACCGCATCCTCGATGAGGCCCACGACGCCGGCTACCGGGTGCGGTTCTGGGCCACTCCGGACCAGCCCGGACCGGCGCGGGAGGCACTCTGGTCGGAGCTTCTCGAAGCCGGCGTAGACCACATCAACACCGACGATCTCGCCGGCCTGAAGGCATTCCTCGAGCAGTCCGAGCACGAGCGGAGCGCTGCGTGAGCGCGAGCGCACCAAGGGCACCCGCCGTGGACGATCAGCATCGAACGCCCATGCTCCAGCCAATCCCCGTTGATCGCGCCGCGACTTGTGCCGTAGGCGTCACCCAGGGTTGGGCACGCGGTCACCGCCGGTTCGCATTGCCGCGGCAGCGTCGGTGACTCGCCGGCCGTGTGGCCGGGCCACGTGACTCCCGGGAGACCAGCCATGCCTCGTTCCGCCCGCGCCCTCGCCGCAGTCCTCGCCGTCCTGTTGCCGGTGCTTGGTGCGCTCGGGTTGGCCACCCCCGCTGTAGCGACCGAGCAGCCGGTCGACGTCGTTGCCCACCGAGGTTCGTCCGGCGCCGCACCGGAGAACACCTTGGCGGCAGTCCGGCTGGCCATCTCGCAGAAGGCCGACGTGGTCGAGAACGACATCCAGCGCACCCGAGATGGGGAGCTGGTCATCATGCACGACACCACGCTTGCCCGGACCACGGACGTCGAGCAGGTCTTCCCCGACCGCACTCCCTGGGCCGTCGGCGACTTCACCCTCGCCGAGATCAAGCAGCTCGACGCGGGTTCCTGGTTCGCCCCCGAGTTCGCCGGCGAGCGCGTGCCGACACTTGCCGAGTGGGTCAATGCCGTCGGAGAGCAGGCCGGCATGCTGCTCGAGCCGAAGGCTCCTGAGCTCTACCCGGGCATCGAGGCCGACCTCGACAAAGAGCTGCGGTCGTTGCCGGCGTTCAACCGCGCCCTGAAGGCCGACCGAGTCGTCGTGCAGTGCTTCAACCACGCCTGGCTGCGGGTCTACAAGGACCGTGCGCCCGACGTGCCGGTCGGCCTGCTCTACGGCAACAAGCCGACCGCGGCCGAGATCGCCGCCGCGGCGACGTGGGCGCAGCAGGTCAACCCGGCTCTCGGCGCGATCGACCAGTCAACCGTCGATGAGATCCACACACAGGGAATGGAGGCGCACGTGTGGACGGTCAACGCCGGCACTGACATGCGTCGGGCGATCAACTGGCACGTCGACGGCATCATCACCAACTACCCACAGGTACTGCGCGACATCCTCCGTCGCGGCTGAGCACGTGGCGCCCTCGTTCATCTGCTGGCCATCTTCCCGCAGCCTGCCGCACGCAGAGATGGGTCAGCGTCGCAGCCAGAAACCCGGACCTCGAGCAGGAGATGCAGCATGACCGACACCGGCCCACGGCCTTACCCACCGCCCGCTCCCGATGGCCGGCCGCACGCACGGCAACCGCAGCCCGGTGACCTGCCACCTGCGGTGTGGCGACGCCTGCTCCTTCCAGGCGCCCAACACGACCGACACGACCTACTTCCGCGACGTGGCGGCCAGTGCCCTGAGCCGCCGCGCCGTGCTCGGCGCTGGTGTCGCGGCGACCGCCGCTGGGCACCCTCGCCGCGACGGCCACTCCCGCCGCCGCCGGCCCGCCGCGGGCAGCCACGGACGGGGACACGCGGCGGTCACGGGCTGCCGTTCACCCCGATCGCGCCGGTCGCGGTCACCGTGGACGACGTGACGGTGCCGTCGTGGCTACGAGCTGGGACCCGATCATCCGCTGGGGCGACCCGATCCTGGAGGGCGCGCCGGCCTTCGACGCCGCGAACCAGTCGCCGGAGGCCCAGGCGCGGCAGTTCGGCTACAACTGCGACTACCTCGACATCATCGAGACCAACCGGCAGCGGCACCCGGGCCCTGCTGGTGGCCAACCACGAGTACACCAACGAGAACATCATGTTCCCGCCCGGCACCGACGCCGAGCTGCGTGATCCGCACGGCCTGGGCCGCGCACGGCCTGTCCGTCGTCGAGCTCGAGCGCGCAGGACCGCGGCGACACGTGGCACTACGTCAAGGGCGCCCGCCTCAACCGCCGGATCACCCTCGACACCGCGTTCCGCGTCGACGGCCCGGCGGCCGGCTCCGACCTGCTCAAGACCGCCGAGGACCCGCACCGGCGCGCCGGGTCCGCGGCACGATGAACAACTGCGCCGGCGGCACGACGCCGTGGGGCACGGTGCTGTCGGGCGAGGAGAACTTCAACCAGTACTTCCTCGCCACCGGCACCGACCCGCGCGAGAAGCGCGTACGGCCTGAGCGGCACCCAGGACACCCGCAACTGGCGCTCGGTCGACCCGCGGTGGGACGCCACCAACCCCGACTACGCCAACGAGCCGAACCGGTTCGGCTGGATCGTCGAGATCGACCCGCACGACCCCGACTCGACGCCGGTCAAGCACACCGCGATGGGCCGCTTCAAGCACGAGGGCGCCAACGTCGTCGTCAACCGGGACGGGCACGTGGTGGCCTACATGGGCGACGACGAGCGCTTCGACTACGTCTACCGGTTCGTCTCCCGCGACAAGTACCGCCGCGGCGGCAGCGCGCGCGGCCGGCGGCACAACCTGTCGCTGCTCAGCGAGGGCGACCTGTCGGTCGCCCGGTTCACCGGCGACGGCCTCGAGGACGGCGTCAGCGACGGCACCGGCGAGTGGATCCCGCTGACCCGCAACGGCCAGTCGATGGTGCCGGGCTTCAGCGCTCGAGGAGGTGCTCGTCTTCACCCGGCTCGCCGCGGACGCCGTCCAGCCCACCAAGATGGACCGCCCCGAGGACGTCGCAGCCCAACCTGCACAACGGCCGCATCTACGTCGCCTGCACCAACAACACCGACCGCGGCAAGCCCGGCAAGGAAGGCCCGACCGAGCCCAACCCGCGGCCGGCCAACAAGGACGGCCACGTCGTCGAGATCGCACCCACCGCGCGGCGACCACACGGCGGCGACGTTCTCGTGGAACCTGATCCTGATCTGCGGCGACCCCGCCACGGCCGGCACCTACTTCGGCGGCTACACCGGACCGGTCTCCCCGATCTCCTGCCCGGACAACGTGGCATTCGACAGCGTGGGCAACCTCTGGATCTCCACCGACGGCCAGCCCAGCGCGCTGGCGCACAGCGACGGGCTCTACAAGGTGCCCGTCGCCGGGCCCGAGCGAGGGCGGGTGCAGCAGTTCCTCGCCGTCCCCGCCGGAGCCGAGACCTGCGGCCCGGTGATCCACGACCGCGACGGCTCGGTCTTCGTCGCCGTGCAGCACCCCGGCGAGGACGGCACCTGGGCCGCCCCGCAGTCCCGCTTCCCCGACTACGTCGCCGCCGGCGGCACGGCGCCCAAGGGCGACTTCGCCGGGCCCGCGGCCGACCGTCGTCCAGGTCACCCGCTCCTGACAGCGGGCTCGAACAGCTCGCCCGGGGCCTTCCGGCTGGGGCCGTCTGAGCGCCATCTCTTGGCGCGTCCGTTGAGGTCTGCGGTGGGCCTCAACTGTCAGGCCTCCCCGCCCTGGTCGGGATCGTCGTACTCGTCGTGGCGTTCGTCCTCTCGCTCCTGGGCCTGGCGCGCGATCTCTCGGGCGCGCTGCGCGATCGCCTCAGATTCCTTGACGTCGTACAACTCTTCGGTCGCCTGCTGCAGGGCCCAGGCCGGGATTGGCGCTGGGGACGATCCTGGGTCCGAGTAGGGCATGGCGTCCCCTTGGCCGAGGCGAGTGGTAGGTGTTGACATTACGCCGCGAAGGTCCGGCATGCGAGGCGCCGCAGGACTTGGTCGTACTACCTTTCGGACATGGCAACGATCGTGCTGCGTGTCCGGCTGATCGGTGGCGAAAACACGGACTTGACGTATGAGGATCCCGATCAGGACGACGAGGTTGGGCTCATCGATCAGGTCGTCGAGAAGATGAGGGAGGAGTCGGGTGTCCTCCGCTGCCGCCACGACGACCGGTTGGTCGCGATCTTCGCTCGCGGTGTGGCAACTATCGAGGTATCGCCGCGAGGAGCGATCGTGTAGGTCCGCCCTCTTAGGACTGCTATGGGCGATGTTCCGACGGCTCGACGGGCCGCCGGCCGATCCGATAGCGCGACGCTCGCGGTGAGAGGTCGCAACTCAAGACCGTGGCCACGCTGATCTCTGAGCGCGTGGACGCCGAAGAGGGTGTTCTTTGAGGGCTGGCGCCCGCGGCCGCCCGTCGGAGTCCTGTGGCAATCCAAGGCGCGCCGGCCGGTCGTCGAGGGAGCCGCCCAGACGCGCCACCGGCGTATCTCCACGCTCATCGGTCACTACATCCGGCCCTGGAGGCACTCCAGGTCACCTTGAGCCTCGACCTGTGAGCACTCCAAATGGGCTGCCCATTGGTCCGTGAGCGAGCCAAGTGTCACTTCGAACGGCGGGAGGATGCCGGCACGTACCGAGCTGTGCAGCGAGTGCGGCGGGCACGGGTGGGACATGCGCGGGTGAGGCTCGTGAGCCTCGACGAAGGTAGCGGGTGGACCAGTCGACCCGCTTTGCCGGGTGGGATCGCTTGTGGTGAACTCGGGGGGTCACCACGCGGTTGCGGAAGGGGTGATCGCATCGTGGAGCCCAATGAGTTGACCATCACATGGGCGGGTGACCCTGTCAGGTTGACGATACTCGGCGAGGTCGATCTTGCGACCAGGGACCAGTTCAAGGCGGCGCTGTCGCAGTTGCTGGGCTCCAACGGGGAATCGCTTCTGGACCTCGCGGGCGTGACCTTCATGGACACGCACAGCGTCACGGTGGTGGTGCAGACAGCGAACCGGCTGCACGATGAGGGCGGGAAGCTGGTCGTCCATGAGCCGCCAAACTCCTTGAGACGTATCTTCGAGACGCTCTGGGGCGGTGGTGACGGGACCTGGCTGCACATCTCGGGACGTCGGGAGGAACCGTGAATGCGGCTGGTGCTCCGGACAGCGCCCGAGCGGGGTTGCTGCACGAGGCGATGCCCTACCGAGACGGCCGCGAGTTCGTGTCGGGAGTCCTGTCGTACGTGCGTGCCGCGTTGGCCGCGGGGCAGCCAGTGTTGGTGGAGGTCCCCGGTCCCCGACTGGACCTGGTCCGCGAGGCGCTGGGCGCTGAAGCGGTGGGGGTTCGGTTCGGCGATATGGCTCGGGATGGCCGCAATCCCGGCCGGATCATTCCGGGTGTGCTGCGCATGTTCGCCGATGCGCACCCGGGTCGCCGCGTGGCCATGGTCGGAGAGTGCATCTGGCCGGGCCGGTCGGAACACGAGTACGCCGCAGGCGTTGAGCACGACGCTTTGATCAATCTGGCCTTCGCCGGTCAGGACGCCGACATCCTCTGCCCCTACGACATCGCCGGCCTGCCGCCGCGTGCGCTTGCCGACGCCGAGCGCACGCACCCGTTTATCCGCGAAGTCAGCGGTCGCCGTGCCAGTCGGCGCTTTACCGACCCCCGGGCGGTCGTGGACACAATCTTCGACCGACAACCCGCCCCGCCGCCGGACGCTGAGGTGTTCGAGTTCAGCCTCGTCGCGCACGCGCGGCAACTCGTATCCGCGTGGGCCTCCGAGGCTGGCCTGCCGGCCGACCGGGTCACCGATCTGGTAATAGCGATCAGTGAGCTCGGCGGCAACAGCGTCGCGCACGCGGGAGAAGGGGCCGCCCTTCTGCGTTGGATCGACGACGGGTGGCTGATCTGCGAGGTCCGCGATCGTGGGCACATCACCGACCCGCTCGCCGGGCGCCTGCACCCCCATGAATCTATGGAATCGGGTCGAGGCCTGCTGATGGTCAACCACCTGTGCGACCTAGTCCAGGTCAGGACTGGCCCCTCAGGGACCGCCATCCGACTCTGGATGAACATCCACGCGGATCCAAACTCCGGCCGCCCGCAAACAGACCACTAGGCTGCGTAGTGTGGGCTCGGTTCGTCGCGGCCGGTGTTGCGGCCCTTGTTGCGGCCAACCTCTCCATGCGTGCCCATGTTGGAGGGCGCAGGACAAGGGAGAGGGAGAGGGCAGTCGTCGTGCACCTCGTCTCCTTCGCCGGTGCGAATACAGGGGGAAGGGTCATAGATGCTGCGACTTGGCCGCCGTTGCCGAGTCAACCGACCTGACGTCGGCAGCATGCTGTGCCCGACATTGCCGGTGCGCGCACATCGGTTTACTGAGCCCCGTGGCTTGGGTCCAGTCGTCGTAGATTCACGAGCGTGCCGGAGAGCAGCGGTCGTTCACGGACCTCAACCTTGCACTCCCGCTAGTGACCTTTGGCGGGCAAGAACATCCCCTCGCTGAGTGCATTCGCGATGCAAACCTGGGGCTGGTCAGAAGGGCGCCTGAAGTTCTCGCGACAGCCAGCCCTACCCTAGGAACCCGGTCCTCGCCGAGAGCAGGAACCACCCAACTGAGTCTTCACAACACCTCGAGGCGATCTATGGCGCTCGCAACAGTTCAGCTGTTGCCCTGGCACGGCCGGTATCTTGCCGTGCGACGCGCAGGCGCCGGCCCGTCGGTCGTCCTGATCCATGGCATGGCCGGCTCGCTCACCACGTGGGATCCTGTGTTCGACGACCTGGCACGCAGTTGCGACGTCATCGCCGTCGACCTGCCCGGCCATGGGACGTCATCTCGGCTGCGAGGAGACTACTCGCTCGGGTCGCTGGCCGCGTCCGTCCGCGACATCCTCGACGCGCTGGAGGTCAAGATGGCCACCATCGTTGGGCACTCCCTCGGTGGCGGCATCGCCATGCAGTTCATGTACCAGTTCCCCGAACGCTGCGAGCGACTCGTCTTGGTGAGCAGCGGCGGACTTGGGCGTGAAGTCACGCCCATGCTGCGAGCGCTCGCGGTGCCCGGCGCCGGTCTGGCGCTCGCCGGTATCGCCCGGCTTCAACACCAACGCCCCGTCGCCGCCGCCGGAAGGTTGGTACGCCCGCTGGCCGGTCGGTTCTGGAACGACCTGCCCTACATGCTTCGGCAGATGGCGACCCTCGACGATCCCGAGACCCGCAGATCCTTCCTGGCAACCATTCACGCGGTCATCGAAGTCGGTGGCCAAGGGATCAACGCTATCGACCGGCTCCACCTCGCAGCCGGGCTGCCCACCATGATCGTGTGGGGCGAGGACGACCGGATGATCCCCAGCGGACATGGCCACGCCGCTGCCGACCTCGTCCCCGGCTGCCGGTTCGAGCTCATCCCCGGCGCCGGCCACTACCCCCATGAGGACCACCCCGATCTGTTCGCCAGCCTTCTCGCCAACTTCATCGCCACTACACAACCGAGGACGTAACCGAAGCGTCGCAAGCCGTAGTTCTCCTTGAGAGATGAGGAGCCGCCCGCTCGCGCAAAGCGTGACGAGTGTCTCGGGTCTGCTCGGTACCTGCTGCCGGGCTGGCAGCACTCACACAGCTAAACGGTCTCTGCAAGGTGGTCGAGGCTTCGGTGGCGTGGGCCATGGCACCTCGAGGGGATGACGTCGATTCCGGGAGCACGGCTCGGACTGCCTCGACACGGCGGGGGGCCGGGATCGATGAAGCTTGGAGCGTATGCTGAGAAGAACTGCGAGCGCCAGGTCACACACCAGAGCCTTGGACCCCGGCTCGGCCGGTCTGCTGAGTCTGACCGCCGCAGCATCAAAAGGCGGTGGCTCATGGCCACGCACACATCTGCGCCAACATTCGCGCTGCGGCCGGTCTTCGACCGGCGGCTCCCTGATGGCTCCGGGTGGCCAGAGAACCGCACGTTGAGCGAGCAGCTCGGGCAACTCTTCGCGCTCTGGCCGCACGAGGCCGGCTGCATCATCCGGGTCCTCTACTCACCCCCCGATTGGGACGACCGCCCTGCTCTCCCGGTGCCAGGGCGCAGATTCAAGACCGGCCGCCTTCCCCACGACGACACCCACCAGCTCACGTTGTCCCTGAGCGGTGGCCCACGTCGATCGATCACAGTCATCGCTCCGACACCCCAACCCAGAACGCCGAGGTGCTCCCCGTCGTCAACGATCGTCCGGCCCGCGCCGGTACGACCAGGCCGCATGGGACAACGAGGGTGGCCATCTCTAGCCCACGCGGCCTGACGGACCGCCGACGATATCCCGAGGAGTTTCCATGCCGCAGACGATCGACTACCGAGGACCGCCGGTCCTCGTCGGCGCACTCGCTCACTTGCTGCGCGAAGAGGGTGTCGAGTTCAAACAGCCACCAGAAGACCGCACGTCAGTCGCTGGCGTGGTCGAGGTGCGATTGACGGTGTCGGCCGGCGACAACATGCCCGATCGGACACTCGCCGCCATGATCGATGACGCTGTCGCGAGGTTTACGAAACGCTTCGGCGAAGATGTCACGTCCATCGACGTCGGCGACAGCAACGATTCCGCTGATGGCCAGGGGCAGGGCGCCTGGACGACATCCGCGGCATCGGTTTCGACGTGACGAATCGGGCTCGGGGTTCGGACAGCGCCACGTCGCCACGGAAGGACATGAGCATTCGGCCGAGAACGGGCTCGGGCTCGGGCTGATCCACGCGCTGAGCGCCCTGGCCCTCTTCGACTCGGTCGAAGGCGACGGGGTTCGCTGCACCTGACGAAGGCACTGCGTTGGGGTCCCGGGCACACAGCGACCTGGGCCGGCCCCCAGCGTGGAGCGTCTCCGCAAGCGCTATCCGCACCACCCGACTCTCGGCAGATGCATCGGAACGCTGATGAGCGGGCATTTGGCAAACAGACGCGCCCGTCGGCCGGGGGCCGACTTGGGAAGTCGGTGAACGACATCCGGCCCGGTGTCCCCCGCATCGGGGTCGGGTGCTCTGCAGTAACGACGGCGGATGGAAGCATTTCGCTGGGTATGGCCTCCGGGTCCCGGGGTACTGTGAAGTCTCTTGGCCCCCAGACCGCGGTGGCGCCACCTGGACTGTTTGAGGTTCATCGATGCCTGTCGCCGGCCAACCGATTCCCGCGGTCCGGCCCGGCGGTTACGCTGAGCTCGCAGCGGAGGTCCGGCGGCTCGGCCTGATGAATCGGCGCCCGGTGTTCTACGCCGGGTTGCTCGGGGTCACCCTGCTGGCACTGGCGGCCGCGGTGGCCGGCTTGCTGATGCTGCACGACACCTGGTGGGCGTTGCTGCTCGCGCCGGTGTTCGCTGTCGTGTCCACGCAGATCGGCTTCTTCGGACACGACGCGGCCCACCGCCAGATCAGTCGTCGCGAACGGGTAAGCCGGATGCTCGGTTTGTTCTCTGCGAACCTGCTCAACGGTCTCAGCTACGGGTGGTGGCTGGACAAGCACAATGCGCACCACGCGCATCCGAACGATCTCGACTCCGACCCCGACGTGCGCGCCGGGGCCGTCGTGTTCGACAGCGGACAGGCCGTGGGTCGCCGCGGCGTCGCGGGTTGGACCACTCGGCATCAGGCGTGGCTGTTCGGCCCGATGCTCACCCTCGAGGCGTTGAACCTGCACTGTGCCAGCGTGCTGGCCGTCTTGCGCCCCGGTCTGCGGCACCGGAGGGTCGAGGCGGTGCTGCTCGCCGTACATGCCACAGCGTTTGTGTCCCTGCTCGTGGTCGCGTTGACCTGGCAGCAGGCGCTGGTCTTCTTCCTTGTGCACCAAGCGCTCTTCGGGATCTACCTGGGTTGCTCGTTCGCCCCCGGGCACAAGGGCATGCCGATCCTCTCGGCCGAACAGGCTGCTGACCCGCTGCTTCGGCAGGTGCTGACCTCGCGCAACCTCAGGGGCGGCCGAGTCGCGGAGGTGCTGATGGGCGGGCTCAACTACCAGATCGAGCACCACCTGTTCCCGAGCATGCCCCGACCCAACCTGCATCGCGCGCAACCCGTCGTCCAGCGGTTCTGTGAAGAACGTGGAGTCAGCTACGCCCAGGCGTCCCCGGTCGAGACGTACACCGCGGTGCTCCGGCACCTGAACGCAGTTGGCGCCGACCTGCGGCGGAACTGACCAAGCTTCGCCGAAATGGACGCGCCGGGGTGCTCGGGGCGACCTGTCTCCAGGTCCAGGTCGGCGAGCCACACCTCGACCAACTGCCGGAGAGAGCTGCTGGCGGTGAGCTCTCCTTGCCCGACGTTCTGCTCGGCGCGCTCGGCGAGCAGCTCCTTCAGCTTCCGCTCGGCCGCCTTCGGTGTGGCGGCGGTGGCCTGGACCCGCCGGAGCTGGCCGTCGTGGTCCCGGAAGCGCGGTGGACCGCTGTCGTTGAGGAGGGAACCGCGACACCCGGGACGGGGGGACGGGGTGGGGCGCCCCGGGTGTCGTTCGGTCGACTGCCGATCTGACGGAGGATCCACCTGCTGGCGAGTCCACCGCCCGGTCGGTAGCTGTGCGGACAATCGTGCTGGTCGGTCCATGTGAAGCGCCATCGGACGTTGGTACTAGTACGAAACTTGACCTCCCCTTAGAGAAAGGGTTCGGACCCGATCCGGGCCAGTCATCGTGGCTGGGGTCTGGACCACGACCCGGCGAGGAGTCCGCGAGTTCCGAGCCCGGGAGGCCGATGTCCACGGTCGTCTGCTGGAGATAGTTCTCGATCGTCTGGGGAAGTAGTTTGACGTCGCCGTCGGTGCCGATACGTCCGAACTGGCTGACTATCAGGGCGGCTACGCCCGCAGCGTGCGGCGAGGCCATCGACGTGCCCTGGATGCAGAAATAGGCGTCGCCGGGGAAGGTCGACAGGATCGTGGTGCGGCAGTCACCCGTCGAGCCGTTTCCGCCAGGGGCGGCCACGTCAGTCGCACCGGTGCCGTAGTTGGAGTAGCTGGCCTTCTCGCT
The DNA here is from genome assembly GCA_963841625.1 of uncultured Actinomycetota bacterium. Lineage (GTDB taxonomy): Bacteria > Actinomycetota > Actinomycetes > Propionibacteriales > Nocardioidaceae > Nocardioides. The sequence goes on along the minus strand of CAWJDH010000009.1, from coordinate 750,121 downwards.
GGTACGACCAAGCGAGGCGGTGCCGACCACTCCCTGGGTCTCGGCGGGGACGACCTCGCACTCGTTGCTGATCGGTTCGCCTCTGTCGTCGACCGGGTGCACCAAGTCCTGGTCGGAGTTGCCGAGAGCGGCGACCGGCGTGACGCCCTGGTTGCGTGCGTACGTGCGGATGCTCGACACCTACGCGCACAGCCTGCCGGCCGCGGAGGCGTCAGCGATGGACGTACTCGGCCATGACGACTGAAGTGGTCGTCAAATTGGTCGTCAGACACCGAAACGCACGCACCGGATGTGTCGGGCGTTTCTCGTTTCCGCAGGTCAGGGCCGGTTATCGTGTGTCGGGCTGACAGGATTTGAACCTGCGACCCCTTGACCCCCAGTCAAGTGCGCTACCAAACTGCGCCACAGCCCGAAGGCCTTCCGTGGAAGGCCGCGTGCACACTATCGCAGCCCGACCTCCGAGCCCGTATCGGGATCACCGCACCTGGGCGCTGTCCCCGGAGACCTTGAGGCCGGAGGCGTCGACGGCCTCGAACGACGACGCGGGGATGGTCTTGAGCTCGGAGATCAGCCGGTCCGGCCAGTTCGGGTTCCGCTCGCCCTGGAAGTACCACGGCGACCCGTTGTCGGCCAGGACCAGCCCGTAGCGCTTCATCGCCCGGATCACCGCCCGTGCCTCCGGCCCGAAGCCGTCGGTCGGAAAGCTCGCCCGGAGCCGGAACCTGGCACCCATCGGCGGGTACGCCGCCCCGTCCCGCGACCCGGCGTCGTGTCGGGCCGGCCACACGTGGTGCCGGCGGGTGATGTCCGTGGTGAACCGGATGGCGTGGGTGACGCTCCGGGCGCGCACCTCGTTCCACCGGAGCAGACCGGGGAGGATGGGCAGTCCGGCAGCGTCGGCGGAGGTCCAGCCGTCCGGGCGCAGGTCGTTGCTGCGCAGCGACCAGGTGGCGCCGGAGCCGGCGTACCACCGGCCGTCGCGCCGGCGGGTGGCAAAGGTCTCGAACAGCCGGCACGAGCCGCGGTCCACGACGATCGCGTGCCGGTCGCCGGTGGAGGTCCTTCCGCCCTCGATCCTGGTGTCGGGGCCGAGCGGGTACCGCACGCGGTCGCTCTCGTCGGCGTAGGTGAACCGCACCGGTACCCGACGGTGGTCGTGGGGCACGACGGTGATCGGGATGCCGTAGTCGGTGCCGCCGGCATTGGGCCCGAAGTCGGGGTGCAGGTCGCGCTCGCTCGACATGTTCGCGAGCCACTGGTCGCTCCGCGCATGGACGGGCAGGTCCCGGATGTCGGCGCGCCAGTAGTTGTCGGCGGGGAAGGTCTGGCAGGTCGTTCCCGCGATCGCGCCGACGGCCGGGGAGCCCGGCAGGAGGGAAACAGAAAGGGCCAGCACCAGCGCGACCGAGAGGCGCATGATCGCCAAACTAGCGCTTGCGGCGCTCCCGCGGGCGCTGCTGCAGCACGATCGGCGTGCCGACGAACCCGAAGTCCTCGCGCAGCCGGCGCTCGAGGAACCGCAGGTACGACGCGTCCAGCTTGCCGCTGGTGAACAGGATGAACGTCGGAGGGGCGATCGAGGTCTGGGTACCGAACATGATCTTCGGCTGCTTGCCGCCGCGGACGGGGTGCGGGTGCTCCGCCACCAGGCGGCCGAGGAAGGCGTTGAGTGCTCCGGTCGTGATCCTGGTTTCCCAGCCCTCGAGGGCCTTGTCCAGCGCGGGGACCAGCCGGTCGACGTGCCAGCCGGTACGCGCCGTGATGTTGATCCGGGGCGCCCACTGCACCTGCACGAGCTCCCGCTCGACCTCCCGCTGGAGATAGTGGCGACGCTCCTCGTCGACGAGGTCCCACTTGTTGAACGCGACAACCAGTGCGCGTCCGGCCTCGCGCACGGTCTGGAGGATCCGGACGTCCTGCTCGGAGATCGACTGGTCGGCGTCGACGACCAGCACGGCCACCTCCGCCCGGTCGATCGCCGTGGAGGTGCGCAATGACGCGTAGTACTCGTGGCCCGAAGCTTCCTTGACCCGCTTGCGGATCCCGGCGGTGTCGATGAACCGCCAGGTCCGCCCACCGAGCTCGATCAGCTCGTCGACCGGGTCGACGGTGGTCCCGGCGACGTCGTCCACGACGACGCGATCTGCCTGGGCGAGCTTGTTGAGCAGCGATGACTTGCCGACGTTCGGCTTCCCGACGATCGCGACCCGTCGCGGGCCTCCGACCTGGCCCAGCCGCTCGGGCGGCGGTTCGGGCAGCGCGGCGAGGACGGCGTCCAGCAGGTCTCCGGAGCCCCGTCCGTGCAGCGCCGATACGGGGAACGGCTCCCCCAGGCCGAGGTTCCACAGGCCGTGGGCCTCGGTCTCGGTGCGCTGGTCGTCGACCTTGTTGGCGGCCAGGACGACCGGCTTCCCGGACCGGCGCAGGATCTTCACCACGGCCTCGTCGGCGTCGGTGATCCCCACCGTTGCGTCCACGACGAAGAGCACCGCATCGGCCAGGGTCGCGGCGATCTCGGCCTGCGCGGCGATGCGCTCGGCGAGCCCTCGGGCGTCCGGGTCCCAGCCGCCGGTGTCCACGACCGTGAAGGCGCGGCCGTTCCAGTTGGCGTCGTAGGACACCCGGTCGCGGGTGACGCCGGGGACGTCCTCGACCACGGCTTCCCGGCGGCCCAGGAAGCGGTTGACCAGCGTCGACTTCCCCACGTTGGGGCGACCCACCACCGCGAGGACCGGGACCGGGCCGAGCTGCCCTTCCGGGCTGGGGTCGAGGTCGCTCACGAGGCGTCCCGCTCGGTCACGCCGGTGGCCGGGTCGGGCTCGACCTCTTCGTGGGGCAGCGGCCCCGGCAGCTGGCGTCCGGTTGCGGTGAGGGCCTGATCGAGCGTGGCCAGCATCCGCTCGCGGAGCCGGATGGAGACCTCCTCGACCCGGTCCCGGGAGCGGGGCCACGGCACCCGGTCGACGGAGACAGGAGGTCCGAACCAGACGTCCACGGCGCTGCCCCGCGGAGGGACGGAGTCGGTGGTTCCGCCCGGCTCCCGGGTGCCCAGGAAGATCACCGGTACGACCGGCGCACCGGTGACCAGTGCGAAGTAGGCGGCGCCACGGTGGAACCTGCCCAGGTCGCCCGCGCCGCGGCGCCCCTCCGGGAAGATCCCGACGGCGTGCCCGTCCCTGAGCACTCGAAGGCAGGTCTTCACGGCGTTGGGATCGGTGTTGAAGCGGTCCAGGGGCAGCTGCCCCGCACCGCGCAGCAGCCGGCCGAGGCGCCCGGTGAACATCTCGACCTTGGTGAGGGCGTGGACGGGCTGCGGCGCGAAGATCACCAGCAACGGGCCGTCCATGATCCCCATGTGGTTGCCGGCGTAGATCACCGGACCCGTCGCCGGAACGTGCTCGCGGCCGTGCACGCGGACCGTGAGGCGACGCTGCACGACGGCCCGCGCTATCGGGCGCAGGCAGGCCATCATCAGCCGACGCGGGTGCCGGATCCGGTCGCTGCGGGGCCGCTCGGTGTGGGTGAGGGCGTTCACGCGGGGGTCTCCACCGCCTCGACCAGCGCCACCACCTGGTCGATCACCTGGTCGAGGGTGAACCCGGTCGTGTCGATGTGGACGGCGCCCTCGGCCATCGTCAGGGGCGAGGCGTCGCGGCTGGAGTCGATCTCGTCGCGGGCCAGCAAGGACTGCCGGGTGGTGTCGACGTCGGCGCCGCCCTCCTCGGCCGCGCGGCGCCGGGCCCGGGCGACCGGGTCGGCGGTCAGGTAGACCTTCACCTGGGCGAACGGCGCCACGGCCGCACCGATGTCGCGGCCCTCCACGACGATGCCGCCGCCACCGATCGTGTCGCGCTGCAGCTCGACCAGTCGCGCCCGCACCTCGGGCACCGCACTGACCGGCGAGACAGCCGCGTTGACCTCCGCGGAACGGATCGCCAGGCCGACGTCGACGCCCTCGACCAGGATGGAGGGGCCCTGGGGGTCGGTGCCGGAGAGGATCTCGGGCTCGCCGGCGCGGACGGCCACGGCTTCCGGGTCGTGTACGTCGACCCCTTCGCGGAGCATCCACCAGGTCATCGCGCGGTACATCGCACCGGTGTCGAGGTAGCGCAGGCCGAGCCTGGCCGCCACGCCACGCGACGTACTGGACTTGCCCGATCCGGAGGGTCCGTCGATGGCGACGACGATGTCGTCCGAGATGGTCTGCACGGCGGGCAGCCTACCTGTGGGTCACCCATCCACGGGATTCGAGAGAGCCCAGCAGATGCTCCGCGCGCGCCTCCTGGACGACCAGCTCCACCAGCCCGACCGGGCGGCCCGGGTCGTGGTCGATGTGGACGTCCTCGATGTTGACGTCGCTGGCCCCCGCATCGGCGAACAGCCTCGCCAGTTCCCCGGGATGGTCGGGCACGGAGACGAACACGGATCGAGTCGGCGCCACCGGCCCGCCGTGCTTGCCGGGAATCGCGCGGGTGCCTGCCACTCCCCTGGCCAGCAGGGCCCCGAGTGCCTCGCGGTCGCCCCCGATGACCGCGTCCTGGAGTGCGTCGAGCTCCTCGCGAACCTCGGCCAGGAGCCCGCGCAGCGCCTCGGCGTTGAGGGCCACGATCTGCTGCCACATGGCCGGATCACTGCCGGCCACCCGGGTCACGTCGCGCACGCCCTGGCCGGACAGCGCCAGGTGCTCCTGCGGGGCGCCGGCGAGCCGGGCGGCGGTCAGCACTGCCAGGAGGTGAGGGAGGTGGGAGATCCGGGCGACCGCGTGGTCGTGCTCCTCGGGGGTCATTCTCACCGGCACTCCCCCGCACGCTGCGGCCAGCTCCTCGACCAGACGCACTCCGACGGGATCCGAGGTGTCGTGCGGGGTCACCGCCCACGGCCGGCCGTCGAAGAGGGCGGCGCTGGCCGCCAGGGGGCCGGACCGCTCGCTGCCGGCCATGGGGTGGCCGCCGACGTACCTCCCCACCGCCGACGAGGCGTCAGCGACCCGGAGCGGCTCGGTCTTGATGCTCCCGACGTCGGTGACCGTCGCGTCGGAGGCGTCCAGAGCCTCGCGGATGGCCTGTCCGAGGTGGTCGGGGGGCACCGCGACCACGACGATCTGGGGCCGGTCCTCGGGCTTGCGCGGCCGGCCCGCGCCGAGCCCCGAGGCGGTGCGCACGTGCTCGGCGGACAGGTCGCTGAGGAGCACCTCCAGCCCGACCCGCCGGCAGGCCAGGCCGACGGAGGTCCCGAGCATTCCGGTGCCGATCACCTCCACCGGCCCGGTCAGCAGCTCAGTCACGGTCGGGAACCTCCCGGGTGTGGGTGAGGTCCTTGCGCAGCGTCGCCGCGCCGTGCAGGTAGCAGTGGGTGATCTCCGGCTTGGACAGGTCGGACTCGACGTGGGCGAGCATCCGGACGACCCGGGGCATCGATCCCTCGATCTCCAGCTCGCGGGCGCAGATCAGCGGCACCTCGCCGAACCCGAGCTGTCGCGCGGCGTACGCCGGGAACTCCGCGACCAGGTCGGAGGTCGCGGTGAAGATGACCGAGATGAAGTCGTCCACGGCCAGGTCGTTGGATTCCATGACGTCGAGGACCATCTCCGCGACCCGGTCGAGCATGTGGTCGCGGTCGTCCTCCTCCAGCTGAGTCGCTCCCCGCACCGCCCGCACAGACATGGGCCTCAGGCTAGCGAGATCGGGTCGACCTGCTCAGGCTGCCCACGCCCGGGCGAGATCCGGGTAGTGGATCTCCAGGTTCGTTCGCACCTTGGCCCGGGCAGGGCACATCACTCGCTGGCAGCCAGAGTGACCCCGAGCGCGATCATCATCCCGCCACCCGCCGCTCCCAGTGTGTCGAGCCTCCGAGGCTCGCGTGCGAACCAGTCACGCGCCTTGCCGGCTCCCAGCGCCCACAAGGTGTCCGAGCACACGGCCAGGATCCCGAACACGACCCCAAGCACTGCCAGCTGCAGAGCGGCCGGGCCGGAGTCGCTCGTGAACTGCGGAAGGAACGCGGCGAAGAAGATCACCGTCTTCGGGTTGGTGACCCCGACGATGAAGCCCGTGCGAACGGCGTGCCCACGCCTGGCGGGCGCCTGCCCGGGCTCCTCGAGAGTGAGTCGCGCGTCGGCCCGGTGCCGGATCGCCGAGACGCCCAGCCACACGACGTACGCCGCACCGACCAGCTTCAGCCCGGTGTACAGCTCGGCGCTCGCGGACACGACCGCACCGAGGCCCACGGCGACGAGGCCGGCCTGCACGACCAGGCCGAGGGCGTTGCCGGCCACCGAGAGCAGGGCCTGGGTGCGGCCGACGGTGAGCGCGCGGCCGATCGTGAACAGCAGGCTGGGCCCCGGCACCTGGATGAACAGGATCGAGGCGACCAGAAAGGCGAGCCACTGGCTAAAACTCGGCATGGCGTCATTGTCGCGTGCAGAGGAGGGATCGGCACCCGGATAACGCCGAGCAGTCTCCGGATCGTCGGCGCGGAACGCTAACCGTTGCGTCCGGCAATGCCCCGCCGCAGCCGGGCAAGGTCGTCCGGTGGGACCAACGCCGCCGGCCAGACACCCAGGAGCGGCACGCCCTTCTGCTTGAGGAAGACCCAGTCACCGCTCGACATCACTCGTGCCAGCCCGTCGAAGGACAAGACGTGCTCCGCCCATGGGCTGCGCAAGGTCAGCGACTCGATGCGGCTCCGGACGCACCCTCGAGAGGCGCTCCCGGAACCTCCGCCGGTTCACGAGGAAGCTGAGTCCAAGGATGAGACCAACGATGCAGATGGTCGGCACCAGGGCATAGACCATCCCCCACAGGGCTCGGTCCAGGGGCTGAACCGATCTTCGAAGGAGAGCCCGATGAACGCGGCGTACCCAACCTCGACCGCGGCGACAAGCCCCCACCACCACGGCCGGCGCACGAGCACCCGAACGAACTCTCCCGCCGCTTGTCCTGCCGAGTCGGGAGTAGCGACCCACCGCTGGGTCGTCGTGACGTCATCCACTCGACAATTGTGCCGCCGACGGTGCCGGAGGTGGGCCGATCCGTTGATATCGCCATCGCGCCAGAGCGGGCCGGCTCTGGCGGTCAATCCGTGCCCGACTCACCGCCCGCTCAAGGCCGGAACCGACCTACAGCTGCGCCTGGTCCAGCAGTGCGCCGAGCTCCTCCAGGGTGAGGTCGCGCATCGCGCCGCTCTTGAGCCCGCTCAGCTGGACCGGGCCGATCGCAGTGCGGGTCAGCCGGCGTACCGGGTGCCCGAGGTGGTCGAGGAGACGCCGGACGATCCGGTTGCGGCCCTCGTGGATGACCAGCTCCACGATCGACTTGCCCGCTCCCCCGCTGACCAGGCGCGCCCGCGACACCGACACCGGACCGTCGTCGAGCGTCACGCCGTCGAGCAGGGTCCGGATAGTCGCCTTGGTGACCTCGCCCTCGACCTCGGCGACGTAGGTCTTGTCCACCTCGTACGACGGGTGGGCCAGCCGGTGGGCGAAGTCGCCGTCGTTGGTCAGCAGGATCAGCCCCGACGTGTCGGTGTCGAGCCGCCCGACGTGGAACAGGCGTTCCGGCCGCTGCGAGACCAGGTCCTGCAACGTTCGCCGTCCCTCCGGGTCGGACATCGTCGAGACGACCCCACGCGGCTTGTTGAGCGCCAGGTAGACGTGCTCCGACACCGGCGGCAGCCGCTTGCCCTCGACCCGGATCACCGCCGTACGCGGGTCGACCTTGGTGCCGAGCCGGGTCACGACCTCTCCGTCCACCTCGACCAGCCCCGCGAGCATCAGCTCCTCACACTTGCGTCGCGAGGCGATGCCCGACTGGGCGAGCAGCTTGTGCAGGCGGACCAGGCCCTCCTCGTCGGCCTCGGTCACGCCCCGTCCTCGTCGGCGGGGTCCTCGACGGCGGGGTCCTCGAGGTCTCGACGACGGTGGCCGTGGCCACGGACTCCAGCTCGTCGGCCATGTCGCCGAGGTCGGGGAGGTACGGCGCCAGCTCCGGCAGCTCGTCGAGGGAGGTGACGCCGATCCGCTCGAGGAAGTAGCCGGTGGTGCGGTAGAGGTTGGCCCCCGACGACTGGTCCTGGCCGGCCTCCTCGACCAGGCCGCGGGTCAGCAGGGTGCGCATCACACCGTCGACGTTGACGCCCCGGATCGCCGACACCCGGGCCCGCGACACCGGCTGCTTGTAGGCGACGACGGCAAGTGTCTCGAGGGCGGCCTGCGTCAGCCGCGCCTGCTGGCCCTCGAGGACGAAGCCCTCCACCACGGCGGCGTACTCCTCACGGGTGTAGAACCGCCAGCCGCCGGCGACGTTGCGCAGCTCGAAGCCGCGGCCCTGCTCGGTGTACTCGTCGGCGAGCGCGGCCAGCGTCGCGGTGACCTCGGCGACGGGGTGGCCGGCCGCCGAGGCCAGCGTGGACACGTCGAGCGGCTGGTCGGCCACCATCAGCAGCGCCTCGAGGGCTGGCCGCAGGTCGGCGACGGCGATGTCCAGGGTCTGCTCGCTCACGCGTCCACTCCTTGTTCTTCCTGCGGCTCGTCCGTGGGCGGCGGCGCCCCCTCGAACTCGTCGATCTCGAACTCCTCGTCGTCGGTACCGCTCCACCGAACGCTCAGCTCACCGAGCGGGGACATCTGGTCGAAGGCCACCGCGCCCTCGCGGAAGAGCTCGAGCAGGGAGAGGAACCTGGCCACGGTGGTCAGGGTGTCCGGTGAGTCGCCGCACAGGGCCCGGAAGGTCATGGTGCCCGTGCGCCGCAGCCGCTCCACCACCAGCGCTGCCTGCTCACGAACGCTGACCTGCGCGGCGTGGATGTGCCCCAGCGACACCTCGAGCACAGGACGCGGCTTCATCGCCCCAGCAGCGAGCTCGGCGAATCGGCCGATACCTATCCCTATCAATACCTCGGGCAGCAGGGTGGCGAAGCGTTCCTCCAGCCCGACTGCGCGAGGGTGACGTCGCGACTCCCCGGACAACCGGTCCTCCAGCACGGAGGCGACCTGCTTGAACGCGCGGTACTGCATCAGGCGGGCGAAGAGCAGGTCCCGCGCCTCGAGGAGGGCGAGGTCCTCCTCGTCCTCCACGTCGCCCTGCGGCAGCAGACGAGCGGCCTTCAGGTCCAGCAGGGTCGCGGCCACCAGCAGGAACGACGTCGTCTGCTCCAGCTCCCAGGTCGACCCGATGGCCTTGACGTGCGCGATGAACTCGTCGGTGACCTTCGACAGGGCAACTTCGGTGATGTCGAGCTTGTGCTTTGAGATCAGGCTCAGCAGGAGGTCGAAGGGGCCCTCGAAGTTGTCCAGCCTGACCTCGAACTCCGGGGCCTGCTCCACGGTCGAGCCCTCCGTCAGACCCGGGGTCGCGACCGTCATTCCTCGGTCAGCCGCCGCACCAGGACGCTGTCGTCACCGTTGGCCTCGTAGTCGGCCAGGACCAGGGCCACCGCTTCGCGCACGAGCCGCCCCCGGTCCACGGCGAGCCCCTGGGCCCGCCGCAGCGACAGTCGGGCGTGCTCGAGGTCGAGCAGCTCGTCGGAGGTCACGTAGACGGTCATCTTCTCGTCGTGCCGGACCCGGCCGCTCGGCTTGCGGGCGGCCGCGGTGTCGGGGCTGGACTGCGTCTCCTGGGCACCCGCGTCCTCGTCGGGCCCGACCGCACGGACGTGCGACTTGTCGCCGGTCCTGCGGAAGAGGTCGTCGGCTGCCGGCAGGCTCACCCGTCTAGACAACGGACTGCCACCTCCCTGGCGAGCTGGCGGTAGGCGTCGGCGCCCGTCGAGCTCGAGGCGTACGACGTGATCGGCTCACCGGCAACCGTCGAGTCGGAGAACTTCACGGTCCGGCGGATCACCGTGTGGAAGACCTTGTCACCCCAGGCCTGGACGAGGCGCTCCATGACCTCGCGCCCGTGGAGCGTGCGGCCGTCGAACATGGTGCCGAGCACGCCGTCGATCTCGAGCTTGGGGTTGAGCCGCTCGCGGACCTTGTCGATCGTCGTCTTGAGCAGCGCTACTCCCCGCAGCGCGAAGTACTCGCACTCCAGCGGCACGAGGACACCGTCGGCGGCGGTGAGCGCGTTGACGGTGAGCAGGCCGAGGGAAGGCTGGCAGTCGATGAGGATGACGTCGTAGTCGGCAACGGCCGGCCCGAGGACCCGCTGCAGGGTCTGCTCGCGGGCCACCTCGTGCACCAGCTGCACCTCGGCTGCGGACAGGTCGATGTTGGAGGGCAGCAGGTCCATGCCGGGCACCCCGGAGGGAACGACGACGTCCTCGAGGGTGACGTCACGCTCCATGAGCAGGTTGTAGACCGAGAGCTCGATCTCGTGGGGGTTCATCCCCAGGCCGACGGACAGGGAGCCCTGCGGGTCGAAGTCGACCAGCAGCACCTTGCGGCCGTACTCCGCCAGTGCGGCGCCCAGGTTGATGGTCGTCGTGGTCTTGCCGACGCCACCCTTCTGGTTGCACATCGCGATCACCCGCGCGTTGCCGTGCCGCTGCAGGGGCTGGAGCTCGGGGAGGTCGGGCATCGGCCGGCCGGTTGGCCCGAGCGGGGCCTCCTTGGTGGTCGTGCTGGCCGAGCCTCGGGGCTCAGGGCGCTCGAAGGGGATGGGGTCGCTCACGACGTGCTGGTCTCCGGGTTCGTGGGGGGAAGGTGGGCGGGTCAGGGGCGGCATCTCCGGGGCCCCGCTGCCGGCTTGGCCAGACAATCCCGAGAAGATCCCGCCACTCATATTCTTCCGCCCCTCGTTTTGTCGACTCGGCGACTTGTTTCCGAGCCTGCGGCGACACTAGACCGGCGCTCGGACGGGAAACAACGCGACACGGGTTACCCCCAGAAGAAGCCGAAATCTGTTGATGACGTGTGCAGTGAACCGCGGTCCCGTGCACAAGCCGGCGTGCCCCTGTGCACAAACCTGTGTACGACGATCAGGGGTCGGCGGGCGGTCACAACCGGTGCATTGCCGTGGCCAGCAGCACCAGCTCACCGGCCTCGTCGGAGGCGTCGAGGTCGACCCGGGCGTCGATCACCCAGTCGCGGTGACCGGCCGGGTCGTCGATGGTCTGCCGCACGTGCCACCGCCGGCCGTCGGCCTCGATCCGCAGCAGGTCCGGCCCGCGGGCGTCCGCCGCCGTGGAGATCGAGCCGTGCTCCGCGTAGTAGTCCTCGAGGGCTGCGTCCCAGGCGCTCCGGGTCATCTCGACCTCCAGGGGCGGATCCGTCCGGTCCGCGGCCGTCCGCTCCAGCCGGACCAGGCCGTCGACGTCGTCCCGGGCGGCCAGCTCGACCCTCCGGAACATCGCGTTGCGCACCATCACGCGGAACGGCCGCTCCTGCGCGGAGATCGGCCGCGGCGGGGGTGGTGGTTCGTGGTGAGCGACGTCCTCACGGACCGCATCGGGGTGCGACAGGGCCTCCCACTCGTCGAGCAGCGAGGAGTCGGTCTGCCGGACGGTCTCGGCGAGCCACTCGACCAGGTCGTCGAGCTCCGGCGTCCGGTGCCGCTCGGGCACCGTCTGCCGCAGGGTGCGGTAGGCGTCGGTCAGGTAGCGCAGCACCAGTCCCTCCGAGCGGGCCAGCTGGTAGCGGCCCACGAAGTCGGTGAAGCTCATCCCCTGCTCATACATCTCCCGGACGATCGACTTGGGCCCCAGCGCATCCTCCGGCAGCCACGGGTGGGTGCCCCGGTAGATCTCGTACGTCGCCTCCAGGAGCTCGGCCAGCGGCTGGGGCCAGGTGACCTCGTCGAGCAGCCGCATCCGCTCGTCGTACTCGAGGCCATCGGCCTTCATCTCCGCGATCGCCTCCCCGCGGGCGGCGTGCTGCTGGGCGAACAGGATCTGCCGCGGACCCTCGAGCACCGCCTCGACCACCGAGACCACGTCGAGGGTGTAGTCCGGCGACTCGGGGTCCAGCACGTCGAAGGCCGCCAGGGCGAAGTGCGCCAGCGGCTGGTTCAGCGCGAAGTCCGGTGGCAGGTCGACCGTCAGCACGTAGCGGCGGCCATGCTCGTCCGGCTCGTCGAGCCGGGTCAGCACGCCGGACCGGAGCAGGCTGCGGGCCAGCCGCAGGGCGCGCCGGACCAGCCGGATCCGCTGGCGCGGGTCCTCGTGGTTGTCGGTGAGCAGCTTCCTGAGGACCGGGAAGGCGTCCTCGTCCCGCGAGAGGACGTTGATCAGCATGGCGTTGTCCACCCGCATCCGGGAGACCAGCGGCTCGGGCGTCCCGGCAACCAGCTTGTCGTAGGTCTGCCTGGTCCACACCACCGTGCCGTCGGGCGGCTTCCGGAGCTGGGCCTTGCTCTTCTTCCTGGCCCGCTTCTCGGAACTCATCGCGGCGTTCTTCGCCTCGGCTTTCGCCTTGGCCCGCTCGTTCTCGATCACGTGCTCGGGCGCCTGGACGACGACGTAGCCGGCAGTGTCGAAGCCGGCCCGGCCGGCGCGACCCGCGATCTGGAGGAACTCGCGGGTGCGGATGACGCGCTGGCGGCTTCCGTCGAACTTGGCCAGCCCGCTGAACAGGACGGTCCGGATCGGGACGTTGATGCCGACGCCAAGGGTGTCGGTGCCGCAGATCACCCGCAACAGGCCGGCCTGGGCGAGCTGCTCGACCAGGCGCCGGTACTTCGGCAGCATCCCGGCGTGGTGGACGCCGATCCCCTGGCGCAGCAGCCGCGACAGGGTCTTGCCGAAGCCGGCCCCGAACCGGAAGCCGGCCAGCCGCTCCTTGAGGGCCGGGTCGCTCCCCGAGGCGATCGCCTTGTTCGTGAGGAGCGATGTCGCGTGCTCCACCGCCGCGGCCTGGGTGAAGTGGACGACGTAGACCGGCGCCTGGTGGGTGGTCACCAGCTCCTCCAGCGTCTCCCCCAGCGGCGTCAGGGACCACGAGTAGGAGAGCGGCACCGGGCGCTCGGCGTCATCGATGACCGCGGTCTCCCGGTCGGTACGACGCGTGAGGTCTGCCGCGAGCGCGGTCATGTCGCCGAGCGTCGCCGACATCAGGACGAACTGAGCCCGTGGCAGCTCCAGGATCGGCACCTGCCAGGCCCAACCCCGGTCGGGCTCGGCGTAGAAGTGGAACTCGTCCATGATCACGAGGCCCACGTCCGCCGACCGGCCCTCCCGCAGGGCGATGTTGGCGAGCACCTCGGCCGTGCAGCAGATGACCGGGGCATCGGCGTTGACCGAGGCATCCCCGGTCAGCATGCCGACGTTGTCCGCGCCGAACACCTCGCAGAGGGCGAAGAACTTCTCGCTGACCAGCGCCTTGATCGGGGCCGTGTAGTACCCCACCCTGCGGGCTCCGCCCGCCGGGTGGGCTCCGCGCTGCGCGCGGTTCCAGGCAAGCGCGGCGACCGCGACCAGCGACTTCCCGGAGCCGGTCGGGGTGGAGAGGATGACGTTGCTGCCGCTGAGCAGCTCCAGGATCGCCTCGTCCTGGTGCGGGTAGGCCTCCAGCCCCTGCCCCGAGATCCATCCGGACAGGGCGTCGTAGACCTCGTCGGGTGTGGCGCCGGTCGGGATGTCGAGCACTAGATGCGCGCCCTGGGATGGGCGGTTGCGAAGACCTCGCGCAGGTTGTCGACCGTGACCAGGGTGTAGACCTGCGTCGTGGTGACCGAGGCGTGCCCGAGCAGCTCCTGCACCACCCGCACGTCGGCCCCGCCGTCGAGCAGGTGGGTGGCGAACGAGTGCCGCAGGGTGTGCGGCGAGACGTCGCGGGTCACCCCGGCCCGCTCCGCGGCGCGGACCAGGACCGCCCACGCCGACTGCCGCGAGAGGCGGCCACCGCGCGCGTTGAGGAACAGCGCGGCCGTCCCGGAGCCGGCCGCCACCAGCTCGGGCCGCCCGCGCACGAGGTAGGCGTCGACGGCCTCCAGGGCGTAGGAGCCGACCGGAACGAGGCGTTCCTTGCTCCCCTTGCCGCGCAACAGGACGGTGCCGTCGACGGTGTCGAGGTCGTCGACGTCGAGACCGACGGCCTCGGAGATCCGGGCGCCGGTGCCGTAGAGCACCTCCAGCAGCGCCCGGTCCCGGAGCGCGAGCGTCGTGCCGGCTGCGCCGGCGGCCTCCAGGATCGCCTCGACGTCGGCGAGCGGGAGCGCCTTGGGCAGCCGTTTGGCGGGAGACGGCGGCTTGACCGAGGCGGCCGGGTCGCTGGTGGAGAGCCCGTCGCTCACCGCGAACTTGTGGAAGCCGCGGACCGCCACCACCGTGCGTGCAGCCGACGTCGAGCTGAGCGCGGGGTGGTTGGCGTCGCCCTCCCGCAACCGGACCAGGAACGACGTCACCGTGGCCTCCGTGACGGCGTCCAGGCTCTCGATCCCGAGCTCGTCGAGATACGCCTGGTAGCGCCGCAGGTCACGGCGGTACGACGTGAGCGTGTTCGCCGCCAGCCCCCGCTCCACCGACAGGTGGTCGAGGTAGGTGCGGATCGCCCGGACAATCGACCTTTCGATCAACTCAGCGCATGCTCCAGGTCCACTGCGTCGATGCCCACCGCCTGGCCCACGGGAGCGTTGGTGAGCTCGCCGGCGTGGGTGTTGAGCCCCAGGGCGAGGCTGTGGTCGTCCCGGCAGGCCTGCTGCCAGCCCTTGTCGGCCAGCGCCACCGTGTAGGGCATCGTGGCGTTGGTCAGCGCGTAGGTGGAGGTGTTGGGCACCGCGCCCGGCATGTTGGCCACGCAGTAGAACACCGAGTTGTGCACCTCGAACGTCGGGTCCGCGTGGGTGGTGGCCCGGGTGTCCTCGAAGCAGCCGCCCTGGTCGACGGCGATGTCCACCAGCACCGAACCCGGCTTCATCCGGGACACCAGGTCGTTGCTGACCAGCTTGGGTGCCGCGGCGCCCGGGATCAGCACCGCGCCGATCACCAGGTCGGCCTCCATCACCTGGTGCTCGATGGCCAGCTTGGACGAGGCCAGCCCGTGCACGCGGTTGTTGTAGCGCCAGAAGGACATCCTCAGCTTGTCGAGGTCGGTGTCGAGGAGGGTCACGTCCGCCCCCATGCCCAGCGCGATGTTCGCGGCGTTCTGGCCGGCGACGCCCGCACCGATGACGACGACCTTGGCGTTCGCCACTCCGCCCACGCCGCCCATCAGGACCCCACGACCGCCCTGGGCCTTCAACAACGAGTGGGCGCCCACCTGCGGTGCCAGGCAGCCGGCCACCTCCGACATCGGGTACAGCAACGGCAGGCCGCCCGAGGGAAGCTGCACGGTCTCGTAGGCGATCGCGGTCACCTTGCGGTTGAGCAGCTCCTCGGTGAGCGGCTTGTCGGCGGCGAGGTGGAGGTAGGTGAAGAGGGTCAGCCCTTCGCGCAAGCGGTGGTACTCCTCGGCGATGGGCTCCTTGACCTTGAGCACCATGTCGACGCTGCCCCAGACGTCGTCGGCTGAGTCCAGGATCGTCGCCCCGGCCGCGACGTACTCGTCGTCCATGACCTGGGAACCCGCCCCGGCACCCTTCTCGACGAACACCTCGTGGCCGTGCTGGGCAAGCTCGTGGGCTCCGACCGGGGTGATCGCAACGCGGTACTCGTGGTTCTTGACTTCCTTCGGAACGCCGACCTTCACCTGCTGCTCTTCCCTTCGGATGTGACCGCCACCACGTACGTGGCTGACGGGTGGAGACTACTCCCCCGCGCGTCGGCGCCCGGCGTAGCCCTTGGCAGCGACGAGCAGCACGCCCAGGACGATCGGCGCGTCACGCAGGCGACCGTCGAGCGCCGCGGCGAGCAGCTCCTCGAAGTCGACCCAGAGCGTCTCCATGTCCGCTTCCTCGTGCTCGGGTACGAAGTCGCCGCGGTCCGCGGGAGCCAGGTCGCGCGCGAGGTAGAAGTGCATGAGCTCCGAGGAGATCCCCGGCGAGGAGTACGTCGACGCCAGCGGGACCCACTCCGCCGCCTCGAGCCCCGCCTCCTCACGCAGCTCGCGGCGCGCCACCTCCAGCGGATCCTCGCCGTCGACGTCGCACAGGCCCGCGGGCAGCTCGACGAAGCGGCGCCTGGCCGCATGGCGGTACTGCCGCAGGCACAGCACACGCTCGTCGCCGTCCAGGGCCACGACGACCGCCGCGCCCGGGTGCTCGAGGACGAGCCGGCGGAAGGCCCCACCCTCGTGGTCGTCGGGGCGCCGGATCCGGTCCGCCCTCAGCGCCATCACCCAGTCGTCGCGGAACAGGTCGGTGCTCTCGTCCACCGGCCAGGACTCGTCTGCGTCACCCAGCTCGGAAGTCGGCGTCGGCATGCGACGACGTTAGCGGGTAGCGTGCCGGAGGAATCGCGTCACCTCAGGGAGGGAACCTGCCCGTGTCCGAAGTCGCCAGCCTGACCCAGGCCGAGGCCGCCGCACGCGCGGCGCTGATCGACGTACGGCGATACGACATCGCCGTCGACATGCGCGGATTGCTGGACGGCGAGGTCATCGAGTCCAGGAGCACCATCGCCTTCACCTGCGCCGAGCCGGGCGCGGCCACCTTCGTCGACTGCACCGCCGAGGTGAGCAGCGCGGTCCTCAACGGCACCGACCTGGACCTCGCCACCATCGAGGGCGGCCGGATCCCGCTGTCCGGCCTGGCCGCCGACAACACCCTCGTGGTGACGGCGCGCCAGTCCGACACCCACAGCTCCCAAGGCATCCAGCGCACCGTCGACCCCTCCGACAAGCTCGTCTACGTCTGGACCTCCTTCGAGTGCGACGACGCCCGCCGGATCTGGGCCTGCTTCGACCAGCCCGACCTCAAGGCGCGGCACAAGTTCGTGGTGACTGCCCCGGACGCGTGGACGATCACCTCCAACATGCACGCCGACGACGTCACCGATGCCGAGGACGGCGGCCGGGTGTGGACCTTCCCCGACACACCGCCCCTCTCGACCTACGTCGTGGTCGTCAACGGCGGCCCGTTCCACGAGATCCGCGAGCAGCGCGGGGACCACAGCCTTGGCCTCTATTGCCGCCAGTCACTGAAGCAGTTCATGGAGCGCGACGCGCAGTTCATCCTGGATGTCACCGAGCAGGGGCTGGCGTGGTTCGGCGAGCAGTTCGGCAAGCCGTTCCCCGAGGCCCACTACGACCAGGTCTTCGTGCCCAACATGGGTGGCGCGATGGAGAACTGGGGTTGCGTCACCTGGACCGACACGGTGCTCTGGCGCACCGACCCCACGTACTCCCAGCGCTGGGCGGTCGCCTCGGTGACCTTGCACGAGATGGCACACATGTGGTTCGGCGACCTGGTGACGATGCAGTGGTGGGACGACCTGTGGCTCAACGAGGCCTTCGCGTCGTGGGCCTCCACCTGGGCGGCCGTCAACGCCACCGAGTTCAAGGACGCCTGGGCAAGCTTCCTGGTCGGCCGGGAGCTCGACGCCTACCGGCTCGACATGGGTCCGGCCACCCACCCGATCCGCGGCGACGTCGACGACGTCTCCTCGGCGATGGCCAACTTCGACTCGATCACCTACGCCAAGGGCGAGGCCGTGCTCAAGCAGCTGTCGGCCTACATCGGCGAGCCGGCGTTCGTGGAGGGCCTCCAGCACTACTTCCGCGACCACGCCTGGGGCAACACCCGCCTCGAGGACCTGATGGCCGCGTTCGGCGAACGCCGCGGGTCAGGACCTCGGGGCCTGGACCGCAGACTGGCTGGACCGAGCCGGCAACGACACCCTCACCCTCGCCGACGGCGAGCTGACCGCGCTCGCACCGGACGGCGGCGAGCCGAGGCCGCACCGGGTCGACGTGGGCTCCTACGCCGTCGGCGACCACGTCCTGACCCTGGTCGGCACCACCGAAGTGGTCACCGACGGCCGTCGTACGTCGTTGTCGCTGCCCGACGCCGACCTGCACCTGCCCGACGCCCACGACCTCACGTTCGCCGCCATCCGCACCGACGAGGCCTCGCTCAAGCGGCTCATCGAGGGCGCCGGCCAGCTGCCCGAGCCGATCAACCGGGCAATGGCGGTGGCGACCGCGTGGGACATGCTCCGCAAGGGCGAGCTCGACAGCGGCGCAGCCATGGAGTGCATCCTCGGCGTCCTGGCCACCGAGACGCAGCCCGGCGGTGGGCGAGGCGTTCCTGGCGATGAGCCGCGAGGCCGCCGAGCACTGGAGCCCGCTGGTCACCATCGCCAGCCGGCAGGCCCGGGTGGCGGACGCTGCCGCCGCTCTGGCCGACCATCCCGACCTGCGCCAGGCCGCGCTGCGGGTGCTCGCCGGCACTGCCACCACGCCCGAGCACGAGCAGCTGGTCACGGCCGCTGACGACGTCGACCTCTCGTGGCGGCTGCTGGTCCGGCTGGCCGAACGCGGGCAGGAGGACCCGGAGCAGGTGCAGGCGCTGCTCGACCGCGACCCCGACCCCGACGCCTGGGTCCGGGCCCTCCAGATCACCGCGGCACGGCCCGACGCGGCCGCCAAGGACGAAGTCTGGGCGGAGCTCTTCGACAAGAAGTCGGTGCCGGCAGGCACCCCGACCGCAAGCGCGGCTGCCGCCTTCTGGCGACCCGGCCAGACCGAGCTGCTCATGCCCTACGCCCACCGCTACCTCGACGAGATGACCCACGTCCTCGACGGCGGCATGCTCTCCCGGCTCTCGCTGGTCCGCGCGATGCTGCCGGTCATCGGCGACGACGAGTTCGTCGCCCGGGCCCAGGACCTGGCCGACGCTCCAGGCACCAACCCGACCGTCCGGTCGATCGTGCTCACGGGGCTGGACTCCCTGGCCCGGATGCGCCGGGCCCGCGGCTAGCGTTCAGGCGTCTTCGTCGAGCCGGCGCAGGCCGGACTCGTCGATCGGGAAGCGCAGCTCCCGCTGGCGCTCGATCGCGGCACCGATCAGCCCGGCGAAGAGCGGGTGCGGGCGGGTCGGCCGGGAACGCAGCTCGGGGTGCGCCTGGGTGGACACGTAGTAGGGGTGCACCTCACGCGGCAGCTCCACGAACTCGACGAGCCCCAGGTCGGGGTTGGTGCCGGAGAACACCAGGCCGGCCGCCTCCAGCTGCTCGCGGTAGTGGTTGTTGACCTCGTAGCGGTGCCGGTGCCGCTCCTCGATCGTCGCTTCGGCGTATGCCTCGCGGACGACGCTGCCGTCGGCGAGCGAGGCAGGGTAGAGGCCGAGCCGCATGGTGCCGCCGAGGTCGCCGGCGCCGTCGACGAAGGACTTCTGCTCCTCCATGGTGGCGATCACCGGCTCCGGGCAGTCGGGGTCGAACTCCGTGGACGCGGCCTTCTCGAGGCCGGCCATGTTGCGGGCGTACTCGATGACCATGCACTGCAGGCCCAGGCACAGGCCCAGCGTGGGGATGCCGTGCGTGCGTGCGTAGGTCAGCGCGCCGAGCTTTCCCTCGATGCCGCGGATCCCGAAGCCCCCCGGCACGCAGATGGCGTCGACCTCGCTGAGGTGGCGGGCGGCACCGGCCGGGGTCTGGCACTCGTCCGAGGCGATCCAGCGCAGGTGCACCCGGGCCTCGTGGGCGAAGCCGCCGGCCCGCAGGGCCTCCACCACCGAAAGGTAGGCGTCGGGCAGGTCGATGTACTTGCCGACCAGGCCGACCGTGACCTCCTCCTGCGGGTGGTGCACCCGGCGGAGCAGGTCGTCCCACGTCGTCCAGTCGACGTCGCGAAAGGGCAGCGCCAGGCGGCGTACGACGTAGGCGTCGAGGCCCTCTCGGTGGAGCACCTTGGGGATGTCATAGATCGACGGCGCGTCGGCGGCGGTGACCACGGCCTCCTCGTCGACGTCGCACATCAGGGAGATCTTCTTCTTGATGCCTTCGGGCAGCTCCCGGTCGGCCCGGCAGACCACGGCGTCGGGCTGGATACCGATCGACCGGAGCGCAGCCACGGAGTGCTGGGTCGGCTTGGTCTTCAGCTCGCCCGACGGCCCGATGTAGGGCACCAGCGACACGTGGAGGAAGAAGCAGTTGTCGCGGCCGATGTCGTGCCGGACCTGGCGCGCGGCCTCGAGGAACGGCAGCGACTCGATGTCGCCGACGGTGCCGCCGATCTCGGTGATCACCACGTCCACCTCGGAGCCGCCCATGGCCTGGATCCGGTCCTTGATCTCGTTGGTGATGTGCGGGATCACCTGGACCGTGTCACCGAGGTAGTCGCCGCGACGCTCCTTGGCGATGACGGTGGAGTAGACCTGACCTGTCGTGACGTTGGCGATCTGTCCGAGGTCGGCGTCCAGAAAGCGCTCGTAGTGGCCGATGTCGAGATCGGTCTCGGCCCCGTCGTTGGTGACGAACACCTCGCCGTGCTGAAAGGGGTTCATGGTGCCCGGATCCACGTTGAGGTAGGGATCGAGCTTCTGCATGGTGACCCGCAGCCCGCGGGACTTGAGGAGATTGCCCAGGCTGGAGGCCGTCAGGCCCTTGCCGAGCGAGGAGGCGACGCCCCCGGTCACGAAAACGTGCTTGGTGGGGGTCGGATGCTTCACGGACCTCCATGTTACCGGAGGGGGGCGGCTCCGTCCGAACCCGACGCACCGAACGATCCGCCCTTCTCCGACAGCGAGCGCACCAGAGCAAGCGCGGTGGTCACCTGGCCCACCGCGAGCTCGACGCCGTCGACGGTCGTGAGCCTCCCGGCCTCGGGTCGTGCCCGAAGGGCGGCCAGGTCGCCGTTCGCCCCGGAACGGGCGTCGCCGGCCACCACGACGCCGACCGCCCTCGAGGCGAGCCCGGAGAGCAGCCCGCCGAGGATGTCGTCGTCAACTTCGTCGCCCAGGACGACCAGCACCAGCGGCGCCCGCCCCGGGTCGCTCCCGGGCGAGACGACGAGCTCGGCCCCGGCGAGGCTCTGCCGGATGGACATGGGCTCCTGCCCGGCCCCGGCGCCGGACTTCTCCTCGGTCGCGATGGCGGTACCGAGCAGCTGTCCCATGCGTTCGTAGGTCGGTGAGTCCTCGTTGGCCGCTCCCGAGCCGAGCTGGGTCATCAGCTGGCTGCCGAGAGTATCGACCAGGGACTTCTCCCCGGGGTCGACGAGACCGGGCTGCAGGAGGTACTTCCCCTCGAGCGTCCCGGCCGCGTGCTCGATCTGTCCGACCAGGCCCCGGATGACTCGCTCGTCGGCGCCCGGAAGGCTCACCAGGGCGACACTCCGCCCGGCCAGCTGCTCGTCGTACAGCCGGGGCGCGGCAGCCGTTGCGAAGGCGTCGCCGAACGCCGAGGCGGGGTCGCCCTGCCTGGCTTTCGGCTTGGCGGAGGTCGAGGTCAGGGCGTCCCGGCCGACCTCGGACAGCGGGCCACCCCCGAGGACCACCCCGACGGCCAGGGCGAGGAAGACCGCGACGAGCGTGACGACGTGCTGGCGGAACGAGATCAACTGAACAGTCCTTGCAGGTAGTCGGTGAGTTGCGTCAGCCACTCCTGGCCCACCGGGGTCACGGCGACAGCCGTCGCGACCGCGAGCAGGCCGGCAAGCAGCACCACGAAGACATGGCGCGGACGGACCCGCCCGGAGTAGAGCAGGTGCACGGAGGCGGCGTCGACGAGCAGGTGCCCGACCTTGAGCCGGGTGAGGTAGGTGCCGGCGAGTCCGGGGTTCTGGCGGTCCAGGACCTCCTCGAGGCTGGCGTGCAGGCCCACGCCGACGATCAGCCGGGCCTCCTCGGCCGCCAGCAGCAGCAGCGCGGTGTCCTCGCTGGTGGCGGAGGACTCCAGCGGCAACGGGCGCACGCCGAGCCGCTCGAGCTGATCGGAATGGAGCCTGCCGCCGCTGTCGACCCGGACGACCACGTCGCGCGCGGCCCGCAGCGCCTTGGCCGAGGGCCGGTCGGCGTCACCGGCGGTGTTGGTCAGCAGCACGATGTCGGGACGATGACCGGCGTCCAGCAGCAGGTCGGCGCCCCGGTCGACACCGACCAGAACCGGAACCTGCTCGCGGATGAAGGCCTCGATCGACGCGAGGCGCCGGCGACTCCCGCTCCCCGCTGCCACGACCACGACTGGTCGGCCCGCGACCCTGGTGGCCGTATCGGGCAGGCCGAGCCCGTGGAGGAGCAGGCCCTCCTCACGGCGCAGGAACTCGGTGCTGTTGTGGGTGAAAGTCTCGAGCTGGCTGCCCATCCCGGCCCTGGCCTGGGCCATCTCCCGGTCCACCGTGTCGAGGTCGACCTCACGGCCCATCGCGACCGCCGCATCGTCGGCGAACACCACCTCGTCGTGCACCCGGACCGAGGCGCCGTCAGAGATCCCGAACGCCCCTTCGACGTTGTCGAGGACCAGGACCCCCGCCTCCGCCAGCACCTGCGGGCCGAGGTTGGGGAAGCGTCCGGAGAACATCGGGGCGGCGTTGAGCACCGCAGCGACGCCGGCGTCGACCAGGGCCTGCGCGGTGGCGCGGTCCATGTCCAGATGGTCGAGCACGGCCACGTCTCCCGGACGCAGCCGGGGCAGCAGGACACGGGTCCGGCGCTCGACGCGGGCGGTTCCGGTCAGTCCGGGAACGGTGGTCGCCGGGCGGGAGCGAGTAGCAGGCTTCATGACCCGGCAATCGTGTCAGCCGGGAGGGCCCGTTCTCGGCAACCGCGGGACCGGCGAGTCGTCCCGGCAGGTCACCCCAGGGCGCGGGCCGGCTGGGCCGCCTCGAGCAGCTCGCGGGCGTGCGCAAGCGCGGTGTCGGACTCCTCCATGCCGGCGAACATCCGGGACAGCTCCCGCTCGCGCGCCGAGGCGTCGAGGGCGGTCAGGCCCGAGGTCGTCACCGAGCCGTCACTGGACTTCTCGACCACGACGTGGTGGTCGGCGTACGCCGCGACCTGTGGCAGGTGGGTGACGACGAGGACCTGGGCCGAGCGCGCCAGCCTGGCCAGCCGTCGTCCGACCTCGCCGGCCGCCTTCCCTCCGACCCCGGCGTCGACCTCGTCGAAGACGAAGGTGGGGACCGGGCTGGTCGCCGCGAGTGACACCTCGAGCGCGAGCATCACGCGGGAGAGCTCACCCCCGGAGGCCACCTTGACCAGGGGGCGGGGCTCGGATCCGACGTTGGCGGCGAGGAGGAACTCCACGTCGTCGACACCGGTGGAGGTGAACCGCAGGACGCGGTCGCCGACGCCGAGCCCGGGGGGGTCGGCGTCGGCGAGTGCCTCCTGCTGCCGGACGGCCACCTCGACGCGGGCGTGCGGCATGGCCAGCAGCCCCAGCTCCGCGGTCACCTCGCCACCGAGCCGGGTCGCCGCCTCGGCCCTTGCTGCAGAGAGGTCCCCGGCGAGCGCGCCGAGCCGGCTGCGGAGGTCGTCGCGCTCGGCGCGGAGCTCCTCGATCCGGTCGTCGGTGTGGTCGAGGTCGGTGAGCCGGGTCGCCGAGTCGGTCGGCCCAGGCCAGGACCTCGTCGACCGTCTCGCCGTACTTGCGGGTGAGGGCCGTCAGGGCTGCCCGCCGCTCGGAGACCGCGGCCAGGCGGACCGGGTCGCTCTCCACACGTGAGGCGTAGGACGCCACGTCGGCGGCGATGTCGGAGAGCAGGTAGGAGATCTCGGCCAGCCGGTCGGCCAGCTCGGCGGCCTCGGTGTCGTGCTCGCGGACGCTCTCGAGCAGGGTGCGCGCGGCCGACGTGGTGGCCAGGGCGTCGGGTTGCTCACCGTCGGAGGACAGTGCCTCCCGGGCCTGCTCGGCCGCGGTGCGGAGCGTGTCGGCGAACCCGAGCCTCGACTCCTCCCCCGCCAACGCCTCGTCCTCGCCCGGCTCGGGGGCGACCGACTCGATCTCCGAGAGCCCGAAACGCAGCTGGTCGGCCTCGCGGGCCCGGTCGCGCGAGGTCGCCACCACCTCGGCCAGCTCGGACTCGGTGGCGGCGAGCCGGTCGTGGAGGTGGGTGTACCGCTCCAGCAGGCCGGCGACGACTTCTCCGCCGAACCGGTCGAGCGCCTCCCGCTGGGCCCGTGCCCGGAGCAGGCGGTGCTGGTCGGACTGTCCATGGACGGCGACGAGGGGCTCGGCGAGCTCGGCCAGGACCGAGACCGGGACCGAGGCACCGCCGACGAACGCCCGTGAGCGGCCTTCGACCGAGACGTTGCGGGCCAGGACGACCCTGTCGTCCTCGACCTCCCCGCCTGCGTCCTCCACCGCTCCGGCGAAGTGGTCCGAGGCCGAGGCCCGGACGACGCCCTCGACCCGGGCGGCCTTGGCGCCGGTGCGCACCGCGCCGCTGTCGGCGCGGCCGCCCAGGATCAGCCCGAGTGCGGTGACGAGCATGGTCTTCCCGGCGCCGGTCTCACCGGTGATGACGGTCAGGCCCGGCCCGAGCTCGAGGGTCGAGGAGTCGATGACCCCGAGGGAGCCGATCCGGATCTCCTCAAGCATCGGCGCCCTCGCCGCCGCGCCGGCGAGCGGCCGCGCCCCGCCAGCCCTCGACGGGGAGGCCGAACTTCGCCACCAGCCGATCGGTGAACGGCGCTTCGTGCAGGCGGACCAGGCGCACCGGGGTCGCGCCGCGGCGGACCTCGATCCGGGCGCCCGGCGGCAGGTCGACCGTGCGCCGCCCGTCTGCCCACAGCACGCCTGCGCCCTCGTTGTGGCTCAGTACCTCGAGGGCGATCACCGAGGTGGGGGCGACGACCATCGGTCGGGCGAACAACGCGTGGGCGCTCAGCGGCACGATCATCAGCGCCTCCACCCCCGGCCACACGACCGGCCCTCCGGCGCTGAAGTTGTAGGCGGTGGATCCGGTGGGCGTGGCGCAGACGACGCCGTCGCAGCCCCACCGCGAGAGCGGACGTCCGTCGATCTCGACGACCAGCTCGATCATGCGCTCGCGGGCAGCCTTCTCGACACTGGCCTCGTTGAGCGCGAAGGTGCTGGTCACCAGCTCCCCCTCGCGGCGGACCGACACATCGACGGTGAGCCGGTCCTCGGCGGTGTAGCGGCGGTGCACGATCGCGTCGATGGTGGACTCGACATCGTCGTACTCCGCCTCGGCGAGGAACCCGACGTGTCCCAGGTTGACGCCCAGCAGCGGGGTGCCGCTGGCATGGGTGATCTCGGCGGCCCGCAGGATGGTGCCGTCGCCGCCGATCACGAGCGCCAGCTCGCAGTCGTGGCCGGCGTCGCCCTCTTCCTCGATGATCTCCAGGGCAGGGTCGAACTGGGCCGCGTCGAGACCGAGGTCTCTGGCTTCGGCGGCCAGAAGGCGCACGACGAGCCCGTGCCCCGTCAACGCCTTGCAGAAGGCGCGGGCGACCTCGTGGGCCTCGGTCCGGCCGGTGTGGGTGAGCAGGAGAACCCGGCGAAGGACGCTGCCCGCCGTCGGGTCAGCCCCGCCGCTGGTCGGTGTCACGGGTCAACCTTCTCACTCGCCGCCCCCGGGGCGCCGTCTGCGTGCACAACGGCGGCGATGTCGGCCGCATCCACGCCGGCCGGGCCACGGTGCAGCCACACGAAGAACTCCACGTTGCCCGAGGGCCCGGGCAGCGGGCTCGGCGTGACCATCCTGGCCCCCCACCCCCGTTCGGCCGCCGCCTCGACCACCGCTGCCACCGCCTCGGTCCGCAGTCCGGCATCCCGCACCACGCCACCCTTGCCGACGCGGTCCTTGCCGACCTCGAACTGTGGCTTGACCATCAGCGCGAGGTCACCCTCCGGTGAGGTGACGGCCAGCAGGGCATCGAGCACCAGGACCAGGGAGATGAAGGACAGGTCGCCGACCACCAGGTCCACGGGGTCACCGACCACCGCGAGGCTCAGGTCGCGCACGTTGGTCCGGTCGTGCACCACCACCCGCTCGTCCTGCCGGAGCCGCCACGCGAGCTGCCCGTACCCGACGTCGACAGCCACGACCTCGCGGGCGCCGTGCCGCAGCAGCACGTCGGTGAACCCGCCGGTGGAAGCACCGGCGTCCAGGCAACGCCGGCCACGCACAGTCAGGCCCGCCGGTTCGAACACGGCGAGTGCGCCGGCCAGCTTGTGCCCACCGCGGGAGACGTAGTCCGGGCGGTCCGGATCGTCGGTGACCACGATCGCGACGTCCGTGGTGACGCCCGTGGCCGGCTTGGTCGCCGGGGCCCCGGACACGGTGACCCGGCCGGCCGCGATCAGCTCACTGGCGTGCTCTCTGGATCGGGCGAGTCGGCGCCGGACGAGCTCGGCGTCCAGACGCTGCCTCCGGGGCGGCACGGCCCGCCGGTTCAGTCGCCGGCCGGGCCGTCGAGCGCCTGCCGGAGCCGTTCGTGAGCACTCTCGAAGACGGCCGGGTGCTCCTCGACCGGGCGGTCGTCGAGTCCACGCATCGAGGCGAGCACGTCGTCGACCACCTCGACGCCCGTGCGCTCCGGTTCTGCGAACTCCTGGGCGGTGTCGGCCGAATCGACGTCGGGAGAGGTCTCCGGTTCGGTCTCCGGGGTGTGCTCGGTCATGCGGGGAGATTACCGCGATCGGGCCCCGTCGCCGGCGTCGGGCGCGGCCAGGTCGCCCACTTCTGCGGCCGAGCCGGAGCGGTCGAGGTGGTCCCACAGGGCAGACGCGACCGCCCGCCACCAGTCGTCCACGTCCCCGTCGCCGGACACGGCCGCCCGCCCCTCAGATACCTCAGCCCGCCACCCTCCGCACCGCCAGGCGTCGCCGTCCCGGTCGCGGCGCCGGATGCGGCACGAAGAGGCCCTCGAGGTCGACGGAGAGGTACGTCGGCCGCAGTCCGGGTCCGGCCGCCGCCAGCTCCGGCAGGCCGGTGACCCCGGTCATCACCAGCAGCGAGTCGATCCCCATGTTGTGGGCGCCCTCGATGTCGGTGTCGAGCCGATCGCCCACCATGAGCGGACTGCCGCCACCCATCCTCCTGATGGTCTCGTCGAGCAGCGGGCGCTCGGGCTTCCCGGCCACCACGGCCTCCACTCCGCTGAAGCGCTCGAGCATCTGGACCATGACCCCGTGTCCCGGTGCCTGACCGAACTTCGTCGGAAGCGAGAGGTCGGTGTTGCTCGCGACCCAGGGCAGCCCGTCGCGGATGCGCACCGCAGCGCGCATGACGTCGCGCCACACCACGTCGGGCCCGTAGCCGGTCGCCAGCGCCGCGGCCCGCTCGTCGTCGACGGCAGCCGGCACCAGGCCCACGTCACGCAGTGCCTCCTCGAGCCCGGCCGCACCGAGGCAGGCGATCACGCCGCCCTCGCCGTGACGCTCCACGAGCAGGTGGGCCGCGGCCTGGGCCGACGTGACGACCTCGTGCGGTTCCGCCTCGACGCCGATCCCGGCCAGCTTCTCCACCACCGCTTCCGGCGGGCGGGACGCGTTGTTGGTGATGAACGCCAGCTTCGTGCTACCTCCCCGGAGCCTGGCCAGCTGGGCCGGCGCGCCGCGAACCGGCGCGGACTCGATGTAGACGACCCCGTCCAGGTCGAACATCACCAGGTCGTGGGCCTCGACCAGCGGCTGACTCGAGGCACCGAGCACGTCGCCCCTCCTTTCGAACTGCCGAGGATGGGCACCCTACGATGCACCGATGGAGTCCAGCCGCGTGGTCACGCCGCCGTACGTGGCCGGACCGTTCCGGTTGGACCCGTTCCGGGCACTGATGCTGTCCCCGTCCAGGGTGGGCGACCCCGCCTCGGCGCGCGCGTTCGCGCGACCCTACCGAAACGTGGCGCACCGCCTCGAGCGCTGGGAGCAGGAGGGCCACCTGCACCACGACCCCGATCCAGCGGTCTACCTCCACGAGTACGCCGCCGCGGGCATGACCATCCGTGGCCTCGTCGGCGCGCTCGACCTGTCCGTACGCGCCCACCAGCCGGACGAACGGGTGGTGTATCCGCACGAAGGGATCCATCCCGTCCAGGCAGCCGAGCTGGCGGACCGGATGACCGAGATGGGGATGAACCCGGCACCAATCCTGCTGGTGCACCGCGGCCCGGTCGGCGTTCGGGAGCTCCTCCACCCGGTCCTCGCCCGCGTCGCGGACCACGAGTACGACGACCGCGCCGGCGACCACCACCGCATCTGGGCGATCCGCGGACCGGAGGCCCTCGCCGAGCTCGGCGGCCTGCTCGCCGACTCACGCGCGTTGCTCGCCGACGGGCACCACCGGTACGCGGCCTACCTGCGCATGCAGGAGAACGCGCCCGGGACCGCCGCCGACCGCGGCCTGGCCATGCTGGTCGACCAGGACGACACGCCCCTGTTTCTCGGGGCCATCCACCGGATCCTCGTCGGAACCACTCTCGACGCGATGCACAAGGCGGCGGCCAGTTTCGGATCCTTCACCTCCTGCGGCTCGACCGAGGCGGTGGCCGCGCTTGCACCGGGAACGCTGGTCGTCACCGACGGGCGGGAATGGGCAACGCTGGCACTCGACCTCCCCGCGGAGACGGCTGCGGTCGAGGTCCTCCACACCTCGCTGCTGCCGGCCCTGGCGACTCCGCCCGACCGCGTCGAGCACCACCACTCGGTCGATGACGTCCTCCGTCGGCTGCCCCGCAGCGGCGGTGTCGCCGTGCTGATGCCGGCCATCGAGTTCGACTCGGTGCAGCGGATCGTGGGCGGCGACCGGCTGCTGCCGGAGAAGGCAACCTCCTTCCAGCCCAAGCCCAGCATGGGCGCCCTCATGCGCTCGCTGCGCGACGAATGAGCCGGCCCGCCGCGACCTCGATCTCGAACCGGGACGCAGCGCCCTGAGCGGTCCTGAAGAACCGTCGACGCACCGAGCCTCTGACCTCGACGACGTCGTCGACGCGCCAGCTCGCGACCGACCTGCGGACCCGTCCGGTCCAGACGCAGCAGTCGACGGCGTCGACCTGGTGCCGGGATCGGGCCGGGTCCTCGGGCCTGGGCACCACCACCCGGAAGCTCCAGAGCGTGTCGCCGCTGGGCAGGACACGTTCCTCTGGTGGCTGGGAGACCCGCCCGACGAGCCGGACCTCGTTGACCGCCTCGGTTGCGGCCCCTCGCTGTACTGACTTGTGCTGTGCTGACACGGACGCTGACATGGACCGATCACCTCCACGAGCCAATCTCGCCGCGATTGCCGACACTCGGCCGCGGTCGGGAGCGGGATTGTGGAATCGGCTTGTCGGAAGCGTGCCTGTGGACCACAGGTGGCCCGGGAAAGGACCCGAAATAGCACCAGGGGCCACCCGTGACGGGTGGCCCCTGGCTCAAAGTATGTCCGGCGGCGTCCTACTCTCCCACAGCCTCTCGGTTGCAGTACCATCGGCGCTGGCAGGCTTAACTTCCGGGTTCGGTATGGGTCCGGGTGTTTCCCTGTCGCTATGGCCGCCGTAACGTTTGTGAACACCCCTGTCCCCGGCACGTTTTGTGGTGGGGTGGGTGTTGGTTTTTGGGTGTGTGGGTGTGGACGCGGGCACGAAACACGGTGTGTGTGTTTGTGGTTTTGGTTGAGGGTTTGTAAGACAAGCCCTCGGCCTATTAGTACCGGTCGGCTGGGCATTGCTGCTGTACACCTCCGGCCTATCAACCCCATGTTCTGTGGGGGGCCTTACCCCATTTCTGGGTGGGAAACCTCATCTTGAAACGTGCTTCCCGCTTAGATGCATTCAGCGGTTATCACTCCCGAACGTAGCCAACCAGCCGTGCCCCTGGCGGGACAACTGGCACACCAGAGGTTCGTCCATCCCGGTCCTCTCGTACTAGGGACAGCCTTTCTCAAGTTTCCTGCGCGCGCGGCGGATAGGGACCGAACTGTCTCACGACGTTCTAAACCCAGCTCGCGTGCCGCTTTAATGGGCGAACAGCCCAACCCTTGGGACCTACTCCAGCCCCAGGATGCGACGAGCCGACATCGAGGTGCCAAACCATCCCGTCGATATGGACTCTTGGGGAAGATCAGCCTGTTATCCCCGGGGTACCTTTTATCCGTTGAGCGACCACGCTTCCACTTGCCGTGGCCGGATCACTAGTTCCGACTTTCGTCCCTGCTCGACATGTCTGTCTCACAGTCAAGCTCCCTTGTGCACTTACACTCGCCACCTGATTGCCAACCAGGCTGAGGGAACCTTTGAGCGCCTCCGTTACATTTTAGGAGGCAACCGCCCCAGTTAAACTACCCATCAGGCACTGTCCCTGATCCGGATCACGGACCAAGGTTAGACATCTAGTACGACCAGAGTGGTATTTCAACGTTGACTCCACACACACTGGCGTGCGTGTTTCACAGTCTCCCACCTATCCTACACAAGCCGAACCAAACACCAATACCAAACTGTAGTAAAGGTCCCGGGGTCTTTCCGTCCTGCCGCGCGTAACGAGCATCTTTACTCGTAGTGCAATTTCGCCGAGTCCATGGTTGAGACAGCGCCCAAGTCGTTACTCCATTCGTGCAGGTCGGAACTTACCCGACAAGGAATTTCGCTACCTTAGGATGGTTATAGTTACCACCGCCGTTTACTGGGGCTTAAGTTCTCCGCTTCGCCGTAAGTGCCTAACGGGTCTCCTTAACCTTCCAGCACCGGGCAGGAGTCAGTCCGTATACCTCGTCTTACAACTTCGCACGGACCTGTGTTTTTAGTAAACAGTCGCTTGGGCCTGGTCTCTGCGACCCTCCCCGCTGCCCCCAGCTAGTGGGTTGACGGTTCGGGTCCCCCTTCTCCCGAAGTTACGGGGGCATTTTGCCGAGTTCCTTAACCATGGTTTGCTCGATCGCCTCGGTATTCTCTACCTGATCACCTGAGTCGGTTTGGGGTACGGGCGGCGCATAGCTCGCTAGAGGTTTTTCTCGACAGCATAGGATCACCCACTTCACCTGGTACGGCTCCGCGTCGGATCTCAGGGTCGTGCTCGAAGCACAGCGGCCCGGATTTACCTGGACCGCCCCCTACGTCCTTGCCCACAGACAACCATCGCTGTGGCTGGGCTACCTTCCTGCGTCACCCCATCGCTTGACTACTACCGGATCGGGTCCCGCGCTCTGCCACCCACTCCACACCCGAAGGCGCGGTGGTGAGTGGTTTCGGGCGGTTAGCATCACCGGCCTCGTCAGGGTCGCTACATTGCCGGTACGGGAATATCAACCCGTTGTCCATCGACTACGCCTGTCGGCCTCGCCTTAGGTCCCGACTTACCCAGGGCAGATTAGCTTGACCCTGGAACCCTTGATCAATCGGCGGAGGAGTTTCTCACTCCTCATTCGCTACTCATGCCTGCATTCTCACTCGTGTCGCATCCACCACTGGGTCACCCCGCGGCTTCACTTCCGACACGACGCTCCCCTACCCATCCACACCCCTGAACACCCACCCCGAAGGACGGACGCTAGGTACACGTGCGAATGCCATAGCTTCGGCGGATGACTTGAGCCCCGCTACATTGTCGGCGCGGAATCACTTGACCAGTGAGCTATTACGCACTCTTTCAAGGGTGGCTGCTTCCAAGCCAACCTCCTGGTTGTCACTGCGACTCCACATCCTTTTCCACTTAGTCACCGCTTAGGGGCCTTAGCTGATGGTCTGGGCTGTTTCCCTCTCGACTACGGAGCTTATCCCCCGCAGTCTCACTGCTGCGCTCTCACTTACCGGCATTCGGAGTTTGGCTAACGTCAGTAACCTGGTCGGGCCCATCGGCTATCCAGTGCTCTACCTCCGGCAAGAAACACACAACGCTGCACCTAAATGCATTTCGGGGAGAACCAGCTATCACGAAGTTTGATTGGCCTTTCACCCCTATCCACAGGTCATCCCCTCAGTTTTCAACCTAAGTGGGTTCGGTCCTCCACGCCGTCTTACCGGCGCTTCAACCTGCCCATGGATAGATCACTTCGCTTCGGGTCTTGATCGTGCTACTCAACCGCCCTGTTAGGACTCGCTTTCGCTACGGCTCCCCCACACGGGTTAACCTCGCAACACAACGCAAACTCGCAGGCTCATTCTTCAAAAGGCACGCCATCACCCCAGGCAAAGCCCGAAGCTCTGACGGATTGTAGGCACACGGTTTCAGGTACTATTTCACTCCCCGCCAGGGGTACTTTTCACCTTTCCCTCACGGTACTTGTCCGCTATCGGTCACCAAGAAGTATTTAGGCTTAACGGGTGGTCCCGCCAGATTCACACAGAATTTCAGGAGTTCCGTGTTACTTGGGAAAACGCGTCACAGCCTCACCCTTACACCTACGGGACTATCACCCTCTACGGCGCCACTTTCCAATGGACTTCAACTTCAGATGAGGTTTCTTACTGTGTCGTCCGCCGGCAGACGGACCCACGCGCTCCCACAACCCCCCCTACGCAACCCCTGCCGGGTATCACACGTAGAAGGTTTAGCCTGATCCGATTTCGCTCGCCACTACTCTCGGAATCACTATTGTTTTCTCTTCCTATGGGTACTGAGATGTTTCACTTCCCCACGTTCCCTCCACACGCCCTATACATTCAGGCGCGGGTAACTGGACATGACTCCAGCTGGGTTACCCCATTCGGACACCCCCGGATCACAGCTCGGTTGCCAACTCCCCAGGGCTTATCGCAGGCTCCAACGTCCTTCATCGGCTCTTGATGCCAAGGCATCCACCATGTGCCCTTCACAGCTTGTCTCACAAACACTCAACAAAAACTACAAAGACACACAACCCCACCACCGCCACAATCAAGGCAGCAGCAGGGCCACTACAAAAAAACAAAAGACAACAACCCACAAAAACCTGGTTGTCGCCAGATGCTCGCGTCCACTATCCACATGTCAAACACCCCACCCACCAACCCCCGACCCGCACACCACACGGCACGACCAGGGAAAGGAGGCACAGAAAAACCAACCCACCCCACCACCGGCCACCCACCTCACCAGGCACCCAGCAGGGGCCACGGGCCTGATTCCTCAGGGCCCAACAGCGTGCCAAAACCCCAGAACCCCAAGATCCAGGACCCAAAGATCCAGGACCCGAGTCCACCGCCCCACCGGCCACCACCAGGTTCCACACCCCAGCTCGCGCCGTGGGTAGTACTGAGGACAGACAGACCCGCGGGACGCGGGCGTTCATCGATGATTCCACTAGTGAACACCACCAATGCCACCCGAACCGATGTCGGGCGTGCGGGGTGTGTGCTCCTTAGAAAGGAGGTGATCCAGCCGCACCTTCCGGTACGGCTACCTTGTTACGACTTCGTCCCAATCGCCAGCCCCACCTTCGACGGCTCCCCCCACAAGGGTTGGGCCACCGGCTTCGGGTGTTGCCGACTTTCGTGACGTGACGGGCGGTGTGTACAAGGCCCGGGAACGTATTCACCGCAGCGTTGCTGATCTGCGATTACTAGCGACTCCGACTTCATGGGGTCGAGTTGCAGACCCCAATCCGAACTGAGACCGGCTTTTTGGGATTCGCTCCACCTTACGGCATCGCAGCCCTTTGTACCGGCCATTGTAGCATGCGTGAAGCCCTGGACATAAGGGGCATGATGACTTGACGTCATCCCCACCTTCCTCCGAGTTGACCCCGGCAGTCTCCCATGAGTCCCCAGCCACCCGAAGGCGCTGCTGGCAACATAGGACGAGGGTTGCGCTCGTTGCGGGACTTAACCCAACATCTCACGACACGAGCTGACGACAGCCATGCACCACCTGTACACCCCCAAAAGAAGCCCCATCTCTGAGGCGGCAGGGTGTATGTCAAACCCAGGTAAGGTTCTTCGCGTTGCATCGAATTAATCCGCATGCTCCGCCGCTTGTGCGGGCCCCCGTCAATTCCTTTGAGTTTTAGCCTTGCGGCCGTACTCCCCAGGCGGGGCGCTTAATGCGTTAGCTGCGGCACGGAACCCGTGGAATGGATCCCACACCTAGCGCCCAACGTTTACGGTGTGGACTACCAGGGTATCTAATCCTGTTCGCTCCCCACACTTTCGCTCCTCAGCGTCAGGTAATGCCCAGAGAACCGCCTTCGCCACCGGTGTTCCTCCTGATATCTGCGCATTTCACCGCTACACCAGGAATTCCGTTCTCCCCTGCATACCTCCAGTCTGCCCGTATCGAAAGCAAGCCCCGAGTTAAGCCCGAGGTTTTCACTCCCGACGCGACAAACCGCCTACGAGCCCTTTACGCCCAATAATTCCGGACAACGCTCGCACCCTACGTATTACCGCGGCTGCTGGCACGTAGTTGGCCGGTGCTTCTTCCCCTCGTACCGTCACTTGCGCTTCGTCCGAGGTGAAAGAGGTTTACAACCCGAAGGCCGTCATCCCTCACGCGGCGTTGCTGGATCAGGCTTCCGCCCATTGTCCAATATTCCCCACTGCTGCCTCCCGTAGGAGTCTGGGCCGTGTCTCAGTCCCAGTGTGGCCGGTCACCCTCTCAGGCCGGCTACCCGTCGAAGCCTTGGTAGGCCATTACCCCACCAACAAGCTGATAGGCCGCGAGCACATCCCCCACCAAAAAATCTTTCCACACAGATCTCATGCGAAACTGTGTCGTATCCGGTATTAATTTCGGTTTCCCGAAGCTATCCCGAAGTGAAGGGCAGATTACTCACGTGATACTCACCCGTTCGCCGCTCGAGTACCCCCAAAGGGGCCTTTCCGCTCGACTTGCATGTGTTAAGCACGCCGCCAGCGTTCGTCCTGAGCCAGGATCAAACTCTCCGTAGAAACCTACAAAAAATCCAAAACCTGACAACAAACCCTAGCAAAAAGCCAGAATCATCATCAAACCATCAACAACCCAAAAAGGATCATCAACAGGGCATACAAAATAATTCATCGACTATTGACACACTGTTGAGTTCTCAAAAATCAGACGCGCACCGACACAGATCCTCTCGGACCGGCGCTGGGGCAACCTTGGAAAACTTACCGGTTCGGCGAGACCCCGTCAACTTGGGGGCCACCCTCACCGCCTGCGCACGACAGACCCTCCGGGACCAGCTCGTGGCCGGTCTCTGGGGGCCGCTTGTCGCGGCGTTCGCCAACGATACCGCTCCCCCGGTGAGGTACTCAACTCGGTATCTCAGCGGGCTTTCCGGCGGCGCGGCAGGGCGGCCGCGCTCCGGTACGCCGACACCGTCGGCTCCTCCGGCAGCCAGAACCGCCAGGGTCGCTCAGACGCCTGGCGCAGGCCCACCCGGGGACCGGAGGAGACCGGCTCGGAGCGCGGCCCGGGGAGGAGGATGAGCGGTGGCTCGTCGAGGCGGGCGCCGTTCTGGGCGAGGTCGATGTCGAGTGCCCGGCACAGCCTGGCCGGGCCGCGGGCAAGGTCCCGGTCCGGCGACCTCGGGCGTCGCTGCCGGGCGGTCTCGAGCCCGTCGACCACCTCGCCCGCCCGGAGCAGGACGGCGGCCGCGGTGCCTTCGGGACCGCACACCACGTTGCAGCAGTGGTGCATCCCGTAGGTGAAGTAGACGTAGAGGTGACCGGCCGGTCCGAACATCACCGAGTTGCGGGCGGTGCGTCCGCGGTGGGCGTGTGATCCGGGGTCGTTCGCACCGTCGTACGCCTCGACCTCGGTGAGCCGGACGACGACCTCACCGTGGCGGAGCGTCGCACCCAGCAGCAGCGGGGCGACCTCGAGCACCGGCCGTTCGAGCAGCGAGCCGAGCTCAGGACCCACCGAGCCACTCCCGTTGGGTGCCGACCGCGGCGGCCAGCTCGCCCAGCTGCTCACGGACCCGGTCGGGCGCGGTGCCACCCCGGTCCCGGCGGGAGGAGACCGAGCCCTCAGCCGTGAGGACCGAACGGACCGCCGGCGTGAGGGCCGGGGAGATCTCGCCGAGCTCGTCGTCGTCGAGCTCGTGCAGCTCGACGCCCAGTTCCTCGCACCGGCGGACACAGGCGCCGGCGACCTCGTGGGCGGTCCGGAAGGGAACGTTCTCGCGCACCAGCCACTCCGCGACGTCGGTGGCCAGCGAGAAGCCCTGGGGGGCGAGCTCGGCCAGCCGTGCGCCGTCGAACCTGAGGGTGGCGACCAGGCCGGTGAAGGCGGGGAGCAGCACCTCGAGGGTGTCGACGGAGTCGAAGACCGGCTCCTTGTCCTCCTGCAGGTCCCGGTTGTAGGCGAGCGGGAGCGCCTTCAGCGTCGCCATGAGTCCGCTCAGGTTGCCGATCAGGCGTCCGGCCTTGCCACGCGCGAGCTCGGCGATGTCGGGGTTCTTCTTCTGCGGCATGATGCTCGACCCGGTCGACCACGAGTCGTGCAGCTCGACGAACCCGAACTCCCGGGTCGACCACAAGATGACCTCCTCGGCGAGCCGGCTGACGTCGACGCCGACCTGCGCGGTGACGAAGGCGAACTCGGCCACGAAGTCGCGCGCGGCGGTGCCGTCGATCGAGTTCGCGCTGGATCCGGTGAACCCCAGCTCGGCGGCCACTCCGGCGGGGTCGAGCCCGAGGCTCTGCCCGGCCAGTGCGCCCGAGCCGTACGGCGAGTCGGCGGCGACCCGCGCGTCCCAGTCCCGTAGCCGCCCGACATCGCGGACCAGGGGCCACGCGTGGGCCAGGAGGTGGTGTGCGAGGAGCACGGGTTGTGCGTGCTGCAGGTGCGTGCGCCCCGGCATGATCACGTCGAGGTGGTCGCGCGCCTGGGTCGACAGGGCGTCCACCAGGTCGAGGAGCTGGCCGGCGATGACCCGGGCGTGGTCACGCAGGAACACCTTGAGCAGGGTGGCGATCTGGTCGTTGCGGCTCCGCCCGGCGCGCAGCCGACCGCCCACCTCCGGGCCGACCTCCTCCAGCAGCAGCCGCTCGAGCGCGCCGTGGACGTCCTCGTCGGACGGGTCCGGCCCGAGCTCGCCGGCGGCGTATCGCTCCCCGAGCGCGTCGAGACCGCGCCGGAGCTCCGCCAGGTCACCGTCGGTGAGCAGCCCCGCGCGGTGCAGCGCGTGGGCGTGGGCCCGGGAGCCGGCGAGGTCGTAGGGCGTGAGCCGCCAGTCGAAGTGCGTGGACCGGGACAGTGCCTCCAGCTCCGGAGACGGCCCGGCGGAGAAGCGTCCACCCCACAGCTTGCCGGTGTTGGTGGTCGAGTCAGCGTCGCTCACGCATTTCCTCCGTCAATGGTTGCCCTTCCCGGACGGCGGCGATCGCCGACGCTCATGACCTCCGGGAGATCGGGGTTGGCGGCCGTGCCGTCGGCCGCCAGCTCCTCGGGCGTCCACCACGCCGCGGTCAGGACGTTGCCGACCTCGCCCGGCTCCAGGCCCGCCAGGCTGACCTCGA
Organism: uncultured Actinomycetota bacterium; assembly: GCA_963841625.1. Taxonomy (GTDB): domain Bacteria; phylum Actinomycetota; class Actinomycetes; order Propionibacteriales; family Nocardioidaceae; genus Nocardioides. The sequence goes on along the minus strand of CAWJDH010000009.1, from coordinate 713,063 downwards.
CCCGGCGATCACACGGCAAGGCGTAGACCGTGGCCCGGTTGAGGTACTCGACACCGTCCCAGGAGAAGCGGTAGTCACCGTGGTGGATCGGCTCGGTCAGCTCACGGGGCTCCGCCTCGATGCCGGTCTCCTCCCGCAGCTCGCGCAGCGCCGCTTCGACCCGGCTCTCCCCGGGGTCGACGGCGCCCCCGACGGAGATCCAGTGGAGGTCCCCTGGACGCGCCGGGTCCTGGCACTGCAGGAGCAGCACCTGCCCCTCTGGGCTGACCGGCAGCACCCGGGCAGCCGTGCGGATCACCGGGTCCATCAGTCGGTGCCGAACTCCATCGCGGCGTGGTCGAGCGCCTCGTCGTCGAGCTGGTCGGCGTCGTCCCGGCGCGCGATCCGGTCTGCGCCCCCCGGCTCGATCGCGCCGAAGAGGTTGCCGTGCTCGACCAGGACGTGGCCCTGGTCCTGCGGTTGGGCCGCGTAGGCCTCGAGCTTGGCGCGCGAGTCGGCGATGTCGAGGTTGCGCATGGTGAGCTGCCCGATCCGGTCGGTCGGGCCGAACACGGCGTTGTCCGTGCGCTCCATCGAGAGCTTGTCGGGGTGGTAGGAGAAGTTCGCCCCGTCGGTGCGGAGCACGGTGTAGTCCTCGCCCCGGCGGAGCCGGAGCGTGACCTCGCCGGTGACCAGCGAGGCAACCCAGCGTTGGATCGCCTCGCGCAGCATCAGCGCCTGCGGGTCGAGCCACCGCCCCTCGTAGAGCAGCCGGCCCAGACGGCGGCCCTCGGCGTGGTAGTTGGCGATCGTGTCCTCGTTGTGGACGGCGTTGAGCAGCCGCTCGTAGGCGATCCAGAGCAGCGCCATCCCCGGCGCTTCGTAGATGCCGCGCGACTTGGCCTCGATCACGCGGTTCTCGATCTGGTCGGACATGCCGATGCCGTGGCGGCCGCCGATGGTGTTGGCCTCGTGGACGAGCTCCACCGGGTCGTCGTACTCCTTGCCGTTGACGGCGACCGGACGTCCCTCGACGAACCGGATGGCCACGTCCTCCGGCTCGATCCGGACCTCGGGGTCCCAGAACTTCACGCCCATGATCGGCTCGACGACCTCGAGCGACGTGTCGAGGTGCTCCAGGACCTTGGCCTCGTGGGTGGCGCCCCAGATGTTGGCGTCGGTGGAGTACGCCTTCTCCGCGCTGTCTCGGTAGGGAAGGTCGTGCGCGGTCATCCACGCGCTCATCTCGTGCCGGCCACCGAGCTCGTGCACGAAGTCGGCATCCAGCCAGGGCTTGTAGACGAGCAGGTCGGGGTTGGCGAGCAGGCCGTAGCGGTAGAACCGCTCGATGTCGTTGCCCTTGAACGTGGAGCCGTCGCCCCAGATGTCCACGCCGTCCTCGTGCATTGCGCGGACCAGCAGGGTGCCGGTGACGGCGCGGCCGAGCGGCGTGGTGTTGAAGTAGGCCCGGCCGCCGGAGCGGATGTGGAAGGCGCCGCAGGCGAGTGCGGCGAGTCCTTCCTCGACGAGGGTGCGACGGCAGTCGATGGATCGTGAGATCTCGGCGCCGTACAGCAGCGCGCGCTCGGGGACGCCGTCGATGTCGGGCTCGTCGTACTGCCCGATGTCAGCCGTGTACGTGCAGGGGATGGCGCCCTTTGCCCGCATCCAGGCCACGGCGACGGAGGTGTCGAGGCCGCCGGAGAAGGCGATGCCGACCCGCTGGCCGACGGGCAGGGAGGTGAGGACCTTGCTCACGTTGGACGTTCCTTCTGTTCGGAGTGGTCGGTGGCCAGCGCCAGGAACCGTCGCGCGAGGTCGGCCCCACCGGCCGGGTCTCGGCCGATCACGAGGACCGTGTCGTCGCCGGCGATGGTGCCGAGCACATCGGGGAGCTCGGTCTTGTCGAAGGCACTGGCGAGATACTGGGCGGCACCCGGCGGCGTCCGGAGGACGACGAGGTTGGCGCTCGCTTCGGCCGTGACCAGCAGCTCGCCGCACAGGCGGGCGAGGCGCTGGGCCGCCGCGGCGCTGGCGCCGGGTGCCGAGGGTCGTCGGTCGCCTCCCTCGCCCGGTACGGCGTAGACCAGGGCTCCGGAGAGACCCCTGACCTTGACGGCGTCGAGCTCGACCAGGTCGCGCGAGAGGGTGGCCTGGGTGACGTGCAGCCCGCTCTCGGCGAGCAGGTGGGCGAGCTCGCCCTGGGACTTCACCTCGCGCTCGCGAGACCAGCTCGACGATGCACTGGTGACGGGCGTTCTTGGTGGTGGGCCGGAGGGCCGTCTGGTTCACGTCGGCCTCCTCCAGCAGGAAGGTCAGGATCGCCTTCTGGGCGTGTCGGCGGTTCTCCGCCTCGTCCCAGACGACGCTGCGCGGGCCGTCGATCACCTCGGCGTCGATCTCCTTGCCGCGGTAAGCCGGTAGGCAGTGCATGGCGATCGCGTCCGGGCTCGCCTGCCGCGAACAGCTCGCTGGTGACGGAGAAGTCGCGGAAGGACTCGGTGCGTGCCTCGCCCTCCTCTTCCGTGCCCATGGAGACCCAGGTGTCGGTCACCACGACGTCGGCCCCGGCCACGGCTGCCCACGGGTCCGGCTCGAGGGCTACGGAGCCGTCGGTGCCGTCGGCGATCCGGGTGGCCTCGTCGAGGACCTGCGGGTCGGGCTGGTAGCCGTCCGGGGAGCTGATGCGCACCTCCATCCCGGCCGTCGCACCGGCGAGCAGCCAGGAGCTGCCCATGTTGGACGCTCCGTCGCCGACGAAGGTGACGGTCAGCCCGGCGGTGCGGCCCTTGTGCTCGGAGACGGTGAGCAGGTCGGCCAGCAGCTGGCACGGGTGGAACTGGTCGGTGAGTGCGTTGACGACCGGGACGCCGGCGTGTTCGGCCATCTCCTCGAGTCGCGACTGCTCGAAGGTCCGCCAGACGATGGCGGACGCCTGCCTGCCCAGCACCCTGGCCACGTCGGACACCTGCTCGCGCACCCCGATCCCGGCCAGCTTGCCGTCGACCAGCATGGGGTGACCGCCGAGCTCGGCGATGCCGGCCGCGAACGAGGCCTGGGTCCTCAGGGTGGGCTTGTCGAAGATCATCGCGACGGTCTGCGGGCCGGCCAGCGGCCCAGGCGACACAGCGTCGTAGGCGCCTGGCCTTCCACTTGTCGGCCAGCTCCAGGACGCGCGCCTGGTCCGTCGGCGAGAGGTCGTCGTCCCGCAGGAAGTGCCTCATGGCCGGGCCTCTCGCAGAATTCGGGGCCAGGCCTCGCCGAACCCGGCCACGTCGTCGTCGGTGAGCACGAGCGGTGGCGCGAAGCGGAGCGTGGCGGGCCCGGTGTTGTTGAGCAGGTAGCCGGCCGCTCGGGCCGCGTCGACCACCGCTGCCGCGTCGTCGGAGGTCAGGTCGGCCCCGATCAGCAGGCCGCGACCCCGGACGGTGGACACCTCGGGCGCGGCCCCGACCACGTCGGCCAGTCGCTTGCCGACCTTCTCGACCTCCTCGAGCAGCCCCTGGTCCTCGATCACGCCGAGCACCGCGAGTGCCGCGGCGCAGGCCACCGGGTTGCCACCGAAGGTCGTGCCGTGGTTGCCCGGCTCGAAGAAGGAACCCACCCGGCCCGTCGCGATGGTGGCGCCGATGGGGATGCCTCCGCCCAGACCCTTGGCCAGGGTCACGATGTCCGGCGGGTCCTCGACCAGCTCTTGCTCGGCGTGGTGGGCGAACCACCGGCCGGTCCGGCCGATGCCGGTCTGCACCTCGTCGATCCACAGCAGGGCACCGTTGTCGGTGGCGATCCGGCGGGCGGCGGCGAGGTAACCCTCGGGCGGGACCACCACACCGGCCTCCCCCTGGATCGGCTCCAGCAGCACGGCGGCGGTGTCGTCGGTGACCGCCTCGGCGAGGGCGTCGACGTCGCCGTACGGCACCCACGTCACCTCGCCCGGCAGCGGTTCGAAGGGGGTCCGGTAGGCCTCCTTGGCGGTGAGCGCGAGGGAGCCCATGGTCCGGCCGTGGAAGGCGCCCTCGGCGGCCACGACGCGGGTGCGGCCGGTGCGCCGGGTCAGCTTGAACGCCGCCTCGTTGGCCTCGGCGCCGGAGTTGGAGAAGAACACGCGTCCGTCGGTCGACCGGGCCGGGGCTTGCCCGAGCAGCAGCTCGAGCAGCTTCTCGGCCAGCTCGATCTGGGGCCGGCTCGCGAAGAAGTTCGAGATGTGCCCCAGCGTGGAGAGCTGCTCGTGGACGGCTCCGACCAGGGCGGTGTGGTTGTGGCCGAGCGCGTTGACGGCGATGCCGCCGAACAGGTCGAGGTACTCCTTGTCGTCCTCGTCCCACACGCGTGCGCCCTCGCCGCGCGCGAGCACCAGCTTCGGCGGACCGAAGGCGTTCATCAGGGCGCCGGCGTACCGGTCCTTCCACGTGTTCATGTGTCGTGCGCCTTCCTGGTCCGCATCGGGACGCCTGGCAGTACCTGGGTGCCGACGCCCTCATTGGTGAAGAGCTCGAGGAGCACGGCGTGCTCCTCGCGGCCGTCGACCACGGTGGCCTTGGCCACCCCGCCCTGGACGGCCTTCAGGCACGCCGCCATCTTCGGCACCATCCCACTGGCGAGGCTGGGCATCAGCTTCTCGAGGTCGTCGGGGTTGATCTCCTGGATCACCTCGTCGCTGTCCGGCCAGTCGCGGTAGAGGCCCTCGACGTCGGTCAGCACCAGGAGCTTCTCGGCCTTCAGCGCGATGGCGAGCGCCGCGGCGGCGGTGTCGGCGTTGACGTTGTGGACCAGGCCGTCCGCGTCGGGGGCGACGCTGGAGATGACCGGGATCCGCCCTGCCTCCACGATGTCCAGGACGGCCTCGGGACGTACCTCGGCCACCTCGCCGACCAGCCCGAGGTCGACCTCCTCGCCGTCGATGACCTTGTTGGTCGGCTCGGCCCGGAACAGGGCGGCGTCCTCGCCGGACAGTCCCACGGCCAGTGCGCCGTGCTCGTTGATCAGGCCGACCAGCTCGCGCTGGACCTTGCCGACGAGCACCATGCGGACGACGTCCATGGCCTCGGGCGTGGTGACGCGCAGCCCGCCGCGGAACTCCGACTCGATGCCCAGCTTGTCGAGCATCTCGGAGATCTGGGGACCGCCGCCGTGGACGACCACGGGACGGAAGCCGGCGAACCGGAGGAAGGCGATGTCCTCGGCGAACGCCTGCTTGAGGGTGTCGTCGGTCATCGCGTTGCCGCCGTACTTCACCACCACGACCTTCCCGTGGTAGCGCATCAGCCACGGGAGGGCGGCGGCGAGGGTGCGGGCCTTGGCGGGGTCGGGTCTGCTCATGAGGAATAGGCGCTGTTCTCGTGGACGTAGGCGTGGGTGAGGTCGTTGGTCCAGACGGTGGCCCGCTCGGAGCCCGCCTTGAGGTCGATGGTCACCTCGACCTGGCGGCCGGTGAGGTCGACGGTGGCCGGGTCCTCGGCGGGGGTGGACTGCCGGCAGACCCAGACACCGTTCATGGCGACGTCGAGGTCGGCTGGGTCGAAGGCCGCGCCCGTCGTGCCGATGCTCGCCAGCACCCGGCCCCAGTTGGGGTCGTTGCCGAAGACGGCTGCCTTGAACAGGTTGCTCCGCGCGACGCTGCGGCCGACCTCGACCGCGTCGTCCTCGGTGGCCGCGTTGACCGTGGTGATCGCGATCTCGTGGTCGGCGCCCTCGGCATCCTTCAGCAGCTGCATGGCGAGGTCGGTGCAGGCGCGGGTGAGTGTGTCGGTGAACTCCTCCGGGGCGGGGGTGACGCCGCTGGCCCCGCTGGCCAGCACGGTCACCGTGTCGTTGGTGGACATGCAGCCGTCGGAGTCGAGCCGGTCGAAGCTGACCCGGGTGGCGGCGCGCAGCGCCGTGTCGAGGTGGGCGGCGGGGACGACGGCATCGGTGGTGAGTACGACGAGCATGGTGGCCAGCTGCGGTGCCAGCATGCCGGCGCCCTTCGCCATCCCGCCGACCGACCAGCCGTCGCCCTCGACCACGACCTTCTTGGGGACCGAGTCGGTGGTCATGATCGCGGTGGCCGCGTCGTCTCCACCGGCCCCGTCGAGCGCGCCGTGGGCGGAGTCGACCCCGTCGAGGAGGTTCTGCCGAGGGTTGGCCAGGCCGATCAGCCCGGTCGAGCAGACCACCACGTCGACGGCGCCGATGCCGAGGCGATCGGCGACCCTTTCGGCCACGGCGTGGGTGGTCTGGAACCCATCGGGCCCGGTGTAGCAGTTTGCTCCACCCGAGTTGAGGACGACGGCACGGACCGTGCCGTCCTTGACGACCTCCTGGCTCCACAGGATCGGGTTCGCCTTGCACCGGTTGGCGGTGAAGACACTGGCCGAGTCGTGGTGGGGCCCGTCGTTGACGACCAGGGCGAGGTCGAGCGCGCCCCCGGACTTCAGCCCGGCCGGGACGCCCGCGGCACGGAAGCCGCTCGGATGAGTGACGCTCACGGCGCGATGCCCACGGTGGTGAGGCCGAGGGTCTCGTCGAGCCCGAGGGCGAGGTTCATGCACTGCACGGCCGCACCACCAGTGCCCTTGGCGAGGTTGTCGACGGCGCCGACGGCCACCAGGCGACCGGCCGCCTCGTCGACCGTCACCTGCAGGTGGACGCCGTTTGACCCGTGGACGGACTTGGTCTGGGGCCACTGGCCGGGTGGGAGGAGGTGGATGAACGGCTCGTCGGCGAACGCCTTCGAGTAGACGTCGTACGCCTCGTCGGCGGTCAGGTCGCGGCTGTCGGCCGCCAGCGGCGCCGAGGCGGTGGCGAGGATGCCGCGCGGCATCGGGACCAGGAGCGGCGTGAAGCTGACCGTGACGGTTCCGTCGATGAGACCGGAGAGGTTCTGCACGATCTCGGGGGTGTGGCGGTGCACTCCCCCGACGCCGTAGGCACTCGCGTTGCCCATCACCTCGCTGCCGAGGAGGTGGGCCTTGGCAGCCTTGCCCGCGCCGCTGGTCCCGGAGGCGGCGACCACCACGACGTCGGGCTCGACCAGTCCGGCGGCGACCGCCGGCACCATCGCCAGGGTCGAGATGGTCGGGTAGCAGCCCGGGACGGCGATCCGCGTGGCCCCGGCGAGGAGCTCGCGCTGTCCCGGCAGCTCGGGCAGGCCGTAGGGCCACGAGCCCGCGTGATCGCCGCCGTAGAACTGCTCCCAGGCATCCGGATCGGTGAGCCGGTAGTCGGCCCCGCAGTCGATGACGACCACGTCCTCGCCGAGCTGTGCGGCCAGCTCTCCGGACTGGCCGTGGGGCAACGCGAGGAAGACGACGTCGTGACCGGAGAGCGTGGCGACGTCGGTCTTCTCGAGCACCCGGTCGGCCAGAGGAACGAGGTGCGGCTGCAATGCGCCGAGCGACTCGCCGGCGTTGGAGTGCCCGGTAAGGGCCCCGATCTCGACCTCTGGATGGCCCAGGAGCAGCCGGAGGACCTCGCCCCCGGCGTACCCGCTGGCGCCCGCCACTGCGACCCGCTTCGACGTCATATGCATGACTATACATTCCTTCGTATGTTCATGTTGAGAGGGTCCAACTGGGTCCTACCGGGTCCACGCCAACGGGTGACGACCGTCGGTGTTGGCCGCTAGGTTCTCCGCATGGCGAGACTCGACTTCCCTGACTATCTCGAACACATCCGCTCCGAGTCACGACGATTCCGCGATGTCCTCTCGACCTGCGACCCCGACGCGCGCGTTCCGGGCTGCCCCGAGTGGAACGCCGCCGACCTGCTCTGGCACCTCGCCGAGGTGCAGTGGTTCTGGGCCAAGGTCGTCAGGACACGACCGCTCGGCCCCGACGAGGAAGACCCCGGCCCGGACCGGCCCGGCGCCTACGACGACCTTCTCAAGGCCTTCGACGAGTACTCCTCAGCGCTCGTCTCCGAGCTCGAGCAGGCCGACCCGGGCGACGAGGCGTGGACCTGGTCGTCGGAGCAGACCGTGGGGTTCACGTTGCGCCGCCAGGCGCACGAGGCGCTGATCCATCGCCTCGACGCGGAGCAGGCCGCAGGTGACGTCACCCCGCTGGACACCGCCCTGGCCGCAGACGGCGTCGAGGAGGTGCTCGACGTGATGTACGGCGCTTCCCCCGGCTGGGGCGAGTTCAGCCCGCTCGATCACCGGATCCGCATCGACATCACCGACACCGGAGAGTCCATCTGGGTCCAGCTCGGCCGCTTCCGGGGCACCGACCCCAAGGACGACGTGCACTACGACGACGACGACATCAGGGTGATCGACGACCCCGGTACCGAGCCGGACGCCGTGATCAGTGGTGACGCCGCGACCCTGGACGCCCGGCTCTGGCGGCGTGGCGACGGAGCGACGATCCACCTCGCGGGCGACCTCAAGATCGTCGACCACTTCCGTCAGGTCATCCACCACCCGATCAACTGATCGCGACCGCGGCTGAGGAACGAAGCCGCGGCGGAGCGTGTCGAAACCCGGTGAGCCGAGAGGCGACCTTGGCGACTACGTGCGCTTGACCGTGACCGGACGAACTGGCTCGGTAGGTGCGCGCTGGGTCAGGGGCCACGACGAGTCAACGATCGGGACCAGAGCTTTCGGAGGCAGGAATCAGCTGCCCCGGGCTTCTCAGGTGCGCTGGACGGCGCCCGTCCGCTCGGCAGCGAGCGCGACCGCGGCGTCGCGGGCAGCGGCCGTCTCGATCTCGGTGAGCGTGCGGTCGGGTGCCCGGAAACGCAGCGCGAACGCGAGCGACTTCCTGCCCGGGCCCGCCTGGTCGCCGGTGTAGAGGTCGAAGAGCCGGATGGACTCCAGCAGGTCTCCTGCCCCCTCTCGCAGCGCGGCCTCCACATCGGCCGCCGGGACCGACGCGTCGACGATGAGCGCGACGTCCTCCTTGGCAGCCGGGTAGTTGGAGAACGACGGAGCCGGAACTACGGCCTCGGCCCGCTCGAGCAGGACGTCGAGGTCGATCTCGGCGGCAGCGCTGCGCGCGGGGACGCCGTACGCCTCACAGACCCTCGGGTGCAGCTCGCCGGCGTGACCGACGACGACGTCGCCGGCCCGGAACTCCGCACAGCGGCCCGGGTGCCACGGCGCCCGGGCCTGGGCCCGGACCGAGAGCGGCACCCCGAGAGCGTCGGCCACCTGGTGGACGGCGGCGACAGCCTCGGCCCATCCGGCCGGGCGACCCTCCCCCCACCAGCCGGCGCGTTCCCGTTGTCCACCGAGGATCAGCGCCAGGTGCAGCGGCTGGTCCGGCAGCGCCTTGTTGAGCTCGTCGATCTCGCCGTCCGGTGGGCGCCGGTCGACCGGCAGGATCGGTGCCGGCGCCGCGGCGCGGCTCAGGGTCACCGTCGCGGACTCGAAGAGTGCGACATCGGGCATTCCACGTCCCACGTTGCGGGCAGCCGCCTTCAGCAGGCCGGGCAGCAGGGTGGTGGTCATCGCCGGCTCCTCCGACGACAACGGGTTGGCCAGCCGCAGGGTGGTGCGCCGCTCGTCGTCGGCGGAGAGCCCCAGCTCGTCGAAGTCGCGGGCGTCGACGAACGGGAAGCTGACCACCTCGACGTACCCGGCCCCGGCCAGGGTGCGTCCGACCCGGCGGCGCAGCCGCTGGGCGCGGGTCAGGCCCCCGCCGGACGGCGCCGGCGGCAGCACCGACGGAACCTGGTCGTAGCCCTGGACCCGCGCGACCTCCTCCACCAGGTCGAACGGGTCGGCGAGATCGGGGCGCCAGGGGGGCACGGTCGCGGTCAACCGGTCACCATCGACCGCGACGTCGCAGCCGACGGCCTCGAGGTGCCCCACGGCGGTGTGCCCCGGGATCTCCATCCCGGAGATGCGGGCCGGCAGGTCGGTATCGGCTGAGACGGTACGACGCTCAGGTGCACCGCCGACGACGGTCACGCCCTCCTCGATCGTGCCGCCCCCGAGCTCGGCCAGCAGCTCGACGACACGGTCCGCGGCCGCCGCGGGAAGCTCCGGGTCGACCCCGCGCTCGAAGCGCCGGGACGCTTCGGAGGGGAGCTTGTGCCGCCGCTCGGTGCGGAAGATCGAGGCGGGATGCCAGTTGGCCGCCTCGACGAGGATGTCGGTGGTGGTCTCGGACAGCTCGGTGGTCTCGCCGCCCATGACCCCGGCCAGCCCGATGGGCCCGGAGTCGTCGGTGATCAGGAGGTCCTCGGTCGAGACGTCGCGCACGGTGCCGTCGAGGGTGGTGACCTTCTCCCCCGCCCGGGCCCGCCGGACCACGATCGGTCCGGCCAGCAAGCTGGCGTCGAAGCCGTGGATCGGCTGGCCGGTCTCGAGCATGACGTAGTTGGTGATGTCGACCCCGAGCGAGATCGAGCGCATCCCGCACTGCGCCAGTCGCCGCACCATCCAGTCCGGCGTCGGTGACGCGGGGTCGAACCCGGTCACGGAACGCGCCACGAAGACCGGGCAGCCGTCGGGGTCCTCGACGGCGACCGGGTAGCCACGGTCGTTGGCGGCTGGGGGCGTGCGGTCCGCCGGATCGTGGAAGGCCACCCCGAAGCCGAGGGCGGCCTCGCGCGCGATTCCGCGCATGGAGAGCGCGTAGGCACGGTCGGGGTTGATCTCGAACTCGATGACCGTGTCGTCGAGCCCGAGCACCGGGCGCGCGTCCTCGCCCGGCTCACCGGCGCCGGCGGGGAGCACGATGATGCCCTCGTGGTCCTCGCCCAGCCCGAGCTCGCGCGAGGAGCAGATCATGCCGGCGGACACGTGGCCGTAGGTCTTGCGCGCGGAGATCTCGAAGTTCCCCGGCAGCACGCCGCCGGGCAGGATGACGACCACGAGGTCGCCGACCTCGAAGTTGTGGGCCCCGCAGACGATCCCCTGCGGCTCGCCGGTGCCGTTGGCGTCTCCGACGTCGACGGTGCACCAGCAGATGGTCTTGCCGTTCTTCTGCGGCTCCCTCTCCAGCGTCAGCACCCGGCCGACCACCAGTGGCCCCGAGATCTGGTCGCCGGCCGAGACCAGCGACTCGAGCTTGAGGCCGAGCATGGTCAGCCTGCGGGCCAGCTCGGCAGGGGTCACCTCGGCGGGCAGGTCGACGTACTCGCGGATCCACGAGACGGGGGCACGCATGCTCTAGATCTCCGTTCCGAAGGCCGAGCTGAAGCGGACGTCGCCCCAGAACAGGTCGCGCATGTCCTCCACTCCGTGGCGGAACATCAGGGTGCGGTCGATGCCCATGCCGAACGCGAAGCCGGTGTAGCGCTCGGGGTCGATGCCGCAGGCGACGAACACACGCGGGTTGACGACGCCGCAGCCGCCCCACTCGATCCAGCCCTCGCCCTTGCAGGTGCGGCAGGTCGCGCCACTGTCGTCGACGCGGGCGCCCCGGCAGACGAAGCAGACCAGGTCGACCTCGGCGCTCGGCTCGGTGAAGGGGAAGTACGACGGCCGGAACCGCGTGGTGATCCCTTCCCCGAACATCGTGGTGGCGAAGTGGTCGAGGGTGCCCTTGAGGTGGGCCATCGTGATGCCCTCGTCGACGACCAGGCCCTCGACCTGGTGGAACATCGGGCTGTGCGTGGCGTCGAACTCGTCTGTGCGGAAGACCCGGCCGGGGCACACGACGTAGATCGGTGGCTCGCGCGTGAGCATCGTGCGCGCCTGTACCGGCGAGGTGTGGGTCCGCAGGACCAGGTGGTGGTCGGCAGGCTCGGTCCAGAAGGTGTCCTGCATGGTCCGCGCCGGGTGGTCTGGCCCGAGGTTGAGCGCATCGAAGTTCAGCCACTCGGCCTCGACGACCGGGCCCTCGGCAACCTCCCAGCCCATCGCCACGAACACGTCGGCGATCAGCTCCGAACCGGTCGTGAGCGGGTGCCGCGAGCCGCGCGGCGCGCGGTCGACCGGCAAGGTGACGTCCACTGTCTCCTCGACCAGCATCCGCTCCTCGTGCTCGGCCTCGAGCACCTCGTGCCGGGCGGAGAGCGCCTGGTTGACCGCGCCGCGGGCCTGCCCGACCCGCTGCCCGGCCTCCTTGCGGGCTTGCGGAGGGAGGGCTCCGATTTCCCGGTTGGCCTCCGCGAGCGGTGACCGGTCGCCTGCGTGCTCGAGACGCACCTGCTTGAGCGCCGCGAGGTCGGTCGCCGCCGCGATCGCTGCGAGCGCCGCCTCGCGCATCGCCTCGACCTCCTCCGCCTTGAGCGGGGTGACCTCGACGGGGTCGTAATCGGTGTTCGGTCCCGACATGGTGGCCTTTCGCGGGCGGAAGTTGTCCGGGCGGACGATCAGGGGGCAAGTCTAGGAACCGGGCTGCCCGGGACGCGAACGGGTTCCGGCAGATCAGGCACCGCGTCCGGGCCGAAGGTCCTCGGCCGGCCAGGTCAGCGCGATCCGTGCCCCACCGCCGGGGGCGTCGCCGATGACGACCGAGCCCCCGTGGGCGCGCACCAGCCCGTTGACGAGGTAGAGCCCCAGACCGGAGCCGCCCCGCGCTCCGCCCTTCCAGAACTTGGTGAAGACCCGTCGCCGCATCTCCGGCGCAATGCCCTCACCCTCGTCCTCGACGACGACCCGGACCCCGGGGTACTCATCGTCCGGCCCGAGCTCCTCGACCCGCACGGTGACCGTGCCCTCCCCGTGTCGGACGCCGTTCTCGATCAGGTTGGTGACGACCTGGGTGAACTTGTCCGGGTCGACACTCACCTCGGGCAGCTTCTCGGCGGCGTCGTAGACGATGGGACGTGCGGTGCCGGCCCGGACCGACTCCACCGCCCGGCCGACCAGCACGGCGGAGTCGGAGGGCCGGGGGTAGAGGGCGAGGCGCCCGGTGTCGATGCGGGCGACGTCGAGGAGCTCGGCGATCAGCCTGCTCAGCCGCTCGGAGTCGGCGTGGACGGTGGTGAGCATGAGCTTCTTCTGTTCTTCGTTGAGCTTGTCCCAGCGGTTCAGGAGGGCCTGCACGAAGCCCTTGACGCCGGTGAGTGGAGAGCGCAGCTCGTGGGCGACGGTCGCGACCAGGTCGGACCGCTCGCGGTCGAGGCGGGCCCTTCCGCGTCCGGAGCGGATCACCACGACCACCCGGTCGATGGGTTGGCTGATCCCGTCCCGGGCCAGGCGGGTCGTGACGAGGACCTCGTCGCCGCTGGGCAGGATCCACGACTGCTCCGGGATCGCGACGCGAGTCCGCAGGCCGTCGTAAGGACGATTGGTCGCGTGCCAGTCGTTGCCGTCCTGGTCACGCAGGGCCAGCACCTCGGAGAGCGGCTTGCCGATGCTGGCGTGGCCGGACACCGAGAGCATGGCGGCAGCCGTCCTCGACACCAGGGTGACCAGGCCGTCGGCGTCCGCGACGACCAGTCCGTCAGGCAGGGCGTCGGCGAGAGCCAGGGCATCCTGCGACCATCTCTCGTCCACGTCGGCCACCTTAACCGCGCTGGGCGCGCGCGGAGGCGTAGAGGCACAGCGCCGCAGCAGTGGCGAGGTTGAGGCTCTCGGCACGGCCATGGATCGGGATCCGGATCCGGTGGTCGGCGGCGTTGGCCAGCTCGGCGGGCAGCCCCCAGGCTTCGTTGCCGAAGAGCCACGCGGTGGGCCGGGCGAGCTGCTCGTCGGCGTCGTACAGGTCGAGCTCGCCGGCACCGTCGGCTGCGATGACGGCCAGGCCCGCCTCCCGGGCGGCCCGGACGGCGGCGAGCGGGTCTGGTCCGATCGCAAGCGGCAGCTGGAAGAGGCTGCCGGCGCTCGCCCGCACGGTCCTGGGGTGGTAGGCGTCCACCGAGCTCCCGGCCAGTACGACGGCGTCGGCACCTGCCGCGTCCGCCGTCCGGACCACGGTGCCGGCGTTCCCTGGGTCCCGGACGTCGGCACAGACGGCCACGAGGCGGGGTCGCGTCTGGCCGGAGAAGATCTCGCCGAGCGGGACGTCGAGGAACCGGCAGACGGCCACCAGCCCGGCAGGGGTGACACTGTCGCTGAGCGAGGTGAGCGCGTGCTCGTCGACCAGCGTCCAACGGGCGCCGTAGCCGGCGAGGTCGGCGTGCTCCTCGGTCGCCGCGGGTGTCGCGAACACCTCGACGACGCAGCCGTCCACCGACAGCGCGGCGGCCACCGCATTGGGCCCGTCGGCAAGGAAGAGCCGCCGTCCGGCGCGAACCGGACGGCGGCTGAGCTTGCGCGCTTCCTTGACCCGGGCGTTTCCCCGGGTTAACGGGCTGATCAGGCCGAGGCCTCGGCCTTCGGCGCGTTCACGTCGTCGGGCAGCGCTGCCTTGGCGGTCTCGACCAGCGTGTTGAACGCGGCCACGTCGTTGACGGCCAGGTCGGCGAGGATCTTGCGGTCGACGGTGACGCCGGCGAGGTTGAGGCCCTGGATGAACCGGTTGTAGGTCATGCCCTGGGCGCGAGCCGCGGCGTTGATCCGCTGGATCCACAGCTTGCGGAAGTTGCCCTTGTTCTTGCGGCGGTCGTTGTAGCTGTAGACCAGCGAGTGGGTGACCTGCTCCTTGGCCTTGCGGTACAGGCGCGAGCGCTGGCCGCGGTATCCGCTGGCGCGCTCGAGGACGACCCGGCGCTTCTTCTGGGCATTGACTGCCCGCTTGACGCGTGCCATTTCTGATTACTCCTTGTTGCTGGTGTGTCGGGGAGGCGGTCGCTCGGTCAGATGCCGAGCATCTTCCTGGCGCGCTTGACGTCGGCCTTGGCGATCTCGGTGGTGCCGGCCATCCGGCGGGTCACCTTGGAGGGCTTCTTCTCCAGGTTGTGTCGCTTGCCGGTCTTCTCGCGCAGGATCTTCCCCGATCCGGTCACGCGGAAGCGCTTGCTCGCTCCGGAGTGCGTCTTGTTCTTCGGCATCTTCTGCTCTCTCTCGTTGCTACGTGAGGGGTCTGGTCTCGCGTGGTGGGCTCAGGCCTCGATCTCGGGGTCGAGGTTCTCCGACCGACCGCGCTCCTTCTTCTTCGCAACCGGACCGGTTCCGTGAGCCGCGGTGCGCTCGGCGCGCTCCTCTGCCCTGGCCGCCTCTCGCTGGGCCGCCTTGGACTCCTTCTCGGCCTCGTGGTCAGCCCGGGCCTCGGCCTTCTTGCGGTGCGGGCCGAGGACCATGATCATGTTGCGGCCGTCCTGCTTGGGCGCCGACTCCACGAAGCCCAGGTCGGTGACGTCCTCTGCCAGCCGCTGCAGCAGCCGGAACCCGAGCTCGGGACGGTGCTGCTCACGACCACGGAACATGATGGTGATCTTGACCTTGTCGCCGGCCCGCAGGAAGCGGACGACGTGGCCCTTCTTGGTCTGGTAGTCGTGCTGGTCGATCTTGGGACGAAGCTTCATCTCTTTGATGACCACGTTGGTCTGGTTCCGCCGCGCCTCACGGGCCTTCTGGGCGTTCTCGTACTTGAACTTCCCGTAGTCCATGAGCTTGCAGACGGGCGGCTTGCCTTGCGGCGCGATCTCGACCAGGTCGAGGTCGGCCTCCTGGGCAAGCTTCAGTGCCTGGTCGGTCGGGACGATTCCGACGGTCTCCCCGTTGGGTCCCACGAGTCGGACCTCGGGTACCCGGATCCGATCGTTGATTCGCAGCTCGGTGCTGATGTGTCCTCCATTGGTCAGGGGTGCGGAAGACACTTGTCGATTTCGTAATGGGCCGAAATCGAAGAAGGCTTCCGCTCGTACTACAAGCGGAAGCCAGTCGCGACACGTCTCCCCCGGGGGATTCGCACCTCAGGACCGGACCCGACGACCTGTGCTGAGCTTCCAGCGGCGGTCGGTGCGGGTGGGAGACGTGTAACTACTGGTCTCCGCTTGTGGATCTGCCCGGCCGCGAGGCCGAACAGATCGGTCAACGAAGAATGTTAGCCGATCATTCCGTGGGCGGCCGAATCCAGGCGGTCCGCTCCCCCACCCTCGCCAGGGTCCAGCCGGCGGCGACCGCGGCCAGGTCGTCGCCCTCGATCACGAAGCGGGTCGGTCCGGCCACGTCGATCACCAGCGCAGCCGCTCCGTCCTGGGCGGCCGAGCGTGCCGCGAGGCCGGTGGCGACCGGCACCGGCCGGGCCCGCGGGTCCCATGCCCGGAGCGGCGCGGTTCCGGTGAACGCGAGCAGGGCGGTGCGACCGTCCCGGCCGGTCAGCAACACGGTCGCCATGTCGCTCGACTTGTCGTGGGCCAGTCCCTGCTCGTCCACCGCGACGTCGCCGGCCACCGCGACGACGGGCACCAGCAACCGGGCCTGCTGGAGGACGGCGAGCGTCTCGGCGTACGTCGCCGTGCCGCCCTCGTACGCCGCCAGCGCTGCCGCAACTCCGGGCGCCACGGAGCCGTCGTCGCCGGCGAACGCGGACCCGGGGATCACCCGGAGAGGCTCTTCGGCCCCAGGAGGCTCGGTCACGGGCTCGATTCTCGCCCATGGACCCCCGGGGCGTGATCACCCTCACCCGAAGAGAACCCCGAAAGTCGAGTGTTCAAGTTGATTTAAGTGTACTAACTCCGTAGACATAGTGCTCATGTCCACGACCTCACTGGCGGCACCCGCCGCCCCTCCCCCCACGCACGCTCGGCAGAGACGGACCTCTGCGTCGCGGCTGTCCTTCCTGCGCCGATGGGTCTCACCGATCGTCATCGTCGCGGTCTGGCAGCTGCTCAGCAGCACCGGTCTGCTCACCGAGGACACGATCGCCTCCCCGGCCCAGATCGCCGCCGCCGCGGCAGACCTGATCGCCGACGGCACGTTGCAATCGGCGATCCTCGCCTCCCTCCAGCGCGTCGGCCTCGGCTTCCTGATCGGAGCCTCGATCGGGCTGGTGGTCGCCATCGCGGCCGGCCTGTCGCGACTCGGCGAGGACGCCCTCGACCCGCCGATGCAGATGCTGCGCACGCTGCCGCACTTCGGTCTGATCCCGCTGTTCATCACGTGGTTCGGCATCGGCGAGTCACCCAAGCTGGCGCTGATCGCGATGGGAGTGGCGTTCCCCCTCTACCTGAACACCTTCGGCGGCATCCGGAACATCGACCGCAAGACCAACGAGGCCGCCACTGCCATGGGGCTGACCTGGCCCCAGCGCATCCGGCACGTCGTGATCCCCGGTGCGCTCCCCCAGACCCTCATCGGTCTGCGCCAGAGCCTCGGCATCGCCTGGCTGTCGCTGATCGTGGCGGAGACCATCAGCGCCAGCTCAGGACTCGGCTACATGATCAACCTCGCCAAGGAGTTCCAGCAGACAGACGTGATCGTCGTCGGGCTGGCCGTCTACAGCCTCCTCGGCCTGGCCACCGACTCCGTCGTCCGCTTCGTCGAGAGAAAGGCCCTGACATGGCGTTCCTGAAGACCCCCGCCCCCACTACCGAGACCGACCCCGTCGAGAGCAGCGATGAGTACGCCGCTCGGGTGATCGCACACAACCGCTCGTTCGGCGACACCCATGTGCTGAGGTCGATCGACCTCGACATCGAGCCCGGCGAGTTCGTCGTCATGCTCGGTCGCAGCGGCTGCGGCAAGTCGACGCTCCTGCGCAGCCTGGCCCGGCTCGACCCCGCTCCTGCGGGCGAGATCCAGACCACCGGTCGCGCCACCGTGGCGTTCCAGGAGCCGCGGCTCCTGCCGTGGCGCCGGGTCCGGGAGAACGTCGAGCTGGCACTGCTCAACACCACCGAACGTGGCGTTCGTCGCGACCTCGTCGATCAGACGCTGGCCGAGGTCGGACTCACCGAGAAGGCCGACAGCTGGCCCCGGCAGCTCTCGGGCGGCCAGGCCCAGCGGGTGTCACTGGCCCGCGCCCTGGTGAGCAACCCGTCCCTGCTCCTGCTCGACGAGCCCTTCAGCGCCCTCGACGCATTGACCCGCATCGACATGCACCAGCTCGTCATCCAGCTCTGGCGCCACCACGCCATGGCGGTGCTGCTGGTCACCCACGACGTCGACGAGGCGCTCGCGCTCGCCGACCGTGTCGTGCTGATGGAGGAGGGCCGGCTCGCCCACACCTGGCGCGTGTCCCTGCCCCGCCCGGACCGCACCCCGTCCCAGCCGGAGATCGCCGGAGCCCGCGCGGAGATCCTCGCGGCCCTCGGCGTGAAGCCCCTGGAGCCCAATCCGAACCGACGTTCACTCACCGACCAAGGAGCAGCATGAACATCAAGCCAACCCGTCCCCGCCGCAGTCTGGGCGCGGCACTCGCCGGAGTGCTCGGCGCCGCGCTGATGCTGAGCGGCTGCGGCGGCGCCGCGACCGGCAACGAGGGCGCCGTCAACGACGACGGCTCCGTGGACCTCGAGGAGGTCACGCTCATCGTCGGCGACCAGAAGGGCGGCTCCAAGGCGCTGCTCGAGGCGTCCGGCCAGCTCGACGACGTCCCCTACGACATCGAGTGGAAGGAGTTCACGTCCGGTCCGCCCCTGCTGGAGGCGCTCGACGCCGGGGCCATCCACCTCGGCGGTGTCGGCAACACTCCTCCGCTGTTCGCGGCTGCCGGCAAGAGCAAGCTCCGCGCCGTGCAGGCCGCGACGTACGGCGGCACCGGCGACGCCATCGTGGTCCCACCGGACTCCGACATCAAGTCGGTCGCGGACCTCGAGGGGAAGAAGATCGCCGTCGCCGAGGGCAGCTCGGCCAACTACAACCTGCTGGCCCAGCTCGACGAGGCCGGCGTCGACTACAAGGACGTCGATGTGCAGAACCTTCAGCCCGCCGACGCGCTCGCGGCGTTCGACGCCGGACACGTTGACGCCTGGGCCATCTGGGAGCCCTACACCTCGCAGGCCGAGCACGACGCCGACGCCCAGGTCCTGACCACCGGCAAGGGCGTCGTCAACGGCTTCGTCTTCCAGGTCGCCTCCGACGCGGCCCTGGAGGACAAGGCCACGACCGCGGCGGTCAAGGACTACATCGGCCGGATCGCCGAGGCCCAGACCTGGACGGAGACCCACAAGGAGGAATGGGCGAAGGCGTGGGCGGAGGAGACCGGCCTCTCCGAGGACGATCACCCTCGCGGCCGCCCGCAAGCGAGAGATCGACCTGGTCCCGATCACGCAAGAGGTGATCACCTCGGAGCAGGAGATGGCCGATGCGTTCGCCGCCAACGGCCTCGTCCCGGAGCAGTTCGACGTCGAGCCCTACTTCATCGACGACTTCAACTCCGACACCACCGGGAAGTGACGAGATGGGTCTCAAGCTCCACTGGTTCCTGCCCACCTCGGGCGACAGCCGTTCGCTCGTGGGCGCCGGCCAGGGTGTGCCCCACGAGGTGCACTCCGGCCTGCGCGAGACGATCACGTCCGGGTTCCGGGCGCCCTCGATCGACTACCTCGCCGAGGTCGCGCGAACGGCCGAGCAGCTCGGGTTCGAGGGGGTGCTCACCCCCACCGGCACGTTCTGCGAGGACGCGTGGCTGACGACCGCGGCCCTGCTCCGGGAGACGAGCCGGTTGAAGTTCCTGGTCGCCTTCCGCCCAGGTGTCATCAATCCCGTGCTGGCCGCCCAGATGGCCGCTGCCTACCAGCGCATCTCCGATGGACGGCTGATGCTCAACATCGTCACCGGCGGCGAGCCGGTCGAGCAGGCCAGGTTCGGTGACCACGCGCCCAAGGACGAGCGGTACGCCAGGACCGACGAGTTCCTCTCCGTCCTGCGCGGTACCTGGCACGACGCGCCGTTCGACTTCGCGGGGGACCACTACGCCGCGACCGGAGCGATGGTCAGCGGCGGGATCGACCCGGTCCCCGACATCTACTTCGGTGGATCGTCGGGACCGGCCGGGCCGGTCGCCGCACGGCACGCCGACGTCTACCTGACCTGGGGCGAGCCGCCCGGGCTGGTGCGGGAGAAGCTCGAGTGGATGCGCGAGCTGGCGCGGGCACAGGGCCGCAACCTGCGGTTCGGGCTGAGGATCCACACGTTGTCGCGCGACACCTCGGACGAGGCGTGGCAGCACGCCCAGTGGCTGCTCGACGGGCTCGATCCCAGAGACGGTGAAGCAGGCGCAGGCCGCACTCAGCGCGAGTGAGTCCACCGGCCAGCAGCGCATGTCGTCCCTGCGAGGCGGCCGGACGTCGTACGACTCGGCGCGCGAGCTCGAGGTCTCGCCGAGTCTCTGGTCCGGCGTCGGCCTGGTCCGCGGCGGAGCCGGGACGGCGCTGGTCGGCAGCCACGAGGAGGTGGCCGATCGGATCGCGGAGTACCACGAGCTCGGCATCGACGAGTTCATCCTCTCGGGCTACCCGCACGTCGAGGAGGCCTACTGGTTCGGTGAGGGTGTGATGCCGGTCCTGCGGAGGCGCGGGCTGCTCGGTGCGCCGGCCGCGCGGGAGCCGATCGCGGCCCTCGCCTGAGGCCGCACAGGTCAGCCTCGTCCACGCCCCTCGCGATGTGGTCCCATGTGCCACGCTGGGGGTGTGGACGAGGTCACCTGGGGAGCGCTCACCCTGACCCTCACCGCGATCGGTGCGGTGTGGACCTGGTTCGCGTTCCGGCGCCGAGGCCTGGCCTCGGGTCTGCGGGGTGCGGCGTTCACCCTCCTGCCGCCCGCTGCGTTCCTCACCGGAACCCTGGAGATGTTCTCCGAGATCGGCGGCTCGGTCGGCCGACTGGGCGACCCATCTCGTGTTCAGTCCGGTCGTCTGGCTCGGGATCGTGCTGGCCGGCGTCTCGGGCGTGCTGTTCGTGCGTCTCCGGAGCGCTCCGGGCACGGCAAGGCGGCGACGACGCCGAGCCTGGGCTCGCAGCCGGCGAGTCCGCTCGCCCTGCGGGCAAGCTGCGGGCGTCCGGCCGCAAGGACGAGCCGGTCCTCGACGACGACATGGCGGAGATCGAGGCGATCCTGCGCAAGCGGGGCATCACCTGATGCCCAGCGCGGGATGACCACCGATCCCGACCGCGACGCCCTGGCGTCGCGGCTGGACCACGCTCTCGCCGCCGCGTCCCCGCGCCCCGGCAGCCCGGTCGCGGTGGTGGACCTCGACGCTTTCGACGCCAACGCCGACGACCTCGTACGACGCGCGGCGGGCAAGCCGGTCCGCGTGGCCTCCAAGTCGGTGCGGGTCCCGGACCTGCTCCGGCGAGCCCTCGACCACGACGGCTTCCGGGGCGTCCTGGCCTACACCCTGGCCGAGGCCCTGTGGCTGCAGGGCCAGGGCGTGACCGGGGACGTCCTCATGGCCTACCCGACGGTGGACCGGCCGGCGCTGGCCGAGCTCACCGGCTCCCCCGAGGCGCTGCGCGCGATCACCCTCATGATCGACGACCCGGCGCACCTCGACGTCGTCGACGCGGCCCGGACCTCGGACGGCCCGGTCCGGGTCGCGATCGACGTCGACGCCGGGCTGTTCATCGGCCGCCAGCACATCGGGCCCAAGCGGTCCCCCGTGCACGACCCGGGCTCGGTGGTCGCCCTCGCCCGGACCGTCGTCGAACGTCGCGGGTTCCACCTCGTCGGGTTGATGACCTACGAGGGCCAGGTCGCCGGCGTTCCCGACGCCGTCCCGCGCCAGCGTGCGCGGTCGCTGGTCGTCCGGCGCCTCAAGGCGGCGTCGCTGACCCAGCTGGAGGCCCGCCGCGGCCAGATCGCCCGGGCGATCGGGGAGCTCACCGACACTGAGCTCTGGAACGCCGGCGGCTCGGGCTCGGTCGAGGCGACCGCACGCGACCCGGCGGTGACCGAGGTGGCCGCGGGGTCGGGGCTGCTGGTCCCGGCACTCTTCGACCACTACCGGTCGTTCGACCCCGAGGCCGGCGGCGTTCTTCGGCGTCCCGGTGGTCCGTCGCCCGACGGCAGGGATCGCGACCGTCCACGGTGGCGGCCTCGTCGCCTCGGGCCCCGCGGGCCGGGACCGGCTACCGGTCCCGTGGGCACCCCCCGGCCTCCACCTGACCCGCCTGGAGGGTGCCGGGGAGGTGCAGACACCGCTCACCGGGCCGGGAGCTGCAGGGCTCGCGATCGGTGACCTGGTGTGGTTCCGGCACGCCAAGTCCGGTGAGCTGTTCGAGCACACGAAGACGGCGTACCTCCTCAGGGGTGACCGGTTCGTCGACGAGGTGCCCACCTACCGCGGCCTCGGACTGGCGTTCTGATGGACGCGGCCGCATTGGTCCTCGACCTGGTCCGGACCCGGCCGGCCACGCTCGGTCGCGGCCGGCTGGTCTCGATCGACGGGCCGGCCGGCGCCGGCAAGACGACCCTGGCAGACGAGGTCGCCGCCTCGGCGCCCGGCGCCGTCGTCATCCACATGGACGACCTGTACGAAGGCTGGGACGGCCTGCCCCGGGTGGGCCACCAGCTTGCGGGGCTGCTGCGTCCGCTGGCCGACGGTCTCCCGGGGAGCTACCGGCGCTACGACTGGCACGCGGAAGCGTTCGCCGAGACGGTGACCGTGGAGCCCACCGACCTCCTGGTCCTCGAGGGCGTGGGCTCGGGGTGCCGCATGCACGACGACCTGATCGGCGTCCTGGTCTGGGTCGAGGCGCCGTACGACCTGCGGATGCGGCGCGGGATCGAGCGCGACGGCGAGGCCTTCGCGTCGCGGTGGGAGGCGTGGGCCGAGGCCGAGCAGGTGCTCTTCACGCGTCACCGCACCCGTCAGCGAGCCGACCTCGTCGTCGACGGGTCCGGCTGACC
Source organism: uncultured Actinomycetota bacterium (assembly GCA_963841625.1). Taxonomy (GTDB): domain Bacteria; phylum Actinomycetota; class Actinomycetes; order Propionibacteriales; family Nocardioidaceae; genus Nocardioides. Next base: position 690,528 of record CAWJDH010000009.1, on the reverse strand, counting down.
GGGCCTCAGCGCAGCAGAGACCGCACCTGGCGCACGGCGAGCCGGGCCCGGCCGCCGTCGGAGCCCTGGATCCCCATGGCCGGTGTGCTGGTGCCGTCGGCGAGGTCCAGGACCGCCCACGGCGCCCCCGGGGGCAGGTGGATCGCCACCACCTCCGCCCACTCGTAGGAGCGCTTGCGGTAGCCGTTGACGACGACCAGCCGGTCGGTCTCGCCACGACCCGGGAGCGGACCAGTGCGAATCCCGCCGCGAAGGCGATCAGGCCCAGGAACACGAGCGTGCCCCGCTGGAAGACGGTGAACTTCGCGCGCGTCTCGGCGTCGAAGGTCAACCAGGCGACGGCGCAGACGGCCAGCAACAGGCCGCCGAAGAACGCGCCGGCGAGACGCACGCCGAGAGGTCGCCAGGTGTGCGGCAGCTCGACCTCAGAGTCGGCAGGCATGGATGTCCGTGAGCAGGATGCCGCGTGCACCGAGGTCCCACAGGTCGTCCATCAGGCGCTGCACCCCCACCCGGGGAACCATCGCCCGCACCGCCACCCAGCCCTCGCGGTGCAGCGGCGAGATGGTGGGGCTCTCGATGCCGGGCGTCAGGGCCACGGCCTCGGCAACCCGGTCGTCCTCGATGTCGTAGTCCATCATCACGTAGCTGCGGGCGACCAGCACGCCGTCGAGCCGACGCTTGAACACCTCGAAGCCGGCCGGCGCCTCGCCGCCGCGGGTGATCAGCACCGCCTCGGACCGGAGGATCACCTCGCCGAACGTCTCCAGGCCGGCGGCTGCCAGGGTGCTGCCGGTCTCGACGACGTCGGCGATGACGTCGGCAACGCCGAGCTGGATGCTGGTCTCCACCGCCCCGTCGAGGCGGGTCACGGTCGCCTCGATGCCGCGCTCCTCGAGGAACGTCCGCACCACGCCGACGTACGACGTCGCGATCCGCTGGCCGGCCAGGTCGGCGAGGTCGGTGAACCTGCCCTGCGGGCCGGCGAAGTGGAAGTTGCTTCGGCCGAACCCCAGCCCGAGCACCTCCTCGGCCTTGGCGCCGGAGTCGAGCAGCAGGTCGCGACCGGTGATGCCGACGTCGAGGGTGCCCTCACCGACGTAGAGCGCGATGTCGCGGGGACGGAGGTAGAAGAACTCCACGCCGTTCTCGGCGTCGACGAGCCGCAGCTCCTTGGAGTCGTGTCGCTGGCGGTAGCCGGACTCGCGGAGGATGTCGGCGGCCGCCGTCGAGAGCGACCCCTTGTTGGGGACGGCGATCTTGAGCAGGGACATGGTTCCCCTTACAGGTGGGCGTAGACGTCGTCGAGGGTGAGGCCGGTCGCCAGCATCAGCACCTGGGCGTGGTAGATCAGCTGGCTGATCTCCTCGGCCGTCCGCTCCTTGCCCTCGTGCTGCGCGGCCATCCAGGACTCGGCGGCCTCCTCCACCAGCTTCTTGCCGGTGGCCGGGATGCCGGCGTCGAGCTGCCGCACGGTGCCGGACCCCTCGGGGCGGGTCTGCGCCTTCTCGCTCAGCTCGGCCCAGAGCCCTTCGAACGTCTTCACGATCGCCCAGCCTACGGCGTGCGCGGGGCCATCGAGGCCAGGGTCCGGGCGGTGACCAGGGCGGCCGCGGTCGCCTCGTAGCCCTTGTCCTCGCTGGAGCCGTCGAGGCCCGCGCGGTCGATGGCCTGCTGCTCGGTGTCGCAGGTCAGCACCCCGAACCCGACCGGGACGGTGTGGTCGAGGGCCACCCGGGTCAGCCCCTCGGTGGCCGCGTTGCAGACGTACTCGAAGTGCGGGGTGCCGCCGCGGATGACGACGCCGAGGGCGACCACGGCGTCGTACCCCTCCCCTGCCAGCGCCGAGGCGACGACAGGGAGCTCGAAGGTCCCGGGGACCCGGACGAGGTTCGGCTCCGCGACGCGGTAGTCGTCACAGGCGCGGCGAGCGCCGGCGACCAGACCGTCCATCACGGTCTGGTGCCAGCTCGCGGCCACGATCGCCACGCGCAGGTCGCTGCAGTCGACCGGCTCCTGGGCCGGGGCGCCGGGCCCGCTCATCGGGGTCCCCGCGGACGTGAGCGCCAGCGGGCGACTCGGTGAGCATCACCACCTTCCACGGTGAGGTTGGGCAGGTCGTGGCCCATCCGGTCCCGCTTGGTCAACAGGTAGGCGAGGTTGTGGTCGTTGGGGTGCGGTGTGAGCGGCACCCGCTCGACGACGGGTATGCCGAACTCCTCGAGGCTGCTGGTCTTGTCGGGATTGTTGGTCAGCAGCCGGACGCTGCCGATGCCGAGGTCGCGCAGGATCTGGGTGGCGGTGCCGTAGTGGCGGGCGTCTGCGGGAAGGCCCAGGTCGAGGTTGGCGTCGACGGTGTCGCGACCGCCCTCCTGCAGCTGGTAGGCCTGCAGCTTGGCCACCAGCCCGATCCCCCGCCCCTCGTGCCCTCGCAGGTAGATCACGACGCCGCGACCCGCGGCGACGACCCGGCCCAGCGCCTCGTCGAGCTGTGGACCGCAGTCGCAGCGGTGGCTGCCGAAGACGTCACCGGTGAGGCACTCGCTGTGCACCCGGGTGAGGACCGGCTCGTCGCCACCGACGTCGCCGTAGACCAGCGCGATGTGCTCACCGCCGTCGACGGTGATCCGGTAGCCGTAGGCGGTGAAGTCACCGTGCCGGGTGGGCAGATGGGTCTCGGCCACTCGCTCGACGAGCACCTCGTGGCGGCGCCGGTAGCGGACGAGGTCCTCGATCGAGATCATCGCCAGCCCGTGCTCGTCGGCGAAGTCACGCAGCTCCTGACCTCGCTTCATGGTGCCGTCGTCGTTGACGATCTCGACCAGGACGCCGGCCGGAGTCAGTCCCGCGAGCCTGGCCAGGTCGACCGCGGCCTCGGTGTGGCCGCGCCGGACGAGCACCCCTCCGTCGCGGTAGCGCAGCGGGAACACGTGGCCCGGGCGGGTGATCTCCCACGGCTCGGTCGCGGAGTCGGCCAGGACCCGCACGGTGTGGGCACGGTCCTTGGCCGAGATGCCGGTCGTGACGCCGTCCCGGGCGTCGACGGAGATCGTGTAGGCCGTGCGCAGCTTGTCCTTGTTGTGCGGCGTCATCAGCGGGATCTCCAGCCGGTCGAGCATGTCGGCCGGCATGGGCACGCAGACCACGCCGCTGGAGTAGCGGATGGTGAACGCCATCAGCTCCGGCGTCGCCTTGGCCGCGGCGAAGATGATGTCGCCCTCGTTCTCGCGCTCCTCGTCGTCCACCACCACGACCGCCTTGCCCTGGGCGATGTCGGCGATGGCGCGCTCGACGGAGTCGAGGCGGACCTGGTCGGTCATGGGCGTGCTCCTGTCGCGTGGACCCCGACCAGCTTCTCGACGTGGCGGGCGATCACATCGGTCTCGAGGTTGACCCGGTCGCCAGGGCGGCGGTGGCCGAGGGTGGTGCGCGCCAGGGTCTCCGGGATGAGGCTGACCATGAATGTGTCGTGCGCCTCGCTGGTGGTACCGGTGGAGACCACCGTCAGGGACACCCCGTCGACGGTGATCGAGCCCTTGACGACGACGTACTTCGACAGGGTCGGCGGCATCGAGATCTCCACGACCTCCCAGTGCTCGCTGGGGGTCCGACCGACGACCTGCCCGACCCCGTCGACGTGGCCCTGGACGATGTGGCCGCCGAGCCGGGTGGTGGGCGTGACCGCGCGCTCCAGGTTCACCCGGTCGCCGGGCCGTGCCCCGCGCAACGAGGTCTGGTCGAGGGTCTCCTGCATGACGTCGGCGGTCCACAGGTCGACGTTCCCCGTCTCGGTGCTGGCCGTGGCCGACACCACGGTCAGGCAGCAGCCGTTGACGGCGATCGAGTCGCCGGGCCGGACGTCGTCCAGCACGGTCTCCGCCCGGATCGTGAGCCGGACGGCGTCGCCCTGGTCCTCGACGTGCTCGACGGTGCCGAGCTCCTCGACGATTCCCGTGAACATTCAGGTCTCCTTCCGCGGGGCCATCGTCAGCCGCACGTTGGTGTCGGGGCCGGTTCCGAGGACGGTCACGTCGGTGACATCGAGTCGGCGGGCGTCGGCGATGGTGCCGATGCCGAGGTCGCCGACCGCAGCGGAACCGGCGCCGAGCAGCATCGGGGCGACGTAGGCGACGACCTCGTCGACGAGACCGGCGTCGAGGAACGCCGCGGCCAGGGTGGGGCCGCCCTCGAGGAACACGTGCTGGCAGTCGCGCTCGAAGAGCGTCTCCAGCGCGGCCCGCGGGTCGCGGGTCTGCAGGCGGAGGGTCTCCGCCCGGTCGTTGAGGACCCGGCGCCCCCGGTCGAGGTCGCGCATCCCCATCACCGCCCGGAGCGGCTGGCGCGGTAGAGGTTCGTCGACCTCGTCGCGGACCGTGAGCTCGGGGTCGTCGACCTCGACGGTGTTGGTGCCGACCAGGATCGTGTCGCACTGGGCACGCAGGCGGTGGGTGTCCAGCCGCGCGGCGCGGCTGGAGACCCAGCGGCTGGTCCCGTCGGCGGCGGCACTGCGCCCGTCGAGGGTGGTGGCGAACTTCCAGGTCACGAACGGCCGGCCGTGCTCGACGGCGAAGGTCCAGGCCCGGTTGAGGTGCCGCGCCTCGTCGAGGAGCAGACCGCCCTCCACCTCGACACCGGCGGCGCGGAGCGCGTCCGCTCCCCCGGCAGCGACCGGGTTGGCGTCGGGCTGGGCATAGACCACCCGGCGTACCCCGGCCTCGATCAGCGCGGCGGCGCAGGGGCCGGTGCGCCCGGTGTGGTTGCACGGCTCCAGGGTCACCACCGCCGTCGCACCGCGGGCTGCCTCGCCGGCCTCCCGGAGCGCGGCGACCTCGGCGTGGACCGTCCCGGCGCCGCGGTGGTGGCTCTCGGCGATCTCCGCGCCGGAGTCGTCGATGATGACGCAGCCGACCCGCGGATTGGGGCCGAGCGGCAGACCGGGGCTGGCGGCGAGCGTCAACGCGCGCCGCATCGCGGCCTGCTCTGCTTTCGTGAAGGTCATCGCCCTCTCCGGTCCGGTCCGCGGACTCAGGGGGCGCGGCGTGGGTCGTCGCCCTGGGGACGAACGGCCTCGCCTGCGTGCGCTTCCCATCCGGACTTTGACCGTCGGTCCAGGATTTCCACCTGGTCAACCGGTCGCTGGCTGCGACCGGGTCGCGGACTTCTGAGCGAAGCGAGGAAGCCTTCGATCATTCACCGCCGGCTCGGAATTTCACCGACCCCAGAGCACGCGAGCTCAATTGGCTCTTGCTGAGGACAAGCCTGCCACATCAAGCCACGCCATGCGGGGTGAGGTCTGCCACGCCTCCTACAGGTGTGGCGCCGCCGCCTCGGCGGTCGCCCGGAGCTGGGCGACCATGTGGTCGGGGTCGTCGGCGGTGTAGACCGCGGAGCCGGCCACGAACACGTCGGCGCCGGCCTCGGCGCACCGCTCGATCGTCTCGAGCGACACACCCCCGTCGACCTGCAGCCAGGTCTCGATGCCGTGCTGGTCGAGCATGGTGCGGGCCCGCCGGATCTTGGGCAGGCACAGGTCCAGGAACTTCTGGCCACCGAAGCCTGGCTCGACCGTCATCACCAGCAGCATGTCGAGCTCCGGCAGCAGGTCCTCGTAGGGCTCGATCGGGGTGGCCGGCTTCAGCGCCATGGCCGCGCGGGCGCCGTGGCCGCGGATCTCGCGGGCCAGACGGACCGGCGCCCGAGTGGCCTCGACATGGAACGTCACCGAGCCGCACCCGGCCTCGACGTAGGCGAGGGCGTTGCGGTCGGCGTCCTCGATCATCAGGTGGGCGTCAAGGGGCACGTCGGTGGCCTTGGCGAGCGCCTCGACCATGGTCGGGCCGAAGGTCAGGTTGGGCACGAAGTGGTTGTCCATCACGTCGACGTGCACCCAGTCGGCGCCCGGGATCCGGGCCACCTCGGCGCCCAGGTCGGCGAAGTCGGCGGAGAGGATGCTGGGTGTGATCTGGATGCCCACGGAGATCGATCCTAGGGGCTCGTCCCGCAGAGCGACCCTCTTGGCCCCGGGCGGGCCTCGAGACTAACCTTGAACATGATTGGGCGTGCTGCGACAGGACCCCTCGCACCCCAAGACCAGGTTTTGTCCGGAGCTGCTTAGCCGCCACTACGGGAGGGATGCACGATGGCTGCCGAGCCCGAGGAGCGCGAGCGCAAGCGCCGCGCAGACGAGCGGGACCGGGTCGCCAATGAGCGCGACCGCATCGCCAACGAGCGTGACCGAGTCGCTGCCGAGCGCAACGACGTCGCCGACGAACGGGAGCGGATCGCGTCAGATCGGGCGGAGACGTTCCGGCGATCGCTCACCGCCCGGGACACAGATGATGTGATCGACCGCGCGCTGGCGGCGCAGGATCGACAGCAGGCGGCGGAACGACGCCGGCATCGAGCAGACCTGCGCCACGAGGCAGCCAGCGAGCGAAAGCATGCCGCCGAGGCGCGCGACCAGTTGGCCGCCGAGCGCGACCACGCCGCGGACGAGCGCGACGCCGGCGGAGAGCGGGACCTGGCGGCGGACCAACGCGACCGGGAGGCCGAAAGGCGTGACCGGCAGGCCGAAAGGCGTGACCGGGAAGCCGACCGGCGTGACCGGGAAGCCGATCAGCGAGATCGCCGAGCCGACCGGCGCGACCAGGAAGCCGACCAGCGTGAGGCCGACAGGCACGACGTCCTGCGCGAGATGGACACCGTCGAGGCCGATGCGGGTATCAAGATCCTGATCGAACGCGCCGACCAACGTGATCTGCGTGCTGAGCGACGAGACCGGCTCGCCGAGCAGCGCGAGAGCCTGGCTGGTAGCCGGGGAGGTGAGGGCGGGCAGAACGACGCAGACCGGGCATCAGCCGCACGTGACCGCGAGCTGGGTGCTCGGGACAGAGACCACGCGGCAGGCGATCGCGCCGACCTCCGCGACGCCTACAACCAGGCGCTGCGGCGCCACCGGACAACGAGGACCGAACCCGAGGCAGAGCAGACTCGCGACCCCGGCGATGCTCGACGCCCGGCTGACGACTAGGCCACGCCTCAGTCAGGTTCCGTCGGGCCCGCGGGAGGTTCCTTCCCGGATGCCTCGTCGCGGTCGGCCCACTCGAGCAGCGGGGCGATGTCGAACGGGTGCCCGTCGATGTCGGCGTGCAGGTCGCCGAGGTCGGCGTACCGGCCCGGCACCGTGAAGATCGTGAAGTCGTGCGGATCGACGTCGTCGATCTCGTCCCAACGGATGGGGGTCGAGACCCGAGCGTCAGGGAACCCGCGAACGGAGTACGCCGCCGCGATGGTGTGGTCGCGCGCGTTCTGGTTGTAGTCGACGAACAAGTGGTGCGGATCCCGGTCCTTGCGCCACCACGCCGTGGTGACGTCGTCGGGGGCGCGCCGCTCCACTTCGCGGGCGAAGGCGAGTGCGGCGCGTCGTACGTCGGCGAAGCCGTGGTCGGGCGGGATCCGGACGTAGACGTGCAGGCCCGAGCCTCCGCTGGTCTTCGGGAAGCCGACCGCCCCGAGCTCGTCGAGCACCTCGTGGGCCACGTGGGCGACCCGCTGCACCGCGGCGAAGTCGCACAGCGGCCCCGGGTCGAGGTCGATCCGCCACTCATCGGGCTTCTCGGTGTCCTCCCGCCGGCTGTTCCAGGGATGGAACTCGACCGTCGACATCTGCACCGCCCAGATCACAGCGCCGAGCTCGGTGACGCAGAGCTCGTCGGCGGTGCGGTTCCAGCGGGGAAAGTGCAGCCGCACCGTCTCGACCCAGGGTGGCGCGCCCGCCGGGAGGCGCTTCTGGTGGACCTTGTCGCCGGCCAGCCCCTTGGGGAAACGATGAAGCATGCAGGGCCGCTCGAAGAGCGCGTTGACGATGCCGTCGCCGACCGCGAGGTAGTAGTCGACCAGGTCGAGCTTGGTCGCCCCGCTCTCCGGGAAGTAGACCCGGTCCGGGTTGGTCACCCGGACCACACGATTGTCGACCTCGATCTCGGTGGCAGGCGACGTGGAGGCCATGGCGCCAAACTAGCGGCTCGGTGCGGTCCTCCGGGTCAGCGGACGCCGACCTTGACCGGGGCGGAGAAGCCGCCGTCGGCGTAGCCGGTGGCGGGCATGAACCAGCGGTACGTCGTCGTCTTGCCCGGGGCCAGTCTCAGCGAGACCGCGCCACCGGGGGACGCGGCGACGGGCGGGCCCACCGGACGGAAGATCGGGCTCCCGGCCGGGCGGGCCTGGAGGACCAGCGGGGCGCCGACGGGGACGCCCGCGATGTCGACGGAGGCCCCGGTCAGGGTCACCTTCCGCCCATGGAGCACCGACGTCGCGGAGGTGGAGATCGAGGTGCTGACGGTGATGCCCTCGAGGTCGTAGGTCGTCACCGCGCCCGGGCTGCCGAACCGGATGGCGTCGATCATGAACTCGGACCCGTCACACCCCAGCCCGGCCAGCAGGTAGCCGGGGCCGTCGCCGTTCTCGGCCGTGAACCCGGCGATGGTGGCGCTGCCTCCGGCTCTGACGAGCCCGCCGCTGGCGGCGTCGAGCAGGCGCCAGGTGTAGGTGGCGGCGGCCGCGTCGACGTACTGCCAGGCGGGTCCGACAGCGAGATCGGCCCGGCCGGCCCAGACCTGGCCAGGTTCGATACCGGGCGCGACGTACCAGACATAGGCGACGCCAGTGCTGCCCAGGTCGGCCCGCGCGGAGAACCCGGCCACGGTGGTCGCGGCCACGGAGTCGACCAGGGTCACCGGGCCGGACGCCGTGCCGGCGCCGAGCTGCAGGCCGAAGCTGCGGAGGCCGCTCGGCGGAGCCTCGACCTGGTCGATGCGCACCTGCGGCAGCGCGCCGGCGCGGTGGAACAGGTCGGTGCAGCCGAAGTAGGTGAGATGGGTGTCCGCGCTCGGGAAGGCCAGCCCACGCACCACCACCGTGTCATCGGCGGCAGCAGGGGACAGCGTCGACCACAGGGCAGCGCCGATCGCTGTCAGCAGCACGGCGGCGCGTCGCATCTACCCTCCTCACGGCTCGGGCTCGATCCCTGAGCCACACGTCCATCCAACACCCAGGGTGTGAACGGATCGACAACTCAGCAAGACTTTTGCCTGGATCGGCCCAGAAGGGCTATGAACATGCCGTCCGTCTGGTGGCGATGTGGCCATAGCTGGAGGGTGCCGGGGAGGGGTCCTGCCGCGTCTGGGACATCCGGGAGCAGCGGGGCGGCATCGCGGAGCTCGACGTCGTCGCGGCGCCCGAGCACCGTGCGGACCACGCCCGCGGTCTCGGCCAGCACCGGCGAACAGGTCGCGTAGAGCACCACCCCGCCCGGCCGGACGCTGTCGAGCGCGCTGTCGAGGAGCCGCTCCTGGAGCGGCACCAGGTCGTCGAGGTCGTCAGGGGTACGCCGCCACCGGGCTTCCGGCCGGCGGCGCAGGGCACCAAGGCCCGAGCACGGCGCGTCGACCAGGACGCGGTCGAAGGTTCCCGGCAGCCAGGCGGGCCGGGTGCCGTCGACCGCGACCGTGCCCAGGGGCCCGTCGGCTCCGGCGAGCGCCCGTGCGACCAGCTCCGCGCGGTGCGGGCGAAGCTCGGCCGCGAGCAGCCGGGCCCCCTGCCCGGCCGCGAGACCGGCGAGCAGAGCGGCCTTCCCACCCGGCCCGGCACACAGGTCGAGCCACCGCTCGTCCCGCCCCTCGACCGCCGCCCGGCTGAGGGCCAGCGCCACCAGCTGGGAGCCCTCGTCCTGGACGCCCGCGCGGCCCTCGGCCACGGCGGACACCGACGCCGGGTCGCCGCCGTCCATCACGACGCCGTACGGCGAGAACCGGGTGCGGGTGCCGGGGAGCTCGCCGACGTCGGCCCGGCCCGGGCGCGCCACCAGCACCACCTGTGGGGCCACGTTGTCGGCGCCCAGCAGGGCGTCGAGCTCCTCCTCCCCCACCGCCGCAGTCAGCTGCTCCACGATCCAGCGGGGGTGGCTGTGGGCGACGGCGGCGAACCCGGTCGGGTCGGTGGACGGGTCCGGCGCCACCCGGCGCACCCAGCCGGACAGGTCGTGCTGCGCGGCCTTGCGCAGCACCGCGTTGGTGAACCCGCCGGGGCCGCGACCGACCTTGTCGTGCACGAGGTCGACGGTCGTGCTGATCGCGGCGTGCGGGGGAACCCGCATCGACAGCAGCTGGTGGGTCCCGAGGCGCAGGGCATCGAGCACGCCGGGCTCCACCCGGGCCAGGGGTCGGTCGACGCAGGCCGCGAGGACGGCGTCGTAGCTGCCGCGGCGACGGAGCGTGCCTGCTGCGAGCTCCGTCGCGAACGCCGCGTCCCGCCCGGTCAGCCTGTGTCGGCGCAGCACGGCGGGCAGCACCAGGTTGGTGTAGGCGTCTTCGGCGCGGACCGCCTCGAGCACCTCGTAGGCCGCCAGTCGGGCTGGGTCGGCACGGCGTCGGGCCGGCTTCCTGGGCAGCTCAGCCATCTCCGAAGTGCTTCCGGACCAGTGCCTTGGGCGCCCGTGCCGCCCAGGCCTCGGTGATGATCTCCACCAGTTCCTCGTGGTCGAGCTCTCCGAGGCGCGACTGCTGCACGAGGACCGCGTTGGTCCTGCTGAAGTGGTCGATGGTGAAGAACGGGGTCGACTCGTCCTCGACCAGGGCCCGCTTCTCGGCCTCGGTGGGCGTGACGATCACCAGCAGGTCGTCGTACATCTCCCCGGTCTCGGGGTCGACGGCCGTGCGGCCGGGCGGCCGGTAGAGGACGAAGCCCCGGCCCTTGTCGCCAGGCGGGACCTTGTAGGTCGGCACGTCCCCCCAGGTCGTGCCGAGCTCGACCTCGGGGAGCGACAGGCAGATCTCACCGATGTCCTCGGGTCGCGCCTTGCGGGTCACCGGAAGGCCGCGCCCTGGGCGAAGTGCACACCGCGCGCCCAGTCGGCCGCCGCCATCTGCCGACGGCCGTGTGGCTTGACGTCCCCGAGCCGGACGGCGCCATCGGAGGTCCCGACCAGGACGGCGGACTTGGTGACCTCCAGGCTCCCGGGCGCGAGGTCGGCCTCGACCGGGGCGACCGGGCCGACCTTGACGCGCTCGTCGTCGTAGGTGGTCCACGCGCCCGGGAAGGGCGTGCACGCCCTGATCTGGCGGTCGACGGCGGTTGCGGGCTCGCGCCAGTCGATCCGGGCGTCCTCGACCGTCACCTTGGGCGCGAAGCTCACGCCGTCGGCAGGCTGCTCACGCGCCTCGAGGGACCCCTCGGCGATGCCGTCGAGCGTCGCCACCAGGAGCCCGGCCCCGCCCTCGGCCAGACGCGCGAGCAGGTCGCCGGCGGTGTCGTGGGGGCGGATGGTCTCGGTCATCACCCCGAAGGTCGGGCCGGCGTCGAGCTCCTTGACGATGCGGAACGTCGTCGCCCCCGAGACCTCGTCCCCGGCTCGGATGGCGTGCTGGACCGGTGCCGCCCCGCGCCAGGCGGGCAGGACCGAGAAGTGGAGGTTGACCCAGCCGAGCGATGGGATGTCGAGCGCCGCCTGCGGGAGCAGCGCGCCGTAGGCGACCACGGGGCAGCAGTCCGGCGCCAGATCCCGCAGCGCGTCGAGGAACTCCGGCTCGCGTGGTCGAGCGGGCTTGAGCACCGGAACGCCCAGAGCCTCGGCCCGTTGGGCGACCGGGCTCGCCGTCAGCCTCCGGCCGCGGCCCGACGGGGCGTCCGGCCGGGTCACCACGCCGACGAGATCATGGCTCGACGAGGCGATGGCGTCGAGGGCCGGAAGGGCGACCTCTGGCGTCCCGGCGAAGACGACCCGCATCAGAGCGCCAACCCACGGGTGGGGTGGGGCGAGACCTTGACGGTCGGCTGCTCCAGGCCGAACCACTCCGACTGGCGGATCTCCCGCATCGCCGCCTTCCGGGCCTCGGTGTCGAGCCGGTCGATGAACAGCACTCCGTCGAGGTGGTCGGTCTCGTGCTGGATCGCGCGCGCCAGCAGCTCACTCCCCTCGACGGTGATCGGGTCGCCGTACTTGTTGAAGCCCCGGGCCACGACCGACAGGGCACGTCGACAGTCGTAGACCAGGTCCGGCAGCGAGAGGCACCCCTCGGGGCCCTCCTGGGTGTCCTCGGACAGGTCGAGAACAGGATTGACCAGGTGTCCGACCTCTCCCTCGACGGACCAGGTGAACACGCGCAGCCCGACTCCGAGCTGTGGAGCCGCGAGACCGGCGCCCGGAGCGTCGAGCATCGTGTCGGTGAGGTCGTCGACCAGCCGGCGCAGCTCGGCGTCGAAGTCGACCACTTCGGCGGCCGGCTTGCGCAGGATCGGGTCGCCGAACAGGCGGATCGGGCGGATGGCCACGTGACTCCTCCGGTCGGGGTGAGGGCGGTTGCGAGTCTAGAGACTGTCGCACTACAGGCTGGGCGGGTCGACCCGCACCCGGACGGAGTCGAGCTTGCGGGCCGAGCGGAGCCGCTGCAGCTCGGCGAGGGCTTGCGAGAGTGCGGCGCCGTCGACCCGAGGCACCCGGATCACGACTCGGCTGCCCACGGGGTCGACGACGTCGACCGGCCCGAGCACCTCGGCCGAGGGCGGCGGCGACAGCAGGGTCAGGGCGTCGTCCACCGAGCCGGGCTCGCCGGTGATGGTGGCCAGGCGCGAGGCCGGGGGCAGGTGGGCCTCCTGCCGCTCGCGGATCTCGCGGTCGGTGAAGCCCGGCAGGTCCCACCGCACCAGGGCCTGCAGGGCGGGATGCGCCGGGGTCGCCGACGGCGACGACCCGGCCCCCCGGGGCCGCCAGTGCGCCGGCGTTGGCCCAGCGGCGGACGGCCTCCTCCGCCGACCTGAGGTCGGCCCGGGCAAGCGGCAGCCAGGTGTCGAGGAGTACGACGACGGCGTAGCCGCCCTCCGCCACCGGCTCGGCGCCGGGGGTGGCCACCACGATCGCGGGCCGGGGCCTCGACCCCGGCGAGCACCCGGTCGCCGCTCGACGTGCGCACCGTGGCACCGGGAAAGGTCCGTCCGAGCTCCTCGGCCGTGCGGGCGTCGCCGAGCACGGGGGCCCTCAGCCCACGGTGGCCGCACGCCGGACACGACCAGGCCGCTGTCGGCCTCACCGCACCAGCGGCAGGTCGGCGGGCTGGTCGGCGCCTCGATCAGCAACGGGCCGGAGCACCGGGCGCAGCGCGCAGGGGTGCGGCACCGCTCGCAGGCCAGGGTCGAGGCGTAGCCGGCGCGCGGCGTCTGCACGAGCACCGGCCCCCGCTCCAGGCCGGACCGGATCGCGTCGTGGACGGTGGTGGGGATGCGAGCCGCGCGGGAGTGGGGGTCGCGGCGCAGCTCGTGGTCGCTTGCGCCGGCGACGCTGACCGCTGACCCGCTCCCGCAGGAGCGCTCTGGGCGCCGCGAGCTCGCGGGCCCAGCCGGTGCGCAGGAGATACTCCGCCTCGACCGTGCGAGCCACGCCACCGACCAGCGCCGCAGTCCCTTCCGCCTCCGCCCGCAGCAGCAGCGTCTCGCGGGTGTGGGGGTAAGGCGCGCGGGGCTCGGCGTGCAGGTCGTCGCCGTCGTCCCAGATCGCGACCAGTCCCAGGTCGCGGACCGGCGCGAAGCTCGCCGCTCGGGTCCCCACCACGATCCGGCGCGAGCCGCGGAGCACGGCCAGGAAGTCGCGGTAGCGGGCGGCGGGACCGCTGTCCGCGGTCAGCACGACGTGGTGCCCCTCGCCGAGGACCGCGGTCAGTGCGTCGCTCACCCGGTCGACGTCGCGCCGGTCGGGGACGCACACGAGCGCCCCGCGCCCGGAGGAGTAGGTCGCGGCGGCGGCGTGGGCGAGCAACAGCGGCCAGTCCGTCCCGGGAGCCGCCGACCACACCGCCCTTGGCGTCCCGCCGTGGGCGAGATGGTCGAGGTAGGCCCCGGCCGGCTCGTGCCCCGCCCACGCCTGGCGACCGCCCTCGAGGTCGACGGCGGGAGGTGGCGAGGGAGGCGAGGGCGCCTTCTCGGTGGTGGCGTGTCGTGGCGGTACTGCGAGCCGCAGCACGTCGGAGCGGGTGCCGGCGTAACGCTCGGCGAGCCGCGCGCTCAGGTCCGCGATCGCCGGGCTCAGCACCGGCTCCGCGCTGACCACGCGGCGCAACGGCTGCAGCCGGCCGCCATGGTCGGTCTCGTCGGCACGGGCGAGGAGGAACCCGTCGACGTCCTGGCCGGCGAACCGGACCTTCACGCGACAGCCGGGGACCGCCTCCGACGCCATCGCCGCCGGGACGGAGTAGTCGAAGGGCCGGTCGAGGTGGGCCAGCGGGAGGTCGACCAGGACGCGCGCGACCGGATCGACCTCGCTGGTCTCGCCGCGGGTGGCGAGCCCGCCGCCTGCTGGCAGACCGCGCCCGCGACGCCTTGACGACCTCGCGCATCCCGGGAAGCAGCTCGGACTGCTCTCCGGCGTCGGGGTCGGTCATGGCCAGATGTCTACCAGCGGGCACCGCTCACCCGGCCGGGGCGAGGCTCAGCGTGCGACGGCCGCCTTGAGCTCCTCGACCCGGTCGGTGCGCTCCCACGTGAACTCAGGCAGCTCGCGGCCGAAGTGGCCGTAGGCCGAGGTCATCGCGTAGATCGGGCGCAGCAGGTCGAGGTCGCGGATGATCGCTGCCGGGCGCAGGTCGAAGACCTCGAGCACCGCCTGCTGGATCTCCTCGTCGGAGACCACGCCGGTACCGAATGTCTGGATGAAGACGCCGACCGGGGCAGCCTTGCCGATCGCGTAGGCCACCTGGGCCTCGCAACGACGGGCCAGTCCGGCCGCCACGACGTTCTTGGCCACCCAGCGCATGGCGTAGGCGGCGGAGCGGTCGACCTTGGAGGGGTCCTTGCCGGAGAAGGCGCCGCCGCCGTGGCGGGCCATGCCGCCGTAGGTGTCGACGATGATCTTGCGACCGGTCAGACCCGCGTCGCCCATGGGGCCGCCGACCACGAACGTGCCGGTCGGGTTGACGAGCAGGCGGTATCCCTCGGAGGGGATGTCGAAGGACTGCAGCACCTCGTCGATGACGTGCTTCTTGATGTCCGACTCGAGGGTCGGGTGGTCGATGTCGCCGGCGTGCTGCGTGGACAGCACGACCGTGTCGATCCGCACCGGCCGGTCGTCGGCGTCGTACTCGATGGTGACCTGGGTCTTGCCGTCGGGACGCAGGTACTCGAGCGTGCCGTCCTTGCGGACGTCCGTGAGCTGCTGGGCCAGCCGCTGGGCGATCATGATCGGCAGCGGCATCAGCTCGGGCGTGTCGTCGCAGGCGTAGCCGAACATCAGCCCCTGGTCACCGGCGCCCCGACGGTCGAGCTCGTCGTCGGAGGTGCCCACGCGCGCCTCGTGGCCCTGGTCGACGCCCGGCGGCGATGTCGAGCGACTGGCCGCCGATCGCCACCTGGACCCCGCAGCTCTTGCCGTCGAAGCCCTTCTCGGAGGAGTCGTAGCCGATCTCGAGGATCGTCTTGCGGACCAGCTCCGCCACCGGCGCGTAGGCGTTGGTGCGGACCTCTCCGGCCACCACGACCAGCCCGGTGGTCAGCAGGGTCTCCACGGCCGTGCGCAGGTTGGCCTTGTCCTCGTCGTGCTCCATGAGGAAGTCGAGCACACTGTCGCTGATCCGGTCGGCGATCTTGTCGGGGTGACCTTCGGTCACCGACTCCGACGTGAAGAGGCGTCCTGCCACGGCTGACTCGCTCCCGTTGTTGAGTGGTGGAAATGGTGGGGCAACAATACCCAGCGCCCAGCATGTGGGATCGAGGTCTCAGCGGTCGAATCGCCGCGCCACCTGATCCCAGATCACATGGGCCAGAGCGGCCTTCGAGCCCAGGGGTACGTCGACCGCGTCGCCGTCGGCGGCCAGGATCACCGCCTGGTTGTCGGCGCTGCCGAACACGGCTCCCCCGCTGACGTCGTTGACGACCAGCAGGTCGCAGCCCTTGCGGGCGAGCTTGGCCCTGGCCAGGTCGAGAACCGAGCCGGTGTCGTCCCCGGTCTCGGCAGCGAAGCCGACGACGACCGATCCGGGCCGGGTCCGCTGGGTGGCGATCTCGTGCAGGATGTCGGGGTTCTGGGTGAGCTCCAGGCCGGGGGCAGAGCCGTCTGTGGCCTTCTTGATCTTGCTGTCGCTGACCGTGGTCGGTCGGTAGTCGGCGGGGGCCGCTGCCATGACCACGGCCTCGGCCGACGCGGCGGCCGAGACCACGGCGTCGCGCAGCTGGCTGGTCGTCTCGACCCGGACCACCTTGACGCCGGCCGGGTCGGGCAGGCTCACGTTGGCACTGATCAGGGTGACCTCGGCGCCGCGCGCCACCGCGGCGCGGGCCAGGGCGTATCCCTGCCGGCCCGAGGAGCGGTTGCCGAGGAACCGGACCGGGTCGAGGTACTCCCGGGTCCCGCCGGCGGAGACCACGACGTGCCGTCCGGACAGGTCCAGGCTCCTGTCACCCCGGGCGAGGATGTCGGTCGCGACCTGGAACAGCTCGTCCGGCTCCGGTAGCCGACCCTTGCCGGAGTCGGCACCGGTCAGCCTGCCCTCCGCGGGTTCGATCACGACGGCGCCGCGGGAGCGGAGCGTGGCGACGTTGGCCCGGGTGGCGGCGTGCTCCCACATCTCGGTGTGCATCGCGGGGGCGAAGACCACCGGGCACCGGGCCGTCAGGAGGGTGTTGGTCAGCAGGTCGTCGGCGAGCCCGTGGGCCGACTTGGCCATCAGGTCGGCCGTCGCCGGGGCGACGACGACCAGGTCGGCCTCCTGGCCGATCCGCACGTGGGGCACCTCGTGGACGTCGGCCCACACGTCGGCGGCGACCGGCTTGCCCGACAGGGCGGCCCAGGTGGCCGCGCCGACGAACTCCAGCGCAGCCGCAGTGGGTACGACGGTGACGTCGTGCCCGGACTCGGTGAACCGGCGGACCAGCTCACAGGCCTTGTAGGCCGCGATCCCGCCACCGACCCCGATCACGACGCGGGGCCGCGTTTCGCTGGTCACGGGACCGCCCGGATCACTTGCTGGCGGTGTCGCCGCTGTCGCCGGTGAAGGATGCCTCGAGGGCGGCGGCGCGGGCCGCCTCCTCCTCGGCGGCCAGCTCGGCCGGGTCGACGTCCTCGCAGGTGAGCAGGTCGTCGTTGATCTCGCGCAGCGCGATGGAGAGCGGCTTCTCCTGGACGTGGGTGTCGACCAGCGGGCCGACGTACTCCAGCAGGCCCTCGCCGAGCTGCGAGTAGTAGGCGTTGATCTGCCGAGCCCGCTTGGCGCTGTAGAGAACCAGCTTGTACTTGCTGTCGGTCTTGGTGAGCAGGTCGTCGATCGAGGGGTTGGTTACGCCCTCGGCGGCGATGTTGGGGGCAGACACGCGTGAGCCTCACAGGTGGTTGATTGGCGCGGGGGGATGATCAGCTGCTCTGTTCGAGCATCATCAAGGCTACCAACTCGTCCGCCGCGGCGTGAATTTCGTGGTTCACGACGGTCACGTCGAACTCCCGCTCGGCGGCGAGCTCGTCCCGCGCGGTCTCGAGCCTGCGGGTGCGCTCGGCCTCGGTCTCGGTGCCTCGGCCGACCAGGCGGCGGACCAGCTCGTCCCACGACGGCGGCTTGAGGAACACGAACAGTGCGTCCGGCATCGTGGACCGCACCTGGCGGGCGCCCTGGAGGTCGATCTCCAGGAGGGCCAGGCGGCCCGAGGCCAGCGCCTCCTCGACCGGGCCCCGCGGCGTGCCGTAACGCGCGCTCCGGTGGACCACCGCCCACTCGAGGAGGTCGCCGCGCTCGACCATGGCGTCGAACTCCTCGTCGGAGACGAAGAAGTAGTGGACGCCGTGCTGCTCGCCGGGCCGGGGCGACCGGGTGGTCGCCGAGACCGAGATCCACACGTCGGGGTGACGTTCGCGGACGGCGGCCGCGACGGAGCCCTTGCCGACGGCCGTGGGCCCGGCGAGCACCACGAGGCGCGAGCGCCCGCCCTCAGTCACGGGGGGTCGAGTCACGGGAGGCGAACTCGCGCTCCAGCGCCGCCACCTGCTTGCTCCCGAGGCCACGCACCCGGCGGCTCTCGGCGATGCCGAGCCGCTCCATCACCTGTCGGGCCCGCACCTTGCCCAGGCCGGGCATCGACTGGAGCAGGTCGAGCACCCGCATCTTGCCGATCACCTCGTTGCTCTCACCGTCGCGCAGCACGTCGGTGATCGAGGCACCGGAGTGCTTGAGGCGATTCTTGACCGCGGCCCGCTCCCGACGGGATGCGGCGGCCTTGTCCAGCGCCGCCTGGCGTTGTTCGGGGGTGAGCGGAGGCAGGGCCACGAGCGAAGCGTCCTTAGTGCCGGGGGGCGTGAGGTGAAGGGGCCAATCTAGTCAGAAGCGGAACCGTGCGGCAACGAAGCCCCCCATCTGATGGGGCAAATCTCTGTTCTGACTCGATTGACCTTGGCCGTCTCGCGGGGCAACGATGGTCCGGCGATGCCCGGTGATTCTCCCGACCTGTTGTCCTCCGAGGAGGAGTGAATGGACGCCATCGAACAGCCTCCAGGGATCGTGCGTCTGACCCGGGGGCTCGAGGAGACGGACGCGCTCGACCGGCCGGTGCAGGCGCTGGAGCCGTTGATCGAGACCGTGTTCGGCACCGGGGCCCGAGGGTCCGTGCTGCGCGGTGAGTGGCTCGGCCATGCGGTCCACCCGTTGCTCACCGACGTCGTGCTCGGTACCTGGACCTCCGCCAGCCTGCTCGACCTCTTCGGTGGGTCCGACTCCTCGACCGCGGCCCAGCGACTCCTCGCGACCGGTCTCCTTGCTGCCGGTCCCACAGCCTGGACCGGGTGGGCCGAGTGGTCGGAGGCCGGTCCCCGCGACAAGCGGGTGGGTCTCGTCCACGCCGTGACCAACGCCGTCGCGATCGGCGTCTACGCGGCGTCCTGGTCCGCCCGCCGGCGCGGCCGGCACGGGCGCGGTGTCGGGCTGGCTCTCGCCGGGGCGGCCGTCTCCGGAGTCGGGGGCTACCTGGGCGGTCACCTGGCGGCGGCGCGCAAGGTGGCGAGCCACCACCCGGCGTTCAACGACGCTGCGCAGGGGGCACCGTCCTGACACCTGGCGTCAGAGCCACAGCTGGGTCTTGCAGACGTCCAGTGCCTGCTGCCTGACCCCGGCCAGCGCCACCTCGGTCCGCTGGGACCCGACCTCGTCGGCGGCCCGCGCGATGGCCTCCTGCTCCTGCTTGCTCACGCCCTCGGGAGGCTTCCCGCGGTCGAAGTCCGCCGGGTCGACCCCCGCGTCGTCGAGGGCCTGCTGGAGGCCCTCGATGCTGCGGATCACCTGCTGCCACTCGTCGCTGATGTCGCTCGGCGCCTCGGCGCGCAGCTCGCGGAAGCTGGCCAGCGCTTCGAGGAGTGACGTGGGTCCGGCGTCGGACATGATCTCGGTCAGCTGCTTCTGATGGTCCTTCACCGCCTGGCAGTACTTCTCCTGCTCGGTGGCACACCCGGCCAGCGGGGTCAGGAGCAGCAGCAGGGCCGCCAGGGAGGCCGCCGATCTGTTGCGGGTCATGCCCTGAGCCCCGACAGGTCGTCCTGCGCCCGCAGGACGCCGACCCGGAGGGCCTGCAGGTCGGGTCCCGGGAGCAGCAGCTCTCGGGAGGAGCTCGCGAGCACCCTGGCCACGGACCGGCCGAAGATCCGTCGGAGGTCGGCCACGGTGCCGCCCTGGGCGCCGTACCCGGGCGCGAGCAGGGGGCCGTTGATGTCGAACGACTCCCCCGTCTCGCCGATCGTGGCGCCGACGACGGCGCCGAACGAGCCGAGCGGCTCGACGCCCTCGTTGAGGCTTCGGAGCCCGTCGAGGACGTTGCCGGCGACCGTGCGTCCGGCATCCGTGGTGGCGTGCTGGACCTCGGGGCCCTCCTTGTTGGAGGTCAGGGCGAGGACGAACACGCCGGCGCCGTGCTTGCGGGCCGTGTCGAGCATCGGGGTCAGGGACCCGAGGCCGAGGAACGGACTGGCGGTGATGGCGTCGGCCGCGAGCGGTGAGCCCGGGTCGAGGTAGGCGTCCGCATAGGCCTGGCTCGTGGACCCGATGTCGCCACGCTTCACGTCGAGGAGGACCAGCGCGCCGGCGGCCCGGGACTCCTCGATGACCCGCTCCAGGACCGCGATCCCACGGCTGCCGTGCCGCTCGTAGAACGCCGACTGCGGCTTGATGACCGAGACCAGCGGCGCGATCGCCTCGACGGCGCCGCGGGCGAAGCGCTCGAGCCCCGCGGCCGTGTCGTCGAGCCCCCAGGCGTGGAGCAGGGAGGCGTGGGGATCGATCCCCGCGCACAGCTGACCGCGCTCCTGCAGCGCGGCGTGCAGGCGGGATCCGAACGGGGACTGGGTCATGGGGCGTCCTGGAGCTCGGCCACGAGTCGGGTGGCGGTGGTGGGGTCGTGCAGGAGCGCGGTACCGACCTGGACCGCGGTGGCGCCGGCGTCGAGGAAGGAGCGGACGTCGTCGATCGTGCCGATCCCGCCGGCACCCACGACCTCGGCCTCGGGCAGGGCAGCATGCACCTCCGCCACACAGCGCAGAGCCAGGGGGCGGATCGCGGGACCGCTGAGTCCCCCGGGTCGTCCGTCCGGGAGGGCGGCGGGGAACGCGTTGCCGATCACGACGGCGGCTGCGCCCGCATCCAGGACGGTCCGGGCGCTCTCGACGACCCGGCCCACGTCGGAGCGCACCTTCGCGATCGCCGGCATCCCGCGCGGGAGATCACGCTGGACGGCGGAGACGACGCTGGCGGCGTGGAAGGGCTCGCGGACGTCGAAGACCCCGGTGCCGGTGGCGTCGGGCGCGGAGAGGTTCACCTCGACCCCGGCCACCCCCGGCGACCGGCCCAACCGCCGCGCGAGCTCGGCGTACTCCCCCAGCGACTTCCCGGCGATCGAGACGAAGACCCGCACGCCCTGCTGCACCAGCCAGGGCAGCTCGGTCGCGAGGAAGTGGTCGAGGCCGGGGTTCTGCAGCCCGATGGCGTTGATGAATCCGGAGGGGGTCTCCACGAGCCGTGGCATCGGGCCGCCCGGTCGGGCCGTGACGGTGATCGAGCGGGTGACGAAACCACCGAGCGCGGCCAGGTCGCCGTAGGCCGCGAGCTCGCGGCCCGTGCCGCCGCAGCCCGACGCCACCAGGATCGGGCTTGGCAGGGTGAGCCCGGCGAGCTGGATCGGGGTGGCCACGCCGCCGAGCCTATGCACTGCCCACCCGGAGCTCGGGTTCGACGTCGTCCCAGCGGACCCGGTCGCCGCGGAAGACCGGCCCGTCGACGCACGCGCGCACCATCCGGGCGACGCCGTCCTCTCCCACCACGGGCACCGCGCACCCCTGGCACAGGCCGGTGCCGCAGGGCATCGGCTGCTCGACGGCGGTCTGGCTCCAGGCGCCGGCCGCCTCGGCGGCCGACGCGACGGCATGCAGGGTGGGCACCGGACCGGCGGCGTAGACGACCTCGGCCCCGGCCCTGGCCAGTACGTCGGGGAGCACGTCGGCCACGGAGCCGCGGCTGCCGATCGACCCGTCGCCAGTGACCACGGTGACCGCTCGTGCGGAGCGTCTCGCCTCGAGGGCCGACAGCAGGTGGGCCTCGTCGGCGGCGGCGACGACCAGGGTGACCGCACAGTCGCGCTCGCGGAGCCGCTCGGCCAGCGGGAACATCGGGGCGGCGGCGTACCCCTCGCCGACGAGGACGCAGCTGACCGACTCCTTCGGGAGGGCGAAGGGACGCCCGAGCGGCCCGGTGACCTCGACCTTCGCTCCGCTGGGCAGGTCGGCCAGCCAGCGGGTGCCGGGGCCGACCGGTTCGACGACCAGCTCGATGGTGGCGCCGTACCCGCCGGTGGGCTTGACCCGGTGGATCCACATGGCACGGCGGGCGAGGCGATCGGTTCCGGTCGAGAGCGCCACGAAGTTGCCCGGCCGGAACCGGTCGGGGATGCCGGGGGCGACCAGGGTGAGGTGGCGATAGGCGCCGACCTTCCTCGTCGCCAGCACCTCTCCGGTGACGTGGACGGGACGCCGGTCGGGCGTGCTCATGGCGCCTGCGCGTCGAGACCGCGGAGGATCCGTCGCGGCCACAGCGGTCCCTCGTAGACGAACGCCGTGTAGCCCTGGAGCAGGGTGGCGCCTGCGTCGAGCCGGGCCCGGGCGTCCTCGACGGTGGTGATGCCGCCGACGCCGACGAGGGTCAGGTCGTCGCCGACCCTGCCCTTGAGCAGGCGGAGCACCTCGAGCGAGCGCCGGGTCAGCGGTCGTCCCGACAGCCCACCGGCACCCAGGCTCTCGACGGTGGCCGCGTCGGTGGCCAGCCCGTCACGGCTGATCGTGGTGTTGGTCGCGATGATGCCGTCGAGGCCCAGCGCAAGGGCGAGGTCGGCGACGGCGAGGACGTCGTCGTCGGAGAGGTCGGGGGCGATCTTGACCAGCAGCGGCAGGTGGGCGGTCGTGACGTCGTCAGCGGTGGCCCGGACTGCGGCCAGGATCGGCTCGAGCTTCTCGACGGCCTGGAGGTTGCGGAGGCCGGGCGTGTTGGGCGAGGACACGTTGACGACCAGGTAGTCGGCGTACGGCGCCAGCAGCCGCGCGGACTTCTCGTAGTCGCCGACCGCCTGGTCCTCGGGCACCACCTTGCTCTTCCCGATGTTGACCCCGAGCACCGGTGAGTTGGGCACGATGGCCCCTCGAGTTGGGCGCGATTGCCCGTCGCAGTGCGGGTCGTACGCCGCTGCGCCAGGCGCCGCGCCACGGCCTCAGCGCCTTCGTTGTTGAAGCCCATCCGGTTGACGACCGCGCGGTCCTCCGGCAGCCGGAACAACCGTGGCTTCGGGTTGCCCGGCTGCGGCTCCCCGGTGACGGTGCCGATCTCGACGTGCCCGAACCCGAGCGCGGCGAGGGCGTCGATGCCGACGGCGTTCTTGTCGAAGCCGGCGGCGAGACCCAGCACGTTGGGGAAGGTCAGCCCCATTGCCTCGACGCACGGTCCCCACTCGACGGTCACGTTCCCCCACTCGACGAGCCGGGAGCCCCCATCGACGGGATGCGGGCCGCCCGGATGGCGCGGAACGCCACCTGATGGGCACGCTCGGGGTCGGTGCGGGTGAGCACCCGGTCGGAAGAGGACGTCGTACGCGGTCATGGCCCCCGGGGGCCATCACGCCCAACTCGAAGGGCCATCTGCCCGATCGAGGGGCCATTTCCCCGTAACTCGACGGAGCAGTCACCGGCTGGCCCACTCCTGCAACGACCGGACGCCGATGTCACCGGCGCGCATGGCCTCGATCCCCTGCACGGCAGCGCCGAGCCCCTGCACGGTGGTGATGCACGGGATGTTGGCCAGCACGGCCGCGGTGCGGATCTCGTAGCCGTCGGTGCGGGCCGAGCCTCCGCTGGTCGACCCGTGGGGGGTGTTGACCACGAGGTCGATCTCGCCGGCGCCGATCAGCTGCACGGTCGTGGGCTCCCCCGCCGGGCCGGCGCCCTCGAAGTGCTTGCGCACCACCCGGGCGCGGGATGCCGTTGCGGCGCAGGACCTCGGCCGTGCCCTGGGTGGCGAGGACCTCGAACCCCAGATCGGCGAGGCGCTTGATCGGGAAGATCATCGTCCGCTTGTCGCGGTTGGCCATGCTCACGAACACCCGCCCGGTCACCGGCAGCGGGCCGTAGGCCCCGGCCTGTGACTTGGCGAAGGCCTTGCCGAAGAACGCGTCGAAGCCCATCACCTCGCCGGTGGACCGCATCTCGGGCCCGAGCACCGTGTCGACCGTCCGGCCGTCGGCGGTCTGGAACCGGTTGAACGGCATCACCGCCTCCTTGACCGCGATCGGGGCGTCGCCGGGCAGGTCGCCTCCGTCGCCGGACGCCGGCAGGACGCCGGCCTCCCTCAGGGTGGCGATCGAGTCGCCCATCATCACCCGGGCGGCGGCCTTGGCCAGCGGCACCGCCGTCGCCTTGGAGACGAACGGCACGGTGCGGGAGGCGCGCGGGTTCGCCTCCAGGACGTAGAGCACGTCGGAGCCCAGCGCGAACTGGATGTTGATCAGCCCGCGGACCCCCACGCCCCTGGCGATCGCCTCGGTGGCCTCGCGGATCCGGGTGATCTCGGTGGCGCCGAGGGTGATCGGCGGCAGCGCGCACGACGAGTCGCCGGAGTGGATCCCGGCCTCCTCGATGTGCTCCATGACCCCGCCGAGGTAGAGCTCGCGCCCGTCGTAGAGCGCGTCGACGTCGATCTCGACCGCGTCGTCGATGAACCGGTCCACCAGCACCGGGTGCTCGGGGCTGATCTGGGTGGACCGCTCGATGTAGCCCGACAACGCGTCGTCGTCGTAGACGATCTCCATGCCCCGCCCGCCCAGGACGTACGACGGCCGCACCAGCACCGGGTAGCCGATCTCGGCCGCGATCCCCGCCGCCTCGGCGTACGACGACGCCATGCCGTGCTTGGGCGCCGGCAGGTCGGCGTCGCGCAGCACCCGGCCGAACGCGCCCCGCTCCTCGGCGAGGTGGATCGCCTCGGGGGTGGTCCCGACGATGGGCACCCCGGCGTCCGCCAGGCCCTGGGCCAGGCCCAGCGGGGTCTGGCCGCCGAGCTGGCAGATCACGCCGGCGACCGGACCGGCCTGCTGCTCGGCGTGCACCACCTCGAGGACGTCCTCGAGGGTCAGCGGCTCGAAGTAGAGCCGGTCGGAGGTGTCGTAGTCGGTGGACACGGTCTCGGGGTTGCAGTTGACCATCACGGTCTCGTAGCCCGCCCGGGACAGCTCGAGCGCGGCGTGCACGCAGGAGTAGTCGAACTCGATCCCCTGCCCGATCCGGTTCGGGCCGGAGCCGAGGATGATCACCGCCTCACGCTCGCGGGGCGCCACCTCGGTCTCCTCGTCGTAGGACGAGTAGTGGTACGGCGTCCTCGCCGCGAACTCGGCCGCGCAGGTGTCGACGGTCTTGTAGACCGGCCGGATCCCGAGCGCGTGCCGGACGCCGCGGACGACGGCCTCGGACATGTTGCGCATCCGGCCGATCTGGCTGTCGGAGAAGCCGTGCCGCTTGGCCCGGCGCAGCAGCTCCGGCGTCAGCTCGGGGGCGTCCAGCACCTCGCCCGCGATCTCGGAGATGAGGAACAGCTGGTCGAGGAACCACGGGTCGATGCCGGTGGCGTCGTGCAGCTCCTCGAGGGTGGCCTCGGCGCGGATCGCGTCCATCACCTTGCGCAGCCGCCCGTCGTGCGGGACGCGGACGGCTTCCAGCAGCTCCGCCTTGTCGAGGTCGACCCACAGGTGGGTCCAGTCGAACGGCGCGTGCGCGTGCTCCAGCGACCGCAGCGCCTTCTGCAGTGCCTCGGTGAAGTTGCGCCCGATCGCCATCGCCTCGCCGACCGACTTCATGTGCGTGGTCAGCGTCGGGTCGGCGCCGGGGAACTTCTCGAACGCGAACCGCGGCACCTTCACCACGACGTAGTCCAGGGTCGGCTCGAAGCTCGCCGGCGTCTCGCGGGTGATGTCGTTGGGGATCTCGTCGAGGGTGTAGCCGATCGCGACCTTGGCCGCGATCTTTGCGATCGGGAAGCCGGTTGCCTTCGACGCGAGCGCCGAGGACCGCGAGACACGGGGGTTCATCTCGATCACGATCAGCCGGCCGTCGGCGGGGTTCACGGCGTACTGGATGTTGCAGCCGCCCGTGTCGACGCCCACTGCGCGGATGATGCCGATGGCGAGGTCGCGCATCGACTGGTACTCGCGGTCGGTCAGGGTCATCGCCGGCGCCACGGTGATCGAGTCGCCGGTGTGAACCCCCATCGGGTCGAGGTTCTCGATCGAGCAGACGATCACCACGTTGTCGGCGGTGTCTCGCATGACCTCGAGCTCGTACTCCTTCCAGCCGATGATCGACTCCTCGAGGAGCACCTCGGTGGTCGGGCTGGCCGCGAGCCCGGCGCCCGCGATCCGGCGCAGGTCGGCCTCGTCGTAGGCCATGCCGGAGCCGGTGCCGCCCATCGTGAACGACGGACGGACGACCATCGGGTAGCCGAGGTCGTCGGCGGCGGCGAGGCAGTCGTCGAGGGAGTGGCAGATGGCGCTGCGCGCCACCTCGCCGCCGAGGTCCTCGACGATCTTCTTGAACTGCTGGCGGTTCTCGCCCCGGTCGATCGCCTCGATGGAGGCGCCGATCAGCTCGACGCCGTACTTCTCGAGGACACCGGCCTCCGCGAGCGCCATCGCCGCGTTCAGCGCGGTCTGGCCGCCCAGGGTCGCGAGCAGCGCGTCCGGCCGCTCCTTCTCGATCACCTTCTCGACGAACTCAGGGGTGATCGGCTCGACGTAGGTCGCGTCGGCGAACTCGGGGTCGGTCATGATCGTGGCCGGGTTGGAGTTGACCAGCACCACCCGCAGGCCCTCGTCCTTGAGCACCCGGCAGGCCTGGGTGCCGGAGTAGTCGAACTCGCAGGCCTGGCCGATGATGATCGGCCCGGACCCGATCACCATCACGGACTCGATGTCGGTGCGCTTGGGCATCAGGCCTCATCCCCCATGAGATCCACGAACCGGTCGAAGAGGTACGCCGCGTCGTGCGGACCAGCGGCCGCCTCGGGGTGGTACTGCACCGAGAAGCTCTTCAGGTTCCCGTCGTCGTCGCGGAGCTCGAGGCCCTCGACCACGTCGTCGTTGAGGCAGACGTGGCTGACCGTCGCCACGCCGTACGGCGTCTGCGTCTCGCCCTCGAGGGGCGCGTCCACCGCGAAACCGTGGTTGTGGGCGGTGACCTCGACCTTGCCGGTGGTGCGATCCATGACCGGCTGGTTGATCCCGCGGTGGCCGTACTTGAGCTTGTAGGTGCCGAAGCCGAGGGCCCGGCCGAAGAGCTGGTTGCCGAAGCAGATCCCGAAGTACGGCAGCCCCACCTCCAGCGCACCACGCAGGAGCTCGACCTGCTGCGTGGTCGCGGCGGGGTCGCCGGGGCCGTTGGAGAAGAACAACCCGTCGGGCTCCACGGCCTGGACCTCGGCGAGCGATGCGGTGGCCGGCAGGACGTGGACCTCGATGCCCCGTTGGGCCATCAGCGCCGGGGTCATCGACTTGATGCCGAGGTCGAGCGCGGCGACCGTGAACCGCTTCTCCCCCACAGCCGGCACGACGTAGGCGGTGTCGGTGGACACCTCGCCGGCGAGCTCGGCGCCGGCCATCTCGGCGGAGGCGCGCACCCGCTCCAGCAGCTCCTCGGGGTCGGTGCCGGCCGAGGAGATCCCGACCCGCATCGCCCCGCGCTCGCGCAGGTGCCGGGTCAGGGCGCGGGTGTCGACGCCGGAGATGCCGACGACGCCCTGGTCGCGGAGCTCGTCGTCGAGCGAGCGCCGGGACCGCCAGTTGGACGGCACCCGTGCCGGGTCGCGGACGACGTAGCCGGCCACCCAGATCCTGCGCGACTCCGGGTCCTCGTCGTTGACGCCGGTGTTGCCGATGTGGGGAGCGGTCATGACGACGACCTGGCGGTGGTAGGACGGGTCGGTCAAGGTCTCCTGGTAGCCGGTCATCCCGGTGTTGAAGACCGCCTCGCCGAAGGTCTCCCCCTCGGCCCCGTAGGCCTCGCCGTGGAAGGTGCGGCCGTCCTCGAGGACGAGCAGGGCACCGCCGGTCATTGAAGCTTCCCGTCGAGCACGGTGGCCTTGCCGCGCAGGAAGGTCGCGACCACTCGGCCCGGGCAGCTCCATCCCGGCGTACGGCGTGTTCCGTGACAGGGAGGCGCCGGACGACGCCTCGACCACGCGGCGCACCGAGGGGTCGTAGAGCACGACGTTGGCCGGAGCGCCTTCCTCCAGCGGCCGGCCGTGGTCGGCGACCCGGCCGATCCGGGCCGGCGCGTGCGACATCCGCTCGGCGACGCCGGCCCAGTCCAGCAGCCCGGGGTCGACCATCGTCTCCTGGACGATCGAGAGCGCGGTCTCGAGGCCGAGCATTCCGAACGCGGCCGCCGCCCACTCGCAGTCCTTGTCCTCGAGCGGGTGCGGGGCATGGTCGGTGGCCACGATGTCGATCGTCCCGTCGGCCAGCCCGGCCCGCAGCGCCTCGGCGTCGGCGGCCGTGCGCAGCGGCGGGTTGACCTTGTAGATCGGGTCGTACGTGGTCGCGAGCTCGTCGGTCAGCAGGAGGTGGTGGGGGCAGACCTCGGCGGTGACGTTCCAGCCCTTCTCCTTCGCCTGCCGCACGATCTCGACCGAGCCGGCGGTGGAGACGTGGCACACGTGCAGCCGCGATCCGACGTGCGCCGCCAGCAGGCAGTCGCGGGCGATGATCGCCTCCTCGGCGACCGCCGGCCACCCGGCCAGGCCCAGCCGTCCGGAGAGCTCGCCCTCGTTCATCTGCGCGTTCTCGGTCAGCCGGGGCTCCTGCGCGTGCTGGGCGACGACACCGTCGAACGCCTTGACGTACTCCAGGGCCCGCCGCATCAGTACGGCGTCGTCGACGCACTTGCCGTCGTCGGAGAACACCCGGACGCGGGCGGCCGAGTCGGCCATCGCGCCGAGCTCAGCCAGACGCTCGCCGCCGAGGCCCACGGTGACGGCGCCGACGGGGTAGACGTCGCAGTAGCCCGCCTCGCGGCCCAGCCGCCAGACCTGCTCGACGACGCCGGCGGTGTCGGCCACCGGGTCGGTGTTGGCCATGGCGTGCACCGCCGTGAATCCGCCGAGGGCGGCCGCCTGGGTGCCGGACTCGACCGTCTCGGCGTCCTCGCGGCCCGGCTCGCGCAGGTGGGTGTGCAGGTCCACCAGCCCGGGGAGGGCGATCAGGCCGGTGGCGTCGATGGTCTCGACGTCGTCCTGGGCGGCGGCCGACGCGCCGATCGCCCGGATGACGCCGTTCTCGAGCAGCAGGTCGGTGGGTGCTCCTCCGAGGATGGAGGCGTTCTTGATCAGGTAGCTGGTCGCTCGGACTCCCTCGTCGTGCGGATGGGCTCGGCGGAGGGATCCGCCGGCGCGCTGCCGCTCAGCAGCAGGTAGAGCACCGCCATCCTGACGGCGACTCCGTTGGTGACCTGTTCGACGATCACGGAGCGGTCGGAGTCGGCGACATCGGCGGTGATCTCCATGCCGCGGACCATCGGGCCGGGGTGCATCACGATCGTGTGGTCCTGCAGGGTCGCCATCCGGCGACCGTCGAGGCCGTAGCGGCGGGAGTACTCCCGCGGGGTCGGGAAGAACCCGCCGTGCATCCGCTCACGCTGGACCCGCAGCATCATCACCGCGTCGGCCTTGGGCAGCACCGCGTCGAGGTCGTACGACGTCTCGACCGGCCAGGTGTCGATCCCGACCGGCAGCAGGGTCGGTGGGGACACCAGGGTGACCTCGGCTCCGAGCGTGCGCAGCAGCAGCGCGTTGGAGCGGGCGACCCGGCTGTGCAGCACGTCGCCGACGATCGCGACCCGGCGCCCGTCGAGGCCGCCTCCGTCCTGCGCGGCGAGGTGTCGCCACATGGTGAAGGCGTCGAGCAGGGCCTGCGTGGGGTGCTCGTGGGTTCCGTCGCCGGCGTTGACCACGTGCGAGCGGACCCAGCCGGAGTGGGCGAGCCGGTGCGGCGCCCCGCTCGCGGAGTGGCGCACCACCACCGCGTCGGCGCCCATCGCCTCGAGCGTGAGTGCGGTGTCCTTGAGGCTCTCGCCCTTCGACAGCGAGGACCCCTTGGCCGCGAAGTTGATCACGTCGGCGCTGAGCCGCTTGGCGGCCGCCTCGAACGAGATCCGGGTGCGGGTGGAGTCCTCGAAGAACAGGTTCACCACGGTGCGGCCGCGCAGCGCCGGGAGCTTCTTGATCGGCCGGTCGGCGAGGGAGCGGAGCTCCTCGGCGGTCCGGAGGACCAGCTCGGCGTCGTCGCGGCTCAGGTCGGCCGCGCTGAGCAGGTGCTTCTTCACGATGCGCTCCCCTCGATGGTCACGGCGTCCACGTCGTCGATCCCGGCCAGGGTGACCCGGACCCGTTCGACCAGCGAGGTGGGGAGGTTCTTGCCGACGAAGTCGGCGCGGATCGGCAGCTCGCGGTGTCCCCGGTCGACGAGGACCGCGAGCCGGACCGCGGCGGGCCGGCCGATCTCGGTCATCGCGTCGAGCGCAGCCCGGATCGTGCGGCCGGAGAACAGCACGTCGTCGACGAGCACCACCGTCTTGCCGTCGATCCCGCTGTCGGGGATCTCGGTGGGCATCAGGGCGCGGGCCGGCTTGAGGCGCAGGTCGTCGCGGTACATCGTCACGTCGAGCGAGCCGACCGGGACGTCGTACTCCTCGACGGTGGAGATCTTCTCGGCGATCCGGTGCGCGAGCGG
Organism: uncultured Actinomycetota bacterium; assembly: GCA_963841625.1. Lineage (GTDB taxonomy): Bacteria > Actinomycetota > Actinomycetes > Propionibacteriales > Nocardioidaceae > Nocardioides. The sequence continues at coordinate 660,216 of CAWJDH010000009.1, read as the reverse complement.
GACCCCGCGGCTCGGGATCCCGAGCAGCACCAGGTCGCCGGCGCCCTTGTTGCGCTCGAGGATCTCGTGGGAGATGCGGGTGAGTGCCCGGTTGATGTCACGGGCGTCGAGGACGACGCGGGCCGAAGCCGCGTGCTCCTCGGGAACAGAACTCTGAGGCGCAGGCATGGTTGCTGCAGGACCTCCTTCTCCGCCTCACGGGACGGCTCGTTAAAGGATGTCGATCGAGCGTGACTGTATCAGCCGGGACGACGCCGCACCGCAGCGCCGCCCGCGCGTCTCAGTCGGGCATCAGTCGGGCATCAGCAGCGCTGCCTCGAGGTTGTCGCGGAGCCAGGCGACGTACTGGGAGTGCGTCCACTGCCAACCGTCGACGAGCATGTGGTGGACCTCGGGGCTGGCCAGGGTCCAGACCAGGGCGGCGGCCTCCTCGACCGGCTGCCGCAGGGCGCCCCGCTCGCCGATCCAGGCCGCCAGCCGGGTCATCGACCGGCGCCGCTGCCGCAGGTGCAGCTCGGACCGGAACCTGTCGAGCTCGGGGTCCACCACCGCGGCCGTGCGCAGCATGTCGTCGAGCGGCCTTGCCCGCTGCAGCTGGTCGCCGACCACGGTGGCGAGCTCGGCGATCCGGCCACGCAGGCTCGGCTCGTGACGCAGTCCGTCGGGATCCGGACCGGTGAGCGCGGTGCGCGGGTCCTCGGTGCCGGCGGCCTCCGCCATCACCGCCTCGAGCAGGCCCCGCTTCGTGCCGAAGTTGTGGAACACCAGGTCCTCGCTGACCTCGGCCGCGCGAGCGATCTGCTTGATCGTCGCCCGCGCGTATCCGATCTCCACGAACAGCCGCTCCGCCGACCCCAGGATCCGGCGACGCGTGGCCTGCGCCTGCTCATCGCGCACCGGTGAGTGGTAGGCCCGACGATTGACAGATGGCGACATGTGACCGACTATAGAGTATTCGTTCCAGTATCACTGGAACCAATTCTGGAGCTCACCATGCGCGCCGCCTACTCCCTCTCCTACCGCTTCGGACTGTCCTCCTGGGACAAGACCGGCCCAGACGCCGACGCCGCCTTCATGAGGATGCTCGACCGCGAGGAGCTCGAGCGGGACGCACCCTTCGGCCGGGCTCTTGACCTCGGCTGCGGCACCGGCGCCCACACGCGCCAGCTCCGGGAGCGGGGCTGGGAGGCGACCGGCATCGACAACGTCCGTCGCGCCGTCGACGTCGCCATCCAGCGTTCCGACGAGAACAGCCGCTACGTCATCGGCGACGTCGACCACCTCGAGGGCTGTGGCGTGGGCAAGGGATTCTCGTTCTACCTCGACATTGGCTGCTTCCACGGCCTCACCGACGAGGCGAGGATGGCGATGGGCCGGGGCGTCACCGCCCTCGCCGAGAAGGACGCCACCTTGTTGATGCTGTGCTTCACGCCCCAGAACAACCGGTTGATCCCGCGCGGGGCCGGCGTCGACGACGCCAAGCGCGCGCTGCCGGGCTGGACCCTGCTGGACGCCCGTGCTGCCGACACGACGACCCTGCCCGATGCGCTCGGGCGGCATGCGCCGCAGTGGTTCAGGTTCGGAATCAACTGACTCCGGTTCCACCCAGGCGCTACGCGTCGGCGATGTCGATCAGCACCTTGCCGACGGCTCCGCCCTCGACGGTGTCGTGGGCCGCGGCGAGATCCTCCAGCGCGAAGTGGTGCACGGGGAGCCCCGCGTCCTCGCCGACCCGCAGCGCACCCGCCGCGATCGCTGCTGTGACGTCCTCGGTCGCGGCCCGGACCAGGTCGTCGTCGAGCGTGTAGAGGATGAGGAACTGGAAGCGCAGGTTCTTCCCGAACGCCGCTCGCAGCGGGATCGTCACTTCGTCGCCGCCGTTGTTGGCGTAGATCGAGACCAGGCCGTGCACGCGCACGACCTCCAGGTCGATGCCGATGTTCTGGGCGGGCGCGACCTCGACTGCGATGTCCACGCCATCCGGCGCGACCGCGAGGACCTCCTTCGCCGCGTCGGAGTCGCGGTAGTTGACGACGTGGTGGGCGCCGGCCGCCCGGGACAATGCGGCCTTCTCCTCGCTGCTGACCGTGGTGACCACCGTGGCCCCGGCCCAGCGGGCGAGCTGGACCGCGGCGTTGCCGACCGCGCCCGCTCCCCCGGCCACGAGCACGACCCTCCCGTCCAGTGCCCCCGGACCGAGGCGGGAGGGGCCGCCCTCGGCCGACGTGAGGGCGCGGTGGGCGGTCACCGCCGGTACGCCGACGCTCGCGCCGACGTCGTACGACGCTGAGTCGGGCAGCGGCACCACCCGCGATCGCGGCTGCACCGTGTACTCGGCGGCTGTCCCGTGGGGCCGGCCGTGCTGGGCCAGCACCAGCCACACCCGATCCCCCACCTGCAGGTCCTCGACACCGGCTCCGACGGCGTCGACGATGCCCGCGCCGTCCTGGCCGGGCGTGATCTCGTCGTACGCCATGCCGCCGGGCATGCCACCTGACCGGAACTTCCAGTCCGTGGGGTTCACCCCGGCCCGGACCAGCCTGACTCGCACCTCCCCCTGCCCCGGGTCCTCGACGTCCCGCTCAACCATCTTCAGGACGGAGGACGGACCGGTCTCGCGATAGGTCACGGCGCGCATGGACCCGACCGTACCTTCAGGGGAGCCTCATCCGATCAGGTCGAGCACCTCCGACGTGGGCCGTACGCCGCACAGCGGGCCACCTTCGCCAAGCGGCTCCGGGGCGAAGCACACGGCAGGGCTTCGTACCTGGTGCGCTCCGACGTGGCCACGATCGAGGCGATCGAGGGCGCCGTCGCCGCCCGCGCCCGGGCGCTGAAGAAGACCATGCCCGAGGCCACCGAGGACGAGCGCAGGGGTGCACGCGGTCCTGCTGTTGACCCGTCCCGGTGCCACCCTCGACACCGCCATCGCCGACCTGCTGCCCGAGGTCCAGCTCTTCGTGCACGTCTACGGCGGATCCGCCGGAACGTCAGCAGGGACGACCGCTCCCGAGACCGAGTTCGACCCCGAGACCGGCGCGGTCGAGCGAATCGCCCGGGTCGAGAAGCACGGACTGGTCACCGAAGCCTGGGTCCGCAACGTCCTCGGACCCCGCGCCCGGTTCAAGATCCGCCCGGTCCTCGACCTGGGCGGCCAGGCGCCGGTGGACGCCTACGAGATCCCCGACCGACACAGACGGGCGGTGCATCTGATACGCCGGCCGACACCTTCCCCTTCGCCTCCAGCCTGTCTCGCAAGAAGCAGGTCGACCACACCGTCCCTTACGATGACGACGGCGTGTCCGGGGTGGGGAACTACGGCCCGATGACCACCCGCCACCACCGGATCAAGACCCACGGCGGCTGGCAAGTCCAGCAACCCTTCCCCGGGATCTATGTCTGGCGCGACCCCCACGGCGCCTTCTACCTCGTCGACCACACCGGCACGCGCCGACTGCGAGAGACCCAGGCTGCCCAGGCCACGGCCTCAGAGCAGAAGGCGGCCGCATCGAGATCTACCGGAGCCCGATCAAGCTCGAGTACGAAGCCGCCTGAGCACACGGGTCACTGTTGCAAACGTGGAGTGCTCTACGCGTGCCCCAGGAATTTCTCAACGACGAGGTCTGGTCCGAGCAGGAGCTCGAAGCCGCTCTCGAGCAGGTCGACCTCCGGGGCGCGTCTCGATGCTGTGCTCGCAGTCAGCGAATCCGTCGGCTGGAACCGCGGGCCTACCGAGCGGCTCCCGGCGGATCAGGAGGAACATTCCACTACGGAGCGTCACAGGACTCGGTCGAGGAAGGTGTTGTTGAACTTTCGGGTGGGGTCGCTCTGATCCCGCAGCTTCCTGAAGCGGTCGAGCATCTGATAGGCAGCTGCTAGTTCGGGACGGGTCGCGGTGAAGCACTTGCCCCAATGGGGTCGAGCTCCCAACGGGAGCAGCAGGCGCTCAAGCTCAGGTAGCAGCGCGTACACCGCCTCCCACCTCGGCTGCCAGGTGAAGTGCAGCGCGACGACGTCGACGGCAAAGGCTCCGCTCAGCCACAGATCGTCGGCTGCGACGGTCCGGATCTCGCCTACCTGCAGGAGCGGGGTGAATTGCTCGGCGTGGGTTCGAAGAACGTCGATCGCCTCGTTGGCGTGGGCGATCGGAACGAGGTACTCGGTTTGCAGCTCTGCTCCGCTACTAGGTGTGAACGACGGCCGGAAGTGTGGGAGCCGCTCGTGCCACGGCCCCACGACTCCAAGCTGTTCTGTGACGGCCCTGCTCGACACCCCGGGGATCATGTGCACGGTGGACCCCGCTCTCCGGGCCGGGTGGAGGTCTGGTGGCCGCACGTCGGCCAGCCCCTTGACCCACAACTGCGAGACGGTTGTGCCGGTCCAGTTGGTGAACAGGCTGACGCTGTAGCCGCTGCTGACGAGGGTGTCGAAGTCTGCGGCCACGGTGTCCCATGGCATGTCCAGCCAGACAACTTGCCACATGTCGAACGTGGGAACGAGGTCCAAGGTCACGCGGGTCACCACGCCAAGGGCGCCAAGGTTCACGACTGAACCGTCGAAGTCAGGGTCGCCGCGCTCGACCCGACGCAGCTCGCCATCTGGCTGGACCATCTCGAGCGCGCTCACCATGGAGGCGAGTGACTTCACCTGCTTGCCTGAGCCGTGCGTGCCGGTGGCGATGGCTCCGGCCACCGAGATGTGGGGCAAGGACGCCAGTGTGGCGAGGGCCCAGCCCTGGCGGTCCAGATGCTGGCTCAGGGTGTGGAAGGTGGTTCCTCCGCTCACCGAGGCCGAATGCCGGGACTCGTCAATCCGGAGTGCGAGAGGAAGGCCTTCCAGGGAAACCAGGACGCCGTCCGTGTCGGCGATGTCGGTGAACGAATGGCGTGTGCCGAGGGCCCTGATCCGTTCGCGCGTCGCCACCAGGGTCTGCAGCTCGTCCATGGATTGTGGGCGCACGACCCGGGCCCTGTAGGCGTAGTTGCCTGCCCAGTTTCGTTCGTCCACCCGTTGCTCCTTGCGCCGTCGCGAACGGACCGACCGCTTTGACGCCGTGATCGCGATGGAGTCCGACTACCTCACGCCCAATTGCTGGCTCCTACTCTCGCTAGCCCGGTACCTGGTTGTACTGGGGACTGCGCTTCTGCCGTTCGCTGGGCGGCTCTGGTACGCCGTCGGATGGTCCGGCCGCAGCGGGCAGAATCTCGTCCGACCCAGCCGGTCGCGCCGAGTTCGTGGCGTCAGCTGGTGGCATATCGTTCTCGACCGGTCACTCCGCCACCTGCCCAGTGACCGATGTCGAACATGAAGCCGAGGACCACGAAGACCCAGCCCCAACCGTTCACCCCGGTGACCGGGTTGTAGGCAAGGACGTAGAACAAGGTCGCATAGGGGAACAAGATCAGCCCCAGCAGCGGGATCAGGAAGCCGGTGAAGGCCCGGTCCACCAGGGTCGAGAAGATCCAGACGAGCACCAAGGCGATCCGAGGTGCGAACCCGGCCAGCAGTACGAGCAGACATCCCATTCGTGCATCCTTCCCTCTGCCTACGTGGCGAGCAGGTCGTCACGCCATTGTTGAGTGCGGCTGGGCAAGGCATCCTCACCTGCTGCGGGTGAACCGGCAGACGGCGTCACCCAGGGTGCGCACGGATCTCGGCAGGTGAGTGCTCTCCCGACTGGATGGGAGCCGCCCTCAGAGCAGGCTGGCCATCCCGGCGCAGGCCGCGAGCCAGGCGGTGCGCGTCCCTTCGGAGAGCTGGGCGTAGGGCAGCACCGACCCGGCCACCAGCACCGGGTCATAGGGCACCCGGTAGACCGACTTCGTCCGCTGCTCGTAGACCTGCACCAGGTCGTGCGCGAGCTGTTCGTCGACGTGGGACGACGGGTCGGAGAGCACCGTGACGGTCTTGTGCTTGAGGTTCTCGTAGCCGGCGTCCTGCAGCGCGTCGAGCATCCACAGCCCGCTGTAGCCGGTGTCCTCGCGAACAGTGCTGGTCACCACGAGCAGGTCGGCGGCATCCGCGGCAGCGAGCCAGTTCTCCGCCCGCATGTTGTTGCCGGTGTCGATCAGGATGAGCCGGTAGAACCGCTCGAGCAGCTGGTGTACGGCGGTGAAGTCCTGTGCCCGGATCATCCCGGTGACGTGGGGCCGCTCGTCGGAGGCGAGCACGTCGAAGTGGGCGTCGCCCTGGGACCGGACGAACGCGCCGAGGTCACCGATCCGGGCCTGGTAGACGTCGCTGAACTTCTCGAGGTCCTCCAGCAGCTCCCGGGTGGTGTTGCGGTGGGAGCTGCGGGTGCCGCGGATGCCGAGGGTTCCACGGGTCTCGTTGTTGTCCCACGCGACGACGCCGCCACCGCGGACGGTTCCGAAGGTGTAGCCGGCCACCAGGACCCCGGTGGTCTTGGCGGCACCGCCCTTGGGGTTGAGGAACACCACCGTCCGGGGCCCGGCGAAGTCACGCTGGATGGAGCGCCGCTGCTGCTCGTGCTCGAGCTCGGCGCGACCCATCTGCGGGGACACCGCCCCGCCCGTCCAGCGCCGGACCCGCCCGCGCCAGCCCCAGCGTGCCGGGCCCGTGCTCGACCTGCTCGGCCCGCCGGTCGAGGAAGTCGGTTGCGGTCATGAACCGGCGTACTCCGGGGTCGGCGCCGTCCTCCGCCACCGCCAGGGGCTGCCGGAGCTGATGGAGCTGCTGGCGCTGTCGGTGCCGCTGGTTCTGCCGGTGCGGCCGGGTCCGCGACGGGCTGCTCGACCTGGGCGGCGGGCTCGGCGCCCGGCATCGGGTCGGTCAGCGGGTCGCCGTGGGGCGGCGCCGGCAGCGGGGCCTCGGGGCGGAGCCGGGAGGCGGTGTAGGAGGCCAGGTCGTCGGCGGTGTAGAGCCGTTCGCTGGTGTCGGGCTCGAGTCCGCCCCGGCGGGAGTGCTCCTGGGTCATCCGAGTTCCTCCGTCATCTGCATCGACACGGGCGCGCAGGGACCTGTGCGCGGCGCACCACCCTCACCATGACCACCCGGCACCGCAGCTAAACCAGTTCGTCGAGGACGGTCTCGATCGCCCGGTGGAAGGTCGGGTACGCGAAGTGCATCGTACGCAGCGTGGCGATCGGCACCTCCGCGTGCACGGCGGTGACGAGCATCGACAGGATCTCGCCACCGGCCGGCCCCACGACCGTGGCCCCGACCAGCAACCCCCGGTCCCGGTCGGCCACGAGCTTGACGACCCCCTGGGCCTTGGCCAGCCAGCCGCGCGCCCCGAGGTCGCCGGTGGCCGTGGCCACCGCGAGCCCGGCGTCGCGGGCCTGGGCCTCGGTGAGCCCGACGGAGGCGACCTCCGGTTCGGTGAAGGTCACCCGGGCCACCGCACGGTAGTCGGCCCACGGCCCGTCCTCACCGAGGATGTCGCGGACGACGACCGCCGCCTGATACATCGACACGTGGGTGAAGGCGCCCTTGCCGGTGATGTCGCCCACCGCCCACAGCTTCTCCCCGGCGCGCATCCGCTCGTCGGTCTCCAGGACCCTGGCCTCCGGGTCCAGACCCACGGCGTCGAGGCCGATGTCGACCAGGTTGCCGCGCCGCCCGGCCGCCACGAGGAGCTTCTCCGCACTGATCTCCTGCCCGTCGACGCGCAGCGTGAACGAGCCGTCCGCGTGCTCGACCGAGTCCACCTTCGCGCCGGTCAGCACCTGGATCCCCTCGGCGGCGAACGCCTCCTCCAGCACCGACGACGCCTCGGGTTCGTCCCCGGCGACGAGCCGGTCCAGGGCCTCGACCACGGTGACCCGGGCGCCGAAGCGGGCGAGGATCTGGGCGAACTCGCAGCCGATGGGCCCGCCGCCGATCACCACGACGGAGCCCGGGATCTCGGTCATTCGCACGGCGTCGCGGTTGGTCCAGTACGGCGTGTCCGCCAGCCCGTCGATCGGCGGGACGGCGGGTTCGGTGCCGGTGTTGAGCACCACGCCCTTCGCAGCGACGTACGTGGTGTCGCCGATCTCGACCCGGCCAGGTCCGGTCAGGCGGCCGTGGCCGCGGACGAACCGTGCCCCCGACTCCTCGAGCCGCTCGACTGCCGCGGCGTCGTTCCAGTCGTCGGTGGCCTCGTCGCGGACCCTGGCCGCCACGGCCGACCAGTCGGGCTGCACCTGTGCGGTGCCGCCGAACTCGGGGACCCGGCGCACCTCGGCGACCTGGTGGGCGGCGGCGATCATCATCTTCGACGGCACGCAGCCGTAGTAGGGGCACTCGCCGCCGACGAGCCGGTTCTCGACCGCCACCACGTCCAGCCCGGCGCGCGCCAGCTTGATGGCGGCGTGCTCCCCTCCGGGACCGAGTCCGAGCACCACCACGTCGACGTCACGTGTCGTCATTGCGGCCACCCTCCGGTTCGTGCGGTCAGCGGGACAGGTGCCTGGCCCTGGCGAAGCAGAAGAGTCCGTAGCAGATCAGGCCGACGCCGATGGCGCCCAGCATGAACGGACCGAACGGCTGCTTCAGCACCTGCTGCAGCGCGGCGTCCAGCCCACCGGACTTCTTCGGGTCGTGGGTCACCGCGGCGTAGACGAAGAGTCCGCCCACCAGGCCGATCGCGACCCCCTTGGACACGTAGCCGATCTTGCCGAGCAGGAGGTAGGCGGAGCCCGCATCGCCGCTCTTGCCCTCCGCCGCGAGGTGCTTGGCGTGCTTCTCGCTCAGGCCGCGCCAGATCTGGGCCACGCCGTAGCCGATGATGGCCAGTCCCACCGCGCCGACGAGCCAGGGCCCGAACGGCAGGCTCATCAGCTTGGCGGAGTACGTGTCGGTGTTCGACCCTCCGCCCTTGTCCCCCATCGCGACTGAGAACGCGCTCAGGGCGAGGGTGCCGTAGAGGCCGATCTTGAGGACGTCGACGGCGCGCTTGCGCCACAGCTCGGCGCCGTCCTCGTCGCGATGCCCACCCACGAGCTCGAGCAGCCGCCAGAGCACGAGCAGGACCATGCCGATCGCGACCAGCCAGATCAGGACCAGGCCGAGTGGCTCCCCCGCGAGCTGGTGAAGCGCACCCTTGCTGCTGACCGTCCCGCTGCGGTCGCCCAGGGCCAGCTGCAGGGCCAGCCAGCCCACGAGCAGGTAGACGATGCCGTAGGCGACCAGTCCGGCCCGGACGCCGTGGTCGACCCAGTTGCTCTGGTCGGCCTTGCGGCCGATCTCGTCGGAGAGCTCAGCCATGGAGGCTCGGCTTGCTGCGCTGGATGTTGCCGAGGATGCCGTTGACGAAGCCGGGCGACTCGTCGGTGGACAGGTCCTGGACCAGTGCGACCGCCTCGGTCACCGCGACCGCGTCGGGCACGTCGTCGGCCCACATCAGCTCGAAGACGCCGAGCCGGAGCACGTTGCGGTCGACCGCCGGCATCCGGGCCAGTGTCCAGCCCTCGGAGTAGTCGGCCAGCAGCTCGTCGATGCGTGGCCGGTGCTCGACGACGCCGCGGACCAGTGTCGGAGGTGTAGTCGTTGGTCGGTCCCTCGCCGGCCGCGATGGCGCGGTCCAGGGCGGTGGCCGGCTCCTCCCCGCGCATCTCGGCGGCGTAGAGGATGTCGAGAGCCCGCTTGCGGGCTTTGGAACGAGCCCCCATCAGACGCTCGCCCTCAAGACTTCACGCGTCCGAGGTACGACGAGTCGCGGGTGTCGACCTTGACCTTCTCGCCCTGGCCGATGAAGAGCGGGACCTGGATCTGGTGGCCGGTCTCGAGCGTGGCCGGCTTGGTTCGGCCGGTCGCGCTGTCGCCGGCGACGCCGGGCTCGGTGAACGTGATCTCCAGCTCCACCGATGCCGGCATCTCGATGTAGAGCACCCGGCCCTCGTTGGTCGCGACGATGGCCTCCTGGTTCTCGAGCAGGAAGTTCTTCGCGTCGCCGACGAGCTCGGGCGTGATCTCGAGCTGGTCATAGGTGCCGGTGTCCATGAAGACGTAGGACGAGCCGTCGTTGTAGAGGTACTGCATGGTCCGCTTGTCGACGTTGGCCACGTCGACCTTGACGTCCGCGTTGAAGGTCTTGTCCACGGTCTTCCCGGACTCGATGTTCTTCAGCTTCGTGCGGACCACGGCACCGCCCTTGCCGGGCTTGTGGTGCTGGAACCAGATGACCTGCCAGAGCTGGCCGTCGAGGTTGAGCACCATGCCGTTCTTCAGGTCGTTCGTCGTTGCCATGCGCGCGAGCCTATAGCGGACGTGCGAGGACCCCCTATTCGCCATTCTGCCTACTTGAAGGCCCACACCACCTGGATCCGTACCTGCAGGTCGTCCTTGCCGGCCCGGATCGGCAGCGCCTTCATCGCGTCCGCGGCGGCGAGCGTCCGGAACGAGGACAACTCCTGCGGACGGGACTGAGCCGGCCGACCGACCTCCCGGATGCTCACCACCTCACCGAGCGACTGGCCAGTGGCGGCGGCGTACTGCTGGGCCTTGGCGGTGGCGGACTCGACCGCGGCGTCCCGGGCCCTCTGCATCACCGCGTCGGGATCGCCGATACCGAGCCGGATCCCGCTCACCCGTATCCCGTTGCCGCCCACGTCGACCGCGGCGGCGATCGCCGGGCCGCCCTTCGCCAGTTCGTCGACCTTCACCGTGGCCCGCTGCGTCACCCGGTAACCGACGAGGGTTGGCGGCTCGTAGGCGTGGTACTCGTACTCCGGGTTCATCGACAGGCCGGTGGTCTGCACGTCCGACTTCTCGACCCCGTGCTTCCCGAGCTCCGCCAGGACCCGCCGGGTCGTGGCGCTGGAGGCGGCCAGGGCATCGTCGAGGTCGAGTCGTCTGGCCGTCACGGACAGCGTGAACGAGATCTGGTCGGGCACCGCGCTCGCCTCGCCGGTCCCGACCATGCTCACCATCCGCCGGTCGGCCCCGGCGCCCGATTCCCCGGGGGCGGCGTTCGCCGGAACGCTCACCGCGTCCCCCTGCCCGCCCAGCAGGTACGCCGTCACCAGCGCCAGTCCCACCAGCCCGGCCAGCAGGATGCTCTTCACACTCACCGTCACGTTGCCGCGCATGTCTGCCTCTTCCCACCTGACGGCCCCCACCGGTCAGGGGGCACTCCGCAGGTGGGACGGCGCGGAACCGCTTCAGGTTCCTACGGGCTCAGCGCGTCTTGACCGTCACTGCGCGTGCGTTTCAGGTACGGCGCGCGGTGACCAGCAGGTACTCCCAGCGCATCACGCCGTCGTCAGCCCCGAACCGGCGGGCGAGGTCGACGAGATCCTGGTCCAGTGCGGCGACCCGCTCGGTGTCGAAGCCGAGGTTCCGGTAGACGGCGATGGTCGGGCCGTAGTTCTTCTTGAAGAAGTCGCGGAAGGCCGGGGCGTTGCCGAACCTGCCGATCCGCACCTCCTGCCGGCGGGCCTCGAGGTCGGTGACCCGGTCACCGAAGAGCTCGCGGACGTGGTCCTCGTCGCCCCAGAGCGGAGCCGGGCTGGCACCAGGCGGCGGCGGAGGTGCGTAGGGCTTCATCGTCGCGAACATCTGTCCGATGAAGCCTTCGGGCGTCCAGCTGATCAACCCGATCGTCCCGCCCGGCCGGCACACCCGCACCAGCTCGTCGGCGCTGCGCTGGTGGTGCGGCGCGAACATCACTCCGACGCAGGACATCACCGTGTCGAACGAGCTGTGGGCGAAGGGCAGCGCCTCCGCGTCGGCCTGCTGCCACTCCAGCTCGACACCACACCTGGCTGCGGCCGCCCGGCCCGCCTCGAACAGCTCGGGCGTCAGGTCGCTGGCCACCACGTCTGCACCGGCCAGCGCGGCCGGGATCGCGGCGTTGCCCGACCCCGCTCCCACGTCGAGGACCCGGTCGCCGGCGGAGATCCCGCAGGCCGCCACGAGGGCCGGGCCGAGCTCCGGGATCACCTCGCTGGCCACCGACGGGTAGTCGCCGAGCGCCCACATGCTGCGGTGCTTCTCCTTGAGCGCGCGGTCCGCCTCGTCGATCTCGGTCTGGTTCGTCATTCCGGTTCACCCTCCCAGGACCGACCCCTCCCGGGTCGGGTTCCCGTCGACGGTAGGGGTGCCGGCCCCCCGCCCGCCAGAGCCCGAACGGGCTATTGGATCTCTGCCGCGATCCGCTCCAGGGCGAGCCGATAGCCGTCGATCCCCTGCCCGGCGATCACCTCGACCGCGTGCGGGGTCACCACCGAGGTGTGCCGGAACTCCTCGGGGCGGCGGGACGGGTCGGAGAGGTGTACCTCGACCAACGGCGCGGTCAGCTGCGCACAGGCGTCGTAGAGGGCGAGGGAGTAGTGGGTCCACGCGCCCGCGTTGAGCACCACCGGGGTCTCGTCGTCGGCAGCCTCGTTGAGCCAGTCGATCAGGTCGCCCTCGTGATTGGTCTGCAGCTCCTCGATCTCCAGCCCCAGGGCGCTTCCCCACTCCTGGCAGAGCTCGATCAGCTCGGCAAGGGTGGTCGAGCCGTAGACCTCCGGCTCGCGGCGGCCGAGCCGTCCGAGATTGGGCCCGTTGAGGACCAACACCTTCCGGGTCATGCGTTCTCTCCTCTGATCCGGTCGAAGGCCGCCCGCAGGTCGGCCTCGGAAGGCCCGGCGAGGATCGCCGGCGAGGCGATGTCGTCGAGCACCACGAACCGCAGCTGGGAGCCGCGGGCCTTCTTGTCCACCTTCATCACTTCGTGCAGCGTCTCGAAGTCGGCTCGGTCGTAGGTCGTCGGTAGCCCGACCCGCTCGAGGACGGTGCGGTGGCGCTCGACGACGTCGGCGGCGAGATGCCCGGCGATCCCGGCCAGCTCGGCGGCGTAGACGCAGCCGATGGCGACCGCCTCCCCGTGCCGGACGGCGTACCCCTCGGAGCGCTCGACCGCGTGGGCCAGGGTGTGGCCGTAGTTGAGCACCTCGCGTCCGGGATGTCCGTCGACGCCGCCGGCTTCCCGGAGGTCGGCGGTCACGACGTCGACCTTGACCCGGATCGCCCGCTCGACGAGCTCCCGCAGGATCGGGGACTCAGGCGTCAGCGCCGCCGGGTCGTGCCGCTCCACCAGCTCGAGGATGGCGGGATCGGCGATGAAGCCGCACTTGACCACCTCGCCCAGACCCGCGACGAGCTCGTCGTGCGGCAGGCCCGCCAGGGTGTCGAGGTCGCACAGCACGCCCGCCGGCTCGTGGAAGGCGCCCACGAGGTTCTTCCCGGCGTCCGTGTTGATCCCGGTCTTGCCACCGACCGCGGCGTCGACCATGCCGAGGAGGGTCGTGGGCACGTGGACCACGGGTACGCCGCGCAACCAGGTGGCGGCGACGAAGCCGCCGAGGTCGGTGGTGGCCCCGCCGCCGACTGCCACGACCGCGTCCGAGCGGGTGAACCCGGCCTCGCCCAGTCGCTCCCAGCAGGTGGCGGCGACGTCTGCGGTCTTCGCGGCCTCGCCGTCGGGCACGGTCAGGTCGAGGACGTCGTACGACGCGAGTGCGGGCCGCAGCCGCTCGACCAGCTGGCCCAGCCCCGCGGGGCGGACCACGGCCACTCGTTCCACCCCCTCGCCGAGCAGGCCCGGCAGCCGGTGGCCGAGGGCGTGCCCGACCACCACGTCGTACGGCGACGCGCCGCCGACGTGCAGCACCGTCTCATCCATTCATGAGCTCCATGACCTCCCGTGCGACATCCTCCGGTGTGCGACCGTCGGTGTCGACCGTGTGGGTGGCCACCTGCTCGTAGACCGGGGTGCGCTCGTCGAGCAGTGCCTTGATCCGACCGCGCACGTTGCCGAGCAGAAGCGGCCTCGCAGAACCGAGCCCGACCCGCTTCACCGCGTCCGAGAGCCCCACCCGGAGGAAGACGACCGGGTGGTCGTGGAGGAGCTCGCGGGTGACCGGGTCGAGGACCGCTCCCCCGCCCAGGGCCAGGACGCCGTGGTGCTCGGCAAGGGCGTCGGTGACAGCGGCGCGCTCGAGCTCGCGGAACCGTGCCTCGCCGGAGTCGACGAAGATGTCGGAGATCGTGCGCCCCTCGGCTGCCTCCACGTCGGCGTCGGTGTCCCGGGCGGTGACCCCCCAGGCATCGGCCAGCAGGGTGGCCACGGTGGTCTTGCCGGCGCCCATCGGTCCGACCAGGACCACGCGTGGACTCATCTAGCGGTACCTCAGGGTGTCCAGGTAGCCCTCGGCGTTGCGCCGGGTCTCCTCGACCGAGTCGCCGCCGAACTTCTCGAGGACGGCGTCGGCGAGGACCAGGGAGACCATGGCCTCGGCGACGATGCCGGCGGCCGGCACGGCGCACACGTCGGAGCGCTGGTGGTGGGCGACCGACTCCTCTCCGGTGGCGACGTCGACGGTCCTCAGCGCCCGGGGGACGGTCGCGATCGGCTTCATCGCGGCCCGGACCCGCAGCACCTCTCCAGTGGACATCCCGCCTTCCGTTCCTCCGGATCGGCCGCTGGTCCGGCGGATGCCCTCGGTGGTGGGAACGATCTCGTCGTGGGCCTGCGATCCGGGTGTCGCCGCGAGCGCGAAGCCGTCGCCGACCTCGACGCCCTTGATCGCCTGGATCCCCATCAGGGCGCCCGCGAGACGAGAGTCGAGCCGGCGATCCCAGTGGACGTGGGAACCCAGACCCGGTGGGAGCCCGTGGACCACGACCTCCACCACGCCGCCGAGCGTGTCTCCGTCCTTGTGCGCCTGGTCGATGGCGGCGACCATCGCCTTGGCTGCATCCGGGTCCAGGCACCGGACCGGGTCGTCGTCCAGCTTCCCCACGTCGTCGGGACCGGGCACCAGCCCGGCCGGAGCAGGCACGCCGCCCAGCTCGACCACGTGGGACACGATCCGAGCCGACACCGCCTGTTCGAGGAAGTTGGCGGCCACCCGGCCCAGCGCCACCCGGGCCGCGGTCTCCCGGGCTGAGGCCCGCTCGAGGACCGGGCGTGCCTCGTCGAAGGCGTACTTCTGCATGCCGACGAGGTCGGCATGGCCGGGGCGGGGCCGGGTCAGCGCCTGGTTGCGAGCGAGGGACTCGAGCTCGGCGGGATCGACGGGGTCGGCCGACATCACCTTCTCCCACTTGGGCCACTCGGTGTTGCCCACCTGGATCGCGACCGGTCCGCCCTGGGTGCGACCGTGGCGGACGCCTCCGATGATCGTGACCTCGTCCTGCTCGAACTTCATCCGGGCGCCGCGGCCGTAGCCGAGGCGTCGCCGGGCGAGCGCGTCCACGATGTCGGCCGAGGTCACCGCGACGTGCGCGGGCAGCCCTTCGAGGATCGCGACGAGCGACGGTCCGTGGGACTCGCCTGCGGTAAGCCAGCGCAGCATGGCGTCAGTGTTCCACTCCCGGGCCCGTCAAGCGGCTCAGGCCCACGCCGGGAAGAGGCTCGACCAGACCACGGCCCCCACCAGGACCCCGATCAGACCGCCCACCAACATGAACGGCCCGAACGGGAACGCCGACTTGAGCAGGGCACGGTCGCGACGGGCGACCGCCAGAAGCACGCCGGGAAGCGCGAAGATCAGGAAGCCGGAGTAGACGCCGACCACCACCTCGCCCCACCCGAGCTGGCCGAGGGCGAACCCGAGCATGGCGGCGAGCCTGACGTCGCCGAAGCCCATGCCTGCGGAGTGGAACCACCACAGCACCCAGAACACGGACCGGACCGCCACCAGGGCGATCGCCGCACGGACGAGGTCGTCAGGATCGCGGGTGACCGCCCATCCGGCCACGCCGAGAAGGATCGCCAGTCCGGTCGCGGGTAGCACCAGCCGGGTGGGCAGCAGACGGGTGCGCCAGTCGATCACGGCCAGCGCCACCGACACGGGCACCAGCGGCACCAGGACCACGAGCGGCCACTCCCGGCCCACCGCCAGCCCGACGAGGGCCGCGCACACGGCGGAGGCGAGCGCCGACCTCCAGGCCAGCCCGGGGAGGGCGGCGATGTCGGCGTAGGGCTCCTTGGGCTCCGTGGGCTCCTTGCTCGGGCTCCTTGTCGGGCTCCGGCTTGGGTGCCGGCTCGGGGAGCCGCCGGACGAGTGCCGGGACGAACCAGCCGCCGGCCGCTGCGAACACGGCCGCCACGAGGGCCGTGTCCAGGTGCATGGCGCGACCCTAGCGGCTGTCTCGTCCGTGTTCGGGGAGCACGGCCCGCATGGCCTCGACCGGGGCAATGAGCCCGGTGAACATCTCGAACTGCAGCGCGGCCTGGTGGAGCAGCAGGTCGTGGCCGGTGACCAGCACCCGGTCACCCACCGAGGCCGCCAGGGGCGTCGGCCAGGGGTCGTAGACCACGTCGAAGACCACCGGCACCAGGGCACAGCGGTCGACGAGCTCCGCGGACTGCGCTTCGTGCGGGAGGGTCGACACGACCACGTCGCCGACGACCGGGTCGTGGGCCAGCGCCCCGACGGTCACGGCCGGGCGGGCGGAGTGCCGGTCGATGGCGGCCAGGGTCTCGGCGGCCCGGGCCGGCGAGCGGACGAGCAGGGTGATCGACACGGGCTCCCAGCTCGCAGAGCGCCAGCGCCATCGAGGCCGCGGTCGCACCACCGCCCAGGATGGTGCCGCGGGTCACCGGACCGTCGTACCGGGCGCGGATGGCGGAGACGGCCCCGGGGATGTCTGTGTTGTCGGCGTGCAGGGCGCCGTCGACGAGCAGCAGGGTGTTGGCGGCGCCGGCCAGACGGGCGGCCGGCGAAGCCTCGGACGCGAGCTCGAGAGCCTCACGCTTCAGGGGCATGGTGAGGGACAGGCCCCGCCACGACGCATCGAGGCCGCGGACGAACTCCGACAGCCCGCCCGCGACCACCCGGTGGGCGTCGTACGTCCAGTCCAGCCCGACCGCGGCGTACCCCGCGCGGTGCAGGGCTGGTGAGAGCGAGTGGGCGATCGGGTCACCCAGGACGGCGCACCGCATGGCCGCGCTCAGCAGGCGCCCTGGGACTCGGTCTCGCAGTACTCCCGCAGCTCGTCCTTGTAGCCGAGGAACTCGTCGTAGGTCTCGGCGAACTTGGTCTCGCCCGTCCTCAGGTTGACCGTCACGTAGTAGTACCAGTCGCCCTCGGCCGGGTGCGCCGCCGCCTCGATCGCCGCGTCACCGGGTGCCTCGATCGGGGTCGGCGGGAGCCCGGGGTTCTTGTAGGTGTTGTAGGGCGAGTCGATCTCGAGGTCCTCGGTGGTCGGGACCGCCCCCAGCTCCTGGTCGGCCGCGTAGTTGACCGTCGCGTCGATCTGGAGGAGCCCGTTGGTCTCGTCACCCTCCAGCCGGTTGTAGATGACCCGGGCCACCTTGGCCCGGTCCTCCTGGCGGGCGGCCTCCGACTCCACGAGGCTCGCGACGGTCATCAGCTCGGCCGGGGTGTAGCCCAGCTCGTCGGCCGCGGACTCGAGGTCCGCCTCCGACGCGGCCTGCTCCCAGCGGTCGACCATCGCGGTCAGCATGCTCTTCGGCGACTCCTTCGGGCCGAAGTCGTAGGTGGAGGGGAAGAGATAGCCCTCGGCGTTGCCCTCCGCGTAGTCGGGGAGCCCCAGCGCGTCGGGGTTGTCGAGGACCTGGTCGAACTGCGCCTGCTTGTAGTCGGTGTGGTCGGCCAGCAGCGCGGTGATGTCCTCGACCCGCAGCCCCTCGGGAATGGTGATGGTGTTCTTGAGGATGTTGTCGGGATCGAGCAGGACCTCGAGGGCATCCTCGGCGGCCATCTCCTTCTTCATCTTGTAGGAGCCGACCTGGATGCTCGTCGAGTCCGGGTCGGCGGCCGCCTCATCGGTGAACGCCTCGACCGAGGCGACCACGCCGTCCGCCTTGAGCCCGCGACCCATCTCGGCGACGCTGTCGCCCTCCTGGACCTCGAAGACCACCGCGCCCTGCCCGGGCCCTGAGAAGTCCTCGGGCGCGGCGAACCGGTCCTCGATGGCCTGGATGCCCCTGGTGGCGACGAAGTAGACCCCGCCCAGCACGATGGCCAGCGAGACGAGGACCGCCAGGCAGCCCGGTAGGCGGCTCTTCCGGCGTCGTCTCCGGCCGCCCTCGACCGGGCGGTCGTGGTCGGGCCCGAGGATCGGGTCGTCAGTCATCGGTCTCCTCGACGATCTCTCCGGGCGGATCCCCGGTCGTGCGCTCGCGGTCCAGTGCCTGCTGCAGGATCAGCACGGCCGCGGCCTGGTCGACCACTGCCCGTCGCTTCCCACCCTTGCGCCCCCGGTCGCGCAGCATAGCCTCCGCCGAAATCGTGGTCAGCCGCTCGTCGTACAGGCGCACCGGGATCGGCGCGATCCGGCGGACCAGAGCGGCCGCGAACTCCCTCACCTTGATCGCCGCCGGACCCTCGCCACCCGACAGCGACCGCGGCAGGCCGACGATCACCTCGATCGCGCCCTCCTCGTCGGCCATGGCCGCGATCCTGGCCAGGTCGCCGCGGCCCCGGCGCACGGTCTCCACCGGGGTCGCCAGGACCCCGGACGGGTCGCTGCGGGCCACACCGATCCGGGCGTCCCCGGGGTCGAGCCCGAGGCGTACGCCGTGGCGCATCAGCCGCCCGTGACCCGGGCGATCTCGGAGCGCACCACGCCCAGGGCCTCGTCGATCCGCGACGTGTCGCTCCCGCCGCCCTGGGCGAGGTCGTCCTTGCCGCCGCCGCGGCCGCCGACCAGGGGTCCGACGGCGCGCACCAGCTCGTTGGCGCTGAGGCCGCGTCCGCGTGCCGCGTCGTTGACCGCCGCGACGACCGAGACCTTCCCGGACTCCTGGCCGATGATGACCACGGCTCCCGGCTCCCCGGCAGGCAGGCGTCCGCGCACGTCGAGCGCGAGGGTGCGTACGTCGCCTCCGCCGGCGCCGTCGGCGCGGTGTGCGACCAGGTGGACCCCGCCGACGTTCTCCGCCTGGCCTGCCAGCGCGGCTCCGCCGGCCAGCAGCTGGGCCACCCGGACCTTCTCGATCTCCTTCTCGGCGGCGCGCAGCTTCTCCACGATGCTGTTGACCCGCTCGGGCAGCTCTTCCGGCCGCACCTTGAGTGCCTCGGACAGCTGGGCGACGAGCACGTGCTCCCGGGCCAGGAACCGGTAGGCGTCGCCGCCCACCAGTGCCTCCACCCGGCGGACGCCGGATCCGATCGACGACTCGCCGAGGAGCTTGATCACCCCGAGCTGGCCGGAGCGTCCCGCGTGGGTGCCGCCGCACAGCTCGCGGGCCCAGTCGCCCACGGAGATGACGCGGACCTCGTCGCCGTACTTCTCGCCGAACAGGGCCATCGCACCGGACTTCACGGCCTCGTCCTGGCTCATGATCTCCGCGTGCACCGAGAGATCGGCCAGCACCAGGTCGTTGACCCGGGCCTCGACGTCGGTCATGACCGAGGCGGGTACGGCGCCGAGAGCGGCGAAGTCGAACCGGAACCGGCCCGGTGAGTTCTCCGACCCGGCCTGGGTGGCGGTGTCGCCGAGCGCCTCGCGGAAGGCCTTGTGGACCATGTGGGTGGCCGTGTGCGAACGCGAGATGGACTTGCGCCGCTCGATGTCGACCACGGCGTGCGCCCCCACGCCGACCGTGACCTCGCCCGAGGCCACCAGGGCCCGGTGCACGATCAGGCCGGTGACCGGCGACTGGACGTCGCGGATCTCCAACCGGGCGCCGTTCTCGAGCTCGATCACGCCCTGGTCGGCGAGCTGGCCGCCGCCCTCGGCGTAGAACGGCGTCCGGTCGAGCACCAGCTCCACCTCGTCGCCCTCGCGGGCGGACTGGACGACTCCCCCAGCGGAGACGATGCCGCGGACCGCGCCCTCGGTGACGATCTCGGAGTAGCCGGTGAACTCGACCGGCCGGTCGAGGGAGTCGGCGACCTGACGGTAGGCCGTGGCGTCGCGATGGGCGCCCTTCTTGGACGCCGCGTCCGCCTTGGCCCGGTCCCGCTGCTCGGTCATCAGTCTGCGGAACTCGACCTCGTCGACGACGAGGCCCTGCTCGGCAGCCATCTCCAGCGTCAGGTCGATCGGGAAGCCGTAGGTGTCGTGGAGCGAGAAGGCCTTGGCCCCGGAGAGCTCCGAACCCCCGGTCTGCTTCACCTCGGTGGTCGCGAGGTCGAAGATCGCGGTGCCCGCGCGCAGCGTCTGCCGGAAGGCCTCCTCCTCGGCGTAGGCGACGCTCGAGATCCGCTCCCAGTCTCGGTGCAGCTCGGTGTAGGTCTCCCCCATCCGGTCGCGACTGATCGGGAAGAGCTCGGGCAGCGACGGGTCGTCGTACCCGAGCAGCCGCATGGAGCGTACGGCGCGCCGTAGCAGGCGTCGCAGCACGTACCCACGGCTCTCGTTGCCGGGGGTGACCCCGTCGCCGATCAGCATCATCGAGCTGCGGACGTGATCAGCCACCACGCGGAAGCGGACGTCGTCACCGTGATCGGCGCCGTAACGGCGGCCGGTGAGCTCCTGGGCCCGCTCGATCACGGGGAACATCACGTCGATCTCGTACATGTTCGACCTGCCCTGGAGCAGGTAGGCGACCCGCTCGAGGCCCATACCGGTGTCGATGTTCTTCTTCGGCAGCGAGCCGACGATGTCGAAGTCCTCCTTGGACCGCACCGCGCTCAGCTCGTCCTGCATGAAGACGAGGTTCCAGATCTCGAGGTAGCGGTCCTCGAGCTCGGGGGGCATGTCGGTGCGAGTCGTCGTCTCGAACTCGCCGTCGGGCCCGTAGTCCGGTCCTCGGTCGTAGAGGATCTCCGAGCACGGCCCCCCGGGGCCGGGGACGCCCATGGACCAGTAGTTCTCCTTCGGGCCCAGCCGGATGATCCGCTCGTCGGGCAGCCCGGTGACCTTCTTCCAGAGCTCGAGCGCCTCGTCGTCGCCGTGCAGGATCGACGGCCACAGCCGGCTCTCCTCGAGGCCGAAGCCGCCGTCGGCGACGGACTTGGTGACCAGCTCCCAGCCGAGCTCGATCGCGCCTTCCTTGAAGTAGTCGCCGAAGGAGAAGTTGCCGCACATCTCGAAGAAGGTGCCGTGCCGGGTGGTCTTGCCGACGTCCTCGATGTCCGGCGTGCGCACGCACTTCTGGACACTCACGGCACGGTCGTACGGCGGGGCCTCCTGGCCGAGGAAGTAGGGCTTGAACGGCACCATGCCGGCGTTGACGAACAGCAGGTTGGGGTCGTCGAGCAGCAACGAGGCAGAGGGCACCGCCTGGTGGCCGCCCCACTTCGAGCTGCTCTCGAAGTGGGCGACGAACCGTCGGCGGATCTCCGCGGTGTCCATCAGCTGCTGCCTTCCTCTCGTCGGTGCCGGCCAGCGGCGAGCTCGGGGGTTCCATGAGGCACGAGGCCGAGCTGCTGGCGCAACTCGGTTTCCTTCTCCGCGCGGCCGGAGGCCACCTCGTCGCGGAACATCCGCGCTCCGACCGCGAGTCCGCCGATCCGGTCGCGAAGCCCGTCCACCGTGAGCGCCTCGGCCGCGCGGCGGCCACGGACCATCGCGTAGACGCCCGCCCCCGCTCCGGCCACGAACCAGAGGGATCTGTTCACTACGCGGCGTCTCCCTCGTCGTGGCGCTCGGCCGGGCGCTCGTCCTCGCTCCCGGCGAGGTCGGCGCGCTCGCGGGCACGGAACTCACGCAGGGCCGCCTTCAGGTCGGCTCGGCGTTGCTTGCGAGCTCGTTGGACCTCACGCTTCATCTCGAACCGGATCCGGTTGCGGGCCTCCGGCGCCAGCGCACGGCGCAGGCCGTGGGCCAGGCCGACGGCCTTGATCGCCGATTCGCGGGCGACGATGTCGGCGAAGAGCTTCCCGTCGATCCGGCCGACCACCGGCACCGCGGCGGCGTCCGGTTCTCCATCGCCGAGGTGGGTGATCACGTAGCTCTGGGTGTCGCGAGTCGGGGTCTGGTCCCGGGCCAGCGACTCCTCGACAAGAGCGAGGCGATCGGCCAGCGCCTGGGCCTCGGCCCGTGCGACCGCCAGCTCACGGTTGGCACGAGCCGCGGTGCGACGCGCGAGCAGGACCAGGACCAGCAGCGCCAGCGCGAGGGCGCCACCTGCCAGCACCCAGACCTGTTCGGAGCTCACCTGCCCGACCCTATAACCCCGCCTCAGGCGTAGTCGGCCCAGAGTCGCTGCGCGGCTCCGTCGACGGTGACGACGCCGCCGTAGGGCAGGATCCACTGGGGTCTGGTGTGGCCGAACGGCACGCCGACGACGACCACCGCATCGGGGTTGTAGCGTTGAACGGACTCGATGGCCACCTCCCGCTGCTCCGCTCGGCGCGCTGCCCGGTCACGGCCGTCGGGACGGACCTCCATGCTGGAGGTGGGCGGTCGGCTCACCAGCACCGCATCAGCGGCCGACAGCAGCCCGCGCTCGCCGAGGGACCGCAGGATCCACCCGAACTCACGGGCCGGGATCAGGTCCTCCGACGTCTCGAACAGGAGGACGCCACCCTCGACCACCGAGGGATCGGGCGGGAACCGGCCGGCGGTGAGCATCCAGGCCACCACCTCGATGCAGCCGCCCCAGGTGCGGCCGGTCACGGATCTCTCCGGGCCCGCCCAGGTCCAGGGCTCGGTGGGTTCGCGGTCGCCGTACTCGCTCAGTGCCGCAGGGTCGAGCCAGTCCCTGCCCATGTCCTCCGACTCCCCCGGCTCGGTGACCTCCAGCCGTTCGCCGGTCAGCAGGGCCGCCCGCAGCGACTGGGCGTGTACGGCGTCGACAGCTGGCCCGGGACCCAGGTGGACCTGCGTCGAACCGCCGTGGAATCCGGCGACCCCGTGACACCACATCCAGTTCAGGAGGTTGGTGTTGTCGCTGTAGCCGAGGAAGGGCTTGGGGTCGGAGCGGATCAGGTCCGCGTCGAGGTGCGGCACCACCGTGATCTGGTCCTCGCCCCCGATCGTGGCCAGCACCGCCCGGATCTCGGGATCGCCGAAGGCAGCGTTGAGGTCGGCGGCCCGGTCCCGCGCGGTGGAATCGAGGCGTCGGGTCGTGGGGTACTCGACCGGCACCAGACCGGTCACCTCGACGAGGCGCTCCATGGCCTGCTCGTGCACAGCCGGCGCGAAGCCGGGGGCGGCGAAGGAGGGTGACACGACGGCCACCTTGTCTCCTGCCGCTGCTTTGTGAGGGGCGACGATTGGTGGCTGCATCAGGACAGTCAATCGGGTGTGTCGGGGGTGGTCCACTGTCTCCACAGGTAGAGGGTCCCGGAGCAGGCAGATCTCGGCGCTGTGGTGAAAAACCTCCATGCCTGTAGAGGACAACTCTCGCGACGGGGCGTCGGCGAACTCGGGAGGACTCCTCGAGCCTTGCGGCGCGGCCAGCCCTGCTTCGCCGAGGCTGCGCACCCCGGCACCCAGGCTCGTACGCTCGTCGAGCTGGCGCAGTGCTCCCTCTGCGGTGCCCGAATAGGCAAACTCGGGGTAGCCAGGCGACCTGCCGTAGTCCCGGGTGAACTCGCCAGACAGCAAACAAGCGGCCAAGAACTTGGCCAGCGCCTACCCTCCCGGGCGCGAATCCGGAGCCAGAGTGTCGGTGGTCCCTGCTTGAGTAGACCCATGACCACAGCGACCGTCACCGAGCTCCCGGCCACCGCAGCCGGGCTGCTCGCGTTCGCGCGGTCGCGGCGCGAGGCCGCCGACCGGATGGAGGCCGAGCTCCTCCAGGCGGCTGTCCACTGGGCGCTGCTTCACCCGGCGCGGGGCGAGGGTGACGAAGCCGGGTTCACCCTGCCGGGATCCGAGCATGTGGAGCCGATCGCGGGCGAGGGTTGCCCGGCGGTCTCGGAGTTCTGCATCGCCGAGTTCGGCGCAGTCGTCGGCCTGCCCACCGTCTCGGCCAAGCACTACCTCGGCCAGGCGCTCGAGCTGGCCCACCGCCTGCCCCGGCTGTGGCGCCGGGTACGGGCCGGCACCTGCCCAGCCTGGAAGGCGCGCCGGATCGCCGACACCACCATCCATGCCGAGCTCGCGCCCGAGGGTGTCGCCTACGTCGACCGCCAGGTCGCGCCCTTCGCACACAAGATCGGAACTGCCGCGGTCGACCGGCTCGTCGACGAGGCCATCGCCCGATTCCACCCCGACCGCGCCGCCACCGCCGCCCGCGACGCCCAGGACGCCCGGCACGTCACCGTCGAGGATGACCAGGTCTCCTTCCACGGCACCATGCGCGTCGAGGCCGAGCTCGACCTTGCCGACGCCCTCGACTTCCGCGACGCCGTTGCCCGCGGCGCCAAGGCGCGCGAGCAGCTCGGGTCGGAGAGCCCCTGGCCGTCCGCCGGGCCAAGGCCGTCGGGGACATGGCCCGCACCCAGCTGGCGCTCGACCTCGCTCCCGGTGACGACATCGACAGCCGCATCCCTGCTACGTCGACGAGGCAGCCAATCCTCCAACCCGCCCGGGAGGTCGTGCTCCATGTCCACCTCGCCGACGCTGCCCTCCACGCCGCAGGGCTACTTCCCGGATCGCTGGACCCCATCGCGACGGTCGAGAAGGGGCACCACCTCGCCCTACTCGACCAGATCGCGGCCTGGTGCAACGACTCCCTCACCCGGGTCACAGTCAAGCCCGTGATCGATCTCAACGTGCGCATCTGGGTGCCCGGCTACGACATCCCCGACCGCCTCCGGGAGCAGGTGGTCTTGAGGGACGAGACCTGCGTGTTCCCCTGGTGTGGCAGGTCTGCCCGGCGCTGCGACATCGACCATGTCATCCCCTACGACAACACCGACCCAGCTGCCGGCGGGCAGACCGCATCCGACAACCTCGCTCCCCTGTGCCGAAGGCACCATCGACTCAAGACCCACGGCCGATGGCGCTACCGGATGACCAGCCTGGGCGTCTTCGAGTGGACCTCTCCCCACGGTCACCGGTTTCGGCGCGACCACACTGGCACGACGCCGACCGATCGCGCGACAGCTGACCGCGACCCGCCTGGCGGCTAGCTGTACTGACCCGGCAGGTTGGTCACGCCCGTTGTCCCCGGTCAAGGCGGTTTCCGATCGGTCCGTGCATGCGCGCAACACCGTGTCTTAGTGCTCAATGACGCTCCCGGCGGGCGCATCGACCGCATCTGCGGCCGCCTCCACCTCGGCTGAGGGCCAGTCGCTGAACTTGCTGAACAACCCACGCACGCGAGCGGTGCTCAGCCACACCCGATTGCGGATGGCGTGTGGATGCGCCGATCCCCGAAAATGGTTCGCCACACTGCCAACAGACCCCGCCTCAACGCCTCACGCAGCACGGGCGTTGGCCGCGCAGGCTCGAGTTCCGCGACACCGCAGCCGGCGTCGACCAGCCGTCGGGTCGCCCACGACCCGAGACCAGGCGGCCTCAGC
The DNA here is from genome assembly GCA_963841625.1 of uncultured Actinomycetota bacterium. Lineage (GTDB taxonomy): Bacteria > Actinomycetota > Actinomycetes > Propionibacteriales > Nocardioidaceae > Nocardioides. The sequence continues at coordinate 634,948 of CAWJDH010000009.1, read as the reverse complement.
TCAGCGCCCCCGGATCAGCCGCCGGATCCGCTCCCAGCGCTCCTTCACCGCCGCTTCCGATCCCAGCGCCGTCGGCTGGTAGTACTCCGCGTCGGCGACCACGTCCGGGGCGTACTGCTGTTCCGCGATGCCGTAGGGCTCGTCGTGGCTGTAGCGGTACCCCTTGCCGTGGCCGAGCTTCTTCGACCCTCCGTAGTGGGCGTCTCGCAGGTGCGGCGGGACCGGCCCGATCTTGCCTGCGCGGACGTCCGCGCTGGCGGCATCGATGGCCCGGGTCACGGCGTTGGACTTGGGGGCGACCGCCAGGGCGATGGTGGCCTGCGCGAGGTTCAACCGTGCCTCCGGCAGCCCGATCAGCTGCACCGCCTGGGCGGCGGCCACCGCCGTCGGCAGTGCGGTGGGATCGGCCAGGCCGATGTCCTCGCTGGCCAGGATGACCAGCCGACGGGCGATGAAGCGGGGGTCCTCGCCCGCCTCGATCATCCGGGCCAGGTAGTGCACGGCGGCATCGGCGTCGGAGCCACGGATCGACTTGATGAAGGCGCTCGTGACGTCGTAGTGCTGGTCGCCCTGGCGGTCGTAGCGCACGGCGGCCTGGTCGACCGCCGTCTCCGCGGTGGACAGGTCGATGGACTCCGCCCCCTTGGCCCCCGCCGCCGCTGCCGCCGCCTCGAGATATGTCAGCGAGCGCCGGGCGTCCCCACCGGCCAGTCGTACCAGGTGCTCCCGCGCATCTTCGTCAAGGGCGACCGACCCGGCGAGGCCGCGTTCGTCGGCCAGGGCCTGCTCGAGGACTCTGCGCACGTCGTCGTCGGTCAGCGGCTCCAGCCGCAGCAGGAGGCTTCGCGACAGAAGGGGCGAGATGACCGAGAAGAACGGGTTCTCCGTCGTCGCGGCGACGAGCGTGACCCACCGGTTCTCCACGCCGGGCAGCAGGGCGTCCTGCTGTGCCTTGGAGAACCGATGCACCTCGTCGACGAACAGCACTGTCTCCCGTCCACCGGCGACGAGCTCGCCACGGGCGGCGTCGATGGCCGCCCGCACCTCCTTCACGCCGGCCGCCACGGCCGACACCTCCACGAACCGACGGTTGGTCTGCTGGCTCAGGATCGCGGCGATGGTCGTCTTGCCGGTCCCCGGCGGCCCCCAGAGCAGCAGGGACATCGACCGGTCGCCCTCGATCAGCTGATGAAGCGGGGCGCCCTTCGCCCGCAGCTGCTGCTGCCCGACCAGCTCCTCGAGCGAACGGGGCCGCATCCGCACCGCGAGCGGCGCCGACGCGTGCGGTGCGGTCGACAACGAGCCACCGCCGCCGCGAGCGGATGGCACCGCCTCGAAGAGTCCCTCCACACCCGTCACCGTAGGTGACCGGTGACGGTCAGCCCCGCACCATCCTCTGGGACTTGACGTCGTACCACTCGTCCTCGTAGCCCGGACCGACGGGCAGCGCCCCCGGGGAGGCGCCGGACGTCGGGGAGCCCTGGTTGTCGACCCCGAGGAGATTGGCGGTGACGGGGGTGTTGGGGTGGTTGCCCAGCTCCCCGGCGAAGTGACAGGCGACCTTGTGGCGCCTGCCGATCTGAAGCAACGGAGGCTCGACCTTCGCGCAGATCTCCTGGGCCAGCGAGCACCGGGTGCGGAATCGGCAGCCGGACGGCGGGTTGATCGGGCTGGGTACGTCGCCCTCGAGACGGATCCGCTCGCGGCGGCCACCGATCGCAGCCTGCTTGACGTCGGGTACGGCCGAGAGCAGCGCCTGGGTGTAGGGGTGGTGTGCGTGGCCGTAGATCGACTCCCGGTCCGCGATCTCGACGATCTTGCCGAGGTACATCACCGCCACCTCTGGACAGAAGTGACGCACGACCGCGAGGTCGTGGGCGATGAACAGGAAGGCGATCTCGAACTCATTCTGCAGGTCCTGGAGCAGATTGATCACCTGCGCCTGGATCGAGACGTCGAGGGCCGAGACCGGCTCGTCGGCGACCAGCAGCTTGGGGTTGAGGGTGAGGGCCCGGGCGATGCCGATGCGCTGGCGCTGGCCTCCGGAGAACTCGTTGGGGTAGCGGTTGTAGTGCTCGGGGTTGAGACCCACCACCCGAAGCAGCTCCTGCACCTTCGGCAGGATCTGTTTCCTGGGCACCACGTTGTGGATCGCCAGCGGTGCGCCGACGATCGAGCCCACGGTGTGCCGCGGGTTGAGTGAGGTGTAGGGGTCCTGGAAGATCATCTGCACGTCTTTGCGCAGGGGCTTCATCTGCCGGTTCGAGAGCGTGGCCAGGTCCTGGTCGGCGAAACGCATCGAGCCCGCGGTCGGCGTGTAGAGGCGGGTGATCAGCCGGCCTGTCGTCGACTTGCCGCACCCTGACTCACCGACGAGCCCGAGCGAACCCCCCTTGGGCACCTGGAAGCTGATCCCGTCGACGGCCTGGACGTGCCCGATCGTGCGGCGGACGACGCCGGACGACTTGACCGGGAAGTACATCTTGAGGTTCTCGACCTCGAGGACCGGCGGAGCCGTGACGTCGAGTCGGGTGGCCGTGTGACCCTTCTGGGCGAGCTCGGAGAAGCTCGCGACCTGCTGCTCCACAACAGGGGCGTCGCCCTGGCCGGGGGTGGGCTGGTCCTGGGAAGCGTCCGCCTGGTCAACGTTCACGTCGGACATCAGGTCTCCTCGACCAGCTCGGGGGCGATCTCGGGCAGCACCTCGGCCGCGAAGACCCGCTCGGGGTCGGCGAGGTGGCAGCGCTTGAGGTGACCACCACCGCGGCTGCCGGCTGAGAGCTCGGGCAGCTCGGTCGTGCACAGGTTACCGGGCACCTTGTCCATGTGGGCGCAGCGCGGGTGGAAGGAACAGCCGGACGGGGGGCTCAACAGGCTCGGCGGGTTCCCCGGGATGGGGATGAGCCGGGCGTCGGTGTCCGCACCGACCTCGGGCACGCTCGAGAGCAGTCCCCAGGTGTAGGGCATCTCCGGGTGGGTGAGGATCTCCTTGCACGGGCCGTACTCGACCGCACGGCCGGCGTACATCACCAGCACGTCGTCGGCCATCTCGGCGATCACGCCGAGGTCGTGGGTGATGATGATGACCGCGGAGTTGAACTCGCGCTGGAGGTCCTGGAGCAGGTCGAGGATCTGGGCCTGGACGGTCACGTCGAGCGCCGTGGTCGGCTCGTCGGCAATGAGCAGGGACGGGTCGTTGATCAGCCCCATCGCGATCATCGCGCGCTGCCGCATGCCACCCGAGAACTGGTGCGGGAAGTCGTCCACGCGGCGGTCGGGCTGCGGGATGCCGACCCGGTCGAGCATCTCGATCGCCTTGCGGCGGGCGTCGCGCTTGGTGGCATCGGGGTGGTGGACGCGATAGGCCTCGGCCAGCTGCCCACCGATCTTGTAGAACGGGTGCAGCGCCGCCAGCGCATCCTGGAAGATCATCGAGACGGAATTGCCGCGCAGCTTGCGCATCCTGGCCTCTGACAGCCCGATCACCTCGGTGCCGCCGACCCGGATGGATCCGCTGATCCGGCTGGACTTCGCGTCGTGCAGGCCCAGGACCGCGAGACTGGAGACCGACTTTCCGGAGCCGGACTCGCCGACGATGCCGAGGGTCTCGCCCATCCGGACCCCATAGCTCAGCTCACTCACGGCGGTGAGCAGGCCGTCCTCGGTAGGAAACCGGACGGTGAGGTCCTCCACGACGAGGAACGCCTCGTCGCCGGAGGTGTCCGCGACCTGCCGCTTGACGTCCCTGCGCTCCTCGTCGGTCACGACAGTCTCACTCTCGGGTCGAGGACGCTGTAGACCAGGTCGACGATCAGGTTGCTGACGATGATGGCAACGGCGCCGAACAGGGCGGTCGCCGCCACCACTGGCAGATCTCGGGCCCGTACCGCCTCGAGACCCCAGAACCCGATGCCGTCGATCTCGAAGATCCGCTCGGTGATGATCGTGCCCGCCAGGAGGGTGCCGAAGTCGATGCCGAAGATGGTCACCACCGGCACCAGGGCAGCCCGCAGACCGTGACGGTAGACCACCGTGCGCGCCGGCAACCCCTTGGCCTTCGCGGTCCGGATGTAGTCCTCGTTCAGGGCCTCGACCATCGCGCCCCGGGTGTAGCGGGTGTACTGCGTGCAGCCGAAGATGCCTAGCGCGAACCACGCCAGGAACATGCCGGTGAACCAGTCCCACGGGCTCTCCGTGAACTTGTGGTAGCCCGTGTTGCTGAAGAACGGGATCTCGAAGATCACCGTCAGGTAGAGCCAGGTCAGCAGGGCAAAGAGGTAGTAGGGGATCGAGCTGAGGGTCAGGAAGCTCGAGACGAGCGCCTTGTCGGCCAGGCTGCCACGTCTTCGTGCGGCCGCGACCCCGATGGGGACACCCAGGAGCAGGTACAGGAACGCGCCGCCCAGGGCGACGGAGAGCGTGGCAGGTAGTCGCTCGGCCATCTCGGTCGAGACGAAGTTGGTGGTGCGGAAGGAGATCCCCAGGCAGGGCGCGTCGCACTGGACGGGCTGCGATCCGATCTGGATCTCGCGTCCGACGAAGACTCCCTTGACGAACTTTCCGTACTCGACGTAGACGGGGTTGTTGTAACCCAGCCGCTCCTCGTAGATCGTGATCCGGTCTCCGCAGCGGTTGCTGGTCTGCTGGTCGCAGATCGGCTGCGCCGGGCTCTCGGGGCCGTACCAGAACAGTAGGAAGATCGCCATCGACACCATCAAAAGAACCAGCACACCGGCGAGCGCGCGCTTGACGATATAGGCGAACATCAGATCCCTCTCCCAGGTTGGAGACCGCCGGGCGGCCCTGAGGTGGGGGCTCCCGGTGTACCGGGAACCCCCACCCTAGTTGTGCATCAGGCGATTAGCCACGAACCGATCACTGCGAGACGTACAGCCCCTTGTAGTAGACCGCGCCGATGGAACCGTCACCGGTCCCGTTGCCGATCTTGGAGCCGAACATGAACAGCGAGTTGCGGAACGCGGTCGGGATGATCGGGAAGTACTCCGTCCCGACCTTCTCGTCCAGCGCGCCCCACGCGTCGGCCTGCTCCTCGAGCGGCTTCTCCGTGATCGCGTCCATCTCGTCGTCGATCGACTTCTCGGAGAAGAACGCCGTGTTGTACGTCGCACCCGTCCGCACGAGCGGCGGGACCATGGTCAGACCCGACGGCCAGTCCGAGCACCAGTTGACAGCACGCAGGTTGAGCGTCTTGTTCAGCTTGTTGTCGGGGTCGGTCCAGATGTTGTACGGGTCGTCCTGAACCGCGACGTCCTCGATCTCGAAGCCGGCCTCTTCCATGCCCTTCACGAGCTGCTTCTGGGCAGCCACGGCGAGCGGGTCGACTTCGTAGTAGATCATCTTGATCGGGTACGGCTTGTTCTCGTAGCCGGCCTCGGCCAGGAGCTCCTTGGCCTTGTCCGGGTTGTACTCGAACTGCTCACCGTCGGCGAAGTAGTCGTGCTTGCCCGCCATGCCCGGGGGCATGATGGAGTTCGCCGGGACCCGGGTCACGCCCGGGATGTCACCGCCGGCCAGCCAGACGTCCTCGTAGGGGTAGGCCCACGCGAGCGCCTTGCGGACGTTGATGTCGGTGATCTTGTTGTAGTCCGGAGCCAGGAAGCTCACGCACTGCTCGGTCTGCTGGACCAGGCGGTCTCCGAGCTCGCTGTTGATCCGCTCGTAGTTGTTCGCGCCCACGTCGTCGGCGATCGTGGTCTGCGACGCGGTGTTGTCGCTGAGCATGATCTGGTCGACCTTGGTCTGGTCAGCGTTGAACTTGAAGATGAACTTGTCGGCGTACTGGTGGCGCGCCGGGTCCGACTCGGGGTTCCACTGGTCGTTCTTGACCAGCACGAGCTCCTCGCCGGAACGGAAGCTCTCCACCTTGTAGGGACCGTTCGAGAGGATGTTCTGGCCGTATTCAGGCGAGTCGCTCGCCTTGCCCAGAGGAGCCGGGCCCATGGCCATGAAGGAGCCCCACCAGTCCATGTCGGGGAACGGCTTGGCCATCTTGATGGTGATGTCCTGGCCGTTGACCGTGACAGCGCCCCAGTCCTCGCAGTTGGGGTCGTTGCCCGTGTAGGGGCCTTCGTACTCACCCGCGCCGAAGAAGTACTGCTGGGAGTACTCGGTGCCGGGGCCGGAGGGGAACTCGGTGGAGTCCATCGACCGGCAGAGGCCCCAAGCAACCTCTTCGGCGGTGATGGTCTCGCCGTTCTCCCACGTGGCGTCGTCACGGATGGTGAAGGTCCACTCCGTGAAGTCCTCGTTGGGCGTCCCGAGGTCGGTGGCGAGGTCGGGAACGAGCTCCATCGCCCCGGTCTCGGGGTCCTTGGCGAACTGGGTGAGGGACCGGCTCGTCAGCGCCTGCTGGATCGAGTTGCCGGTCACCGACCAGCCGTTAGTCGGGTCGAGGTCGGTCGGACCGGGGTCACCGGGGAGCTGGACCGTGATGGTCCCGCCCTTCGTGGCTCCCTCGATCTCGGCCGCCGGCGCCGCCAGGTCCGGGTTCTTGGTGATCTCGTCGGCCGCGCCGAATTCGCGCGACGTACCGCCACCACCGGTCTCGGTTCCGCCCCCGCCACATGCGGCGAGCGCGAACAGGGCGACACCGGCGACTACCGCCAGTGGCTTGCTGCGTCTCATTGTCCAGCCTTTCTTTCTGTGTTCGCGCCCTGAGGAGGCTCTGGGCGACGTCTGTCGGGACCCGTCAGCGACGGGTCTTGGGGTCGAGGGCGTCGCGGACCGCGTCGCCCAGCAGGTTCAGTGACAGGACCAGGAGCACCACCCCGAGCAGCGGCTCGTAGAGGTAGAGCGGGTAGGTCTCGAAGAAGTCGACGGCCAGGTTGATGGTCTGGCCCCACGAAGGACTCTCGGTCACGCCGATGCCCAGGAAGGCCAGGGTCGCCTCAGCGCTCACGAACGCCGGCAGCATGAGCGAGACCGCCACCACGATCGGGGCTACGAGGTTGGGCAGCAGCTCCCTGAGCAGGATCCGCCCCGTCGGCATCCCCAGCACACGCGCGGACATGATGAACTCGCGCTCGCGCAGCGAGAGCACCTCCCCGCGGATCAGCCGAGCGATCGGCATCCAGCCGAATACCGCCAGCACGAAGATCAGGTTGTAGAACTGGATCTGCGGGTAGTTCTCGCTCTCCCGGAAACGCTCACTGACGATCGGGGCGAGGGTCAGCGCGGCCAGCAGGAAGGGGATGGTGAGGAACAGGTCGGTGACGAAGGAGATGAGCCGGTCGGCGATGCCACCGAGGAAGCCGGCCGTCAGGCCCATCACCACGCCGGTGACCGAGGCGAAGAGCGTGGCCAGGAAGGCAATCGACAGGGAGGTGCGGCAGCCGAAGACCCACCAGGCAAGGTTGTCGTTGGCCGTGCGGGGCGCGATGCCGAACGGGTGCTCCATGGTGAAGCCGCCGTTGGGCGGGCCGTACTCGGGCTTGGGCAGGCCACCGCCGAGCACGTCGAGGTACTGGCTGGCCAGCACCGTCTCGGTGCTGACGTTGAAGATGTTGCAGATCGTGCCGGCGAACATGGCGACCAGGACGAAGAAGAACACCACGAACGCGCAGACGACCGCGACCTTGTCACGGACCAGCCGACCGAGGGCAATCCGCATCGGCGACTTGCCGGAGATCTCCTTGGCGCGTTCTGACTCAGGTGCTGAGGGTGGCGGGGCATCGCTCGTGTGCCCAATGGTCTCGGGCCCGGCGTATCCCGACATGCCTCACCCCATCTGCTTCACGGCGGGAGTTGCCCCGCGCCTGCTTGTGTGCGCCGAGAGGTGACTCTATGTGACACGGACCTCACGGACGATCACCTGAGCGTAACGATCTGGTCTCAGAGCGGGCCCTTGCCGTTGACCGGTTTGGCGTCCACTCCGGCTTCCTTGCGCTGCTCAACGGTGATGGGCGCGGGTGCTGCGGTGAGCGGGTCGAACCCGCCCCCCGACTTGGGGAAGGCGATGACGTCGCGGATGGACTCGGTGCCGGCGAGCAGGGCCACGATCCGGTCCCAGCCGAAGGCGATGCCTCCGTGCGGCGGCGCGCCGTACTTGAAGGCGTCGAGGAGGAACCCGAACTTCTCCTGCGCCTCAGCCGCCCCGAGGCCCATGACCTCGAAGACCCGCTTCTGCACGTCCTCGCGGTGGATACGGATCGACCCGCCGCCGATCTCGTTGCCGTTGCAGACGATGTCGTAGGCCCAGGCCAGTGCTCCGGCGGGGTCGGCATCGAAGGCGTCGAGGTCCTGCGGAGAGGTGAAGGCGTGGTGCACGGCGGTCCACGCGCCGCTCCCGACCGCGACGTCACCGGCAGCGGTCGCCTCGTCGGCCGGTTCGAACAACGGTGCGTCGACCACCCAGACGAACTCCCACGCGTCCTCGTCGATCAACCCACCACGGCGTCCGATCTCCAGGCGCGCTGCGCCGAGGAGCGCTCGGCTGGACTTCACCGGTCCGGCCGCGAAGAAGATGCAGTCACCAGGCTGCGCCCCGACGTGCGCGGCGATCCCAGCGCGCTCATCCTCGGTGAGGTTCTTGGCGACCGGTCCCCCCAGCTCGCCGTCCTCCTGGACGAGCACGTACGCCAGTCCACGGGCACCGCGCTGCTTGGCCCACTCCTGCCAGGCGTCGAGCTGCTTGCGCGGCTGGGCGGCACCCCCGGGCATGACCACGGCGCCGACGTAGGGCGCCTGGAACACCCGGAACGAGGTGTCGGCGAAGAAGTCCGTGCAGTCGACGAGCTCCTGCCCCATGCGCAGATCCGGCTTGTCCGTGCCGTAACGGGCCATGGACTCCGCGTAGGTGATCCGCGGGAACGGCGTCGCGAGCTCGACCCCGACGAGCGCCCACAGCGCCACGAGGACTTCCTCGGACAGCGCGAGTACGTCGTCCTGGTCGATGAAGCTCATCTCGACGTCGAGCTGGGTGAACTCAGGTTGCCGGTCGGCCCGGAAGTCCTCGTCGCGGTAGCACCGGGCGATCTGGTAGTAGCGCTCCATCCCGGCGACCATGAGCAGCTGCTTGAAGAGTTGCGGGCTCTGCGGCAGGGCGTACCAGCTGCCCGGCTGGAGCCGGGCAGGAACCAGGAAGTCACGCGCCCCTTCCGGGGTCGAGCGGGTGAGGGTGGGCGTCTCGATCTCGACGAACCCGTGGTGGTCCAGCACCTCGCGCGCGGCCCGGTTCACCCGGCTGCGCAGTCGGAGCGCCTCGTTGGGCCCACTCCGCCGCAGGTCGAGGTAGCGGTGCCGCAGTCGGGCCTCCTCGCCCACATCGACGTGCTCGTCGATCGGGAACGGCAGCGCGGCGCTGGCGCTGAGCACCTCGACGTCCTCCGCGATGACCTCGATCTCGCCGCTGGGCAGGTTCGGGTTGGCGTTGCCCTCCGGTCGCAGCGCGACCTCACCGGTGACCTTGAGGCAGTACTCGCTGCGCAGGCTGTGCGCGACGGCCTCGTCGCGCACGACCACCTGCACCACCCCGCTGGCCTCGCGCAGGTCCAGGAAGGCCACCCCGCCGTGGTCGCGACGGCGTGCGACCCATCCGGCGAGGGTGACGGACTGTCCGACGTGGTCGGCGCGCAGCCCTCCGGCGTCGTGGGTGCGGATCACGGGTACTCCTTTGTGATGACGCTCGGCGTCAGGTCCTCGGTGGGAGGCGTCCAGGTGGCGGGGTCGGCGCCCACCTGCTCGCCGCTGCGGATGTCCTTCACCTCGTGCCCCGCGGGCCCGGGGAACCAGACGTAGGGGATCCCGCGGCGTTCGGCATAGCGGATCTGCTTGCCGAACTTCTGGGGGGTCGGCGCCACCTCGCAGGGGATGTCTCGGGCCCGCAGTGCCGTGGCCACCGAGTCGCTGTCCCCGCGCGACTCCTCGTCGACGAGGGCGACGAGGACGGCGCTGGGCACCGACCGGCTGCCCGAGAGCACCCCGTCGGCGATCAGCGGGACGAGGGTGCGGGAGACACCGAACGAGACCCCGACCCCCGGGTACGTCGTCCGGCCGTCGTCGGCGAGCGCGTCGTACCGGCCACCGCCGCCGACGGACTTCAGCCGCTCGTAGCCGCTCATGAAGATCTCCACGACGGTGCCGGTGTAGTAGTCGAGACCGCGGGCGATCCGGAGGTTCGCCTCGACGGTGACGCGCTCCCCCGCTGTGGCGGCGCACCCCTCGACCACGGACGCCAGCTCCGCGAGACCGACCTCGAGCAGCTCGTCCTCCACGCCGAGGGCACGGACACGCTCCACGAACGAGGTGTCGGAGACCCGGATCGTCGCCAGCTCCAGGCAGCGTGCGGCTTGCTCGGGAGTAGCGCCGGCCTGCTCGACGAGCTGTTCGCCGACCACCTCGGGGGCGAGCTTGTCGAGCTTGTCGATCACCCGGATGGCGGTCGTCAGGTCGGTGATCCCGAGACCGCGGTAGAAGCCCTGGATCAGCTTGCGGTTGTTGAGCTGGAACGAGAGCGGAGGCAGGGGAAGCCGGCTCAGTGCCTCCACCATCACCCGCATCACCTCGATGTCGTGGTGGAAGGGCAGCTCACCCTGGCCGACGACGTCGATGTCCGCCTGCGTGAACTGGCGGTAGCGGCCCTCCTGCGGCCGCTCGCCCCGCCAGACGGGCTGGATCTGGTAGCGACGGAACGGGAAGTCGAGCTTGCCGGCGTTCTCGAGGACGTAGCGGGCGAACGGAACGGTGAGGTCGAAGCGCAACCCCAGTTGGGAGCTCTGCCCGGAGTCGCCCTCGCCCTCCGCGGCCTGGAGCCGCCGCAGGACGTAGATCTCCTTGTCGATCTCGCCGCCCTTCGCCAGCCGGTCGAGCGGCTCGACCACACGCGTCTCGATCCCGGCGAAGCCGTGCAGCTCGAAGGTGCTCCGCAGGGTGTCGACAACGCGCGCCTCGATGGTGCGCTGGGCGGGCAGGAGCTCGGGGAACCCGCTCAGCGGGGTCGGTCTGGCCATCCTCAGAGTCCCCGGGTGACTCGCCCGGCCTCGCGCCCGCCCTGGAGCTCGAGGAGGAAGGGGTTGGTCGCGCGCTCGCGGCCGATGGATGTCTGCTCACCGTGGCCCGGCAGCACGACGATGTCGTCGGCCAGCGGCAGGACCTTCTCGGTCAGGCTGCGCAGCATCGTCGGGTGGTCTCCTCCCGGCAGATCCGTGCGGCCGATGGACCCTGCGAAGAGCAGGTCCCCGGAGAACATCACCTCGGAGACCCCCTGCTCGCCGTACTCGCTGCGGAAGGTCACCGATCCCTCGGTGTGGCCGGGGGTGTGGTCGACGAGGAACGAGAGCCCGGCGAGCTCGAGCGTCTGGCCGTCGGCGAGCTCGCGTACGTCGTCGGGCTCCGCCCACTCGTAGTTGCCGCCGAGCAGCATCTGGGTCGTCTCGCGGCTCATGCCCGCCATCGGGTCGGTGAGGAGGTGCCGGTCGTCGGGGTGGATCCATGCCGTGGAGTCGTAGGTGCCGGCGACCGGCGCCACGCACCACATGTGGTCGACGTGGCCGTGGGTGACCAGGACCGACACCGGCTTGAGCCGGTGCTCGCGGACGACCTGGTCGACCCCCTCGGCGGCGTCCTTCCCGGGGTCGATGACGACGCACTCGTTACCAGCCGCGGTGGCGACGACGTAGCAGTTGGTACCCCAGGGCCCTGCGGGAAAGCCGGCGATGAACACTCCGTAGACCCTACCGAGAGTCACACCCGCGAACGCAGCCGGCCGCGACCGGGTGATTAGCATGGCTCCGTCCGGGTGGTCTGCGCCCGCGCCGACCGAACCAAGAGGGAGTCCAGTGACGAGTCATCCGTGGGGCCGCGTCGCCGACGACGGGACGGTCTACGTCAAGACCGCTGACGGCGAACGCTCGGTGGGCCAATACCCCGAGGGCACCCCGGACGAGGCCCTGAAGTTCTTCACCGAGCGCTATGACGCGCTCGAGTTCGAGGTCGGCCTGCTCGAGCAGCGGGTCAGGGCCGCCAAGCTCTCCCCGGACGAGGCGGCCACATCGATCAAGACGGTGCGCGCCCAGGTCGTGGACGCCAACGCTGTCGGCGACCTCGCCTCGCTCGTCACTCGCCTCGACGCACTCGGGCCGGTCCTCGAGCAGCAGCGCGAGGCCCGCAAGGCCGAACGAGCACAACGCGCAGCAGAGTCCAAGAGCGCCAAGGAAGCGTTGGTGGCCGAGGCGGAGGAGATCGCCAAGGGCAACGACTGGCGCGCTGGGGCCAACCGCCTGCGCGACCTCCTCGACCAGTGGAAGGCACTACCCCGGATCGACCGGGCCTCCGACGACGCCCTCTGGCGGCGGTTCTCGACGGCACGCACCGCTTACACCCGCCGGCGCAAGTCGCACTTCGCCGAGCAGCACGAGAAGCGCGACGCCGCCCGGGTGGTCAAGGAGAAGCTGGCGAAGGAGGCCGAGAGCCTGGCCGACTCGCGCGAGTGGGGACCCACGGCCGGCCGGTTCCGCGACCTGATGAAGCAGTGGAAGGCCGCCGGGCCCGCGCCCCGCGAGGTCGAGGAGGCCCTGTGGAAGCGGTTCCGGGGTGCGCAGGACACCTTCTTCGGAGCTCGCGACGCGGCCACGGCCGAGCAGGAGAAGGAGTTCGCCGCCAACGCCGAGGTGAAGGAGGGTCTCCTCGTCGAGGCCGAGGCGCTGGTGCCGGTCAAGGACCTGGAGGCCGCGAAGGCGGCCATGCGCGACATCGCAGAGCGTTGGGAGGCGGCCGGCAAGGTTCCGCGCGAGCGGATCAAGGAGCTCGAGGGCCGGATCCGCAAGGTCGAGCAGGAGATCCGGCGCGTCGAGGAGGAGCAGTGGCGTCGTACCGACCCGGAGAAGTCCGCCCGGGCCGACGACATGGTCTCCAAGCTCGAGGCCGCCCTCGCCACGATCCAGGCCGAGCTCGACGCAGCCCGCAGCGCGGGGGACGAGAAGAAGGTCCGCGAGCTCGAGGAGAACCTGGCGTCCCGTCAGGCCTTCCTCGACATGGCCAGGCGCGCCGCCGCGGACTATTCAGGCTGACGCCCTACTGCGTCACGCGGTAGGCGTCGAAGACGCCGGGTACGGAGCGGACCGCGCGCAGCACGTTGTCGAGGTGCTTGGCCTCGGCCATCTCGAACGTGAAGCGGCTCTTGGCGACCCGGTCTCGGGTGGTCTGCAGGTTGGCGCTGAGGATGTTCACGTGGGCGTCCGAGAGCACCATGGTGATGTCGGACAGCAACCGGGCCCGGTCCAGCGCCTCGACCTGGATGTTGACCAGGAACGTCGACTGCCCGGTCGGCGCCCACTCGACCTCGAGGAGCCGTTCGGGCTTGTTGCGCAGACTGGCGGCGTTGGTGCAGTCGGTGCGGTGCACCGACACTCCCCCGCCCTTGGTGACGAAGCCGAGGATGTCGTCCGGCGGGACCGGCGTGCAGCACTTGGCGAGCTTGGCCCACACGTCCGGGGTGCCCTTGACGATGACCCCCGCGTCCCCCGCGCCGCCGGCCTTCGAGCGGGTACGGCGCCCGGTGATGGTGACGCCTTCCGAGGCGTCCTCGGCCGCCCCCTCGTCACCGCCGTGCAGGTGGATGACCCGGCGTACGACGGCCTGCGCGCTGAGGTTCCCCTCCCCGACCGCGGCGTAGAGCGCCGAGACGTCGGCCAGGTTGAAGTGCACCGCGGCCAGCATCAGCGACTCGTGGGAGAGCAGCCTCTTGAGCGGCAGTCCCTCCTTGCGCATCAGCCGGGCGATCTGCTCCTTGCCCTGCTCGATGGCCTCCTCGCGCCGCTCCTTGGTGAACCACTGGCGGATCTTCGACCGCGCGCGCGGCGACTTCACGAACGTGAGCCAGTCCCGTGACGGTGCCGCGGTCGGTGCCTTGGAGGTGAAGATCTCCACCACGTCGCTGTTGTCGAGTGTGGACTCGAGCGGGACCAGCCGTCCGTTGACCCGAGCGCCGATCGTGCGGTGCCCGACCTCGGTGTGCACGGCGTAGGCGAAGTCGACGGGCGTGGCCCCGGTGGGCAGGGCGATCACGTCGCCGCGCGGGGTGAAGACGTAGACCTCGGCCCGGTTGATCTCGAAGCGCAGCGACTCCAGGAACTCCCCCGGGTCCTCGACGTCGCTCTGCCAGTCGAGGAGCTGGCGCACCCAGGTCATGTCGTCCATGTCCCCGCGGCGCTCGGTGTCGATCCCGGCCCGACCGTCCTCCTTGTACTTCCAGTGCGCCGCGACTCCGTACTCCGCACGCCGGTGCATGGCGAAGGTCCGGATCTGGATCTCCACCGGCTTCCCCTGCGGGCCCATGACCGTGGTGTGCAGCGACTGGTACATGTTGAACTTCGGCATCGCCACGAAGTCCTTGAACCGGCCCAGCACGGGGTTCCACCGCGAGTGGAGGACGCCGAGGGCGGAGTAGCAGTCGCGATCCTCCTCGACCAGGATCCGGATGCCGACCAGGTCGTAGATGTCGGAGAACTCCCGGCCGCCGAGGATCATCTTCTGGTAGATCGAGTAATAGTGCTTGGGCCGGCCGGTGACCGTCGCCTTGACCTTGGCCTCCTTGAGATCCTGCTCGACCTGCCGGATCACCTCGGCCAGGAACTGCCCCCGCGAAGGTGCGCGCTCTGCCACCAGGCGCACGATCTCGTCGTAGATCTTGGGGTGCAGCGTCGCGAACGCGAGGTCCTCGAGCTCCCACTTCAACGTGTTCATGCCCAGTCGGTGGGCCAACGGGGCGTAGATGTCGAGGGTCTCCCGTGCGGTCCGCTCCTGCGAGGCCTGGGACACGTAGCGGAGGGTCCGCATGTTGTGGAGCCGGTCGGCGAGCTTCACGACCAGCACCCGGATGTCGCGCGACATCGCGACGATCATCTTGCGGATCGTCTCGGCCTGCGCGGAGTCGCCGTACTTGACCTTGTCGAGCTTGGTCACGCCGTCGACCAGCCGCGCGACCTCGTCGCCGAAGTCGGCGCGGAGCTCGTCGAGGGTGTAGGCCGTGTCCTCGACCGTGTCGTGCAGGAGAGCGGCCACGAGGGTGGGCTCGGTCATCCCGATGTCGGCGAGGATCGTGGTGACCGCGAGCGGGTGAGTGATGTAGGGGTCACCGCTCTTGCGCATCTGCGTGCCGTGCATCTTCTCCGCGGTCGCGTAGGCGCGCTCGAGCAGCGCCAGGTCTGCCTTGGGGTGGTTGGCCTTCACCGCGCGGAAGAGCGGCTCCAGCACGGCGTTGCCGGGCTGGCTCCGGGTGCCCATCCGGGCCAGGCGGGCACGCATGCCCCGGCCGGAAGTGACGGTCTCGGAGACGTGCTCGTCCTCGGTCTCGGCGGCGGCCTTCCCCGCCGTCTGCCCCTCGGTCACTTCCCCAGTCTAGGAGTCAGACCTGATCGTGGTGAGCGCCGTGACCGGAAGATCACCCACGGTCTCCCGCCCGGGCAGGAACCCGAGCTCCATGAGCACCGCGGCGGCCACCACGACACCGCCGCACTTCTCGACCAGTTCCCGCGTCGCCTTCAGGGTCCCGCCGGTGGCCAGCACGTCGTCGACGAGCAATACCCGGTCGCCAGGGGAGATCGCGTCGCGGTGGATCTCCAGCGTCGCCTCGCCGTACTCCAGCGCGTAGGAGACGGCGTACGTCGCACGCGGCAGCTTGCCCGCCTTACGCACCGGAACGAACCCCGCGCCCAGCTCGAGCGCGACCGGAGCGGCCAGGATGAAACCACGCGACTCCATGCCGATCACCTTGTCGACCACGACCTGCCCGGCCTCGTCGCGGCCCACTGCGGCCAGGGCACCCACCACCGCGGTCAGCGCGTTGTGGTCGTCGAGGAGCGGGGTGATGTCCTTGAAGACGACTCCCGGCTCCGGGAAGTCGGGCACGTCGATGACGAGCCGCTCGAGTGCGTCGGCGGCGTCGACCGCGGTCGTCACCGCTACTTCCTGCCCCGCTTGGAGCGCGACTGCCGGCTGGGTTGCTGCCGACCCGACGCGGCGCTCTTCTGCACCGGCCGCTGCGCGGAAGGAGCCACACGCCCACGGCCGCTCGCCTCGGGCGCCCGGGCGGGAGCAGTCGGCGCGGACCCCCGCACCGTGGCGGGACCATCGGACTCATCTGGCTCGTCGGCACCATGCTCATCGGCGATGGGCATGTCGTCCGCGAAGGCGGGGACCGAGGCGTAGCGGTCGGCCATCGCCCGTCGGCGCGCCTTGGCCCGCTTCTCGGCGAGCACCACTTCACTCTCCCGCGACTTCAGGTGCGCCAGCAACGGGGTGGCGATGAAGACCGAGGAGTAGACGCCGGCGGCCATGCCGACGAACAGCGCGAGCGCCAGGTCCTTCATCGCACCCGAACCGAGCTGGACCGCGCCCACGTAGAGGATGCAGCCGACCGGGATCAGCGCCACGATCGAGGTGTTGATGGAGCGGACCAGCGTCTGGTTCACCGCCAGGTTGGCGGCCTCCGCGTAGGTCTGCCGGGTACTTCTGAGGTCGCGGGTGTTCTCGCGGACCTTGTCGAAGACCACGACCGTGTCATAGAGCGAGAAGCCGAGGATCGTCAGCAGACCGGTCACCGTCGCCGGGCTGACCTCGAAGCCGGAGAGCGCATAGACCCCGATCGTGATGATCATGTCGTGGGCGAGCGCCACGAGAGCGGCCAACGACATCTTCCACTGCCGGAAGTAGGCCCAGATGAAGAGCACCACCAGGACCAGGAAGACGCCCAGGCCCAGCAGTGCCCGCTGTGCGACCGTCTTGCCCCAGCTCGCGCCGATCTCCGACTGGGATATGTCGTCGGCGGCGTCGGCGCCCGTCGCCGCGACGATGGTGTCGACGATCTCGGCGCTCTCCGTGCCGTTGACCGGCTCGGTCTGCACCAGGACGGCCTCGTGTGCCCGACGTGGTCACCACAGGAGCGGCAGCGGCCTCGATGTCGGTGCCGGCCACGGCTCGCCGAAGCTCGTCGGCGGTGTCCTGGTTGACCTGGCTGGCCGGGAGCGAGACGCGGTACTCCGCGCCGCCGGTGAACTCGATGCCGTAGTTGATGCCCTTGAAGACGAGGCCGCCGACCGCCACCAGAATGATCGCGCCGGAGATGCCGTACCAGAGCCAGCGCCGGCCGATGAAGTCGATCGACTTCTGGCCGTTGTAGAGATCGTTGCCCAGCCTGGAGAACTTGCCCATCAGGCCCTCGCCCCCATCGGAAGTCGGTCGAGGCCGAGGCTCTCGGCATCGAGGCCGGAGAGCTTGTGACCCTTGTTGAAGAAGTCGAACCTTGCGAGCCACGACACCATCGGGTGGGTGAACCAGAAGAACACCGCGAGGTCGATGATGGTCGAGAGGCCCAGGGCGAACGCGAAGCCCTTCACGACGCCGGCGGCGAAGATGTAGAGCACCACCGCGGCCAGCAGCGAGACGCCGTCGGCGGCCAGACAGGTGTTCCGGGCCCGGGTCCAGCCGGTTTCTGCGGCCACCCGCATCGACTTCCCGTCACGCATCTCGTCGCGGATCCGCTCGAAGTAGACGATGAAGGAGTCTGCGGTGATCCCGACGGCGACGATCAGGCCGGCAACTCCCGGGAGCGAGAGGGTGAAGCCGGCGCTCTCGCTCAGCAACAGCACCAGCGCGTAGGTCGCCGCGGCGGCCACGAAGAGCGAGGCAAGCACCACGAGACCGAGGCCCCGGTAGTAGAGCAGGCAGTAGAGCATCACGAGTCCGAGACCGAACGCGCCGGCGACCAGGCCCGCCGAGAGCTGGTTTCCTGCCAGCGACGGGCCGACGGTCTCGACGGGCGGGTTCTTCTCGAAGGCGATCGGCAGGGCGCCGTACTTCAGGCCGGTCGCCAGGCTGGTGGCCTCGGCCTCGGTGAAGTCACCGGTGATCTGGGCCTCGCCGTTGGTGATGATCCCGTTCATCGTCGGTGCCGAGATGACCTGGCCGTCCAGGACGATCGCGAACTGCTTGTCCGTGTTGTAGAGGGTTTGGGAGATCTCCGTGAAGTCGTCGGTGCCCTGCCCGTCGAACTTGAGGTCAACCGCCCAGCTGACGCTCTGGTTCGGGATACCGGCGCTGGCCGACGTCAGGTTCGTGCCCTCGATCATGGCTACCGAGAGGAGGTACTTGATGCCGTCCTCGTCACAGGTCACCAGGGGCTTTTCGGGGTCGTCCTCCACGACAGCGGCCTGGCCCGCGGGCGGGCACTCGTAGTCGTTGAAGGCCTTGATCGACGCCTGGTCGGGTTTGTTCATCCACTTCAGCGGCTGGTCGACCAGGTCGCCCCCGGCGGACGGCTGGGCGGGTTCGCTGGGGCTCGCCGACTCCGACGGCTGGTCCTGCTGCTTCTTGTCCTCGTTCTGCGCGGCCGAGGAACGGCGGCCGGTTCTTCGGGCTGCTGCTCCCCGACTCGGGGTCGGGCGCCGACGGCACGGTGACCCCGGAGCCCGGGACCTGGGGCTGCTGCGGGGCCTGTGGAGTCGCACCCGTGGCGCCGCAGGGGCCAGGGCTCACCGCCGTACAGGCCACCACCCGGAACCGCAGCTGTGCCTGTCGCTTGACGGTGTCGACGAGGTCCCGCCGGTTCTGCCCGGGATCTCGACGACGACGAACCGGTTGCCCTGGGTGGTGACCTCGGCCTCGGAGACTCCTGAGCCGTTGACCCGGTCGTCGATGATGCCGGCCGCCTCGTTGAGGCTGCTCTCGGTGACGCCGTCCCCGGTGGCCACCAGCGTGATCCGGGTACCGCCCTGCAGGTCGAGGCCGAGCTTGGGCGTCCAGGTTCCCAGGATCGCGACCAGCCCGAAGGCGATCGCCAGACCC
Source organism: uncultured Actinomycetota bacterium (assembly GCA_963841625.1). Taxonomy (GTDB): domain Bacteria; phylum Actinomycetota; class Actinomycetes; order Propionibacteriales; family Nocardioidaceae; genus Nocardioides. Next base: position 616,150 of record CAWJDH010000009.1, on the reverse strand, counting down.
ACGAAGAACACCGCCACGTGGCGCCCCGGGCGGTAACGGTTGCGGGCCATCTCAGCCTTCCTCGGACTCGTCGGCCGCGGTCTCGGTCCGTACGACGTTGGCGATGGCGGCGCGCGCCACCTTGATCGTCACGCCGTCGGCCACCAGCAGGTGCACGTTGTCGCCGTCGAGCGCCGACAGGGTCCCGAAGATCCCGGACGACAACATGACGTCCTCACCAATCTCCAACGAGCCCTGCATGCGGGAGAGTTCCCTCTGGCGCTTCGAGGCCGGCCGGATGATCAGGAACCAGAACAGGAACGCGATCCCGACGATGGGCAACAGGGAGACGAGCTCCGGCACGACTGAACCTCTCGAGCGTGGACTTGGGGATGCCGACCGCGACGGGGTGGCGACGGTGAAGTGTAACCGGCACCACTTGCCACCGAAGAATTACTCGCGAACGCTAGTCCTCGAACAGTGGCACTTCGCCACCGAACGGGTTTCCCGGCTGGCCGGCCGGGGCGCTCAGCCCCAGGTGAGCCCAGGCGGCACGCGTCGCGACGCGGCCCCGGGGCGTGCGCGCCAGCAGCCCCATGCGGACCAGGAACGGCTCGGCGACCTCCTCGACCGTCTCTCGCTCTTCGCCGACCGCGACCGCGAGCGTGGAGATCCCGACCGGGCCACCCCCGAAGCGCCGGCACAGCACGTCGAGCACCCCCAGGTCGAGCCGGTCGAGGCCGGACTCGTCGACCTCGTAGAGCTCCAGCGCCCGACGGGCGACGTCGAGACTCACCACCCCGTCGGCCCTGACCTGCGCGTAGTCGCGCACGCGGCGGAGCAGCCGGTTGGCGATCCGCGGGGTGCCCCGGGAGCGGGAGGCGATCTCGGCGGCGCCCTCGCCGGTGACGTCGACGTCCAGCAGCCCCGCCGACCGGTGCACGATCTGGTCGAGCTCGTCGGGCGCGTAGAACTCGAGGTGGGCGGTGAAGCCGAACCTGTCGCGCAGCGGCCCCGGGAGCAGCCCGGCCCGGGTGGTGGCTCCGACGAGGGTGAACGGCGGGATCTCCAGCGGGATCGCGGTGGCGCCCGGCCCCTTGCCGATCACCACGTCGACCCGGAAGTCCTCCATCGCCATGTAGAGCATCTCCTCGGCCGGCCGCGACATCCGGTGGATCTCGTCGACGAACAGCACGTCGCCGTCGTTCATCCCGGAGAGGATCGCGGCGAGGTCGCCGGCGTGGGTGATGGCAGGTCCGCTGGTCAGCCGCAACGGCGCGGACATCTCCGCGGCGATGATCATGGCGAGCGTGGTCTTGCCCAGGCCGGGTGGACCCGAGAGCAGGACGTGGTCGGGCGGTCGCTGACGCTTGCGCGCCGCCTCGAGCACCAGACCCAGCTGGGCGCGGACCCGCTGCTGGCCGACGACCTCGTCGAGGGTGCGGGGTCGCAGGGCCGCTTCGACCGCGCGCTCGTCCCCCTCGGCCTCGGCGGCGGTCAGGTTGCGAAGGTGCGCTTCCTCGGCGGCGTCCAGGTGGTCCATCGTCATGCCTTGCTGAGTGTGCGGAGGGCGGCGCGGAGCAGGGCCGGGACGTCAGGCTGCTCGCCGGCGTCAGGGGACACGGACTCGATCGCCTGGTCGGCGTCCCGGGAGGACCAGCCCAGGCCGACCAGGCCCTGGTGGACCTGCGCCTTCCAGGGGGCGACGGGGCGACCCGGCACGCGGCCGGCGACGCCGGTCGGGGCGCCGAGCCGGTCCTTGAGCTCCAGGATGATCCGCTGCGCACCCTTCTGCCCGATCCCCGGGACCCGGGTGAGGGTCTTGACGTCGTCGCCGGCGACGGCGACCCGCAGGTCGTCGGGCGCGAGGCAGGCGAGCATCGCCTGAGCCAGCTTGGGGCCGACACCGGAGGCGGTCTGCACGAGCTCGAAGGTGGCCTTCTCGTCGTCGTCGAGGAACCCGAAGAGGGTCAGGGAGTCCTCCCGCACCACCATGCTGGTCGGCAGGGTCGCCGACTGTCCGAGCCGGAGCGTGGCGAGCGTGCCGGGCGTGCACATCAGCTCGAGCCCGACCCCGCCGACCTCCAGGACGGCGCTGGTCACCGACACCGCGGCGACCTCGCCTCGTACGAACGCGATCATGGCTGCCTTCCATTGGTCGTGCCGGTCCTGGCCCGGGTCAGGGCCGCGTCGATGCGGGCCTGTGCCTCCCCGCGCCAGACGTGGGTGATCGCCAGGGCCAGGGCATCGGCCGCGTCCGCCGGCTTGGGGGGTGCGTCGAGGCGGAGGATCCGGGCCACCATCGCCCCCACCTGCGCCTTGTTGGCCCGGCCGCTCCCGGAGACGGCGGCCTTGACCTCGCTGGGGGTGTGGAGCGCGACCGGAAGGCCGCGGCGGGCGGCCGCGACCAGGGCGATCCCGCTGGCCTGGGCGGTGCCCATGATGGTGCTGGAGTCGGATCGGGCGAAGACGCGTTCGACGGCCACGGCGTCCGGGGCGTACTCGTCGAGCCAGGCGTCGATGCCCCGCTCGATGGTGACCAGCCGATGGGCCACGGGCTCGTCCGCCCCCGTGCGCAGGACGTTGACGTCGACCAGCGACAGCGGTCGCCCGACCGAGCCCTCGACCACGCCCATGCCGCAGCGCGTGAGCCCCGGGTCGATGCCGAGCACCCGCATGGTCACCCTTTCCTGGTCCGAACACTTGTTCGGCCCAAGGTAGGTCGGGCTTTCGTCTCGCCGGGTCTCGACACGCCGGTCGCCACCTCGCAAGCTCGGTCCGCGCGGCTTGCTCGACCACCATCAGCACTGCCTCGCACGCTCGGCAGTGCTACGCGTCGAGCTGGGCCATCACTTCGTCGCTGACGTCGAAGTTGGCGAAGACGTTCTGGACCTCGTCGCTGTCCTCGAGTGCCTCGACCAGGCGGAAGAGCTTCGCGGCGCCTTCCTTGTCGAGCTCGACCTGCATGTCGGGCACGAACTGCGCCTCCGCGGAGTCGTAGTCGATCCCCGCCGCCTGGAGCGCGCTGCGGACGCCGACCAGGTCGGTCGCCTCGGAGATCACCTCGAACGCCTCACCCAGGTCGTTGACCTCCTCCGCTCCGGCTTCGAGAGCCGCCTCGAGCACGTCGTCCTCGGAGACCGCCTTGCCGTCCTGGTCGACCGGCACGATCACGACGCCCTTGCGGTTGAACAGGAACGACACCGAGCCGGGGTCGGCCAGCGAGCCGCCGTTGCGGGTCATCGCGGTCCGCACCTCCATCGCGGCACGGTTGCGGTTGTCGGTCAGGCACTCGATCAGCATGGCGACGCCGGAGGGCCCGTAGCCCTCGTACATGATCGTGGAGTACTCGGCGCCTCCCGCCTCGGCGCCGGAGCCACGCTTGACCGCGCGGTCGATGTTGTCGTTGGGGACCGAGGACTTCTTGGCCTTCTGGATGGCGTCGTAGAGCGTCGGGTTGCCGGCCGGGTCACCGCCGCCCATGCGGGCCGCGACCTCGACGTTCTTGATCAGCTTCGCGAACATCTTGCCGCGCCGGGCGTCGATGACCGCCTTCTTGTGCTTGGTGGTCGCCCATTTGGAGTGGCCGGACATGCGTTCCTTCTCAGTGTCGGTGGTCGAGGACCAGGTCGACGAAGACCCGGTGGATCCGGGCGTCGCCGCCCCACTCCGGGTGGAACGACGTCGCCAGCAACGGTCCTTGCCGGACCGCGACGATCCTACCCATCGCCGGCCCCTCCTCCACGCGCGCGAGGACCTCCACCCCGGGCCCGGAATCCTCCACCCACGGGGCGCGGATGAACACCGCGTGCACCGGACCCTCGACCCCGGCGAACTCCAGGTCGCCCTCGAAGGAGTCGACCTGGCGTCCGAAGGCGTTGCGCCGGACGGTGACGTCGAGACCGCCCAGGGTCTCCTGACCCGGAGCCCCGTCCTCGATCCGGTCGGCGAGCATGATCATCCCCGCGCAGGTGCCGAAGGCGGGCAGCCCGGCCTTGATCCGCTGCCGCAGCGGCTCGAAGAGGTCGAAGGTGCGCGCCAGCTTGGCCATCGTGGTGGACTCGCCACCCGGGATGACCAGGCCGTCGCAGGCGTCCAGCTCGGCCGGCCGGCGTACCGCCATGGCCCGGACCCCGAGCCCGGTCAGCATCCGCAGGTGTTCGCGGACGTCCCCCTGCAGGGCGAAGACGCCGATGGTCGGCCGTGGGTCCAGCTGCGTCACCAGCCGCGTTCGGACAGCCGGTGCGGCTGCGGGATCTCGTCGACGTTGAGGCCGACCATGGCCTCACCGAGGCCTCGAGAGACCTTGGCGACCACGTCGGGGTCGTCGTAGAAGGTGGTGGCCTTCACGATCGCCTCGGCGCGCTGGGCGGGGTTGCCGGACTTGAAGATGCCCGAGCCGACGAAGACTCCCTCGGCACCGAGCTGCATCATCATCGCCGCATCGGCGGGAGTGGCGATGCCACCGGCGGTGAAGAGCACCACGGGGAGCCGGCCCGCCTCTGCGACCTCCTTGACCAGGTCGTAGGGCGCCTGCAGCTCCTTGGCCGCCACGTAGAGCTCGTCGCCCTCCATGCCGTGCAGTCGCCGCATCTCGGACCGGATCGTGCGCATGTGGGTGACGGCGTTCGAGACGTCGCCGGTGCCGGCCTCGCCCTTGGAGCGGATCATCGCGGCGCCCTCGGTGATCCGGCGCAGCGCCTCACCGAGGTTGGTCGCGCCGCACACGAACGGCACGGTGAAGGCCCACTTGTCGATGTGGTTGGCGTAGTCGGCCGGGGTGAGCACCTCGGACTCGTCGACGTAGTCGACACCGAGGCTCTGCAGCACCTGCGCCTCGGCGAAGTGGCCGATCCGGGCCTTGGCCATGACGGGGATCGAGACCGCCTCGATGATCCCGTCGATCATGTCCGGGTCGCTCATCCTGGACACGCCACCCTGGGCACGGATGTCGGCCGGCACCCGCTCCAGCGCCATGACGGCGACCGCGCCGGCGTCCTCGGCGATCTTGGCCTGGTCGGCGGTGACCACGTCCATGATCACGCCGCCCTTGAGCATCTCGGCCATGCCCCGCTTCACGCGGGTGGTGCCCGTGGTGGTCCCCTCGGCGGGGGTGGTTTCAGACATGCCGCAATCGTACGGCGACACGCCGGGCCTCACCCATTCGGGGAGCCCGCTCCGGAGCCGGTCCGCGGGCCGGCCTCGGGGCCCTTCTCGGCCAGCGCCTGCCGGCGGACGACCCAGATCCTCTGCACCACCGTGACCGTGCTCGCGATCGCCAGGACCCACAGCGAGACTTGAAGGAGGACCGGGAGGTCGAGCAGGTCGGCGAAGAAGGCAGGGACGAGGAAACCGACGAGGCGATCGGGCCGTTCGGCAACTCCGACCTTGGCGTCGTAGCCGAGGTGGTCGGCCTTAGCCCGTGCGTACGACGTGACCGCACCCATGGCGAGCACCACCAGGCTCAGGACGAGGTACAGCTTCTCCTCGGTGACCCACGCGAAGTACAGCGCAATCCCCCCGAAGATGGCGGCGTCGGCGATCCGGTCGAGCGTCGAGTCCAGGAACGCGCCGAACATGTCCTTCCGCCCCAGCGTGCGGGCCATCTGGCCGTCGATGAGGTCGCTGAACACGAAGGCGGCAATGACCAGCACGCCCTGCCAGATCATCCCTTGGGGGAAGAACACCAGCGCGCCGGCCGAGACCCCCAGTGTGCCCACGAGGGTCACCGCGTCGGGGCTGATCCCGAGCCGCAGGAACAGCCGGATGATCGGGGCGAGGGCCTTCGTCTGCCAGAAGGTCTTGAAGCGGTCCAACATGGTGGCCGCAGGCTACCGGGACCGCCGGTCTCCCCGGTGCCGCCCCGGGGAGACCGCGGCCCCGAGCCGCTCGTGACCGACTGGCTCAGACGAGCTCGGGCACCCTCAGGTGTGCAAGGGCGAGCTCGAACTCCGCGATCTCGAGGAACTCGATGCCCGTTTCACGGACGGCGCGCTCGCGCACCTCGGCGGCGGCGTCCCGGCCGGCGTCGAGGGCGGCGCGGGACTCGAAGGTCGAGGTGCTGCAGATGATCCGCTCCAGTCGGTCCACGAACAGGCTGGTGCTGCAGAAGCCCTCGGTCGACTCGAACCCTGAGAGATGGGGGTGACGGACCCGCTCGACGATCACGTGGATGTGGATGTCCTGGGGGCGGCACCAGATGACCCGGCACCACGCACCCACGCCCGAGGGACGCACGCGGTGCATGAGGGCAATCTCCCACCGGTCGACCACCGGCTCGCCGCGCAGGATCTTCGCGGCTCGTTGGCGAAGGGGCGCCAGCTCGTCCTCGGCGACGGCCATCGACTCCGGGGTCTCCCAGGAGCTGGTGGCGATGCACCGACCGGAGACCCGGTCGACGACCAGCGACAGCCCAAGACATCCGTCCAACACGGTGGCGACCGGTTGGACCTCGTCGCGCACGAAGTCGATGCACTCGTCGACCGCCTCGGGCCGGCCCGTGATCATGACGGAGCGCGCATACATGGCAAACCCTCGGGCTCGTGGCAGCGTCCCGGCAGGCGCCACCGCTCCCCTCTCACTATCCTCGCCGCGCACCCCGGGGAACAATGGCGCGACCGCGTCAGTCCGACCAGGCCTCGGCCAGCAGGTGACGGGTGTCTGCCAGGAGCTCTGGCAGCGTCTTGGTGCGCCCGATGATCGGCATGAAGTTCTGGTCACCGGGCCAGCGCGGAACGACGTGCTGGTGCAGGTGGGCGGAGATTCCCGCACCGGCAACGGCGCCCTGGTTCATGCCGATGTTGAACCCCCCGGCCGATGACACCGACCGGATCACCGACATCGCCTGCCGCGTCAGGAGGCCCATCTCCTCGGCCTCCTCGGGGGTCGTCTCGGTGTAGTCCGCGATGTGCCGATAGGGGCAGACCATCAGGTGCCCGGGGGCGTAGGGGTAGAGGTTCAGGACGGCGTAGACGACCTTCCCACGGCGTACGACGAGCCCGTCGTGGTCGCCCAGCCTCGGGATCCGGCAGAAGGGGCACTCACCCGCGCTCGCGTCGGCGGGCTTGCTCTCACCCCGGATGTAGGCCAGCCGGTGCGGAGTCCAGAGCCGGTCCAGCCCGTCCGCCTCGCCGGCCCCGTCCTGCCGCACGCTCTCGCCCGGATCGCCCATGGCGCCCGATCCTAGAGGTCACGCCTCGCGCGGATGGCGACCCGGCCTGACCACCGACGTAGGCTGATGGAACGGAGCCATCCAGGCTCTCGATCAGGGAGCCACGATGAGCGACAAGTCGCCACGGCAGGCCATGTCCAAGAAGTCCGGGAAGTCGATCAAGGAGAAGCGGGCAGCGAAGCGCGACAAGGCGCAGCAGCAGACCTTCTCCGAGAAGCTCGATCACGGCAAGAAGTGACTCTCCTCGGCCTCGGGGTCATCGGCACCTCGGCCAAGGAGAACGAGCACCGGCTGCCTCTGCACCCGGAACATCTGGCGCGCCTCGAACCCGACATCCGTGGACAGATCACGCTCGAGCACGGCTACGGCCAGAAGTTCGGGGTGCCCGACGCCGAGCTCTCCGAGTGGGTGGCCGGGTTCGCCTCTCGCGAGGAGATCCTGGCCGGATCAGACGTGGTCCTGCTACCAAAGCCGCAGCACGCGGATCTGGCCGCGATGTCCGCCGGACAGGTGCTGTGGGGATGGCCCCATTGCGTCCAGGACCCCGTGCTCACCCAGATCGCCATCGACCGCGAGCTGACCCTGATCGCGTTCGAGGCCATGAACCACTGGACCCGCGACGGCAACGTCGGCCTCCATGTGTTCCACAAGAACAATGAGCTGGCGGGCTACTGCTCGGTGCTGCATGCGCTGCAGCTGACCGGCACGACGGGCGACTACGGTCGCCGGCTGAGTGCCGTGGTGATCGGGTTCGGGGCGACCGCCCGAGGCGCGGTCACCGCTCTCAACGCGCATGGCGTGCACGACGTGCGCGTGCTGACCACGCGCGGGGTCGCCGCCGTGGGCTCCCCCATCCACTCGGTCCGGATCCTCCAGTTCGACCACGACCCCGACGAACCGCACCTCAGTGAGGTGATCACCGAACGCGGTCGCGTCCCGGTTGCATCCTTCCTGGCCGAGAACGACATCGTCGTCAACTGCACTCTCCAGGACACCGCCGCTCCCCTGACCTACCTGACGACCGAGGACCTGCCGGCATTCCGTCCCGGGAGCCTGATCGTGGACGTCTCCTGCGACGAAGCCATGGGCTTCAGCTGGGCCCGGCCCACGACCTTCGACGAGCCGATGTTCCAGGTCGGCAACCGGATCGGCTACTACGCCGTCGACCACAGCCCGTCGTACCTGTGGAACTCCGCGACCTGGGAGAACAGCCAGGCCCTGATCCCGTTCCTTCGGCCGGTGCTGGAGGGACCGGAGTCGTGGGGCAGCGATGAGACCCTGCGCCGCGCGACCGAGATCCGCGGCGGTCGGGTGGTCAACCCGGCCATCCTCGCCTTCCAGGGGCGCTCAGCCGTGCACCCGCATCTCGTGGGCTGACCCGGGCTCAGACCTGGGCTCGGGACTCCACTGCCCCGGCCACCCGGTCGATGGCCTCGGCGACCGGCACACCGTTGTCCTGGTGGCCGTCGCGGTAGCGGAAGGACACCGCCCCGGCCTCCATGTCCTGGTCGCCGGCGATCACCATGAACGGCACCTTCTGCAGCTGGGCGTTGCGGATCTTCTTCTGCATCCGGTCGTCGGAGTCGTCGACCTCGACCCGCAGCCCGCGTGCCCTCAGCTGCTGCGCGACGTCGGCGAGGTAGTCGTTGTGGCGCTCCGCGATCGGGATCGCCTGGACCTGCACCGGCGCCAACCACGGGGGGAACGCCCCGGCGTAGTGCTCGACGAGCACCCCGTAGAACCTCTCCAGGGACCCGAACTTCGCCGAGTGGATCATCACCGGCTGTTGCCTCGAACCGTCGGCGGCCTGGTACTCGAGGTCGAAGCCGGCCGGCTGGTTGAAGTCGTACTGGATGGTCGACATCTGCCAGGTGCGACCGATCGCGTCCCGGGCCTGGACGGAGATCTTGGGGCCGTAGAACGCCGCGCCCCCGGGGTCCGGCACCAGCTCGAGCCCGGTCTCCGTCGGCGGCCTCCTCGAGGACCCTGGTGGCCGACTCCCACTGCTCGTCGGAGCCCATGAACTTGTCCTTCGACTCGTCGCGGGTCGACAGCTCGAGGTAGAACTCCTCCAACCCGAAGTCACGGAAGAGCCCGAGGCAGAAGTTCAGCAAGTGCTTGATCTCGTCGCCTGCCTGCTCCGGAGTGCAGTAGGAGTGCGAGTCGTCCTGGGTCATCCCCCGGACCCGGGTCAGCCCATGAACCACGCCGGAACGCTCGAACCGGTACACGGCGCCGAACTCGAACAGCCGGAGTGGCAGCTCACGATAGGACCGTCCGCGCGACCTGAAGATCAGGTTGTGCATCGGGCAGTTCATCGCCTTGAGGTAGTAGTTGGCCCCTTCGAAGTTCATGGGCGGGAACATGGTCTCGGCGAAGTAGGGCAGGTGCCCGGAGGTGTGGAACAGCCCCTCCTTGGAGATGTGCGGAGTGCCGACGTACTCGAAACCCTCCTCGATGTGGCGCTGCCGGACGTAGTCCTCCATCACCCGCTTGATCACGCCTCCCTTGGGGTGGAACACGACCAGCCCCGAGCCGAGCTCGTCGGGGAAGCTGAACAGGTCGAGGTCGCGGCCGAGCTTGCGGTGGTCGCGCCGCTCGGCCTCCTCGATCCGGTGGAGGTGCTCCTCGAGCGCCTCCTTGGTCTCCCAGGCAGTGCCGTAGATCCGTTGCAGCTGCTTCTTCTTCTCGTCGCCGCGCCAGTAGGCCGCAGCGCTACGCATCAGCTTGAACGCCGGGATCCGCTTCGTGGTCGGCAGGTGCGGGCCACGGCACAGATCGCTCCAGGCCACGTCGCCCTTGCGGTTGATGTTGTCGTAGATGGTGAGTCCGCCGGCACCCACCTCGACGCTCGCTCCCTCGGCCGCCTCCCCGACGTTGCCCGCTCCCTTCAACCCGATCAGCTCGATCTTGTAGGGCTCGTGCTGGAGCTCGTCGATCGCCTCTGCGTCGGAGACCGGCCGCCGGGAGAACCGCTGGTTCTCCTTGACGATCTTGCGCATCCGGGTCTCGATCTTCTCGAGGTCCTCCGGGTGGAAGGGGACCTCGACGTCGAAGTCGTAGTAGAAGCCGTTCTCGATCGGTGGCCCGATCCCCAGCTTCGCGTCCGGGTAGAGATCCTGTACCGCCTGGGCCAGCACGTGCGCGGTCGAGTGACGCAGGATGTCGCGTCCGTCGGGGCTGTCGATGGCGACGCCCGCGACGTCGTCTCCGTCCGAGAGCTCGTGGGCGAGGTCGCGGAGCTCGCCCCCGACCCGCGCGGCCACGATCGAGGCGTCGTCCTGGAAGAGCTCCCAGGCCCTGGTGCCCGCCGTCACGGTCCGCTCCTCACGCTCGCTGGCGTGGACGAGGGCGACCTTGATGTCGGGCACGGAAACGACTCCTTGCGTCTGGCGGCAGCGGATTGTGGTCGAACCCGATCGATCGTATCGGCCGACCGCACTGGAGTTCGCGGCAGTTTCCGGCGCAGGCTTTTTTACCCTCTTGACGGTGGCCCTACACGGTGGTCTCGGCTGTCGGGAGCCGCGCTCGACCGGGGTGGGGCCCCGACGGTTCGAAGGGAGAGCCGTGCACCTCAGATCAAGGTCCTCGAGAAGCCGTATCGCAGTCCTGGCCCTGGTCGCCGGAACCATCTCCGCCGTCCTCTTCGCGGCGGCCGTCCCGCCGACCTACAGCATTGACACCCGCCATACCGGCAGGCTGAACAAGCGTGGTTTCCCGATTCACTACACCGACGACCGGGGCGTGCAGGTGCAGCTCTGCGTGAACGGGACCAGGCGATGCCTCAGAACCAAGCGGAGTGACCTGCTCCCGCCCGAGGGTGAAGCCTTCTACTGGGCGGCCAACACCACCGTGCATTCCAGCCGCGGGCCGGTTGATGTCGAGCTCGCCCTCGAGGCGGCGTTCGGCGGTGCCGGCCGGCCCATCGTCTTCGACCGGATCCGGATCCGGGGACACCTGCGACAAGCGGGCAACTACATCCTCGAGCACCCCTACGGACAAACCCGGTTCCGCGCGATCACGCCCCTTGAGCAACGCAACGTAAACCTCACCCATGACCGGATGTGCTCCGTGAAGCGCGACGGGCCCTGTCCCGGGAGAATCGACAACTTCCTCCGGGCCAAGAACCCCCCGAAGGGCTACCTCGGCTTCGGCGGGCGACGGACGCTGGTGGTGGGCGGCACCCTCCGGAACTCCGTGGTGCTGAAGACAGCCGCGGGCGAGGTCATCGGAAGCAACAGCAAGTTCGCGGTTCTGGGCGACAAGGTCGGCCGGCTTCGGTGACCTGGGACCGCCGGGGGGCGATGGCGCCTCAGCCGATCGTGCCCTTTTTTTACCTTGTTGACGGTCCCCGTACACCGTTGTCCGCGGCTGTCGGGAGCCGTACTCGACCGGGGTGGGGCCCCGACGGTTCGAAGGGAGAACCGTGCACCTCACACCAACCACCAAGAAGCGCCGTACCGCAATCCTGGCCCTCGTCGCCGGGACCGCCATCGCCGTCCTCTTCGCGGCGGCCGTGCCGACCTACAGCATTGACACCCGCCATACCGGGACCCTCAACGACCGCGGCTTCCCGAGGCACTACACCGACGACCGGGGCGTGAAGCTGAGGTTGTGCGAGGACGGGACCAGGCGATGCCGGGGGGCTGTGCCTGGCGACCTGATCCCCAACGACGGTGAAGCCTTCTACTGGATGGCCACCACCAGCCTCCGGTCCAAGCGCGGGCCGATCTCCGTCGAGTTCGCCCTCGAGGCGGCGTTCGGTTCCCAGGGCCGGCCCATCGTCTTCCAGCGGATCCGGATCCGGGGACACCTGGGCCAAAAGGGCAGGTACGTCCTCATCCACCCCTACGGGCGGACTCCCTTCCGGGCCATCAGCGCGCGGGAGCAGCGCAACGTGGACACCACGCATGACCGGTTCTGCTCCGTGAGGCGCAACGGGCGCTGCCCCGGAAAGATCGCCAACTTCCTGCGCGCCAAGAATCCCCCCAGGGGATACGTCGGCTTCGCTGGCCGGAAGACGCTGGTCAAAGGCGGCACCTTCCGGAACTCCATGATCCTGAAGACACGAGCCGGCAAGGTCCTCGGAGGGACCCGCAGGTTCAACATCATGGGCGAGAAGGCCAGCCACGTCCGGCGGTGATCCTGTCAGGATCCGCGCTACCCAGTCGGAGGCTCATTTCTGAGCCTCCGGCTGCGCTGCGAGGAGGAGCCGAGTCGACCCGCCGGCCGGGATCCGGGCACCCTGACCATGCCGGGGCTCGCCGCTTTCCGCGTCCTCGAAAACTGGGGGCGTACTAGTCCCTTGGTCGTACTCGGCCTAGTCCCTTGTTCCTAATCGGCCAGCACCGTTGAACTTTGAATTTGATCCACGGGGGCGATACCGCCTCGACGGCCAACCGGGCAGGCTTGAACCTTCGCAAGGCTGGCCTCGGGGACGGCATTTCTCCGCACCGGGGGTACCAACAACGTGGATCTGACACGTCGCGACATCATGAAGTTCGGGGCACTGGGGGTTGTCGGCACGGCCGCAACGGCGCAGTTGCCGTGGGGCGCGATGATCGGCGCGAAAACAGCCAGCCAACTGGCCCCGAGAGACATGCCCCGACCCTTCCGGACCGGGTTCGTGCGCCCTCCTGTCCTGCGTCCGGCTCGGAGCCGCCGCGACCAGGACGGCGTGTGGACCGACTACTTCACCATCACCGAAACGGCCCGTCGAGCGCGGATCCTGCCGACGATGTCCACCCTCATGTACGCCTACAACGGAACTTCACCGGGTCCGACGATCAAGGTGCGCCGCGGCCGTCGCGCGGTGGTGCGGGTGCGCAACCAGCTGCCCGACAGACACCCCACTCTCGGGCACGAGTCGACCACCTCGGTGCACCTGCACGGTTCGGCGTCGCTTCCCCAGTTCGACGGCTACGCCAGCGACATCACCGGTCCCGGCTGGTTCAAGGACTACGAGTACCCGAACTTCCAGCCCGCGCGCACGCTCTGGTACCACGACCACGGTGTGCACCACACCGCCCAGAACGCCTACGCCGGCCTCTACGCGCAGTACCAGATGCACGACCGGGCCGAGCAGGAGCTCCTGCCGCAGGGCGAGTTCGACGTGCCGCTGATCGTCGGTGACGCCGCCTTCACCGCCAAGGGCGAGTTGACGATCGGCGACGACGAATCCGGCCTGTGGGGTGATGTCATCCTCGTGAACGGTCGCCCCTGGCCGGTGATGAAGGTCAAGCGCCGGATCTACCGGTTCCGCGTCCTGGTGGCGTCCATCTCCCGCTCCTACCGGTTCCAGCTCGGCAACGGAGACCCGGTCACCATGGTCGCAACCGACGGCGGGCTGATGCCCAGGGCACGCCAGGTGAACAGTGGCGACAAGGGAGCGCTGAGCGCTATGAGGTGCTGATCGACTTCCGCAAGTATCGGCCCGGTCAGCGCGTGGTCCTGCGCAACCTGTCCAACCGGAACAACCGGGACTTCGACAACACCGACCAGGTCATGGCGTTCGACGTCACCGACGCGCCCTTCTCCAAGCGCGACCACACCTGGAACCAGCTACCCGACACCCTGGTCAACAGCCACGTGATGGGACTGACCGCAGCCGACGCCACCAGGACCCGCACGATGCGCGTGGAACGCCAGAGCGGGATCTGGACGATCAACGGCCGAACCTGGGAAGACGTGATCGACAGCAACTTCGAGCTGCTGGCCGCCAACCCCAAACTGAACTCCACCGAGATCTGGGAAATCACCAACCCCTCCGGAGGTTGGTTCCACCCGGTCCACATCCACCTGATCGACTTCAAGATCCTGTCCCGCAACGGCCGCCCACCGTTCGAATACGAACGCGGCCCCAAGGACGTCGTCTACGTGGGTGAGGGCGAGACGGTCAGGGTCATCATGCGGTTCGGTCCGCACCGCGGCCGCTACATGATCCACTGTCACAACCTGGTCCACGAGGACAGCGACATGATGCAGCAGTTCGCAGTGGGCTGGAACCCTGGCCAACGGGACCCGAACCACCCGATCGAGTCGGCCCCAGCCAGGCGCACCCTCCCCGGCTGATCCGTCTCTGACCTGCGGCGATGAGTGTGGGCGATACTGGGTTCGAACCAGTGACCTCTTCGGTGTGAACGAAGCGCGCTACCACTGCGCCAATCGCCCCTGATCTGCGGTGCGAAACCCTAGCGCATGGCAGGCGGCGACTCACATTCCGCTGCGGGTGGTCACGATCTCTCTCCTCGCCTTTCCGCGAGTTTTCCGGATTTGCGTCACACGGGGCCGGATCGCCCGTCACAATCGTGACAACCTCGATCCTCGGAGCTCACGATGACGTCGCAGCCGATCACACCAGTGCTGGCCCAGCACGTGACGCTGCGCGCCCCCCACAGCGGGTCCGGCAGCGTCGAGCTCGACGCTGTGTTCGAGTACGACAGCCGTGACCCGTTCGCCGTGTGGATCACGTTCGGGTCCGGTGCCACCAGCATCCGGTGGGCCATGAGCCGCTCGCTCCTCGCGCAGGGGCTGACCGACCCGGCCGGGGAGGGCGACCTGCGACTCCGGCCCAGCCTCGACCACGACGGGAGTGGGGTCGTGGTGTTCGAGTTCCACTCCCCCGACGGCCGCTTCGTGGCCCAGGCCTCGACCCGCGAGCTCTACCGTTTCCTGACCCGGACGCTGGCGAAGGTGCCGTTCGGCAGCGAGTCCGCCCACTTCGACGTCGACGCCATCATCTCCGACCTGATGCGGCTCTCAGAGTCCGAGTAGCTCCTGCTCCCGTTTCTTCCACGTCTCGCGGATCTCCCGGGTGACCGGGCCGGGGGCCTCCAGGTCACGGTCGTCCCAACGGGCCACGCCCTGGACGTCCCGGGTCGTCGAGGCCAGGAACACCTCGCTGGCCCGGTCCACGACCTCGAGCGACTCGTCCACCTCGACGCCGCCGTACCACTCCAGGACCAGCGCCCGCGTGATCCCGGCCAGGCAGCCACTCTCGAGGGTGGGGGTGCGCAGCTCGCCGTCGACGACGTAGAAGACGTTGGAGCCGGTGCCCTCGCACAGGTTGCCGGCGAGGTTGGCGAAGATCGCCTCAGTGGCCCCCCGCGATGCCGCACGGGCGAGCGCCACGACGTTCTCGCCGTACGACGTTGTCTTCAGACCGGCGAGCGCCCCTCGCTCGTTGCGGGGCCAGGGCACCGTGGCCACCGCGGTCGTCTCTGGCCACGCGTTCATCTTGTCGGCGACCACGATCAGCGTCGGTGGCTCGTCACCCCGGCCGGAGCCGAGCGGCGCAGGTCCGCCGGTGTAGGTGATCCGGATCCGGCCGAGCGGCAGCTCCTGCCCCTCGAGCACCGCCGCCACGCCGGCCCGGCAGGCGTCGTCGTCGACCGCGGGGAGCCCCATGCCTGCGGCCGACCTGGCGAGCCGCTCGAGGTGGGCCGTCGAGCGCGAACGGCTGCGCGTCCACCACCTTGATCGCCTCGAAGACGCCGTCCCCGACCGTGAGCCCGTGATCGGTCAGCAGCACCGCAGGGGCTCCCGGGTCGGGCAGCAGTTCACCGTTCATCCAGGCGCGCATGCGACCACTCTAGGAGCCCCGGCGGGGTCCCCCGGAAGGCAAGCGCCTCGTCCGGGTGTTGGATTTTGCGGCCATGGGGGCATCGGCTACTGTTCTCACGCACCTGGCCCCCCGGGGCCTGTCGCAGGCGGACGTAGCTCAGTTGGTAGAGCGCAACCTTGCCAAGGTTGAGGTCGCGAGTTCGAGCCTCGTCGTCCGCTCGGAGAGGCGCCTCCACGGTGGAGTGGCCGAGAGGCGAGGCAACGGACTGCAAATCCGTCTACACGGGTTCAAATCCCGTCTCCACCTCCAACACCGTCGATTCCATATGGGATCGTGGTGCAAGAGCAAGGGCGATTGGCGCAGTGGTAGCGCGCTTCCTTGACACGGAAGAGGTCACTGGTTCAAACCCAGTATCGCCCACCAGCACGACAGCCCCTGACCTGCGGACGCAGCTCAGGGGTTCCTCAATTCCGGCACCGTGCCCCGCGCTCGTTCAGGCGGGGAGGCCGTACGGGTCGCTCGCCGCGCGGGAGATCGGCACGATTTCGCGTCCCAGGGGCACCAGCGACAAGGGGATCATCTTCCAGCAGGCGACGCCGAACGGGATCCCGATGATGGTGATCATCAACAGCAGGCCCGCGATCAGGTGCATCAGGGCCAGCTCCCACCCGAAGCAGACGATCCACACGACGTTGCCGATGACCGACCAGAAGCCCGCATTGCGTCGCCAGATCGTGGTCCGGCCGAAGGGCCAGACGACGAAGCTCGCCAGCCGGAAGGAGGCGATCCCGAAAGGGATCGTCACGATGAGTACGAACGCGAGCAGGCCGGCCAGAACGTAGCCGATGGCGAGCCAGAGCCCGGCCAGCAACAGCCACAGGATGTTGCCGATCACCTTCATGGGGGTCCCCCAGCAGATCGAGGCCTTGTGTCAAGGACAGTGTCCCTGGGGGCGTCAGTCCGCCCCGGACAAAGTTTCGATCCACCGACAGAAGGGGTTAGGTCGGTGCATCGAAGCTTGCAGTGAGCGTTCCCCCAAGCAGTCAAGCAAACGTCAACTGCCTGCGCCTGACCTGTGGACTACGGCCGATCCGAACGGCGTCGCGGATTGCCGAAT
This sequence comes from uncultured Actinomycetota bacterium, assembly GCA_963841625.1. Lineage (GTDB taxonomy): Bacteria > Actinomycetota > Actinomycetes > Propionibacteriales > Nocardioidaceae > Nocardioides. The sequence goes on along the minus strand of CAWJDH010000009.1, from coordinate 599,320 downwards.
CATGACGCAATGGTCATCTCGGCCCCGGCGGGCACCTCGCTGGCATAGCGTTTCCATCGTCGGCTCGACGATCTCCCACCCGCCGACGCAGCCTGCTCCAGCAGAAGGGGCGCGGGGTGCGGCAGTGGCCTTGAGCCCCCTTGGGGCCGCTGCCGCGCCTCCCGTGGCGCGCCGATAGGCGCGGCAGCGTCCGTGGAGACGTCGGACGCTGCCGCGCCATGAGTCCGCTCCCTCGGGAGGGGCGGACGCTCGACTTAGGGCTGGGGGCGGGCCCTGGGTGACGTCGAGCCGGATTCTTGGCCGCGCATCGCGAGCCGGGTCGTGGCAGGCGCGGGGAGAAGGGCCGGGGTCATTGGGACCTCCCTCTGCCTGCCCGTGGGGAGTGAGCCCACATCTGGACTCCTGGGAGCAACGGTGACGAATCAACGTGAAAGCGCCGTGAAACTCGTGCCCCGGCCATGATGAGGCCCGCGGCGAGCATGACCGCCGTGCTGGTCGCAGCGGCTGGCACCCCCTCCATCACGGCGGTGCCGGAGGCGAAGTTGAAGCTCGTGTGCCAGAGCGCAACGACCAGGATGCTGCACCCCGCCCGGGCATACATCCAGGTCAGCACCAGCGAGCCGCATGCGAGGCCGATCACCCATCCGATGAGGGTGAACCCCAGGCTGCGGAACGACCCGACGAGGAAGAGGAGTGGCAGGTGCCAGAGGCCCCAGACGAGGAAGACCAGGAGGGCGGTGCCCACAACGCCGTGTCGCCGCAGCAGGCGATCTGCGAGAAAGCCCCGCCACCCGGTCTCCTCCCCGAAGCCGTTGACGACCAGGACCAGGACAAAGGTCAGACCGAGACCCAGGTTGGGAGTGCCGCTGAAGCTCGACGCGTCGGTCCAAAAGGGGCCGTCGTGGGTTGAGACAGCGACGGCGAGCCCGACCCCGAGGGTCGCGGCTGAGACGCCGTACCAGACGAGCGGGACTCGCCACCTCACCATCCTGCGGAGCAGGTCGCGCAGGGCCTCTCCCCCGTCCACGCTCGCCGTGACCGCGATCGCAGCCAGCGCCGGGCCGAGCAGCCCGATCATCTGGGTCGGCCACGGGTCCCCCTGCTGGACGGTGCCGTCCCGGAGGACGAAGGGCACCCAGCACACCCATGAGATCGCGTAGGTGACGACCACGAAGGCGGCCAGCGGGTGTCGCCGGGCGGTCTCACGCATGGCAGCTACCTGGCGCGCGAGGATGTGAAGTGGACGCCGATGACACCGGAGACCGAGCTGACCAGGACCTGGGCCAGCTCCCGCTCCCTCTCGTTCGATGGGCCCTCCACCAGGGCAACGCCGTCGGTGACGTCGACCAGCCAGTCCTTCCCGGTCTGGCGGATCAGCTCGTCGATCTCGGCCTCGATCCGCGGGTCATCCCGGGACAGCAGCCGGATGATGTCGCGCCGGCTGATGACACCGACGACGTGTCCGCGGTCGACGACCGGAAGGCTCTTGACGACCGTACTGGTCATCAGCTCCGCCGCCTGCGCCAGTTCCGTCTCGCTGGACACGGTGAGCGGGTGGTGGCTCATGACGTCGGCCACCCGCGAGTGGAACGGCGGTGCGTTCAGCCGCACCGGGACCTCGTGCGCACGCTGATCGGGCAGGACCATCTCGCGGATGACGTCGGCCTCGCTCACCACCCCGACGATCTCGTCGTGGTCGTCGATGACCGGCATGGCGGCGATCGAGTGCTGCTGCAGCAGCTCGATGGCCTGCTTGACGGTCGCGGTCTCGTGCACGGTGATGGCCGGGCTGGTCATCACCTCGCCCACCAACATCCGAACCAGCTCCTTCGGTCTTGTGGCACCGGGCCAGAGTCCGTGGCGCCCGCCTGGCTAGTACCTCCAGTCTTCGGCCAACCGGCGACAGGCAGACAGTGCCCTTGGTGCCTTCGACGCGGGCCCTACGGCCCTGCGCGCTCGCGGCCGTGCCGCCGCAGAATGGGGGGCCAATGGCGGAGGTGTGCCATGACCCAGGGTGGTGTCGCTCGTGCAGCCGATGTGCTCCTGGCCGACGGGACGATCGCGTCCGATCAGGCCGATGACCACTGATGATCGGGCCGGACTCCTCGATCTCCACGATCGGGTGGGAGACGACAACCTTCGGCTCAGGTTCTTCGCCGCCAGCCGCGCAGCAGCCCACCGGTACGTCGACCATCTGCTGAGCCAGTCAGGCGACACGGCGGCCACGTTGGTGGCGACCGTCGCCGGCACGATCGTGGCCGTGGCAACCGCGGAACGGATCGCACCCCAGGAAGCCGAGGTCGCCTTCCTCGTGGCCGACAGCGAGCACGGCCGAGGGCTGGGCAGCCTGCTGCTGGAGCACCTCGCCGCCACCTGCAGGGACCTGGGGGTGCGCCGGTTCGTCGCCGAGGTCCTGCCGGACAACGCGGCGATGATCCGCGTCTTCGCGGACGCCGGGTTCGCCGTCTCCCGCAGGTTCGACTCCGGCGTCGTGTGCGTGGAGATGAGCACTGCAGCCGTCGGCGGCCGCCGTGGCGGCCGCCGATCTTCGCGAATTCGTCTCCGAGGCGAGGTCGCTGGCTCCCCTGCTCTACCCAGCGACGGTCGCGGTCGTCGGCGTTCGCCGGCAGGCATCGGGGCTGGGGCACGCGGTCCTCACCTCGATCCTCGCGAACGACTTCCAGGGCGACGTCTTCGTCATCCATCCCGAGCTGACGTCCATCGACGGCGTCCGAGCGTTCCCCCGGCTGGTCGACGTCCCGGTGCACGTCGATGTTGCGCTCGTCGCCGTTCCCGCGGCCCGCGTTCTCGCGGCCGTCGAGGACGCAGCCAGCGCTGGCGTGTCCGCAGTGGTCGTGATCTCCTCCGGCCTCGGGGAGCTGGGGTCGGAGGGCGCCGAGATCCAGCGCCGGCTGCTCCAGGTGGCTCGGAGCAACAACATCCGCCTGGTGGGTCCCAACTGCCTCGGCATCATGTCCAACGACCCGGGCGTGCGCCTGAATGCCACGTTCTCCCGCAGCGTGCCCCCGCCGGGTGGCCTGGCCGTCGCCTCACAGTCCGGGGGCGTGGGTATTGCGCTGCTCGATCTCGCCCGTCAGCTGGGTCTGGGCGTGCAGACCTTCATCTCCCTCGGCAACAAGGCGGACGTGTCGAGCAACGACCTGTTGGCCGCGTGGATCGACGATCCGAACGTGACCGCCGCCGCGTTGTACCTGGAGTCGTTCGGCAACGCGGCGAAGTTCGCTCGGGTGGCTCGACGCTTCGCCGAGCGCAAGCCCCTGCTGGCGGTGGTGGGTGGCCGTTCCGCCGGTGGGCGGCGCGCCGGCGCTTCGCACACGGCTGCCGCGGCAACACCGGCGGTCGGCATCGATGCCCTGTTCGCGCAGGCCGGCGTGATCGGCTGCCGGAACGCCGAGGCCATGGGCAGGACCGCGTTGCTCCTGGCTGAGCAACCACTCCCCGCCGGCCGGCGTATCGCCGTGGTCAGCAACGCCGGCGGACTGGGCGTGCTCGCGGCCGACGCGGCGGATGCCGTCGGGCTCGCTGTACCGGAACTGTCCGACGCACTGCGTGCCCAGCTCGGCGAGCACGTGGATGGGACGTCAGGGACCAGCAATCCGGTCGATCTCGGTGCCGGCGCCACTGCGGAACACCTGGCCGGGGTCATCGAGCCCGTGCTGGCTTCCGACGAGGTCGACGCCCTGATGGTCGTGGTGGTGCCCACCAGTGTGGCCTCAGCCGAGCCCCTGCTGGAGGCCACGGCGCGCATCCGGGTCATCCAGCCCGACAAGCCGGTGGTTCTGGTGGGGCTGGGCGGGCTCGGTGTCGCGCTGCAGGGTGTCACCGTGTTCCACGCGGTCGACCATGCGATCGAGGCCCTCGCCGATGTCTGCCGCTACGCCGAGTGGCGACGTACTCCCCAGGTTGATCCCCAGCCACACGACCCCGACCGCGCCGCCGCGGCGCGGGCCCTCGCTCGCGAGCTCGTGAGCGGGGCAGCCTTGCCTCGCTGGATCGAGGCCGAGGAGGCATCCCGGCTGCTGGGGCCGTACGGCCTGACGCCGGTTGGCAGCGTTGCCGAAGATCCTCTGGAGGCATCGCGTGCTGGCGGACATGTTCGGCTTTCCGGTCGCGGTGAAGGTGGCCGACAGCAACGTCGTGCACAAGACCGATCGCGGGCTCGTCCGCGTGGGGATCGGGTCGGCCGCGGAGGTCATTGCCGCCACCCGCGCATTCGCCCGCGAACTCGGCCGCGATGACGTACCGGTGATCGTCCAGCCGGTCGTCGGGGGTGTCGAAGTGGCGTTGGGCGTCGTCCGCGATCCCGGCTTCGGGCCGCTCGTGATGGTGGCCGCCGGAGGAGTCGCCACGGGGATCCTCGACGACCGGGCGTTCCTGCTGCCGCCGTTCACCGAACGCGACGCAGCACGAGCGGTCCGTTCGCTGCGGATCTGGCCGCTGCTCGACGGGTACCGGGGTTCGCCGCGGACCGACATCGACGGTCTTGTGGACCTGCTGGTGACGTTGGGGCAATTGGCAATCGACGTTCCGGAGATCGCGGAGCTCGACTTCAACCCCGTCATGTGCACGCCATCGCAGGTCGTCCTGGTCGACGTCAAGGTGCGGCTCGAGCAGGCTTCACCGATCAATGCGGGGGTGCCCAGGCAGCTGCGCACGCCCGGGTGAGTCACCGTGGGCTAGGCAGGGCGGCCCGGCGCTCCTGGCGTCCGGGTTCAGCGCCGGCGCCGGGGCCGGCTCCGGGGAAGCTGGCGAAGCACAGCCCAGGCAGGGACGAGCCCGATGATGGTCGTGGCCACGAAGAGCCAGGCGGCGCCTACCGTTGCCCAGACCGTTGTCGGATCGGCTCGGTACCCCATCCACTGGTCGACCGCCACGCCGAGGCCCTCGATCACCCAGAAGACCAGTCCGCCGGCTACCAGGATCACGCGATCCCGGGGGGCGGTGGCGACGCTGTAGGCCAGCCAGGCCATGACAGGTAGCCAGAATGCGAGGTCCTGGACATAGACGGGGTTCGTCGTCAGTCCGGTGCCCGCGAGGAACGAGGTCGGCTCGTCCGCGACTACCGCGGCAGCGACGCCGCGGAGCCAGAGCAGGCTGTTGAGTACGACGACCACCGAGATGTAGACCGCGACCCATCCGGGAATTCGACTGTCCGACAGGTGTCGACCTGCCTCTGCGGCGTGGATCGCCAGTCCGGCCATCAGGAAGATGCTCAGGGAGAGCATCACGACATAGAGCGGGAACAGCCGGTTGAACGGTGTGGCGATGCAGAACATCACGGCGTTGTAGGTCAGGTAGCCCACGGTCCCCAACCAGACCGCCAGCCCTCGGGGGGATCCCCTTCGGGCGGCCAGCACCGAGCCCGTGAGGATCGGCACCGCTGCGAGGAGCACGACCAACGCCGTGCCTCGGGCGGAGCCGTTCATGACGGCGGTCCCGGAGAGGACGTCGGGGATGAACGCCGTACCGGCGGCTGCGAGGGCGGAGGCGATGCCGAGGAAGGCCGACATGCCGACCAGGTGGGCCGGTGGGGTGATCAGCTGCGAGGCCGTACCCGTCGTGTGGTCAGTCGTGACCATTCGCGGTCACCCTCTCCGTGGCCGCTCGCACCGGGTTGTGGCCGACTAGCTGCGGCCAGTCCGCACGGGCCGCGGGTACCAGGACCGCCAGTGCCGGGATGCACCAGAGCCAGATGCCGGGACCGAACAGCATGAGCAGCACGTGGAAGGCGATCACACCCACCCAACCGATCCTTGCCAGCGGACCGCCGCGAAGGAGCAGGACTCCGAGGAGGATCTCGCCGGCCGCGAGCAGCAAACCCCAGAAGGACGGGTTCGCCATGACAATGTCGTTCCAGCGCTCGGCCACGAAGCCGAGGTAGGCACCGTCGGCGAAGTGCTGGTAGCTGTGGGGGTCGGCGAAGACGATGCCTGCGTTGATCCCGCCCATGGTCAGGTAGAAGCCGCCGACGAAGCGACGGATCGTTCGCGCACGGATTGCGCGTCTCTCGAGCTGGGTCGCGAGGTCCATGTCCTTCTCCGGGGTCGGGTCCGGCGTTCGGTCTGCACCCTCAGCGTCTGTCGACCGGCGGGGTAGCGGCAGGGCCTTTCGGCCCATGGCCCGCGGCCGGATGCCCCTGACCGGAACCCGCACGTGGAAGCAGGGTGGAAGAGGGAACAGCCGAACCGCCAGGGAGGGCGACATGAAGGCACTGCGACTCACGGCGTGGAAGACCGACCCGGTTCTCGACGAGGTTCCGGCGCTGGAACCGGGTCCGGGCGAGGTGGTGGTGCAGGTCGGTGCCGCGGGGGCGTGCCACTCGGATCTGCACCTCATGCACGACTTCGAGGCCGGGTTGCTCCCATGGGGTCCCCCGTTCACGCTCGGCCACGAGAACGCCGGGTGGGTCCACTCCCTGGGGGCCGGCGTCCGGGGCCTGGACCCAGGTCAGCCGGTCGCGGTCGTAGGTGCTTGGGGATGCGGCACCTGCCGGCACTGCCTGGACGGTCTCGAGACCTACTGCGAACGACCTGATCTGGCACCGGTGCCCGGTGGCGGGGGTGGGCTCGGCCTCGACGGAGGCATGGCCGAGTACCTGCTGGTTCCAGCCGCCCGGCATCTGGTGCCCGTCCCGGATGGCCTCGACGTCGTCCAGGCCGCTCCGTTGACGGATGCGGGGCTGACGCCGTACCACGCGGTGAGGCGCTCGGCACACAAGCTTGGTCCCACGGCGACCGCAGTCGTGATCGGGATCGGGGGCCTGGGACACATGGCGGTGCAGATCCTGCGCGCCACCGCCGGCGCGCGCGTGATCGCCGTCGACACCCGGGACTCCGCTCGTGACCTGGCAGCGCAGTACGGGGCGGACCTCTCACTCTCCCCCGGGCCGACCCTGGCGGAAGAAGTCCGCGAGTTCACCGGCGGCGTCGGCGCCGACGTCGTGATCGACTGCGTCGGCTCCGACGACACGCTGGCCGCGGCTGCGGCGTGTGCCCGCCAGCTGGGAGACATCACGATCGTCGGCATCGCCGGCGGCACCCTCCCGGTCTCGTTCTTCGGCGTGCCCTACGAGGTCAGCGTCCAGACCACGTACTGGGGCAACCGGCGTGAGCTCGTCGAGGTGCTCGATCTTGCCTCCCGGGGACGGCTGACGGCCGAGACGTCGCTCTACACCCTCGACGACGCCGCGCAGGCCTACCGGGACCTGGCGAACGGCACCGTCAACGGCCGCGCCGTCGTCGTCCCGACCGATTCCTACCGACCCTGAGAGACGAGGAGATCGCCATGAAGATCGTGATCGTGTACGAATCCATGTTCGGCAACACCGAACAGATCGCGCAGAAGATCGCGGACGGCCTGCGCCGCGGAGGCGGCGAAGCGATGCTCGCCGACGTTCGTCACGTCCGGCCGGAAGACCTGGACGGGTGCGCACTACTGGTCATCGGGGCCCCCACGCACGCGTTCTCGCTCAGCCGCCAGTCGACACGCGACGACGCCGTTTCCCAGGGAGCCGAGCCGTCGCGCGCGGCGTACGGCGTACGCGAGTGGCTCAGGACTCTGGAGACGACGTTCCCCGCGCCGGCGGGCCGGCCGAGGGTGGTCTCGTTCGATACCAGGGTGGACAAGGTACGTCGGCTGCCCGGCTCTGCGGCGAAGCGGGCTGCGCGCGTCCTGCGCACCCGGGGCTTCGAGCTGCTCGACGCTCCCACCAGCTTCTACGTCGTGGACGTCAAGGGTCCGGCGGCACCTGGCGAGCTCGACCGTGCCTGCGCCTGGGGTGCGCGACTGTTCCAGCTGGCCCGGGGTGAGCGGGAGCGCGACGCCTCCTGAGGTTGTCAGGGAGCGGGCGGCAGGTCGTCGGGCTTGGGGTGCGCCGCAGTGATCGGGTCGTTGGGTCCCTCTCGCCGGGTGCGCGCCCCTGCGCGCGTCCGTCGACTCAGGAGCTGGACGGGTCCGGGACTCCGTCCCGTACGCCGTCCGAGGCGGCGTCCGCGACCAGTCGCCAACCGACGCCCCCGTCGGTCCAGCGCAAGTGCTTCATCAGGTGCACCGAGCCGCCGCGGCCCGTGACGGTGTCGAACACCGCACGATCGCTGAGTGCCCGCATCAGGGCGATGCCCCTACCTCCCTCGGCCTCGAGGTCCTCCAGGGGCGCCGGCTCGGCCCCGTGGTTCCCGAAACCCTCGCCAGAATCCAGCACGTCCATCGTCAGCTGTTCGTCGCCGATGTTGATCACCACCTCGTACGACGCATCGTGCGCATGCTGGAACACGTTGGTGCAGGCCTCCGAAAGTGCGACCTCCACCTCGTCCACGCACTCGCGGGTCACGCCTGCACTCTCCAACGCGGTCGCCACCGTACGGCGGACCACCGGAACACTGCGCGCCTCGCGCGGCAGGGTCATCACCACTTGGATGCGCACGATTCCGCCCCCCATATCGACTCGATGCTGCCTGCGGCATCGTCAAGGTCCAGGGCGACGCTTCCCACGCACTCTACGCCTGGCCCGGACTGCGCGCATGCGCATCAATCGAAGCGAGGGTGCTGGTGATGAACACGTGGCTCCTGAGGTGCAGGTGGCCTCAGCAGCAGCAGGTTGAGCGGCTGGATGCTGCGTCGGGAAGGGGTCGCCAAGGCCGGGCGCATTTGGCTAGGCTGACAACGTCCCGCTCTAGACAAGCGGGTGACATCCGGGCCTGGACCTCGCCCCTTCTCCGAAGCGAGGTCCGACATTCCCGCCACCAGCGTCCGTCGCACGGCCGTGTGCCCCCACTGCGGCGCACGCGTCCCGCTGGTTCGCGATCGCTGGCTGCTCGTGCACAACGAGGGCAGCACCGAGTACGTGATTCCACGCCCGGACCGGCCGCGCTGCCCCGGCAGCTTCCTGCAGATCCGGCGGCCGGAGAGGTCATCGTGAACGCACCCCAGCGTGCGCTGGAGGATCGGACCAACGGCGGGCCAACGTCCGCCGGAGCACCTCCCGGCAGCGACATCCGGGGACGCCGGGGGCAGTGAAGACCACTGTGGCGTGGACGAGACGTCCGGGGTTCCTTGCTCGTCCACGCCACGGTGCACCGTCTCGAGGTGGCGGCCGCGATCAGGTGTCCTCGGTGGCGAACTCCTCGTCGTGGGTCCCCGGACGCGGCGCCCACGGCAGCTCCTTGGCCGGACGTACGACGATGAGCCGGTCACCGCGAGCCAGCTGCGTCACCACGGGGTCGAAGTAGCGGTAGACCTTCTCGTCCCTGACCACGGCGACCACCTGGTCGGGCAGTGACTGCGGCTGCTGACCCACCTCGGACACCAGCAGGTCCCGCTCGGCGACCTCGAGGCCCTCGCCGTAGGTGAGGAGGTCCTCCATCACCGAGCCGAGCGTCGGCGAGAGCGACGAGAGTCCGATCAACCGGCCGACGGCGTCGGAGGAGGTGATCACCGAGTCGGCACCGGACTGCCGCATCAAGGCGACGTTCTCCTGCTCCCTCACGGCCGCGACGATCAGCGCCTTCGGGTTGAGCTGGCGCACGGTCAGGGTGGCGAGCACGTTGGAGTCGTCGCGGTCGGTGGTGATGATGACGTGGCTTGCGTTGGCGACCCCCGCACGACGAAGCACCTCACGTCGGGTTGCGTCGCCGGTGACGACCGCGAGTCCGTCGGTGTGGGCGTCCTCCAGCGCCGCGGCTCCGGAGTCGACCACCACGATGCCTTCGCGGTCCTGGCCGTTGTTGATCAGGGTCTCGACGGCGCTGCGGCCCTTGGTGCCGTAGCCGATGACGACGACGTGCTGTCCCATGCTCTTCCTCCACCGGGAGACCCGGAAAATCTCGCGACCCTGCGAGGCGAGGACCTCGAGGGTGGTGCCGATCAGCAGGACCAGGAACGCGATCCTCAGCGGGGTGATGATGAACGCGTTGATCAGGCGGGCGTGAGCCGTGACCGGAGCGATGTCGCCGTACCCGGTCGTGCTGAGCGTGACTGTCGTGTAGTAGATCGCGTCGACCATCCCGACGGTTCCGGAGGGGTCGTTGTTGTCGTGGTAGGCATGCCGGTCGAAGTAGACGATCAGCACCGTGCCCACCAGGATGGCGAGCGCGGCCAGCATCCGGCGGCCGAGCTCCCACCAGGGTGAACGCACCTTCTCGGGCAACGAGATCCGTCCGCGGGAGGCCTCCGCGAAAGACTCGGTTGGGGCAGCCACGCCCCGAACCTACTCGACCGGAGGGTCGCGGGGCGCCATCCGATGCCGCAGTCGATACACGAGTTCGAGCCGGGCCCGGGTGGTCGCCTTCTGCGGGAACACGGTGTCGAAGGCAGCATTGACCGCGGCCCCGATCAGCACGGCCAGCGCCAACAGGTAGAGCCACAGCAGTACGGCGATCGGCGCCGCCAGCGGCCCGAAGATCGACCTGGAGTCGGCAGCCGTCACCGTCAGCACCCACCGCAGCAGGGCCGAGCCGGCCACCCAGGCGCCGAGGGCGAACGTCGCCCCCGGGAGGTTGAAGCTCCAGTTCGTGCGCACCGGCACCGACACGTGGTAGAGCGTGGCCAGGAAGCAGATGCAGATGACGAGGACCGTCGGCCAGTAGAACGTCATCAGGAACTCCGACCGCTCCGGTAGCACCCGACGTACGAGCGTGGGGCCGGCCACGACGAGTGGGACCGTCACCACGCCGGTCAACATGGCCAGGATGTAGAGCACGAACGACAGCGCCCGGGTCTTGACGATGCCCCGGTGGCCGCCCAGTCCGTGCATGACGGTGATCGTGTCGATGAAGACGTTGAGCGCGCGCGACCCGGACCACAGGGCGAGGACGAAGCCGAGCGAGATCACGTCGAACCGCGGCTCGTTGAGGACGTCGTCGATGGTCGGGATGATGATCCGCGAGACGGCGCGATCGGTCAGCGCCCGCTGGGACAGGTCGATGATCGCGGTCCGCACGTCCGCGATCTGGGCCGGCGTGAACCGGTCGCTGACGATCCCGATGCCGCCGGCGAGCATGAAGATCAGAGGGGGCACCGACAGCACCGCGAAGAACGCCGCCTCGCCCGCCAGCCCGGTGACGCGGTAGCGCATGCAGCTGCCGACGGTGGAGACGATCAGCCGCCAGAGCACCGCGCCGAGCTGGTGCACCCACGCCGGCACCCACTCGGGCAGCCGTCCCGCCCGGGGACCGGAGTGGCTCTCCGTGGCGCCCATGGGCCTACGGTATCCACATGGAAGGCCCCAAAACGCGAGGCGAGATCCGGGTCGCGGACAATCAGTGCCCGCCCCTGGTCGGACACAACGTGGTCACCTCCGACGTCGCGCTGGTCGAGGCCGTCACCCGGCATGCTTCGGCCGGTGTCGTGGACGACCTCGCGCCCATCGGCGCCGAGGCGGGAACGCCCGAGGCCCGCGAGCACGGGATGCTCGCGAACGAGAACCACCCGACCCTGAGGCCCTACGACCGCTACGGCAACCGCATCGACGAGGTCGCCTTCCACCCGTCCTGGCACTGGCTGATGGAGCGGGCGGTCGGCCACGGGCTGGCGGCCGCGCCCTGGGAGTCCGATCTACCGCACGCACACGTCCGCCGCGCCGCCGGGTTCCTCGCCTGGTCGCACACCGAACCAGGCCACGGCTGCCCGATCTCGATGACCTACGCGGCCGTGCCCGCGCTGCGCGTCGACGACGCGGTCGCCAAGGAGTGGGTCCCCCTGCTCGCCTCCACCAGCTACGACCCGGGGCTGCGACCGGTGTCGGAGAAGCGCGGGGCCCTGGCCGGCATGGGGATGACCGAGAAGCAGGGCGGCTCCGACGTCCGCGCCAACGTGACCGTGGCCCGTGCGACCTCCGTCGACGGCGACTACACCCTGCACGGCCACAAGTGGTTCACCTCGGCTCCGATGAACGACATGTTCCTCGTCCTGGCCCAGGCCGACGGCGGAGTCACCTGCTTCGTCGTACCCCGGGTGCTGCCGGACGGGACCCGTAACCAGCTCGACGTGGTCCGGCTCAAGGACAAGCTGGGCAACCGGTCGAACGCGTCGAGCGAGCTGGAGTTCGACGGCACCGTCGCGCACCGTCTCGGCGACGAGGGACGCGGGGTCCGCACCATCATCGAGATGGTCAACGCGACCCGCCTCGACTGCGTGCTGGGGTCCGCCGCGCTGATGCGGCGAGCGGCCTCCGAGGCGTCGTGGCACGTCGCCCACCGCTCCGCCTTCGGCGGCCTGCTCGCCGACAAGCCGCTCATGCAGAACGTCGTCGCCGACCTCGCGATCGAGTCCGAGGCCGCCACAGCGCTCGCCATCCGGCTTGCGGCCGCGGTCGACAACCTCGCCGACCCGCACGAGGCCGCTCTGCGCCGGATCGCGCTGCCGCTCGCGAAGTTCTGGGTCTGCAAGCGGACCCCGGCGATGGTGGCCGAGGCGCTGGAGTGCCTGGGCGGGAACGGGTACGTCGAGGAGTCGGTCATGCCGCTGCTCTACCGCGAGGCTCCGTTGAACTCGGTCTGGGAGGGCTCCGGCAACGTCAACGCCCTCGACGTGCTCCGAGCTCTTGCTCGGGAGCCGGCAGCCCTGGAGGCGTGGATCAGTGAGGTCGGGCTCGCCCGCGGCGCCGACGCCCGGCTCGACCGCGCGATCGACGACGCTCTCGCGCTCCTGGGTGACGAGGCCACGCTCGAGCAGTCGGCCCGCAGGCTGGCCGGCCGGATGGCCGCCTGCCTCCAGGGGTCCCTGCTGGTCCGCTTCGCTCCCCCGGAGGTGGCGGACGCGTTCTGCGCCTCGCGCCTCGGGTCGTCGTACGACGGCACGTTCGGCACCCTCGCCGGTGGCGACCTCCGCACGATCGTGGAGCGGACCACCCCGCGGGTGGAGTGAGCACTAGCCTGTGGATGACCAGGTGCGACGTTGAGCCGATCTGCGCCAGCCTTTCGGCCGTGCACGTCAGTCGAGTGTCTGAACCAGCTCGGAGGCATAGCCTCCCGAGCGCAGCTGGTCAGGATGCACTGTCTCGCACGTGAAGTCGATCGCGCCCTGCGGCACGGTGAGATCGTCGCTGTCGACCGTGGACGTTACGCCGTCTCGTCCATCGACGACGCGCGTTCGACGCGCGCACGCCCTGCAACGGGGTCCTGAGCCACACCAGCGCGGCCCTCCATCACGGCTGGGAGGTCAAGACGGTTCCCGAGCGCCCCCACGTGACCGTGCCGTCGCAAGCGCAAGGTGTCCTCAGGAACGTCGATCGAGGCGTTGAGCTTCATCGCGGCTGACCTGATCGATCGACGAGATCGACGGCATCGCCACCAGCAAGGAGCTACACCCTCACTCAGTGTCTTCGCAGCCTCCCGCTTCGCCGAGGCGCCTTGCGGTCGCGGACTCCGCGGCCCGTCACGGGGAACTGATAGCGTCAGGCCAGGTCGAGGCCCGGGTAGAGCGGGTACTTCTCGAGCATCTCCGCGGACGCGTCCTTGACCTTGTCGCCGACGCCGTCGGCCAGGGTGTACGACGCCTTGGACGGCGTCCCCTTCTTGGTGGTCCCCGGCTCGGTGTTGGAGAGGACCTGGACGATCAGCTCCGCCACGTGGTCGAACTCGTCGTGCCCGAACCCGCGGGTGGTCAGCGCCGGCGTACCGAGCCGAATGCCGGAGGTGTACCAGGCGCCGTTGGGGTCGTTGGGCACGGAGTTGCGGTTGGTCACCACGCCGGCGTCGAGGAGCGCCGACTCGGCCTGCCGGCCGGTGAGGCCGAACGACGTGACGTCGAGCAGGACCAGGTGGTTGTCGGTGCCGCCGGTGACAAGGTTGCCGCCACGCGACAGGAAGCCGTCGGCCAGCGACTTCGCGTTGTCGGCCACCTGCTGAGCGTAGGTCTTGAACGAGTCCTGCCGGGCCTCGGCCAGGGCCACCGCCTTGGCCGCCATCATCTGCGAGAGCGGACCACCGAGGACCATCGGGCAGCCGCGGTCGACGGAGGAGGCGAACTCCTCCTGGGCCAGCACCAGCCCTCCCCGGGGGCCGCGCAGCGACTTGTGCGTCGTGGTCGTCGTGACGTGCGCGTGCGGCACCGGGTCCTCGTCCCCGGTGAACACCTTGCCTGCCACCAGCCCGGCGAAGTGCGCCATGTCGACCATCAGCGTGGCGCCGACCTCGTCGGCGATCTCGCGCATCTTGGCGAAGTTCACCCGGCGCGGGTAGGCGGAGTAGCCGGCGACCAGCACGAGTGGCCGGAACTCACGGGCCTTGGCTGCCACGGCGTCGTAGTCGAGCAGCCCGGTCTCGGGGTCGGTTCCGTACTGGTTCTGGTGGAACATCTTGCCGCTGATGTTGGGGCGGAACCCGTGGGTGAGGTGCCCGCCCGCGTCGAGCGACATGCCCAGCAGCCGCTGGTTGCCCAGCTCGTGGCGCAGCGACTCCCAGTCCTGCTCGCTCAGCTCGCTGACGTTCTTGGCGCCGAGCTTCTCGAGCCCCGGCGCCTCGACCCGGTGGGCCAGGATCGACCAGTAGGCGACCAGGTTGGCATCGATGCCGGAGTGCGGCTGCACATAGGCATACGGCGCACCGAACAGCTCACGGGCATGCTCGGCGGCCACGGACTCCACGGTGTCGACGTTCTGGCATCCCGCGTAGAAGCGGTGCCCGACCGTGCCCTCGGCATACTTGTCGCTCAGCCACGTGCCCATCGTGAGCAGGACCGCCGGCGAGGCGTAGTTCTCGCTCGCGATCAGCTTCAGGGATCCCCGCTGGTCGGTCAGCTCCTGTCGGGTCGCCTCCGCGATCCGGGGCTCGACCGAGGCCATCACCTCGAGGATCTGGCGGTAGGCACTGCTGATCACGGCATCAGTCATGAGGACAGACTAGTGACCGCCCGTCGTGTGACGTGGGCCGCACACCCCGTCGTCTCAGGCGTGGGCCCGCCGCTCACCGTCTCAGATGCTGGAGTCACGTCTCACTACATGAGATTCCGGCTTGTGGGCAGGCCGTCCGCACGGTGAGACTCCTCGTCATGATCTCCGCTGCGACGCACGCGCACCTCGTGGTACGACGCCACGTGGACCTCGGGCGTACCCGCAGCATGATGTGTCGGCCCCGCTGAATCACGCCGCCCCTTTTCTCGAATCCGCGCTCACCGTCGCGCGCGGCACTCAGCGAACAGGACCATCCCCGTGCCTGACTTGCGTTTCCAGTCCCAGCCCGCGAAGCACACTGAGATTCCGCGTCCCAAGCGCGCCGAGGGTCAGTGGTCCCTCGGTTACACCGAGCCGCTGAACAAGAACGAGCAGTCCAAGAAGGACGACGACCCGCTCAACGTCCGTGCCCGGATCGAGCACATCTACAGCAAGCGCGGCTTCGACTCGATCGACCCGGCCGACCTGCGCGGCCGATTCCGCTGGATGGGGCTCTACACCCAGCGCGCCCCCGGCTTCGACGGCGGCAAGACCGCGATGCTCGAGGAGGAGGAGCTCGACGACCGCTTCTTCATGATGCGGGTCCGCACCGACGGACAGATCCTCGGCGTCGAGCAGCTCCGCGCTCTCGGCGAGACCTCCACGACGTACGCCCGCAACACCGCCGACATCACCGACCGCAACAACATCCAGTACCACTGGATCGAGATCGAGAGCGTCCCGGCGATCTGGGAACGCCTCGAAGGTGCCGGGCTCATCACCATCGAGGCCTGCGGTGACTCGCCGCGGCCGTTCCTGGGCAGCCCGGTCGCCGGGATTGCCAAGGACGAGATCATCGACGGCTCCGAGGCGCTGGCGGAGATCAAGCGCCGCGCCATCGGCAACCCGGAGTTCTCCAACCTGCCGCGGAAGTACAAGACCGCGCTCACCGGGCACCCCAGCCACGACGTGGCGCCCGAGGTCAACGACATCTCGTTCGTCGGCACCGTCCACCCCGAGCACGGCCCGGGCTTCGACGTCTGGGTCGGCGGTGGCCTCTCGACGAACCCGATGCTCGCGCACAAGCTCGGTGTCTGGGTCCCGCTCGACGAGGTGCCCGACGTCTGGGAGGGCGTCACCTCCATCTTCCGCGACTACGGCTACCGGCGACTCCGGTCGAAGGCGAGGCTGAAGTTCCTGCTGGCCGACTGGGGCAAGGAGAAGTTCCGCGAGGTGCTGGAGACCGAGTACCTCCAGCGGAGGCTCGTCGACAACCCCTCTCCCGAGTCCCCGGCTGCGCAGGGCGACCACATCGGTGTCCACGAGCAGAACGACGGCAAGTACTACGTCGGGCTGGCGCCGGCCGTGGGCCGGATCGACGGTACGACGCTCACCGGCCTGGCCGACCTCGTCGAGCGGTACGGCGCCCGGGGCGCCCGGCTGACCGCGTACCAGAAGCTCGTGGTGATCGGCGTCGACGCCGCGGACCTGGAGGCGTTCACCGCCGAGGTGGAGAAGGTCGGCCTGACCGCGCGCCCCAGCAACTGGCGCCGCAACACGATGGCCTGCACCGGCATCGAGTTCTGCAAGCTCGCGATCGTGGACACCAAGAACCGCGCCAAGGCACTGATCACCGAGCTGGAGCAGCGGTTCCCCGAGCTCGACGTCCCGATCACGGTCAACGTCAACGGCTGCCCCAACGCCTGCGCGCGCACCCAGGTGGCCGACATCGGACTCAAGGGCCAGCTGGTGATGGACCGGCACGGCAACCAGGTCGAGGGGTTCCAGGTGCACCTCGGCGGCGCCCTCGGTCTGACCACCGCCTTCGGCCGCAAGCTGCGGGCCCACAAGGTCACCAGCGAGGACCTCGACGACTACATCACCAACGTGGTCTCCGCGTTCCTCGCCGAGCGCGAGCCGGACGAGTCGTTCGCGACCTGGGTGACCCGGGCCGACGACGCGGTGCTGCGCGGCGAACGGGAGCTGGCCACAGCATGAGCGAGCGAGCGCAGCCCTTCCACTGCCCCTACTGCGGGGACGAGAATCTCTGGCCCCACGAGGGCGAGACTCCCGGTTGGGAGTGCCGGTCCTGCCTGCGCGCCTTCACCGTGAAGATGCTCGGGATGATCCGTCCGGCAGCGCAGACTTCGGGCACGTCATGACGACCGCGACGACGCGCTCCGCGCGCGAGTTCAAGGGCAGCCACACCGAGGGCCGGACCCCCGAGGAGCTGCGCGAGCTGGTGTCCCACGTCGGGGCCGAGCTCGAGCTGGCCCCGGCCGAGCACATCATCGAGTGGGCCGTCGCGACGTTCGGCGACCGGTTCTGCGTGACCTCCTCGATGGGTGACGCCGTCCTCGCTCACCTCGCGTCCCGGGTCGCACCGGGCGTTGCCGTGGTCTTCCTCGACACGGGCTACCACTTCGCCGAGACCATCGGCACCCGCGATGCCGTGGAGGCGACGCTGCCGGTCAACCTGGTCAACGTCACGCCCGAGCAGACCGTGGCCGAGCAGGACGAGACCCACGGCAAGGACCTCTACAAGACCGACCCCGACCTGTGCTGCGCGCTGCGCAAGGTCGCCCCGCTCAAGAACGCCCTCGAGCAGTACGACGCCTGGGCGACCGGGCTTCGACGCGCCGAGACGCACGACCGGATCATCGCGCCGGTGATCGGCTGGGACGCCCGCAAGGGCAAGGTGAAGGTCTCGCCACTGGCCCGGTGGTCCGACGAGCAGGTCCAGCGCTACATCGAGGACAACAACGTGCTGGTCAACCCGTTGGTCTACGACGGCTACCCCTCCATCGGGTGCTGGCCGTGCACCCGGCGGGTCGCCCCCGGGGACGACCCGCGCAGCGGGCGCTGGGCCGGCACCGCCAAGACCGAGTGCGGGATCCACTGATGCCCCAGACCTATGGCCAGCCCTGTGACCTGCACTGTGACGCAGATCTCCAAACCGACAGCGTGGTCGGTCGTTGTTCACCACAGAATGAGAGGAGGCCGCGCTGATGGCTGCTCCTGCACTGGTGGCTCTGGCTCACGGAAGTCGTGACCCGCGGTCCGCCGAGACGATCAATGCCCTCGTCGACGAGGTCCGCGCGCTGCGCCCGGACCTGAGGATCGAGCCTGCGTTCCTGGAACTGTCGAAGCCGTCCTTCCAGACGGTCGTCAACAAGCTCGTGCGTGCGAAGTACGACGAGATCGTCGTCGTACCACTGCTCCTCTCCGAGGCCTACCACGCGAAGGTCGACGTCCCGGAGGCCGTCGCCGCCGCGACGGCGCGCCACGAGGGACTCAAGATCCGCACCAGCTCGATCCTCGGCATGGAGCCGAGCTTCCTCGAGGTGCTCGACCTGCGGATGCGTGAGGCGCTCAAGGCTTCCCGGGTCCGCGAGCTCGACGCCCTCGTGCTGGCGGCCGCCGGGTCGTCCGACGCGCTCGCCAACCAGGCGGTCGCCCGCCTGGCACGGGTGTGGGGCACGCGCCACAAGCTGCCGGTGACCGCGGCCTACGCCTCGGCCGCGCCCCCGGCCACCGGCGAGGCGGTCCGCGCCTTCCGCCGGGAAGGGCGCCGCCACATCGCCGTCGCGTCGATGTTCCTCGCGCCGGGCTTCCTGCCCGACCGGGCAGCCGAACTGGCCCTCGAGGCCGGTGCCGTGGCGGTCTCCGAGCCGCTCGGTGCTCACCAGGAGCTGGCCCGCGCGGTGCTGGCCCGCTACGCCGTCGGCGCGGTCGAGCTGGTCCCCGTCTGAGCTGACCCGTCGTTAGTTGACGACGGTCAGCGCTCGCTGGTCACCAGCCGGCCGACCAGGCGCTCGAGCTCGGCCGCGGGATCGGTCGTCACACCCCCGTGCACCGGCCCCGGCTGGAGCACGGTGCTGCGGGGCGCCATCAGGAAGCCGAAGCGGGTCCCGATGGGCTGTTGGGCGGCCGTCCCGCCGCGCTCGTCGCCCGCGCACACACCGGCGACGAAGGCCAGCGCCTCGCACACCTGGTCGAGGTCGAGCCCGGGGTCGAGGACACGCAGCCGTTCCCGGTCGACGCTCCAGCGGACGTCGAGGTAGTCGGACGCCTGGCAGTAGAGGACCACTCCGACGTTGATGAACTCCTCGCGCTCCACCCGCGGGACGCACCGCAGGACGACGTACTGGTAGGCGAGCGTGCTCATCCGGGGTCCCCGTTCAAAGCGGAGCGAAGCGAGCATTTGAATGGGGTGGTCATGCGGCTTCCGCTGCGGGGAGCCACTGCCGGGTCGAGAGCCGCTCGAGCAGGAACGAGCCGTAGGCCTCGCGCACGGCGTCGGGCGTCTCCGCGCCCGGCACCGGCTCCAGCCACTCGTCGGGTACTTCGGCCAGCACCTCGGCGAACAACTGCTCGTCGAGAAGCCTGGTGATCTCGTCGTCGGCAGCCGCCAGCCCTCGGGCGTGGCCCCGGAGCACGTGGTCGGCGGCGTCCCAGGGCTGGTGTGCGAACCGCGCCGGGTCGGTGATGCCGCCGGACCAGCCGTGGTGGAAGTAGAGCGCGGCTCCGTGGTCGATCACCCACAGCCGGCCGTGCCAGACCAGCAGGTTGGGGTTGCGCCAGCTGCGGTCGACGTTGGCGGTGAAGGCGTCGAGCCACAGCACCTTCGCGGCGACGTCAGAGCCGTCGTGCACGGCGCCGTCGTAGCCGAACGCGCCGGGCAGGAAGTCGATTCCGAGGTTGAGGCCGGCGCTGGCGCCCAGGAGGTCCTGCACCTCCTCGTCGGCCTCGTAGCGCGCGATCTCGGGGTCCAGGTGGAGTCCGACCAGACGCGGGGTGGACAGCCCGATCCGACGGGCCAGCTCACCCACGACCACCTCGGCCACCAGCACCCGAAGGCCCTGGCCGGCACCGCGGAACTTGCAGACGTAGGTGCCGAGGTCGTCGGCCTCGACGATGCCGGGCAGACTGCCTCCCTCGCGCAGCGGGGTGACGTAGCGGGTGACCGAGACCGTGGGGATCACCGGACCAGGTCCTCCCCGATCAGTCTCTGCTTCTGCTCGGCGACGTCGAAGTCGGCCTCTGGCCAGCGCAGCGCCATCCCGCGCAACGTCTCCAGGAGCACCTGGCCGATCGCCAGGTTGCGGTACCACTTGTGGTCTGAGGGGATCACGTGCCAGGGGGCGATCTCGGTGTTGGTGTGCTCGAGGGCGAGCTCGTAGGCCTCACGGTAGGCGGGCCACCTCCCCCGCTCGTCGACGTCGGCCGGGTTGAACTTCCAGTGCTTCTTCGGCTTGTCCAGACGGGCCAGCAATCGTGCCTTCTGCTCCTCGGCGGAGATGTGCAGCATGCACTTCACGATCGTGACGCCGTCCTGGGCCAGCTCGGCCTCGAACTCGTTGATCTGCCGGTAGCGGCTCTGCACCGTACGGGGCTTGACGATGCCCTTGACCCGGGCGATCAGCACGTCCTCGTAGTGCGAGCGGTCGAAGACGCCGATGTAGCCGGGCTGCGGCAGCGCCTTGCGCACCCGCCAGAGGAAGGGATGTCGACGCTCCTCCTCGGTGGGCGCCTTGAAGCTGGTGATCTTCACCCCTTGCGGGTCGACCAGGCCGACCGTGTGCCGCAGGACGCCGCCCTTGCCGGAGGTGTCCATCCCCTGCAGCACCAGCAACACCCGGCGTCGCGATCCGGTGAAGCCCTCGGCGAAGAGTCGCTCCTGCAGATCGGACAGCTCGTCGCCCATGGCGAACAGAGCGCTCTTGCCATCTCGCTTCTTCCCGTCGAATCCGGGCTTGGCGTCGGTCGCGATCTCTGTGAGGTCGACCGGACCGGGCGGCAGACGGTGCAGGTGCGGGGTCATGGGCACATCATGTCGAACTCGGCCGGCGCACGTTTGAGCCCGCGCGGTCCGGGCACCGGATGCCAATGAACGCCGCCGCACCCGAAGCCCCTCTCGACACCGTGATCCTCGACCTGGACGGCACCCTGGTGGACACCGTCTACCAGCACGTCCTGGCGTGGCGATCGGCGTTCCTCAGCGTCGGCGTGGACATTCCAGCCTGGCGGATCCACCGCGCGATCGGGATCGGTGGTGACCGGCTGGTGGAGCGGCTCGCGGGGCGTGCGGTCGAGAACGCGGTCGGCGACGAGGTGCGAAAGATGCACGGGATGCGCTTCGAGGACCAGTTGCCCCACGTGACACCGACCGACGGCGCACCCGAGCTGCTCGAGGCGCTGCGCGGTCGCGACCTCAAGGTGGTGGTCGCCAGCTCGGGCGAGCGCGAGGTCACCGAGCGGCTGCTCTCGGTCCTCGGAGCCGCCGAGGCCCTGCACGCCTGGGTGTCCGGCGATCAGGTCGAGAGCTCCAAGCCCGACGCGGACCTGCTGAGCCTGGCCATGGAGAGGGTCTCGGGCGAGGCGGCGCTCGTGATCGGCGACACCGTCTGGGACGTGGAGTCAGCCAGCAAGTGCGACTTCCCGTGCGTCGGCGTGCTCACCGGTGGGGTGTCCGACGCGGAGCTGCGAGAGGCCGGCGCCCTCGACGTCCGCGAGAGCCCGGCCTCGATCACGTCGGATCTGGACGACCTGCTGAAGCGAGCTCGTCCTTGACGACGCTGAAGGCGAGGCCCGGCGAGTAGCCCTTGCGGGCGAGCACTCCGACCAGCCGACGGGTCGCCATGGTCGTCGTCGAGGCCCTGCATCGAGCGCAGCTTCTTGCGGACCAGAGCCCGCGCCGTCTCCTCCTCCTCGGCGGGGTCGATCTCGTCGAGCGCCTCGCGCGCCACGTCGTCGGCCACTCCCTTGCGCCGCAGCTCCTGGGCGAGCGCCCGCCTCGCCAGACCCTTGCCGGGTCCGCGGCTGGAGACCCACGCCTTCGCGAATGCCTCGTCGTCGACCAGCCCGACCTCCTCGAACCGGTCGAGGAGGCGGGTGGCGACGTCGTCGGGCACGTTCTTGGCGGCGAGCTTCCCGGCCAGCTCGCTGCGACTTCGGGCCTGACCGGTCAGCTGGTCGAGCAGGATCTTGCGCGCCACCGACTCCGGGTCGGCATCGGGTCCGTCGGGCTCAGAAGTCATCGATGCCGGTCGGGTCGGCCGGAACCTCCGCCTCCGCGTCGACCGTCGGACCGACGCCGAGCTTCTCCAGGATCCGCTTCTCCAGCTCGTTGGCCAGGTCGGGGTTGTCCTTGAGGAACGCTCGGGCGTTCTCCTTGCCCTGGCCGAGCTGGTCGCCCTCGTAGGTGTACCAGGCGCCGGCCTTGCGGACGAGGCCCGCCTCGACGCCGACGTCGATCAGGCCTCCCTCGCGGGAGATGCCCTTGCCGTACATGATGTCGAACTCGGCCTGCTTGAACGGCGGGGCCACCTTGTTCTTGACGACCTTGACGCGCGTGCGGTTACCGACCATGTCGGTGCCGTCCTTGAGCGTCTCGATCCGGCGGACGTCGAGGCGCACCGAGGAGTAGAACTTCAGGGCCCGGCCACCGGTGGTGGTCTCGGGCGACCCGAACATGACCCCGATCTTCTCCCGGAGCTGGTTGATGAAGATCGCGGTGGTCTTGGAGTTGTTGAGCGCGCCGGTCATCTTGCGCAGCGCCTGGCTCATCAGGCGGGCCTGGAGGCCGACGTGGCTGTCACCCATCTCGCCCTCGATCTCGGCGCGGGGCACCAGCGCGGCGACGGAGTCGATCACGATCAGGTCGAGGGCGCCGGAGCGGATCAGCATGTCGGCGATCTCCAGCGCCTGCTCGCCGGAGTCGGGCTGGGAGACCAGCAGCGCGTCGGTGTCGACGCCGAGGTTCTTGGCGTACTCGGGGTCGAGGGCGTGCTCGGCGTCGACGAACGCGACGATGCCGCCGCCCTTCTGCGCGTTGGCCACCGCGTGCAGGGCGACCGTGGTCTTTCCGGAGGACTCCGGGCCGTAGATCTCCACCACACGACCGCGCGGCAGGCCACCGAGGCCCAGCGCCACGTCGAGCGCGATCGCCCCGGTCGGGATGACCTCCAGCGGCGCCCGGGTCTCGTCGCCCAGCCGCATGACCGAGCCCTTGCCGAACTGCCGCTCGATGTTGGCGAGCGCGGCATCCAGGGCCTTCTCGCGGTCTCCACCAGCCATGTCGTGTGTCCCATCTGTCTCGTCGGATTGCAGGTACGTCGTCGACGCTAGGACGAGCCACCGACATGCCTGATCAGCGATGCCGACGCCTGTGGACAACCTCGTTCCGCGTCGTACCTGTGGACACAACCTAGCCCGAACACGTGTTCGACCCGGCGATCTCGTCCGGCGTGTCGATCAGGACGGGATGTCGTAGGTCAGGTCGATCCCGTCGGCCCAGGTCTCGCACGAGCAGCCCTCGGGATCGGGCAGGGCGGCGATGGTGTCGGCGAGCAGGCCGCGGAGGTGGTCGAGGTTCTCTGCGAAGGTCGCGAACACCTCTTCCTGGCTCACGCCGGACCCGGCGTCGACCCCCGCGTCCAGGTCGGTGACGAGCGCGATAGCGGCGTAGCACTGCCGCATCTCCCGGGCCAGGATCGCCTCGGGGTGACCGGTCATGTTGACCAGCGACCACCCCTGGGCGGCGTAGTGCTGCGACTCCGCACGCGTCGAGAACCTCGGCCCCTCGATCACGACCATGGCGCCGCCGGTGCGGACGGTCTCGTCGACCGACGCGACCGCCGCCGACAGTCGGTCGCAGTAGGGGTCGGCGAACGGCACGTGCACGGCGCCGGTCTCGCACGAACGTCTGGGTGCGGCCGAGGGTGCGGTCGACGAGCTGATCGGGAACGACGACCGCACCCGGCCCGACCTCGGGCCGCAGGCTCCCGACCGCACACGGGGCCAGCACCTGGCGCACGCCGAGGGACCGCAGCGCCCACGCGTTGGCGCGGTAGTTGATGCGGTGCGGCGGGAACTCGTGGTGCGGACCGTGCCGTGGCAGGAACGCGACCCGGCGGCCGGCGACCGTGCCGACGGCGACCGATGCCGACGGGTCGCCGTACGGCGTCTCGACCGGGCGCTGCTCGGCGTCGTCGAGGAAGGTGTAGAAGCCGGAGCCGCCGATGACGGCCACATCGGCCACGGTCTCGCTCATGGCAGCACCTGCTCGGCGTGCCGCTCTGAGTGCCGACCGGCGTACACCGCCGCCAGGAGTACGCCGACCGCGAGCGCGGCCGTCGTCGCGGCAAGGGTCGGGTAGCCCCAGACTCCGACGATGAGCCCGGCGACGCCACCTGCTCCAGCGGCGGTCAGGCCCATCACCAGGTCGGAGGCGCCCTGCACTTCGGTGCGCACCTGGAGCGGCGCCTGATCGGCGATCATCGTGGAGGCCGCGACGGTCGCGAACGACCAGCCGAGGCCGAGCAGGAACAGCCCGACGAAGATCTGCCAGGAGCTGCCCTCAGGCGCCCGGCCACACAGCACCAGGGAGATCAGCAGCACCGCTCCCCCGGCGAAAAGGACGGGGGCCCGGCCGGCCTTGTCGGCGAGCCAGCCGATGGCCGGCGAGAACGCGAACATCCCGAGGACATGGACGCTGATCACGATCCCGATCACCCGCAGCTCGGCGCCACCGTGCTGCATGTGCAACGGGGTCATCACCATGACGGACACCATCGCCGCGTGCGCGGCCGCCAGCCCACCGGCGGCCGCACCCAGCACGGGGTGCTCGCGGACGGCGCCGGCAACCCGCCGCCAGGAGGAGTCCGGGGCCGGGAGGCTGCCCTCGGGGTCAAGGTCGGACGCCTCCTCCGCGGCGACCGCCCGCGCGGTCAGGAGTGGATCGGGGCGCAGCAGGACGGCGATCACGAGTGCGGCGGCCAGCATCCCGACGCTGGCCAGGGCGAACGGTCCGGTGAGCTCCGGGATCCCCAGCCGATCGGCCACGGACGCCGACAGGCCGGTCAGGTTGGGGCCAGCCACGGCTCCGATCGTGGTCGCCCACACCACGACGGACAGTGCCCGCGCGCGGGTCGCCACCGGCGCCAGGTCGGTGGCGGCGTAGCGGGCGGCGCTGTTGGCGGCGGTGCTGGAGCCCAGCATCGCAGCGCCGACGAGCAGCAACGTCATCGACTCGACCACCCCGGCGGCGACGACCACCACCGCGCCGGTCGAGCCGGTGAGGTAGCCGGTCACCAGCCCGATCCGACGGCCCCGCCGGGACATGAGCCGGGCCAGCACGTAGGCCATCACCGCCGCGCCGAGCACCTGGAACGTCTGAGCGAGGCCAGCCTGCCGCTCGGATCCGGAGACCTCCTCGGCCAACAGGGACGCAGTCGCGATGCCGATGGTGATTCCGACCGCACCGACGGCCTGGGCCCCCACCAGCGTGCCGATGGTGCGCCGCTGCACCGCCGCGACGTCGACCTGGGAGCCGAGGATCGTCATCGGTCGCGGGCAGGGAGCTCGAGTGCGGCCCACACGGCTCGCCAGACCTCCTTCGGCGGCACCCCGGCCGCGAGGGCCTCGTCCGCGGTCCGGCCGTCGAGGTCACGGATGACGAAATAGCCCGCCCAGTGCCGGGCGTAGGAGGCTCCGAGTGCCTCTTCCATCCGCGCCCAGAACTCGGTGTGCCTCACGGTCTCACCCTCACCTGCGGCTGGCCTGCACGTCGAGCCAGGTCTCGTTGCGAAGCCCCGGGGACTGGCGAACCTCATCGACCGTCCAGCCCGCGTCCTCGAGCACCGCGCGCAGCTGCTCCGCGCGCCAGAACGTGAAGTGGCGCGGCCCGCCGACGTGTCCATGGGTGGAGAACCGGGCGCCGTCGCCCTCCTTCACGGCCAGGTGGAGCACCCCGCCGGGACGGGTGGTTCCGGCGAGCCGGGTGAGCGTGGTCGGAAGGTCCTCGCGCCGGGCGTGGACGAGGGATGCCGAGGCCCAGACACCGTCGTACGGCGCGTCGCGCTCGGGGTCGTCGAGCTCGTCGTAGAGCGGGTCGAGCACGTCGGCCGCGAACCCGTCGGCGCGCAGCAAGCGGACGAAGGCCGGGGTGATGTCCGTACGGCGCACGGAGAGCCCGGCCTCCTCGAGGGCCTGGGCGTCCCGTCCCGGGCCGCTGCCGATCTCGAGGACTCGCGCTCCAGCGCCGAGAGCGGCGACGAAACGTTCGATCGATGCCCGCACTTCGTCGGGCATCTCCTGCGTCCCGGCGCGGTAGTCGGCCGCGAAGGCCTCGTAGGACGCGACCGTGACGCGCTTGGTGACGTGGGAGACGTCGTGGGCATGGTGGACCAGGTCGTGGAGGTGATAGCGGGCAAGGCTGTCGACGGTGAAGGTGTGGCCGTTGCTCCGGGTGCCGGTGCGTTGCCACGAGTCGTCGGGGACGGACTCGTAGGTGCTGGCCACTGCCTCGGCCGCCTCGCCGACCTCCTCCGCCACCTTGGCCGGGTCCTGGCTGCCGTAGTCCTGCTCGACGGCGGTGCGGTCCTGGTCCCAGTTGGCGAAGGTGGGTTGATCCTCGGCCAGCATCTGGCGGACGCGCTCGTCGAAGAGCCGGTTGACGTCGCGGACGTGGCAGGCGTACTCGAGGGGGGACCACAGGTGGGGCGCCGGCCGGACCGCCGCGTCGTCGGTGCCCAGGACCACCTCCCAGAGGGTGGCGTTGTCGCGGATGGCGCCGGGCACCCGCTCGCGGGTGAGGCCAGGGGCGTCGAACCCGCACTCGGTGCAGGGCCGCTCGAGGACCCAGGTCCAGTCCTTGGTGTCAGGCTCGATCATTCGGACATCTTCTCAGCCCCTGCCGACTCCCGGCGTACGGGATCCCGCCGAACTGCGTCAGGATGACGACCATGACGATCCGCGCGGCCGGGGAGGCCGACCTCACCGGCATCGCCGCGCTCTACGGCCACGAGGCTCGCACCGGCATCGCCACCTTCGACACCGAGCCCCGCTCCATCGACCAGTGGCGCGCGCACCTCGACAGCACGGAGCCGGGTGACCACCTGCTGGTCGCCACCAGGCAC
Organism: uncultured Actinomycetota bacterium; assembly: GCA_963841625.1. Lineage (GTDB taxonomy): Bacteria > Actinomycetota > Actinomycetes > Propionibacteriales > Nocardioidaceae > Nocardioides. Next base: position 572,512 of record CAWJDH010000009.1, on the reverse strand, counting down.
GAGACGATCCTCGGCTACGCGCACTCCTCGGCGTACCGCCCCAAGCCGTGCTACGCCGCGACCCGGGAGACCTCGATCTACCTGACCTCCGACGCCCAGGGGCAGGGGCTCGGCCGGCAGATGTACGACGACCTGCTCGGGTGGTTGGTCGCCGACGGGATCCGCACGGTGGTGGCGGCGGTCGCACTGCCCAACCCGGCGAGCCTTGCCCTGCACCGTGCCTGCGGCTTCGAGGAGGTCGGCGTGATGCGCGAGGTCGGCCGGAAGTTCGACCGCTGGATCGACGTGCTGTGGGTTCAGAAGGCGCTCACGTGAGCAGCAGCTTGTCGAGGCGACGGCGGACCACCACCATCCCGATCAGCCCCATCACGACGAGGTAGACCACGGAGACGGCCGACGCCCAGGACAGCGCGCCCGTCGTCAGCTCGCGGCACAGCACGACCCCGCGGTAGAGCGGAGTCGCCTCCACCACCCAGCGCAGCGCGCCGTCGAACGCGGTCACCGGGAAGAACGTCGCCGAGAACAGGAACATCGGGATCTGGACGAGAGTGATCTTGTCGAAGTCCTGCCACGACTTCATGTAGGTCGTCACGGCCATGCAGACGGCGCTGAACGCGAACCCGATCAGCAGGGTGGCCGGCAGGGCGAGGAGCGCCCACCAGGAGTCGACGAGGCCCATCGCCACCATCACCAGCAGGAACGCCGCGGAGTAGCTGGCGCCGCGCAGCTGCCCCCAGGCGATCTCGCCGCGGGCGATGTCGCTCGTGGTGAGCGGGGTGGCCAGGATCTGGTCGTAGAGCTTGTCGTACTTCAGCTTGAAGAACACGCTGAACGTCGAGTCCATCAGGGCGCCGTTGAACGCCGACGCGGCGAGCATCCCGGGGGCGACGAACGCGGCGTAGGGGATCGTCTCGCCGTTGAACTCGAAGGACTGGATCAGCTGGCCGACCCCGATGCCGATCGAGAACAGGTAGAAGACCGGCTCGAGGAACCCGGTCATGAAGAGCTTCCAGTAGCGGCGGTAGACGAGGTAGTTGCGCAGCACCAGCAGGCGAAGCGCCTGGGGAGGAGTCAGCTGGGGGAACCTGGTCGTGGCCAGCTCGCCGGTGGTGGCCATCACTTCATCAACCGCTTCGTCAGGCCGGTCACCGACCACCACCAGCCGAAGGCGGTCATCGCCAGCAGCACGGTGGCGTTGATCGCGGCAACCGGCCAGTCGACGGTGTCGAGGCAGAACATCCGGGAGAGGTTGACGCCGTGCCACAGCGGGGTGAGCCGGGCGGCCCAGGCACCGACCTCGCCCAGGTTGGCGATCGGGAAGAACGCGCCGGAGAACAGGAAGAGGGGCATCACCCCGAGCCGGAAGAGGACGCCGAAGCCGTCCTCGGACTTCATCCGCGTGGCGAGGCCGTAGACCACGGTGGCGAAGGCGAGACCCACCAGCACCTGCGAGCCGAAGGCCAGGAACGGTCCCCACCAGGTCTCGTAGACCCCGAACGGCGCGAGGGTCGCCATGAACACCGCGCAGGTGGTGACCAGCCGGAAGGTCACGAAGCCGAGATGGGCGGCGACCACGTGGGGGATCTGGAGCGGCGTCGCGAGCATGGAGTCGTAGACGCGCTGCCACTTGATCATCGCCATCACCGGCCAGGTGGTCTCCCCCACGCCGGTCTGCATCGCGTGGGCGGCGACGAGGCCGGGGACCACGAACGCGAGGTAGGACGTCGCGCCCTCGAGCTGAGCCGGGTCGGCCTCGATGAACCCGCCCAGGAGCACCCCCATGGCCAGGACGTAGAAGACCGGGGTGACGAAGGAGGAGATCACGGTGCCGCGCCAGGTGCGGCGGTAGACCGTGGACCAGTAGTCGACCTGGCGGGCGACGCCGTCGGCGAGGCCCAGGTCTTGGGCGGGTGAGGTGGGACTCGCCGTCGAGGTGGTGGTCGTGGCCATCAGTCCACCAGCGTCCGGCCGGTGAGCCTAGGAAGACGTCCTCCAGGGTGGAGCGACGGACCAGGACAGCGATCGGCTCCAGGCCGCGCTCGTGGACCTTGGCGATGACCTCCTCGCCGTCGTCGCTGTAGACCAGCAGCCGGTCGGGCAGCGCCTCGACCCGGTGACCGAGGTCGGCGACCTTCTCCGCCAGCGCCTCGTGGCTGCTGCCTTCCTCGGCGACCCCGAACCGGAGCTCGGCCACCTCGCGAGTGGAGTGCTGACGGATCAGGTCGAGCGGGCTGCCCTCGGCGACGATCAGCCCCTTGTCCATCACCACCAGCCGGTCGCAGAGCTGCTCGGCCTCATCCATGTAGTGGGTCGTGATCACCAGGGTCACCCCGGACTGCTTGAGCCGGAACAACCGGTCCCAGAGGACGTGACGGGCCTGGGGGTCCAGGCCGGTGGTGGGCTCGTCGAGGAGCAGCAGGTCGGGCCGGTTGATCAGGCTCCGGGCGATCGTGAGCCGGCGCTTCATGCCGCCGGAGAGATCCTCGACGGTCGACTTCGCCTTCTCGGTGAGCTGGACGAACTCGAGCAGCTCGTCGACGCGGCTGTTGACCTCGGCCCGCGGGATCCCGAAGTAGCGGCCGTAGATGAACAGGTTGTCGCGGACGTTGAGCTCGTTGTCGAGGGTGTCCTCCTGCGGACAGACTCCCAGCCGGCCGCGGATCGCAGGACCGTCGACAGCAGGATCCATCCCGAGGATCTCCAGCTCGCCACCACTGACCGGGGACACCGCCGCGATCATCCGCATGGTCGAGGACTTGCCGGCCCCATTGGGCCCGAGGAAGCCGAACGCCTCGCCGCGCCGGACCTCGACGTCGATGCCCTTGACCGCCTCGAAGTCACCGAACGACTTGCGCAGGCCACGGGCGCGGATCATCGAATCGCTCACGTGGAAGGACCCTAGATCACGGCGCCGACAGTCCTCACCCGAGTTTCGGGTCACCGGGTCACCGGGACCGACACCTGCCAGTCGCCGCACCTGCCCTACGTGCTGTCCGGGCGGATGCACGTGCGGATGGACGACGGCACCGAGGGCGAGTTCGGCGCCTCGCCGTCGTACGCGAAACCGTAGGGCTGATCTCCCTCAGAGATCGAGTGACGTAGCGGGGACGTGTGTGCGTGACTCGATCTCGCTCGCCGCTACCGCGAGCAGCTGATGGGCGAGGTCCGACAGCGCCCTCGCGCAGGCCAGCTCGTCGCCGATCTGCGGCGCCGACTCGTCACTCGGATTGCGCTTGCTGTGGCCATGACCGCGGATCTCGGTCTTGTTCTCGATGCTCAGGATCGCGTCGGCAAAGGTGTCGTCGCCCTGCTCGTCGAGGCGTACCTGGATGGTCCAGTCCTTGGTGGTCATCAGGTCCTCCTGCGTGGGTGAGACTTCCAGTCTGCTCCCGCTTCGGGGGAGGGGGAAGGCCCGGTCAGGTCAACCACTGATCAGCTGGCGAGCACGAGCTGAGCGAAGCAGGCCTCGATCCTGCTCGCCGGTTGGTCGGTCGGGCTCGGTGGCGGAGCCCGATTGCAGGTCCACGCCACACGGCAGCCGCACCGCGCTGATTGTTCAGCATGCTCGCTAGCCCTTCCGCGCGGCCAGCACGCAGAACTCGTTGCCGGACGGGTCGGCGAAGTGACGCCAGGGCAGGTCTCCCCACCCGAAGTGGAGCTCGCGCCCGCCCCGGTCCGCGATCCCGGCCGCAACCACATCGGCGTCGTCGCCGGACTCCAGCCGGAGGTCGAGGTGGGCCCGGTTCTTGGCCTCCGGCTTGGGCTCCTGCTCCGGCACCAGCGCGAGCACCGGCCCGCGGCCGGACGGGTGCTGGAGACCGCGCACCTCGCTGCCCGCGACCGGCTCCCAGCTGGTCAGCCACTGCCAGAAGGCCAGGTCCCGGGCGGGGTCGGCAGACTCGAGCCGCAGCGCCGTGAGCTCCCCGGCCCGGACGTCGAGGTGGAGTCGCGGTCGCTCGGTCGGCTCGTCCGGCACCCGCTGGAAGCACAGGTCGAGCTCGGGTCCGCCGGGCACCGAGAGGCGCGTCTCGAACCCGGCCTCCTCGTCGGTCAGCGTCTCGGTCCCGAGCTCGGCCTCCCGGGCCCGGCCGGTGGTTTGCGGATCGGTGGCGTCGAAGACGACGTTCTCGAAGTACACGCCCTCAGCCTAGGACGCCGCTGAACAATCCGACCTGCCGGCGGCCTGCACCTCGCCGTCCCTTACGGCGCGCCTACTCGAACAGGTGCCGATGCTCCCGTGACCACCGGAGCCGCCCGCGGAGGTCGTCGAGGTAGCCCTCCTCGACCCAGGAACGCTGCGGCTGCGACCTGGCGCTCGGCCAGGTCCTGGACGTGGGTGATGGTGGCTGACTGGCGGTCGATGACGCGGTCGACGAGTCCGGCCGTGCTGCTCAGGCCGTACGCCGAAGCGAACGCCGAGAGCCTCGCCCGACGGTCGGGTGGATCGGGAAAGTGGTAGCCGTCGGCGGTGTCGCACGCGACCTCGTCGCTGCGGAACGGCGTGAAGTACTCCAGCGCGTAGGCGACATCACCCATCGCCGGACCCGGATGTGCGAGGTCCCAGTCGATCAGGCCGATCGCACGCGTCCCGTCCCAGACCATGTTCCACGGGCCGGGGTCGCCGTGGCAGACCACCTCGGCTCCGGGGTGGGGCGGGAGTGCCCACTGTCGCGCGGCTCGAGGGGGCGAAGCCGCGGGAAGCGTCGTGGATCTCGCGGAGCAGGCGTGCGGCCGACCGCACGCCTTCTTCGTCGACCTGGTGCTGCCAGGCGTCGACCCCGGAGTCGCCAGGAATGAGGCGAACCGCCTCGACCTCTCCGTCGATCCCGACCGGCTCGGGGACCGAGGTCAGGCCCTCTCGCCGGAGGTGGGCCAGGAGCTCGTGGATCGTGGCTGTCCACGGCCGGACCGGCCGGAGCACGAGGTCGCCGACGAACGTGACGTCATTGTCGATGAGCTGCCAGTCGCGGCGCCTGCGCACGGAGGGAGTCAAGCACCGACGAGCGTCGCTGGAGGCGCAGCGCGCCGAACGAGTGTCGGTGTCGTGAGGCAGGATGGGCAGGTGGCCCCACTCGAGGCGTTCAGCGAGCCGACCCGCACCTGGTTCGGCGCCGCGTTCGCGGAGCCCACCGCGGCCCAGACCGGGGCATGGCAGGCGATCGGTGCCGGACGTCACGCGCTGGTGGTAGCGCCGACAGGATCGGGCAAGACGCTGAGCGCGTTCCTGTGGTCGATCGACCGGCTGCTGACCCGCGAGGTGCCCGAGAAGGCGAAGCGGTGTCGGGTCCTCTACGTCTCACCGCTCAAGGCGCTGGCCGTCGACGTCGAGCGCAACCTGCGCGCCCCGCTCACCGGGATCCGGCAGACCGCGGAGCGGCTGGGAGAGAAGGTGCCGGAGCTGAGGGTCGGCGTGCGGTCCGGGGACACCAGCGCCGCCGACCGGCGCAGGCTGGTCACCGCTCCGCCCGACATCCTGATCACCACCCCCGAGTCGCTGTTCCTGATGCTGACCAGCCAGGCTCGCGAGTCGCTCCGAGGCGTCGAGACCGTGATCGTCGACGAGGTGCACGCCGTCGCCGGTACCAAGCGCGGCGCCCACCTCGCCGTCAGCCTCGAGCGACTCGACGCCTTGCTCGAGAAGCCGGCCCAGCGGATCGGCCTCAGCGCCACGGTTCGGCCGCTGGAGGAGGTGGCGCGGTTCCTCGGCGGCCAGGCGCCGGTCGACATCGTGGCGCCGGCCTCGGAGAAGCGGTGGGACCTCAAGGTCGTCGTACCCGTCGAGGACATGACGGCGCCGGAGGAGTACGACGACGAAGAGGGCGGCGACCCGACCCGCAGCCAGTCGATCTGGCCCCACGTCGAGGAGCACGTCGCCGACCTGATCGGCCAGCACCGCTCCACGATCGTCTTCGCCAACTCCCGTCGGCTCGCCGAGCGCCTCACGGCCCGGCTCAACGAGATCGCGAGCGAGCGGCTCGAGACCGACCACGAGCCGCCGGCGCAGATCATGGCGCAGTCCGGGGTCTCCCACGGGGCGAGCCCGGTGATCGCGAAGGCGCACCACGGGTCGGTGTCCAAGGAGCAGCGAGCGCTGATCGAGGACGACCTCAAGCGCGGACGGCTTCCCTGCGTGGTGGCCACCAGCAGCCTCGAGCTCGGCATCGACATGGGCGCGGTCGACCTGGTGATCCAGATCGAGTCGCCGCCCAGCGTCGCGAGCGCGCTGCAACGGGTGGGCCGGGCCGGACACCAGGTGGGTGAGACCAGCCGCGGGGTGCTGTTCCCCAAGCACCGCGGCGACCTCGCCCAGACCGCCGTGGCCGTCGAGCGGATGCAGTCCGGCGCGATCGAGTCGATGCGGGTCCCGGCCAACCCGCTCGACGTCCTCGCCCAGCAGGTGGTCGCCTCGACCGCGCTGGACGCATGGGACGTCGACGACCTCTACTCCCTGGTGAAGCGGGCGGCGCCGTTCACGCAGCTGCCGAGGAGCGCCTTCGACGCCACCCTCGACCTGCTCAGCGGTCGCTACCCCTCCGACGAGTTCGCCGAGCTCCGCCCGCGGATCGTGTGGGACCGCGTCGCCGGCACGCTCACCGGCCGTCCTGGCGCCCAGAGGCTCGCCGTGACCAGTGGGGGCACCATCCCCGACCGTGGGCTGTTCGGGGTCTTCCTGGTCGGCGCGGAAATGAGCAGAGCGGACCGGGTCGCCGGGTCGGTGAGCTCGACGAGGAGATGGTCTACGAGTCCCGGGTCGGCGACGTGTTCGCGCTCGGCGCCACCTCCTGGCGGATCGAGGACATCACCCACGACCGGGTCCTGGTCTCCCCCGCCCCCGGCGTGCCCGGCCGGCTGCCGTTCTGGAAGGGCGACGCGCTCGGTCGCCCGGCCGAGCTCGGCGCCGCGATCGGGGAGTTCACCCGGGAGCTCGCCAGCCTCCCCGAGCAGCAGGCGACGCAGCGCGCCCAGGCCAACGGCCTCGACGAGTACGCCGCGGCCAACCTGGTCGGCTACCTCTCCGAGCAGGTCGAGGCCACCAACGTGCTGCCCAGCGACCGCACCCTCCTGGTGGAGCGGTTCCGCGACGAGCTCGGCGACTGGCGCCTGGTCGTCCACTCGCCCTTCGGCACCCCCGTCCACGCGCCGCTGGCCCTCGCGATCAACGCCCGTCTCCGCGAGCGCTACGGCGTCGACGGGCAGGCGATCGCCTCCGACGACGGCATCGTGATCCGCATTCCCGAGACCGACGCCGAGGCGCCGACCGGCGAGCTCATCGTGTTCGAGCCGGACGAGATCGACGACCTGGTCACCAGCGAGGTCGGCGGCTCGGCCCTGTTCGCCTCCCGCTTCCGCGAGTGCGCCGCCCGGGCACTGCTGCTCCCCCGACGCGACCCCGGCCGCCGCTCACCGTTGTGGCAGCAGCGCCAACGCTCCGCCCAGCTGCTCGAGGTGGCCGCGAAGTACCCCTCGTTCCCGATCGTCCTCGAAGCGGTGCGCGAGTGCCTCCAGGACGTCTACGACCTGCCCAGCCTGGTCGACCTGATGCGCCGCGTGCAGCGGCGCGAGATCGAGGTCGTCGACGTGGCGACCCAGCAGCCGTCGCCCTACGCGCGCAGCCTGCTGTTCGGCTACGTCGCCCAGTTCGTCTACGAGGGCGACTCCCCCATCGCCGAGCGCCGGGCCGCCGCCCTGTCCCTCGACCAAGGGCTGTTGGCGGAGCTGCTCGGACGCGCCGAGCTCCGCGAGCTGCTCGACCCCGACGTGCTCGCCGAGGTCGAGGCCGAGCTGCAGCGGGTCGCCCCCGACCGCCGGGCGCGTGACGCCGAGGGGGTGGCGGACCTGGTGCGGCTTCTCGGGCCGTTGTCGACCGCGGAGGTCGACGCGCGGACGGTCGACGGACTGGACGCTGCCGAGGTGCTCGGATCGCTCGCCGCCTCCCGGCGGGTGGTCGAGGTCCGGATGGCCGGTGAGGAGCGCTGGGTCGCGGTCGAGGACGTCGGGCGGCTGCGGGACGGGCTCGGGGTCCCCGTCCCGCCGGGCACACCCGACGCCTTCGCCGAGCCCGTGGATGACCCTGTCGGTGACCTCGTGGCGCGCTACGCCCGCACCCACGGGCCGTTCACCACCGAGCAGGTGGCCGGACGTCTGGGTCTCGGCACCGCCGTCGTCCGGCACACGTTGCAGCGACTGGCCGCTCAGGGACGGGTCCTCGACGGGGAGTTCCGCCCGTCCGGCGCCGGACCGGAGTGGTGTGACGCCGAGGTCCTCCGCCGCCTGCGCCGCCGCTCGCTCGCGAAGCTGCGGCACGAGGTCGAGCCGGTAGAGCCCGAGGCGCTGGCTCGGTTCCTCGGTGCGTGGCAGCGGGTCTCGCCGGACTCCAAGGGGTTGCGCGGCGTCGACGGCGTACTCACGGCCATCGACCAGCTCGCGGGCTGCGCCCTGCCTGCTTCCGCGTTGGAATCGCTGGTGCTGCCATCGCGCGTGCGCGACTACGAGCCGTCGTACCTCGACGAGCTGACCAGCTCCGGCGAGGTCGTCTGGGCCGGCCACGGCGCGCTGCCCGGGTCCGACGGCTGGGTCTCCCTCCACCTGGCCGACCAGGCGCCGCTCACCCTGCCGGCCCACCAGCCCTTCGAACACTCCGAGCTCCATGAGGCCGTGCTCGACGCGCTGTCGCCCGGCGGAGCGTGGTTCTTCCGGCAGCTTGCCGACGCAGTCGGGTCCACCGACGACCGCGCCCTCTCGACTGCCCTCTGGGAGCTCGTCTGGGCCGGTCGGGTCGGCAACGACACGCTCGCCCCGCTCCGGGTGCTCACCCGGTCGGGCACCCCGTCCCACCGCAGCCGCCGACCTCCACCCCGCACCAGAACCAGCCCCGGCTCCCGACCCCGGATGCCCACCCGCACCGGCCCACCGGAGACGGCCGGACGCTGGACCCTGCTCCCGCAGCTCGACACCGATCCCACGAAGCGTGCCCACGCCGCCGCCGAGGCCCTGCTCGACCGCCACGGCGTGGTGACTCGCGGGGCCGTCGTGGGCGAGCGCACTCCGGGCGGCTTCGCAGCCACCTACCGCGTGCTCTCGGCCTTCGAGGAGTCCGGCCGGTGCCGCCGCGGATACTTCGTGGCCGGGCTCGGCGCTGCCCAGTTCGGCACGGCTGGAGCGATCGACCGGCTGCGCACGTTCGCCGAGGTCCCGCCGGCCGACGGTGGGACCAAGCCGACCGCGATCGCGCTCGCGGCCACCGACCCCGCCAACCCCTTCGGCGCGGCCCTGCCGTGGCCGACCGACGAGGGTGACGAGCGGGGTGCCCACCGGCCCGGCCGCAAGGCAGGTGCCCTGGTCGTCCTGGTCGACGGGCGGCTCACCCTCTACGTCGAACGCGGCGGGCGCACGCTGCTCACCTGGTCCGAGGACCCCGAGCGGCTCCGCCCCGCGGTCGAGACCCTGTCCACCGCCGTCCGCCGCGGCTCGCTCGGTCGGCTGACGGTCGAGAAGGCCGACGGGACCCAGCTGCTCCGCTCCGGCTCCACCCCGCTCCGCGAGGCCCTGCAGGACGCCGGGTTCGTCGCCACCCCGAAGGGGTTGCGGCTCCGTGCCTGAGGGAGACACCGTCTGGCGCGCCGCCCGCTCCCTCGACCGGGCACTGGCGGGGCAGATCCTCACCTCCACCGACTTCCGGGTGCCCCAGCTGGCCACCGTCGACCTCTCCGGCGGCAAGGTGCTCCGGACCCTCTCGCGGGGCAAGCACCTCCTCACCCGGATCGAGGCACGGGAGGCCTGGACGCTGCACACCCACCTGAAGATGGAAGGGTCCTGGCACATCTACCAGCACGGACAGAAGTGGCGCCGACCCGACCATGAGGCCCGCGTGGTGCTGTCCAGCGACTCCAGGCAGGCGGTCGGCTTCGCGCTCGGCATCGTCGAGCTGCTCCCCCGCCACCGGGAGGCCGACGTGGTCGGGCATCTCGGCCCCGACCTGCTGGGGCCCGACTGGGACGAGCAGGAGGCGCTGAAGCGTCTCACCGCCGATCCGGATCGTCCCGTCCACGAAGCCCTCCTCGACCAGACCTGCCTGGCCGGGATCGGCAACATGTACGCCGCCGAGCTCTGCTTCACCAGCGGGGTCCACCCGCTCGCCCGCATCGGCGACGTGGCCGAGCTGGCCCGGCTGGTCCGCCGGGCGCACCAGATGCTCGAGCAGAACAAGGATCGTTCGGAGCAGACCACGACCGGCAACCTGAGGCGGGGCGAGCGGCACTGGGTCTACCGGCGCGACCGGCAGCCGTGCCTGCGCTGCCAGACCAGCATCGAGGTCAGCCAGAACAGCGACGGACGGGCGACGTACTGGTGCCCGTCGTGCCAGCCGGAGACGGCGAGCTAGGCGGCGGAGGCGACGACGTCGCCGGAGTCGGTGCGGGTCACCACCGGGATCGGGGTGGCCGCGACCGCAGCCTCCTCGAGCGGCCACCGCGTCGGAGACGTTGCGGAGCACGTCGGAGAGCGGCATGTCGAGCGCGTGGCACAGCGAGGACAGCAGCTCTGAGGAGGCTTCCTTCTGACCGCGCTCGATCTCGGAGATGTAGCCCAGGCTGACCCTGGCCTCCGCAGAGACCTCGCGCAGGGTCAGGCCACGCTGCATCCGCCGGTCGCGGAGCACCTCGCCGAGCAGCCGACGAAACAGCACCATGCCTGAGTCCTTCCGTGGGTCCGGGGTCAACGCTACCCGAGACCGGTTTCTTCCACGTCGAGGATCGCGGCGACCGCCGACAACGCCTCCCTCGTCGCCTGCTCCTGGACGGCCGAGCGGTCGCCGGTCAGCTCCAGCGCGACGGCCGTGGGCGACTCGGGGTCCGGCCACTGCGACGTACACCGTCCCGGGTCTGACCCCGTCCTGCTCCCCCGGGCCTGCTACGCCCGTGGTGCTGACGGCGTACGTCGCCCCGGTCAGGTCTCGTGCCCCGCTCGCCATCGCCCGGGCGCACTCCGACGAGACCACGCCGTGCTCGGCGATCAGCGCCGCGGGGACGCCCAGCACCGACTCCTTCACGGCGGTCGCGTAGGCCACCACCCCGCCGACGAAGCAGGCCGAGGATCCCGGAATCGCGGTCAGCGCGGCCGCCACCCGGCCACCGGTCAGCGACTCGGCGGTCGCCAGCGTGGCTCCCTGCCGCTCGAGGAGCTCGAGCACGCGCGCCGCGGACGTCACGCCGGCGATGGTAGTGCCCGTTCGACCACGCCGCCGGATAGCCTCGCGGCCATGGCCCTGCCGATCGAGAACTACGCCGTGATCGGCGACCGCAACACCGCTGCGCTGGTCGGCACCAACGGCTCGGTCGACTGGCTCTGCCTCCCGCGTTTCGACTCCCCCGCCTGCTTCGCGGCGCTCGTGGGCACCCCTGACCACGGCCACTGGCAGCTCTGCCCGGTCGGCGAGTACGACGCAACCCGGCGTTACCTCGACGACTCCACGGTGCTGGAGACGACGTTCACGACGGCCACCGGCGTGGTCCGGCTGGTCGACCTGATGCCCACCGGCGACGACCGGGCCGACCTGGTGCGGGTGCTGACCGGAGTGCGGGGCAGGGTGCGCGTGCGACACGAGTGGGCGGTCCGCATGGACTACGGCGAGGCGCATCCGTGGGTGCGACGTCGGCGGATCGACGGAGAGGAGGTCATCACCGCGGTCGCCGGACCCGACCAGCTCGTGCTCCGCGGTCCCCGCCTGCCGAAGGCCTCCGGTCGTCGCCACACCGACGAGTTCGACGTCGGGGAGGGAGACGAGCTGACCTTCTCCACCACCTGGCTGCCGTCCTACGCCCCGGACCCCGAGCTCGTCGACGCCGGGCAACGGATCGAGTCGACGCTCGACGAGGAGGCCCAGTGGCTCGCCGGCTGCCAGGTCGACGTACCCCACGCCGACGTCGTACGCCGCTCGCTGCTGACGCTGCGCCTGCTCACCCACGAGGAGACGGGCGGGATCGTGGCCGCGCCCACCACCTCCCTGCCGGAGGACTTCGGCGGCGAGCGCAATTGGGACTACCGCTACTGCTGGCTCCGCGACGCGGCACTGACCATCGAGGCCCTGATCGCCGCCGGCCACACGGACTCCGCCGTGCTGTGGAGGGACTGGCTGCTGCGGGCGGTCGCCGGCGACCCGGAGGACCTGCAGATCATGTACAAGGTCGACGGTGCCCGGCGCCTGCCCGAGCTGACGCTCGACCACCTGCCGGGCTACGCCGGCTCGCGACCGGTCCGGGTCGGGAACGGCGCGGTCGGGCAGCGCCAGACCGACGTGCTCGGCGAGGTGATGATCGCGCTCCACAAGGCCCGCGAGGCCGGCATCGAGCACGATGACAACGCGTGGGCCCTCCAGTGGGTGCTGATGGACAACCTGGCCAAGAACTGGCAGGACCCGGACCACGGTCTGTGGGAGATCCGCGGGCCGCGGCGTCACTTCACCCACTCGCGAGCGATGGTGTGGGCGGCGTTCGACCGGGCGGTGCGCTCGGTGGAGGAGCAGGGGCTGTCGGGGCCGGTCGACGAGTGGCGAAGGGCGCGGGACCTGTGCCGGGAGGAGGTGCTGACCCGGGGGTTCGACACCTCGCGCAACACCTTCACCCAGCACTACGACACCACCGAGGTCGACGCCTCGTTGCTGGTCCTCCCCACCATCGGGTTCATCGACGGCGACGACCCGCGGATGCTGGGGACGATCGAGGCCATCGAGCGGGACCTGATGAGCGGCGGCCTGCTGCTCCGCTACCGGACCCAGACCGGGGTGGACGGACTCGGCGGGGACGAGCACCCCTTCCTGGCCTGCTCGTTCTGGCTGGTGTCGGCGTACGCCGCGGCGGGCCGCACCGACGACGCCCGCGCGCTGTTCGACCGCCTCGTCGGGCTGGTCAACGACGTCGGCCTGCTCTCGGAGGAGTACGACCCCGCCACCGGGCGGATGGTCGGCAACTTCCCGCAGGCGTTCAGCCACCTCGCGCTGGTGCAGGCGGCGCTACAGCCTGGCCAGCGCGACTGCGCGGCGCGGCCCGGTGACCGACCGTCGGTCCGGACTCGACGGCCCTGCTTCGCACGGACCTCGACGTGACCTCGGTCGCTGAGCCGTCAGCCGGCATCGTGCCGAGGTACGTCACGGTGAGGCGTCTGCTGCCCACGGGCGAACCGGCCGACGGTCGACCGTCGCCTGCCGACGAGCGTGGCGTCGCCGAGCTCGGATCTCGCCGTCCAGCACGACCACCTCGCCGCTCGGCGTGCACTCCGTCGGCCGACGACCGTGACCGTCGATGCCGGTGACGTGTCCGCTCCTGACCTCCACCTGCTCCGGCGTGGCCGTCGCGGAGGTGGTCGAGGGGCCGGGCGCGCCGCCTCGACGGTGATCGGGACCCGGACCGTCGTACCCGTGGTCGCACCGGTGACTCAGCACCTGCTCGCCCGCCGGCGTGCCGGCCGGGACGGCGACGCTCGACCGCCGCCGTGCCCGCCTCGTCGAACCCGGGAGTGCGGCCGGCCGGGTGCTGTCGACCGGGACGAGCCGAGCTCCTGCCGTCCAGGCTGACCACGACCTCGGTGTCCTTGGCGTCGCGGCGCGGTCGGTCATCGACAGCGACGACACGTCGAAGGCGACGCTGTCGCCCGGCGGGTACGACGCCGGCGCAGCCGGCCGGGAACGTGACCCCGACCGCGCGCTGGCTGTAGTCGACCGGCAGCGGCGGTCGCCTGCGCCGTGTTGGCGAACTCCGCCATGTAGTCGACCATCGCCTGCAGGTCGATCTTGCCGGTGTCCTGCTTGCTCGGTGCCGCTGGCGAAGGCGCCGAAGTTGTCGCCACCGGTGGCCAGGAACGAGTTCACCGTCACCGAGTAGGTCGCGGCCGGATCGATCGGCTCGCCGTCGAGCCACATCCGGTGATCCGCGCCGCCCGCGCGGCGGCGTCGCCGGGTCGTAGGTGTAGGTGAAGCCCTTCGAGACGCCCAGCCGCAGGAACGGACGCGACGCGCCGGCCGGCTGCCACTGCTGCTCGAGCGCCCGCTTGATCTGGCGCCCGGTGAGGTCCATGTTGACCAGGGTGTTGGCGAACGGCTGGACGTCGGCCGCCTGCCGGTAGGTCAGCGTCCGCGGGTACGCCGCCGGTGCCGGTGCCGACCATGTCGGCGCGCAGGCCGCCGGGGTTCATGAACGCGATCTCGGCCCCGCCGGCCTCGGGGGTCTCGGTGGCCCAGCGCTGGACCTCGGCCACCAGGTTGCCCAGCGTCGACTCGCCACCGCGGTTCTCGGTGGTGCCGTCGGCGAGCTTGGCGCGGTTGAACGGCGCCGCCGATCTCGCCCAGCTCGGCGCGCACCGAGCTCGTCGGCCTTGGCCACCGCGGCGTCGACGATCGTCGGCGGTGGCCGGCGTCGGACGGGTAGTTGCGCGGTCTGACCGGTCTTGAGCGTCGAGCGAGTCTGCTGCGGCTTGGCCTGCGACCTGACCGGTCGCCGTGTCGACCGTGAAGACGCAGCCGGTTGAGGTTGGCGCCGTACTGGCCGGCCGAGACCACCGGACGCTCGGTGACCGCACGTCCGCGCCCAGCCCGGCGACCGGGAAGGAGCAGTTGTAGGCGAGGTGGGTGTGGCCGGAGACGATGGCGTCGACGTTGTCGTTGACGCCCGTCGATGATGCTGGCCGAAGTCGGACGTCGGGTCGTCGTCCATGGTGGCGCAGTCGGTCGTCGGGCGCACCCTCGTGCACCAGCATCACGACCACGTCGGCGCCCGTCGGCCTTGAGGTCGTCGGCCGCCGTCGTTGGTCGCGTCGACGATGTCGGTGACCTCGATCTCCGCGATGCCGCCCGGGCGAGACGAGCTCGGGCAGGTGCTCGGTGACCGCGCCGACGAAGCCGACCTGGACGCCGTCCGATGTCCTTGATCCAGGTGCCGTCGAGGGCGTCGGGTCGCCGTCGTCCCTGAACTTCGACGTTGGCGCCGAGGTACTTCCACTCGGCGCCGCCGTCGCGGGTTGGTCTCGGCGTCGTAGGCGCCATGACCCGGTCGACCAGGTCGTCGTAGCCCTTGTCGAACTCGTGGTTGCCCACCGCCGAGACCTCGAGGCCGGCCTCGTTGAGGGCGTCGATCGTCGGCTTGTCGTTCTGGATGAAGGACTCGAACGTCGACGCGCCGATCAGGTCACCGGCGGCCGCGAACACCGTGTTGGGGTTCTCGGCGCGCAGCTGCTTGACCGCCCCGGCCATGACGGCCGCACCGGCTGCGGTGCCGTCGGGTCGTTGGCGATCCGGCCGTGGAAGTCGTTGGTGCCGAGGATCTGGACGTCGACCGGGGCCGGGACGGCGACGTCGAGGCCGACGATCTCGGGGTTGTGGTCCGAGGCGCGCGAACGGGTTCGCCGCGTCGAAGAACTGCGTGACGTTGTAGTTGTAGCGGCTGTACTGGTAGGCCACCGACTCGCGGCGTTGATGTCCCAGACGTCGACGCCCGGTCACCATCGGCCATGGCGGCGGCGTTGGCGAGGACGTGGTCGAGCGAGCCGGACGAGGCCGCTCGAAGCTGTAGCGTCTCCTCGCCGGGTCGGTGTCGGACTCGAGGTTGGTCGTAGCCGGCGTCGTCGAGGACCTGGATCGGGTCCTCCTGGATGTAGGAGTTGAAGTCACCGGTCAGGAAGACCGCGTCGGTGCCGCGCTCGGTCGGCGAACTGGTCGGCGAAGGTCGCCGAGCGCGCTCGGCCTGGCGATCCGGTCGCGGGTTGGCGTTGCCCTGGCCGGTGCCGTCGTCGACGCCGGAGCCCTTGGACTTGAAGTGGTTGACGATGACGCGCGAACGCGCGTCGTCGCTCGGCGCGCCGACCGGCTTGAACGCCTGGGCCAGCGGCTCGCGGGCGTTGGCGAACGCCGGCGCGCCGACCAGCATCTCGCGAGCGCACCGACGCGGCTCGACCGTCGGCCGGCTTGTAGATGAACGCCGTGCGGATCACGTCCTGCTCGGCGAGCGTCGGCAGGTCGGCGGCGGCCGGGCGACGGCACGAAGGCCCAGCGTGCCGGCGCCGGCGGCGGCGTTGAGCGCGTCGACCAGGCTGCGCGATGCGCGTCGTCGCGGTCGGCTCGCCGAAGCTTGACGGAGTTCTCGATCTCCTCCAGGCGACACGATGTCGGCGTCCGAGCGTGTTGATGGCGGTCGACGATCTTGGCCTGCTGGCGCTGCGAGGTCGCCGTCGTCGGCCGCACCGCGCGGACCGTTGCCGGGTGTGCACGGAGTTGATCGCCGACCGGGTTGCCCGCCGCGGTCGGTGAAGTAGGTGCAGGTGCCGCCGGCAGCGCGTCGAAGTCCTCGCCGGTGGTGTTGAAGTAGTTGAGCACGTTGAAGGTGGCCGAGCTGTGAGGTCGCCGCCGACCGTCCTGCGGGCGCGGCGTTGTCGGGCGGGTGTCCTCGAAGGTGGCGACGCCGGGTCGCCGTCGCCGGTCACCTGGTGCGTGCGGCTGGAACTTCCAGACGTTGTTGCGGAAGTCGAGGACGACCGGCGCGTGCAGGTCGCGTCGGCGCCCGACCCGGACCGGCGGTGGTCGGGGTCAGCCACGGCAGCGGGGTGTCCTGGTTGGCGCGCGTCGAGGAAGTTGATGCTCGGCGCCGTCGTCGAGCGTGATCGGCGCGGGCGGCGTTGTCCGCGGCGACCGCGTCGTCGCCGGGCTGCCCTGGGCGTCGGCGACCTCGGTCGGCTGCGATCAGCGGGCTGTCGCCGGCGGCCAGGCCGATCTCGGCGAACTGTTGGTGGGGAAGGTGTTGGTGACCGTGAAGGCGGCCTGTCGGGCGCGAGCAGCTCGCCCTCGTGCGCCTCCCGGCTCGGCCTCGGTCGTCGGGCAGCGCCGGTGGCGCAGCGCGGTCACGGGCGGCGAGCGCCGGGTCGTCGATCGCGCTCGACGCCGCCGGCGCCGGGGTGAGCTCGGTGGTGCCCGGCGAACTCGCGTGACCGGTGCCGGTCACCTCGACGAAGTCGCCGATCGGCCGGGTCGCCGGCCGCCGGCGCTGGCCGCCGAAGACGAACACCGCGTCGGAGGCGCCGGGGGTGGCGTCGCTGGCGCCGCCGGTGCCCTCGGTCTGGATGTAGAAGCCGTTGAAGCCACCGGTCGGGTACGCCGCGGTGACGACGCCCCGGGTGGTGACGATGTCGCCGACGAGCGGCGACTGGCGGCGTCGGTGCCCTGGATCTCGGCGATGGTCGCGTCGGCTCGCCGGCGGCGGCTGCGTCGCAGCACGCCGCAGCCACCGGCGTGGGCGCGGCGCCTCGGCGAAGTCGGCGGCGTTGTCGTCGGTGTCGGCGCCCCCGGCGCTGCGCGGCCGAGGTGGTCGCGGTGAGCGTCGGCCCGGTGCCGGCGCCCTCGAAGGTGGTCGCGCGTGCTGCCGTAGCCGACCATGTCGACGACGGTCGGGTCGTGCCGGCGATCGTCGCCGGTGGCCGGTGATCGCGTGCGTGGTGTCGGTGACCAGCCAGCACCTGGCCGCCGCTGGCGGCCATGGGATGGCCGGGCTGGTGCGTCGGGCGTCGGCAGCGCCGGCGCCGGTGCCGGCGGTGCTCATCTGGCACGAGGTAGTGCTCGCCGGCGGGCGACCGCGCCGCTCGAGCGCGCGTCAGCGGCCGCGCGGCGCTGCCGTCGCGGAGCGGTACTGGACGCGACTTGCCGCGAGCGAGATCGGCGGCGCCGGTGGGGTTGTAGATCTCGACGAAGTCGGCGTTGAGGTCGGCGCCGGCGTTGCCGCCGGCGCCGTAGACCTCGCTGATGACGAGGCCGGTGCCGGCGGCGTGGCCTGCGCGGGGGCGGAGAGCGAGGCGGGGAGGCCAGGCCAGGCCGAGCCCGAGGGCACGGCCACGCTCTGACGCGAGGCGTCGACATGGGAAGACTCCGAGCGAACGAGAGCGTGGAGGAGCCCGACGTGAGCCCGAGGCCCGAGAGTCAGCAGCGGGGAAGGAGCGCGGCATCACCTTAACCCGCGGACGTAGCCGAGCACGGACCAGGACTGATGAAGTCCGGCGACGAATTGTGATCAGTTGCCGACGCACGGCAGTCGTCGCGCTGGCGCCACACGTCGCGGAAGAACTCGTAGCCGGACCACAGCGTCATCGCCACCGCGCCGGCCAGGCAGACCTGGCCGACGTAGAAGAGCACCTCGCCGCGGTGCCGAACTGGTCGAAGGCACCGCCGTGGGCGTCCCCGTGCGGGAGCGGGCAGCAGCAGGCCGCCAGGGCGACCGCCTGCAGCACGGTCTTGAGCTTGCCGCTCCCCGACGGCCGCGATGACGACGTGCTTGAGCACCGAGAGGCGCAGCACGGTGACGCTCCACTCGCGCAGGAGCACGACGATCGTGACCCACCACCAGATGTCGCCGACGATCGAGAGCCCGATGAACGCCATCCCGGTGATCGCCTTGTCGGCGATCGGGTCGGCGATCTTGCCGAAGTTCGTCACCAGGCCGCGCGCCCGGGCGATGTCGCCGTCGATCTTGTCGGTGATCATCGCCAGCACGAAGAGCGCGAACGCCACCAGCCGCCACGTCACCGAGTCACCGCCGTCCTGCGAGCAGCGCCCAGCCGAAGAACGGCACCATCACGATGCGCAGCGTGGTCAGCACGTTGGGCAGGTTCAGGTTGCTGACCGGCGCCCCGGTCTCGGTCACGCGGGATCGCCCCCGGTCGGTCGGCCACCAGGTCGACGCCGTCGCTCGCGACCACGACCGCCTCGACGAGGTCACCGACGGCCACGCGTCGCCGGCGCCGCTCCAGGCTGGTGGTGCCGTCCACCTCAGGGCCCTGCTGGGCCGCGCGGCCGACGGGCAGCGGTCCGGAGAGGTCCTCGACCAGGACCTCCACGGTCTCGCCGATCCGCTCCTCGGCACGTTGGGAGGTGAGCTCCTCGACCAGGCCGGAGACGTGCTCGACCCGGGCGCGGATCTCGTCGTCGTCGAGCTTCCCGTCGTACGACGCCGCCTCGGTGCCGTCCTCGTCGGAGTAGCCGAAGACACCGGTGACGTCCATCCGGGCGGCCACGAGGAACTCGCACAGGGTCTCGAGGTCGTCCTCGGTCTCGCCCGGGAACCCGACGATCACGTTGGAGCGGACGCCGGCCTCGGGGGCGTGCTCCCGGACCTGCGCGAGCAGGCCGAGGAAGCTCTCGGGGTCACCGAACCGCCGCATCCGGCGCAGCACCGCGGCGCTGGCGTGCTGGAAGGAGAGGTCGAAGTAGGCCGCCACCCCGGGCGTCGTGGCGATCGCCTCGACCAGGCCCGGACGGATCTCGGCCGGCTGCAGGTAGGACACCCGCACCCGCTCGATGCCGTCGACGGCCGCGAGCTCGGGGAGCATCGTCTCCAGCAGCCGGAGGTCGCCGAGGTCCTTGCCGTAGGACGTGGAGTTCTCGCTGACCAGGAACAGCTCGCGCACGCCCTGCCCGGCGAGCCAGCGGGCCTCGGCCAGCAGGTCGCTCGGGCGGCGGCTCACGAACGAGCCGCGGAAGCGCGGGATCGCGCAGAAGGAGCAGCGCCGGTCGCAGCCGCTGGCCAGCTTGAGCGGCGCCATCGGGCCGGCCTCGAGCCGACGGCGTACGGCGCGGGGACCGGTCGCGGTCGGCGTCGGCGGCGTGCCGGACGGACGGCCCGCGCTCGGCGGGCGCGAGCGGCAGCAGCTTGCGCCGGTCCCGCGGCATGTGCGCCTGGTGCTGCTCCCCCGCGACGATCGAGCGCAGCCGGGCGGTGATGTCGGGGTAGTCGTCGAAGCCGAGCACCGCGTCGGCCTCGGGGAGGGACCCGGCGAGCTCCTCGCCGTACCGCTCGGCCAGGCATCCCACCGCCACGACGGCCTGGGTCCGGCCGGACTCCTTGAGATCGGCGGCCGCGAGCAGCGTGTCCACCGAGTCCTTCTTGGCCGCCTCGACGAACCCGCAGGTGTTGACCACGACGGTGTCGGCGTCGGCGGCGTCGGCGACGAGCGTGAACCCGTCGGCGGCGAGCCGGCCGGCCAGCTCCTCGGAGTCGACCTCGTTGCGGGCGCAGCCGAGCGTCACCAGCGCGACCGAGATCGGCTTGTCGAGGGCGGGCTGGTCGACGAGCGGTCATGGTCGCCCCACGAGTATGCCGCCTCGGCGCGTCACCGCCTCCGCTCCGGCGGCGTCGGGCCGGCGTGACGTCGGGTCAGCTCGCACGGGTGAAGGTGTTCTGGGCCGGCTCGCCCGTGGCGCCGAGGGCACCCGGGCTCTCCCGCGACCTCCCGATCTCGAGCGACCCGTCGGAGGACTGCACCCGCACCGGCGGCGCCACCTCGAGCTTCTTGGTCTCGCCGAAGGTGAGGTTGCCGGTGAACACGACCTTCCCGGTCCCGTCGCGGACCACCACCCGCGCCCCGCCACCAGCGGCGGTGAGCACCACGGGCACGGGGTTTGCCGCCTGGGCGGCGGTGTTGTCCACTCCGGCGGAGCCGTTGAGCACCGGTGCGGCGCCCCGCAGGTCGCCGGGGCTGTCCATGATCAGCCGGGCGACCGACCAGACCAGGATCAGCGCCATCACGGCTGCGATCAGTACCGACCAGTTGGGGCCACCCCGGGTGCCGCGGATGGAGCCGTGGGTCCCGGTGGCGAGCTCGGCCTCGAACACCCGGCGCGGGTTGATCGGCGCGTCGGCATAGCGCTCGTCGTACGCCGTCAGCAGTGGCGTCACGTCGATGCCGAGCACCCGGGCGAGGGTGCGCAGGTGCCCGCGGGCGTAGAAGTCGCCGCCGCACGGAGCGAAGTCGTCGACCTCGATCGACTCGATGACGTGGGGCCGGATCCGGGTCCGCTCGGCGAGCCGGTCGACGGTGAGGCCGAGCCGGGTGCGGGCCGCGACCAGCTGGGGTCCGACCACCGGGTCCTCGGCCGGCTCGACGACGTAGTCGTCGACCAGCAGCGGCTCCACCGCGTGGCCGGGGCGGGCGATCGGGCTGACCCGCTCGCCCCACACCTGGGTGTCCTCGACCAGGTTCACGCTTCCGGGGCGGCGCAGCTCGCGTCCAGCCTTCGGCGTCCTGCTCCTCGCTCGGCGACTCCGTCGCGGCGCACCTCGGCCCGCTGTGCGGCCACCGGCTCGCGTAGGGGGCTCGGCGTCGCGCTGGCGACGACGGGCTCCTCCTCGGGCTCACTCGCCTCCAGGTCACTCGTCGTCCTCGGCCCGGCGGGGCAGGAGCCCGGCCAGGACGCCGAGCGCGTGGGCGATGACCGGACGTGGATCGCGGCGCACGCGACGCGGTGCTTCGTCCAGGTCCGGCTCGGGCTCGGGCTCGGGCTGGAGCTCGGGCTGCTGCCCGGGCTCGAGCGCTGCCTCGGGCTCGGCGTCTGGCTCGGCCTCCGGCTCGGGCTGCACGACGACGATCCGAGCCTCCCCACCCGCCAACGCGGTGAGGGCAGCGGTGAGGTCGTCGCCGGCACCGCTCACGCGGGTCGAGAGGGCCAGCGGCACGGCGAACGGGGCGCCGTAGAGCTTCTGCGAGAGCCGGGACTGACGGCGACCGCGGCCGTCCAGCTCCTCGATCAGGCGGGCGGGGTGCCGCACCACCAGGACCAGGCGACCGTCGCGGAGCGGACCGCGCCGGGGCCGGTGCTCGACCCGGGACAGTGCCCCCCAGGGGAGACCCCGCCAGGTGTTCCCGAGGCGGATCCGCACGCCCTGGGTGTCCGCGACGAGCAGCGGCGTCCGCGCGTCGACGAACGCCGCGAGGTGTGCGATACCGAGCACGCCCATCACCGCGGCCAGCACCCAGTCGAGCGGGGCGCCGGTGTTGGTCGCGCGGGCCAGGTAGGCGATGGCAACGCCGGAGGCGACGGCGCCGACGAAGGCGGCCAGCCCGGCATTGCGGCGTACCTCCACCCCGTCGGGTGCGAGACCCAGCGGTTCGGTGGTCGGCCTCTCCTCCACCTCGACGTGGTCGCGGAACTCTGCAGCGCTCATCACGGGCCCTCCCCCTGGATGGTTGCGATCACGCCGTCGATCTCGTCCGGCTTGACCAGTACGTCGCGTGCCTTCGATCCCTCGCTCGGCCCGACGACGCCGCGGCTCTCGAGGATGTCCATCAGTCGGCCGGCCTTGGCGAAGCCGACCCGCAGCTTGCGCTGGAGCATGGAGGTGGAGCCGAACTGCGTCGACACCACCAGCTCGATGGCCTGGACGACAAGGTCCATGTCGTCGCCGATGTCGTCGTCGAGCTCCCGCTTGCTCTGCTGCGGTGCCGTCACGTCCTCGCGGTAGGTCGGCGCCAGCTGCTCCTTGCAGTGCTGCACCACCTGGTGGATCTCGGCCTCGGTCACCCAGGACCCCTGGACCCGGACCGGCTTGGATGCGCCCATGGGCAGGAACAACCCGTCACCCTGGCCGACCAGCTTCTCGGCGCCCGGGGTGTCGAGGATGACCCTGCTGTCGGCCAGGGACGAGGTCGCGAACGCCAGGCGGGAGGGCACGTTGGCCTTGATCAGCCCGGTGACCACGTCCACCGACGGGCGCTGCGTGGCGAGCACGAGGTGGATGCCGGCCGCCCGGGCCAGCTGGGTGATGCGCACGACCGCGTCCTCGACGTCGCGCGGCGCGACCATCATCAGGTCGGCGAGCTCGTCGACGACGACCAGCAGGTAGGGGTACGGCGCCAGCTGGCGCTCGCTGCCCGCGGGCACCTCGACCTTCCCCGCCCGGACGGCCTTGTTGAAGTCGTCGATGTGGCGGAAGCCGAAGTTGGCCAGGTCGTCGTAGCGCAGGTCCATCTCCCGCACCACCCACGCCAGGGCCTCGGCGGCCTTCTTGGGGTTGGTGATGATCGGGGTGATCAGGTGCGGGATGCCCTCGTAGGCGTTCAGCTCGACGCGCTTCGGGTCGACCATGATCATCCGCACCTCGTCGGGCGTGGACCGCATCAGGATCGACGTGATCATCGAGTTGATGAAGCTCGACTTTCCGGAGCCCGTGGCACCGGCCACCAGCAGGTGCGGCATCTTCGCGAGGTTGGCCACGACGAAGCCGCCCTCGACGTCCTTGCCGAGCCCGCACACCATCGGGTGGTGGTCTGCGCGCGCGGTGCCCGACCTCAGCACGTCGCCGAGCGACACGATCTCCTTGTCGGTGTTGGGGATCTCGATGCCGATGGCCGACTTGCCGGGGATCGGGCTGAGGATCCGCACATCCGCGGAGGCGACCGCGTAGGCGATGTTCTTGGAGAGGGCGGTGACCTTCTCCACCTTGACCGCGGGGCCGACCTCCACCTCGTAGCGGGTGACGGTGGGGCCACGGGTGTAGCCGGTGACCTGCGCGTCGATGCCGAACTCCTCGAGCACCTGGGTGAGCCGGTCGACCACCGCGTCGCTGGCGCGGGAGCGGGCCTTGTGGGGCGAGCCCGGCTTGAGCACGTCGTTGGCCGGGAGCGAGTAGGCGATGTCGCCCGAGAGCGCGAGCTGCTCGACCCGCTGCGGGATCGGGGTGTGGGGAGGCGGCTCGAGGTCACCGGTCGCATCGGCCACGGCCGGGGTGAGCTCGGTGTCGGCCTCGGCGTCGGGCGCGGCCTTGCGACCACGCCGCTTCTTCACCTCGCGGTCCTCCAGGACCGGTGAGTCGTAGGCCGGGTCGCCCTTCCGGGGTCAGCTCGTCGGCCGCCCGACGGCCGCGGACCGGCTGGGTCAGGTCGCCGTCCTCGGTCGCCGGCGGGCGGCCCAGCAGCCGGTCCCGCGCTTCGGCCAGCCGGGTCGGGACCTGGTAGACGGGGGTCGCGGTGATGACGAGCACGCCGAAGAGCGCGAGCAGCCCCAGCAGCGGCACGACGACGTACGCCGTGCGCAGCAGGTCCAGGAGCAGGCTGGACACGACGTACCCGACCGCGCCGCCCGCGGTGCGCAGGGCCGTGGTGTCGCCGAGGGCGGGCTGCGGGTTGCCGCCGGCGATGTGCACGATGCCGAGCACCCCGAACGCGAGAGACGCCCAGCCGACGACCTGACGGCCCGCGGGGCCGTTGTGCTCGGGGTCGCGCATGTTGCGCCAGCCGATCAGCACCAGCATCAGCGGGACGAGCCAGCCGACCTTGCCGACCGACCCGGAGACGATGGTCCGGGCGACGTCCATGATCGCGCCGGGGAGCTCCCACCACACGGCGGCGGCGGTGACGACCGCGAGCGCGACCAGCAGCAGGCCGACCCCGTCGCGGCGGTGTTCGGGGTCGAGGTCACGGGCCGTGCGGCCGATGCTGCGGGCGGTGGCACCGAGGGCGTGCGCGATCCCCATCCATGCCGCGGCGAGGCCGTGACCGAGCGCGCCGAAGGCACGCGAGACCGGCCCGGGCCCGTTGCGGACCGCGCGCGGTGCCGGCCGGCGGCTGCGCGAGGCGGTCTTGCGGGGGCTCTTTCGGGTGCTCTTGCGGGTCGTGCTGGAACCCTTGCGGGTACTCCGGGATCGGGTGCTCGAACCGCTTCGACCGCTCCTGCCGGACCTGGACGAGGACGTGCTCTTGCTCCGCGACCCCGGCGGGGAAGACGTACGGGTCGCCATGGTGATCAACCTAGGCCAAAGTCACACCAGTCACAGGGACCACAGGTGTGCGTGTCGGCGGGCGGTTCCCAGACCCCAGAAAATTCCGGCGACGTGACTAGACCTGATTGACCATGCCGACCTAGGGTGCCCCCTTGTGTGGGCCACATCACACCGCCCGCACATTCACACCACCTCGGAGGGAAACACCCAGTGAAATTCGTCAAGCAAGGAGTTTGCCTTGCGCTCCTCGGAGCCGGCCTCGCCGCCACTCCAGGACTGCAGGCGACGGCAGCCGGACCGGCGCCCCGAACGGGCGACAGCGGAGTCCAGGCCATGAAGGAGGAGGCCAAGGGCCTCATCGCGCTCTCGGGCGAGAGCGCGACCCGCCGGGTCGGTTTCATTCGGGTGAAGGGGTCGGACGGCGATCTGATGCCGTCGCAGGCCGGCGACTCGCGCGCCGCCGCCGCGGCCAAGGCCGACGAGTACCTCGACAAGTACGCCGCCAACTTCGGTGCGCGTCCGACCGAGCTCCAGCGCGACAGCGTGAAGGCGAACGGCGTTGGTTGGACCGTCACCTATGCCCAGTCCTACAAGGGCGTCGACGTCTTCGGCGCGATCGCTGCGCGCCCACGTCGACAAGCAGGGCGACCTGACCGCGGTCAACGGCTACGCCGCTCCCGCCTTGTCGCTGTCCACGACGCCGCGGCGTCGGCGCCGCCGCGGCCGGTGAGAAAGCGGTCGGCACGGTGCGGGCCAACCCGCCTGGCCACGAGGGCGACGCCGACACCACCGGCATCCAGGCCGCCGCGACCAACCTGGTCGTCTACCGGCTCGGTGCCCCCAAGGGTGAGACCGGCGAGGCAATCCTCGCCTGGGCCGTCGAGGTCACCAACACCGCCAACGTCCGCGACATGGTCTTCCTCGACGCCACCACCGGCAAGCTGGTCAACCGCTACTCCCTGGTCCACGACGCGCTCTACCGCGAGCTCTACGAGGAGAAGTACCACCCCAGCGGCCGGAAGTGGGTGCGAGGGCGATCGCTTCCCCGGCAAGCTCGACGTCGACCAGCAGAACGAGGTGCTGGGCACCGGCGAGGCCTACTGGTTCTTCAAGAACGGCTTCGGACGCGACTCCTACGACGGCGCCGGCCACAAGATGATCACGGTCAACAACGACCCGCGCATCTCGTGCCCCAACGCCAACTGGAACGGCGTGACGACCAACTACTGCAGTGGCGTCTCCTCCGACGACGTCGTGGCACACGAGTGGGGCCACGCCTACACCGAGTACACCCACGGTCTGATCTACCAGTGGCAGTCCGGTGCCCTCAACGAGTCCTACTCCGACATCTGGGGCGAGACCGTCGACCTGATCAATGGCCGCATGGACAGCGACGAGGGCAACATCGCGGCCAAGCGGCCGGTGGGTGTCTGCTCGAGCCACTCCCCTGCCCGCCCGGTCGCGGTGATCAACTCCCCGGCGAGCATCGCCAAGACCTGCGAGGCCGGGGCGGCCTCGTTCGGCCCGCAGCTGACCGCCACCGGCGTCACCGGTGACGTCGCACTCGCGGTCGACGACGGACAGCCGGCGCCGGACGGTACGCCGAGCGCGAGCACGTCCGACGCCTGCACGGCGCTCACCAACGGTCCGGCGATCAGCGGCAAGATCGCTCTCGTCGACCGCGGCGCCTGCGCCTTCACCATCAAGGTGAAGAACGCGCAGAACGCCGGCGCGATTGCGGTGCTGGTGGCCGACAACGTGGAGGCGACACCCGCCGGCATGTCCGGAGTCGACCCGAGCATCACCATCCCCTCGGTGCGGATCCGCCTGTCGGACGGCAACCGGATCAAGACGGCGCTGCCCAACGGACCGGTCAACGTCACGCTGAAGGACGCCACCGGAGTCCGGCACGACTCCTACCGCTGGCTGATGGCCGAGGACTCCACGGCCTTCGGCGGCGCCATCCGCGACATGTGGAGCCCGACCTGCCACGGCGACCCGGGCAAGGTCTCGGACGCGGAGTACTACTGCGCCACCGACGACGGCGGCGGCGTCCACAGCAACTCGGGTGTGCCGAACCACGGCTACGCCCTGCTCGTGGACGGCGGCACCTACAACGGCGTCACGGTCAAGGGCCTCGGGCTGGACAAGTCGGCGGCCATCTACTGGCGCGCGATGACCGAGTACCAGACGCCGACGACCGACTTCGCCGACCACGCCGACGCGCTCGAGGCCTCGTGCCTCGACCTCGTCGGGCAGCCGATCCGGCAAGCTCAGCGACCGCGGCGAACGCCACTCCGTCCGCAGCGGCGTCGATCCGCCGGGCCGACTGCGCCCAGGTCAGCAACATGATCGCGGCCGTGGAACTGAGACTCGACCCGACGCAGTGTGGGTTCAAGCCTCTGTTCGACCCGAACACGCCGGAGCTCTGTGGCGCCGGTGGGACTCGGACGCAGGTCTGGGTCGAGGACTTCGAGGACGGCCTCAACGGCTGGACAGCCAGCCAGCAGGTGGTCTTCCGTGGTGGCTTCGGCATGCCGTGGGAGGCGTCCACCGAGGCCCCCGGCGGTCATGACGGCGGCGTGGCCTACGGCCCGGCTCCGGACCGTGGGGAATGCTCGAACGGATCGAACGACTTCTCCAGCCGTGACTCGATCACCAGTCCTTCGGTGACGATCCCGACAGGACGCTGCCACACCGCGTCTCGACGTTCGACCACTACGTGTCGACCGAGTCCGGCTACGACGGCGGCAACGTCAAGGTCAGCGTCAACGGCGGCGCGTTCACGGTGATCCCGGCTACGGCGTACACGTTCAACGCGCCCAGCAAGATCTTCGACGCCTCGACCAACACCAACCCGCTGGCGGGTGAAGACGGGTTCACCGGCACCGACGGTGGCGAGATCATCGGCACCTGGGGCACGTCGCAGGTCGACCTGACCAAGGCCGGCGTCAAGGCGGGCGACAGCGTGACGTTGCGCTTCGACATCGGTCGGGACGGCTGCGGTGGCCTCGACGGCTGGTACGTCGACAACATCGAGATCGCCACGTGCCTCGGCACTCCGGTGGCCACCGGCAGCGCAGAGGGTCGAAGGAGCTGACCCGGGCACCTGCTGAAGCGCACACGAGGCCCCGCCGGAGTTCCGGCGGGGCCTCGTGTCGTACGGATTGGTTGAAATCCGCACTTCACCCCGTGCTTCGCCCGGGGCTATCGTGGACGCAGGGAGACGGGACCGGTGGTTCCGCGCAGGGCCATCGGAGTGTGTCGCGTCTCCGGAAGGCTCAGCAGGTGAAGATCCTCAGCCAGGCAAGCTGTCTCACACTCGTCGGCGCCGGCCTCGCGGCCGTCTCCCTCACCCAGGCGTCCGCCGCCCCCACCGTCACCGCAGCCGCCGGCCAGAGCCTCGTCCAGCAGATGCGTGCCGAGGCTCAGGGCCCGGTCGCCGTCTCCCCCGAAACCTCGACCGGCAAGGTCGGGTTCGTCCGCGTCGCCCCAGCCGGTGACCTCAGCCCCACCGACCCGGCCAGGACCGCCCTGGGTGCCGCCGACAAGGCCTCCGACTACCTCGCCGAGTTCGCCCCGGCGTTCGGCGCGACCCCCGGCCAGCTGCACCAGACCGGTGTGCGGTCCGACCGGTACGGCACCACGGTCCGCTTCGAGCAGGTCCACCAGGGCGTCCCGGTCTTCGGCTCCATGCTGCTGGCCCACCTCGACGCCCAGGGTGACCTGACCTCGGTCAATGGCTACGCATCACCCGGCGCGGACATCTCGGTGACTCCGCGCCTCTCCGCGGGCCAGGCCGCAGCTCGCGCCCTCCGGGCGGTGAGGGCCGACCCGCCCACATCAGCCACCGGACGCAAGGCCGCAACCACAGGGGTGCGAACGGCGAGCACGGACCTGGTGATCTACCGCACCGGATCGATCCGGGACGCTCTGGGTGAGAACGTCCTCACGTACGTGGTCGAGGTGACCAACGGCAACAACATCCGCGACATGGTGTTCGTCGATGCCAACTCGGGCAAGCTCCTCAACCGCTTCTCGATGATGGACACCGCTCTCGAACGCGAGATCTTCGAGCAGAGCCTGCAGAACAAGATCTTCGACGAGGGCGACGGTGACGATCCAGGACTCCTCAACGAGGACCAGCGCAACATCTATGACGGCTCCGGCGAGGCGTACTGGTTCTTCCGCAACGTCTTCGACCGCGACTCCTACGACGGCGCGGGTCACGTCATGCAGACCGTCAACAACGATCCCCGGATCTCCTGCCCCAACGCCAACTGGAACGGCACGACCACCAACTACTGCAACGGCGTCACCTCTGATGACGTCGTCGCCCACGAGTGGGGTCACGCCTACACCGAGTTCACCCACGGCCTGATCTACCAGTTCCAGCCGGGCGCTCTCAATGAGTCCTACTCCGACATCTGGGGCGAGACGGTCGACCTGATCAACGGACGGCAGGACGAGGGCAGCTTCCAGGACAAGCGGCAGGACGGCGTGTGCTCCTCGAACACGGCGCTCGCGACCCTGGTGACCATCAACTCCCCCGCACCCATCGCCAAGAACTGCGACTCCGCGCCCGCCCAGTTCGGACCTGTGTTGGACGAGCAGGGCATCACCGGCGACGTGGTGCTGGCCGATGACGGCCGGGCCGGGGACGGCAGCACCAGCAACGCGTGCTCGGCCCTCCGCAACGGGGCCGCCGTCGCCGGCAACATCGCCCTGGTCGACCGCGGGACCTGTGGGTTCACCGTCAAGGTCGCCAACGCCCAGGCGGCCGGTGCCGCCGCCGTGCTGGTCGGCAACAACGTCGCCGGCGCACCCTTCCCCATGGGCGGCGCCGACCCCACCATCACCATCCCGTCGGTCATGATCGGCCAGAGCGACCGCGACCTGATCGTGGGCGAGCTGGCCAACGGCGCGGTCAACGTCACCATGTCGCTCGACCAGGCGAACCGCGAGGACTCCTTCCGCTGGCTGATGGGTGAGGGCGCGACCGCGTTCGGTGGCGCGATCCGCGACATGTGGTCGCCGACCTGCCTGGGCGACCCCGGCAAGGTGTCCGACGCCGAGTACCACTGCACGGACGACGACGGCGGCGGCGTGCACAGCAACTCCGGCGTCCCCAACCACGCCTACGCCCTCACCGTCGACGGCGGGACCTACAACGGACAGACCGTCACCGGGATCGGGCTCACCAAGGCGGCAGCGGTCTACTTCCGGGCGATGACCGGCTACCAGACCCCGACCACCGACTTCGCCGACCACGCGGATGCCCTCAAGTCGGCTTGCCTGGACCTCGTCGGCGAACCCCTCAACAACCTGAGCACCGAGCCCGACGACAGCACCGTGTCGACGCAGCGGATCACGAGGCCCGACTGCGCCACCTTCGACGCCG
The DNA here is from genome assembly GCA_963841625.1 of uncultured Actinomycetota bacterium. Taxonomy (GTDB): domain Bacteria; phylum Actinomycetota; class Actinomycetes; order Propionibacteriales; family Nocardioidaceae; genus Nocardioides. The sequence goes on along the minus strand of CAWJDH010000009.1, from coordinate 542,593 downwards.
TCGCAGCCGCTGTGGAGCTGCGCCGCACGCCCACCCAGTGCAACTTCCAGCCGATGTTCGAGCCTGGCAACGGCCCCGCGCTGTGCGGGGCGGGCACCACTACCCGGAGCGATCTTCGTCGAGGGCTTCGACAACGGCTTGGCCGGTTGGGACCGGGCGAGTGAGGTCGTGTTCCCCGGCGCCAGCGGATCCCCCTGGGTCGCCGACTCCTCCCTGCCGAAGGGCCGGGCCGGGACCGCGGCATACGGGCCCGCACCCGACCAGGGCCAGTGCGACGGCAGCGCCACTGACTTCTCCTCGAGGGACTCGATCATCAGTCCGGTGATCAGCATCCCGACGGGCAAGGCCGTGGCGCGCAAGCTGTCGTTCGACCACTACGTGGCCACCGAGCTCGGCTTCGACGGAGGGAACGTGAAGTACCGCACCGGCGGCCAGTGGAAGGTCATTCCCGCCGGGGCCTACATCTTCAACGGGCCGGACCAGCTCGAGACCGCGGCCAACGGCAACACGAACCCGATGGCGGGCCAGGTGGGCTTCACCGGCACCGACGGTGGCGAGGTCACCGGCTCGTGGGGCACCTCTCAGGTCAACCTGTCGGCAATCGGGATCAAGGCAGGTCAGAACGTCAGGTTCCGCTTCGACATCGGCCGGGACGGCTGCGGCGGCATCGACGGCTGGTACGTCGACGACGTCAAGGTCACGGTCTGCGTCTCCGGTGCTGGCGGCCTGGCCAGCACGGCGGCGGGACGGAGGAACTGACCCGGACGACCGCCTGACTGATTGAAATTCGTACTTCACCCCGGCGTCCGCCGGGTCTACCGTTGACGCAAGGGGACGGATCAGGTGGTCCACCATGTGGGGCCACCTTTGATCACTGCGTCTGCGGAAGGCTCAGCAGGTGAAGATTCTCAGCCAGGCAAGTTGTCTCGTCCTCGTCGGCGCCGGACTCGCGGGCGTCACCCTGACCCAGGCGTCCGCGGCCCCCGAGGCTCCAGTAGCCCGCGGCCAGAGCATGGTCCAGAAGATGAGGACCAAGGCCGACGCCCCGGTCGCCCTCTCATCCGAGCCCGCCACCGGCAGGGTCGGCTTCGTCCGGGTGGCCAGGAGCGGAGACCTCAGCCCCACCGACCCGGCCAGGACCGCCCTGGGTGCCGCCGACAAGGCGACCGACTACCTCGCCGAGTTCGCACCCGCGTTCGGAGCCAGGCCGGGCCAGCTCCGCAAGACGGACGTGCAGTCCACCAGCGACGGCACCACGGTGACCTTCGAGCAGGTCCACCGCGGCGTCCCGGTCTTCGGCTCCATGCTGCGCGCCCAGCTCGACACCCAGGGTGACCTGACCTCGGTCAACGGCTACGCCGCCCCGGGCGTGGACATCTCGGTGACCCCACGCCTCTCCGCCCGCCAGGCCGCGGCGCGCGCCGTGCGGGCGGTGCGGGCCGACCCGCCGTCGCACAACGGCGGCCGGGCCAGCACCGCCGGCATCCGCGCGGCGTCCACCGACCTCGTGGTCTACCGGACCGGCGCGACCCGGGGTGTGGCTGGTGACAACGTCCTGACCTACGTCGTCGAGGTCACCAACCGCAGCAACATCCGCGACATGGTGTTCGTCGACGCCAACGCCGGCAAGCTGCTCAACCGCTACTCGGTGATGGACGACGCCCTCAACCGGCACGTCTTCGAGCGCCGGTTCGCGCCGGCAGCGGAGGTGTGGGCCGAGGGCGACCCGTTCCCCGGCGCACTCAACGCGAACCAGCAGCGCATCGTGCGCGGCTCGGGCGAGGCCTACTGGCTCTTCAGGAACGCGTTCGGTCGCGACTCCTACGACGCCAAGGGCCACCGGATGAACACGGTCAACAACGACCCGACCATCGCCTGCCCCAACGCCAACTGGAACGGCGCGACCACCAACTACTGCAACGGCGTCACCTCCGACGACACCGTCGCCCATGAGTGGGCACACGCCTACACCGAGTTCACGTCGAACCTGATCTACCAGTTCCAGTCCGGTGCGCTCAACGAGTCGTACTCCGACATCTGGGGCGAGACCGTCGACATGGTCAACGGCCGGCAGGACCAGACCCCCGACACGATCCGCCCGGCGAGCCAGTGCTCGACGCAGACCCGCGGCGCGGTCCGGCTCGACATCAACACCCCCGCCAACATCGCCGGACCCTGCAGGGCGGCGCCGGCCGCGTTCGGACCCATCATCGACCAGAACGGGGTGACCTCTGACGTGGTGGTCGGCCGGGACGCGCGTCGCCCCGGCGGCGACACGGCCACCAACGGCTGCGACCCGTTCACCAACGCTGGCGCCATCACCGGCAACTTCGTCTACGTCGACCGCGGCCTGTGCCCGTTCCAGCTCAAGGTCGACAACGCATCGGCCGCAGGCGCCGAGGGCATCGTCGTGGGCAACAACGTCCCGGGCGAGGCCCCGTTCCAGATGTTCGGCCGGGCCGACATCTACGGAGTGATGATCGGTATCGCCAACGGCCAGAAGATCAAGGATGCACCTGCCGGTTCGGTCAACGTCACGATCAGGGACATCGGGACCGACCCGCGGGTCGACTCCTTCCGCTGGCTCTCCGGCGAGGGCGACGCCGCGTTCGGCGGTGCGATCCGGGACATGTGGAGCCCCAGGTGCTACGGCGACCCGGCCAAGGTCTCGGATGCGGAGTACCAGTGCTCCACGGACGACAGCGGCGGCGTTCACACCAACTCGGGAGTCCCCAACCACGCGTTCGCTCTTCTGGTCGACGGCGGCACGTTCAACGGCGTGAACGTTCGCGGGATCGGACTGGACAGGGCGGCGCACATCTTCTGGCGGGCCCAGCGCGCCTACCTCACGCCGACCTCGGACTTCGCCGACTTCGCCGACTCCCTCGACGCCGCGTGCCGCGACAAGATCGGCGACCGGATCACCGCGATGTCGACTGCACCCGGGACCCCCGGCGCCGTGGTCGCCGCGGTCAGGCGCGCCGACTGCACGTCGGTGACGCGGGCCGCGGCCGCCGTACAGCTTCGTCGCGCGCCGACCCAGTGCAACTTCAAGCCGATGTTCCGGAAGAACCCGCCCGCACTCTGCGGCCCGGGCACGCGGACGCGGACGATCTTCTCGGAGCGGTTCGAGAACGGTCTCGCCCGGTGGAACAGGTCGGCGGATGTCGTGTTCCCCGGCGCGAAGGGCGCGCCCTGGCGGGCCGACGCAACGCTTCCCAAGGGGCGTCCCGGCACCGCGGCGTTCGCTCCGGGACCCGACCGGGGCGACTGCGCCGGCGGGGCGCAGGACTTCTCCTCGCGCAACTCCATCACCAGCCCGCTGATCAGCATCCCGAACCGCCGGGCAGTGGCCCGCAAGCTCGCGTTCAGCCACTACGTGGCCACCGAGCTCGGGTTCGACGGCGGCAACGTCAAGTACCGCACCGGCAGGAGGTGGAAGGTCATCCCGGCCTCGGCCTACACCTTCAACAAGCCTGACCGCCTGGCGAGCGTCGCGGAAGGCAACACGAACCCCATGGCCGGCCAGCCCGGCTTCACCGGCACCGACGGCGGCGAGGTCACCGGGTCCTGGGGCCAGTCCCAGATCAACCTCTCGGCACTGCGGCTGGGACCCGGGTCTCGCTTCCGCCTGCGCTTCGACATGGGCCGGGACGGCTGCGGCGGCATCGACGGGTGGTACGTCGACAACGTCAGGGTCGCGGTCTGCCTCAGATCCGCGGGGCGGCCAGCCGGCACCGCGGCGGGTCGGAGGGACTGACCCGGACGCCTGCTGCGATGATCCCCCGGTGCGAGCCGAGGTGATCTGGGTCCTGCCCGCCTGCTTCGCGCTGGTCGACTGGTACGCCGTCGCGCGCGGCGACCGCCGGACGGAGGTCTGGGCCAAGCCGCTGGTCCTGTCCTCCCTCATCGTCGCCGCTGTCGTCCTCGGCGCGACCGAGACCGCGGCCGGGACCTGGCTGCTCGTGGCGCTGGTGTTCGGGCTGCTCGGCGACGTCGCGCTGCTCTCGGACTCACTCCCCCGCTTCCGTGCGGGCGTGTTGGCCTTCCTCGTCGGGCACCTCGCCTATCTCGTCTGCTTCGCCGCGCTCGGGCTGACGGTTCCGGCCTGGTCGTGGGCCGGGCTGGCCGTCCTGGCTGTGGCGCTGTGGGCCACCAGGGACGTGGTGCCGGCCACCCATCGGCTCGGTGGCCGGGCGCTCTCGGTGCCGGTCGCGGTCTACTCGGTGGTGATCGGGGCGATGCTGCTGTTCGCCTGGTTCACGGGCGTTCCCCTGGTGGCGCTGGGGGCCACCGTCTTCGTCGTCAGCGACGCGACCCTGTCGATCGACCGGTTCGTGCGGCCGATCCCGCACGCCCACCTGATCCTGATGGTGACCTACCACGTCGGGCAGGCGCTGATCGTCGCCGGCGTGCTGGCTGCCTGAGCCAGGGTCGCCTGACCTCAGGCCTCGAGCACCACCGGGATGATCATCGGGCGGCGACGGTGGGTGCTGTTGACCCAGCGGCCGACGACGCGTCGTACCGTCTGCTGGAGCTGGTAGGAGTCGTCCACGCCCTCGCGGACCGCCGCGTCGAGGGCGTCGATGATCGGCTGCTTGATCTCGTCGAAGGTCGAGTCGTCCTCGGCGAAGCCCCGGGCATGGATCTCCGGGCCGCCGGAGACCTTCCCGCTGACCGAGTCGACGACCACGATCACCGAGATGAAGCCCTCCTCGCCCAGGATCCGGCGGTCCTTCAGCGACGCCTCGGTGACGTCGCCGATCGAGGACCCGTCGACGAAGACGTAGCCGCAGTCCACCTTGCCCGCGACCCGGGCCACGCCGTCGACGAGGTCGACGACGACGCCGTCCTCGGCGATGACGACGTTCTCGTGGGGGACGCCGGTGGACCGGGCCAGCTCGGCGTTGGCGCGCATGTGCCGGATCTCGCCGTGGATCGGCAGGACGTTGCGCGGGCGGACGATGTTGTAGCAGTAGAGGAGCTCACCGGCGCTGGCGTGGCCGCTGACGTGGACCAGCGCGTTGCCCTTGTGCACCACGTTGGCGCCCCACCGCGAGAGCCCGTTGATGACGCGGTAGACGGCGTTCTCGTTGCCCGGGATCAGGCTCGAGGCGAGGATCACGGTGTCGCCCTCCTCGATGTGCACGAAATGGTGGTTGCGCTGGGCGATCCGGCTCAGGGCGCTCAGCGGCTCGCCCTGCGAGCCGGTCGAGAGCAGCACCTGTCGCTCCGGCGCGAGGTCGGCGAGGTCCTTGGCGTCGACGAGGACGCCCGGAGGCACCTGCAGGTAGCCCAGGTCGCGGGCGATCGCCATGTTGCGCACCATCGACCGGCCGACGTAGGCGACCTTGCGGTTGTGGATGACCGCGGCGTCCAGCACCTGCTGGACCCGGTGCACGTGCGAGGCGAAGCAGGCCACGATGATCCGCTGCTTGCTCTGGTAGAAGACGCTGTCGAGGACCGGGCCGATGTTCTTCTCGCCCGTCGTGAAGCCGGGCATCTCGGCGTTGGTCGAGTCGGTCATGAACAGGTCCACGCCCTCCTCGCCGAGGCGGGCGAACGCCCTCAGGTCGGTGATCCGGGAGTCCAGCGGCAGCTGGTCCATCTTGAAGTCGCCGGTGTGCAGCACGAGCCCGGCTCCGGTGCGGATCGCGACCGCGAGCGCGTCGGGGATCGAGTGGTTGACGGCGACGAACTCGAGGTCGAAGGGCCCGAAGCTGATCCGGTCGCCCTCACTGACCTTGTGGTGCACGGTCTCCTTGAGCCGGTGCTCGCGCAGCTTGCTGCCGAGAAGCGCGAGGGTCAGCTCGGACCCGACGAGTGGGAGGTCCCCGCGCTCGCGCAGCAAGAAGGGCACGGCTCCGATGTGGTCCTCGTGGCCGTGGGTCAGGACCACGGCCTCGACCTCGTCGAGCCGGTCCCGGATGGGATCGAAGTCCGGAAGGATCAGGTCGACGCCCGGGTGGTGGTCCTCGGGGAAGAGCACTCCGCAGTCGACGATGAGCAACCGGCCGTCGTACTCGAAGACGGTCATGTTCCGCCCGATCTCGCCGAGGCCGCCGAGCGGGGTGATCCGCAAACCCCCGTCCTGCAGCTTCTGCGGCGTCGAGAGTTCGGGATGCGGGTGGGACATCAGACTCCTAGAGAAGGCCGGCCGAGGAGAGTCCCGCGCGCAGGGCGGCCACTTCTTCGTCGTCGAGCGGGACCAGCGGCCCCCGGACGTTGCGGTTGTCGAGGACGCCGAGCAGCTGGAGTGCGGCCTTGGCGGTGGTGGCCCCGTAGTTGGCGACGCCCATCATGGCATCGATGGCGGGCAGCAGGCTGCGGTAGATCTCGAGCGCCCCGGAGGTGTCTCCCTCGAAGTAGGCGTCGATCATCGCCTTGAGCTGGTCACCGGCGGCGTGGCCGACGACCGAGACGAACCCGCAGCCGCCGTGGGCCAGCCAGCCCAGGTTGGCGACGTCGTCGCCGGAGTAGACGGCGTAGCCCATCTCCGCCAGCCGAACGCCGCGGGCGAAGTCGCCGACCGCGTCCTTGACCGCGACGACCGTCTCGCAACCGATCACGGCCTCGTAGGTTTCCATGGCGATGGTGGTGCCCGTGCGGGCCGGCACGTCGTAGAGCATCACGGGAACACCCGTCGCCTCGGCGACCGTCCGGAAGTGGTGCACGCAGCCGGCCTGACCGGGCTTGTTGTAGTACGGCGCCACGAGCAGCAGTCCGTCGGCACCGACCTTCTCCGCCTGCCGGGCGAGCTCGACCGAGTGGGCGGTCGCGTTGGTGCCGACTCCCGCGACCACCGTGGCCCGGCCGCCCACCGCGTCCTTGACCGCGGCCAGGATCTGTCCGTCCTCGGAGACCGAGGTGGTCGGAGACTCACCCGTCGTGCCGGACACCACGACGCCGTCGTGCCCGTGGTCGACCAGGTGGCTCGCGATCCTGGCGGTTCCTTCGAGGTCGACCGACCCGTCGTCGTGGAACGCCGTGGCCATCGCGGTGAGCAGTCGACCGAACGGCGCTGGAGCCCGATCCGCTGGCGCACTGGTCATGGGTTCAGGCTATCGGCTCGCCTTTCGAGGGCCATGTACGACCGGCCAATTGCCGTATAGACCGCCTGCGCCATTTTGTTTCGTTCCCCAGCGAGCCCCCTTGACTTCGTGGAAACTCGACACTCGCCCGTGGGGAGGGCTCGTTGTTTCTCGGGAGGGTTGGGATGGGGATGCAGCACGGTAGGCACCGCGCTCAGACGCGGCCGCGCGCCGCGCGACGCGGCGTGGTGCTCGTGCTGTGCCTCACCCTGGCCCTGGCCCTGGGCCTCTCCTCCGCCGATGCGGTGCCCGGTCACGGAAAGGGCAAGCAAGGTGCTGCGGGACCGGGCAAGCCGGGCGCCGAGCCCGGCGAGGCGGGCGACCAGGGTGCCCTCGCGGACGAGGCCGAGGAGCCCGAAGAGCCTTTCGTCTCGCCCGGGACGATCGAGGCGAACGCGTCCTACGGCTACCCCTGGCCCACGGCGCCGGACTGCGACGAGTCGGCGGTCTCCAACGGCGGATGCGTCAACGACGGTCGTGGCTTCTTCCAGGGCCAGTGCACGTCCTGGGTGGCGCACCGGCTGAGCCAGCTCAACGGCATCAGCTTCACGAACTGGTACCGAGGCCGGCACTGGGGCGACGCGGACCAGTGGGCCGAGGTCGCCAACGGCATCAAGATCAAGCCGAGCGAGAAGCCGCGGCCCGGCGACGTCGCCTGGTTCGCCCGCGGGCACGTCGCGTACGTCGAGAACGTGAACCCGGATGGCAGCATCTTGATGTCGGAGATGAACTTCGACGGCCACAACAACTTCCGGATGATCACCCTCTCCCCAGCCGGGGACGGCTGGCCGGACAAGTTCATCCACATTGCCGACATGGTGCCGGGCGCCTCCACCGTCGTGCCCGTCGACACCACGGCGCCGACCGCGCCCACCGGACTCCGGGTGGTCAGCCACCGCGGACGGGTCGGGGTCGACTGGCAGCCGTCCTCCGACGAGTGGGGCGTGGCCGGCTACCGCATCTCGCGATCCGACGCCCCGCTTGCTGCCGTCCCGGCCGAGTCGACGACGTACTGGGACCACCAGGTCTCCCCGGGCCAGGCCTACTCCTACTCGGTCGTGGCGTACGACGACGCGGGCAATGTCTCGGCTCCGGCAACCGTCAGCCTCGGGCAGCCGGCCGAGGCTGCCGACCGTGCGTGGGTGACCACCAGGGCCGGACCGGCGCTGTGTGGCCGCACCGGCGACCTCCGCGACCGGCGGCTGGGCTGCACCGTGCTGACCAGGAAGGGCTGGCGTTTCGCAGGGCTGGGCCGCGACACCAACTGGGGTCGTCCCGAAAGCCGTGCCTTCGTCGCCTCCGAGGACGGCAGCGTCGCCTACTGCCGGAACGTCGGGCCGGGCAAGGCACGCCGCGGCGTCGCCTGCACGACCCTGGATCCCGACTCCCTGGCCTGGGGCTACGACCGGATCGCCGGCCCCACGGACCGCACGCTCGAGGAGGACCGCACCTGGGTGTCGACCGGCGAGGGCCCGGCCCTGTGCGGACGCACCGGGTCCCCGGCCCACCAGCGGGTCGGCTGCACCGTGCTGACCGACGCCGGCTGGAGGTTCGTCGGCCTGGACCGCGACACCGCGTGGGGCCGCTCCGGGTCGCGCGCGTTCCTGAGCGGCGACGACGGCACAGTGTCGTTCTGCCGCCGCGTCGGCGGCGTCGGCGACCACCTCCGTACGTCCTGCACGCCGTTCTACGCAGCCACCCTCACCTGGGGCTACGACCGGATCTCGCAGACGCCCGATCCGACCGTGGACACCAATCGCACCTGGGTGAGCACCGCTGCCGGCCCGGCCCTGTGCGGGCGCACGGGCACCGAGCACGACCAGAGCCTCGGCTGCAGCGTGCTGACCGGCACGGGCTGGACCTTCAAGGGCTTGGGCCGCCCCCTCGCCTGGGGTGATCCGGCCAGTCGAGCCTTCGTCCGCTCCGGCGCCAACGGCATCTCCTACTGCCGGACCGTCGCCGGACCGGCTGGCGATCGGGCGGCCTGCACCCGCTTCGACGCCGCCCGCAACACGTGGGGCGCCAACCGGGTCGCGGGGGCTGTCGAGCGCACCCTCGACGACAGCCGCACCTGGCACGAGACCGCGTCGGGTCCCGCGCTGTGCGGCCGCACCGGCGTACCGGCGCACCAGCGACTGTCGTGCTCCGTGTTGACCCGGCTCGGCTGGAAGGTCCCGTCGCGGGACGCGTCGTGGGGCGACATCGGCACGTACGTCACTTCGGACGAGGGCAAGCTGTCCTACTGCCGCAGCCTCACTCCCCCGGCCGGTCCGGCACGGCTGGTCTGCACGGCGCTCGAGGCGTCCGGACGGGTGTGGGGTCGCAACCGCATCTCCGGCCCGGCACGGCTCACCCTCTCCGACCCGTTCTGACCCACCGGCCGGCGTCTCGGGTCAGGTGCGAGCGAGCCACACGTGGTCGAACCCGTCTCGGACCTCGCGTCGCTTCTCGACCCACACCTCCCGGTCGAAGTCCGGGTAGAAGGTGTCGCCGTCAGGCGACTGGTGGACCTCGGTGAGGACCTGCTCATCGGCGCGCTGGCATGGCCGCGGCGTAGACCGCGGCACCGCCGGCGATGTAGACGTCACCGGGCAGGTCTTCCGCCAGGGACAGGGCCGAGTCGAGCTCGTGGGCGACGATCACCCCGTCGGCATGCCAGGCGGGGTCACGGGTCAGCACGATGGTGGTGCGGCCCGGCAGCGGGCGGCCGATCGAGTCGTACGTCGCCCGCCCCATGACCAGGGTGTGGCCGAGGGTGGTGGCCTTGAAGTGGGCGAAGTCCTCGGGGAGGTGCCACGGGATGCCACCGCGGTGACCGATGACGCCGTTGCGCGCCACCGCAGCGATCAGCACGAGGCGCTGGTCAGACCGCAATGGGTGCCTTGATCCCAGGGTGTGGGTCGTAGCCCTCCAGCGAGATGTGCTCGAGGTCGAAGCCGTCGATCTCGGTCACGGACTTGTCCAGCCGCAAGGTCGGCAACGGCCGGGGATCACGGGTCAGCTGGAGCCGGGTCTGCTCGAGGTGGTTGGTGTAGAGGTGCGCGTCGCCAAGCGTGTGCACGAAGTCGCCGACCTCGAGTCCGGTCACCTGAGCGACCATGTGGGTGAGCAGGGCGTAGGACGCGATGTTGAAGGGAACGCCGAGGAACACGTCGGCGCTGCGCTGGTAGAGCTGGCAGCTCAGCCGGCCATCGGCGACGTAGAACTGGAACATCGTGTGGCACGGCGCCAGGGCCATGTCCGGGATGTCGGCGACGTTCCACGCGCTCACGATGTGGCGCCGGCTGTCGGGGTCGCGCCGGAGCTGGTCGAGCACCAGTTGCACCTGGTCGACGTGGCGCCCGTCCGGCGCCGGCCATGACCGCCACTGGTAGCCGTAGACCGGCCCGAGGTCCCCGTTGTCGTCAGCCCACTCGTCCCAGATCGAGACGCCCCGGTCCTGCAGCCACTTGACGTTGGTGTCGCCGCGAAGGAACCACAACAGCTCGGCGAAGACAGACCTGGTGTGGATCTTCTTGGTCGTGACCAGCGGGAAGCCGGCGGACAGGTCGAAGCGCATCTGGTGACCGAACACGCTGCGGGTGCCGGTGCCGGTGCGGTCACCCTTCTCCGCGCCGGTGTCGAGGATCAGCTGGAGGAGGTCGAGGTACTGCCGCACGATCGGGATCCTACGCGCGCCCAGGGACTCAGAGACGGACCTGGCCGGTGATGGCGGTGAGCGCGTCGCCGCCGACCCACACCGTGTCCCCTGACCGCTCGATGTGGACCCGGCCGCGGCGTCCGAGGGCGGTCCCCTGCGAGGCGACGTACGACGTCGGGAGACGGTCGCCGGCCAGCCACTGGGCGATGCCGGCATTGAGGCTGCCGGTCACCGGGTCCTCGCCGATACCCATCGAGGGCACGAACGCCCGCACCTCGACGTCAGCCCCGGCCGATGCCGGGTCGGCGTAGGGCCCGACGATGCCGACCTCGAGGTCGCCGAACGCGCCGTAGTCGGGCCGGCAGGCCAGGACCGCCTCCGCCGAGTCGAGGAGGCAGGCCACCCAGCCGGGTCCGTTGTCGACCCACGCGAGATCGACGAAGTCACTCTCCGCGACGCGCAGCGCCGTGGCGATCCGGGCCCGGTCGGCGGCGTCGACCGGTCCGGACCGCAGCAGCGGGGGCGCCGCGAAGGCCAGCCGCTGGTCCCGGCGGATCCGCACCAGACCGGCACCGCACTCCTGGACGAGCTCGGCGTCGTTGCGCGGCACTCCCCCGGCATCCAGCCAGGCGTGCGCCGAGCCGAGTGTGGGGTGGCCGGCGAACGGGAGCTCGCGGTCGGGGGTCCAGATCCGGAGCCGGTAGTCGGCGGCGGGATCCGTCGGCGGGAGGAGGTACGTCGTCTCGGAGAGGTTCGTCCAGTGGGCGAACCTGGCCATCTCCTCCTCGGTCACGTCCTCCGCGTCGTGGACGACGGCGACCGGGTTTCCGAGGAAGGGGTCGGACGAGAACACGTCGACCTGGCTGAAGGCGTGCATGGGGGTCAGTGTGGCAGCAGTGGCTCCCCGGCGTTGCTGGCGAACTGGGTCACCGTTCGGCACGCCGGCTCGAAGAACCTGAACTCGCAGCTCCGCATGATCGTGGGTCCGGTGGTCGAGAGGCGAAGGTCCTGGCCGGGCGCCGGTTCGTTGGCGCGGTGCTCCACGAGGAAGACGGCGTCATCGTCGTCGTCGAAGGCCGACTGGACGGCGACCTCCTCGCGCGCGAGGCCTACGTCGACGACATCACCAGAGGCTGCCTCGTACAGCACGATCGTCTGCGGGTCGGGCTCGTCGACCCGGGTCAGCAGGTAGTCACCGTCATCGGAGAGGATCGCGCCGTCACCCGGGACGGTCACCTCGACGTCGAACAGCGGCTGGGTGATCCGGAGACGACCATCCTCGACCTGGCTGACCCGCACGCCGGAAGCGACGTCGACCAGGTCACCGCCACGCGTCCAGGTCGGCTCGCCCGCGAGCGGTTGCCAGGTCCAGTCCCGGCCTGGGGTCGTGTAGAGGACAGTGTCGCGGTCGAGTGCCACCGGTGTCGCGCCCCTGGGCACCGACTGACTCGCCACCACCTCGCGCTGGACCACGTCTCGCACCACCAGCCGGTCCACGGTCTCGCCCGGCTGTACCCACGCGACCCACCCCCGCTCGGTCGAGCCCACGACGGGCGTGTCGGGAACCGTCTCGCCGAGCTTGACCAGCGACCCGTCGCCGCGGACCTGGACGACCAGGCCCTCCTCGTCCCCGTACACGACCCCGTCGGCCACCTGGACCATGTCGCTGATCTGCGGGACCTCGACCGTGACGTCGGGGAGGTGCAGCTCGCGGTTGGCGTACCACTCGATGTTGGCGGGGTTCCGCGCTTCGGTGACCACCGTCTCGGGGAGCTGCGGCCCGGACGGTCGACTGCCCCACCAGGTCCACCCCGCGAGGACCACGACGGCCACGGCGGCAGCTCCCGCGGCCCAGCGCCGCCGACGCTGTCGTGCCGCCGCGGCTCGTCCGAGTACGTCGTCGACGGGCGGGTTGCGCACCGGAATCACGTCACCGGCGTCGAGGAAGACCTCGGTGGGCTCGAATCCCCCCGGGCGCAGCCGTGCCCACTCCGCGCCGCTGGAGAGCTGCAGCGTGCCCCGGTGCTCCTGTTCCTCGACGGCGACGACCGGCTGGGCGAGGACGGCGGCGACCTGGTCCGCTTCGAGGCTGGCGGCGAACCGCAGCACGAGCACGGTGCGCACCTCCGCTGCGAGCCTCGACAGGGCCTTCTCCAGCTCGGCGAGCAGCTCGACCCGTTCGGAGCGGTCGGACACCACCAGGTCGAGCAACGGTGGACGGTCCTCGTCGGGATCGTGGCCATGCTCCGGCGCGACCCGGTCCACCTGTTCGAGCACGACGCGGTAGACGTGAGCCTCCACGTCTCCGTCGTCGCGGACCCGGTCCCAGGAGGCCTGGCAACGGGCCAGCCCGGCCACGGCTGCCTCGTCCGCCGACCCCGGGGCGTGCCCGAGCAGCACCAGCGAGCGGACGAGGGCGGGCCACCGCGCCACCACGAAGGCCGCGAAGTCGGAACCGTCGCTCACACCTTCAGTCTCCCCCCACCTGCTCAACGACGTACGCCGTGAAGTCAGCCGTGTCCTGACCCCGCGACTGGTCATCGTCGGGGTATTCGTCGCGGCCGCCCTCGCGGATCCGGAGGGCCTCGCGCAGCACCCGGTGGAACCGCTCGGGGTAGTAGGTCAGCCCCCAGCGCCCGGCCCCGCTCTTGGTGGTCATCTGGCCGGTAACCAGGAGGTGGTCGAGGCGGGCGACACCGAGCACACACCAGCAGCAGGCCTCCTCTCGGGCGCCTTCCCTCGGTTGCGCCGCCAGCGCCGCGGCGTTGCCGCGCCAGTAGGAGTCGAGGTTGCCCCTTGTGAAGTCGAGCAGCCGCTCCTGGTCGGTCCAGATCCCGAGAGACTCGTGCGGCGGGCCGGCGACCGTCACGCCGTGCCACGCGAGCTCGTGCCAGGCGACCGGCGAGATGTCGTACCGCGCCTCGGGCTCGAAGTGCCGGTGCAGGATGCACGGGACATCGGGGCACTCGTCCGGGTCGGCGGTCAGGTCCTTCGCGAGGAGATGGGCACCGTCGAAGGGGACGACGGGATGCAGGGCCGCGACACGCTGGTGAGCGACGCCCAGGGCGTGAAGGTCCTCCTCGTTCGGACGACGCGACAACGTGGCCATGAAGTCCACGTCACTCTGGCCCGCGATCCACTCACCGAACCCGATACCGCCGCGCAGGTACAGCCCGGTGACCATGCCCGACGGGAGGGCGTCGAGGAAGGTCTCGCAAACCGCGTTGACGGGTGCGGGGAGGCTCACGCGTGCAGGGACATGGGGCCGTAGACCTGGCGGTCGTGCTCGAAGAGGGTCACGGCATCCACCCCCGCGGCGGCCAGGTCGGACCAGGTCTCCCCCACCCACGACTCGGCATCGGCCTGGCTGGCGAAGCGCTGACCGGAGTGCTCGTCGTCGACCTGGACCTCCTCGCCGGCGGAGTTCTCCAGGCGCCACCACCACGGCCGCTCGGCCGGAGTGGGCGGGCGGAAGGACGGCGGCTGGTCGGGAAGGTTCACCACAGGTCAGGACTCTCGCACGGACGGATCCACGAACGGCGGATCCACGAGCTGGAAGATCTCGCGTCGGCCACGGATGTCCACCCCCACCTGCGCATCGGGGGCGACCATCGTCGGAACGAGCGCGAGGCCGATGCCCTTCTTGAGGGTGGGTGAGAACGTGCCCGAGGTGATGTCGCACAGTGGCACGTCCGGGGTGAGGGTGACGCCCATGCCCGGACGCGGGATGCCTCGGTCGACGGCGACCAGGCCACGCAGCCGGCGACGGGGGCCGGCCTCCTTCTCGGCGAGCAGGGCGTCGCGGCCCCAGAAGGCGTCCTTCTTCCACCCGACGGCCCAGCCGAGCCGAGCCTGGTTGGGCGTGACGTCGAGAGTGATGTCCTGGCCGTGCAGCGGGTAGCCCATCTCGGTGCGGAGGGTGTCGCGCGAGCCGAGGCCGCACGGAAGCATCCCGTGCTCGCGCCCGGCGTCCAGGAGGGCGTCCCACAGCGGCCCCGCGATGTCGTTGCGGGCGATCAGCTCGTAGCCGCGCTCACCCGTGTAGCCGGTGCGGCACACCACCACGGCGGCCCCGTCGCTGCCGCCGACGGCATCGGGCAGGGCGGCTTCGACGAAGGACATGTACTCGTGCCCGGTCGGCAACCCGACCGCGTCCAGCACCTCGTCGGACCTGGTGCCCTGCACGGCCAGGACGGCGTAGTCACGATGGTGGTCGACGACCTCGATCCCCTCGGGCGCGGTCGCCGCGAGACGCCGTACGACCTCGGCGGTGTTGGCCGCGTTGGGGACCAGCAGCACATGCTCGTCGTCGTGGTAGTAGACGATCAGGTCGTCGACGATGCCGCCCGTCGCGTCGTCGCAGCAGAGCGTGTACTGCGCCTTGCCGGGGCGGATCTTGCGCAGGTCGTTGCTCAACGTGGAGTTGACGTACGCGGCGGCGCCGGGGCCGCTGACCAGCGCCTTGCCGAGGTGGCTCACGTCGAAGATCCCGACAGCCTCGCGCACGGCGGTGTGCTCCTTGACCACCCCGGACGGGTACTCCAGGGGCATCGACCAGCCGCCGAACTCCGCGAACTTCGCTCCCAGATCGGCGTGCCGATCGTGGAGGGGCGACTGGAGAAGGGATCCAGAGTCCGTGCCTGGGTCGCTCATGCGTCGACCCTAGCCGGGCACGACGGAGGAGTGCACGGCGTGGGGAGACGGGTTGAGCAAGCCTGCGACCGAGCCTGCGAGGTCGCAACGGCGCCCCGAAACCAGGAACCTATCGCAGGGCCTCCATTCGGGCGGGTGGCTATCCTGCCTCGGTGACGACCTACAACCTGCGCAGCGCCAGCCCCGCCAAGACCCACGCCGACGCCGTGGTCGTCGGAGTGCTGAAAGCCGAGAAGGGTGTCGAGCTGGCACCGGGCGCGGAGGACGTCGCCAAGGCCTACGGCCGCAAGCTGCGGCCGCTGCTGGCCACGCTCGACGTCACCGGCAAGGCCGGCGAGGTCACGAAGCTGCCCACCGCCGGGACCATCTCGTCACCCCTGCTGATCCTCATCGGGCTCGGGTCAAACCCGGACGCCAAGGCCTGCCGCCGGGCGGCCGGGGTCGCCGCCCGGGCCGCCACCAACGTCGCCTCGGTGGCCGTCGCGCTGCCGGCCGACACCCCCGAGCGGGTGCGCGCGGTGACCGAGGGCCATGCGCTGGGCGGCTACACCTTCACGGCGTACAAGAAGGAGCCGAAGGGCGACCAGGCCGCCGGGACGGTCACTGTCCTGAGTCCTTCTGCCCGCAAGAAGGACGTGGTCGCTGCCTTCGAGGGGGCGCAGCTGCTCTCGCGGGCCGTGCGAGCAACTCGCGACTGGGTGAACGTGCCTCCAGCTGACCTGACCCCACCCGCGTTCGCTGAAGCGGTCAGCGACGCGGTCGCGCGGGCCACCAAGGGCCGCGGCGCTCCCAAGGTGGGGGTGAAGGTCCTCGACGACAAGCGGCTGGCCGAGCTCGGGTGCGGCGGCATCCTGGGGGTCGGCGCGGGATCGGAGGCCCGGCCCAGGCTGGTCGAGATCACCTACTCCCCGCGGGACGCCAAGACGCACCTCGCCCTGGTCGGCAAGGGCATCACCTTCGACTCCGGCGGCCTGACCATCAAGCCCGGCCAGGCCATGCCGGAGATGAAGAGCGACATGGCCGGGGGCGCGGCCGTCGTCCAGGCCACCCTGGCCATCGCCGAGCTCCAGCTGCCGGTCAAGGTGACGACGCTGGTGCCGATGGCCGAGAACATGGTGTCCGGCGCCGCGATCCGCCCTGGCGACGTGCTCACGATGTACGGCGGCACCACTGTCGAGGTGCTCAACACCGACGCTGAGGGGCGGTTGATCCTCGCCGACGCGCTCGTCATGGCGACCGAGCGGAACCCTGACGTGCTGATCGACGTGGCCACCCTGACCGGCGCCATGGTGCTGGCCCTCGGCGACCGGGTCGGCGGGGTGATGGGCTCCGACGAGGTGGTCGAGGCCGTCTTGGCGGCGGGCGAGACGGCAGGCGAGTCCCAGTGGCACATGCCGATCCCCGAGGCCATGGACGAGCGCATCCACAGCAGCAAGGTCGCCGACCTCGCCCAGCACGACTGGATCCGCTGGGGTGGCGGGCTCTTCGCGGCGGCCTTCCTGCGCGAGTTCACCGGCGGAAAGCCATGGGCCCACCTCGACATCGCCGGACCCGGCTTCAACTCCGGCTCCGCCTACGGCCACATCACCCCGGGTGGCACCGGCTTCGCGGTGGCGACGCTCGTCGACTACGCCCGCGGCCTGGCTGGTTGAGGCCCACGCGGAGGCTCACTGGTTGCAGTGCGAGCGACGCGCCCCGCGCGCAAGGTCGGGGCGGCGACTTGCCCCGCGGTCCCTGCGTCCCGCATCACGAACGACGGCGTGGCGTCGCACATACCGCCCAGATGGCAGCGGGTGCAGCCGAGCACTGATGGCGCCTACGCTCCAGGGATGGCAACGCCCGAAGACGTCGACCGGATCATCGGCGAGTTGCCCGAGGTCGCCGCGGGCGAGCATCACGGGCACGCGACTTGGTCGGTGCGCGACAAGGGGATCGCATGGCTGCGCCCGTTCAGCAAGACCGACCTCAAGCGCTTCGGCGACAAGACGCCGCCAGCCTCGCCGATCCTCGCGGTCAACACCAAGGACCTGCACGAGAAGGAAGGCGTGCTCGCCGCCGGCATTCACGGCGTGTTCACGATCGAACACTTCAACAACTACCCCGCCGTGCTCGTCGAGCTCGGTGTCATCGACGAGCGAGACCTCCGTGACCTGCTGGTCGACGCCTGGCTGGGCGTGGCGCCACCTGAGCTGGCCGAGGGTTTCGACGGTTGAACCGTGGACTCTCAGATGTGCCTGCCGAGCGGGAGATCACCGATCGACCATCCGTCTCATTTCGCCGCGACACGGCGCCTCACCATGATGGCGGCGTAGGCCGGTGGGGAATGCATGCAGCAACACATAGGACATGCGACTGCCTTGTCGGCATCCGCTGACAGACTCGGGGCATGTCCAGGCCGGCCCGCATCGAGCCCTCCGGCGACGTAGTCGCCCGGATTGCGTCCACCGCCTTGGCGCTGCCCGACGCTTACGAGGAGGACGCCTGGACCGGCGTGAGGTGGCGGGTCCGGAACAAGACCTTCGCCCACGTCTTGGTCGCCCAGGAGGGTTACACGTCGGCGTACCGCGACATGACCGGGGTGACCGAGCCAACCACGGTGTTGACCTTCCGATCATCCGGCGACGAGTTGCTGGCGCTGACTCACGCCGGGCCGCCGTTCTACCAGCCGCCATGGTCGCCCACCGTCGTCGGCATGGTGCTCGACGACGACACCGACTGGGACGAGGTGGCCGAACTGGTGACCGAGAGCTACCGGTTTTGCGCTCCACAGAAGCTGAGGCACCGGCTGGATCGATGACGTCGTGCCGTCCGTAGTCTTGGAACCGTGACCCAGTGGGTCGTGCGCCGTGATCGCACCGCTGGGAGATCCCTAACCGGGACGTGCGTCATACCGCCGCGAAGCGGTCGCGTGGCATTCCCGTCAGTGCGCTGATCTTCGCGGCGCATCTCACTATCCTCGTCGTACGCCCCAGGGACCGCCAGCACGAGGCAGAGTTCGCACACATTACCGAACAGGCCGGCCCACCCGCCGTCGGGGCCGCCGGGCCGTGGCCCACGCCCAGATCGCTGGCCACCGAACGGGCGGCCACGCTCGACGAGCTGCGGGAGGGGGTGGTCTCCCCGGAGCAGGCCGTCGGTGGTCCTCGAGGCCCTCGAGCGGCTCCCGCTCGCCGAGCACCTTCGCCGCCGCGGCGAGCAGCTGCTGCTCGCCGAAGCCGGACGGCTCAACGCCACCGACCTGCACCGGACCGGTCGCCACCTCGCCTCGGTGGTCGACCCCGACCGCGACGAACGCGAGGCCGAGTAGGCCCTGGACCGCGAGGACCGGGCCGCCCACCTGGGCCGGGGTCCTGACCGTGACCGAGGACGGCTGCGGCGGGATCCGGATCCGCGGACGCGGGACGCGTCGAGGACGGCGCGCTGCTCCGCGCGGCGCTGCTGCCGCTGACCAAACCCGTCCCCGACGATCGACCCGGTGACGTGTGAGGAACAACCCGACCCGCGCGACCACGGCGCCCGCATGTGGGACGGGCTGGTCCGGCTCGCCCAGCACGCCCTCGAGACCGACCTCCCACCGGCCACCACGGTGCCCGGCCACGGCTCGCGGTCACCATCGACGCCGAGCCCTCCACGGCGACGACCGCCGGGATCGAGGTCACCGAAGACGGGCTCGAGCTGCCCGGTCCGACGATCCGGCGGCTGGCGTGTGACAGCGACCTGATCCGGGTCCTGCTCGACACCCACGGATGCGTCCTCGACGACGGCCGCACCCAACGACTGGTCACCCCCGCGATCTGGACCGCCCTGGTCGCCCGCAACGCCAATGCGCCTTCCCCGGGTGCACCCGACGCGCCGGTGATGTGCCACGCCCACCACATCCGCCACTGGCTCCACGGCGGCCCGACCGCACTCGACAACCTGGTCCTGCTCTGCGGCCACCACCACCGCACCATCCACCACACCCCCTGGCAAGTACGCCTCGCCCACCACCGACAACCCGAGTTCCTCCCACCCACCAAGACCGGCAGACCACCACCCCACTGGACCCGACACCGGCCACGACACGAATGAATCCATGACAGCGATTCCAGCCCTCGCGGGGGGCCGGGCGGCGAGGCGGCCGGGACAGGGACACACCTGTCGTCGGGCGGCTCCGGACATGCCGAATCCGGAACTCGTTTGCTGGCTAATTGCCCTCGAGCTTCTTGCGGCGGTTGTAGTCCCGCATCCGCTGCGGGATGCCCACGACCGCGGCGTCGTACGACGGCACCTGGTGCTTGTTGCAGAACGAGTGCGCCCACTGCACTGACGGCACCCGGCGCCGGGTCCACTCGCCGTCGTGGGCGACGAGGAGCAGGGTCACGTCGCTGACGGCGGTCCGGGGCTCGACGAACCCTTCGACACCGCGTCGGACCTGCACGAACTCGTGCAGGTGCTTCTCGTCCGTGCGGTCGGAGGCGCGCACCGAGGTCGAGCCGGTGCGCGCGGCGTCGCGGGCCGGGCGGCGCATGCGCCCGCTGCTCCGGAAACGGTCGAACAAACCCATGCCCATAGTGTGCCCGGTCCACGTGTGGACAGGTGCGCAAAGAGTGCAAGGATGGGCCAGACATTCGCCGGAGGGAAGGAACAGGGCGTGGCCGAGGCCGACTTCGACGTACTCGTGCTCGGGGCAGGATCCGGTGGCTACGCCTGTGCCCTGCGCGCCGCGCAGCTCGGGTTCAAGGTCGGACTGGTCGAGAAGGGCAACCTCGGCGGAACCTGCCTCCACGTGGGCTGCATCCCCACGAAGGCCCTTCTCCACGCGGCCGAGATCGCCGACCAGGCCCGCGACTCGGCCCAGTTCGGCGTGCAGGCGACCTTCGAGGGCATCGACATGGCCGGGGTCAACAGCTACAAGGACGGCGTGGTCTCCCGGCTCTTCAAGGGCCTCTCCGGGCTGATCAAGGGCCGCGGGATCACCGTCATCGAGGGCGAGGGCCGGCTGACCGGACCGCGCCAGGTGTCGGTCGGAGAGCAGGCCTACACCGGCAAGCACGTCGTTCTCGCGTCGGGCTCCTATCCCAAGTCACTGCCCGGGCTCGACCTCGACGGCGAGCGGGTGATCAGCTCCGACCACGCCCTGCGCCTCGAGCGGGTGCCGGCCTCCGTGATCGTCCTCGGCGGCGGCGTCATCGGCTGTGAGTTCGCCAGCGTCTGGCGGAGCTTCGGAGCCGATGTGACCATCATCGAGGCGCTCCCCCGTCTGGTCCCGGCCGAGGACGAAGCCTCCTCCAAGGCCCTGGAGCGGGCCTTCCGCAAGCGCAAGATCGACTTCCGCACCGGCACACCGTTCCAGAGCGTGAAGACGACCGACGCCGGCGTGGCCGTGACCGTCGAGGGTGGCGACGTGATCGAGGCCGAGCTGCTGCTGGTGGCCGTGGGCCGCGGCCCGGCCACCGACGGGCTGGGCTACGACACGCAGGGAATCGAGCTGGACCGCGGCTTCGTCGTCACCGACGAGAGGTGCCGCACCAACGTCGACGGTGTCTTCGCGGTCGGCGACATCGTCCCCGGCCTCCAGCTCGCCCACCGCGGCTTCCAGCAGGGCATCTTCGTGGCCGAGGAGATCGCCGGTCTCGACCCCCGGCCGATCGACGAGGACGGCATCCCGCGTGTCACCTACTCCCACCCGGAGGTGGCGTCGGTCGGGCTCGACGAGCAGGCTGCGGTGGAGCGGTACGGCGCCGACGCGATCGAGACGCTCACCTACGATCTCGGCGGCAACGGCAAGAGCCAGATCTTGCGGACCCAGGGCTTCGTCAAGCTGGTCCGCCGCAAGGAGGGCCCGGTCCTCGGGGTGCACCTGGTCGGCGACCGGGTGGGCGAGCTCATCGGCGAGGCCCAGCTCATCTACAACTGGGAGGCGCACGCCGAAGACGTCGCCCCACTGGTGCACGCGCACCCCACTCAGAACGAAGCCCTCGGCGAGGCCCATCTGGCCCTCGCCGGCAAACCACTGCACGCACACAACTGAACCCGTCCCAGCGCTAGCGAAGGAACTCCATGGCGACCGAAGTCAATCTCCCCGCCCTCGGCGAGTCCGTCACCGAAGGCACCGTCACCCGCTGGCTCAAGC
Source organism: uncultured Actinomycetota bacterium (assembly GCA_963841625.1). Lineage (GTDB taxonomy): Bacteria > Actinomycetota > Actinomycetes > Propionibacteriales > Nocardioidaceae > Nocardioides. The sequence continues at coordinate 521,094 of CAWJDH010000009.1, read as the reverse complement.
AGGTCGGCGACGAGGTGAAGGTCGACGAACCGCTCCTCGAGGTCTCCACCGACAAGGTCGACACCGAGATCCCCTCCCCCGTCGCCGGCACGCTGCTGGAGATCAAGGCCGAGGAGGACGACACGGTCGAGGTCGGTGCGGTGCTGGCCATGATCGGCGACGAGGGTGAGGGCGGCGGCTCGGACGACTCCGGCGAGTCCGAGGACTCAGGGGAGTCCGACGACAGCGCGGGCGGCGGTGAAGACGTCGAGCAGGAGAAGGCCGAGGCCGACGCCGAGGAGCGCGACTCCGGAGGCGAGGCCCCCTCGGAGCAGGAGCCCGCAGCCGAGGACGAGCAGCAGGAGGAAGAGCAGCAGGAGGAGGAGCCGGCTGCGGAGAGCAAGCCGTCCGGCGGCAAGTCCGAGGGTGGCGGGTCCGGCACCCCGGTCACGCTGCCGGCGCTCGGCGAGTCCGTCACCGAAGGCACCGTCACCCGCTGGCTCAAGCAGGTCGGCGACGAGGTGAAGGTCGACGAACCGCTCCTCGAGGTCTCCACCGACAAGGTCGACACCGAGATCCCCTCCCCCGTCGCCGGCACGCTGCTGGAGATCAAGGTCGAGGAGGACGAGACCGTCGAGGTGGGCGCCGAGCTGGCGATCGTCGGGTCCGGCGAGGCCTCCCCGGCTGACTCCGGCGAGGACAAGTCGGAGGAGAAGACCGAGGAGCCCGAGCCCGAGCCCGAGGCGGAGGAGGAGCCCGAGCGACGGAGCAGGAGGAAGAGCCGGCCGAGGCCGAAGAACCCGAGCCGGAGAAGGAGCCCGAGCCGGAGCCCGAGAAGGAAGAGGCGCCGGCCCCCGCCGCCGAGAAGCCCGATCGCAGCGAGCCGTCGACGTACGTCACCCCACTGGTCCGCAAGATGGCCGCCCAGCACGACGTGGACCTGTCCTCCATCACCGGAACAGGTGTCGGCGGACGGATCCGCAAGCAGGACGTGCTCGACGCGGCCAAGGGCAAGGAGCAGCCCGCCGCGGAGAAGTCCGGCGCCGCCCCCGCGGCGGCGCCGGCCGCGGCCGAACCCTCGCCGCTGCGTGGCAAGACCGAGCCGCTCTCGCGCCTGCGCAAGGTGATCGCCAAGCGCATGGTCGAGTCGCTGCAGGTCAGCGCGCAGCTGACCACGGTGGTCGAGGTGGACGTCACCCCGATCGCGCGGCTGCGCGACTCGGTGAAGGCCGACTTCGCGGCGCGCGAGGGCGTGAAGCTCTCGTTCATGCCGTTCTTCGCCAAGGCGGCGATCGACGCCCTGAAGCAGCACCCGTCGCTCAACGCCGCGATCGACACCGACAAGGGCGAGGTGACCTACTACGACAAGGAGAACCTCGCGATCGCGGTGGACACCGAGAAGGGTCTGCTGACCCCGGTGATCAAGGAGGCGGGCGACCTGTCGATCGCCGGCCTGGCGCGCAAGATCGCCGACGTCGCCGAACGGACGCGCACCAACAAGATCACGCCCGACGAGCTGTCCGGGGGAACGTTCACGCTCACCAACACCGGCAGCCGCGGCGCGCTGTTCGACACCCCGATCATCAACCAGCCCCAGGTCGCGATCCTTGGCACCGGCTCGATCGTGAAGCGCCCGGTCGTGATCGACGACCCGAACCTGGGCGAGACGATCGCCGTGCGCTCGATGGTCTACCTCGCCCTGACCTACGACCACCGGCTGGTGGACGGCGCCGATGCCGCCCGCTACCTGACCGAGGTCAAGCAGCGGCTCGAGGCAGGTCAGTTCGAGGTCTGAGTCCGAGCCCTGGTCCGGCGCTCGCGCCGGACCAGACTGGCGAGGAGGTCGAGGAGCCCAGTCGCGGTTTGACCAGGGCGCGTGCACGATGGGGCCATGCGCGTTGTCATCGCCGGAGCCTCCGGCTTCCTCGGATCCCATCTCGTCCAGCACCTCCGGGGCGAGGGGCACGACGTGACCCGGATGGTACGACGCCCGCCGTCGGGGTCCGACGAGTCCTGGTGGGACCCGTACGCCGGCAGGCTCGACCAGGAAGTCGTCGAGACCGCCGACGTGGTGATCAACCTGGCCGGCGCACCGACGGCCGGGAACCCGCACTCACAGAAGTGGGCCCACGAGCTCGAGGAGAGCCGGGTGGTGACGACCCGGGTGTTGGCGCACGCGATCGCCCGCGCGGAGCGGAAGCCTGCGTTCCTGGCCGGCAACGGGATCAGCTACTACGGCGACCACGGCAAGAGCGAGGTCACCGAGGAGAGCGACAGCCGCGGCGACGCCCTGCTGACTCGAGTCACGCAGGTGTGGCAGGCGGCCGCCGACCCCGCGGCACAGGCCGGCGCCCGGTTGTGCGTGCTGCGGACCGCGCCGGTGATGGACCGGCGCAGCCCGCCCCTGAAACAGATGCGGCTCGCGTTCAGGCTCGGTCTCGGCACCCGGCTCGGGGACGGCAGACAGCATTTCCCGATGATCTCGCTGAGGGACTGGATCGGCGGGGTCGCCTTCCTGGCCGGGAACGACACCGCGTCAGGTCCGTTCAACCTCTGCTGCCCCGAGACCCCGACCAACAGTGAGTTCACCCACGCGCTTGCTTCGGCAGTCGGACGCAAGGCGTTCCTGGCAGTGCCGAAGGCGGCACTGAAGGCGGGTGCGGGCCAGATGTCGCCCGAGCTGCTGGGCTCGGTCAGGGCGCGTCCGGCTGCCCTCGAGAAGGCGGGCTACGAGTTCCTCGACCGTGACGTCACCGCCGTGCTGGCGGCGGCACTGGCCTGACCTCGTCGACACGCCACGCGCCCGCCACCCGGCGCAGCGAGATCACCCGCGTCGACGGGCGGTCCCGGGGCAGGGGGATCCGACCCCGGTGGCCCAGAGCGTGGGCTCCAGTTGCCCGGTCGGTCACCTCGAGCGTGATCCGGCCGGGGGTCCAGGAGCGCAACGAGGCGTCGAGCACCTGCATCTGCAGGCCCGTCACCCGCAGTCCCTTCGCGGTGTAGGCCGCGAGCATGGCGCGGTCGTGGCGTCCGGAGCGCGAGCCCGGCGTGTAGAGGCCGGCCAGCTCCTCTGCGTCGCCCTCGGTCCAGGCCCGGGAGCGCCGCTGGTCCCAGTCACGGAGCAGCGCGAGGGCCGCGGTGGTGGGCCTGGTCTCGACTCGTCCGGCTTCGGCAGGCCGGCACGCGGTCGCCACGAGAAGGACCAGGAGCAGGGCGAGGGAGCGCGGCTTCACCCGGGTCCCCTACCCACTTCGCGGCCACGGGCCGGCGTTCATCCACAGGGGTAGGCTGCGGGCGTGTCCCTCGACTTCCGCATCGCCGGTCTCGGTTCCGAGGCCGTCGAGTACGTCGCCGCCTGGGACCTCCAGCGCGAGGTCCACGCCGCCGTGGCCGCGGACGAGTCCCCCGACACGGTGCTGCTGCTCGAGCACCCACCCGTCTTCACCGCCGGCAAACGGACCGACCCGCACGAGCGTCCCGCCGACCCCGGCGGCGCCCCCGTGATCGACGTTGACCGCGGCGGCAAGATCACCTTCCACGGCCCGGGGCAGCTGGTCGGCTACCCGATCGTGACCCTGCCCGACCACGTCAAGGTCGTCGACTATGTACGGCGGGTCGAGGAAGCGTTGATCGGCGTCTGCCGCGACTTCGGCGTGATCACGGCCCGGATCCCCGGCCGCAGCGGCGTGTGGCTCCGTGCCGACGACCGCGGACCGGAGCGCAAGGTCGCCGCCATCGGCATCCGGGTCAGCCGTGGGGTGACGATGCACGGCTTCGCCCTCAACTGCGACGTGGACCTCGGCTGGTACGACCGGTTCGTCCCCTGCGGAATCGCCGATGCGGGCGTCACCTCGCTGAGCAACGAGCTCGGCCGGCCGGTCACCGTCTCCGACGTCCTTCCGAGCGTGGAGCGGCACCTGTCGGCGTACCTGTCGTGGGGGACCTACACCCCGACGCCCGACTACCAGCCGCGGCCCGAGCCCGGACGGGCTCCCCGGATCGAGCTGGTGACCCCGTAGCCGCGGTCAGTTGATGGTCAGCTGACCGACCGGCTGCCCCTGCCCGCCGCCGATGCTCTTCACCACGAGGGTCAGCGGGGTCTGCTTGATCGTGACCTTCACGTCGACCGACTCCTCGGGCGAGGCGTGGAGGTTCGGCTCGGCGATCTTCGCCGCGCCGGGAGGTTCGGGCACGATCTGGTAGGCGTCGGGAAGCCGGCCGACGTTGGTGATCGTCACGGTGACCTGGTCGCCGACACCCGCGGTGTCCGGGCCGTCGAGCTTGACCGCAAACGGTGGTGCGTCGGGGTTCACCGGTGCCTCGCTGGTCTCGGGGCTCGAGGGCTCCCCCGTGGGCGAGCCGCAGGCCGCCAACGGGGTGCAGACAAGCACCAGAACCAGGCCGGCGAGAACTCGTGCGGGCGCGGCCCGACGGAGGCGCGAGGCGGTCATGGGGCCAGACCGTACGCGAGTCCGCCGATGCCGGAGGCGTTGGGCTCCCGGCGTAGAGTTGGCCGACGTGACGCACGCCCCAGCACCCGCCCCGAACGCCGACGGTCGCAAGCTGCTTCGGTTGGAGGTCCGCAACGCCGAGACCCCGATCGAGCGCAAGCCGGAGTGGATCAAGACCCGGGCCAGGATGGGTCCGGAGTACAAGCAGCTCCAGGCGCTGGTGAAGGCCGAGGGCCTCCACACGGTGTGCCAGGAGGCCGGTTGCCCCAACATCTTCGAGTGCTGGGAGGACCGCGAGGCCACCTTCCTCATCGGCGGCGACCAGTGCACCCGCCGGTGCGACTTCTGCCAGATCGACACCGGGAAGCCTGAGCCGCTGGACCGCGACGAGCCCCGCCGCGTGGCGGAGTCGGTGCGGACGATGGGGCTTCGGTACGCCACGATCACCGGCGTCGCCCGCGACGACCTGCCCGACGGCGGTGCCTGGCTCTACGCCGAGACCGTGCGCGCCATCCACGAGCTCACTGCTGACATGGAGGGGGGCGCCACCGGCGTCGAGAACCTCATCCCCGACTTCAACGCCAAGCCCGACCTGCTCCGGGAGGTCTTCGAGTCCCGCCCCGAGGTGCTGGCCCACAACGTCGAGACGGTGCCGCGGATCTTCAAGCGGATCCGGCCGGCCTTCCGTTACGACCGCTCGCTCGGCGTGCTCACCGCGGCGCGTGACTTCGGCCTGGTCACCAAGTCGAACCTGATCCTCGGCATGGGCGAGACCCGGGAAGAGGTCAGCCAGGCGCTGCGGGACCTCCACGACGCCGGCTGCGAGCTGGTCACGATCACCCAGTACCTCCGCCCGTCCGCGCGGCACCACCCCGTCGAGCGGTGGGTCAAGCCCGAGGAGTTCGTCGAGCTGAAGGACGAGGCCGACCAGATCGGCTTCTCGGGCGTCATGTCCGGCCCGCTCGTGCGCTCGTCGTACCGCGCCGGGCGCCTGTACCGTCAGGCCATGGAGGCCCGGACCGCCTCGCCCGCCTGATCCACGACTCGCAGAAAGCCAGGCCGCACCGCCATGCCCAAGGACGTAGACCCGGAGAAGATGAGCCGGCGCCAGCAGTTCGTCGCCACCTACCGGATGGCCAAGCAGAGCGACCCCCACCTGGGCCTGTTGCTCCTCGGAACGTTCGTCGTCGGAGCGGCGATCGGATTCGGCCTGTTCTGGTTCTTCCCCGGAGGCGGCCCGATCGGACTCCTCATCGCCGCGGCCGGCGGCCTCCTGATGGGTCTCCTGCTCACCCTGGTGGTGTTCGGGCGCCGGGCCCAGAAGTCGGCCTACCGGCAGATGGAGGGCCGGCCGGGCGCGGCCGGCCAGGCGCTGGGCATGCTGCGCCGTGGCTGGAAGACCGACCCCATGATCGCCTTCAACAAGCAGCAGGACGTCGTCCACCGCGTCGTCGGTCCCCCCGGGATCGTCCTGGTCGGCGAGGGCAACCCCAACCGGCTCCGCGGGCTCCTGACCAACGAGCGTCGCAAGCACGAGCGGGTCGCGGCCGAGATCCCCATCCACGAGGTGATCTGCGGCAACGGCGAGGGCGAGGTGCCCCTGCCCCGGCTGGTGAAGCACGTGACCAAGCTCGGCAAGAACGTCAAGCCCGCCGACCTCACCGACGTGCTGAACCGGCTCAAGGCGCTCGACGCCAGCCGCTCCAACATCCCCATGCCGAAGGGACCGGTCCCGACCAGCATGAAGGGGCTGCGCGGCCAGATGCGCGGCCGGCGCTGACCTCCGCCGGGCGTCCTGCCCGGGCCGGAGTCAGCCCTGCGGCTGCTCGACGATCTCGCTCGCCGCGGGCGCGGCGATGTCGACCGGCTCGCCCCAGTCGGTGAACGCGACCTCCATCGTGACCGGAGCGGAACCCATGTCCATCTCCATGGTCATCTTCCCCATGCGGTTCTGGTCGTCGAGCCACAGGTCGTAGGACACGGTCTCCGGCAGCTGTGCCTGGCCCTGGAGCGCCTTGAACTGATCGATCTTCGAGGTGTCGACCTTGACCTTGTAGTGCCCGAGCTTCTCGCCGTCGACGTCCTCGTCGCCCACGAACACCACCGACTGGACGCCCTCCTCGAAGGAGTCGAACGCCGCGAGCGGGTTCATGGTCGACGTCAGCTGGTCCATGCCGGGCGGCAGGTTGTTGGGGTCGGAGAGGTCGTACTTGACGAACTTGTTGCCCGTCATCTGACCCATGTTCATGTAGAGGACCTTGTCGACGAGACGCATCTCGATCGACTGACCGGCTGCGGCCGGCGACTCCATGGACATGGCCATCTGCGGTGGGCTCGTCGTGTAGTCCACGGCGCCGTCGGCCGTGATGGCCTGGCCACCCATGTCCATGTTCATGGTCATCTGGGCCGTCGTGGAGGCCTCGAGGCCGGCCTTCAGGTCGTCGACGAAGGCGGCCTTGTCGACCTCACTTCCCGACTCGGTCTCGGTGGAGTCCTGGGACTCGGTGGGCTCCTGGGACTCGGTGGCCGAGCTCGACGAGGCCGCGGGCTCGGCCTCGTCGTCGGATCCGCAGGCGGCCAGCCCGCCGAGCAGCAGCGGGAGTGCCAGGGCTGCGAGGCTCCGGCGCAGGGTCAGGGAACGGCGCATGAGGTCTCCGAAGTCGAGTCGCGATGAGTCACCCCACGATAACCGTGAGCCGAAACCGCCAATGCTGGTTTCGTCAGGATGACGGCCGGATCGTGACCGTGACCGAGCCCGCCGCCAGGTCGTGCAGGCCCCGCCCGTCCGGACGGAACACCAGGGGCGGGATCACCAGGCAGACCATCACCTGGCGCAGCAGGGAACGCAGGAGATCGACCGTCCGGCCGCTGCCGTCGCTGCGTACGACGCGGAGCCGGGTGGCGAGCTTTCCGAAGGACCCTCCGGCCACCGCGGTCAGCACGCTGGACTCGAGCGCGAAGACGATCAACGTGTAGGCGCCGGAGCGCGGGTTCTCGCTCCAGCCCGAGGGGCCGAGCGCGACCACCACGACCAGGGTCGAGGCGAACCAGTCGACGAACAGGGCGACGATGCGACGGCCCCAGGACGCGGTCTCGATCAGCGGCGGGGGCACCGCGACAGGCTACCGACGGCGCGGACTGGTCCGGGCCTCTGGACCCTGTTACATCGGCGAAACAAACCGGATACGGTCAAGAAACTGCCCCTGCCTAGGTTGCGGGCAGGTGCGATGCAGAGTCGCACCACTTTTTCGTAGCCCGACTTTGCTGGTCGCCCGGATGCGGCCGAGGAGGACGAATGTTCGCAAACAGCGACGAGTTGCTGAAGTTCATCTCGGACGAAGGTGTCGAGATGGTCGACGTCCGGTTCTGTGACCTGCCCGGGGTCATGCAGCACTTCACGGTGCCGGTCTCCTCGTTCGACCAGGCTGTCTTCGACGACGGGCTGAACTTCGACGGCTCCTCGGTGCGCGGCTTCCAGGCCATCCACGAGTCCGACATGTCGCTGTTCCCGGACCCGACGACGGCGTACCTCGACCCGTTCCGCTCCGCGAAGACCCTGGTCGTCAACTTCTTCATCCACGACCCCCTCACCGGCGAGGCCTACTCCCGCGACCCCCGCAACATCGCGCGCAAGGCGCAGGCCTACCTCGCCAGCACCGGCATCGGTGACACCGCCTACTTCGCGCCCGAGGCGGAGTTCTACGTCTTCGACTCGGTCCGCTTCGAGACCAAGCAGAACGCCGGCTTCTACCACATCGACTCCGAAGCCGGCGCCTGGAACACCGGCTCCGAGGACAACAACCGGGGCTACAAGGTGAAGTACAAGGGCGGGTACTTCCCCGTCGCGCCGTACGACCACTTCGGCGACCTCCGCGACGAGATCGTCACCGAGATCGAGAAGACCGGCCTGATCGTCGAGCGGGCCCACCACGAGGTCGGCACCGCCGGACAGGCGGAGATCAACTTCCGCTTCGACGAGCTGCTCGTGACCGCCGACAACGTCATGAAGTTCAAGTACCTCGTCAAGAACGTCGCCTGGCGCAACGGCAAGACCGCGACGTTCATGCCGAAGCCGATCTTCGGCGACAACGGCTCAGGCATGCACTGCCACCAGTCGATCTGGGACGGCAAGGAGCCGTTGTTCTACGACGAGACCGGGTACGCCGGCCTCTCCGACATGGCGCGCTACTACATCGGCGGGCTGCTCAAGCACGCTCCGTCGCTGCTGGCGTTCACCAACCCGACCGTGAACTCCTACCACCGCCTGGTGCCCGGCTTCGAGGCCCCGGTCAACCTGGTCTACAGCCAGCGCAACCGGTCCGCCTGCATCCGGATCCCGATCACCGGCTCCAACCCGAAGGCCAAGCGGGTGGAGTTCCGCTGCCCCGACCCGTCGGCCAACCCCTACCTCGCGTTCTCCGCGATGCTGCTGGCCGGAATCGACGGCATCAAGAACAAGATCGAGCCGCACGAGCCGGTCGACAAGGACCTCTACGAGCTCCCGCCGGACGAGCACGCCGACATCCCGACCGTGCCCGCCTCGCTGGACGGGGTCCTCGACTCGCTCGAGGCCGACCACGACTTCCTGCTCGAGGGCGGCGTGTTCACCCCCGACCTGATCGAGACCTGGATCGACTACAAGCGCACCGAGGAGATCGCACCCGTCGCGCTGCGGCCCCACCCGCACGAGTTCGAGCTGTACTTCGACATCTGATCCGGGCAGTTTCCTGACCTGCTGAAACGCAGCGGAAACGGCCTCCGACGTCTTCCAGCGTCTGGGGCCGTTTTCGGGCAGTTGGGGGTCTTTGTGGGGCCACGCGTGGCGCTTGGGGTGGGGCTGCATCAGCCTCGACGCATTCACAGAGGCGAACGACGGGCGTATCGTCGGTCCTGAGCCGGATCGGCGATGACCCAGACCCCGTCCCCAGTCGAAGCGCGGCTCATGGGTCGGTCTGGATCGCGCCACACGGTCCTCGTAAACCGCGCCGGGTCGACCTTGGCTTCTCCCCCCGCTTGCCGGTCGACCCGGCTTTACGAAGCATTGATCCCAGACGCGTTGGCCCCCTGGTTCTTCGACATCCGGGCCCGACCCGGGCCTCGACCTGCTGCCCGCCTTACGAAATCGTCATCTCGCGTTTGTTCAGCGGCACTGCCTCATAGCCTTGTCAGTGATTCGGGTCGTTGACGCCTTCCGGCGCCGGGGCTGATGCCCGCAGCCTCTTGTCGACTCGGCTCCGCTCCAAATGGGGGCAGATGGCGCGGCGGCACCCGAAACCGTCGGGGGTCGCCGCGCCGCTTCTTGCACCGCGAGGACTCGAACGCTGCGGACATCATCGGACACCGGACCTGAGATCCTCGTCCGTTCCGGGTGAGCGCGCCTGAGGTTTAGTCGGTGACGATCCGTGGAACGGGTGCAGTGAGGGAATCCGGGGAGGGAGGCCCATGCGTGACGAGAATGGCCACGACTGGGAGAAGCCGCCGCTACGACAGCGGATGGTCGGTGACTACCTAGAGGTCTGCGTCCAGTGCGGCGTGGAGCGGGTCGGGCCACAGTCGAAGCAGGAGTGCTCAGGCAGACCCGCCGTCGGAGCCGCGCCACCGGCCGTCAGAGCCGCGCGCACCGGAAATCGTGCACCTGTGGTGGCGTTCTGTGCTGGGCCACTTGTCCCATGACCACAGGACTGTCGACCCGTGGCCGAAAGCGCCCCGGGGGTGCGAGCATGGAGGCACCACCCCCGAGCGATCGGCGACCAATGCGATGACGTCGGACGACACCAGCCTGACGACGGCCGAGGTGTGCCTGTTCTGGCTCCCGCTCGGAGCCGACGGCAACCCGGCAGTGCGGTGGGGAGGCCGGGCCTACGAGGCCCTCGCGGCGCGTCGCGATGGGCGCGAACGCCTCGCCCTCTTCCATTCTGCGCTCCGGATCAGGCTCGACGGAGCAATCTGGGTGGTGGAGATGGCCCCGGCCTGGGGCGCTCCTGCATCGGAGCGCGGCGTCGTCAGCGAGGGGCCCGTGGGCGCCGCCTGGCTGGGTCGCTCCCGGCTCTTCCGTTACGAGATTCGCCGATGGCGTGACGGTGTCATCCCGGACATCGAACGGGCGGTGGACAGCCCGGTCGACCTGGGCGCCGCCGAGTGGCAGGCCCGGGAACTACTTTCCCTGGTGCCCGATTGTCCCACTCCTGTCTGGGGCCGGGACGGCCTCGGCGCCCGTGACATGTGGAACTCCAACTCCGTGGTTGCCTGGCTGCTGACACGCGTCGGGCTCCAGGTCCCCGACCTCGCGCCGCCGCGCCAGGGCCGGGCGCCGGGATGGAACGCCGGCGTCCGGGTCGCTCAACGTCAGCTGGCGCGGTTGGACTTCGGCCCGCCGGCCCGCACGCGAGACGTCGCCATGGCCGTGACGCGTGCGGCGCGGACCGTCGGGGCAGGCGGCGATCGGCGGCTATGCCTGCCTGCAGTGGTTGGGACGGACGTACGGCTCGACCCGGCGTGAACGCCGCGCGGTCGATGCCCGGCGACGACCTGGTCCGCTGCCCGCAGACGGTCGCGACCCACGCGGTCACGCTTCCGGCGCCGCCTGAGCAGGTCTGGCCCTGGCTCGCGCAGGTGGGCTGGCACCGGGGCGGCTGGTACACCGCACGATGGGTGGACGCGCTGCTGTTCCCGGCCAACGCACCCAGTGCCGAGCGAATCCTGACGGAGTACCAGCATCTCGAGGTCGGTGACTTCGTCCCCGACGGTCCCCCGGAGACCGAGTGTGGCTTCGTCGTCCGTGAGGTCGAGCCCGGTGCGCGCCTGGTGCTCCAGTCGAGCAGTCACCTGCCACTGCTCTGGCGGACGCGTGGCCTGGCCGGGATCTCGTGGACGTGGGCGTTCGTGCTCACGCCGGTGGAGACCCCGTCCGGTCCGGGCACCCGGCTGGTCTTCCGCTGGCGGGCGAGGACGGCCCCCTGGTGGCTGACCGCGGGCGCCTCCGCGTTCCTGGTTCCCGCAGACTTCCTCATGTCGCGTGACATGTTGAGAGGCCTTCGCCGCCGCGTGCCGGCAACGCGGGGCGAGAGCCTGGCCCGGGCGAGGCGACGCCGGATGAATGCCGAGCCTGGCCGCCTCCAGGACCTCGACGACGATGAGTGCCGCGCGCTTCTCTCCCGGCATCGCTTTGGCCGGATCGCATGGAACGACCGCGAGCAGGGCCCGTTCGTGCTGCCGATCAGCTACACCTTCGACGGCGAGCACGTGTTGGTCCGGACCTCACCGCACACCGAGCTGGCCCGCCACTTCTCACCCGGCCGCGTGGCGTTCGAGATCGACCACTACGACGAGCGCACGCACACGGGTTGGAGCGTCCTGGTGCACGGGCTTGCCCGGGTCGCGGAGTGGGACCAGCTCCCCTCCCCGCGGATAGCCCCACGCCCGTCGTGGGGGGCGCCCGGAACTTCCACATCCGCATCGCCGTGGAGCGGATGACCGGGCGCCGCGTCCTCCCCGCCAGGGACCCTTCGTCGAGCGCGGCCGGGAGGACCCGCTAGAGCCGCCACCGCCCGGCTTCCTGAGTACCGTCGAACCGCAACGCCTGCCCGGGATCCAGGGCTGGTCGAAAGGACGCGCGCGACGGAAGGACGGGGCATGAGCAAGGTGCAGGACCCGGCATCCCTGGTCGGGCAGCTCACGCTGGAGGAGAAGGCATCGCTGTGCCTGGGGTCGGACTTCTGGCACACCGCGCCGGTCCCGCGGCTCGGCATTCCCGGCGGTCATGTCTCCGACGGCCCGCATGGCCTGCGCCGCCAGCCCGACGAGGGCGATCACGTCGGGATCGGTGGCAGCGTGCCGGCCACCTGCTTCCCGACCGCCGCCGCGCTGGGCTCGTCCTGGGACCCCGACCTCGTCCGCCGGGTCGGCGAGGCGCTCGGCCGGGAATGCGCGCGCGCAGGGCGTCGCGGTGCGTGCTCGGCCCCGGGATCAACATCAAGCGCTCCCCGCTGTGCGGGCGCAACTTCGAGTACTTCTCCGAGGACCCGCTGGTCTCGGGCGTGCTGGGCGCGGCGCTCGTCGGGGGCGTGCAGAGCCAGGGCGTCGGCGCCTGGTCAAGCACTTCGCCGCCAACAACCAGGAGACCGACCGGCTGCGGGTCAGCGCGGACGTCGACGAGCGCACGCTGCGCGAGATCTACCTCGCCGGCGTTCGAGCGGGTCGTCACCGCAGGCCCGCCCGTGGACGGTGATGTGCGCCTACAACAAGGTCAACGGCACCTACGCGTCGCAGCACCGCTGGCTGCTCACCGAGGTGCTGCGCGACGAGTGGGGCTTCGACGGGCTCGTGGTCTCCGACTGGGGCGCCGTGCACGACCGGGTTGCCGCCCTGGCGGCCGGGCTCGACCTCGAGATGCCGCCCAACCTCGGCGTCAGCGACGCCGCGATCTGTCGCGGCCGTCCGGGCCGGCCGCCTCGACGAGGCGCGTGCTCGACCCGGCCGTGCGCGGGTGCTCGAGCTCGTCGAGCGCGCCGCGGCGGGCGCGAGGCAGCCGGCACCGTTCGACGTCGATGCCCACCACGCCCTCGCCCGCGCGGCGGCGCCGAGATGCGCGGTGCTGCTGAAGAACGACGGCGACGCTGCTGCCGCTGCAGCCCAGCGCCGGCAGACGCATCGCGGTCATCGGCGAGTTCGCCCGCACGCCGCGCTACCAGGGCGCCGGCAGCTCCCAGGTCAACCCGACCCGGCTCGACGTCGCTCTCGACGAGCTGCGCGCCGGCGGTCCCCGACGGCGTCGAGGTTGCGCTTCGCCGCCGGGCTTCGGCCTCGACGACCGACCGGGACGAGAGCGCTCGCCGCCGAGGCGGTCGCGCTGGCCGCGCGCGCGAGCGTCGTGGTCGTCTTCCTCGGCCTGCCGGCCGCCGACGAGTCCGAAGGGTTCGACCGCGCCCACATCGACCTGCCCGACGAACCAGACCGCGCTGCTGGCCGCGCTCGCCGCGGTGAACCCGCGCATCGTCGTGGTCCTCGCCAACGGCTCCGCGTGCGGCTGTCGGCCTGGGAGCGGCACGCCTCGGCGCTGCTCGAGTGCTGGCTCGTCCGGTCAGGCCGCCGGCGGGGCCGTCGCCGACCTGCTGCTCGGCGCGGCGAACCCGTCGGTCGGCTCGCCGAGACGCTGCCGCTGCGGCTCGAGGACACCCCGTCCTACCTCAACTTCCCCGGCGAGGCCGGCACGTCCGCTACGGCGAGGGCATCTTCGTCGGCTACCGCGGCTACGACGCGCTGCGACCGCGAGGTCAGCTACCCGTTCGGGCACGGCCTGTCCTACACCACCTTCGAGTACGCCGACCTGCGGGCGAGCGTGTCCGGCCGCGCCGAGGACCGGCGACCTGGCCATCGACGTCACCTGCCGGTCACCAACACCGGACACCGCCGCGGCAAGGAGGTCGTCCAGCTCTACGTCGGCGACCCCGAGGCCTCGGTCGCCAGGCCGCGGCGCGAGCTCAAGGGCTTCGCCAAGGTCGACCTCGCCCCGGGGGAGACCGAGACCGTGACCTTCCGGCTCGAGCGCCCGCGACCTGTCCTTCTGGTCGACCGCGCCCGGCGCTGGGCGCTGGAGCCCGGGGAGTTCGACCTGGCGGTCGGCGCCTCGTCCCGCGACCTGCGACTACGCGCCGATCGTCGACGTTACCGCGCCCGGCGCGCCTCCCGCTCGACGGCGATGTCGACCCTCAGGAGTGGCTCGCCGACCCGGAGGGCGCGACCGGCCCTGCGCGCCGCGGTGGGCACCGACGAGACGGCCGACCCGCAGGCATCCTCGGCGACGACGAACTCATCCGGGTGATTGGCAACTTCCCGATCAGCACGCTCGCAGCATTCCCCGGGCTCGGGATCACCCATGCGACCGTCAACGCGCTCACGGCTCGGTGGGAATGACGGTCGGGGTAGGACGCCGCCGCAGATCGCCGGAAACCTCGTCCTACCGGTGGTGACCGGTTCCGCTCAGTCGCGCCTCTCCGCCCGCCGCGCCTTACGGCGGCGGTGGCGACGCATCACGCCGAGTCCGAACCACAGCAGTGCTCCGAAGAGTGCCACCACGATCGTGTACAGCCAGAGGGGCCAGGTGAAGTCCAGGAAGAGGAAGTGGAACCGGACGTCCTGGGTGTTCTGGAAGACGAAGATCAGGAGAACGCCAATGCCCGAGAGCGAGGCGATTGCCCCGCCACCGAGCTTTCGATCGTCGTCCACCCGACCACCATGGCAGCGCGACCGGGGTAGCTCATCACCTGTTCCGGGCCGAGACCCGCAGGTCCGCTACCCCACCCGGATTTCCGGCCCCCCGTGGGGTCCACCATGCCCACTTCGGGGTTAAAGTAAAGGCAGGGGTGGGGTCGGCGCGGTCCGTGCCCCCGAACGGTGCCCGCCGACCCGACTCACCGTGCGCGCCCGCGCTAGGGCAGCGCGCCGCCCTTCTTGCGGCCGGGATAGGACGACGCGTCGTAGGGGTCGGTGCCCCGCGCGCGCTCCTTGGCGTTGGAGTGGCCGGCGCCGTCGATGTCGGAGTCGCAGGCGTCACCCACACCGTCCTGGTCGAGGTCGGCCTGTCCAGCGTTGGGCTGGCGCACGCAGTTGTCGGAGCCGTCCGCGACCCCGTCGGAATAAGCAGGTCGACGCCGGGCGCGGTGTGTACGACGGTGCGTACGGTCGGTCGCCAGCGTCTCCCCGTCCTGCGTCCACACCGATCATGAGCTCGTGACTCGCCGGCTGGCACGGTCACGTCGAGCGCGAAGTCGTCCGGCCCGTGGCTGGACTCGACGGGCAGCGCTCGGCCGCGGCCTTCACCGTCCACGTAGACCGTCACTTCCTCGTCCGACGGCACCGGGCAGCCGCTGGGGCCGGCGCCGGGAGTCGCCGCACACGCGTCGGCGTCGTCGGGCACGCCGTCACCGTCGATGTCGGAGGCCGTGCCCCCGCCACCGTCGGAGCCGTTGGGGACGATCGTTGGCCTGCTAGGGTGTAGTTCGTCGACGGCACGCCCAGGACCATGTAGGGGGCCACCTTCGATGTCCAGGATCGCCCTGGACGTCGTCGAGGACGAGACGCTCGGGCTGACCCGTCGGAGGCCGCGGACCCCGACGCCGCACCTCGTGACATACAGGTCGAGGTCGCTGGCGTCCTGCCACACCCAGCAGCAGCTCGACCGTGCTGGACTCTGGCACCGACAAGAGTGAAGTGGTGTCCCCGGCCCTCCCGTCACCCCGAGAGTGGTGTCCGCAGCGGTGAACGTGTTGCCGCCGGGCCGCCTCGAGGACGATCAGGTCCAGCACGCCGGCCGAGGTCGAGCCGCTGCCTCGACGGGGACGGGCCACCAGGTCGCCGCGGTCGACTGGTCACCGGCCGGCGCCGCGACGCCGATGGCGCCGGCGTCGGGCGCCCGGTCGTCGGCCACGACGGTCCACAGCTTGGTGGGCGCGCGGTAGCTGGTCAGGGCGAGGGCGAAGACGTCGTACGGCGCCGTCACGTTCGGGCCTGCGCCAGATAGCTGCGAGGGATGCGGAAGGTCACCGTGTTGGCCGACGGCGTCCCACTCCGACCACTCGCTGGGCAGGGCCTTCTCCATGGAGTGGTCCATCGTTGACGACTTCGGCCGGGTTGTCACGGCTCAGGGATTGTAGGACTCGATCTCCCGGCCACCGATGCTCACGCCGTACTTCGGCAGGCTGACGACGTCCTTCGGTCCAGAGCTGGTCGACCTTGATCGTGGCCTACGACGTCCAGGTCGGTGGCCTCCACCTGGATGTTCTGGATGTCGGTGACGTCGGTGAGCGAGTCACCGTCGGGGTCGTCTCGCCGACGCCGTCGGACGAGGTCGGCGGGGCGTCGTGCGGCCGACGCTCGACCGTGCCAGCCACGTGCACGTGGCCGTCGCTGGTCTCGGTGCCGTGGGCAGGCGTGCTGACCGTCAGCACCGGATCGCTGGTCTCCACCGGGGTCGGCGTCCAGTCGGTCGGCGTAGCCAGGGCACGGCCCCGAGGTCAGGCTGCGGGCAGTCCTACACCGAGCACGGTGGAGGACGCGTAGAAGTGGTCCTCCGGGTGCTGGACGCTGGAACTCGTTGATCCCGTCGCCCGTCTTGTCGTTGGGCTCCGAGGGCTTCCGTCCTCGTTGACCTCGCCGTCGCCGTTGATGTCCAGGTAGTGGCTCATCCGGGTCGCGAAGGCCTCCACGTTGAGCGTCGAGACGCACTTGTTCTGGCCGGGCGGGTCATAGCTGTAGGCCATGATGTCGGTGGTCGGGACCGGGCCCCACGCCGGCGTCTCGGCGCCGTCACCCACGTGGCCGAGGGTCAGGCAGTGGCCGGTCTCGTGGAGGACGAGGTCGAACATCGAGAACGTGTCGGTGACTCCCGGGCACCGGGTCGATGGCGCCGTTGACCGAGAAGCACACGTTGCCACCGGCCCCGCCGCAGTCCTCGACGTAGATGCCGCCGCCGTCACCGTGGTGCCCGTCGTACCCGGGCATGCCCTCCCAGGTGTCCATGGAGAAGGGGTTCTCGATGTTGTGGCAGGGGACGCCGTTCTCGTCGAAGATGCCGAGCGCGTCGGTCAGGTACACCGGGTCGACCCCGATGCCGGCGCCGCCGACCGGGTTGGTCGCGATGATCACGATCTCGGGGTCGTAGAGCGGATAGCCTGCTGACCTCGTCGCCCTCGGTCAGACCGACGACTTCAGGCGATGATGTGGAAGTCCACCCCGTCGCGGAGCCAGTCGAGCCCCATCTCGTCGGCGAGGTAGTCGATGCCGCCCTCCCACGCCTCCGCGGCCTGCCGCATGATGCGGATGTCGCGCTCGGCCGTCGGCGACGCGGGCACCAGCACCGCGACGTCGATCTTGGGCGAATCGAGCGCGTTGAGGCCGACCTTGGCGTGGTAGCAGTTGTTGTCCGGGTTGTCCCGGCTCATGTCCTGGATGCAGCCCGGCGGGAGGTTCCCGTCGCCGAAGTAGGGGCCGACGTAGTCGTCGCCGGGACTGGCAGAAGCGATGTTGGCCCAACCTGCGGCGGTGACGAGCAGGGTGGCGACAAGTGCGGCCAGACGAAGGTGCACGGTGTTCTTCCTTCGCAGGAGGAGCCGGTACGCCGGATCGCGGCGACGCGACTTGAGACTGGAGGTTGCGCTTTTCCCGGTACTGCCACCGTTCAAACTGCGCCCGGTGACTTTGGTTACGCCAGCCGCTCCCGTCGGTCAGTTACTCGCCCGCCAGATGGGTACGGCCACCCCATGAAGAAGACACTGGCCGCAGCAGCAGCGCTGGGCGCCGTGGCCGCCCACGACCTCGTGCAACGCAGGCACGCCATCCTGCGCAACTACCCGGTCATCGGCCACGCCCGGTTCTGGCTGGAGAGCATCGGCCCGGAGCTGCGCCAGTACATCGTCGCCGGCAACGACGAGGAGCGGCCGTTCAGCCGCGACCAGCGGCGCTGGGTCTACGCCTCGGCCAAGCTGCAGAACAACTACTTCGGGTTCGGCACCGACAACGACCTCGAGCACTCGCCGGCAACGTCATCGTGCACCACCGCACCTTCGGCCGCGCCCACCCCACCCACGGGGCCGTCGGCCAGGAGGCACGGCTGCCCGTCGGCGAAGGTGCTCGGCGCGGCCGCGCGGGCGGCGGCACGCGTTCCGCCCCGACTCCGTGGTCAACGTGTCCGGCATGAGCTTCGGGTCGCTGTCGGGCAACGCCGTCGAGGCGCATCAACCGGGGCGCCGCCGCGGCCGGCTGCCTGCACAACACCGGCGAGGGCGCCATCTCGCCGTACCACCGCAACGGCGCCGACCTGGTCTTCCAGATCGGCACCGCCTACTTCGGCTGCCGCGACGAGGACGGCCGGTTCAACCTGCCCGGCTCAAGGAGCTCGTCGCAGAGCGCGCCGGTCAGGGCGATCGAGATCAAGCTCAGCCAGGGCGCCAAGCCCGGGCTCGGCGGCGTGCTGCCCGGCCGCGAAGGTCTCGCGCGAGATCGCCGAGACCCGCGGCGTGCCCGAGGGTGTCGACTGCATCAGCCCGTCGCGCCACGCGGAGTTCGACGACGTCGACTCGCATGCTCGACTTCGTCGAGCTGCTCGCCGACGAGACCGGTCTCCCGGTCGGCATCAAGTCGGCCGTCGGCGACCTGGGCTTCTGGCAGGACCTCGCCGACCACGATGGCGCGCGACGGACCGCGGCGTCGACTTCATCTCCATCGACGGCGGCGAGGGCGGCACCGGCGCCTCCCCGCTGATCTTCACCGACGCCGTCTCGCTGCCGTTCCGGCTCGGGTTCGCCCGGGTGTACGCCGAGTTCGCCGAGCCGCGGGCTGCCACGAGGACGTCACGTTCATCGGCGCCGGCAAGCTCGGCCTGCCCGACAACGCCATCGTCGCCTTCGCGCTCGGCGCCGACATGGTCAACGTCGCGCGCGAGGCGATGCTCGCGGTCGGCTGCGTCCAGGCACAGAAGTGCCACACCGGCGAGTGCCCCACCGGCGTCGCCACCCAGCACCCGTGGCTCGCCCACGGCCTCGACCCCGCCGACAAGGCCGAGCGCGTCGCCAACTACGTCAAGACCCTGCGTCGCGACCTGCTCAAGGTCGTCCGAGACCTGCGGCGTCGAGCACCCGGCCTCATCGGGCCCGACTCGCGTCGAGGTGCTCGACACCCTCAGCCGAGGGCCGGCTGCTCGACGAGGTCTACGGCTACGAGCCCGGCTGGGGCTATCCCTCGGCGCAGGATCGCGACGAGATCGCCCGCGATCATGGCCGCCACCGACGAGGAGGAGGCCGAGACCGAGGGGCCGCCCGAGACGGCCCAGACCGGGCCGCGCACCGACGAAGCGCCGGCGACGAGACTAGTCGTCGCGGTGCGGCAGCAGCTCCTGGGCCTTGGTCTTGATGCCCTCCTTGATGACGCCCCATCTACTCGTCGTCGCCCTCGATCAGGGCCTTGGCGATGTCCTCATCTGCTCGAACGTGGCGTGCGGCGGTATCGGGGGCACGTCCGGGTCGCAGTGGACGTCGAGGACGCTCGGGCCGGTCTGCGGCGAGCGCGGCCTCCCACGCGCCGGCCGAGCTCGTCGGGCTCGTCGCACGGTGAGCGCCGCCAGGCCGATGGCTGCGGCGAAGTCGGCGTAGGACGACGTCGGGCAGCGCCTGCGATTCGACGAACTTCGGGGTGCCGCCCATCGCCCGCAGCTCCCACGTCACCTCGTTGAGGTCGTTGTTGTGCAGCACGGCGATGACCAGTCGCGGGTCGTCCCACTCGCTTCCAGTAGCGCGCGATCGTGAGCAGCTCGGCCAGCCCGTTCATCTGCATCGCGCCGTCGCCCGCGAACGCGATCGACCGGCCGGTCGGGGTGCGCGAACTTCGCGCCGATGCCGTACGGCACGGCGGGCCCCATCGTCGCCAGCGTGCCCGGACAGGGAGCCGCGCATGTCGCCGCGAATGCTGCAGGTGGCGGGCGTACCAGTTGGCCGCCGACCGGAGTCGGCGGTGACGATGCGTCGTCGGGCAGCCGCGGCGAGAGCTCGGAGAACATCCGCATCGGGTTGACCGGGTCGGCGTCGACCCTGGCCTCGCGCGTCCATCGTCTCCCACCAGCGCGCGACGTTCGCCTCGATCGTCGTCGCGCCAGCGACCGGTCCGCCTTCTGCTCCAGCAGCGGGATCAGCGCCCGCAGGGTCGGCGGCCGCGTCGCCGACGATGTTGAGCTCGTTCGGGTAGCGCATCCCGATCAACGTGCGCGTCGACGTCGATCTGCACGCCGCGCGCCTGACCGAAGCTCGGGCAAGAACTGCGTGTAGGGGAAGCTCGAGCCGACGATCAGCAGGGTGTCGCAGTCGCTGCATCATCTCGTAGCTCGGCCGGGTGCCGAGCAGCCCGATCGCTCCGGTGACCTAGGGCAGCTCGTCGGCTGAGCACGTCCTTGCCGAGCAGCGCCTTGGCCACGCCGGCGCCGAGCAGGTCGGCGATCTCGTCGACCTCGTCGCGCGCGCCCCGCGCGCCCTGTCCGACCAGGATCGCCACCTTGCTGCCCGCGTTGAGGATCTCGGCCGCCCGCGCGACCGCCTCATCGTCGGCGGCGACGCGTCGGCCAGCTGACGCCCGAGGCTCGACGGCACCATCTTGAACTCGTGGGCGGGCGGCGCGTACTCGAGCTCCTGCACGTCGGCGGGGATGATGACCGCCGTCGGCGCGCGCCGCGCCAGCGCGGTCCGGATCGCGCGGTCGAGCACGTTCGGCAGCTGCTCGGGCACGGTCACCATCTGCAGGTAGTCGCTCGCGACGTCCTTGAACAGGCTCAGCAGGTCGACCTCCTGCTGGTAGGAGCCGCCCATCGCGCTGCGGTTGGTCTGCCCGACGATGGCCACCACCGGCACGTGGTCGAGCTTGGCGTCGTAGAGGCCGTTGAGCAGGTGGATCGCGCCCGGGCCCGAGTGGCCATGCAGACGCCGACCCGGCCGCTGAACTTGGCGTAGCCGACCGCCTCGAACGCGGTCATCTCCTCGTGCCGGGCCTGCACGAACCGCGGCTGGTCGTCGGCCCGTGCGAACGCGCCGAGCATGCCGTTGATCCCGTCGCCCGGGTAGCCGAAGACGTGTCCACGTCCCAGTCGCGAAGGCGTGCCAGCACGTGGTCGGCCACGCCACAACAATGCGTACATGTGCTCCCAGAAGCCCTCCCCACTGCCGGCAGCGGTTCCCGGTTGCTGCCCATGACCATCCCCTTCGTTGCCGGTGCGGCCTCACCCACACCAGTGGACCGATGCTTACATCGCGCGCGCTGCTGGCAGCGCTCGGTCCCCCGGGCAGTTGTTGCGCTACGCTCTCGACTGCTCAGACCCTCCTCTTCGTTGCCGGGGGCGCGTGGGAATCCCCCGACGCTCTACGCGCGCCTCTACGGCTCGGCATGTGGCTGACCCGCGACAAGCAGGCCTCGAAGGCGCCCGGCGGACCCTGCGCACCGCCCGTACGCGCCAGCGTCGCGGTGACCGGGACCGACCCGGTGGACGCGCCTGGTCGCGCGCGTCACCGAGCACACCGCCGCCGGATGACCGTCTGGTCGGCCGGCCACGAAGCGTACGCCGCTGCGCGGTGGTCTACGGCACGGTGCGGATACCTGCACCGCTGAAGAAGGACTACTGGAAGATGGTTCGTACGCTGGTAGTCGCGCCCGCCGAGGTCGTGGTCCAGTATATACCCAGGCACCGAAGGCGACCGTAGACGCGGCGCTGCCCGCACTGCTCGAGCTGGCTACCCATGACGCCTCGCGGCGACCATCGTTGCCGCGGTCCTGACGGGCGACTCAGCGGGGGGCGCCCTGGTTCTCACGTTGGCGACCCGCAGCGCGACCAGGGTGGCCCCCGGCCGGTCCGTGGTCGCCCTGTCCCCGTGGCTGGATGCCACCCTCGACGAGCGCGCCGTGGCCGACCTCGAAGCAAGCGACCCGAGCTCGCGGAATCCGGCCTGCGCGCGGCAGGACGGTGGTGGGGTGGCGCAGTCCCTCCGACCCCCTGGTCAGCCCCGTGCACGCCGACTTGACCGACCTCCCCCCGATCGACATCTACATCGGCCGCCACGACATCTCCGCCCCGCGGGAGCGACGTGGCGACCGCGCCGATCGTCAGGCAGTCGAGCTTCACGAGACGAGGTCTCGTAGATGTCCATGTATGATGACGCAGGCTGCAGGAGGAGCGATGGAAGCGGGCGAGTCAGCAGCTGGTACGCAGCCGTAGCGCTTACCGGAGATGACGGGACTGCGCCAACAGCTCGTGGGTACCGCAACCCATGAGCTCGACGGATGAGACGGTCGACCGCGTGGCCGAGCTGGTGGCCGAGAAGGGCATGACCGTGGCCGCTGCGGAGTCGCTCACCAGCGGCCTGATCGCCCAGAAGCTGGGGGCGGGTCCGAATGCGGCGGACTGGTTCCGTGGCTCGCTCGTCGCCTACCAGGAGTCCGTCAAGTTCGACGTCCTCGAGGTGCGGGAGGGGCCCGTGGCAACCGCCGACACCGCCGAGGAGATGGCCCTCGGAGTAGCCAGGCTGCTCGGCGCGGACGTGGCCGTGGCCGCCACGGGCGTGGGGGGACCCGACCCCTCAGAGGGAAAGCCAGCCGGCACCGTGTTCGTGGCCGTCACCGTGGACGGTGAGGTGCGCACGCGCGAACTCGATCTCGATGGCGACCCGCGCGAGATCATCGAGGACACCGCGGAGCACGCACTCGAGCTCCTCCGGGAGACCCTGACCGGCCTCGAGGGTTCCTGATCGCGGCCGGGAAACCCTTTCGTTCGAGGGGTGTTTCCCGGCCGGTCGTGGTTACATGGGTGGCGTCGACGCATCCGGACCCCGTGCGCCGTGTCGGCGAGTCGTACACCGCTCGCTGACGGCTCGCGCAGGGGTCCATGGGTGAAGCAGATCGCTCTGGGCAGCCCGCCGCGCACGTCGTGGCGGGGCGCGGGCCACCCCCGCCACCCGGACCTCACTTGTAGCCGAGCGCCCGGGCGACCGCTTCTGCTTGGCGGCCTTGGCCGCCTTCCCGAGGTTGTTCTTCGCGGCCGTGGTCTGCTTCTTCGTCGCCATGGGCCGCCTCCCGTCGGGTCGATGCCCGATCGGTACCCGCGCCCCCGACGGCTGCGGTCAGGCGCGCGCCTCGCCGGGCCGGCCGGGTCGAACCCATCAGCCCCTCCCGGCGAGCGACGAGGGCCGCGAGACCGACCGTGGCGAAGCCGGCGAAGACGTTGATCGCCAGCATCGAGATGCTCTTCACCAGCAGGAACGTCTCGAGCGACTGGGACTGCAGCAGCCACAGGGTCATCGACGCCTTCGCGATTCCCAGGACGGCCCAGAGGGCCGTGAGGTGCCAGAACAGCCGCCGGATCCGGGGGCGCATCGCCAGCTCGTGGTCCATCGGGTAGAAGTCCCCGGCCAGCCGCGCCACCATCGGCCGGGCGCTGGCGAGCGAGAGCAGGAACAACGCGGCGACGGCCCCGTCGCTGATGATCGGCTGGAGGAAGTACAGCCAGGTGCTGTCCGCGAGGACCGAGAGCAGCGGTCCGGCCGGTCAGCAGGATCGCGGCCAGGATCAGCAGGCCCGACGTACGCCGTCCGGTCACCGCACGCCAGGCGATAGCGCCGTAGGACCACGCGAGGGCGGCGACGATCGCGGTCCACACGCCGGCGACCACGAAGAAGCCGTAGAAGGCCACGGTGGGATCACCACCGCGATCAGAAGGCTCAGCGACACGCGACGGATCACGGTCATCAGGCTGGGGCGGTGGGCTCGGTGCTGCGGGCACCTCGATGGCTGGGTGGTTGAAGCCAAAGGAGCCGGTCCTGCCGGCCGTCGCACAGCCGGGCGTGAGTGTGGTTCACCGCGAAACGACGTCGTGGACTCGACGCCTGCGGGTTCCTCGGCTCCTCCACACTACGCGCCGTGCCGGCGGGCCCTGTTCGACAAAGTCACATGCATGGGCCCGCCGCCAGACGCGCCACCACGTGGGTGGCCGTAACAGGTTACTGCCGGCGCTCGTTCTACAACTACAAAGGGAGATCCCGAGCGAGTGGAACTGCTCGCAGCTGTGGAGGAGACCCGTGCATTTCCGCCTCACCGGTTCAATTCGTCTGCTCGCGTCAGGCCTCATCGCCACTGCCGGGTCCTGGCCCTGCCAGGCTCAGCGGGGGCGGGGCTCGCCACCGTGGGAAGCGTCGCGGAGGAATCGAGCGACTACCAGACCGCCTCGCTGAGGTTCATCGAGTCCACGCCGGGTCGTGCGAGCGGTTATCGGGTGCGTATCGACTACACGAACCCTGATGACCCCGATGCCAAACCTCCGTCGGTGCGGAGGGTTGTCGAGTTGTTCGCGCGCGGGACGCGCATCGACACAGGTGCCCCCGCCCGGTGTCGAGCGACTGATGCCGCGCTCATGCTCACCGGCCGATCGGCCTGTCCACGAGGAAGCATCGTCGCAACGGCTTCATCAGGCTCGATACGGGCATACCGGGACCTGGTCGATATCTGAAGGAAGATGTCACTTTCCTGAACAACACGAACCAGCTGATCTACCTCACGAAGGACCGGGCGACCGGGGCGCGAACCGTGATTCGGGCCCGGGTCCGCATCGCTCGCGTGATCAGTGAGGCGCCCTTGCTTCCGGTCCGCACCGACGGCACTGCGATCGACGTCGTCCGGGGTAATTTTCCGAAACTGGTTCGGATGCGAGACAGGCACCGCCGTGCCTATGTCACGACCCCGCAGCGCTGCCCTGGCCGAGGCTCATGGGTCAGCAATGTCCGTTTCGCCTATCACGACGGGACCACCCAGACGGAAAGTACACGCAACCCCTGCGACCGCTGACAGCGCGTCAGGCGGCCAGCTTCAAACGCCTCGTAGACCATGTAGGCCAGCCAAGAGGCCCTGGAAGATGGCATACATGTGCTCCCAGAAGCCCTCCGCCTGCTGCCAGTAGTACACCCAGGCGCCGAAGACGCCGAGTCCGTAGATCGCGCCACTGCCAGCAGCGGTTCCTGCGTTGTTGCTGCCATCGCGATTCCTTCGTTGGAGGTGCGGCTAGCACGATCCTCGCACCGCGGAGGCCTCGGCGGGTCCCCCGTTTCGGGCAGCCGCATCGGCGCTGGACCGCCCCGGGCCCTGCGGGGATGCAGGTCGGGACTCGAACTTTGCGCCACCCAGGCTGATCCGACCCCTAGCGTGGGTGTCCAGCGACCACCGGGAGGCGCGGTGACCTCAGGAAAGCCCTTCGACTACTGGCTCACGGACATGGACGGCGTGCTCGTGCACGAAGAGGTGCCGATCACCGGCGCGCAGGAGTTCGTCGACGCCCTCAAGGGCTCCGGACGGCCCTTCCTGGTCCTGACCAACAACTCCATCTACACGCCCTCGTGACCTGCGCTCGCGCCTGCTCGGCAGCGGGATCGACGTGCCGGAGGAGTCGATCTGGACCTCCGCCCTGGCCACCGCGCAGTTCCTCCTCGAGCAGAGGCCGGACGGGACGGCGTACGTCGTCGGTGAGGCCGGCCTCACCACGGCCCTGCACGACATCGGCTACGTGATGACGGATCGCGATCCCGACTACGTGGTGCTCGGCGAGACCCGCACCTACTCGTTCGAGGCGATCACCAAGGCGATCCGGCTGATCGACGGCGGAGCCCGGTTCCTGGCCACCAACCCGGACACCAGCGGACCGAGCCAGCAGGGAAAGCTGCCGGCGACCGGATCGGTGGCGGCGTTGATCAGCACGGCGACCGGTCGGCAGCCCTACTACATCGGCAAGCCGAACCCGTTGATGATGCGCAGTGCCCTCAACCGGCTGGGTGCCCACTCGGAGACGGCCGTGATGATCGGTGACCGCATGGACACCGACATCATCAGTGGCCTCGAGGCGGGCATGCGCACGATCCACGTCGGGACCGGGTCCACCCGGCCCGACCAGGTCAGGGAGTACCCCTACCGCCCGACCTGGACGGTCGGCTCGATCGCGGACCTGGTCGACCTCGCCGGCCGGACCGACGTGATCGACAGCGAGTTCCGGCCGTAGCTGCCGGACCTACCAGTTGTGGTGGTGGGTCAGCGGCAGCACCACGTCCGCGCTGATCGGCTCTACGCGCTTCTGGTGGTTGAGGGCGTGGCGCAGCAGCGACGAGTGACGGTAGACCTCCTTGCGGGCCCGCATGAGGCTGCCGAGCGGGGCGTGCTCGGCCGTGACCCGCCACGGGCTGAACGAGAGCGCATCCATCTTCTCGAGGTTGTCCGGGCCCGAGATGTCCTGCTGCGGGATCCGCAGCCTGGCCACGGTGACGTACGGGCGAGACCGACTCGGGCCACTCCACGGTCAGGTCCTCGATCGGCATCCGGTCCAGGTCGGTGCACAGCTGGACCTGGATGTCGAAGGCGTAGGGGCGCTCCTTCAGCTCGGCCACGAGGGCCGGCCGGGTCACCTCCGACGCCAGACCCGGCTCGATGTCGCGCCGGGCGACGGCCTCGGCGCAGTGCGGGTCGGGGGCGATCCGCACCTTGGCGATGCAGTCGCCGTGTCGTACCGCGCCCATCGTCCAGTAGCACGACAGCAGCACGTTGACCGACGGCGTCTGCTGCAGCCGGAGCATCGCCAGGAGCTCGTCCCAGGCCCAGTCGTCCTGCTCGAAGGTTCCCTTGCCCGTCACGAAGTCCGTCAGGAAGCGGTGCGTGCCGGGTCGGCCCTGGGCGAAGTAGGTGGAGGCCTGGAGGAACAGGTCCTGGAAGAACAGGTAGTGCTCCAGGGTGTTGCAGAAGAAGATCGGCCCGTTGATGTTGGTGTAGTCGAAGGTGTGGGTGTCGGGCTCGTCCTCCAGGAGGGTGGGGCCGTCGATGTCGAACATCTTGAGCGCCATTCCCACCGACGTGCCGAGCCGTACGTCGGCGCCGGCGTGGGGCGAGCCGTTGGAGAAGCGGATCAGCGCGCCGTGCCTGCCGGGCGTGGCGTAGATGCCCTGCGCGTACTCCGCCGGGAGCCCGTCCAGGATCTCGACCTCACCCCGGACCAGGCCGTATCCCTTGGCGTGTGCGTCGCGGACGGCACCACCGGGCCCGTCGGCCGTCGCCGATCTGGCGACGTAGTCCTCGGCCTTGTCGATGACGACCTTCATGTGCTCGTCGAACTGCGGCTCCGCCACCTCGATGTCCGGCGTGTAGGGAACGAAACCTGGAGTCATCGCTTCGACCTTTCTCGTCTGTGCGGCCGCGCGCGGGCGGCCCGGAGCAGGGCCCGAGAGGGACCATTCGACGCTATTACCGGCCACCACTGATCCATATGGCCCGAGCGGGTTGGCCCGGTCAGGCCCGCGACGGCTAGTGGAGCAGCGCCTTCATCACGACGATCACCACGCCGAAGCTGCCGGCGCCCGCGGCCTCCACCAGGGCGATCCGGTGGCTGAGGCCGGCACGCAGGGCGCCCAGGTACCCCACCGTGAACAGCAGCGCGACCACGAAGAAGAGCGAGATGTAGCCGGCGGTCGGAGGTTCGACACCGGCTGCCACGAGGACCACGTAGAGCACGAGGGCCGGCAGTCCTCCGACCAGCACGCCGACCTCCTCGCGTGCCGACTCGGTCGTGCGCTGGACGAAGAGCCCGGGCTGCACACCCTTGAGCTGCTTCGAGAACGAGTGGATGTAGACGTGCGCCGACCAGTAGACCAGGAGGACACCCAGCGTCGCGACCGCCACGCGCGTCGACTCGTGCGAACCCGCCAGAACTCCCAGCGTGGCCGCCGAGACGACCGCGCCGTAGAGCAGTCCCGCCGGATCGAACCGCAACAGCAGCCCCGAGCACCGGGAGCCCGCGGCGAGACGCTCACCCGACGAGCGTAGCCGCACATGGGCAGTCCCCGGCGCCACTGGCTGGACGACGGGGACCTGGAAGGTCGCAAACCGCGGCATGCGGCCTTCGTGGTCAAGCGGTACCCCGTCCCCCGTCCCGGAATCGGGTGCCGGTCAGGCGCGGTTCAGGGCGCTGTCAGCCCTCCCGCACCGCGGGCAGCACCTCGCGGCCGTAGGCCTCGATCATCTCCCCGTGGTGCGGCCCCATGTTGGCGACGTACACCTCGTCGTAGCCGGCCGAGACGAAGGACCGCATCTGGTCGACGTGCTCCTCGATCTTGTCGCCCGCCACCACGCTGTCGGCCGTGGAGGAGCGCGTCACGAGCTGGGACGCCTGTTCGAAGTGCTGGGGGGACGGGAGGACCTGTGCCAGCTCACCGGGCACCCCGGCGTTGGCCCACAACCGGTGCGCGTGGTCCACGCCCTCGTCCACCGTGCTCGCCCACGCCACCTTGTAGCCACCCTGGGCCGGCTTGCCGCCGGACTTCTCCTTGAACGACGAGACCATGTCCTCGTCGTCCTGCGTGCAGATGAAGCCGTCGGCGATCCGGGCTGCGACCTCCAGGGCCTTGGGGCCGAAGGCGGACATGTAGATCGGCGGCGGCTGCTCCGGCAGCGTGTAGATGCGCGCGGTGTCCACCTGGTAGTGCTTGCCCTGGCGCGTGACCACCTCGCCGGTCCAGAGCTCCCGGATCAGCGACACCGCCTCCTCGAGCATCTCCAGACGAACGTCCAGCGACGGCCACGGGCCGCCGAGGATGTGCTCGTTGAGCGCCTCCCCCGTGCCCACTCCGAGGACGAACTTGCCACCGAGCATGCGCGCCGAGGTCGCGGCCGCCTGGGCGATGACGGCGGGGTGGGTGCGGACCGTGGGGCAGGTGACGGCCGTGGTGACGGGCAGGGAGCACGCCTGGGAGATCGCGCCGATCACCGACCAGACGAAGGGACTCTGCCCCTGTTCGTTGTTCCAGGGGTGGAAGTGGTCGCTGATCCAGAGCGCGTCGAAGCCGGCCGCCTCGGCGGCCACTGCCTGCTCGACGAGCTGCTCGGGCGAGTACTCCTCACAGGAGAGGAAGTAGCCGATGCGCATGGGGCCTCCTGGGGTCGTGGAGCAGTTCCGTTACCCCGAGTCCACCG
The DNA here is from genome assembly GCA_963841625.1 of uncultured Actinomycetota bacterium. Lineage (GTDB taxonomy): Bacteria > Actinomycetota > Actinomycetes > Propionibacteriales > Nocardioidaceae > Nocardioides. Next base: position 492,148 of record CAWJDH010000009.1, on the reverse strand, counting down.
ACGCATGCAGCGGCAGGACCGACCAGATCCCGGCCGGGCTCCGAGCGCCGTCACTCGAAGGTCAGCACGGCCGCTCCGGAGACCCGGTCCTCCGACAGGTCGTGAAGGGCCTGCGCCGCGCGCTCGAAGGGGTACGGCGTGACCGTCGCGCGGAGCCCGATCCGCCCGGCCAGCGCCAGCAGCTCCTCTCCGTCAGCGCGGGTGTTCGACGTGACGCTCGTGAGCGTCCGCTCCCGGAAGAGGTGGCGCTGGTAGTCGAGACCGGGGATGTCGCTCAGGTGGATGCCGGCCACCGCCAGCGTGCCGCCCTGGTCCAGCGCCTGCCAGCGCCACGGGGACCAGCTCGCCGACCGGGGCGAACACGATCGCGGAGTCCAGCCGCTCCGGCGGCTCGTCGTCCGCCGCCCCCGCCGAGGCCGCTCCCAGCTCGAGGGCGAGGCGGCGAGCGGCCGGGTCGCGGGTGAGCACGTGGACCTCGACCCCCTGCGCGAGTGCCACCTGGGCCGTGAGGTGGGCGCTCGCCCCGAACCCGTAGATGCCGAGCCGGCCACCCGGGGGGACCGCGGCCCGGCGCAGGGCGCGATAGCCGATGATGCCGGCGCACAGCAGCGGCGCCAGCTGGACGTCCGGGACTCTGCGGGGCAGTTGGTACGCGTAGGCGGCGGGGACGACGGCGTACTCGGCGTATCCCCCGTCCTCGTCCCAGCCGGTGTAGCGCGAGGCCTCGCAGAGGTTCTCAGCGCCGCGGCGGCACCAGCGGCAGGATCCGCAGGTCTGCCTCAACCAGGCGATCCCGACCCGATCGTCCGTCGCGAGACCGCTCACCTCGGCGCCCACCGCGACTACGTCGCCCACGACCTCGTGGCCCGGGACGACCGGACTCCGGTGGCGGGGCAGGTCCCCGTCCGTGACGTGCAGGTCCGTGCGGCAGACGCCGCAGACCCGTACCCGCACCAGCACGTCGCGCGGTCCCGGGTCGGGCACCGGAACCTCCTCGAGACGCAGCGCGCGGTGCCCGTCGCCGTCGGTCCGCCACACCCTCATCGCCGTCGGGATCGCCACGTCACCGGCTCCCCGACAGCATCCGGATGGCATGTCCCACGCCGCCAATGATTGCACCGTCAATCTGTCCATACCGGTCACCGAGGCAGCGGATACTTGTCGCAGGGGACGAGAGAGGTGACCACCGATGAACGACCAAGCCCCTGCCGTAATTGCCTGCGTCAGCCTCGACGGCGCACCGTCAGCCATCGAGTACGCCGCCCGCGAGGCCCTCCTCGCTGACGCGCCCCTCCACATCATCCACGTCCTCCGGATGCCGGCCGTGGACGCCTACGCCGGCGTGTACGGCGGGGCGCTCGAGGAAGCCGACACCGCGATCAGCGAAGCGGTCGAGCGCGCTCGCACCCTCACCGACGACCGGATCCGGATCACGGCCGAGCGGGTGGACGACGGCGCGCTGATCAGCCATCTCGTCCACCGCGCCAACCGCGGCCGACTCGTCGTCCTCCAGCACCGGCGCCTCAGCCGGGCCCGTCGGATGGTGACCGGGTCGACGGTCAACGCAGTGGCGGCCAAGACGACCGTCCCTGTCGTCTCGGTGCCCGAGGGCTGGACCCGCATCAAGCAGGAGCCGGTGGTCACGGTTGGCATCCAGGACGGGCTGGAGGCACCCGGCCTCCTGCGATGCGGCTTCGAGGAAGCCAGGATGCGCGGCGCGCGGCTGGCGGCGATCCACAGCTGGTGGCTGGACACCGACTGGGAGCCCTCGACTCTCGACCAGGAGTACCGGGCCGACCGGGACACCTCCACGCGCCGTGAGCTCGGGCCGATCCTCGAAGGAATCCAGCTTCAGTTCCCGACGGTGAAGGCGAGCCTCGAGGTCTGGAACGCCCCACCGGCCGACGCGCTGATGGACGCGGGGCGCGAGTCGGAGCTGCTGATCCTGGGCCGGCGCCACCACCTGCTGCCGCTGGGGAGCCACCTCGGTCCTGTGGCGCGCGCGATCCTGGCGCACGGCGACTGCCCCGTGTTCCTGACCCCGGAACCGCACCGCGCCGAGCACCACGTCCGAGGCTCCAGCATTTCAGGAGTGATGTACTGAGCGCCCCCGATCCCGGTAGCAGAAGCGATCACTGACGGACGCCGGCTCAGTTCAGGGTCCGCATCGTCGGCGGCACTTCCCCGCCGCGGTGGATCTCCTCGACCAGCTCCTGCAGGGCGGTGAGGGCGACCCGCTGCGGCATCGGGCCGTAGGATACCCGCGCCACGCCGAGCTCCTGGAGCCTCGCGAGCGGCGGCATGCCGGGGATGCCGATGCAGGTCAGTCGCTGCGGCCCGAAGGCGTCGACGAGCGTGGTGACCTGCTCCTCGTCCAGCTTCGCCGGGACGAACACGACCGGAGCTCCGGCGTCGAGGAAGGCCCGGCCCCGCTCCACCGCGTCGGCGAGCACGTCGGCGGGATCGCGGTCGCGACCGAGCACGAACGCGTCGGTGCGGGCGTTGAGGACGAAGTCGACGCCCTCCTCGGCGGCAACGCGCATGATCGCCTCGACCTGGCCGGCCGCCTCGGCCAGCGGCTTCATCTGGTCCTCGATGTTGGCACCCACCACTCCGAGGCCGATGGCCCGGCGGACGGTCTCGGCTGCGTCGCCGTACCCGGCCTCGAGGTCGGCGGTGACCGGCAGGTCGCTGTCGGCGACGATCCGCCCGACCATCTCGAGCACCAGGTCGACCGGGATCTGCTCGCCGTCGGGGTAGCCGAACGTCGCGGCGATCGAGTGGCTGGCAGTGGCCAGAGCCTTGGTGCCGGGCGTGGCGGCGACGACGCGTGCGCTGACGACGTCCCACACATTGACCACGGTCAGCAGCTCGGGGTCCTGGTGCAGCCGCAGCAGCTCGGCGGCACGGTCGGAGGTGACGGACTGGTCGGGAGGCTGGGTCATGGGCTCATTCGACCACGGTCAGGGCGCCAGCAGCACCAGTGAGGAGAGGGCGAGGAGCCAGCTCACGAAGCTGCCGACGAGGAAGTACTCGGTGAGCCGGTGGATCCGCTCCTGTTCGCGGTCCGACGAGAGCTCGGGGAACCGGAGCAGCCCCTTGGCCGCGATCACGATGCTGGCGGCGGTGAGCTGACCAGCCACGCCGAGCCCGACGATGACCACCCGCTCCATCGGCCCGAGCAGCCGACCGCCCTTGAGCTGGGTCTCCGGGTCGCCCGCCCCGCCGTGCCGGGCGGGGTTGACCGTCCTGGTCACCGTCAGCACCAGGCGTACGACGACGTTGCCGGTGCTGAGCTGCACCAGCACGATGCCGAGCAGCAGCAGGGCTCGCTCGGGCCCCAGGTCGGACAGGAACGCCAGCGGGAGGCCCTGGACCCAGGCCGCGAAGAAACCGGCCACGGCGCCGGCGAGGCTGGAGACCAGGATGGCGATCGCCAGCGCCGCGCCGAGCACGGCCAGCGGCAACGCGGCGGTTCGTCGCCCGGCGAAGGCGCTGGTGACGGTCTGGCCCCACAGCACGACGACCCCGGCGATCACGATCAGGACCACCAGGTCGGCGGGGTCCGTCAGTCCGGCCCACAGCCCGGCGAGGACGGCGGCCACCGCGCCGACGCACTCCGGGAGCGTCCGGACCGGTCGGACCGACTGCACGAGATCGGCGATCCCCACGCCGATGAGCAGCACGGCGATCCAGCTCAACTGATTGCTCCCATCGTCTCGTCGGCGGACACCAGCGCGGCCAGCCCGTCGCTGCGGACCCGCTGGGAGACCGCCGAAGGACTGACGCCGAGCCGCTCGGCGATCTCCCGCTGGCTGGTCCCGGCCATCAGATCACGCAGCACCGACAGCGAGCGCCCCGACAAGCGGGCGACCGCGCTGTCGAGCAGCACCAGCAGAGCCTCGATCGCGGCGGGATCCGGTCCGCCCGCGCCGTCGGCGCGCACGTAGGCGGTACGCCGGTCCCGGCTGCTGGGTCGACCCTCGGCGGCCTCGACCGCGGACACCCCGTCCCGCGCGGCCCACCAGCCCGGGCCGTCCTCGACGCGGGGCTCCGGCTCGAGGACCCGCACCGGGCCCCACCCCAGCCCCTGTCGCAGGTCGTGGTCCGGGAGCAGGGCCAGCCGAAGCCGGAGCGACGCGCCGAGGGCGGCGCCCACGGTGGCGAAGGCTCCCTGGAACTCATCACCGACGGTGATCCGAAGCGGCGTCGTCGGCGCGAAGGTCTCGTTGATCTCGGCCAGTGCCTCGGCGAGCCGGGTGTGGAGCGCGTTTCGGTCGCGGGCGACGCGGGAGCCGATCAGGTCACCGATCAGCGTCGCTGAAGCCATTTCCTTCATCTCAGCCATAGTGAAGCCCCAAACCTTGGTTCAGCCGACAACCACGACAAGGAAGACTATACCTTTATATTAGTACAAATGAAGACTATATATTGATTCACTGGCACTGATGCCTGCCGTCAGCCGAAGACGATCTCCGCCAACAGCGTGGCCACGTGCCCCGGGTCCCTGGCGAGGGCCGGCGTCGACACCACCACCTCGGTGGTCACCCGACCCGGCTCGCGGGCGGCCCACCAGGGCCCGCAGACCTGCAGTCGTTCGCGCTCCATGACCGCGAGCAGCCGCTCGTTGACCTCGTCCTCGTCACCTGCCGCGTGCAGCAGGAACGTCGGAGTGTGCGGCTCGGTTGGATCGGGAGTGATCCCGTGCGCCGGGAGCTCCACCGCGAGCGCCTGCGCCCAGGCATGACACTCCGCCATCCGGGGCAGCAGGTCGCGCAGCCCCGCGATTGCCGCCAGCGCCTCGGGCGTCGACCGGTAGAGGGTGCCGCCCATCCGGGTCCGCCAGACCCGGGCCTCGGCCAGGAAGTCCTCGGGACCCACCAGTGCCGCTCCGGCGAGCCCGCGCAGGCCCTTGTAGAAGGACACGTACATGCTGTCCGTCAGGGCCGCGATCTCGGGGAACGGCTTGTCCCAGCGGGGTTGCGACTCCCAGATCCGGGCACCGTCGACGTGCAGCGGCACGCCGCGCTCCCGGGCAGCCTCAGACAGCTCCACCAGCTCCTCCCAGGTCGGAAGGCGACAACCGGCGTCGCGCAGCGGCACCTCGATCAGCACCGCGCCCAGTCTGCCGACGACGCCACGCAGCGACTCCGCCGTGGCCACCTCCGGCCCGCTGGTCAGGTGCTCGATCTCGAAGCCGTGCAGCCGTCGAGGTCCGTCCATCTCGTGCACCAGGAGATGGGACAGGTCGGGCATCGCGACCCGGCGGGTGCCGACCCGGTCGCACCAGACGCGCAGAGCCGACTGCTGGGCCATCACGCCGCTGGGGAAGAACGCCGCGGGTCGCCCGAAGAGATCGGCGAGCTGGTCCTCCAGTACCGCTACCGGACCGCGCGCGCCGTACGAGTCCCACCGCACCTCGAGCTCGTCGGCCAGGTCGGCGAGCCGGCGCAGCGTGTCTCCGGGCGTCTCGATGGGGTGCCAGAAGACGGTGTCGTCGAGAGCGGCGGCAAGGTCGCGGAATCGGCTCATGAAGTCGGACACCGGCAAAGCCTCACCGTGGGACAGCCCCTTCGCAAGTCGATCGGGACCGGGCCATCACTCCCAGAAGACGCGGTCCACGACCGCACGCGTCCGCCGCGTGTGGCGCAGGTAGTCGTTGACCAGCTCGGCCGAGGCACCTGGCGGGTAGCCCATGACGCTGGCGACGGCCGCCTTCTCGCGTGTGTCTCGCGGCAGGTGGTCACCGGGCCGACCGCGCACCAGGGTCACCGCGTTGCGCACACGGCTGACGGTGCGCCAGCCGTGGGCGAGCCACTCGGCGTCCTCCTTCTCGATCAGCCCGGCCTCGGCGGCGGCGGCCAGCGCCGTGAGGGTGCGGGGCGTCCGGAGCCCGGCCACCTCGCCGGCATGCTGGAGCTGCAGCAGCTGCACCGTCCACTCGATGTCCGCGAGGCCGCCGCGACCCAGCTTGAGGTGGGTGTTGCGGTCGGCTCCGCGCGGCAGCCGCTCCTCGTCGACCCTGGCCTTGATCCGGCGGATCTCGACGACGTCGTCGCGGCTGAGTCCGTCGGCGGGGTAGCGCAGCGGGTCGATGAGGTCGGTGAAGCGCCGGCGCAGCTCCTCGTCGCCCACCACGGCCTCCGCACGCAGCAGCGCCTGCGCCTCCCACACCTTGGACCACTTCGCGTAGTAGGAGGCGTAGGAGTCGAGGGTGCGGGCCAGCGGACCCTGCTTGCCCTCCGGGCGCAGGTCGGCGTCCACCTGGAGCGCCGGGTCGTCGCCCGGCAGCAGCAGGAGGCGGCGCAGCTCGTTGGCGACGGCGTGGGCGTACGTCGAGGCCTCGTGCGGGTCGGCGCCCGGCTGCGGATCGTGGACGAACAGCACGTCGGCATCGCTGCCGTAGGACAGCTCGAAGCCGCCGTACCTCCCCATCGCGACGATCGCCATCCGGGTCGGCGCCTCGTCCACCCCGCGCTGCTGCCGCACCGCCCTGCCCGCCACGTCGAGGGTGGCCTCCAGCGTGGCGTCGGTGAGCCGCGACAGCCCGGCGCCCACCTCGGCGACCTCGGTCTCCCCGAACAGGTCGCCGACGGCGATCCGGAACAGCTCGCGCCGGCGGATGGCGCGGATGGCGCGCACCGCGTCGCCGGCATCGTCCTGGCGGCCGGCCGTGGCCACCATCTCGGTGGTGAGCGCCTCGGAGCCGAGCGGGGTGAGGTCCTCCCCCAGCATCCGCACTCCCTGCGGCTCGCGCTCCAGCAGGTCGGTGGCGTAGCGGGAGGTGGCAAGCATGCGGGCCAGCCGCTCGGCCACCTGCCCCTCGTCGCGCAGCGTCTTGAGGTACCACGGCGTGCCGCCGAGCGACTCGCTGATCCGGCGGAAGCCGAACAGGCCGGCGTCCGGGTCGGGGGCGTCGGCGAACCACTCGAGCATCACCGGCAGCAGGGTGCGCTGGATGTCGCTGGACCGGGTGACCCCGCTGGTGAGGGCCTCGAGGTGACGCAGCGCTGCCTTCGGGTCGGCGAACCCGAGCGCGGCGAGGCGGTCACCGGCAGCCTCGGGCGTGAGCCTTGCCTCGGTGCCGGCGATCCGGGCGACCGCGCCGAGCAGCGGCCGGTAGAACAGCTTCTCGTGCAGCCGCCTGACCTCGCGGCGGTGGTGCTGCCAGGCCTTGTCCATCGCCTCGACCGGCTCGCGGTTGAACCCCATCGACCGCCCGAGCCGGCGCAGGGCGGCGTCGTCCTCGGGGACCACGTGGGTACGTCGCAGCTGGTGCAGCTGGATGCGGTGCTCGAGCTGACGCAGGAACGAGTAGGCCTCGTGCAGCGCCTCACCGTCCTCCCGGCCGACGTAGCCGCCCTCGGTCAGCTCGGCCAGCGCACTGAGCGTGGCGGGCGCCCGGATCCTCTCGTCGGCGCGTCCGTGCACGAGCTGCAGCAGCTGGACGGCGAACTCGACGTCGCGCAGGCCACCCGGGCCCAGCTTGAGCTGTCGTGCGGCCTCCCGGGCGGGCAGGTGCTCGACGACCTTGCGGCGCATGGCCTGGACGTCCTCGACGAACCCCTCGCGCTCGGCCGCCCGCCACACCATCGGGCCGATCATGTCGACGTACTCGCGCCCGAGGGCCAGGTCGCCGGCCACCGGTCGTGCCTTGAGCAGGGCCTGGAACTCCCAGGTCTTGGCCCATCGTTCGTAGTAGCCCTGGTGGCTGGCCAGCGTGCGGACCAGCGGACCGGCCTTCCCCTCGGGCCGGAGTGCGGCGTCGACCGGCCAGATCGTGCCCTCCCGCGTGTGCTCGGAGCACACCTGCATCAGGTGCCCGGCGAGCTGCGCGGCCACTCGGGCTGCGGCCCCCTCGTCGGCACCGTCGGCGGGCTCGAAGACGTAGACGACGTCCACGTCGGAGACGTAGTTGAGCTCGTGACCCCCGCACTTGCCCATCGCGATCACGGCGAGGCGGGTGCTGGCCGCAGACTCGCCCACGCGGGCCCGGGCCACGGCAAGGGCTGCCTCGAGGGTCCCGGCCGCGAGGTCGGAGAGCTCCGCCGCGACGTCGTCGACACCCTCGTGGTGCGCCAGGTCGCGGGACGCGAGGCGCACCAGGACGCGGCGGTACTCCACGCGCAGCGCATCGAGCGCCTCGGGGTCCGCCAGCGTCGCGACCGGTGCCGCGTCACCCGGGTCCGCGCCGACCGCCCGGAGCAGATCCGCGCGGATCGCGATAGGCGGCGGCCCGGGTGGAGCCGAGGGTGGGGTCGGCGAGCTGCTTCCACTGCTCGGGGTGGCGGACCAGGTGGTCGGCCAGCGCGGTGCTGGCGCCGAGCACCGACAGCAGCCGCATCGCGGTGCCCTCGTCGTCGGCGACCGCGGAGAGCAGCCCCTCCCCGTCAGCGGCGGACTCCGCCAGCCGGACAAGACCGAGCAGGGCCAGGTCGGGGTCAGCGGTCCGGGCGAGGACCGCCAGCAGCGGGTCGGCTGCGTCGCCGAGTCGATCCAGGTTGGCCAGCGAACGCTCGGCGTCCACGAAGCCCATCCGGACCAGGCTGCCCTTGCCAGTGGCCCTCCTGACCACTACTGCTTCCCGACCACGGCGACGAGGGCCGTGGCCAGCGGCCGCCAGACCTCGTCGAGCTCGGTGCGGGCCGCGTCGATCCCGGCCAGTACGGCGTCCTGGTCGATCCCGCGCTCGAGATGGTCGTCGCGGTCCCCGGCGGCCCAGGACCGCACGATCGGCTCGTCCGCCTCGGGATGCAGCTGGACTCCCCAGACCGTCGGCGCGAACCGGGCGACCTGGAGCTCGCCCTCGGCGGTGGTGGCGAGCTCGACGGCTCCGTCGGGCAGGGCGGTGACGACATCGACGTTCCACTGGATCCCGCGCATGGCCGGCGGAAGGCCCGACACGAGGGCGTCTTGCTGGGCCTCCGGCCGCCATCCCACCTCGTACAACCCGACCTGCTGGCCGCGCGGGTTGACCTCGACCGTGCCGCCGAGGGCGGCCGCGATCAGCTGGTGTCCGAGGCAGACGCCGAGGGTGGGCACCCCGGTCTCGGCTGCCTCCCGGACCCGTTCCTTGACGGTCGTCAGCCAGGGGTGGGTGGCGTCGTCGTGAGCGCTCATCGAGCCGCCCAGGATCACGAAGCCGTCGTAGTCATCGAGGGCGGGCAGGTCGTCGCCCGCCCAGGGCCGGCAGACCTCGAGGTCCGCTCCGGCGTCGACGAGCCAGGTGCCGAGGTGGGCGGCTGGGCAGGCGGGCTCGTGCTCGACGACGAGGAGACGGGTGGACACGGCCGACCCTCAGCGCTCTCCGTGATCGGCGAGGAGGGCGAGGATGACGAGCAGGACCCCGACCATCGAGGGCAGGATGCTGACCGGCGTCTGCGCGAAGAACAGGCCGGTGAGGATCAGCACCGCGCCGGACGCCACCGACCACGGTTTGGCGGTGTAGGCGCCCTCCCGGATGCCGCGCATGGCCATCCCGGATGTCCCGAGGATCAGGAGGGCGGGAAGGGCGAGGACGATCGCGTACCGCCCGTAGCCGGTGCCGACGAGCCATCCGGCGAGTCCGGCCGCAAGCCCGGCCAGCACGATGGCCGCCCAGAGCAGGATCCCGATCTGCTTGGCGCGGCCCGGGCTGTAGTAGGACAGGTCGCTCATGTCGCGGGCCTTCAGACGACCGGCAGCATCCGGTCGCGTTCGAACGCCGAGACCTGACCGCGGTAGTCCTCCCACTCCGCGTGCTTGTTGCGGAGGAAGAAGTCGAACACGTGCTCGCCGAGGGTCTCGGCGAGCAGCTCGGAACGTTCGGCGATGCCGATCGCCTCGTAGAGCGTCTTGGGCAGGGGCTCGATGCCGAGGCTCTTGCGTTCGCGCTCGGTGAGCGACCACATGTCGTCCTCGGCCTCGCGAGGCAGCTCGTAGCCCTCCTCGACGCCCTTCATCCCGGCCGCCAGCACGACGGCGAAGGCCAGGTAGGGGTTGCAGGCGGCGTCGATCGTGCGGAGCTCGATCCGGGTCGACTGGCCCTTGTTGGGCTTGTACATCGGCACCCGGATCAGCGCGGAGCGGTTGTTGTGGCCCCAGCAGATGTACGGCGGTGCCTCGCCGCCGCCGAGCAGCCGCTTGTAGCTGTTGACCCACTGGTTGGTCACCACGCTGATCTCGCTGGCGTGGTGGAGGACACCGGCGATGAACTGCCGCCCGACCTTGGAGAGCTGGTACTCCGCGCCGGCCTCGAAGAAGGCGTTGCGGTCGCCCTCGAAGAGGGAGACGTGGGTGTGCATGCCGGAGCCGGGATGGGTGGTGAACGGCTTGGGCATGAACGTGGCCCAGATTCCCTGGCTGAGCGCGACCTCGCGGATCACCGTGCGGAAGGTCATGATGTTGTCGGCCGTCGACAGCGCGTCGGCGTACCGGAGGTCGATCTCCTGCTGGCCGGGGCCGCCCTCGTGGTGGCTGAACTCGACCGAGATCCCCATCGACTCCAGCATCGTGATCGCCTCACGACGGAAGTCGGCGCCCATCGACTGGGCGGTGTGGTCGAAGAACCCGCTGCGGTCGACCGGCACCGGGTCCTCGCCCGGGACGGGAGCGTTCTTGAACAGGTAGAACTCGATCTCGGGGTGGGTGTAGAACGTGAACCCCTTGTCGGCGGCGGCACTGAGGGTGCGCTTGAGCACGTAGCGCGGGTCGGCGTAGGACGCGGAGCCGTCGGGCATCACGATGTCGCAGAACATCCGGGCCGTGGAGGGCCCTTCGCCGCGCCACGGCAGGATCTGGAACGTCGAGGCGTCCGGCTTGGCCAGCATGTCGGCCTCGTAGACCCGGGCAAACCCCTCGATCGCGGACCCGTCGAAACCGATCCCCTCCTCGAACGCGTTGTCGAGCTCGGCCGGAGCCACCGCCACGGACTTCAAGAAGCCCAGCACGTCGGTGAACCAGAGGCGTACGAACCGCACGTCTCGTTCCTCGAGAGCCCGGAGCACGAAGTCTTCCTGCTTGCCCATGTGCCCACTATGTCGCACAGGTGTTACGGCGCGATGTCCCGCGCCCCGCAACACGCGGACAGCCGTCAGCTCCGGTCGCCGTCGTCAGTCGGTCGGTACGACGCGGACGCAGCAGCCGTCGTCCCCGGGGACCTGCTCGGCCCGGACCCGGGCACAGCCGAGCCGGTGGGCGACCGAGCCGACGAACGCAAGGTTCATGCCGCAGACGAGGTCGCGGTGGTCGGCGGCGAGCCGGTCGAAGGGGCAGTTGGCGAGGACCAGGTGGTCGTCCACCTTCGGCTCGTAGCCGAACGGCGCGAGGGCGGCGGCGACCCGGTCGAGCTCACCCGCGCGACGGTTGCGCGACCGGTCGGGGGCCGCGTCGACGGCCAGCCCGGCAGCCGCGTCGGCCGCCGCGTTGATCGCCTCGTCCATCGGAGTGCCGTCCAGCGAGCGCTCGATGGCGTCGGCCAGCACCTCCGCGGCCAGGTCGTAGCGGCGGTGCGGGAGGCTCACCGAGACCTCGCGGGCGGAGCGACGGTAGAGCTTGGCCGGACGGCCGGCACCGGGCCCGGTCCGTCCGGTGAGCCGGCGGAACTCGGTGACCAGCAGGCCCTCGTCCACGAGCCGGTCGAGGTGGAACTTCGCGGTGTGCCTGGGGACCTCGACACCCTCGGCCGCCTGCTCGCGACTGACCGCCTCGTCCTGGTCGGAGACGAAGCGGTAGAGCGCGCGTCGTACCGGGTCGGCCAGCGCGCCCAGCGTCGTCACGCGTCGGGCGAAGCCCTCCTCCGCGCCTCCTGCCACTTGGCACGTTTCTATCAGATGGATCGCTTGCCGAAAACCCCTTCGCAGGTCTATCGTCAATGTTGTTATCTCTTACAGTGAAGGAGCTCCGCAATGGCTACTACCCACGCCTGGGACGGGATGAGCCACGACATGCACGACGTCGCGGCGATCACTCGGGCCGAACCGGCCCACCAGGCCTTCCTCGGCCTCTGGGTCGCCTACATGGTCCTGCCACTGCTGGTCGGCCTCGACAAGCTGATCGGGTTCATGAACGTCAACTGGGAGGGCTACCTGGCGCCCTGGATGAATGACATCGTTCCTGGCTCGGCGGCCGACGCGATGATGATGGTCGGGATCGTCGAGCTCGCCGCAGTCGTGCTCGTCGCGGTGGCCCCGCGGATCGGCGGTTACGTGATCGCCGCGTGGCTGGCGGGCATCATCGTCAGCCTGATCAGCGTTGGCGGCTACGCCGACATCGTGCTGCGTGACCTCGGCCTGCTGGTCGGCGCTCTCGCGTTGGCCCGTCTCGCGATGACCTACCACGGCAAGGAGATCGGGGCCGGATAGGCGTTTCGGAGCTCAGCCTGAGGCCTCGGTACGCGGCACCGTGGCCTCGAGGTCGGCCAACCAAGCCGCCGCGCTGGCGTCTGACGGCATCCGCCAGTCCCCGCGCGGCGACATGGTGCCGCCCGCGCTCACCTTGGGGCCGTTGGGCAGCGCCGACCTCTTGAACTGGCTGGCGAAGAACCGTTTCACGAAGACCTCCAGCCAGTGCCGGATCTCCGGCAGGTCGTAGGCCACGCGGCGCTCGTCGGGGAACCCCGGAGGCCACTCCCCCGTGTTCGCGTCGTGCCAGGCGTGCCAGGCCAGGAACGCGATCCGGCCGGGTCGGTGGCCGCGCCGGATCACGTGGAAGAGCGTGAAGTCCTGCAGCGCGTAGGGACCCACGGAGTCCTCGGTGGCCTGGGGCTCCCGACCCTCCTGGTCCGGGATCAGCTCGGGGGTGATCTTCTGGTCGAGGATCTCCTGCAGGACCTCGTTGGTGTCCGGGTCGAACTCCTCACTGTCGATCACCCACCGGATCAGGTGCTGGATGAGGGTCTTGGGCACTCCGGTGTTGACGGCGTAGTGCGACATCTGGTCGCCGACGCCGTAGGTGCACCAGCCGAGGGCGAGCTCGCTGAGGTCGCCGGTGCCGAGGACGATGCCGCCGCGGTGGTTGGCGATCCGGAAGAGGTAGTCGGTGCGCAGGCCGGCCTGGACGTTCTCGAAGGTGACGTCGTAGACCTCCTCGCCCTCGGCGAACGGGTGGTCGATGTCGGCCAGCATCTGCCGGGCCGCGGCGGTGATGTCGAGCTCCTCGAAGTTGACCCCGAGGCTCTTGGACAGCCGGGTGGCGTAGGACTTCGTCGCCTCGCCGGTCGCGAAGCCCGGCATGGTGAAGGCATGGATGTCGCTGCGCGGCCGACCGAGCCGGTCCATCGCCTTCGCGGCCACGATCAGGGCGTGGGTGGAGTCGAGCCCCCCGCTGACCCCGATGACGACCTTGGGCTGCCCGATGGCAGTGCAACCGCTGCTCGAGCCCGGAGACCTGGATGTTGTAGGCCTCGTAGCAGTCGAGAGCCAGCCGCTCCGGGTCGTCGGGGACGAACGGGAAGCGGTCCACCTTGCGGCGCAGCCCGATGTCGCCGGTGGGTGGTCCCAGCTCGAAGGCGATCGTGCGGAAGCTCGGCCCTGCCTCGGTCGGGGTACGGGCGAGCCGGGCCTCGAGACCCCGCCGGTTGTCGTCGAACGTCCCCTGCCGGAGGCGCTCCTGCCGAATCCGGTCGAGGTCGACGTCGGCCACGCTGCGACGCGGACCATCGGGGAACCGCTCGGTCTCGTCGAGCAGCTCGCCGCACTCGTAGAGCATCGTCTGGCCGTCCCAGGACAGGTCGGTCGTCGACTCGCCCTGGCCGGCGGCGGCGAAGGCGTAGGCAGCCGAGCAGCGGGCGCTGGCGCTGCGGACGAGGAGGCGACGGTCCTCGGCGCGGGCCACCGTGATCGGGCTGCCCGAGAGGTTCGCCAGCACGGTCGCTCCCGCCAGGGCCGCCTCGGCGCTCGGCGGGATCGGGACCCACATGTCCTCGCAGATCTCCACGTGCAGTCGCAGCCCCGGCACGTCGGTGGCGTCGAAGATCAGGTCTGGCCCGAGGGGTACGTCGCGGCCGGCCACCCTGATCGTCGTACCCCTGCGGTCGTCACCGGGCGCGAACCAGCGACGCTCGTAGAACTCGCGGTAGGTCGGCAGGTAGGACTTCGGCGCGACGCCCAGCACTTGGCCTCGGTGGATGACGATTGCGCAGTTGAGCACGCGAGTGCCGTGCACGAGCGGGGCGCCGACGACCAGGACGGGGAGCAGATCTGTCGACGCCTCGACGATGTCGGCGACGGACTCGTGCACGCCCTCCAGCAGGGTGTCCTGCAGGAACAGGTCGTCGGCGGCGTAGCCGGAGAGCGTCAGCTCCGGGAAGATGGCGACGGCGACGCCCTCCTCGTGGCACTCGCGGGCCTGGGCGAGGACGGTGCGGGCGTTGGCGGCGGGATCCGCGAGCGCCACGGGGATGGTGCAGGCGGCGATCCTGGCGAATCCTTGGGCGTACGCCGAGTAGAACTCCACGCCCCGAGTCTCGCACGCGGCGAGCGATGAGTTCACGCTCCGACGTCGGTCTGAACCCTCAGGACCGCCCCTACCCGAGGAGGAACGCATGACCTCGATCAGCCCGTGCCTGTGGTTCGACGACGACCTGGAGGAGGCCGCCGAGTTCTACACCAGGATCTTCCCGAACTCCTCGGTCGGCCACATCGCCCGCTACACCGAGGCCGGGCCTGGCGAGCCCGGGACCGCGATGGCCGGCGAGTTCGACCTGGACGGGATGAAGTTCCGCGGCATCAACGGTGGGCCCGCGCACGCCGGGTTCACCGAGTCGATCTCCTTCTCGGTCAACTGCCGCGACCAGGCCGAGGTCGACCACTACTGGGACGCGCTGACCGCCGACGGGGGCGAGGAGTCGATGTGCGGCTGGCTCAAGGACCGGTTCGGCCTGTCCTGGCAGATCGTCCCGGACCGCCTCTACGAGCTGGTCTCCGATCCCGATCCCGCGCGAGCGAAGGCGGCCACGGAGGCCATGCTCGGGATGCGCAGGATCGTGATCGCCGACCTGGAGTCCGCCGCGGACCGAGCCTCCGCTTCCGTCTAGCCGCGGACTCGGTCGCGAGGACGGACGTCGGGTCCGTGGGCGCGGTGGTCGAACCCGAGCCGCCCCAGCTCGAGCCCGATCCCGAACCGGCTGCTCGCCTGGAGCAGCGCCATCAGTCTGGCCACGTCGTACCGCACGGTGCGGACCGACACTTCGAGCCGTTGCGCGATCTGCTCATCGGTCAGCCCGTCGGCGAGCATCATTGCCGTCTCACGCTGGCGCTCTGACAGCCGTCCGAGCGGGTTGTCGGACTCCGCCAGCTCCAGCGGCACGGACTGCGAGCTGACCGCCTGCCAGTAGGCCAGGGCCGCCGCCACCGCACGGTGATGGGTGGTGAGCAGCACCGACCGCCGCCCCTCGATGCGCGGCCCCTCGAGCAGCACCGCCCGGTTGTCGAGGATCTTGGTCTCGACCGGAGCGACGGTCCAGTGGCCGGTGAGCCATGGCTGCGACAGCAGGAGGCCGGCGGTCTCCGGGTCACTGCGGTCGATGTCGTACCAGCTGCGCACGCGGGTTCCGGCCTCGGCGATTCTCCGGTTGCGGTCCCTCGTCTCGACCAGGACGTCGCGCGAGGCGCCCCTGCACACCGAGACGACGTCGCGGCTCGTCCCCAAGAGTGCCTCGATCGCGGCGCTGAAGCGCTCCTCGCCGATCGCGAGAAGGCGCACCTCCGGGCTCAGGCTTCGGCCTCGAGGATCGACCATGCCCACCGCCCGCCGACGCTCGAACATCAACGGGAACGACGCGTTGAGCGGCCGGTACCGATCCGAACCCACAAGGTCCCGAGACCTGGCCATCACTACCCCCATGTCGGTCGGCGCTGCAGCAACCTGCAAGGACGCCGACCCTCACCCTGAACTTTTCCTTACTCTACCGCCGGCTCCGGGTGCCCGGAGCCGCATTGGCCTGCTGGGGAAAGGGCCCATCGCTGCACGGAGCAGGGTTGGGGCCTCTGTTGCAGGACCTGCCCCGCTGAGGCGGGGTATGGGGGGGTCGGGCCGGGGGTGCAAGCATCCCCGGCCCGATCGATGTTCCCCGTGATAGACCCGGGGCATGCCGATCGCCGACACCCCGGAGCCGCCGTACACCGCGGTGATCTTCACCTCCACGCGCAGCACCGGCGACAACGGCTATGCGGTGATGCTGCGGCGGATGGAATCGCTGGCCGCGGAGCAGCCTGGCTACCTCGGCATGGAGTCCGTCAAGGACGGTCTCGCGGGGATCACCGTCTCCTACTGGCGCCATGAGTCCGACGCCGCGGCCTGGAAGCAGGTGGCCGAGCACCTCGTGGCCCAGGAGCGCGGGAAGCAGGTCTGGTACGACGAGTACCGGGTGCGGGTCGCCAACGTCTCCCGCGACTACGGCAGGGAGCGGGGTGACCGCCGCCACAACGCCGGACCCTCGCCGCGGGGCTAGCCTGAGGAACGATCCGGGGACTCCATTCGGGAGCCTCGAGAACACGCACGAAGGAGCTCCACATGAGCGAGGAGACCGCCCCCTACGGCACCGGGCCGTCACAGACCGGCGCTCGCAAACCCATCAAGCGGGTCCGCACCCAGCACCTTCGGGAGATGAAGACGCGCGGCGAGAAGTTCACGATGCTCACGGCCTACGAGCAGTACGCCGCACAGACCTTCGACGAGGCCGGCATCGACGTACTCCTCGTCGGCGACAGCGCCTCCAACAACGTCTACGGCAACGAGACCTCGCTCCCCGTCACGGTCGACGAGCTGCTCCCCCTCACCCGGGCGGTCTCCCGCTCGGTCCACCGCGCGCTCGTGGTCGGCGACCTCCCGTTCGGCTCCTACCAGGCCTCGCCGCAGCAGGCCTACGAGACGGCCGTCAGGTTCATGAAGGAGGGTGGGGCGCACTGCGTGAAGCTCGAGGGCGGCCGGGAGATGACGCCCCAGATCGAGCTCCTCACCCGCGGCGGAGTCCCGGTCATGGCCCACATCGGGTTCACGCCGCAGTCCGAGCACGCCCTGGGGGGCTACCGGGTCCAGGGTCGCGGCGAGACCGCCCAGCGGATCCTCGACGACGCCAAGTACGTCGAGGCCGCCGGCGCGTTCGCGGTCGTGATGGAGATGGTGCCCGGTGACGTGGCCGCCAAGGTGACCCGCGAGCTCTCGATCCCGACCATCGGCATCGGCGCCGGCCCCGACTGCGACGGACAGGTCCTGGTCTGGCAGGACGCCTTCGGGCTGCGGACCGGCCGGATGGCGAAGTTCGTCAAGCAGTACGCCGACGTGCACGGAGTACTGCTCGACGCGGCGCGCGCCTACGCCGACGAGGTCCGCTCCGGGGCCTTCCCGGGCCCGGAGCACACCTTCTGAACGGGTCTGTGCTCAAGTGGCTGCCCCGACGGCCACCTGAGCACACAAGGCACGCCTGTGGAGAGCCGTTTGCGGGCGCCCGGGGCTCGGCCGACGATTCCCGGGCATGGACGGGGAGTCGTGGAGGCAATTGGCCGGCGGGCAGGCCGGAATGCTGTCACAGCGCCAGCTCACCGAGCTCCGCGTGTCCCGCTCGTTCGTCCGCAACCAGCTACGCGCCCACCGGTGGGTTCAGCGCACCTCGTCGGTGTTCAGCACCACCACCGGTCCCCTGTCCCGGCCCCAGCGGCTGTGGCAGGCGGTTCTCCATGCCGGACCAACCGCAGTGATCGGCGGACTCACCGCCGCCGAGCTGCACGGCATGAGGAACTGGTCCCGCGATGACATCACCGTGCTGGTGGACGACGAGCTCTCGTTCGACCCGCTCGAGGGCGTTCGCTTCTTCCGATCACGCAGGGCCCTGCCCGAGATGCGGTCCGCGAGGGCCTTGCCGGTGTGCCAGCTCGAACCCGCGGTCCTGCTCTTCGCCGGCTACGAGCCGAGCCGCCGCACCGCGCACGGCGCGGTCGCGGCCACCGTTCAACAACGCCTGACCACCCCGGACCGACTCGGCAGCTGGCTGGCACGGCTGACACCGCTGCGGCGAGCGCCCGAGCTCCGGGCCCTGCTGAGCGACATCGCGGGCGGAGCCCACTCGCTGTCCGAGGTCGACCTGCGCCGCGCGTGCAAGGAGTTCGGGGTCGCAGCACCCCGCGGGCAGAGGGGTCGCCGGGACCGAAAGGGCCGTCGGCGATGGACCGACGCCGAGTGGGACCTTCCCGACGGGTCCGTGCTCGTGCTCGAGGTGGACGGCGTCTACCACGACGACGTCCTCCAGGCAGCCGCAGACAAGTCCCGGCACCGCAAGCTGTCGTCACGCGGACGGACCGTGGTCAGCTGCTCGTCATACGAGCTGCGCCACGAACCCCGATCCGTCATGGAGGACCTGATCGCCCTCGGGGTTCCTCGCACCCGCTAGGTGCCGCGTGTGCCCAAGTGGCCGTTCAGGCGACCACTTCAGCACACGACCCCTCACGCGCGGCGGGTACGACGGCGCAGGAACGCGGCCAGCATCATCGCCGGCAGCAGCACCGCCACCGGGAGGAGCATCCGCGAGCTGGTCGACTCGGCGCGGGGCGACAGGTCCTTGGGCGTCAACGCGGGGACATCGCGCTTCAGGCCCTTGAAGTGGTAGACGTCGAAGCCCCTCACGAGGTCGTTCCCGTAGCCGAAGAACGAGCCATCCCGCCTGATCCGGTTGGTCTTGAACGACCACGTGTCGGAGTCGGGGAGCACGTAGTGGCCGACCTCCCGCATGCCGATGCCCTCGCCGAGGGCGGGCACGGGTGAGGGTTTCGCGGTCGCCAGGCCCTTGAGGTCGATGACCCGGACGCCCTGGGCGTACCACGCGATCGTCATCATCTTCTGGCGCGGGTAGATCCGCAGGACGTGCGAGGTGCAGGTGGCGCCGTCCTGGACGGTCGTGGCGGGGATGAACCAGGTCCCGATCTTCTCGGGGTCCCGCTCGCGGGTGATGTCGTAGACGTGCAGGCCACCCCCGGGGCACTCGGCGCTCCCGGCCGCGCCGGCTCGCTCGTCGGTGATGATCAGGATCTTCCGCTTCGTGCCGTTGGGCCGCTCGAGGGTCAACGGGTCGGACTGGTGCACCACGTTGATCGTCGGGTCGATGATCTGGTGGACCTGCCGGGGCTTGGCGGGGTTGGTGGTGTTGAGGATCAGCGTCTGCGAGAGCGCGGCGACGTAGGCGCGCGAGCCTGACTGGTTGAACGTGATGTCGTGCGACTCCGAGCCGAGCGAGGCGGGCACGAACGGGATCGGGTAGTCCTGCACCTTCTTCGGGGCCGAGGGTCGCGAGATGTCGTAGATCGTGATCGTCGGCGAGGTGCTCGAGATGAGGTCGGAGTTGGAGTTGTAGAGGTAGTCGCCGCTGGGGTGGATCGTCATGTTGTGCGAGCCGCGCGGCACCGGCAGGAAGCTCACCGTCTGCGGGCTGCTCGGAGTGGTGATGTCGACGATGACCGTGCCCGAGGACGACGCATTGAGGTCGAGGTCGTGGGCGCACCGCGACGCCGCGCCGGCCTCCCCGAAGGTGCCGTCGGCGGTGTAGCTGGCCAGCACCCGGCCGTTGTT
Source organism: uncultured Actinomycetota bacterium (assembly GCA_963841625.1). GTDB lineage: Bacteria > Actinomycetota > Actinomycetes > Propionibacteriales > Nocardioidaceae > Nocardioides. Next base: position 472,612 of record CAWJDH010000009.1, on the reverse strand, counting down.
GCGCCAGACCTGGATGTCGCCCTGGCTGACCTTGCAGTCGTAGACGGCGACCCGGCGCGGTGACCGCGGCCGGGTGATGTCGATGATCTGCATGCCGCCGCGCAAGGTCCCCGCGAGCGCGTAGTCGCGGTCGCCGAGCCGGACGAACTCGATGTCGGAGCCGTTCTGGGCCTCGCCCGTCTTGTTGTACTGCAGGTTGGCGACGAAGCTCATCCGCTTGCCGTCACCGGAGGTCTCCACGCGCACCCCGCGGTCGTTGGTGGCGGTGTCGCCCTTGCCCTCGTGGGCGGTGGCCGGGGAGATCCCGGCCAGCGAGAGCGCCAGCACCGCCGAGCCGGCCACCGTGCGCATCAGGTTCCTGAACACCATCGAGTTGCCTCCACCGAGCGAGAAGTTTGCCGTCCAGGGTGCCCAACGACCCTGCCTCGCCCGGGGTTACCGTTGGCGCCATGCGCCTTCCGCTTCTCGGAGCACTCTGTCTCGCCCTGCTGGCCCCCGTGACGCCAGGATCCGCGACCGTCCAGGACGCCGCTCCCCCGGCGGCCGCCAGCGCCCCCACGCGCCTCCCGGCCCTGCAGGCGACGCGCCAGGTGACCGGGCTCTCGAACCCGTGGGACGTCCAGCCGATCGGGGGCGGTCGGCTGTTGATCACCGAGCGGGACACCGGCCGGCTCCTGCTCCGGCAGGACGGGAGCACGCGTCAGGTCCAGTTCCCCAGCGACCGGGTCTGGGTCTCCGGGGAGACCGGGCTGATGTCGATGGAGATCGATCCGCGGTTCGGGACCAACGGACGCTTCTACACCTGCCAGGGCTGGCTGAAGTCCGGCGGCGGACACGACATCCGGGTGATCGCCTGGCACCTGAACGCCGACGGCACCCGCGCACGCTTCGCGGAGACCCTGCTCGCGGGGTTCCCCACCTCTACCGGACGGCACGGGGGCTGCCGACTGCTGATCATGCGCAACGGGGCGCTGCTCGTCGGCACCGGTGACGCGGCGATCGGCACCAACCCACGCAATCTCAGGTCGCTGGGTGGCAAGACCCTGCGGATGAATCGGCTGACCGGACGGCCCTGGCGCGACAATCCGTTCATCAACGCCGACAGCCCGCGCAAGCGGTACATCCACACGTTCGGCCACCGGAACGTCCAGGGTCTGGCCCAGCGCCGGGACGGGTCCCTGTGGAACGCCGAGCACGGCCCCGGCATCGAGGACGAGGTCAACAGGCTGTTCAACGGCGCCGACTACGGCTGGCACCCGGTCCCCGGTTACAACGAGAGCGTCCCGATGACCGACCACTCGCTCCCCGGCCGTCAGATCAGTGCGCGATGGACCTCGGGGCCGACGCCGGCCACCTCCGGGGCGGTCTTCGTGCGTGGGAACAAGTGGGGTGCCTACGAAGGGTCGTTGGCCGTCGCCTGCCTGCAGGGGAGCCGGGTCATCTTCATGAAGTTCGATGCCTCGGGCAGGCTGCGGTGGACCCGGGCTCCCCAGGCATTGCGGCAGTTCGGCCGGCTGCGGTCGGTCACGCTCGCGCCCAACAACGACCTGCTCATCACCAGCGACAACGACACCGGCGACGCGATCGTCCGGGTGAGCCCCCGCTGAGCGCGTGACCGGCTACGCCGTCCATCCGAGCCACGCACCGCCGGCGTTCAGCGCGACGAACCAGAACACCGCGAGCGCGACCGGGATCCACGGCACCCAGGTCGGGTGCAGTGACCACCACGCGGTGGCGACGAACAGGGCCAGGGCCCAGATGACCAGCAGCACGACCACGGCCCACCACGGGGCCAGAAGGCCGCTGGCGGCGTACAGGAAGAACACGCACGCCATCCCGGCCATGCCTACGAACGGCCACGGGGAGATCGCCTTCGATCCCCGCCGTGGTCGACGAGCCACGCGTCAGTCCTCGAGCTGCTCGTCGTTCCAGTTGGGATCGTTGTCCCACTCCTCGTTGCGCTGCTGGGCCTTCTCCAGTGCGTGCTCGGCATCCTCCTGGGTGTCGAACGGGCCCAGCCGGTCGATGGGCGGGCAGACGTTGACACCGGACTCGACGGTCTTGTGCTTGACGCAGTACCAGTAGCCGCTCATACCCCGGAAACTACACTCGTTGCCGTGACCCCCGTTGCCGCCGCCACCGTCTCCGCGCGCCGCGAGGTGCCCGCCCACATTCCGCGTCCGGAGTACGTCGACAAGCCGGCGCCGGCGCGCTTCACCGGCAGCGAGGTCAAGGACGCCGAGACGATCGCGAAGATGCGGGTGGCCGGCCGGCTTGCCGCGCAGGCCCGTGACCTCGTCGGCTCCCACGTCGTGCCCGGCATCACCACCGACGAGCTGGACCGGATCGGGCACGAGTTCCTCTGCGACCACGGTGCCTATCCGTCGACCCTCGGCTACCGCGGCTTCCCCAAGTCGCTGTGCTCCAGCGTCAACGAGGTCATCTGCCACGGCATCCCCGACAGCCGCCGGGTCGAGGACGGCGACATCGTCAACATCGACATCACCGCGTTCCTCGACGGCGTCCACGGCGACACCAACGCCACCTTCCTGGCCGGCGACGTCGACGAGGAGTCGCGGCTCCTCGTCGAGCGCACCCGCGAGGCGCTCGAGCGCGGCATCCGCGCGGTCAAGCCCGGACGTCGGATCAACGTCATCGGCCGGGTGATCGAGTCCTACGCCAAGAGATTCGGGTACGGCGTGGTCCGCGAGTTCACCGGCCACGGGATCGGGAGCGCGTTCCACAGTGGGCTGGTCGTCCCGCACTACGACGATGCGATGTACGACGACGTGATCGAGGTCGGCATGACCTTCACCATCGAACCGATGCTCAACCTCGGCACTCACGAGTGGGAGATGTGGGACGACAACTGGACCGTGGTCACCAAGGACGGCCGGCGCAGCGCCCAGTTCGAGCACACGCTGCTGGTCACCCCCGACGGCGCCGAGGTGCTCACCCTCCCCTGACGCCCGAGGAGGCGACATGGCCACGCTCCACATAGAGCACCCGATCACCGACTTCGACACGTGGAGGAGCGCATTCGACCGGTTCGCCGAGGCTCGCGACGAGCGGGGGTGACGCCTCCCGGATCCGGCAGCCCGAGGACGACGACCGGTTCATCGTGGTGGACCTGGAGTTCGACGAGCCCGAGCAGGCGCAACGGTTCCACGAATTCCTGCGCGAGAACGTGTGGAGCGAGCACCCGCTCGCCCGGACTGGCCGGCGCGCCGGTGGCACGCGTGCTGCTCGACCGAACTGACTGGTCCCGCGTTTCTGCACAACAGTCCGGGCGATCCGGACGAGGAGCCGAGTCCGGTAGCCTTGGGTGCGGATGGGCTGGCCGGGCGACCGCGTCGTACTCCTCACGGAGTGCGCCGAGGAAGGTCCGGGCTCCACAGGGCGAGGTGGTGGCCAACAGCCACCCGGGGAAACCCGCGGGACAGTGCCACAGAAAACAGACCGCCCCGCTTGCGGGGTAAGGGTGAAACGGTGGTGCAAGAGACCACCAGTACGCCGGGCGACCGGCGTAGCTAGGTAAACCCCACCTGGAGCAAGGTCAAGAAGTCCGGCGCCTTCGGGCACCGGGCGCGTGCACGTTCGAGGGCGGCCCGCCCGAGTGCACGGGTAGACCGCTGGAGGCGGCCGGCAACGGTCGTCGTAGATGGATGGTCGCCGCGACGCCCCCGGGCGTCGTACAGAACCCGGCCTACAGGCCAGCCCATCCGCACCCGCACCGTGGGATCAGTCGGACAGGTCCCGCACGAACACGTCCGTTTGGTCGTTGGTGTCCCCGGCCACCAGATTGGTCGAGTAGGACGAGAATCCGAGGTGTCGGGCATTCGACGACATCGTGACAAAGGAGACTCCGTGATCGGGCGGGGCGCCATCCACACCGACGAACGAGATCAGCCGGGTCACATCGGCCGCCCTGTCCCGCACGAACAGGTCCCCTCCGGACCAGAAGGTCACCAACTGGCCGTCCGCGGAGATCGCTTCCACGCTGCCCCCCTCAGCGAGCTGGGCGCTACCCGTGCCGACCGAGACCCGCTCGGTTCTTTTCGCCACCCGGTCCCGGAGGAACCCGTCCCAGGTGCCGTTGGTGTCTCCCTCCACGAGATTGGATGCGTTGGATGCGAACGCCACATACCGGCCGTCCCCCGAGATGGGGTTCGAGTCCAAGTTCTCGAAGATCTCCCCGTTCGCCTGGGCGCCACCCAAGCCGACAGAGATCCTGCGGGACACCCTGGCCACCAGGTCCCGCACGTAAACGTCCGTCGCACCATTGGTGTCACCGGGCACCAGCGACCTCGTGGAGGGGTAGGCGATGTACCGGCCGTCCGCGGAGAGGGAGCCTCCTGAACCGCCACCCTGGATACCGCCACCCGGGACCCGCCGGGTCACCTTGGCTACCCGGTCTCTGACGAACAGGCCCCCATCCACACCGGCCACCAGATTCGATGCGTTGGATGTGAACGCCACATACCGGCCGTCCGCCGAGATGGACGAATAGCCGCCCCCGCTGAGGCCGTTGCCCCCCCGTCTGCCGTTCCGACTCACCGAGATCAGCACGGTGACGTTTGCTGTCAGGCTCCGGGCGAATATGTCCCATTGGTGGTTCGAGTCCCGAGCCGCCAGGTTCGACGCGCGCGATCTGAACACCACCCAGCGGCCGTTCGCCGAGATCACCGGGAGTTCGCTCTTCTCGTTGGCCTGGGCGCCACGCGGACCGACCGAAACGCGCCGGGTCACGTTCTTCACCCGGTCCCGCACGAACACGTCCACCTCGCCGTTGGTGTCCCCAGCCACCAGATTCGACGCCCTCGACGCGAACGCGACGAAGCGGCCGTCCCGCGAGGGCGACGCTGAACCGCTTGCCTCGTTGGCCTCCACGCCACCCGGGCCCACCGAGACCCGCTGGATCTCACCATCCACAGGCTCCGCTGGCGACGCACCCGCGCCCGGACCAGCCGGCGCGAACCCCGCCACCCAGGCCACCGACGCAGCTGCCAGCGCCACGCGTACCGCACCCGACCCGAACCCAGCCACGACAATCCCCCTCAACGCGAACCAGACGCCACTCGACCAGCCTGATCCGGACCCTGCACGCGAAACGACTAGACCGGGGGCGCCTCTCGGGCAGCGTACCCTCCGCACGCGTCAGCGCGGACGTTTCGCGGCCGGCGGGCATCCGGCGCGCACCCTCGTTGGCGGCTCACCCGAGTGCACGGGAAGACGGCTGGGCGCGGCCGGCAACGGCTCTCCACGCAGAGGACACGGCAGCGTCCCGCCAGGGGGATCGGGACGCCGCCGTGCGCCGGAGCCCCGCCGTTGGAGCTTCGGGTCGACGGGCGCGGGGTGGGTCGCGTCGTCAAGGCCTCCGGTCCAGGAATCGCTACGCGGCCTGGGGTCGGGACCGCCGAATCATGACGCAAACGTCAGCCGACGGTGGCTCGACGTCATGCGGCGCGGCGTTTGCCCCGCTCGAAACTGGGCACTCCCCAGGGCGACCGGCGGTCTCGTGGCCTCACGCAGTCCGTGCGGGGGGTCAAACAAGAGCCACCCGGCGAGACCGCCGGCACCGGTCGGCCCGGGCACCGGCCACAGCGCGAGTGCGGTCAGGCGAGACTCCCCCGGACGCTTCGTGTCCCGGCGTGGGTGAGGGCGCGCGGGCGGCCGTCGTCGGCAGCGTGTGGAGGTGGGCTGCGGCCGATGCCGCCGCGTCCTGCATGGTGCCCTGCTGAGCGCGGAACCGTCGGATGGCGACGAGGGCGAGCAGGATGCCGAGCGCGCTGAACACCACCATCACCCACGATGCGGCAGCCAGCCCGGAGGCCAGGGCGTCAGCGGCGGACGCACCGTCCGAACGCTGGTTGGCGGTGACGCTGCCGTAGATGGTGGCCGCGAGGGCGGTGGCGACCGCGGCTCCGACGTACCTGGCCATGTTGGAGACGCCGGACGCCTCACCGACCTGCTCGGCCGGGACCGCGGCGGTCGCGGCGGAGGACGACGGGCCGTTGGACAGTCCCATGCCCATCGCGATCGCGACCAGCGGGAGCAGGAACGTGGCGTACACCCAGGACGCGTCGGCCAGACCGATCGCGACAAAGCCAGCCGTCGTCATCACGAAGCCGACGCCGATGACCTGCCGGCCACCGAACTTCTTCGCCAGCCTGGGCACCAGCGGCGCGACCAGCACCAGGCCAGCGGTGGCCGGCAGCGTTGCCAGACCGGCCTCGAGCGGGGAGAACCCGAGGCTCGCCGGGTCCTGGAAGTAGAGGCTGAGGAGGTACATCAGGGCATTGATGGTGCCGGCGCCGATCAGGATGGCGAGGGTGGCTCCCACCAGGATCCGGTTGCGGAGCAGGCCCAGGTCCAGCAGTGGCGCCTGGACGCGGCGCTCGACAGTCACGAACCCGATCCCGGCCGCGATCGCCGATGCCGAAACACACGAACGTCTCCACCGAGATCCAGCCCCAGTCGCCGCTCTTGCTGACGCCCAGGATCAGGGGCATCAGCGTCATCGCGATCAGGACGGTGCCGGCGTAGTCGATCGAGCGTGGCGCACTGGGATCGCGGGACTCCGAGACGGTCGCGTAGGTCAGCACCATGCACAGCACGGCGACTCCGGCGTCGATCCAGAACAGGCCCTGCCAGCCGGTCACGTCGACCAGTACGCCACCGAGCAACGGTCCGGCAGCCGCCCCTACCGCAGCCGCGGCGCCCCAGAGCGAGACCGCGCGCAGGTTCGCATCCCCCGTCGTCGCCACCGACAGCAGGCTCAGCCCGCAGGCCAGGATCGTCGCCCCGGAGGCGCCCTGGATGAGCCGCCCGGCGATGACCATCTCGCCAGATCCGGCGAGCGCAATCATCACGCAGGACACCACGAACAGCAGCAGCCCGAGCTGGAAGATGCGCTTGCGGCCGAAGACGTCGCCCAACGAGCCGGAGGTGATGATCACCGCCGCGCCCACGAGCGAGTAGCCGGTCACCGCCCACTGGAGGGTGTCCAGGGACATCCCGGTGTCCTCGCTGATCGCCGGGAGCAGGATGCTCACCGCCGACGTGTTGGCGTTGACGACCAGCGTCGAGATGCAGGTCGCGGCCAGCACCCCTCCGGTTCGCTGGGACGGCTTGACGGCGACGTCACTCACGGGCAGACCGTAGGACCGGCTGGGTGGCCTTTCCTTCACCCGTTCCGGGCCAGTGACGCTCGCCGCCGCCTAGCTCCGGGGCCGGTATCGCTGGCGCACCACGCCGGAGTCGTATCCGGTCACGTCGAGAAGCGTCAGGCTCAGCGTCGTTCCCTCGAACGGCCGCGTTCCGGCACCTCCGATCGCCGGGTGGATCCACAGGTTCAGCTCGTCGACCACGCCGCCGTCGAGCAGGCCGCACGCGAGCTCGCCGCAACCGGACAGGAAGAGGTCTCCGGCGACGTCCTCCTTGAGTCGTCGGATCCCCTCGACCGCGTCGCCCTCGATGACCCGCGCGTTCCAGTCGAGCTCGCCGCTGAGCGTGCGTGAGGCGATGTACTTCGGCATCGGGTTGAGGGTCTCGGCCCACGGGCCGGTCGCCGATGGCCAGTAGCCCAGGAAGCCTTCGTAGCACTTGCGTCCGGTCACGAAGCCGGCCGCCGCAGCAAGCTGTTCGACTCCCGCCCGGTCGTGGTCCCCCTCGGCGACGAACCAGTCGCCGACGTCGCACAGTCCGTCGACGGTCATGCTGGTGTGGTTGACGAGTCTGCCCATGCTGCTCTCCTTTCGGGACGCGTTGGTGACGACCCGCGATGCCAGCAGGACTCATCGGCCACGGGCACTCAGAGGCCGGCCACGCCGTCGTCGTACGACGTCCGGAACGTGTGCCCGCGCCAGGCCTTGGCCGCCAGGTATCGCCGGTTGCCCGACGAGAGATGCAGGCGCGTGGGCACCTGGCTGTTGACCCGGATCCCGGCGGACTGCAGCTGGGTCGCCTTGTCCGGGTTGTTGGTCAGCAGGTCGACGTCGGTGATCCCCAGCGCCAGCAGCATCTGCGCGGCGACGGTGTAGTCGCGCTCGTCCTTCTCGAAGCCGAGGGCCAGGTTCGCCTCGTAGGTGTCGAGCCCGGCGTCCTGCAGGGCGTAGGCGTCGAGCTTGTTGTAGAGGCCGATGCCGCGCCCCTCCTGCCGGAGGTAGAGCAGGTAGCCGCCGGCGTCGGAGATGCGCTCGACCGCCTCGCGCAGCTGCGGCCCGCAGTCGCAGCGCTGGCTGCCGAGGACGTCCCCGGTGAGGCACTCGCTGTGCACGCGCACGAGCGGCACGTCGCCAGCTCGCGTGAAGCCGTCCTCCGCCCGGTCCCCCAGCGCGATCGCCACGTGCTCGCGCCCGTCGCACAGCCCGTCGAAGCTGATCACCGTGGCCTCGGCGAGGCTCCCGTCCTCGAGGCGCAGCGGGAGTGGGACCTCACCTCGGACGGTGGCGGGGGTGATGGGTGAGCGCATGTTGGTCGTGCCTCTCAGGTGGTCGCGGCGAACCGCGAGGACAAGGCGTAGCGGAGCAGCACCACGTCGCCGATCTGTCGGGTCTCCGCGAGGTTTGCGCGGCGACCGGGATGCCAGGGGAAGGCGCCGTCGCCGACGAACCGGTGGGCGCGTGAGTTCCCGACGAAGAACGGCGCGATCACCAGGTGCAGCTCGTCGGCGAGGTCAGCGGTCAGGAACTGCGTGTGGACCCGGCCACCACCCTCGACCATCAGTCGTCGGACGCCTCGGTCGAACAGGTCCTGCCCGAGCCGCGAGAGTTCGACCGGCTGGCCGCCGTCGATCACGGTCGCCACCGTGCCCAGCCGCCGGCGTGCGGCCGGCACGGCCCCGCTGGCGCAGTAGACGAGCTTCTCGCTGTCGCCGGTCGCGAAGAAGCTGCTGCACGCGTCGAGGTCGGCCCGCTCGGTGATGGTGACCTTCATCGGCGTCTCCGCGAGCCCCCGTGCTCTCCGCTGCTGGCGCAACGCCCGGCTGCGGACGAGCAGTCGCGGGTTGTCGTTGCGCACCGTCGCTGCGCCGACCATGATCGCGTCGCACTCCGCCCGCACGGCGTCCACCCGCTCCAGGTCGGCCTCGTTCGAGAGGACCAGTCGTCCGTTGTCGGCGGCATCGAGATACCCGTCCAGCGACATGCCACAGCTCAGGATCGTGTAGGGACGCTCACCCATGGTGCAGGCCCCCTCCGACCAGGCGGGTGGTCTCCACAGACGCCGGGACCGGAGCGGCGCGGTGACGACGAGCGGCATCGACCACCAGGACGACCGCGCCGGGGAGGTTGGCGACGAGCACGATCGCGGCGAACGCCACCGCGGTGGCCACGCCCTGCTCGGCACCGAGTCCGGCAGCGGCGAAGGCCCACGCGGCCATGCCCTCCCGCGGTCCCCAGCCGGCCAGGTTCAGGGGCAACCCCGCTGCGAGGAAGACCAGCATCACCACGGGGAGCAGGGTGAGCGCAGAGGCCGTGATGCCGACGGCGTGGGCCGCGAGGAGGTACGTCGCGAAGAAGAAGCCCAGCGCGACGGTCGAGGCGAGCACCACGCCCGGCCAGGCGTGGCGCACCATGAAGAGCCTCCACACGTCGTCACGGATGGCCAGCAGCATCCGCCCCACCAGTGACGGGGGTTCGGGCGACGGGACGTGCCAGACCAGAAGGACGCCCGCGAGAGTCAGCAGGATCAGCACTCCGAGCACGGCCGGCATGGTCGATCGCACCGGGGACGGGACGAGCAGCAGGACCACGACCACGATCACCGCCTGCACGACCTGGCCGGCGAGACGCTCCCAGGCGACTGCGCGCATCCCCCGTGCGGTGTCACCGGCGTCCCGGCCGTGCCGCACACCCCGGTGGACGTCTCCCAGGACGCCGCCGGGCAGGGTGCAGTTGAGGAACTGGGCGCGATAGCACGAGGCAACGGCGGGCCCCAGGTCCACCCGGACCCCGAGCTCCCTCGACACGACGTGCCAGCGCCACGCGCACGCCACGGTCGACGGGACGCCGAGTGCCACGCCCAGCGCGAGGGTCCAGGCGTCGAGCGAGCGCAGGCCGTCCAGGACCGGATCGATCCCGGTCTGCCACAGCACCACGGCGAGGATCGACGCGCCGGCAGCAGCGCCCAGGAGCCTCCACGGCGGCCGGCTCACTGAGCCACCCCCGCCAGTACGCCGGCAACCCGCGCGGCGGTCTCCGACCACCCGCGCAGCCCGGCCCGACGTCGGTCCGCCGCATCGCGCAGCCCCTGGCGCAGGTCCGGGTCGGTCAGCCAGCGCGTCAACGCCGCGGCCAGAGCTGCAGCGTCGCCGGGCGGCACGAGCAGGCCAGGCGCCCGCCCGTCCGGGGTCTGACCCAGCGCCTCGGGGATCCCGCCGCCGCGCGGGGCGACGACTGGCAGCCCGCGGGCCAGCGCCTCGGCCACCACCATCCCGTAGGTCTCGCCGCGGCTGGCGAGCACGAGCAGGTCGGCGGCGGCGTACGCCGCCTCGAGCTCGCGACCGGTGCGGGGTCCGGTCAGCTCGATCCGGTCATCCAGTCCGGCCGCCTTGATGTCGTGGAACAGGTCGTCGACGAACTCGGGGGCCTTGGTCAGAGAGCCCGACGCACACACACCGCCAATCCAGGTCGGCGACCGTGGTCAGCGCTGCCAGGAGCAGGTCGTGTCCCTTGCCGGCCGTCACGGCTCCCACGCACAGCAGGCGCCGCCCGCTGTCGCTGCCGACCGCCGGCTCGGCGGCGTCGACGCCGGGATGGGCGACGTGTACCCGGTCCGGGTCCAGCCCGTAGGACGCTTGCACCCACTGGCGGGTCCACTCGCTGGTGGTGACCACGGCTGCTGCAGCCCTCGCGCACCGCACGCTCCGGACCGAACACTCCGGCATCCCGGCAACCGAACGGCGTGTGCATCAGCAGCACCACCCGGAGGCGGCGAGAGGCGGGCACCATCACCTCCGGAACCGCGGAGGCCACCAGGCCGTCGACCAGCACCAGCTCGTCGTGCGCGGATCGAGGCGAGCGTCTCGTGCGAGCACTCGACGCGACGGCTCCCCCGCCCACGGCCAGTCGCCGGCCACGGCTCGCACGCTGCACCGACCACCCGTCGGCCGCCAGGTGGTCACAGAGCCGTCGGTCGTAGGTGTTGCCGCCACTCGGCCGCGTCGGGTCCTCGATCCCGTCCGGGACCACCACGTGCACCCTGCCGTCCGTCGTTCACGTCGCACGCTCGTAGCTCGCCCACGCCACGTGGGACTCGTGCAGCGTCACGACGATGCTGCTGACGCCTGCGGAGGAGCCGAGGGCACCGGCGTTCACCTGGTCCGCGAGCCGATCGGCCACGTGCTTGGCGAGCACCTCGGTGGTGGAGTTGGTGCCCTCGAACACCGGCTCGTCGTCGAGGTTCCGGTAGCTCAGGTCGGCCACCGCACGATGCAGCTCCTCGGTCGCCCGACCGATGTCGACGAGGATCCCGTCGTCGTCCAGAGAGTCGCCCCGGAACGTCGCGTCCACGACGTACGTCGCACCGTGGAGCCGCTGAGCCGGCCCGAAGACCTCACCCTGGAGGCTGTGCGCGACCAGCATGTGGTCCCGGACGGTCACGCTGAACACGACGCCTCCGAGGGGTCGTAGGTCACCGCGTGGCACAGGGCGGGCAGGTCGCCGCGCGCGAGCCGCGGCATCACCTCGGGAAGGGTCTCGAACGGTGACTCGCCGGTCAGCAGGGCGTCGAAGGCGGGGTCCCGCAGCAGGTCGAGCGCGAGCGCGAGCCGATCCGCGGTTGTCCGGCGGTCCCGGCGGGCCGGGGACAGGGTGCCCACCTGGCTGGCGCGAACTGTGAGGCGGCCGGAGTGGAAGGCGCCGCCCAGCGACAGGCTGGTCACGTCGTCGCCGTACCAGCTCAGCTCGGTGACCGTGCCCTCCGGCGCGAGCAGCTCGAGCGAGAGCTGGAGACCCGCCGAGGTGGCACTCGTGTGCACCACCAGGTCCTGCCCGCCGGGCGCCTGGTCGGAGAGCGCGAAGTCCACGTCCAATGACGAGGCGACCTCGGCGCGCAGCGGGTCGATGTCGACCAACGTGACCGAGACGCCGGGGAAGCGTGCCAGCAGCCGCGCGACGCAGCAGCCGAGCGTCCCTCCACCGACGACCGCCACCCGGTCCCCGATCAGTGGCGCGGCGTCCCAGAGCGCGTTGACGGCCGTCTCGACGATGCCGGTGAGCACGGCCCGCGCGACCGGCACCTCCTCGGGTACGACGGTCACCGCGGAGGCGGGCACGACGTAGGCCGTCTGGTGTGGGTGCAGGCAGAAGACGGTGCGGCCCCGCAAGGCAGCGGGGCCGTCCTCCACGACGCCCACGTTGAGATAGCCATACTTGACCGGACCGGGGAAGGCGCCGTCCTGGAAAGGGGCCCGCATCGTGTCGTACTGGCTGGGCGGGACCCGCCCGTCGAACACAAGCGCCTCGGTTCCCCTGCTCACCGCCGACCTCAGCGTTCGGACCACGACCTCGTCGGGACCGGGCGCCGCGAGCGCCACCGCGCGGATCTCACCGGCACCGGGCTCGCGCAGCCAGAACGCCAAGGCCTCCCTCTGCTGCATGCCCGCCTCACCCGGCTCCGGGATGAACCGGAGTCGCGACTAGCTCGTTCGTAGACGTGTAGCCCCCTATTGCACTATGAACGGAGGACGCGTGCGCGCGGTTCAACCGAACTGGCGGAGCGTCGCCGCGGGGGCCCTCACCGTGCTCGCTGCACTGCTGGTGCTGCTCGCCCTCAACATCCCGATCCAGGTGGTTCCCGAAGAGGTCGACCGCGACACGTTCGTGCCGCTCCCCCTCGAGTCGTTCGCGCGGCTACCGCTGGAGGCGCTCGCGTTCTTCGCGCTGATGCTGGCGCTGCCGGCCCGGCTGGGTCGGGTCCGGACCGTGCTGGCCGTCGTGGGCGGAACCCTGCTCGCCCTCTCGTCGATCTTCAAGATCCTCGACATCGGCTTCGGTCAGGCACTGAACCGCCCCTTCGACCCGCTGATCGACTGGACCTACGGTCGCGAGGTCGTCGAGCTCCTGCGGGACTCGTTCGGCGCCGGACCCGGCACGGTGATCCTCGTGGTGGGGGTCGCTGCTCGCCCTCGCGCTGCTGGTGCTGCTGCCGCTCGCCCTGCTGCGGCTGACCCGGCTGGCCGTGCGGCACCGGCGGCGTGCATGGCAGACCCTCGGCGTGCTCGTGTCGCTCTGGCTGGTCATGGCGCTGCTGGACGTGCGGGGCGACACCGGTGAGCTGGCGTCCAGCGACACGGCCCGCTACGTCTACGGCCAGGTCAGCCGGATCCCCTCCGAGCTGCGCGACCAGCAGCGCTTCGCGGCGGCGGCCGAGAACGACCCGTTGCGAGACGTCCCTCCCCACCAGCTGCTGACCGGGCTGCGCGGCAAGGACGTCCTGTTCGTGTTCGTCGAGAGCTACGGACGGGCCGCGGTCGAGGGGTCGTCGTTCTCGCCGGGAGTCGCGGCGGTCCTCGCCTCGGGGGACCGCCAGCTCGCCAGGGCGGGCTTCTCCAGCCGGAGCGCCTACCTCACCTCCTCGACGTTCGGCGCGCTCAGCTGGCTGGCGCACGCGACGCTGCAGTCGGGTCTGTGGGTCGACAGCCAGCAGCGCTACGACCTGCTGGTGACCGGCTCGCGGCTGACGCTGAGCCAGGCCTTCGGCCGGGCGGGGTGGCGCACGGTGGACGTCGTCCCGGCCAACACGCGGGACTGGCCGCAGGGTGAGTTCTACAAGTACGACCACATCTACGACTCGCGCAACATCGGCTACGAGGGTCCCCGGTTCGGCTACCCCACGATGCCCGACCAGTTCACGCTCGATGCCCTCCAGCACCTCGAGCTCGCGAAGGAGGACCGCAGACCGTTGATGGCCGAGGTCGACCTGATCACCAGCCACGCACCCTGGTCGCGGATCCCGCGGATGATCGACCAGTCGGACGTCGGTGACGGCTCGGTCTATGAAGGCATGCCCGAGGAGCTCCCGTCGGCGGGCGACATCTGGCCCGATCCCAGGCGGATCCGCGCCGCCTACGGCCAGTCGATCGAGTACTCCCTCAGGGCAACGCTCAGGTTCCTGACGACGTACGGCGACGACGACCTGGTCGTCGTCATGCTCGGCGACCACCAGCCCGCCACCATCGTGTCGGGCGAGGACGCGGGACGTGACGTGCCGATCTCCGTCATCTCGCGCGACACCGACGTCCTCGACGCGATCTCCGGCTGGGAGTGGGGCGAGGGGCTTCACCCGGCGTCGGACGCACCGGTGTGGAGGATGGACGCCTTCCGAGACCGATTCCTCGCGGCGTACGGCTCCAGCGAGGAGACTGGATCCGATGTGGCCGACGGTCGTTGAACCCGCGCGGCTCCCGGCTCGTATCCCGGGGAGGAGGGTGAAGATGCCTGACGACGAAGTCGCGCTCATGCACCAGCTCCACGAGGAGCACGCGGTCGCCTTGTGGCGCTTCAGCCTCCGCCTGGTGGGCCGCGACGAGGCGCGGGCCGAGGACGTCGTCCAGGAGACGATGCTCCGCGCCTGGCGGCACCGCTCCGTCCTCGAGAGCTCGCCCCCCGCACTGCGTGCCTGGCTCTACACCGTTGCCCGCAACATCGTGACCGACGAGTGGCGACGCCAGCGCACCCACCGCGAGACGCCCGTCGCCGAGGTCCCGGAACGCAGCACCGGCGACGACGCGGTCGACCAGATGCTCCTCTCCTGGGTGGTGGGCGAGGCGATCACGCGGCTCTCCCCCGAGCACCGTGCCGTACTCCTCGAGTGCTACTACCGGGGGCGACCGGTCGCTGAGGCCGCTCGGCGACTCGGGGTGCCCGAGGGCACCGTCAAGTCACGCACCCACTACGCGTTGCGGGCGCTGAGGCTGGCGCTGGAGGAGATGGGGGTGACTGCGTGAACTGCCGGTTCGACCAGGACGCCGCCGCCTACGTCATCGGCGCCCTGTCCCCGTCGGAGAGGCTCGACTTCGAGAAGCACCTGGGCGGGTGCGACGAATGCACCCGCACCATTCGCGAGCTGGCCGGCATCCCCGGCCTGCTCGGCCGCGTCGAGCCGAGCGTGCTCGAGCACCCGGTCGTGGAGGGGCCGCCGGGTCTGCCGGACACGCTCCTGCCGGCGCTGTCGCGCCGGGTGCGCGGAGCCCGACGTCGACGGACCCTGATCGCCGCGGGGGTGGCCGCTGCCGCGGTGGCGGTGCTGGTTCCAGTGGCCGTGTCGCAGATCGGATCCGACGACGGGTCGCGACCGAACACGCCCGGGGCCAGCACCGAGCCACCCACCGCGGTGGCCCAGACCATGCACCCTGTCGGCGATGTTCCCCTCAAGGCCAGCGTCACCCTGGAGTCGGTCACCTGGGGCACCAGGCTGGGGCTCACGAGCACCTACGACCGCAACGCCATGGACCACCGGCTGCCGCCGTCGATGGACTACACCCTGTGCGTGCGCACCTGGGACGGGCACCTGGAGAAGGTCGGCAGCTGGAAGTCCGTCAGCGGCATGGAGATGCAGATCTCGGGTGCGACCGCGGCGAGGCGTGAGGAGATCTCCTGGATCCTGGTGCGAGCGCCTGACGGTCGGGTGGTGCTGAGGCTTCCCGGCTGACCTACGCGGACCGGCTCATCCGGGGGCTACATCGTCCGCTGCGTCGACGATCTTCTCGGCGACGGCCGCGAACTTGCGCACCCGTCCCTTCCGCAGCCAGCCGCTCCAGAGCCGGTGGGCCGTCAGCAGCTCGTCGAGCGCCTGCTCTCCCACCTCGGCGGCGATCGCGGACCGATCGGCGGCGAAGGCGTCGGCCAGGTTGTCGGCCATCTCCCGGTGCGCTCCGCTGCACTCCTGCGTCCAGTCGACCCGAAATCCGGCCAGCTCCAGCCACGAGACCAGACGCGTCAGCGGAATCAGCCACACCGTGTCGGCGTCGGGCATCAGCCGCCGCTCCGCTTCGTGTCAGTGGCTGGCCCTCCTCGACGGTGAAGGCGAATCGTCCGCCCACCGGCAGCGCCGAGGAGATCTCGCGCAGCAGCGTCCGCTTGTCGGCGAAGGCGAGCATCGTCTCCAGCAGCAGCACGACGTCGAAGGGTCCTTGTGGAACCGGTGGCACGCGGCCGACCTCGAAGCGGCAGGGCAGTCCGGCCGCCCGCTCGCGCGCGATGGCGACCGCGCTGGCGCTCGAGTCCACGCCCAGATAGCTGCACCCGAGCTCCGCTGTCACCAACCGGCCCGGTCCCGCCACGCCGCAGCACAGGTCCAGCACCGAGACCCCCGGGCCGATCCCCGCCCGCACCGCCAACGCCCGGATCTCCTGGGCACGCATGAAGCTCTCCTGCCCCACGAACTCACCCGGCGGGTACGCCGTACGGCGGGCGGCGTCCAGCGCCCCGTCGAAGGAGGCGCGCTCGTCCTGCTTCATGGCCGCGGCAGGTGGAAGCGCCCGACCGGGCCGGTGAGCCGTTCACGCTTCGGGGACCGGCGATGCCACAGCCACAGCACGTCCCGTCCGAAGGACTCGGTCAGCAGCCCGAGTGCGACCACGAGGGCGGCAGTCGTCAACCACAGGGGTGCAACGGCAGCAGCGGCCACGGTCAGGACGATGCCCTGGGTGGCGGTCACCACCTTCCGCCAGTAGCGCGGCGGGAGCTGCGCACGCATCCAGGGAAGCACCCAGCCGGCCGCGGCGAACGCGTAGCGGGCAAGGCCGATCGCGAGCACCCAGCCATGCACGGCCTCCGCGACGTAGACGCTGAGGACCAGGATCAGGAACGCGTCGACCTCGCCGTCGAACCGGGCACCGAACGGCGACACCGTCCGCGTGTGCCTCGCCAACCATCCGTCGAGCAGGTCCGAGAAGAGCGCAACGATCGCCACCGTGATCATGGTGCCGACGGCCGCGTCGTGCAGGAAGGAGTCCGCGACGAGCGCGGCAAGGACACAGGTGAGCACGGCACGACCGAGGGTGACCAGGTCGGCCGGTCCCAGCACGCGGGCACCCCGTGCCACGCCGACGCTCGTGACCACGCCACAGGCCAGGCCGACCCCCCAGCCGAGGGAGCCGAGGCCGACCGTGGCCGCGATGACTGCGAGCAGCGCGACGAGCGCGGCCGAGCCGACCACCATGCCTCGCCGAACCGTGACCACTGCGCCTCCGACCTCTGCTGGGTAACCGCATCTACGAGTGTTGCTCGAATTCGGTTCACCGGTGCGGGAATGGCTCGACCGCCCTCGGCCGTCGCCTTTTCTGGCAGCATCGACGGGCATGACGACGGAACCCGTGCGCGCCGGCGCGGACTGGTTGGCGTTGCGGGAGCCGGCGGACGCGGACGCCCGGGCGGGCGAGCTCGTCGACGAACTCCGTCCCCATCTCGCGCAGGGCCGGGTCCTGCAGGTGCACGACCTCGGCTGCGGCACCGGATCGATGGCACGCTGGCTCACCCCGCGGCTGCCCGGACCCCAGCACTGGGTGCTGTCCGACCGGGACGCCGATCTGCTCCCCCTGGCCGTGGCGGACGCCCCGCGCAAAGCTTCGGATGGCGGCCCGATCAGCCTCGAGACCGAGCAGCGCGACATCACCCGGCTGGACCCGGGAGCCTTGGCGGGAGCCTCGCTCATCACCGCGTCCGCCCTCCTCGACATGATGACCACGGAGGAGCTTCGTCGGTTCCTGGACACCTGTGCCGAGCCGGGCTGCCCCGTGCTGATCACCCTCACCGTCACCGGCCGCGTGGATCTCACGCCGGCCGATCCCTGGGACCGGCGGTTCGGTGAGGCCTTCAACGAACACCAACGGCGGGCCTCGCCGGCGGGGAGGCGGCTCGGCCCCGACGCGCTCGATGCGGCAGTGGACGGCTTCTCCCGGTTGGGGCTCGAGGTCATGGTGCGACCGAGCCCCTGGCGGCTCGGCGCCGACCACAGCGCCCTGACGACTGCGTGGCTCGAAGGTTGGGTGGGACCGGCCTGCGAGCAGCGCCCCGGGTTGGAGCAGGTGCGCGACTCCTACGTCCGGCGCCGCCTGACGGAGCTCGCCGAGGGCCGGCTGTCGGTGACCGTGCATCACCAGGACCTGCTGGCCCTGCCCACCTGACGGTCGGGACTCACTCCAGCTCGAACTCCACGGCTCGCGCCTCGACGTCGGCCTTCGCGAGCCTCACCATCACCGCCCGGCCCAGCGGCAGGTCGGAATTGCTGACCACCCGGGCCTCGATGGCGGGGTCGGGGACGGTCAGCTCCCCACGCGTCCCGTCGTCGTCCTCGACCTCGACGACGACGGCGTCGAAGGTGTCGCCGACCCGGTGCGCGAGGACACCGGCCTCGACGAGGTCGAGGATCGCGTGCTCGTAGCGGCTGGCCCGCTGGCCCGAGGACTGGAGGGTCAGGGGCAGCTCGTGCAGCTTGGCCACCACCCAGTCCGGCACCTCGACGCCCGCGCAGAGCGCCAGGCAGATCTCGCCCGCGTAGCGGTCGCCCAGCCGACGCAGGGGCGCGGTCACGTGGGCGTACTCGGAGGCGAGAGCGGCGTGCTGCGGTTCGGCCGGCACCTCGCCGTCGAAGCCGACGTACCCGCTGCCGCGGAGCAGGCGCGTGCAGGCCGCGACCATGGCGGCGTGCGTGGGCCGGGTCGGGTCGAGCGACCGGATGAAGTCCGGGTAGATCTGCTCGGCGGGCCACTCGATGCCGAGTGCCTTGGCGGTGCGGTGCAGGCGCCGTACGTCGCGAGGGTCGGGTTCCGGCAGGGTGCGCAGCAGCCCGACCCGGGCGTAGACCATGAGGGAGGCCGCGGCAAAGCCGGTGAGCAACGAGATCTGGGCGTTCCACTGCTCGACGGGGAGGAGCTCGCGGAACGCGAGGCTCCAGCGGTCGCCCTCGACCACGACCTCCTGCTCGGGCAGCGGCAGGGACACCCCGCCGCGAGCGGCCTCACGCTCGAGGCGGAGCCGGCCGACCTCCTCGAGCAGGGCCAATGACTCGGGGGCGCTGCCGCCGTCGATCGACTCCTGCGCAGCGGCGTAGTCGAGCCGTGCCGTCGACCTCACCCGGGCCCGCTGGACCGTGACGTCGGTGCCCTCGCCTGTGCTGTCGACCTTGATCGTCCACAGCAGCGCGGGCCGGACCTGCTCGGGCAGCAGTGACCCGGCGTCCTCCGAGATCACCTTGGGGTGCAGGGGGACCTTGGAGTCTGCGCCGTAGAGCGTCTCGCCGCGCCGGTTGGCCTCGACGTCGACCGGGTCCCCCGGCGTGATGAACGCGCCGAGGTCGGCGATCGCGTAGTGGACGACGTAGCCGTCTCCGTCGCGCTCGATGTGCAGGGCCTGGTCGAGGTCCATCGAGGAGGCCGGGTCGATGGTGACGAAGGGCAGCTCGGTGCGGTCGAGGTCCGGCAGCCGTGGGTCGGCCGCCGCCTTCACCGCCGCCTGCTCCACCTCCGGCGGGAACTCGGGAGTCACCTCCATCTCCGCCTGGATCGCCGCCACGCCGTTGCGCAACGTCTCCGCGGCGACGCCCTCGTCGGCCTTCCGGACCCTGACCACGCGCTCGGTCGACATGCGCTTCACCCTAGCCTTGTCGGGTGCTGATCCTGCTCCCTCCCAGCGAGGGCAAGGCGGCCCCGCGTCGGGGGAAGCCGCTCGACCTCTCCACCCTCTCCTTCCCCGAACTCGGCCCGACACGCGAGCGGGTGCTCGCGGCTCTGGTCGACCTGTGCTCGGGCGACCCCGCACCCGCCGCGCGCATCCTGGGGATCGGCGCGACCCAGTGGGACCTGGTCGACCTCAACCGCCGGCTCCGCTCCTCGCCCACCGCCCGGGCGGACCGGGTCTACACCGGCGTGCTCTACGACGCGCTCGAGGCTCCCTCGCTCTCGGCGCCGGCGAAGCGGCGGGCCGGCACCCGGCTCGCGATCACGTCCGCGCTGTTCGGGCTCGTCCGGCCCGGCGACCGGATCCCGGCCTACCGGCTCTCCGGTGACACCACCCTGCCCGGCCTCGGCCCGGTCGCCGCGGCGTGGCGCCCGGTCCTCGGCCCGGCAGTCGAGGACGCGGTCGGCGACGGGCTGCTGGTCGACCTCCGGTCGACGACGTACGCCGCGTTCTGGCGTCCACCGGCCTCCCTCGGGGACCGGATCGCGACTGTCCGGGTGCTGCACGAGACCGGCGGCAGGCGACAGGTGGTCAGCCACTTCAACAAGGCCAGCAAGGGCCGGATCGTCCGAGGGGTGCTGGAGGACGGCGCCAACCCTCGCACCCCGGCCGCCCTGGCGGACCTGCTGCGCGACCTCGGCTGGAAGGTCGAGGAGGCAGAGCCCGGTCGCGGCGGGACCCGGCTCGACGTGGTCGTCGACGAGCTGTAGGGACCGGACCACGGTTGCTTCCACGACCTGGGGGTACGTTCACAGCATGATTGGTTTCCTCGTGGCCGGCCTCATCATCGGTGCCTTGGCGCGGCTCATCAAGCCCGGCAAGCAGAACCTCGGCGTGCTCGCCACCCTCGGACTGGGAGTGGTCGGGTCCCTCATCGGGGGCCTCATCGCGCAGTTCTTCGGCACCGGCAGCATCTGGGAGCTCAACATCCTGGGCTTCGTCCTGGCCGTCATCGCCGCCGTGCTGCTGGTCGGCGTCGCAGAGGCCACCGTGGGCAAGAACAAGGTTCGTTCCTAGCCCGCCGAGCTCCCTACCAGCGGGTGCCGGCCGCGAAGAGATCGTTGCCAGGAGGCAGGGCGTTGTACATCCGCAGCGAGGCGCGTGGTTCGTCGCCTTCGCTGCCGCCGGTGAAGAACGACAACACGGTGACCGAGCCCGGGCTCAGCTCCATCCGGAACACCGACGTCAGCGGTGCGTCGACCGCGTGCGCGACGAGGGTCTTGATCGGAGTGACGTGGCTGACCACGACGACGGTCCGGCCCGCGTGCTCGTCCAGGATGCGCTGCAACCCGGCCAGGACCCGCTCCTCGACCGACCGGAAGGACTCACCCGTGCCACCCGGGGCCGAGTCGAGCGACCCGAGCCAGGCGTCGAGCTCGGCCTGGTGCCTCTCGGCGACCTCCGCGAACGTCAGGCCGTCCCAGGCGCCGAACTCCATCTCGGCGAAGCCCGGCTCCTCCTCCAGTGGGTGACCCAGGGCCTCGGCGAGGATCTCCGCGGACTCGCGGGTGCGGCGTACCGGTGAGGTGACGACCGCGTCCACCCGGTCCGCGAGCGGCGAGATCCATGACGCGACCGACCGGATCTGG
This sequence comes from uncultured Actinomycetota bacterium, assembly GCA_963841625.1. Classification (GTDB taxonomy): domain Bacteria; phylum Actinomycetota; class Actinomycetes; order Propionibacteriales; family Nocardioidaceae; genus Nocardioides. The sequence goes on along the minus strand of CAWJDH010000009.1, from coordinate 451,341 downwards.
TCGCGTCCTTCGTCGCTGAGCCCGGGGTTGGCGCTCGCGAGGCCGCCGGAGAACCGCTTCTCGGTGGTGTGGGCGGTCACGCCGTGCCGGACCAGGACCAGCGTCGTCGGTGGGCCCGCCGACGGCGACCAGCCCCGAGCCCGTGGCTCGCCCTGGGCCTGTTCCGACGGGCTCTCGATCTCCTCGATCAGTGACTCGGGCTCGACCTCCTCGCCGGGGACGCTGACGCCCTCCCGCTTGCCGTCGAGGGCTTCGTTGGCGAGGCGGTCGGCGTGCGTGTTCTGCTCGCGCGGCATCCAGGTGTACGTCGTCCCGGACGGCGCCAGGCGGTTGGCCTCCATGGCGAGCGGCCGCATGCTGGCGTGCTTGATCTTCCAGCGGCCAGACATCTGCTCGACGACGAGCTTGGAGTCCATCCGGACCTCGACGTCGGCCCCGGGTGCGAACTCCTCGGCCAGCTTGAGCCCCGCGATCAGGCCGGAGTACTCGGCGACGTTGTTGGAGGCGACCCCGATGGTCGAGGCGTCCTCGGCGATGACCTCGCCGGTGTCGGCGTCCTTGAGCACGGCGCCGTAGGCCGCCGGGCCGGGGTTGCCGCGGGACCCGCCATCGGCCTCGATGACGACTCGCTTGTGCTGTGCCCCATCGTTCCGGGCCACTCAGAGACCGCTCTCGTGGGTGCGGACCAGGATCCGCTGGCACTCCTCGCAGCGGATGACCTCGTCGCTGGGCGCCTTGCGGATCACGGCCAGCTCGGCGTTGTCGAGGGAGAGTCGGCAGCCGCCGCACTCCCGGGCGCGCAGCGCGGCCGCGCCGACCCCACCCTTGTGCTGACGGAGTCGCTCGTAGAGCGCCATCAGGTCGGCCGGAATGTCCGCAGCGGCAGGCTGCCTCTCGGCGTCGAGCCTGGCCAGCTCCTCCTCGATCTCCAGAACCTGCCGGTCACGGGCCTCGGCCAGCGCCACCAACCTCTCGTCGGCGGCGCCGAGCTGCTCCAGCAGGGAGTCGAGCGCCTGCTGGGCCTCCTCCAGCCGCTCCATCACCTCGAGCTCCTCGTCCTCCAGGGAGGTGATCCTCCGCTCGAGGGACACCAGCTCGTGCTGCATCCGCTCGAGGTCCTTGGGGTTGGTGATCAGTCCCCGGTCCATCCGGTCGCGGTCCCGGGCGCGGCGGGCCTTGACCTGTTCGACGTCGCCGTCGATCTTCTTCTGCTCGACGGTCAGGTCGTCGACGACGATCCGGGCGTCGCGGCTCTGCCCCTCGAGCTCGGCCCGGGTCCCGCCAAGCCTCTCGATCTCGGCAATCTCCGGCAGGTTCGTCCGCCGGTGGCGGAGCTGGTCGGCTCTGGAGTCGAGCTCCTGGACGTCGAGCAGCTTCAGTTGGACGAACGGGTCGGCTTTCAGCGTCGGCTCCTTCTAGAGGCGGAAGTTCCAGGGGTCGGTGCGGATCGTGCTCACCCGGGCCTCCACCGTATCCCCCAGCGCCGCCACCAGTTTCGCCTGCACCACGGGCAGCCAGGTCCACTCGGCGGCCCAGTGGGCCACGTCGACCAGGGCCGGCCCGTCGTGCTCCCGGAACTCGCTCGTGGGGTGGTGGCGCAAGTCGCTGGTGACGTAGACGTCGGCATCGGTGCCGCGAACCGTGTCCAGCAGGAAGTCGCCCGCTCCCCCGCACACCGCGACGCGGCGTACGAGCCGGTCCGGGTCGCCGGCGACCCGCACACCGTGGACGGTCTCGGGCAGGGCGCGGGCCACAGCCTCGGCGAAGTGCTGGAGCGTCGTCTCGCGGACCGCTCCGATCCGGCCGACGCCGGCCTCGGCGATGCCCGGGTCCGCGAGCTCGAGGACGTCGTAGGCAGGCTCCTCGTAGGGGTGGGCGGCCAGCATCGCGGTCACGACGGCGGTACGACGGCTGCGCGGCAGCACCGACTCGATCCGCACCTCGTCGACCACCTCGACGCTGCCCACCGAGCCGATGGTGGGGTTGGCGCCCTCGAGCGGGTGGAACCTGCCCTCCCCGACCGTGGAGAACGTGCAGTGGTCGTAGTCACCGATCGCGCCCGCGCCCGCCCCGGCGATGGCCTCGCGGAGGTGGTCGGCCTCCTCCGCCGGGACGAACACGACCAGCTTGTCCATGGCCGGGCCCGTCGCGCCGGTCAGCGGCGCCAGGTCGGTCAGCCCCAGGGCACGACCCATCGCCTCGGAGACCCCGTCGGCGGCGCGGTCCGCGTTGGTGTGGGCGGTGAGCAGGGCGCAGCCGGCTCCGGCGAGGGCGCTGATCGTCCGGCCCTTGGGTGTCGTGGCGGCGAACCCGTGCACCGGCTTCAGGAACAGGGGGTGGTGCACCAACAGCAGGTCGGCGCCCCATTCCGCGGCCTCCGCCGCCACCTCGGGAGCCGGGTCGACCGCCAACAGCACCTTGTCGACGGTGGCCGCCGGGTCGCCGTACGCCAGGCCGACGGCGTCCCAGGAGTCGGCCGTCTCGGGTGGGTACCACCCGTGGACCAGATCGACGATCTCGCGCAGCGTCGGCATGGAGGTCACGGTAACGCTGTGTTGCGGTGGCTACCTGACCGGTATATCGGTCCACTAGTCCTCACAACGCAGCGTTACCCGGGGTCGAGAGTGCCGCCGGCTCAGTTGACCTGGCGGTCCCGGCCCTCCCAGTAGGGCTTGCGGAGCTTGAACTTCTGGAGCTTGCCGGTCGCGGTCCGGGCCAGCTCGTCGCGGAACTCCACCGACGTGGGGGCCTTGTAGCCGGCGGCCTTCTCCTTGCACCAGCGGATCAGCTCCTCCTCGGTGACCGACTCGCCCTCGGCCAGCACCACCAGCGCCTTGATCGTCTCGCCCCACTTCTCGCTCGGGACCCCGATCACCGCCACCTCGGCCACGGCGGGGTGGGAGAAGAGCACGTCCTCGACCTCGATCGACGAGACGTTCTCGCCGCCGGTGATGATCACGTCCTTCTTCCGGTCCTTGATGGTGAGGTAGCCGTCGTCGCCGATCACGCCGCCGTCGCCGGTGTGGAACCACCCTCCGGCGAGGGCCTTCTCGGACTCCTCGGGCTGGTCCCAGTAGCCCTCGAGCACGACGTTGGACCGGGCCAGCACCTCACCCTCGCCGTCGACGGAGAGCCGGACCCCGAGCGCGGGCATCCCGGCCCGGACGAGGTTCTCGGCCCGCTCGAGCGCCGACAGCTCGTCCCACTCCGAGCGGCTGCGGTTGACGGTCAGCAGCGGCGAGGTCTCGGTGAGGCCGTAGATCTGGACGAACTCCCAGCCCAGCTCCTCCTCCACCCTGGCCGCGGTCTTGGTGGGCGGCGGCGCTCCGGCGACGATGATCCGGGTCCGGCCCCGGCCCGGGATCTCGCCGTCCCAGTCCTGCGCGGCCTCGAGTACGGCGGCGACGACGGCCGGGGCCGCACACATCACGGTGACGCCGTACTTCTCGACCCGGCGCAGGATCTCGGCACCGTCGATCTTGCGGATCACCACCTGGGGCACGCCGAGCCCGGTCATCGTGAACGGCATCCCCCAGCCGTTGGCATGGAACATCGGCAGCGTGTGGAGGTAGACGTCGCGGTCGCTCACTCCGGTGTGCAGCCCGAACGTGACCGCGTTGACCCAGATGTTGCGGTGGGTGATCTGGACGCCCTTGGGCCGGGCGGTGGTGCCGGAGGTGTAGTTGATGCACGCGGTGGCGTTCTCGTCCGGCTCCCAGTGACTTCGGCTCGACGCCCTCGGGTGCGAACAGGTTGTCGTCGTCGCCGAGGACGAAGCGGAACTCCGCCTTGATGTCGGCGAGCGCGTCGTCGAGCTCGGGATCGACCAGCAGCATCCTGGCCCCCGAGTGCTCGATGATGTAGGCCACCTCGTCGGGCCGGAGCCGGAAGTTGACCGGCACCAGCACCCGCCCGGAACCGGCCACCCCGAAGAACGACGTGAGCAGGCGGGCGCTGTTGTGGCTGACCACCGCGACCCGGTCGCCGACGCCGATGCCGAGCTCGTCGAGCTTCGCGGCCTGCCGTCCGCGCCAGCGCACCGATCTCGGCGTAGGTGAGCTCCCCCAGGGACGGGGCCGGCTGGTCGGGCTCGTCGACGACCCCGGTGCGCTCGCCGTAGACGCCGACAGCGCGGTCGATGAAGTCGGAGATGCTGAACGGAACGATCATGCGTGCCTCCTCGTGACTCGCTCGCCACTGTAGTAACCACGACCCCCGATGAGAGTGCTCTCATCAAACTCTCACCGCATTCCCACGCTTCAGGAGGATCATGGGGTCATGGGTATCGCGTGGAAGGTCGCTGTCGGCCTGGTCCTGTTGCTCCCGATGACGGGGTACGTCGTGGGGTCGCTCGTCGCGGCAGCCGACCCACCCCGGGAGCACGCGCCGATCATCGTCCAGGAGCAGACCCAGTCCCCGGACAAGCCGCGCCAGTCACCCTCGGACAAGCCCTCGAAGAAGCCGAGCGACAAGAAGTCCGAACGTGGGGACGACCACGGCGGCGAGGACCCCGGTGACGACGACACCCCCGAGGTCATCACGCCCTCCCCGGACGACCTGTTCGACGACAACGGCGGGGACGACGACAACAGCGGCAAGGGGAGCGGCAGCGACGACGACGACGACAGCAGCGGCAAGGGGAGCGGCCACGACTGATCCCACGACCGACCAGGACGCCCGACCCCGCCGGTCGGGCGTCTCTGTGCGTACCCGGATCACGGTCGTCGTCGCCCTGCTGGTGGCCCTCGCGCTCACCGCGGCCGGCCTGATCATCTACTTCCTGGGCTCCGCGGGGATCGAGCGCGATGCCCAGGCGCGGGCCGACCAGGAGATCGAGGCGTTCCGCGCTCTGCGCGACGAAGGCCCCGAACCCGGCGCGGGCGGTCGCGGTTTCGCCTCGGTCAACCAGCTGCTGACGGTGTTCCTCGAACGCAACGTCGCCAGCGACGATGAGCTCATCGTGGCGTGGGTCGACGGCCAGGCGCGCTCCGTGTCCGCGTCCCGGCACACAGCAGCTGGCGGAGGACCCGGCCTTCGAGGCCGTCGTGGAGCAGCGCGTCGAGGGTGGCGGCACCGTGCGCACCGACTCCGCGTTCGGTGACCTGCTGGTCACGATCCAGCCGGTGCAGGGCCGAGTCTCCTCCGGAGCGCTCGTCATCGTCACGTTCCTCGACGACGCCCAGGCAGGGCCTGAACGGACTGATCCGCACCTACGCGATCACGGCCCTGCTCTCCCTGATCGTGATCACCGGGCTCGCGGCCTGGCAGGCCGGCCGCCTGCTCGCCCCGGTCGGACGCCTCTCGGAGACTGCCCAGGAGATCAGCGCCACCGACCTCTCGCGCCGCCTCCCCGAGACGGGGAACGACGACATCACCGCGCTGACCCGCACCGTCAACGGCATGCTGGTCCGGCTCGAGGACGCGTTCGTCGGGCAGCGCCAGTTCCTCGACGACGCCGGACACGAGCTGCGCACTCCCCTGACCGTCCTGCGCGGGCACCTCGAGGTGCTCGACCAGGGTGACCCGAAGGACGTCGCCGAGACCCGGGCACTGCTGCTCGACGAGCTGGACCGGATGTCGCGGCTGGTGGGTGACCTGATCCTGCTCGCCAAGACCGGTCGGCCGGACTTCCTCGACGCGCAACCGGTGAGCCTCGAACGGCTCACGCACACCGTGCTGGCCAAGGCGCGGGGTCTGGGCGACCGGGCGTGGCGCCTGGACGGTGCAGGTGAGGCGATCGTGCCCATGGACGAGCAGCGGATCACCCAGGCCGTGCTCCAGCTGGCCGACAACGCCGTCAAGCACACCGAACCCGGCGACGAGATCGCGATCGGATCGGCCGTCGGCGGCGGTCGGGCCAGGATCTGGGTCCGCGACACCGGCCCCGGGGTGCCCGCCGAGGACCAGGAGCGCATCTTCGACCGCTTCGCGCGAAGCCACGTCGCCGAGGATGACGAAGGCTTCGGTCTCGGGCTCTCGATCGTCAACGCGATCGCCGAGGCCCACGCCGGCACGGTCAGCGTCGAGGACGCCGTACCCGCCGGGGCGTGCTTCGTGATCAGCCTGCCGCTCGAACCGGACGTGACGAACGGGACGACGACCACGGAGGGTCCATGGCGAGCATCCTGATCATCGAGGACGAGGCCCGCATCGCGTCGTTCGTCGCCAAGGGGCTCAAGGCCGAGGGACACCGGACCACGATCGCCTCCGACGGGGCCGATGGGCTCGACCAAGCCCTGAGCGGAGCCTTCGACCTGGTGGTGCTCGACATCGGGCTGCCGAAGCTCGACGGCTTCGAGCTGCTGGACGCACTGCGGGCGCAGGGCTCCCGGATCCCGGTGATCGTGCTGACGGCCCGCGACTCGGTGACCGACACTGTCTCGGCTCTGGAGGGCGGCGCCGACGACTACATGCCCAAGCCGTTCCGATTCGCCGAGCTGCTGGCCCGGGTCCGACTGCGGCTGCGTCAGGCTCCCGACCAGCCGACACGCGCGAGGACGTCCTCGAGGCCGCCGACGTCCGACTCGACCTCCGGACCCGCCGTGCGACCGTCGGGGGCAAGGAGGTCGAGCTCTCGGCCAGGGAATTCGCCCTTGCCGAGATGTTCCTGCTCAACGCGGGCCAGGTGCTCTCACGCGAGCAGCTCCTCGACCAGGTCTGGGGCTTCGACTTCGACCCCGGCTCCAACGTGGTCGACGTCTACGTCGGCTACCTGCGCCGCAAGTTCGGGGCCGGCAAGATCGAGACCGTCCGCGGCATGGGCTACCGCTTCCATTCCTGACTCCGTCACGCCCGACCACGCGTGTGCTGGCCGATTCCAGCGCTCGGTCGCATGGTTCGACATGCCGACCTTGACCCATCTGGGCTCGGCCGATGCAGGGGCGGGGGATCATCATGGTGATCTGCTCGGTGTCGTAGTCGACGCTGTGCACGAGCCGGGGGCACTTCACGTCGGCGAAGTTGCCGTCCACCAGCTGGTGGCGTCCCTTCCATTGCCGCGGCCCGGCTGACACGAGACGGCCCCGTACCGACGGCGACTCAAGACCATCGCCGAGTAGGACTGGGGCTCGACGCGGCGCAGGTCGGTGAAGGTCATGTGAGGTGAAGGACGTCTTTCACCGGGAGCTGCTTCCGGATGACGTCCGCCTTTCCTCAACTGTGCGCGCCGTCCGGACTGGGGTCATGAGTACGAAACCTCAACACATGCGGGTCATCCGCCCTCGTCTAGGTGGCCGCGGTCTCGGCGGCCCTCTTGATCGCGGCGGCCTCCGTCTCGACGTACCGCTTGGTCAGCGACCGCGTCATCAGCCAGCCGATCCCGGACAGCGGACCGGACACGGTCACCGACAGGGTGAGCCGGCTCCCGTCGGGGTGCGGCTCGACGACGTGCGCGGCGGTGATGGTGACGCCGGGCGAGCTCGACTCCCAGGTGTACGACGACCCGTCGGCCAGCTCGGTGACCGTCCACACCGCAGTGGGCAGCCGAGGCTGCTGCAACCGGGTCCGGGACCCGACGGCCAGCGGTCCGGCGTCGAGACGCTCCACGGCGTCGACCGTCGGGATCCGCTCGGGCCAACGCTCGACGTCGACGACCACCTCCCAGACCCGCTCGGGCGGGGCCGCGATGGTGACGGTGTGCTGCAGGCCGGGCATGCGGTGACTGTACGACGCCGCCGTGCGAGCCGAGTCCCTGCAACAAGAGGCAGTGGGAACCTCTACCCGCGGCGGCCTCGCATTTCCAAGGTAACCCGCGGAGGGGGGCTTGCTGCAAGGCCCCCCTCATGCCGCAGAATCGCCGACTCGAAGCGGAACGTCGGAGGGCTGGACTGTGACCGAGCATGCCGTACTGATCGTTGGCGGAGGGCCCACGGGGCTGATGCTGGCCGGTGAGCTGGCGCTGGCGGGGGTCGACGCCGCCATCATCGAGCGGCGCGCCAGCCAGGCCCTCCCCGGCTCGCGCGCCGGCGGTCTCCACTCACGAACCATCGAGGTCCTCGACCAGCGCGGCATCGCCGATCGGTTCCTCGCGGAGGGACAGGTGGCCCAGGTCGCGGGTTTCGCTCGGGTCTCGTTCGACATCAGCGACTTCCCCACGCGTCATCCCTACGGGCTCGGCCTGTGGCAGAACCACATCGAGCGCATCCTGGCCGGCTGGGTCGACGAGCTGCCCGTGACCATCTATCGCGAACGTGAGGCGACTGGGTTCGCGCAGGACGACACCGGCGTCGACGTCGTGCTGTCCGACGGCCAGTCGCTGCGGGCGAAGTACCTCGTCGGGTGCGACGGTGGGCGAAGCATCGTCCGCAAGGTGGCCGGCATCGAGTTCCCCGGATGGGATCCGACGACCAGTGCCCTGATCGCCGAGGTCGAGATGGCCGAAGAGCCGGAGCTGGGCGTGCGCCAGGACGCCGTCGGCGTCCACGGCATCGGCAGGGTCGAGTACGAGATCCGCGACGGCGAGATCGTCTACGCCGACCACGGTCCGGTCAGGGTCATGGTGACCGACCAGGACGTCGGATCCACGAGCGAACCAACGTTGCACGATGTCAGCGAGGCGCTCATCTCCATCTACGGGACCGACTACGGGATCCACAGTCCCATCTGGATCTCCCGGTTCACCGACATGACCCGGCAGGCCGCGGCCTACCGGAAGGAACGAGTGCTACTGGCCGGCGACGCCGCCCACGTGCACTCCCCCGTGGGCGGGCAGGGACTCAACACCGGCGTGCAGGATGCGGTGAACCTCGGGTGGAAGCTGGCGCAGGTGGTCAACGGCGTGTCGCCGGACAGCCTTCTGGACACGTACCACGACGAACGCCACCCGGTCGCCGAGCGCGTTCTGCGCAACACGATGGCCCAGGTCGCCCTCACCCGCCCCGGCGACGCGCGCCTCGATGCCTTGCGCGACACCGTTGCCGACCTGTTGAGCATGGACGAGCCGCGCACGCGGTACGCCGCGATGATGTCCGGCCTGGACATCCACTACCCCCTCGGCGACGGACACCCGTTGCTCGGTCGTCGCATGCCCGATCTCGACCTGGTCACCGCGGAAGGGCCGCGTCGGGTCTTCACCCTGCTCCACGGGGCCCAGCCGGTCCTGCTCAACCTCGGCGAACCCGGCGGATTCGACAACACGCCGTGGGCGGATCGGGTCCAGGTGGTCGATGCCGACTTCGGCGGCACCTGCGACCTTCCCGTGCTCGGCAAGGTCGCTGCTCCCGCGGCGGTGCTGATCCGGCCCGACGGGTACGTCGCATGGGTGGGTGATGGCACCCACGAGGGGCTCGAGGACGCGCTCGCCCGCTGGTTCGGACCGCCGCCCGCATAGCCGCGGTGCGCCAGGGGCCTGTTGGGCCTCTATCAGGGAGTGCCCTTGACCCGTCGGTCGAGGACCTACGCCGGTGTCCTCCCCGACCGGATCACGATCTACCGGCGAGCCATCTGCGCGGTCTGCAGCAGCGACACCGAGGTCGTCGAACAGGTTCGGCGGACGGTGATTCACGAGGTGGGTCATCACTTCGGGATCGGCGACGCGCGGCTGCGTGAGCTCGGATGGTGAGTCAGCGGGAGCATCTGACTATGGGCGTTTGATCCCAAGTCAAGCAATGATGAACCGTGCTCGATACGTGGCGACGGAAGCTGGGCCGCAGGCTGACTCTGCTGCCCGACGACGGACGCGCCGCGGTCCTGTGGTCCCTGCGGATCACGATCGCCGCGGTCGCCAGCTATGTCGTCGCGACGCTGTTCTTCCCGGGCACGCAGCCACTGCTCGCACCCCTGACCGCCATGCTCGTCGTCCAGGTGACCCCGGTCTCGCTTCTCGCCAGCGGGCTCGACCGGGTAGTGGCCGTGGTGACCGGCGTGTTCCTCGCGGTGGCATTCGCTGTGGTACTCCCCCTCGAGTGGTGGAGCCTGGGCCTGCTGATCTTCGTGTCCATCACGATCGGCCAGGCGCTACGCCTCCGCGCGAACCTGATCGAGGTCGCGATCAGCGGCATGCTGGTGCTCGGCGTCGGCTCGCTGAGCGCCGAGTCCGCAGCCTGGCAGCGGATCGCGGAGACCCTGGTGGGTGCCGCCGTGGGTATCGCGGCAAACCTGCTGTTCCCTCCGAGGATCGCCAGTGCCGACGCGGCGCGGGCCATCGACGGGCTCTCCGATTCGCTCACCGAGTTGCTCTACGGCGCAGCCGAGGAGCTGACCAAGCTGGTGGCCGAGCGGCGTGATGTCGGGCCGGCTGCACGGATCTGGCTCGACGAGGCCCGTCGGATCACCCACCACGACATCCCCAGGGTCGGTTCTGCCCTCCTCCACGCCGAGCAGGGGCGGAAGCTCAACGTTCGCGCCGTCGGCACCCCCGACGTGGGGCCTGGCCTGCGCCAGGGGTTCGAGGCGCTGGAGCACTCCGCGGTCGCCATTCGCTCGATGCTCCGCGCAGTGGTGGACGCGACATCCGAACCGACGTGGCTCGAGGACGAGGGCTCCGACGACGTCTTGCTCGGACTCGCCCAGACGCTGCGGGAGCTGGCCGCCGGTATCGACGCGTTCGGGAAGCTGGTCCGCAACGAGGCGGTCCCCGCCACGAGCGTGGGCTCGGAGGACGTACAGGCTCTCCGGGACGCGCTCGATGGCATGCAGGAGGCACGAGCCAGGCTGAACGACCTTGCTACGACCGAGAGCGCTCCCGAGCTGCGTGAACTGCACGCCGTGACGCTGTCGACCGTGAAGCGGCTGCTGCGAGAGATGGATCTCGAGCAGAGGGTCCGCCGCCAGGTCCAGCTGGTCCGCCCGACCCGCCCGCGCCCGGCTTACCTCGGTAGGCCGGTCCCCAGGCGGCGGCCCACCTTGCCGGAGCCCACACCAGACGCTGAGACGCAGCCCCTCCCGAGACTCCCCGGCGAGGGTGGGGACCACCCGCAACGCTGAGCGATGGAGCCGAAAGCGGCCGCTCTCCGGCCCAATCCCCATTGACCCGCAGGCATGTGACGCGGCCCAATGGTGGCGTGACCACCCTGCGCGCCGTCGTGCTCGTCGAGGGGAACAGCGACCGGGTGGCTCTGCAGACCTTGGCGGAGCGGCGCGGTCGGGACCTCGCGACCGAGGGCATCGAGGTGGTTGCCATGGGCGGGATCACCAACACCCGAGCATTCGCCTCGCGCTATGGCCCACACGGGCTCGGCCTCGAGCTCGCGGGACTGTACGACGCCGCCGAGGAGGGCAAGCTGCGGCACGGGCTGGCCGCGGCCGGGCTCGGCGCGGCCCTGGACCCGGACGGACTTGCCGGCCTGGGCTTCCACGGGTGCACCGCGGACCTGGAGGACGAGCTGATCCGGGCGCTCGGTGTCGAGAGCGTCGAAGCCGTGATCGAGGCGGCGGGTGAGACGCGATCGCTGCGGCTCCTGGCGGGCATGCCCGCCCAGCGCGACTGGACGCGTGAGCAGGTACTGAGACGCTTCCTCGGGGTCCGGTCCGGGCGGAAGTCGCGCTATGCCGCGCTGCTGGTGGAGGCCCTGGACCCCGGCCGGGCGCCCGGACCGTTGTCGGCCGTGCTCGCCCGGGTCTGAGACGGCCGATCACTCATTCCGGGAGGGCTCGGCCCAACCCGGACGTGGGATGAGGCAGCGGGCAGTCCACGATGAGGTGGTGCAGACGTCCTCGCATCTCGGGTCGTGGCTCTCCGAACACTCAGCCCGTGACCTTGAACGTGAGCTTCCCGACCGGCTGGGCGGCCAGCACCGGCTCGAGCGCGGTGGCGATCTCGTGTGGGAGCGGCCGGTCGGCCGGGTCGGCCTCCAGCGCGCCGTAGATGACCTTGGCGACCTCGGCAGGGACCCGGTCGGGCAGCTCGTAGGGGGGTTCGACGAGCTGGGGGAAGCGCGCCCTGGGGTCGTCGGCCTGCGGATCACCTTCGTCGAAGGGTCGGTAGCCGGCGACGGCCTCGAAGAGTGAGGCGCCCAGTCCCCATACGTCGCTCTCGACGCCGGGGCGACCCATGCGTTGCGGGGCGCACTGCTCGGGGCTCATGTACTGGTCAGTCCCGATGTAGCGGGTGAGCTCCGCGGCCTCGCTCGCTGCGCGGGCGACGGAGAGGTCGATCAGCCGCGCCGGTGCGCCCATGATGATGTTGCTGGGCTTGATGTCGAGGTGCACGTAGTCGAGGCGGCGGAGGTAGTGCAGTGCCGCGGCGACGTCGATCGCCAGGGGCAGGTACTGCTGCTCCTGCAGCGGCCCGTGCCGCCGGATCAGGGTCGACAGCCGGGGGCCGTCGATGTGCTCGAGGACGACGTGGGGCCGGTCCCCCTCGAGCTCGTGGCGCAGGCCGCGGACCACGACCGGGTGGTTGATGAGAGCCAGGGAGGCCACCTCGCGGCGCAGGCCGCGGAGGTTGGCCTCGTCGCCGACCCGGCCGGGCCGGATCATCTTCACCACCACGGGCGAGAAGGTGACCTCGTCGAAGGCCAGATAGGCCTCGTACGACGAGCCGCCGCCCAGCAACCGCATCGCTGTCAGCTCCGGGGTGAGCTGGTCACCCTCGGCGAGGTTCCAGCTGTCACGGGTGTGGCTCATGGTCGACCTCCGGTGGTGCGCCGGTCAGCCCGGCTCATGTTGCTGGTGTGGGTGCGGGCCGGGCTGACCCACTCGATCCGATCGGCCTGCTCGGGGGACGGTCGAAGGCACTGACCAGAAGGGCAGATCAGCCCGGCGAACTCGAGGGTGAGCGTCAGCCGCGGCCGGAGTTCCCGCCGCCACCGGAGTCGTCGCCACCGGAGTCGTCGCCACCCGAGTCGTCGCCACCCGAGTCGTCGCCACCCGAGCTGCCGGAGTTGTCCTCCGCCATCGGGTTGTCGTCACCGCTGGATCCGCTGTTGTCGACACCGTCGTGGCCGGAGCGTGCACTCGGGCCGGAGTTGTCGTGGAAAGCGTTGCCGGGCCCGGAGTTGTCGACTCCGTCGTGGCCGGTCCGCTGTTGGTGCCGGGGCCGGTGGTGGCGCCGCCGGTCCGGTGTCGGTGCCGGGACCTGTCGTGGCGCCGCCGGTGTTGGTCCCGGCGGTGTTGTCCAGGTTCGTCCCGGAGGTCCTGGCGCCGAAGCTGTCATCGGCGTCGTCGTCGTCGTCGTCGTTCGAGGCAAGCACGACCGCGCCCGCGTCATCGTCCCGCTTGACGGCCTTCTCGGCGACGTTGTCTCCCACCAAGGGGACCACGAACAGCGCCGTGGTCACCATCCCCGCGAGGCTCAGCGTTCCGATCTGCAAGATATTGGTGCTCATGGCTTTCTCCTCACGAAGGGGCTTCTTCGAGAAGAGACGTTGTCAGGGCTGGGTGAGGCCCCCATGAGCGCCGGATGAGAGAGCTCTTATGCGGGTGCCGATCAAGCGTCGAGACCCTTGCGGGGGCTGTCCTCCCGGACGCGGGGAGCAAGGGCGTCGAGGTCGATCTCGAGGTCGCTGATCGGCAGGCCGTAGTGACGCCGGAACCCCTCCATCGCCTCCTCGAGGCGCTCCAGGGCCAGCGCGAGCGCCTCGCGCTGCGGCTCGGAGAGCTCGCCGGCCTCGTCGCGCGAGACCTGCTTCTCCATGAGCTGCCGTGACAGGTCGACCACGGTGAGGACGAGTCGGAACAGGTCCCGCTCGCCGGCCTCGGCGTCCGCCGCGATGCCGGGGAACGCCTCCGGCTCTTCCCCGCTCACCTGATCACTCCTCTGCGGCACGATGCACCCGTCACGTGTCTTCCTTCTGCTTGTCTCGATTTCGCCTGGATGTATTTACCCCACCGACCCAAGCGACACACCTGTCTGGACCGACGGACAGAGTAGAGCCGGGGTGGTCACGGCGATGAATCCAGATCGATCCGCACCGTGAGCAGGTCGGTTCCGAAGGAGCGCACGGCGACGTCGTTGAGACGCCTCCCGAGGCGGTGGCGACCCAGGATCCGCTGCCGCTCGCGGGGATCGTCGTCGTACAGCGGCACCGCCGTGCCCGACCGCCACCGGCCGCGGACCAGCACCCGCACCCTGCGGTCCCGCTCGATGTTGCGGACGTAGTCGGCGCGCCGGCCGTGCTCGGCCACGATCCAGAAGGTGTCGCCGTCCAGACCGTCGCCGACCGGAGTACGCCGCGGCTGGCCGCTGCGTGCGTCCAGTGGTCTCGAGCAGGGCGTAGCCCGGGATGCGCCAGCCCCGGGCAAGGGTGCTCCGCACCACCGGGTTCATCAGCCGGCGCTGGGTGAAGCGCACAACCTGGTACTTGTCGATCGCCATGTCGTCCGCCCGCCGCGGATCAGCGGCGCCAGGCCGCGAGCCGCGACGACGTGGGGTCGGGATCGGGCGACTCGGTCTGGGCCCACACCCGCCGCCACTGGGCGATGGCCGGACCGGAGGGGTCGGGCGTCTCCCCGGAGGCGGCCCGCCGACGGGCCTCCCACCAGGTGGAGCGGTCCTCGTCGAGGAGGGTGGCCACCGCGTCCTTGACCCGGGGCGCGAAGCTCCGCGCCGACTCCCCCTCGGCCGGGCGCAGGGGCTCACCGAAGCGCACCGTCAGCTGACGCCGGCCCCGGCTCGGCCAGCCCTGTCCGCGGGGCATCGCGGCGAACGTGCCGCGGTGGGCGATGGGGACGACTGGAACGTCGTACTCGCAGGCGAGGAAGGCGGCACCCATCCGGAACCGGCCGACCCACCCGTCCTTCGAGCGGGTGCCCTCGGGGAAGATCACCAGGCTCCAGCCGTCGGCCAGCACCTCCCCGGGGGTGGCCGACATCGAGCCGCCCCGCCGGTCGATCGGGAAGGTGTTGAACAGCAGGACCGAGCCCACCGCCCGCCACCAGGTGTCGAAGAAGTAGTCGGCCGCCGCGGCCACGGCGGTACGACGCCGCCACTCGTCGGGCAGCGACAGCAGGATCAGCGGGGTGTCGAGGTGGGAGGCGTGGTTGGCCACGAAGATCACCGGGCCCTCGATGCGGGACAGGACGTCCAGCCCCTCCACCCGGGTACGGACCTGGGAGCGGAACACCGGTTCCAGGCCGGCCTTCTGCGCCACCTCACGCGCGACCTGGGCGGGACGGCGCCGTGACCAGTCCGTCGGGAACACCGTCGACTTCGCCGGCGGGACCCACGGCTCGGCCGAGCGCGGGACCTGCGGCCGACGGCCCCAGCGCCAGCCCCTGGCCACCTTGCGGAGGTCCTCGACCCCGTCCTTGACGACGGCCACGGTCAGTCACCACCTCTCACGTCGGCGAGCAGGTGCGGTGGGTTGTGCAGGTAGGTGATCGAGGGGCTGCTGCCCACCGTGCCCGACGCCATCTCGAGCGCGTCGGCCAGGGTCGTCGCCGCCCGGAACCCAAGCCGGGACGCGACCCTCCGGTCACCGCCGACCCAGATCACCTCGTCGACGTGGTCCATCGCATGGGCGGCCCAGTACCACATGTAGAACGGGTGGACGCCGTGGTAGGCGTGCGAGGTCCGGTAGAGGTGGATGTACCACGGGTCGTGGGCGAACTGCTCCTCGTACTTCTCCCCCACGACCACCGGATCGGTCGACTCGGCGAGGACTTCCTCGTAGAAGTCGACGTACGACGGGTGGTGGAGCTGGTTGAACCCCTCGTTGAGCGGGTGGTAGAGGATCACCGCTCCCCCACGGCGTACGACGGGCTGGCCGAGGTAGGAGTTGAAGCAGGTAGCCCAGCCCCACGCAGGTCGCGAGGATCGGGTTCATCGTCGAGTTGACGTTGTAGGGCCCGAGGTAGGGCACCCCCATCACCAGTACGTCGGACTGGCCCTGCACCTCGACGAGCTGTTGCTCGTGCACGGCGGCGAGGGTCCGCTCGTGGACCGCCTCGGTGTCGCCCGCGTTGATCCCGGTCAGGCCGTAGGGCGACCGAATGTCGTGGAACATCTTGTGCCGCAGCCGGCCCGGAGCCATCGCGAGGCCGCGTCGTGCGGCCAGCATCGAGCCCTGGTCCTTGATCGACCACTCCCACTCGCGCTTCATCAGGAAGTCGTAGGGCGCCGGGAACACGTTGTTGTCGAGGGTGGTCTCGATCTGGAAGACCTTGAGGTGGTCCTTGAGCAGCCGGCCCATCCGCCACGCCGAGTGGTGAAGGTGGGAGGCCTTGTGGTCCATGAACGAGTGGGACCTGACCATGGTCCGTGCGTTGTGGTGGTGACGCAGCGACTTGTACGACGCCAGCCCGATCGGCACCGACTTGTGCCCACCGTCCATGGCCACGAGGTTGACGTTGACGTAGACCAGCAGGTCCGACTCGGCAGCGCGGCGGTTGATCTCGACGTCCTCACCGCGGTCGGTCATCCCGACGTGGAGCAGGTTGTCGTGGTCCTCGGCATCGTGGTTGGTGAGCAGCCCCTGCGGGTGGAACGACCGGAACACCCGTTCCCCGACGATGTGCTTGAGCTCGGCGTCGGTCATCCGGCGGTGCAGCGCGTTGGCGGCGATCAGCTCGACGTCGTCGACACCGGCCTCGGCCGCCAGCGTCAGCACCTGCTCGATGATCCGCTGGCGGATGTCTGGCTTGCGCATGCTCGGCAGCGGCAGCGACAGGTCGTCGAAAGCGATGGTCAGCCGCATGCCCGGCCGAAGCAGCTCCGGCAGCGGCTCGGAGCCGACCGGGTGGAGCAGGGCGTCGCGGATCGCTTCCTCCACGTCGGGCACGGTCGGTAGCGACTCCGGCGGGTAGATCACCCGGGTCCCGAGCGGGAACTCCTCGAGCCGGAAGCCCTGTCCCTCGTGGACCACGAGGGGCGGGGTGCGGTCGTCGACCTCGAGAACGAATCCGGGCCTGCTCATTCGGGGTCCCTGTCCGAAGCGGAGCGAAGCGAGCATTCGGATGGGGTGTTCATCTGGTACTCCTTGGGTCGAAGGCCACCTTGACCGTGCCGAGCCGGCCGGCGGAGTGCGCGTGGTCCAGCGCCTCCCGCCAGCGGTGCAACGGATAGCTGGCCACGGTCTTCGCCAGCTGGGCGATGGGGTCCCCGGCAACCAGCTCGGTCGCCAGGTCGAACGCGCTGCGCCCCTCGGCGCGCGGCTCACGCTGGGCCGAGGCGTAGGAGCCGACGACCTCGAGCTCACGGAACCAGGCCGCGGAGAGGTCTGCGCCGGCCGGCATCCCGGAGAGTACGACGCGCCCGCCGGCCCGGGTGGCGTGCAGCGCGGTCTCGAGCGACTGCTTGCTCCCGACCGCGTCGACGGAGACGTCGACCCCGCCCAGGAGGTACGGGGAACCGAACTCCGGCTTCACCTGGAAGGCCCCGGTCGTCCGGCGGACCCGCCGGAGCACCTCGCCCGGTGCGACCACCTCGGTGGCGCCCAGCTCGAGCGCGAGCTCGCGCTGGTGGTTGTGCTTGGCGACCACGGTGATCTCGCCGGCCGGGGTCAGGTTGCGCAGCGCGAGGGTGGTGAACAGTCCGACCGATCCGGCCCCGCTGACCAGGACCCGGTCGTTGTCCCCGACCCGCGCGGCCAGCGCCGTGTGCACGGCACAGGCCACGGGCTCGATCAGGATCGCCTGCTCGTCGGAGTAGCCCTCCGGCACGACGTGCAGCTGGCTGCGGTGGGCGACCAGCTGCTGGCCCCATCCCCCGCCGGTGTCCTTGCAGAAGCCGGTCTGGAGACCCGGGGCGAGGTGGCCGACGGTGATGCGGCTGCAACGGTTGGTCGCACCCGCCGCACAGGCCTCGCAAGCCTCGACGCCGCGAGCGGCGCAGGTGAGCACCGGGTCGACGGTGACGCGGGTGCCGGCCGGCAGGTCCTCGCAGTCGTCCACGAGCTCGGCGACCACCTCGTGGCCGGGGACGAACGGCATCGACACCACGGCAGAGAAGTAGAGGCTGGTGCGTCCCGACAGGGCCCCCAGGTCCGAGCCACAGATGCCCGACAGCCGGGTCCGAGCCGCGCCCAGCCGGGGCGGTCGACGCGCGGCTCATCGATCGTCACCAGCCGCAGCGGCGCCGCGAAGCCCGAGAGGACCCCGGGCATCCGGCCACCGACCACGCGTCCGGCCGCGTGCCGCGGCAGCGAGCGGAACATCTCGAGCGCGAGCATCATCGCCCGCTCCCTGCCGGATTGAGGGTGCGGGCGGTTGCGGTCGAGCTGGTCCAGTCGACGATCGGCCAGCGCTTTCGCCGGGCGTGGCGGAACAGGGAGACGTCCGGTCTCACCGACACCGGCTTCCCGACCGCCTCCAGCAGGGGCAGGTCGGAGTGCGAGTCGGCGTAACCGTAGGACTTCGCCAGGTCGATGCCGTTGTCGGCCGACCACTGCCGCATCCACGCCGCGCGGGACTCCCCCACCAGAGGCGACGCCTTGAGGTGGCCGGTGCACACGCCTCGGTCGTCGACGGCCAGGTCGGCGGCCTCGATGTGGTCGAAGAGCGGCAGCAGCGGCCTCGTCAGTGGCCGGATCGCGCCGGTGATCAGCACCGTCCGGTGCCCCGCGGCACGGTGCTCGCGGATCCGGCGTACGGCGGCCGGCGCGAGGCGCGCGAGCACGTGGTCGGAGAGCTCGGAGTCGGCGACCGCGTCGAGGTCGGCGAGCCGGGCGCCGGCGTACTCGCGGTAGACCGAGCGCAGGAACGCGCTGCGCTCCTTCCGCTCGGCCCGCACCAGACCGGGGACCCGGGCCGCGATCCGCCCGAGCTCGGCGAACCGCTGACCTCCGGAGAGCTCGCGCAGCCGCATCCAGAGGTAGGTCTCGATGACGTTCGAAGACAGCAGGGTCCCGTCCATGTCGAAGAAGGCCGCGACTCCGCCCTCCGCCGGCTCGACCTGTTTCAGCACCCCCGCTGCCGGTCGCTTCCGCGCCCGCCGCAGCTCATCCATCTGGCGGATCGGTTCGGTGACCGCGGGGCAGTGCACCTCTTGCAGGTAGTGGACCCAGTCGATGACGGCTGTGTCGAAGGCGAACCGCTCCTGGTCCCCGGCGTCGAGGGACCGGAACAGCGCGAGCGTGTTGGCGTCGGAGAACCGCAGCTCCGCCTGGGCGTACTCCTGGTAGAGGTTGAGGTAGCGCCGCAGGAACTCCAGGCGTCGCCCCTGCTGGTCGAGCTTGCGGGCCAGGTCGCGAGTCCGGTCGCTTCGCGGCGCGTGACCGACGAGGTAGTCGGCCACCTTGTGCGCCCGTTCGCTCGTGGTGAGCAGCCGTTCGACCGCCTGCGCGCCCGGGAACCTCCATTCCGGGAGTCGGGCGGCCCCCCGCTCACCGGCCACGAACGGGTGCTCGTCGAAGTAGCCGCGCACGCTGTCGTAGAGGACGCTGAAGGCGAGCGGGTTGCGGTCGCCCGACGAGACGTGGAAGTACGCCGGCTCGCCGGCCGCCGGGGGGCTGGCGAGGACCGCCACGATCGCGGACACCACCTGGTCGACCGGCACGATGTCGACGATCGTGTCGGCCGAGGACGGGAACTCGGGCAGCTCGCCGCGGCCGTAGGCCAGGATCAGCGGCTCGGCCATCTTGAAGCCCTCGATCCAGCCCACGTGGGGGCGCTCGAGGGCCGACTCGATGATGCTCGGGCGCACGATGGACACGGGGTTCTCCCGGGCGTGCTGCTCCACGACCCGCTCGCCGAGCGCCTTGGTGAAGGTGTAGCAGTCGGTCCAGCCGAGGCTGCGCGCGCGCTCGGTGCCGATCCGCACCAGCTCGTCCTTCACCCACTCCTTGCGTGCGGCCTCCGTGGCCCCGGCGGCGGTCAGCAGACCGGCCCGGCCGTGCTGCTTCTCGGCTCGCTTGCGCTCGGCCACGAGTACGTCGGCGCTGCGGGAGCGGTGCTCGACCGCCTCGCGCTGGGCCAGTCCCCAGCGCAGCTCGGCCTCGAGGTCGGCGTCGTGCGGGACCGGGCCTTCGGGAATGGCTCCCCGGCGGCGCCCGGCGACGTACGCCGTGGAGATGTGGACGTAGTGGACGTGCGGACCGACCTCACGGACCCGGGCCAGCAGCTCGCGGGTGCCGACGACGTTGGTCCGGAACCCCTCATCGACGGGTGGGTCGAAGCTGACATCCCCGGCGCAGTGCACGACCGCGTCCAGGTCGTGGGGCAGCGCCGGCGGGACGGAGAGGTCGCCCTCGAGCACGCGTACCCGGGTGTCCATCAGCTCGTCGAGGCCGCCACCCGCATCGAGGATGTCGGTGAACACAGGCTTCTCCAGCAGCGACCGGACCCGCTGCTCGGACGACGTGGACCCCTTGGACCGCACCAGGAGCGTGAGGTGGACGCCTGGCACCTCACCGAGGAGCAGGTGCAACAACGCCTCGCCGACGAAACCCGTGGCCCCCGTGAGCAGGATCCGCTGCCCCTCGAGTCGTTGGGCGATGCTGACGCCGTCCGCCATGTGCTGTCCTCCCGGTCGGTGCCCCACCATGGCGATTCTGCACGGTGGTTGGCAAGGGCAGCGCCGGGGGCCCGTGGGCGCAGCAGGGATCGAACCTGCGACATCTTCCTTGTAAGGGAAGCGCTCTACCGCTGAGCTATGCGCCCGCCGCAGCATGGGCGAGAAATGCGGGCCACAGACTACGCGAGCAGGAGTGGAGACCGGCGCCGGCTGGTGCGGACCTGGGCGCACACGGGCCAAATAGTAAAAGTCGAGCCGCTGGCGTCTCGGGTCACCAGCGGCTCGACATAGGAACCATAGACAACACCGGCGGCACCACGGAAGGTTCTTGAGAAAACCTTAGGAAAAAAGTCTAGGCCGGGGCCCGCACGGGCCAGATGTTCCCCCCGGGACTGACTAGGCCAACGCTTCCAGCTGGGCTAGATGCTCCGTCAGATCCCTCTCCTGGGACCCGTCGTTGTGCACGGCCCACCGCACGACACCCTCCTTGTCGATGACGTACGACGACCGCGTCGGACACCCTCTGGACTCGTCGAAGACGGCGTAGGCGCGGGTCACCTCGCCGTGCGGCCAGTAGTCCGAGAGCAGCGGGAAGTTGAGCCCGTCGGAGTCAGCGAAGGCCCGCAGTGCGTAGACCGGATCGCAGGAGATGGCCAGCACCTCGGTGTCGAAGGTGAGGAACTCCTCCAGCCGGTCGCGGATTCCGCCCATCTCGCCAGTGCACACACCCGAGAAGGCAAAGGGGTAGAAGACCAGCGCGACGGCCTTGGACCCGCGGAACGACGACAGCGTCACGTCCTGCCCGAACTGGTCGCGCAGCGTGAAGTCCGGGGCGGGGCTGCCCACGGCGAGACCCGGCGGGTGGGTCATGTGTCGTTTTCGGCGAGCTCGCGCTTGAGGACCTTGCCGGTGGAGTTGCGCGGGAGCTCGTCGAGGAACACGATCTCGCGCGGCACCTTGTAGCGGGCGAGGTTCTGCTTGACCCAGTCCTTCAGCTCGTCCTCGGAGCCATCGGCACCGTTGCCGACCACCACGAACGCCTTGAGCCGCTTGCCGAAGTCGTCGTCGTCGACGCCGATCGCGGCCACCTCGACGACGGAGTCGTGGCGCGCCAGGCAGTCCTCGACCTCCTTCGGGAAGACGTTCTCGCCGCCCGACACGATCATCTCGTCGTCCCGGCCCTCGACGTACAGGCGCCCGTCCTCACCGAACTTGCCGACGTCGCCGGAGGACATCAGCCCGTCGACGACCTCCTTGTGACCGCCGCCGGTGTAGCCCTCGAACAGCAGGCTGTTGCCGACGAAGATCCGGCCCGACTCGCCGTCGGGCACGGGCCTGCCGTCCTCGTCCAGGATCTTCACGACCGTGCCGTACGGCGGCTTGCCGGCCGAGTCGGGTGCCTCGCGCAGGTCGACCGGGTCGGCGATCGAGGCGTAGGCCACCTCCGTCGAGCCGTAGATGTTGTAGAGGTTGTCGCCGAAAGCGTCCATCCAGTCGGTGGCCAGGTCGCCCGACAGCGCCGATCCCGAGGCGGCCACGCACTTGACCGTCGCCAGGTCGTGCTTGTCGAGGACCTCCTGCGGCAGCTGCATGATCCGCTGGAGCATCACCGGGATCACGACCAGCGAGTCGCACTTCTCGTCCTCGATCGCCTGCAGGCATCCCTCAGGGTCGAACTTGCGGCGCAGGACAACCGTCGAGCCGAGCAGCATGCCCAGCGCGAGGTGGGCGAACCCCCAGGTGTGGAACAGCGGCGCGGCGATGTGGGTGCGCCAGCCGTGGCGCAGCGGCAGCCGGGACAGCATCGACACGGCCGCCTCGATGCCGGCCTCGTTGCGGGGGGCGCCCTTGGGCGTCCCGGTCGTGCCCGAGGTGAGGATGACGACCCGGCTGTGCTTGTCAGGAGGGCTCAGGTCGTCGATGGGGTACGACGAGATCAGCGACTCGACCGTCTCGTCGTGGTCGTCGGAGTCCGCCCAGGCGACCAGCCTGCTCTCCACGGACGCCTCCGCGAGGAGCTCGGTGAACTCCTCGTCGTGGATCACCACGGTGGGCTCCTCGCGCTCCAGCACGTCGACCAGCTGGGGTCCCGCGAAGGCCGTGTTGAGGTAGAGCAGGTCGGCGCCGAGCTTCGACACCGCGATCGTGGCGTCGACGAATCCCCGGTGGTTGCGGCACATCAGCGCCACCGAGTCGCCCTCCTTCACCCCGCGCTCGGCCAGGGCGTGGGCCAGGGCGTTGGAGCGCTCGTGCATCTCTGCGAAGGTCAGGGAACCGATCTCGTCGATCAGGCCGACCTGGTCCGGGGTCCTCGCCGCCAGGGCGATGAATCCCCCGGCGGGACCGGTGCCCCACTGCGCGAGCGACTTGGCGATCCGGGCCAGTTTGATCGGTGAGTAGGGCCGGATGATCCCGGCTTGGGCGAGTACCTTCAGGCTGGTCCCGGCGGCCGCAGCCCGGCCCAGGATGGCGTCCATCAACAGTTCTCCTCGGCAGGGTCAGGCGGGGGTCTTCGGGGCGATCAGTCGGGTGGCGGACCAGTCCTTGCTGACCGCGGCGGTCGTGGTCTGGGAGAGCCCGGCGATCGGGGCCGCCTCCGCGATGTCGGCCGCATCCACGGCGTTGGGGCGGCCGATCTTCGGCGTCAGCAGCCAGATCGCTCCGCCTCCGACCAGGTCGGTGAGGGAGTCCACGAGGCCGTCGACGAGGTCGCCGTCCTCGTCGCGCCACCACAGGACGACCGCGTCGACGACGTTGCCGTAGTCGGAGTCGACCATGTCGGCGTCGATGGCGTCCTCGATGGCGATCCTGAGCTGGTCGTCGGTGTCGGAGTCCCAGCCAAGCTCCTGGATCACCATTCCGCGCTTGAATCCCAGCCGTTCGGCTGGGCCGGTCGCAGGTCCGTCTGTCTGGGTGGACCCGCCACCCGCGGTCGCGCTCACTGACTCCTCCAGGTTCTCGATGGGTCGCCCGACTCGCCGGGCGCCACGGTCGGGAGTAGTCCAGCGGAGATGGGGCACCGGCGCAACCCCGGCACGTCTCGGTCCGGTGTGCGGACGCGACCGCCGGCCGCCGCACCAGCGGGCTTCGCTGACGTTCGGTGGCGTGCGACGATGGCGGGGTGAGCGCTGACACATCCACCAGCACCGGCACCACCCAGGGCGGCGACGCGGAGACCACGCGGTCCGGCCCGATCCCCTCCGTCATCCACGAGGGACTACCCACGCAGCTCCCGGACATCGATCCGGAGGAGACCAGCGACTGGCTCGCCTCCTTCGACGGCCTGGTCGAGGAACGTGGCCGCGAACGGGCGCGCTACGTCATGCTGCGTCTGCTCGAGCGGGCCCGCGAGAAGGCCGTCGGCGTGCCGGCGCTGCGCAGCACCGACTACATCAACACCATCCCGCCCGAGCGGGAGCCGTGGTTCCCCGGGGACGAGGAGATCGAGCGCCGGATCCGCGCGTTCATCCGCTGGAACGCCGCGGTCATGGTGTCCAGCGCCAACCGCAAGGGCCTCGAGGTCGGTGGCCACATCGCGACGTACCAGTCGGCGGCGAGCCTCTACGAGGTCGGCTTCAACCACTTCTTCCGCGGCAAGGACCACCCCGGCGGCGGGGACCAGATCTACATCCAGGGCCACGGCTCCCCCGGCATCTACGCCCGGGCGTTCCTCGAGGGCCGGCTCAGCGAGGAGCAGCTCTACCGGTTCCGCCAGGAGGTCCAGCACGGCAAGGGCGCCGGCCTGCCGTCGTACCCCCACCCCCGGTTGATGTCGGACTTCTGGGAGTTTCCGACCGTCTCGATGGGCCTGACCGCCCTCAACGCGATCTACCAGGCGAGGTTCAACCGCTACCTCGACAACCGCGGGATCAAGGAGACCGGGGACCAGCACGTGTGGGCCTTCCTCGGCGACGGCGAGATGGGCGAGCCCGAGTCGCTCGGCGCGATCGGCCTGGCCGCGCGCGAGGAGCTCGACAACCTGACCTTCGTCGTCAACTGCAACCTCCAGCAGCTCGACGGGCCGGTGCGCGGCAACGGCAAGATCATCCAGGAGCTCGAGTCGTTCTTCCGTGGCGCCGGGTGGAACGTCATCAAGGTCGTGTGGGGCCGCGAGTGGGACCAGCTGCTCGCCCGTGACGTCGACGGCGTCCTGGTGAACCGGATGAACAACACCCCCGACGGCCAGTACCAGACCTACTCCACCGAGACCGGCGAACTACATCCGCGAGCACTTCTTCGGGGTCGACCCACGGCTGCGCAAGATGGTCGAGCACATGACCGACCAGCAGATCGTGAAGCTGCCGCGCGGCGGCCACGACTACCGCAAGGTGTACGCCGCGTTCGACGCGGCCACCCGCCACGTCGGCCAGCCCACGGTGATCCTCGCCAAGACGATCAAGGGCTGGACGATCGACGCGCTGGAGGGCAAGAACGCCACCCACCAGATGAAGAAGCTGACGCCGGCGGACCTCAAGAAGTACCGCGACCGGCTCTACCTGCCGATCTCCGACCGCGACCTCGAGCGGGCCTACGAGGAGACCGGCGCGGCGCCGTTCTTCCACCCCGGCAAGGACGCCCCCGAGATCGAGTACATGATGGAGCGCCGCAAGGCGCTGGGCGGCTCGTTGCCCAAGCGGGTGGTGCGCGCCGAGCCGCTGAAGCTGCCCGGCGACGAGATGTACGACGAGCTCAAGCAGGGGTCCGGCAAGAACGCCATCGCCACCACCATGGCCCTGGTCCGGCTGCTCAAGGACTGGATGAAGGACCCCGAGATCGGCAAGCGGATCGTGCCGATCGCCCCCGACGAGTACCGCACCTTCGGCATGGACTCGATGTTCCCGAGCGCCAAGGTCTACAACCCCGGCGGCCAGCAGTACGAAGCGGTCGACCGCAAGTTGTTGCTGTCCTACAAGGAGTCGGCGCAGGGTCAGATGCTGCACGAGGGGATCTCGGAGGCCGGAGCGATGGCGTCCGCGACGGCCGCCGGGTCGGCGTACTCCACCCACGGGGAGCACATGATCCCCTTCTACATCTTCTACTCGATGTTCGGCTTCCAGCGCACCGGCGACTCGATCTGGGCGATGGCCGACCAGCTCGCGCGCGGCTTCCTGATCGGCGCCACGGCCGGACGGACGACCCTCACCGGCGAGGGGCTGCAGCACGCCGACGGCCATTCGCCGCTGCTGGCCACCACCAACCCGGCGGTCGTCCACTACGACCCGGCGTTCGCCTACGAGATCAGCCACATCATGAAGTCCGGCCTCGAGCGGATGTACGGCGGCGACAACGACTCCTCCGGTGAGGACGTGATCTTCTACATCACCGTCTACAACGAGCCGATCGTGCAGCCCAAGGAGCCCGAGGACGTCGACGCCGAGGGCATCCTGCGCGGGCATCTACTCCGTGTCGAAGGGCGAGGGCGACGGCCCCCGCGTGCAGCTGCTCGGCTCCGGCGTCGGCTTCCCGTGGGTCGCTCGACGCCGCCCGGATCCTGCGCGAGGACTGGGGGGTCGCGGCCGACACCTGGTCGGTCACGTCCTGGAACGAGCTGGCCCGCGACGCGATCTCCGCCGAGGAGTGGAACCTGCTCAACCCCGGCGAGTCGCCGCGGACGGCGTACGTCTCCGACAAGCTCGGCCGACGCCGCCGGGCCGGTGGTCGCGGTCTCCGACTACATGTGCGCCGTACCCCTCCAGATCGCGCGCTGGGTGCCCGGCGACTACCGGGTGCTCGGCACGGACGGCTTCGGGTTCGCCGACACGCGACCCGGCTGCCCGGCGGTTCTTCCACGTGGATGCCCAGTCCGTGGTCGTCCAGGCCCTCCAGGCGCTCGCCGACGCCGGCGAGATCGACCGGTCGAAGGTGCAGGAGGCGTTCGACAAGTACCGCATCGACGACCCCACCGCCGTCGCCGACGTCAAGCAGGAAGGGGGAGACGCTTGAGGACACGAAAGCGTCAACCCCTTGATGGTGCGTCGAGCGAGCGGCGCGACTGAGCTAGCGAAGTCGCGACCCGCGTGTCGAGACGCCGGTCGCACGGTGATCTGGGCGCGCTGGACCGTCAAGCAGTGCTGATGTCGGTGACTGCCGCGATCTGAGCGGCATCGACCTGCCCGTTGCGCAGCAGGTGGCGCCACCTGGCGCGGGAGTACGTCGCGGGCTGGGTCGACCGGACGAACTCGTTGACGATCTTCACGAACCGGTGCGGGTGGTCCTTGTGCGGGAAGTGGCCGGCGTTGGGGATCACCTCGACCTGCGCCATCGGCGCAAGCATGGCCGCGTTGCTGGCGTGCCGGACCGGGATCACCTTGTCGTCGCGACCCCAGACCACGCACATCGGCATCGCCTCGGTCAGGTAGGCGCGGTCGGCCATCGTCACGATCTGGCCACGCCAGTCGACGACGGCCTTCACCACGTGGCGGATGGCGTGCCGCGCGCGGGGGTCCTTGAACGAGTCGTAGATCTCGGCCACCTCGTCGAGGTCGCGGGTGTGCTTCCACGGCGTGCGGGAGAGCGCGTGCAGCCCGACCTTCCCGGCGTGCCGGACACCCGGCAACGTCAGCGCTGCCATGACCTGGTGGAAGCCGGGGGTCGTGATCGCGCGGATCGCGGGGTTGACCTCGGGACCGAGCCCACCGGGGGCGACCAGCACCATCCGCTCGGTCCGCTCCGGGAACTGGTAGGCGAACTGCATGGCCACGCCGCCGCCGAAGCTGTGGCCGACCACCGTCGCCTTGTCGATCCCGAGCACCGTCAGCAGGTCACGCATCCCGTTGGCGTAGCCGCCCACGCTGTAGTCGGCCCGGGGCTTGTCGGAGCGGCCGTGGCCGAGGAGGTCCGGCGCGATCACGGTGTAGCGGCGGGCCAGGGAGTCGATGACGGGCTCCCACGTGGTGTGGTCGCAGCCGAGGCCGTGGAGGAGGAGAAGCGCCGGACCCTGTCCCGTCTTCACGAAGGCGCGGCGGTGGCCGTGGATCGTGACGTACTGGAGATCGTGCGGGACATCGGGCACTGGGGCCTCCCAGATCAGTCGGGTGGTTCGGGATTCAACCAGAACCGGTTTCACTTCGGGACCCGGGCCCCTCGTGTGGGAGAGATATACCCCGACTCGACCCCGCCTAACCTCCGAATGTCCTGCACTAACCTCGAATTGTGACCTCCGCGCCGCGCCGGTCGCCCAACCGGGCGGCCACTGCCCTCCAGCGATCCACCGGCGCGCTGAGCACCGCCGCCACGGCCCGGATGGAGACCGACCTCCCGTGGTTCGGCGACCTCAGCGCCGAGGACCGGTCGTGGGTGGGCCTGATCGTCCAGGCCGGCATCCGTGGCTTCGTGGACTGGTACCGGCACGAAGGGGAGCCCGTTCCTGGCGGCACGGTGCTGGCCGCCTCGGTGTTCGGGGCCGCGCCCCGGGCACTGGCCGGCGTCATCAACCTCCAGCAGACGGTTGACCTGGTCCGGCTGTCGATCGAGGTCATGGAGAGCAAGATCGACGACATCGTGGAGCCCGAGGACGCAGCCGACGTCCACGCCGCGGTGCTGCGCTACGCCCGCGAGGTCGCCTTCGCCACTGCCGAGGTCTACGCCCGTGCCGCCGAGGTCCGCGGCGCCTGGGACGCGCGCCTCGAGGCGCTGGTGGTCGACGCGATCCTGCGTGCCGAGACCGACGAGGCGGTCCTCTCCCGCGCGAGCGCTCTCGGCTGGTCGGCGCCGGGCGAGGTCGCGGTCGTGCTGGGCGCCGTACCGGCCGAGAGGACGGACACCGACGTGTTCGACGAGGTACGACGCCTCGCCCGGGCTGCGGGGATGGACGCGCTGTGCGCCACCCAGGGCGAGCGGCTCGTCGTGGTGCTCGGCGGGGTCGGCGACCCCCACAAGGCGGCGAAGACGGTCGTGGAGCTCTTCGGTGAGGGACCGGTGGTCGTCGGACCGGTCCAGGAGGGCCTCAGTCGCGCCCACCTCTCGGCTCGCGCGGCGCTGTCGGCGTACCGGTCGGCGGCGGGCTGGCCCGAGGCTCCCCGGCCGGTGAGCAGCGGGGAGCTGCTCCCCGAGCGCGCGCTGGCCGGCGACGGCCACGCGCGGCGCCACCTGGTCGAGGAGATCTACCTCCCGTTGCTGCGGGCCAAGGGCACCCTGATCGAGACCCTGGCGGCGTACTTCCAGCACGGCGCCTCCCTCGAGGGAGCCGCCCGGGCCCTCTTCGTCCATCCCAACACCGTGCGCTACCGGCTCCGGCAGGTCGCCGAGCTGACCGGCTACACCCCCACCATGGCGCGCCACGCCTTCACCCTCGAGATCGCCCTGGTGCTGGGCCGGCAGTCGGGACGGACCGACGAGACGACCCGCCCGAAATTTCGGGCGGGTCAGCGCAGGCTTTGTAGGAACCCTACAAAGATTCCCCGGGGAGATTCGTGTGCGCCAGAGGCGAGCGCGACCCCCTTGACCCGGCACAGTTGATCTCGTGCTCGTCATCGTCGCTCCCGGCCAGGGGGCCCAGTCCCCCGGTTTCCTCAAGCCCTGGCTGGAGGACCGCACCTTCGCCTCGCGCTTCGACTGGCTCTCGACCGTCTCCGGCATCGACCTCGCCCGCCACGGGACCGAGTCCGACGCCGAGACGATCCGCGACACCCAGGTGGCCCAGCCGCTGCTGGTCGCCACGGGGCTGATCGCGGCCCTGGAGCTGTTCCCGCATCCCGCGGACGCCTTCTCCATGATCGGCGCCGTCACCGGACACAGCGTCGGGGAGATCACCGCCGCAGCCGGCGCGCGGGTGATCACCGCCGAGCAGGCCATGGTCCTGGTCCGCGAGCGGGGTCGGGCGATGGCCGAGGCCGTCCGCCACGACGCCGACCGGGATGACCGCGGTCCTCGGCGGCGACCGCGACGACGTCCTGTCCGCGCTCGACAAGCACGGCCTCACCGCCGCCAACGACAACGGGCCCGGCCAGGTCGTGGCCGCGGGCACGCTCGAGCAGCTCGAGGCACTCGCCGCCGACCCGCCGACCAAGGCCCGGCTGACGCCGCTCAGCGTCGCCGGCGCCTTCCACACCGAGCACATGTCCCCGGCCGTCGGCCACCTCGCCGGCCTCGCCCGCTCCGTCTCGGTCCACGACCCGCGCACGCCCCTGATCTCCAACAAGGACGGTCAGGTGATCCACGACGGTCAAGAGGTCCTGGCCCGGATCGTCGGCCAGATCGCCAACCCGGTCCGCTGGGACCTCTGCATGGAGACCATGCTCGACCTCGGCGTCACCGGGATGCTCGAGATGCCGCCCGCGGGGACCCTGACCGGGATCGCCAAGCGGGCGATGAAGGGCGTCGAGACCTTCGCGCTGAAGACCCCCGACCAGCTCGACGACGCCCGTGCGTTCGTCGAGAAGCACGGCGAGGCCTCCCAGATCGAGACCACGCCGACCTGGCGGATGATCGTCTCCCCCGCCAAGGGCACCTTCCACCTCGCGAGCGAGGCCGCCGACCTCGACCGCCTCGCTCCGGGGACCCCGATCGGCGACGTCGCCAGCCTGCGCGACCTGATCAACGTCGTCGCCCCGCACGGCGGGCAGGTCGTCGAGTGGCTCGTCGAGGACGGCGACCTGGTCTCACCCGGCCAGCCGCTCCTCCGCCTGCACCCCGAGGGAGCGTCCTGATGAGTCCACTCGGTAGTTCCGCCGGCTCACAGCACGCCGCGATCCTCGGGATCGGCGGCTATCGCCCCTCGCGCGTGATCCCCAACTCCGAGGTCATCGCGGCGATCGACTCCAGTGACGAGTGGATCCAGCAGCGCTCGGGGATCCGGCAGCGTCGCTGGGCCAGCTCCCGAGGAGACCGTCCAGGTCATGAGCGTGGCCGCTGCGCGCAAGGCGATCGACAAGGCCGGGATCTCCGCCGAGCAGATCGACTGCGTCATCGTCGCCACGGTCAGCCACATGCTGCAGACCCCGGCCGTCGCCACCGCGATCGCCCACGAGCTCGGCACCAACAAGGCCTCCGCGTTCGACATCTCGGCCGCCTGCGCCGGCTTCTGCTACGGCGTCGCGCTGGCCTCCGACATGGTCCGGGGCGGCAGCGTCGGCCACGCCCTGGTCATCGGGGTCGAGCGCCTCAGCGACCTCACCGACCTGCACGACCGCGGGACGGCCTTCATCTTCGCCGACGGCGCGGGCGCCGCCGTGGTCGGCCCGTCCGACCAGCCCGGCATCGGCCCGGTGGTGTGGGGCTCCGACGGCGAGCAGTTCGACCTGATCCGGCAGAAGGAGGACTGGCGTGACGTCGTCGGCACTCCCGACCAGCCCGGCAGCGGGCGTCATGCCCCACCTGATGATGCAGGGCAACCCGGTCTTCCGGTGGGCGTCGTTCGCGATGGCCAAGGTCGGCCAGCAGGCCCTCGACCGCGCCGGGGTGTCCATCGACGACCTCGACGTGTTCGTGCCCCACCAGGCCAACATGCGGATCATCGACGCGATGGCGCGCTCGATGAAGCTGCCCGAGCGGGTCAGGATCGCCCGCGACATCGCCGAGCAGGGCAACACCTCGGCGGCCTCCATTCCCCTCGCCCTCGAGCGCATGATCGACGACGGTGAGGCACGCAGCGGGGACACGGCGCTCCTCGTGGCATTCGGTGCCGGCCTGGCGTACGCCGCCCAGGTCGTCACCGTTCCGTAGCAGCTCAGCGCCGCCCACCAGCGCAACACCAAGACGCACGACGCCAACAGAACGCACAACAGAAGGGAAGCCGCAGATGGCCACCACCGAAGAGATCCGCACCGACCTTGCCGAGATCGTCAACGAGGTCGCCGGCATCGACGCCGACGACGTCCAGCTCGACAAGTCCTTCGTGGACGACCTCGACGTGGACTCGCTCTCGATGGTCGAGGTCGTCGTCGCGGCGGAGGAGAAGTTCGGTGTCTCCATCCCCGACGACGAGGTGAAGAACCTCAAGACCG
This sequence comes from uncultured Actinomycetota bacterium, assembly GCA_963841625.1. Classification (GTDB taxonomy): domain Bacteria; phylum Actinomycetota; class Actinomycetes; order Propionibacteriales; family Nocardioidaceae; genus Nocardioides. Next base: position 420,069 of record CAWJDH010000009.1, on the reverse strand, counting down.
TCGGTGACGCAGTCGCGTTCATCGAGCGCGCCCAGGGCTGACCGCCCTCGGCCCGCTGGCCCCAGCCACGCGCGCCAGCCGAGACCACCACCCAGCAAAGGAACCACATGTCTGCCAAGCGAGTCGTCGTCACCGGCCTGGGGGCCACGTCCCCGGTCGGTGGAGACGTGCCCACCACCTGGTCCGCCCTCATCGAGGGGCGGTCCGGCGTCGCTGCGCTCACCCAGGACTGGGCCGAGCAGCTCGGCGCCCGGATCGCGGCGGAGGCCGCGGTCGAGCCCACCGAGGTCCTGGACCGGGTCAAGGCCCGGAGGTTGGACCGTTCGGGTCAGTTCGCGCTGATCGCGGCCAACGAGGCGTGGGCCGATGCGGGCCTGGCGGACGCCGGAGTGGACCCGGAGCGGCTCGCGGTGGCGATGGCCTCCGGGATCGGCGGCGTGCAGACGCTGCTGTCCAACTACGACTCCCTCAAGGAGAAGGGGCCGCGTCGGGTCTCGCCGCTGGCGATCCCGATGCTGATGCCCAACTCCCCCGCCGCCAACATCGGCCTGGCGCTCGGCGCCAAGGCGGGGGTGCACACGCCCGTCTCGGCCTGCGCGTCCGGCAACGAGGCGATCGCCATGGGGATCGACCTGATCCGGCTCGGCCGCGCCGACGTGGTCGTCTGCGGTGGCACCGAAGCCGCCGTACACCCGCTGCCGATGGCGGCCTTCGGCCAGATGATGGCGCTCTCCCGGCGCAACGACGACCCCGAGGCCGCGTCCCGTCCGTGGGACAAGGGCCGCGACGGGTTCGTGCTCGGTGAGGGTGCGGCCGTCGTGGTGCTGGAGTCCGCGGAGCACGCCGAGGCCCGCGGGGCCAAGGTGTACGCCGAGGCCTCGGGCGCCGGCATCACCGCCGACTCGCACGACATCGCCCAGCCGGACCCGTCCGGCCTCGGGGCGACCCGGGCGATGAAGCTGTGCCTGCGCGAGTCCGACCTCGACGCCGGCGACATTCGCCACATCAACGCCCACGCCACCTCGACACCCCAGGGGGACCTGGCCGAGGCCGGAGCCATCCGCGCGGCGCTCGGGGACGCAGCCGACGGTGCCGTGGTGACCTCGACCAAGTCGATGACCGGCCACCTTCTCGGCGCGGCCGGCGCGCTGGAGTCGGTGGCGACGATCCTCGCGATCCAGCAGCGCACGGTCCCCCCGACGATCAACCTCGACGACCCCGAGGACACCGGGCTCGATCTCGCCGACAAGAAGCGCGACCTGCCTGCGGGCGACGTCGCCGCCCTCAACAACTCCTTCGGCTTCGGCGGGCACAACGTGGCCCTCGCGTTCCGGAGCGTGTGATGGTCGCGACCACCGCGCCGGCGGCCCCGGCCGGCGGCAAGCAGAAGCTGCCGCGCGACCAGGACCCGCGCAACCCGGTGCACCGGCTGACGGCCCTGCTCGACGACGGCTCGCTGGAGCTGATCACCCCCGACGACGACTCCGGCATGCTGGCCGCGGTCGGCCTGGTCGACGGCACCCGCGTGGTGGCCTTCTGCTCCGACGCGACCGTCATGGGCGGCGCGATGGGCGACCAGGGCTGTCGGGTCGTGGTCGACGCCTACCACCGGGCGATGACCGACGGCGTGCCGATCATCGGCCTGTGGCACTCCGGTGGCGCCCGGCTGGCCGAGGGCGTGCTGTCACTGCACGCGGTCGGCCGGATCTTCCAGGTGATGACCCAGGCGTCCGGCAAGATCCCGCAGATCTCCGTGGTCCTCGGCCCCGCCGCCGGCGGCGCCGCCTACGGACCCGCCCTGACCGACGTGGTGATCCTCGGCCCCGAGGGGCGGATCTTCGTGACCGGCCCCGACGTGGTCCGCTCGGTCACCGGCGAGGACGTCGACATGCTGCGCCTCGGCGGACCGGAGCCGCACGGCCGCCGCTCCGGTGTGGTCCACATCCTCACCGAGTCCGAGCGCGAGGCCCTCGACCGCGCGCGCGGGGTCGCGACCCTGCTCGGCTCCCAGGGCAGCCTCAAGGTCGAGGACGTCGAGGACCGCGACCTGTCCGAGCTCCTGCCGGAGTCGCGCAAGCGGGCCTACGACGTGCACCCGCTGGTCGAGTCGATCCTCGATGAAGGCACCGTCTCGGAGCTGCACGCCCGCTGGGCGCCCAACATCGTCACCGCCCTCGGGCGGCTCGGCGGTCGCACCGTCGGCGTGGTGGCGAACAACCCGCTGCGGCTCGGCGGCTGCCTGGACTCCCTCTCGGCGGAGAAGGCCTCCCGCTTCGTGCGCCTCTGCGACGCCCTGGGCGTCCCATTGATCGTCCTGGTCGACGTCCCCGGCTACCTGCCCGGGGTGGGCCAGGAGTGGGACGGCGTGGTCCGCCGGGGCGCGAAGCTGCTGCACGCCTTCGGCGAGTGCGTGGTGCCGCGGGTGACCCTGGTGACCCGCAAGACCTACGGCGGGGCCTACATCGCCATGAACGCCCGTTCGCTGGGCGCCACGCGGGTGTTCGCGTGGCCGGGCGCGGAGGTGGCGGTCATGGGCGCGGTGGCGGCCATCCGGATCCTCCACCGCCGAAGGCTCGCGGAGGTGTCGCCGGACATCCGGCCCCAGGTGGAGGCCGAGCTCGCGGCCGAGCACGAGCGTCTCGCCGGCGGGGTGGACAAGGCGGTGGAGATCGGCGTCGTCGACGAGGTCGTCGAGCCGGCGGCCACCCGCACCGCCCTGGCCCGGGCGATCGACGCCGCGGTCCAGGCGGACGGCGTACGCCGCGGAGCGCACGGCAACATCCCTCTCTGAGGACCGCTCCGAACACTCGGGCGTAACGCTCGTCACGCTCTCCCGTTGAACAGGGCGAGAGGTGAGGGAAGCCGATGAAACACATCGCAGTGATATTCGCGGTGGGCGCCCTTGTGGTTGGCGCCCTCGTTGCCCCTGCCCACGCGGGCGACGTCAGGTTCGGACGCGTGTGGGCCGCCAACAAGGTCCTGCGCGAGGGCTGCCACAACTACCGCTACCAGTACGTCGTCAGGCCGCCGAACAACGACTGGCTGTTCGAGACGTTCCTGCACGGCCCGTCCGGTCGGACGATCGCGTCGAACACGATGGACGCTGCGGCCAACCCGAGGCGCGGCGCCAACCACTTCCGGTTCTGCAACGACGTCACCCGCCCCGGCCGCTTCAAGATCGCGGGGAAGCTCACCTGGCGCAGGTGCAACGGCCTGCCCGGCCCCCTCAACGAGTGCACGAAGCACGTCCGCTGGGTCAAGCCCGGGTACTTCCGGATGCGGCGTCCCTGACCTCTCGGGCCCTAGACGACCTGGTGCAGCCACCGCACCGGAGCGCCCTCACCGGCGTGCCGGAAGGTCTCGAGCTCGTCGTCCCAGGGCTTGCCGAGCAGCTTGTCGATCTCGATCTCGAGGGTGGTGTCCCCCAACGCCGACTTCACCACGGCGGCCTTGAGCCGGTCCTCGGGGATCATGATGTCGCCGTGCAACCCGGTCACGGCGTGGAAGACGCCGAGCTCAGGGGTGTAGGAGTAGCGCACCCCCTCGGACGAGGATGTCGGCTCCTCGGTGATCTCGAACCTGAGGTGGCTCCAGCCGCGCAGGGCGGAGGCCACCTCCGCCGCGGACCCTGCGCTCCCGGTCCATGACAGCTCGGCGCGGTAGGTCCCCGTCTGGGCCGGTTGCGGCGTCCAGTCCAGGTTCACGGCAAGGCCGAGTACGCCACCGATGGCCCACTCGATGTGCGGGCACAGCGCGGAGGGGGCCGAGTGCACGTAGAGAATGCCCCTCGTCCCCGCCCCGTCGGGGCGATTGGCGGTGCGTGCGGTCACCGTGACCTCCTTCATCTCCGGCGTCGAGATACGCCTTCCCCAGCGGTCTGGCGACGGAGTGTTCAGAGTTCACGAGAGTCACACGTGTGTAGTTGTGGCCACCATTGTGGCCCATGGGGCGGCTGAATACCAGTGAAACGGGTGTTCGCCGATGCGTGGCGTCAGGTCGCGGGCCGGGCGGTCGCCCGGCGGGGACCGAGCTCCATCAGCGCACCGAGCACGTCCTGGGCGATGCCGAGACCGCCCAGGTGGCTCTCCCCCGCGATCACCTTCAGGGTCGCGTCGGGCAGCCGCTCGACGAGGTGCTGACCATGTGCCAGCGGCACGATGTGGTCGTCGTCGCCGTGCCACCAGCGCACGGGCACCGCCACCTCCGCAGCCGTGAAGCCCCAGTCGCGGGTGAACAGGACCAGGTCGGCGAGCGGTGCCGACGTCTGGAAGCGGCTGCCGTTGAGCAGGTCGTCCAGGAACATGGCCTTGAACTCCGGCCGGGCGAGCAGGTTGCGGTCACCCGGAGGCTGAACGGCCGCATAGAGGTCGAGGGCCGGCCCCGCCAGCGGTCGCACCAGCCGGATGGCGCCGGTCAGGGCCACACCCAGCGGCACTCTGCCGAGGGACAGCAGTGGCGCGAGCCGCACCGCGAGCTGGATCAGGCCGCCGTCGACCGCATCCTCGCCGGCGGTCGGCGCCACCCCGCCGAGGACCCCGACCCCGTGCACCCGGTCGGGCATGGCCACGCCGGCAGCCAGCGCGTAGGGGCCACCTCCGGACAGCCCGATCAGCCGCAGTGTGTCGACCCCCAGCGTGTCGAGCAGGATCTCGAGGTCCCGGGTCCAGTCCAGGATGTTGGCGTAGAGATGCGGGGTGGACGATCCGATGCCGGGCCGGTCGACGCCGATGATGCGCAGGCCGTGCTGCTCGGCGTACGCCCTTGCCTCGAGGGGGATCTGTCGCCTGGCCCCCGGCGTTCCGTGCATCCACACGATGGCCTGGCCACGTGTCGAGCCGTACTCCGCGAAGCTGAGCCGCCGGTCGTCACGTACGGCCACGGTGCCCTCGAGCGCGGGCCGCTTGACGTTGCTCATGGGCGAAGTCTGGCAGCCACCTCCCCTACGCTCTCCTCATGACCGACGCCCGGACGCCGCGGAGCCTGCAGGTCCAGCGCTCGCGCCGCGGCCGGATCCTGCTCTGGATCCTTGCGGTCGGCGTCGTGGTCGCGTTCGGCGCCTGGTTCGTCACGCACCCCACTCCACTGCCGGTGCCCGACCAACCGGTCGAGGTCCAGATACCACTCGGGGAGTCGGAGTACGTCGGCATCTACGACCCCGCGAGCCGACGACGACCGGACGCTGCACATCAGCAAGGTCACGCTCGACGTCGACGGCGAGGCGAGGGTGGCTGCCTTGGTGTGCAAGGACGGCACCGTGTCGGTCACCCACGAGCCGAACACGTTCTGCTCGAGCATGGTCGAGGCAGACGGTGCGACGCTCGAGCCCGGCGACGGCCTGGTGCTCGAGATCCTCGACGACGAGCCGGGCGAGGCGACCGTCCAGCCGGTGGAGATCTCCTACCGGGACGGAGTGCGTTGGGGGACCCAGCCGGTCGGGCCCACGGTGGAGGCCACCTTCATCAGCCGTTGAGCCGGCGCTCCAGCTCGTCGGCCCGCTCCTCGGCGTCGGTGATCTGCTCCCCGTCGATCGCCTGGGTCCGGTGGAACCAGGCGAGCGCGTCGGTCTCCCGCCCGGCCGCCAGGAGGGTGTCGGCATAGGCATAGCGCAGCCGAACCACCCAGGCGGCCCGGCTCTTGGAGTTGAGCGGTGCCATCTCGAGGGTGCGAAGGGCGGCGTCGAACTGGCCGAGGTCGCGCCGGGCTCCGGCCTCCACCAGGGTCATCTCGGCCTTGGCCTCCGGGGCGAAGTTGGCCACCGACGGGCTCTTCGCGAGCTTCAGCGCCTGGTCGGGGTGGCCCAGCGCCCGGTGGCAGTCAGCCATGATCGGCAGGTAGGCGGTAGCACCGTTCATCCGCTTGGCGGCCCTGAGCTCCGCGAGGGCTTCGGCGTAGTGACCCGCGGCGTAGGCCGCCTCGCCGGTCGCCTCACGGACGACCGCGAGCCGCGCGGCCCGGGCGCGGGCGGCCAGGGTGTGCTGGTAGGCCGTCTCCGGGTCGTCGTCGATCAGCATGCCGGCGGCGGCCAGGTGTCGGGCGACGCGGGCCGCGAGCTTCTCCGGCAGGCCCTTCAGCTGTGCGGCCACGGACCGGTCGAGCTCGCGCCCGGTGATCTCCTCGGGCAGCTCCGGACCGTCGTACCGTGCCTGGGTCTCGGTCCGTTCCTGGCTCGACGGGCGCTCCCGGCCGGCATTGCGATCGCGACTTCCGCCGCGGGGACGGTTCTCGGACCTCGGGTCCTGGCGCTTCCCCTGACCGGCCGGGCGCCGGCCGGAGGGTCGCGACGGACGCTGGCTGCGACGGTCCTCGGCCACGACTGTCCTCACTCCTTCGGCTGATGCTGCGCGTGCGCACTTGTGTGCGAAATGACGTGGAGGCCACCCAGATGGGTGGCCTCCACGCAGTGTATGTCCGGCGGCGTCCTACTCTCCCACAGCCTCTCGGTTGCAGTACCATCGGCGCTGGCAGGCTTAACTTCCGGGTTCGGTATGGGTCCGGGTGTTTCCCTGTCGCTATGGCCGCCGTAACGTTTGTGAACACCCCTGTCCCGGCACGTTTTGTGGTGGGGTGGGTGTTGGTTTTGGGTGTGTGTGGTGTGGACGCGGGCACGAAACACGGTGTGTGTGTTTGTGGTTTTGGTTGAGGGTTTGTAAGACAAGCCCTCGGCCTATTAGTACCGGTCGGCTGGGCATTGCTGCTGTACACCTCCGGCCTATCAACCCCATGTTCTGTGGGGGGCCTTACCCCATTTCTGGGTGGGAAACCTCATCTTGAAACGTGCTTCCCGCTTAGATGCATTCAGCGGTTATCACTCCCGAACGTAGCCAACCAGCCGTGCCCCTGGCGGGACAACTGGCACACCAGAGGTTCGTCCATCCCGGTCCTCTCGTACTAGGGACAGCCTTTCTCAAGTTTCCTGCGCGCGCGGCGGATAGGGACCGAACTGTCTCACGACGTTCTAAACCCAGCTCGCGTGCCGCTTTAATGGGCGAACAGCCCAACCCTTGGGACCTACTCCAGCCCCAGGATGCGACGAGCCGACATCGAGGTGCCAAACCATCCCGTCGATATGGACTCTTGGGGAAGATCAGCCTGTTATCCCCGGGGTACCTTTTATCCGTTGAGCGACCACGCTTCCACTTGCCGTGGCCGGATCACTAGTTCCGACTTTCGTCCCTGCTCGACATGTCTGTCTCACAGTCAAGCTCCCTTGTGCACTTACACTCGCCACCTGATTGCCAACCAGGCTGAGGGAACCTTTGAGCGCCTCCGTTACATTTTAGGAGGCAACCGCCCCAGTTAAACTACCCATCAGGCACTGTCCCTGATCCGGATCACGGACCAAGGTTAGACATCTAGTACGACCAGAGTGGTATTTCAACGTTGACTCCACACACACTGGCGTGCGTGTTTCACAGTCTCCCACCTATCCTACACAAGCCGAACCAAACACCAATACCAAACTGTAGTAAAGGTCCCGGGGTCTTTCCGTCCTGCCGCGCGTAACGAGCATCTTTACTCGTAGTGCAATTTCGCCGAGTCCATGGTTGAGACAGCGCCCAAGTCGTTACTCCATTCGTGCAGGTCGGAACTTACCCGACAAGGAATTTCGCTACCTTAGGATGGTTATAGTTACCACCGCCGTTTACTGGGGCTTAAGTTCTCCGCTTCGCCGTGCAGCTAACGGGTCTCCTTAACCTTCCAGCACCGGGCAGGAGTCAGTCCGTATACCTCGTCTTACAACTTCGCACGGACCTGTGTTTTTAGTAAACAGTCGCTTGGGCCTGGTCTCTGCGACCCTCCCCGCTGCCCCCAGCTAGTGGGTTGACGGTTCGGGTCCCCCTTCTCCCGAAGTTACGGGGGCATTTTGCCGAGTTCCTTAACCATGGTTTGCTCGATCGCCTCGGTATTCTCTACCTGATCACCTGAGTCGGTTTGGGGTACGGGCGGCGCATAGCTCGCTAGAGGTTTTTCTCGACAGCATAGGATCACCCACTTCACCTGGTACGGCTCCGCGTCGGATCTCAGGGTCGTGCTCGAAGCACAGCGGCCCGGATTTACCTGGACCGCCCCCTACGTCCTTGCCCACAGACAACCATCGCTGTGGCTGGGCTACCTTCCTGCGTCACCCCATCGCTTGACTACTACCGGATCGGGTCCCGCGCTCTGCCACCCACTCCACACCCGAAGGCGCGGTGGTGAGTGGTTTCGGGCGGTTAGCATCACCGGCCTCGTCAGGGTCGCTACATTGCCGGTACGGGAATATCAACCCGTTGTCCATCGACTACGCCTGTCGGCCTCGCCTTAGGTCCCGACTTACCCAGGGCAGATTAGCTTGACCCTGGAACCCTTGATCAATCGGCGGAGGAGTTTCTCACTCCTCATTCGCTACTCATGCCTGCATTCTCACTCGTGTCGCATCCACCACTGGGTCACCCCGCGGCTTCACTTCCGACACGACGCTCCCCTACCCATCCACACCCCTGAACACCCACCCCGAAGGACGGATGCTAGGTACACGTGCGAATGCCATAGCTTCGGCGGATGACTTGAGCCCCGCTACATTGTCGGCGCGGAATCACTTGACCAGTGAGCTATTACGCACTCTTTCAAGGGTGGCTGCTTCCAAGCCAACCTCCTGGTTGTCACTGCGACTCCACATCCTTTTCCACTTAGTCACCGCTTAGGGGCCTTAGCTGATGGTCTGGGCTGTTTCCCTCTCGACTACGGAGCTTATCCCCCGCAGTCTCACTGCTGCGCTCTCACTTACCGGCATTCGGAGTTTGGCTAACGTCAGTAACCTGGTCGGGCCCATCGGCTATCCAGTGCTCTACCTCCGGCAAGAAACACACAACGCTGCACCTAAATGCATTTCGGGGAGAACCAGCTATCACGAAGTTTGATTGGCCTTTCACCCCTATCCACAGGTCATCCCCTCAGTTTTCAACCTAAGTGGGTTCGGTCCTCCACGCCGTCTTACCGGCGCTTCAACCTGCCCATGGATAGATCACTTCGCTTCGGGTCTTGATCGTGCTACTCAAAGCGCCCTGTTAGGACTCGCTTTCGCTACGGCTCCCCCACACGGGTTAACCTCGCAACACAACGCAAACTCGCAGGCTCATTCTTCAAAAGGCACGCCATCACCCCACCCACAAGGGATGAAGCTCTGACGGATTGTAGGCACACGGTTTCAGGTACTATTTCACTCCCCGCCAGGGGTACTTTTCACCTTTCCCTCACGGTACTTGTCCGCTATCGGTCACCAAGAAGTATTTAGGCTTAACGGGTGGTCCCGCCAGATTCACACAGAATTTCAGGAGTTCCGTGTTACTTGGGAAAACGCGTCACAGCCTCACCCTTACACCTACGGGACTATCACCCTCTACGGCGCCACTTTCCAATGGACTTCAACTTCAGATGAGGTTTCTTACTGTGTCGACCCGCCGGCAGACGGACCCACGCGCTCCCACAACCCCCCCTACGCAACCCCTGCCGGGTATCACACGTAGAAGGTTTAGCCTGATCCGATTTCGCTCGCCACTACTCTCGGAATCACTATTGTTTTCTCTTCCTATGGGTACTGAGATGTTTCACTTCCCCACGTTCCCTCCACACGCCCTATACATTCAGGCGCGGGTAACTGGACATGACTCCAGCTGGGTTACCCCATTCGGACACCCCCGGATCACAGCTCGGTTGCCAACTCCCCAGGGCTTATCGCAGGCTCCAACGTCCTTCATCGGCTCTTGATGCCAAGGCATCCACCATGTGCCCTTCACAGCTTGTCTCACAAACACTCAACAAAAACTACAAAGACACACAACCCCACCACCCCCACAATCACAGGAGCAGCAGGGCCACTACAAAAACAAAAGACAACAACCCCAAAAACCTGGTTGTCGCCAGATGCTCGCGTCCACTATCCACATGTCAAACACCCCACCCACCAACCCCCACCCGCACACCACACGCGCACGACCAGGGAAAGGAGGCACAGAAAAACCAACCCACCCCACCACCGGCCACCCACCTCACGGCAGGCACCCAGCAGCGGGACCACGGGCCTGATTCCTCAGGGCCCAACAGCGTGCCAAAACCCCAGAACCCCAAGATCCAGGACCCAACAGATCCAGGACCCGAAGATCCACCGCCCCACCGGCCACCCTCCAGGTTCCACACCCCAGCTCACGCCGTGGGTAGTACTGAGGAAGACAGACCCGCGGGACGCGGGCGTTCATCGATGATTCCACTAGTGAACACCACCAATGCCACCCGACACCGATGTCGGGCGTGCGGGGTGTGTGCTCCTTAGAAAGGAGGTGATCCAGCCGCACCTTCCGGTACGGCTACCTTGTTACGACTTCGTCCCAATCGCCAGCCCCACCTTCGACGGCTCCCCCCACAAGGGTTGGGCCACCGGCTTCGGGTGTTGCCGACTTTCGTGACGTGACGGGCGGTGTGTACAAGGCCCGGGAACGTATTCACCGCAGCGTTGCTGATCTGCGATTACTAGCGACTCCGACTTCATGGGGTCGAGTTGCAGACCCCAATCCGAACTGAGACCGGCTTTTTGGGATTCGCTCCACCTTACGGCATCGCAGCCCTTTGTACCGGCCATTGTAGCATGCGTGAAGCCCTGGACATAAGGGGCATGATGACTTGACGTCATCCCCACCTTCCTCCGAGTTGACCCCGGCAGTCTCCCATGAGTCCCCAGCCACCCGAAGGCGCTGCTGGCAACATAGGACGAGGGTTGCGCTCGTTGCGGGACTTAACCCAACATCTCACGACACGAGCTGACGACAGCCATGCACCACCTGTACACCCCCAAAAGAAGCCCCATCTCTGAGGCGGCAGGGTGTATGTCAAACCCAGGTAAGGTTCTTCGCGTTGCATCGAATTAATCCGCATGCTCCGCCGCTTGTGCGGGCCCCCGTCAATTCCTTTGAGTTTTAGCCTTGCGGCCGTACTCCCCAGGCGGGGCGCTTAATGCGTTAGCTGCGGCACGGAACCCGTGGAATGGATCCCACACCTAGCGCCCAACGTTTACGGTGTGGACTACCAGGGTATCTAATCCTGTTCGCTCCCCACACTTTCGCTCCTCAGCGTCAGGTAATGCCCAGAGAACCGCCTTCGCCACCGGTGTTCCTCCTGATATCTGCGCATTTCACCGCTACACCAGGAATTCCGTTCTCCCCTGCATACCTCCAGTCTGCCCGTATCGAAAGCAAGCCCCGAGTTAAGCCCGAGGTTTTCACTCCCGACGCGACAAACCGCCTACGAGCCCTTTACGCCCAATAATTCCGGACAACGCTCGCACCCTACGTATTACCGCGGCTGCTGGCACGTAGTTGGCCGGTGCTTCTTCCCCTCGTACCGTCACTTGCGCTTCGTCCGAGGTGAAAGAGGTTTACAACCCGAAGGCCGTCATCCCTCACGCGGCGTTGCTGGATCAGGCTTCCGCCCATTGTCCAATATTCCCCACTGCTGCCTCCCGTAGGAGTCTGGGCCGTGTCTCAGTCCCAGTGTGGCCGGTCACCCTCTCAGGCCGGCTACCCGTCGAAGCCTTGGTAGGCCATTACCCCACCAACAAGCTGATAGGCCGCGAGCACATCCCCCACCAAAAAATCTTTCCACACAGATCTCATGCGAAACTGTGTCGTATCCGGTATTAATTTCGGTTTCCCGAAGCTATCCCGAAGTGAAGGGCAGATTACTCACGTGATACTCACCCGTTCGCCGCTCGAGTACCCCCAAAGGGGCCTTTCCGCTCGACTTGCATGTGTTAAGCACGCCGCCAGCGTTCGTCCTGAGCCAGGATCAAACTCTCCGTAGAAACCTACAAAAAATCCAAAACCTGACAACAAACCCTAGCAAAAAGCCAGAATCATCATCAAACCATCAACAACCCAAAAAAGATCATCAACAGGGCATACAAAATAATTCATCGACTATTGACACACTGTTGAGTTCTCAAAAATCAGACGCGCACCACGCCCGGACCGCTGAAGCGGTCGAGCCCTGGGGCTGTCACAAACCTTAGCGGGTGCCATTTCCGCCCGGCAATTCGGGGGTCTGCTTCCCGCTCACCTCCGCGCACGGATCTCGCCGGGATTCGTCGGGGCGACCATTCAGGCACGCACCCGCCCACCCGTCGAGATGTGAGTTGGAGGTGGTCGACCGGAGCCGGAGGCCCGATCCTCAGATCTTGCCTCCCGCCGCCCTGGCGACCCGGAGAACATTAGGCGAAGCCGTGGGATGAGACAAATCGACCCGCGGTGACCCGAACCACATCGGTGTCAGAGCCGGTCACGGACCTGTTCCGAGCCCGGCGCCACGATCCCTCGGGCCTCCTGCGGGTGGGCACAACCGGCCAGACGCATGGACTCCACCAGCTCCTGGGTGTACTCGGCGAGCGCGCGGTCCACCCCCGCTCCACCGTCGGCTGCCAGCGCATGGAACAGCGGGCGGCCGACGAACGCCGCGTCCGCGCCCAGTGCCAGCGCGACCAAGACATGGAGGCCACTGCGGATCCCCCCGTCCACGTAGACCTCGGCTGAGTCCCCCACCGCGCCCCGCACCGCCTCGACGCAATGGGCGGTGGCCACCACCTGGTCGAGCTGGCGTCCGCCGTGGTTGGAGACCCACACCGCCGCGGCGCCCGCCTCCACGCATCGACGGGCGTCGTCGGCACGCAGTACGCCCTTCACCACGACGGGCAGCCCGGTCGTGTCCGCCAGCCACCCGATGTCGGCCGGACCGAGGTCCATCGCCTTCCCGCGATCCGTGGGATCGACGCCGGGCGGCGTCGCCGCGTTGGCCCCGATCCACCCGGCGTCGGCAACCTCCCAGATGCCGGGGCCGTCGGCCAGCGGATAGCGGGTCCCGAGCACCGGAGTGTCCGCGGTGAGAACGACGGCTTTCGCTCCGGCCGCCGCGGCCGCCTCGAGCAACGGCACCGTCTCGCGACGATCGGCGGCGACATACGCCTGCAGCCACCAGTGGGCGCCGGTGGCCGCGACGTCGGCAAAGGTGCTTCCGGCGTTGCTCGACAGCACCATCGGGACGCCGGCGCGTTCGGCCGCGGCGGCCATCGTGACCTCGCCACCCGGGTCCGCGGCCCGCTGGAGCGTCATCGGGGCGATCCCGATCGGGACGGCGAAGCCGGTGCCCATCAGCGTGGTGCCCGTGTCGACGGTGCGGACGTCCCGCAGCACCCGTGGGGCGAGCCGGACCGCGTCCCAGGCCGGAGTCGCCTCGCCGAGCGAGATCTCGTCACGGGCTCCCTCGGCGACGTACCGGAAGACGGCCGCGGGCAATGCCTCCCGAGCCAGCGCCTCGACCTCGTCGAGCCACCGATGGGTCACGGGCGACCGAGCTCCACGCCCGCGAACTTCTTCTTGCCGCGGCGCAGGACGAGCCAGGAGCCGCCGATCAGGTCGTCGCCGGTCGGGACGTAGTCGGGGTCCTCGATCCGCACGTTGTTGAGGTAGGCGCCGCCTTCGCCGACGGTGCGACGCGCCTCGCCCTTGCTGCGGGCCAGGCCCGGACAGCACCAGCAGGTCGACCAGGGACGGGACCTCCTCCGCCGCGTCGAGGCGAGCGGCTCCGGCCTCCGTGAGGGCGGCGGCCAGCGTCGAGTGGCTGAGGGCACGGAGGTCCCCGCCCCCGAACAGGGCCGCGGACGCAGCACGTGCGTGCTCTGCCTCCTCGGGGCCGTGGACCAGCGCCGGTGACCTGCTCGGCCAGCGCCCGCTGGCCCGCCCGGAGGAACGGCTTCTCCGCCGTCTGCACCTCGAGCTCCGCGATCTCCTCCCGGTCGAGGAAGGTGAAGATCTTGAGCAGCTCGACCACCTTCTCGTCCTCGACGTTGAGCCAGAACTGGTAGAAGGCGTACGGCGACATCATCTCCGGGTCGAGCCACAGGGCCCCGCCCTCGGTCTTGCCGTACTTCGTGCCGTCGGCGCGTTCGATCAGCGGGGTCGCGAAGGCATGCACGTGACCGCCGTCGGAGCGCCGGACCAGCTCGACGCCGCCGGTGAGGTTGCCCCACTGGTCGCTGCCGCCGAACTGCAGCGTGACCCCGTGGTCGCGGAAGAGGTTGAGGAAGTCCATGGACTGCAGCAGCACGTAGCTGAACTCGGTGTAGCTGATCCCGGCCTCGAGCCGGGATCGCACGACGTCGCGGGCGAGCATCCGGTTGACCGGGAAGTGCTTGCCGATGTCGCGCAGGAAGTCGATGACCGACATCGACGCGGTCCAGTCGTAGTTGTTGACCATCGTCGCGGCGTTCGGTCCGTCGAACGACAGGAACGGCTCGATCTGGCGGCGCACCTTCTCGACCCACTCCTTGACGGTGTCGAGCGAGTTGAGCGTGCGCTCGCCGGACTCCTTGGGGTCGCCGATCATGCCGGTCGCCCCACCCACCAGGAGGTACGGCGTGTGGCCGGCCTCCTGAAGCCGGCGCGCGGTCAGGATCTGCACCAGGTTGCCCATGTGCAGGCTGGGCGCGGTCGGGTCGAAGCCGACGTAGAACCGCACGCTCCCCTGCCCGAGCGCCTCGCGCAGGGCGTCGAGGTCCGTCGAGTGGGCGATCAGGCCGCGCCACTCGAGGTCGTCGAGGAGGGTGGGGTCGATGGACACGCGTGGGCCTTCCGGGGTCGGGGTACGTCAGGGACCAGCCTGCCGCATCCGGGGTGCGGTCGCCCACCCGGTTTGCCCGGGTGGGATTCGGTGGTCATCGTAGGATTCCGCGCGGAGAGGGAAGGGCAGCACTTGATCGCAGGCAGGTACACCCTCGACCGGGAGATCGGTCGAGGCGGCATGGGCGCGGTCTGGCTGGCTCGCGACGAGACCCTGGGCCGCGACGTCGCGATCAAGCGGATCGGCACCGCCCCCGGCGGCGAGTCGGCGGACCTCGCGCGTGCCGAGCGCGAGGCACGGCTGGCCGCCCGGCTCAACCATCCGCACGTGGTCGCGGTCTTCGACCTGATCACCGAGGGCGCACGAGCGCTGGCTGGTGATGGAGTACGTCGAAGGGGTGACCCTGTCCGGCCTGGTGGAGCGCGACGGCGCGCTCACGCCGGACCAGGCCTCCCCCTCATCCGGCAGGCGGCCGACGCCCTGGCCGCCGCGCACGCCGCCGGGATCGTGCACCGCGACGTGAAGCCGTCGAACATCCTCGTCACCCAGGACGGGCAGGTGAAGCTCTCGGACTTCGGCATCGCCCGCGCCGAGGCAGATGCGTCGCTGACCCAGACCGGCCTCGTCACCGGCTCCCCGGCCTACCTCGCGCCCGAGGTGGCGTCCGGCCAGATGGCCACGACCGCGAGCGACGTCTGGTCCCTCGGCGCCACTCTCTTCCACGCCCTCGCCGGTCGCCCGCCGTACGAGGTCGGCGACAACCTGATGGGCGCGCTCTACCGGATCGTGCACGAGGAACCCCCACGTCTCGCCGAGGCCGGCTGGCTCGCGCCGCTGCTCGAGGCCACGATGACCCGCGATCCCGAGCACCGCTGGACGATGCAACGCGTGAGGGACGCCCTGAACGCCGGTCCGGCGGGGACACTGGTCCGCCCCGAGCCGGCGGTGGCCGTCCCGGAAGCAAGCCACACCGAGGTGCTGCCCGACGGCCGTGCCGCCGGTCGAGCCCGGCGCTCGCCATCGGCGACGCCCGGCTGCGGGGCCGCTGCTCGTCGCCGGGGCCGTGGCCCTGCTGGTCGGCCTGATCGTCTGGGCGGCGCTGGCCACGCGGACCCCCGAGCAGGGGTCCACCACTCCGCGGGCGACGGACCGTCGCAGTCGACGTCGATCCCCGTCGGCCTCGAGGACTCCCTCGGAGTCGCCGACACCGCGGCAGGCCCGAGCCGACGACGCAGGGCATGGAGCAGTTCATCGGCGACTACCTGGCCACCGCCGCCGCCGACCCGGCGACCGGCTACACGATGCTGACGCCGGGCTTCCAGCAGGAGAGCGGCGGGCTGGAGGGCTACCGCGAGCTTCTGGGACCAGGTCGAGAGCGCCGAGCTGCAGTCGGTCCAGGCCGACCCGGAGTCGCTGACGGTGTCCTACACGGTGGACTACGAGATGGACAGCTCGGGACCGGGCTCGGGGCAGTCGACCGACGACGTGAACCTGACCCTGGCGTTCGACGACGGCGACTACAAGATCGCCGCGGAGAACTGAGTCAAGGGTCGGGCCGAGAACGGCAGCGACGCGTAGCGACGGACGTAGTGCCCCGCGGCGAAGGTTCCGGCGGCGGCGTCCACCGTGAAGTCCGGCAGGGTCGTGAGCAGCTCCTCGAGCACGACGCGCCCGGCCAGCCGGGCGGCGGCCGCACCGAGGCAGTGGTGGGCGCCGTGGCCGAAGGTGAGGATCCGTCGCGGCGCCCGTTCGACATCGAGCTCCTCGGCGTCGGCACCGAACTCGCGTGGGTCGCGGTTGGCGGCGGCGTACAGCAGCAGGACTCGTGCTCCTGCGGGGATCCGGCGTCCCCGGAGCTCGATCTCGCGGGTCGTCGTACGGGCCAGTCCCTGGACCGGGCTGGCGAGCCGGAGGAGCTCCTCGACTGCATCGGGGATCAGGTCCGGGGTCATCGACCAGCCGCTGCCTCTGGTCGCGATGCTCGGTCAGCAGCTGCAGGGTGACCCCGAGCAGGCCGGTCGTCGTGTCGTTGCCACCGGCCACCATGGTGAAGGCGAAACCGAGCATCTGCAGGACGCTGACGTCGTCGCCGGCCCTCGCGAGCTGCGAGATCGTGTCCTCGCCGGGCTCGCTGCGGCGCCGCTCGATGAGCTGGGAGAAGTAGTCGAACATCTCCCCCGCCGCCTCGGCACTCGCCGCCGGATCTCCCGCACCGGTGGCGGCGACGATCGCCTCGGTCCAGCCGTCGAACCGAGGACGGTCCTCCTCGGGCACGCCGAGGTAGTGCGCCACGATCAGGCTCGGCAGCGGCTTGAGCAGGTCGCGGACGATGTCGGTCTCACCCCGCTCGGCGACATCACCTCAGCCGGGCGCGCACGAACGCCCGGATCTGCGGCTCCAGCTCGCTGACCTGACGCGGGGTGAAGCCGCGGGCCACCATCCGGCGGAACACGGTGTGGTCCGGAGGGTCGAGCATGACCATCGGCGCGAAGCCGCCGACCAGGTCGAGCTCGGTCTCACCGTCGGTCATGGTGAGGCCCGCGGGCGCTGGAGTACGTCGCGGTGTCGCGCGCCGCGTCGTACACGTCGGCGAAGCGGCTGAGCACCCAGAACCCGCCGGCGTCGTGGACCGGATCGGTCTCGCGCAGCTCGGCGTACGCCGCCCACGGGTCGCGCCACGACTCGCCGGAGCGCGGCTCGAACAGCGACATGGAACACGTTCTAGCACACCGGTCCGGACCGGGACCGGCTCGAGGCGAGCCCGATCCCGGCCGGGTCTGGTAGGACAGGGGCAGGACGCGCCGCGGTGGCGCGGGAAGGGTGGAGCCATGAGGGGTCTGATCAGTCTTCTCGTCGTCATCTGGCTGGTGATCGGGGCGGTCGCCGCCTTCCAGCGCGGCTACTTCGGGGACGAGCGTGACGTCAGCTGCAAGACGTTCGGCGACACGGCGCTGACCATCGTCGCCGGGCCGCTGAACTACATCGGGGTCAACCCCAAGGTCCAGTGCAAGGACGCGCCCGAACCGTCGCAGTAACCGCCGGATGACCCGCGCCGCTCAGGCGTCGGGGCAGCTGCCCGCGGTGATGAGACCCGGCACGCGCTTGGCGAGGTCGAACGCCCCGGAGTGGAGATTCTCGTGGGCGAACACGATGAAGCGCGTCTTGCCCGACGTGAAGGTCCAGGCGTCGTACTCCCCGTCGTCGCTGGGCAGGGCGGCACTCTCGGCAGGCAGACCGGCCACGGTGGTCCGCCCCAGCTCGAGGTCCTTGACCTTCACGTCGGCGCCCGACGACTCGAAGATGGTGCGCCGCATCGACTCGATCGCCGGGAACCTGGAGGTCAGCTCCGTGGCCCAGACGAAGATCACGCCGTCCGCGTCCTTCTCGACACGCGCTCCGAGCAGCACCCACGCCACCTGCTCCACGGACGAGGTCGCCGTCCACCACGAAGTCGGCATTGAGCGCCTCCCGGTCGGGGTCGAGGGCATGCAGACCACCAACGACGTCCAGGGCCAGGTGCTGCCCGCCGTGCGCGATGTCGACGCAGTCGGTCTCCAGGGCGGTGGGCGTGCCGGATGGCTGCCGGTGCCGGGGGCCCGGCGGAGGTGCACGCGGATCCGGCGAGCAGCACACGCAGGTCAGCACGACCCGCAGGGGTTGAGGCATCGCGCGCACCGGGGAAGCCTATCCACCGTGCACTGGTCCGCGCGGCTGTTTGGCTCCGGCGTCGATAGGCTCGCCCACTGCAGGGGCGGTAGCTCAGTTGGTTAGAGCAAGCGACTCATAATCGCTCGGCCGTCGGTTCAAGTCCGACCCGCCCCACCGACCCCGCCCCGCGGGCGTTCCTCCGGATGACTGCCTGGGTCGAGCGGGACCCGCGCCCGCGACCAGAGCGCGCTAGCGGAGGGCCTGACTCGCGAGTGTTCTCGCAGGTCAGGCCCTCTTTGCTGCTCCCCCGGTTGGACTCGAACCAACAACCCTCCGGTTAACAGCCGAATGCTCTGCCAGTTGAGCTACAGGGGACCGCTGTGACGCGGGCACAGGTTAGCAAGGCTGCGGACGCGCGGAAAATCGGCCGCAGCGCGCCCGTTCAGGGCAGGCCCACCTCGTCGCGGGCCGCGGCCAGGGCAGCAGCCGCGGCGGCGCGGACGCCCGGGTCGTCGGGGTCGACGCCCTCGTCGTACTCGTAGAACCAGGCGAGCGGGCGGTCGCCGCGGGGCGCCCTGCGCGCGATCACGCGCAGGCCACGGCGCCCGGCCAGCGCCACATGCCGCTGGAGTACGACGCTCGCGGTTACCCGTTCGCGCACCAGCTCCAGGAGGCGGCCGGGCTCGTCGATCGTCAGCGCGTGGACGACCCGCTCCTCACCCCACGAACCCATCTCGCTGACCCGGAACCGGGACGTCTCGCGGTCCCAGTCGGCGGCCTCCACCTGCTCCCAGGGGAGGCGGGTGACCTGCCCGCCCGGCGCGAGGAGGTAGAGCGCGTCCCGGGTGCCGGCGCCCACCTGCCCCGACGACGACTCGGCCCAGGCCAGCACCTTCTCTCCGGCGGGGACATCGACGGGCGGGCGCGTCCGGCGCCTCACGAGGCCCCGACGGCGAGCTCGCGCATGCTCCGCCGGTGCTGCTCGAGGGCGACGAGCTCCCCGAACATCCGGTTGTAGTCAGCCGTGTGCTCGACCGGGTTGGTGCGCTGCAACCGGGACTTCAGGTCGGCGATGCGACGCATCGCCGTCAGCTCCAGCAGGCGGTAGACGTGGGCGGCGACGTAGGTCTGGTCGGGCTCCTTGGCCGTCCGCAGGGGTTCGACGCCGAGGGCGCTGATCGCCGACGAGACGGCCGGATCGGTCGCGGTGTCGCGCAGCCTGGAGGCCCATCCAGGATCGGCGGCGCCGGTGGCCGGCCCCCCGTGAGCCGCGACCAGTTCCCACACGGCGCGGTAGGTCGGGTGGGTGAAGTCGTTGCTGCCGACGTCCACGGCGGACCGGCCGACCGCCGCGGGGTGCTGGATCATCAGCTTGAGGGTCTCGCGCTCGATCGAGAACCGGGGGTCGCGCAGGTCGGGGAGCTGCTCGCGCCGCTGTGTCGGCGGTTGGGCACCCGGCTGTGTCGACGGTTGGGCCGACCGTTGCTCCTGCCGGGCAGGACGCTGGACGGCTCTCCTGACCTCGGAGCGGGCCTCCTCGATGTCGACCCCGACCATCCCGGCCAGCTCCCTGGAGAACGCCTCCACCTTGGACTTGTCGCGGATGCTGGCGACCAGTCGGGCGGCGGCGCGCACGGCGTCGACCCTTCCGTCGGCGCGGTCGAGGTCGAAGCCTCCGACCACGTTGGCCAGCACGAAGCGGTAGAGCGGAACCCGCCGCGCGACGAGCTCGCGCACGGCCGCGTCACCCTTCTGGATCCGCAGATCGCACGGGTCGAGGCCGTCCGGCTCGACGGCGACGTAGGTCTGGGACACGAAGTTCTGGTCACCGTCGAACGCCCGCAGCGCGGCCTTCTGGCCAGCGGCGTCGCCATCGAAGGTGAAGATCACCTCGCCGCGGAACTCCTCGTGGTCGTGCAGGAAGCGGCGCAGGACCCGGGCATGGTCGTCGCCGAACGCCGTACCGCAGGTGGCGACCGCGGTGGGCACTCCCGCCAGATGGCAGGCCATCACGTCGGTGTAGCCCTCCACCACCACCGCCTGGGAGGAACGGGCCATGTCGCGCCGTGCCAGGTCGATGCCGTAGAGCACCTGGCTCTTCTTGTAGATCGGCGTCTCGGGGGTGTTGAGGTACTTCGCCTCGATCCGGTCGTCGTCGAAGATCCGTCGCGCCCCGAACCCGATCGTGTCACCGCTGGCGTCGCGGATCGGCCACAGCAGGCGTCCGCGGAAACGGTCGTAGGCCGAGCGCCCCATCGCCACGAGCCCGCCGGAGACCACCTCGTCGTCGCGGAAGCCCTTCTGCCGCAGGTGGGTGAGCAGGGCGTCGCCGTCGCGCGGGGCGAACCCGATCCCGAACCGGTCGGCCGCCGTCTGGTCGAAGCCGCGCTGGTCCAGGAACTGCCGGGCCACCAGCGCCTCGGGGGTGGCGAGCTGCCCTGCGTAGAACTCCTGCGCCACCCGGTGGGCCTCGACCAGCCTGCTGCGGGCGGGCCCCTTGGGCCGCTCGTCGCGGACGTCACCGTCCTCGCGCCGCAGCTGCACGCCGTACTTGTCGGCGAGGCGCTCGACCGCCTCCACGAAGCTGATCCCGTCGATCTTCATCAGGAACGTGAAGACGTCCCCGCCTTCCTGGCAGCCGAAGCAGTGGAAGAACTGGCGGGCCGGGGTGACATGGAACGACGGCGACTTCTCGTCGTGGAAGGGGCAGAGCCCCTTCTGGGAGCCGCCGCCGGCGTTGCGCAGCGTCACGTAGGAGGAGACGACGTCGTCGATGGGCGCCTTCTCGCGCACCTCGGCGATGTCTTCCTCGCGAATCCGGCCGGCCACGGGGCGGAGTCTACGGCGGCGACGGGCACCCGGCCCCGGGCCTCCACAGCCGGACGAAGGTGGCCGGTTTCTGCCGTTTCCCGACCGTTCCGCTGGTCTGGACCACCGTGTTGTAATGCAGGTCACAGTCTGTGACCCCCGGGAGTACGCATGCCAACCGTCGCTCGCCCACTCCGCGCTGCTGTGGCCCTCGCCGTCGCCGCGCTCACCGCCACCGCCCTGCAGGGCACCGACGCCTCGGGCGAACCCCCGGGCGCGGCGGCGGCCGGTCCATCGACCCCGGAGCTGAGCGAGACGAGCCGCCTCGCCGACCGGCGATCGCTCGTGGTCGGCGACCGCGCCTACGCGATGAGCACCGCCGACGGCCTCTACCCGGCGGCGGGGTGGCACATCCGCGGCGAGATGGGCGGGGTGTGGACCCCACCGATCAAGCTCGTCGACGGGGTCTGGCTGCGCCTGGCCAACCAGTGGCTGGGCGATCCCGACGGCGCTGCCGCCACCCGCACGACGGCCGGATGGGGCTACACCCGCACGTCCTACCAGCCCGTCAACAACGTGGCCGTCGAGCGGACCGACTTCGTCCCGGACGGCGTCCGGGCGACGCTGGTGGGGCTCACCCTCACGAGCGCGAAGAGTCGGACCCTGCCCGTCGCGCTGGACGCCCACTCCGAGCTGATGAGCGCCTACCCGTGGGGCTGGACCACCCCCAACGCCGGGACGTTCAACCTGCGTGACACCGGCTCCTTCGCCGGCGACGCCCTGCTCTTCCAGGAGAACGGCACCCCACCCGTCCCCAACGCCTCGCCCCACGACTGGGCGGCGTTGGTCGCGGGCCAGACCCCGCCGTCCGACCACGAGCTCGGCCCCGACCATCGGGGCCCGCAGGACCCGGCCGTGGTCTGCCCGGCTGACGGTGCCGCTCCGCCGACCTGCGACGACGGCGCCTTCGGCAAGGGCACCGGGGGCCAGCTCCGCTGGCAGGTCCGGTTGGAGGCAAACCGCCCCACGACCCTGTGGTTCGCCGTGGCCGGCTCGGACAAGGGCGTGCCAGCGGCTCGCGCCGAGCTGACCAAGGCGCTGGCCGACCCGGCCGGAGCCCTCGCCGACAAGGTCGCCTCCCGCAAGGAGTGGGATGCCCACACGCAGGTGGAGCTCCCCGGCGACCCGCTCCTGGAGCGCAGCATCGCCTGGAGCAAGCAGAACCTCGCCGACTCGGTGCAGGAGGCGCACGACCTGCAGCTCCGCCCCGTCAAGGAGGGCAACCAGTACCCGCCCGCCCAGGGCACCCTCCCAACGGCACGCTGGCTGGGCGCCGGCTGGCCGGACTACCCCTGGCTGTTCGGCACCGACGGCGAATACACCGCCTTCGCCAGCGTTGCCATGGGCCAGTTCGACGACATCAAGGCCCACCTCAAGGCGTTGCGCGACGTCAGCGTCGTGGTCAACGGCACCAGCGGCAAGGTGGTGCACGAGGTCATGTCCGACGGATCGATCTACTACGGCACGCTCGACTCGGCCGGCAACACCGACGAGACCTCCAAGTTCCCCAGCGCCGTCGCGCTCGTCTGGCGGTGGACCGGCGACGACGCGTTCCGTGACGAGCTCTACCCCTTCGCGGTGCGCAACATGAAGTACGTCGTGGAGCAGCTCGACGCACGACGGTGACGGCTGGCCGGAGGGCCTCGGCAACGTCGAGCGCCCGGGCATGGGCGAGGAGAAGCTGGACAACACCGTCTACACCATCCGCGGCCTGCGTGACCTCGCGGACCTCGCGCGCAGCAAGGGCGACGCCACCACCGCCACGTGGGCCTCGGATCGCGCGGCCGCGATGGAGGCGGACTTCGAGCAGGCATGGTGGTTCGGCGGCGACACCGACCAGTACGCCGACTCCATCGACCTGACAGGCGACCCCGGCAACGACAACACCAAGATCCTGCAGCGGCACTGGATCGGCGTGACCCCGATGGACGCCGAGCTGGTCCGGGAGGGCCAGGTGACGCGCCCGCTGGCCGGCGACGACCACGGGCATCGGCCCTCGCGAAGCGGCAGGAGCCCTGCTACTCCGGCATCTTCGGGCTGTTCCACACCGGGACCGGTCCGACCAGCGCGGAGGGCGGCAACCGCGGCCCCTCGTGCGACTCCGCCGTCTCGAGCGTCCAGAGCGAGCGCTCCATCTTCTCCCTCAACACCGGGATCATGGCGGTCGCCGAGGGGAACTTCGGCCGGCTCGGCACCGGCGAGCAGCAGCGCTACACGACCGGCAACGCGCGGATCCAGCTCGACCCCGGAGTGTGGGAGATGCCCGGCGCCATGCCCGAGATCGCCCCCAGCCCCGACTTCCCTGCCAACATCGGCCGGCCGCTCTACGACCGGTCGATGGTGCTGCAGGCCTGGGGCACCTACGGCACCCTGTGGCCGGTGGTGCACCACCAGCTCGGCATCAGTCCCGACCTCGGTCGCGACGCCCTCGCGGTGGTGCCGCAGATCCCGGACGGGCAGAGCAAGGTCGCGGCCACCAACGTCCGGCTCGGAGCCGGCTCGGTCGACGTGACGGCACTCCGGAGCCGGTCCACCCTCACGACCACCGTCAACCGCCAGCTGACCGCCGGCCTGTTGATCGGGCACGTCCTGCCCGACGGGGCCAAGGTCTCCAGGGTGACGCTCGACGGCCAGGTCACGAAGTACGACGTCAGGTCCACGGCGCGCGGACGAGAGGTCGTTGTCCAGACACCGGGCGGCACCGGCACCAGCACGCTGGTGGTGAGCTACCGCTGAGCCTTCGCGCCACCGGCCGTTTGCCCACCCCCCGATGGGGCACGGGACCGTCGTGATGGACTTGACGGAGGTCGGCCTGACCACTGGCCGCCCGGAGGAGGAGACACGATGAGGAAGCTGACGGTCCTCGCGATCGGCGGAATCGGCTACGTCCTGGGCGCCCGGGCGGGCCGCGAGCGCTACGAGCAGATCCGCGAGCCTGGCCGAGCAGGTGAGGAACAACCCAAAAGTCCAGGCGAAGGCTCACCAGGCGGCCGACGCCGCGCGTGAGCACGCCCCCGTGGTGAAGGACAAGCTCACCGATGCAGCGGGAACGGCGGCGAGCAAGGTGAAGCCGTCGGGCAGTTCAGACGCCGCGGACCAGCTGAACCCCGACAGCACTGCCCTGCAGGACGACCCGTACCCGCAGGGCAACCTGCCCTGATCGCCCTGCCTGAATCGACCTGCCTGATCAACCAATTGCGGCGCGGTCCGGCCCGGCGATCGTGGCATGCCGGGCCACCGCGCTGGCGTCGGTGAGCGAGGCGACCTGGTCGATCACGACCCGGCGCCGCGCCGCGTCGTCGGGTGCGGCGCGCCAGTCGTCGGCGAACAGCGGGTCCAGCCCGTCGGGCGCCCGCGCCGCCAGCCCGGACACCAGCTCGGCCACGAGCTCGCGCTGCCCGGACATCACCGCCACCCGGTCATCGGCGCGCATGACGTAGTGGGCCGCGACGCCCTTGAGCACCGCCATCTCCAGGCGGGTCTCCTCGGGGACCACCAGGTCGGCAGCGTGCCGGATGAACGGTTGGCCACCGGTGGCGAACGTCGCGGCCTGCACCGCACCGCAGAACCGGCCGATCAGGTCGCTGGTGAGGTTCTTGAGGGCGGCCAGGCTGCGCCTGCCGGCGTCGTACGGCGCCGTCGGCCAGCTCGCCTGCTCGCTGCAGACCCGCCAGCACGTCGTCCAGGAGGTCGTCGCCGGCGTCGGGGAGGTACCAGTCTCGCACCGTCTCCCAGACCGCCGCGGGATCGAGCTTGGTCAGCTCGATCCGACCTGCCACGATTCCGTCCTCGATGTCGTGGACGGAGTAGGCCACGTCATCGGCGAGGTCCATCACCTGGGCCTCCACGCATCGGCGCCGGCCCGCGACGTCACGGCGCAACCAGTTGAAGACGGGCAGGTCGTCGTCGTAGACGCCGAACTTGCGCACCACACGCGGTGAGCCGTCGGCGTGCACTCCCTCCGGCTCCTCACCCTCGGAGCGGGACCAGGGGTACTTCGTGCAGGCGTCGAGCGTGGCCCGGGTCAGGTTCAACCCGACCGACCGGCCCGACTCGTCGAACGTCTTGGCCTCGAGCCGGGTCAGCAGGCGCAGGGTCTGGGCGTTGCCCTCGAAGCCGCCGCAGTCCTCGCTGAGCTCGGCCAGAACCCGCTCGCCGTTGTGCCCGAACGGCGGGTGGCCGAGGTCGTGGGCGAGCGCCGCCGTCTCGGCGACGTCGGGGTGGCAGCCCAGCGCGCGGGCGAGGTCTCGGGCCACCTGGGCGACCTCGAGGCTGTGGGTCAGCCGGTTGCGGACGAAGTCATCGGTCTGCGGCCCGACCACCTGGGTCTTGGCGGCCAGCCGCCGGGACGCGGCCGCGTGCACGACCCGGGCCCGATCGCGCTCGAAGGGGGTGCGCTCGGGGGCGTCCACCCGCTTGGGCGGCTCGTCGACGAGGCGCTCGCGGGACGCCGCGTCGTAGTGCTCGAGCGAGTCATCCATCGTTAGGTGACTCTAGGGGGCGGTGCCCACACCCAGAAATGTCCAGAATCCATTCGCATCGTGGCCGCCGATTGTGCGAGCCTGCGCCGCGTGGAGATTCGGGCGCCGCGCCCTGATGAGGCTGATGTGGTGAGACAGGTCATCGCCGGAGCGTTCGCGGACAACGGGCAGGTGGCGGCCCTGTGGGCCGACGTCGTCCGACGGGCTCTCGACCGGGCAAGTCTGGTGGCCGTCGACGCGGACGGATTGGTCGGTCACGTGGGCGTGAGCCACGCGTGGCTGGATGCGCGACGAGAGCTGGTCGATGTGCTGATCCTGAGCCCGCTCAGCGTCCGGCCCGATCGGCAGGGCGATGGCATCGGAACCGCGCTGGTCGCCGCGGCGATCGAGGCAGCTCGGGAGCTGGGTGGTCCGGCGCTGTTCCTCGAGGGCAGTCCCGCCTACTACGGGCGCCGTGGCTTCGAACCGGCCAGTGAGAGAGGCTTCGACGCGCCGTCGCGACGCACCCCCGAACCCGCCTTCCAGGTCGCTCTGCTCCCGGGCCACGCGGACTGGATGGTCGGCCGGGTGGTCTACCGCGACGTGTGGTGGGAGCACGACTCGGCAGGTCTCCGCGATCCTGAGCTGGCCGAGGTCGAGCAAGAATTGCGCTGACCCGCCCGAAAGTTTCGGGCGGGTCAGCGATGTCTCCGTCGGCGCGCAGGTCACCGGGTTTGGCTCAGTACGTCGTGACGTGGACGTGGTCGTAGTGGTTGGCCGTGGTGGAACCCCGGTCCTCCACGTAGCGCCATCCCTCACTGCCCCGGTCGACCGACCAGATCCTCTGCGAGTACATGATGTAGTTGACGCCGAGCTCGGAGTAGTGGGCACGGACGAACTCCGCGACCTGCCAACCCCGGTCGCCGCTGACCATGATGTCGACGGCCAGGCCCTCGGCGTGCTCGCCGTCGCCACGGAAGGTCCCGTAGGTCGTGATCTCGGGGAAGTTGGCGCAGACGGCCTCGTGGACCGCCACGATGTTCGGGCTGACCCCGCTCGGGACGGACGTGCCGTTGGTGCAGGTGGCGTTCACGTCCCCGCCGGAGCCGTCCGAGGCGACCTCCTCGACGGGCTTCTCCTCGGACAGGTAGCCGGTGGTCACCCACGCGGACCTGCCCTTCCACACCACTTCGATGCGACCGTCGTGCTTGCGACCGGTCACCAGGACCTTCTTCTCGTCCTGGAGCAGCCCGATCTTCTTGGCGCCCTTCCCGGGCTCAGTCCAGAGGTTCAGGTCCGTGGTGGTCCACAACTTGGTGTCAGCGTTGCGGACCGCGCGGAGCGTCGCGACCTTGGAGAGGTTCGCGTTGTAGGCCTTCTGCAGGTTGTCGAAGTCGTCGCGCGAGTCGCTCCGTGAGACCACCACCTGGCGGTCGGAGCCGGCGTTGCCGATGCTCGCGCCGCTGCTCGCGACGAGCAGGTCACGGGTCTCGGGGGTGGTGGCGAGGACGCCCATTCCCACGGTGGCAGCGGTCGCGAGGAGAGCGATCGGGCCGGCGATGAGATGGGCCTTGGGCATACGGCGGGCATTGGTTTCCCGCTTGTGGCGATGATCTGCCACAGCGCTGATCCTTTGCTGTTGCTTTCGGGGGAACGCCCACAGCTGCTTGTGGCGGCTGCCGGCGCGGTCAATGACTAAAGCACATCCCGCAATGGCCTCCCAATCAGGGGCGGGGCTTCTAGTGGTGTTTCCCGTCACCCGCCGGAGATAAACCTGTTATCCGCCCGTGACCTCGTTTGTGTCCTCCTGGACGTGGGCGCCAGCTGCCGTCCGTGTCGTCGAGCCACCCCTCCGGCAGCGCCAACCGGCGTCGTGGCGTTCCCTGCCGCCCGCGCGGGGTGCCGAGCTCGGTCTCCGGGAACAGCTCGTCCGGGTCGAGCCTGGCCAGCAGCGCGTCCAGCGCCGCAAGCGAGTCCACGAGCGCCAGCGAGTGCCGCAGCGTACCGCCGGCCCGGAAGCCCTTGAGGTACCACGACACGTGCTTGCGGAACTCCTTGCACCCACGCTCCTCCCCCAGGTGCTCGGCCAGCAGCTCGGCGTGCCGGCGCATCATGTCTCGCACCTCGCCGAGGGTGGGCAGGGTGGCCACGGTGCGACCGGCGAACGCCTCGGCGAGATCGCGGAAGAGCCAGGGCCGACCCAGGCATCCCCGCCCGACGACGACCCCGGCCACACCGGTCTGCTTCACCATGCGCAAAGCGTCCGAGGCCTCCCAGATGTCGCCGTTGCCGAGCACCGGGATGTCCACGTGGTCGACGAGCGCGGCGATCGCCTCCCAGTCGGCCACGCCTGAGTAGGACTGGGCGACCGTACGGCCGTGGAGGGCGATCGCGGCGCAGCCCGACTCCTGGGCGATCCGGCCGGCGTCGAGGTAGGTGAGGTGGTCGTCGTCGAGTCCCTTGCGGGTCTTCATCGTGACGGGGACGTCGTACGACGCGGTCGCGCGCACCGCCGACTCGAGGATCTCGGCAAGCAGCCCGCGCTTCCAGGGGAGCGCACCTCCGCCGCCCTTGCGCGTCACCTTGGGGACCGGGCACCCGAAGTTGAGGTCCACGTGCGCGACGCCGTACTCGCCGCAGAGGATCTCGGCGGCCTTGCCGACGTAGACCGGGTCAGTGCCGTAGAGCTGCACCGACCGCACGGACTCCCGCTCGTCGAACACCAGCATCGACCGGGTGACCGCATCGCCCTCGACCAGCCCGCGCGAGGTGATCATCTCGCTCACGTAGAGCCCGGCGCCCTGCTCGGCGCAGAGTCGGCGGTAGGCGGCGTTGGTGATGCCCGCCATCGGCGCGAGCACGACCGGGGTCTCGACGCTCAGCGTCCCGAGCGTGAGCGAGGTGGGCAGGGCGGTCATGGCCGACATTGTCCCGGCCCGGCCGGGATGCCCCCAAACGGCGGGCGGGGTCAGCCCTGCTGGTCGCCCTGCTGGCCGCCGCCGTCCTGGCCGCCGCCGTCCTGGCCGCCGCCGTCCTGGCCGCCGCCGTCCTGGCCGCCGCCCTGCTGGCCGCCGCCCTGCTGGCCGTCGCCCTTGTTGTCGCCCTTCTTGCTGTCGGCCCCAGCCTTCTCGAGCTTGCCGGTCCACGTGATCGCGTCGAAGTCCTCGACCGGACGGAAGCTCACGGCGGTGAGATCGCCCTTGTCGGGGGCGAGGTAGACGAGGCAGAACTTCCCCTTGTCACCCTGCTTGAAGCGCTTGGGGAACGATCCGGGCGAGCACGGCTTGAAGGTGCTCTGGAAGGTCGAGGCCTCGATCAGCCTGTTCTTGCCGTCCACGGCGTAGAGCGGCACGTCCTGACCACCGAGGTCGGTGTCGCCGACGTTCTTCACCGTGGCCTCGACGAAATAGGGGCTCGTCTTGCGGGTCTCGGGCTGGACATCCCAGCCCACGAACTGCTGGAAGCTCGCGTCCTCCAGCCGGGTCACCGTGATCTCGAGGGCGGCGACCTGGTCCTGGCGCGGCTCGTAGGCGACCACGGCCTTGTCGCCGACGTCGAGCGGGCTGCCCTGCGCGGTGAGCTCCACTCCGTCCGGCACCGGGAGGTAGGGCTCCTCCGCGGTGGGTGCCTCCTCGGCGGTCCCGCCATCGGAGGCGTCGGACTCGTTCGAGCTGTTCGCCGCAGGTTCGGTGTCATCGCCACCGCCGCAGGCGGAAACGGCCAGGAGGAGCGCGATGAGCACGGCAGCCAGTGGCCGGCGCCCTGGTCGCAGGAGAGAGTTCGGGCGATGCATGGGGTGATTGTGCATGACCAGCTCCTCTCAGCAGCCGACGAAACGCTCGGCGAAGTAGGACGTGATCCGGTCCATCCCGATCCGCTCCTGACTCATCGAGTCTCGCTCGCGCACGGTGACGGCGCCGTCATCGAGGCTCTCGAAGTCGACAGTGACGCAGTAGGGCGTCCCGATCTCGTCCTGTCGACGGTAGCGCCGGCCGATGGCGCCGGAGTCGTCGAAGTCGACGTTCCAGTTGCGGCGCAGGTCGGCTGCGAGCGCCTTGGCCTTCGGCGAGAGCTCGGCGTTGCGGCTCAGGGGCAGGACAGCCGCCTTGACCGGCGCGATCCGGGGGTCGAGGCGCAGGACCGTGCGCTTGTCGACGCCGCCCTTGGTGTTGGGAGCCTCGTCCTCGTGGTAGGCGTCGACCAGGAACGCCATCAGGCTCCGGGTCAACCCGGCTGCCGGCTCGATGACGTAAGGCATGTAGCGCTCACCGGTCGCCTGGTCGAAGTAGGACAGGTCCTGGCCCGAGAACTCGCTGTGCTGGCTCAGGTCGAAGTCGGTGCGGTTGGCGATGCCCTCGAGCTCCTCGAAGTCGCGGGCGGAGAAGCCGAAGCGGTACTCGATGTCCACGGTCCGCTTGGAGTAGTGGCTGAGCTTCTCCTTCGGGTGCTCGTAGTGCCGCAGGTTGGCCGGGTCGATGCCGAGGTCGACGTACCACTGGGTGCGGGTGTCGATCCAGTACTGGTGGAGCTCCTCGTCCTCGCCGGGCTTGACGAAGTACTCCATCTCCATCTGCTCGAACTCGCGGGTGCGGAAGATGAAGTTGCCCGGGGTGATCTCGTTGCGGAACGCCTTGCCGATCTGGGCAATGCCGAACGGCGGCTTCTTCCGGCTGGAGGTCACCACGTTGGCGAAGTTGAGGAAGATGCCCTGAGCGGTCTCGGGGCGCAGGTAGTGGAGGCCGGACTCGTCCTCGATCACCCCGAGGTAGGTCTTCAGCATCATGTTGAAGTTGCGGGGCTCGGTCCACGCGCCGCGAGTGCCGCAGTTGGGGCAGGCCAGCTCCTTGAGATCGATGGAGTCCGGGTCCTCGATGCCCTTCTTCTCCGCGAACTCCTCCTGCATGTGGTCGGCACGGAACCGCTTGTGGCAGGACTGGCACTCGGTCAGCGGGTCGGTGAACGTGCTCAGGTGACCGCTGGCCTCCCAGGTGCGCGTCGGGAGGATCACGCTGGAGTCGATGCCGACGATGTCCTCGCGCGCGGTCACCATCGCCTTCCACCACTGGCGCTTGATGTTGTCCTTCAGCTCCACGCCGAGCGGGCCGTAGTCCCAGGCCGAACGGGTGCCCCCGTAGATCTCGCCGCACGGGTAGACGAATCCCCGTCGCTTGCAGAGCGAGACGACGTTGTCGAGGGCGGTGGCGGGGGCCTTGGCCACGAGTGGCTCCTTCGGTCGGCCGGCTGGCTGCCGGTCTGGAAAAGAGTCAGCCTATCGACCGGCTCGACGCGACGTTGAGGACGGTGTCCGGATCGACGACCTCGTAGGCGCCAGGCTCATCGACCGCACGGGCCAGCACGGGAACGGCGTGCAGCTTCACGTCGTACGAAGACAGGGCGCGGCGGTAGGCCCCGGGGCCCTCCCACGTGGTCACCAGCGCCCACAGCGAGGGTTCGTCCACGTTGCGGCCGATCCTGCCGTCGAGGAAACCGGCGCAACCGGCCAGGGCCGCGAGCGCCTGCTCCAGGTCGACCCGGAACGCCTCCGCGGCGTCGCCGGGGACGCGGAACCTGTTGACGACCAGCACGTCCGGCAATCTAGCCGACGCGAACTTGACAATGGTTCTCAACGAATCTGAGAATGGTTCTCATGCGCCTCGCCGCCGCCCTGCTTCTCGTCCCCGCCCTGACCGGGTGCGGGGCACTGGCCGACAGCGGCAGCGGCGTCGAGGTCGCGGCGGGCTTCTACCCCCTGCAGTACGTCGCGGAACGGGTTGCCGGCGACGGCGCCCGGGTCGAGGTACTGACCCAGCCCGGGGGCGAGCCCCACGACACCACGCTTTCGGTCAGGGAGACCGCCCTGGTGGCCGAGGCCGATGTCGTGGTCGTGGCCGGCGGGGTCCAGCCCGCGGTGGACGACGCCGTCGCGAACGCGGCCGAGGAGGCCACCGTCGTCGACACCTCCAGCCCCGGGTTCAAGACCCGCAACGCGCCGGCGATGCGGCCCGGCGACCCGCACTTCTGGCTCGACCCGCTCCTGATGGCCGACCTCGGTGACGAGGTGGCCGAGGCCCTGGTCGACGCCGATCCCGACCACGCCGACGCCTATCGGGACAACGCCGCCGAACTGCGCCGGGACCTCCAGCGGCTCGACCAGTCCTTCGCCGACGGGCTGGCCGACTGCGAACGCAGCACCGTCGTGGTCAGCCACGACGCCTTCGGCTACCTCGACCGCTACGGGCTGGAGTTCGCCCCGATCGCCGGTCTCTCCCCGGGTGCCGAGCCGACGCCCGCCGACCTGTCGCGACTGCAGGAACTGATCCGCGCCGAGGGCATCACGACCGTCTTCTCCGAGCGTCTGGTGAGCCCGCGGGTGTCGGAGACACTGGCCGACGACCTCGACATCCGGACCGCGGTGCTCGATCCGGTCGAGGGGCTCAGCGACGAGACCCGGGACGAGGACTACCTGTCACTCATGCGCGCCAACCTCGCGGCGCTGCAGAAGGCGAACGAGTGCTGATGGCCACGGCGAGCGTGACCAGCGAGACGGTCGTCGACCTGCGCGGCGGCTCCATCTCGATCGCCGGCCGACCGGTGGTGCGAGGGGTCGACCTCGTCGTCGGCTCCGGCGAGTTCGTGGCGCTGATGGGCGCCAACGGCTCCGGGAAGTCCACTCTGGTCCGCGGGCTGACCGGGCTACGCCCCTTGGTGGCAGGGCAGCTGCAGCTGTTCGACACACCCCTCGACGACTTCCGCGACTGGCACCGCGTGGGCTTCGTCCCGCAGCGAGCCGGAGCGTCCTCTGGCGTGCCCTCCTCGGTGTGGGAGGTGGTCGCCTCCGGCCGGCTGACCCGTCGACGCCTGCTCCGCCCGCTGACGCGCGCCGACCGAGCAGCCATCGACGAGGCGATCAGCGTGGTCGGGCTGGAGCGCGAGGCCCGGCAGGGCGTCTCCCAGCTCTCCGGCGGCCAGCAGCAGCGCGTCCTGATCGCCCGTGCCCTGGCCGGCCAGCCGGACCTCTTCTTCCTGGACGAGCCGACGGCCGGAGTGGACCTGCCCAACCAGCAGGCCCTGGCGGAAGCCCTCGGCACCCTCAAGGGTCGCGGCAGCACCATTGTGCTGGTCGCCCACGAGCTGGGCGTGCTGGCGCCGCTGATCGATCGGTCGGTGGTGATGCGCGACGGCCGGATCGCCTACGACGGCGAACCGCTGGCCGACCACGAGGTGCACCATCCGGACTTCGGAGAGTCCCACACCCACCACCACGCCGAGCCCGGCCGGCGGGACCACTCGCCGCATGTCGGCTCACCTCTGGACAGGGACTGAAGCGTTGGAGCTCCTCAGCCTCGAGTTCATGCAGC
This sequence comes from uncultured Actinomycetota bacterium, assembly GCA_963841625.1. GTDB lineage: Bacteria > Actinomycetota > Actinomycetes > Propionibacteriales > Nocardioidaceae > Nocardioides. The sequence continues at coordinate 387,095 of CAWJDH010000009.1, read as the reverse complement.
GGGCGCTGCTGGCCGCCCTGCTCACCGGCCTCGCCGCCCCGGCCGTCGGCACCTACCTGGTGCAGCGACGTCTGGCCCTGATGGGCGACGGGATCGGCCACGTCGCCGTCACCGGTGTCGCCGTCGGCCTGCTCCTCCACACCTCCCCGCTCTGGGCCGCCGCCGTGGTCGCGGTACTGGGAGCGGTCCTGATCGAGGTGATCCGCGAACGCGGGCACACCAACGGCGACGTCGCCCTTGCGCTTCTGTTCTACGGCGGGCTGGCGGGCGGCGTGCTCGTGACCGGCCTGGCCGGGCAGAACGCGGCCGAGCTGCAGGTCTTCCTGTTCGGCTCGATCACCACCATGTCCAGCGCCGACGTGTGGGTGACGCTGGCGCTTGCCGCGGTAGTGGTGCTCGTCTGTGTGGGGCTGTCGCCGCAGCTGTTCGCGGTCGCGCAGGACAGCGAGTTCGCCCGGGTGGCGGGACTGAACGTCCGGGCCTACAACGTGCTGGTCGCGGTCCTCGCGGCCGTCAGCGTCTCCGTCGCCATGCGCACGGTGGGACTGTTGCTGGTCTCCGCGCTGATGGTGGTGCCGGTCGCGACCGCCCAGCAGCTGACCCGGTCGTTCCGCACGACCCTGCTCGGGGCGATGGCCATCGGAACCCTCGCCTCCGTCGGTGGTCTGCTGATCTCCGCGTTCGCCTCCTTCCATGCACGGGTCGCGCCGGGACCGACGATCGTCCTGCTGGCGCTCACCGGGTTCGCCGTCACCTGGCCGCTCGGCGTGGCCCTGCGCGCGCGCCGCCGGATGCGTACGCCGTTCCCCGAGCTGGAGCCGGACCGCCACGAGATGACCGACGAGCACCCGCACGTCCACGGACCGGCGTGCGGCCATGTCGCCGTACAGCACGGCGACCACGTCGACTACGTCCACGACGGACACCGGCACGCGGCACACGGGAGGCACTATGACGAGCACTAAGGGCTCCGGCCCGGCCCCGGTCCCCGGCGGTCGCCCCACGCGGCAGCGACGCGCGGTCGCAGAGGTGCTCGGGACCTTCTCGGACTTCCGCTCCGCCCAGGAGATCCACGAGCTGCTGGCCCAGCGCGGCGAGGCCGTCGGCCTCGCGACCGTCTATCGCACCCTGCAGCGGCTCGCGGAGGCCGGCGAGGTCGACGTGCTGCGCACCGAGGACGGCGAGGCGATCTACCGGCGCTGCTCCCCTGCCCACCACCATCACCTGGTCTGCCGCGCCTGCGGCGCGACCGTGGAGGTCGAGGGGCCGGCGGTCGAGCGCTGGACGCGGACCATCGCCGAGGAGCACGGGTACGCCGACGTCAGCCACACCCTCGAGATCTTCGGGGTCTGCGACTCCTGCCGCTGAGGGCAGGGCTCAGCCGGTGCCGTCCTGGATGACGGGCCCGGCCGCATCGCCGTCAACGGGAAGCCGGATCCGGAAGACGCTGCCGCGGCCGACCTCGCTCTCGACGTCGATCCGACCGCCGTGGCTCTCCACGATCGACTTGGCGATGCCCAGGCCCAGCCCCAGCCCCTGAACGGACTGCTCCTCGGCGTGCCTGGTCCGGAAGAACCGGGTGAACAGCCGGTCCCGGTCGGAGGCGGGGATGCCGATGCCGGAATCCGCCACGCAGATCTCGGCCCGCCCACCGTCCACAGCGAGCCGGACCTCGACGTGTCCACCGTCGGGCGTGTACTTGACCGCGTTGGAGACGAGGTTGTCGACCGCCTGGGCGATGCGTTGCCCGTCGACCAGCGTGACCAGGGTCGAGGGGGCGTCCAGCCGCAGCTCGACACCAGAAGCGCGCGCGGCCGGGGCGGCGGCGTCGACCGAGGCGCGCACGATCTCACCGAGGTCCTGACGCGTGCGCACGACCTCCATCGGCCCCTCCTCGACCCGGGCGGTGTGCAGGAGATCGGCGACCAGTCTGTTCAGCCGTTCACCGTTGCGGGCCACGACCTCGAGCTGCGCCCGTTGCTCGGCGGGCAGGTCCTCTCGCTCGAGCAGGAGGTCGACGTACCCCCGGATGGAGGTCAGCGGCGTGCGCAGCTCGTGGGAGACCGAGGCCAGGAACTCGTCCTTCACCCGGAACGCGCGCATGAAGTCGGTGACGTCCTTGTATGCCAGGGCCGCGCCCGCGAAGCGACCCTGCTCGTCGCGGACACTCCGCGCCGACACCGACAAGGCGCGCCAGGTCAGTGGGTCGTCCCCCACCCACATCCGGCAGTCGTCGAACTCCTCGCCCTGGCTCGCGCGGTACGACGGCATCTGCTCACGCGTCAGCGGGGTCGAGCCATCCTCGTTGTAGACCAGCCCCAGCTGCCCCGCATGCCCGTCGTGGCCGTCGGGGAAGGCGAGCCGCATGAAGTCGCGATGCCGCCGGTTCATCGTCTGGTAGGCCCCGTCGCGGTCGAGCAGCACCAGCCCGACGTCGACCGTGTCGAGGATCGCGTCAGCGAAGCGCTGCTGGCGGTCGATGGTCTCCCGGGCACCGTCGAGGCTGCGTCGCTCGTCCTCGACCGCGTCGAGGACGGAGGCGAAGGCGAGCCCGAGGCCCGCGGCCGCCACCGGGATGAGCACCGACCAGGCCAGGGTGGCGCCCCGCGTGGCCTCGTGAACGAGGCCGGGCAGTCCATAGAGCAACAGGGTTGCGACGGCAGCGAGGGCAGCCCCGCGGCGGCGGAGCTCCACGGCGCACCAGAGCACGGGGAGAATCATCAGCGGGGCCAGCGCCCAACCCGAGGGGTCCATCGCAGAGACCCCCATGCCGGCAATGTCCAGCACCGGGATGACGCAGACTGCGGCGCGGGGAAAGCGTGCCCAGGGGACCACGATTGTGAGCAGGGTGGTCGCGGCTGTCATCAGCGCGGCGAGTCCGAGCCAGGACCTGGGCGTCGTGAGCGCGCCCCCGGCGACGAGCAGGAGAAGGGCCACGGCGAGGGCGACGGCGAACACCGCCTGCCACGCCCAAGGGGCGGGGCGCGCGGTGAGCAGCCCGCGAGCGGGCCGTCGCTCGATGACGTCCCCCATCGTTGCCCTCCCCCGGTCCCCACGCAGTCGCGCCGACAAGGATCGCAGAATGTGTGGTGGGCCGAGGCAGAACGGCGAGGTCTATCCTGCACCGGTGAAGCGATCCGCGCGCCCGCCCACGCCTCACCCGTCCGGTGCGCGGCCGCCGGACCTGCCCCGTCAGCTGGTGCCCCGGCACGTGGCCATCGTGATGGACGGCAACGGTCGCTGGGCGAAGGAGCGCGGACTGCCGAGAACCGCCGGGCACGAGCAGGGTGAGCACTCCCTCTTCGACGTCGTCGAGGGCGCGATCGAGATCGGGGTCAAGGCAATCTCGGCCTACGCCTTCTCCACCGAGAACTGGTCGCGTTCGGCCGACGAGGTCAAGTTCCTGATGGGCTTCAACCGCGACGTGATCCGCCGGCGCCGGGACGAGATGCACGAGCTCGGGGTGCGGGTCAGGTGGGCCGGACGCGCCCCCCGGCTCTGGAAGTCGGTGATCCGGGAGCTCCAGGTCGCCGAGGAGCTGACCCGCGACAACGACGTGCTGACCCTGACGATGTGCGTCAACTATGGCGGCCGTGCCGAGCTGGCCGACACCGCACGGTCGATCGCCCGGGAGGTCGCCGCCGGACGCCTCAATCCGGATCGGGTCGACGAGCGGACCTTCGCACGCCACCTCTACGTCCCGGAGGTCGCCGACGCCGACCTTGTGTGGCGGACGTCGGGCGAGCAGCGGCTCTCGAACTTCATGCTCTGGCAGGCGGCCTATGCGGAGTTGGTGTTCAGCGACGTGCTGTGGCCCGACGTCGACCGGCGCCACCTGTGGCAGGCCGTCGACACCTATGCGCGGCGGGACCGGAGGTACGGCACGGCGTGAATGACTGCCTCCCTGCGCACTGACCCTGCCGATGAGCGGTCATGCCGATGCGAGGATGCATTTCCCGGCTCTAGCCTGTTCAAGATCGTGGACGTAAGGTAAAGATCACTCGTCACGGGGGACGGATCGTCGCGGGGACGGATGGGGCCTTCGCCTACCACTTCGGCACGTGATGAGTGAGCCGGTGCTGGGTGGCCGACGACACGACCTGGGCCCACCTGCCACGGGTTGGCGCGACGCACCCTGCGCCGCGGGCACATACGGAGGGCTTGTCGTGCCTGACCAGTTCGACCTGACGTTGACCGACCCCGAACTGCTGACAGAGCTGGAACTGTGCGCCGACCTCATGGTCGCCGCCAACTCCTCCGAGACCGCTCTGCCCATCGAGACCATCGACCGCATCCTGACGGGCGCTCCCGCCGACGACGCCGAACCCAGCCCTGGCTCGGGACACATACCTCCACCTCGACGGGGTCAATGAGCAGGCAGAGCCGGACAAGGGGCGGCACCGGCTGACATAGCGCCTCATCGCGGCAAACCCGTCGACGTCGGTGCCGTACCTGCCGCCACCGAGGACGGTCTCGTCGGCGGTCATCACGTCGATCGTCACCGAACGCCTGTACGGGTCCATCCCGATCACGCCCCGCTGGTTGTCCTGCCCCCATCCGTTGCCTCCTGGTTGTCTGACGTGGTCGGGTCAGGAGGGCACCGCTGCTTCGAGCAGAGCGAGTCCCTTCTTGAGGCAGCCGCTCTGCGCGCGTCAACGCTCGAGATAGGCCAACGACCGCAGGCCGCGCTCGAGGTGCCAGGCGAGGTACGCCGCCACCACGCCGCTGGCCTCCTTGAGGTGGCGCGGGTCGGCGGCCTCCACCACCGGCCAGTCGCCCGCGAGCAGCGCCCCGAGGACCGTGATCGTCCCGGCTGCCGGGCTGGCTGAGCCCGGGACCCGGCAGGCCGCGCAGAGCACGCCACCGGCGGCCGGGTTGAACCACCGGTGCGGGCCCTCCTCGCCGCAGCGGGCGCAGTGCTCGAAGGACGGCGCCCAGCCGGCCACGGCCAGCGACCGGAGCAGGTAGGAGTCGAGCACCTGGCTGGGGGCCTTGAGTCCGCCGGCCATGGCGCGCAAGCCGCCGACGAGGAGCAGGAACTGCTGCGGGGACGGCTCGCGCTCCTCGGCCACCAGCCGGTCGGCGGTCTCGAGCATCACCGTGCCCGCGGTGTAGCGGTCGTAGTCGATCCCGATCCCTCCCCAGAACGGGGTCAGCGTCTCGGCCTGGGTGATCACGTCGAGGCTGCGGCCCTCCGCGAGCTGCAGGTCGACGTGGGTGAACGGCTCGAGGCGGGACCCCCAGCGCGAGCTGGTGCGGCGTACTCCCTTGGCCACGGCCCGCACCCGCCCGTGCTGACGGGTCAGCAGGGTGATGATGCGGTCGGCCTCGCCCAGCTTGTGGGTGCGCAGCACGATCGCCTCGTCGCGGTAGAGAGGCACCCGACCATTCTGCCCCGCTCAGGAGCTGGTACGACGCCGCCGTACCGGTGTTTTCCAGCAGGAGAGGGCGAAGTCGGCCGCCTCGCGGTTCAGCCGCTCCGGACGCGCCCGCCACTCCAGGATGCTGCGCGCCTTCACGAAGGTGGCATTGGGCATCTCCTCGGCGAGCATCGCGGCATCGGCGGCCGGGTGGATCGGGTCTGCGGGGTGCCCGACGATCAGCGCCCGCGCCTCGATGAGGCGTCGCTCGCGCGAGGACGGGGCGATCCGCCCGAAGAACAGGCCATGCACGATCGCAGCCACCGAGTCGGCTCGCTGGTTGCAGGTGTCGAGACCGATGCCCACCCAGAAGGGGACCAGGCCACGCGGGATCGGCCGGGTGAGCAGCCGGACGCCGTTGACCGTGAAGGGCAGGAAGCGGGCGGCGAACATCAGCGGCGCGAAGGCCAGGATCCCGGCCTCCACCGCGTTGTTGAGCACCGGCATCTCGACGATCAGCCCGCGCACCCGCTCGGGCGCGATGTCGGCCACCTCGAGCGAGACGTTGGCCCCCAGCGAGGTGCCGCCGACGACGGCCTGAGGTGCCCCCAGGTGGTCGAGCAGGGCGATCACCTGCCGGCCGAAGGCGGTCATGGAGTACGCGTGCGGGTCCGCAGGCCGGTCCGAGCGGCCGTGGCCCAGCAGGTCGAGCGTCACCACGTGCAGCCCCTCCGCGGCCAGGGCCCGGGCCAGCGGTTGGTGCATCCGGCGCGGCATGAGCTGGCCGTGCAGCAACACCACCCACGACTCGCCGCCGCCGTACTCCGTGTATTCGAGACGGTCGCGAGAGGATCCGGTCTCGAGGAAGAACTGGCCGATCCGTTCGGAGACGAGCATGGTGCGCAATCTATCCGTGGCAGCGCGCTGCCGCCGATCGGTCCGCCCGTTCGGGCACATTCTGCGCCCACCTGACCGACAATGGACGGCATGACCGGCTCGGGCCGTTCCCCTTACGTCGGCGCACTGTGGGCGCTCGGCGCGCTGGTCGCCATCTTCTTCGCCGGCACCCAGGCGATCCACTTCGCCCCCGCGGGCGCTCACGTCGCGACGTGGTGGCCGGCCGCGGGCATCGCGGTGAGCCTCCTGTCGCTGGCCCCACGCTCCTGGTGGCCGGCCCTGGCGGCCGGCGTGGTCCTCGCGAGCGGGGCGGCGAACCTGGCCGGCGGCCGGGCACTCGACATCTCACTCTGCTTCGGCCTGTCGAACGCCGCCGAGGCGGTGGTGGCGGCTCTGCTGCTGAGGCGAGGTGCGGCAACGCAGCCACGGTTCGAGTCGCTCGACGACTTCCTGCGTCTGTTGCGTGCCGCCGTCGCGGGTGCGCTCGTGTTCGCGACCGGCGCCGCGGTGAGCGTCGCGACACTCGGGGACGGCGCTCTGGTCGAGACCTGGCGCTACGTGTTGGCCTCCCACACCGCGTCCACCCTGGTGATCGTCCCGGTGGCTCTCACGCTCCGGCACCGGCCCTCCGACCGGCGCCTGCCCGAGCTGGCGATCCAGTCCACGGCGCTGCTCGCCGTGACCGTCCTCGTGTTTGCGCCGGACCAGCCGCTCGCCATCGCCTTCGCACCACTTCCCCTCCTGGTCTGGGCCGCCCTCCGGCTCGGGGTCCGCGCGCTGACCTGGCAGCTGCTCGGGACCAGCGTGCTCGCGACCGTGCTGACGGCTGAGGGGCACGGTCCGTTCGCGGCGAGCGTCGAGGCCGGGGCGAGCTCGGGTGCCGGGGCGGGCGCGATCGTCCAGCTGTGGCTGCTCAGCGCCGCGCTGATGGCGCTCCCCCTGACCGTGACCGTCGAGCAGCGCCGCCACCTCCTCGATGCCGTGACAGCCCGGGAAGAGCTGTTCCGCCGCAACTTCACCGAATCGCTCACCGGGATGCTGCTGCTGAAGCCGCAACGGGAGCGGCTCGAGATCGTGGACGCCAACGAGGCGGCTCTCCGCCTGATCGGCGAGGAGACCGGTCCGCTGGTCGGCCGCTACCTCGACCGGGTGGTCGACCACCCCACCGTCGTACGCGCCGCGGCGCAGCAGATGCTCGACGGCGACCGGGACGGCTGGACAGCGCAGCTCGGGCTGGTCGACCGGCCGCGCACCCGCGTCGACGTGTCGGTCTCCCTCATCTCCGGCGGGGACGAGCCCGTTCTGGCGGCCCAGCTGCTCGACGTCACGGCCGAGCACAACGCGAGAGCCAGGATCGAGGCGGCCGAGAAGCTGACGAGTGCCACCCTGGACACGGCGGCCTGCATCGTGATGGTCACCGACATGAAGGGCACGGTGGTGCGGGTCAACACCGCCACCTGCGGCCTCACCGGCTTCCGCGAGGACGAGATCGTCGGTCGCCCCGTGTGGGAGACGATCGTGCCGGCGCACCGCGTGCCCCTCGTGAAGGAGATCTTCTCCTCCCCCGACGGCGCGGCAGTCCCGGGGAGCCGGGAGGCAGACGTGGCACGGGCTGACGGCGGGCTCCTGCGGGTGGTGTGGAACAACAACATCGTCTTCGACGAGGACGGCGGTGCGGCCTACGTCGTGATGACCGGCATCGACGTCACCGCCGAACGAACCGCGGCCGGGTTGGTCGACCACCTGCTGCGCGCGTCGAACACGACCGCGCTGATCGGCATCGACCCCCGGGGCCGGATCACGCTGTTCAACTCCGGGGCCAGCAATCTGCTCGGCTACGACATCGACGAGGTGATCGGCATACCCTTCACCGCACTGCTCGACCCCGACGAGCTGGAGAGCCGCACCATGGGCAGCGCCTCGCCCGGCACCTTCGCCGCGCTCGTCGAGAGCATCGGCGACCAGGGAGAGACCCCGCCGCAGGACTGGACGTGGCGTGCGGTCAACGGCAAGCGACCGACCGTGTCGATGACCCTGAGCGTGGCCATGGACCCACCTGGCGCCCACAACGGCTTCCTCTGCGTGGGCCGGGACGTCACCGAGCAGCGCCACAGCCAGACCATGCTGATCACGGCGCTGGAGACCGAGCGGAGGGCGGTCGAACGGCTCCGGCGGCTGGATGCGGCCAAGAGCGAGTTCGTCTCCACGGTCAGCCACGAGCTCCGCACACCGGTCACCAGCATCATCGGCTACACCGAGCTGCTGACCGACGGCTCACTGGTGCGGCCGGACCCCGCCCAGATCCCTCTCCTGGAGACCATCGCCCGCAACAGCGAGCGTCTGATCACGATCTGCAACGACCTGCTCATGATCGGTGAGCTCGAGTCCGGGGCCGCCGAGATGTCCCGGGACGCGGTCGACCTGGGCGCGCTCATGAAGTTCTCAGAGGCCTCCCTCGGACACCTCGCGCGAGAAAGGGACCTCAGGCTCGGCTTCGACGCGCCGGACGAGACCACCGTGGTGCTGGGTGACCGGATGCAGCTCGAGCGAGTGATGGACAACCTGCTCAGCAACGCCGTCAAGTTCACCGAGGATGGCGGTGAGATCACCGTCAGTCTGGAGCGGACCGACACCGAGGCCAGGCTGGTCGTGCGCGACACCGGCATCGGCATCCCCGAGGATGAGCAGTCCAGCCTGTTCCAGAAGTTCTTCCGCTCCTCGACCGCCCAGACCAAGGCGATCCAGGGCGCGGGTCTCGGACTCTCGATCGTCTCCGGGATCGTCGCCGCGCACGGCGGCCGGGTCACCGTGAGGTCGGCGCACCTCTCCGGCACCGAGGTTGCTGTCGTGCTCCCCCTGTACCGCCTCTAGGGCGTGCCCTCAGGGATCGCCCTCCGGTTGACCGCCGAGATGACCGCCTTGAGCGAGGCGGTGACGATGTTGGGATCCAGGCCGACGCCCCACAGGACCTGGTCGCCAACCGCGCACTCGACGTACGCCGCCGCAATGGCGTCACCGCCCGACGACAGGGCGTGCTCGTGGTAGTCGAGGACGCGGACGTCGAAGTCCTGGGGAAGGTCGTTGATCGCGTTGACGAAGGCGGCGATCGGCCCGTTGCCCTCACCGGTGAGCGACACGGGCGAGCCCTCGACGTAGACGTTGACCGAGAGCCGATCCCTCTCCCCCGCGGCCGAGGACGTGTGCACGGAGTTCAGTCGCAGCGGCACCTCGCGGTCGAGGTACTCGGCGGAGAACACGCCCCAGATCTGGTCGGCCGTCATCTCGCCACCCTCGGTGTCAGTGCGCTCCTGGATGACCCGGCTGAACTCGATCTGCGCCCGTCGCGGCAGATCCAGGTTGTGCTCGGACTTGAGGAGGTAGGCGACCCCACCCTTGCCCGACTGGCTGTTGACCCGGATCACGGCCTCGTAGGTGCGCCCGACGTCCTTCGGGTCGATCGGGAGGTACGGCGCCTCCCACTCGATGTCGGCGACGTCGATGCCGGCGTCGGCGGCCCGCCGGTCGAGGTCCTCGAGGCCCTTCTTGATGGCGTCCTGGTGGCTGCCCGAGAACGCGGTGTAGACGAGGTCGCCGGCGTAGGGGTGTCGCGGGTGCACGGGCAGCTGGGTGCAGTACTCGACCGTCCGGCGGATCTCGTCGATGTCGGAGAAGTCGATCTGCGGGTCGATGCCCTGGCTGAAGAGGTTCATGCCCAGGGTGACCAGGCAGACGTTGCCGGTGCGCTCGCCATGCCCGAAGAGGCAACCCTCGACGCGGTCGGCTCCGGCCATCACGGCCAGCTCGGTCGCCGCGACCGCGGTGCCCCGGTCGTTGTGGGGGTGCAGGCTGATGGTGGTGTGCTCGCGCCGGGTGAGCTGGCGGGAGAACCACTCGATCTGGTCGGCGTAGATGTTCGGCGTGGCCATCTCGACGGTGGCCGGCAGGTTGAGGATGATCTCGCGCCCGTCGTCCGGCTGCCACACGTCGGAGACCGCTTCGCACACCTCGACCGAGAACGGCAGCTCGGTGCCGGTGAAGATCTCCGGGCTGTACTCGTAGCCGATGACGGTGCGGTCGAGGTAGTTCTCCGCGTGCTTCATGACCAGCTGGGTGCCGCGGACCGCGATGTCCTTGATCTCGTCGCGGCCGGCGTGGAAGACCACCCGCCGGAACAGCGGCGCCAGGGCGTTGTAGAGGTGGATGTTGGCGTGGTGGACGCCGACCAGGGACTGGACGGTGCGTTCGATCAGGTCCTCGCGCGCCTGCGTGAGCACCGAGATCGTCACGTCCTCGGGGATCCGGTCCTGCTCGATCAGCTGGCGGACGAAGCTGAAGTCGGTCTCGCTGGCCGAGGGGAAGCCGACCTCGATCTCCTTGTAGCCCATCCGCACCAGCAGGTCGAACATCGTGTGCTTGCGAGCCGGGGTCATCGGGTCGATCAGTGCCTGGTTGCCGTCGCGCAGGTCGGTGCTCAGCCAGCGCGGCGCCTGGGTCAGCGTCCTGGTCGGCCAGGTCCGGTCGGGAAGCTCCACCGGTGGGAAGGCACGGTAGCGGTGGACCGGCATGCCGCTGGCCCGCTGGGTGTTGCCGAATGGTCCGATGCTGGATGTCATGGATTCCTCGCTGGGGTTCGCCTGGGTGCCGGTGGCGCGTCCTCCGCAGCGAGGGGCCCGGCGGAGCTCAGACCTCGCTGCGGCGGCGAAGAAGCAGGTGCGTCATGACGGGCCCACGATAACTCACCGACGTCCCGGGCGGGGTGGTGCGGCCCGGACCGCGAGACGCCCGGGCCTCGCATGCGCGGGTACGACGCGGGTACCTTGCGGCGTGAGCACCAACACCCGACTCGTGAACGCGACCCCCGACCAGGTCTGGGCGGTCCTCGCCGACGGGTGGCTCTACCCGCTCTGGGTCGTCGGGGCCTCCAGGATGCGGGACGTCGATGACCACTGGCCGGAACCCGGCGCCCGGCTGCACCATTCCGTCGGCACCTGGCCCCTGCTGATCGACGACACCACCGAGGTGGTGGACGCGACCCCGGGCACCCGGCTCGTGCTCCGGGCCCGCGCCTGGCCGAGCGGCGAGGCCGGAGTCACCCTCCAGCTGCGGCCGAACGGCACCGGCACCGAGGTGGTGATCGTGGAGGACGCCGAGAGCGGACCGGCCACCCTCGTGCCCAAGCTGCTGAGGGATCCGCCGCTCGGATGGCGCAACGTCGAGAGCCTGCGGCGCCTGGCGTACCTGGCCGAGCGACGGTCGTGACGCACGACGCCGTCGTCATCGGTGGTGGGCCCAACGGCCTGGTGGCCGCCAACCACCTCACGGACCACGGCTGGTCGGTACTCCTCCTGGAGGCACAGCCCGAGGTCGGCGGTGCCGTGCGCAGCGCGGAGGACGTGCACCCCGGTTTCGTGCACGACACCTTCAGCGCGTTCTATCCCCTGGGTGCGGCCTCGCCTGCCATCCGGGAGCTGGGGCTCGAGCGGTACGGGCTGCGCTGGCGGCACGCCCCCGCCGTGCTCGGGCATCCGCTCCCCGGGCAGGGCTGGGCCCTGCTGCACCGGGATCGGGACGTCACCGCCGGCCTGCTGGACTCCGCGTACGCCGGCGACGGGGAGGCCTGGCTCGAGCTCTGCGCGGAGTGGGACCGGATCGGCGGCCACCTGGTCGACGGCCTGCTCGCCCCGTTTCCGCCGGTCCGCCCCGCCCTGGCGGGACTGGCTCGCCTTCGGGGGGTCGGCGGACTGGGCTTCGTCCGGACCCTGCTGACGCCCGCTGCCGAGCTGGGCTCGTCCCGGTTCGGCGGCAGCGCGCCTCGCATCCTGCTGGCCGGCAACGCCGGGCACAGCGACATCCCCCTCGACGCCCCGGGATCGGGGCTGATGGCGCTGATGATGACGATGCTCGGCCAGACGGTCGGATTCCCGGTGCCGGAGGGCGGTGCCGGCGAGCTCAGCGCGGCGCTGGCCCGGCGGTTCACCGGGCTCGGCGGCGAGATCCGTTGCGACGCACGAGTGACACGAGTACTGACCTCTCGAGGTCGTGCCTGCGGGGTGGAGCTTGCGGACGGGGAACGGGCCGCTGCCGGCCGGGCGGTGCTTGCCGACGTGTCTGCGCCCGACCTCTTCTGTCGTCTTCTGGATCCGGCGGACCTGCCTGCCCGCGTCAGGCGGGGGATGCGCGGCTTCCGGATGGACCCGGGCACGGTCAAGGTCGACTGGGCACTGGACGGACCGGTTCCGTGGGCGGAGCAACCGGCCTACGCGCCGGGCACGGTGCACGTGGCCGACTCGACCGCCCAGCTGACCGAGGCCCTGGGACAACTGGCCGCTGGCGCGATTCCTGCCGCACCGTTCCTGCTGGCCGGGCAGATGACCACCACCGATCCCACCCGCTCGCCCGCCGGCACCGAATCGATGTGGGCCTACACCCATGTGCCGCAGGAGACGGCGTACGACGCCGGCGACGGCAGCATCCGTGGCACATGGGACCGCGACGACTGCGAGCGGTTCGCCGACCGGATGCAGCTACGGATCGAACGACTGGCGCCCGGCTTCGGCAGCCGGGTCCTGGCGCGGCGGATCCTCGGGCCGCACGAGCTCGAGGCGAGGAACGCCAACCTCATCGGCGGCGCGGTCGGTGGCGGCACCGCCCAGCTGCACCAACAGCTGGTGTTCCGCCCCGTGCCGGGCCTCGGCCGGGCCGAGACGGGAGTGCCCGGCCTCTTCCTGGGCTCCGCCGCGGCGCACCCGGGGGGAGGCGTCCACGGCGCCTGCGGCCGGAACGCGGCTCGCGCGGCGCTCCTGCACGACCGCGCTCGGCGGCTGAGCCCGTGGCGTCGGGCGTGACCGGATCCCTCGACCCTGCATGATCCGGGGGTGGACGGGCACGGGATGTGCATGACCCTGGCCGACCAGCGGGAGACCCGCCTCGCCACCGAGCCCGACGAGGGCAAGCTCGAGTCACCCACGCAGCTCGACTTCCGGTCCTGGCGCTACGTCGTACGACGGACGTGGCGGGAGTTCACCTCCGACCAGTGCACGGACCTGGCGGCCGCGCTGACCTACTACGCCATCCTGGCGCTGTTCCCCGCCGCGATCGCGCTGATGTCGCTGCTGGGCCTCGTCGGTCAGGACGACAGCGCGGTCGACGAGGTCCTCTCGATCCTCAAGGACCTGGGCGGCGGATCGATCGTGAAAAGCATCCAGGACCCCCTGATCGCGCTGAGCCAGTCGCAGTCCGCCGGGCTGGCCCTTGTCCTTGGTCTCGCGGGAGCGCTGTGGTCGGCCAGCGGGTACGTCGGTGCGTTCGGTCGCGCCATGAACCGGATCTACGAGGTCGGTGAGGGTCGGCCGATCTGGAAGCTGCGCCCGGTGATGCTGCTGCTGACCGTGGTGCTCGTCGTGCTCGCCGCGGGCGTGCTGCTGGCACTCGTCCTCACCGGCTCGGTCGCGCAGACGGTCGGCGAGGCGTTGGGGCTCGGCTCCACCGGCATCCTGCTCTGGCAGATCGCCAAGTGGCCGGCGCTTCTCCTCGTCGTCGTCTTCATCGTCGCCCTGCTCTACTACGCGACACCCAACATCCGGCAGCCACGGTTCCGCTGGGTCAGCGTCGGCGCCACGCTGGCGATCCTCACCTGGGTCGCGGTGTCTGCCGCCTTCGGCTTCTACGTCGGCAACTTCGGCTCCTACGACAAGACGTACGGCACGCTCGGTGGCGTCATCGTCTTCCTGCTGTGGCTGTGGCTGACGAACCTGGCCCTGCTGTTCGGTGCCGAGCTCGACTCCGAGCTGGAGCGTGGCCGGGAGCTGCAGTCCGGGCTGGCGGCCGAGGAGACCCTCCAGCTGCCCCCACGCGACACCCGCAAGCTCGAGAAGGACCGGGCCGGCGACGAGAAGGACCTCCAGCGGGCCCGCGAGCTGCGACACAACCACGGCAACAATCACCGTCGCCAGGACAAGGGAGATGCATGACGCTCACCTCGCTGTGGCGGGACCGCCATCCGCGCGGCGGTCCGGGCTCCGAGGCGACGGTGGACGGGGACTACGACGTCGTCGTGGTCGGCGCCGGGATCACCGGGCTGACCACCGCCCTGCTCCTCGCGAGCGCCGGTCGCTCGGTCGCCGTTCTCGAGGCACGGCACGTGGGGTCGGGCACCACGGGCGGGAGCACCGCCAAGATCAGCCTGCTCCAGGGCACCCAGCTGTCACGCATCTCCCGACGCCACCCCGACGCGGTGGTCCGGGACTACGTCTCCGCCAACGCCGAGGGCCAGGCCTGGTTGGCCCGGTTCTGCGCGGAGCACGGGGTCGAGGTGCAGCGCCGCCCGGCGTACACGTTCGCGAGCACCGTTCGGGGCAGGCGGGCGGCCCGCGCCGAGTACGACGCCGCCGGGAAAGCCGGCCTGGCCGTCACCTGGCTGGACACTCTGGACCTGCCCTTCCCCACCACGGGAGCCGCGAGGCTGGACGACCAGCTGCAGGTCGACCCCATGGAGCTGCTCGACGCCCTCGCCCGTGAGGCCACCGCCCGCGGGGCGATGATCGTGGAGGGCGCGCGGGTCAGCCGGGTCACCGGGAGGGACCCGGTCCGGGTCGTCACCGACGTGGGCTCGGCCCGTGCCGGGCGCGGTCGTCGTGGCGACCAACATGCCGATCCTCGACCGGGGCGCCTTCTTCGCGCGCGCCAAGCCGGCGCGTTCCTACGGGCTGGCCTTCCGGAACGCCGAGCGCGCGGTCGACGGCATGTACCTGTCGGCCGAGACTCCGGCACGTTCGCTGCGGGACGCCCCCGATCCT
Source organism: uncultured Actinomycetota bacterium (assembly GCA_963841625.1). Taxonomy (GTDB): domain Bacteria; phylum Actinomycetota; class Actinomycetes; order Propionibacteriales; family Nocardioidaceae; genus Nocardioides. Next base: position 372,043 of record CAWJDH010000009.1, on the reverse strand, counting down.
GGCGGCAACCTCCTGCTGGTCGGTGGCAACGGCCACAAGCCCGGAGCGGCAGTGTCGGAACGGGAGAAGCTCGACAGAGCTTCGGCGGTGGACCGCCGACCACTTCCCGGGCGCCGAGGAGACGCACGCGTGGTCGGCCCAGGACTATGTGTCGCACCACGCCCTGCCCTTCGTGGGCCCGGTGCTGCCGGGACGCGACGAGGTGCTGGTCGCGGGCGGCTACGCGAAGTGGGGCATGACCAACGGCGTCGCCGCTGCGGTCGCTCTGGCGGGCCGACTGCTCGGTGGCCGGCACGAGTGGGCCACGATCTTCGAGCCCTGGCGTTCGCACGAGCTGCGCGGCGTCGTCGACAACGTTCGGGTGAACGCCGAGGTGGGCCTCGAGATGACCTGGGGGTGGGTGCGCCCGGTCATGCGCCCCGGCGCCGGCGCGCCAACGGGTGAGGGCGAGGGAGAGGTCCGGCTGGATCGAGTGGGCACGCCCACGGCGTCGGCCCGCGTCGACGGGGTGGAGAGTCGCGTCTCGGCCGTCTGCAGCCACCTGGGCGGGGTCGTCCGCTGGAACGACGCCGAGCGCAGCTGGGACTGTCCCCTGCACGGGTCCAGGTTCGGGCCCGACGGCGAGGTGCTCGAGGGGCCGGCCACCTGCGGGTTGTCCCGACGGTGAGCGATCGCGGAACGGGCTAGCCTCTGGCCCCATGGCCCGCCTGCTGATCGTCCACCACTCCCCCACCGAACTGGTGCAGTCCCTGACCGACGCGGTGGTGGCCGGGGCCAACGACGACGAGATCGACGGCGTCGACGTGGTGGTGAGGCGTGCTCTGGAGGCGGATGCGGACGACGTGCTCGGTGCCGATGGCTACCTGCTCGGGACCACCGCCAACTTCGGCTACATGAGCGGGGCGCTCAAGCACTTCTTCGACACGATCTTCCTCCAGGCCGGCGGTGCCCTCTCCGACGACGGCTCAGCCGCGTCTGGCAGCGGGGGCAGGAAGCCGTTCGGGCTGTGGGTCCACGGACGCTACGACACGACCGGTGCGGTCCGGTCGGTCCTGTCCATCGTCGGAGCACTGCCGTGGAACCAGGCCGCGGAGGTGCTCGAGATCCTCGGTGACGTGGGCGACGACGAGCGCGCCGCGGCGTACGAGCTCGGCGGGACACTGGCCGCGCTGCTCATGGACTAACGCCTGCACCACCGGCCGGCGGTACCATCGCGCCATCCCGCTCCATCGCCGACCCGTCTGGAGGAGCCGCGTTGTCGCACGTCGTACGCGGTCTCGTCCTGATCCTGGTCCTCCTGGTGACTGCCTGCGGCGAGGACGGACAGGGCAGCAACGTCGACCCCGAGCTGGTCGACGCGGTCGAGGCTCCCGAGCTCGGGGCCTGCCGGGTCCTGACACCCGATGACGTCGCGCTGCCCAGCAACGCCACCAAGACCGTTGGCTGCGGCGACCGCCACAACGCGGAGACCTATGCCGTCGGGGACCTGCCGGCGTCGCTCGACGACGCGGCCTACGACGACAGCGACGTCGGTGCCTTTGCCTACGACCGGTGCAGCAAGAAGTTCATGACCTTCCTCGGCGCCGACGAGAGCGTCGTGATGCGGACTGTCGTCAGCTGGGCGTGGTTCCGGCCCTCGGAGGAGGCGTGGGACAACGGCGCGCGGTGGTACCGCTGCGACATCGTCGGCGGCGGTGACCAGAGCAAGTCGTACGTCGACCTGCCGAAGACCGCCGAGGGCCTCCTGCTCCGGCAGGCGGACAAGTGGATGGTCTGCGTCAACGGCCCCTCGGTCTCGGGAGCGGAGAAGATCCCCTGCTCGGATGAGCACAACTGGCGCGCGGTCACCACGATCAAGGTGGGCGATGCCGATGACAAGTACCCCGGCGATCGGGTGGTCGAGGTGAAGACCCGGGACTTCTGCTCCGACTCCGTGGGCGCGTGGCTCAGCTACCCCGTCGACTACGACTTCGGCTACACGTGGTTCCACGAGGCCGAGTGGGAGGCCGGCAACCGGCGATCCATCTGCTGGGCCCGGACTGATCAGTAGTGGCCGACCAGTAGGGCGTGTAGATCCTCACGCAGCTGACGAAGGAAGATCTGCACAAACGCGGGTGACCGCACATCCGGGTCGGCACGGCCGGGGCCGCCCGGTCCAGCCACGGGCGATCAGGATCCGGGCGACCGCAGCCGCCAGGCGACACGGGTCGAGCACTTGCTTCCAGCCAATCCTGAGCGTCAGGTCGCCCCGGACCGCGGCCTCGATATCGCGATCCAGATCGGCCCACCGATCAGAGGTCTGCTCGTGACCGATGCGGCCGTCCAGCTCAACTGTCGCGGCCGGCCCGGGATACTCGACGTCCCGATAGTGCACACGACGACCGACCTGAACCCGCCGCTGCCGACTGCCAGTCGGAAGCCCGTGCGGACGTTCGACCCTCAGCAGGTAGCGGCGCTCCAGCACGGGAGTAGGAACCACTCGCCACATCCTCCAGGATCGAAAGCAGCAAACGCCGGTGAACCAGCAGCGGTCTCTTGCGCAGAGCGTCCGCGAGCCGGCCCGGAGTGGTGTGCCGGGTTTGGCAGGCATCGGCGAGTACGGCGACGGCGCCTTCCTCGTCTGGCGACCGCGACGCCACGGTCAGCAGCGCATCCTCAACCCGAACCCGTGGCGGACACAGGTTCATCTGCGCCTGGCTCTCGAAGTCGCTCCGCCGGGTGACGGAGATCCCGGCACCTTTCGCCACACTCCTGGTGCGGTCGATCACGACCTCGATCCCTGACGACCGCCTTGCCCCGGGCGCCCGCACGCCGTGGGCCTCGAGCGCGGCCGCCCCGTCCAGAGCGGCCGGCCAGTGGTAGAGAACAGCCGCCCATGCCAGCTGCTCCGGCTCGGTTCGCCGGTGTGGTCGACGTAGACGCCGGCGTGGACCCGTGCCCAGATACGGCGGCGAAGCTGACGGGCGATGTCGTGGTCGCGGCCGCCGACGGCCAACACCTGCCTCCGTGAGATGACTCCGCACTGGAGCGCCAGCAGGCCCGCGACTGCCATTTCGTCCACGCCGACAAGGGTTCCCGCCCCAGAGTCGTCGCGGAGGCGCCCATGTGCCGGCTGTGGACGATCATGGTCCCGCGATGAACTGTGGACTCCGAACGGTTCTGCGCGAGATGAACCCGTGAGGCGCCGGTGGGGCGGTGTAGATGTTCAGTCACCAGGTGCCCGAGGTTCTACACAACTCCACCTTCAGGGCGGATCAGAACCCCAGCCGACGCAGCTGCCGGGGGTCCTTCTGCCAGTCCTTGGCGACCTTGACGTGCAGGTCGAGGTAGACCGGCGTGCCGAGCATCGCCTCGATCTGGTGCCGTGCGGCGGTGCCGACCGCGCGCAGCCGGGAGCCGCGGTGGCCGATCACGATCCCCTTCTGGGAGGACCGCTCGACGAACAGGTTGGCGTGGATGTCGAGCAGCGGCTTGTCGTCCGGTCGCCCCTCGCGGAGGCCCATCTCCTCGACCACCACGGCGATCGAGTGGGGCAGCTCGTCGCGGACGCCTTCGAGGGCGGCCTCACGGATGAGCTCCGCGACGATCGCCTCCTCCGGTGCGTCGCTGAGGTCACCGTCCGGATAGAGCTGGGGACCCACGGGCAGCAGGCCGACCAGCAGGTCCTCCAGCAGCTTCACCTGGTCGCCGCTCCTCGCGGACACGGGGACGATCTCCGCCCACTCCGTGCCGGTCTCGACGCCGAGCCGCTGGATGTCGAGCAAGTGCTGGCCGATCTGCTCGGACGTCGCGAGATCAGTCTTGGAGGCGATGGCGACCTTGATCGTGCGCTTGACCTTCGCCATCTCGTTGACGATGAACCGGTCGCCGGGCCCGATCTTCTCGTTGGCCGGGAAGCAGACGGCCACCACGTCGACCTCGGCCAGCGTCGTCCTGACGAGGTCGTTGAGACGTTCACCGAGCAGCGTGCGGGGCCGGTGCAGGCCGGGGGTGTCGACCAGGATCAGCTGGGCGTCCTCGCGATGCACGATGCCGCGGACGACCGTCCTGGTTGTCTGCGGCTTCGAGCTGGTGATCACGACCTTGGTGCCCACCAGGGCGTTGGTCAGGGTCGACTTGCCCGCGTTGGGCCGGCCGACGAACGACGCGAACCCGCTGCGGTGTTCCGGGCTGGAGCCGTTCATGACTCCCTCGCCTCGTCGTACTCCGCCCAGATCTGCTCGTCGGACTTCCCGGCCGCCTTGCCGGAGCGCCAGATCGGTCCGGGGTCCACGGAGCGCGGCTGGCGCCGGCTCACGCCGCGCCAGTAGCCCATCACGTCGTACGCCGCGCTCGGCAGGCGTCGCTCGCGCATCAGGTGCTTGCGGATCGCCCGCATCTGCGCAGACTCCCCGGCCATCCAGAAGTAACCGTCGCCGGCCGGCCAGTCGATCGACTCGACCACCTCTGCGAGCGCGCTCTGCCCGTCACCTGGCGGTTCGAGCCAGGTCACGTCGGGTCCGTCCGGGAGGTAGCCGGTCAGGTCGTCGGGCACCTCGGCCCAGATCCTGGTCTCGATCGGCTCGTCCCGCTCGAGCATCGTCTCGGCGATCCGCGCCATCGCCGGCATGGCCGTGAGATCACCGACCAGCAGGAGCCACTCGGCGTCGTCCATCATTGCGAACGAGCCGCGTGGCTCGGTGACCGTCACCCGGTCGCCGACGCAGTCGGTCGTCGCCCACTCGGTGACCAGGCCCACCTCGTGGACGACGACGTCGAGGACCAGCTCGCGCCCGTCCCACGACCGGACCGTGTAGTAGCGGCTCTGGAACTGACCGGGCACGATCAGGCCGACCCACTCGTCGGGGATGCCGGTCGACTCGAAGCCCCAGAGACCGTCCCCGGCCACGGTGAGACGGAGAAGGTGCGGCGAGAGGGTGTCCCGGCGTACCAGCTGCGCGTCGTACCGCTGGGCCCGGGTGCTCACGCCGCAAGGCTAGGCGCTGACCCGTCGTCAATTCACGACGGGTCACCAGGTCGGGCGGAGTGGGAAGCCGTCGCTACCGGACCCGGTGGTGCGCACGGCCAGCACGTGGTCGAGCTGGATCTCGTTGCGCTCGAACGCCAGCCTCGAGCCGGCCATGTAGAGGCCCCACACCCGGGCGGTGCCCTCGCCCACCTCGGCGACGCAGGCGTCCCAGTTCTCCATCAGGTTTCGGCACCAGCCACCGAGGGTCAGGGCGTAGTGGCGGCGGAAGTTCTCGGCGTGCATCACCTCGAGGCCGGCGTTCTGCGCCTCGGTGATGATCCGTCCGGCACCGATCAGCTCACCGTCGGGGAAGACGTACCGGTCGAGGAACGCGCCGATGTCCTGGCGGTGGTTGTGCGGCCGGGTGATGCAGTGGTTGAGCAGCCGTCCCTCGGGACGGAGACGGTCGCGCAGGAAGGTGAAGTACGCCGGGTAGTTGCGGACACCGATGTGCTCCGTCAGGCCGATCGAGCTGACCGCGTCGAAGTCGGACTCCATCACGTCGCGGTAGTCGAGGTGACGCACCTCGGCGAGGTCACCGAGACCCTCACGGTCGATGGCCTCCTTCGCCCAGGACGCCTGCTGCCGCGACAAGGTCACTCCGAGCGCCTGGACGCCGTGCTCCCGTGCGGCGTGGCGGACCATCCCGCCCCACCCGCAACCCACGTCGAGCAGCCGCTGACCGGGCTTCAGGTCGAGCTTGCGGGCGACCAGGTCGTACTTCTCGAACTGGGCCTCCTCGAGCGTCGCGTCGGCGTGGGGGTAGACGGCGCAGGTGTAGGTCATCGAGGGTCCGAGGACGTACTCGTAGAACTTGTTGGACACGTCGTAGTGGTGGGAGATCACCCCTGCGTCGCGGCTCATCGAGTGGCGCAGGCCCTCCATCGCGCGCCGCCAGCGCGGCAGTGCCTCCCCGGGCGGGGGCGGGGGTGGACGGAGGCTGCCCAGGCCGAGACTGCGGACGAGCTCGATCGCCTCCGTGGGTGAGGGAGTCCGGAAGGACAACCTGTTCTGCAGCAGGACCAGCGCGTCGTAGGGGTCCCCGGGGTGCACGCCGTGCAGAAGGAGGTCGCCGGACACGTAGGCCCGCGCCATGCCGAGGTCGCCGGGAGCGGTCAGGAGGTAGGACAGGCCGCGCGGGCTGACCAGCTCCAGGCCGATCTCCGTGTCCGGTGGTCCTGCCGAGCTGCCGTCGTACGCCGTGAACCGCACGGGCATGCCGCCGCTCAGGAGGGACTCGATGGCCTCGCCGATCTTCATGGTCACTGTCGTCGCACCGCCTTGTCGTAGAGGGTGGTCAGTCGTTCGTCGGGGTCGTAGGCCGCCTTGACCCGGGCCAGGTTCGGGCCGTCGTAGAGCCGGTCGAACGTGTCGCGGTCGTAGAACGCCTCGGAGTAGAGCGACTTGTGCCCGCCGAGCTCGAGCATCTTGTCCTCGATCGCCCGGTTCAGCGGCGCGTCGGCCGCCTCCGGGCCGACGTGGACGGTGCCCCAGAAGCCGATGTTGACGTAGGTGACCCCCGGCTCGAGCGGGTAGGACGGCCACGCGCGCTGCGCGACCACCGGACACAGCCAGACCGGTCGCATCCCGACCCGCTCGTCGAACCAGGCCAGGAACTCGGGCAACCGTTCGACCGGGACCTCCACGTCCTGGATCACCGCCTCCCGCTCGGGCCGCCCGGCCCGCCGGTCCAGCCGATCGGCGATCCCGAAGCGCTGGTCGAGCCGGACCAGCCGGTGGTAGACGTCCGAGCGGCGCAGGCGTCGCGGCCAGAGCCGGCGGACGACCGGGTGCTGGACGCCGAAGGCGCGCGAGCACCAGAACCAGTCGGTGTCCCAGCGCCACAGGTAGTCGTAGGTCGTCAGCCGGTCGGTCTCGCGCTGCTGGAGCGACCGGTAGAAGATACGCGCTGCCGGTGTAGTCACTGGTGGGTGCCACATCATGGTGGTCACCCACGGAGGTGTCGTCCCATCGAGCGAGGGTGAGGTAGAGCTCGTCGGGGGCGAACCCGACACCGTCGAGGGCGTCCACCGTGGCCCCGGCGTATCGCCCGGTCTCGACGATCTCGGCGACGGTCTTGGCCAGCATCCCGGGGTCGTCGAACCGGAGATGCTGGAGGGTGACGTGGCCCGGGCACTTCCTCGAGGCGGATCTGCAGCCGGGTCGCGTAGCCCAGGGAGCCGTAGGAGTTGGGGAACGCGTCGAAGAGGTCCTCGCCGGGCCGGGTCGTGACGATCTCGCCGGCGCCCGTGAGCACGTCCATCTCGAGGACCGACTCGTGCGGGAATCCGCTCCGGAAGCTCGTGGACTCGATCCCGAGTCCGGTCACGGCGCCACCGAGGGTGATCGTGCGCAGCTGGGGGACCACCAGCGGGATCAGCCCGTGCGGGAGGGTGGCGTCGACGAGGTGCTCGTAGGTGCACATCCCCTGCACCTCTGCGATCCGGGCGTCCGGGTCGACGTCGATCACGCCGGTGAGCCCGGAGACGTCGAGACCGGCTGCCGACCGCGACCGCGGCCGGAAGAGGTTGGAGGTGGACTTGGCCAGCCGGACCGGGGCCTCCTGCGGCAAGGCAGCGAAGGAGGCGCACAGCCGGTCGACGGCTGCGCAGTGCTGATCCCAACCACGCCGGAGAGGCACGCCTCAAACCTAGCCGAAACGATCGTTTCAGGGGTGTTGAACGGTCTCCATGGCGCGGCCCGAGGGGTCGCCGCGGTGCACGACGACGCCCGTGCCGCCGAGGTCGGCAAGCGCCGCCAGGTCCTCGTGAGCCACCGCCTCGGCCTCGGTCAGCACCACTGCGGCCTCCAGTCCGCGGCAACCGGAGGCAACCGCCATCGCGACGCAGACCTGGATCGCGGAGAGCTGGAGCGAGGGCAGGTCGACGGTCGCGGCGGCGTAGGTGCGCCCGTCGGTGTCGCGGCAGGCCGCGCCCTCGGCGGCCCGGACCCGGGCCCGGGTGGCGCGGGCCAGGGTGACCAGCTTGGTGTCCTCGGCGGAGAGCCCGACTTTCGGGTCAGCCATCGGCGGCCTCCCGGTGGGCAGCGTCGCGGTGGGCGGTCTCCCGCGCGGGTACGGCCATCTGGATCAGGACGGTGCCGATCTTGTTGCGACGCCCGGTGGCCTGCTCCGCCTCGAAGCGCAGGCCGTGCGCCTCCACGTGGGAGCCGGGAATGGGGACACGGCCGAGGTGCTTGGCCATCAGGCCGCCGACGCTGTCGACGTCCTCCTCGTCGACCTCGAAACCGAACAGCTCGTGCAGGTCGTCGACGGGGAAGCGCGAGGAGACTCGGGCGGAACCCTCGTCGAGGACCTCGACCTCGATCTCGTCCTCGTCGAACTCGTCGGTGATCTCGCCGACGATCTCCTCGAGGAGGTCCTCGATCGTGATCAGCCCGGCAGTGCCGCCGTACTCGTCGACGACCACGGCGATGTGCTGACGATCGGCCTGCATCTCCGCGAGCAGGGCGTCGACCGGCTTGGAGTCGGGCACGAAGTGGGCCGGGCGCATCACCTCTTCCACCCGCTGGGTGAACTCCACGTCGGGCGCCTCGAAGTCGCGGCGTACGAGGTCCTTCAGGTAGGCGAAGCCGAGGATGTCGTCGAGGTTCTCGCCGATGACGGGCACCCGGGAGAAGCCGCTGCGCAGGAACAGCGACATCGTCTGGCGCAGGTTCTTGTAGTGCTCGATGTAGACCACGTCCGTGCGCGGCACCATCACCTCGCGGGCGATGGTGTCGCCGAACTCGAAGACCGAGTGGATCATCTTCCGCTCCCCCGACTCGATCACCGCCGATGCCTCGGCGAGGTCGACGAGCTCGCGCAGCTCGGTCTCGGTGGAGAACGGGCCCTCGCGGAAGCCCCGGCCGGGGGTGATCGCGTTGCCGATCAGGATCAGCAGCCGCGGGAGCGGGCCCAGGACGGTGGTGACGACGTAGAGCGGCGTCGCCGAGGCGAGCGCGACTCGTTCCGGGTGCTGGCGGCCCAGGGTGCGCGGGGCGACGCCGATCACCACGAAGGAGACGACCAGCATGATCGCGATCGAGGTGGCGGCGGCGGCCCAGAACGCACCTCCCCAGGCGTTGCGGACCAGCTGCGTGACGATCACCGTCGCCGCGATCTCGCAGAGCAGCCGGAGGAAGAGCGCGGTGTTGAGGTAGCGGACCGGGTCGGCCAGCAGGATCGTCAACCGGCGTGCGCCGGTGCGTCCCTCGGCCAGCATCTCGTCGGCGCGCGCCCGGGAGGCGGACGACAGGGCGGCGTCGGCCGCCGAGAAGAGCCCGGCGAGGACGACCAGGGCGGCGGCCGCGACGACCAGCCACACGTCGGCAGGGCTCATCTTGGGTCGACGGCCCGCCACTCGGCGAGCAGGCGGTCCTGCAGGCCGAACATCTCCGCGTGCTCATCGGGCTCGGCGTGGTCGTAGCCCAGCAGGTGGAGGATCCCGTGGACGGTCAGCAGCTCGACCTCGGCGAGGGTGCCGTGGCCGGCGGTCTCACCCTGGCGCTCGGCCACGGCGGGGCAGAGCACCAGGTCGCCGAGCACGCCCTCCTCCGGCTCCTCGTTGACCAGGCCGGGCCGCAGCTCGTCCATCGGGAAGGCGAGCACGTCGGTCACGCCCTCCTTGTCCATCCACTGCTGGTTGAGCCCGGCGATGGTCTCCTCGTCGACCGCCTTGATGCAGAGCTCGGCCAGCGGATGCACCCGCATCCGGTCAAGGACGAAGCGGCTCAGCGACGCCAGGTGCCGGACGTCGAGGTCGTGGCCCGACTCGTCCAGCACCTCGATGCTCACGGTCGGTTCCCGGGCTTGGTGGCCTTCTGTCCGGAGAACTCGTTGCGGGCGTCGAAGTCGTCGTAGGCGGCCACGATCTTGCCGACCAGCCGGTGCCGGACGACGTCGTGGCTGGTCAACCGGTTGAAGCAGACGTCCTCCACGCCTTCGAGGATGGACTCCACCACCTTGAGCCCGGACCGGGTCCCTCCGGGCAGGTCGATCTGGGTGACGTCACCGGTGACCACCATCCTTGACCCGAAGCCGAGGCGGGTGAGGAACATCTTCATCTGCTCGGGCGAGGTGTTCTGGGCCTCGTCGAGAATGATGTAGGAGTCGTTGAGCGACCGCCCACGCATGAACGCCAGTGGCGCAACCTCGATCGTCCCGGCGGCGAGCAGCTTGGGGATGGAGTCGGGGTCGATCATGTCGTGCAGGGCGTCGTACAACGGCCGCAGGTAGGGGTCGATCTTCTCGCTGAGGGTGCCCGGCAGGTAGCCGAGCCGCTCGCCGGCCTCGACCGCCGGGCGGGTCAGGATGATCCGGTTGACGTTCTTGGACTGCAGCGCCTGGACGGCCTTGGCCACGGCCAGGTAGGTCTTGCCGGTGCCGGCCGGGCCGATCGCGAAGGTGATCGTGTGCTTGTCGATGGAGTCGACGTAGCGCTTCTGGTTCAACGTCTTGGGCCGGATGGAGCGGCCCCGGTTGGACAGGATGTTGAGGGAGAGTACGTCGGCGGGACGCTCGCTCGTCTCGGCCCTGAGCATGTGGAGGACCCGCTCGACGGTCTCGACGGTGACGCCCTGACCGGTCCGGATGATCGCCACCAGCTCGTCGAGGAGGCGTTCGGCGAGGGCGACCTCGCCGGGATCGCCGGTCATGGTGATCTGGTTGCCGCGGACGTGGATGTCGGCCGCGAAGGCCTTCTCGATCAGGCCGAGGTGCTCGTCGCCGGGCCCGAGAAGGCTGACCATGTTGATGCTGTTCGGAACCTCCACCGTGTGGCGGGTGCCGGGGGTTCCCTCGCGATGTTGCGTGTCAGTCATGGATGCCCGGTGGGGCGGTCCTTCCGATCGGCGATGTGAGCACATCCATGCTACGGGAGCGAGCGCCGCTGAGCCCACCGGGAATGACTCAGGTCCGCGTGACCTGCAGGATCCCCAGGCACATCTCGTCGGTCGTGCCCTCACCCCACACGACGTACCGGTCGGGCTGGCCCTCGAACGCCGGAAGCTGGTCGCGCAGCCACTGCACGTGCCGGCAGGTGACCTTGACGGCGTCCCCCGCGCGCAGCCGGTAGGGCGACACCGGCTTGGCGCCCTGGTTGTCGAAGTCCCAGACCGGGATGTCCAGGACGGTCTCGGCCCGGTCCGTGCCCGGGTTCACCTCGATCCTGATCGAGCGACCCAGCAGGTGCATGTGTCCGGCCACGCCGCGCAAGGTCGCCGGTTCGGAGAAGGTCCGGGTGCACGACTGGACGTTGCCGGGCCGGGGCCCGCCGCCGCACAGGAAGTAGAGCCCGTCGGCGGTGGCGCCTGCCTGCCCGAAGCGTTCCTTGACGTCGGCGACGGCCGCGTCGCGGTCGCACAGCGCCCCGTCGTCGTGTGCCGGCCGACAGGGCAGCTCGACCGGGGCGGGCAGCAGCATGGTCTTCAGCTCGGTGAGCCGCCGGTCGATGGGGGCCAGCCGCAGCTGCGTGGCCGAGACGTCCTCCTCGGTTCCGGCGAGCAGGTTGTAGTGGACCTGCATCACGATCCGCGAGCCCTTGTCGAGGCGGACGCCGTACCCGGCCTGGTGCACCGTCTCCGCGCCACCGGGTGCCCAGGCGCCCAGCCACGGTGCGTCGTCGAGGCTCTCGACGGGGTCCAGCCCGGTGCCCCCGAAGCAGGTCCAGCCCTGCCCGGTCGTCGCGGCGTCCATGCTCTCCGCGCTGGCGACCTGGTCCCGCGGGACCCGGAAGAGGATGACGTGGTGGACGACGTCGGGGTTGCCCGGAAGCACGTTGGTGCCGGTCAGCCAGGCGTCGTGCTCGAGCTGAGGGTCGAGCAGGAAGCAGCGGTAGTCGTCGGTGCCGACCCCGGTCGGAGCGGACGGCTCGTAGGGCTCGGGCATCCGCAGGGTGACCCGTCGCTCCCCGGGCCGCAGCGGCTTCGGCGCGGAGGCCGCTGCCGCGGCGTGCTGCCCCTCGTGCGCGTCGGTCGTGCCCGTGGCCTCCGGCCGGCTCGATGGGCTGTCCGGCTCACCGGCTGCGCTGCACGCCGAGAGCGCGAGGAGCAAGATCCCCGCGGCTGCGAGGCGACGCCGTGGCGGCGTCGCGGTCAGGGTCACCCTCACATGCTGTCACGGGGCCGGTGACCGCCGTACGCTTGAGAACGACGCTCTGCCGAACGAGGAAGGGTGCGGGATGTCCGATCGCAGGCTCGATGCCTCGGGCGACCCCGGGCACGGTCCGGTCGGGCACGAGGTCTGGCAACCCCCGGAGATGCCCGACGACCTGCGCCGGATGGGCCTGACCCGCAACACCGAGGAAGGCGCCTGGATCGAGTTCGCCTCGATGCTCGACGCCTCGAAGCCGGCCCACGTCGCGGTCGCCTGGCTGATCCTGCTGGCGATGTTCGGGATCCCCCTGCTGATGACGGTGTCTCAGCTCCTGCGGCTGTGACCTTCGGTCAGCCGGGTGGCCAGGTCATCGGACGGCCGCCGAGCAGGTGCAGGTGGGTGTGGAAGACCGACTGGCCCGCGCCCTCGCCGGTGTTGAACACCAAGCGGTAGTCGGGAATGCCGTCCTCCTCCGCCACCTTGGCGGCCACGTTCACCAGGTGCGCCAGGGTCGACGGCTCCTCGGCCGCAAGGGCGGCGGCGTCGGCGTGGTGGCTGCGCGGGATGACCAGCACGTGCGTCGGAGCCTGGGGGTTGATGTCACGGAAGGCGACGGCGTGACCGGTGGTCAGCACGACGTCCGCGGGGACGTCACCGGCCACGATCTTGCAGAACAGGCAGTCCTCGGAGCTCATCGAGCCACCCTCGCACATCCACTGGCGGGCACGCCGATGTAAACCAACGGGCTGGGTCGCGCGTGGGACTAGCGTGATGACCCATGCGATGGCGGTGCCCGGGGCAGGTGCGGTGAGCCCGCCCGAGTCCACCTGGGACGCCGACACCGCGCTGACGAACCTGTACGCCGCCCACTGGCGGCAGCTGGTCCGGCTCTCGGTGCTGCTCGTACGCGACGTGGCCACCGCCGAGGAGGTCGTGCAGGACGCCTTCGTGGCCGTTCACGACCGCTGGTCGCGACTCCGCGACACCGACAAGGCGCTCGCCTACCTCCGTCAGACCGTCGTGAACCGGTCGCGTTCGGCGCTGCGGCACCGCACGGTCGTGGCAAGACACGCGGCCCGGGAGAGTGTCCAGCCCAACGGTGCGCCCGCGGATGCGCCGGTGCTGGCCGCCGCGCGACGGGCCGCCGTACTCGACGCGATGAGGGCACTGCCCGAGCGACAGCGTGAGGTCCTCGCGCTGCGCTACTACCTGGACCTGTCCGAGGCCGAGATCGCCGACGCCCTCGGCATCAGCAGAGGTGCGGTCAAGAGCCATGCCTCGCGGGGGTCCGCCACGTTGCGGACCCTGCTCGGCGACTACCTGGAGGACCGGTCATGAACGACATCCATGACGATCGGGACCCTCGTCTGTCCCACCTGCTCTCCGACGCCGTCTCCGACGTCGAACCGCAGGACGCCCTTGCCGAGATCCGCAACCGAACGAAAGTGACCTCCATGTCTGCTCGACGTCCCTGGCTCTTTGCGGTCGGTGGTGCCGTGGTGGCGACCGCCGCAACGGTGGCCGCCGTGGCCGCCCTCGGTGGCAGCCCTCAGAACAACGCCCAGGACCCCGATCCCGCGACGTCGCAGACGCCGACGGAGGAGTCCGTCCCCACCGAGGACACCGAGGACGACCGAGTCCGACCGAGCGCCCATCGGAGCCTGCGGGCTCGGACAGCCGAGTTCACCTTGCCGTCGTACTTCGTGCGCGACACGCCCCAGGGACTCCGGATCACCCGCGAGTTCTCCACGGTCGCAGGCGACGTCGACCCCGAGCGCGGACGCAGTGCGGATCGCCGTGCTCGGACGTGCCCTCGACCCGGACTACCGGAGCCTGCTGGCCCGAAGGAAGCGAAGTCGGCGCCGTCACCGCCTCCGGGTCGGCCATCACCGTCGACCTCCTCGGAGACGTGCACGACCGCCCGGCAGGTATGTCGCAGGAGGAGGCCGAGCTCGCCGTCCAGCAAGTCGTCTACAGCGCCCAGGCGATCGTCGGGCAGGGTCGGCTCCCGGTCCAGCTCACCCTGACGGGGCCTCAACCGACCAGATCCTCGGCGTACCGGCCTCCGAGCCGCTCTCCAACGCACCCGAGAACGAGGTGCTCGCCCTGGTCTCGGTGAGCAGCCTCTCCGAAGGCGAGACCGTGCGCGACCGGTTCGTCGTGTCGGGCATCGCCAACTCGTTCGAGGCCACCGTCCCGTGGGAGGTCCGCCAGGGCGACCGGGTCGTGGCCAAGGGCTTCGCCACGGCCGACGGCTGGATGGACAAGCTCTACCCCTGGACCACCCAGGTCAACGTCTCGAAGCTTGCCCCCGGCACCTACACCTTCGCCGCCATGACCGACGACCCGTCCGGGGGCGCCGAGGGCGCGGGTCCGACCGAGGACACCAAGACGATCGTCGTCGAGTAGGACAGATCACCGCTCCGGGAGGAACGGGACCGCTGTTAGTTTCGACGGTCGACTCTCCGGAGGTCCCATGTCGTACTCGTTCCTGTCCCATCTCGAGTGCTCCCGCACCGGGGACCGCTACGACGCGGACGAGCTGCAGGGCGTGAGCGAGGCAGGCGCGCCGCTGCTGGCGCGCTACGACCTCGAACGGGCGCGGGCGAGTGTCACGCGCGAGGAGATCGCCAGCCGGCCCCCCGACCTGTGGCGCTACCACGAGCTGCTCCCGGTCCGGGATCCCGCGCACGTCACGACGCTCGGGGAGGGGATGACGCCGTTGCTCCCGCTGCCGACGTACGGCGCGGCGATCGGCGTCCCCGGTCTGCTGATGAAGGACGAGGGCCTGATCCCGACCGGGACGTTCAAGGCGCGCGGCGCCGCGGTCGGGGTCTCGCGGGCGCGCGAGCTCGGCGTGAAGGTGGTGGCCATGCCCACCAACGGCAACGCGGGCGCCGCGTGGTCGATGTACGCCGCCCGCGCCGGGATCGGCAGCCTGATCGTGATGCCGGTCGACGCCCCCGAGATCACCCGGCGCGAGTGCGTGGTGTCCGGTGCCGAGCTGTATCTGGTCGACGGGCTGATCAATCACGCCGGCGCGCTGGTCAAGTCGGCCGTCGAGGAACGGAGCGGCTACCAGGAAGTGTCGACCCTCAAGGAGCCGTACCGCATCGAGGGCAAGAAGACGATGGGCTACGAGATCGCCGAGCAGCTCGGCTGGCGGGTGCCGGACGTGATCCTCTACCCGGCCGGTGGCGGGGTCGGGTTGATCGGGATCCACAAGGCGGTTCAGGAGATGCAGGAGCTCGGCTGGATCGGCGACAAGGTGCCGCGACTGGTCGCCGTACAGGCCGAGGGATGCCCGCCGATCGTTGACGCGTTCGAGGCCGGACTCGAGGAGAGCACCCTCGTGGACGGAACGCACACGCTTGCGTTCGGCATCAACGTGCCCAAGGCCCTCGGCGACTTCCTCGTGCTCCAGGCGGTGCGCGAGTCCGGTGGCACCGCTGTCGCGGTCAGCGACGAGGCGATCCTCGAGGAGGTCCGGAACCTCGCCGCGGACGAGGGCTCGTGGATCTGCCCCGAGGGCGCGGCGTGCCTGGCCGCGGCTCGTGAGCTTCGCGACAGCGGATGGATCGGCGAGCAGGAGCAGGTGGTGGTGCTCAACACCGGAGCCGGGCTGAAGTACCCCGAGACCGTGGGAGTCGACGTACCGGTGCTGGCGTCCGACGGGGCGGTGCCGGTCAGCCGCGATCGGGCTACCAACTGAGCACCTGGACAGCCGTCTAGTCGGCACGGTGACTTCACGTTCTCGCAACGTTTTCTGACTATGCTGTGCGTAGCGGAGGTTGGGGAGGCGATGTCCATGTCCCGCGACGTCGAACAGAACGGCGATCACGGAGATGTTCCCGGCCATGCGTGGTTCCACGTCGAGCAGATGGGTGGCTCCGCGGTCGTTCGTGCAGGCGGGGAGCTCGACGCGCGCACAGTTCACGGATTCGACGAGGCCGTGACCGAAGCCGCCAGCCTGTCCGCCCATGTGGTCATCGATCTCGCTCAAGTGACCTTCGTCGACTCCTCGGGTCTAGGGGCGCTGATCGTGGCTCGCAAGGCCGCGAGGGAACGTGGCGGCTCGATGTCGCTGGTCTCGCCACCGCCCGTGGTTCGAAGGTTGCTGGGTTCGACACAGCTCCACGATGTCTTCGCCATCCATGACTCGCTGGCCGAGGCCATCACGGCCTCCACGGAGCGCTGATTCGGAGCCGTTCGTGGGGCGAATCAGGCGCGGTAGGCAGCCCACATGCGGTTCATTCGCTGGGTCTGGCCCTGGGTGAACTCGGTGTAGCAGCTGTCCCAGCTGTAGTCCATGTAGTTGTGGACCGGGTCGGCGCCCGGCAGCGTGCAGGAGTCCCGGCCCTCGGGGCAACCGCTGGTGGGGGTGGCCTGAGCGGGGGTGTCGTCGACCTGGTCGTTGAGCTGCGTGCAGCCACCCTGGAAGGTGTGGAACAGCCCCAGCCAGTGACCCGTCTCGTGGGTCGCCGTCTTGCCCTCGTTGTAGTGGATGATGCTGCCGCCGGGCAGGGACTCGAAGTCGATGCGGATGCCGTCGATGTCACCCTCCGCGGCGTAGTCCCACGGGAAGCTCGCGATCCCGAACCACCGGGAGTCGACCAGCCAGATGTTCAGGGCC
Source organism: uncultured Actinomycetota bacterium (assembly GCA_963841625.1). GTDB lineage: Bacteria > Actinomycetota > Actinomycetes > Propionibacteriales > Nocardioidaceae > Nocardioides. The sequence goes on along the minus strand of CAWJDH010000009.1, from coordinate 355,309 downwards.
CTGGCGCCGCCCGCCCGGGTCAGCGAGCGGTAGCGGGCGGACTGCCGGTCGTTGTGCCAGAGGTCGTTCTTGTAGCGGCGGGTGTCGATCAGGTTGAAGGAGACCCCGGCCTCGGCGAAGTCGCTGTTGAGGACCGCGATCTGCCGGGCGACCTGCCAGTTGGCGACGTCGCCGGCTCCGGCGGCGTCCCGCATGACGTGGACGTAGACCGGGACCGTCTTGGCGACGAGGGCGCTGCCCGCCCGTTGGCTGGGGCCTGAGTTCCCGCTGAGGCCGGTTCCGCTGGCTGCGAGGCGGCTGCTGGTGCGACGCGCGATCGCCCGCTGCGCAGCGGCCGAGATGCCGCGGTGGTCGACCCCGGTTGGTCCCCCGCGAGCCGCGACTGCCTCTTCGTTCGGCTTGGGGGTGAGGCAAGCGGGCTCGGCGTCGGCGACCCTGCCCTGGGCGGGGGCGGCAAAGCCGCCGACGGTCAGTGCAGTTGCCCCGAGACCTGCAGCGGCTGCCAGACAGATGGCTTGCGAGAGAGGCATTGCGGGATCCTTCCCTGGATGAAACCCGCACGTTCAACGGTCTAGCCCGGAAGTTACCCACCGCGGAGTAGTAGTAGCCATTGACCTTTGGTCGTAGGCAAGAGCTCCCGCTCTGGGCCCGCGGCGCACGCGTGCCGATGCCCCCGCCCGCGGTGGCTTCGGGGCGGGGTGCGGGGCGGGGTGGCTACTCGTCGGGTGCGGGGTGCGGGTGAGCGTCGGTCACGGCTGACGTCGAGGGTGCCTTGTGGTTGCGGAGGTACTGGTAGCGGTGCGGGGACGACCAGAGGTAGGTGCCGGGTTCGAGGATGGTGTAGGTCCAGCCGCCATGGGTCTTCAACCGGTGATGTCGCCGACACAGGGGCGCGATGTTGCACGAGCAGGTCGGCCCTGCCCGGCAGTGCGGCACGACGTGGTCGCAGTCGCAGCCATGTTCATCAGTTCGGAGCCGGCGGGCGGGCCTGGTGCACCACGGGAAGGCACACGTCCCGTCGCGCAGCGCGACCCGTTCGGCGATCCGGTCCGGGACCTCGTAGGCCTCGACGTGGACGTGGTCGGCCAGGTCGAGCACCGGCTTCACGACCACCTGGGCGTCGGGGTGGCCGCACCAGTCCCGGATCTGCTCGACGGTGACCGGGCTGCGGGTGTCCTCCACCCGACCGACCCCGCCGGCGCCCTCGATGGCCGACTGGTGCAGGTGCAGGAACAAGGTCACCGGCCGCCGCGGCCGCTTCCGCTCAGCCTTGTGGGTCTCGGCGTCTCCGGGCTGCAGGTCCAGGGCGAGCTGGCGGCGGGCCAGGTCGCCGGCCGCGACCGAGCGGCGTACGTCGAGGGGCTCGGTGGAGCCGAGGTCCTTGAGGTGGTCGGCGCGACCGCGCGATCGCCGGCGTCGAGGTCGAGGGCGTCGGCGAGGTCCAGCTCGCCGTGGATCAGCGAGGTGCCGGCGAAGGAGACCTGGTCGTGCTCGATGGTGAAGTGCCGCCCGTCGGCGGCGCGGCGGCGGGTCTCCTCGGCGGTCTCGGGCATGAACCGGGCGATGGCCTCCTCGACCAGCCGGTCCACCACGGTGGGGCGGACCTTGTGCGCGACCGGCGCCACGTGCCGGTCGACGTGGGCCGCGGCCTCGGGGGTGAGGGCGTGGGAGATGGTCTGCTCGGCGACCCTACGGGCCTTCCACGCCGGCAGGTCCCCGGAGGTCACCCGCGTCCACAGCCGCGGCAGCCGGTAGCGCAGCTCGAGGGCGTGCCCGACGTAGCGCTTCCCGGCCTCGGTGGACAGCCCGACCGCGGCCGCGAACTCCGCGATCGAGAACTCCGCGACCAGCGGCGCCCCCGGGCCGGCGACTGGGACCGCCGAATCGCCGAACCCACCGGCGTAGCCGCAGGTGCGCAACACCTCGGCCGCCTCCAGCGACTCCGCCGGATGCTGGTCGGCCCACACCACCGCCGCCTGGAGGAGCTCGGCCTCGGCGCGATCGGCCGCCGCCCGCCGCTCCCGACGGGCGAACGCGAGCACGTCCGCCGGGACATCGAGATCCCCAACGATCACGGTGGCGGTGGTGGCTTCCATGGGCACTACTCAACCAGCGACCACCGACACTCCAGCCCCGGAAACAGGCCGAGAGCGGGGCGCTGTGGAACAAGGTTCCTGCAAGAAGTCTCGCGACCGAACCCCAGCGGTCGACCCGAGCAAACCGCAAACCCGAAACACGCCAAGGCGAGCGGCCGCCGTACCCAAGGCGCACCGCAACCACGTACCTGCGAACCGTCCGGCCGAAGGCCGGACGGAGCTGACCCGGCTGCTGCCCTGCCCACCTTTGCGGGGTTTCGAGGCTCGGGCCGTCAGCCGGCCCTCGCACCTCAACCACCGGACGGCCGGCCTCGCACCTCAATCACCGAAGGGCCGGCGAGGTCGGACCGAAACCGGGGGCGACGGTGAGCGCCCGCCGTACCCAAGCCGCACCGCAACCACGTGCCGCCGAACCGTCCGGCCGAAGGCTGGACGGGAGAGCGCAAGTCAGCCCCAGCGAGAGGTCCGCGCCAACAAGGCAGAAACAGCAGCGACGCCCGCGGTCGACGTCCGCAGCACCTCGGCACCCAGCCGCACCGGCTGCGCGCCCGCGTCGGCGAACGATGCGACCTCCTCTGCGGTGAGGCCGCCCTCCGGACCAACCACGACCGCGACCAGTCCGGTCGCGGGGACCTCCAGGGAGGCCAGGGGCACCGGCGCCTCCTCATGGAGTACGACGGCCAGATCGGCCGAGCCGAGCAGGGCAACGACATCGGAGGTGGAGGCGAGCTCCTCCACGACGGGGAACCACGACCGCCGCGCCTGCTTGGCCGCCTCCCGTGCCGTCGACCGCCAGCGGGCCAACGACTTGGCGGCACGCTCGCCGCGCCAGGTCGCCACGGAGCGCGCGGCTGCCCACGGGACGATCGACGACACCCCCACCTCGGTGAGCACCTCGACGGCCAGCTCGCCGCGGTCCCCCTTCGGCAGCGCCTGTACGACGACGACGGACGGACTGGGCCCGGGAGCAGTCGAAACCGCCGAGATCGTCACCTCGAACACCCGGCGTCCGGTCGAGGACACGACACCCTGCGCCGAGGTCCCGACTCCGTCGGTGAGGACCACCGACTCCCCCGCCCGCAGCCGGCGCACGGTGACCGCATGGTGGGCCTCCGTCCCGTCGACAGTGACGACCGACCCCTCTGTGACCCCGGCCAGGGACGGCACGAGGTGGACCGGCAGCGACATCAGTGGGGGTTGAACGCGTCGCGCAGGCGCCCGAACACCGACTTGGAAGCCGGCCGCACCTGGCCGGTCGGCTCCTCCTCGCCGCGGATCGCGGCCAGCTCGCGGAGCAGCTCCTCCTGTCGCGGGTCGAGCACGGTCGGGGTCTCCACGACCACGGACACGACCAGGTCACCCCGGCCTCCGCGCAGGCCGGGGACGCCGCGACCGCGGAGGACCCGCTCGCTGCCGGACTGGGTGCCGGGTCGGATGTCGAGCTCGAACGTGGTCTCGACCCCGCTGTCACCGCCCTGCTCGACGTCGGCCTCGAGGGTGGGGAGTGTCAGGCTCGTGCCGAGCGCCGCCGCCGTCATCGGCACCGTGACCGTGCAGTGCAGGTCGTTGCCGTTGCGGGTGAAGGTCCTGTGCGGGGCGACGGAGACCTCGACGTAGAGGTCGCCGGCCGGTCCCCCGCCCGGGCCCACCTCGCCCTGCTCGGTGAGCTGGATCCGGGTGCCGGTGTCGACCCCGGCCGGGATCTTGACGGTCAGGGTGCGCCGCGATCGGACCCGTCCGTCGCCGGAGCACTCCCGGCACGGCTCGGGGATGATCGACCCGAATCCCCGGCAGGCGGCGCAGGGACGCAAGGTGCGGACCTCGCCGAGGAACGACCGCTGGACGTGGGCCACCTCGCCCGCACCCCGGCACGTCTCGCAGGGCACCGGCCGGCTGCCTGGAGCAGCGCCGTCGCCGTGGCAGGTGGTGCAGACGACGGCGGTGTCGACCTTGAGCTCCCGGTCGACCCCGAACGCCGCCTCGGCCAGGTCCACCTCGACCCGGATCAGGGCGTCCTGGCCCCGGCGCACGCGCGGCCGCGGTCCGCGGCCGGCGGAGGCACCGGCCCCGGCACCGCCGAAGAACGCGTCCATGATGTCGGTGAACGAGAAGCCCGCGCCCTGCCCGAATCCGCCGACGCCGCCGAACGGGTCGCCGCCGCGGTCGTACGCCGCTCGCTTCTGGGGGTCCGACAGCACCTCGTAGGCGCGGGAGACCTCCTTGAACTGCTCCTGCGTCTCGGGGTCGGGGTTCACGTCCGGGTGCAGGCGCCGGGCCATCTTCCGGTAGGCCTTCTTGATGGTGTCGGCGTCCGCGTCGCGGGGCACACCCAGGAGGTCGTAGAGGTCCTGACTCAAGTTCGATCCTTCTTCGTCGTCGCACGGCTTGCTGCGCAGCGCAGTCGAGGTCTGGGGGTCGGTGGTCTGGTCATGCCTGGTCGAGGATCCGTGACACGTAGCGGGCCACGGCGCGGACGGCGGCCATCGACCCCGGGTAGTCCATCCGGGTCGGGCCCACGATGCCGAGGGTGGCCAGGGCGTCGTCGCCCGGACCGTAACCGGTGGCGACCACGCTCGTCGCGGCGAGCTCCTGGTAGGGGCCCTCGGCGCCGATCCGCACGGTGATCGCCCCACCCGTGTGGGCCTCGCCGAGGAGCTTGAGCAGCACGACGTGCTCCTCGAGCGCCTCCAGTAGCGGGCGAACGGCGGTGTCGAAGCTCTCACCGAACCGGGCCAGGTTGGCCGCACCGCCGACGACGATCCGCTCGTCGGACCGGTGGTCGGAGAACGCATCCACGAGCGTGTCGACCAAAGCCGCCATTGCCACCCCGTCGCGCTCGGGCACGGCGGCCCGCAGCGCGGTGGCCGCCTCGGCGATCACCTTGCCGGCGGCGGCGACGTTGAGCCGGGACCGCAGGTCGCCGAGCTCGGCGTCGTCGATGGTCCTCTCGAGCTCCACGATGCGCTGCTCGACGCGGCCGGTGCTGAGGATCAGGATGACCAGAAGCCGGTTCCCCGTGAGCGCCACGAGCTCGACGTGGCGGACCGTGGAGCGGGACAGCGTGGGGTACTGGACGACGGCCACCTGGCGGGTCAGCTGGGCGAGCAGCCGCACGGAGCGCTGCACGACGTCGTCGAGGTCGACCGCGCCATCGAGGATGGTGGCGATCGCCCGCTTCTCGGCGGCGCTCATCGGCTTCAGCCCGGTGAGGCGGTCGACGAACAGGCGGTACCCCTTGTCGGTGGGTACACGCCCCGCGCTGGTGTGGGGCTGGGTGATGAACCCCTCCTCCTCGAGCGCGGCCATGTCGTTGCGCACGGTCGCCGGCGAGACCCCGAGGCCGTGCCGCTCGACGAGGGCCTTGGAACCGACGGGCTCCTCGGTGGCGACGTAGTCCTCCACGATCGCGCGGAGAACGGCGATCTTGCGGTCGTCCTGCATGCTCGCCACCTCCTCGATCGTCGCTGGCACTCGCCTGATCTGAGTGCCAAGGGTACTAGGGTCGCCGCCATGGCCGACTTCGCCGAGGTGGCAGACCGGATCTGGGTCGCGCGCTACCCGTGGTTCGACGTCAACGTGACCGTGGTCGGCGGTGAACGCGGGCTCCTGGTCGTCGACACCTACGGCTCGGCGGCCGCTGCGCGGGAGGTGGTCGACGACGTACGCCGCCTCGGGGCCGGCGAGGTGGTGGGCGTCGTCAACACGCACTGGCACTTCGACCACACCTTCGGCAACAGCACCTTCCGCTCCACCTACGGGCCGGTGCCGATCCACGCCCACGAGAACGCCCTGAGCGAGCTCGCCGACGGTGCCGAAAGGATCAAGCAGCGCTATGTCGAGGCACCTGAGGATCCCCACGCCACGGACGTGATCGAGACCGAGGTCGTCCTGCCGGACCACACGTTCTCCTCTGCCCGGGTCCTCGACCTCGGCGACCGCGCGGTCGAGCTCGTCCACCCGGGCCGCGGCCACACCTCCGGCGACCTCGTGATGCGGGTCCCGGACGCCGACACCCTGCTCGCCGGGGACCTGGTCGAGGAGTCCGCCCCGCCGTACTTCGGCGACGACTCGTGGCCGATGGACTGGCCGCTGAGCCTCGACATCGTGCTCGGGCTGACCACGCCGGGCAGCGTCGTCGTACCCGGTCACGGCGTCCCGGTCGACCGGGACTTCGTCGAGACCCAGCGCAACGAGATCGGCATCGTCGCCGAGACCATCCGGGACCTGGCCGGCCGGGGCGTGCCCCTCGACCAGGCGCTCGACGCGGCCGAGTGGCCCTACCCGAGCGATCGGCTTGCGGCCGCCGTGTCGCGCGGCTACGAGCAGCTCCCCCGGAGCCAGAAGCGATTGCCCCTCCTGTGACCCCCGGGTGGGCCGTTAGGTTCAGGGCATGAGCGAATCGAGCAACGAGCAGAAGGACCAGTCCAGGAACGACGAGGACGCTGCCGGCATCAGCGACGAGCAGCTCCCCGAGGACCTCCAGGCCTCCGAGGACAACCCGCTCGCCGAGCCCCTGACCGAGGAGGACGCGCCCGATGACATGGACGACCTCGACATGATGGGCGGCGGGTCCTCGAACGACTCGGACGAGTCGGAGTCGGAGGGGTCGGGTGGGTCACCCGAGTCCTCCGGGTCGGGCGCCGAGCAGTCCACGGACGGCGAGTCCGCGTCGAAGGACGACGAGGACTGACTAGCGTTGCGCGCGTGACGCACCTTCCCCCGGGCACGCAGCGCTACGGCTCCGACGTACTTTCCACCGACTGGCGCGCCCCGAAGCGCGGGCGCGCCGTCGACCATCCAGCGGAGCTGGGCGCGGTCGTCGAGGAGGTCATGACCGACTTCTGCGGTGAGATCATCGCCGTCGACCGCGACCTCCACACGGTCACGCTCGAGGACCGCCGCAACCGGAGGCGCACCTTTCCGCTCGGGCCAGGCTTCCTCCTCGAGGGGCGGCCGGTGGTGCTGACCGCGCCGGTCCGCAGACAGGCTCCCCCGCAGCCGAGGCGTACGGCGTCGGGGTCGGTCGCCGTCAACGGCGCCAGGGCGAGGGTGGCCCGCCAGAGCCGGATCTACGTCGAGGGCCGGCACGACGCCGAGCTGGTCGAGAAGGTGTGGGGCGACGACCTGCGCATCGAGGGCGTGGTCGTGGAGTACCTCGGTGGCGTCGACGACCTCGCCGCCCACCTGCGCGACTTCGAGCCCGGTCCGGGCCGCCGGGTCGGAGTGCTGGTCGACCACCTCGTCCCGGGCTCGAAGGAGAGCCGGATCGCCGAGGACATCGCACGGTCCCCGATCGGGCGGCACGTGCTGATCACGGGGCACCCGTTCGTGGATGTCTGGGCCGCCGTGAAGCCCGCCCGGCTGGGCCTCACGCGCTGGCCCGACGTGCCCCGGGACATCGAGTGGAAGCGCGGCGTCTGCGAACACCTGGGCTGGCCGCACCGCGACCAGGCCGACATCGCCCGGGCGTGGCAGCACATCCTCTCGCGGGTGGCGTCGTACCACGACCTCGAGCCGGCCCTGCTGGGGCGGGTCGAGGAGCTGATCGACTTCGTGTCGACGGCTCCCTGAGCCGACCCTGAACCGACCCTGAACCGCCCCCGGAACCGCCTTCGAAGCGGCTCGACGCGAGTAGGCTCGACGTCATGAGCGATCCCTACGGCCCCCCTCCTCCGGAACAGCCCGAGGGAGACATGCCCGCCCAGCAGCCCCCGGGCCAGCCGGCACCCGGCCAACCGCCGGCACCGAACCCCTACGGCCAGCAGCCGCAGTACGCCCAGCAGCCGCCGTACGCCCCGCAGCCGGGCTCCGGCGCGCTCACGCCGGACGAGCGAACCTGGGGCGGCGCGGCCCACTGGGGCGCCCTGATCGCCGCACTCGTGGGAGGGCTGGCATTCCTCGGGCCGCTGCTCGTGCTCCTGATCAAGGGCAACGACTCGCAGTGGATCCGCAGGCAGTCCGTCGAGTCCCTCAACTTCCAGATCTCGATCCTGATCTACGCGATCGTCTCCGCCGTCCTCATCATCGTGCTGGTGGGTCTCATCCTGCTGCCGATCGTCGGGATCTTCTGGCTGGTCTTCACGATCATCGGCTCGGTCAAGGCCAGCAACGGCGAGGACTACCGCTATCCGCTGTCGATCCGGATGGTGTCCTGACCCGAGCAGGTTCAGGGCAGCAGGTCGCGGAGCACCGCGTCGGCGAGCAGCCGGCCGGTACGCGTGAGCACCAGTCGCCGACCTGACGCGTCCTCAACACCCGTGGGCGCGAGCAGGCCTCGAGCCACCAGCTCGGGCACCGCCTTGCGGCCGATGTCGTCGAGCAGGTCGCAGGACAGGCCTTCTCGCAGCCGGAGCTCGAGCAGGACCCGCTCGACCCGGCGGGTCTCGTGGTCGAGCACCTCCCGCGCGTGGGCCGGGCTCTGACCGGCGGCGAGCCGGTCGGCGTACGCCGCTGGGTGCTTGACGTTCCACCAGCGCACGCCGCCCACGTGCGAGTGCGCACCCGGCCCGACCCCCCACCAGTCGGCTCCGGTCCAGTACAACAGGTTGTGCCGGCAACGGGCCGCATCGTCCCGGGCCCAGTTCGACACCTCGTACCACGACAACCCGGCCGCCTCCAGGCGCTCGTCGGCGAGCTCGTACTTGTCGGCGACGTCGTCGTCGTCGGGCATCGCCACCTCACCGTTGCGGACCCGGCGGGCGAGGGCGGTCCCCTCCTCGACGATCAGGGAGTACGCCGAGAGGTGGTCGGGGGCGCACGCGAGCGCTGCGTCCAGGGAGGCCTCCCAGTCGGCCAACGTCTCGCCCGGGGTGCCGTAGATCAGGTCCAGGCTGACCTGCTCGAAGCCGGCCGCCCGCGCCCAGTCGACCACCGCCGGCACCCGGAGCGGGTCGTGCGTGCGATCGAGCGTGGCGAGCACGTGGGGGACGGCGGACTGCATGCCGAAGGAGATCCGGTTGAACCCGACCGAGCGCAGCTCCTCGAGGTCCCACTGGGCCACGCTGTCGGGGTTGGACTCCGTCGTGACCTCCGCACCGTCCTCGAAACCGAACTCCGAGGCGACCGCGGCCAGGATCGAACCCAGGTCGACCGCCTTCAGCAGGGTCGGCGTACCTCCGCCGAGGAACACTGTCGAGACCGGCACGTCACGGTCGCCCAGCACCCGGCGGGCCAGCCGAATCTCAGCGATCGCGGCCTCGGCGTAGGTGGACCGGGAGGCCCCGGGCGCCTCGCCGAGCTCCTCGGCCGTGTAGGTGTTGAAGTCGCAGTAGCCACAGCGCACCGTGCAGAACGGCACGTGGACGTAGAGCCCGAACGGCCTGGTCCCCACGCCGTCCAACGCGGTGTCCGGCAGGGAGCCGTCGGCGGGTGCGGGGTCACCCGCGGGCAGAGCGGAGGGCACCCCTCTATACAACCAGCCGGGTAGTGGACTTCGACACGCTGCCGCAGTCCGGCTCAGGCTCAGGCGTAGAACGCGTCGATCTTCTCCTTGTAGTTGTCCTCGACGACGTTGCGCTTCACCTTCATCGACGGCGTGAGCTCACCGGACTCGACCGACAGGTCGTGGTCGAGCAGCTCCCACTTCTTGATCGTCTCCCACCGGTTGAGCCGGCTGTTGAGCTCCTCGACGTAGCCACCCACCATCGCCTGGACCGCGTCGGAGCCCACGATCTCGGAGTACGACGCTCCCGCCATCCCGTTCTCCTCGGCCCAGCCGGCCATCGCGTCGGGGTCGAGCGTGACCAGCGCGACGCAGAAGTTGCGCTCGTTGCCGAACACCACGAACTGGCTGGCGTAGGGGCAGATCGCCTTGAACTTCGACTCGATCGCCGGCGGCGCGATGTACTTGCCGCCGGAGGTCTTGAAGAGCTCCTTGATCCGGCCGGTGATGGTGAGGTAGCCCTCCTCGTCGAGGCTGCCCTTGTCACCGGTGTGCAGCCAGCCGTCGGCGTCGAGCGTGCGCTCCGTCTCCTCGGGGAGGTTGTGGTAGCCGTCCATGATGTGGGGGCCCCGGAGCAGGACCTCGTCGCCATCGCCGATCTTGATCTCGGCCCCCGGGAGAGCGCGGCCGACGGTGCCGATCTTGTTGTCGTCCGGATGGTTGACGGCCGCACCGGCGGAGTTCTCGGTCATGCCATAGCCCTCGAGGATCACGATGCCGGCGGCGTTGAACCACTCGGCGATCTCCCGGTTGAGGGCGGCGGCGCCGGAGATGAAGAACCGCACCCGGCCGCCGAAGCGCTCGCGCACCTTGCTGAAGACCAGCTTGTCGAAGAGGCCGTGCTGGAGCTTCAGCGGCAGCGGGACGGACTTGCCTTCGCGCTTGAGCTGCTCGACCTTGAGGCCTACCTCGAACGCCTTGTTGAAGATCTTCTCCTTGGCGCCGCCCTCGGCTGCCTGCATCGTCTGGATCCGGCCGTAGGCCTTCTCGAAGATGCGGGGCGCGGCGCCCATGAACGTCGGCTTCACGGCGGCGCAGTTGTCGACGATCTTCTCCACCCGGCCGTCGACGGCGGTGGCGAAGCCGCAGGCCAGCTGCGCGGAGAGCAGCACCTTGCCGAACGAGTGGGCCATCGGCAGCCACAGGAACTGCAGGTCGCGCTCGTCGAGGATGTCCTGCGCCTGGATCGCCGCCCCCTCGTAGACCCACGAGCGGTGCCGCAGTCGTACGCCCTTGGGGCGTCCGGTCGTGCCGGAGGTGTAGATCAGCGTGGCGAGCTGGTCGGGGCGGATCGCCTCGGCCTTCTCCTTGATCACGTCCGGGTGCTCCGCGAGGTAGTCCTCCCCCAGCTTGGCCAGGTCGTCCATCCCGATGATCCAGTCGCCGTCGACGGCGCCCTCGAACGTCACCACCTTCGACAGGTGCGGGAGCTCGGCCTTGCGGTCCTGCAGCTTCGCGATCTGCTCGTCGTCCTCGGCGAAGACCACCCGGCAGTCGGAGTCACTCAGGATGTAGGCCGTGTCCTCGGCGTTGGTGGACGGGTAGACCGTGGTCGTGGCGGCGCCGGCGCACATGATCGGCAAGGTCGGCGAGGATCCACTCGTAGCGCGTGTTGGACGCGATGCCGACCCTCTGCTCCATCTCGACGCCGAGCGCGAGCAGGCCGGCGGCCAGCCGCGACACCTCCGCGCCGGTGTCCCGCCAGGTCACGGACTCCCAGGACTCGCCCCTGGGGAAGCGGTAGGCCTCTGCGTCGGGGCTCTTCTCCACCCTGTCGAGGAACTGGATCGCAACGTTGGGGGTCAGGTTGTCGACGAAGCTGGTGTCGATGTTCCTCGGGCTGTGACTGGGCATGACACTCCTGCTGCGTCTCGGAAACGGCGCGTTGCGACGGGGGAAACCGCAACGTCTTGCGGCAGTAACCTAGATCACCACGACACGCGCGGGTAGCACGACCCGCACTTTGGTCATCCCCTTCGGGGGCTGCTGCTGTCTGCCTCCGCGGCGACGTACTTCTCGGCTGCCTGTCTGGCCTCGGCGACGAGGCCGTCGACCTGGAGCAGCAACGGCAGGAGCGAGCGGTCCGTGGTGAGCGCGCGGAACATGGTCGACACGGTGACGCCGTGGCCAGGCCGGTGCTCGACGACCAGCTGATCGCCGGCCCGGAGGGTGCCCTCCTCCACCACTCGCAGGTAGGGCCCCGGCCGGCCGACCGCGGCGAACCGCTTCACCCAGCCGGTGTTGTCCACCCCCGACTCGCCCATCCAGCCCTTGAAGTCGTTGCACGGGATGCGCACCGAGGCGACCTCGAGCAGGGCCGTTCCCGTCCGCCAGCGCTCACCGATCGTCTGCCTCGTTGACGTCGATCCCCTCGGTGGTGAGGTTCTCGCCGAACATGCCGTCGTCCAGCGGCGTTCCGAGCTGCCCGGCCCACCAGTCGAGGTCTTCTCGTGCGAACGCGTAGACGGCCTGGTCCACGCCTCCGTGGTGCACGGTGTCGCCGACCTGGTCCCCGTCGAGGCCGAGGGTCCGGGCCGTCACCGGCCCGGCCACAGGATGCTTCTCGATCGCAGTGCGACCGATCTCGGCCCACACTCGTGGCCGTGGCCGCCCGACGCTGACCGAGCGGATGATCGCCGTCATGCAGCGATCGTCTCAGTCCTGGACCGCCTTGACGATCGCGACACAGCTGGTGATCCAGTCCCGCTCGTCGGTCGAGAGGTCGCGTCCCGCCCGTTGGGCGTCCTCCACGGCCCAGTGGGCGTTGAGCACCATCCGGACGATGGCCCAGTCGCGGGCGCGGGCCTCGTCCAGTCCGGCCGCATCGACGAGGGTGTGGAAGCGCCGTCGTACTCCGGCCCGGACGGCGTCGCCCAGCTCCTCCATCCGGTTCCACAGCATCGGCGCCAGCTCGAAGTGCGGGTCGCCGGACATGGGCTTGGGGTCGATCACGAGCCAGGGCTCCCGGTCGGCGGCGAGGACGTTCAGGTAGTGGAGGTCGCCGTGCACGATGACGCCCGTGCTGGCTGGGTCGGCGACGAGGTCCCGCGCCAGTGACAGGGCCTGCTCCACCATCCGCCGCGGGATCGGCGCGCTGCGGGGGACGGTCGCGAGAGCAGCCGACCAGCGCTCGACGAACGACGTGACCGTGCGTAGCTGGGGCAGCGCGGGCAGGTGCAGCCGCGGGTAGAGCCCAGCGACGACCTCGCACGCCTCGAGGTCCGGCACCGTGGTCAGGTCCTCGTGGTGCAGGCGTTCGAGGAGCATCGCCCGACGGTGAGGGTCCGCGCGCAGGAGACGTACGGCGCCGTGGCCAGCCCAGTGCCTCAGGACGAGGTGTTCGTGATCGGACTCCTCGTCGACGTCGAACGCCACCTTGAGGACCGCCTCGTCCCCGCTCACTGGTCCGAACCGGCACGACGATGGAGCAGTACCCGTGCATCGACCAGCCGTCGGGAGCCAGCTCCCACTCCTCGAGCAGCGTGGCCAGGCGTTCGGGCAGGCGTTCGACCCAGCGCGCCCAGTCCGGGCCGCGCCGCGCCATCCCGAGAACACCGTCGGGAAGCCTCATCGCCGACCAGTGGTCCATTGCATCCGGCACACCTTTTCACGCCGTCGTGACGTCCGAGGCGGACCCTGCCATTAGTACCCCGACACCACGCCGGGTGCTGGAGCTTGGGAGGAGCCGTCACATGAACGAACCTTCAGTGAACCGCCGTCACAAGGGCCGCACCAGACTGAAGGCCGCAGCGGCGGTCGCGGCGGCAGCCCTGGTCCCGACCATGCTCAGCACCACGCCGGCGCAGGGAACCGTGGTGAATGTGGCCGACGGACACAACATCACGGTGTTCCACAACATCGACTTCGTCGCGGTCGTCGGCTACGACGAGGGCGAGGTGCTGACCGTGCAAGTGGTCCGGAACGGCGCCGTCATCGGCACCGCGACCGGTCCGGCGCGGGGCGACGCGGTGGACGGGTTCGGGCTCGAGGTCAACCACGGACCAGAAGGAGCGCCCCTCGCCGGCGACTGCTGGGTGGGCGGCACGCCCGAACATCCGGCCCGGTGACCACATCACCGTCACCTCGACCACCAGCAGCGACGAGGTGATCGTCGACCGGATCAAGTTCAGTGCCGCTGGCCCGCGCGCGCTGGCCAACGGCGACGTCGTTGTCCCGTTCGTCGCCTTCCGGGCCGACGGCACTGCGATCCCGCCGGGGTTCATCGACTCCCCCGAGTTCCGCGCCGCGGCCAACCCCCAGGTCCGGTTCGAGGCCGGCCCGCGAGTGTTCGCCGAGCAGCGGCCGGGTGCCCTGCCTGGCCAGCTTCGGGTGCACTACAAGTCGCCGTTCCGACCTGCTCGCAACAGGCCTTCGTGGAACCAGGCGCAGCTGCGCCGGGCGCTGCTGGGTGACGGCCACGCGATCGGGTTCGGCCACGTCGCGGTGCTGCCCGCGGAGGGCATGCTCGTCGACGGCCTGACCGACACTCCCGGTCCTGCCCTCGGCTGCGAGGGCGCCTAGCAGCACCGAGAGCCCCGGCGTCCGCCAACGCAGGCGGGACACCGCGGGCGACGCCGGGTTCCGGACGCCCCCTCCGGAACCCGGCGTCCTGCTGTCTCGCGTCCGGGTGCTGCGGCTGGGCTACTTCCGGCCCGACTTCTCGCCGGTGGGGGCATTGGAGAGCGCGGCGATGAAGGCCTCCTGGGGCACCTCGACCCGGCCGACCATCTTCATCCGCTTCTTGCCCTCCTTCTGCTTCTCCAGCAGCTTGCGCTTGCGGGTGATGTCACCGCCGTAGCACTTGGCGAGCACGTCCTTGCGGATGGCGCGGATGTTCTCCCGCGCGATCACCCGCGACCCGATCGCGGCCTGGATGGGCACCTCGAACTGCTGGCGCGGGATCAGGTCCTTGAGCTTGCCGGCCAGCATCACGCCGTAGGAGTAGGCGGCGTCCTTGTGCACGATCGCACTGAACGCGTCCACGGTCTCGCCCTGCAGGAGGATGTCGACCTTGACCAGGTCGGCCACCTGGTCGCCGGTGGGCTCGTAGTCGAGCGAGGCGTAGCCCTTGGTGCGGGACTTGAGCTGGTCGAAGAAGTCGAACACGATCTCGGCCATCGGCAGCGTGTAGCGCATCTCCACCCGGTCCTCGGACAGGTAGTCCATGCCGAGGAGGCTGCCGCGCCGGGCCTGGCAGAGCTCCATGATGGTGCCGATGAAGTCGGCCGGGGTCAGGATCGTGGCCCGGACCACCGGCTCGCGCACCTCGTCGACCTTGCCGGAGGGGTACTCGCTCGGGTTGGTCACCTCGTACTCGGTGCCGTCCTCCATGGTGACCTGGTAGACCACGTTGGGGGCGGTCGAGATCAGGTCGAGGTCGAACTCCCGCTCGAGTCGCTCACGCACGATCTCCATGTGCAGCAGGCCGAGGAAGCCGCAACGGAAGCCGAAACCGAGCGCACCCGAGGTCTCAGGCTCGTAGGCCAGGGCGGCGTCGTTGAGCTGCAGCTTGTCCAGCGCGTCGCGCAGCGTCGGATAGTCGTCGCCGTCGATGGGGTAGAGCCCGGCGAACACCATCGGGTTGGGGTGCTTGTAGCCACCGAGCGGCGTCTCGGCGCCATGGTGCTGGGAGGTGACGGTGTCGCCGACCCGCGACTGCCGCACGTCCTTCACCCCGGTGATCAGGTAACCCACCTCGCCGACGCCGATCTCGCCGGCCCGCACCGGCTCCGGGCTGATCACCCCCACCTCGAGCATCTCGTGGACCGCGCCGGTGGACATCATCCTGATCCGGTCACGGTGGCTGAGCTTGCCGTCGACCACGCGGACGTAGGTGACCACGCCGCGGTAGGTGTCGTAGACCGAGTCGAAGATCAGCGCCCGAGGCGGCGAGTCCGCCTCGCCGACGGGTGCCGGGGTCTGCTTGACGATCTCGTTGAGGACGGTCTCGACACCCTCGCCGGTCTTGGCCGAGACGCGGAGCACGTCGTCGACGTCGCAGCCGATGATGTGCGCGAGCTCCTCGGCGTACTTCTCGGGGTTGGCCGACGGCAGGTCGATCTTGTTCAGGACCGGGATGATGTGCAGGTCGGCGCCGAGGGCGAGATAGAGGTTGGCCAGGGTCTGTGCCTCGATCCCCTGCGCCGCGTCGACCAGCAGGATCGCCGCCTCGCACGCCTCGAGCGACCGGGACACCTCGTAGGTGAAGTCCACGTGACCAGGGGTGTCGATCATGTTGAGGACGTAGCTGCCGGGCTCCGCACCCTCGGCGTTGCCGTCGGGAACGGTCCACGGCATCCGGACGGCCTGGCTCTTGATCGTGATCCCGCGCTCGCGCTCGATGTCCATGCGGTCGAGGTACTGCGCCCGCGCGCTGCGCTCGTCGACCACCCCGGTGAGCTGGAGCATCCGGTCGGCCAGCGTCGACTTGCCGTGGTCGATGTGCGCGATGATGCAGAAGTTCCGGATGATCGCGGGATCGGTGCGGCCGGGTGGCGGCGCGGTCTTGGAGGACACGGAAGGCTTTCGGGGTACGACGTCGAGGGGTCGCGTCATTCTTCCACGCGGCCCCACAGGCGCCGAACCGACGACGACACGCTCGGCAATGCGTTCGACGCCGCCCACCCCCGCAAGCGAGGATGCCGCCCATGACGACGTACCCCGCCCCGTCCGGGCGGACCGCCCGGCGGCTGGAGTGGCCGTTCCTGCCGCCCAACCTGCGTGCCTGGATCGAGCGCAAGTGCGGGTCGCCCGTGGTGGACGCGGAGTCGCAGGGCGCCGGGTTCACCCCGGGCTTCGCGTCCGTGCTGACCTGCGAGGACGGCTCCCGTCACTTCGTGAAGGCCGCCTCGATGAAGGCGCAGAAGGCGTTCGCGGTGTCCTACCGCGAGGAGGCGCGCAAGCTGGCCGCTCTCCCGGAGTCGGTGCCGGCGCCGCGGCTGCGATGGCTGCTGGACGACGACTGGGTCGTGCTCGGGATGGACCACGTCGACGGAACGAACCCCACCCGACCCTGGCAGCAGCGCGATCTGGACGCGTGCCTGGACGCCTGTGAGGTGGTGGCCGCAGAGCTCACGCCTGTCCCTGACGGGCTCCCGCTCGACACCATCGCCGACGAGTTCGCCGACCTGGTCGGCTTCTGGGAGCACATCCGGGCCACCCAGCCGGGCCTGCCGCACCTGGAGGAGGCCGCGGCCCTGGCCGGCGCGTTCGCCGAGGTCGCCTCCGGTGACACCGTGGTGCACACCGACCTGCGCGACGACAACTTCCTGATCGGGGCCGACGGCACGGTGTGGATGTGCGACTGGAACTGGCCGGTCGTGGGCGCTGACTGGCTCGACTCACTGTTCACGTTGGTCGGACCACGCGGCGACGGTCTCGACGTCGATCCCGTGATCGCCGCCAGGCCCCTGCTGCGCGACGTACCGCCCGAGCACATCGACATCATGCTGGCGCTCCTCGTGGGCTACTTCTTCCGGCAGCGCGACGAGCCGGTTCCCGCGAACTCCCCCCACATCCGCGACCACCAGTCGTGGCAGGGCGAGGTGTGCTGGGCGTGGCTCTGCGAGCGTCGCGGCTGGTGACGACGGATTTGGGGGGTCTGACGAGCCGCTGTTAGTCTTGCTCGTCGGTCTGGCGCCACCTGCGCCGACC
Source organism: uncultured Actinomycetota bacterium (assembly GCA_963841625.1). Taxonomy (GTDB): domain Bacteria; phylum Actinomycetota; class Actinomycetes; order Propionibacteriales; family Nocardioidaceae; genus Nocardioides. The sequence goes on along the minus strand of CAWJDH010000009.1, from coordinate 338,119 downwards.
ACCCGACTTCCAGTCCCGACACCTACGACGAAGGCTCATGTAGTGGCGAACATCAAGTCCCAGATCAAGCGGAACAAGCAGAACCTCGTCCGGCACGAGCGCAACAAGTCGGTGAAGACGAGGCTCAAGAGCGCGGTGCGCAAGTTCCGCGAGGCTGCCGACGCCGGCGACAAGGACGCCGCCATCGCCGCTGCCCGTGACGCCTCTCGCCGGCTCGACAAGGCCGCCTCCAAGGGCATCATCCACAAGAACCAGGCCGCGAACCGCAAGTCGGCGATCGCGAAGCGGGCCTCCTCGCTCTGACCCTCCGCTCTTCACGCTGCTTGCACTGAGGAGGGCCTGCAAGGCCCGTCTCGAAGTGACCCGTCGTTGATCAACGACGGGTCAGCGTCATTTGGAGCGCAGGGCGGTGATGGTGAGGACCAGCCGCTCCAGGGTGTAGGACGCGTCGTGGGCCGCGCCCTTGATGTCCGCGTCTGCGCGCGCCACGGCCCGGATCGCCTGGGCGATGCCGCCGTCCGACCAGCTTCGGGACTGGTCGCGGACCGTGCGCACCTTCCACGGCGGCACCCCGATCTCCCGCGCGAGGTCCGCCTCGCGTATCCCCCGTGGGGCGCCCTTGTAGCGAGCGAGCCCGCGCGCGCTCCCGGCGAAGGCGCTGGTGACGAGGACCGGCGGCGTGCCGGTGTCGAGCGCCCAGCGGAGCTCCTCGAGGGCGGCGTGACGGCGGCCGTTGAAGGCCGCGTCGGCGACCGCGAACGACTTGGCCTCGGCGCGTCCGCCGAAGTACTGCTTGACCCGCTCGGCCGACAGCGGCTCGCCCGGGAAGTCGCTGGTCAGCTGGTCGGCCGCCGCGGCCAGCGAGCGCAGGTCCTGGCCCACGGCCTGGACCAGGATGCCCGCGGCCTCCTGGTCGATCGTGCCGCCGTGTGAGCGGACCTCGGCGGCGACGAACGAGGGGTACTCCGACGCCTTGAGCTCCCCCGACTTCGACTCCGTCACCGGACCGAGCTTGCGGAGCTTGGTGAGCACCCCGGACCCCTTCGGCCCGCCCCCGTGGACGAGCACCAGCGCGACGTCCTCGACCGGCGCCGCGGCGTAGCCCAGCAGACCCTCGACCGACTCGTCGGGCAGGTCCTCGAGGCCACGGACCACGACGCACCGGGTGGTGGAGAACAGCGACGGGGCGGCGAGCTCGCCGAGCGTGCCCAGCGTGAGATCGGCACCGCGGGTCTCCGACAGCTCGGCCTCCGGGTCGTGCCGACGGACCGTGTCTCGTACGACCCCGACAGTGCGTTCGTTGAGGAACTCCTCCTTGCCGGTCACGAGCGTGACCCGGCCGAGGACGTCTGCGGGTGAGGGGCCTGCCATGGTGGGCCCACTTTCCCACAGCCCACCCCCCAGCCCGTGCGGGGCGGCAGTCAGGGCCCGGTCGCGGCGTAGAGCTCACCGTCACGGACCACGACAGCGACATCTCCGTCGAGGTCCGTGCGCAGGACCTCGGCTCCGCTGGCGGCCAGGGGAGCCAACGTGGCAGCCGAGGGGTGGCCGTAGTCGTTGTCCTCACCGGCGCTCACGACCGCCACCCGCGCCCCCAGGCCGAGCAGGAAGGGCAGGTCCTGGTAGCGACTCCCGTGGTGGGGCACCTTGAGGACGTCGACCCGTAGTCCGGGCCAGGTTCGGGCCAGAGTGGCCTGGGCCTCCGGCTCGATGTCCCCGCACAGCAGCAGCCGCACCCCGGCGACCTCGACGAGGAGCACGACACTTGCGTCGTTGGCGGTGCTGCCGTCGCCCGGTCCGGTCGTGGGAACGGGACGGCGGCGGCCACAGCACCTGGACCCGGACGTCGCCGAGAGTGCGGGTGTCCCCGTAGGGCGCAGGCGTGGGCCGCAGGCCCACCTGGCCGGCGGTCTCGGTGACAAGCGCAACGCCGCCGGGCGGGTCCGCCAGACGCGTGACCTCGACCGCCCCCACCTCTCGTCCCTCGAGCACCCCACGCAGTCCGTCCACGTGGTCGGCGTGGAAGTGGGTCAGCAGGACCAGCGGAATGGTCGACACGTCGAGTCGCCGCAGGCACTCGTCCACCGCCTTCGGATCGGGGCCGGCGTCGACGACGACGGCCGCTCCAGGCGCCGCGTGCAGCACCAGGGCGTCTCCCTGCCCCACGTCGCAGGCCACGAGGGCCCAGCCCGGAGGCGGCCAGCCCGGCGTGGGTGGCCGGACCAGGACGGCGACGACGAGCAGGCCGCAGCAGGCCAGACCCGTGGTCCGACGCCGGAGCAGGTACGGCGCCACGAGGGCAACCACCACCGCCAGCGCAGTCAGCACTGCCAGGGCCCAGAAGCCGGTGCCCCAGTCCAGGGCCGGGGTGGGGAGCTGGGCGCCCTGCCGGGCGACCGTGACGATCCAGGCCACGCAGATGGCCGCCAGCGTCCCGACGTACGTCGCCGCTGCCGGCCAGACCACACCGACCAGTCCGCCGGCCAGCCCCAGGACTGTGGCTGGGCCGACCGCGGGCGCCGCCACGAGGTTGGCAACCACGGCGACGATGCTGACCTGGCCCGAGATCGCGGCAACCAGCGGAGTGCAGGCCAGCTGGGCGGTGGCCGGGACCGCGATCGCCTCCGCGAGCCACCGGGGCAGCCACCGTCCCAGGGCGTCCCGCCAGCCGGGGGCGAGCAGCAGGATGCCGGCGGTCGCCGTCACCGAGAGCGCAAAGCCGACGCTCACAGCCAGGAGCGGGTCGAGCAGCAGCAGCGTCATGACGGCGGCGCCGAGCGCGCGAGTCCCCCGGCGCCGCCCGTCGGTGCCCATCGCGAGCAGGGCGACGGTCCCCATCGCGGCGGCACGCACGACGCTGGGCTCGGCCCGGGCCAGAAGCACGAACCCGGCGATGCCCAGGGCGCCGACGACGTACATCCACCGGCCGCGGACCCCGCACCAGCGCGCGAGCACCAGCAGGAACCCGACGACCAGGGTGAGGTTGGTGCCCGACACGGCGAGGAGGTGGGTCAGCCCGGTCTCGCGGAAGTCGTCCGCGAGGTGTGGGTCGAGCCCGGAGTCGTCGCCGTCGACGAGGGCCGGTACCAGCGCCCGCTGGCTGGGAGGACGGTGCGCGACGGAGTCGCGGAGGGACTTGCGTACGGTGTCCGCGCCGCGCCACCACGGGCCTGGCCTTCCCACCAGCTCGGGAGCTCCGTGGATGGACACGACGGCGGCGACTCCCTGACCGTCCGCCGGCGACAGGCGTCCGACGGTCCGCAGCCGGCTCCCCAGCTCGACCCCCGCCCAACCATCGTCGGCGAGGACCACGACGGGGATGTCCAGGGTGTGCACCCGCCCGCGCCCCGAGACCTTTGTGACCCGGGCACGGAGCAGCACCTGCTCGGCGTGCCTTCCGTCCACGACCCGCGGGTCGGAGGTCACGGTCAGCTCGAGGGTCGCGACGGCGTGATCGCCGGCCAGGGTGGCGACCGGGTTGTGCTCGACCTGCACCTGGCGGAGAACGGCGCTCGCGGCCACGGCCGCGAAGGCCAGCAGCACTCCACAGAGCGTGACCGCGCGGTTGGTGGTGAGCCGATTGCGCAGGACGAGCAGACCCACCAGACCACTGGCGACGCACACCCCGCTGATGCCGGCTGGCAACAGGTGACCGGCCAGCCCACCGAACCAGGCGGCCACCCCGAGCAGCGGCAGGCGGAGGTCGGGCAGGTCGGGGTGCTCCGGGTCATCGCTCACACCGTGACGTGGGGTGTGATGGTCGCCAGGGTCGCGTCGCCGATGCCGTCCACCTCGAGCAGCTCGTCGACCGCGGTGAACCCGCCGTGCTCGGTGCGCCAGGCGATGATCGCTTCCGCGGTCACCGGCCCCACATCGGGGAGGGTCTCGAGCAGTGCCTGGTCGGCGGTGTTGAGGTTGACCAGGGGCCCGGTCGTGGCGCCCGGTGGGATCGGCCCGGCCGTCGCGCCGGCCACGCCGGTCGGCACCGCCACCCCGACCACGATCTGTTCGCCGTCGACGAGAAGCTCGGGCGAGGTTGAGGGACGTGAGGTCCACCCGCGGCCGGGCCCCGCCGGCGGCCTCGAGCGCGTCGATCACCCGTGCCCCGGCGTCGAGCACAGCGATGCCGGGGCGGCGTACCTTGCCCGTGACGTCGACGGTGACCTCTCCGCCGGCCTCGCCCACGGGCTCGGTGGACGAGGCCGACGTCGCCGGGACGGCTGGTGTCGCAAGGCCGCCGGAAGGACTGCCCACCAGGGGCGGCTCGACCTCATGAGCATCGGCCCGGATCACCCACCAGCAGGTCACCGCGAGACCCAGCGCGACGAGTCCCGCGACGAGCGCGAGCTGCGCCGGCCCCAGAGCCACGCGACCCCGCAACGTGGGTGGCACCGCGTCGGCCAGGCTCCGGCCCGGCCGGCGCGATGCATGCCGCCCCGGCTGGGCTACGAGCGGCGCGGCGCCGGATCAGGCCCCGGGGCCGCTTGCTCGGGTGCGGGACCCGGTGAGGGTCGCGCCCGGACCCGGGTGTGTGTTTGCGGCATCGCGAACTCGTCCGGCTGCGGCGTCCGCCTGACCACGGTCGGATCATCCAACCGCCGTCCCCGGACATCGTCGAGCTCGGCGCTCAGCAGCGCGAGTCGCCGGGAGACGGCTTCCTGGTGTTCGTGGCTCGGACGGCGGTTCCCCATGGCGCCGAAGGTAGGAACGCCACGGCCGATCGGGAAGCACGAGATCGTCGCCTGTGGAGAACAGGCGCGGACACGCGGGCTGTGGGCGGTTAGCGGTCGAGCACTGGCGCGACGCAGACCGCGAGCATGCCGGGGCCGACGTGCGCACCCAGCACGGCGCCCAGCTCCCCGCACCAGACCTCCCGCCCGGAGAGGTTGTCGGCGAGGCGTTCGGCCAGACGGCTGGTGAGCTGGCCGGCGCGATCGGGGCTGGCCAGGTGGGCGACGCACACGTCCACCTGCAGGTCCTCCGCGGCCTGGACCGCCAGCTCCTCGAGCCGGCTCAGCGCCCGGGTGGTGGTGCGCACCTTCTCCCGCGTGGCGACCACGCCGTCCTCGATCGTCAGCAGCGGCTTCACCGCGAGCGCGCCACCGAACAGAGCCGCGGCGGCGCCGATCCGGCCGCCGCGGCGGAGGTACTCCAGGGTGTCGACGTAGAACAGCGACGACGAGGCCGCGGCCCGCGACCGTGCGGCCTCGGCCGCGTCCTCCGCCGATCCCCCCGCGTCGAGCACGTCGGCGGCCGCGAGGACGGCGTACCCGGTCGCGATCCCCACCTGGCGGGTGTCAACGGCCGTGACCGGGATGGACGCCTCGCGGGCTGCGAGCTGCGCGGACTCGAAGGTGCCGCTCATGTCACCGGAGAGGTGGATCGAGACCACCTCGGTCGCGCCCTCCCGGGCGGCCTGCTCGTAGACCTCGAGCATCACCGAGGGTGACGGGCGGGAGGTGCTCACCGGACGGAACTCCCGCAGCGCCTCGGCCACCACCTCCGGTGTGGCGCCCTCGGACCCCTCGTCCAGCACGTCGGCGCCGATCACCACCTGGAGTGGTACGACGACGATGCCGCGCTCGGCGACCACCTTCGCCGGGAGGCGTGGCGGTCGAGTCGGTGACGACGACGATCCGGGACACGTCGTGCAGGCTAGCGAAGCCGCCACACTCGCGGCGCTCACTCTCGCCGGACCCTTGCGGCCGGCCACCGGCCCGGATTCAATGTGCGCGTGGCCGTCGCCTCCGGGAGCTTCGCCGAGGTGCTGCGCACCGCGATCGAGGTGCGCGGCCTCGGCCTCGAACGGATCAGGGACCGGCTCGAGGCCCGCGGCATCACCGTCAGCGTGGCGACCCTGAGCTACTGGCAGTCGGGTCGCGAGCCAGCCGGGCCGCAAGCAGTCACTGGCCGCGCTCCCCCATCTCGAGGAGCTCCTCGACCTCGACCGGGGAAGCCTGCAACGTGCGGTGACCCCACCCCGCGACCGCGGACGCCGCTGCCAGGTCGTGGAACTGGACGCGGTCTGGCCGGAGCCGCCCCAGACGCGGGTGCTGCGCAGCCTCGACACCCGATGGGACACCGAGCTGGAGCGGATCAGCCTCCACGACGTCGTGACCATGGGACCCGACCGCTCCCAGGTGTCGCTCCAGGTCCGGCAGGTGCTGCGGGCCAGGTGCGACGGACCGGACCGCCGGGTGGTCATGCACTGCCTCGAGGACCCGCAGGCCGGGCCACCGGAGATCCGGGCCCTGCGCGGCTGCCGCCTGGGGTCGATCGCTCGCGACATCTCCTCGGGCATCCTCGGCTGCGAGCTGGTCTTCCACGAGCCGCTGAGCCGCGGACAGACCGTCGTGGTCGACTACGAGGTGGTCAACGGGCCGCCGCGGCCCCACGAGGTTCGGCACACGCGCCGGCTCCGGCTGCCGATGCGGCAGTACCTGCTTGAGGTCAGGTTCGACCCGGGCGCACTGCCCGCCGCCGCCTTCCGCGTCCAGGACGGGAAGGACTGCCAGCCGCTCGGGCTCGATGCCGAGCACAGCCTGCACGTCGTCGACACCGACTGCACGGCCGGGATCACCGGGGTCCGTTGGGTCTGGCCGGAGACGACCGGCGCCGGCGAACCGCCCGAGTTAACTGTTAACGGCGGGCCAACCCTTGTGACCCAGCCCACACCCGGTTCAGTCTCTGCGGGTCATTCACTCTCGGGAAGGATCACCCATGTCCGCACGACACCCCCGCCTCGCGGCCGCACTCCTGGCCGCGACGACGAGCGCCGCCCTGGTGCTCGCGCCGACGTCAGCCACCGCTGACCGACCGGCGAAGGACAAGCACACCCCGGCCGACGCCGGTCCCGCACCCGTCCACGGCACCTCCGCGAGCGACCGCTACATCGTGGTCTTCGACAAGGGCTCGTCGCGGGCCAGTGTCCGGACCGCGAAGGACCAGGCCACGGAGAAGGGCGCCAAGGTGCACCACACCTACAGCAACGCGCTGGACGGCTTCGCCGCCACGCTGCCCGCGTCCGCGCTCGACCAGCTGCGCCACAACAAGCACGTCTCGTTCATCGAGGCCGACCGCCCGGTCAGCGTCAGCGACACCCAGTCACCTGCCACGTGGGGCATCGACCGGATCGACCAGCGCACCCTCCCCCTCAACAACACCTACACCTACCAGCGCTCCGGCGCCGGGGTGAAGGCCTACATCATCGACACCGGCATGCGGCGTACGCACGCGGAGTTCAGCGGCCGCGCGACCTCCGGCTACAGCGCGATCAACGACGGCCGCGGCACCGACGACTGCCACGGCCACGGCACCCACGTCGCCGGCACCGTCGGCGGCGAGACGTACGGCGTCGCCCAGGACGTCAGCCTGGTGGCGGTCCGGGTCCTCGACTGCCCGGCAACGGCACCGACTCCGGCGTCATCGCCGGCATCGACTGGGTGACCGGCAACCACACCGCGGGCACCCCGGCCGTGGCCAACATGAGCCTCGGCGGCGGGGCCTCCTCCGCGCTGGACACCGCCGTCAGCAACTCGATCAGCGACGGCATCACCTACGCCCTCGCGGCCGGCAACGACTACGGCGCCAACGCCTGCAACTCCTCCCCCAGCCGGGTCGCGGCCGGCCTGACCGTCGGCTCCACCACGAGCAGCGACGCCCGCTCGGACTTCTCCAACATCGGCAGCTGCCTCGACCTCTTCGCGCCCGGCTCCAGCATCACGTCGTCCTGGATCGGCAGCGACTCGGCCACCAACACCATCAGCGGTACGTCGATGGCGACCCCGCACGTCGCCGGAGCGGCCGCGGTCTACCTGCAGGGCAACCCCGGCGCCTCCCCGGCGACGGTGAACAACGCGATCGTCTCTAGCGCCACGACCGGAGTGGTGTCGAACCCGGGCACCGGCTCCCCCAACCGGCTGCTCCACAGCGACCCGGGCGGCAGCACCCCGCCGCCTCCGCCGACGGGCTGCAGCGGCCTTCCGGAGACCGCCTCCGGCTCGGTGAGCGGCGCCGGTGACCTCGACTACCACCCGACGCCGGACGGCTACTTCTACTCGTCCGTCTCCGGCACGCACGTCGGCTGCCTGGACGGACCGTCAGGCGTCGACTTCGACCTCTACCTGGAGAAGTGGAACGGCTCCGCGTGGGTGGTCGTGGCCCAGGGCATCACGTCCTCCGCCGACGAGCAGGTCACCTACTCCGGGACCAGCGGCTACTACTCGTGGCGGGTGGAGTCCTACTCGGGATCCGGCAGCTACACGTTCGGCTTCGACCGCCCGTGAGCTGACCCGCTCCCCAGCGCGTCGTGTGCTGGAGTGGCTGCCTCGGCGACCACTCCAGCACACGAACCCGTCTCAGACGACCAGGTTGACCAGCTTCGGGGCGCGCACGATCACCTTGCGGACGGTACGGCCGTCCAGGGCGCGTACGACGCCCGGATCGGCCAGGGCTGCGGCCTCCAGGTCGCCCTCGGAGATCTCGGGCGACACCTCCAGCCGGGCGCGGACCTTGCCCTGGACCTGCACCACGCAGGTGACCGTGTCCTCGACCAGCAGCGCGGGGTCGACCGTCGGCCAGCCGGCGCGGGCAACCGAGGGCTCGTGGCCCAGCCGGGACCACATCTCCTCGGCCGCGTAGGGCGCGACCAGCGACAGCAGGATCGCGACGGCTTCGACGGCCTCGCGCACCGCAGGATCCTCCGGCCCGCACCCGGAGTCGATGGCCTTGCGGGTGGCGTTCACCAGCTCCATCACCCGGGCGACCATCACGTTGAAGCGGTGGCTCTCGATCAGCTGGCCGGCCTCGTGGACGGTCTTGTGCGTCACCTTGCGCAGGGCGACGTCGCCCGGGGCCGGATCGGCGCCCGCGGCCGAGGTCACGTCACCTGACAGCCGCCACACCCGCTCCAGGAACCTCAGCGACCCGCCCGGTGACATGTGCGCCCAGTCGATGTCGTCCTCGGGCGGCCCGGCGAACACCAGGGTCAGCCGGACGCCGTCGACGCCGAAGGCCTCCAGCTGCTCCCCCAGGTTGACGCCGTTGCCGCGCGACTTGCTCATCTTCTTGCCCTGGTTGATCACGAAGCCCTGGTTCAGCTGCGCCGTGAACGGCTCGCCGAAGTCCAGCAGCCCCATGTCCCGCAGCACCTTGGTGAAGAACCGCGCGTACAGCAGGTGCAGCACCGCGTGCTCCACGCCGCCGATGTAGATGTCGCACGGCATCCACCGGTTCACCAGCTCGGAGTCGAACGCCTGGGTGTCGTCGTGCGGGGAGCAGTAGCGCAGGAAGTACCACGAGGAGTCGACGAACGTGTCCATGGTGTCTGAGTCGCGCTTCGCCGGTCCGCCACACGTGGGGCACTCGACGTTGATCCAGTCGGTGGCGGCGCCCAGCGGCGAGGTGCCCTTCGGCTTCAGGTCCGCGCCCCGCAGCTCCGGCAGGGTCACGGGCAGCTGGTCGTCGGGTACGGCGACCTCGCCGCACTTCTCGCAGTGGATGATCGGGATCGGCGGACCCCAGTAGCGCTGGCGGGACAGCAGCCAGTCGCGCAGCCGGAAGTTGACCGTGCCGCGGCCCAGGCCCTGGCGCTCCAGGAAGGCAATCGTGGTGGCCTTGGCCTCCTCGACCCCCAGACCGGACAGGTCGATCTCGTCGTTGGCGGAGTTGATCGCCGGCCCGTCCCCCGTGAACGCCTCGCCCTCCCAGTCCTCGGGCGGCTGCACGGTCCGCACGATCGGCAGGTCGAACACCGTCGCGAACTCCCAGTCGCGCTGGTCCTGGCCGGGCACGGCCATGATCGCACCAGTGCCGTAGTCGGCCAGCACGTAGTCGGCGGCGTACACCGGGATCCGGGTGCCGGTCACCGGGTTGGTCGCGTGGCGACCCAGGTAGACGCCGGTCTTGGGCCGGTCTGAGGCCAGCCGCTCGATCTCGGTCGCCCTGCGCACCTCGTCCCGGTACGCCTCGAACTCCTCCCGGTGCTCGTCGGCCACCAGCTCGGCGGCCAGCGACGCATCGGCCGCCACGACCATGAAGGTCGCGCCGAACAGCGTGTCCGGCCGGGTCGTGTAGACGGTCAGCGGTTCGTCGCGACCCTCCACGACGAAGTCGACGTGCGCGCCCTCGGACCGGCCGATCCAGTTGCGCTGCGCGGTGATCACCCGCTCGGGCCACGTCGGCGCCAGGGTGTCCAGCTCGTCCAGCAGCTCCTGGGCGTACTCGGTGATCTTGAAGTACCACTGGGTCAGGTCGCGCTTGGTGACCTCGGCCCCGCACCGGTCGCACATCCCGCCGACGACCTGCTCGTTGGCCAGCACGGTCTGGTCGTTGGGGCACCAGTTGACCGGGCTCTTCTTGCGGTAGGCCAGCCCGCGCTTGCGGAACTCCAGGAACAGCCACTGGGTCCAGCGGTAGTACTCCGGGTCGGAGGTGTTGAGGGTGCGCGACCAGTCGAACGAGCAGGCGTAGTCGTCGAAGGAGCGGCGCGAGGTCTCGATGTTGGCGTAGGTGAACGTGGCCGGGTGCTGGTTGCTCATGATCGCGGCGTTCTCGGCCGGCAGGCCGAAGGAGTCGAACCCCATCGGGTTCAGCACCTCGTAGCCGCGCTGCCACCAGTAGCGCGCGATCACGTCATGCAGCGCGGTCACCTCGGCGTGACCCATGTGCAGGTCACCGCTCGGGTAGGGGAACATCGTCAGCGCGTAGCGCTTCTCGCGCTCCGAGTCGTCGTCAGCGCGGAACTGGTCCAGCTCGGCCCAGACCTTGCGCCACTTCTCCTGGACGGCGTGGACGTCGTACGCCGCCCGCTCCTGCTCTGCCTGGTCGCTCATCGTCGTCTCTTTCGCGTCGGTGGGTTGATCCAGCGCACAAAAAAGCCCCTCGTGCACGAGGGGCAGCCGCATCGGGATGTGCGCACCGATGCGGCTAGGTAAGGAGCAGGATCCTCCGCATGCCGCCATGGTAGCGCCTGCCTGCCCTCGGGTCTCGCCGCGACCTCCGGGCTGCCCTAGGGTCCACTGCATGACTGTCACAGACATGTTCCGGCTCGACGACAGGGTCGCGATCGTCACCGGGGCCTCCTCCGGCTTGGGAGTGGCGTTCGCGCAGGGGCTGGCGGAGGCAGGCGCAGACGTGGTCCTCGGCGCCCGTCGGGTCGATCGCCTCGAGGAGACCGCCGGGCTGGTGCGCAGCGCCGGCCGCCGTGCCCTCGCGGTCGCGACCGACGTGGCCGACCCAGACTCCTGCACGGCCCTGGTCGAGGCGGCGATGACGGAGTTCGGCCGGGTCGACGTGCTGGTCAACAACGCCGGGGTCGGTACCGCCGTACCCGCCACGCGCGAGACACCGGACCAGTTCCGCTCGGTGATCGACGTCAATCTCAACGGCTGCTACTGGATGGCCCAGGCCTGTGGCCGGGTGATGCAGCCCGGGTCCAGCATCATCAACATCTCCTCGGTCCTCGGGCTCACCACCGCCGGACTCCCCCAGGCGGCGTACGCCTCGTCCAAGGCGGGGCTGATCGGGATGACCCGCGACCTGGCCCAGCAGTGGACCGGTCGCAAGGGAATCCGCGTCAACGCGATCGCGCCCGGCTTCTTCGTCTCCGAGATGACCGAGCAGTACCCCGACGGCTATCTGGAGTCGCAGGAGGGACGGATCCCGGTCGGTCGCAAGGGCGACCCCGCCGAGCTCGCTGCCGCGGTCGTGTTCCTCGCGTCCGACGCCGCGGGCTACGTCACCGGCCAGACGCTGCCGGTCGACGGCGGCATGACGATCACCTGATGGCCTCGCCCTACGTCCTGGTCAGCGGGGCAGGTGAGCCGCGCGACCCCGCCCTCGTCGAGACCGCGACGACGGCCGGTCGGCTGCTGGCATACCGCGGCTGGATCGTGCTCACCGGAGGGCTGGGCGGCGTCATGGCCGCCGCCGCGGCCGGCGTGGACGAAGCCGGGGGCACTGCGGTCGCGATCCTGCCCGGCGTGGACCGGACCGACGCCTCGCCCGGCCACGCGGTGGTGCTGCCGACAGGAATGGGTGAGATGCGCAACGCGCTGCTGGTGCGCTCCGCCGACGCCGTGCTGGCGATCGGCGGCTCCTGGGGCACGCTCTCGGAGGTCGCACTCGCCGCACGCACGGGCGTACCCGTGGTCACGATCGGGACCGACCTGCCGGCGTTCGCCGGCCCGGAGGTGCAGGCGGCGGATTCCGCCGAGGCCGCAGTCGAGCTGCTGGACGCGATCCTGCTGCCCTGATTGCCGCACCCACCAGAGGTCAGGGAGAAGCGGCCGCCGGTTGGGCCACTGGCGCACCGGCGAGCGGAGCGCGAAACCGATCAGGGTCAGGACGATTCCCAGGACGAACGCCAGGGCCGCGACGCCGTACGCGACCACCGAGGTGAACAGCGAGGCCTGGAGGAATGCGGAGTCCATCGCCGTTGCCCGGTTCGGGTCGTCCTGAGGGAGCTCTGCATAGGTCAGGCCGCCGGTGATCGCCTTGGTGTGCTTGTCGATCACTCGGGCCTGGCAGAACGCCGAGAACGGTCCGTTCACCTCGTCACCGGCAAGGCAGCTGGCGTCGTCGGACACGGTGATCCTCTGGCCGGACAACGTGTTGGTGATGACCACCCACGTGACGACCCCCGCGATCGCCATGATGATCCCGACGACAATGGCCAGGATCGAAGCCAACTTGCTCATCTGGCACGCTCCCTCCCGCCGACCATCGGCAGGCCGGCAAATGCGCGGCAAGCGTCGCAATTCAGGCTATCCGCGTGGATTGCGGGCCCGTGAGACCCGAGTGGGTGGCTTCTACCGAATGGTCGAGCCTTCGAATGGTGGAGCTGAGGGGACTCGAACCCCTGGCCCCTGGATGCAACGGGGACACGACCGGGCGTTGCGTGTCAGATGCGCTGCGTGCACGTGCCAGCGCAAGTACTGCTCGGGACTAAGGGATGCGTCTGGCGGGGGTCCCCATCGGATCGTTCGGATCACGTGCACCGGGCGTCCAGCCGACGGCGTACTGCACCATCATGTCGCGGTCCTCGTGGACCAGGTTGTGACAGTGGACCATGTAGCGGCCGCGGTGTGGACCGAACCGCATGATCACCCGCACCGTCTCGTCCTCGCCGACGTAGGCGGTGTCCTTGGGGCCGCGTTCGTAGTCGAACGGTGGGCGGCCGTTGCGGGACAGTATTCTGAAGTCGATGAGGTGGGTGTGGACCGGGTGGAACCAGCCGCCGGAATCGTTGGTGAGCTCCCAGATCTCGGTGGAGTTCAACCTTGGATCGGCAAACAGCAGCTGAAAGTCGCTGGCGATCACGTCGTCCCAGGTTCGGCCGTTGATCGTCCAGATATCGCTGTCACGTTCCACGCTGAGCGTTCGGGTCCGGGTTGCGTCGGCTTCCCTGAGCCCCATGACGGGACTGTGGACCAGGGTGTCAGGCACGCGGTTCCAGGTGTGGTCGCGCTTGGAGAAGGGTGCGTCGGTGACGTCGAACGCCATGACCTGGTCGGTGTTGGCGAAGTCCCGGTTGTTCTCGTTGGACAGGTTGCGCAGGACCACGCGCTGGCCCGCCCGATACCGGCGGAAGTCGATCAGTACCTCGTACCGCTCGGCGCTGCCCTGCCGCCACTGGCTGACCTGGCGCGCCTTGGGCATCAGCCCTCCGTCGGTCGCGACCACGGTGACCGGGTCGCCGGTGCCGAGCTGGAACCGGTACGAGCGGGAGATGGACGCCACCAGGAAGCGGAACCGGTAGATCCTCCGCTTGACCTTCATCGCCGGCCAGGGTCGGCCGTTCACGAGGATGATGTTTCCCCAGAGGCCTGACTCGTCGTCGCCGATCGTCAACGCACCGTCGGCAGTGAAGAGGGCGTCGGCAATCGTCAGGGGTACGTCGAACTCGCCCTGAGGCAGGAGCTCCTGCTCCGCAGGGTCATGGAGGTGGTACTGGGCGTACAGGCCGGCGTAGGCGTTCTGGGCGGTGTGGTGCACTGCGTGGTCGTGGTACCAGAGGGTGCGCGCCGCCTGGGAGTTCGGGTACCGGTAGTTCTTGAACCAGCCGGGACGGGTGATGTCGCTGGCGTATCCGTCGAACTGAGGTAGCGATGCCGACCCGTGCAGGTGCACCGACGTGGTCGACACCTGCCCGAGTGAGGGATGTCTGGCAGGCAGCCGGTTGATCACCCGGAAAACGGCCCGTCGGCCGCGGCTCGCCTTGATCGTGGGACCGGGTGAGATCCCGTTGTATCCCCAGATGGCCGTCGTCATCGTCGGCAGGATCCGCGCTCTCCGAGGGATTTCGTTGATGGTGAAGTAGTCGGTCCACACGCCGTCCTGATCGCGCCGGCTCCTGTTCGGGCGCAGGACCGGAGGGCGCGTGAACCGGGTCCGGAATGGCAGCGGCGTGTCGCTGACAGCGAGCAGGCTGGCGGCGCGCGCCTCGATGATCGAGTCCAACGGCAGTTGGGAGGCGCCGGCCGCGCCGACAACCCCGAGTGACCCGAGCTTCAACATGTCACGACGTGTCAGATCCATGCCGTCTCTGCCCCGGTGCCGCCCCAAAAGTGCCGTCCCCGAGATCTGCTCGCAAGTTGCACGTTCGAGAATACTCGGATGGCCTGTGAGGGGTATCGCTCTCCCGGATCAATTGTCCTGGCCCATCCGGGGTGCGCGCTGCGCCGGCGCAACAAAGGCCGCCCGAGGGCGGCCTTCCCTGAGTGGAGCTGAGGGGACTCGAACCCCTGACCCCCTGCATGCCATGCAGGTGCGCTACCAGCTGCGCCACAGCCCCATTCGTTGCCGGTCGGCAACTCGCGGAATCCTAGCCAACTCCCGGAGTGGAAACGAAATCGGGTGCGATGCGGTTCCAGGCCGCCAGCCGCAGCCGGCCGTCGACCCCGCTGTCCTGGAGGACGGCCCAGCCGCAGTTGTCCAGGGCGTGCAGGCCGGCGGCGGCCCCTTCCGACCAGCCGAGCAGCTCCAGTACCGAGACCTTGAGCGATCCGCCGTGCCCGACGACCACTCCGCACTCCCCCGGGGACAGGGCGCCCAGGGCCTCCTCGACGCAGGCGGTCACCCGGGCCACGACCGCGGCGCGGGCCTCGCCGCCGGGTACGACGTCGTAGTGGCCGGCCCGGAACTCTCGGTACTCCTCCGGGTAGGCCTCGGCGAACTCCTCCATGGTCAGGCCGGTGCGCTCCCCCAGGTCGAACTCGCGCAGGCGGGGGTCCAGCCGGAGCTCGACGGCGGCCTCCTTGGCGACGTACTCCGCCGTCTGCCGTGCCCGGGCCAGGTCGGAGGACCACAGCAGCACCGGCGCCAACCGGGCGACGTACGGCGCAACCGCGGCCGCCTGCGCATGACCGGTGTCGTCGAGCTCGATGTCACTGTGGCCCTGGGCCCGGCGCTCGAGGTTCCAGGACGTCCGGCCGTGGCGCAGCAGGACCAGGGTGCGGTCAGGGTTTCGAGACGGGCCTTGACGGCCCTCCTCAACCACCGGAGACCACGTCGGCGGGCAGCTCGATGAGCGGGCAGTCGCGCCAGAGCCGCTCGAGGGCGTAGAACTCCCGCTCCTCCTCGTGCTGGACGTGCACCACGATCTCGCCGTAGTCGATCAGCACCCAGCGCCCGTCGCGCTCGCCCTCGCGGCGAACCGGCTTGGCGCCGATCTCGCGGAGCTTGTCCTCGATCTCGTCGACGATCGCCTTGACCTGCCGGTCGTTGCTGGCCGAGGCGAGCAGGAACGCGTCGGTGATCGCGAGCTGGTCGCTGACGTCGAAGGCGATGATCTGCTGGCCGAGCTTCTCGGCCGCGGCGGCGGCCGCCGTGCGGACGAGGGTGAGGGCGTTTCGGTTGCGGTCATTCGGGGTCCCTGTTCGAAGCGGAACGAAGTGAGCATTCGAATGGGGTGATCATGGTCTGCGTCGTCTTTCGCGGGATAGAGGTCGTGCTTGGCGATGTACTGCACCACGCCGTCGGGAACGAGGTACCACACGGGCTCGCCGCGCTGGTGGCGCGAGCGGCAGTCGCTGGAGGAGATCGCAAGAGCGGGGATCTCGACCAGCGTGACCCGGTCGGCGGGGATCGGGCCCAGCGTCGAGGCATCCATGTCGTAACCGGGCCGGGTGCAGCCGACGAAGTTGGCGAGCTCGAAGAGCTCCCCGACGTTGCGCCAGGTGAAGATGTCGGCCAGCGCGTCGGCACCGGTGATGAAGTAGAGCTCCGCGTCGGGCATCTCGGCGCGGAGGTCGCGCAGCGTGTCGATCGTGTACGTCGGCCCGGCGCGGTCGATGTCGACCCTGGAGACCCGGAACCGCGGGTTGGCCGCGGTCGCGATGACCGTCATCAGGTAGCGGTGCTCGGCGGGCGAGATGATCCGGTCGGACTTCTGGTAGGGCCGGCCCGTGGGCACGAACACGACCTCGTCGAGGTCGAACCACGCCTGGACCTCGCTGGCGGCCACCAGGTGGCCGTGGTGGATGGGATCGAACGTGCCACCCATCACCCCGACCCTGCGGGCCCGGGGCTCGGTGGAGGCGGGATCGGTGCTCAGCTGTGCTCGCGTCCCCCGCCGAAGAGGACCAGAGCACCCAGCAGTGCCATCAGGATCAGGAGGGTACCCGCGCCGATGGTCCAGTTCAGGGCCTCGTTGACCTCTTCGTGGGACTCCGCGGCCATGACGACGGATGACAGGACGAGCGACATGGCGGCAAGCCTACCGGGAGCCGTCAGCGGACGTGACCGTCCCCGGTCACGACGTACTTCGACGTCGTCATCTCCGGCAGGCCCATCGGGCCGCGGGCGTGCAGCTTCTGGGTACTGATGCCGATCTCGGCGCCGAAGCCGAACTCGGCACCGTCGGTGAACCGGGTGGAGGCGTTGACGAGCACCGCGGCCGAGTCGACCGCGGCGACGAACCTCCGGGCCGCCCCCTGGTCCTCGGTCACGATCGCGTCGGTGTGGTGGCTGGAGAAGCGGTGGATGTGGTCGATCGCGGCGGCGAGGTCATCGACGACGCGGGCCGAGATGTCCAGGGAGAGATACTCCGTCGCATAGTCGTCGTCCGTGGCCACCACGACGCCGCCGTACCCGCCGAACTGCTGGTCGCCGTGGATCGTCACCCCGGCCTCCTGCAGGGCCGGGACCAGGCGGGGCAGCAGCTCGTCGGCCACGTCGGCATGCACGAGCAGGGACTCCGCGGCGTTGCAGACGCTGGTCCGGTGGGTCTTGGCGTTGAGGACGATCGCGAGCGCCTTGTCGAGGTCGGCGGCCCGGTCGACGTAGACGTGGCAGTTGCCCACGCCGGTCTCGATCACCGGCACCGTCGACTCCTCCACGACGCTGCGGATCAGTCCCGCTCCGCCGCGCGGGATCAGGACGTCGACCAGCCCGCGGGCGCGCATCAGCTCCTTGACGCTCTCGCGGGAGTCGCCCGGGACCAGCTGGACCACATCAGGGTCGAGTCCAGCGGACTCCACGGCGGTGCGCAGGGCCGCGACGATCGCCGCGTTGCTGGAACGGGCGCTGGAGCTCCCGCGCAGCAGGACCGCGTTGCCGGACTTGAGGCAGATCCCGGCCGCGTCGGCGGTGACGTTGGGGCGGGCCTCGTAGATCATCCCGACCACCCCGAACGGCACCCGCAACTGGCGCAGCTCGAGCCCGTTGGCGAGGGTGCTCCCCCGCAGCACCTCCCCGACCGGGTCCGGGAGCCCGGCCACGTCGCGCAGCCCCTCCGCCATGGCGGCCAGCCGGTCCGGCGTCAGGCGGAGCCGGTCGACGACGTTGCCCGGTGTGCCGCCCGCCTCGGCCCGCGACACGTCCTCCGCGTTGGCGGCGAGGATCTCCTGCTCGGACGAGCCGAGCGCGTCGGCCATCGCGTTCAGCGCCCGGTCCTTCTGTGACCGGGTGGCCAGCGCCAGACCGCGGCTGGCCCGGCGGGCGTGTTCAGCGGCCTCGGCGACCGAGCTTGCGGTACTCATGGGACGAGCGTAGATCGCCCGGTCGACCCGCCCGCCGAGAAGTCTCGTGCGGGTGGCAACCTCCGGGGCCTCGCTCGCGTCAGAGCAGATGGGAGGGACGGAGCCGCTGTCCCCGGGGAAAGGGACCACCGTGCACCGTCGACACATCCGTCTTGTCGCAACACTCGCCTGCGCCACGCTGGCCGCGGGGACCTCATCGATCAGCGTGACCGCCGACGCCGCGCCCGTCGAAGGCTCACCGCTCGCCCTGTGGGCCCCCGACCGGGTGGTGACCGAGTCGTGGGGCGGCCGGGTCTTCACCGACTTCGGGCTCCGGGTGACCGCGCCGACCGCACCGTTCGAGCTGTGGTCCACGCGGACGTCGTACGAAGAGCCGATCCAGACCGAGTGGCGAGCCGCCGACGGCACCGTCCTCGCGCAGCTGGACCCCGGGACGATGCCGAACTTCAGCGGTCTGCCGGACTTCGTCGAGATCACGGTCCGCCGGGTCAGCGACGGCTCAGTGGTTCGTCAGCGCAGCCAGGACGCCTGCTTCAACGGACGATCCCAGCGGGTCGAGCCGGACGCCCCGGCCGGCTCGCCGTACCCGCACGGATGTCCGTGGAACCCCTACACGCTGGGCTCGGTGATGGGCATCCAGCAAGGTCACGCGGTGTCCATCGGCAACGAGTGGGGGCGTTCGATGCGGCTCGGGCCCGGCAAGTACGACGTCACGTCGCGGATCGCGCCGTCGTACCTGACCACGTTCGGCATCGCCCCCGCCGACGCGCAGCGGACCAGCCGGCTGGTCGTCATCGACGGCAGAACCGCGTCCGGCGCACGACGGACGACGGCCGAGGCGTCGACGTCCGGCACCGCGACCCCGGCCGCCCGGGAGCCGGGCGCGGTGGCCGCCGGGGCCATCCCGGAGACGCTGCCGGACCTGCGTTCGCTGCCCGCGTTCGGGGCCAAGCTCAACGGGAAGGGCACCATGCTGCGGTTCTCCGCCACCGTCTGGAACGGTGGTGACAGCCCGCTGGTGGTGGACGGTTTCCGGGGTGCCGGGGAGGACCACCTCGACGCCTACCAGTACTTCTTCGACGGCGCCGGCAACGAGACCGCCCACCAGCTGGTCGGGGAGATGCACTGGCACTCGGACAACCACAACCACTGGCACTTCGAGGACTTCGCGCAGTACAGCCTGCTGAGCGCCGACAAGTCCGAGGTCGTCCGGTCGACGAAGCAGTCGTTCTGCCTCGCCAACACCGATGCGGTCGACTACACCCGGCCCAACGCCGACTGGAACCCCACCAACACCAGCCTCGAGTCCGAGTGCGGGGAGGCCGACGCGATCTCCGTGCGGCAGGTCCTTGCCGCCGGGTCCGGTGACACCTACACCCAGTACCGCGCCGGCCAGGCGTTCCCGATCAGGACCCTGCCCAACGGGGTCTACTGGATCCGCGTCGCTGCCAACCCGTTCCAGAACCTGGTCGAGGGCGACGCCACCAACAACGACTCGCTGCGCAAGGTCCGGATCGGCGGCACGGCCGGCAACCGCTGGGTGAGGTCGCCGCAGGTCGGGATCATCGACGAGACGCTGCCCGACTTCTTCGGCTGACCCCGAAATCACGCTGACCCGCCCGAAACTTTCGGGCGGGTCAGCGTGTGTTGAGTCCTGGGTCAGCCCTTGCGCTCGTTGATCTGCTCGGTGGCCGCGGGCAGCACCTTGTGCAGGTCCCCCACCACACCGAAGTCGACGAGCTCGAAGATCGGGGCCTCCTCGTCCTTGTTGACCGCCACGATCGTCTTCGAGGTCTGCATGCCGGCGCGGTGCTGGATGGCACCGGAGATGCCGTTGGCGATGTAGAGCTGCGGGGAGACGGTCTTGCCGGTCTGGCCGATCTGGAAGCTGTGGGGGATCCAGCCGGAGTCGACGGCGGCACGCGAGGCTCCGACCGCGGCGCCCAGGGCGTCGGCGAACTCCTCGATCGGACCGAACTCGCCGCCAGTGCCACGACCACCGGACACCACGATCGCGGCGTCGGTGAGCTCGGGACGTCCGGTCGACTTGCGCGGCTGCGAGGCCACGACCTTGGCGCCCTTCGCGACGTCGGAGATGGTCGCGGCGAACTCCTCGGCCGCGGCCGCACCCTCAGCCTCCTCGGGCGTCGCGGAGTTCGGCTTCACCGTGATCACCGGCGTCCCCTTGGTCACCTTGGCGGTCACCGTGTAGTTGCCGGCGAACACGGACTGGGTCGTCACCGGACCCTCCTCGACGTCCACCGCGTCGGTGATCAGGCCGGACTCGATCTTGATCGCGAGCCGCGCAGCGATCTCCTTGCCCTCGAAGGAGGACGGGATGAGGACGGCGTCCGGGGACGCCTTCTCGACCAGCTGCTGCAGCACCTCGGCCTTGGGCGCGACGAGGTAGCCCTTGATCTCGCTGTCGTCGACGACGTAGACCTTCTCGGCGCCGTACTTCTTGACCTTCTCGGTGACCTCGGAGGCCTTGTCGGCCGGGCCGATGAACACGGCAGAGGGCTCGCCGAGGCGGCGGGCCAGCGTGAGGAGCTCGTAGGTGGGCTTCTTGACCGCGCCCTCGGCGTGGTCGATCAGAACCAGGATCTCAGACATGGATGAACGCTCCTCAGATGAACTTCTTGGAGGCGAGGAAGTCGGTGAGCGCCTTGGCGCCCGAGCCGTCCTCGTCGGTGACGATCTCGCCCTGGGTGCGGGGCGGTCGCTCGGTCGTCTCCTGGACCTCGGTCCAGGCGACGGAGAGGCCGACCTGGTCGGCCTCGACGCCGAGGTCACCGAGGGAGAAGGTGTCCAGCGGCTTCTTCTTGGCCGCCATGATCCCCTTGAACGACGGGTAGCGGGCCTCGCCGGACTGGTCGGTCACCGAGAGCACCAGGGGCATCGTCGCGCCGATCACGTCGGTGGCGGAGTCACTGTCGCGCTTGATCCGGACCTGGTCGCCCTGGGTCTCGATCACGGAGGCGAGCGTGACCTGCGGGAGCTCGAGCCGCTCGGCCAGCATCGCCGGGACCACGCTCATGCTGCCGTCGGTGGACGACATGCCGCAGACCACGAGGTCGGTCGAGCCGATCTTCTCGACCGCCTTGGCGATCACGAGGGAGGTCGCGATGGCGTCGGAGCCGGCGATCGCGTCGTCGAGCACGTGGACGCCCTTGTCGGCGCCCATCTGGAGAGCCTTGCGGACCGCGTCCACGGCCTGCTCGGGACCCACGGTCAGCGCGATGACCTCGACGTCGTCGGAGTTCTCGGCCTTCTCCTTGATCTGGAGGGCCTGCTCCACGGCGTACTCGTCGAGCTCGGACAGCAGCCCGTCGACGCCCACGCGGTCGACGGTCTTGTCGTCCTCGAAGTGCCGATCGCCGGTCGCGTCGGGAACGTATTTCACACAGACAACAATGTTCATGGTGTGGCCGTTGCGGCCCCTCCTGTGCACTCGGTGTGGCCGATGAGGTTGTGCGGCGAGGTTACTAGCGGGAAACCTCCGGCGAAACACGCCCGCCGGTGGGGTCGCTCACAGGGAGGCATGGGTCACAGCCATGACCACCTCGCGTGGACCGCCCCCGCGAGGGTTCGGTCAGGGCTGGATGACCCGCACGACGATCCGCCCGACGATGAGCCAGACGATCGCGCCGATCCCCCAGTTGAAGAGAGCGTTCTTGACGTCGGCGTTGGAGCCCTGGAACGTCTTGATGCCGTCCCTGCGCGAGAAGATGTCCAGGTCGAAGAAGTTGGCACCCGAGATGAAGAACTCCACCAACGGGTTCTTGGGGTTGAAGTCCAGCGCGACGCAGAGGGCGCCCACGGCGAGGAAGACCGCCGCGATCACGAAGAACAGCCACACCACCTGGGCGACCCGCGTGCGCACCTGCGACACGGTGGTGCTGCCACCCTTGATGGAGCGCCGGCTGCCGTCGCCGTTCTTGTCGCTGTCCTTCTTGCCTGCCTTGTCTGCCACTGACATCCCTTTGCTCGAGCGGTCCGTTCGGATGTTGCGAAGGAAGGATGGCAGATTTTGGTCGCGCGGCGAATCAGCGTCCGCGGAACTCGGCCTTTCCGGGGCCGTTCTCCACGAACGAGGCCATCCCGATCGTACGGTCCTCGGTGGCGAACAGGGCGGCGAACTGCTGACGCTCGATCCCCAGTCCGGTCTCGAGATCGACCTCCAGCCCCCGGTCGATGGTCTCCTTGGCCGCGCGCAGGGCGTACGTCGCCGCGCCGGCAAACTGCGCCGCCCACTCCACGGCCTCCGCGTAGACCGCGTCGGGGGCGACGACCCGGTCGACGAGGCCGATCTCGAGCGCCTCGTCGGCCTTGACGAACCGGCCGGTGAAGATCAGGTCCTTGGCCCGACTGGGCCCCACCAGCCGGGTCAGCCGCTGGGTGCCACCGGCGCCGGGAATGATGCCGAGCAGGATCTCGGGCTGGCCGAGGACGGCGTTGTCGGCGGCGAACCGGACGTCGGCGCACAGCGCCAGCTCGCAGCCTCCGCCGAGGGCGTAGCCGGTGATCGCGGCGACGACCGGCTTCGGGATCTTCGCCACCGCGGTGAACGCGGACTGGAGGCCCCCGGAGCGCTTGATCATGTCCGTGTAGGACATGTCGTTCATCTCCTTGACGTCGGCCCCGGCTGCGAACACCCGCTCGCCGCCGTAGACCACGACCGCCTTGACGTCGTCGCGCGCGGCCGCCTCGTGGGCCGCCTCCCGGATCTCCTCCTGGACCTGCTCGTTGAGGGCATTCATCTTCGGCCGGTCGAGCCGGATGGTGCCCACCCCGGCGTGCTCCCCGGAACCGACTTCGAGTCGTGCGAACTCACCCATCAGGTCGTGTGCTCCTGTCGTCGTCAGAACGTGATGCCGCGGGCGGCGAACCTATCGCGCACCAGCCGGGCCGCCGCCGCGCCGTCACGGGCGCGGGCTGCGTCGTAGGTTGCCCGGGCGGCCGCCTGGAAGGTGGTGTCAGGCGCGTAGCCGAACTGGGAGCTGATCAGGGTGGTGTCCCAGGCCGCGGTGTTCAGCCCTCTGGCCGCGTAGCCGAGCCGGATCTCCCAGAGTGCCTGGCTCCAGATCTGGCCGACGCTGTGGATGCCCCAGTTGTCGGGGTGGTTCTGGATGGTGAAACCGGTGTGGAAGTTGCGGATGCAGTGGGGCGCGGTCGGGTCGTACGACGTGGCGTCCCAGTCCATGGGACACGACTCCGCGGCCCGAACCGGCCACGAGTTGTCCCGAGCCGCATCGAGTCCCACCGAGACCGCGAAGTAGTCACCGAACGACTCACCGATCGCGCCGGCGTCGAAGCTGGTCCCGAAGCCGGGAACCTGGTCGTGGTGCACGGCGTGGCCGTACTCGTGCACGATCACCTCGGCGTCCTCTGCGTCGTCGACCCCACCCTTGCCGAGCCGGATCAGGTCCTTCTTGTCCCACATGTAGGAGTTGTCGATCCCGTTCTGGTTGATCCGCGCGTCGAACGGACGCTTCAGGATGGGCGGCAGACTGGAGCCGAAGCCGAGCGACTGGAGGTACTCCTGGGCCTGGTTGATCCAGAAGTAGGCCATCACCTGCTCGAACTCGTCCTGGCTGCGGTCGTAGAGGAACTGGTTGGTATCGCTGAAGGCCAGCGCGCCGGTCGTGCTCTTGACGTTGGCCCACGCGCCGGAGAGGTACCCCGAGCCGTCGAGGTTGCGCAGGCTCGACGGTGGCGTACTCCGACGCCGGGACCGCCGTGGCGGAGTCCTTCTGGTCGGTCAGGTCCTGGTTGCCCGACGACTGGACGGGGTTGACCATGAAGACCTTGGCGACGCCGGTCGCCGACGTGGTCACCGCCTGAGTCGGTGTGGCGGTCAGCGCGGCCACGGTGGTGGCGGCGGCCAGACCTGCAATGACGAGCCGGATCCTGTGCACTTGGGTTCCCCTCCCTCGTGCCGCCGCCATGGTGTGGCGCCGGTCACCGGGGCATCCTCCCCTGCCGACCCAACGAAGGCCAACACCACGTGGTCCACCGGCACCGTGAAGAATGGCTCGACGTGAGCCCTGACCGCTGGCGATGGAAGCACCGCGACGAGACAGCGCCGGTCTGGCCCGGCTCCCACCAACGGCTCGGTGCGACCTGGACGGAGGAGGCCACCAACTTCGCCGTCTGGTCGCCCGAGGCGACGGCGGTGTGGGTCTGCCTCTTCGCGGAGGACGGCACCGAGACACGGCACCAGCTCACCGAGCACACCCTCGGCGTCTGGCACGGCCAGATCCCTCGACGTGCCGGTCGGGCAGCTCTACGGGTTCCGGGCCAACGGCCCGTGGGACCCACGGCACGGGCGCCGCTTCAACCCCGCCAAGCTGCTGCTCGATCCTGCTGCCCGGGCGATCACCGGCGAGGTCCGGCACGGACCCGAGCTCCTCCCCCACGACGACCCGGCAGACCCGCACGGCGACCGGAGCGAGCGCGACTCCGCCGCGTCGATGCCCCGGAGCGTGGTCGTGCACGACGACTTCGACTGGGAGGGCGACACCCAGCTGCGCACCTGGTGGCGGGACACCGTCGTCTACGAGCTGCACGTCAAGGGCTACACCCAGCTCCACAACGAGATCCCCGAGCACCAGCGCGGCACCTATGCGGGGCTCGGCAGCCCCACCGTGACCCGCTATCTGCAGGACCTCGGAGTGACCGCGATCGAGCTGCTGCCGGTGCACCACTTCGAGACCGAGCCGCACGTCGCCGCGCGCGGGATGCGCAACTACTGGGGCTACAACTCCGTCGGCTACTTCGCGCCGCACGCCGCCTACAGCTCGGCGGCGACCGCGGACAGCAGGTCACCGAGTTCAAGCAGATGGTCAAGGACCTGCACCGGGCCGGGATCGAGGTCATCCTCGACGTCGTCTACAACCACACCGCCGAGGGCGGCGGCGGACGGGCCGTCGTACAGCTTCCGCGGGCTCGACGACGTCGGCTTCTACAAGCGCGCCCACGCGGCCGACGATGCCTACTGGGACGTGACCGGCTGCGGCAACACCGTCGACTCGGGCAACCTCGGCGCGCTGCGCCTGATCCTGGACTCGCTGCGCTACTGGGTCACCGAGATGCACGTCGACGGGTTCCGCTTCGACCTCGCGTCGGCCCTGGCCCGCACCGGCCATGACATCGACATGCACAGCGCCTTCCTCACCACGATCGAGCAGGACCCGGTGCTGCGGCACGTGAAGCTCATCGCCGAGCCGTGGGACGCGTCGATGGACGGCTACCTGGTCGGCTCCTTCCCGCCGCCGTGGGTGGAGTGGAACGACCGCTTCCGCGACACGATCCGCGACTTCTGGCGGCAGGAGTCGCGGGGCATCCACGACGTCGCCTCCCGGCTGGCCGGCTCCTCGGACCTGTACGCCGACGACGGGCGATCGCCATACGCGTCGGTCAACTTCGTCACCGCCCACGACGGCTTCACCCTGCGCGACCTCGTCTCCTACGAGCAGAAGCACAACCAGGCCAACGGTGAGGAGAGCCGCGACGGCACCGACAACCACCGGTCGCAGAACTGCGGGGTCGAGGGCGAGACTGACGATCCCGAGGTCCTCGCGCTGCGGCACCGGATCGCGGCCGGCCTGATGGCCACCCTGTGCCTGTCCAACGGGGTACCGATGATCACCGCCGGCGACGAGCGCGGGTCGCACGCAGCGCGGCAACAACAACGCCTACGTCCAGGACAACGAGGTGTCCTGGGTCGACTGGCGGCCCGACGACGCCTGGCTCGACCTCTACGAGGTCACCCGGACCGCCCTCCGGCTGCGCAAGGAGCACCCCGCGCTGCGGCAGCGCCACCACTTCGACGGCACTCCGTCGATCGCGGGCGGGCCCAAGGACCTGGCCTGGCTGCACCCCTCCGGCCGGGAGATGACCGAGGCCGACTGGCACGACGAGTCGCTGCACGTGGTGGGCATGTTCGTCTCCGGCGACCCGCTGCGCGCTCCCGGCCCCCGGGGCGAGCAGCAGCGGGACTCGTCGTTCCTGATCTGGCTCAACAGCAGCGCCGACCCCGTGGACGTGACCCTGCCCGAGAACGAGTGGGTGAAGTCCGGCGAGGTCGTGCTCTCCACCGACCCCGCGCTCGACTCGCGGCGCCCACATCGCCGCAGGCGAGGTCCTCACCCTCGGCGCACGCACCGTGGTTGTCGCCGAGTCGGCTTGATTGCTGGCCTGTAAGCGCTCGACTCGGAGCTAACGCCAACGTCCAGGCGGTCGACTCGGCGCAAGTGCCGACGTTGACCAGCGGAGCCGGGGCCTCGCGCGGCAGTTGCGCCGACTCGGCAGTCCTGAGCGCGGCAGTTGCGCCGACTCGGCGGGCTTATGGAGCGGGCAGGGCCACCACGCCGAGCTCGGCGGGCGAGATCAGGAACTCGTTGCGCGGGATGACCCGCACCGTGTAGCCGAAACCACCGCTGCGCTCGAGCTGGACGGACCCGTCGAACCGGTGCCGGCCGCCCTCGTAGCCCTCCACGACGTGCAGTGACTCGACCTGGCTGTTGACGAGCGTGTCCTCGGCGGTGACGACGCCGTGCACGAGCTGCACGTCCACGTCCTCGGGTGCGAGATCCCCCAGGCAGATGTAGGCCTGCACGTTGAGCGTGGCGCCCACCTCCGGCGAGTCACCCACGCCCTGGCTCTCCACGTGCTCGACCCGGACCGCCTGCCATCCGGCACGGATCCGCTGCTTCCACTCCGACAGGCGGGCGGCCCCCTGGTAGTCGGCGTTGAGCCTCCGTCCGGCGACGGCGGCCGGACCGTACAGCTCGGTGACGTAGTCGGTCACCATCCGCGTGGCGAGCACCTTGGGGCCCAGCGACTTGAGCGTGTGGCGCACCATCTCCAGCCATCGGGAGGGCACACCCTCGGCGTCGGCGTCGTAGAAGCGGGGCGCGACCTCGTTCTCGATCAGGTCGTAGAGTGCCGCCGACTCGATGTCGTCTCGCCGGT
This sequence comes from uncultured Actinomycetota bacterium, assembly GCA_963841625.1. Taxonomy (GTDB): domain Bacteria; phylum Actinomycetota; class Actinomycetes; order Propionibacteriales; family Nocardioidaceae; genus Nocardioides. The sequence continues at coordinate 311,162 of CAWJDH010000009.1, read as the reverse complement.
CCGGGTCGTCCACGCCGTCGGCGGACGGGATCGCCCAGCCGTTCTCGCCGTCGTACCACTCGTCCCACCAGCCGTCGAGGATCGAGAGGTTGAGACCACCGTTGAGCGCAGCCTTCATGCCCGACGTGCCGCACGCCTCGTAGGGGCGCAGCGGGTTGTTGAGCCACACGTCGCAGCCCGGGTAGAGCGGCTGCGCCATCGCGATGTCGTAGTTGGGCAGGAAGACGATCCGGTGCCGGACCTCAGGGTCGTCGGCGAACTTCACCATCTCCTGGATCAGCTTCTTGCCGCCGTCGTCGGCGGGGTGCGACTTGCCGGCGATGATCAGCTGCACCGGCCGGTCGGGGTGCAGGAGCAGGCTCTTGAGCCGCTCGGGGTCACGCAGCATCAGGGTCAGGCGCTTGTACGACGGCACGCGACGCGCGAAGCCGATCGTGAGGACGTCGGGGTCGAGCGCGGAGTCGATCCAGCCGAGCTCGGCCGGAGCCGAGCCCCGCTTGGCCCACGACCGGGCGAGGCGACGTCGCGCGTCCTCGACGAGGCGCTGCCGGAGCATCCGCTTGGTGGCCCAGATGTCGGCGCCCGGGACCTTGTCGACCAGCTCCCAGAAGGCATCGGGGTCTTCGGAGTAGCGATCCAGACCGTGGGCGGCGGCGAGCTCGAACACCTCACGACCCACCCAGGTCGGCGCGTGGACGCCGTTGGTGATCGACCCGATCGGCACCTCGGCCTCGTCGAAGGCCGGCCACAGGCCGTTGAACATCCCCCGGCTCACGTGCCCGTGGAGCTGGGAGACGCCGTTGGCCCGCTGGGCCAGCCGGAAGCCCATGACGGCCATGTTGAAGACCGACGGGTCGCCGCTGTCGTAGTCCTCGGCGCCGAGCGCCAGGATCCGCTCGACCGGGACCCCGGGGACGGGACTGGAGCCGCCGAAGTACTGCTCGACCAGCTCGCGCGGGAACCGGTCGATGCCGGCCGGGACCGGCGTGTGGGTGGTGAAGACCGTGGAGGCGCGACCGACCTCGAGCGCGGTGTCGAAGTCCAGCTTGGGGCCGCCGTCGGCCACCGTGAGCTCCCGGATCCGTTCCAGCCCGAGGAACCCGGCGTGCCCCTCGTTGGTGTGGAACACCTCCGGCTCGGGGGCGCCCGTGACCCGCGAGTAGGCGCGCAGCGCGCGGACCCCGCCGACGCCGAGCAGCAGCTCCTGGCGGAGCCGGTGCTCGCTGGTCCCGCCGTAGAGGCGGTCGGTCACGTGCCGGAAGTGGTCCGGATTCTGCTCGACGTCGGAGTCGAGCAGGAGCAGCGGCACCCGGCCGACGTGGGCCACCCAGATCTGGGCGATCAGCTCGGCCTCCTCCGGCATCGTGATCGACACCAGGGCCCGCGAGCCGTCGTCCTCCTTGAGCAGGGTCAGGGGGAGCTCGTCGGGGTCGAGCACCGGATAGGTCTCCTGCTGCCAGCCCTCGCGGGACAGGGCCTGCTTGAAGTACCCGTGCCGGTAGAGGAGGCCGACGCCCACCAGGGGCACACCGAGGTCGCTCGCCGCCTTGAGGTGGTCACCGGCGAGGATGCCGAGCCCACCGGAGTACTGCGGGAGCACCGCGGTGATGCCGTACTCGGGCGAGAAGTACCCGACGGCTCGGGGCACCTCCTCGCTGTCCTGGCGCTGGTACCACCGCTCGCCGGTGAGGTAGTCCTCCAGGTCCGCCCGGGCGTTCTCGAGCCGGGCCAGGAACTCGGGGTCGGCGGCGAGCTCGTCGAACCGGGTCCGGCCGACCGCACCCAGCAGTCGCACGGGGTCGTGGCCGACGGAGTCCCAGACGTCGGGGTCGACGGCCTGGAAGACGTCCTGGGTCGGCGGGTGCCAGGACCACCTCAGGTTGCCGGCGAGGTCGCCGAGCGCGGCCAGGGGGCCGGGAAGGACGGGACGGACGGTGAATCGTCTGATCGCACGCACTCGCCGACGGTAGCGCCGATCTATGGAACGTTCCAAGTCCCGGTCTGCCCGCGGGCGCCCCGGCTTGCGCGGGCGGGTCCCGATTCGCAAGTGTGGGGGTCATGGTCGGACGAATCCCCGTCATGGACGTCAAGCCGCTGGTCGACTTCGGGCGCCAGCCCGCGAAGGCGACCGTGGGCGAACCGTTCCCAGTCTCCGCCACGATCTTCCGGGAGGGTCACGACAAGCTGGGCGCCGACGTGGTGCTCATCGGCCCGGACGGAACCCGGCGCCCACCGGTCCGGATGACGCCCGACCCGCACGTCCCCGACCGCCTCGCGGCGTGGGTGACCCCGGACGCCGAGGGTGCGTGGACGTTCGAGATCCAGGCATGGTCCGACCCGCTCTCGACCTGGCAGCACGACGCCGGGATCAAGATCCCCGCCGGAATCGACGTCGAGCTGATGTTCACCGAGGGCCGGCTGCTCCTGGAGCGGGTCGCGGCCGGGCTCGAGTCGAGTCCCGAGCAGAAGCTGGTGACCGGCGCCATCGACGCAGCGGCGGACACCGACCGGCCGATCGGGGCCCGGCTCGCCGCGATGCAGGACCCGGAGCTCGAGGAGGTGCTGCGCACCAACCCGTTGCGCGACCTGTTGACGGTGGAGGGCCCGTTCCGGGCGTACGCCGACCGGACGCGCGCGCTCTACGGGAGCTGGTACGAGTTCTTCCCCCGCTCCGAGGGCGCGACCCTGGACCCCGACACCCACAAGGTGACCAGCGGGAACCTCCGGACGGCGGCACGCCGGCTCGACGCCGTCGCCGAGATGGGCTTCGACGTGGTCTACCTCCCGCCGATCCATCCGATCGGCGAGGTCAACCGGAAGGGGCCGAACAACACGCTCACCCCTGGCCCCGACGACCCCGGCTCGCCGTGGGCGATCGGCAGCAGCGACGGGGGCCATGACGCGATCCACCCCGACCTGGGCACGTTCGACGACTTCGACGCCTTCGTGGCGCGGGCCGGGGAGCTTGGTCTGGAGGTCGCTCTCGACCTCGCCCTGCAGTGCGCCCCGGACCATCCCTGGGCCACGAAGCACCCCGAGTGGTTCACCACCCGGGCCGACGGCAGCATCGCCTACGCGGAGAACCCGCCGAAGAAGTACCAGGACATCTACCCGCTCAACTTCGACAACGATCCCAAGGGACTGTCCAAGGAGATCCTGCGGGTGGTGAAGCTCTGGATGAAGCACGGGGTGCGGATCTTCCGGGTAGACAATCCGCACACGAAGCCGGTCGCCTTCTGGGAGTGGATGCTCGCCGAGATCCGGCGCACCGACCCCGACGTCGTCTTCCTGGCCGAGGCGTTCACCCGCCCGGCGATGATGCGGGCCCTCGGCGCGATCGGCTTCCAGCAGAGCTACACGTACTTCACCTGGCGCACCGCCCGCGGGGAGATCGAGGACTACCTGCGCGAGCTCGCGCACGAGACCGACCACCTGATGCGGCCGAACTTCTTCGTCAACACGCCCGACATCCTGCACGCCTACCTGCAGTACGGCGGCCCGGCGGCGTTCAAGGTCAGGGCCACGCTGGCGGCGACCTCCTCACCCAGCTGGGGCGTCTACTCCGGCTTCGAGCTGTTCGAGCACGTTGCCGTGAAGCCCGGAAGCGAGGAGTACCTCGACTCGGAGAAGTACCAGATCCGGGTCCGGGACTGGGAGGGCGCGGCCGCCGAGGGCCGCACCCTGGCGCCGTACCTCAAGCGACTGAACGAGGTCCGCCGCGAGCACCCGGCCCTCCAGCTGCTGCGCAACATCACCATCCACAGCAGCGACGACGACAACATCCTCGTCTACAGCAAGCAGCTGGACGAGGACATCGTGATCGTGGTGATCAACCTCGACCCGCATGCCACCCGCGAGACGATGGTCCACATCGACCTCCCCGCGCTCGGGATGGACTGGCACGACTCCTACCTGGTGCATGACGCGTTCATCGACGAGACCTGGACCTGGGGCCAGCACAACTACGTCCGGCTGGACCCCGGCCACGAGCCGGCCCACGTGCTGTCGGTCAGGAGACCACGTTGAGTGCCTCGAAGACCGTCGAGGAGGCGGTCGAGGAAGCGCACCAGGGGCCAGAGTGGTTCAAGACCGCCGTGTTCTACGAGGTGCTGGTCCGCTCCTTCCGCGACTCCAACTCCGACGGCACCGGTGACTTCAGGGGGCTGATCGAGAAGCTGGACTACCTGGAGTGGCTGGGCGTCGACTGCCTGTGGGTCCCGCCGTTCTTCACCTCGCCCCTGCGCGACGGCGGGTACGACGTCGCCGACTACACCAACATCCTCCCCGAGTGCGGGACCGTCGACGACTTCCACGAGCTGCTCGACGAGGCCCACAAGCGCGGCATCCGGGTGATCATCGACTTCGTCATGAACCACACCAGTGACGCGCACCCGTGGTTCCAGTCCAGCCGGGAGGATCCCGACGGCCCCCACGGGGACTTCTACGTCTGGTCCGACACCGACGACCTCTACCAAGAGGCCCGGATCATCTTCGTCGACACCGAGCCGTCGAACTGGACCTGGGACCCGGTGCGGCAGCAGTACTTCTGGCACCGGTTCTTCTCCCACCAGCCCGACCTCAACTTCGACAACCCCAAGGTCCATGAGGCGATCCTCGACGCGATGGCGTTCTGGCTGGACATGGGGCTGGACGGCTTCCGGCTCGACGCGGTCCCCTACCTCTACGAGCGGCCGGGGACCAACGGCGAGAACCTCCCCGAGACCCACGAGTTCCTGAAGAAGTGCCGCCGCTTCGTCGACGAGAACTACCCGGGCCGGGTGCTGCTCTGCGAGGCCAACCAGTGGCCGGCCGACGTGGTGGAGTACTTCGGCGACCCGGAGGTCGGCGGCGACGAGTGCCACATGGCCTTCCACTTCCCGGTGATGCCGCGCATCTTCATGGCGGTCCGGCGCGAGTCGCGCTTCCCGATCTCGGAGATCATGGAGCAGACACCGGCGATCCCGGACAGCTGCCAGTGGGGGATCTTCCTGCGCAACCACGACGAGCTGACGCTGGAGATGGTCACCGACGAGGACCGCGACTACATGTGGGACGAGTACGCCAAGGACCCCCGGATGAAGGCCAACATCGGCATCCGGCGGCGCCTCTCCCCCCTGCTCGACCACGACATCAACCGGATGGAGCTGTTCACCGCCCTGCTGCTCTCGCTGCCGGGCTCGCCGGTGCTCTACTACGGCGACGAGATCGGGATGGGCGACAACATCTGGCTCGGCGACCGCGACGGCGTACGCACCCCCATGCAGTGGACGTCGGACCGCAATGCCGGCTTCTCGTCGGCCACCCCGGGCAAGCTCCACCTCCCGCTGATCCAGGACCCGGTGACGGGCTACCAGAGCGTCAACGTGGAGGCGCAGCTGGAGAACTCCTCCTCGCTGCTGCACTGGACCCGGCGGATGATCCACGCCCGCCGGCAGCACCCGGCGTTCGGGCTCGGCTCGTTCACCGACCTCGGCGGCTCCAACCCCAGCGTCCTGTCGTACGCTCGGGAGCACGACGGCGATGTCATCGTCTGCGTCAACAACCTGTCCCGCTTCCCACAGCCGGTGGAGCTGGACCTGCGTCCCTGGGAGGGGATGATCCCGGTCGAGCTGCTCGGCGGGGTGCCCTTCCCGCGGATCGGTGAGCTGTCGTATCTCCTGACCCTGGGTGGGTACGGCTTCTACTGGTTCCGGTTGACCCCACCGGCCACGGAGGAACTGACCGCCCCATGACGAATCCCATCGCAGAACCGCTCGAGCTGATCTCGGCGTACGTCGGACATGCGCGCTGGTTCGGCGGCAAGGGTCGACCGTTCACGCTCGCCGGGAGACGCCGGCTGGGCGAGATCTCCGCCGGCGAGGGCGGCGACGGCCCGCGCACGGCCATCGACCTCGTCACCGTCGAGTACGCCGACTCGGTCGGCGGCACGGAGCACTACCAGCTGCCGCTGGCGTTCTACACCGAGCCGCAGGACCACCTGAGCCATGCCCTGATCGGGATGTGGGAGGACGAGGACTTCGGTCCCAGCCACGTCTACGACGCCGTCCACGACCGCTACGCCATGGCCCACTGGCTGACCTGCTTCGCGGAGCCGTGCGTGAAGGGGAACGTCCACTTCCACCGGCTCCCCGGCCACGAGCTCGACCTGGAGGCGCACTCGACCCTGTTCTCGGGCGAGCAGTCCAACTCCTCCATGAGGTTCGGCGAGGACTCCCTGCTGAAGGTGTTCCGCAAGATCACCCCCGGGACCAACCCCGACATCGCCGTCCACGAGGTGCTCACGCGTGCCGGCTCGGACCACGTGGCGGAGCTCTACGGCTGGCTGGAGGTCGAGGACGACTCCATCTCCGAGGACGGGGTGCTCCAGCTGGCGATGCTGCAGCAGTTCCTCCGCACCGCCAGCGACGGCTGGGACCTCGCCCTCACCAGCGTGCGCAACCTCTTCGCGGAGGCCGACCTGCACGCCGACGAGGTGGGGGGCGACTTCGCCGGTGAGTCGGCGCGGCTGGGCGTCGCCCTGGCCGAGACCCACGCCACGCTGCAGGAGCACTTCCCGACCCAGCAGTGGTCCACCGAGCAGGTGACCTCCCTCGTCGACGGCATGCACCGCAGGCTCGACGCCGCCCTCGACGTCGTACCCGAGCTCGCGGAGCACGCCGACCGCCTGCGGGCGACGTTCGACCACGTCCGACGGATCCGCGACCTCACCGTCCAGCAGATCCATGCCGACCTGCACCTCGGGCAGACGCTGCGGACGGTCAAGGGGTGGAAGATCGTCGACTTCGAGGGCGAGCCGGCCAAGCCGCTGTCCGAGCGGCTGCTCCCGGACTCCCGCTGGCGCGACGTCGCGGGCATGCTGCGGTCGTTCGACTACGCGCCGCGGGTGGTCGAGCGCACGGTCAAGGAGAGCGAGTACGTCGGCGCCGAGCAGCGCCAGTTCCGGGCCGCGGAGTGGGCGGAGCGCAACCGCGATGCCTTCCTGTCGGCCTACGCCGGCGGCGAGCTGACCGTGGACCAGGAGACCCTGTTGTCCGCCTACGTCGCCGACAAGGCGGTCTACGAGGTCGTCTACGAAGTCCCGCAACCGGCCCGGCTGGGTGGACATCCCGCTGGACGCCATCAGGAGGATCGAGAAGTCGTGACTGGACCCAGGCCCATCTCCCCCGCCGAGCTCGACCAGCTCGTGAGCGGCGGGCACGGCCACCCGCACGGCGTCCTCGGCCCGCACCTGCACGACGGCGCGGTGACGGTCCGGGTGCTGAAGCCGCTCGCGTCAGCGGTCAACATCGTCTACGGCGACGAGGCGGTCCCGCTCGAGCACGAGTACGGCGGGGTGTGGGTGGGCGTGCTGCCCGGCACGGACAACGGCACCAAGGTCGACGTGCCGGACTACCGGGTGCGCGTCGACTACGGCCAGGAGCCGGTCGTGGTCGACGACCCCTACCGCTTCCTGCCCACCCTGGGCGAGGTCGACCTCCACCTGATCAACGAGGGGCGGCACGAAGAGCTCTGGCAGGTCCTCGGTGCCCGCGTGCACCACTACGAGACTCCGCTGGGCGGGACCATCACGGGCACGGCGTTCGCGGTGTGGGCGCCGTCGGCACGAGGCGTGCGGATCAAGGGGTCGTTCAACGACTGGGACAGCCGGGCCCACCCGATGCGGCAGCTCGGCGAGTCCGGGGTGTGGGAGCTGTTCGTGCCCGACGTCGGCACCGGAGCGCGCTACAAGTTCGAGATCCTGGGGGCCGACGGTGAGTGGCGCGAGAAGGCCGACCCCATGGCGTTCCACACCGAGATCCCGCCCCAGACGGCATCGGTGGTGTTCGAGTCGACGTACACCTGGGGTGACGAGGACTGGATGGCCGCGCGGGCGTCGCGGAAGCCCGTGCAGGAGGCGATGTCGGTCTACGAGATGCACCTCGGCTCCTGGCGGAAGCGCGGTGGCGAGACCCTGACCTATGGCGAGATCGCCGACGAGCTGGTGCCCTACCTGACCGACCTCGGGTTCACCCACGTGGAGTTCCTCCCGGTGATGGAGCACCCGTTCGGCGGCTCCTGGGGCTACCAGGTCACGTCGTACTTCGCCCCGACCGCGAGGTTCGGCGACCCCGACGGCTTCCGGTACCTCGTCGACCGGCTCCACCAGGCCGGCATCGGCGTGATCGTGGACTGGGTGCCGGCGCACTTCCCCAAGGACGCGTTCGCGCTGGCGCGGTTCGACGGCACCCCGCTCTACGAGGACCCGAACCCGTCCCGCGGCGAGCACCCCGACTGGGGCACCTACGTCTTCAACTTCGGCCGCCGGGAGGTCCGCAACTTCCTGGTCGCCAACGCGCTCTACTGGCTGGTCGACTACCACATCGACGGGCTCCGGGTCGACGCCGTCGCCTCGATGCTCTACCTCGACTACTCCCGCGAGCCGGGCGAGTGGAGCCCCAACGTCCGCGGCGGCCGGGAGAACCTCGAGGCCGTGGAGTTCCTGCAGGAGATGAACGGCACCGTGGGCAAGCGGGTGCCCGGCGCGATGACGATCGCCGAGGAGTCCACCAGCTGGGAGGGCGTCAGCCGGCCCACCTCGGAGGGCGGGCTCGGGTTCGGCTTCAAGTGGAACATGGGCTGGATGCACGACTCGCTGGGCTACTTCCAGCAGGACCCGATCCACCGCTCCCACCACCACAGCGAGCTGACGTTCGCCAGCGTCTACGCCTGGTCGGAGAACTTCGTGCTCCCGATCAGCCACGACGAGGTCGTCCACGGCAAGGGGTCGCTGCTGCGCAAGATGCCGGGCGATCGCTGGCAGCAGCTGGCGAACCTGCGCGCCTTCCTCGCGTTCATGTGGGCCCACCCGGGCAAGCAGCTGCTGTTCATGGGCGCCGAGCTCGGGCAGGAGTCGGAGTGGGCCGAGGCGCGCGAGCTCGACTGGTGGCTCCTCGACCATCCCGAGCACGCCGGGGTCCATGGGCTGGTGCGGGACCTCAACCGCATCTACGCCGACACCCCCGCGCTGTGGTCGCGTGACCACGAGCCCGAGGCCTTCTCGTGGATCGACGCCAACGACGCCAGTCGCAACGTCTTCTCGTTCGTCCGGCTGGGGGACTCCGGGCCCGACCTTGCCGTGGTCGCCAACTTCGCGGCGATCCCCCACGACTACCGGCTCGGCCTGCCGTCCGCGGGCACCTGGGAGGAGGTGCTCAACACCGACGCCGAGCTGTACGGCGGATCCGGGGTGGGCAACCTCGGGCGGGTCGAGGCCATGACCGGCGAGCACTCCGGCCAGCCGGCCCATGCCGACATCGCCCTGCCCCCGCTCGGGGTCGTCTGGCTGCGGCGGGCCCAGTCCGACCGGCAAGGCACCCTCGCGCCGGAAGTAACCCTGCCCCTGGACTGCCTCAGCCTCTGTGTGTGCTGGGGGAGCTGGGGCCGGCTGGGGCCGTTGCCGCACTCGCCCACCACATCGCCACAGTTAGGGTGGCCGCGTGAGCCAGGACCCGACGACCGTGACCACCGTCGCGGACGGGATCGCCCGGATCAGCTGGATCCCCGCGCTGCACGACGAGGGGCTGTGGGGCGCCGCCGACGTCGTACGCCGCGAGGTCGAGGCCGCCTTGTCGGCCCACGGCCGGGTGGAGACCCTCGTCGAGCCGGACGACCAGCTGGCCCAGCGGGTCGCCACCTGGGCCGGGATGCGCCGCGAGGGGGTCATGCGCGGGGTCGAGGTCGAGGGGCGGTCGGGTGACCGGATCGTCTACGCCCGCCTGGCGACCGACGTACCGGTCAGCGAGCCGGGAGGTTTCCGGGCCCTGCTCAACTCCTTCCTGCCGCGCAAGCGCGCGATCAGCCAGATGCTGATCCGCGACACCGCCGAACGGGTCCTGTTGTGCGAGCTGACCTACAAGCAGGACTGGGACCTGCCGGGCGGCGTCGTGGAGGTGGGCGAGTCGCCGCAGCTGGCCGTCGGTCGCGAGGTCGAGGAGGAGCTCGGGCTGTCCATCGAGGCGGGCGGCCTGCTCCTGACCGACTGGCTGCCGCCGTGGGGCGGTTGGGACGACGCGCTCTGCCTGGTGTTCGACGGCGGGACCCACGACGCGGCCGTGGCCGAGGACATCGTCAAGCAGGACCGCGAGATCCGGGCCGCGGCCTTCTGCACGATGGACGAGATCTGCGACCGGGCGGCCGACTTCACGGCGCGCCGGGTCGCAGCGGCCCTGGCGAACCTGAAGGCCCCGGGGCCCGCTTACACCGAGTCCGGCCGCTGAGCAGCCGGACCCGGCCCTCCCGCTCGTCGCCGGAAGAGGGCAGTATCAGCGCGTGACCTCATTCGTCCACGACTTCGCCGACGGCAACAAGGACCAGCGGGACCTGCTGGGTGGCAAGGGAGCCAACCTCGCCGAGATGACGAACCTCGGGTTGCCCGTGCCCCCCGGGTTCACCATCACCACTGAGGCCTGCCAGGCCTACCTGGCCGAGGGCCGCGAGCCGGACGCAATGGCCGACCAGGTCTCCGAGCACCTCGCCGCCCTGGAGAAGGCGATGGGCCGCACCCTCGGTGACCCCGACGACCCGCTGCTGGTCAGCGTGCGCTCGGGCGCGAAGTTCTCGATGCCCGGGATGATGGAGACCGTCCTCAACGTCGGCCTGAACGACGAGTCGGTCACCGGCCTGGCCCGCCAGAGCGAGGACGAGCGGTTCGCGCAGGACTCCTACCGAAGGTTGCTGCAGATGTTCGGCGCCACCGTGCTCGGCATCGATGGCGAACACTTCGCCGAGGCCCTCGACGAGGCGAAGCGCGCGCACGGCACCGACAACGACCTCGACCTCGACGCCGACGACCTGCGTGCGCTCGTGGCGACGTACAAGGAGATCGTGGAGAAGCACGCGGGCCGGCCCTTCCCCCAGGAGCCGCGAGAGCAGCTGGACCTCGCCGTCCGCGCCGTCTTCGACTCATGGAACACCGACCGCGCCCGTCTCTACCGCCGGCAGGAACGGATCCCCGAGGACCTCGGAACGGCGGTCAACGTGCAGGCCATGGTGTTCGGCAACTTCGGCATGGACTCCGGCTCGGGCGTCGCCTTCACCCGCGACCCGGCCAGCGGGGCTCAGGGGGTCTACGGCGACTACCTGCAGAACGCCCAGGGTGAGGACGTCGTCGCCGGGATCCGCAACACGGTGTCGCTCGCCGACTTCGAGAAGGTGGATCAGGCGCTCCTACGACGAGCTGATGAAGATCATGGCGAGGCTGGAGCGCCACTACCGCGACATGTGCGACATCGAGTTCACCGTCGAGCGCGGCAAGCTCTGGATGCTGCAGACGCGGGTCGGGAAGCGCACGCCCGAGGCCGCGTTCCGGATCGCCATTCACATGGTCGACGAGGGGCTGGTCGGCATGGACGAGGCGGTGCTTCGGGTGACGGGCGACCAGCTGGCCCGGCTGATGTTCCCGCGCTTCGATGTCGATGCCGAGCGCACCCTGCTCGCCACGGGCATGAACGCCTCACCCGGCGCCGCGGTCGGCAAGGTCGTGTTCGACTCGGACACGGCCGTCGAGTGGGCGGAGCAGGGCGAGGACGTGATCCTGGTCCGCAAGGAGACCAACCCCGACGACCTGCGCGGGATGGTTGCTGCCCGCGGCATCCTCACCAGCCGGGGCGGCAAGACCTCTCACGCGGCCGTCGTCGCGCGCGGCATGGGCCGGACCTGCGTCTGCGGCGCCGAGGCCCTCGACGTGGACGCGAAGGCCAAGGAGTTCCGGGTGCGTGACGGTGACACCGTCCGCGAGGGCGACGTGATCTCCATCGACGGCACCACAGGCGAGATCTTCGCCGGCGAGGTGCCGGTCTCCGACTCCGTGGTCGTGCGCCACTTCGAGGGGGAGAAGATCGACGACGACCTGGTCTCGGCGGTGTCCCGGATCATGGCACACGCCGACGGCGCCCGTCGGCTGCGGATCCGTGCCAACTCCGACACTCCGGACGACTCAGCCCGCGCCCGGCGCTTCGGCGCCCAGGGCATCGGCTTGTGCCGAACCGAGCACATGTTCCTGGGCGACCGCCGCGAGCTGGTGGAGAGGCTGATCGTGGCCGAGGACCAGTCCACCCAGGCCGAGGCCCTGGAGGCGCTGCTGCCCCTGCAGCGGCAGGACTTCACCGAGATCCTCGAGGCGATGGACGGGCTCCCGGTCACGATCCGGATGATCGATCCTCCGCTGCACGAGTTCCTTCCGGACCTCACCGACCTGTCGGTCAAGGTCGCGCTCGCAGAGGAGCGCGGCGAGGAGGACGAGCACGACCGGACGCTCCTGGCCCACGTCCGACGGCTGCACGAGCAGAATCCGATGCTCGGCATGCGCGGCGTCCGGCTCGGCATCGCGATCCCCGGGCTCTTCAGGATGCAGGCCCGAGCCATCCTGGAGGCTGCGGCCGACCGCATCGAGGCCGGCGGCAGACCGTTGCCGGAGATCATGATCCCGCTGGTGGCCAGTGTCCGCGAGTTCGACGCGGTCCGGTCAGGGATCCTCGACGTCGCCGAGGAGGTCCAGCGCGATCGCGGCGTACCCCTCGAGTTCCAGGTCGGCACGATGATCGAGCTGCCGCGCGCAGCGTTCCTCGCCGACCGGATCGCGAAGTCCGCCGAGTTCTTCTCCTTCGGCACCAACGACCTGACCCAGATGGCGTGGGGCTTCTCCCGGGACGACGTCGAGGCCGCGTTCTTCTCGCGTTACTTCGAGCACGGGATCTTCGACGTGTCGCCGTTCGAGTCCCTTGACCAGCTGGGTGTGGGCGGCATGGTCGAGATGGGCACCAGCAAGGGGCGCTCCACGCGCCCCGACCTCAAGGTCGGGGATCTGCGGGGAGCACGGCGGCGACCCCCGCTCCATCCACTTCTTCGACCGGGTCGGGCTCGACTACGTCTCGTGCTCACCCTTCCGGGTTCCGGTCGCGCGCCTGGAGGCCGGGCGGTCGGTGCTAGAACAGCGCTGAGGCCAGGTTCTGCCGCCCGCGCAGCACGCGCGGGTCGTCGTGGCCGACGGCCCCGAACAGCCCGAGCAGGTGCTCCCGTGCCTGGTTCCTGGCGTCTCCCTCGCTGCGCCGGACCAGATCGACCAGGCGGGTGAAGGCGTCGTCGACGTGGCCGCCGAGCATGTCGAGGTCGGCGACCATGATCTGGGCGTCGACGTCGTCGGGGTCTGCCGCCGCGGCCTCGCGGGCCGCCTGGAGGTCGACGCCCTGGGTCCGCTGCAGGACCTTGGCCATCGCCAGCCCGGCGGCGGCCTCGGCGTCGGCCGGGTTGGCGTCGACCAGCCTCTGGTACTCCGCGACCGCGGTGTCGATGTCGCCCTCGCCCAGGGCGTCCTGGGCAGCGGCGTAGCGCGGGTCGCCGCCCGCTTCCTCGGCCTCGTCTCCCTCAGCCGGCGCCGCACCCGTGCGCGGCTGGTGCCGGCCGGTGATGCCCTGAGCCGTCAGCTGCTGCATGACCTGGGTGAGGGCGGTGCGCAGCTCCTCGAGGGGTACGACGTCCTGGAGCAGGGGCATCGGGCGGCCGTCGAAGATGACCACGACGAGGGGGATCGACGGGATCTGCATGGCCTGCGCGATCTGCGGCGCGGCGTCGATGTTGACCCGACCGGCGAGGAACTTGCCCTCGAACTCCCCCGAGAGGGTCTCGAGGTCGTCGGCCAGCTGCGCACTCTCGGGCATCTGGGACGGCGAGTAGAACACCAGCAGCAGCGGCGCGGTCCTCGACGTCTCGACGATCTCCTGGAAGTTCTGCTCCGTGATCTCGACGCAGTACGCCGACGTGGCGCCTGCTCCGGGCTGGCCGGCTGCAGCTGCCGGGCCGCCTGGGGGCGCCGAGCCTGCGGCGCCGGAACCAGGTGCTCCCTTGAGGGCGGAGAGGTCGATCGCTCCGGGACGGCTGAAGGGCTGCTGCGTCATGACTTCTCGGGGTCCCCGTTCGATGCGGAACGGAGTGAGCATTCGAATGGGGTGATCATGCGGCCAATCCTAGAGTCCGCTGACCTGCCCGAAACCTTCGGGCGGGTCAGCTCCGGACCGTGCGCTCGAGCTTGTAGTGGAGGCGGACCACCCGGGCTGACCAGAGCCGGAGCTCGTGGTCGGTTCGCAGTACGCCTTCCTCGTCGACGTAGACATGGAAGTCCTCGCGGATGGGCGCCCTCGCGGCGAAGGTGGCCTCACCGTCCTTCACCACGACGTAGGCGCCGTTCCCGCCGAACTGCTCGCCGGGCGAGCGCAGCCGCAGCGAGCCGTCCTCCTCGACCTCCGGCCGCAGAAAGACCTGCACGTTGCCGAGCTCCAGCGGGAACGCCACATGCACGCTGGGGCGGTCCGCTCCCGGGAGCCACCGGACCGAGTAGCACCCGCTGTAGACGAACTCGCCGCTGGCGCGAAGCGTCCTCAGCCACCCAGCCGCGCGCTGAGCCCCCGTGTGGTCGACGATGACCGAGACACGGCTGTCCATCCCGCGGGAAACCTCCAGCGGTCGCGTCGGGAGTGCGAGCTGTTGGACCCGCCGGCCGAACAGTCTCGAGATCAGCTCACCACCGGGCTGGAACACCGACTGCCAGCCCGTCCACACCTCCATCCGCCAGTCGGAGGTGTGCTCGTAGAAGTCGCGGATCTCCGGCGCCACGTCCGCCGACTGGAATCCGGGTCCGTCGAGCAGAGAGAACGGTGCAACGAGACCAGCCGCCGGCACCTCCTCGTGCACCGCGCCGTTCAGCCGCTCGGCCGCATCGGAGAGCCAGGTGTCCCCGACGACCGGACCCCGGGACATCGGCGCATCGAGCCACGCGTGTTGGCCGTCGGGCTCGATCTCGCGCCCTACCGCACGCCACCACTTGCGGGTGAGCTGATCCAGGGTCGGCCGCACCTGGAACACCCTAGAGATCACGATCCCGCCCGAAACCTTCGGGAGGGTCACCCGTGGTTTGCGCGATCAGCCACCCCCATGACCGAGATTCCCCCCGCTGGTGCGGTACGCCACACTCCGGCCGACCTCATCCCACTCGGGTGATGCGCAGCGAAAACGGTTCTAGCAAGAGTTTGGAGCAGCCCAACATGTTCTGGAGATCCGCATGGCGAGACGAGAAGCGCCCCCAGCCGCCGTGAGCGAGGCCCCGGCACGCGCGCCGCTGGTACTGGCATCCCTGATCATCGTCGCCGCGGTGGCCAACCTGAACCTGTCGGTGGCCAACGTGGCGCTGCCCGCCATCGGTGTTGCCTTCGACTCCTCCCAGACCACTCTTGACCTGATCGCGGTCGGCTACTCCCTCGGCCTGGCCGCCTCGGTGCTCTACCTGGGGGCAATCGGCGACCGTTACGGGCGCAAGCTGTTGCTGGTCCTGGGCGTCGTCCTCTCGATTCCGGCGTGCCTGCTCGCGGCGTTCGCTCCGAGCGACGGGGTGCTCGTCGTGGCCCGCATCATCGGGGGACTCTCGGCTGGTCTGGCATACCCGACCACGTTGGCGTTGATCACGGCGCTGTGGTCTGGGCCTGGCCGGACGAAGTCGATCGCGTTGTGGTCCGCCCTGGGTGGCGGCATCTCCGCCCTGGGGCCGCTGATCGCGGGCGCGCTGCTCGAGAGGTTCTACTGGGGGTCGGTGTTCCTGATCACCCTTCCTCTGGCCGTGGTGGCGCTGATCATGGCGCTGAGGTTCGTCCCCGCCCACGCCAACGAGTCGAGCGAGCCGGTGGACAACCTCGGTGGCATGCTGTCGGTTCTCACGGTCGCCGGGCTGGTGCTCGCGATCAACTTCGCCCCCGTCCCCAACCGGGGGGCACTGGCTGTGGGCCTGGTCGTGATCGCCCTTGCTGCCGGAGCGGCGTTCATCTGGCGTCAGGGCCGGGCTCCCAACCCGTTGTACGACCTCAGGATCGCCGGCCGCCGCACGTTCTGGGTAGCGGCGTGCGCGGGCATCATCGTGTTCGGCTCACTGATGGGGGCCGCGTTCATCAGCCAGCAGTACTTGCAGAACGTGCTCGAGTACGACTCGGTCGAAGCGGGCGCGGCCATCCTCCCCGCCGTGGTGCTGATGGTGCTGGTGGCGCCGCGGTCCGCGAAACTGGTCGAGGCGCGCGGTGCCCGCACGACCCTGCTGACCGGCTACGTGTTCCTCTTCCTCGCCTTCGGCTGGATGCTGCTGTTCTGGGGCGAGAGCAGCAGCTACTGGCAGATCGGCCTGGCCTACGCCTTCATCGGGATCGGGGTCGGCTTTGCCGGGACACCCGCCTCACACTCGTTGACCGGCTCGGTGCCCGTGCGCCGGGCGGGCATGGCCTCGGGCACCGCCGACCTGCAGCGCGACCTCGGCGGGGCGATCATGCAGTCGATCTTCGGCGCCCTGCTGACTGCCGGCTATGCGTCTGCGTTCACCTCAGCCATCGGGGCCAGCAACGACAAGGTGTCCGACGAGGTTCAGGGCGAGCTGACCAAGTCCTTCGCCTCCGCCGAGCAGGTCGCCCAGCGCTACCCCAAGTACTCCGACCAGATCGCCGCGGCCGCCCGCCAGTCCTTCCTCGACGGCGGCGACTGGGCGTACGCCGCGGGCCTGGCGGCAATCGTCCTGGGCGCGCTGCTGGTCTTCTTCATGTTCCCGCGCTTCGAGGTGGAGAAGCAGATGCTGGCCCGCTTCCGGGAGGAGGACTCCAGGGCCGGACCCGCCCAGAAGCCGGCTGAACGCGGGGACTGACGCGCAGACCCTCGCGGATCTCAGGCTACGTGGAGGGGGCGGCCGGACTCCTTCGGGCCATCCTGACTGCCTCGACGAACGCCCTGATCACTGCGCCGAGGAGGATCAGGTCCAGGACCATCTGGACCGTGACCACTGACCGGGCGGTGTGGCTGGTGGCCACGATGTCGCCGAAGCCCACGGTCGCGAAGACCGTGACCGTGAAGTAGAGGGTGTCGCTCCGGGTGAGGCCCGTCAGGTTGAAGCTGCCAGTGTCCGCTTGTGACATCAGGAAGTAGGTCGACGCAAAGAGGAGCAAGAAGAGCGGGACGGTCAGGGTCAGCGCCTCGATTGCCTTGGCCGCGGGGTGGGCTGACCGGCTGATCGAGCGGACCTGATGGATCGCTACTGCAGCGAGAATGACCACGCCGCCGACGATGATCGCGGCGAATGGAAGCGTCGCCAGGTACTCGAGCGGTAGGGAGAAGTAGGCCACGGTGAGGACGGTGGCGACGCTCAGGCCGCGAACGGCAGCGATGATCAGTACGCGGCGTCGTTCGGCCGGCGTCGGTGCCTGGGGCTCAACTGTGTCAGCCATGCCGCCTCCTACATGCTCGGGAGAGAACTGATCACCAGTGTCCTAACTTCCCATGACGTGGACGCGACCCCGGTGAGCGGCTGACCCTCCGCGGGCCTCAGAAGCGGGCAGGCTCGCGGTACTCGCCCCACTCCGCGCGCAGCGCGTCGCAGATCTCGCCGAGGGTGGCCTCGGCCCGGCACGCCGCCAGCATCGACTCGATCATGTTCTCGTCGGTACGCGAGACCTCGACCATCCGGGCGACGGCGGCGCGGGCCGCGTCGTCGTCGCGCGTCGTACGACGCTCGGTCAGCTCGCGCACCTGGTCGATCTCGACCTCGTGGCTGACCCGCAGGATCTCCAGGTCGTGGGTGATCGAGTCCTCGTGGCAGTTGACGCCGACGATCTTCTTGTCGCCCTTCTCCAGCGCCTTCTGGTACTGGAACGCCGCCTCCGCGATCTCCGACATGAACCAGCCCTCCTCGATCCCCCGCAGCAGGCCGGCCGTGATCGGCCAGGTCGCCTCGTGGGAGTTGCCGGTGGAGTGGCGCACGGTCTCGGCGAGGGCCTCGGTGTCGCTGTGCGTGAGCGTCGAGCCCCCCATGGCGAGGACCTTGTCGAAGATCGCGTTGGCCTCGGCCTCGAGCCTGTCGGTGAGCGCCTCGACGTACCACGAGCCTCCGAGCGGGTCGGCGACGTTGACGACGCCGGTCTCCTCCATGATCACCTGCTGGGTGCGCAGCGCGATCTCGGCGGCCTGCTCGGACGGCAGGGCGAGTGTCTCGTCGAGGGCGTTGGTGTGCAGCGAGTTGGTGCCGCCGAGCACCGCCGAGAGCGCCTCGATGCCGGTGCGGACGACGTTGTTGTAGGGCTGCTGCGCGGTCAGCGAGACCCCGGCGGTCTGGGTGTGGAACCGCAGCCACTGGGCCTTCTCGGTCTTGGCGCCGTAGACGTCGCGCATCCAGCGAGCCCAGATCCGGCGGGCGGCCCGGAACTTGGCGATCTCCTCGAAGAAGTCCACGTGGGCGTCGAAGAAGAACGACAGGCCCGGGCGCGAAGCCGTCGACGTCGAGGCCGCGGGAGAGCCCGAGCTCGACGTACCCGAAGCCGTCGGCGAGGGTGAACGCGAGCTCCTGCGCGGCCGTCGAGCCGGCCTCGCGGATGTGGTAGCCGGAGACCGAGAGTGGCTTGTAGGCCGGGATCTCCTCGAGGCAGTACTCCATCAGGTCGCCGATCAGGCGGAGATGGGGCTCGGGGGTGAAGAGCCACTCCTTCTGCGCGATGTACTCCTTGAAGATGTCGGTCTGCAGGGTGCCGTTGAGCTTGCCGGTGTCGACGCCGGCGCGCTCGGCGGCGACGATCATCATGCAGAACACGGGGACGGCAGGGCCGCTGATCGTCATGGAGGTGGTGACCTCCGCGAGGTCGATCCCGTCGAAGAGGAGCTCCATGTCCGCCGCGGAGTCGATCGCCACCCCGCAGTGCCCGACCTCGCCCAGCGACTTCGGGTCGTCGGAGTCGCGGCCCATCAGGGTCGGCATGTCGAAGGCGACCGAGAGCCCGCCACCGCCCCGGCCCAGGATCATCCGGTAGCGCTCGTTGGTCTGGCGGGCGTTGCCGAAGCCGGCGAACTGCCGGATCGTCCACGTCCGCCCGCGGTAGCCGGTCGGGTACAGACCGCGGGTGAAGGGGAACTCACCGGGCCACTCGGATTCGTCGGAGCCGTAGGCGGGCTCGACCTCGAGACCGCTCAGGGTCGTGTAGTCCGCGTCGCGCACCCGCGACTTCTCGTAGCGGGACTGCCACCTGGAGCGTGCCGATTCACCGGCCGGATTTGTCGGGACCATGGCCAAATACTAGGACGTCCAACTAAATCAGGCCAGTCGCGGGCGACCGAACGGCCCATGCCAGAATGTCGCGGTCCCCGCCGCCTCCGTGGGGGACGCGCCGAAGGGGAAAGGGATGCGCGAGCCGTCGTACGACTTCTCGGGCCGTCGGGTGCTCGTCACCGGCGGGACCCGCGGACTGGGCCTCTACGTCGCTCACGCCTTCGCCGACGCCGGCGCCCAGGTCACCGTCACGGGCGACCAGTACCTCCGGGCCTACTACGACGCCGACCTCTCGCGCTTCGGCTACGACCAGCTGCGGCTGATGGACCGCGACTCGATCGCCGGGGTGGCCGGTCGCGTGGG
The DNA here is from genome assembly GCA_963841625.1 of uncultured Actinomycetota bacterium. GTDB lineage: Bacteria > Actinomycetota > Actinomycetes > Propionibacteriales > Nocardioidaceae > Nocardioides. The sequence goes on along the minus strand of CAWJDH010000009.1, from coordinate 291,709 downwards.
CCCGCTCGACATCCTGGTCAACAATGCTCCGCCCGTGATGCCGGTCGACGCGGACGTGACCGAGCGACAGTTCCTCGGCCACGCCGTCCAGCTCGGCCTGGTCGGCCCGTTCGCCTTCACCCACCGACTGCGCTTCAGGCTGGGCCAGAGCTCGATGTACGGCGGCGGCGTCGTGGTCAACATGCCGAGCGCGGAGCAGTGGTTGGCGCTGGCCCATGGCGAGCACGCCCGCCACGAGCTGACCGGCCGTACCCGACGCCTCGCCTCGGAGTGGGCGCGGGCGGGAGTTCGGGTCAACACCGTGACCGCGCGCCTGGTGAAGCCCCAGTCCTCCGGGCTGAGGGTGCAGATCGACCGGAGCTCCGGTCCCCTGCTGACCCGGACCCGCAGCGCGCCCACGGGCACCGTCCGCGACGTGGGCAACGCAGTCCTCTTCCTCGCGAGCAACGGTGCGGCGGCGATCCGCGGCCAGACCTTCCACGTCGACGCCTGGCACGAGAACGGCGGCTAGCCCGACCCGAAGACCGGCGGTTGAGCCGAGGGGGCGTCACCTGGCCCAGCGCCACACCTGCCCGTCGCGGACCTCGGCTGCGGAGGGCGGCCTCGGCGTGGGGTGGTTGCGCAGGTGATCGAGGACGGCGGCGCGACCGTCCAGCGCGAGGTCTCCGTCGCGCCAGACGACGCGAGGATGCAGCCGGGACCGCACCTCGCCCCATTGCTCCGCTTCGATGGCAGCCCACAGCGCAGCCGTCGGCGCCGGCAGCTCGGGCAGGTCGTGCAGCATCTTCGGGACGCACATCCGCCAGGCGTCGGTGACCAGCTCACGCATCTCACCGGCGTCGAGCCTTGGCAGGTGCGCGCACACCCACTGGTAGCGCAGGTCCGAGGTCCGGGGCAGGAAGAAGGTCTCCGGATCCGACGCCACCAGGCCGTCCCGTTCGGCCCGGGGGAACCCGAATCCCATCGCCAGCTCGTCGCGGGAGAAGGCGACGAACACCAGCTGGCGGACCTTGAGCTTCCAGCGTCCGCGGACCTCACGCTCGTAGGCGCGCGGCAGCGCCAGGCCGACCCGGCGGACGTCGTCGGCGGTGGTCACCTGCCACAGGCTAAGGGCGCTGCACGGGGCTTCGACGCGCTCGTGCGACCTCGTCCCTCGGTCGCGTCGCTGCTCAACCTGGCCGGCCGACGGTCCGACCTCGTTCCTCGGTCGGACCTGGCCGTCTCAGAAGTCTCCGGCCGCCTGGCGGATCGGACGCAGCAGCTCCGACAGCTCGCCGAGCTCGCGGTCGCCAAGGACGCCAAGGCCGAAGTCGGCCCCCACCAGGTCGCGGGTCGCCTTCTCCACCAGCGTCCGCCCGGCGCCGGTGATCTCCGCGAGCACGGCGCGGCCGTCCTCCGGGTGCGCCCGACGTACGACGAGTCCCGACGCCTCCAGCCGGCGCACGATCGAGGTGACCGAGGTGGGATGCACCTGAAGCCGCTCCCCCATCTTGCCCAGCGGCAGCGAGCCTCGGGAGGAGAAGACGAGCAGCACCAGTGCCTCGTAGCGGGCGAAGGTGAGCCCGTGCGGCTTGAGGATGCCGTCGAGGCGACCGATGACGAGCTGCTGGACCCGCATCAGCGACGTCACGGCATGCATGGCCGGCACGGCCTCCCACCGTCGGCCCCACTGCCGGGCCGCCTCGTCGATCGGGTCGAACGGCAGCCGGGCACCTGACATGGCGGACACAGTAGCCGCGGTCGCCGACCCGATCCGCAGTCGCCGCGCGCGGGGCCGCATGTTCAGAGCACCGCCCAGATCGCATCGAGCGGCGGCTGCCTCAGTTGACGACGCGCGGGCCGCGCAGCCCGGAGCGCTGCACCACCCGCTGGATGGCCAGGTCGCGCTCGTCGGGCCGGCCGACGAACCGGATGGCGCGCAGCCCCTGCTCCTGGGCGGCGGACTCGAAGACGAAGTGGCCGAAGCCGAGCAGGCGACCGTGAAGGGGCTTGACGACCGTGATGTCGAGGATCCGGTGCAGCGGCATGGTGGCCAAGGTCTGGGACAGCACGCCGTGGAGGCGGAAGACCCGCATGTTGGTGATCACGAACCGGTCCCGCTTCTCGCGGGCGGCTCCCCAGGCCGCGTGCCCGAAGAGGGCGAAGGCCGCGAGGAGCGGCACCGTGGAGAGGTCCTTGGGCACTTCCGCGGTCAGGCCCAGCATCAACACCGCGAGGGCGGACTCGAGGAGCGGGATGGTGTAGGCCGCCCAGTGATGGTGCACGACGTCGACGATGACCTCGCCCTCGTCGCGGAGGAGGTGCCTGCCGATGTCGGGGTCGGGCTGGCGACCGAGCCGCCCGGACAGCGGGCTCAGGTCAACGCCCCGAAGAAGTCGATCAGCGCCCGGAACAGCTGCGTCGTGAGCTCCCAGGTCTGGGAGCCGGCGTCCTTGGCCGCGTTCGCCATTCCATGAGGGTCGGTGAACATCCAGAACCCCAGGAACACGATGACGATGGCCAGCATCGCCTTCTTGGCGTTCATGCAACACACTCCCGTCTGGGCGACACAGGTCTAGACATGTCTAACAGATCGCGGATCGGCGTCGGGAAAGGCGCGCCACGGAGCCGGCCCCCTCCCGGGAACAGGCGATGCGTTCACTCCGAGAACGTCTCCAGCAGGGTGTCCGCCGCGGTGTACGGGTCCGACGTACCGGAGACCACGGCGGCGGCGAGGTCGTCGAGCTCGGACCGGCCGTGCACGTCGCCCCAGCGCGCACGCAGCGCCGTGACCGCGATCGCCTCGATCTCGTCCCTGGCCCGGCGGGTACGACGCCGCTCGAGCTCGCCGCTCTCCTCGAGCCACGCGCGGTGCTTGTCGATCTCGGCGACGACCTCGTCGAGCCCCTCGGAGCGGGAGGCGACGGTCTTCACGATGGGCGGCTTCCAGGACCCCTCGGGCCGTTCGGCCAGCGCCAGCATCGACCTCAGGTCGCGGCGGACCTGGTCGGCGCCGTCACGGTCGGCCTTGTTGATGACGTAGAGGTCGCCGATCTCGAGGATCCCGGCCTTGGCGGCCTGGATCCCGTCCCCCATCCCGGGGGCGAGCAGGACCAGCGTGGTGTCCGCGAGACCCGCGATCTCCACCTCGCTCTGCCCCACGCCCACCGTCTCGATCAGGATCACGTCGCAGCCGGCGGCGTCGAGCACCCGGACGGCCTGAGGCGTCGTCCACGCCAGCCCGCCGAGGTGTCCGCGCGACGCCATGGAGCGGATGTAGACCTCACGATCCAACGCGTGGTCCTGCATGCGCACGCGGTCGCCCAGCAGCGCACCGCCGGAGAACGGCGAGGAGGGGTCGACGGCCAGGATGCCGACCCGTTTGTCGGCACGCCTCAGCTCGGTGACCAGGGCCGCGGTCGAGGTCGACTTGCCCACGCCCGGGGAGCCCGTGACGCCGACCACCTGGGCGTGCCCGGCGTGCGGCGCCAGCGCCGCCATCACCTCCCGGAGCAGCGGCGACTCGTCCTCCACCAGGGAGATCAGCCGGGCGACGGCGCGCGGGTGCCCCTCCCGAGCCTTCGCGACCAGGTCCGGGACGTCTCCCGACGACCGCCGTCCCCGCGCGCTGGTCGAGCCTGTCGAGACCAACCTCAGCTGCTGGGGACGCGGACGATCAGCGCGTCACCCTGGCCGCCGCCACCGCACAGCGCGGCCGCGCCGACGCCACCGCCGCGCCGCTTGAGCTCGAGCGCGAGGTGGAGCACGATCCGGGTGCCCGACATGCCCACCGGGTGGCCGAGCGCGATCGCACCGCCGTTGACGTTGACCTTGGCGTCGTCGAGGCCGAGCTCGCGGGCCGACTCGATGCCGACCGCGGCGAACGCCTCGTTGAACTCGACCAGGTCGAGGTCGTCGGTGGTGATGCCTTCCTTCTCGCAGGCCTTGACCGTCGCGTTGGCGGGCTGCATCTGCAGCGTGGAGTCGGGCCCGGCGACCATGCCGTGGGCTCCGATCTCGGCCAGCCAGGTGAGACCGAGCTCCTCGGCCTTGGCCTTGCTCATCACGACCACGGCCGCGGCACCGTCGGAGATCTGCGAGGCGGAGCCGGCGGTGATGGTGCCCTCCTTGGCGAACGCGGGGCGCAGCTTGGAGAGCGACTCCGCAGTGGTGTCGCCGCGCACGCCTTCGTCCTGGGAGACGACGACCGGGTCACCCTTGCGCTGCGGGATCTCGACGGGCACGACCTCCTCGTCGAAGACGCCGTTCTTCCATGCCTCGGCCGCGCGCTGGTGCGAGCGGGCGGCGAACTCGTCCTGCTCCTCGCGGGTGAGCTTGATGCCCTCGGCGTTGCACTTCTCGGTCAGGCCGCCCATCGCCTGCTGGGTGAGCTGGTCGTAGAGGGCGTCGTAGGCCATCGAGTCCACGAGCGGGACGTCGCCGTACTTGAAGCCCTCCCGCGACTTGGGGAGCAGGTGTGGCGCGTTGGTCATCGACTCCATGCCGCCCGCCACCACGATCTCCACCTCGCCGGCGCGGATGAGCTGGTCGGCCATGGCGATCGCGTTGAGGCCCGACAGGCACACCTTGTTGATGGTGATCGAGGGGAGGTTCAGCGGCAGCCCGGCGGCGATGCCGGCCGAGCGGGCAGGGTTCTGGCCGGCCCCGGCGAGGATGACCTGGCCCATGATCAGGTAGTCGACCTGCTCCGGCGCAACACCGGCCTTCTCGAGCGCGCCCTTGATGGCGACGCCGCCCAGGTCCGCCGCGGACTGGCTCTTGAGGCCACCGAGCAGGCGTCCGATGGGGGTGCGCGCTCCCGCGACGATGACAGAACCAGACATGCGTGCCTCCAGCGTTGCCGAACGGTCAAGATCTGTGACCGACGATACCCGTGGCCGTCTCACCGGTTGTCCGGGGTCGCGGCGCCGAGATGGTCGTACGACGATGGTGACCATGAGCGCGCCACTGGATCTCTCAGAGCACCTGTTCACGGCGATCGACCACGTCGGGATCGCCGTGCCCGACCTGGACGAGGCCATCGAGTTCTACCGCGACACCTTCGGGATGCGCGTGGCCCACGAGGAGACCAACGAGGAGCAGGGCGTCCGCGAGGCGATGCTGTCGGTCGGTGGCGAGCCGGTCGGCACGGCCTCGTGCATCCAGCTCCTGGCCCCCCTCTCCCCCGAGTCGACGATCGCGAAGTTCATCGACCGGTCCGGCCCGGGCATCCAGCAGCTGGCCTACCGGGTGACCGACGTCGACCAGGTCGCCGCGGTGCTGCGCGAGCGCGGGGTCCGGCTGCTGTACGACGCACCCAAGCGCGGCACCTCGGACTCCCGCGTCAACTTCGTCCACCCCAAGGACGCGGGCGGGGTGCTCGTCGAGCTCGTGGAGCCGGCGCACCCGCCCACAGCCTGAACCACTCCCCCAGCGCGGGTTACCGGCCGGTAATCTGCCCCTGACCCCGACGTCCACAGGAGACGAACTGTGCAGAACATCCTCGACGCCATCCAGGCCGGAGACACCCGCCCGGAGGACTTCGCCCACCTCGAGCTCCCCGAGTCCTATCGCGCGGTGACCGTGCACAAGGACGACGTGGAGATGTTCGAGGGCCTCTCGAGCCGCGACAAGGACCCGCGCAAGTCGCTGCACGTGGAGGACGTGGCGCTGCCGGAGCTCGGCCCCGGCGAGGCCTATGTCGCGGTGATGGCCAGCGCGATCAACTACAACACCGTCTGGACCTCGATCTTCGAGCCGGTGTCGACGTTCGGCTTCCTCGAGCGCTACGGCCGTCTCTCCCCCCTCGCCAAGAGGCACGACCTGCCCTACCACGTGGTGGGCTCGGACCTCGCCGGCGTGGTGCTGCAGACGGGCCCCGGCGTGCACTCCTGGAAGCCAGGCACCGAGGTCGTCGCACACTGCCTCTCCGTCGAGCTGGAGATGCCCGACGGCCACAACGACACGATGCTCGACCCCGAGCAGCGGATCTGGGGGTTCGAGACCAACTTCGGCGGTCTCGCCCACATCGCCCTGGTCAAGGCCAACCAGCTGATGCCCAAGCCCGCGCACCTCACCTGGGAGGAGGCCGCCTCCCCCGGCCTGGTCAACTGCACGGCCTACCGCCAGCTGGTGAGCAAGAACGGCGGGGACATGAAGCAGGGGGACAACGTGCTGATCTGGGGCGCCTCCGGTGGCCTCGGCGGCTTCGCGACGCAGTACGCCCTCAACGGCGGCGCGACGCCGGTCTGCGTGGTCTCCAACGCCGAGAAGGCCGACATCTGCCGCAGCATGGGCGCGGAGCTGATCATCAACCGCTCCGAGGAGGGCTACAAGTTCTGGAAGGACGAGCACACCCAGGACCCCCGCGAGTGGAAGCGATTCGGGGCCAGGATCCGTGAGCTGACCGGCGGCGAGGACATCGACATCGTCTTCGAGCACCCCGGCCGCGAGACCTTCGGCGCCTCGGTCTACGTCACGCGCAAGGGCGGCACGATCACCACGTGCGCGTCGACCTCGGGCTACATGCACGAGTACGACAACCGCTACCTGTGGATGAACCTCAAGCGGATCATCTCGTCCCACTTCGCCAACTACCGCGAGTCGTGGGAGGCAAACCGCCTGATCGCCAAGGGCATGATCCATCCCACACTCTCGAAGACCTACACGCTCGACGAGGTCGGCCAGGCCGCCCTCGACGTCCACCAGAACGCCCATCAGGGCAAGGTGGGCGTGCTGTGCCTGGCTCCCGAGGAGGGGCTCGGGGTGCGTGACGAGGAGATGCGGGCCGAGCACCTCGAGGCCATCAACCGTTTCCGCGGGGTCTGAGCCGACCCACGTCCCGCCAGTTGGAAGGTTTGCCAGAATCAACCAGCGAGCCGGGGTGGGTTGTTCGGCGACCATCGGCGACACTGGGGGCCGAGGTCCCACAATCCGGGAGGTAGCACCACCATGAGCGACCAGGGTCTGTCCATCTTCGACGACGACTCGAACGACGACTCAACCGACGACACCACGGAGCAGGGGGCGGTCGACGCGGAGAAGACCCAGGTGATGCCCGCGGTCAAGGCCACCGGCGCCGCCTCGCAGAAGGCTCCCGCGAAGCCCGCTCCCGAGCGCGCCGCTCCCGCACCGCGGAGCCAGCCGGCTCAGCCAGGCAGGCCCTCCGGCGGGCGCCCGGCGGCGCCGCAGCCGGCCGCCACGTCCCAGCCATCGACCTCCCATCCGGTCGTCCCACCCGCCGCCGCGAGCAACCCCGGCTTCCCGGCCGTGCGACGCGGTGGCTACGACCGGGAAGCGGTCGACGCCCGGTTCCGCCAGCTGACGACCGAGAAGGCCGGACTGAGCAGCAGTCTCACCGCCTCCGAGAAGCGGGTCCTCGAGCTCGAGAGCCAGCTCGAGGAGGCCCGCAAGCAGGTCGCGGAGAACCAGAACCCGTCGTACGCCGGGCTGGGCGGGCGCGCCAGCACCATGCTGCGCCTGGCCGAGGAGGAGGCCGCCGACGTCCGGTCCGCCGCCGAGCGCGAGGCCGACGAGATCCGGGAGCGGGCCAACCGCGACGCCCAGTCGATCCGTTCCGAGGCCACGCGGGAGGCCGAGGACATGCGGCTGGTGCAGCTGCAGGAGCTCGACGAGGCCCGCAAGCGGATGCTTGCCGACGCCGAGCAGGAGCGCGCACTGGCCAAGGCCGAGTCCGACGACCTGATGGCGTCCGCCAAGCGCGAGTCCGACCAGCTGCGGCTCGCCGCCCAGCAGGAGACCAACGACCTGCGGACCACCGCCAAGCGCGAGTCCGAGCAGGCGCGTGCCGCCGCCGACCGCGAGGTCCAGGAGGCCCGGCGGACGCTGGCCGTGGAGAAGGAGCGGCTCGCCAAGGAGGCGACCGACCACCACTCCAACGCGACCGCCGAGACCAAGCGCCTGGTCGACGAGGCCGAGGAGCGGGCCGCGCAGGCCGAGCAGCGTGCCCGCGAGGCACTCAGCCAGGCGACCAGCCACCGCCAGCAGGTCCAGTCCGAGTCCGAGGCGATGCTGACCCGCGCCCGGCGCGAGGCCGAGCAGATCGTGGCCTCGGCCCGCACCCAGGCCGACGCGATCACCAACCGGGGGGACGCCGAGGCCGAGCGGCAGCTGGCCGAGATCAAGGCCGAGGTGGAGCGGATGACCAAGCGTCGCGACGCGATCGCGGCCCAGCTCACCTCGTTGCGCGAGGTCGTCGCGGGATTCGCCGAGGACGAGAGTTGAGCGACGACCCCGCCGCCGACGCGCCCGAGGGGCGGACCGGCCAGGCGGCGGGGCGGCCGGCGGGAGCGGCCACCGGCGAGCGCGGCACGACGGCGACCGACGTGGAGGCCCCGCCGGACCGGCCTGACCTGGGCGTCCCCGGCAAGCCGCTCGAGCGCCACTCCGCGTTCTACATCGGCTTCTTCGGCGGGCTCGGGGCGCTGCTTGCCTACTGGCTGGGCACCCAGCTCCTCGCGATCAGCTCGGTCCTGATCCTGGTCGTGGTGGCGATGTTCCTCGCGGTCGGGCTCAACCCGGTGGTCGAGTTCTTCGTGCGGCGGGGCATGCGGCGCTCCTACGCCGTCCTCTCCGTGATCGCGATGGTGGTGATCGCGCTCGGCCTGTTCGTGCTCGCGATCGTCCCGGTCATCAGCGACCAGGTCGCCGCGATCACCGAAACCGCCCCCGAGTGGTTCGACGAGCTCCAGCGCAACCGGCAGATCCAGGACCTCAACCAGAAGTACGACGTGTTCGACCGGGCGGAGTCCTACATCGAGCAGGGCGGGTTCACCAGCAGCCTGTTCGGCGGCGTCCTCGGGGTCGGCCTGGCGGTACTGTCCACGCTGCTCAACGCGTTCATCGTCGTCGTGCTGACGCTGTACTTCCTGTCCTCGCTGCAGTCCATCAAGACCGCTCTCTACCGCCTGGCCCCGCATTCCCGCCGGGACCGGGTCGCCAAGCTCGGCGACCGCGTCCTCGGCAGCATCGGCGGTTATGTCTCGGGCGCCTTCATCGTGGCGACCTGTGCCGGCCTCAGCTCGCTGATCTTCCTGTTCGTCGTGGGCCTCGGGGAGTACGCCGTGGCCCTGGCCTTCGTGGTCGCCCTGCTCGACGTGATCCCGATGATCGGCGCCACGATCGGGGCCGTGATCGTGACCGCCATCGGCTTCGCGACGGACGTGAAGATCGGTCTCGCGTGCCTGATCTTCTACCTCGTCTACCAGCAGATCGAGAACTACGTGATCTACCCGCGGGTGATGTCGAAGTCGGTCGACATCCCGGGGGCGGTCACCGTGATCGCAGCGCTGGTCGGCGCTGCTCTCCTCGGCGTGGTCGGCGCGCTGCTCGCGATCCCCACCGCGGCCGCGATCCTGATGCTCACCCGCGAGGTCTTCATCCGCCGGCAGGACGCCCGCTGAGCTCAGGCCCGAGGCCCGATGAGTGCGAAGAGGGTCGCCGGAAGACCGTCCACCCGCAGCGCGTCGAGCACGCCCTGGTCGACCTCGTAGGTCTGCGCCGGGCCCACCTCGACGACGTCGCAGCCGATCACCATGTCCTGGGTGCCGCCCACGCCGACGGGCGCGTTCGGGTACGACGTACCTGTCATCTGCAACGTGACCCACTCGAACGGTGGCTCGTCACCGCAGTCCATCTTCCGTGGCTCCGCGCGACCGACCGCTCGGGCGAAGGCGCGAGCGGCCTCGGCTCCCAGGACCGTTCCGTAGGCCAGCTCCAGGTCACCTGCATCCGAACGCCGGTAGACGCACACCTCGAGCGACTCCGGTCGCCCGTAACCCTCGATCAGCATGTCGTGCACCCTCGTCGGCGCCGGCAGTGACGACGCGCAGGTTTCGATGCCACGCACGGAGCCCAGGACCCGGTCTCGGAGATCGGGATCGTCGCTGGTGACGGTGACGGTCGTGCCGGAGGCCTCGACGGTCTCCCGTACCCAGCCGCCCCCGAGATTGTCGGACCCGACCTCGACGTCGGCGCCCAGCCACACGGAGGGCGCTGAAGGCGGGTCGGAGTCGGGTCCGATGAACGGGTAAGCCTGACAGACGTCGGTCAGGAAGATCGGCCGGCCGACGTACGGGACCGTGCGCTCGTCCCGGACCCCGCCTCCCGAGGCCGACACCATCGCCGCCGCTGCGCACGCGATCGTGTCCCCGTCCACCTCGATGGGAGCGCCGCCGTAGGCCCAGTCCGCCGGGACGTCGACCGAGGCGCCGCGCCAGAGCTCGGTTCGCCACTCTGTCGGGAGCGGGTCACCGGCCACGGCCGGCGGCCCGGCAGTCTCCTGACCGCAGCCGGCCAGCATCAGGCACCCGGCCACGATCGTTACCCACGTGCGCATGTGCCTACGACGAGCCAGGAGCTCGATCGGTTCCGTCAGGCCGGCACCGGCTCCTTGCGCACCACGGTCCGCTCCCCCAGCTTGACGGCCACGACTCCGGCGACGATCAGCACACCGCCCACCAGCTGCACGGGGCGCGGCAGCTCGTCCAGGAGCAGCCATGCCCAGAGGACTCCGGACAGGACCTCCGAGAGCGCCACGAACGACGCCACCCGGGACCCGAGCCGCCGGATCGCGGCGATGCCGGTCGTGTAGGCGACCGCCGCTGTCACGAGCGCCAGCAGCACGAGCGGAACCCATGGCTCGACCGTCGCTCCCGAGTAGTCCACGGACTCCGAGGCGCGGTGCAGGGGCAGCAGGCCGATGAGGCCCAGCAGGCCGAGCGCCGCGGCTCCCACGACCAGGCCGCCACCGGCGAGCGCGAGAGGCGGAAGCCCCTTGCTCTCATCGGCCGAGATGACGAAGTAGGCGGCCGCGCCGACCATCGCGGCCAGCGCCCACAGCACGCCCGGCACGCTGAGGTCCGCACCCGAGATCAGGTCGAGCACCAGCACCAGGCCGAGCGCGGCCAGACCGGCACCGAACAGCGTGACCGGGCCGGGCCGCTGGCCCTGCCGGAGCCACAGCCAGACCACGACCGCGGCGGGGGCGGTGTACTCGATCAGGAGAGCGGGCCCGACCTGCATGTGCGAGACGGCCGAGAAGTAGCAGAACTGGGCCCCGGCGACGGCCAGGACGCCGTACATCACCACGAGCCCGGCGCTGCGGCGCAGCGCCGCCCACTGTCCGTGCAGGGCGATCACGGCGAACGGGGCGACCAGCAGGGCGGCGCCGCCGACCCGGACCAGCGTGATCGCGCCGGCGCTCCAGCCGGACTCGAGCAGAGGCCGGGCCAGGGCGCCGGAGAGGCCGAAGGTGACCGCGGAGACGAGCGCGAACGCCAGGCCGGACGCCGTCCGCGAACGCGGGGCGACCACCGGTGCGTCATGTGTCATCGTCGTCATGACTAATGACACTACGTCGGGCTTGGTAATGTGTCAATGTGGTTTTCACCAATGACACTGAAGACGCGCTGGTCGCCGCCGTCGGCCTGGTCAACAGCGCCGACGACCCGGACACGATGACCACCCTCGAGGACGTCAACGCGTTCTACGACGATCACGGCTACACCGGGGCCCGCCCCAGGAGCCGCGCCGACCTGGAGGCCGTGCGGGCGATCCGCGGACCCCTGAGAGAGCTGCTCACGGCCGAGCGTGACGCCGCGGTGCCGCTGGTCAACGCGATCCTGGCCGAGCACCGCGCGCTCCCCCAGCTGCTGCGGCACGACGCGCTGGACTGGCACCTGCACGCCGTCGAGCTCAGCGCGCCGTTCGCCACCCGGGTCGCGGTCGAGACCGCGCTGGCCATGGTCGACGTGATCCGCAGCCATGAGATGTCTCGGCTCGGCATCTGCGCGCTCGACGACTGCGAGGGCATCGTGCTGGACCTCTCCCGCAACCGGTCGCGCCGCTTCTGCAGCACCACCTGCGGCAACCGGGCCGCAGTCGCGGCCTATCGGGCCCGGCAACGCGGCTGACCGCGGCCCCGGTCAGTCGCCGAGGAACCGGGTCAGAACCGCCAGGAAGGTCTCGGGCTCCTCGGAGTGCACCCAGTGACCGGCCCCCTTGATCGTCACCCGCCGGTTGCGCGGGAACCAGCGATCCATCGTCTCGGCGTACTCCTCGCGAACGTAGTCGGACCGGTCGCCGCCCACCCAGAGCACCCGACCCTCGTAGGGAGACACGTCCGAAAGTCGTTCGGCGGGCCAACCGCCCAGCTCGGAGAGCTGGTCGCCCAGCACCTCCAGGTTGACCTGCCATCGCCAGGAGTCTCCCTCGCGGCGGAGGTTCTGCAGCAGGAAGCTGCGCACGGTGTTGTTCGGTACGTCGTCGCGCAATCGGTCGTCGGCGTCGCTGCGACGCTCGAGCTGGGCGAGGTCGAGTCCCCGCATCGCCGCGATGTAGCCGGCGAACTCGCGCGTGTTGTCGTAGGTCACCGGGGAGACGTCCACGACGCACAGCCTCTCGACGAGCTCCGGGCGCCGCAGCGCCAGAACCATCGCGATCTTGCCGCCCATCGAGTGCCCCACCAGGGACACCGGGTCGTCGGCCGAGAGCAGCCCGGCCACCCGGTCGGCGAGGTCGAGGTAGTCGATGGTGTCGACCCACTCCGACCGCCCGTGGTTGGGCATGTCCACCAGCAACACCCGGTGGTCCCGGGCGAGCTGCTTGCCGATCTGGTTCCAGTTTCGGCCCTGCCCGAAGAGCCCGTGGCAGAACGCGACGGTGGACCCGGTCTCGCCGAGCTCGGTGACGTGGAGGTCTGGATCAGGCACGGCAGCAGTGTGTCAGCCCGTCGCGGCGTAACCCTCACCGCTCGTCGCGCGTTGTGGGTGCACACACCTCCAGCAATGAAGGACATCACCCATGTCTCCCCTTCGCACCCGCCTGGCCGCGCTCACCTGCGCCGCCGCCGTCGTGCTCGCCTCCGGTCCGGTCAACGGGTCCGCCCGGGCCCAGGCCACCGCCCCCAGCCGGATCGGGCTGGACCGGCTGCAGGCCACACACGTCGCCTCCGCCCGGGGCATCGCGACGTTCTCCGCGGTTCCGACGGCGTCCGAGGTGCGCGCGCTGCGCAACCTCGGGCTGGTCGTCCAGCCCATGCGGGAGCTGCCGCTGGCGCTGGTGCAGGGGCCGGTCGCCGCACTCACAGAGGCCGTCAGCAGCGGGACGGCCGAGGACGTCTACCCCGACGAGACGCTGGAGCACCTCGACACCGCGTCGTCCAACGTCGTCTCGTCCTCGCTCGGCGCGGCCGAGCGGCTGCGGGCCCGGGGCTTCACCGGCAAGGGCGTCACCGTCGGCATCGTCGACTCGGGTTGCGACGGGACCCACCCGGACCTCGCCGACCACATCAAGCACAACGTCACCCTGATCAGTGGGGAGTACGCCAACCAGCAGCCCGACGAGGGCAACACCCTGGTGTTGCCCGTGGACAAGGGCCCCTACAACAACACCGACATCGGCAGCGGACACGGCACCCACGTCGCCGGCATCATCGCGGCCGACGGCCACACCGGCCAGGACCACCTCGGCGTCGCCCCGGACGCCAAGCTCGCCTGCTTCGCGATCGGCGCGGTGCTCACCACCACCGCCGTCGTCACGGCCTACGACTACATGATGCGCCAGCCGAAGATGCTGGGGATCGACGTCATCAACAACTCCTGGGGCAACAGCTTCCGCCAGTACGACCCGAAGGACCCGGTCAACGTCGCGACCAAGGCGGTCACCGACCGGGGCGCCACCGTCGTCTTCTCGGCCGGCAACTCCGGTGCCGAGAACGGCGAGGCCAGTGTCAGCCCGTTCAACCAGGCCCCGTGGGTGATCTCGGTGGCCGCGAGCAGCGTCAAGCGGGTACGCGGCGATTTCTCCTCCAACGGCATCCAGTACGACAACATGCAGCCCGAGCGGATCGGCGCGGGTGGTCACACCGTCGCCGTGGGCGACCGGACGGGCCTCACCTGGCCGGACATCTCGGCGCCCGGAGTGTCGATCTCGTCCTCCTGCGACACCACCGGGACCGTCATCGGTCCTTGCCCGCCGGGAGAGAACGACACCGCCTCGGGCACCTCGATGTCCAGCCCGCACATCGCGGGCGCCGCGGCCGTCGTGACCCAGGCCAACGGCTCGCTGAGCCCCGCCCGGATCCAGGACGCGCTGACCGCCACTGCGTCGCCGGTGTTCGACCCAAAGGGGAACCGGGTGCCCCAGTGGCAGGTGGGCTACGGCCACGTGAACCTCGACCGGGCGGTGGCCCTCGTCCGCGGCGCCGGCTGGTCCTCCGACCTCCGGAATGCGACCAGGCGTGCCGAGCTGCGGATGCTTCGGGCCGACGGCTGGCGGGTCTCCCGCAGCGACATCTGGCAGTACGACGCCCCACCGGCCACGCTCGGCGGATCGGACTCGGCGGCGTACACCGTGAGCGTCGAACGCGGAGTCGACCGGTTGAAGGTGGTGCTCGTCTACCCGACTCCGGGCACGGTGACCAACCTCGCGAGCTACACCGCGACGGTGTCCAGGAACGGCAAGCAGGTCGGCACCACCGAGACCAACCTCAACTACGCCACCGGCGTCGCGACCCTGCTGCTCAAGGACGTGTCGGCCGGCAAGTACGAGATCGATGTCTCCGGTGACTACGCCGCCTCGGACCCCGACACGATCGACAGCGACTCGGTCAACGGCCGCGTGGTGTTCCTCCAGGTGGCCCAGCTCCGCCACCGCTGAGCGCACTCCGTTGGTCGAGGTGCGAAGGCGCTCCGGCGCCTGAGCGCACTCCGGAGGTTGAGGTGCGAAGGCGCTCCGGCGCCTGAGCCTCGAAACCCCTGAATCGTGGGCAGGGCCCCGACCGGCATGGGTCCGCCCTGCAGCACTCACCGGGTTTCGAGGCCAAGGCCTTGCGGTCTTCCCACCTCACCACCGGTGGTCAGATCAGAAGTCGAAGCCGCCGAAGTCGAAACCGTCGCCGATGCCATCGCCGATCCCGCCGACGGCGTCGCCCATCCCTTCGCCCATGTCACCGATCGCGTCGAAGCCGCCGAACCCGCCGAACATCAGGCCCATGAACATCATGTCCATCGGGCCGAACCCGCCGAAGTAGCCGGAAGCGTAGGGCTGGTAGGCGCGGCCGCCCTGGTAGTAGGGCACCCGCTGGGAGCCGACCATGACCATCCGGGAGTCGGGCTCGGCCCCTGCGCGAACCCGCTCGGCGTCCAGGGCGCAGGCGGGCACGTCGCGCGTGGCACCGCCGGCCGGGGTCCACGGCACGTCGACGACGGACAGCCCGTGCCGGGGGTCGAAGAAGCACGGTGGCCGCCGCGTGGGCAGCGGCTCTCCCGCCACCCGCGCCCGGACGCAGGCGGCCGCATAGCGGCCGTCCTCGAGGATCTCGGTGACGTGCTTGATGTGCTCGGGCTCGGTGATGTTGTCGCCCGCGGTCTTCGCCGACTCGTAGGCGTCCAGGGCGCGCTGGTAGTCGGCGCGCTGTCCGGCGTCCAGCTCGTGGCCGGCGAGTTCGAGGTCGAGCTCCTGGAGCTCGACGCCGAGGGCCGTGATGTCCTCGAACGCCAGCTTCTTCACCGGCTCGAGCTCGGCGGCCTTCTTCTCCAGCGCACGCTGCTTGCTCACTCTGCTCGTGTAGCCCACGACCCCGAGGACCCCAGCGAGCACCAGCAGGATGATCAGGAGCTCTCCCATGGCCACAGCGTACGTCCGAGCCTCAAGGCCGCTGTCGGTCGGTTGTGGTCGGATGGGGCCATGACGACCGAGATCCAGCTCACCTTCGACTGCGGCGATCCGGCCACGCTGGCCGGCTTTTGGTGCGACGTCCTCGGGTACGTCGTCCAGTCACCGCCGCCCGGCTTCGACAGCTGGGACCAGGCACTCGAGGCGTTCGGCGTCCCGCCGGAGCACCGCAACGACGCGTCGGCAGCTGTCGACCCCGAGGGGGTCGGGCCGCGGCTGTTCTTCCAGAAGGTGCCCGAAGGAAAGACGGCCAAGAACCGGTTCCACCTCGACGTGCGGGCGGCTCCCGGCCTGGAGGGCGAGGAGCGCATGTCGGCGCTCGAGGCCCGCTGTGAGCAGCTGGTCCGGATCGGCGCCACGAGGCTCGAGCGTCACGAGCCCTCGCCGCCGATGGCCGGCGGACACATCGTCATGCAGGACCCGGAGGGCAACGAGTTCTGCCTGGACTAATTCCGGCGGGCCTTATCGGAGTCGCGGATCCGCACTCATGCCGATGTGAGTGCATCTGTCCCGAGTGATTGCTGATGGGCGCGGTCAGGTCTAGAGGAGAAGGTCGCCCCTCACGACGGCGCGGGCGACATCGTGGATGCGGGCGCCGTGGTCACGGGCGTACTTGCGGAGTGTCTGGAACGCGTCATCGACGGTGGTCTCTCGCTTGGTGGCGAGCACGCCTTTTGCCTGCTCGATGATGAGCCGGGTGTTCAACGCCTGTTGGAGTTGTTCGGAGGTGCGCTGGTGCTGCCGTGCAGCCGAAGCGTGGGTGAGGTAGCCAGTTGCGATGCTGGCGAAGATCATGGCGACTCGCAGATCCTCGGCTGACCAGTCGCGCGGTTGGCTGTCATACAGGTTGACCGCCCCGATCGCTTCGCCTTCGGCGAGCATCGGGATGCCGGCGACGGCCTGGATCCCCGCGGTCTTGGCCGCGATGACGTAGTCCGGCCAGCGTTCGCTGGCGTCTTCCGCGGCGATGTCCGGCACCGTCACTGGGCCTGCCGATGCGACAGCGTCGATGCACGGGCCCTTTTGCCAGTTCTCCTGAACGCGCTCGAGGGTGGCGATCGCCTCGACGGCGGCGGTGACGAAGCGCTGCTGGCCGTCGTGAATCAACGTCACACCCGCTCCGGTCAGGCTGAGCACCTCAGCCATCTCTTCGGTCAGGTTGTGGAGGACGTCACCGATGCCGTAGCCGCCGGTGAGGGCGGCGGCGAACCGCTCCAGGCTGTCGAGAAGCGTGTCAGGATTGGGCACAACAAATCACCCTTTCGGGATCCGACCACATACTCTACGCCGGTCTGCATGGGCCCCAGCAGAGTCCGCTCGTGCCGCGGATAGCGTGCGCTGCGGCCATCCGGACATGCCGCTGTCAGTACGGCTCGGACGTGCCGAGATGAGGTTGGCCCCGGAGGGACAGGCGGGGGATCCTTCGCCCTCCAGGACCAACGGTCAAGGTACGGACGGCCGGAGGATTGAGCTCCTCAAGGAGAGACCCGCGACACCCGGGACGGGGGGACGGGGTGGGGCGCCCCGGGTGTCGTTCGGAATCGAACTGCCGATCTGCCGTCGAGCCCGACCTGCGAGTGAGCCCGACCGCCCCGGTCGGTAGCTGTAACGACAGCCTGCTCCTCGGCGACTGCAAGCGCCATTGGGCATTAGTACTAGTACAGAACATTGAATTCGAAACCTTTCACAGTTCCTTTGCGCTCTAGACCCTCCCGGCCACAGAAGCGCACTCTCATGCCGCGTTCCGCTCGTGCCGATGTGCGGACGCCGATCGGGGCGGAACGTCATACGTCCTGAGCGCTATAGCCGACGATCCGCATGACGTTGTGCCGTCCGCACATGCCGCGATGTGCGCGGTCTGCTGAGATTAGGTTGGCCCCGGAGGGATAGCGGGGGACCGTCTGCCTCCAGGGCCAACGTCAAGCTGCGGCGCGACTGGAGGATCGACCTCATTTCAGGAGGCGACCGCGACACCCGGGACGGGGGACGGGGTGGGGCGCCCCGGGTGTCGTTCGGTTCGATCACTGATCTGCCGGTGAGCCCAACCTGCGAGTGAGTCCCACCGCCCGATCGGTAGGACAAGTCTCCTCGTCGGGCAGTGCGAGTGCCATTGGGCGTTGGTACTAGTACGAAACGTTGAACTCGCAACCTTGACGTTCGTTTGCGGTCAGGCCGTAGCCTGTGCCGCAGTTGGGCTTGACCACTCCCGGACCCCGTGCTGTTGATCCCGGTCATCTTCGACAGTGGGGCCACGTCGCTCATAGCCGCGATTAGTACGGCATTTCGTGACCGCTCGTAGCCGATGTGCGGACGCCGATCGGGGCGGGACGTCATACGTCCTGAGCGCTATAGCCGACGATCCGCATGACGTTGTGCCGTCCGCCCATGCCGCTGTCGGTGCAACCGTGCGGACGAGCGGACGTTCAGACCGAACCCGTAGCCAGACGGCGGGACGGCTCGTTTGCCTGACGTGACGATGAAGGAACTGGCTATCCCCGGCGACCTCTCGCAGCTGGAGGCGCAAGCTGCCGAGAACCTGAGCCCCGAGGCCCTCGGCTACATCCGCGCCGGGGCGGGAGACCGGGACACCACGCGCGCCAACGCCGCGGCGTTCCGGCGTTGGGAGGTCAAGCGGCGCACGGGCCGCAAGCCGGCGAAGGTTGATCTCTCCACCACCATCTTGGGGACGCGCATGCCCGCGCCGGTCCTCTTCGCGCCGGTCGGCGTGCAGACGCTCGCGCATCCGGACGGCGACCTCGCCAGCGCCCGCGCGGCGGCCGAGCTCGGGCTGACCTACGTGCACTCGACGCAGGGCGCCTACAAGATGGAGGACGTGGCGGCGGCCAACGGCGACGGCTCGCGCTGGTACCAGCTCTACTGGCCCACCGATGATGAGCTGGTGGTGTCCTTCCTGAACCGCGCCGCCGCGGCCGGCTACACCCATCTGATGATCACGCTCGATACGACGCTGCTCGGCTGGCGGCCGCTCGACCTGGATATCGGGTACTCGCCCTTCCTCGAGAACAAGGGCATCGCGAACTACACGAGCGACCCGGTCTTCCAGCGCAAGCACATGCCAGTGCCGGCAGAGGTTGCCCCGCTGGCGGCCGGCATCGCCTTCGCACGCGTCTTCCAGAACCCCGGCCTGAGCTGGAAGCAGTTGCCGCTGATCCGCGAGAACTGGGATGGCCCGATCCTGCTCAAGGGGATCCAGAGCCCACGCGACGCCAGGCTTGCCATCAAGCACAACATCGACGGCATCGTCGTCTCGAACCACGGCGGACGTCAGGTCGACGGGGCGATCGCGTCGCTCGACGCGCTCCGTCCGGTCGCCAAGGCGGTCGACGGCAGGATGCCCGTGCTCTTCGACTCCGGGATCCGCACGGGCCGCGACGCCTTCAAGGCGCTGGCGCTCGGCGCCGACGCGGTGCTCGTCGGCCGGCCGTACCTGTACGGCCTCGCGCTGGACGGGCAGAGGGGCGCCCGGCGCGTCATGCGGAGCCTCGTCGACGAGCTCGAAGAGGAGGTCCGGAAGGCGCGTCACCGCAGTCACCGCACGCTCTCCCGTTCCTCCCTGACCCGCGCGCGCTGAAACGGAGCCCAGACATGTCCGAGCACACTCGTCGTCAGTTTCTCGAGGTCGCCGCCGCGACTGCCGCCGCGACCCTCCTCGCGCCGCCCGCGCTCGCCGAGCCCCGGGTGGCCCCCGGCCCTGCGACTCCCAAGCGCCTCGCGAAGTCGCCGCTCCCTGTCGGCCCGGGCGCCCCGTTCGGCAGCTACCAGTCCGAGATCTACATCGCCGGGATGAGCGCGGGCACCGAGCCGATCTTCACCACGAACCTGTCCGACCTCGAAGCCGCTGCGGAGGACGTGCTGTCCGAGGCTGCGCGCCGGCATCTGCTCGCGTGGGCGGGCGGCGCCGCCGCCGTGCGAGCGAACGCGCGGGCGCTGTCCGCGTGGCGGATCGTCCCGCGGATGTTCATCGACCGCGCCGAGCGCGACCTCAGCACGACGGTGCTCGGCGCCTCGATGCCGGCCCCGGTCATCCTCGGCCCGGTCGGACGCCAGGCCGTGGCGCACCCCGACGGCGAGATCGCCACCGCCCGGGCGGCAGCGGGGCTGGAGCTCACCTACGTCCACTCGTCGCGTGCGAGCAGATCGCTCGAGGAGGTCGCCGTGGCCGCGCCCAACGGCCCGCGGTGGTTCGGCCTGGACTGGCCGGACGGGGGCGGCCCCGACCCCGTGCTACTCACCCGCGCGCAGGCAACCGGGTGCACCCACCTCGTGCTCTCTCCCCCGCAGCCCGGGCAGGGCTGGGAGGCGCTCGCGGCGATCCGCGAGGCCTGGGACGGGCCGATCGTCCTCGGCGGCATCCAGAACGTGCCGGACGCGCGGATGGCGGTCCGCCGTGGCCTCGACGGCGTCGTTGTCTCGAATGAGCGCGGGCGCCGCGGTCCCGGCGTCGCCGGGACGATCCGCGTCCTGCCGCGGATCGCGGATGCCGTCGGCGGCAAGCTTGCCGTGCTGTTCGGCTCGGGCGCCCGCACGGGGACCGACGTCTTCCGGGCGCTGGCCCTGGGGGCCGACGCTGTCGTCATCGGCCGCCCGTACGTGCACGGCCTGGCGCTCGGAGGGGAAGACGGCGTCCGGCACATGCTCCGAACGCTCCTCGCCGAGCTCGAAATCACCCTCACCATCGCTGGTGTCGGGCACCACCGCGACCTCGACGCGAGCGCGCTCGTCCGGGCGTGAGCGCCGGAAGGCACTTAAGGCCAGATAGCCCTCTGGAACGGCCGCGTGGCGCCGCCTCACGAACGCACTGGTCTCTCCTCCGCCGTTGGTTCGCAGACTGCTGGGTTCAACCCGTCTCACCGACGTCTTCGCCATCTTTGACTCATTGGACGAGGCCATCATCAACGGACCGCGGCAGCACTGACCCGCTGACAAGCATCCGGATCTAGCCGCTGTCAGCGCGCGCTTGCACGAGCCGTTTGCCGCTGCTGCTGGGTTTACGGGGGGTCACTCACGAAGGGCGTCGGCGTTTGCGAATCCGCAGGTCGGGCAGTCCCAGACGGCGATGTCTGTGTCGGCGTATGAGATGGCGCCCTCGCTGCCCTGGGGGCCGTGTGTGGTGCGGTTGGGTAGATGTAGCCGCACGTTCCCGCCGCATCCTGCGCAGGCCGGTCGACTGGTCCGGCCCCTGACCGGCCGCGCCCGCCGACGTCAATGCCTTCGTCCATGCGGGTCCTCCTGGCGTGAGAGTAGCCGTCCTTCTCCGACCCGGCGGCCGCCTTCGGATCGGTCAGCGGGACTCAGATGGTGAGAGCGTTCAGCTGGTCGGGAGATACAGGCGCTGGGTCAACGAGCTGTCGGGGCCTGCTGAATGTGGGTTGTCGGTGATCTCCTGGAAGTCTGCCTCGGTCTTGCCGCGGAACATGACGTTCGACAGGTCGACCCGGACCCAGTTGGGTCGACCGAGGCAACCGCGCGGGATCGACATGGTGACGTGCTCGGTGTCGTAGTCGATGCGGTGGCTGAGCCTGGGGCACTTCACGTTGCCGAAGTTGCCGTTGACCAGTTGGTGGCGTCCGCCCCACCGCCGCGGACCGGCGGACACGAAGACCGCTCGCAGCCGGCGGGGAGTGATGATCATGGCCGAGTAGTGCTGCGGTTCGACACGGCGCAGGTTGGTGAAGGTCATCTTCACCACGACGTTATGGCGACCGTGGCGGACCACTGCCCGGACGACGTCGGCGGTGGGGACATCGCCGGCGGAAACCCACTCGGCGTTCTCGCCCTCTCCGATGGCCCACACATCCCCGGCGGGATCATCGAGTACGACACGTGAGACGGGTTGCGCAGCTGCTGACGCTGCGGTGGCAACGGTCAGTGCGGAAAATGGCAGCGCAAACGCTGCGGCGAGCAACACGGATGAACGGCGTGACATGGCTTTCCCCTGATGGTGACGAACGCCTTCTTCGCCGGCAGCTTGTGCCGGACGACGTCCTGGTGCCTCACATGTGAATGGGTTTCCGGCCCGAGTCGTGAGTAGGAAGACTCAACCTGCGGCCGTGGCTGTCAGCGCAGTCGCCTGGCGACGACCATCCGGACGTGCCGCTGAGTGCGCGCTCGGAGCAGCCGATGTGCGGACGCCGATCGGGAGCATATACGAGACGACGCCGAGGGCCTACCATCGATGGGACTCAAGGGAGGTGCGCCATGGAGGTGCTGCTCATCTTGGCCATTCTCGGTGTGGCCCTGCTCCTGTTCGCTGTCTATCGGGCTTCCAAGCATGGGGGATACCAGACCCTCGACGGGAGCATGCACGAATACTGGCAGAAGAGTCGTAAGGGAGGCGGTGGCGGCGGCGGTGGCGGCGGTGGCGGCTTTTGATGCCCCGGACCGGGAACGGCCATCTGCGCCGAACAACATGGGGCGCGAGTTGCCGGGGGACACGCAGAACGTCTTTTTATGCCGCGATCCCGCTCGATCGCGCCGATGAGGTGTGCAAGGATCGGCGCAGGTGGTGACATGGACGCGATTTGGCTGATTCTTCTCGCTGCAGTTCTCCTCATCCTTTGGGCAGGCTGGAAACTGAGCAGGAGGAGTCCGGGTCGGCGCGAAGACGAGAGGCCGCGCAATGACGGCCCGGGTTACGACCAGGGCGGCGGATTCTAGGCCGCTCATCAGCGGCACATGCCGTTCGGGTCAGCGCTCAGGAGACAGGGCTGCCAGGACAGCGTGCGCGGCGGAGCATCCGGTGCCGCGTTGAGTACGGCATAGCGTGACCGCTCATGCCGCGATCCGCTCGTGCCGATGTGCGGACGCCGATCGGGGCGGGACGTCATACGTCCTGAGCGCTATAGCCGACGATCCGCATGACGTTGTGCCGTCCGCACATGCCGCGATGCGGGCTTCCCGTCCACCGTTACGCGGCCACCGGCAGGCACACTGTCGGCACAGACGCTTGAATCAGCAGGGCCACGACGGCCAGCTGCGACCAGTCAGCAAGGAGCGATGTGATGAGCGAAGCGTTCTACTCGCGCGCGAAGCTCTACGACCTCATGTTTCCCGGCGGCGGACCCGCAGCGGATTTCTACCGGGCCGAGGCCGATCGGCCGGGCGGCCGCGTCCTGGAGCTCGGGTGCGGCACCGGGCACAAGTTGATCCCCATCGCATCCGACGGGCATCCGTGCGTCGGCCTGGACTTCTCACCGGACATGCTGGCCGAGGCTCGCCACAAGGCGGACGAGCGCGGAGTGGCGGTGGAGTGGGTGCACGGCGACATGCGGGACTTCGACATGGGCCGCACCTTCGACTTCGTGTTCATCGCGGCCAACTCCCTGCTGCACCTTCACGACGCCAAGGACCTGGTGAGCTGCTTTCGATCGGTCCAGCGACACCTGGCCCCTGGCGCGCGCTTTGCCTTCGACGTCTTCAACCCGAGCCTGCGTCTCCTGGCCGAAGCCGTGGGCGTACGGCGCACTCGGGAGTCGTTGTCGTTCACCGATCCCGACCGTGGCGACGTGGCGTCGATGTCGCTGAGACCTACGACGCAGGGGCGCAAGTGACCCGCGGGACGTGGCACCTCTCGACCGACTCAGAGCCCGACTTCCTTGTCCTGCCGCTCGAGATCAGGAGCATCTTCCCGCAAGAGCTGCCGCTGCTCCTCTCGCTCGGCGGACTTCGGCTTGTCGAGCGCTTCGGCGACTGGTCGGGTCGACCGTTCACCGGGGCTGAGCCGCTCCAGCTCTGCATCTGCGAATCCGCCTGATCCAAGCCGACAGGGCGATGGCAGTAACGTCCGTGCACTCGCCCTGTTGTGGCGAGACCTACGATTGGTGGCATGTGGGAGCGGTACGCGCGGTTCGCCTTCCCGCATTCGGACTGTGCCCGGTGGCATCGTCGCGTCGTACATGTGGGACGACGAGTGGCTTCTCTGGCCCACGCTGTTTGCCGTCCTCGCCTGCGTTGTCATGGTTCCGCTGGTGATCCTTCGCCCGCTCCTTGCGGTTCTCGCGGCGCTGCGCCCTGACGACGGCGTCCGGGGCCGAACTTGGCGAGCATCCGCTCTGCCGCCGTCATACGCGGTCGTGCCGGTGAGCGTCCGGTCGCGGACGCGACATTGGAGTGCTGTTTGGTACGGGGCGGGGCGTCGCCAGATCGGACTACCGTGTCACCCATGGCTGACGCCTGGCTGTCCGATACCCGCTCGTCGTACGACACCGACGCCTCCGGATACGCCGAGAAGGTCAGCGGACTGCTCGACGGGAGTCCATACCTCCGCGCGAGTCTGGCGTTGTTCGCCGAGTTGGTGCACGGTGCCGGAGGCGGGCCAGTGGCCGATGTGGGCTGCGGGCCGGGCTACGTCACCCGCCACCTCCACGACGCCGGATTGGACGTGTTCGGCATCGATCTCTCGCCCGAGATGATCGCCATCGCGCGGCGCGACCATCCGGACCTACGCTTCGAGGTCGGGACGATGACCGACCTCGACCTGGCGGACAACTCGGTCGTCGGCATAGTCGCGTTCTGGTCCGTGATCCACGTGCCCGACCACGCCATCCCCGGCGTGTTCGAGGAGTTCCGGCGAGTGTTGCGACAACAGGGTCTGTTACTGGTGGGCTTCCATGTGGGTGACGAGACACGCCACACGTCCGAGGGCTACACGGGTCTTCCAATCAACGTTGATACTCACCATCGTCGGCCGAGCAAGATCACCGGTTGGCTTCGTGACGCGGGGTTCACGATTGAGGCCGAACTGGTCATGCGGCCGGACGAAGATGTGCCGGGAGCCGTCATCTTTGCGCGCAGCGACGCCTGACCACGCCCACGAGGGTCGAGCGTCACGGGCCCTCGCCGCCGATGGCCGGCGGTCACATCGTCATGCAGGACCCGCGGGCAACGAGTTCTGCCTCGACTGAGCTAGCGGGCGCTGTAGTCGCGGAAGCCACGCTTGGTCTTGCGACCGAGGTAGCCCGCGGTGACGAGGTGCTCCAGCAGCGGCGCCGGCGCGAACCCGGGCTCGCGGAACTCCTCGTAGAGCTCGCGCTGGATCGCCAGCGACACGTCGTTGCCGACCACGTCGAGGAGCTCGAACGGCCCCATCGGCAGCGCACAGCCCTGCTTCATCGCGATGTCGATGTCGTCGGCCGTGGCGTAGTGGGCCTGCAGCATCTTCACGGCGTCGTTGAGGTAGGGGAACAGCAGGGCGTTGACGATGAAGCCCGCCCGGTCCCCGCACGAGACGGCCACCTTGCCGACCTGGCCACACAGCGCCCGGGTGGTCTCGGTGACCTCGTCGGCGGTCACCACGGTTGACACCACCTCGACGAGCTTCATGATCGGCGCCGGGTTGAAGAAGTGCATCCCGACGACGTCCTGGGGCCGCTTGGTGGCCCGCGCGCACTCGATGATGGGCAGCGACGAGGTGGTGGTGGCGAGGATCGCGCCGGACTTGCAGATCTCGTCGAGGTTCTCGAACAGGGTGGTCTTGATGTTGAGGTCCTCGGCGATCGCCTCGACCACGATGTCGGCCGAGCCCAGGTCGTCCAGCGAGGTGGACCCGGTCAGCCGGCCCAGCACCTCGGACTTCGCGGACTCCTCGATCTTTCCTCGCTGGATCGCCTTGTCCAGCGACCGCTCGATGGTGGCGCGCACGCCGTCGACCTTGTCCTGGGAGCGGCCGACGTAGAGGACGTCGTACCCCGCCTTGGCGAAGACCTCGACGATGCCGGTGGCCATGGTGCCGGTGCCGACCACGCCGACCTGCTTGATGTCGTGGCGCAGCTGCGGCTTCTCGTCGGCCGACGGAGTGTTCTCGTCGGCGACCACGATCGGGCTGTCGGGGCCCTCGTAGGTGTAGAACCCGCGTCCGGCCTTCCGGCCGAGCATGCCGGCGGTGACCATCTGCTTGAGGATCGGCGCGGGGGCGTGCAGTCGGTCGCGGCCCTGGCGGTACATCGTCTCCAGGATCTCGTACGCCGTGTCGAGGCCGATCAGGTCGAGCAGCGCCAGCGGGCCCATCGGGTAGCCGCAGCCGAACCGCATCGCGGCGTCGATGTCCTCGCGGGTCGCGTAGCGGTTCTCGTACATCGAGACCGCGTGGTTGAGGTAGCCGAAGAGCAGGGTGTTGGCGATGAAGCCCGCCTTGTCGCCGCAGACGACGGGGTTCTTGCCGACGCGGTTCACCAGCGTCGTGACGTCCTCGAGGACCTGCGGCTCGGTGACGACCGTGCGGACGATCTCGACGAGGTTCTGGACCGGCGCGGGGTTGAAGAAGTGGACGCCGACGATCCGGCCCGGCCGGCTGTTGGCGGTCGATATCTCGGTGACCGAGAGCGAGGAGGTGTTGGTGGCCAGGATCGACTCCGGCGCGACGATGTCGTCGAGCTGGCGGAAGATGTCCTTCTTCACCTCGAGCGACTCCACCACGGCCTCGACCACGAAGTCGGCGTCCCCGAGGTCCTTCATCGACGTGGTGAGCGAGATCCGTCCCAGCAGCTCCTGCTGCTCCTCCGGAGTCATCTTCTCCCGCTTCACCGCCCGGCCCGTGGAGTGCTCGAGGTGCTGGCGGCCGCGCTCGACGCCCTCGTCGTTCAGCTCGACGCCGACCACGCTGTAGCCGTTGCGGGCGAAGACCTCGGCGATGCCGGCACCCATGGTGCCGAGGCCGATCACGCCGATGGTGCCGAAGTCGCGGGATTCTGCGGGAGTGCTCGTCATGCGGGGCATCATGACACGCGACCGCGGCCGCCCGGCCACGTGTCCGAGCAGGTAGATTCCGGCCCCGTGAGACTCGTCGTTGCCCGGTGCCAGGTCGACTACGCCGGCCGCCTGACCGCCCATCTCCCGATGGCGACGCGGGTGCTGATGATCAAGGCCGACGGGTCCGTGCTGATCCACTCCGACGGCGGCTCCTACAAGCCGCTGAACTGGATGTCGCCCCCGTGCACGCTCCGGGAGGGCACGAACCGACGACGGGCAGGTCGAGTGGACGGTGTCGAGCAAGACCGACGACACGCTGCGCATCCTCATCGAGGAGGTCCACCACGACTCCTCCCACGAGCTCGGTGTCGACCCCGGCCTGCAGAAGGACGGCGTCGAGAAGCACCTCCAGGAGCTCCTGGCCGAGCACCCCGGCACGCTCGCGGAGGGGCTCAGCCTGGTGCGCCGGGAGTACCCCACGGCCATCGGCCCGGTCGACCTGATGTGCCGCGACGTCTCAGGCGCCAGCGTCGCGGTGGAGATCAAGCGGCGCGGTGAGATCGACGGGGTCGAGCAGCTGACCCGCTACCTCGAGCTCCTCAACCGCGACCCGGCCCTCACCCGGAAGGGCGCTGTCCGCGGCATCTTCGCGGCCCAGGAGATCAAGCCGCAGGCCCGCGTGCTCGCCACCGACCGGGGCATCGCCTGCGCTGTCGTCGACTACGACGCCCTGCGGGGCCTCGACGACCCGTCGCACCGGCTTTTCTGACACCCCTTCACGGCGGCCCTGCGCACGTCACCGGGTTTCGAGGCTCGTCGCTGGCGCTCTCACACCTCAACCACCGGGACGGCTGGTCGCTGGCGCTCCTCACGCCTCAACCACCAGCGAGCGAGACGACCTCGTCGGCCACGCCCCAGCTCAGCGTCACGCCGGAGCCCCCGTGGCCGTAGCAGTGGATGACGTCGCCCTCCCGCTTGAGGCGTACGGCCGGCCGCACCGGCCGCAGCCCGACCTTGTGCCGCAGCACCCGCGCCCGCCGTAGCTCGGGCACCAGTCGCGACCCCCGGGCGAGGATCTCGCGGGCCACGTCCGGGTCGGGGGTGCGGCTCCACTCCCCCTCCTCATCCGTCCCGCCGACGACGATTTCCCTCGCCCGGGGAACGACGTACGTCGGTCCGTCGGCGTCCAGCCACCAACGGTCGAGACCCATCTGCTCGACGTACACCACCTGTCCGCGCACGGGCACCACTGAACGGTCCGACCCGAGCAGCCGGGCGCCGAGACCCGAGCAGTTGACGACCAGGTCCGCACCCTCGGGCAGGGCCCGGAGGTTCATCCGGGTGAGGGTGCCGCCGAGCGCGGCCACCCGCTCGGCCAGCCACGGGAGGTACGTCGGCATGTCGACCACGGGTGTCGCGAAGGTCCAGCCGTCGGCATAGCCGTCCGGCAGGCTGGTCTCGCGGTCGAGCCCCGGGACGGCGCCGACCCACCATGGGTCCGGCTGGGCCTTCAGGAACACCTCCGTCCCGACCATCATCCGCACGCCCGACTCCGGATCCGTGTCGGCCAGCGCGTCAAAGACGGCGTACGACGTCCTGGCCCAGCTCGTGACCTTGTCGCGCGGGAGCGCCCGGTAGGGGTACCAGATCGCGGCCGCGACCGCAGACGTCGTCTCCAGCGGCAGGTCCCGGGCGACCACGTCGACCCGGTGCCCGGCCTCCAGCAGCCGGACCGCACAGGTCAGCCCGACCACGCCCGCACCGACCACGATCACCCTCATGGACTGCCCTCCATGGCCCGAGTGTGGCGTAGTGGCGCGTAACTTGCCTCAGGTCGAGGTCGTTGGGCCTGCGAGGAAAGGATCCCCGATGTCTCGACTCGCCCGTATCGCCATCGCCCTCGTCCTGCCCGGCCTGGTGGCGGCGGGACTGGTCACCCTTGGGATGGCCTCATCCGCGACGGCCCACGAAGAGCGGCCCGCGCAGTTCCCCGACGGCGGCGGCGAGGTGCCGACTTTCCTGGGCTTCGACAACCCCCGCCAGCGCGTGGTCTGCAAGTCCGACAGCGCCGAGCGCATCGCCGCGATGCCCGACGGCGTGGTCAAGCAGCGCAACCAGCAGCTGCTCGACGACTGCGAGTTCGGGTCGATCCAGACCGCGATCAACACGATCCGACGGCCCAACACCTCGGTCTACGTCCTCCCCGGCGTCTACCGCGAGAAGCAGTGGGCGAACCAGGAGCGCAGCGACTACTGCTCCCACCTGGAGACCGAGTCCGACGACCCCCTCCCCGCCGCTGAGTACATCGGGAGCCTCTCCTCCCCCGACCCCGGCACCTCCGCCGAAGCCGCGGAGGACGACGGCACGAGCGACCCGATCGCCCTGTCGTACGCCGACCAGCGCCGCTGCGCCCACAACCTGAACCTGATCGCCGTCTTCGGCGACGACACCCCCAAGAACGACTCCATCTCCTGCGACAGCGAGTTCTGCGGGACCCAGATCGTGGGGACCGGTCGCCGGATGACCGACGTCACGATCGACAACCAGTTCGCCAAGCTCAACGCCCTGCGGCTGGACCGCGCCGGGGGCGCGGTCGTCCGCAACCTCACCGTCCAGCAAGCGGAGTTCAACGCGCTCTACGTCCTCGAGACCGACGGTTTCCTGCTCGACCGGATCACCGCCCGCGGCAACGACGAGTACGGCATCCTCGCGTTCGCCAGCGACCACGGCTTGATCGAGCGCTCGAACGCGTACTACAACGGCGACTCGGGCATCTACCCCGGCTCCGGCTCGGACCTCAACGCCGACAACGAGGAGTTCGAGGCCACCAGGTACGCCATCGAGATCCGGCACAACCGGAGCCACGACAACACCCTCGGCTACTCCGGCACGGCCGGGAACTCGATCTGGGCGCACCACAACGACTTCTTCAACAACGCCACCGGGATCGCTACCGACTCGCTGTTCCCGGGCCACCCCGGCCTCCCCCAGGACCACGCGCGCTGGAGCCACAACCGGATCTTCTCCAACAACGAGAACTACTACACGAGGTACGTCGACGAAGGAGTCTGCGAGAAGCCGATGGAGGAGCGCGGCTACATGGACGGCACCGTCTGTCCCGTCGTCCCGACCCCGGTCGGAACCGGCGTCCTGATCGCCGGCGGCAACTTCGACTCCACCGACCACAACTGGATCTACGACAACTGGCGCTACGGCACGATGCAGTTCTGGGTTCCGGCGGCACTGCGCGACGAGTTCGACCCCGCCAAGCAGAACGACACGTCGCACCACAACCACACCACCGACAACAGGATGGGCATCGCCCCTGACGGCGACCTAGCCCACAACGGCATGGACCACTGGTGGGACGACCAGGGGAACGGCAACTGCTGGGAGGACAACACCTACTCCCGCGGTGAGCGGACCGACAACTTCCTCATCGACCCAGCCGCCTGCGCCGAAGGCGGGTCGTCGTTCACGCCAGGTGCTCCGGTGAAGGACGCCGGCTTCCTCTCCTGCAGCCAGTACGACCGTAACGACCCCACCTGGCGGCACCCCCCGGGCTGCGAGTGGTTCGACAGCCCGAGCAAGCCCGAAGCGTCCGGAGCGGCCGCTGACCAGGGCGCCGACCTGCTGGCGGCACCACTGGCCGCCCTGACCGGGCTGGTGTTCTTCATGGGCCTCGGCCGCAGGCGGCGAGTGCGCGGTGCTGCGTAGGACCGTCCTCGCGCTCGCCCTGGTCGTCGCACTCGTCGCGGCCGGGGGCGTGGCCGTCGCGCGCAGCACGCCCGCGCTCCGGGCGTCCGGACCGAGCTCGGTCACCGGGACCGAGGCCACCAGTGTCTTCCAGATCGCCGACCGGACCATCCGGCAGGTCAGGTACGACGACCGCGGGACGCTGCGCTACACGTTCCGGGTCACCAACGACAGTCGGCTGCCGCTGACCATCCTGGGAATCGCCGGCGACCAGGTGGAACCGAGGCTGTTCTCGCTGGACGCGGCTGTCCGGTCCTGACGGGGCAAGTCACGTGCCGCCTCGGCGCCGGAGAGACGGCCACCCTCACCCTTGCCTTGGGCATGAGCGGCTGCGAGACGCTGTCGGCACGGGCGGGCTCGTTCGTGACGCAGCTGGTCGTGCGCACCGAGCAGGCCGGGGTGTTCGACGACGACGTGACGATCACGCTGCCCGAGGAGCTCCACACCGGCTCACCGCGCGAGGCGTTCTGCCCCGAGTCGACGGCCACCTCGCGCCCACCCGGCTGACCACGACGTGGGTCAGGAGCCGGCCTCCCGGGGCGCGGTCGGGTCGTCCGCGGGACCGTTCTGCTCGCGGGCGACGTACTCCTCGATGTCCTCGATGTCGTCGCGGTTGCGGGTGACCACCGCGAGCAGGTCGCTCATGGTGGCGACCTCCTCGACCTGCTCCTTGATGAACCACGACATGAACTGCTCAGAGGCGAAGTCGGACTCCTCGCGGGCGATCCTGATCAGGGTGTTGATCTGATCCGTCACCTGCCGCTCGTGGTCGAGGGCCAGCGCCACGGGTTCGACCACGTCGCCGAACTTGGGAGTCGGCGCCTCGACGCCCGGGATGATCACCTCGGCGTCGGTGTCGAGGAGGTAGCGCACCATCATCATCGCGTGGGCCCGCTCCTCGAGCGCCTGGCTGTAGAAGAACGCCGCCATCTGCGGCATCGTCTGCGCGTCGTAGTAGACGGCGCAGGCGAGGTACTGGTTGTGGGCCGCCAGCTCGTTGCCGATCTGGGTGTTGAGCTGCTCGACGAAACGGGCTGCGGGCACGGGGCCTCCTCAGGCTGCCTGGGGGAGCTTCTGCTTCTGCTTCTTCTTGACCTTGACGAGCTTCCGCTTCCTGACCGTATACCCCTCGGGCAGCGTGCCCTCCTTGAGCATCCGGATCGGGCAGCGCTTGCACCGGTCCTTGCTCACGCAGCACTTCTGCTTGGGCAGGCCCTTGACCTTCCCGCTCTTGGCCTTCTTGCTCCCGGCCTTCGACTTGCCCTTGGACACGGGCCGGATCGTAACACGAACTAAGGCAAGCCTTACCTTGCTGTCACCGACTGGCCGCACCAGGACAGTGCCCGCCATCCGTCACCGTCCGCCTCCAGCTCGACCACCCCGGTGTTGGGGATCGCCCGCGACTCGGGGAAGCGCGGCGTGAGGTTGAGGGCCAGGGCAGGTACGGCCGTGCAGATCGCCCCGCCATGGCTGACCACGAAGGCGGACTCGCCTCGGTGCTGGTCGGCCACGAGCTCCAGCTCGGCGACCACGCGGGCGATCACCTCGTTGCCGGACTCGGCGCCCTCGATCCGGGCCTCGAGGTCGCCCTCGATCCAACGCGAGAACGTCGGCCAGAACGGATCGGGATCTCCGGTGGTACCCGCGTGGACGCCCACCCCGAGCTCGCGCAGCCCTTCGCGGACCACCACGTCGACATCGAGGACGCCTGCGACGATCTCGGCGGTCTGCACCGCGCGGGCCATCGAGCTGGCATAGATCCGGGAGATCCGGGCTCCCTGCAGCGACTCGCCGAGCTCCCGGGCCTGCTTCCGTCCCAGCTTGCTGAGGCTCCCGCCGGCGTCGCTGAGCAGGTCGGACTCGTACTCCGCTTCACCGTGCCGGGCGACGTAGACCCGGGCGGGGCAGTGCAGGTTGTTCA
The DNA here is from genome assembly GCA_963841625.1 of uncultured Actinomycetota bacterium. Taxonomy (GTDB): domain Bacteria; phylum Actinomycetota; class Actinomycetes; order Propionibacteriales; family Nocardioidaceae; genus Nocardioides. The sequence goes on along the minus strand of CAWJDH010000009.1, from coordinate 259,650 downwards.
CGACGACGAGCCTTGCACATGCTGGGACGACGTCGGCGGAGCAGGTCACCGCCTGCTCCGGCCGACTGACCCCCCCGTTAGGAGTCAGACCGTGACCCGGCGGATCGTCGCCGCCGAGAGCCCCAGCCAGAGCGGGATCACGACCGCGGCCACCCAGCTGGTGAGCGGGACGATGGTGAGGAAGGCGAGCACGCCGGCGGAGATCCCGACCGCGCGGGGCAGCCGGCGACGCGCCACGAACGCGGCTGCCACCAGGGCCAGGCCCGGCGCGTATCTCGTGATCTCGGCCAGGTTCAGCAGCAGGGAGGCGCCCTCCCCCAGACCCGCGCCGGGCTCCTCGAGCATCTGGGAGGCGACCACCGCGGCCGCCCCGAAGGTCGAGTAGTACAGCGCGAACATCAGCGCCACCGCGGCGCCTGCCCCGGCCGCCACCCGGCCGGCCACGCCGCCGATCGCCTCACTGAGCCGAGCCGCCGCGAGGAACAGCCCCGCCGACGCGAGGACGGCGACGATGCTGGCCACGGTGAGCGGAACGGTGTCGTTGATCAGGCCGGCCGTGATCTCGGCACCGCTGTCACCACTGAGGCTCGCGAGTGCGAACGGAGCCACGGCAGCGGCCGCGGCGAGGCCGCAGACGATCCTGGTGGAGCGCTCGGGGCCGGCGGCGATGCCGTCGGTGCTGGGGGTCGGTGTGGTGATGGTGCTCATCGGTGCTCTCCCTCGTGATGGGCCGGCCCCACGCGGTCGGCCGAGGACCTCGACGCTAGGCACGAGAAGAGGTGACCGCCTCGGCCTCGGGGCCGGTTCGCCTCTGTCTCCAGACAGAGGACGGCGGCCGCCTCCGGCTCCTACGATCGACGCGTGACGCTGCTCCCACGTACGCCGTTGGCCCGAGACATGGTGCTCGGGGCGGTCGTTTCCGCGGTCGCCGAGGTGGAGCTGTTGCTCAACGCGGACTCGGTGTCCGGAACGATCCGCTGGCACGCCCTGGCCTATCTGCTGATCCTCCCGACTCTCGGTCTTCGCCGGGTGGCCCCGCTGGCCTCAGCCGCCCTGGCCGGGGTCAGCCTGGCTCTCGAACCGGTGATCGGACCCGCCCAGGTCGCCACGCCGTACCTCGCGCTGCTGTTCCTCCTCGTGAGCCTGGGCTGGTACGCCTCGTTCCGGGTCGGCGCCCTCGGGCTCGCGTGCGTCCTCGCCGGGGGCCTCGTCTTCGATCTGACCCGGCCCGACTTCCTGCTCGCCGACCTCGTCGTGAACGTCGTGATCATCGTGGCGATGTGGGCGGCCGGCCGGTTGCTGCGGGTGACCACGGACCGGCGGGTGCGCTCGGAGGTGGCCGCGGAGCGGGCGGCAGGCGCCGCGGTGGAGGCCGAGCGGGCCAGGATCGCGGGCGACCTGCACGACTCCCTGGCCCACGCGCTCACCCTGATCACCCTGCAGGCGGGAAGCGCTCGCGAGCGTACGGAGGAGGCCGTGGCCGCCGACGCGCTCACCTCGATCGAGCGCACGGGGCGCGAGGCCCTGGCCGACATGCAGCGGTTCCTGGCGCTGCTCGGGCCGGGCTCGCCGGACGCCCCCGGCATCGGCGACCTGGCCGGGCTCGTCGACAGTGTTCGCGCCGGCGGACTGGAGGTCGAGCTCGCCACGGAGTCCGGCTTGGTCACTCCAGGCGTCTCGACGACCGTGTTCCGGATCGTCCAGGAAGCGTTGACCAACGTCGTGCGGCACAGCAACGCGCGGGCGGCGCGGGTTGCCGTGCATCGCGACGGCGGGGTCCTGATCACCCGGGTCAGCGACGACGGCGAGGCTGTCGAAGCCCGCACGCCAGGGAGCGGGCGCGGCCTGGCCGGCCTGGCCGACCGAGTTCGTGCTTTCGACGGATCCTTGACCTCGGGCCGGACTGCCGACGGCTGGCAGGTCGAGGCCCGGATCCCCGTCCCGGAAGGCCCGATGTGACCGGGCTCCCGATGTCTGGGCTCCGGGTGGTCGTCGTGGACGACGAGCCGCTCGTGCGCCAAGGGCTGCGCCTCGTGCTGGAGCTGGAACCCGGTCTGGAGATCGTCGGCGAGGGCGACGACGGACGATCGGCGGTCGAGCTGGTCCGCCGTCACCGTCCCGACCTCGCGTTGCTCGACGTCCGGATGCCGGGGATGGACGGCATCGAGGCGACGCGCCTGATCTGCGGCGAGCCGGACCTGCGCGCCACCCGGGTGGTGGTGCTGACCACGTTCGCCGACGACGCCCTGCTCGCGGGGGCGATCCGGGCCGGCGCATCGGGCTACCTGCTCAAGAGCATGCCGCCGGAAACGATCCGCTCGTCGGTGCGGTCCGTCGCGGACGGGCAGACCACCCTCGCCCCCTCCCTGCTCGACCGGCTGCTCAAGGAGTACGCCGACCGCCGGCCGCCCCGGTCCCCGGCGCTGGAACGCCTGACCGACCGGGAGACCGACGTGCTCCGCGAGATCGCGGCCGGACGCTCCAATCTCGAGATCGCGGGAGTGCTCCACGTCAGCGAAGGCACCGTCAAGACCCACGTGGCCGCGATCCTGCGCAAGCTCGACCTGCGCGACCGGACCCAGGCCGCCGTCGCGGCGTACGAGCTGGGGCTGGTGCGTCCGCACGGGTAGGTTGCTGATGTGCTGTCCGTGACGCCGGACCCCGTCGGACCGGGCCAGGAGTCCGTCTGGGACTACCCACGCCCGCCGCGCATCGAGCCGAGCTCCGAGGAGGTCGAGATCCGGCTGGGCGGGGACGTGATCGCCCACACTCGGACGTCGTACCGCGTTCTGGAGCAGAGCCTTCCACCCTCCTACTACCTGCCGGTGACCGCCTTCGCCGACGGAGTCCTGCGACCGGTCGACGGCACGACGTTCTGCGAGTGGAAGGGAGATGCCTCCTACTTCGACCTCGTGACCCCCGCCCGCAGGGCGCCGCGCGCGGCCTGGACCTACCCCGCTCCGACCGCCGACTTCGAGGTGCTCCGCGACCACCTGGCCGTCATGCCCGGGCTCGTGGACGTCTGCCTCGTGGATGGTGAGGTCGTACGCCCGCAGGAGGGTGGCTACTACGGCGGCTGGATCACCAGTCGGGTGACCGGACCGTTCAAGGGCGGGCCCGGCACCCGCGGCTGGTAGACGCGGAGGTCATGCGGTTCGCGCGCTATAGCCGCCGATTCGTATGACGTCCCGCGAAGTTCAGTCCAGCCCGTTTGACTTGCGGATCGCGTCGACGATGCCACCCATGATCTGGGTCAGCCCGAAGTCCTTGGGCGTGTAGACAGCGGCCACGCCCTGCTCGACGAGCTTGCGGCCGTCGGAGTCGGGGATGATCCCGCCGACGATGACCGGCACCTCCCCGAGCCCGGCCTCGCGGAGACCGGCGAGCACGTCCGGCACCAGCTCCATGTGCGACCCGGACAGGATCGAGATGCCGACGCAGTGCACGTCCTCGGCGACCGCGGCGGACACGATCTGCTCAGGCGTCAGCCGGATGCCCTGGTAGATCACCTCGAAGCCGGCGTCGCGAGCGCGTACGGCGACCTGCTCGGCGCCGTTGGAGTGGCCGTCCAGCCCGGGCTTGCCGACCAGCAGCCTGAGACGTCCGCCCAGCTCCTCGCCGGTCGCCCGGACCCGCTCCCGGACGGCGGTCAGCTCCGCACCGGCTTCGGCGACGCCGACCGCCCCAGAGACGCCGGTCGGAGCCCGGAACTCGCCGAACACCTCACGCAGCGTTCCGGCCCACTCCCCCGTGGTGGCCCCGGCGCGGGCGGCGGCGAGCGTCGCCGGCATCAGGTTGGTGTCGGTCTTGGCGTCGGCGGCGAGCTTCGCCAGGGCCTCGGCGACCTCGGTCTCGTCGCGCTGCGCCTTCCACTCCTCGACCGACGCGATGGCGGCTTGCTCGGCCTCGGGGTCGGCGGCCATGATCGCGGCGTCGAGGTCGGCGGTCAGCGGCGACGGCTCGGTCGTCTCGAACTTGTTGACCCCGACGATGACCGCCTCGCCCGACTCGATCCGCGCCCGACGGGCCGCGTGGGCCGAGACGAGCGCCTGCTTCATGTAGCCCGAGTCGACCGCCGCGATCGCTCCACCCATCGCCTGCACACGGTCCATCTCCGCCTTCGCGCCCTCGACGAGTGACGCGACCTTGGCCTCGACCACGGGCGAGCCGTCGAAGAGGTCGTCGTACTCCAGGAGGTCGGACTCGAAGGCCAGCACCTGCTGGAGGCGCAGGGACCACTGCTGGTCCCAGGGGCGCGGCAGGCCGAGAGCCTCATTCCACGCGGGCAGCTGGACGGCGCGGGCGCGCGCATTCCTGGACAGGGTGACGCCGAGCATCTCGAGGACGATCCGCTGCACGTTGTTCTCGGGCTGGGCCTCGGTCAGGCCGAGGGAGTTGACCTGGACGCCGTAGCGGAACCGGCGCATCTTCGGGTCCTCGACGCCGTACCGCTCGCGGGTGATCTCGTCCCAGAGCTCCACGAAGGCGCGCATCTTGCACATCTCCTCGACGAAGCGCACCCCAGCGTTGACGAAGAAGGAGATCCGGCCGACGACCTTCTCGAAGTCCTCCTCGGAGACCTGGCCGGAGTTCCGCACGGTGTCGAGGACCGCGATCGCGGTGCACAGCGCGTAGGCGAGCTCCTGCTCGGGCGTCGCGCCGGCCTCCTGCAGGTGGTAGCTGCAGATGTTGATCGGGTTCCACTTCGGGATCTCGTGGACGGTGTAGGAGATGACGTCGGCGATGAGCCGCAGCGAGTGCTCCGGCGGGAACACGTAGGTCCCGCGGGAGAGGTACTCCTTGATGATGTCGTTCTGGGTGGTTCCCGCGAGCTGGTGGGCGACCTCGGAGGGGTCGAGCTCGGGGTTCTGCTCCTCGGCGACCACCTGGTACATCGCGAGCAGCCACATGGCGGTCGCGTTGATCGTCATCGAGGTGTTCATCCCGGTCAGCGGGATCTCGTCGAAGAGCTTCCGCATCTCCCCGAGGTGCGGCACGGGTACGCCGACCTTGCCGACCTCGCCCCGGCTCAGCGCGTCCTGCGGGTCGTAACCGGTCTGCGTCGGGAGGTCGAAGGCCACCGAGAGCCCGGTCTGTCCCTTCGCCAGGTTGCCGCGGTACAACGCGTTGGAAGCCTCGGCGGTCGAGTGCCCGGCATACGTCCGCATCACCCAAGGGCGGTCCTTCTCGCTCATGCTCCGAGCGTATTGCGTGCCCAGCGCGTGCGGGCCGCGTCTCGGGTGTGGCAAGTCGCACACCGGCGTGCGAGGAACGAGCGCGCCGCGTGGGTGCGGCAGGGTTGAGCAAGCGACGCGACCGAGGAACGAGGTCGCGCGAGCGCGTCGAAACCCGGCGAGGGAGGCAGGTCCTCCTGCCCTACGCGGTGGCGGCCTCGCGCTCGACCTCGACGACGCGGATGAGCCGGGAAAGGTGGAGCAACCGGCGAACAGCGGGACCGCAGCCACGCAGGATCAGGTGGCGACCGAGGCGGGAGGCCTGGCGCGTGGCCACGGCGAGCACCTTGAGCGCGGTGACGTCGACGGAGTCCACGTGGGTGAGGTCGACGACGACATCCTCGTCGCGCGTGGCAAGGTGGTCGTAGATCGCCTGGCGGACCTCGCCCGTGCTGCGCACGTCGAAGGCTCCGCTGAGCACGAGCCTGGCGCCATCGCTCTCGATGTCCATCTCTGCTCCTCCCCCGGAGTCCCGACGCTCCGGATCGGTAGCACCGGTGATCACTATGACGCGCCGCGGCGCCGATTTCGTTGCCCATTTCTCACAAACTGGTCGTCGTTTTGCATTCAACGAGTCCGCCGGACGGTCTCCGGTGCCGGACCGATCGGGACCACTACCCTCGACCCATGGTCAACCTCACCCGCATCTACACCCGCACCGGCGACGGCGGCGAGACCCGCCTCGGCGACATGAGCAAGACCTCCAAGAACGACCTGCGGCTGCACGCCTACGCCGACGTCGACGAGGCCAACGCCCATCTCGGCGTGGCACTCACGGGCGGCGGCCTGGACGAGGACGTGGTGACGGTCCTGACCCACGTGCAGAACGACCTGTTCGACGTCGGCGCCGACTTCTGCACCCCGGTGGTCGCCGACCCGGAGTTCCCGCCGCTGCGGATCGAGCAGGACTACATCGACCGGCTCGAGGGCTGGTGCGACCACTACAACGAGTCGCTGCCCAAGCTGCGGTCGTTCATCCTCAACGGGGGCACCCCGGCCGCCGCCCACCTCCACGTCGCGCGCACCGTCGTACGACGTGCGGAACGGTCGGCGTGGGCGGCTCACGCGGAGCACGCGGAGACCATGAACGTGCTCGCGATCAAGTACCTCAACCGGCTCTCCGACCTGCTGTTCATCCTCGCCCGCCACGCCAACCGGGAGCAGGGCGACGTGCTGTGGGTGCCGGGCGGCGAACGCTCGCAGTGACGGGCGGACGTCGGCTTCGTCTCCATCACCGGTAACAGACCCTCCGCGGGAGCGAGCCGTGAGGTCAGCCGAGGTCGGTCAGGGTAGGGCGAACAGCAGGACCAGGGCGAGCACGAGCAGGACCGCACCCCGGTTGAGCAGCTTGACGCCCGCCACCACTCGGAGGCTCGCGACCATCCGCGCGTCGGCATCGGCGCCGGGCCGACGACCCTGCCGGCGGCCGTCGAGGGTGAGGTGGAGCCCTCGACCCATCACCGCGACCGCCGCGGCCACGAGGACGAGCACCAACCAGGACATGCGCACCAGTCTGACGGGGATCGACGGCGGGTGCCGGTACGGATAGTCCCGAACGAAATGGTTGTGCGGTGCGGCGTGGCGGCAGCCACTTCGTTCGGGACTATCGGGTCCGGGCGTCCACCGGCTGGCGGGCGGCCGGGATCGCCAGCGCGGACGGCACCACGACCACCGCCACGACCAGCAGCGCCGACAGGGTCCCCACCCGGTCGCCCACGAAGCCGACGAGCGGGGGTCCGCCGAGGAACGCGATGTATCCCATGGTCGCGACCACGCTGACCCGGGCTGCCGCCCTGGCCGGCTCGTCGGCGGCGGCGCTCATGCCGACCGGGAAGCCGAGGGACGCGCCCAGTCCCCAGACGATCACGCCCACGACCACGAGCACAGGGTTGCCGCCGTACACGACGAGCAGCAGGCCGAGCACCGCTGACGCCGCCGTGGTCAGCAGGACCGGCACCCGTCCGAATCGGTCGAGCAGGACGGTGCCGGCCACCCTGCCCGTGGTCATGGAGGTCACGAACAGCGCGAAGCCAGCGACCCCGAGCCAGTCCGGTGCGCCGTAGCCGTCGATCAGCGCGAGTGCGAGCCAGTCGTTGGCGACGCCCTCGGTCAGCGCGAAGGCGAGCACCATCAGCCCGATCGCGAGCGTGCGCGGTTCCCGCCACGCGGTGAAGCCGGAGGGTCCACCATGCTCCGGGTGCGCCGGCAGGAATCCGGTCGCGGCCCACCAGGCGGCCGCAGCGGAGACCACGCCGACGGCTCCCAGGTGCACCACCAGTGGCACGTCGAGGGCGTTGACGGGGACGCCGATGGTGGCGCCGAGGATGCTGCCCCCGCTCCACGCGGCGTGGAACCGCGGCATGATCGACCGGCCGAGCTCCCGTTCGACCGCGGCGCCCTCGACGTTCATGGCCACGTCCCACACGCCGGTGCCGACACCGTTGACGAAGAGGCCGAGGGCCACCACGGGCACGGAGGCGGCGAGCGCGGTACCCGCTGCGGCGGCGACCAGGCCGGCGGCCACCAGGAGCGCCCCGGTTCGTACGACGGTTGCCGCCGACCACCGGTCGATCAGCCAGCCGCTCGAGGGCAGCGCCATCACCGAACCGGCGGCGATCGACAGGAGCAGCAGCCCGAGCCCGCCGTTCGAGAGCGAGAGGTCGGCGCGCAGGTCGGGCAGCCGCGAGACCAGGCTGGCGAAGCAGAGGCCGTTGAGGACGAAGACCAGGGCCACGCCGTGGCGGGCCCGGTCGGCCGCCTCCGTGACGACCGGTGCGGAGATCACAGCTCCTGGATGGGTCGCGGCGGACCCGCTTCGAGCCAGGCCTGCAGCCCCGTCAGCGCGGCCGGGCCCATTGCCAGCTCCACGTGGCCGTCGGGCACCTCGCACCGCACCACCAGGTGGTCCGGGTAGAGGGACATCTCCTCCGCCCCTTCCGGGTCACGCTTGCCGACGAACGTCATCACCGACCTGCGCCAGACACGTTTCGGCAGCGGGGACAGGGAGAAGAAGCGAAACCACTCCAGGTCGTCGCCGGAGTACCGCCCGAGTCCGAGAAGCCAACCGCGCCCGGCCTTCTCGGACCGGACGCGGTAGCTCATCTCGAATGTCCCACCGTGGCGCGACAGCACCCGGCGGCGGATCACGAGGGCGATCCCGTAGACCAGAGCCAGACCCAGCAGGACACCGGCTGCGTCGAGCAGCCACTGCCACAGCGGCATCCGTCACTCCCTGGGGCTCGGTGCCCGAGTCGGGCACGGCGTTCGCCTACCGTAGCGGCCACGGAGTGACCGGGACCAATCAGTCCCCGCTTGCCGCCAGCTTCTCCTTGCGCTCGTCCAGCAGGCGCTTGGCCTCGTCGTAGTTGCTCTCGAAGGAGATCTCCGCGTGCTCGCACAGCAGCCGGACCTGGTTGCCCGCGACGGAGATGAACCCCCCGTCGACGGCGGCCACCCAGTGGCCGTCGTCGACCGTGCGCACGTCGACCTGACCTGGACCCAGGACGGACATGATCGGGGTGTGGTCGGCCATGACCCCGATCTCGCCGTCCAGTGTCCTGGCGTTGACGACCGTGGCCTCGCCGGACCACAGCTCGCGGTCGGCCGTCACCAGGGCGACCGTCATCGTCTTCGCCATCAGAGGCTCTTCTGGATCTCGTCCCAGCGCTGCTCGACGTCGTCGAGACCGCCGCACATGAAGAAGGCCTGCTCGGCCACGTGGTCGTAGTCACCGTCGGCGATCTTGTTGAACGCCTCGATGGTGTCGGCGACCGGGACCGTGGAGCCCTCCTTGCCGGTGAACTGCTTGGCCACGTAGGTGTTCTGCGACAGGAACCGCTGGATCCGGCGCGCCCGGGACACGATGATCTTGTCCTCTTCGGAGAGCTCGTCGACACCGAGGATCGCGATGATGTCCTGGAGCTCCTTGTTGCGCTGCAGGATCTGCTTGATCCGGATCGCGCAGTCGTAGTGGTCCTTGCCGATGTACTGCGCGTCCAGGATCCGCGAGGTCGACGTCAGCGGGTCCACCGCGGGGTAGATACCCAACGACGCGATCTCACGCGACAGCTCGGTCGTCGCGTCGAGGTGTGCGAAGGTCGTCGCCGGAGCCGGGTCGGTGTAGTCGTCCGCCGGCACGTAGATCGCCTGCATCGAGGTGATCGAGTGACCACGCGTCGACGTGATCCGCTCCTGCAGCACGCCCATCTCGTCGGCGAGGTTCGGCTGGTAACCCACAGCGGACGGCATCCGGCCCAGCAGCGTGGACACCTCGGAGCCGGCCTGCGTGAACCGGAAGATGTTGTCGATGAACAGCAGCACGTCCTGCTTCTGCACGTCACGGAAGTACTCCGCCATGGTCAGCGCGGACAGCGCGACCCGCAGGCGGGTCCCGGGCGGCTCGTCCATCTGGCCGAACACCAGGGCGGTCTGGCCGATGACCCCGGCCTCCTCCATCTCCACGATGAGGTCGTTGCCCTCACGGGTGCGCTCGCCGACACCGGCGAACACCGACACACCGCCGTGGTCCTTCGCGACCCGGGCGATCATCTCCTGGATCAGCACGGTCTTGCCGACGCCGGCACCGCCGAACAGGCCGATCTTTCCGCCCTGGACGTACGGCGTGAGCAGGTCGATGACCTTGATGCCGGTCTCGAACATCTGGGTCTTCGACTCCAGCTGGTCGAACGCCGGGGCCTTGCGGTGGATGCTCCAACGCTCCTTGACGTCGAGCTCCTCGCCGTCCTCGAGGTTGAGGCAGTCGCCGAGCATGTTGAACACGTGGCCCTTGGTGACGTCACCGACGGGCACGGTGATCGGGGAACCGGTGTCCTTCACCTGGGCGCCGCGGACCAGGCCGTCGGTCGGCTGCAGCGAGATGGCGCGGACCATGCCGTCACCGATGTGCTGGGCCACCTCGAGCGACAGCAGGTGGGAATCGCCGCCGAGGTCGAACTCGGTCTCGAGCTTGTTGTAGATCTCGGGCATCGTGTCCACGGGGAACTCGACGTCCACCACGGGGCCGATCACCCGGGCGATCCGACCGATCCCGCCGGCTTTCGACTCGGTCTTGTTCTCTTCAGCAGTCGCAGTCATGTCTCTCACTCACTCCCGGCGGACGCGTCGGCGAGCGCGTTGACGCCACCGACGATCTCGCTGATTTCCTGGGTAATCCCGGCCTGTCGGGCCTGGTTGGCAACTCGGGTGAACTTCTTGATGAGCTCGTCGGCGTTGTCCGTCGCGGACTTCATCGCCTTCTGGCGCGCGGCCAGCTCGGAGGCGGACGCCTGCAGCAGGGCGAAGAAGATCCGGCTCTGGACGTACTTCGGCAGCAGCTGCGAGAGCACCTCGCCGGCGGAGGGCTCGAACTCGTAGAGCGGAAGCACCTCGTCGTCACCGGGCTTCTCCTCGCCCTCCACGACCTCGAGCGGCAGCAGGCGCACGCTGTGCGGCTCCTGGACCAGCATCGACTTGAACTGCGTGAAGACGAGGTGGACCTCGTCGACGCTCTCGTCCTCGTCCTGGTCGGCCATGAACGCCGAGATCAGCGCCTCACCGATTTCGTGGGCGTTGTCGTACTTCGGCTGGTCCGAGAAGCCCGACCACGATCCGGCCAGGGGACGGTCGCGGAACCGGTAGTAGGCCTCCCCCTTGCGTCCCGCGATGAAGGTGGTGACCTCCTTGTCCTCCGAGCGCAGCCGCTCCGCGAGCCGCTCGCCCTCCTTGAGCACGTTGGAGGAGTAGGCACCGGCCAGGCCCCGGTCGCTGGTGATGATGAGCACTGCGGCCTTGGTCGGGTTCTCCGGCTCCGTGGTCATCGGGTGGTCGACGCTGGAGTAGGTCGCCAGCGCGGACACCGCCCGCGTGAGCTCGCGGGCATACGGCGCCGCCGCCCGCGCCCGTTGCTGGGCCTTGATGATGCGGGACGCGGCGATGAGCTCCATGGCGCGCGTGATCTTCTTCATCGACTCCGTCGACTTGATCCGCGCGCGGTACTCGCGCAGCGAGACGGCCATCCGTCAGCCCCGCTTCTGCTTGACGATCTGCTCCTGCTCGAGCTCGTCGTCCTTGACCGGGTCGACCTCCGGCTCGTGGCCCACCTTGATCGACTCGCCCTCGGAGGTCTCGAACTGGTCGAGGAACGCCTCGTAAGCCTCCTCCAGCGACTTGTCCGTGTCGTCCTCGAACTTCTGGGACTCGCGGATGGTCGACAGGATGCCTTCGTGGGAGCGGCGCAGGTAGTCGATGAACTCGTTCTCGAACCGCAGGACGTCGTCCACCGGGACCTTGTCCAGGCGACCGGTCGTGCCGGTCCAGAGCGAGACCACCATCTCCTCGAGCGGGTACGGCGAGTACTGCGGCTGCTTGAGCAGGGCCATCAGGCGCGAGCCCCGGTCCAGCTGCTGGCGCGACGCGGCGTCGAGGTCGGAGGCGAACATGGCGAAGGCCTCCATCGCGCGGTACTGCGCGAGGTCGACCTTGAGCGAACCGGTGACCGCCTTCATCGCCTTTGTCATCGCGTTTCCGCCGACTCGCGACACCGAGATACCGACGTCGATGGCCGGGCGCTGGTTGGACGCGAACAGGTCCGACTGGAGGAAGATCTGGCCGTCGGTGATCGAGATGACGTTGGTCGGGATGTAGGCCGACACGTCGTTGGCCTTGGTCTCGATGATCGGCAGGCCGGTCATCGAACCCGCTCCCATGGCGTCGGAGAGCTTCGCGCAGCGCTCCAGGAGCCGGCTGTGCAGGTAGAACACGTCGCCCGGGTAGGCCTCGCGGCCCGGCGGGCGGCGCAGCAGCAGCGACACGGCGCGGTAGGCCTCGGCCTGCTTGGTCAGGTCGTCGAAGATGATCAGGACGTGCTTGCCGTCGTACATCCAGTGCTGGCCGATGGCCGATCCGGTGTAGGGGGCGAGGTACTTGAAGCCCGCGCTGTCCGAGGCCGGGGAGGCGACGATCGTGGTGTACTCCAGCGCGCCGGCCTCCTCGAGGGCACCGCGCACCGAGGCGATGGTGGAGCCCTTCTGGCCGATGGCGACGTAGATGCAGCGCACCTGCTTCTCGGGGTCACCCGAGTCCCAGTTCTGCTTCTGGTTGATGATCGTGTCGATCGCGATCGTCGTCTTGCCCGTCGAGCGGTCACCGATGATCAGCTGACGCTGGCCACGGCCGATCGGGGTCATCGAGTCGATGGCCTTGATGCCGGTGGCGAGCGGCTCGTGCACCGACTTGCGCGCCATGACGCCGGGCGCCTGGAGCTCGAGGGCACGTCGTTCGTCGGACTCGATGTCCCCGAGTCCGTCGATGGGGTGGCCGAGCGGGTCGACCACGCGGCCCATGAAGCCGTCGCCCACGGGCACCGAGAGGATCTCGCCCGTACGGCGGACGCTCTGGCCCTCCTCGATCTTGTCGAAGTCACCGAGGACGACGACACCGATCTCGCGGGTGTCGAGGTTCAGGGCGATGCCCAGCGTGCCGTCCTCGAACTCGAGCAGCTCGTTGGCCATGGCCGAGGGCAGGCCGGACACCCGGGCGATGCCGTCGCCGGCCGTCGCGACCGTGCCGACCTCTTCCTTGCTGGCGGCCGCCGGCTCGTAGTCGGCGACGTACTTCTGGAGCGCGTCGCGGATCTCTTCCGGACGAATCGAAAGCTCCGTCATGTTCCCTGCCTCTTCCCTGTCAGTCTTCTCGAAAGTTCTGTGGACGTGTCGCTTGCGCGCTGTCCGCCGGCTCAGCTCGCCATCTTGCGGCGGGCGTCGTCGAGCCGGCCGGCCACGGTGCCGTCGATCACGTCGTCGCGGATCTGGATCCGCAGGCCCCCGATCAGCTCGGGGTCGACGACGACGTGCAGCTGGACCTCGCTGCCGTACTGCTTGGTGAGGGCCGAGACCAGGCGCTCCTTCTCGGAGGTGGTCAGTTCTCTGGCGGTGTGGACGGTGGCGACGGCCTCGTCGAGAGCCTCGGCCGCCAGCTCGAGGTAGTTCTCGAGCACGCTGCCGACGGTGCCCCGGCGACGACCGAGCGCCTCCCTGACCAGCAAGCTGGTCGCGGGGAGCGCCTTGCCCTCGAGCAGCCCGTCGAGCAGGCCGGTGCGGTCCTCGATCGAGCGGGTCTGGTCGGAGAGCTCCGACCGGAGCTCGGGGTGACCGTCGATCATCCTGCGGACGGCGAACAGCTCGTCACCGACCTTGGTGCCGTCCTTGCCGGCGGACCGGACGGTGCTGACGACGGCCAGTCGCTCGAGGACGTCGGGCAGGTCGCCGCTCGCGGTCCAGCGCCGGCTGGCGGCGTCGGAGACGATCTTCATCGTGCTGTCGCCGACGGCCGAGCCGAAGACCGTCTCCGCCAGCCCGGTCCGGGCCTCGGTGTCGACGGAGCTGTCGGTGAGGACGCGGCGCAGGGCGGCGTCGTTGCGCAGGATGCGCACCACGCCGAACAGCTCCTCGCCGGTCTTCGCGGCGTCGGCCAGCGTGCCGGACTTCCCGAGCTGCCCGCTCAGTCCCTCCAGCGCCTCGGCCGAAGCACCTCGCAGCATCAGCGCACCCCGTCCTGGGCGGCTTCCTTGGAGGTCTCGAGCGTCTCGAGGTCGGCCAGGAAGCGGTCGACCACGCGACCGCTGCGCTCGTCGTCCTCGAGGCTCTCGCCCACGATGCGCCCGGCCAGCGCCGTGGCCAGGGCCCCGACCTCCGCCCGCAGCGATGTGACCGCGTGCTGCCGCTCGGCCGAGATCTGCGCCTGCGCGTGCTCGACGATGCGACCGGCCTCCACCTGGGCCTGCTCCCGCATCTCCGCGATGATCTGCGCACCCTGCTCGCGGGCGTCCTCGCGGATCTTCGCTGCCTCGTGGCGGGCGTCGGCGATCTGCGCCTTGAACTGCTCCTCGGCCTCCCTCGCCTCCTGCTTGGCCTGGTCGAGATCCGCGAACTGGTTGCGGATCGCGTCCTGGCGGTTGGTCATCGCGCGGTTGATCGGCGGGATGAGGTACTTGGCCAGCAGGAAGAACAGCAGCGCGAACGCGGCGAGCTCGACGAAGAACGTGCCGTTGGGGATGAGGAAGTTTCCCTCGAGCGGCACTAGCTGACTCGTAACCCTTGCCATGAATCGCTTCCTTAGTGGTCGGTCGTGGAGCCGGTGAGGCCGTCAGTGACGACGCTCAGGCGGCACCCAGGACGAAGACGAACAGCGCCATGAAGGCGAGGTTGATGAAGAACATCGCCTCAACCAGACCGACCGTCAGGAAGAAGATGGTCTGCAGGCGGCCCTGGGCCTCCGGCTGACGGGCGACGCCCTGGATGTACGACGAACCGGCCAGGCCGTCACCGACACCGGCACCGATGGCGCCGCCGGCGAGTGCGATACCGCCGCCGACGAAGGCGCCGGCCAGCTTGACGGCGTCGGCAGTTTCTGTTGCAGCCATTTCTCTCCTTGGTTGGGCACCCGAGAGGTGCCGTCTCATTCGGTTGTGCGGGTGGTGCTTCTGGTTCACGCACCGGCCGGCGGGTGCCGGTCAGTGCGCAAGTGCTGGGGACTCCTTGTCCGTGGCCTCATCGCCCGGCTCGTCCGCGGGCTCCTCGGTCGCCGCCTCGTGCTCGTCGTGCTTGGCTCCGGCCATCGCGAAGTAGAGGACGGTCAGCAGCGCGAAGATGAAGGCCTGGATCGCGCCGATGAACATGTCGAAGATCTTCCAACCGATGTTGAAGACGAAGCCCACGGCGCCGCCGACAGGAATGCCACCCACCTGCCAGCCGATCAGGGCCGCGATCAGCGCGAGCATGATGCCACCGGCGAAGATGTTGCCGAAGAGTCGCAGCGCCAGGGTGATCGGCTTGGTGAGCTCTTCGAGGATGTTGAGCGGGAGAAGCGCGGGGTAGGGCTCGAGGAAGTGCTTGAAGTAGCCCTTCGCGCCCTTCTGCCGAATGCCGAAGGCCCAGACGCTGAGCATCGTCACCGCGGCCAGGGCGTAGGTCAGGTTCACGTCCGCCGTGGGGGCGGGCAGCAGGTGACCGGTCTCGTGGTTGAGCTCGCTGGGGATCAGCTCGAGCCAGTTCGCGAACAGGACGAAGAAGAAGATCGAGATCGCGAGCGGTGCGACGTAGGGGTGCACCCTGCCGAGGTTGTCCTCGACCTGCCGGTTGACCTCGCCGACGATCGCCTCCCAGATGATCTGGATCTTGCTGGGGACGTGGTCGTCAGAGTCCTTGGTGAGCCGGGACCGCGCCCAGAAGCCGAGCACGAGGACGGCGGAGCCGGCGACGAGTGTGGCCCAGATCGTGTCCATGTTGAACGTCATGCCGAGGAACTCCTTCTCGACATGCTCGCCGATCTGGATCCCCGACTCTCCCGACATGGGAAGCAGGCCGATCATGACTTCTTCAGCTCCTTCAGCAGCGGGAGTCCGGTCATCACCAGCGCGATGAGCCGGAACAGGGCAAGCCCGAGCAACAGCCCGATCCCGTCGGGCCAGAACATCACGGCGATGCCGACGGCGACGAGGGTGAGCAGGAGCAGGCGGGTCATCGTGGAGGCGATCATCTTGTTGCGCGTGGGCTGTTCACCCGAGGTGATGATGCGCATCAGCCAGTACTCGGTCACGAGGTGGTTGAACAGGCCCAGGGCGATTCCGCCGGCGATGCACGCGGCGAGGCGCCACTCCCCCAGCTGCCCGGCCACCCAGTAGGTGCCGGCCATGAGGGCCGCGGCGAGGATCACGATCTTGCGCTGGTCGCGCAGGACGCGCAGGACCGACGGCCGGTCGCCGGGGGCGATCTCCGCGGACGGCGAGTCGGCGGGACTGGTCACGTGGTCGCTCATGCGCGCTCACCCCCGGAGGGCAGAGCGCACCCGGAGCCAGAAGCCGATCGCACCGGTGACAATGCCGAGTGCGACGCCGATGACAGTGAAGACCGGTTCGGTGCCTGCCTGAGAGTCGATGAAGAGGCCGAGGAGGGTGCCGGCGACGACGGCGCCGGCGAGGAGGCCCCCGAGCCCCACGAGGTCTCGACCCCGCAAGGAGTTGTCGGAAGGCTCATCGGCCATTCACCCGGGTCGCTTTCGTTGGCGGCGAGGTCGTGTCGATCACTGGAGACGTCGGCGCTCTGGTGCCTCGGGGCCACCATCGAGTGGAAGGGCGACCAGGGGATGTCCGACGACGGCGCGAAACTACCACAGCGAACGCCGCTCACGAACCCGGGGATCCGACCGCTCACGTGCCCGCTCAAGGGGCTCCCGGCGAGGGGCCTGCGGCGTGCGGTCGTCATGGTCGGCGGCCGTCCTGTCGTGGGTCTGGTCGGTGCTTGTGAAAACTAGCACAAAGTCCGGACGGGCCAGGAACCGCCCCTCCCCAGCTGTCGGGCCGGCCCTCGGACCTGCCGGTGCGCAGTACCCGCCGGCCTGGATATCGACACGCTGCCGCGAGTTCGCAAGCTCACTCGCACCGCTCGCTCAATCCCTTCGCCGACGGACCGCGCACTTCGTGTGCGTTCCGGCTCAGGAGTTCAGGCGTCCTCGGGGATGTGCAGGTGAGGCTTGTGGACGATGGGCAGGACGAAGGTCAGGGACACGGTGACCACAACACCGGCAGCCAGAGAGATCCACATCAAGGGGCCGGTGTAGAGGCTGGCCAGCACGGTGCCGAAGGCCACCAGGGCGGCCCACAACCACATGATGAACACGGCACGACGCTGTGAGTGCCCGATCTCGAGCAGTCGGTGGTGGAGGTGCTGCTTGTCAGGGGCGAACGGTGAGCGCCCGGCCCGGGTCCGGCGGACCACGGCGAGCAGCAGGTCGACCATCGGCACGATCAGGATGGAGATCGGCAGGAGGACCGGGAGCAGCGTCGGGAGCAGGCTCGCCTGGGAGCCGGACGCACCCTGGCTGATCTCGTTGCCGGCGAACTGGGTGGTGAGCGTGAGCGCGCTTGAGGACAGGACGAACCCGATCAGCATCGAACCGCTGTCGCCCATGAAGAGCCTGGCCGGGTGGAAGTTGTGCGGCAGGAACCCCGCGCACGCCCCCGCGAGTGCGGCGCTGAGGAAGGCGCCGGTCGTCGCCAGGGTGACCTGGTTGAGGTTGGCCAGCTGGTAGCTGAAGAGGAAGAACGCGACAGCCCCGATGCCGACCACGCCCGCGGCCAGCCCGTCCAGCCCGTCGACGAAGTTGACCGCATTGACCGTGGCCACGACCACCACGGCGGTGAGGAGAGCGCCCTGGGCGGGGTCGAGGATGAACTGGGTGCCGTCGGGCTGGGGGAAGAAGTTGAACTGGATGCCGGAGAAGATCAGGAAGCCGGCCGCCAGCACCTGGCCGCCGAGCTTGGAGAGGGCGTCGAGCTCGAAGAGGTCGTCGAGGACGCCGACCGCGCAGATCATCGCGCCGGCGATCAGGACGATGCCGGCGTCGCGGAAGACGAACGGGCCGCTCCCGGAGAGGAAGGGCAGCTCCCGCCCGACGACGTACGCCGCGGCGAGGCCGCCCAACATGGCCAGCCCACCGAGGTACGGGATCGGCTCGGCGTGCACGTCCCGGTCCCGGACCTCCGCGATGGCCCCGGTGCGCAGGGCGATCTCCCGGGCGATGACCGTGAGGAGATAGGTGACCGCTCCGGCCACCAGGAAGACAAGGGCGTACTCCCGCATCAGACGTCGTCGTCCGTGAGGGTCGCGCCGAGTGGTTCGAGCACCGCGTTCAGCTCGTCGAGGGAGAGCGCACCCCTGCGCAGCACGCGGCCGGGGGTGGTGGTGACGTCGACGATCGTCGATGCCTCGGAGCCGGGGGTCGGCCCCCCGTCGACCACCAGGGCGACGTACTCGCCGAGCATCTCCTCGGCGACGTCCGCGTCGGTCGCGGGCACCAGACCGGTCTTGTTGGCCGAGCTCACCGCGAGCGGGCCGGTCCGCTCCAGCAGCTCGAGCGCGATCTCGTGGTCGGGCATCCGGACCGCGACCGTGCCCCGCGAGTCGCCGAGGTCCCATCGGAGGGATGCCTGCTGCTTGCACACCACGGTCAGGGGACCTGGCCAGAACTCCTTGATCAACGCCCGCGCATAGTCGGGGACGTCGACGGCGAGCGCGTCGAGCGTCGTGGCGGTGCTGACCAGGACCGGCGGTGGCATCTCGCGGCCCCGGCCCTTGACGGCAAGCAACGCAGCCACGGCGTCCGCGTCGAAGGCGTCGGCCGCCACCCCGTAGACGGTGTCGGTGGGGATGACGATCACCTGCCCTCGCTGCACGGCCAGGCTCGCGGCGTTGAGGGCGATGTCGCGTTCGTCATCGGTCGAGGTGGCGTAGCGCACAGCGTTATCGTGCCAGCCGCGCCGTCAGGAACCGCGGACGGTCGGCCAGGTCGCGGTGGTCCTTCACCTCGGTCCACCGGCCGACGTCGGTGAAGACCGCCGGAGCCGTCTCGCCCTGGACGTCCGCGTGCTCGACCCCGATCACCCCGCCGTCGCGCAGGAGGACGGCCGCCCGGGCCTCGAGCGCCCGGATCGCGTCCAGGCCGTCTCCTCCGGACCAGAGGGCCAGCTCCGGGTCGTGGTCACGTGCCTCGGGCGCCACCGACTCCCAGGCGGTGAGCGGGATGTAGGGCGGGTTGGACGCGATCACGTCGACCCGGCCGGCCAGGTCGTCGAAGGCCGTGGACAGGTCCCCCTGGCGCAGGTCGACGCCGGTGCCAGCGAGATTCCGCGCAGCCCACTCGTGGGCGCGCTCGTCGAGCTCCAGGGCGTGCACCTGGGCGGAGGGGACCTCGTCGGCCACGGCCGCCGCGATGGCTCCCGAGCCGGTGCCGAGGTCGAGCACCACGGGACTGTCCAGCGCTGCTGCCTGCTCGATGGCCCACCCGGCGAGCAGCTCGGTCTCCGGTCGCGGCACGAACACCCCGGGGCCCACGGCCAGCGACACGTGGCGGAAGTGGGCGATGCCGGTGAGGTGCTGGAGGGGCTCGCGACAGGCCCGGCGGTCGACCAGGGCCTCGAGCTCGACGACCTGTTCAGGCGGCACGGTCACGACCGCGAAGAGGTCGGCCCGCGATGTGCCCAGCACGTGCGCGAGCAGCTCCGAGGCGTCGTACTCCGGGCTCGGCACCCCTGCCTCGGCGAGGCGACGGGTGGCAGCGGCCAGCACCGAGCGCCGGTCGCCGGGATGGGCCGTCATCCCTCGAGGGCGGCCAGCCGGGAGGCCAGGTCGGCGTCGACGCAGGAGTCCAGGACCGGTTGGAGGTCCCCGTTGAGCACCTGGTCGAGGTTGTAGGCCTTGTAGCCGGTGCGGTGGTCGGAGATCCGGTTCTCGGCGAAGTTGTAGGTGCGGATCCGCTCCGAGCGGTCGACGGTTCGGACCTGGCTGCGCCTGGCCTCGCTGGCCTCGGCGTCGGCCTCCTCCTGCGCGGCTGCGAGCAGCCGGGCGCGAAGGATTCGCAGCGCCTGCTCGCGGTTCTGCAGCTGGCTCTTCTCGTTCTGGCAGCTGACCACGATGCCGGTCGGGACGTGGGTGATGCGGACCGCGGAGTCCGTGGTGTTGACGCTCTGACCACCCGGCCCGCTGCTTCGGAAGACGTCGATGCGCAGGTCGTTCTCGTCCAGACTCACGTCGAGCGGCTCGGCCTCCGGCAGGACCAGCACGCCGGCAGCGCTGGTGTGCACCCGGCCCTGGGACTCGGTCACCGGGACGCGTTGCACACGGTGCACGCCGCCCTCGAACTTCAGCAGGCCGTACGGCGCCTCGCCCGGCTCGGACGTGCCGCGGGCCTTCACGGCAACGGTCACCGACTTGTAACCACCGAGGTCGGACTCGGTCGCGTCGAGCAGCTCGACCGACCAGCCCCTGGCCTCGGCGTACCGGGTGTACATGCGCAGCAGGTCCCCTGCGAAGAGCGCGGACTCCTCGCCTC
Source organism: uncultured Actinomycetota bacterium (assembly GCA_963841625.1). GTDB lineage: Bacteria > Actinomycetota > Actinomycetes > Propionibacteriales > Nocardioidaceae > Nocardioides. The sequence continues at coordinate 239,533 of CAWJDH010000009.1, read as the reverse complement.
CCTCGCCCGACTTCACCTCGAGGATCGCGTCCTTGCTGTCTGCGGGATCGCGGGGCACGAGGAGCCGCCGCAGCGTCTCCTCGGTGACGGCTCGCCGCTCGGCGAGCACCTCCGCCTCGTGCGCGAACGTCGGGTCCTCGCCGGCGAGCTCGCGAGCGGCCTCGATGTCCTCGCCGAGCCTTCCCCACTCCCGCCAGGTGGCGATGATGCGGGACAGCTCGGCGTAGCGCTGGTTGAGACGCTTGGCGGCGCGCGCGTCGGCGTGGATCTCGGGCTCGGCCAGCTGTTGCTCGATCGCAGCGTGCTCGACCGTCAGCCCCTCGACTGCCTCGAACATGGACCCTCCCTCGGTGGTCGAGTCCATTGCGCTACTTCTGGTCGGCCTTCTTCTTGGCGTAGCGGGCCTCGAAGCGGGCGACTCGGCCGCCGGTGTCGAGGATCTTCTGCTTGCCGGTGTAGAACGGGTGGCACTGCGAGCACACATCGGCGTGGATGATGCCGGACGTGGCGGTGCTACGGGTCGTGAACTTGGCGCCGCAGGTGCAGGTCACCTCGGTCACGACGTAGTCGGGGTGAATGTCCTTCTTCATGGTGTCCTCTCGCGGTCGCCGGGTCGCCGTCCGCGACCTGCGGAGGCGTGAACCGGAACCAGCGGTCAAGTGTGCCACCTCGGGCCAGCGCACTCGAAATTCACGCTCCCGACCTGAGCTGGCGAAGGCCGGACGAGAGCGGGAGATTGAGGAGGGCTCGGCGTGGGCCCGAGCCCGCGAGGGCACACGCGACCCGTCTCGAAATTCAGGCTCCCGTCGCAGGGTCGGTCGGCTCGGGAGGCACCGGACTCGCCTGGAGGGGGAGGCGCAGGGTCACCGTCGTGCCCTCGCCCACCGTGGACTCGATCAGCATCGAGCCGGCGTGCTTCTCCATGATCGTCTGCACGATCCGGATTCCGAGACCGGAGCCTCCGATGTCCCGGCTCACGGCGTTGGAGGCCCGGAAGAACCGTGTCCCGAGCAGGTCGATCTCCTCCTGGGGGACCCCGATGCCGTGGTCGCGGACGACGACGATCGCCTCTCGGCCCTGGGAGCTGAGCTCGATCTCCACCGTAGAGCTCTGGCGACTGAACTTCACCGCGTTGCTCAGGACGTTGAGCAGGGCTCGGTGGAGCATGACCCGGTCACCCAGGACGAGCAGCTCCTTCTTGGGGATCGAAACCTCGAGGTCGATCCCGCGCCGGGTGGCGCCGAGGTGGACGTCGGTGACCACCGGACGGACCACCGTGGCCAGGTCGACCTGCTCCAGGGAGGTGGAGCTCGCCTCCGCCTTCGACAGCGTCAGCAAGTCGTCGACGAGGTGCTGGAGGCGGGCCACGTTGCGCCGTCCGGCTGTCAGCATCCGCAGGTGGTGGGGAGCCATCGACTCCTCGAACTCGTCGGCCACCAGCTCGAGGTAACCGCTGATCGTGGTCAGCGGCGTGCGCAGCTCGTGGGAGACATTGGAGACGAAGTCGTCCTGAGCGACATCGAGCGCCCGCTGCTCCTTCTGGATCCTCTCCTCAACCTGTCGGGCGCGCACCTGGGCGTCGGCGAGGTTGTTGAGCGCTCCGGCGACTGCCCGCACCTCGCGCGGCCCCTCGGCCACCGCCCGGGCGTCCTGGTCGCGGGCCATCTGGTGCACCACGATCTCGAGCTCGTGCAACGGCTCGGCGATCTCGGCCGTGAGCCGGCGGCGTGCCCGGATGATGACGAGTCCCTCGAGCAGGGCGAGCACGATGACCGCGAGCACGGTGGCCATCAACCGAACCGAGGAGTCCTCGTTGGCGTCGTTGACCCTGGCGTCGAAGGCCGCGGTGGTGTCGTCATGGGCAACCCGGAAGTCTTCGAAGAGAGCCACGCCGGTGGCGAAGAGCTCCCGGTCGAACTTCCCGGTCCCGCCGGGGCGGGCGATGACAATGTTGCCGTAGTCGTCGACCCAGGTCCGGGCGGCCTCTTCCTGTCGGGCCAGGAGCCGCTGGAGCCCGGCGTCGTCCGTGGTCAGGTCCGTGACTGTCTGGAGGTGGGCGGTGAGCAGCTCCTCGGCCGCCTCGTAGTCGGCGCGCGCCGACTGGCGCCCACCGACCACCCACTCCCGGGTCGCGGACCGCAGGTCACCGAGGTCGGCCAGGATGTCCTGGTTGGCCGACGCGGCCGGCTGGAGATCCTCGCTGAGGTACTGGACCGAACGGTTGGTGAGGAACACACCGAGCATCGCGACGACCGCCATCGCGAGGGTCAGCACCAGGATCCGCGCGATCACCGGGGAGAGGACCTGGGCGACGGGCCGTCCGCCGTTCACGTCTGGTCGAAGCCGGCGCGCTGCATGTCGCCCCAGTGGTGGCTTCGCCCCCGGAGCGCCTCGAAGATCCCGCCGAGGCGCCACCAGGCGTTCAGCTGGCGGTAGCCGACGTTCTCCTCGACGGCGGCGTAGATCGCCCGGAACAGGTCCGGAAGCCCGCGGTAGCGGCGGAAGGAGACCTCCTCGGCCAGCAACGCCACCAGCGTCACGAAGACCGAGAACAACACCGACGCCGAGAGCATGATGAGCAGGACCGGAGGGTTGACCCAGTCGGGCCCGCTGTCGGCCCACTGCTCCACGCCGAGCAACACCAGGAGCAGGATGAAGAAGGCGCAGCCGAGAACCTCGATGACCGGCGAGAGCAGCTCGAACAACACGAACCAGGGCATGGTGATCATGCCGATGACGCCGTACCGCGGTCGGAACATCATCCGCCGGTGACGGATGAGGATCTCGGCGAGCCCACGGTGCCAGCGCCGGCGCTGCACGCTCAGGACGCGGCGGGTGGCAGGGACCTCGGTCCAGGCAACGGGCTCGGGGACGAAGACGACGCCGGCCTCAGTGTGCGACTCGGCCAGGGTGCGATGAAGGCGGACGACGAGCTCGGCGTCCTCACCGATGCAGTCCGTGGCCATGCCTCCAGTTGCGAGCAGGACGTCCTTGCGGAAGATCCCGAAGGCGCCGGAGATGATCAGCAGCCCGCCGAGCCGGGACCAGCCGGCCCGGCCGATGAGGAACGCGCGGAGGTACTCGACGACCTGGACCCGCGCCAGCCAGCGGCGGGGCATCCGCAGGTTGGTGACGCGTCCTCGGTCGACGCGTGAACCGTTCGCGACGCGGATGACGCCGCCGGCCGCGACCACCCGGCCGGGGTCGTCGGCGAACGGACGAGCGACGTTGAGCAGTGCCTGCGGGTCGAGCAACGAGTCGGCATCGACCATGCAGACCAGTTCCTTGCGGGCATGGTTGATCCCCGCGTTGAGGGCGTCTGCCTTGCCGCCGTTGGACTTCCGAACGAGTGCCAGGTTGTGGGACCCGCGTCGGCTCACCCAGGTGCTCAGCACCGTCGACCTGAGCGGGATGGCCCCGCCGGGGACCAGCGGCACCTCGGCCATGTCGAACTCGGCGATGAGGACCTCGGCGGTGTTGTCCGCGGACCCGTCGTCGATGACCACGACCTCCAGGTCGGGATAGCGGAGCGAGGTCATCGCGTGCACGGACTGCACGATGCTGGCCTCCTCGTTGTAGGCCGGCATCAGCACCGAGACGCCGCGGCTGTTGGGGTCCAGGAACCACTCGTCGTAGCCGGCGTAATCGAGCCTGCGTCGGTAGCCGGTGAGGTCGGCCATGGCGAGGCCGGTGAGCACGAGGTAGCTGAGGTTGATGAGGGCGGAGTACACCGCGAAGCCCAGCGCCACCCACAGGACAACGATGCTCATGCGGGCGCCCCGAGCCCGGCCAGGGCCAGCACCTCGCGGGCCACGGGTGCCGGACTCCCACGCAGCACCCACCGGCCTGGTCGACCGCAGCGGTGGAGGGCGTTGGCCGCGGCCCGGGCGACCTCGACGTTGTCGTCGTCGAGCGCGTGGGTCAACAGCTCGACGGCGTGCCCTGCTCCGATCAGTCCGAGCCCCTGGGCCCCCGCTCGCCGGACGTCGGGGTTCGGGTGGTCCAGTGTGTCGCCCAGCACGATGATCGAGCCCGGGGACCCGAGCGCGCCGAGGGCGTTGATGCAGGCGATCCGGAACTCGTCCAGCGCTTCCGGCAGGGCGTCTTCGAGCGCCGCCACGGAGTCGATCGCGCCGACGAGACCCAGCGCTTCGGCAGCCAGCTGGCCCCGCCGGGCACCGGGCTCGTCCCCGTTCTCGAGCGCCAGGGCAAGGTGCTCGCGCAGGACCGGAGCCGCAACCGGGCCGATTCGGTCGATGGCGGCGAGGAAGTCGCCGCGCAGCCTCGGTTCCCCGACGGCGGCGTCCAGCATCTTCTCGACGACCTTGGGGTGCGGGAACGATCCCAGGGCCAGCATCGCCGTGCGGCGCGCGATGAAGTCGCGGTCGTCGAGCCCGCGCAGGACCTGGTCGCGTCGCCCCGGCTCCGCCAGGACACCGAGTCGGTAATAGCCCCGGCACCGTCGTACGACTGAACGGCTCGTCGTGGAGTGTGTCGCCCGCTGGAGGCAACCCCAGGCCAGGAGCACCTCGCTGAGGCGCTGGCGTGACTCACCGCGCAGCTTCGGAAGCAGCGCGAAGGCGTCGCTCTCGACCGCCTTCCGCTGGGCGGGGGTGGCTTCGAGCAGGGCGGCGTACGCGTCCTCGAGCTCCTGCCCCTCACCGCTGCCCAAGGTGAGCACGACCCGCCACACCGACGACCTGACGTGCTGTCGGCGGCGCTCCGCACGGTCCTTGAGGACCCGCGTCATGACCAGGAGCGTGGTGGCGATCAGGCAGGCCGCCAGGAGGACGAGGGCCGACACGAGCGCGACCCGCTCGACGTTCATCGAGGGCGGGCCAGCAGCGCCTGGACCCGCGAGGCGAGCTCGCGCGGGCTGAAGGGCTTGGTGATGTAGTCGTCTGCGCCCGAGTCGAAACCAGTCTCGACGTCGGACTCCTGAGCGCGCGCCGTCAGCAGGATGACCGGGATGTCCGCCATCGCCTCGTCGCTGCGGATCACGCGGATAGCGTCGAGCCCGGACATCCCGGGCATCATCACGTCGAGCACCGCCAGGTCGGGCTTGTACTCCCGGCACGCGTCGACGGCCGCAGCTCCGTCGTTGACCGCCACGATCTCGTGTCCGAGGGTGGACAGCTTGAACTCGATCAGCTCGCGGATATCGACGTCGTCGTCCGCGACGAGGATCCTGGCCACAGTCACACCTTCCCGAACGGCGGAATGTGCGGGAACACTATCGGTCCCTCAAGCGGGACGGGGGGAGGCGGGCCGCTCACGCAGCCCGCCCCCCTTTCCGGAAGGTCAGTCGTCCTTGCCCGACGCGGTGGGGGTCGTCTTCTGGACCTGCATGAGGAACTCGATGTTGCTCTGCGACTTCTTCAGCCGCTCCAAGAGCAGCTCGAGGGCCTGCTGTCCGTCGAGTCCGGACAGCACCCGGCGCAGCTTCCACACGATCTGGAGCTCCTCCTTGCTCATCAGGAGCTCCTCGCGACGCGTGCCGGACTGAACGGCGTCGATCGCCGGGAACAGCCGCTTGTCGGCGAAGTCGCGGCGCAGCCGGATCTCCATGTTGCCGGTGCCCTTGAACTCCTCGAAGATCACCTCGTCCATCTTCGAGCCGCTCTCGATCAGGGCGGTGGCGAGGATGGTGAGCGAGCCGCCGTTCTCGATGTTGCGCGCGGCCCCGAAGAACCTCTTCGGCGGGTACAGCGCGGCCGAGTCGACCCCACCGGAGAGGATCCGTCCGCTGGCCGGCGCTGCCAGGTTGTAGGCCCGGCCCAGGCGGGTGATGCCGTCGAGCAGCACCACGACGTCGTGGCCGAGCTCGACGAGCCGCTTGGCGCGCTCGATCGCGAGCTCCGAGACCGTGGTGTGGTCGCTGGCCGGACGGTCGAACGTCGAGGAGATGACCTCACCCTTGACCGAGCGCTCGAAGTCGGTGACCTCCTCGGGACGCTCGTCGACCAGGACCACCATCAGGTGGCACTCGGGGTTGTTGGTGGTGATGGAGTTGGCGATCGACTGCATGATCATCGTCTTGCCGGCCTTGGACGGCGAGACGATCAGGCCACGCTGCCCCTTGCCGATCGGGGCCGCGATGTCGATGACCCGGCCGATCAGGTTGGTCGGCTCGGTCTCCAGGCGGAGCCGCTCGCTGGGGTAGAGCGGGGTGAGCTTGGAGAAGTCGATCCGGCTCCGGGCCGCCTCGGGATCGGCGCCGTTGACGCTGTCGATGCGCACCATCGGGTTGAACTTCTCCTTGCGCTCACCCTCGCGGGGCTGGCGCACCTGGCCCACGATCGCGTCGCCGCGACGCAGACCGAACTTGCGCACCATCGTCAAGGAGACGTAGACGTCCTCACTGCCGGGCAGGTAGCCGCTGGTGCGGACGAACGCGTAGTTGTCGAGAACGTCGAGGATGCCGGCGGCCGGCAGGAGTACGTCGTCCTCGAGGATGGTCGTGTCGGGCTCGCTGCGCTGGCCGCCGCCCGTGCGTCCCCGATCGCGGTCGCGATCGCGTCCCCGGCGCCGTCGGCTCCGGCTGCTGCGGCTGTCCTCGCCGCCCTGGCCGCCCTGGTTCTGGCCGCCCTGGTTCTGGCCACCCTGGTTCTGGCCACCCTGGTTCTGGCCACCCTGGTTGCGGCCGCCCTGGTTCTGGTTGCGCTGGTCGCGGTTGCCGCCCTGCTGGTCGCCCTGCTTCTGATCCGCCTGCTTCTGGTCCGCCTGCTTCTGGTCCGCTCTTCTGGTCCGCCTGCTTCTGGTCCGCCTGCTTCTGGTCGCCCTGCTGCTGACCCTGGTTGCCGGCCGCCTGCTTGCGGTTGCGGTCCTGCTGGTCGTCGCGCCGGTCGCGGTTCTGGTCCTGGTTGTCCCGGTTCCTGTTGGCCGGGCGCTGGCCGTCCACGTTGTCGCCCTGGCCGCGGTCGGTTGCCTGGTCGCTCCTGGAGTGGCGGTCATCGTGCGAGGCGGCCCGGTCGGACTTGTTCTGGTCGCGCTTGTCCTGGCCGCCCTTGTCCTGGCCGCCCTTGTTCCCGCCCTGGGCGGACTTGATCGCCTCGACGAGCTGGGCCTTCTTCATGGAGCCGGCTCCGGCGATACCCATGCCCGACGCCATCGACTTGAGGTCGGCGAGGAGCATGGAGTTGAGTCCCCCACCGCGCTTCTTCGGCGCATTCCCGGCGGCAGAGCTGTCCGCCGCGGAGGTGGTGGGTTCGATGGTTTCCGTCACGTGAGGTCCTTCCCACGTATTCAGTGCCGCATCGGCAGGAGTGCCGTCGGCGTCCTGGTCATTGCTTCCTCGCCTGCCCGGCCGGGCTCCCGGAAGGGAAACGTCGGTCAGGTTGCGGTCTCGACCACGAGGGAGAGGAAGGGGCTGTGCACCGATCGGTGCAGCGCCGGAATGCTGGCGCGACCACAGGCTACCACCCGATTACCGCCCGAGCGGCAGCACCGATCGACGGGCGGGTCCGGTCACCCGACGCGTACGCCGAGCCGGTCGATCTCGAGGTGACGGCAGTCCCACGATCCCGGACAACCACCGACCAGGTCCGACGCCGCGTGCCGACCCGTGGTGAACGCGAGCACGGTCGGCCCAGCACCGGAGACAGTGGCGGCGACGCCGTCGGCCCTCAAGACGATCGACCAGAGCCAGCGATTCAGGCATGGCCGCCCGACGGAAGTCCTGGTGCAGGAAGTCGCGCGTGGCCAGGAACAGGTGCTCGGGTCGCTGGGCCAAGGCCGCCACGAGCAGGGCCGTTCGACCCGCGTCCGCCGCCGCGTCGGCGTGCGGCACCTGGTCCGGCAGCAGGCCCCTGGCCACCTCGGTCGACACCGGGTCGGGCGGGATGAACACCACAACGCTGATCCGCTTGTCCACCGTCGATGGCAGGGCGAAGAAGTTGGCGCCCTCGCGCCCGGAGATGACGAAGCCGCCGAGGAGCGCCGGCGCGACGTTGTCAGGGTGTCCTTCGATCCCCGCCGCGAGCCGGAAGAGCGAGTCGTCGTCGAGGCGGGACTCCCCGTCCTCCACCAGGCCTCGGGCGAGGGCGGCTCCACCCACGATGGCGGCGGCCGAGGAGCCGAGACCGCGCCCGTGCGGGATCGCGTTGACGCAGCAGACTCGGAGGCCGGGCGGTGTCACCTCCATCGCGGCGAAGGCGGCGCGCATCGCGCGGATCACGAGGTTGGCCTCGTCGCGTGCGACGTCGTCGGCGCCGGCCCCGCGCACCTCGACCTCGAGGCCGGACTGGGTCACCTCACCGGTCAGCTCGTCGCGCAGGCCGAGGGCGAGGCCGAGCGAGTCGAACCCCGGGCCCAGGTTCGCTGAGGTTGCCGGGACCGTGACCCGCACCTGCCCGTCGACGAAGCTCGTCATCCCGGCGGTCCTACGCGAGCCCGGCGGCCCGGGCGGCAGCGGTCACGTCGGCGTCGACCACGTTGTCGACGACACTGCCGAAGCCCTCGAGTGCCGTGTCGGTGTCCTTGAGCCCGTGGCCGGTCACGGTGACCACCACGTCGCTCCCCTCGTAGCTCTCCCCCGCTTCGAGGTCCTGGAGAAGGCCGGCGATCCCCGCGGCGGAGGCGGGCTCGACGAAGACGCCGTCACGCGCCGCCAGCTGTCGCTGGGCGTCCATGATCTGCGCGTCGCTCACCGCGGCGAACCGGCCCCCCGACTCGTTGCGCGCGGCCTCGGCGAGCTTCCAGGACGCGGGGTTGCCGACCCGGATGGCGGTGGCTCTGGTCTCGGGGTCGGGGAAGGGCTCCCCGGTGACCAGTGGTGCCGCGCCCTCGGCCTGGAAGCCGCGCATCACCGGCTTCTTGGTGGCTCGGCCGATGTCGGCGTACTGGGTGTAGCCCATCCAGTAGGCCGAGATGTTGCCGGCGTTGCCGACCGGGAGCAGGTGGTAGTCGGGGGCGTCGCCGAGCTTGTCGACGATCTCGAACGCCGCGGTCTTCTGGCCCTGGAGCCGGACCGGGTTGACCGAGTTGACCAGGGAGACGGGGTAGTCCCAGGAGAGTCCCTTGGCCATCTCGAGGCAGTGGTCGAAGTTGCCGCGCACCATGATGATCTGTGCGCCGTGCAGGATCGCCTGGGTCATCTTGCCGGTGGCGATCTTGCCCTGCGGCACCAGCACCAGCGGCTTGATCCCGGCCCGGGCCGCGTAGGCCGCCATCGAGGCCGAGGTGTTGCCGGTCGAGGCGCAGACCACCGCCCGCGCGCCTTCGCGGACGGCGACCGAGATCGCGGTGGTCATGCCGCGGTCCTTGAACGACCCGGTCGGGTTGTCGCCCTCGACCTTGAGCCACACGTCGGCGCGCGCGAGCCCAGACAGCCACTCCGAGCGCACCAGCGGGGTGCCGCCCTCGCCGAGCGTGACGGCGACGGTTTCCTTCGGGATGTCGAGCAGGGGGCGGTACTCCTCGATGACCCCGCGCCACTGGGGGGAAGTCATTCCGCTTCCGCCTCGACCCGCATCACCGAGGAGACCTCGCGGACGAACTCCATGCGGCGCAGCAGCTCGACGGTCGCGACGAGCTGGGCGTCCGTGGCCTGGTGGGAGACGACGACGAGCTGGGCGTCCTCGTCGCGACCCTCCTGGCGGACGGTCTGGATCGAGACGCCGTTGTCGGCGAACGCGTTGGCCACCGCGGCGAGCACTCCCGCTCTGTCCTCGACGTCCATGGCCACGTGGTAGCGGGTGAGGGTCTCCCCCATCGGCAGCACGGCACGATCGGCGTAGGCCGACTCGCCGGCGCCGCGGGTGGAGGCCAGCCGGTTGCGTGCGACCGTGACCAGGTCGCCGAGCACCGCCGAGGCCGTGGGTGCGCCGCCGGCCCCGGGGCCGTAGAACATCAGCTGGCCGGCCGCCTCCGACTCGACGAAGACCGCGTTGAAGGCCTCGCGCACGGAGGCAAGGGGGTGGGATCGGGGGATCATCGCCGGGTGGACGCGGACGGCCACGGCGTCGTCTCCCCCGGCGGTCGGCCGGAGCTCGCAGATCGCGAGCAGCTTCACCACGCAGCCCATCTCCTGGGCCGAGGCCACGTCCGCGGCGGTCACGTCCGCGATGCCCTCGCGGTGGACGTCGGCGGCGGTCACCCGCGAGTGGAAGGCCAGGGACGCGAGGATGGCGGCCTTGGCCGCCGCGTCGAACCCCTCGACGTCGGCGGTCGGGTCGGCCTCCGCGTAGCCGAGCTCCTGGGCCTCCTCCAGAGCCTCGGAGAACCCCGCACCCGAGGTGTCCATCTTGTCGAGGATGAAGTTGGTGGTGCCGTTGACGATCCCCAGCACCCGGGTGACCCGGTCGCCGGCCAGCGACTCGCGCAGCGGGCGCAGGATCGGGATGGCGCCGGCCACTGCGGCCTCGTAGTAGAGGTCGCGTCCGGCCTTGTCCGCGGCCTCGAAGAGGGTGGGCCCGTCCTCGGCCAGCAGCGCCTTGTTGGCGGTGACGACCGATGCGCCGTTCTCCAGCGCGGACAGGATCAGCGACCTGGCCGGCTCGATGCCACCGATCACCTCGATCACCAGGTCGACGTCGTCACGCGCGACGAGGCCGGCGGCGTTGGTGGTCAGCAGCCCGTCGGGGATCGACACGTCGCGGGGCGCGTCGAGGCGTCGTACGCCGATGCCGACCAGCTCGACCGGGGCACCCACGCGGGCACGGAGGTCCGCAGCCTGCTCGGTGAGCAGCCGGACCACCTGGGAGCCGACCGACCCGCAGCCCAGCACAGCGACCTTGAGCGCCTTGCCTGTCGTCACCGCACCTCTCCCATGTCCGTCGCCAACAGGTCATCCTCAGTCTCCCGGCGGACCAGCACTCGGGTCTCGCCGTCCCGCACCGCGACCACCGGCGGCCGCAGTGCGTGGTTGTAGTTGGAGGCCAGGGAGCGACAGTACGCACCCGTGCCCGGTACGGCGAGCAGGTCCCCCGGAGCGAGGTCCCCGGGCAGGAACTCGTCCTTGACCACGATGTCGCCGGCCTCGCAGTGCTTGCCCACCACGCGGGAGAGGACCGGAGGAGCCGTGCTGGCGCGGGAGGCGAGCGTGCACGAAAAGTCGGCGTCGTAGAGCGCGGGGCGGATGTTGTCGCTCATGCCACCGTCGACCGACACGTAGGTACGCCGCGCGCCGCCGTCGAGCGCCACCTCCTTGACCGTGCCGACGGTGTAGAGCGTGCACATCGCGGGTCCCGCGATCGCGCGACCGGGCTCGATGGAGAGCCGGGGCACGTCGATGCCGAGCCCGCGGCACTCGTGCTCGACGATCTTGGTGATCTCCGTGGCCAGCTGCGACGGGTCGGAGGGGTCATCCTGGGTGGTGTAGGCGATCCCGAAACCACCACCGAGGTCCAGCTCGGGCAGGCCCCTCCCATCGAGCTCAGCACGGAGCTCGTCGCCGATCTGCGCGTGCAGGGCAAGCACCCGGCGGGCGGCCACCTCGAAGCCCGAGGAGTCGAAGATCTGGCTGCCGATGTGGCTGTGCAGGCCGAGCAGGTCGAGCCCGTCGGCGGCCAGGACCCGGCGCACGGCCTCCATGGCGTCGCCGCTGGTGATGCTGAAGCCGAACTTCTGGTCCTCGTGTGCGGTCGCGATGTACTCGTGCGTGTGGGCCTCGACCCCCGCCGTCACCCGCACCATCACTCCGACGCTGCGCTCGAGGTCGGCCGTGATCTGGCTGAGCCGGTCGATCTCGTCGAAGGAGTCGACGATGATCCGGCCAACGCCTGCGTCCACGGCCCGGCGCAGCTCGGGGTAGGTCTTGTTGTTGCCGTGGTAGCCGATCCGCTCCGGCGGGAAGCCGGTGCGCAGCGCGACGGTCAGCTCACCGGCGGAACAGACGTCGAGGGACAGACCCTCTTCCTCGATCCAGTGCGCCACCGTGGTGCAGAGGAAGGCCTTCCCGGCGTAGAAGACGTCGTACGCCGCGAACGCGTCGCGGAAGGCTCGTGCCCGGGACCGGAAGTCGGCCTCGTCCAGGACGTAGGCCGGGGTGTTGATGTCGGCGGCCAGGTCCGGCAATGCCACGCCGCCGACCTCGAGCACCCCGTCGACCTTCCGAGCGGTCGTCGACCACAGATGCGGGACCAGGTCGTTGGGGTCGGCGGGTTCGCGCAGCCACGACGGCCCCTTGAGGGCGCCGTCGGCATGGGCCCAGCCGGCTTCGTGGGAAGGCATCGCGCCCGCGTCACATCCGCTCGGGGGCGGAGACGCCGAGCAGCCTGAGCCCGTTGGCGAGCACGGTGCGGGTCGCCGCCACCAGCAGCAGCCGCGCCCGGTGCAGGTCGGTGGGCTCCTCGTCGCCCATCGGCAGCACCCGGCAGGTGTCGTAGAAGCGGTGGTAGGTCGCGGCGGTGTCCTCCAGGTAGCGGGCCACGCGGTGCGGCTCGCGGAGCTGGGCGGCGCTCGCCACGACCCGCGGGAACTCCGCGAGGGCGCGGAGCAGCGCACCTTCCTTCTCGTGGGAGAGCAGCGAGGGGTCGAAGTCCTCGGCCGTGGCCGGCTCCAGGCCGAGGTCGGCGCCGTTGCGGAGGATCGAGGAGACCCGCGCATGTGCGTACTGCACGTAGAAGACGGGGTTGTCGGACGCCTGGCGGGTGATCTCGGCGACGTCGAGCGTGAGCGGGGAGTCGCTGGGGTAGCGGGCGAGGGTGTAGCGGAGCGGGTCGACCCCGATCAGCTCGACGAGCTCCTGGAGCGTGACCAGGTCGCCCGACCGCTTGGACAGCTTCACCTCCTGGTCGCCGCGCATGATCTTGACCATCTGGCCGATCAGCACCTCGAGGGTCTGCGCCGGGTCATCTCCAGTGCAGGCGGCCATCGCGCGCAACCGTCCGACGTACCCGTGGTGGTCGGCGCCGAGGAGGTAGAGCAGCCTGTCGAAGCCGCGCTCCCGCTTGTTGACGTAGTAGGCGGTGTCGCTGGCGAAGTAGGTCAGCTCGCCGTTGGTGCGGATCAGGACCCGGTCCTTGTCATCTCCGAAGTCGGTGGTCCGCATCCACAGCGCGCCGTCCGCATCGAACAGGTGGCCCTCGCCGCGCAGCTTCTCCAGGCCCGAGGCGACGTCCTCGCTGTCGTGGAGGGACCGCTCGGAGAACCAGACGTCGATGTGGGTCCGGAACGCGTCGAGCTGTTTGCGCTGCTCCTCGAGCTGGAGGGCATAGCCCGCCTCGCGGAAGGCGGCGAGCCGCTCCTCGGCCGACAGGTCCAGGATCCCCGGGATGTCGGCCACGATCCGGCGCGCCAGCTCGGGGATGTAGTCGCCGCGGTAGCCGTCGGCGGGCACCTCCCTTTCGAGGGCGGCGGCTTCGAGCGAGGCGCCGAAGAGGTTCATCTGGTTGCCGCGGTCGTTGATGTAGAACTCGCGGGTCACCTCGGCCCCGGCTGCTTCCAGGACGCGGGCGATGGCGTCGCCCACGACCGCCCACCTGGTGTGACCGAGGTGGATCGGCCCGGTCGGGTTCGCCGAGATGAACTCGACGTTGATCTTGTTGCCGGCGAGCGTCTCGGTGTGGCCGTACCGCTCCCCGGCCGCCACGATCTGCGCTGCCACCTCTCCCTGGGCTCCGGCGTCGACGGTGATGTTGAGGAAGCCGGGACCGGCGACCTCGACCGCGGCCACTCCGTCGAGGGCCTCCAGCGGCACCCGGACCAGCTCGGCGAACGCGCGCGGGTTGGTCCCGGCCTGCTTGGCCAGCTGCATCGCGACGTTGGTCGCGTAGTCACCGTGGCCCTGTTGGCGCGGTCGCTCCACGGTCACGCTCCCCGGCACCCCGGCGGGCAGGGTGATCGCGCCCTCGTCGACGAGGCGCGTCAGCACGTCGACGATCGCTGCGGAGAGCTGCTCGGGAGTCACCGGCCCAGCCTATCGGCGCGGTGTCGCGCGCCCCGAACGAGTATCGAGGGCTGGGTGAGCCGCGGTTTCTTCTCCCCCGCGGGCCGGTTGTATGGTCATCTCCGCACCCTTCGAGCCCCCGTAGCTCAGGGGATAGAGCACCGCCCTCCGGAGGCGGGAGCCTAGGTTCGAATCCTAGCGGGGGCGCCCTTCCACTCACCTCTCCCCGGGCCGCCATTGCCGACGGTCCCGGTCGGGCACAGGCCAAGGGCGTGACCGCGACACGGTTCTCGCGTTGAACGAGCATGCGCCCCCGAAACCTCCTCACGGTCGTCCTCGCCGTATCCGCCCTCTCGATGCCCGTGTTCACCGGGCCGAACGCAGCGGCCGCCCCGGCCGACGGCATCTACGACGAGTACGTCGCTCTGGGTGACTCGTGGTCTGCCGACGTGGTGATCGCCGACGCCAACGGCACGCCGGACACGACTCACGTGCCGATCGGCTGCGGGCAGTCGCACACCAACTACCCCAAGCTGCTGGCCAGTGAGCTCGGGATCTCGAACTTCCGGGACGCCACGTGCGGCGGAGCGGAGACCGACGACTTCTACGCTCCCCAGAGCGTCGAACCGGGCGGCACGAATCCGGCGCAGTTCGACCGCCTCACGCCCACGACCGATCTCGTCACGGTCGGTATCGGCGGCAACGACGCGGGGATCGCCGGCGCCGCCATGGACTGTTTCGGTCTGTTTCCTGACGACGAGACGGTGCCTCCTGGGACGGCGCCCGAGCCGGTGCCGACCGGCGGCTGCAGGGACAAGTACGCGCCGGAAGGCGGTGAGGACCAGCTCGCCCAGCAGATCCTCGAGGCCGAGCCGAAGGTGGTAGCCGCCCTCCAGGAGATCCACCGGCGCAGCCCGGACGCCCGCGTGTTGATCATCGACTACTTCGCGGCGGTGCCCGAGCACGCCTGCTACCCCACGGTGCCGATCAGCGAGGAGGACATGGTCTACCTGCACGCCACCATGCTGCGGCTCAATGCGATGGTGCAGCGGGCGGCAGCCGCCGGGAGTGCGGAGTTCGTCGACTCCTACACCCCCACGATCGGCCACGACATCTGCCAGCCGCCGAACGTGCGGTACGCCGAGGTCCTCGGTCCCTCGGTGAACGGGCCCGCCGTCGGGGTGCCCGCGCATCCGAACTCAGCCGGCGCGGCAGCTCAGTTCCGGGCCGTGCTCGCCCAGTTCCACGCCGGGGCGTGAGCAGGGAATCGCTCCGTCCCTCAGGCGCATCGATCAGCGGAACACCGATCGGGTAGGGCGGCCGGATACTGGCCGCAGAACTCGCTTGCCGCCGGCTTCGGTCGAGTGGTTCGCTCTGCGCGATATGACATCCGACCTCAGCGACCAGCAGCTGCTTGACCAGTTTCACCGCCAGATCCGGCTCGGCGGCCGGGAGGACGAGCCGACGCCCGGCATCGTGCAGGACACCGACGGGCCTGTCGTCCGCCGGTACCCGGAGGACCCCGGCACGTCGTACTGCATGGTCGAATGCCCCCAGGGTCTCGGCGACGACCCCAGGCACTGGATTTCCCGGCAGGTGGAGTTCTTCACCCGACGGCACGAGCGGGTGGAGTGGAAGACCTACTCCTACGACCAGCCCAAGGACCTCACCGACATGCTGACGGCCGCGGGCTTCGTGGCCGAGCCCCCCGAGACCCTGTTGCTCGGCGAGGTCGAGGGGCTGATCCACGACGTCGACCTGCCGCCAGGTGTGCGGGTGCGCGCAGTGACCAGCGACGCCGACCTGACCCGGATCGATGAGCTGATGAAGGCGATCTGGGGACCGGACCGCGGCGAAGGGTCGCTGGCGCGCGAGATGCGGGCGAACCCCGACGCGCTCGACGTGGTCGTCGTCGAGGAGTCAGCAGAGGGGCCCGTGCTCTGTGCCGGGTGGTTGCGGTACTCGAGCGGCACGGACTTTGCCAGCATGTGGGGCGGTTCGACCTTGCCCGAGTGGCGACGCAAGGGCCTGTACCGTGCAACGGTCACCCACCGGGCCAGGCTCGCTCGCGAGCGCGGTTACCGGTTCATGCGGCTGGACACCTCGCCCGACTCGAGGCCGATCCTGGTGCACCTCGGGCTGCGTGCGGTGGCCGCCACCACGCCGTACACCCTGGACGCGCGCGAAGTGGCGGTCTGACGCAGTCATCGCGAGGCGGGCCGATGTTCGACCCGAACCCGGCCTGGCGCTCAGTCCAGACCAGCGTCATCGTCGCCATGCTTGTCGGTCACCCAGGAGCCATCGGCCGCGAAGTGCACCACGTTGCCCCAGTTTTCCGAGTCCCAGTCGATCATCCTCGTTGCCTTTCGGTCTCCAGCCGACTGAGCCCATGTGTCCGCTGATAGCGATGCCCGCACATCGGGGCAAGTGCTGAGGTTCATACCCACATCACCCTGGGTTTACCCCTGGAAATTCACAAGGGTCACAACGGGGCTTCGACCGACGCTCGCCGGCGCGACTGCTCACGACCGAAGGCGGGACTAGCAGCGCTTGATCGTGGCGTCCTTGCGGGCGTCGTGGCCGTAGCGGCGGGCCTCGCTGACGAACGGGAACACCACGCTGGCAGCGCCCATGCTGCCGATGGAGCCTTGGACCACGCAGGTGCTGATCTTCGACGGGTCGACCTGGGCCACGATCTGAGCGAGCTTGAAGAGCTCCCCGGGCGGCAGGTTGGTCGACGTGTGCTGCATGACCGTCATGATTCCGCGCTCGATGAACCCGGGCCGGTCTGCCTGGGAGCGGATCCGCGCGTAGATCCCGCGCATCGTCCGCTGCTGGTTGGCCGACCGGTCGAAGTCACCCCCGGCCAGGCTCTTGCGGATCCGCGAGAACGCCATCGCTTCGTAACCGGTGAGGTGGATTCGGCCCTTCTTGAAGCCCTTGGGCTTCAGGTAGGGGTCGCTGAACGCACGCGGGTTGGAGACGGTGATCCCGCCGATGTCGCTGACCATGTCCTCGAAGAACGGGAAGCGAGTGACGAACACGTAGTCAGGCTGAACGCCGACCAGGCCGCCGACCGCGCGGCCGAGGAGCTGGGGACCGCCGAAGTAGAGAGCCGCGTTGACCCGGTCGCGGCCGTGGCCGGGGATGCTCACCACGGAGTCACGCGGGATCCCGATCGCGGCCGCGGCACCGGTCTTGGTGTTGAGCCCGACCAGCTGCAGCGCGTCGCCGCGGCTCCTGGTCATCAGCTGACCCGGCCGGGCGTCCGAGCCCACGGCGAGGATCCAGATCATGTCGGGACCGGCGTCGACTCCCTCGGCGGTGTGGATCTTGACCAGCGCGGCGTCGGTGGGCTGCACGGCGGAGTTTGGGACGATGAAGGCTGCCGTGGCCAGGACGAGGGTGAGTACGGCGGGGCGCAGCAGGCGTCGGAGGAGTCTCATGCGTTGGCTCCAGACTTTGCGACGTGGTAGGCGAAGATCCGCCAGCCAGTCTTCGATCGGGTGAGCAGGAGCCGGCCGCGGACGCCGACCCTGCGCACGAGGTCGCCCTGGGTCTTGAACGCCAGTCGGAACCGGGCGGTCACAGCGGCGGCGTGCTTGCGGACGGCGAGCACGTCGAGGGCAATCCGGCTGATCTTCGGCGTGACGCCGCTGATCCTCGTCCCGATGCGCACGTTGCTCATCAGCTCCATGTCGCGGCGCGCCTCCGCGCGGGCCCCGGCGGTGAAGCCCGGGAACGCGTCGCTGAAGTCCTTGCGCGGGTAGTCGCCGCCGACGTACGCCGCGTTGAACCAGCGCTGCACCACCGGGGTGATGGCGTTCGCCACCCGTTTCCGGTCCTCCTTGGAGAGTCGACCGACCACCCGACCCATGGTCGTCGTCGTCTCGATGGAGAACCTGGAAGGCTCCCCACTGGGCAGGGGCGGCTGCGAGGTGTCGCTGCCGCCTGAATCATCACTGCACGCGGTGACGCCCAGGGACAGGCTCAACAACATCGAGGCCGCCGCGAGGGCCGGCCGGCTCGCCAATTTCATGACGATGGATCCTTACGTTTGGTCGATCGAGGTACACCATGCCTGAAGGCGCCCCCTCCGCCGCGCATTTGGCAGCGTGTGGGACTAGCCTTGAGGCCGGAGTCCACTCGTGCGAAAGGGAAGAGGCGAACCTAGTCGTGCCGCAGTCCTCAGGCCAAAAGTCCACGTCACACCCCGCCCCCTCCCCTTCGGGCGACTTCGGAGCCAACGAGTGGCTCGTGGACGAGATGTACGACCAGTACAAAAAGGACCCCAAGAGCGTCTCGCCCGAGTGGGCGAAGTACTTCAAGACGAACGGGTCCGGGGACCAGGCCGAGGGTGGGTCGGACGGCAAGGCCCCCGCCGAGGCGAAGCAGCCCGAGGCGAAGCCCAAGCCCGAGAAGTCCGAGCCCAAGCCCGAGACGAAGTCTCAGTCCAAGGCCGGCGAGAAGCCGGAGGCCAAGGAGTCGGCGAAGAAGCCCGAGGGCTCAGGCCCGGCCCCGAAGGCCAAGCCGCGACCGGAGACGGCCGCGGCCGAACCGGCCAAGGGCGAGAGCCGGCCCGTGGCCAAGGACCCCAAGCCGCCCGCACAGGCCGAGGCCAAGGACGAGCCGACCTACACCATCCTGCGCGGCGCGCCGGCCCGCACCGTGCAGAACATGGACGCTTCGCTGAGCATCCCGGTGGCGACGTCGGTCCGCACGGTGCCGGTCAAGCTGCTGTGGGACAACCGGACCGTCATCAACAACCACCTCGCCCGTGCCCGTGGCGGCAAGGTGTCCTTCACCCACATCATCGGCTACGCCCTGATCAAGGCCCTGAAGGCGATGCCCGAGATGAACGTCGGCTACGACGTCATCGACGGCAAGCCCAACCTGATCACCCCGGCCCACATCAACCTCGGCCTCGCGATCGACATCCCGAAGAAGGATGGCACCCGCACGCTGCTGGTGCCGTCGATCAAGGCCGCCGAGACCATGGACTTCGCGGCCTTCTGGACCGGCTACGAGGACATCGTCCGCAAGGCGCGCAACGGCAAGCTGACCATCGAGGACTTCCAGGGCACCACCATCTCCCTGACCAACCCCGGCACGCTGGGCACCAACCACTCGGTGCCGCGGCTGATGAAGGGCCAGGGCGCGATCATCGGCGTCGGCGCCATGGAGTACCCGCCCGGCTGGCAGGGCGCGTCGGAGGAGGCCATCGCCCGCAACGCCATCGGCAAGGTCATGACCCTGACGTCGACCTACGACCACCGGGTGATCCAGGGCGCCCAGTCGGGCGACTTCCTGCGCCGGGTCCACCAGCTGCTGCTCGGCGAGGACGACTTCTACGACGAGATCTTCCGCTCGTTGCGGATCCCCTACGAGCCGATCCGCTGGTCCCAGGACATCGCGACGTCCCACGACGACGAGATCAGCAAGCAGGCCCGGATCCTGGAGCTGATCCACGCCTACCGCGTGCGCGGCCACATGATGGCCGACACCGACCCGCTGGAGTACCGCCAGCGCAGCCACCCCGACCTCGAGGTCGAGTCGCACGGTCTGACGCTGTGGGACCTCGACCGGGAGTTCGCGACCGGCTCCTTCGGCGGCGAGGGCCGCCGGTTCATGAAGCTGCGCACGATCCTCGGCATCCTGCGCGACTCCTACTGCCGCACCACCGGCATCGAGTACATGCACATCATGGATCCCGAGCAGCGCCGCTGGATCCAGGAGCGCGTCGAGCAGCCGCACACCAAGCCGCCCCGCGAGGAGCAGCTGCGGATCATGCTCAAGCTCAACCAGGCCGAGGCGTTCGAGACGTTCCTGCAGACCAAGTTCGTCGGTCAGAAGCGGTTCAGCCTCGAGGGCAGCGAGACCACGGTCCCGCTGATCGACGAGATCTGCGAGGCCGCCGCGGAGGCCGAGCTCGACGAGGTCTGCATCGGGATGGCCCACCGGGGCCGGCTCAACGTGCTCGCCAACATCGTGGGCAAGAAGTACTCCCAGATCTTCCGGGAGTTCGAGGGCAACATCGACCCGCGCACCGTGCAGGGCTCCGGCGACGTGAAGTACCACCTCGGCGCCGAGGGCGAGTTCGTCGCCGGCAGCCGCGACAAGATCAAGGTGTCGGTGGCAGCGAACCCGTCCCACCTCGAGGCGGTCGACCCCGTGCTCGAGGGCATCACCCGGGCCAAGCAGGACGTCCTCGACCGCGGCCTGGAGTTCCCCGTGCTCCCGCTGCTGGTCCACGGTGACGCGGCGTTCGCCGGCCAGGGCGTGGTCGCCGAGACCCTGAACCTCTCGCAGCTGAGGGGCTACCGCACCGGCGGCACCATCCACCTCGTCGTCAACAACCAGGTGGGCTTCACCACGTCGCCTGGCGCGTCCCGTTCCTCGCTCTACTGCACCGACGTCGCCCGGATGGTCCAGGCGCCGATCTTCCACGTCAACGGCGACGACCCCGAGGCCTGCATCCGGGTGGCCCGGCTGGCCTTCGAGTACCGCCAGACGTTCAACAAGGACGTCGTCATCGACCTGGTGTGCTACCGCCGCCGCGGTCACAACGAGGGCGACGACCCGTCGTACACCCAGCCGCTGATGTACGACCTGATCGAGCAGAAGCGCTCGGTCCGCAAGCTCTACACCGAGTCCCTCATCGGCCGCGGCGACATCACGGTCGAAGAGGCCGAGCAGGTCCTCAAGGACTACCAGCAGCAGCTGGAGCGCGTCTTCACCGAGGTGCGCGAGGCCAGCGTGGAGGCCCCCGACGAGTGGACGACGGTGCCCGACTACCCCGAGAAGTCGGCGGCGGGCACGTCCACGGCGGTCAGCCACGAGGTGCTCAAGCGCATCTCCGACGCCTACGTGACGCCACCCGACGGCTTCACCGTGCACCCGAAGGTGATGCCGCAGCTGCAGCGCCGGGCGGCCGCGATCACCGACGGCCCGATCGACTGGGGCACCGCCGAGATCGTCGCCTTCGGCTCGCTGCTGATGGCCGGCCGTCCCGTGCGCCTGGCCGGCCAGGACTCCCGGCGCGGCACGTTCGTCCAGCGCTTCGCGACGATCATCGACCGGGCCAACGCCGACGAGTGGACTCCGCTCAGCTCGCTGACCGAGGACCAGGGCCGGTTCTATGCCTACGACTCGCTGCTGTCGGAGTTCGCCGCGCTCGGCTTCGAGTACGGCTACTCCGTGGCCCGCCCCGACGCCCTCGTGCTGTGGGAGGCGCAGTTCGGCGACTTCGTCAACGGCGCCCAGGTCGTCATCGACGAGTTCATCACGGCCGGTGAGACCAAGTGGCGCCAGCAGTCCGGCGTGGTCATGCTGCTCCCCCACGGCTACGAGGGCCAGGGTCCCGACCACTCCTCGGCCCGGATCGAGCGCTTCCTCACCATGGCCGCCGAGGACGCCTTCGTGGTCGCGCAGCCGTCGACTCCGGCGTCGTACTTCCACCTGCTACGACAGCACTCGCTCGGCGAGGAGCACCGGCCGCTCATCGTGTTCACGCCGAAGTCGATGCTCAAGCGCAAGGAGGCTGCCTCGCAGCCCGACGACTTCACGACCGGCGAGTTCCGGCCGCTGGTCACCGACGGCCAGGCCGACCCCGAGCAGGTCGACACGCTGCTGCTCTGCTCCGGACGCGTGACCTGGGACCTGATGGTCGAGCGGAAGAAGCGCGACGACGCCGGCAGGTTCGCAATCGCCCGGCTGGAGCAGCTCTACCCGCAGCCCGACGAGGAGATCCGCGACTACATCCAGAGCCTCCCCAACCTCAAGGCGATCCGGTGGGTGCAGGACGAGCCGCGCAACATGGGCCCGTGGCCCCACTACGCGCTCAACGTGTGGCCGAAGCTGGATCTCCCGGTCGAGGCCGTCACCCGCCCGGCGTCGTCGTCCCCGTCGGTCGGCACGTTGAAGCGGCACATGGAGGAGCAGAAGGCGTTGGTGGACCGGGCGTTCGCGGAGCTGTCCGACCGCCCCGACCACGACTACTGATGTACTTCACCGACCGCGGCATCGAGGAGCTGGAGAAGCGCCGGGGCGAGGAGGAGGTCACCCTCGCCTGGCTGGCCGAGCGGCTGCAGGAGTTCACCGACACCCACCCAGAGTTCGAGACCCCGGTCGAGCGCTTCGCGACCTGGCTGGCCCGGCTCGACGACCCCGAGGACTGACATGGGCTATCCCGCCCCTCCGTGGCAGATGCAGGGCCAGCTGTGGCTGTCGCTCTTCCGGGTGCGCGGCGTGGAGGGCCGCCGTGACGGGGTCTACGGCGCCGCGTTCGTCAGCTACGAGCCCGGCAGTGAGCTGACCTACTCCGAGGTGCTCGTGGCCCGACCGGCGTCCCGGCCAGGCCGCGCCGTCGAGATCACCGACATCTGGGTCGACTCGCCCGAGTCGGTCGAGGGCGGCCGTGAGCTCTGGGCGATCCCCAAGGGCCTGTGCGAGTTCACCCACGACATCGACCGCAACGGGCCGCTGGCGCGAGCCGAATGGTCCGCCTCGATCGCCGGTACGCCGGTCGCCAGGGCGCAGTTCAGCGACCTCTCGCGGTTCGCTCCGCGACTGCCGTTCCGCGGAGGGACCTGGCAGCCCGCGCTGAACGGCGGCGACCAGCCGAAGACGGCCAAACTGCACGGCTCCGCGCGGACGCTCCCCTGCCATGGCCGGTGGGACTTCGCCGGGGACGGACCACTCGGCTGGCTGGCCGGCCGGAGGCCGCTGGCGTCGTTCCGGATGTCCGACTTCGAGATGAGCTTCGGCGGCGAGATCTAGTCAGCGCGGGATCTGCTGGAGCGCCCAGGAGTTGCCGTCGGGGTCGCTGAGGTAGGCGTACTTCACCCCGCCCATGTCCTGCACCTCGGAGACCTCGACGCCTTGGGCGGTCAGCTGGGCCCGGACCTCGTCGATACCGTCGACCACCAGGTGGAGGTTCTGCACCCGCGGGGCGTCCGGATCGCTCATGCCGGCACCGACGACCACCGAGCAGGAGGGTGGGAAGTCACGGTACTAGGGCAGGTTCTGGTCCCGGGCCCTGCGGGCGGAGTCACGGATCTCGAAGACCTCGGTGGCGAAGCCTCCCATCGCCCCGGCGACGTCCTTGACCGCGTGGGCGATGATCGAGGTCACCTGGCCGACGGTGGTGGCCGCTGCCTCCACGGCGCTCTGCACGGCGTCCTTGCCGATCTCGGTGCTGCTCAGGTGGTCCTTCATGGCGGCCATCCTAGGTGCCTGCAACGGGGTCCGGCGCTTAGGCTCCTGTGCATGAACACCCAGGCGACCGAGCAGCGGGAGACCCGGGGGGAGCGCAAGGAGCGCACCCGCCGGGCGATCCTCGACGCGGCCCTGGCCCTCTCCAGCGAGGGCACGTTCGCCGCCCTCTCACTGCGGGCGGTCGCCAAGGAGGTCGGGATCGTCCCGACCGCGTTCTACCGGCACTTCGAGTCGATCGACGCCCTCGGGCTGGCCCTTGTGGAGGAGTCCTTCGTCTCGCTGCGCGCCATGCTGCGCGACGTACGCCGCAACGGCCCGGCGCTCGACGACATCATCGACGGCTCGCTGCGGGTGCTCGTCGACCACGTGCATGCGCAGCGGGAGCACTTCCGGTTCATCGCGCGGGAGCGGGCCGCCGGTCCGCTCGTGGTGCGGGAGGCGATCTCGCACGGGATCGAGCTGTTCGAGCGTGAGCTCGCCCTCGACCTGGCCCGGCTCCCGGGCACGGAGCGCTGGTCCTCGGAGGACCTGCAGATCCTGTCGAACCTGATCGTCAACTCCGTGGTCGCGACCGCCGAGGTCATCATCGCCTCCGGTCCCGAGGCCGAGCAGGAGGTCGTGGACCGGACCCGGACCCAGCTGCGGATGGTCCTGATCGGGGCCCTCAACTGGCGTTCGCAGCTGCCCTGATCGGGACGGGTCGAGGCACGAGACCCGACCCGATCATCGATGGTGATCGAGCAGCGACTGCGACCGAGCTTGCGAGGGTCGCGACGGAGCGTGTCGAGACCCGGCAACCATTCAGACCACCGTGACCCCGGCTAGGTCGCGACGCGGACCACGAGCTCGGGGATCGTCGCCTCGGGTGGCAGGTCGAGCACGTGCAGGATCGCGTCGGCCACCGTGTCCGGCGTGATCCACTCCGATGGGTCGTAGTCCTTGCCCTCCTGGGCGTGGACCTTCTCCTGCATCGGGGTCGCGGTCCGGCTCGGGAAGACGCTGGTGACGCGTACGCCGTGCTCAGCCTCCTCCGCCCGCAGGGCGTCGGCCAGGCCGCGCAGACCGAACTTCGAGGCGGCGTACGCCGCCCAGGTGGGGTTGGCCCGCAGGCCCGAGGTGGAGTTGACGAAGAGCACCGTGCCCCTGGCCCGGCGCAGCGCGGGCAGGCAGGCCCTGGTGAGGACCGTCGGCGCGACCAGGTTGACGTCGAGCTGCTCGCGGAGCTCGCCGACCGGCAGGTCCGCCACAGGCGACAGCTCGACCGCCCCGGCGACGTGCAGCACCGAGTCGAGCGCGTCGGGCAGGTCGGCCTCGGCCAGCAGGCGCTCGAGACCGTCCGGGTCGGACAGGTCCGCGACCAGCGTGTCCGCGCCGGGGTAGTCCCGGGCGAGCCCGGCCGCGCGCTCGTCCGAGCGCGCCAGGAGCACCAGCCGGTCGCCCCGTTCGTGGAGCCGACGTCCGACAGACGCACCGATGCCGGAGCCGGCGCCGGTGAGCAGGTGGGTGGGCATCACGCGTCCCGGGAGAAGACGATCTTGCCGAAGACGTCGCCCTCGGCCATCGCCGCGAACCCCTCCGGCGCCTTGGAAAGCTCGAGGGTGCGGTCGATCAGCGGGCGGGTACCGGTGGCGTCGAGCAGGGTGACCAGCGAGGCGAGCTCGTCGCGGGTTCCCATGGTGGAGCCGATCACGCGCAGCTGGAGGAAGAAGATCCGGGTGAGCTCGGCATCATCGACCTTGGGGCCCGACGTCGTACCGCTGACGACGATGGTGCCGCCGGGGCGCAGGGAACGGATCGAGTGCGACCAGGTGGCGCGGCCGACGGTCTCCATCACGGCGTCGACCTTCGTCGGCAGCCGGGCGCCGGACTCCAGCGCCTCGTGGGCCCCGATCTCGAGCGCCCGGGCCCGCTTGGTCTCGTCACGGGAGGTCGCGTACACCCGCAGGCCACCGGCCCGGGCCAGGATGATCAGTGCCGTCGCCACTCCTCCGCCGGCTCCCTGCACCAGCACGCTGTCGCCGGCCTTGAGCCCGCCCTGCGTGAACAGCATCCGGTAGGCCGTGAGCCACGCAGTGGGCAGGCAGGCCGCCTCCTCGAAGGAGAGGGACTCCGGCTTGGGCACCACGTTGCGACGGGGTACGACGACCCGCTCGGCGAACGTGCCCTGGTGCCGCTCGGAGAGCAGCGACCGCTTCGGGTCGAGCGTCTCGTCGCCGGCCCAGCCCGGGTCGCTGACCACCGCGTGGACGACGACCTCGTTGCCGTCCTCGTCGTGTCCCGCGGCGTCGCAGCCCAGGATCATCGGCAGCGACTCCTCCTTGAGCCCCACCCCCCGCAGCGACCAGAGGTCATGGTGGTTGAGCGAGGCGGCCCGGACCGTGACCGTCGCCCAACCGTCGGGAGCGACCGGGTCTGGTCGCTCGCCGACCACCAGGCCGGACAGCGGGTCTTGAGGGGAGAACGAGTCGGCGTAGACGGCGAACATGTGCCGACCCTAGCCGGGCACGACGGAGGAGTGCGCGGCGTGGGGAGGCAGGACGGCGCGTCGAAACCAACGACCTACCGGCGCGCCACCCCGTCCCGCCGGGCGGCGTCGGCGACGGCAGCCGAGACGGCCGGGCCGACCCGGGGATCGAACGGCGAGGGGACGATGTGATCCTCGGCCAGCTCCGCACCGACGAGCCCGGCCAGGGCGTCGGCGGCGGCGAGCTTCATGCCCTCGGTGATCGCGGTGGCGTGCGCGTCGAAGGCCCCGCGGAAGATCCCCGGGAACGCGAGCACGTTGTTGATCTGGTTGGGAAAGTCCGAGCGCCCGGTGGCGACCACCCGCGCGTAGCGGTGCGCGAGCTCGGGATGCACCTCCGGGTTCGGGTTGGCCAGGCCGAAGATCACGGCCTCGTCGGCCATCAGCGCGACGACCTCCTCGGGCACGGAGCCGCCGGAGACGCCGATGTAGACGTCGGCCCCGTCCATGACGTCGGCCAGCTTGCCGGTGCGGCCGAAGTGGTCGGCGGTGTCCCGGGCCAGCGCGAGCTTGACGGGGGTGAGGTCGGAGCGCTCGGAGTTCAGCACCCCCTGCCGGTCGAGGACCGCGAGGTCACGCACGCCGGCCTCGAGCAGGATCCGGGCCACGGCGACCCCGGCTGCCCCGGCACCCGAGATCACTACCCGGGTCCCGGCCGGGTCGCGGCCGGTGAGCTCGAGGGCGTTCTTGAGGGCCGCCAGCGCGACGACGGCGGTCCCGTGCTGGTCGTCGTGGAACACCGGGATCGACAACCGCTCCTTGAGCCGGTCCTCGATCTCGAAGCAGCGGGGTGCCGAGATGTCCTCGAGGTTGATGCCGCCGAAGCTCGGCGCGAGTCGCGCCACGGTATCGATGATCTCCTCGACGTCGGTGGTGTCCAGGCAGATCGGTACGCCGTCGACGCCGCCGAACTGCTTGAACAGGACCGCCTTGCCCTCCATCACCGGCATCGCAGCGGCGGGACCGATGTCACCGAGCCCCAGGACCGCGGTGCCGTCGGTGACGATCGCCACCGTGTTGGGAACCCAGGTGTAGTGCCGGGTGAGGGACGGATCGGCGGCGATCGCCTCGCAGACGCGGGCCACGCCGGGCGTGTAGGCCATCGACAGCTCGTCGCGCCCGGTCAGCGCCACCGTGGAGCGGGTCTCCATCTTGCCGCCGACGTGTAGGTCGAAGACGGGGTCACCGGCGTGCGGATGGGCGTCGTGTGGGGAAGCCACCATCAAGTTCTGGCTCTCCGGGCCGCGGGGCCCTCCGGGGACAACTGGGGGACTTGGGAGTCTGTCACAACCGCAGACGTGGCCGCGGCCACACCCGGAGCAGGGCGACGGCGATCACATCCGGCTCGGGGACGGGTCCCCGGTGGCGCGAGTCGACTCCGGCGCCGGGGTTGTCGCTGAGCAGCCACCAGGCCCGGGCGCCGGTGCGCGTCGTTCGCCGCTCGACGGCCCGCTTGACCGCCAGGGTGCCGTCAGCAAACCGCGCGAGTACGACGGCGCCGGGCCGCACCCGCCCGCCGTACCTCACGAGGAGCCGATCACCCGGGGCGAGCCGGGGCCGCATGGAGTCGCCGGCGACCAGCGCGAACCCGAATGCCGGGTGGCGGCCGGGGTACGTGGAACCCGTCTCTGGAGCGCGCGGCACGCCGAGTAGCCTCGCAGAGACCCACCTGACGCCACACGAGAGGACCAACGGATGCACGCGCCACTGTTCGCACCCACCGTCGAGGTTTCCGCCCACTGCGACCTGCCCTGCGGTGTCTACGACCCGGCCCAGGCCCGCATCGAGGCGGAGTCGGTCAAGGCCATCATCGAGAAGTTGAAGGACAACGACGACCCTGACTTCCGCACCCGTGCCGTCCTGATCAAGGAGCAGCGCTCCGAGCTGGTCAAGCACCACCTGTGGGTGCTCTGGACCGACTACTTCAAGCCGCCGCACTTCGAGAAGTACCCCCAGCTCCACGAGCTGGTCAACGAGGCGACGAAGCTCGCGGGGGCCACCGGCACCAAGGGCTCGATGGACGCGGCGGACGCAGACAAGCTCCTCGCCAAGATCGACGAGATCGCTGAGATCTTCTGGGAGACCAAGAAGTGAGCCCGAGCCCCGAGCTTGCTCGCGGGCTTGCGGCGAACGCCGCAGGTGCTGCCGCGCAGCGCCAGCGGACGAAGAAGTCCTGAGACGATCCGGGAAGGGGCCGGGCGCCAGGTACTCCACCTGGCGGCCGGCCCCGACTAGTGTTCATGACAGGACGGGGAGGGATCGAGTCATCGGAAGGCCCGCCATGCCAGCCAAACAGCGCACCCGCGCCGATGTGGAGCTTCGGCTCCCTGCCGACAGCGCCTACGTCTCGGTCCTTCGGACCACCACCGCCGGGCTCGCGGCCCGCCTCGACTTCCCGATCGACGACATCGAGGACCTGCGGATCGCCGTGGGCGAGGCGAGCGCGATGGTCCTGCCGGAGGCGGCCGAGGGCACCGACCTCATCTGCTTCTTCTACATGTCGGCGGGTTCGCTGACCGTCGAGGTGGCCGTCGAAGCCGTGGCGCCGGTCAATCCGGACTACGACAGCTTCGCTTGGCAAGTTCTCAGTACGCTCGCGACCCGTGCCGAGGCCGAGTCCTCCGAAGGTCGCTTCTCTGTGAGCCTCAGCATGGAGCCGGGAGAGCCTGGATTCGGCCCCTGACATGGAGCGGGACAGCGGGTGGGACGAGGGCGCATGGGCGGACGGTTCGTCGAGCGCCGACCTCACCCGCCAGCGCAGTGCCGAGCTGTTCGGAATCCTCTGCGACGACGGCGCCTCCGAGAAGGAGCGTTTTGCCGCCCGGGAGGACCTGGTCCACCTCCACCTGCCCCTGGTCGAGCACTGCGCCCGCCGGTTCCGCAACCGCGGCGAACCCTTCGAGGACCTGGTCCAGGTAGGCACCATCGGGCTGATCAAGTCCGTCGACCGGTTCGAGGCCGAGCGGGGCGTCGAGTTCTCGACGTACGCCACCCCCACGATCATCGGTGAGATCAAGCGCTACTTCCGGGACAAGGGGTGGGCGATCCGGGTGCCGCGGCGGCTCCAGGAGCTGCGGATGCACATCGTCACCGCGACCGCGGAGCTCACCCAGGACCTCGGCCGCTCCCCCACACCGCGCGAGCTCAGCGAACGCATCGGCTGCACCGTCGAGGAGATCATCGAGGGCCTGGAGTCGAGCAACGCCTACTCGACGCTGTCACTGGATGCCACCGACGACGGCAGCGACGAGCCCGGCGGAAGCATGCTCGACGCTCTGGGCATCGACGACCCGAACCTCGAGCACGTCGAGGTGCGCGAGTCGATCAAGCCGATGCTCGACCAGCTGGACCCCCGGGAGAAGCGGATCCTGGTGCTCCGTTTCTTCAAGAACATGACCCAGACTCAGATCGCCGAGGAGGTCGGCATCTCCCAGATGCACGTCTCCCGGCTGCTCAGCCGCACGCTGGACCAGATGCGGGTGGCCATGCAGGACGCCCGTTAGCGGGCCATCTAGGGCCGCTCGGGCTGCTCTTCGTTGAGCACGTCGATGCTCTGCGGGTGCAGCAGGCCGGCCAGGACGATCAGGGCCACGACCCCGAGCGACACCGAGACCCAGGTTGTCCTGCCTCCCCAGAAGCTCCAGGCGACGCCGAGCTGGATCAGCTGGGCCAGCAGGACCGGCCCGCGGGCCCAGGTCCGGGCACGGGAGAGCTGCCAGCTGCAGAAGACGAGCGCAGCGCCGTACCCCACGAAGAAGGCCGAGAGCGCCAGCCCCAACGAGACCTGCTCGGAGGACAGCCCCCTGAGCTCGGCGAGGCCGAACAGGACGACCAGACCGCCCTCCACCGCGGCCAGCGACGCCGCTACCACGAGCGGCGCGGGGTTGTCCTGGACACGCGAGTTCACCGGGTCAGGGTACGGCTGTGACGAATGCGACCACCGAAAGGGGTTGTTTCACGATCCAAGACTTGCGAGTCTGGTTGCTGCGCTCGTGAACGCGTTCACATTGCTACGCCCGCACGAGCCCGTCAGCATTGAATTCCAGCGTAGAGGAGCCTCCCAGCCATGGATTGGCGCCACCGTTCCGCATGCCTCGACGAGGACCCGGAACTGTTCTTCCCGATCGGCAACACCGGTCCGGCGATCCTCCAGATCGAGGAGGCCAAGCAGGTGTGCCGACGCTGCGAGGTGCGCGAACAGTGCCTCGCGTGGGCGCTCGAGGCTGGACAGGACCACGGGGTCTGGGGCGGCCTCAGCGAGGACGAGCGACGCGCCCTCAAGCGGCGCAACGCCCGAGCCCGCGTCCGAACGGCGTGATCACGGCGGCGCCGGCCGTCGCGATCGTCGGTGGTTGAGCGAGCGACCACGGCTGAGGGACGAAGCCGTGACGCAGCGTGTCGAAACCCGGTGAGCGTCGTACGGCCAGAACCGCGCCCCATCACTCCAGGGGTACGTCGACCACCACCCGCGTCCCCGAGCCGCCGGGGGCCCGGTCCAGGGTCAGCTGACCGCCGAGCTCGGACTCCACGAGCGTGCGCACGATCGAGAGCCCGAGGTTGGTCGCGGCGTCGAGGTCGAAGCCATCCGGCAGCCCGCGACCGTCGTCGTCGACGGTGACGTGCAGCCGCCCCACCAGCCGGCGGGGTGACACCACGATCGTTCCCCCAGCGGAGTCGCCCGCGTAGCCGTGTTGAACGGCGTTCTGGAGCACCTCGGTCAGCACCATCGCAAGCGCGGTCGCGGCCCCGGAGTCCAGTACTCCGAAGGCTCCATCGCGACGGACGCGAACGGTGTCGCCGACATCACTGACCTCGGTCACCATGGAGCCGAGGCGGTCGGCGATCTCGTCGAAGTCGACGTTCTCCTCCACCGCCTGGCTCAGGGTCTCGTGGACGATCGCGATGGAGCCCACCCGGCGGACGGCCTCCTCCAGGGCCGACTTGGCCGAGGACGACTCGATCCTCCGGGCCTGCAGTCGCAGCAGTGCCGCCACGGTCTGCAGGTTGTTCTTCACCCGGTGGTGGATCTCGCGGATCGTCGCGTCCTTGGTCACCAGCTCGCGGTCCCGGCGCCGGAGGTCGGTCACGTCGCGGAGCAGGACCAGTGCCCCGATGTGGTCACCCTGGGGCCGCAACGGGATCGCCCGCACGATCAGGGCGGCGTCCTCGGTCCCGAGCTCGGTGTCCCGGTGAGCCCGCCCGCCGAGGACGGCGCTCACGGTCTCCTCGTCCGGACGCCTCCGGGCCGGCACCAGCTCACGCGTGATCTCGGCGAACTCCAGCCCGGTGAGGTCACCGGACAGCCCGAGGCGGCGATAGACCGAGAGCGCGTTGGGGCTGGCGTAGACGACCTTCCCGTCCGCGTCGAGGCGCACGAACCCGTCCCCCACCCGCGGTGAGTCCGCGTGGTCGCTGCGTGGCCCGGGCACCGGGAAGTGGCCGTTGGCGATCATCTGGGTCAGGTCCGCCGCGCTCTGCAGGTAGGACAGCTCCAGCCGGCTCGGCGTGCGCACACCGAGCAGGTTGGTGTTGCGCGCCACCACGCCCAGCACCCGCCCCGCGCGCCTCACCGGGATCGTCTCGACCCGCACCGGCACGTCGTCGCGCCACTCGGGGTCGCCCTCCCGCACCAGCCGCTCCTTGGTGAAGGCCTGGTCGATCAGGGGACGCCGCCCGGTCGGGACGAAGGTGCCCACCACGTCGTCGACGTAGGCCGTCGGACCGGTGGTCGGCCGCATCTGGGCGCCCGCCCAGAACCCAGATCCCTCCCGGTCCGGCAGCCACAGGACCAGGTCGGCGAACGAGAGGTCGGCGATGATCTGCCAGTCCGCCAGCAGCAGCTGGAACCACGCCACGTCCTGCTCGCCGAGGTCGGTGTGGCGGCGCACGAGGTCGGTCAGGAACGGCACGCTGGCCAGCGTAGGGTGTGACGGACCAGTCTCCACGGGCCCCGCATTGGCTGGCAGGATGGAAACATGTCGGCGTCGTACTGGAGGCAGGTGCAGGAGGCCGACTTCGAGGTCCCTGCCGACCGTCCTCTCGACGACCTGACGGCCGAGCTGACCCGCATGCTGGGCTCCAACGACCCTGCCGTCCGCGACGGGACGGCCTACCCCGCGCTGGCCACCTGGACCAGCCGCGGCGTCTACGACGACCTGCTGTCCGGCCTCGGTGACGGGATGGCCGCAGGGCTGGCCGTGGGCCTGGGCGAGCCCGAGTCCGACACCGTGTTCCGCCGCAGCTTCTCGGTGCTGGTGCTCGGTGAGTGCGTGGCCCGCGACAACGCGGCCGGCCTCGTTCCCCCCGGGAAGATCATGGAGTGGGGAGACCGGATCTCCACGTGGTACCTGCGGGAACGCGACCTGCGCGGCTACGTCCCGGGCAAGGGGTGGGCGCACGCGATCGCCCACGGCGCCGACGCGATCGGCACGCTGGCCGAGTCACCCCACCTGGGCAAGACCGAGCTGACCGTGCTGCTGGACGTCCTGGCCGACCGGATCACCCTCCCGGCCGAGACCCAGTTCGTCCACGGCGAGCCGGACCGGATGGCCGCGGCCACGCTGAACGTCCTGCGGCGCAACCTCGTCCCGCTGTCTGTCCTCGAGCCGTGGGTGTCCCGGCTCGCGTCCGCGGCCACCGCGCGCGTCCCCCGCGGCACCAACCCCTTCCTGCGCCGCGGCAACAGCGAGTCGTTCCTGCGGGCCCTCTACCTGCAGCTGGCGCTCGCTCCCCACCCGCCGGCCGTCCGCCCGGACCTCCTGCTCGTGCTCGTCGACGCCCTCCGGCGGACGAACCCCTACTACCTGACAACTGGTGAGTAACCTTCGGGCCATGACCGAAGCCTCCCTGTCCGGCCACTCCGGCGAGCTGGCCGTCGCCGTCGCCCGAGCCCACGGCGTCGAGACGATGTTCACGCTCTCCGGCGCGCACGTGTTCCCGATGTACGACGGCGCGGTGAAGGCCGAGCCGCCGATGCGGCTGGTCGACGTACGCCACGAGCAGACCGCCGCCTTCGCCGCCGAGGCGACCGGCAAGCTCACCCGCGTCCCGGGCCTGGCGGTCCTCACCGCGGGGCCGGGCGTGACCAACGGGTTGAGCGCGGTCGCGCAGGCCCAGTTCGCCGGGTCGCCGATGGTCGTGGTCGGTGGCCGGGCCCCGGCCGCCCGCTGGGGCAGCGGCAGCCTGCAGGAGATCGACCAACCGCCGATCCTGGCGCCGATCACCAAGCAGGCGCGCACCCTCCACACCGCCGACGACGTGCTCGAGGGGGTCCACGACGCGTTCGTCGCCGCCGGCTCACCCCACCGCGGCCCCACCTTCGTCGACATCCCCCTCGACGAGTTCTTCAACAACGGCTCCGGTCCGCTGCCCACCGTGAAGCCCTACCGCGGCGCCGAACCCGACGGCGAGGCGATCACGGAGATCGCCGAGCTGCTCGCCGCCGCGTCCCGACCGGTCCTGGTCCTCGGCACCGACGTGTGGGCCGACGGCGCGGAGGACGCGGCGCTGCGCTTCGTCGAGTCCGCCGGCATCCCCACGATCACCAACGGCATGGGCCGCGGGCTGGTCCCCGGCGGGCACCCACTGCTGGTGACCAAGGCGCGGGGCCAGGCCCTCGGCGGCAGCGACCTCGTGGTCGTGGTCGGGACACCTCTCGACTTCCGGCTCGGGTACGGCGTCTTCGGCGGCGACGACGACTCCAGCCGGGCGCGCGTGGTGCATGTTGCCGACTCCCCCGGCCAGGTCTCCGGGCACGCCGAGCTTGCAGCGTCGGTCTCCGGCGACCTGACCTCCGTGCTGGACGGCCTGCTCACCGCCCTGGAACAGGTCGTTCGGCGACCCGACTGGTCCGACTGGGTGACCGACCTGCAGGCAAGCGTCAAGACGGCCACCGAGAAGGACGCCGCCCTCCTGGGCGCGGAGGCCGACCCGATCCACCCGGCCCGGATCTACGGCGAGCTGGTCCCCCGGCTCGCCGAGGACTCCGTGGTCATCGGAGACGGTGGCGACTTCGTCAGCTTTGCGGGCAAGTTCGTGGAGCCACGCCGGCCCGGCGGGTGGCTCGACCCCGGGCCCTACGGCTGCCTGGGCGCCGGCCTCGGCTCCGCCATCGCGGCCCGGATCGCCCGGCCGTCCGCCCAGGTCGTGCTGCTGCTGGGTGACGGGGCCGCGGGCTTCTCCCTGATGGACGTCGACACGCTGGTGCGCCACAACCTCCCGGTCGTGATGGTGATGGGCAACAACTCTGCGTGGGGCCTGGAGAAGGGCCCGATGCAGATGCTCTACGGCTACGACGTGGCCGCCGACCTCGCGGAGCAGACGCGGTACGACGAGGTGGTCCGGGCGCTCGGTGGTGCCGGCGAGACGGTGACCGATCCCCGCGAGATCGGGCCGGCCCTCGACCGTGCCTTCGCCGCCAACGCGCCGTACCTGGTCAACGTGATCACCGACGTCGAGGCCGCCTACCCGCGCAAGACGTTCGGGAACTAGCCGGCGTGCTGCTCCGACGGGCCACTGCCGACGACCACGAGCGGGCCGGAGAGGTGACCGTCGCGGCGTACGCCGACTACACGCGCGGTCCGGCCGACGGGTACGTCGCGCGACTGCGGGACGCGGCGACCCGCGACCGGGAGGCGGAGCTCTGGGTCGCCACGCCGGAGGATGGCGACGACAAGATCCTCGGGTGCGTCACGCTGTGTCCGCCAGGCTCGCCGTGGCGGGAGCTGGCCGGCCCGGACGAGGGCGAGTTCCGAATGCTGGCCGTGGCTCCGGAGGCACGCGGGCAGGGCGTCGGGGAGGCACTGGCCCGGATGTGCCTCGACCGGTTCCGGGCCGATGGAGCCCGGGGCGTGGTCATCTGCAGCCTGCCGCAGATGACGGACGCGCACCGGCTCTATGACCGGCTCGGGTTCCGCCGAGCGCCCGAGCTCGACTGGTCGCCGGTCGACGGGGTGGAGCTGAACGGCTATCGCATCGACCTCGAGGAGTGACATTGGACGCCACCCTGACCTTTACGGTCACCGACGACGACACCGCGGAAGCGGTCGGTTCCGGCAGCCTGCCGGTGCTCGGCACCCCACGCCTGCTCGCGTGGTGCGAGGCCGCGACCTGTGCGGCCATCGACCCTGGCCTGGATGCGGGCCACACCAGCGTCGGCACCCGGGTTGCCCTCGACCACCAGGGCGCGAGCCCGGTCGGCCAGGAGGTCGAGGTGATCGCCTCCTCGGCGTTCGTCGACGGGCGGCTGCACCGCTTCACCATCGCCGCCCGGCACGTCACGGACCGGAAGGTCGTCGCGACCGGCGAGATCACCCGGGTGGTCGTGGACGCGGAGAAGTTCCTGTCCCGGCTCTAGGAAACGGCGCGGATTGGCGGCCCTCGACCCGGTCTGGGAAACTCGGGTCGTAGCCCATCCAGGAGGACACCATGAGCAAGACCGGCCGCAAGCGCCGCGCGCGCAAGAAGAAGAGCGCGAACCACGGCAAGCGCCCCAACGCCTGACCTGAGACGTCACGAGCCCCGGCCGACGGCCGGGGCTCGTTGTCTTCGCGGGTGTGGGGCTACTCGGAGATCTCGACCTGCACCTGACGGATCCGCAGGCGCACCCGCTCGCGCAGGTCCTCAGGAGCCGACTCGGCGCAGGAGCGCGCGACGATCGCCTTCACGGTGCGCTGGATGTCGTACTTCTGCAGGCACGGGTGGCAGGAGTCGAGATGGATGCGCACTTCGGAGCACGAGGCCTCGTCGAGCTCGTTGTCGAGCAGGTAGACGATCTGCTCGAGGAAGTGGGCGCACTCCTCGGAGCTGGTCACGAGTCCCCTCCTTCGCTCCCCGCCGGCAGCAGGTCGTGCCGGCGTACGTAGTCGGACAGCATGTCCCGCAGCTGACGCCGGCCCCGATGCAGGCGCGACATCACCGTTCCGATCGGTGTGTCCATGATCTCCGCGATCTCCTTGTAGGCGAAGCCTTCGACGTCGGCGAGGTAGACGGCGAGCCGGAACTCCTCGGGCAGCCGCTGGAGCGCGTCCTTCACCTCGGAGTCGGGCAGGTGCTCGAGCGCCTCGGTCTCGGCGGACTTCAGGCCGCCGGAGGTGTGCGACTCGGCGCGCGCGAGCTGCCAGTCCTCGACGTCCTCGGCCATCGACTGCTGCGGCTGGCGCTGCTTCTTCCGGTAGGAGTTGATGAACGTGTTGGTCAGGATCCGGTAGAGCCAGGCCTTGAGGTTGGTGCCCGGGCGGAACTGGTGGAACGACGAGTAGGCCTTGGCGAAGGTCTCCTGCACCAGGTCCTCGGCGTCCGCGGGGTTGCGGGTCATCCGCATGGCGGCGCCGTAGAGCTGGTCGAGGTACGGCAGCGCGTCGCGCTCGAAGCGGGCCGAGCGCTCGTCCTCGGTCTCGCTGGCCACGTCGACCTCGGTGGCCGGCACTCCGGCGGCAGGGTCTCCTGCAGCGACCGCGTCGGCGGCCTGGGAATCAGTCATCGTCTTCCAGACTAGCGGGGGGAGCGACCCCCCGGATCGGGGACGTTCGATCACGGCAAGCACGAGGGCAGAACGCCTCAGGCCTGCTGCTGATTCCCGAGCACCTCCCGGATGATCCACTCCAGCGTCGCCTCCACGACGATCTCCATCGCCTCCGCCTGGGTGACCGGCCCCTTGGCCGGAACCTTGAACCCGTGGTCGGCACCCGGTACGACCGCCAGGTCGAGGTCCTCCGGGAACGCCTCGGGGCGCCCCATGGTGTCGCGCTCGCCCTGGATCACCAGGGTCGAGACCCCGGCGCCGTGCAGCTCGTGGAGGCGGGACTTCTCCGGCTTGCCGGGCGGGTGCAGCGGGAAGGCGAGAGCGAGGCAGCCGATCGCGCCCAGCGCCTTGGCGCAACGCGTCGCCGAGCGAGCGCCCGCGGACCGGCCACCCACGACCAGCGGGGCCTTGCTCCGGATCGCTCCGGCCGCAGCGGTGAGCCCGACGTCGAGGCTGGCGGGCGGGGTGGCCACCTTCCGCCCGGCGACGCGCCACGGCTGCTCGAAGAGCGCGACCGTGATCCCCTGCCGCGGCAGGTGCTCGGCGAGGGTGCTCAGGTCGCGGGCCTCGATCCCGTTGCCGGCCCCGTGGCTGAGCAGCAGGGTCGCGAGCGGGTGCCGGGCACGGTGGGTGACCAGCCGGCCCTCCCCCTCGCTGGTGGCGACGGTGCGCTCGGCCGTGGTCATGCGGGGTCCCCGCGGAAGTCTTTCGGGGTCCCCGCGGAAGCGCGAGCGCAGCGAGTGGTTCCGTGGGGTGTCAATCGTGGAGCGCCGGCGGAGCGGTTTCGTGGGGTGCTCAAGGGGTCCCCACGGCGTCCTCGAGCGGGCTGTGCTCGATCGGAATGGGCTCGACCAGCTCGGGCCCGTTGTTCTTGACGTTGCCGACCGCCCGGGAGACCGGGAACGCCTCCAGGCGCCCGGGGGCAGCGGGGACCAGCAGCGACAGCAGGTCGTCCTTCCCGGACATGTCGGCGTCCAGCCAGCTCCCCCACCGGTCCGGTTCGACCATCAGCGGCATCCGGTCGTGGATGCGGCCGAGGGTGTCCTCGGCCTCGGTCGTCAGGACCGTGCAGGTCCAGCGGAACCGGTCGGGATCGTCCTCGTCGCGGGTGGGGTCCTTCCAGATCTCGTAGAGGCCGGCCATCGCGAGGACGCCTCCGTCCTTGGGCCGGATGAAGAACGGCTGCTTGCGCGGCTTGCCGGACTTGGTCTTCTCCTCGGTGGGGTACCACTCGAAGTAGCCGTCGGCGGGCAGCAGGCACCGACGCGAGGCGAAGGCCCGACGGTACGCCGGCTTCTCCGCGACCGTCTCCATCCGGGCGTTGATCATCCGGTTGCCGATGGCCGGGTCCTTGGCCCAGGACGGGACCAGCCCCCAGCGCAGCACGCGGAGCTGCCGCTCGGGCGGCTCACTTCGAGACGGGCGCGGAGCGCCCTCCCCGGCACGAGCGCTGCTCTCCGACCCGTCAGGGGGCCGCGGTCGCCGCTCGACGACGGCGTACACCTCCTTGGTGGGGGCGACGTTGAAGTCGGGCTCGAGCGGCCCCGGAGTCCGGTCGGCGACGACCTCGAACTCCTCGATGAGGTCTGCTGGGCGCCTGCTCGAGGCGTAGCGGCCGCACATGCGGCCACCCTACGACGTCCAGCGGTTGGTGTCGGGTCAGAGACGGGCCAGCTCGGAGAGCGTGGCGGCAGCGGCGTCCCGCGTCGGCGGGAGGCCCTCGATCCAGATCCGTGCCGCGTCCGGCTCGGCGTGCGTGAGCAGTCGACGGAGCAGCGCCACCCGCTGCCCGAGCCGCTCGTCACGGGGCGCGAGCACCGTCAACCGGTGGCGTGCCAGCCGGCCGATGGTCTCCTGCCCGGCGAACGCCGTGCGGACGGCCTCGGCAGCCCGGGCGACGCACAGGTCCTCGGCGAGCACGGCCGCCCCGGCCGCTTCGCCGGTGGATCGTGGCCCGACGTCGAGCACGACGAGGGCGTGGGAGTCAGCGACCGGGCCGTTCGAGGCCTCCGCGCGGTAGAGCTCGGCCAGCCGGCTCTGCAGGTGGGCCATGGTGGCCAGCCCGGTGACCGGGTCCTCGCACGAGAGCCGGTGGAGGTAGCTGAGGATCGACTCGCTCCAGGCAACCGACAAGGCCCTGGTGTCGTCGAAGGTGGGCGCGGTTCCCCGCACCGTCCGGAAGGTGGTGTCCAGGCCCGCGAGGGCCTCGTCGAGGGAGACCCCGTCGACGGCGAGCCGGTGGCCGAGGACAGCGTATGCCTCAGCCAGCGCACCCGATCCCGAAGCAAGGGCCTCCCCCACCGCCTCGAACTCCGGCGGCAGTGCCGCCAGGAGAGTCTGGGTCAGTTCCGCTGCCCTTGCCTCGGGTCGGGTGGAAGAAGCTGCTCTTGCGCGCTTGGCGAAGATCCCCATTTGCAGCTCCTCCTCCCCCTCGTACGCCTATGGGACGGCACCCCTCTCAGGTCATGACGCGGAACCCGTGATCTTTTTTCAACTGGCTCGTTGAGCCCTTGTGGACGCCGTCCTGCAGCGGACCGACGCCGCGGACGCCGAGCTGATCTCGGCGGTCCGGGGCGGCGACGCCGACGCCTACGGCGAGCTCTTCGACCGGCACGTGGCCGCCGCCCGGCGCCTGGCGCGGCAGCTGGTCCCGCCGGCGGATGCCGAGGACCTCGTCTCGGAGGCCTTCGCCAAGGTGCTGTCGCTGCTGCAGCGCGGCCTGGGCCCCGATCTTGCCTTCCGCGCCTATCTGCTGACCGCCATCCGACGCCTGCACGTCGACCGGATCCGGGCCAACGCGCGGGTCCAGCCCACCGACGACCTGGAGCCGTTCGACCCCGGCGTGCCGTTCCGCGACACTGCCGTCGAGGGCTTCGAGAACGCGGCGGCCGCCAAGGCGTTCGCCTCGCTCCCGGAGCGCTGGCAGGCCGTGCTGTGGCACACCGAGGTCGAGGGCCAGAAGCCCGCCGAGGTGGCCGTGCTGCTGGGCATGAGCGCCAACTCGGTGTCGGCGCTGGCCTACCGCGCGCGCGAAGGCCTGAGGCAGGCGTTCCTGACCATGCACCTGCAGGAGCTCGAGGACGACGCCTGCGCCTGGACGCACCAGAACCTCGGGGCCTATGTCCGTAACGGCATCTCGCGCCGCGACGCCACCAAGGTCGAGCACCACCTGACCGAGTGCCGGCGCTGCACGGCTCTCTACCTGGAGCTGACCGAGGTCAACTCCAACCTGTCCGGCCTGCTCGCCCCGCTGCTGCTGGGCGGTGCCGCCGCTGCGTACGCCGGCTCCGCGACTGGCCTGGCGGCCGGCATCGCCGCGTTGAAGGACGGAATCCTGGTCCTGCTCGACCGGGCGAAGGACTTCGTCGCGGCCCATGCCCCGGCGTCGGCAGCGGCAGGGGTGGCCACCGTCGTGGCGGTTGGCGGCGGCGCGTTCCTGATGACCCACGACCCGCAACCGGCGCCCGCACCTCCGACCGCAGCCGGACCGGACCGCTCCGAGTCGGGGGGCTCCGGCACACCACAGCACGGCCGTGACCGGCACGCCCGACCCGAGCGACGCTCGAGCGCCCCCGCCAGCCGGACGGACGGGCCCCGCCCTCCCTCGAGCGCCGAGCCCGCTGCCGTCGCACCCGCCGCAGCTCCCCCACCTGATCCCCGCACCGGCCCGCATCCGAGCCAGTCAGACGGGGCCGATCCCGGGCCCGGCCCCTCCGGCCCCCAGCCGAACGGCCAGCCGCCGCCCCCCGAACCCTCGCCGGCGTCCGACCTCACGGTGACGGCCCGGGCCAGCTCCGAGCACGGCGCCGCGCACCGGGTGGTCGTGACGGTGTCGGGACTCGCCCCGGGTGGCACCGCCACCCTGTCGGTGGCCGGACGCGGCGTCACCGTCGTACTGACCGGCGACAGTCGCTGCGACTCCCCCCACCCGGAGAGCTGCCGGGTGTCCGGCACCCCGGCGACCCTCGAGTTCACCGCCGTGGCCGCACCCCGAACCGACGCCTCCGTCGTGTTCACCGTGTCGCCCGACGAAGGGACAACCGACGCCGACCGGTCGAACAACCGGACAGCGGTGTCGCTCGACGCCTGAGCGATCCACCCAGCGGGGCGAGAATCGTGTAGGAATGGGACATGACCGTCAGCAGAATGATCGCCCGCCCCCTGCTCGCGTCGATGTTCGTCGTCGGCGGCGTCAACGCGCTCCGCAACGCGCCCGACTACGCCATCAAGGCGAAGGAGGTCACCGACCGGCTGGTTCCGCTGGCCAAGCGGGCACTGCCCCAGGCGCCCATCCCCGAGGACCCGGCCACCCTGGTCCGCATCAATGCTGCGGTCCACATCGGGGCCGGCGCCGCGCTGGCGACCGGCCACTTCCCGCGGCTGGCGTCGACGGCGCTGGCTGCCACGCTCGTCCCGACGACGCTGGCCGGGCACCAGTTCTGGAACGAGTCCGACCCGACCCAGAAGGCCAACCACCGGGTGCACTTCTTCAAGAACGTCTCGATGCTGGGAGGGCTCCTGCTCGCCGCGGTCGACACCGAGGGCCGGCCGGGAGTCGCCTGGCGCACCCGTCGCGCAGCCCGCGACGTACGCCGCGAGGCACGCCACCTGAGGTCCAGCGCCCGGCGCGAGGCCAAGCTGGCGGCCGCCCAGCTGCGGTGATGTCGGCGGATAGCCTTCGGGGGTGACCACCCGGCTCGCAGACCCGTGGCCGGCACCGCCGGTCACCGGCCCGGTCGACGTCGAGGTGTCGCTGCCGGGCAGCAAGTCGATCACCAACCGCGCGCTCGTCCTGGCCGCGATCGCCGACGCGCCCTCCTTGGTGCGCGGCGCGCTCCGCTCACGCGACACCACCCTCATGGCCGAGGCCCTCACCGCGCTCGGCTCGACCGTGGACACCACGGGTGACGACTGGTCGGTGACCCCGGGCGACCTCGGCTCCGATGCCCAGGTCGACTGCGGTCTGGCCGGGACGGTGCTGCGGTTCGTGCCGCCGGTCGCCGGGCTGTCGACCGGCGCCATCTCTTTCGACGGCGACGCCCATCTGCGCAACCGCCCGGTCGGCGAGGTGCTGACCGCCCTGCGGGGGCTGGGCGTCGTGATCGACGACGGCGGCCGGGGCGCACTGCCGTTCATGGTCCGGGGCAACGGCACCGTCACCGGCGGGTCGGTCGTGATCGACGCCTCCGCTTCCTCGCAGTTCGTCTCCGGGCTGCTGCTGGCAGGCGCCCGCTACAACCAGGGAGTCGACGTGCGCCACGACGGCGGGCCGGTGCCGTCCCTCCCCCACATCGCGATGACCGTCGCCATGCTCCGCGAGCGCGGCGTCGAGGTCGACGACGCCGACGCCGACCGGTGGTCGGTCGCTCCCGGCCGGATCGCCGCGGTCGACCACGTGGTCGAGCCGGACCTCTCCAACGCCGGTCCTTTCCTCGCCCTCGCCGCCGTCTCCGGTGGGAGCGTGCTGGTCCGCGGCTGGCCGCGCGAGACCACCCAGGCCGGTGACCGGCTGCGCGAGATCCTGGGCCTGATGGGCTGCGAGGTCGAGCACGTCGAAAGCGGGCTGCGCGTCCGTGGCTCCGGGACGATCCACGGCGTCGACCTCGACCTCCACGACGTCGGCGAGCTCACGCCCGTGGTCGCCGCCCTGTGCGCCCTCGCCGACTCCCCATCCCACCTGCGGGGCGTCGCGCACATCCGCGGCCACGAGACCGACCGTCTGGCAGCGCTGGCCGCGGAGCTCGGCGGGCTCGGCGCGGAGGTCAGCGAGCGACCCGACGGCCTGTCCTTCCGTCCGGCGCCCTTGCACAAGGGGCTCTTCCACACCTACGCCGACCACCGGATGGCCCACGCCGGGGTGGTCGTGGGCGCCGCGGTGTCCGGGGTGCTGGTCGAGGACATCGGCACCACCTCGAAGACGTTCCCCGACTTCGCCGGCTTCTGGACCGGCCTGCTGGGGGCGCCGTGACGACCGGGCGGTGGACCGAGCACGACCAGGAGCACTACGAACGCCCGCGCCGCCACACCCGCCCACGCACCAAGGAGCGGCCCACCTACGACGACGCGATCGACGGCGTCGTGATCACCGTCGACCGTGGGCGCTTCACCCTGGTGGTGGGCGACGTGGTGGTGACCGCGATGAAGGCGCGGCCGCTGGGGCGCAAGGGCGTGGTGGTCGGAGACCGGGTGCGGGTCGTCGGCGACACCTCCGGCGCCGACGGCTCGCTCGCCCGGATCGTGGAGGTCACCGAGCGCACGACCGTGCTGCGGCGCACGGCCGACGACGACGACCCGGTCGAGCGGGTCATCGTGGCCAACGCCTCCCAGCTCGTGGTGGTCACCGCCCTGGCCGACCCCGAGCCCCGGACCGGCCTGATCGACCGCGCCCTCGTGGCGGCGTACGACGCCGGCATGGACCCGCTCCTGTGCCTGACC
This sequence comes from uncultured Actinomycetota bacterium, assembly GCA_963841625.1. Taxonomy (GTDB): domain Bacteria; phylum Actinomycetota; class Actinomycetes; order Propionibacteriales; family Nocardioidaceae; genus Nocardioides. The sequence continues at coordinate 197,008 of CAWJDH010000009.1, read as the reverse complement.
AAGGCCGACCTCGCCGACCCCGAGACCCTGCTGTCGACCTACCGCTCGCTGGGGGTCCCGTGGCTGGTGACCCAGCGGGGGGCCGACCTGGGCGAGCTGCGGGACCGGCTGCGGGGCCGGACCAGCGTGATGGTGGGCCACAGCGGCGTCGGGAAGTCCACCCTCGTCAACGCGCTGGTGCCCGACGCTGGGCGCGAGATCGGGCACGTCAACGTCGTCACCGGCCGGGGTCGGCACACCTCGACGTCAGTGTTCATGCTCCCGCTCCCCGGAGGTGAAGGCTGGATCGTCGACACCCCGGGGATCCGGTCCTTCGGCCTGGCCCACGTCGAGCCCGGGCAGCTGATCGGCGCCTTCCCGGACCTCGACCAGCTGACCGGCGACTGCCCTCGTGGCTGTCTCCACGGCACCGACGAGCCGGAGTGCGGGCTCGATGCGTCGGTGGCAGCCGGAGAAGCCGATCCCGACCGGGTCGAGTCGTTCCGCCGCCTGCTCGCCGCCCGCAGCGAGCCCGTCTGGTGAGGCGGGGGCGAACCGTCGACATGGACGGCGTCCCCGCCAGCACCCCGCTAGTCCCGCGACGTCCGGACGCGAGGACGGGCAGTTCGCGGGCGGGCCGGACGGTCTCACGCTGACCGGCGCCGTCGGTCGGCCGAACTGCCCGTTCGCCGGGCTTGATGGGCGACGGTGACCAGGCCCCCTGACGGGGGCGCCGCGGTGGCCTAACGCAGCTGGAACGTGGCGATCTTGTTGGCGGCCTGCATCGTGTACCACGGGTCCCCGTTGAGCGCGACGGTGATCCCGAACGGCCCGCTTCCCTTGACCGTCTTGGCCTCGGTGATGACTCCCTCGTTGTTGACCTTGGCGATGTTGCCCTTGACCTCCTGGGTGAACCAGACCGCGCCGTTCGGCCCCGCGGCGATGCTCTGGGGTCCCGGGTCACCCGTCGGGTTGGCGGGAAGGGGAATGTGGTCACTCCGCCGGTGTCCGGGTCGACATAACCGACGCCCTGAGTGGGGAACCTGGAGGTGAACCAGACCTTCCCGTCGGTCGCGATGGTGATCTCCCACGGGTTGAGGCCGTTCGTGGCCAGGAATGGCGTGACGTCGCCGCTCGTGGGGTCGAGGCGGTTCACGCTGTGGTCGTCCGCGGAGGTGAACCACGCGAAGCCATCGCTGTCGATGACAACGTCATCAGGCTCGACTGGAAGGGGAAACTCGGTGAAGGCTGCCTCGCCCGTGCCGGTGGTGTCATAGCGCCACAGACTGTCGACGTTGAACTCGTCGAACCAGATGTCGTTTCCGTGCACGGCCAGGTTGCCGGCCAAGGCGCTACTTCTCGGGATCGAGGACCGGGTCCAGGAATTCGCCCGTGGCGGGGTTAACGCGCAGCAGAATCGGGTCGTTGGACGTGATGTAAAGGATGTCGTTCGGTCCCTGGATGATGTCGCTCAGGATGCAGCCGCTGCAGTTGGCGTCGAACTCCGTGATCGCCCCGGTCGGCGTCACCCGCCCAATTCTCGCGGCAGCGTTCGGGTTGCCCTCCGTGAACCAGAAGTTTCCGTCCGAGCCGTTGGTGATGGAGCGCGGCTGGCTCCTGGCCGTCGGCACCTTGAACTGCTTCAGCGCACCGACCGGGGCAGCCAGTGCCGCGCTGCCTACTGACAGCGCCAGGCCAGCCGCCACCGTCGTGGTCAGCAGGCGTCGAGTCCTTCGTGACATGAGTCCCTCCCGAACACGGCCGCGCAGAGGCAGGGAAGCCGGGAACCCCGGCGGCCCGCGAGAAGCTCCCGACTGACACGCACGGCCAGAGTCCCACCGGAAGGTGCCGGCGGCTCCGTTTTCGGGGAAATCGTTAAAAGTTCTACTAAGCCCAGACGGCGCGCGCCCCGGCGTCGCCGGTGAGGACGGTCATCACCAACAGCGCGAGCGCTCCGACCACCACGAGGCCGAGGACGCCGTACGTCACCGCGGTCCCCCGTGAGTCGCGCGCACCGGCACCCGAGACCAGGGCGCTCGGACCGCCCACGGTCAGCGCAGCGACGACGGCGATGACCAGGAAGGCGAGGGACACCCACAAGAGCAGGTTGGCCCGCTCCTGGTGGATCGAGATCTGGTCGGCCAACGCTCCGGTGGCCCCGGAGAACCGATCCTCGTACAGTGCCTGGCCGGCCAGTTTGGCGACGAACACGGCGCCGACCGTCGAGGCGGCCAGCGCCACCATCGGCCAGCGGATCAGCCAGCGCCAGCCCGGAAGGGCGGCGTACGCGATCGCCGTGAGCGCCGTGACCGGACCCAGAATGACAGCCGCATGCACCACCAGCGGGTGCAGCGGGACCCCGTTGAGTTCCATGGCAAGACGATAGGGCACATCGATGGGCATAGCCTGTGCTTCATGCCAACTCCCGGGCCGACCGACTACACCGACGACCTGCGCCTGGCGCACGTGCTCGCTGACGACGCCGACTCGCTGACCGTCGGGCGGTTCAAGGCCCTCGACCTGCATGTGATGAGCAAGCCTGACCTCAGCCCGGTCACCGACGCGGACCAGGCGGTCGAGGAGGGCATCCGCCGCACCCTCTCCCGCGTCCGCTCCCGCGACGCGGTGGTCGGTGAGGAGCAGGGCACCTCAGGGCACAGCCAGCGCCGCTGGGTGGTCGACCCGATCGACGGCACCAAGAACTACGTGCGCGGTGTCCCCGTCTGGGCCACCCTGATCGCCCTGGTCGTGGACGACGAGGTGGTGCTCGGCGTGGTGTCCGCGCCGCAGCTGCAGCGCCGGTGGTGGGCGTCGGTGGGCAACGGCGCCTGGACCGGGCGCTCGCTGCTCAAGGCGACCCGCTGCCAGGTCTCCGACGTACGCCGGCTCGAGGACGCGTCGTTCTCCTACTCGTCCCTCCACGGCTGGGACCAGCGCGGCCGGCTCGACGACTTCCTGTCGCTGTCGCGGCGGTGCTGGCGGACTCGCGCCTACGGGGACTTCTGGTCCTACATGCTGCTGGCCGAAGGCGCCGTCGACATCGCGGCCGAGCCCGAGCTCGAGCTCTACGACATGGCGGCCCTGGATGTGATCGTCCGCGAGGCGGGCGGCCGGTTCAGTGCGCTGGACGGCAACGACGGACCGTTCGGGACCGACGCGCTGGCCTCCAACGGGCACCTCCACGAGGCTGCCCTCGCGTTCCTCGGCGGCCTCCCCGACGACGGCAACGACCCCGACTCGGTGCCCGTTGGCCCCGGCTCCGTCCACGACCTCCGGCCCCGCCGACACGTCCCGGTGGACGAAGACTCCCCGGACGTTTGAGGATGGGCTAGCGTGGTAGTTGACGGGGATTTCTTGGCCCAGCAAGCCCAGCGAAAGTCGAGGTAGGCCATGAGAATCAGCGAGGTCCTCGCCGGGAAGTCGATCCCAGGCACCATCACGATCAACCCCGAGGCCACGGTGCGCGATCTGCTCGCGCTGCTGGCAGAGCACAACGTGGGAGCGGTCGTCGTCAGCCCCGACGGCACCGAGGTCGGGGGAATGGTCAGCGAGCGCGACGTCGTACGCCGCCTCCACGAGGACGACGCGATCCTGGACGGCCCGGTCTCCAACATCATGACGTCGGTCGTGCACACCTGCGACGCCACCCACCCGATCGAGGAACTGATGCAGGTGATGACCGAGCACCGCGTCCGCCACGTCCCCGTGATCACCGAAGGCAAGCTGGCGGGCATGATCAGCATCGGTGACGTGGTCAAGGCCCGGATCGCCAACCTCGAGTTCGAGCGGGACCAGCTCGGCAACTACCTCTACCAGACCTGATCCAACGAGTGAGGTTGCCGAGCAACCCCCTCCGGGACCGAAAGGACCGCGCGTGGACAAGCCCGAGATCGAGTTCTTCGACCCCGAGCCACCAACCGACCTCGTCGTCACCGACATCACCGCCGGCGACGGCACCGAGGCGACCTCCGGCTCCACCGTGGAGGTGCACTACGTCGGTGTGGCGCACTCGAGCGGGGAGGAGTTCGACGCCTCCTACAACCGCGGCCAGCCGCTGTCGTTCCGCCTCGGCGTCGGCCAGGTCATCTCCGGCTGGGACCAGGGAGTGGCCGGCATGAAGGTCGGCGGACGGCGTCAGCTCGTGATTCCGCCTCACCTGGGTTACGGCGACCGCGGAGCCGGCGGGGTCATCGGGCCCGGCGAGACCCTCATCTTCGTGGTCGACCTGCTCGGCGTCAGCTGAGCAGCGGCGCGGGGCGGCGACCCATCACCAGGGAAGGTTGTCCGGCGTGCCCTCGTCGGCGACCCGGGCCGACTGACCGCCCACGGCCACCACGTCGCCCCTGACCAGCTGGCGACCCCGGCGGGTCTCGACCTCGCCGTTGACGGTGACGGCGCCATCCGCGACCAGCGGCTTCGCCTCACCGCCGGACTCGACCAGGTTGGCCAGCTTCAGGAACTGGCCGAGCCGGATCGTGCCGTCGCGGACGGGGACGTCGGTCGGGGAACTCATGGGCTCAGTTGATCATGACCGCGGCCGTGTGGATCACCACGCCGACCAGGCCACCGACGATGGTGCCGTTGATCCGGATGAACTGCAGGTCCCGGCCCACGTGCAGCTCGATCCGTCGTGCGGCCTCCTGGCCGTCCCAGCGCTCGATGGTGTGGGTGATGACCGTGGTGAGCTCGGCGCCGTACCGCTCCACGGCGAAGACCGCGGCGTCGGCTGCCAGGGCGTCCAGCCGCTGTCTGAGCTCCTCGTCGCCGGTGAGCCGCTCGGCGAAGGCGGTGAGCTCGCGCTGGAGGCGGGCCCGGAGTGCGCCCTGCGGGTCGCGGAGCGCCCCGAGCAGCGCCCGGCGGAGCGCGTTCCACAGCGAGATGCCGGTGGCCGAGAACTGCGGGTGGTCGAGCAGGCGCAGCTTGAGTCCCTCGGCGCGAGCCTGGGTGCCCTCGTCGAACAGCAGGTCCTGACCGAGCTGGGCGAGCATCGAGTCGAGCGCCGCGCGGGCGTGGTGCTGCGGATCGTCCCGGATGTCGGCCAGCCAGCGGACCGCCTCGGTGTGGATCTTGGTGGTGACCGCCTCGTTGAGCCGCGGGGGCGCCCACCACGGGGCGCGTTCGCTGAGCACGGCGGCGAAGGTGTCGGGGTTCTGCACCAGCCAGCGGTGCAGCTCCTCGAGGGCGAGGTCGACGACGCCGTGGTGCAGGTCGTCGCGGACCACCTCGACCACGAACGTCCCGAGCAGGGGTGCGATGGGCTCCTCGCGGAAGCGGGGCACCAGCACCGACTCGACGAGCTCGACGATGTGCTCGTCGCTGACCCGGCTCAGTGCGATCGAGGCCACGTCGGACACCTCGTCCACCACCCGGCGGGCGTTGGCGGGTTCGCTGAGCCACACGCCGAGCCGCCGCGAGATCGTGGCTGCGGCCACGCGGTCGCGGATGATCCCCTCCTGCAGGAAGTTCTCACCGAAGAACTCCTCCAGGCCGCGGCCGAGCTCGTCCTTCTTCCGCGGCACCAGGGCCGTGTGCGGGATCGGGATGCCGAGCGGGTGCTTGAACAGCGCCGTCACCGCGAACCAGTCGGCGATCGCGCCCACCATCGAGGCCTCTGCGCCGGCGTTGACGAAGCCCAGGAAACCCTCCTGGTCCAGCGTGGCGACGTACACCGCGGCCGCAAACAGCAGCAGGCCGACAGCAAGGGTGCGCATGCGGCGCAGCCCCCGGCGGCGTTCTTCATCGGCGGCGGGGTTGGCGGTGACCATCGAGATCGTGGCGCTCATCGCGTGTGATTGTCCCCCACGCACCCCCGGGTGCCAGAATGCGCGGCATGTCGCGAACCGTGATCACCTTCGGAACGTTCGACGTGTTTCACGTCGGGCACCTGCGCGTGATCGAGCGTGCCGCGGCGCTGGGCGACCGTCTGGTCGTCGGCGTCTCCGCCGACGAGCTCAACCTGCGCAAGAAGGGCCGGGAGCCCGTCTTCAGCCAGGCGGAGCGGATGGAGATCGTGGCGGCGCTGAAAGTGGTCGACGAGGTGTTCGTCGAGGAGAGCCTCGAGCTGAAGCGCGACTACATCGTGAAGTACGGCGCGGACGTCCTGGTGATGGGCGACGACTGGGCTGGACGATTCGACGAGTTCGAGGACATCTGCGAGGTCGTCTACCTGACACGAACGCCCGCAATCTCCACCACTGCGCTGATCGAGAAGATCTCCAACGCCACCTGACCCACTCTCGAGGGAACCATTCATGCGTCGTACCCACGTCATCGCTGTCCTCGCCCTGACCCTGTCGGCGATCGCGCTGTCGGCTGTCTCGACCTCCGCGTCGACCTCGGCCGGGCGGCACCGGGCGCACGCAGTCGGCCACGCCGCCGCCGACCAGGCCCTCCGTCGGGCCAACGCCGTGCTTGACGGCGTCGACGGCGCCGAGGAGGACGCCACCCTCGCGCTGCGGGACCTGGCCCGCGCGCTGCCGTCGCTCGACCCCGCCGAGCGCGAGCGGGCCCGAGCCCTGCTGGCCCGCCCGACGAGCCCCACCGACCCGTTCGGCGACTCCTACCGCGCGCCGTCGAAGCGGACCTGCTCGACCAACGTCTGCGTGCACTGGGTCTCGCGGACCTCCGACGCACCGCCGAGCAGGGCCTGGGTGACCCGGACCATGGACGTGATGAAGCAGGCCTGGGGGCACGAGGTGGGCGGGATGGGCTACCGCCCACCCGTCCCCGACGGCAGCCGGGGCGGGAACGACAAGCTGGACGTCTACCTCAAGGACGTCGGCGCGAGCGGGGTCTTCGGCTACTGCGCCCCGGAGCGCCGCACCCAGGCCTCGAGGTGGAAGGCCTCTGGCTACTGCGTCCTCGACGACGACTTCGCCACGTCGCAGTTCGACCAGAAGCCGGTCCTGAGCCTCAAGGCGACCGCGGCCCACGAGTTCTTCCACGCGATCCAGTTCGCCTACGACTTCGCCGAGGACGCCTGGTTCATGGAGTCCACGGCAACGTGGATGGAGGAGCGGGTCTTCGACGGGGTCAACGACAACCGCAGGTACCTCCGTTCGGGGCAGCTCGGCGTCCCCGGGCGTCCCCTCGACATCTTCGAGGACTTCGGCCTTGCCCAGTACGGAAACTGGGTCTTCTTCGAGTACCTCTCGCACCGGTTCGGCAACCCCGTCGTCCACGCCGCCTGGGACGAGGCCAAGGCTGTGGGTGACCGGCGTGGCCTCTTCTCCATCCGGGCGATCGAGGAGGCCCTGTCCGTCGCGTTCCCGGAGGTGTTCGGGGAGTACGCCGCAGCCAACACCGCCCCGGCCCTCACCTATCCCGAGGGGGTCGTCTATCCCGAGGGCAGCCGGTGGCCGGCGGCCCCGGCCGTCAGGAAGCACGTCCTCACCGACGCGAGCCGAAGGGGCAACGGCTCCCTCAGCATCGACCATCTGGCCGCGAAGACCGTCAGCATCAAGCCCGGCGCGGGGATCAGACGACTCCGGCTGGCAGCTCAGGGTGAGCATCGCCGGCCCAGCCCTCGACAGTCAGGTGGCGAACGTCGTGGTCCGCAGGCTGGACGGCAGCGTCGAGCGGACGCCGGTCACGCTCGACGAAGCCCCGGTCACCGTTCCCTTCGACGTCCGAAAGGTCACGATCACCGTGGCCAACGCGTCGACGCGGTACACCTGCCGGAGGCAGACGGCGTACTCCTGCAGCGGGACCCCGCGCGACGACGCACAGTCCTTCGGCTACCGGGTGGTGGCGCTGCCGCCGGGGTGAGCGACCTACTCCTCGATCCTGTGCACGGCCGCCTCCTCGGCACTCGCACCGGCTCCGTCGATGCCCTCGTCCTCCGCGACCAGGTCCTGCTCGACGTCCTCACCGGTGGCCATCAGTCGTCCGGCGCGCTCCTCGCCCACCTCCCCGCCGACCGGCCCGTCGAGGATCTCGGCGTCTGACTCGGCGTCCGCGTCCTCCCACACCTCCGGCTCCTCCTGGCGGATCCGGTCGTCGATGGTCTCTCCCTCGACGGCCTCGGCGGGCGTGACGCCCTTGGCCCTGGAGCCTCGAAGCTCCTCCGGCGGGGAGATCCCCTCGTCGAGAATGTCCTCGACCCCACGGTCGTCGAGGGTGTCCTGTGGCTGCAGCTGGTCTCCAGTCATGACACCCGACCGTAGTACGCCGCGTATGGCCTTCAACCCCGGCCGGGATCTCCGGGTCTGTGCCTGAGCGCCTCCCGACCCCCTCCGTAACATGGTCCACCCGGGAGGCCGGGATCGTCCATGCCCGACTCCTTGAAAAGTCGCCTCGAGAGGCGGATCGTCGATTCCATGAGCATCTGGTCCGAACGGAGGGTCGGTCGCCGGTGGTTGTTGGTGCAGACCGGCCGCGGAGCCGTGGGAATCGCCGTGCTGGGCGTCGCGGCCTGCAGTGACACCGGCCAAACCACCACGGAGGAGCCTCCGCCCGCCGAGGACACCGAGCCCACCGAACCCACCGAGTCGGGGAACACGAAGACCGCCGGCGCGATGTCCTGGGAGCGAGTCGACCTCGACTTCGTGTCCGCCTACGTCCTGGTGCGCGGCAACGAAGCCGCCGTGGTGGACACAGGAGTCGGCGGGAGCGCCAACGCGATCGGTCAGGTGCTCGACAGCGCCGGGCCGGGGTGGGCCGGCGTCCGGCACGTCGTACTCACCCACAAGCATCCCGACCACGCCGGCAGCATCAGCGATGTCCTGGACGAGGCGACCTCGGCCACGGGGTACATCGGACAGGCCGACCTCCCCGAGGTGGACGCCCAGCTCAGCGTCCTCGCGGACGGGGACGAGGTGTTCGGGCTCCAGATCGTCGGCACCCCCGGCCACACGCCCGGGCACCTGTCGATCTTCGACGAGGACACGGGTGTCCTGGTCGCCGGCGACTCACTGACGAACGACGGCGAGCTGGCCGGCCCCAGCCCCGAGTTCACCGAGGACGCGGCTGCCGCCGCGGCCTCGGTGCGCAAGATGGCCGGCCTGGCGCCACGGACGATCCTGGTCGGCCACGGCGAGCCGGTCACGGCCGGCGCGGCCGACGCGCTGCAGCAGCTGGCCTCGTCCCTGCGCTGACGCCCCGGCTCAGGCCAGGATCGCTGCGACCCCGAGGACGACGATGATCAGCGCCCCGAGCATCGCCAGCAGTGGCCAGAGCCATCTCAGGTAGGTGCCGTAGGGCACGCGGGCGATGGCCAGGCCGCCCATCACCACCGCGGACGTGGGGATGAACAGGTTCATCAGGCCCGACGCACTCTGGAAGGCGGTGACGATCAGGTGAGCCTCCACGCCCACGAAGGCCGCGAGCGGAGCCAGGATCGGCATCGAGACGGTGGCGAGGCCCGATGAGGAGGGGATCAGGAACGACAGCGGCAGGAAGAGCAGGAAGACCACGATCACGAACGCCACGGGACCGAGTCCTTCCACTGCCTGCTCGGCCCAGTGCAGCACGGTGTCGGTGATCCCGCCGTTGTTCATGACCACCGTGATGCCCCGGGCGATGCCGATGATGAGCGCGACCCCGAGGAGGTCGCGTGCGCCATTGACGAAGGAGTCGGTCAGATCGACCTCGCTGAGTCGTCCGATGAGTCCGATGATCACCGAGAACAGGATGAACAGTGCGGTCATCTCCGGGAACCACCACCAGAGCGTCGGGATGCCGATCCCCATGTCCTCCCAGGGAATGACGCCGTACATCATCACGCCGAAGGCCAGGCCGAAGACCGCCAGGATCGTCTTGTGCTGGCCGGTCATGACGACCTCGTCCGTATCGCCCTCCACGCTGAAATGGGCCTCGTTGGCCTCCTTCATGGAATGGACCACCGACGTGGTCGGATCCGCCTTGACCCGGTCGGCGTACCGCATCACGAAGAAGATCCCGAGGGCGAGGCCCACGACCAGGATGATCAGCCGGGAGAGGATGCCGTCGCTGATCGAGATACCGGCGAACCCCGAGGCGATGCCCGTGGCAAAGGGGTTGATGGTCGAGCCCAGCGTGCCGATCCCGCAGCCAATCAGGACGACCGCGGCGCCGGTCACGGCGTCGTAGCCGGCGGCGATCATCACCGCGATCACGAGGGTGTAGAACGCGAGGCTCTCCTCGGCCATGCCGTACGTCGACCCGCCGAGGGCGAAGACCATCATCAGGATGGGGATCATCCAGCGTTCCCGGCCACGGAGCTTGGCCACCAGCCGGGCGATACCGATCTGGATCGCCCCGGTCCGCATGGTCACGCCCAGGAAGCCGCCGATCACGATGATGAACAGGGCGACGTCGATGGCACCGAACAGGACGCCGGTGTTGTAGTAGCTGATGTTGCCCTTGGTGTCCTCGATCCCGTAGAGACCGTTGATCGGGGCGGTCAGGGAGTCGATCAGGATGCGCTGGGGATCGCCGTCGACCGGGGCGTAGGTCCCGGGGATCGGTGCCCCCTCCTTGTCCAGCTGGTAGGCGCCGGCCGGGATGATCCAGGTGAGAGCGGCCATCAGGACGATCAGGGCGAAGAGGATGGTGTAGGCCGAGGGCAGCGTGAACCGGTGGCGGCTCTCCGCCGGCGCGGTCGTGGTCGGTTCAGCTCATGGGTTCTCCTCCTCCGGCGATCGCCGGTCTATGGCGTGGCGGTCGGCGGTCGTCGTCGTCCCAGGGCCTCTTCGCCCGGGGCACCTTGAAGCCGATGAACCCGAACACGATGTCCAGCAGCGGGCTGAGCAGGTTGAAGAAGCAGAACGGGAAGTACGCGGCGGTGGATACTCCGAGCACTCCCGAGATGTAGGCGCCGCAGGTGTTCCAGGGCACGAGCACCGAGGTCACCGTTCCCGAGTCCTCCACGGCCCGGGACAGCACCTGCGGGGCCAGGCCCCGACGGGCGAACTCCTTGCGGAACATCCGCGCCGGCAGTACGTCGGCGACGTACTGGTCACCGGCGATCACGTTCAGGCCGATGCCGCTGGCGTTGACCGAGGCGATGAGCGAGCCACGACCGCGAGCGCGGGACACGATCGGCAGCAGGAGCCGCTGGAGGAAGCCCGCGTGCTCCATGACCGCGGCGAACGACAGCGCACCGAGCACCAGCCAGATGGTGGTCAGCAGGCTCGCCATCCCGCCACGGGTGAAGAGCGCGTCGATGGGTTCGACTCCCGAACTGCTGACGAACCCCGTGGCCATCGCCCCGAAGATGGCCTCGATCGACGTGGCGACCGGCCCAAGGCTCGGGTCGTCCACGAAGGCCTTGACCGCCTCCCACTGCGTGAACGGGGCCAGGATGCCGGCGAACAGCGCGGATCCGAGGATGGACAGGAAGGGCGGGAACCTGCGCGCCGCGAAGACCACGAGCAGCAGCAACGGGAGCAGGTTGACGAAGCCGATGTTGAACGCGTTTGCGAGCGCGTCTCGGGCCGCGTCGGTGCTGATGGCGGCGTCCGGGTCCGCGTTCAGCCCGAGCACGAGGAAGATCACGAGGCTGATGCCGAGGGCCGGCCCGGCGGTCCAGAACATGTTGCGGACGTGCTCACCGACGGTCAGCCCGCCGCCGACCAGCTTGGGGACCAGGATCGTGGTCTCCGACAGCGGGGTCATCTTGTCGCCGAAGTAGGCACCGCAGATGACGGCGCCAGCGGCGATGGCCTCGTCGAGGCCCATCACGTTGGCGATCCCGACGAACGCGACTCCCAGAGTGCCCACGGTGGTCCAGGAACTTCCAGTGACCATCCCGACCAGGGCGCAGACGACGGCGGCCGTCAGGTAGAACCAGGTCGGGCTGACCAACCTGATCCCGTAGTCGACGATGGTGGGGATGGTCCCGGCCATGTTCCAGGTGCCGATCAACGCGCCGACGGCGAGGAGGATGAAGATCGCGCCGACCGCGGACGTGACCCCTCCGACCGCGGCGTCTGCGACGCCGGCCACGGTGTAGCCGTTCTTGAACGCCATCAGGCTGGCGAACGCGGCGCTCAGGAGCAGCGCCACCTGGAGCGGGCCGTTGGTGGCGTCGATGCCGAACAGGTAGATGGTGAGCGCGAGCAGCAGGATCAGCACGACGATCGGCAGGACCGCGTCCAGCATGGTCGGCGGGCGTGGACCTCGCTCGACCGGCGACGACGTTCCTGCAGAGTCGGCCATCGACGCCGCCTCAGCGCGCGAACCCCTGCGAGCGAGCAGCCAGCGCTCCCTCGTTGTGTCCGCGCTGGTGCTCCACTCCGCGGGCAAACAGGAGCAGGCCCAGGAGACAGAGGACCACCACGAGCACGAGCAGCCAGCGGGTCATCTCAGCAGGCATGGCCGATCACCTCACACCGGGTCGCGGGTCAGTGGGCAGGTCATGCAGTGGCCACCGCCGCGGCCCTTGCCCAGCTCGAAGCCCTCGATCGTGATCACCTCGACGCCGGCCTCGCGCATCTTCGCGATGGTGTAGGTGTTCCGCTCGTAGGCGACCACGACGCCCGGCTCCAGCGCGACGACGTTGTTTCCGTCGTCCCACTGCTCCCGCTCCTGCTGGTAGGCGTCGCCTCCGGTCTCCACCACGTGCAGCTTCGGCACGCCCATGGCGTCGGCCACCGCGCCGAAGAAGGACTCCTCGCGGGTGACGTGGAAGCGTTGTCCGTTGCTGCCGGGCCGCAGGCTGATCGCGCCCACCTGATCCATGACCTTCGGATACGCCGTGACCTTGTCCCGGTCGAGCATGGTGAACACGGTGTCCAGGTGCATGTGTGCCCGGTCCTTGGTCATCACCGCAGCGATCACGCGCTCGGCCGCCCCCTTCGCGAACAGCGCCGCGGCGATCTGCTCGATCATCCGGGCCTGGGATCGCTCGCTCATGCCGATCAGGACCGTGCCGTTGCCGATGGGCTGAACGTCGCCACCCTCGAGCGAGGACCGCCCGAAGTCCTGGACCTCGAACTTGTCGTCGTCGCCCAAGGGCGGATACCAGAACTCGAAGTCTGCGTCCTTGAACATCGGGTGGTAGCGGTAGATCGCGGCGACGTTGTAGGCCTCCAGCCGGCGGGCCGGCCAGAACATCGGGTTGATCGACACCCCGCCGTAGATCCAGCAGGAGGAGTCGCGCGTGAACAGCGTGTTGGGCAGGGGCGGCAGCACGAACATGCTCTCGTCCTCCAGCGCGGCGGCCGGGAGGGACTGCGACCGGTACTTCCCCACGTCCAGGCCCGACTCGGCCACCGTGAGGCCGCCGATCACGTGCGTCGCCAGCTGGTCGGGCTTCATCTCCCCGAGCACCGCCCGGACCTCCTCCACCAGCGACAGGCCGACCGTGTACTCCGAGGCGACGAGCTCGATCAGCCGATGCCGTGCCTCGTCACTGGCGTCGAGCGCCTCGGCGAGCAGGTTCTGCAGCAGGAACACCTCGACCCCGCGCTCCTGCATTCGCGCGACGAACTGGTCGTGCTCGTACTGCGCCCGCTCGACCCAGAGGACGTCGTCGAACAACAGCTCGTCGTGAGTGGTGGGCGTCAGCCGGTTGAGGCTGAGCTCTGGACGGTGGACCATCACCTGTCGCAGGCGACCAACCTCTGAGTGAACCCCGAACGATGCCATCTCTCCTCCATCCGTGACGATCTGTCAGCCGGCAACCACCTGGGTGCCCGCGTTGCCGTTGACGATCTGCTCGATCTCGCCGAGGCCACCGATAGCGGCTCTCCCCCCGGTGGCCTCGACGAAACGTGCTGCGGCCTCGACCTTGGGCCCCATCGACCCGGCGGGGAACTGCAGGTCCCGCAGCTCCTCAGGGGTGACCCGGTCCAGGCGCCGCTGGTCGGGGGTCCCCCAGCCCGTGTAGACGCCGTCCACATCAGTGGCCATGACGTAGAGGTCCGCGCCGACCTCCCGGGCCAGCAGCTCGGTGGCGAGGTCCTTGTCGATGACGGCCTCCACCCCGCTCAGGAACGGCTTGCCGTCGGTTTCGGTGACCAGGGTGGGGATTCCGCCGCCGCCGGTGCAGATCACGACGATGTCCAGGTCGAGCAGCGCTCGGATGGCGTCGAGCTCGAAGATGTGCTGAGGCAGCGGGGACGGCACCACCCGGCGCCACGACTCCCCGTCCTTGCGGAACGGCCAGCCCTTCTCCTCGGCAAGCTTCTGCGCGTGCCCCTCGGCGTAGATCGGCCCGACGAACTTGGTGGGGTTCGCGAAGGCGGGGTCGTCCTTGTCGACCTCGACCATGGTCAGGACGGTCGCGAAACGCTCCGTGGGCGGGAAGTAGTTGCGCAGCTCCTGCTCGAGGACGTACGCGATCATCCCCTGGGTCTGGGCACCGAGGACGTCGAGCGTCGACGGTTCTCCGTCCGTGTACGCCGCTGCCTGCAGCGCCAGCAGACCCACCTGCGGACCGTTGCCGTGGGAGAGGACCAGCTCGTGAGCGCCGGCGATGAGGGCCAGGGCTGGTGCCGCCTTGCGCACGTTCTTGCGCTGCACATCCGTGGTCATCGGTTCGCCGCGCTGCAGCAGGGCATTACCTCCGAGGGCTACGACGACTCGCATGCCGGCGACTCCGTCCTACGATCCGAGGGTGGCGACCATGACGGCCTTGATCGTGTGCAGGCGGTTCTCCGCCTGGTCGAAGACGATCGAGTGCGCCGACTCGAACACGTCGTCGGTGACCTCGAGCCCGTCCATGCCGTACTGCTCGAAGATCTCCTCCCCCACCTTGGTCTCGCGGTTGTGGAAGGCCGGGAGGCAGTGCATGAACTTCACCCCGGGGTTGCCGGTGCGCGACACCAGCTCCTTGTTGATCTGGTACGGCGTGAGGAGCTCGATCCGCTCCTTCCAGACGCTCTTGTCCTCTCCCATCGAGACCCACACGTCGGTGTACAGGAAGTCGACGCCCCTCACGCCCTCGTCGACGTCGGCTGTGAGGGTCAGGCGCGCGCCCGTCTGGTCCGCGATCTCGCGGCAGGTCTTCACCAGGTCGTCGGACGGCCAGAGGTGTTCCGGCGCGCACAGCCGGACGTCCATGCCGAGCTTGCAGCCGCCGACCATCAGCGAGTTGCCCATGTTGTTGCGGGCGTCGCCGAGGTAGCAGTACGCGATCTCGGTCAGATGCTTGTCGCTGTGCTCGGTCATGGTGAGCATGTCCGCGAGGATCTGGGTCGGGTGGAACTCGTCGGTGAGTCCGTTCCAGACCGGCACCCCGGCATGCTGCGCGAGGATCTCGACCGTCTCCTGCGAGAACCCGCGGTACTCGATGCCGTCGAAGGTCCTCCCGAGCACCCGCGCGGTGTCCTTCATCGACTCCTTGTGGCCGATCTGCGTGCCGCCGGGATCGAGGTAGGTGACGTGCGCGCCCTGGTCCTTGGCGGCCACCTCGAACGCCGTGCGGGTGCGGGTCGAGGTCTTCTCGAAGATCAGCGCGATGTTCTTGCCCTCGAGCCGTGACACCTCGTAGCCGCCGTACTTGGCGGCCTTGATCTCGGCGGAGAGCTTCAGCAGGAACCGGAGCTCTTGGGGGGTGAAGTCCAGCTCCTTGAGGAAGCTGCGGTTGCGCAGGTTGAACGGCATGGGTCTTCCTTTGCTCAGGCGACAGAAGGAACGGCGGGCAGGGGCTGCGTCTGGTGCGCAGTCGGATCGGGTGCCCCGCGGTGGCGGAGGACCAGCTTGATGAGCTCCTCGACCACGACGAGCGACACGGCAAGTCCGGCGCAGATGCACCACTGGTTGAAGCTCAGCGCGGTGGTGCCGAAGATCCGGTTCATGAAGTCCAGCGTGGTGACCAGGAAGATGGCGGCGAGGGAGATCCCGTACCGCCTCAGCTGCATGGCCCCCGGCACCGCGTCCCGGTCGAAGATCGTATTGCGCTGGTCGCGGCACAGGAGGGCCGCGGCAAGGTGGAAGAACGACAGCGTGGTCAGCAGCAGCGTCGCGCCCAGGACGGCCCCGCCCTCGCGGTCGCCGATCTGGTACGCCGCCAGCGCGCCGACTGTCATCACCGCGCCCTGCACGCACAGCCGCACCCAGTCCGTGCGGGACAGCACCGGAGCCCCCACCGGCCGCGGTGGACGTGCCATCACGCCCTTTCCGGCCAGGTCGAAGCCCAGGGCGATCGCGAGCGGGATGTCGACCACCATGTTCAGCCAGAGGATCTGGAGCGGGTTGAGCGGTGCGCCGTTGGCGATGCCGATGATGCCGGCGCCGAGGAAGACCGCGATGTAGGCGACCAGCGTGGACATCTGGAAGCGGAGGTACTTCAGCAGGTTGTCGTAGAGGGTGCGGCCGTACGAAACCGCGCCGACGATCGTCGCGAAGTTGTCGTCGGTCAGGATCATCACCGCGGCCTCCTTGGAGACCTCGGTGCCGGTGATCCCCATGGCCACGCCGATGTCGGCTGACTTCAGGGCCGGCGCGTCGTTGACGCCGTCCCCGGTCATCGCGACCACGTTGCCCTTCTCCTTGAGCAGCCGGACCAGGCGTACCTTGTCCTCCGGCGCCACGCGCGCGACGACGCCGATGTTGTCGAGCTCGGTGTGCAGCAGCTCGTCGCTCATGGCCGCGAACTCGTTGCCGGTGACTGCGCGGCCCTCGATGCCGAGCTCGGAGGCGATCGCGGCGGCGGTGGTGGCGTGGTCGCCGGTGATCATGCGCACGCGGATTCCCGCGTCCCGGCACTCGGCGATGGCGGTTCTCGCCTCGGGTCGCGGCGGGTCGACGATGCCGACCATCGCCAGCAGCGTCAGCTCCTGCACGGACCCGAGCAGGTCGGCCTCGGGGTCGAAGAGGGTGGGGTCGAAGTCGCGCTGGGCCACCACCATGACCCGTTCGCCGGCGTTGGCGATCGCATCGTTGGCCTCGAGTGCCAGGTGCCGGTTGTCCTCGGTGATCGGCACGAGCGTGCCGTCGGGGTTGCGGATCGTGCTGGCGCGGGCGATCAGGACGTCCGGCGCTCCCTTGACGTAGCACCGCACGACCGGCCGACCGTCGTCGCCGGTCATCTCGTGGAAGGTCGCCATGAACTTGTAGTCGGAGTCGAACGGGACCTCTCCGACGCGGGGCAACGCGGCACGCGTCTCGTCGATGTTGAGGCCACCCTTGGCGCCCAGCACGATGAGCGCGCCCTCGGTGGGGTCGCCGATCAGGGTCTCCCCGTCGAGCACTGCGTCGGCGCACAGCACCATCGGCAGCAGGTAGGGGTCGAGGTCGTGGTTCTGCCCGCCCACATGGCTCAGCTCGCCAACGGTGCTGTAGCCCTCGCCGGAGACCGTGTAGCGGTTGTGCCCCGGGATGACCAGCTCTCGCGCGGTCATCTTGTTGAGGGTCAGGGTTCCGGTCTTGTCCGAGCAGATCGCGGAGGTCGAGCCCAGCGTCTCCACCGCGGGCAGTCGCTTGACGATCGCGTTGCGTCGCGCGATGTCCCTGGTGCCCATCGACAGCAGCGCCGTCACGACCGCGGGCAATCCGGTCGGTATCGCGGCCACGGCCAGCGCCACCCCGGTGACGAACAACGTGTCGAAGGACTCTCCGCGAGCCAGCCCGAGCAGGACCACGAGCACCAGCGCGATGCCCGCGATCGTGGCGATGATCTTCGACAAAGCGTCCAGCTGCTTCTGGAGTGGAGTCTTGCTGGCCTCGGTGTTGGCGAGCATGTGGGCGATGTGGCCGATCTCGGTGTCCATGCCGGTGGCCGTGACGATCAGCTCGCCGCGACCACGGGTGACCGAGGTGTTCATGTAGGCCATGCAGGTCCGGTCACCGAGCGGGATGCCCTCCCCCGGCACCGGCGCGATCGACTTCCCGACCGGGAGGCTCTCGCCGGTGAGAGCGGCCTCCTCGATCTCCAGGGTCGCGGCCACGCAGACCCGGCTGTCGGCGGGCACCAGGTTGCCTGCCTCGACGAGTACGACGTCGCCCGGGACCAGCTCCTCGGCGTCGATCTCGACGGCTTGGCCGTCCCGGCGTACCCGGGCGATCGTCTTCATCATCTGCGAGAGGGCCTTCACGCTCTCCTCGGCCTTGGCCTCCTGGCGGAGGCCGATCACGGCGTTGAAGACGGTCAGTCCGGCCAGCACCACAGTGGTCCCGGTCTCCCCGGTGACCAGCTGGTTGATGGCGGCGGCGACCAGGAGCACGATCTGCATGAAGTCCTCGTACTGGCGGAGGAAAGCTCGCCAGCCGGGCTCCTTCTTGCCACCGGTCAGCCGGTTGGCACCGTGCGAGGCCAGCCGCGACGCGGCCTCCTCGGCCGAGAGCCCGCGACTGAGGTCGACCCCGAGCTCGCGCGCGACCTGGTCGGCCTCCGCGGCGACAGGATCGGACAGTTTCCGGTCAGCGACCGGCGTGATCTGCTGGCTGGTCATCGAGTGCCTCCACGAGTCCGTCTGCCTGGTCCGATCGTGGGAACTCGGGGGCGGCCACGCCTCACCCGATTGGGGTGATGACCGGGTCATGGGCCCGATGGGAGCGTCGGGCAGGTCAGACCGGAGTTCCGACCGGCTGGCTCCTACAGTGCTGAGGAGGACCCGATGACGCAGACCGACCTTGATGTGGGGCCCATCGACTATCTGGCCGTGGAGTTCCCCGGCGCGAAGCTCACCGGGGAAGCGCTGGCCGCGCTGGTCGACCTCACCGACCGCGGGATCATCCGCATCCTCGACCTGCGCGTCGCGGTCGTGACCGAGGACGGGTTCACCGCGGTCGCGCTCACCGACCTCGACGGCGACGGCGAGCTCGACCTGGCCGTCTTCTCCGGGGTCGAGTCGGGCCTCCTGGACGATGACGACCTCGCCGAGAGCGCCTCGCTGGTCGGTTCCGGGGACGCAGTCGCGCTGCTGGTCTACGAGAACACCTGGGCGGGACCTTTCGTCTCGGCCCTCCGCCACCAGGGCGCGGACGTCGTGGCCAGCGGCCGGATCCCGGCCCAGGACGTGATCGCAGCCCTCGAGGCACTCGAGACCCCCTGTCGGCTGAACGTCGGCGCCCTACGAGAAAGGAGGCCCAGGCATGGGTCTGATCGGTGGCATGGCACGCACGGCGGTGGTCGCGGGCACGGCGACTGCCGTCTCCAACCGCGTCTCCCGGCGCCAGGCGGGGCGTTGGGCAGCCCAGGAGCCGCAGTACCAGGAGCCGCAGTACCAGGCCCCGCCCCCGCCCCCGCCTCCGGCAGCCGACGAGGACTCTGAGCTGATCGCCCAGCTCGAGAAGCTCGGCGCTCTCCGCGACAAGGGAATCCTCACCGACGAGGAGTTCGCCACCCAGAAGGCGCGCCTCCTCGCCGGATGAAAACGTGACGCGGGACCGGCCCGATTGCTCGAGCCGGTCCCGCGTCAACGTGCGCCCTGGCCACTTCCCGGGAAGGGATCCTCAGGCCAGGAGCTTCGCCTTGGCCTGGCGGAACTCTTCTTCAGTGATGGCGCCCTGGGACTGGAGCTGCGCCAGCCGCTCGATCTCGTCCGCGGTGCTGCCGCCCCCGGCGACCCCCTGGACGTAGCTGCGCATCTGCTCCTCGCGGCGAGTGACGTCCTGGATGCGGTGCTCGCCCATCTCCTTGCCTCGGGCGATCAGGTAGACGAACACGCCGAGGTAGGGCAGCACGATGACGAAGCCCGTCCAGAGCGCCTTGCTCCAGCCGGAGAGGTCGTCGCTACGGAAGATGTCGCCGAACACCGAGATGAGTAGCCAGATCCAGATGAAGAACAGGAAGAACCAGAGCATGGTGAAGAACGCGCTCCCGACGGTGTACTCCATAACACTGATCACGATTGAACCTCCAGGTCACGGATCCGGGGTCACCGGCGGCGGAGTACCGAACGTCGGAGGGATCCAGATGGATGGTCGCACCACCCCGGGGGGAGAACGCAGGGGCGCGCCGACGGGCGCTCCCCGGTGCAGAAGGCCGCGGCGCCGGACCGGACCGGAGTTACATGTCCTCCAGGGCCGAGCCGTGGACGGTCAGCGCCATGATGATGGCGATGTCCATGAAGATCACCAGGGCCGACCAGAGGGGGTAGGCCGCGAGGAAGCCGACGTTGACGATGGCGCTCACACACGCCATCGCGGTGCCGAGGACCCGTGCCCACATCTTGCCGGTGAACAGGGCGACCCCGGCAGCCACGACGATCAGGCCGCCCACGATGTGGATCCAGCCCCACGACGTGTAGCTGACGTTGATGACCAGGCCGGAGGGCGCCACCGCGTAGTAGTCGTCCTTGAACAGCGCGACGAGACCCTGGATGACGTGGAACGCGCCGACCAGCAGCATGATCACGGCCGCGAACAGGGTCCATCCGACCCAGCCCGAGGAATCGGAGGCCATGGACTGCGAACTCCGGCCGGGACCCATCCGGGAGGACTCAGCCATGCGTGCCTGCTGGCTCTTGCTCGAGTAGTCCGACAAACCACCGGCTGTGCTCATGGGCGCTCGCTCCCGTTCTTCCAGATCGCGGCTGGTGGTCCCAGTCTGTCTGGCGGGAGGCGGCCCGCATCACCCCTTTTGGGCCACTTGGACCTCGCCGGCGTCAGGCCAGGTCGAACCGGTCGAGGTCCATGACCTTGTCCCACGCCTTCACGAAGTCGTGAACGAACTTCTCCTTCGCGTCGTCGGCCGCGTAGACCTCCGAAATGGCCCGGAGCTGGGAGTTCGACCCGAAGACCAGGTCCGCGGCGGTTGCGGTCCACCTCACCTGACCGGTGGCCAGGTCGGCGATCTCGTAAACGTTCTCCTCGGACTCGGACGCCTTCCACTCCGCGCCTGGCGCCAGGAGGCTGCTGAAGAAGTCGTTGGTCAGCGCACCGGGACGGTCGGTGAAGACGCCGTGCGGGGACGAGCCCGTGTTGGTACCGAGCACGCGCATGCCGCCGACCAGGACCGTCATCTCCGGAGCGGTCAGGCCGAGCAGGTTCGCCCGGTCCAGCAGCAGTGTCTCCGGGGCGAGCTTCTCGCCGGCGCGCAGGTAGTTGCGGAACCCGTCGGCACGGGGCTCGAGGACGGCGAACGACTCGACGTCGGTCTGTTCCTGCGAGGCGTCGGTGCGCCCGGGCCGGAACGGCACGGTCACGTCGTGACCGGCATCGCGGGCTGCCTGCTCGACGGCGGCACAGCCGCCGAGGACGATCAGGTCGGCCAGCGAGACCCGCTTGTCGCCGGACTGCGACTCGTTGAACTCCTGCTGGACCCGCTCTAGAGCGGCCAGCGCGGTCTCGAGCTCGGAGGGTTCGTTGACCTCCCAGCCTCGCTGCGGCTCCAGCCGCAGGCGGGCGCCGTTGGCACCGCCGCGCTTGTCCGTGTCGCGGTAAGCTGGCCGCCGCTGCCCACGCGGTCGCGGCCAGCCTGGAGACAGACAAGCCTGAGTCGAGGACCTTGGCCTTGAGGGCGGCGACGTCCTGGTCGTCGATCAGCTCGTGGTCGACCGTCGGGACCGGGTCCTGCCACAGCTGAGGCTCGGCGACCCAGGGGCCGAGGTAGCGCGAGGCCGGGCCCATGTCGCGGTGCAGCAGCTTGTACCAGGCCTTGGCGAACGCGAGGCGGAACTCGTCGGGGTTCTCCAGGAACCGACGCGAGATCTTCTCGTACTCCGGGTCCAACCGCAGCGACAGGTCGGTGGTCAACATCGTCGGCAGCCGGTTCGGGTCCGCCGTGGGCGTCCGGGATGGTCGCCTCGGCGTCCTTGGCCACCCACTGGTGGGCGCCGGCCGGGCTCTTGGTGAGCTCCCACTCGTGGCCGAAGAGGTTCTCGAAGAACCCGTTGCCCCACCTCGTCGGCGTGGCCGTCCAGGTCACCTCGAGGCCGCTGGTGATCGCGTCCGCGCCCTTGCCGGAGCCGTGGCTGCTGTGCCAACCGAGGCCCTGCGCCTCGAGAGGACAGCCCTCGGGCTCGGGGCCCACCAGGTCGGCGTCGCCGGCGCCGTGGGTCTTGCCGAACGAGTGGCCGCCGGCGATGAGCGCGACCGTCTCCTCGTCGTTCATCGCCATCCGGCGGAAGGTCTCGCGGATGTCGCGGGCCGCCGCCACCGGGTCGGGTTCGCCGTTCGGGCCCTCGGGGTTGACGTAGATCAGACCCATCTGGACCGCGCCGAACGGGCCGGACAGCTCGCGGTCACCGCTGTAGCGCTCGTCGCCCAGCCAGGTGTCCTCGGGCCCCCAGATGATCTCCTCGGGCTCCCAGATGTCCTCGCGCCCGAACCCGAAGCCGAAGGTCTCGAACCCCATGTCCTCCAGGGCGACGTTGCCGGCGAGGACCAGCAGGTCCGCCCACGAGATCTTCTGGCCGTACTTCTGCTTCACCGGCCACAACAGCCGGCGGGCCTTGTCGAGGTTGGCGTTGTCGGGCCAGCTGTTGAGCGGCGCGAACCGCTGCGAGCCGTCGCCGGCACCCCCGCGACCATCCTCGATCCGGTAGGTGCCGGCCGCGTGCCAGCTCAGCCGGATGAACAGTCCGCCGTAGTGCCCGAAGTCGGCCGGCCACCAGTCCTGCGACGTCGTCATCACCTCGACGAGGTCGCGCTTCAGGGCGTCCACGTCGAGGTCCTTGAACTGGTCGGCGTAGCTGAAGTCCTCCCCCAGGGGGTTCCCCTTGGGCGAGTGCTGGTGGAGGACCTGCAGGTTGAGCTGGTTGGGCCACCAGTCCTGGTTGGTCCGCGGCCGACGGTCCACCTTCGCCT
Organism: uncultured Actinomycetota bacterium; assembly: GCA_963841625.1. Lineage (GTDB taxonomy): Bacteria > Actinomycetota > Actinomycetes > Propionibacteriales > Nocardioidaceae > Nocardioides. The sequence goes on along the minus strand of CAWJDH010000009.1, from coordinate 174,412 downwards.
CGGGGGCGTCGATGACCGGGTTCTCGCTTTCGCTGCCGTTCTCAGACACGTCTCTCTGGTCTCCTATCTCACTGCTTGCTGGTCAGGGGCGGTCACACACTCCGGGCACCGGGCCCAGTAGGTCACTTCAGCCTCGTCGATCACGAAGCCGTGGTCGTCGGAGGGCTCCAGGCAGGGTGTGCTGCCGACGGCACAGTCCACGTCCGCGATCGCGCCGCAGGACCGGCACACGACGTGGTGGTGGTTGTCACCCACGCGGGCCTCGTAGCGCGCCGCCGAGCCGGACGGCTGGATGCGCCGCACGAGCCCGGCAGAGGTCAGCGCCCGCAGGACGTCGTAGACCGCCTGGTGGGAGACCTCGCCGAGGTCCTCCCGCACCACCCGGATGAGCGTGTCCGTGTCGGCGTGCGGATGGTCGTGCACCGCGGTCAGCACCGCCACCCGGGGACGCGTCACCCGCAGGTCCACGCCGCGGAGCAGGCGCTCGACGTCGGTCGTGGTGGGCACCTCTGGAGTCTTGCACTTTTCTGGAACGAGTCAAGATCAGGTGGCCCGTCGTCAATTGACGACGGGTCAGCGGGGTGAGCTACTCCGTTCCGGGTGAGGCGTGGCCGGGGTCTGGTTGCGAGCGTGGTCGGGACCGACCTAGGAGCAAGCCGATGACCACGAACAGCAAGCCGGGTTCCGACGACGTTGCGTTGTTCGGCAACCAATTCCTCACCATGGAGGTGCCCACGCGCGAGTTCCCGGAGGCCGGCATGCCTGCGGTGGACGCGATGCGACTCGTCGCCGAGGACCTCGCGATCGAGGGCCAGCCAGGCCGCAACCTGGCGACCTTCGTGACGACCTGGATGGAGCCGGAGGCGCAGAGGATCATCGCGGGAAACCTGCACCGCAACTTCATCGACCATGCCGAGTACCCGCGCACCGCGGAGATCGAGCAGCGGTGCATCCGGATGCTCGCCGACCTCTTCCACGCTCCGGGCCCGACGACCGGTGCCCGCACCCAGGGGTCGTCCGAGGCGATCATGCTGGGCGGCCTGTCCCTGAAGTGGAACTGGCGCAAGCGCCGCGAGGCGGCCGGGCTGCCGACCACCAGCCCCAACCTGGTGTTCGGCGGCGACGTGCATGTCGTCTGGGAGAAGTTCTGCCGCTACTTCGACGTCGAGCCACGCATCGTGCCGCTGCACCCCGCCAAGTACACGATCGGGCCCGAGGACGTAGAGCCGCACGTCGACGAGAACACGATCGGAGTCGCCGCCGTGCTGGGCACCACCTTCACCGGCCACAAGGACGACGTCGCCGGCATCAACGACCTCCTGGTCCGGATCAAGAACGAGCGCGGACTCGACGTACCACTGCACGTCGACGGTGCCAGCGGTGGCTTTGTGTGGCCGTTCCTGTACCCCGACACGAAGTGGGACTTCAGGCTGGAACAGGTCAGGTCGATCAACGTGTCCGGGCACAAGTTCGGCCTGGTCTACCCCGGCATCGGTTGGCTGATCTTCCGCGAGAAGTCCGACCTCGCACCGGACCTCGTGTTCGAGGAGAACTACCTGGGCAAGACCGACGCCACCTTCACCCTGAACTTCTCGACCGGCTCGGCGATGGTGCTCGCGCAGTACTACAACTTCATCCGCTACGGGCGCGCGGGCTACGGCTACATCATGCAGATGATGCAGACCAACGCCCAGGTCCTGGCGGAGAAGCTGGAGGCCATGGGACGGTTCGAGCTGATCGACCCGGGCGAGGAGCAGCTCCCGCTGGTGGCGTTCAAGCTCGCGGGCGAGGAGCCGTTCGACGAGTTCGACATCGCCTGGCAGCTGTCCGCGGAGCGCGGCTGGATGGTTCCGGCCTACACCCTTCCCCCCGACGCCCAGGACGTGACGATCATGCGCGCCCTGGTGAAGCAGACGATGAGCCGCGAGCACGTCGACACGCTGGCCCGCGACATCGAAGACGCCATCGCGACGTTGGAGAAGAAGGGTGGCGCGCACCCGTCGGAGCGCCAGAAGATCGTCACCAGCCCCGGCCACTGATCCCGGCGGCCGCTCGGCATGGACCTCCTCACCGGGCTCGTCGAGCTCTTCGCCGTCGTCGCGGTCGCTGCCGTGGCACCCCTGGTGGGTGCGCTCATCCCGCACCAGCGAGTGCCGCAGGTGGTGCTGCTGATCCTCGGCGGGATCCTGATCGGGCCGCAGGGGCTCGGGCTCCAGCCGCTCCAGGAGGTCGAGCTGGTCGCCAACGTCGGCCTCGGCTTCGTGTTCCTGCTCGCCGGCTTCGAGATCGACCCCGCCGGGCTGTTCGCCCGGGCCGGCAAGCTGGCCCTGGTGGCCTGGGCGACGGCCGCGGTGCTCGCCACGGTGGCGGTGGGCGCCCTCGCGGCACTCGGCTACGTGCGGGCGTTCGTGCCCGTCGCCCTGGCCCTGACGACAACGGCACTGGGGACGGTCCTCCCCATCCTCCGCGAACAGGGCATGCTGGACGGTGCGGTGGGCCGCTACTTCATCGCGTCGGGAGCCGTCGGGGAGCTCCTGCCGATCCTGGCGATCGCGGTCTTCCTCGGCGTGAACAGCCGGATCGCGGCGCTCGTCTCGATCGCCGCCATCGCCCTGATCGCGCTGGCGCTCGCGCTCGCTCCGCGGGTGCTCCACGGCCGGCGACTGGCGCGCATCGTGGCCCAGGGAGCGGACTCGACGGGACAGACCACACTGCGATGGTCACTCCTCCTGCTGATCGGGCTGCTGGTCCTGGCCGGCGAGTTCGGTCTCGACGTGGTCCTCGGCGCGCTGCTGGCCGGAGCGGTGCTGCGACGGTGGGCGCCGGGCGACAGGCGTGCGTTCGAGTCCAAGCTCGACACCGTGGGCTACGGCTTCTTCATCCCGGTGTTCTTCGTGGTCGCGGGCATGCGGGTGGACCTGGCGTCGATCATGGAGTCGCCGGAACGCCTGTTCGTGTTCCTGGCCCTGCTGCTGATGGTCCGGGGTCTGCCGGTGCTGGTCATCTACCGCCGCGCCCTCTGCATCCGCCAGCGGACCCAGCTCATGTTCTTCACCGCCACCACGCTGCCGCTGATCGTGGCCCTGACCGAGATCGGACTCAACAACGGGACGATGCGGCCGGAGAACGCCGCGGCGCTGGTCGGCGCCGGAGTGCTGTCCGTCCTCGTGTTTCCGTTGGTGGCTGTGGTCATGGACCGGCCGGACGCGCGACCGCGCGAAGCAGTGGCGTCACCCGAGCCCGGGTAGGCGTCAGGAAGCATCCGCCGGCTGTGGACGCACGGCCACGAGGGCGACGTCATCGGAAACGTGGTCCGACTCGACGAGCGCCGACAGGATGTGGTCGCACAAGTCGTCGACTTCGGAGCCCTCCTGGCCGACCGCCACCCTCATCAGCCGGTCGAGGCCGACCTGGATGGACTCCTCACGACGCTCGACGAGCCCATCGGTGTAGAGCAGCAGGGTCTCCCCCGCCCGCAGGTCGAGTCTGGTCTCCGTGAAGTGCGCCTCCGCGGTCACGCCGAGTGGAGGCGACACCTCGCCCTCCACGTAGCGACTCCCACCGCCGCCGAGGACGAGAGGCGGAGGATGACCGGCGTTGGCGAAGCGCAATGTCCCGCTGGCGGGCTCGAGCACGAGGTACATCAGGGTCACCATCTCGGGCAGAGGCAGGTGCGAGACGAGCTGGTGGACACCACTCATCACCGAGACCGGCGACGGGTCCTGGACGACGTACGCCCGCAACGCCATGCGGACCTGGCCCATCGTTGCGGCCGCCTGCGGCCCGTGGCCGGCGACGTCACCGATCGCAAGCCCGATGAGTCCGTCCCGGATCTGGATGACGTCGTACCAGTCGCCCCCCACCTCCATGTCGGCCGTTGCCGGCACGTATCGAGCAGCCAGCGCCAGACCCTGGATCTGCGACAGCTGGTCGGGGAGGAGGTTTCGCTGCAACGCCTCGGCGATCTCGTGGGTCCGTCGAGACCGCTCCTCTTCCCGGCTCAGGTGCTCCTGCGCCTCGGAGCGCTCCCGGATCTCCTCCAGCAGCTGCGCGTTGGTGGCCGACAGCTGGGCGGTACGTCGCTGGACTCGGTCCTCGAGCTCGACGGTCGCGCGCGCCAACGCCTCGGCGGTCCGGTTCCGCTCGCTGACCAGGGCTGCGAGGAAGAAGGAGGTGAGGGCGACACAGGCGTTGAACGCCTGGAGCGTGAGCATCTGCTCGAACAGCGTCTCGTTCGCGAACGCTCCGACGTCCCCGGCCGCCGACGCGGTGGCGATCAGGGACACCACGAGCGCGATCGGTGCAGCGCCCCGCAGCTGGAGCCGCCACGAGGCCCACGCCACGACCGGCAGCGTGAGGTAGAGCAGCTGGAGCTCGGACCGGGCCGTCCAGGTGATCACCGCCGCCGCGAGGGCGAGGACAGCGATGGCCTCGAACCAGCGCGCCCGCGACCAACCCGGGAGCTCCCGGAAGAGGGGCAGGCACAACAGGAACGGGGCAACGGTGAGGACGCCCATCGCGTCGCCAGTCCACCACACCGCCCAGGCGCTGACCAGGCTGTGGGAGCTGATCGCTCCGGAGGCGACGAGGGTTCCCGCGCCGATCGTGGCACTGATGAGAGTGCTGGCCAGGGCACCGAGGAAGACGATGGACAAGGCGTCCTGCCGGCGGTCCAGCTGCGGACGGAAACCCACCCGGGCCAGGAGCAGAGCCGCCACCAGCGGGGCCATCGTGTTGCCGGCAGCCGTGGCCGCGGCAGCGAGCGCCCCCTCGCTGATCGGGAGGTTCACCGCGAAGGCGGCCACGGCGACACCGGGCCACAACGACCGGCCGAACAGCAGGAACGCCGCCACCGCGATGCCGGTGGGTGGCCACAGCGGCGTCACGTTGCGCTCGACCAGGGAGAGGGTCAGACCGACTCGCGCGCCGATGTAGTACGTGACCGCGACCAGGGCCAGGGCGGCGACGTGGCCGACCAGGGTGCGTCCCGCGGGCAGGCCGGAAACCCGCCACGCACCCCGCACCGCTGCGAGACCTGCCATCGGAATCCCTACCTGTCCCGTTCCGCGTGAGCGTACGACCGGGCGCGGGACCTCCGCCGCGAAATGCGAGAACTGCGGTGGTCTTTGCTTCCGCGTGTCGGATGCCTCGCCTGTATCAGGTGACCCGCCGATGGGCTGCTGTGTCCTAACTTGAGCGCCATGTCGTCGCACGGCCCCGCCGAACCGGCAAAGCTCGGGCGTGAGCCCGACACCCGAGCCACTGCGGCGGTGCCCCGGACCGTCACGGTGATGCTGGGCGTCATCGGAGCGGTGGTCCTCGCCGCCGGCGTCCGGGCGGCGGCTGAGATCGTCGCGCCCGCGATGCTGGCGCTGGTGCTGACGATCGCGGTGCTCCCGATCGGGGCATGGGCGCGTCGGCACGGCTGGCCGGGTTGGCTGGGCACCTTGACCGCGCTCGTCGCGGCCTACGCCATCCTGCTGGTGCTGCTGGTCGGAACCATCGTCTGCCTCATCAAGCTCGTGGACCTGCTCCCGCAGTACGCCAACGACGCCAAGGGCATCACCGACCAGGTGCAGGAGGCGCTGTCCGGGCTGGGAATCGGCACCGACACGACACAGAACGTCCTCAACAACGTCGACCCCTCCAAGGTCGTCGACATGCTGGGCGGCCTGCTGTCGGGGACCCTCGGTGCTGTCGGCGACCTGTTCTTCCTGGTCACCGTGATGTTCTTCTTCGTCGTCGCCGCGCCGGGATTCCGTCCGCGGATGGCCTGGCTGAGTCTCACCAAGCCCCAGCTCAGCGCCTCGCTGGCGAAGTTCGTCAACGGGACACAGCGCTACCTGGTCGTCACCGCGATCTTCGGCGCCATCGTGGGAGTCCTCGACGCCGGTGCACTGTGGCTCATCGGGGTCCCCCTCCCGCTGGTCTGGGGCTTCTTCTCGTTCATCACGAACTTCATCCCCAACATCGGCTTCGTGATCGGCATCATCCCGCCGGCGCTGCTCGCCCTGCTCGACTCGGGCTGGGAGGGCATGGTCCTGGTCCTCGTCGTCTACAGCCTCCTCAACGTCACGATCCAGACCTTCATCCAGCCCCGCTTCGTCGGCAACAGTGTCGGCCTCAGCGCGGAGCTGACCTTCTTGTCGCTGGTCGTCTGGACCTTCCTGCTCGGACCGCTGGGCGCGCTCCTCGCGGTCCCGATGACGCTGCTTCTGCGGGCGTTCTTCATCGATGCCGATCCGCGCGCTGCCTGGGCCGCGCCGCTGATCGACGCGCAGGTCGAGGACCCGGAGCCGGGCTAGCCGTCAGGTCACCCGGCGCGTACGAGACTTCGTCACGAAGCTTCTGCCGCGGACGCGCCGGCAATGCGGCCGAAAACCGACCCGTTGGTCAACCCCGTGCCGCCCGGGTAGTTGAAGTAGAAGAGTCCCCCGACCAGCTCGCCGGCCGCGAACAGACCCGGGATCGGCTGCATGTCCGTGTCGATGACCTGAGCCGAGGACGGGTCGATGCGAAGCCCCCCAAACGTGAAGGTGATGCCGCAGGTGACGGCGTACGCCTCGAACGGCCCCTCGTCGACCGTGTTCGCCCAGTTCGTCTTGTCGATCGCAAGACCGAGGGTCCGGCGGCCGTCCTTGACGTTCGGATTGAACTCCGTCCCGGTCTCCACGGCGGCGTTGTAGGCCTCCATCTCGGCGACGAACCCGGCGGTGTCGACGCCCTCCATCCGATCCCCGAGCTCCTGCAGCGTGGGCGCGGTCACCTTGGAGACCTCTCGGATCCGGTACTCGTCGCGGAGCAGGCTGGTCACCTTCTGGTCGAACACCTGCCAGGCGAACTGACCGGGCTGCTGGAGGATCACCCTTCCGTACTTGGCGTAGGTGTAGTTGCGGAAGTCGGCGCCCTCGTCGACGAAGCGACGACCATGAGCGTTGACCATCACACCCCACGGATAGCTGTGCTTCTGGAAGCTGTCGCCCACCGAGAGGTCACCGAACTCGGGCGCGTTCCGGTCCCAGCCGACGGCATGGCAACCCGACCAGTTGCCGGCGGGGCTGGCCCCGGCGCGAAGCGCCATCTGCAGCCCGTCGCCGGTGTTGTACATCGTGCCGCGCACACGGGCCAAGTCCCAGCCCGGCCCGAGGTACCGCGCCCGGAGCTCGGCGCTGGACTCGAAGCCGCCACAGGCGAGTACGACGGCGTCAGCGGCCTCTTCCCGCGTCGTCCCGTCCTGACGCACGCGGACACCGTGGACCCCTCGGTCGTCGTGCAGTAGTTCGGTGACCCGTGCGCCGTACTCGATCCCCACCCCGGCCTTCTCCGCCGCCTTCGTCAGCGACTCCACGAGACCGGGTCCCCCGCCCGACGCCTCCACGGTCAGGCCGCCCCAGAACGTGAAGCGGCCCTCCACCTTGAACGCCTGCCGGCCGTAGATGGGGACGAACCGAACGCCATTGTCGGCCATCCACAGCAGGGTGGGCATGCTCTGCTGCACCAGAGTGTCGGCGAGGTCGGGGTCGGCGCGGTACTCAGTCACTCGCGCGAGGTCGTCGAAGAACGCATCGGTCGGATAGCTGCCGAAATCGGTGTTGTCGATCTCCTCGGCCGTCAGGTCCGGCATCAGCCGCTGCAGGTCCTCCACACCGGAGTAGGCGACCCGCATCGCCCCCGCGGAGAATGCGGTGTTCCCGCCGCACTCCTGGGCCGGCGCCCGTTCGAGGACCACCACCTCCGCCCCGCACTCGCGCGCCGACAACGCGGCGCACAGCGCCGCATTTCCGGCGCCGACCACCACGACCCGCGACCGATCCATCACTCGCCTCCTCCATCGTTCTCCTTGTTGCGAGCACCGATCACCGCCGGTGTCGCCCCGAGGGCCTCCGACGCGGCGTACGCCGCCCGGCGAAGCGGGGCTCCCAGATCCTGCATCCGCTCCTCAGGCATCCGCATCTCCGGGCCCGACACGCTCAGGCACCCGGCAACGGCGCCCTCGTGGTCGAACACCGGAGCCGCCACAGAGCGGATCCCGGGCGTCCGCTCGGCAAAGGACATCGCAAAGCCGCGGCGCACGATGTCGTCGAGCTGGGTTCGGAGCTCGGCCGGATCGGTCACCGTGGTGGCCGTCAGCTGCGACAGCTCCTGGGTGAGGACCGCCTCGCGCCGGGCAGGAGGGAGCCAGGCGCACAGCACCTTCCCCGGCGCGCCGTACGGCAGCGGGATCGGCACACCGAGCTCCGTGTAGGTACGGCGGAGGGGTTGATGACTCTCCACCTGGTCCACCACGACCCGCTCGTCGCTCGAGGTCAGGCCGTGCAGGCCGACGGTCTCCTCGACCTCGTCCCGCAATGCGACCATCGCCGGCCTCGCCGCCTCCCGCAGCGTCGTCGTCACCGCTCCCCTGCGCACCAGGTGGACGAGAAGGGCCCCGGGCGCGTACCGGCGGCCGGGCGACTGGCGGACAAGCTGGTTCTCCTGCATGGCGGCGAGCAGGCGGTGGGCCGTGCTCGTCGTGAGACCAGTCGCCCGGGCGATCTCGGACAAGGTCAGCTCGGCGGGGTGGTCCGCGAAGCAACGCAGGATCAACGCCGCCCGGTCGATGGACTGGACGCCGCTCGTGCGCGTCGGTCTCGGTTCGCCTGATGTCATCTGCCGCCCTTGACGCTGTCTCTGCTCCGGCGTAGTTTCCCACATTACACAAGGCCTTGCCACGATGCGGGAAGGATGTTTCTTCCAAGTGCTCCCCCTGGACGGTTTTCGGGTCCTCGATCTCTCGCGGTTCCTCTCGGGCCCGTACACCACGATGGTCCTCGCCGAGCTGGGTGCGGACGTCGTGAAGGTGGAGCGCTTTCCCGAGGGTGACGACTCGCGGCGCCTGGGCCCGAAGGTGAACGGCGAGAGCTACCCGTTCGGGATGCCGAACCGGAGCAAGCGCAGCTTGGCCGTAGACCTCAAGAGTCCGACCGGGCGCGACCTGTTCCTCCGGCTCGCCGCCGAGTCAGACCTCATCATCGAGAACTTCCGCCCCGGGGTGGTCCGTCGGCTCGGCATCGACTACGACGCGGTCCGGGCCGTCCGACCCGACATCCTCTACTGCTCGATCAGTGGGTTCGGGCAGACCGGACCTTACCGGGACCGGCCGGGCTTCGACATCATGGCGCAGGGCGTGACGGGCTTCCTGCGGATGACCGGACAGCCGGACGGGCGTCCGGCCAAGGTCGGCATCGCGATCAACGACATCGCGGCCGGGGCCACCGCGATCTACTCGATCATGGCCGCGCAGATGGTGCGTGAGCGCACCGGCGAGGGGCAGTACATCGACATCTCCCTGGTCGACGCGGGTCTCGCGTGGACACTCTGGGAGGCCGGCGCCTACTTCGGGAGTGGCGAGGTGCCGGCTGCCGCAGGGACGCGCCACCGGCGCTCGACGCCCTACCAGGCGTTCCGCACCGCGGACGGCTACGTGACGATCGGTGCCAACAACGACAAGCTCTGGAAGCGGTTCGCCGAGGACATTGTCAACCACCCGGAGTGGCTCACCGACCCCCGCTTCGCGACGCTGCCCGACCGGATGGCACACATCGACGAGCTCGAGCAGGAGATCGAGTCGGTCACCACCACCCGCACGACGGACGAGTGGGTGGAGATCTGCGACAAGGCCGGCGTCCCCGGCGGCCCCGTCCTCACCTACGACGAGACCCTCGCCGACCCACACGTCGTCGCGCGCGACATGGTGGTCGACGTCGATCACCCGATCATCGGCCCGATGCGCACCGTGGGCACGGGAGCCAGGTTCAGCGGACTGGCCTTCGAGGTGCGCGGACCTGCGCCGTGGCTCGGCCAGCACACCAGGGAAGTCCTGAGCGAGCGGGGCGTGGACGAGGACGAGATCGCCCGCCTGTTCGACGACGAGGTGGTCTTCGACGAGCACCCAGATCTGCAGCGGAGGTAATCGAGTGCACAGCAACCCGACAGAGGATCTCGTCGTGGAGCGCTCCGGCGCGATCGCGACCTTGGTGCTCAATCGCCCGGACAGCCACAACGCAGTGCGGCTGGGTATGTACGAAGCGCTGCCGGGTTTGCTCAGCGAGGTCGAGCAGGACGCGGGTGTGAAGGTTCTCGTGGTGCGCGGCGCCGGACAGACGGCGTTCGCCTCCGGCGCCGACATCAGCGAGTTCCGCGAAGTGCGCGCCAACGCGGAGACGGCCCGTGCCTACAACGAGCGGGTCGCCGCGGCAGAACTGGCCCTCGAAGGGTTGTCCAAGCCGACGATCGCGATGGTGCACGGCTACTGCATCGGCGGCGGCTGTGGCCTCGCCCTCGCCTGTGACCTGCGCTTTGCCGACGAGCGGGCGAGCTTCGGGATCACGCCCGCCAAGCTGGGGCTCGTCTACAGCCTGGACTCGACCAAGCGTCTCGTCGACGTGGTGGGCCCGTCGCGGGCCAAGTGGATCCTGATGTCCGGACAGCGCGTCGACGCCGAGCGCGCCCACCAGATCGGGCTCGCCGACGAGGTCGTGCCGACCGACCACCTGGAAAAGCTCACCTACGAGTTCGCAGAGCTGCTCTGCACGCGCGCACAGTTCAGCGTCCGTGCGACCAAGCAGATCGTGGCCCGGATCCTGGCCGGGCAGACCGAGGACGACGAGGCGACGCGCGACCTGCGCAACTCGTCGTTCGACACCGACGACTATGCCGAAGGCGTGCGGGCGTTCCTCGAGAAGCGGTCCCCCACCTTCACGTGGTCCTGACGAGAGACAGGCAGGTGCGAGCCGAGCAAACGGCCACCATCGACGCGGACGCTCTCCGCGCCAGGATCGAGGACGCTCTGGCGACCCACGAGCCCGTGTTCGGGAGGTTCTTCCTGGCTCGTCTGCTTGGCCTCGACATCGGGTACGACGACGAGCACCAACGCACCCGCGTGCATGTGCCATTCGCAGACTTCCTGCGCAACCCGCAGGGGTCGCTGCACGGCGGCGTCATCGCCACGGTCATGGACATCTCAATGGGCCACCTGTGCCACCGCTACCTGTCCACGGCCGTGACCATCGAGACGCAGTTGCGGTTCTTCCGCCCCGTGCACGGGACGGCGTACTGCGAAGGCTCGCTGCTGCGTCCGGGCCGGCGGATCGTGCATCTCGCGTCCCACCTCTACGACGAGCATGGCCGGCTCGCGGCCTTTGCCACAGGCGCCTGGCACCGGCTCGATGCCAACGCCGACGCACCCGAGTCCACGACAGATGTCCGCGACACCTGACCCAAGACCCCGGCGAGGACCGGGCAAGGAGGTAACCATCATGCGGAGAAAGTTCGCCACGATAGGCGCTTGCCTGGCAGGGACGGCCGTGCTCGCAGCGTGCGGCGCAGGGGGAGGTGCGACCACCTCTGCCGAGAACTATCCCGAGGAGCCGCTGGAGTGGACCGTGGCGTTCGGGCCCGGCGGAGGCAACGACATCATGTCGCGGCAGATCGTCGACATCCTGGAGACGGAGGGCATCTACACCGAGGACATCACCGTCGAGAACATCGACGCAGGCTCCGGGGCAGTTGGCTGGGGAAAGGTGCACTCCAACGCCGGCAACGGGTACTCGATCTCTTCGACGTCGGGGTCGTTCCTCACCACTCCGCTCGAGTCCGACACCGGGTGGGAACCCACGGACTTCACCCACGTCGGGCTGCTCGCGCAGGACGCATCGCTGTTCCTGACCTCGCAGGACAGCAACCTCGACACCTGGGAGAAGTGGGTCGAGTACGCGAAGGACAAGGGCAAGGTCGCCGTTGGTGGCATCGGGGTCGTCAACGTCGACCTGATCCTGCACAACGAGCTGGCGAAGCAGGCCGGGTACGAGATCGAGTACGTACCGTTCAACGAGGAGGCACAGCTGATCACCGGGTTGTCCTCCGGCTCCCTGGACGCGGTCACCTCCAACCCTGCCGAGGTGCTCGGCCAGGTCGAGTCGGGCGACATGAACCCGTTGCTGTTCACGGGTGACGAGCCCATGCCCGGCCTGGAAGAGGTGCCGACCGCCAAGGACAAGGGAATCACCGACATGGTGACGACCCCGCGTGGAGTGATCCTGCCCCCGGACGTCTCCGACGAGATCCGCGACTGGTGGATCGACGCGCTGAAGGAGGTCGTCAAGACGGACGCCTGGCAGCAGTACCTGGAGGAGAACAACCTTGCCGCCGACGAGCGCTGGGGCGAGGACTTCAGCGAGTACGTCGAGCAGACCTCCTCCGACCTCGAGACGCGGCTCAAGGAGCAGGGAGCCCTGTAGATGAGCACGTCCGAGGCCCCGGCCACCAGCACAACCGAGTCGGGTGTTGCTGCGACACACACCACCCGGCTCGTGTTCCTGGCGTCGCTCACCGCGCTGGCCGCCGCCTACTCCCTCATGGCGTTCCAGATGGAGTGGCGGATCCAGAACGGCCAGATCGGCCCGGGCTTCTTTCCCCGTTTCGTCGGGGTCGGGACGGTGGTCGGGTGCCTGGTGGCGATCGCGCTCACCTTGAGTGGGCACGGCGCGACGGATTCCGCTCCGGACCCCGCGGAGGACGCGGATTACGAGTTGCCGGCGGCCGTCGAGGACGGCGACGGCCGCACGGCCCCGTGGGCCACCGCGCTTGTCGTCGGCTGTGCGGTGATCTACTTCGTCTTTTTCGAGCCCCTGGGTGCCCTGCTGGCCTCGGTGATGTTCCTCGCCTTGTCGCTCTCGATCGTCAACCGTGGACACCACCGGTTGAATGCGGCGGTGAGCATCCTGCTCCCGGTCGGCCTGTACCTGCTGTTCGAGGTGCTCCTCAAGGCGGGGCTCCCGCCCGGGGTTGTGCTGCCGCTGTGATCGCCGCCCGGACGAACCAAGCGTCACTGGAGGCCTGAGCTCATGGACGTCTTCGACGAGCTCCTCAACGGCATCGCGGGGGTGATGACACCGACCAACATGCTCCTGCTCGCCGCGGGAGTCCTCATGGGCATGATTGTCGGCGTCATGCCCGGGCTCGGACCCTCCGCCGGCTTGGCGATCCTGCTCCCCCTCACGTTCGGGCTCGACCCGACCGGTGCCATCGTCATGCTCGCTGCCGTCTACTACGGCGCGATGTACGGCGGGACCATCACCTCGGTTCTGATCAACACGCCCGGTGAGTCGGCGACGGTGGCCACCACTTTCGACGGGTACCCGATGGCCAGGCAGGGCCGAGCGGGCCCGGCGCTGGTGCTCGCCGCGGTGGCATCGTTCGTCGCGGGAACCGTGGGTGCCATCCTGATCACGCTCACCGCACCCGTGGTCGCCTCGATCGCCTCCAGCTTCGGGCCCCCCGAGCTGTTCCTGGTCATCCTGGCCGGCCTGCTCACGCTGGTGGTGATCATCGGCGAGAACCGGCTCCTCGGGGCCATCAGCGCCCTGGCCGGATTCGCGTTGGCGACGGTGGGGCTCGACGTCACCACGGGTCAGCAGCGTTACACCTTCGGGTCTCCCGAGCTGATCGAGGGAGTCGACTTCGTACCGGTGGCGATTGGTCTGTTCGGCGTCGGTGAGGTGCTCTGGTCTCTCTACAACCGCGCCCACAAGCAGGACCTCGCCTACGTGAAGGTGAGCTTCCGAAGCCGCAAGTTCTGGCCGACGCGTCGCGACTGGTCCGAGTCGCACGGCCCTATGGGGCGCGGATCGGTGCTCGGCTTCTTCGTCGGGGCCATCCCGGGTGCGGGAGCAACGGTCGCGTCGCTCATGTCCTACAGCATGGAGAAGGGGATCTCGAGGAAGCCGGAGACGTTCGGCAAAGGAGCGGTGCCCGGCGTCGTCGGTCCCGAGGCAGCAAACAACGGTGCCAGCGCAGGCTCCATGGTGCCGCTGCTCACGCTCGGGATCCCCGGGTCCAGCGCCACCGCAGTCCTGCTGGGCGGCTTCCTGATCTGGGGACTGACGCCGGGGCCGCTGCTGATGGAGCAGGACCCGGAGTTCGCGTGGGGCCTCATCGGCAGCATGTACCTCGGCAACGTGATGCTGCTGGTCATCAACATCTTCTGCGTGCCCGCGTTCGCCAGTATCGCCCGCGTTCCGTTCCGGATCCTGGGGCCGATCGTGATCGTGTTGTGCGTCATCGGTGCCTACGCGGTCAACGGCAGCGTCATCGAGGTGGGCATCATGCTCGCCTGCGGCGTGCTCGGCTTCTTCATGCGCCGGTACGGCTTCTCGCCCGCGGCACTCGTGATCGCGTTGGTGCTGGGCCCCCTGGCCGAGGAGACCCTCCGCCAGACCCTGCTGATCTCCGGTGGCAGCTTCGACATCTTCATCCAGCGCGGCGCGTCCCAGCTCCTCCTCGCCTTCATCGCGGTGCTGTTCGTGCTCACCTTCGTCGGCCCGTCCGTAGCCCGTGCGCTGCGCGACAAGCTGGCGTCGCGCGCTCGGCGCCGGCAGGCCGAGTTCGCGGCCTCCGACGATTCCAGTGACAACCCGTCCGAGGGCCGGCCGGAGGACAAGCAGCGACAGGTGGACGTGTGACAGGAGACGCCCTCCCCCGGCTGCTGGTCCTCGACGACCGGGAAGGGCTGGTCCGTTCCGCCCCCGGCACCAACGCGCTGAGGGAACGGTTCCGGGTCACCGTGCTCGACCAGCCGCTCAGCGACGTCGGCGACGCGGAGCTGGCCGACGTGCGCCTGCTCATGGCCATCCGGGAGCGCACCCGGCTGGACGCCGCGACGTTGGACCGCTTTCCCGCACTGGACCTGATCCTGCAGACGGGCAGTCACGCCTACCACGTCGACGCGGGCGAGCTGGCCCGCCGGCGGATCCCGGTGGCCCTGGGTCGCCGGGGACAGGCCGTGCGGTCAGCGGTGCCTGAGCTGACCCTCCTCCTCATGCTGGCGTGCGTTCGCCGGATCGGTGAGGCCTCCCGGGCGATGACCGCCGGCGACTGGCCGGCAGTGGTGGGCGGCACCCTCGCGGGGCGTCGGCTGGGGATCCTCGGGCTGGGTCGCCACGGCCGACGCGTGGCGGCGCTCGCCACCACCCTCGACATGACCGTCGCAGCCTGGGACCGAGCCGGCGAGCGGGAGGGTACGGCGATCCCCGAAGGCCGCCCCGGCCCGGACGGAGCCGTCCTGGTGCCGTTGTCCACCCTCCTCACGACCTCGGACGTGGTGAGCGTTCACCTGCGCCTCTCCGACGAGTCCAGCGGACTGCTCGGGCGGGACCAGCTGTTCGCGATGAAGCCGGGGTCGGTGCTCGTCAACACGGCGCGGGGAGCGGTCGTCGACGAGGACGCGCTCGTGGACGTACTGCGCACGGGACCGCTCGCGGCAGCCGGGCTTGACGTCTTCGCGGACGAGCCGCTGCTCGCCGACCATCCGTTGCGGTCGCTGCCCAACGCCGTGCTCACCCCCCATGTGGGATGGACCGTCGAGGAAGTATTCACGGAGTCCGCGGCGATCGCGGCCCGCCAGGTCGACGACTACCTGGCGCGGAGGTTGGATCCGACGGAGCTGCTCGACCCCCAGGTCGTGACCGCCGATGACGCGCTCGGTGGAGTTCTCGGGGCGCAGGCGCCGCCCTGATGAAAGCGGAGCCCGAGCGGCGTTCTCTGTCGGGTGCGCTCGCCGTGGGCGGGGGCCTCGTCGGAGCCACGCTGCTCGTGCTCCTCAACGTCCCGGCGGGAGGCATCGTCGGGGCCGTGGCAGGAAGCGCCGTGGCATCCGGATTCCGGGGTCGACCACCGCCTCCCTACGGTGTCCGGGTCGTCGGGCTGGTGCTGCTCGGTTGTGCCGCCGGCGTCCGGCTCGACATCCAGACAATCGAGACGTTGCTGCACCTGATCGTCCCTCTGCTCGTGGCGGTCGGTCTGCTGCTCGCCCTGGACGTCGGCCTCGCGACCGTGCTGGTCCGCCGGTACTCCGTGGATCCGGTGACGGCACTGCTGGCCTGCGCCCCGGGCGGCGTCAGCGAGATGGCGGTCCTGGCCGATGAGGCCAACGCCCGCACCGGCATCGTGATCGCGATCCATGTGGTTCGCGTCGCGACCGTAGTGCTCGTGGCGCTGCCGCTCCTGCTCCTGCTCCTGGGGCCGTCGTGAGCCCCGTCCTCCTCCTCAGCCTGCTGGCGGGCGGCTCGGTGGGGGCCGCCCTGGCCCGACTCGTCAGGCTGCCCATGTGGCCGCTCACCGGTGCGCTGGTGGGCTCGAGCGCCGTCCACCTGGCGGTCGGCGGCGGAGGGACGCTCCCGTCCGGGTTGGTCTTCGCCGCACAGGTCCTGGTGGGCAGCACGCTGGGGGCACGGCTCGGTCCGACGGTCCTCCGGGAGTTCCGCGCTGTGATGGCGCCGGGGACGGTGGCCGTCCTGGCCACGGTCGCCGCGGGAATCGGACTTGGCCTGGCGCTGTGGGCGAGCAACGGGCTGGGGCTCGTGGAGGCCGTTTTCGGCATGGTGCCCGGGGGCGTCGGCGAGATGGTGGCGGCGGTGGCGAGCCTGGGCGGGGACAGCGCCCTGGTGGCTGGCATCCACCTGGTCCGGCTGCTCGTCGTGGTGTCGGTGATCGGTTGGCTGGTGCGGTGGTTCCAGCGGCGTGACGGAGACGGCCGCGCCCCGGACTAGTGGCTAGGTGGCACGCACAGAGTTGGTCAACGGCAGCAGCCCGTCGATGCGAGCCTCCGCGACCGCACCCTGCTTCAGCACCCCGGCTCCCGGGGTGCCGGTGGAGATGATGTCGCCCGGGAACAGCGGCATCATCTGGCTGTGGAAGCTGATCAGGTCACGCGGGGAGTGGGTCATGTTGCCGACGACGTTCCGGCGAACCTCGGCCCCGTCCAGGTAGGTGGCCACCTCGACGTCCTCCAGGGCTCGCGAGGCCAGGAACTCGTCGAGCGTCACGACCTCGGGGCCGAAGGAGAAGAAGGTCGGGAAGTTCTTCGACCGCGTCAGGTAGCGGGGATTGAGGGCGAGAATGTCCTCGGCGGTCTGATCCAGGACCGCGCACACGCCGAAGACGTACTCCAGTGCCTCCTCCGGAGCGACATCGACGGCCTCGCGTCCGATGACCAGCCCGATCTCGGCCTCACCGGTGGTGCGCTCGCTCTGGCGGGGGATCACGATCTCGTCCCCCACCCCGATGATCGTGTGATCCGCCTTGATGAATGATGCGGGCTGGCTCGGGGTCTCCTCATGAAGGTCGCCCGCATGGTCGGCATAGTTCAACCCGATACCCCAGATCTTGTGCGGGCGCCGATAAGGAGGCCGATACGTCGCCCCATCGGCCGGCACCAGATCCCTGCTCGCCAGGCCTTCGGCCAACTGAGTCAGGGAGTGGAGCTGGTCGGGGGTCCCGGCGCGTCGCTCGATGACCGAGAGCAAGTCGCCCTCCAGCGAGGGATCGAGGCGGTGCAGTGGTGCCCACATTCCGTCCACCCGCTGCAGGCAGGCCTGTTCAACGCCGTCGAGCATGAGCGTCGCGAAGCGCATCTGGTCACGATAGGTCTCGTCGTCCAGACGGAAAAGGCACACCGGGCGGAAGGTCGGGACAGGGCCGGGACATCTGCCCGATCCAACCGGGACACGGGGCGCCGCAGTCTGTGCTCATGACATCGATCACTGGCTCAGTGCCCACCATTGCCCACCCGTCCACCACGACCGCGGCCCGGCCAGGCCAGGACGGCGCACCGCCCTGGCCGTCGTCGCGATCCTCAACTGCGCCCTACCCACGATCTTCACCATCAACATCACCCGGATGCTGCTCACCGGTGAGCTCAGCGACCATCGCTTCCACCAGGCAACCGGCCAGGGCCTGATCCTCTTCGCCCTGTGGCTCCTGCCGATCCTGGCGATGGTGCGAGCCGCCTGGCAGGGGCGTCGTCCCTCGACCGCCGCGGGCTCCCTGCACCTGGTCCTGATCGGCGCCGGCACTGTGTGCGCCGCCGTAGCTCCGCGAGGTGGCGCGCCGTTCCTCGTGGGGATCATCGCCGTGACCGGGGCCTTGCTGTGAATGGCCTGCCCTGCCGCGATCTGTTCCTGTCGGAGAAGACCGTGCGCAACCACGTCTCGACGATCCTGACCAAGCTCGACGCCGGGAGCCGCGGTGACGCGATCGCCCGCGCCCGTCGCGCCGGCGTGGGTCAGGAGGCATGACCACCGTACCGGAGAGCGCCGCGACCAAGCCGGACGCGACCACCCCGCAGGGAGCAGTCGCGTCCGGGTCGGTCGGTTGCGTTACGGCCTAGACACGCACCCGGCGACGGACCACGGCCACGAACGTCATCGCGAAGCCGAGCAGGATGGCCAGCACCGCGAGCGCGGGGGGCGACTGCTCGCCGTCGACGCTGGTCAGCCCGCGTTCACGACGGTCGGGACCTCGGCGCCTGCCTGCGCCGTCCCGGCCGCGGGCTGAGCCTGGACGGTGACGCCGGAGCCGCTGTTGCTGCTGACGCTTGGTCCGGTGCCGGGGTCGCTGCTGGAGCCACCGCCGGAGTCGTCTCCGTCGTCCACGGCACAGTCACCGTCGGCGTTGCCAGGACCGCTGTTCGGCCCGGGCCCACTGTTGGAGCCGCTGTTCGCGCCGTTTTCGGAGCCCCCACTTGTGGAGCCGGCCCGCTGTTGGGCCCGGGCGCGCTGTTGTCGTGACAGTCGGCGTCGCCGGGCCCACTGTTGGGTCCGGGCCCGTGTTGGAACCGGTGTCGGACCCGCTGGTGGAGGACCCGCTGTCAGAACCAGGGCGTCAATCGGCCATGAAACCGGGGGGCAACAGTCAGGAGGCGTGGCGCCGCAAGGGGCCGAGCCGAGATCAATCCGCCAGAGCCACAGGCTCTCGACCCGTGGAGCCGCGATCCGGTTGTCGACGCCGACCACCCGACCCAGCGCACCCGTCGGGCAGGACCATGCGTACGAGAGCCCCGCCCTCCGGCGACCGTTCGGCACGTACGGTCCCGTTCCGGGAGGTGATGATCTCGCGGACGATGCCCAGCCCGTAGCCGGTCTGGCCGTTGGGGCCGCTCGGACCGATGCCCAGGCCGTGGTCGCCCTCGGCGGGCCGTTCGCGGTCGTTGAGGAGCGCCGCCTGCTCGACCGTGAAGCCGGGACCTGAGTCGGCGACACCGAGACACAC
This sequence comes from uncultured Actinomycetota bacterium, assembly GCA_963841625.1. GTDB lineage: Bacteria > Actinomycetota > Actinomycetes > Propionibacteriales > Nocardioidaceae > Nocardioides. Next base: position 155,326 of record CAWJDH010000009.1, on the reverse strand, counting down.
GGCTCCCGGTCCGTCCGGGTGGCAGAAGACCCGAACGGTGTCCCCCGGCCCGGTGTGGCGGACGGCATTCTCGATGATGGTGTCCAGGCAGGCGCGAAGCCGCTCGCGGGAGGCGACCGCGGTGGCCTTCGTCGTGTCGCTGACCCAGGTGCGGTCCTCGACCGTGGACCAGCGGGTGACGGTCTCCTCGACCAGATCGGCGAGCTCCAGGGTGTCCTTCGGCAGCTCGTCGTCCAGCATGATCGTGCGGAGCAACCGATCTCCGGCGCGGACCAGTCGGCCGAGCTCATCGCGCACCACCAGCAGATCCTCGCGGTGGCCGGGCCGGTCCTCGCGGGCGAGCAGCAGGTCGACGTACCCCAGCGCGAGGGTGAGCGGTGTGCGCATCTCGTGCGAGGTCAAACGGGCCAGTCGCTCGCGCTGCCTGGCGGCGTCGACCTGGTGGTCGGCGAGACGGGTGACGTCCGCCGTAGCGGCCAGACGGCGTCGCACGTGCCAGAGGACCAGGCAGGCCAGGGTGGCCATGAGCAGGATCTCGGTGGTCTCCTCCCACGCGATGACACCGATGCTGGCCCGCGTCACGAGGATGGCGCCTGACGCGAGGCTCACGACGGCGAGAGCGACGCAGGTGACCGGCACCGGCCAGGGCTCGAATCCGTACGCCAGGGCGAAGCCGATCCAGATGAGATGGAACGGCACCACCTCGTCGCCGGGGTACATCCACATCGCCACCAGACAGGTGACGGTGAGCAGCACCCACGGGAGGAAGAGGCGGTGCCGGGTCCCCAGTGGAAGTACCAGGCCTGGCTCGACCGTCGCCATCGGTCAGTCCCCCGCGAAGGAGTAGCCCACCGACCGGATCGTCTCGATGGGCACCTCAGGCAGCTTCTGGCGCAGCCGGCGGACGCACACCTCCACCAGGTTCGTGCCGGGTTCGAAGTCGAGGCGCCACACGTCGTGGAGCAGTTCGCCGCGGCGGCACACGCGACCGTGCCGGCGCATCAGGTGGGCCAGCAGCTCGAACTCACGCTCGCTGAGCGACACCTCGCCGCCCCGCCAGAACGCCCGACGCCGATCCAGGTCGAGGCGTAGGCCGCCGTGCTCGAGGTAGCGCGTCTCGACGGGGTCGGCGGACCGGTTCGCCAAGCTCCGCCGTACCCGAGCCACCAGTTCCGCCGAGTGGAACGGCTTGGGCACGAAGTCCACCGCGCCAAGATCGAGGGCGTCCACCCGCGCGGCGATCTCGGGCACGGCCGAGAGCACGATCACCGGGGTCGTGGACCCTCGCTCGCGCAGTCTGGTGAGCACCTGGAGCCCGTTGGCCCCGGGCATCACCAGGTCGAGCAGCACCAGGTCCACGTCTTCGCGCGTGAGACGGTCCAGCGCCGTCTCCCCATCGGGCGCGGACTCGATCACGTGACCCTCCGACGCCAGGAGGCGGCGGATCATCGTCCGCATCCGCTCCTGGTCATCGACCACCATCACCCTGCTCATCGGCCCTCCCCATCCAGTCCATACGACGGCGCACGGCGGCGGAAGAGACTTTCGTCCCTTCCGCCGCCGCTCGACTCCTTCACTTGAGGTGGGGGCTACCTCAGGCGGCCGGGGCCACGGGTGGGGCCGGGACCCACGCCGAGGAGCCGAGTGGGTTGACCGACTGCACCCGGACGTACCAGGTGACCCGCGCGAGGCTGCCGGTCGTGAAGGTGGTGACTCCGGCGGGTGTGGTGCCGGAGCCGGAGACCGTCTCGAAGGTCGGGCTCGTGCTCCATTCCACCTGGTAGCCGCCGGCGGCTTCAGCAGTCCCCGTCCAGTTCACCGAGATCCGCTCGTTGTTGCCCTGGCGGGTCGCCGTCGCCGTCACGTCCGAGGGCGCTGCCGGCACGTCGACCTTCACGCTCAGGTTTGTCGTGTAGGGCGACAGTCCTGCAACGTTGTCCGCCGCAACCCGGTAGACATAGGTGGCACCCTGGGTGACGGTGCTGTCGGTGAACGTGACGTTGCCCGTTCCGCTGCGGGCTGGGACGGTCGGCGAGCTGGGTGAAGGTCGCGCCGCCGTCGCTGGACCGTTCGATGACGAACCCGGTCTCGTTGGTCGCGTTGTCACGCCAGGTCAGCGCCACCCTCGGCGGGCCGGACTGCAGCGCGGCCGTGAGCTGGCGTCGGTGCGGCCGGTCCGTTCACGCCCGATCTCGGGTCGAGAACGACGTCGACCGTCATGCTCGGGAAGGCCCCGCCGTAGCCGACCGTGTTCACGCGGCCACCCGGTACAGGTACGCGGTCGTCACGTTCGAGGTGCCGTCGGTGAACGTGCGGGTGCCCGTGGGTGTTCGCCTCGCCCAGCGGTGAGGTGAGCGTGCCGACGTCGGTCCAGGTGGTGCCGTTGGTGGTGCGCTGGACGACGAAAGACGTCTCGGTGATCGAGTTGTCGTTCCAGGTCAGCTGGACGCTGCCGGTTGTTGCCGTTGCCCGGTGATGGACGCGAGCCAGATCGGTCGGCTTGAGCGGCGGCAGCGCCAGGCTGACCGGCCGCATCATGTCCATTTCCTCGTGGCTGAGGATGTGGCAGTGGTACGACGTACTCCCACCCGAAGTTGACCAGGCCGTTGGTGATGGCCGCGGTCGGGTTGCCCTGGGGGTCGACGCTGTTGAACATCGCGGTCGACCCGTGCGGCATCATCGGGTTGAGCGGCCGCACCGCGTTCGGCACCTCGAACGGCACCTTGGGGACGACGGGCCGCAGCGCGACGATCGTGTCCTCCAGCGGGCTCATCCGCACGGTGTCCTTCCAGCCCAGCTCGTTGGCATCGGGCGGGATGACGATGTTGTCCCACGTCACCCGGTTGAGCACCTGCACGTCGTAGAGGTGGAAGTGGATCGGGTGGGTGTCCACGCCGTTGTGGGTGAACCGCCAGATCTGGCGTTCCGTCCTCAGTCTGCTGATCGGTGTCACCTTGACGTCGCCGGTCGGCAGGTTGGTGGCGTCGATGAGCTCGGTCTCCGGGTTGATGATACGGGTAGAGCGTGACGTTCTGCGCTCCCGGGGTCGGTGGCTGGGCCTCGATGCCCAGGTTGGCCTGCATCCGGCCGAACTCGTCGAACGTCGTGGAGTTCATCTCGTCGTGGATCGCCTTGGGCTCCAGCTTCATGGACACCTTGCGTGCCGGCGCCCGCAGCGTGTTGAACCCGAACGTGCCGGTGTCGTTGACCCGGACCAGGCCGTCGCACCGCTGCACGTGCGTGCCCGGGACGTTGCAGTTGCTGCTCGCCGCGAAGACGGTGCCGTAGGCGGAGTTGTAGGCGGCCTGGCCGACGATGATCGGGTGCTGGCCGGACTCGAAGACGCCGGTGCCGTCGGCCTTGTGGCGGAACGCCGCGTGCAGCTTCGGCAGGTCGAACGCCGCCGCCGGGGTGGTGTCCGCGATCTTCACCTGCATGATGGTGCGGGTGTTGGGGCCGTAGCCGGGGAGGATGGTCGGTGCGCCGGCCGGGCTGAGGTCCGGTGCGCCGGTGTAGTAGTCGTACTGCGGCACGCGGGCCGGGAACGCGGCGGGGGCGTCGTTGTACAGGATCAGTGTCTTGCCGGCGAACTTCGAGAAGTCGACGATCGCGTCGGCCCGTCTCGGCGGGCGCGAGCAGCAGCGAGTGCTTGTCGACGTTGCCGACGTCGAACCGGGTCGGGTCGGTGATCCACGTCGTCGGCTGCTGCCCGTCGACGACGGCCGGCGCCGGCAGGAACCCGCCCTCGGTGGCGATCTGCACCCAGTCCGGGCCGGGCGTTGTTGCCCGCGCCCACGGGGTCGGGGACACCGTCGGGTCGGTCTGCGCGGCCGCGAGTTCGGCGGGTTTGAGCGCGACCTCGGTGGTGCCGTTGCCCTGGGTGGGGTCGGCGACGTACCACTGGAAGTTGAAGAACCGGTCGTTCGCGGCGTTCAGGATCCGCAGCCGGTACGTCTTCGGCTCCAGCGTCACGGTCGGGTAGGCCACCCCGTTGACGATCGGGGTGTCGTTGAACTGCTCCATGCCGGCGAGATGTTCGGCGTGCCTGGGATCTGCTCGGGCTCGCAGAACGGGTCGGTCTGGTACTGCCAGGTCGCCGGGTCGTCCAGGTTGCAGCGCCGGGTCGTAGTACGGGTTCGGGATCGGACCGTCTTCGTCCCGGTGGCCGGCGGCCAGAACCAAGGCCCGTACATCCAGCGGCCGTAGGCGCTCATCCCCGAGGGGTCACCGGGGTTCTGGGCGGGCATGTAGACGTGGTGGTACCAGAAGCTGCCCTTGGTGCCCCACCGGGTGTCCCAGGTGGGGTCCTGCAGCTTGAGTTGGGCGGCGTCCGGGACGAACGTCCGGTCCTGCACGATCAGCGGCAGGGTGTCGCCGGCGCCGGGATGGTGCCGGCGTCGACCAGCCCTTCTCGGTGTCGTCGGTGATGGTGTACCCGGCGGCCTCGCCGGCGTACACGTTGAGCCGGGTGATGCCCCACGAGTGGTCGTGGTAGAACATCAGCCGCGCGCTCTGCTGGTTGGTGTAGTAGAACGTCGAGCAGCCGTCGTCCGCCGCCGCGCAGACCTCCGCGCCGCTGTTGTTCGGGTCGGCCATGTCGGGACGTTCCGGACGCTGACACCCTGCGGCCAGTCGGTGCTCTCGCCGGCCGGGGTGATCCACTGGTGCGGCGTGCCGTCACTGATCCACGGGGTGATCCCGCCGTGCAGGTGCAGCGTTGCCCGGTTGTCCTTGAAGCACATCGGGCCTTGGGAGCGTTGGTGCAGAGCGGGTTGCGGACCTCGTCGAGCACCGAGCCCTGATCGGCCGGCTCGGACATCCCCGGCCATCGGGGCCATGCCGGAGCCCATCATGGAGCTGTCGGTCGGCAGGAACAGGTCGCCGTCGGCGCCGGTCGGCAGCAGGTTGCGGAACACGATCCGCACCGGGCGGTCCTTGGTCGCCGCGATGATCGGGCCGAGCCACTGCGGGGACGTCACCCCGGTGTAGCCGGCAGGGGCTGCCGGTCACCGTTGAGCAGCTCGTTGTACAGCGGGACCTGCTGGCCCGGCGTTGTCCGGGGTCGACAGCTGGACGTAGCCGCGCACCAGGGTGGGCGGCAGGTCAGAGCTGAACCTGGTGCGGTACTGCACCAGGCCGATGACGTACTCGTCGGCCTGCTCCCCGCTGTAGGTCTTCGACTCGGGCACAGCCAGCGGCAAGAACTTGTCGGCCGCAGTGGGGTCGGCCGTCTGCGGGACGTTGGGGCAGCCGGAGCCGTCCGCACCGGGGTTGCAGGGCATGGGCAGGGAGTCCTGGAACTTCTTGATGCCCTTCGTGAGGTAGCCATCACCCGGCGAGTCGACCGTGATGCCCGAGATCGCGCCCACGTCCGTGGTGACCGACGCGACCGCACCGGCGCCGGACCCGGTCGGGTCGGTCACGTCCACGACCGGGGTCGACGTGTAGCCGGAGCCGGGGTCGATGACGGTGAGGCTGACGAGCTGGAGGGTGGTGGTGGCCTGCGCCGGTGTGTTTCCGGAGATCGGGTCGTAGGGAGTGCCGTTGTAGACATGCACGGACGGAGGGGTGGTGTAGCCGGAGCCCGGGCGGTCGATCGTGACCTTGGTGACCACCCCTTCGGCGGTCAGGTCTGCCGGCTCCACATGCCCCTCGGCGATGGTGCCGTTGGGGTCGTCGGGCAGGTCGAAGCTCACGGTCGGCATGGTGTAGCCCGACTCCACCGTCGGAGAGCGTGACCGCGTCGACCCCGCCCGAGGGCGTCAGCGACGCGCCGGTCCCGCCGCCCCCGGTGACGTCGACCTGGAACTTGCCGTAGCCCGCGCCACCGTTGTCGACCGCCGCTGCGACCACGCCACCGGTGGTCGTGACCGTCGCGGAAGCCGTGGCCGGAGTGCCGGCGCTGCCCTCGACAGTCACGGTGGTGTCGGCGGCGTAGTCGTGGCCCGGGGAGGCGACATCGATCTGGGTGATGCCACCCGTGCCCGGGTCGACCTGGGCAACAGCCGCCGCGCCGGCACCGGCGCCGGAGATCTTCACGTCGGCCGTGGACATGGTCAGGGGACTGTTCGCCCAGTTCGGGTAGGGCCCGAAGTAGTGGGGGACCTTGGTCTCGTCGGTCGCCGAGGTCGGCGGGCTCGCCGCAGCCGCCTGGGGTGCTGTCAGCGCCATGGTGGTGTTGGCCACCAGCGCTGACAGGAGCAGCGCCGTCACCCCCACCAGCGCCGTGATCGGGCGCTTCCTCCGCTTGGTTGTCATGGTCCGGCCCTCCCGCTCTTTCCGCCGCCCACCGGCGACGATGCCTGGGCGCCCGTTGCACCCCACGGGTCAAGTGGACAGTGGGACGGAGCCACCATCGCCTTGTGTGAATGACCGCTCATCCGGTCGTCATGCGTTGGTCATCTGCGCCGGCGGACTCGCGCCCGCCAGGTGATGACCGGATGTAGTCCGACCTGGACCGGGTCCGGCGATCCGAAGATCACGGATCGCATCGAACCCTGGCCCAGGCGGGGGACGGCGGGGTGACACCAACGGGTCATATGGTCGCGAGTCCACCCCCGGGACGCCTCGCCGCGCGTACGTTTGTTGCGGCCGCGCGCGTTCGGACCGAGCCCGCCCTGGGCTCGCGGCGCCGCGACCTCGGGAGGGGTGCCGCGCGTGTTCCCATGGCCCCGCCAACTGGTGGTGCTCGGGGTGCTCGGTGCCGGGTTGACCCTCCTGGTGGGCGGCACCGCGATCTTCTCGCTGGCCGGCACGGTCACCACGGCCGGAGAGATGGGCCGGCTCACTCAAGCCCAGCGTCTCCACCAGGACGCGGACATGATGCACGACGCATTGCGGACCGACGTGGGCAACGCACAACAGGCCCTCCGTTCGGCGCGACCCGCAGCCACGGCAGACGTCCTCGTCGACGCGACCGATGCTCATGCTCAACAGTTCCGGAGCGACATCGACGGGCTGAGGGCCATCGATCTCTCGCCGAGCGATGCCGAGGTCGTCGCCGCCCTGGTGCCCGCCCAGAAGGGATACATCGCCACTGCCCAGCGTCTGGTCCGGTCGATGCTGCGGACGGGGAGGGTCGACGAACCGGCGATCGAACAGTTCCAGGCCATGTTCGACTCGCTCGTGACGACGCAGGCGGCGGCCACCGTCATCCTCGCCGACAGCTCCGCCGATCTGTGTTCGCGCGCAGTCCCGGCACGAGCGAGTGACCGCCCGCGTCCTGATGATCGGTTCAGGGGCAGCCCTCGCGGGCTGGGCATTGCTGGTGGGCCTGCATCGGCGCGAGGGCGCGAGGCTTCGTGATGCGCTCGGCCGCGAGGCAGCGCAACGGACCGTGGCCGACGAGCTGCAGCGCGGTCTCTTCCCGGCTCAGCTACCCGCCATTCCGGGGCTCCGGCTCGCAGCACGATCCACGCCCGGGGACTCGTCCATGCGGGTGGGTGGGGACTGGTACGACGTCATCATGCTGCCGTCCGGAGAGGTGGGCCTGGTGGTGGGTGACGTTGTGGGCCACGACCTTCCGGCCGCATCCGCCATGGGACAGATCCGCGCCGCTCTGCGGGCCTTCGCCGTGCACGAGACATCGCCGGCCAGGGTGCTCGCCCGGGTCAACACCATGGTGGACGTCCTGGGTGTCACCGACCTCACCACCTGCCTCTACGCGATCGTGAATCCCTCCACCGGCACCTTCCGGTGGTCGAGCGCCGGGCACCTCAACCCACTCGTCATCCGGGCGACGGGCGACGCGCGGCTGCTGCGGGGCGATCCGGGACCGCCCTTCGGCGCGAGCGACACCGCGCTGTACGTCGACCGGGCGAGTGAGATCCCACACGGAGGGTCGGCGCTGCTCTACACGGATGGGCTCGTGGAGCGCCGATCGAGCTCGATCAGCGACGGGTTGGCGCGCCTGGAGTCGATCCGTGTGCCGCCCTCCACCGACCCCGACGGGCTCTGCGACCACGTGCTCGCCGCCCTGCTCCCCGCCGGCTCACCCGCCAGGGACGACGTCACGGTGCTCGCACTCCAGCCCGCACCGCGCTCGGAGATGGCGTCACCGACACCGCAGTTCGGAACTCTCGGCGGCAGGGCCTGATCCCTGGACGCCTGAGCTCCCTGCGTAGAGGAACCTGACGAGCACCAATGCTGGAAACAGTCCTTTGACGCGACGAACCCACCCGTGTCAATCGGTTCGAGATCCGTCGAGAATCCCGCGCTTGTATGGGGCTGTCGTGCTAGGCATGGAAGGCTGCGACCGAGTTGCAAGGCAACCTGCAGCAGTCGCGGGTCCTGGCCGCGGAGGGGCTGCTCCGTCAGCCCAGACCGGCGGGCGCGTAGGCGACCACGTCGTTGCCTGCGGCCGCGATCACCATCCCCGACGCGATGGCAACGCCGCTGCTCGACACCCCGACTGCCGACTCGCCGGCGTCGGCCTGGAGCGGGCGCCTCAGGAGCGGCAGACCCGACGCCTCGTCCCAGGCGAGAAGGTTCCCGACGTTGTCGACGGTGAACACCACGCCGCCCGCGATGGACGTCGACTGGTAGTGCGTCCCATCGGCGATGGGCGAGGCCCACTGCACCGCCCCGTCGTCACCGGCGAGCGAGAGCATCGCCCCACCCGGGGAGCTCGCGCCCACGACGGCGTCGCCGTGAGAGGCCCACGCGGCGGCGTTGCACGCCGCACATGACCCGCCCACAGTCGCCTTCCACGCGGGCTCCATCGAGTCTGCGTCGACCGCGTGGTAGACGCCGGCCTTCTGCAGGTCGCCGACGAGCAGGCGTCCGGCCGAGTCGCGGAACAGGTTCGGGGGCGAACCGAAGTCCAGGTCGAGCTGCAGGCAGGGCGCGCTGTCCCCGACGATGAGCTGCAGGTTCGGGTCCTCGCCTGCGGCTTCGCACAACGGGTCGACGGCCTCGCGCAGCGCCGGGTCGTACTGCTCGATCAGTCCCTTGTAGGACCCGACCACCTCGCCGAAGGTACTGCGCGCCGGATCGATGTCGATCTTGAGGATCGCATTGGTGTTGTCGTGCTCGATCTTCTTGCTGTACGGGTTGCTGGTGCCGGCATAGGCGTAGCCGTGCGCCTCGTCGACGGCAGGGGCGGTCCAGATCCCACCACCGGCGTACCCGTTGTCGAAGGCCTCTTGCGGAATCGAGTAGACCCGCTTGAGGAGCTGTCCGGTGCCGGCGTCGAAGATCGCTATTCCGCCCCGCTCGTCCGGATCACCCTCGGCGGGCGAGAACCCGGCCAGCAGGAGGCCGTTGGTGACGACGGCGGTGGCGTTCGTGTAGTAGCCGGCGCCCTCGACGATCGGCTCGCTGCGCCACAGAACCTGCGCCGCGCCGTCGGCACCGGGGGTCCTCGACAAGGCCAGCACGTAGGGCGAATCGACCTGGTTGACAAGCGTGAGGACGGCTTCGGAGGTCACGGCCGGCGAGCTGACGAACGTGCCGCCGAGGCCGGCGACGGTCTCGGGGTCGAGTGCGACGTGGTGCCGCCACACGACGGTGCCATCGTTGGCATCCAGCGCGACCACGTCACCGCCGGCCGTGTTCAGGTAGACGCAGCCGCCGCTGACGATCGGCGTACCGTTCAGGTCGCTGAAGATGTTGGCCGCCGCGCCGGTCGAGAACGACCAGACCGGCTGCAGGGTCGGCGTCGTGGCCGGCGAGATGTCCCCAGCGTGCTCCTGGGTGCGGGTGTTGGCGAGGTCACGGCCGAACGTCGGCCACTCGTCCTGCGCCGTGGGATCGGCGCACGGAACCGGACCGGCACTCGCCGGCGCAACGGCCGCCAGGAGAGCTGTCATCGTCGCCAGGACAACCCCGGCAAGGCTGATACGGGACAGTGGCACAACACCTACAACGAACGGACCTTCTCCCAGTCACGGAGTGGCCGCCAGCTCCTTGGGATCAGGACGACCGCTCCGGGGCGTACAGCCCGGTCATGTCACCGTCGGGGTCGAGCCGGCCCAGCAGGGCGTCGCCGATGCCTCGCAGCTGCTTCACCTGCGTGGGCGTCAGCGCGTCGAAGACGTGGCGGCGCACGGTGTGGACGTGTCCGGGAGCGGCGGCGACCACGGCGTCCCACCCGTCCGGCGTGAGCCGGGCGTTGGTGGCTCGGCCGTCCTCGGGGCAGGGAAAGCGCTCCACCAGCCCGCGATCCTCGAGCCGGCGCACCACGTGCGAGAGCCGCGGCAACGTGGCGTTGGTGCGCTTGGCCAGTGAGGTCATCCGCAGCGTGCGCTCAGGGGCCTCCGAGAGCATCGCGAGGACGAAGTACTCGAAGTGCGTCACCCCCGCCTCGGCCCTCAGCTGGGCGTCCAGCACCCCCGGGAGGAGCTCTACGACGGCCACGAGCCGGAGCCACGCAGCTCTCTCCGTGTCGTTCAGCCAGGGCGTGTCCATGCAGGCATGGTAGCCGATTACTTGAAGGAACAACTAAATGGTGTATGGTGTTAGTTGTAGTAACAACCAAATCAATCTCTCTAGGAGCACCTCATGGCACACCTCTCCATCATCGGCACCGGCAACATGGGCCAGGCGATCGCGTCCGTCGCCGGCAAGGGCGGCCACACCGTCCAGCTGCTCGCCTCGAGCGACACCGACACCCAGGTCACTGGCGAGATCGTCGTCCTCGCGGTCCCCTACCCGGCCGTCGGCGAAGTCATCGCCCAGCGCGGCGAGAGCCTCGCCGGCAAGATCGTCGTCGACATCACCAACCCGCTGAACTTCGAGACATTCGACTCCCTGGTGGTTGCTTCCGACGGCTCCGCAGCGGCAGAGATCGCCGCCGCTCTGCCCCAGTCCCGCGTCCTGAAGGCGTTCAACACCAACTTCGCCGGCACGCTCACCGCGGGCGCGGTGGGCTCGCTCACGACCACCGTGCTGATCGCCGGCGATGACGCCGACGCCAAGTCGACCCTGGCCGGCATCGTCACCTCCGGAGAGCTCAACGCGATCGACGCCGGCCCGCTCAAGCGGGCCCGCGAGCTCGAAGCCGTTGGCTTCCTCCAGCTCACCCTCGCCGTCGCCGAGAAGGTCTCCTGGACGGGCGGCTTCGGCGTCGTCGCCTGAACACCCCTATCCCCGACTCCCCCACGACTCGACAAGGAAAAGCCATGACCGTCAATGCCGTCCGCCTCAACCATGCCGTCCTGTTCGTGACCGACCTGGAGCGCAGCATCGCGTTCTACCAGCAGGCCTTCGACATGACAGTCATGGCTCGCGAGCCCCGCGCCAACGCCGCGTTCCTGCGGCTGCCCCGGTCCGGGAACCACCACGACCTCGGCCTGTTCGGAGTCGGCGCCCAGCCGCCCCGGCCACGCGGCAGCCTCGGCCTCTACCACCTGGCCTGGCAGGTGGACACCATCGAGGAGCTCGAGGAAGCGCGGCTCACCCTCGCGAACCTCGGTGCCTTCACCGGCGAGTCCAGCCACGGCGCCACGAAGAGCGTCTACGCCCACGACCCCGATGGCAACGAGTTCGAGGTGATGTGGATGCTACCCAAGGCCCATTGGGGTGAGTTCGCCGCACGCCGCGCCGATCGACCGCCTGGACCTGCCCGGCGAGGTGCGCCGGTGGGCCGGAGTCCGCACGGCGGCCGAGCTGGTGCCGGTGGACGCATCATGACCAACGGGGCCTTCCCGCCACCGGTCGTCGCGACCCACGGAGCGACAGACCCGTCCGCGCCCCTGGTCGTCCTCCTGCACGGCCGCGGCTCCAACGAAAGCGAGATCGTCAGCCTGGCCACGCACCTCCCGGATGGACCGGCGTACGCAGCGGTGCGGGCGCCGATCCCCGAGGGCGGCGGGTACGCCTGGTTCGCCAACCGCGGCATCGGTCGCCCGGTTGCCGACTCGCTCCGGAGCACCATGGACTGGTTCCGCAACTGGCTCGACGAGGTCGCCCCGCCGGGCCGCCCGGTGCTACTGATCGGCTTCAGCGGCGGCGCCGCCTTCGCCGGCGGGCTGGTCCTGGACGATCCCTCGCGCTACGCCGGAGCGGCGATCCTGTACGGGACCCTGCCGTTCGATGCCGGCCTCCCCACCGACAGTGGCCGCCTCGCCAACCTGCCCGTGTTCGTGGCGCAGGGCGACGACGACCACGTCATCCCGCGCGAGCTCCTCGGCCGGACCTGGACCTACCTGCTGGCCGAGTCCGGTGCGCCCACCGTCGCGCAGCGTCAGCCCGGAGGCCACCAGCTGACCGCGCGAGACGGTCCGCGAGCTGGGCGACTGGATCGCCCACCGGCTCGCCTCGGTCGACCGGCGTGCCGCAACCGCGGCGGGCCCAAGAAGCGACGTCCGATGGCGCACGATCGACGGCGGCGAGCTCCCCCCACGACGCGGGCCGAGGCCCGAGGTGAGCTGGACGATCCCGCAGCAGCAACAGACCCAGAACGCGCCCCAGGACCTCCAGGAGCGGCTGTTCGACGAGATCCGACAGCTGCCCGGCGTGGAGGTTGGCCCATCACACATCTCCGTGCCCGGCGCGGTTGGGTTCACCCTGCGTGACGGCTCCACGGAGGAGCAGGCGTTCCTGGTCCCCCAGGTCGCGGAGTTCGCCCACCTGCACCCGTCGTACGACGGCTCTCTCCACCTTGCCCTACCTCCGGAACTGGCCGCCGACGTCTCGACCAAGGGCTGGGGGCGGCCCCACATGTGGGCGGGCACCCGGCTCTCCCCCGGGTTCATGCTCGTCCACGGTCCCCGCAACGACGACGAGCTCGCCACGGTCCGCGGCATCGTCGCCGCCAGCCACGTCTACGCCACCGCCACACCCTCGTCGTAGCCGAACGGCTGGCTCATTCGGCGGTGATGGCCTTCAAGACGTCCACCTTGCTGGCACGCCGGGCGGGTCCAACCGCGGCCAGGACACCCACTGCCGCCGCGATCACGAGGTAGATGGCCAGCGTCCCGGCCGGCACCCGGAGCTCGGTGATGCCCTCGTCGACGAGGGCCCGGCTCAGGGCGATGCCGGAGACGGTGCCGAGGGCGATGCCGGTGAGAGCGCCGAGCAGCGCCATCAGCACCGATTCGCGTCGTACGACGGTCCTGACCTGGCGGCGTGTTCCGCCGACAGCCCGGAGGAGGGCGAGCTCGCGGGTGCGCTCGACGACGGAGAGCACGAGGGTGTTGACGATGCCGAGAATCGCCACGATCACGGCGAGCAGCAGCAGGGCCGTGACAATGCCAAGCAGCTGGTTGACGGAGTCCTGGGCCTTCTGCGTGATTTCCATGGGGTCGTTGACCGTGACGTTGGGATAGTCGGCGAGCGCGGACTGGATCGCTGCCTTGACCTCGACCGGGTCTGCTCCCGGCGCGGCGGTCATCAAGATGGCGCCATCGAGTCTGGAGGTCACGTTGGCGCCGAAGTCGGGCATCGTCATCACGTAGGACGCGTTGATCAGGCTGCCCTTGCTGAAGGTGCCTGCCACCCGCATGGGGACGTCTCCGGTCTCGGGGAACGTGACCGTCACCGTGTCGCCGGCGTGCAGGCCGAGCTCGTCGGCCGCGCTGGTGCCGACCAGCAGGCTGCCGGGGGCGAGCGCGTCCAGGCTGCCGCTCTCGACGCCGAGGTCGAGGACCTGCCCCAGTCCGTCGGTGTCCATTGCCGTGACCAGGGAGCTCCGGCCGTTCACCTGGGCAGCGGTCTCCCGCAGCTCGACGACGTCGGCGACGTCGTGGCGGGTTCGCAGGAGGTCAGCCACTGACGGACTGATCCCAAGACCGGCACCGGCGGGCTCGAGGATCAGGTCCGACCGGTTACCGGCGGAGACCGCGGCCGAGACCGAATCCTTCAGCGAGGTCGCGGTCACCGCGACCGCAGCGACGACCGTCAGGCCGATGGTCAGCGCGAGGGCGGTCGCCGCCGAACGCCGTGAGTTCCGGGCGATGTTCCGGGCAGCCATCCGCCAACCACCGCCGCGGCGTCCGTGATCGGCAAGCCGCGCCATCCCTCGAGCCAGGGTCGGTCCCACCACGACCAGTCCGGCGAACGTCGTGACGGTGGCGAACACCGTCGGCCAGCGCTGGTTTCCGACGACGGCGCACGCCACGAGCATCGCCAGGCCCACCGAGGTGATGACCCATCCGGCGGTACGCCGCGTCCGTCGGTCCGAGCCTCTGGTCGGCTCGACGGTGCGCAGGGCCTCCATCGGCGCCACCCGCGTGGCCGCCCAGGCCGGAGCGATGGCGGCGACCATCGTCACCAGCAGTCCCACGGTCAGCGCGACGACGATGGTCCTGGCCTCCAGAGCGGGAGACGTGCTTGGGAGCTCGACGCCGATCAGCTCGAGCAAGAGCCGGATGGCCGTGGCGAGACCGACGCCGAACAGGATCCCGACGACACCGGACATCAGCCCGACCAACGCGGCCTCGACGAGGACGCCCACGAGCACCTGCCGCCGGGTGGCTCCGACGGCCCGCAGCAACGCCACCTCGCGGCGACGCTGTGCGACCAGCACGTTGAAGGTGTTCCAGATGACGAAGGACCCCACCACGACCGACACGCCGGCGAAGACGAGCAGCACGGTGGTGAAGATGCCAAGTGAGTCGCTGACCGCGTCCGTACCGTCGGAGGCCACCTGCTCCCCCGTCAGCGCCTCGACACCGGTCGGGGAGGACGTCGGCGATGCGGTCGCGCAGCTCGCGTGCACTGACGCCCTCGGCGGCCCGGACATCCACCTCGTCGACGACACCGACCTTGCCCAGCGCCTGCTGAGCGGTGGAGAGATCGAATCCGGCCATGGTCGCGCCCAGCAGGCTGTCGGTCTCCCCGAAGCCGATGATGCCCACCAGGATGTAGGTGCGCTTGCCGTCCTGCAGCACTACGTCGACGGAGTCGCCGAGCTCATAGCCGGCCTTCTTGGCGGTACGGGCGTCGAGCGCCATCTCGTGAGCGCCGGATGGGCTTCGACCCTCGCGGAAGCCGGCGGCGCCGGCCAGGCCCGGGTCCTCGGTGAGGCTGGTGCCGAGCGTCGGTGCGCCGCCGGGCTGGATCGGGTCGCCGTTCGTGTCGAGGACGAGCGCAAAGCCGAACACCGACCCCTCCGCGACCTCCACGCCCGGTACTTCTCGCACAGTCGTGACGATGTCCTCGTCCAGCGGGCGAAGCTGCCCGCCGGTGGTGGCGATGTCGGCGTCGTAGGCGGGTTCGGACTTCACCACCACGTCGGTGCCGGAGGTCAGGCCTGCATAGAGCTCGTCGAAGGCCTTCACCATGGTGTCGGAGAGCACGAACGTGCCCGAGACGAAGGTGACACCGACCGTGACTGCCATGATCGTCAGCAGGAGGCGCAGCTTGTTGACCATCAGGTTGCGTAGCGAGACCTTGAGCATCGTCAGCCGCCCAGCCGCCCCATGATGTCCAGGACACGATCCCTGGTCGGGTCGGCGAGCTCCTGGACGATGCTTCCGTCGACGAGGAAGACCACTCGGTCGGCGTACGCCGCCGCGCCCGGGTCATGCGTGACCATCAGCACGGTCTGGCCCAGGTCGTCGACGACCGAGCGGAGGAACACCAGCAGCTCAGCGCTGGCCTTCGAGTCGAGCGCGCCCGTGGGCTCGTCGGCGAAGACGACCTCGGGCTTCGAGATCAGGGCTCTCCCGACAGCCACGCGCTGCTGCTGACCGCCCGAGAGCTCGGCAGGCCGGTGCCCCAGCCGGTCTCCGAGGTTCAGCTTGGCAACCACGGTTTCGAACCACTCGGAGTCGACCGCTCGGCCGGCGAGGTCGGCCGGCAGCGTGATGTTCTCCTCGGCGGTGAGTGTCGGCAGCAGGTTGAAGGACTGGAACACGAAACCGAGCCGGTCGCGGCGCAGGATCGTCCGTTCCCTGTCCGAGAGCGACGCAAGGTCGGTGGTTCCGACGAACACCTGGCCGCTGGTGAGGGCGTCCAGGCCCGCCAGGCAGTGCATCAAGGTCGACTTGCCGGAACCCGACGGCCCCATGATCGCCGTGAACTGGCCAGCCGGCAGGTCAAGCGTCAGGTCGTCCAGCGCGGTGACCGCTGTGTCGCCGTTGCCGTAGATCTTGCAAGCATCTCGCGCGCTTGCGGCCAGGGTGCCGAGCGGAGCGGCAGGCACGGCCCCCCCGACGCCAGAGAAGTCAGGCGAGACGGTGTGAAGCGGTGTCATGTCCTCAGCCTGACGCGAAGGGAGACGCGCGCTAAGGGGCCTCGGGCCTGAAGGGACGGGACCTACGGAAGGTCGCTCCGGTGGGTGGTGGCGACCTGCCACCACTCGGGCTCCGTGTCGGCCGAGGCCTGCTGAACGACGGTGTCGGGACGGTCGACCACACCGTCACGCCGCAGCCCGGACAGCACCCGATAGTCGATGGACTCCGGCTCACTGACCAGGGCCAGCACCCGCCACAGCGAGCGCGCATAGCTCTCCGCAGCGGCCGGGCCGTCCCATTCGTACAGACCCCGGTACCGCCCTGTTTCGTCGTCGGCGAGCCACAGCTTGGAGACGAAGCCTGGGAACCCCACGAACAGGGGGGTGTTGAGGATGCTCTCCAGCCGGAACAGCGCGTGCCCGCGTCCGCGGACGCGCCGAAGCCGGAAGGACACTGCGAGGAAGCACGGTTCGCTCGGTGTCCTGCCCGGCACGACTGTCTCGCGGTACACCCGGGCCGAGCTGCCGTCAGCGAAGCGAATCGTCCTCCCGAGGTTGCCATGTGCGAGCCGGACCTGACGACGTCCGAGCATGCCGAGGCTGGTGACGATGCATCGGCCGACTGCGGCCCAGGCGAGGCGCGGTGTGTTCGGGCCGGTGTGCGTGGTCGAGGTCATGGCGTGTCGCTCCTGGAAGGTCGGTTCCCTCCCAGCATGGAGATCCCCGCCTTGGCGGGTGAGGGCCACTCGTCCCCCGGCGCAAGGCCTCCCGGCAGGTGATGCGAGTCGCGTCGGCTGATGCCGGATGCACTCTCCCGGACTGAGCGTGGCTCAAGGCTGGAGCTCGCTGTCGAGAAACTCGACGACACGACGTTCCCACTCCTCCGGCTCGGTCGCCAGCCCCCGCACATGGCCGGCCCGGGGCACGGTCCACGTCCTCACACGTTGCGGGTCGGCCCTGCGCATGCTGGCCGCAGCCAGGCTCTCCTTCTCCGCCGTTCCGGCTGCGATGAGCAGGAACTCGGCTTCCGAGGTGGCCACGGAACTGCGCAGCGACGCCGGTGGCGAAGCCCCCGTGAGCAGGTCGGTCAATTCGTACGTCACCCAGTCCAGGCCTCGTTCCATCGTCGTGGCGTAGCCCTCCGCGCGGATGTCGTCGTGGTCGGCGGCGGTGCGTCCTGTGGCTCCCTCGGCGACGACTGCCCTGATCCGGGGATCCACCCCGGCGGCACCGATGGCTTCCTCACCGCCCATCGACAACCCCACGACCCCGATCTTCGTCGGCACGACGTCGCCCTGCCGACTCAGGAACGTCACCGCTGCGGTGGTGTCCTCGTCGCCGTACCAGCCGATGTCCATCCCCCTGCCGCCACTGCGACCGTGACCCCGGGCGTCCATCATGAGAACGCCGTACCCGTGCCGAGCGAGCACGCCCGCGTGCCGGATCGTCGCGGTACGAGAGCTGCCTGCGCCGTGCTTGAGCACCACGGCGGCGCCGTTGCCCGGCGGGATCATCCAGGCGGACAGCACCACGCCGTCGCGGGTGGTGAAGGTGACGTCGCGGTACTCGAGGCCCTGCTCTGCAGGCGTCCCGGCGCCGAGGGCTGTCGGTGGTGAGACGGCGTACATCACGGCCACCGCGGCAGACGCAATGAGTTGCAGGACGACGACAGCCACCGGCGCCAGTGTCAGCCGGAACCACCCATGCAAGGACTTCCAGGACACCGTGGCGGCGTAGCCGAGCAGGATCAGCCCGCCAGCCAGGAGCGTCAGGCCCATGACCGTTTCGAATGTCAGCCCCGTCTTCTGAAGATGCCGGATCCCGATGCCCGCACCCGCGGCCGTCGCGGCCATGCCGGCCACCAGGGCAGTCACCACGGTCAGCAGGGGGTGACCATGCCGCCGCGCGACACCACGCCCAGCGGGCCACTGTTGCTCCGCCCGGACGGGGCTTCCGATGTGCTTGGGCAGAACGTTGATGTCTGCCTCCTCTCACCGGCACTCGAGGTGACGGACCCCGTCTACCGTCGTCCCCGCATGCGAAGTACCGCTGGCACGCGCGCCAGGTTGGGTGACCAACCCACGCCGAGAGAACGTGGGAGGAGCCACCGCTCGGACTCCGGTTGCCACACACTCGCGCGGAGCCTCGAGACCGTCGGCGGGCGGAGGTCGTACGGCACGAAGCCGAGGACCTCGCCCTGCCACGACCGCTCCGCCGGCGGCTTCCTGAGCTCCTGCACGACGGCCATGACCATGAGTGCCAGGCCAACCAGACCCAGCAGGTGGCGCGGCGAGCGGCGCGATGATGAGCGAGTCTCGAGCTTGCTCGCGAGGCCCATTTCCTTCTCCGATCTGCCGTCTACACCGGGTGAGCGGCGCTCTGCGTGGCCTTCCGGGAACGCCGGTACCAGCCATGGGCGGGCCGAGGGTCCACCAGCAGGATTGGGCACTCGGCCTCGCGCAGTACCGCTCGGGCAACCGGTCCCAGATGGGACCCGATCGGCACGAGCGCGTCGTGCCGGCCGATCACCAGCATCGTGGTTTCGCGGCTTGCCTCGATGAGCGCGTCGGCGGCGTGTGCGTGGCGCGCCTCGATCTGCACCGGCACGCCGGCGACCTCGTCACCGAGCATGTCGATCTCGGTCTGGATCTCGGCGGTCGCCCGGCCCGCCCACTCCTCGCTCTCGGTCCGGGTGAGGATGATGTCGTCGTAGCCGATCGGGAAGCTCCAGGTGTGGAGGACTCGCAGGACAGCGCCCCGGCTCCTGGCCTCGGCAGCCGCGGCACGCAGGACCGGCTCGGCCCGCTCGGGGACGTCGATGCCCACGGTGACGGTCGGGAAGTCACCACGGGTCGAGGCGGACGACCAGTGGGTCGGTACGGACACGACGGGTACGCGCGCCCGGGCGGCGACGCCG
Organism: uncultured Actinomycetota bacterium; assembly: GCA_963841625.1. Classification (GTDB taxonomy): domain Bacteria; phylum Actinomycetota; class Actinomycetes; order Propionibacteriales; family Nocardioidaceae; genus Nocardioides. Next base: position 136,292 of record CAWJDH010000009.1, on the reverse strand, counting down.
CTGGAGACCGATCGGGTGACGACGCGCATCATGCTCGAGAGATCGCGGCGCTCGAGGACGATCATTCTGGCGTCCTTGGCCAGGTCGACCAACGTGGGGACGACTCCGCCGATGCGTAGCTCGGCGGTCACCGGGATTCCCTCGACGAGGTCGCGGGCGCGCTCCAGCGCAGCGTCCAGGGTCTGACGGCCCAGCCGCTCGACGTCGGTCGCGCCCACCAGAGTCATCTCGGGGCCCTGGGCGACGTGGTGCACGACATGGACGAGGTGCAGGCCGCACCCGGCGCGGACGGCTTCACCGGCGGCGAAGGCGAGGGCTACGTCGATCGGGTCGTGCCCGACAGCGACGACGACGGGATTCGGGTTCTGTTCGTTCATGACGGCCTCCGTGTGACTGCGTGCTTCCACGTTCCACCGTGTCCCCGCGGCGCCTGTCCGAACTAGGGACGAACGGCCCCTTGGTCCCCGGCCGGATGCCCTGATCAGCGACACCCGCCGCAGTCAGCAGGCGAGCCTCATCGGGCCTCCGCAGTCAGGACCACGTTCGAGGCATACTCGCCCGTGGTCGCGTCGTAGTCCTCGCAGGTGACGACAACCAGCCGGTGTTTCCCGTGCTGGGAGAACAGGTCTGCGGCGCGGGCGGCCAGCGCGGGCTTGCTGACCACCCGCACGGAGGTCACCTCGTAGGCGATCCCCGAGACGCGGGCCATCGCGCCAACGGGCACGGATTCTAGGTCGTCCAGCTTCCCCGCCGCCGGTGTGGACGGTGTGCCCGACCAGCAGCGTGACGCCGTGGCGGGCAGCAGCCGGGCGGCCCCACCAACCGAGGACTCTCGGGTCGGGTGGGGGACCAGCTCGGTGCCGGTCAGGGTCAGCGGCACCACGGCCGCGTCGATCCGCGCCAGCCGCAGGTGTGACGGGACGGTGGGGGTCGGATAGAGGGTGGTGGCTTCGAGCACGTCCAGCGCCGGTGGAGTAGACGGCAGCGGCTCCGTCACAGCCACTCCGCAGGCGACCAGGGTGGCCGTCGCGAGGAGGTGGATCCGGAGCCGCTTCACCCTCACAGCCCCGCGTCGATCGAGACGGGGACCGCCGGAGCGGAAGGACTGGTCGCCTTGCGCGGCGTGCTCACCGAGGGCGGCACGTCGGCTGCCGGGTTGACCGTGGGCGGCGTGTCCACGGGCGGGGTGTCCACCGGCGGGGTGTCCACCGGCGGGGTGCCCGCCGCGTTGACCCGCGTGTAGACCGACCACCGGTACTCGGTGACGGTGCCGTAGGTGGTCCGCTCGAAGCGGAACTCCTCGTGGGTCACCGCGTCGTGGTGCTCCACAACCTCCTCGACCGGGTGCACGTAGTAGAACCACGAAGCGTTCGACGGCGAGTTGCCAGTCACGTGCAGGCTGTCGTTGAACCACGTCGCCGACACAAGGTGACCAGGCGGCTCCTGCTCAGTGTTGGCCTGCCAGTCCGCGTGCGGAGGAACCACCGTCGGCGGGTCGTCCACCCCACGGTTGCCACCGTTCCACGAGTAGTGCTGACCCGGTTGGGTCTCGACGATCACCTCGTCGTAGGCATTGACGTCGGTCACAGTGCGCTGCTCGACCTTGACCCAGCCCTCACCCGGAGAGGTGAGCACCCACCCGGTGGTCTCGGTGGTACCGGAACCCTCGACCTGCTGCTCGTAGCGCTCCCCGATCTGGGTGACGTTGAGCAGGTTGCCCTCCCCGGCCTGTTCGTCAGGGTCGGCGGGCGGGTTCGGGTCGGTCTGCCAGTCGGTGAACGAGGACCAGCTCCACGCGCCGATCACTGGATCCGTTCCGGGGTCAGGTCCTGCGTTTGTGGCGCTGGCGCTCGCACCGGTGGCCGTGAACACGGTCGTCAGTGCAAAGGCTGCCAGGGTCGCCATTGTCTTCTTCATCATGGTGACCCCTCCTCAGGGGTTGTGCCCGTCGGTTGGCGGGTCGTCAGTGGGTGCTCCGCAGGCGTGAGGCGTCGGCCATCGGGGACGAGGCGAGTTGATGGAATGTCGCCGGCTTCGCACCACCTGGTCCGGGTGGATTCGCCGAGCTGGCACGAAGAGGTGGCCCGGCTCGTAGTGGGGCTCGTCTTCCAGGTCTCCAACCGGGACCCACCGGTGCCCTTCGAGGCGCGCGCAAGCTTGCTGGCGACCGTGGGTCCGGCTGGGTCTGCCCCGAGCGCGAGCAGCGCCTTCATCGGGGGTCTCTTCCTTGTCCCCCAGTTCACCGGATTCAGCGAGCGATGGGATCTGGCCTACGTCCCGTGTTCCGGGCCCTTGGGCCTCTGAGTGTCGAAGGACCCGGCGCCGCGGACCTTCGGCCCTGCCCGCCCCGTGCTGGGAGGAGAAGCATGAGGAGCGCAGCAGGAGTCTCTCCTGCCGTCTGCAGACGAAGGAGGCCGCAGATGTCCACCCAGTTGATCAGGCCGAGCACCACTACCCCGGATTCGACCAAACGTCGTTCCGTGAGCGGGCTGGCACTACCTGCCCTCACCGCCCTGGTTGTCGGGTCCATGATCGGGAGCGGCATCTTCGCCCTCCCGTCCCAGATGGCCGGGAGCGCGGCCCCCGGTCCACTCCTGATCGGCTGGATGATCACGGGCGTCGGCATGCTGATGCTCGCCTTCGTGTTCCAGGGACTCGCGCAGCGCAGGCCAGATGTCGACGGTGGCGTCTACGGGTACGCGCGCGCCGGCTTCGGTGAGTACGTCGGATTCACGTCCGCATGGGGCTACTGGGTCAGCGCCTGGGTAGGCAACGTCGCGTACCTCGTGCTGCTGATGTCCACGCTCGGCTTCTGGTTCGACGGGTTCGAGGGTGGCACCACCACCGTCGCCATCGTCGGCGCCTCAGCCCTGCTCTGGCTCGTCCACTTCCTGACAGTCAGCGGTGTGAAGAACGCCGCCGCCGTCAACGTCGTCGTCACCGTGGCGAAGGTCGTCCCGATCCTCACCTTCGTCGCGATCGCCGCCGTCGGCTTCAGCTCCGGCATCTTCACCGCAGACTTCTGGGGCAACGACGCCGGGCTCGGCACCACGATGGACCAGGTCAAGAACATGATGCTGGTCACCGTCTGGGTGTTCATCGGCATCGAGGGCGCGAGCGTCTACTCCAAGCGGGCGCGCCAGCGCAAGGACGTCGGCCGCGCAACGGTTCTCGGATTCGTCGGAGTGCTGGCGCTGCTGCTCGCCGTCAACCTGCTCTCCTACGGCCTCATGGCGCAAGCCGACATCGCCGGTCTCTCCGACCCGTCGATGGCGGGGCTGCTCGAGAACGAGGTCGGGTCCTGGGGTGCCGGCTTCATCTCCGCCGGGCTCGTGGTCTCGCTGCTCGGTGCCCTGATCGCCTGGGTGCTGCTGGCCGTCGAGATCCTGCGTCTGCCCGCTGGCGAGAGCGTCCTTCCGAAGACGTTCGCCAAGGAGAACCGGCACGGCGCACCCGTGAACGCGCTCTGGCTGACCAACCTGTGCGTGCAGGCCATGCTGGTCTGGACGCTGGTCAACGAGAACACCTACACCGACCTGGTCTACCTCGCCACGTCGCTGATCCTGCTGCCGTACCTCTGGTCCGCAGCGTTCCAGGTGAAGCTGGCCGTGACCGGTGAGACCTACGCCGACGGGCACGGCCGCACGCGCGACCTGCTGGTGGGCGGCGTGGCCCTCGGCTACGCGGTCTGGCTGGTGTACGCCGGTGGATGGCAGTACCTGCTGATCGCCGCGCTGTTCTACCTCGTCGGCACCGCGCTGTTCGTGTGGGCGCGGGTAGAGAACCACAAGCCGGTGTTCACCACCGTCGAGCGGATCCTGGTCGCTGTCGTGGCCGCCACCTCGGTCGTGGCCGTCATCGGCCTGGTCCAGGGGTTCGTGTCGGTATGACCACGACGACCGCATCCCCACGCGTCGGAGTCTGGTCCGAAGCGGGCCGGCTCCGACGCGTGATGGTCTGCTCCCCGGGGCTCGCCCACCTGCGGCTCACCCCGGACAACTGCGACTCGTTGCTCTTCGACGACGTCCTCTGGGTCAGCCAGGCCCGACGCGACCACTTCGACTTCTCCGCCAAGATGAGGGACCGAGGGGTCGAGGTGCTCGAGATGCTCGACCTGCTCACGGATGTCGTCGGTGATCCTCAGGGGAGGGCGTGGATCCTCGACCGGCGCATCACCGAGGCTCAGGTCGGGTCCGGGCTGGTGCGAGCCAGTGCGGGCGTGGCTCGACGAGCTGCCGGCCAGGACGCTGGCCGAGTACATGATCGGTGGGCTCTCGTTCGACGAGGTTCCCGACGACGCGGGCGGGCCGTTCCTGAAGGCCCTGCAGTCCCAGGAGGAGTACCCGTTCCTGCTGCCGCCGCTGCCCAACACCCAGTTCACACGTGACAACAGCTCCTGGGTGTTCAAGTGGCGTGACCCTGAACCCCATGTACTGGCCGGTCCGGCGGCAGGAGACCCTCCTGACCGCGGCGATCTACCGGCTCCACCCGGCGTTCGCCGGCGAGGACTTTCCCATCTGGTTCGGTGACCCCGAGCAGCTAGCGGTCGACTACGGCGCCGCCACCATCGAAGGCGGCGACGTGATGCCGATCGGTCACGGCACGCTGGTCGTCGGCATGGGAGAACGCACCTCGCAGCAGGCAGTGACCCAGCTGGCCCGGGCACTGTTCAAGGCGGAAGCCGTCGAGCGCGTGATCCTGGCCTGCCTGCCGCGCTCGCGAGCAGCGATGCATCTCGACACCGTGTTCACCTTCTGTGATCGCGACGTCGTCACCTCCTTCGCCCCGGTCGTCGACCGGATCAAGACCCTGGTCCTCCATCGGGACGACGCCAGCCCGACCGGGATGGCGATCCGCGAGGAGGGCCGGCCGTTCGTCGACGTCGTCGGCGAGGCGCTCGGTGTGCAGCTGCGCGTGGTCCCGACCGGCGGAGATCGGTGGGGTGCCCGGCGCGAACAGTGGGACGACGGCAACAACGTCCTGGCGATCGAGCCCGGCGTCGTCATGGGCTACGACCGCAACACCCACACGAACACGCTGCTCCGCAAGGCCGGCGTCGAGGTGATCACCATCGACGCCAGCGAGCTCGGCCGCGGCCGGGGAGGCGGACGCTGCATGAGCTGCCCGATCCTGCGCGACCCGATCGACTGAATGAGTCTCGGTCAGCGAGCAGGGCGCTCGTCGACGATGCGTCGCATCTTGCCCACGGATCGTTCGATGGATGTCGGCTCGACCACCCGCACCGCCACCGAGACGCCGATCGAGTTCTTGACCAGACGCTCGAGGTCCCGCCCCGCGTCCGACGCAGACTCGACCGACGTGGCCCCACGCCGTTCGACCACCACGGTCATCGAGTCGAGGTTGCCCTGGCGCTGCAGGACGCACTGGAAGTGCGGCGACAGCTCCGGAGTAGCGAGGATCAGCTCCTCGATCTGGGTGGGGAACAGGTTCACTCCCCGCAGGATGATCATGTCGTCGGTCCGGCCGGTGATCTTCTCGATGCGCCGCATGGACCGTGCCGTGCCCGGCAGCAGCCTGGTCAGGTCGCGGGTCCGGTACCGGATGATGGGCATGGCCTCCTTGGTCAACGAGGTGAGGACCAGTTCGCCCTCCTCGCCGTCGGGCAGCACGTCACCGGTGACCGGGTCGATGATCTCGGGATAGAAGTGGTCCTCCCACAGGTGCAGGCCGTCCTTGGTCTCCACGCACTCGCTGGCGACGCCGGGGCCGATGACCTCCGACAGCCCGTAGATGTCGACCGCGTGCATGTCGAGACGCTCCTCCAGCTCTCGCCGCATGTCGTTCGTCCACGGCTCGGCGCCGAAGATCCCGACCTTCAGCGAGGTCGAGCGGGGGTCGACGCCCTGGCGCTCCATCTCGTCGACCAACGAGAGCATGTACGACGGCGTCACCATGATGATGTCCGGCCCGAAGTCCTTGATGAGCTGGACCTGCCTCTCGGTCATGCCACCCGAGACGGGAATGACCGTGCAGCCGAGCCGCTCGGCACCGTAGTGCGCGCCCAGGCCGCCGGTGAAGAGACCGTAGCCGTAGGCATTGTGCAGGATGTGGCCACGCCGGCCGCCGGCCGCCCTGATGCTGCGAGCGACGACGTGAGCCCAGGTGTCGAGGTCCCTCGTCGTGTAGCCGACGACGGTCGGCTTGCCCGTCGTACCCGATGATGCGTGCACGCGCGCGACCTCCTCGCGCGGAACCGCGAACATGCCGAAGGGGTAGTTGTCGCGGAGATCTGCCTTGGTCGTGAAGGGCAGTTTCGCCAGGTCCCCCAGCGTCCTGATGTGGTCGGGATGGGCGCCAGCCGCGTCGATCGACGAGCGGTAGTGCGGGACGTGGTCGTACGCGTGCCGCACCGACCACTGCATCCGCTCCGTCTGCAAGCTCCCGCAGCTCGTCGATCGACGCCGTCTCGATCGGCTCGAGGTCTCCCGGGCGCGGGCTGAGGTCTTCCATGGCTAGAGCGAACGCGAGATCCACTGGCAGGTCAACAAACGCTGCCCGATGGTCAGGCGACGTCCAGTTCGATGGTCGCCGGACGCAGGAGGTGTGTGATCAGCCGACCACAGCTGCACCGGAATGCCTCCGTGCCGGGCCGACCATCTCGTCGAGCACTTGCTGCCGGAGCTCGATGAGCACCTGTGCGTCCGACGCGGACAGTGGGTGCCTCAGGGCCCGGCCGGAAATGACCCACGCCGTCCACAGCTCCGTCTCCACTCCTGCGAACCCACCCAACAGCGCGGGCCCGTGCCGGCGGCCCCGGCACCACCTGACGCTTGGTGGAGAAGTCACGCCCAGCAGGAGTACCCCTGCGAACCAGGCCCTCCCGAACACCAGGAAGGGCAGGACCAGTCCAAGCACAGCCACGGCACCGAGTCCCGCGCTGCGGAGGACGGCTCGGCCGAGGTCAGTCTCGGGCAGGGTTTCGGACGAGAGTCGGGAGCCGATGCCCACGAGTGCTCCAAGTGCTCCCACGGAGATGGCCAGGGCCGTCACCGAACCCGGCGGCGACGAGGCCAGGCCGCCGAGCAGGCCGAGTACGCCTGCGGTACCGCACACCAGCCACCACATGTGGCCACCTCACGGTCAGAGACGGCGTACGCTCCCGATCGCGTCGAACTCCTTCAGCCTTGCGCCCGGCCCACCCAGGTTGCAGAGCCCTTGGTCCCGAAGGCGTCGGTCCGACCGGCCCAGAACGACCAGCGACCGCGGTCGGCTCCGGAGCGTCAAAGCCCCTGCGCCAGCCGGTAGTAGGCCTGGTTCCACCGGAGCTCTTGCGTGAAGCGCCGAGTGTGGGTGTGCTTGTCGATCACGACCAGTTCGGTGCCCACCATCTCCGCGAGGTCCCAGAGGTGTTCCGTGGTCAGCGCGGTCGAGAGCACGGTGTGGTGCGGACCTCCGGCCGTCAGCCACGCCTCGGTGGAGGTCCGCAGATCCGGTGCGGGTTTCCACACCGCACGCGCGACGGGAAGGTTGGGTAGTGGCTCGTCGGGTGGGACCACCTCGATCTCGTTCGAAACCAGCCGGAAGCGGTCACCCATGTCGGCCATGCCGAGGACGACCCCCACCCCGGGGGCGGCGTCGAACACCAGACGTACCGGGTCCTCGCGCTCGCCAATGGCCAGGGGATGGATCTCGAGCGAGGGCTTCTGATCCGCGATCGTGGGGCAGACCTCGAGCATGTGCGCCCCCAGGATCTTCTCCTCGCCCGGCACCAGGTGGTAGGTGTAGTCCTCCATGAAGGAGGTTCCGCCCGGCAGGCCCGCGGCCGCGGCCTTGAGGGTCCGCACCAGGACCGCAGTCTTCCAGTCGCCCTCGCCCCGAAGCCGTAGCCGTCGGCCATCAGGCGCTGGACGGCGAGGCCGGGCAACTGCCGGAGCCCGCCGAGATCCTCGAAGTTGGTGGTGAAGGCGTCGAACCCGCCGTCGGTCAGGAAGTTCCGCAGACCCGAGCTCGATGCGGGCGCCGTAGCGCAGTGACTCGTGGCGTGCTCCCCCGCGCCGGAGCTCGGTCGCGACGGAGTAGCACCCTTCGTACTCCGCCACCAGATCGGCGATGTCCGCGTCTGCGACGGCCGCTACGACGTCCCACCAGGTCATTGACCCCGTAGGTGTTGACCGAGACTCCGAAGCGCATCTCAGCTTCGACCTTGTCGCCCTCGGTCACGGCGACGTTGCGCATGTTGTCGCCGAACCTGGCCACCCTCGGCTGCGGAGCGCGGCGTGCCCGACGGCGGCGTGGGACCACACTCCAATCCGTTCCACCACCGCGGGGTCCGCCACGTGGCCCGCGACTGTCTTGCGTCGCATCCCGATGCGGGTCTGCGAGTAGCCGAACTCACGGTCGCCGTGCGCCGCCTGGTTGAGATTCATGAAGTCCATGTCGATGTCGGCCCAGGGCAGCTCGACGATTGGCCTGTGTGTGGAGATGCAGCAAGGGCTTGCGGAGGAGGTCGAGCCCCGTGATCCACATCTTCGCCGGGCTGAAGGTGTGCATCCACGCGATCACGCCCACGCACGAGTCGGAGGAGTTCGCCTCGAGCGCCAGCCTGCGGATCGCGCCTGCGTCAGTGAGCACGGGCTTGGGCACGATTCGGGGTCGGATGGCATCGGCATGGTCGAGCACCTCGGCGATCTGGCGAGACTGGCCGGCCACCTGCCGCAACGACGTCGTCGCCGTAGAGTCCCTGGCTCCCGGTCAGGAACCAGATCTCCTTCGAGTCGCTGACGTTCACCGTGCCGACCTCCTTCCACCCCGCAGATCAGTCACTGCTGCCCGTACATGTTCTGGTAGCGCTCGTAGAGACTGTCAATGTCGGCCTGCTCGATCGGCAGCGGATCGCCGAGCTGCCGGGCGATGTGCACGGTCCGGCCACGTCCTCGACCATGACCGCAGCCTGCACGGCGGCCCTCGCGTCCGCACCGACGGTGAAGGGGCCGTGGTTCTGCATCAGCACCGCCTTCGAGCGGCTCTCACGCAACGTCGCCACGATGCCCTCCCCGATCGACTCGTCGCCGATGAGGGCGAACGGTCCGATCGGCACTCCCCGCCGAACTCATCGGCGATCATCGTCAGCACGCACGGGATCGGCTCCCCCCGTGCCGCCCACGCGGTCGCATACGTGGAGTGGGTGTGCACCACCCCACCGACCTCGGCATGTGCCGGTAGACGTAGGCATGCGCTGACGTGTCCGAAGATGGCGAGTAGTCACCTTCCACGAGCTCGCCATGGAGATCGGTGACCACCATGCTGTCGGCACACAGTTCGTCGTAGGAAACCCCGGAGGGCTTGATCACCATCAGGTCATGGCCCGGCACCCGGGCCGACACGTTGCCGGCGGTCCAGCATCACCAGCTGGTACCGCGTGAGCTCGGCGTGCAGGTCCGCGACCGTCGCCCTGAGGTGCTGGATCGTCCCCCGGATGTCGTCGGTTACGGTCATCGCCGCGCACCCGCTTCGATCTCGTCGCGCTCGGGTCGATGCGCCGTCATCGCTGGCGCCCGCGCTCCCCACGATGTACGGCGCGGCGACGCTCCTTGAGGCGGTGCATCACGTCATTGGCGCCGCGGCCGAAGTAGTCGTGCAGCTGGCGGTACTCATCGAACAGCTGGTCGTAGGCCGCGGAGTTCTCCGGAATGGGTCGGTACCTGTTCCTGTGAACGCGTCCCATGACGTCGGCAGCATCATGTACGTCTGCATAAGCACCGGCAGCCACGGCCGCATGGATGGCCGATCCGACTGCGGGCCCTTCGCTGGAGTGATGGTCGAAAGCGGCATCTTCGTGACGTCAGCGCAGATCTGCATCAGGCAACGGATTCCTGAGGAGACCTCCCGCGATGATCAGCTCGTTGACGGGTACGCCTGCGCGCTTCGAAAGTCTCGATGATGGTCCGGGTCCCGAAGGCCGTGGCCTCCAGGAGCGCGCGGTACATCTCCTCGGGCCGGGTGGCGAGGGTCTGGCCCACCATGACGCCGGACAGCTCGTGGTCGACCAGGACCGAACGGTTCCCGCTGTGCCAGTCGAGTCCGACCAGCCGTGCTCCCCGACGCGCTGCTTCGAGGCAAGCCCGGCGAGGTGTTCGTGCAGGTCCTGCCCGTTCGTGCCGTGCCGCTTGCTCGTACGACTCGGGCACGCAATTGGCGACGAACCAGTGGAAGATGTCCCCCACGCCGCTCTGCCCGGCCTCGTACCCCCACAGTGCCGGGCACGATGCCGCCATCGACGACCCCTGCCATCCCCGGCACCTCACGGAGCGTCTCGCTGCTCATCACGTGACAGGTGGAGGTCCCCATGATCGCGACCATCTGTCCCGGCTCCACGGCACCGCGCTGCCGGCGCGGTCACGTGAGCGTCGACGTTGCCGACCGCGACCGCTATCCCTTCGGGGAGTCCCGTCCACTCCGCGGCCTGTGCGGACAAGCTTCCCGCGCGGTCCCCGAGCTGTGCGATGGGCTGGCCGATCTTCTCGGTGACGAAGCCAGAGAAGGCCGGGTTCAACGCGGTGAGGAAGTCCGGTGACGGGTAGGTGCCGTCCTGATAGATCCCCTTGTAACCGGCCGTGCAGGCGTTTCGCACGTACGTGCCGCACAGCTGCCACACGATCCAGTCCGCAGCCTCGACGAAGTGATCCATCGCCTCGTAGATCTCAGGGGCTTCCTCGAGCAGCTGCAGGCCCTTGGCGAACTCCCACTCCGAGGAGATCAGTCCGCCGTAGCGCGCGAGCCACGGCTCTCCCCGCTCTCTGGCGATCTCGTTGATGCGGTCCGCGTGTGGCTGGGCGGCATGGTGCTTCCAGAGCTTGACGTAGGTGTGTGGGTTGTCGGTGTACTGGGGCAGCTCGCACAACGGCGTCCCGTCCGCCAAGGTTGGCAGGATCGTGCAGGCTGTGAAGTCCGTGGCTATCCCGATGACATCCGACGGATCGATCCCCGCAGCCCGGACCGCCTCGGGGACCGCCACCCTCAGTACCTCCACGTAGTCGCCGGGCACCTGCAACGCCCACTCCGGCGGCAGCTTCGTCCTGCCCTCCGGAAGCACCCGATCGACAACGGCGTGGCGGTAGGGATGCACGGCGCTTCCCAGCTCCTCGCCGTCGCTGACACCCACCACGACGGCGCGGCCAGACAGGGTGCCGAAGTCGACGCCGACAACCGTGGCAGTGGAGCTGGTTGGGCCCTGCGTCATCGTTCGCTCCCCCTTTCGACCGCTGCGTCTCGTACCTCCCGGTAGCGGTGCCGCACCGGCTCTCCACCGCTCGCTGCCGGCATCATGTGCAGGTCGTCACGCCGCAGGGCGGACCAGGGAGGAGGCGTCGGGCCGCCGGACAGCACCCAGGCGGCCTGCCGAGCGGCCCCTTCCGCGACGTACTCGCTGACGGGTGGCACCGCGACGTCGAGTCCGAAGATCATCGGAGCAATCTCCTTCACCGCTCTGGAACGAGCTCCGCCGCCGACCAGGACCAGCCTTTGCGCCTCGACCCCCTGGCGGCGCAGCTCGTCGACACTGTCTGCGAGGCCGCACAGCATGCCCTCCACCGCGGCCCGGGCAAGGTTCGCCGGGGTGGTGTTCGCCAGACTGAGGCCGTGGATCGCTCCGGTGGCGTCGGGACGGTTCGGGGTGCGTTCGCCCTCGAGGTACGGGATCAGCACCAGACCCTCCGCACCGGGCGGGCGCCGACAGTGCCAGCCGAGAAAGCTCGTCGTGGTCCACCGAGAGGATCCGGCAGGCAGCGTCGAGGACGCGGGAGGCGTTGAGGGTGGCGCACAGCGGGAGGAACCTGCCCGTGGCGTCGGCGAACCCGGTGACCATTCCCGAGGGGTCGCTGACCGGCCCCTCGGTGAGGGCCGACACGACCCCCGAGGTGCCGATCGAGAGGACGACGTCGCCGGGCCCCAGTCCTAGCGCGAGTGCCGCAGCAGCGTTGTCGCCCGCGCCGGGACCGAGCACGACGTCCTGACCGAGGCCGGTCACCGTGCCGGCGGCGTCGGCAGGCCCCAGGACCTGCGGAACTGCGGCTTCATGACGCAGCGCACGCTCGAGCATCTCCAGGTCGTACTCGCCGGTCAGCGGTGACCAGTAGCCGGTGCCGGAGGCGTCCGACCTGTCCGTCGTGAGGGACGTAAGCCGGTCAGAGCCTGCCAGCTTCCAGGTGAGCCAGTCGTGCGGCAGCGCCACCGCCGCGACCCGCTCAGCATTCACTGGTTCGTTTCGGGCGAGCCAGCGCAGCTTCGACACGGTCAGCGAGGCGACCGGCACGGAGCCCATGTTTTCGGCCCACCAGCGAGCACCGGCTGGCTCGTCACCGTGCCCCATCTCCAGGACCAGGTCGCTGCGCGTCGGCGGCTGACCGGGTGTCGTTCCAGAGGAGAGCGTCCCGCACGGGATGGCCCTCGTCGTCAAGGGTCACCATCCCGTGCTGCTGGCCGGCGACCGACAGGGCGGAGACGTCATCCAGCCCGCCCGCCTCATCGACCGCGCCCTGGAGAGCCTCCCACCAACAGCGCGGCGCGATCTCGGTGCCGTCCGGGTGGGCGGCCCTGCCTGATCGGACGAGCGTGCCGGAGTCCGCGTCATGCACCACGACCTTGCACGCCTGCGTGGAGGAGTCCACGCCCGCCACGAGCGCCATCGGCTCAGCGGGCTCCGAGTAGATGCTCAGTCGCCAACTGGTTCAGCCGGACGAAACCGTAGGATCGCTCGGCGGCAGCATCGACGTCGAAGTCCTCGAAGGCCGGCTGGTCAGCCAGCAGCTCCGCCGTCGACTCTCCCTCTCCGAGCGTCTGCTGGGAGAGCTCCTCGACGCCCGCGGCCACCATCGCCTCGACGACCTTGGGGTCGCCCCGGAAGGCGTGTGCCCGTTCCTTGAGGAGTAGGTACATCCGCATGTTGGCCTCGGCCGACGCCCACACGTCGTCGTACCCCTCGGTCCGGGACGGCTTGTAGTCGAAGTGCCGGGGGCCCTCGTAGTGGGGACCGCCCGACGGGAAGCCGTTCTCCAACAGATCGACGGTGAAGAAGGCTGACACCAGATCGCCGTGGCCGAACACCAGGTCCTGGTCGTACTTGATGCTCCGCTGACCGTTCAGGTCGATGTGGAAGAGCTTGCCCGCCCACAAGGCCTGCGCTATTCCGTGCGTGAAGTTGAGGCCGGCCATCTGCTCGTGGCCCGTCTCGGGGTTCACGCCGACCACGTCGCCGTTGTCGAGCTCGGCGATGAAGGCGAGGGCGTGGCCCACGGTGGGCAGGAAGATGTCGCCACGGGGCTCGTTGGGCTTGGGCTCCAGGGCGATCCGCAGCCCGTAGCCCTGCTCCTTGACATAGCCCGCCACCGTGTCGACACCCTCCCGGTAGCGGTCCAGCGCCGCCCGGACATCCTTGGACCCGTCGTACTCGGAGCCCTCCCGGCCACCCCACATCACGAAGGTGGATGCGCTGAGTTCGGCAGCGAGGTCGACGTTGCGCAGCAACTTTTGAAGGGCGTAGCGCCGGACCTTGCGGTCATTGGAGGTGAGAGCGCCGTCCTTGAACACCGGGTGCGAGAAGGTGTTCGTGGTGATCATGGGCACGACGAGGCCCGTCGATTGCAGGGCCAGGCGGAACTCCCCGAGGACACGCTCGCGAGTCGCCTTGTCCGATCCGAAGGGCACCAGGTCGTCGTCATGGAACGTGACGCCCCAGGCGCCGAGATCGGCGAGCTTGTGGACGGCATCGACCGGGTCCAAAGGGCTGCGGGAGGCCGAGCCGAACTGGTCCTGCGCGGTCCAGCCCACTGTCCACAGCCCGAATGAGAACTTGTCGTCCTGGGTCGGCCGACGCATCGCCCCTCCTGAGTGGCGGACATTTGTTGTGCCAATGAACTTATGCCGTGGTCGCGGTGCCGTCAAGACCGAGGCAGGCTTCTGGCTCCCTCACCAGACACGGATGCGGGCACTGCCGCCGGACAGCGTGGCGAGCGGGCCGGCCGGGTAGGTGGCACCGTGCTCCTTGCGGTTGCCGAGCAGGTCGGTGTGCAGATCGACGGGCGATCCGTCCGGCTCCTCGAAGTCGCCGTCGGCGAAGCGCACGCGCGGCAGGTCGCCACTCGTGACCGGACTGATCAGCGGAGCGGCGAGGGGCTCAGGCAGCTCGATCTCCAGGTAGACGTCCACACCCTCGTCGACGACCGCAACCGAGACCGGCTCCTGCACGACGACCGCATCGCTCTCCGCCTCGTACGGCGTCGCACCGTTTGCGTACGCGTTGTGGTGGATGTAGGCGGGCTGCCTGACGCCGTGGAAGCGCTTGTGGTCCCCAGATGTCCGGTTCACCTCCGCGAGGTAGGCGACGAACGTGGCGGGGTAGCCGTCGTAGCCCGTGAGTGCCGTAGGTCGCCACTGTGTGCGCATCGCTGCCAGGCCGGAACGCGAGGTCGGCGTCACCCCCCAGGAAGAGGTTGCCGATGTAGCGGTCGTCTCCTCCGCAGATCACCGCGTAACCGCTGACCTGGGTGCTGTGCGGGCGGTGATAGGGGGTCGCACGATCGATCACCGGCTCCAGACGCAACGCGCCGGCGACGAGGTTGTTGACGAACGCACCTCCCTGGCTCCAGACCTCCAGCGCGACGCGGGAGGCGAGCACGTTGTGGTCGACCAGGTAGGGGCCATGACTGACCTCGACGAAGAGGTCCCGAGTGTTGGCGTAGAAGAGGTTTCGCGCGACCCGGGTGCCCTGGGTCTGCCAGTCGAGCCAGGTGCCGAGCGTGCAGTGGTGGATCCGGTTGTGGAGGATCTGTACGTCGATGGCCGCGTGGAGCTTGATGCCGGCGATCTCGTACCCGTAGAACTCACGCTTGGTCGCGATGTGGTGGATGTGGTTGTCCTCAATGGTCGAGAACACCGCCCCGAGATGGCCGACGATGGCGTTCTGGCCGCAGTCGAAGATCGTGTTGCGCCGCACGACGTGCGAGCCGATGTGCTCCCGGTCCCACCCGATCTGCAGGGCGGAGAACACGGATTCGAGCTGGTACTGGTAGCCGGGCTTGTCGCCGCGGAGTGTCGCGTAGTTGTGCCCGGTCGACACCTCTTTGCCCAACGAGATCGCCGAGCACTTGGCATCGTGGATGAGGTTGTCCTCGATGATCCAGCCCCTGGCCCAGTTGGGACCGATCAGGCCAGGCTGGTCCGCGGTGGGTGGCGCCCAAGGCGTGGCGGCGTGGGCCAGCTCGAACCCGCGGACCGTGATGTAGTCGAGGTGGTGTTCCATCGGGTAGAAGACCGAGCGGCGCACATTGATCTCGACGAGCTCGATGTTGGGGTCGGCGCCCTGGAAGTTGGCCCAGATGGTCGTCGACTCGTCCCCGACCTCGGCGTACCAGACGTAGCGCGTCTGGTCGACGTCGAGGATCGGCTCGGCGAGCTCCGTCCAGCCGTCGATGGACTCGTTTCGGGCCAGCGTTGCGGAGACAGCCGCGACGTCGTGCACCTCGTAGAAGCTGCGCCCGTTGAGGTAGACGTCGCCAAGATGCTTGCGCTCTCCCGACGGGGGGTGCACGAGCCAGTCCCCACCGACCTCCTCGGCGAACGGATTGAAGCCGCCGAACAGGCTGTTGGGGATCACTGCCCGCCAGACGGTGCCCTCCTCGGGAGTCCACTCCGTGATGCGCTCCGACCCCTTGATGACGACCCGCTCCCCCTCGGCCGCCTCATAGGTGATGCGGCGCCGGTCGCTGAGCCCGCCACGGGCGGGCGTCACCCACTCGCGATACTCACCCTCGTGGACGCGCACGGTGTCACCCGGCTGCGCGAGCGCAGCGGCCGCACTGATGGTGCGCAGGGGCCCGCTCGCGGAGCCGTCGGCGCTGTCGGACCCGGTGGCGGCGACGTGGTAGACGGTCATCGGGCTGGTGCCTTTCCTTGTACGGGTGGTCGATCTGTACTACCCGGGCCGTGGAGTCTGAGCAAAGGTGCGCAGCTCGAGGACAGCACGGGGCGTCGCACGGAGGTCCTCATGTCGGGTCGTCCAACGGCGGAAGCCACGCGCCGCCTCAGCACACCTGCAGGACGAACATGCTCCACGAGGCCGGCGGCAGCTCGGCCTCCAGCGCGGTCCCGACGATCTGCGCGGAGCTGTGTTGCTTCGGCGACACCCGGTCGGGCACCTCCATGGTGTTCACCGCGGAGAGGTCCTCGTCGCACATCATGGTCGCCTCGGCGAGCTCCACACTGCCGAAGGCGCGCAGGTCGATGGAGAAGGACACCGGCTCCGACGGGTGCCGGTTGACGACGAACACCGCCACCCGTCCTTCCTCGGCGTCGTACGTGGCCACCGAATCCAGGACGGGGACCTCGCCGTACTTGGTCGTCGCGAGGGTCGGGGCGACGACCTGCGGCTGGAGCACCTGCCCCTGGGCGTGCCTCGCGGTCAGCGCGAAGGGATGGAAGATCGACTGCCGCCACGCCGGCCCGCCGGGCTCGCACCGGATCGAGCTGATGGTGTTGACCAGCTGGGCCTGGCAGGCAGCGGTGACCCGGTCGCTGTTCCGGAGCAGCGTGATGAGCAGGGACCCGACCACGACGGCGTCGAGCACGGTGTAGGCGTCCTCGCTGAGCCGTGGGGCGACGGCGGTCCAGTCTTCGGGCATCCCGTTCCGTTGAAACTCCCGCAGGTACCAGACGTTCCACTCGTCGAAGGAGATGTTGATCTTCTTCGGGGAGGAGAGCTTGGCTCCGACGTGGTCCGCGGTGGCGATGACCTCGTGGATGAACAGGGCCATGTTGACCGACGACGCGAGGAAGCTGGCGACGTCGTCGCCTTCGAGCTGGTAGTAGGCATGAGCCGAGACGAAGTCGACGACGTCGTAGGTGTGCTCCAGGACAGTTGCCTCCCAGGCGCCGAACGTCGGCATGGAGCGGCCCGAGCTACCGCAGGCGACGAGCTCCAGGTCATGGTCGAACTGGCGCATGCCACGCGCCGTCTCCGCGGCCAGCCGCCCGTACTCGTCGGCCGTCTTGTGGCCCAGTTGCCAGGGCCCGTCCATCTCGTTGCCCAGGCACCACATGCGGATGTTGTGCGGCTCCTTGGCGCCGTGTTCGATGCGCCGGTCGGACAGGGACGTCCCGTGCGGGTGGTTGGCGTACTCCAGCAGCTCGATGGCCTCGGTCATCCCGCGCGTGCCGAGGTTGACCGCCATGATGGGCTCGATGTCGGCCTTCTCGCGCCCACAGCATGAACTCGTTGAGGCCGAACGCGTTCGTCTCGATGGTCTTCCAGGCGGGGTCGAGCCGGGTAGGACGTCGGTCGAGCGGGCCGACGCCGTCCTCCCACTTGTAGCCGGACACGAAGTTGCCGCCTGGGTACCGGACCGCGGTCACGCCGAGCTCGCGTACCAGCTCCAGGACATCGCCCCGGAAGCCATTGTCGTCCGACGTGGGGTGACCCGGCTCGTAGATGCCGCCGTAGACGCAGCGACCCATGTGCTCCACGAACGAGCCGAAGAGCCTGGGGTTGACGGGCGCGACGGTGAACGCCGGGTGGATCGAGAGCTTGCCGTCCAGCATTACTTCTCCTGTGCTCTGGTGATCACGTGGTCGACCTGCACGAGCGGCCTCGACCCTGCCGAGCGCCGGGATCCCGGCGCTGTCCCGGGCGCCAGGCGTGCAGCCGGCGCCCGGGATCAACCCGCGACCTACTGGCCGAGCTGGTTCTCGAGGTCGGACTGCGCCTGGTCCAGCGCCTCCTTGGCCGGAACACCGTCCTCGAAGATCTGGCTGTAGGTGACGGTGGTGAACTGGTCGTCAACAGCGGGAAGATTCGGGTTGGTGAAGGACTCGAAGTGGCCGATGTCCCCCTTGTACTGGTTGAGCACGTCGAAGAGGTTCGTCTGGAAGTACTTGTTGAACTTGTTCTTCGGGTCGTGCGTGACCTCCTTGTCCTTCCACACCGACATGTTCACCGGGTCGAAACCGAGCACCTCCCACACGGCGACGTTCGCCTCCGGCGACAGCTTCGCGAACGCGAGCCACTCCTGGGCGATCTCCTTGTCGGGAGAAGCCTCGGGCACGGCGGTCCCGGTGCCACCACCACCAATCGTGGCGACCTCTGGGGCCTCGGGGACCGGCGCAGGTGCGATCGCAATGTCGCCGCGCAGGTCGGGCATGTAGTCGACGAACCGGGAGGTGTACCAGGCTGGGTAGACGATGGCGGCGTAGTCGCCGTCGTTGATCGCGCCGTAGGCCTCCTCCGAGTCCGGGCTCCCGCCCGGGATCGTCGAGATCGCCCCTGCCTCCTGCATCTCCTGCTCGGACTCGAGGGTCTCCACGACCTCAGGGCTGTTCACCGCGACGTTGTCGTCCTCTGCGAACAGGCTCCCGCCTTGCTGCGCGATCATGAGCGGCTCCACCATGTTGACGCCCGTGCTGGCGACCCCGAACTCGCGGCCCGTCTCCTTGTTGTAGGTGACGCCGGCCTTCTCGAAGTCCTCCCACGTCTTGATGGTCTTGTAGTCGATCCCTGCCTTCTCCAACAGCGCGGTGTTGTAGAAGGCGACGAAGGCCCCCACGTGTGTCGGAAGCCCGCGGATCACGCCATCTCGGGTGTAGAGGTCGAGCCGGGCCTGCACGATGTCGTCCTTGTAGGTATCTGCGGCCTCGGTGAGGTCGGACAGCGGCGACTTGCTGCCCTCGACGAAGTTCGAGAACTGGTTGACCTCGATGTCGACCAGGTCCGGAAGCCCGGACCCGGAGTTCACGGCGAGCTGCAGCTTGTTGTGCATGTCCTCGTAGGGGTAGACCGTGACCTCGAGGTCGATGGGCCGGTCCGGGTTTTCCTCGTTCCACTGCTTGGCCATCTGCTCGTAGTAGGTGGCGTGCAGCTCGGCGAACACCCACATCTCGAGGTTGTACCGGCCCTCCGCGTCCGGCCCACCCTCTTCACCGGCGTCACCACCACACGCCCCCAGCATGAGTGCTGCTGCTAGCCCCGTGGCGAGGAGCGAGGTGAATCTCCGCGATCTAGCCATGATGTGTCTCCATCTCTGTGGTGGTGTCGGTCAGCCCTTGAGCGCCCCGGCCGTCATCCCGGCGACGAAGAATCGCTGGAACAACAGGAAGAGCACGAGGACGGGGAGGAGCGAGAAGAAGGATCCGATGATGAGCAGCTCGTAGTTGTTCGCATGCGGGGTGAGCAGCGTGTTGAGCCCGATCGGCAGCGTGAACTTCTCAGGGGACCGCAGCACCAGAAGCGGCCACAGGAAGTTGTTCCAGATCACCATCCCGTTGAGGATGGCCATCGCCGCGAAGGCCGGCTTCGAGATGGGGACCACCACCCTGAAGAAGATGCCGAACTCCGTGACGCCGTCGACCCGACCAGCCTCGAGCAGATCCTTGGGAATGCCCAGGAAGTACTGCCGGAAGTAGAAGATGGTGACCGAGGCGGCGAGGAACGGGAACACGATCACGGAGTACGAGTCGGCGAGACCGACGTCGTTCACCATCACGTAGAGCGGGAGCATCATGATCTCGAACGGCACGGTCATGAGCAGCAGCACGGAGATGAAGAGGACGTTCTTGCCCCTGAAGTCGTACATCGCGAACCCGTAGGCGACGAACGAGCTCACCAGGAGCGTCCCGGCCACCTGCACAGCCGTCAGGAAGATCGAGTTCGCGAACCACCTGAAGTACAAGCCGGAGTCGGTGAAGAGCATCCCGTAGTTGTCCAGGGACAGGGTGCCGAGGTCAATGTCCAGCGAGAGACCCTTGCGGATGATCTCGTTGCCGTCCTGGAATGTCCCGACGAAGATGCCCAGAAGCGGCACGAGCACGATCAAGGTGATCAGGACCAGGAATCCGGTCTGGATGGCAGCGTGCAGCCTCCTCGGGAGGGTGTACTTGACGCTTCCCGATCGCTCGGCGCTCATCGCGAGGCTTCCTTCTTGAAGGTTCCGGTGAGAGTGAGGAAGGCGAGGTTGATGGCCATGATCAGCACGAGGAGCACGACACCCACCGCAGACGCGAAGCCCAGGTCGTTCTCCTCGATCCCTCTGCGATAGAGGTAGCCGACGACGGTCAACCCCTGGTTGTTCGGCGAGTTGTTGCCGGCATAGAGCATGAAGCTCTCGAGGAACATCGCCAGACCGCCGTAGATGCTGATCGACGTCACGTAGACGAGGATCGGCTTGAGATTCGGGATGGTGATGTGGAAGAACTGCTGCACCCGGCTCGCCCCGTCTATCGACGCAGCCTCGTAGTACTCCGTGGGGATCGACTGGATACCCGCGAGGAAGTAGAGGATGTTGACACCCGCGTAGCGCCACAGGGCGAGCAGCAGAAGCGCTGTCAGTCCGCCTGTGTCCTCGCGGAGCCACCTGACCGGTCCGGCGCCGAAGAACCCGATGACCTGATTCATGAGGCCGGAGTCCGTCTCGGAGAACATCAAGCGGAAGATGATGCCGGCGACCACGACCGAGGTGAGCGCGGGCACGAACATCGACGCCTTGAACACCGCCTTCACGCGTGGACTGCCGATCTTGGAGTTGAGCACGGCGGCCAGCACCAGCGGTATCGGGATCAGAAGCACGATCGTGAGCACCATGTATCGGGTGCTGTTGAACAGCGCCTGCCAGAAGATCCGGTCGTTCCAGAGCCGCTGGTAGTTGTCAGCGCCGATGAAGGTCGCCTCCCCGAACAGCACTTCCTGCGTGCTCATCTGGAAGGTCCGTGCCATCGGCACCATCCAGAAGGCAAGCAGGGTGATCACGAAGGGTGCGATGAAGAAGTACGGCGCCAGCCGCGGGTTGTACAACAGGTTCTTCAGCCGATGCGGGCCCCCGCTGGATTCACGGCGTACCTCTTCGACCGATCTCGACCGTTGCACATCTGCCGAGCCCGAACTTGGCGGCGAATCGACTGTCGCCGCACGGGACCTGTCCGGGCTCGCCACGTGATCAGGCACCTGCCCGTATCACCCAGCTGGGGGTGAGGTCGCCAAGCATGTGCACCTCATCGACAGGTCCCACCGTCACACAGCAAGCCGAGCCGAGCTGGTGCTGGGTAGTCCAGCCCACTGCGCTCAGCCCAAACGAACACCTGTCGTCCTGGGTCGACCAACGCATCGCCCCTCCAGAGTGGCGGGAAATTAGTTGTGCGAATGAACTTATGCCGTGGCTGCGGTACCGTCAAGACCCATGCAGCGGATGACAACCACCCCAGGCGCACGTCAGGCCACGCTGCGCAGGCACAACCTCCGTCTCGTGCTGCACGAAGTGCTCGAGGCGTCCGTTCCTCCCTCACGCGCTGACATCGCAGTGCGCACTGGCCTCACCCGGGCGACCGTGTCGGCCCTCGTCGACCGCCTGGTCGCGGCTGGGATGCTGACCGAGCTGCCACCCGTCACGGGGCGAGGCGCCGGACGTCCCGCCGTACCCCTCGTCGCGGCTGGCGGCACTTTCGCGGCCATCGGCCTCGAGATCAACGTCTCCTACCTCGGTGGTCGGGCTGTGGACCTGTCGGGCCGGACGCTCGTCGAACGTCTGGAGGTGCACGACTTCCACCAGAGCAGCCCGAGCAGGGCCCTCGACCTCCTGGCCTCCATGGCGCACGACATCCTCGAAGAGGTCACGGCAGGCGGAGTCCGTGTCGTCGGCGCGGGAATCGCGCTGCCCGGAATCGTCGACCGCGAGCTGGGCACTCTCCGACTCGCACCCAACCTCGGGTGGCGCGACGTGCAGCTCGCCGACGTGCTCGCTCGATCGCCGTTCTCCTCGCTGAACGTGGTCGAACTGGCCAACGAGGCGAACCTCGCGGCCTGGGCCGAGGCCGGTGCGCATCCCGAACCCCGACCGAGCTTTCTGTATGTCTCCGGCGAGGTGGGCATCGGGTGCGGTCTCGTGTACGACGGGCAGGTGTTCCAAGGGCGACGAGGCTGGAGCGGTGAGCTGGGGCACACGACCGTCCAGCCAGACGGTCCGCCGTGTCCGTGTGGATCCCGCGGGTGCCTGGAGAGGTACGCCGGACGTGATGCCGTCATGACGGGTGCGGGGCTTGACCCGCTGACACCGGTCGAAGGGCTGCTCGCCCTTCTCGAGGAGGGCAGCGCGCCCGCACGCCGGGCCGTGGACCGCGCAGGCTGGGCACTCGGGGTGGCCTTGGCCAACGCGGTCAACCTCGTCGATATTGACGAGGTGGTGCTCGGAGGTTTCTACGCCCCTCTGACGGAAAGGCTGACTGCACCGGTCGCCGAGCAGCTGCAGATGCGTGTCTTGTCCGCAGCGTGGTCTCGACCGCGGGTACGTCCGGTCGCGAGCGGGCAGCAAGCGGCGATGATGGGAGCAGCGCTGTCGGTGCTCCAGAGCCTCCTGGACGACCCCAGTTCATGGGGTGCGGGCGCGGATACGCCCCCGGCCGTCGAGACGGCAGCAGGACAATCATGAAGATGATGCCGGGAGACCGACCCCTGGGACGCATCTGCAGGCAGGTCTCCGCCATGGGTTTGCGTCGCCTCAGAGTTTGACGAGCACCTTGTGTCCACACCGGGACGCGGCCGTTGCGAGGGCCACAGCTGCGTCGGGCAGGCCGAAACGGTGGCTGACCATCTGCTCCAGATCGACCGCTCCGTCCAGGGCAAGCCGGATGGCTTGCGGGTAAACCTCCCCCATGCGGCGTGAGAGAAGGATGGTCAGCCCTTTCCGACGCGCGAGGGAGGCCTGGAACGACGTTCGGTCTCCCTGCGGGATCCCCACGAGCACGGCGCGTCCTCCGGGGCGGACCGCTTGAAGGGCAAGGTGGACTGCCGGGTCAGTTCCGGCCACCTCGAAAGAGACATCGACACCAACCTCGCGTCCCGCCGACTGCGCTTCAGGACCTTGGAACTCTTCCGGCGTGAGCGCCAGATGTGCCCCCAACTCCTGGGCGACGGCTCTGCGATGTGGAAGCGGGTCCACGGCCACGACGGAAGCCAGACCGGAGGCCAGGAGGAGCTGTACGAGCAGGAGCCCGATGGGCCCACATCCGACCACCGCGGCGTGGTCACCTGCGCGCACGTGCCCGAGGTCGTGGGCGTGGAGCGCCACACCGAGCGGCTCGAGCAGCGCCCCCTCCTCGGCGCCCATCGACTCCGGCAACGGGTACAGGAAGGGCGTCGGCCAGGAAACCAGCTCCTGCAGGCCGCCGTCCTGCCTGCCGTGGCCGGCGAACACCACGTCCGGGCAGAGATGCCTGAGCCCGGCGGCACAGGTACGACAGTGTCCGCACGGAAGTGCCGGGTCGACTGCCACGAGTCGGCCGTCGAGCTCTCCGCCCTCGACGATGCCGGAGAACTCGTGTCCCAGGACGAGGGGATGCTCCACCTTGGCGTCGCCGATGCTTCCCTCGGCAAACCAGTGCAGGTCCGAGCCGCACAGGCCGACTGCCTGGACCCGCACGAGCGACCGACCGGGCACTTGGTGCGGCGGCTCCTCCTCGTGCAGACGTATGTCACCGACGCCGTGCAACCTCGCCACCCTCACCTCAGGTCTCCTTCCCGTCGCCGAGGGGCCCGACCACCGGGCTCAGGGCGTGATGTCACGCCGAGTGATCTCCCCGTCGACCCGGCGGCTCACATTCAGCGAGTTCCGGTCGCGTAGCACCTCCGGAAGGAGGTCACCCGGGGTGTTCTGGAAGCACACCGGACGCTGGAAACGGCGCGCCGCCGTAGTGCCGACACTCGTGTGGATCGAGCCGACGGTCGCGGGGAACGGTCCACCGTGCTGCATCGCCCAGGAAACCGCCACGCCGGTCGGCCAGCCGTTCCACACCACCCGACCAGCCCGGTCCTGCAGCAGGGGCAGCAGCCTGAGCGCGACCTCGGTGTCGGAGTCGGCGCCATGCACCGTCGCCGTGAGGCTCCCGCCGAGGACAGAGGCCGCAGCGAAGAGCTCGTGATCGTCTGCGTACTCGACCACGATCGACGTGGGACCGAAGCATTCCGCGAGCAGCTCCGCGGCATCCTCGATCAGCCGCGGCACGGTGGTCTTGAACAGAGACGCGGACGCCCCCCGGTTCGACTCGTCCCCGGTGACCAGCGCCTCCAGCCCGTCACGCTCGCGAAGCTTCGCAAGACCATCGGCGTAGCCCTGGTGGATCCGCTCGTTGAGCATCGGCGCGGACGCCACCTCCTCGGCGGCTGCCACGATCTCCTTCTCCAAGCCGTGCCCGACCGGGAGCAGGAGCAGGCCCGGTTTCGTGCAGAACTGCCCCACTCCCAAGGTGTAGGAGGCGACGAACCCGGATGCGATTTCAGAGCGCCGCTCCTCGAGTGCGCCGGCCAGGACCAACGAGGGATTCAGGCTCCCGAGCTCGCCGTAGAAGGGAATCGGATCCGACCGGTTGACGGCGATCTCGTGCAAGGCCAGCCCCCCGGCCACCGAGCCGGTGAAGCCACTCGCCTTGACCCGCGAGTCACCCAGGGCCTCGACGCCGACCCGGTCGCCGTGGACGACGGCAAGCGTTCCTTCGGGAGCGCCGGCCGCCCCGAGCGCCGTGACCATCACCTCGGCCACCGCCTCGGACAACCGGGGGTGTCCAGGGTGGCTCTTGACGACCACGGGACAGCCGGCCGCGAGGGCGGAAGCGGTGTCCCCACCGCAGACGCTGAAGGCGAAAGGGAAGTTGCTGGCCGCGAAGACCAGCACCGGGCCCAGCGGGACGAGCATCCGCCGCAGGTCCGGCCGGGGAATCGGTGCCGCGTCCGGGTCGGCGGTGTCGATGATCGCTTCGAGCAGGGCTCCCTCCTCGAGTGCCTCGGCGAACAGCCGGAGCTGCCCCGAGCTGCGGGCGACCTCTCCCCGCAGCCGTTGCTCGGCGAGCGCGGACTCCTCGACGGCGAGCGGCACGAGGCGGTCGGCGGCGGCGTCGAGGGCGTCCGCCGCGGCGAAGATCCATGCCGCGCGCTCCGCGGGAAGGGCTCGCACCGACGACGGGTCCGGCGGCCGCCGCAGCGGCGAGGATCTGCTCCAACTGCTCTGAGGTGGTGTCGGGGACGTTGTTCATCGGGTCTCCTCTGGCATGAGTCGGGCCTGGGGGTCGTTGAGCCACTCGAAAGGCTCCTTGCCGATCTCCACTCGGTTCACGAGCCGGCCGACCTCCTCGATATCGATCTCCACGACGTCGCCGGGGTGGAGACGGAAGTCCAGCTCGGGGACGATCCCGGTGCCGGTTGCCAGCGCGGCGCCGTCGGGGAAGAAGCTGGCTCGACAGAGGTACGTCCACCAGCTGCTCCAGCGGACGGGCGAGCTGGGCGGTGGACGTCTCCCCGGTAAACGCCGCCCTCTCTCCGCGGCGGACCACCAGGGAGATGGCGAGGTTGGTGGCGTCCGGTACCTCCCAGGCCGGCCTGATGCCCGTCGCAAGCGCCGCTGCGCCGGCGAACACCTTGGCCTGGGGGAGGTAGAGCGGATTCTCGCCCTCGAGGGATCGTGAGCTCATGTCGTTGCACACCGTGTAGCCGACGATCTCGCCGTGCGCGTTCACCACCACAGCGAGCTCCGGCTCGGGTACGTCGTGTCCAGAGTCAGCCCGGATCCCCACCGGCTCACTGTCCGTCACCAGCCGCCAGGCCGGCGCCTTCGGGAACAGCTCGGGCCGCTCCGCCGAATACACCTTGTCGTAGACCGACTGCTCGGCACTCTCCTCCATCCGCGCCCCCCGGGAACGGGCATAGGTGACGCCGGCGCACCAGAGCTCGGCCCGCCCGTCCAGCGGGACGAGCAGGCGCGCGGACGCGACGTGGAACGGCTCCCCGGAGGCGGACTCGACGGTCGACCGGAGCCCGTCCTGATGCATCGCGAGAATCTCCGCCATGGATCGGACACCGCTCATCGGCGTGATCCAGTCCTCCCGGCGGACTCCGACCCGAGGACCCTCCCCACGGTCGTATCGGACAAGGTGCATCGGCTGTTCCGCCTCTCTCGCTCGGGGCGACTGACCTCGCTTCTCGTGTCACATGGAGGCGCCTCCGAGCCCCCGGGTGAGCCGCGAATCGACGTCTCCGGTCTCGAACAACCCGGAGGCTACGCTTTCCAGTCCGACCACTACCAGGAGGTCGAGGACGGTCGCGATCAATGGTTGTGCCGGGGGGTGCCCTTGGTCTGCGCCACGCGCTGGTAGCCCACCGCCGGTTCGAGGACCATCCCCTCGGACATCTGCCCCACCATGGAACGCTGGATCTCCTGCCACGGCGTCTGCGACTCCGGGACCGGGAACGGGGTCTTTCGCAGCGTCGCGCGCCGGTCCGCGAGCTCGTCGTCCGACACAAGCATGTCCGCTCTTCCGGCGTTGAGATCGATCCGCACCCGGTCGCCGGTCCGCAGCAGCGCGAGCCCGCCTCCGGCAGCGGCCTCCGGGGAGGCGTTCAGGATCGAGGGCGAGCCTGAGGTCCCGGACTGGCGGCCATCGCCCACGCAGGGCAGGGAGTGCACGCCGGACTTGATGAGCGCGGCGGGCGGTTGCATGTTCACGACCTCAGCAGAACCCGGATAGCCAAGCGGA
Source organism: uncultured Actinomycetota bacterium (assembly GCA_963841625.1). GTDB lineage: Bacteria > Actinomycetota > Actinomycetes > Propionibacteriales > Nocardioidaceae > Nocardioides. The sequence continues at coordinate 109,781 of CAWJDH010000009.1, read as the reverse complement.
CCGTTCCCCCGGATGAACAGGATGGAGCCCTCGTCGACCTCCAGCGACGGGTCGTCGATGCGGTCGTGGTAGTCCTCCGGCCCTTCAAAGACGATCGCACGGCCCTCGAACACGTTCGGGTGCTCGGGATCCGACAGGTAACGCTTCCGGAAGTCGTCGTCGATCACGCTCGTCTTCATGATCGCGCTGTCGAAGAGGTTTCCCGTCAGCACGAGGAAGCCCGCGTCCTGCACCAGCGGGTCGTCGAAGGTGCGGATCACCTCGGCGTCCTCGGTGACGGTGTCGCGGCAGTTTTCGCCGACGGTCTTCCCGTTCACCGTCAGTGCGTCCGCGTGGATCAGCCCATGACGCATCAGTTCATTGACGACGGCCGGCACCCCCCCTGCCCGGTGAAACTCCTCGCCCAGGAACCTCCCCGCAGGCTGCAGGTCGACGAGGAGCGGCACACGATGACCGACCGTCTCCCACTCCTCGACTCCGAGCGGGACGCCGATGTGGCGGGCGATCGCGTTGATGTGGATAGGGGCGTTGGTCGAACCGCCGATCGCCGAGTTGACCACGATCGCGTTCTCGAATGCCTCCCGGGTCAGGATGTCGGAGGGCTTGAGGTCCTCCCCCACCATCTCGACGATGCGCTTCCCGGTCAGATAAGCGACCCTGCCGCGGTCGCGGTGGGGCGCCGGGATCGCCGCCGAGCCGGGAAGGCTCATGCCGAGCGCCTCGGCGAGGCTGTTCATCGTCGTGGCCGTCCCCATGGTGTTGCAGTGGCCCGGCGACGGCGCGGACGCCGCGACGAGCTCGACGAACTGAGCCTCGTCGATCTCACCCGCCGCGAGCATCTCCCGCGCCCTCCAGATGATCGTCCCCGAGCCGGTGCGCTGCCCCTTGAACCAGCCGTTGAGCATCGGTCCCCCAGAGAGAACGATGGCCGGAAGGTTCACCGTGGCCGCCGCCATGATGCACGCCGGGGTGGTCTTGTCGCAGCCGGTGGTGAGAACAACGCCGTCGAGCGGGTAACCGTAGAGAACCTCCACCAGACCGAGGTAGGCCAGGTTGCGGTCGAGGGCCGCGGTAGGGCGCTTCCCGGTTTCCTGGATGGGATGCACGGGGAACTCGAACGCGATCCCGCCCTTCTCCCGGATCCCCTCACGCACCCGGTGCGCCAGCTCGAGATGGTGTCGGTTGCACGGCGAAAGATCCGAGCCGGTCTGCGCGATGCCGATGATCGGCCTGCCCGCCTGCAGCTCCTCCCGGGTGAGGCCCCAGTTCATGTACCGCTCGATGTAGAGCGCGGTCATTCCTGGATTGTCCGGGTTGTTGAACCAGGCCTGGCTGCGCAGCCTCTTCCGTGTCTCTCGGCCCTCGGCAGTCATTCGTCCCCTACATAGGCTGACCTGATGCTACCGCCCGCCGAGGTCGGCGGGGTCCGAGTCGTCGTCAGGCAACGGCGACCGGGTGGTTCACCACGGCGCCGAACAGGTAGCCCTGCTCGTTGAAGGGCACCGTGTCCGGTTGCCCGTTGCCATGCTCGTCGGTGGCGCGGACGCGGACCACGTGATCGCCCGGCGTGGCCACCCACGGGGCCGACCACTGTCGCCATGCCTGGGGCTCGTTGCGGCCGCCGAGCCGCGCGTCACGCCAGGGGCCGCCGTCCACGCTGATCTGGACCCGGCGGATCCGGCCGTACGCCGACCACGACCTGCCGGTGAGCTCCCTGCGTCCCGGGCGGAGCGAGGCTGGCAGCGGCTGCTCGATCGCGCTCTTCACCACCTGCGTGGTGACCAGCGGCGAGTCGGGGTAGGCCGGGCCGAACATGCGGTAGCTGGTCGTGTTCCACTGCGACGTCAGCGGTGTCTCGGACACCTCGATCGAGCCCACCCACTTGATGTTGGCCACGCCGATCCAGCCGGGAACGAGGATCCTGGCCGGGAAGCCGTGGTCGGGTGGCAAGCTGCGACCGTTCATGCCCAGCACGAGCAGGGTGTCGTCGGCGAGCGCCTTCTCGAGCGGCACCGGCCGTCGCACCTGCTGGTCATCGAGCCCGACGGGCATCACGTCCAGCGCGCTCGGTTTGATGCCGGCCCGCTCCAGCACGGAGGACAACCTGACGCCGGTCCACTCGGCGACGCCGACGGCGCCGAGCGTCCACTGGGTGCCGGCCGCCGCTTTGCCCTGCTGGGTGCCGAAGAAGCTGCGGCCGTTGCCGGCGCACTCGATGAAGCGAGTCAGGCTGACCTGCGGCAATGCGAGCAGGTCGTCGTACGAGACGGAGACCTCGCGCTCGACGCCGGTCCCGTGCACCCGCAGCCGCCAGGTCGTGGCGTCGATCCGCGGCGTCGACGTGTGGTTGCGCACGAAGAACCTGTCGATCGGTGTCAGGTAGCCCTGGCCGCGCATGGCGGACCAGCGCATCTCGGCGTTGGTCCCCCGGGCGACGAAGAGCGAGTCGGGTGTCGGCTTGGCAATGCCCGGTACATCGGCGGCGGCCCGGGAAGTCACCGACTGGGCCAGCGTCGGACCCACGGCGGCCACGGCGGCGGTCATCGCCCCGGCGCGGAGCACCTGCCGACGGGTCAGCCGGTGCGCCACGCGCTCGGCGCTCTCGAGGTCGTAGTCGTGCTCGTGGTGCAGTCCCCGGTCCATCTCGCCCCCTTAAAGTCGTGTGAGTTACTCGACATTATCAGGAACTTGTCATCAGAGATCCGGAGCACCCGTTGCCCGGCGCGCCTGGCTACTCCGTGCCGTCCGCCGCCAGCCAAGTTGGTCAGCGTGCCGCCACCTGGTTCGATCGTGCGGACGACTGGCCCTGGCCGACTGCATTGCGGGCCACCACGACGAACCGGTAGTTGCCGGCCGGGAGGGTGAAGCTGCGGGTTCGTGCACCCGCACCCAGCAGCGGTGAGTCGGTTCGGGTGAGCACCGTCCCAGTTCGGCTCATCCGCAGCGCTGTGACGACGTAGCCGGTGATCGCGCTGCCGCCATTGCTTGCTGGCGGGGACCACCGTGCTGTGGCGGTCAGCGCGCCCCCGGCAGCTCCGGATGACGCGGTACCGATGACCGGCGGACCGGGCACGGTGGCTGGGGTCACGGTGTTGGACAGTGCCGAGTACCCACCAGCGCCGACGCCGTTGACGGCTCGCACCTGGAACCGGTAGCCAGTTCCGTTCACCAGCGCGGTGACCACCAGGTTGGTCGCGGCTGGCCCGGCCGGGCGGAGGGCACCGACTTGCGCGTTGGTCGCTGCGTTGACCACTCGTACCTCGTAGCCGCTGATCGGCGAACCGCCGTTGCTGGCCGGCGGCGTCCAGCGGACGTTCGCCGAGGCGTTCCCGGCGGTCGCGATGCCGATGGTGGGGGCACCTGCGACCGTTGGTGCGGCCGGTGTGACGGCGTTGGACAGTGCCGAGAACGGTCCGGCACCGACTGCGTTGACGCCCTGGACCTGGAACCGGTAGCTGGTCCCGTTGGTCAGCCCGTTGACCACGAGGCTGGTCGCCGCCGCCCCGGCCGGCCGCAAGGCGCCGACCTGGGTGCCCGTGGCCGTGTCGACCACCCGCACCTGGTAGCCGGTGACGGTTCCGGTGGGGGCGGTCCACGTCACCGTCGCCGAGGCGTTGCCGGCATTGGCTGGGCCGATTGCGGGCGTGCCCGGTGGCACGGTGTCGGAGAACACCAGACGTTCGACGTTGGTGAGCGTGTCGGTGCCGTCGGTGGCGTTGCCGCCGGTGTGGACCACCGTGGTCGGTTCGCCCGACAGGGAAGTCGGGCACGGGCCCGGGGACCCGGCTGCGACCGTGCAGGTGTAGTTCGCCCGCGCGCCCGAGAACAGCGCGGTGTCCGTGCCGCCGGTGCCGCTGCAGAGGATCTCCCGGACCGCGACGATGTTGCCCGGGTCGACCGTTCCCGCGAAGACCGCCTGCTGCAGCGTCGGGCCGGTGAGGGCGCCGTCCGCGTCCCGCAGGTACTGGCTGGTCATCGCGCTCTGGCCGGCGCCTCCGACGCTGGCGCAGCCGATCTCGGTGCCGGGTCGGCCGGGTTGGTCCGCACGCTGAGCCGGACGCTGAAGTACCGGTCACCGTCGATGATGTCGTCGGCGCCGCGACCCTCGATCAGGTCGCTGCCGGCACCGCCGAGCAGGATGTTGCCGGCGCCCCAGACGTTCGGCGCCGGTCAGGATCGGGCAGTCGCCCGACGCCGGAGCTGCCACCACGGTCGGCCAGCGGCGTGCTCAGCGTCGGCAGCAGCGGGTCGAGACCGGCGATCCGGTCGATGCCCGCCTGGTCCAGCACGTCGCAGCCGATGAAGCCGGCGCCGCCGACCTGCGCCGGGAACGACGTCGTCGCCGCGGAGCTTGTCGTTGAACTTCCAGCCGGACAGCGCCTCGACCTCGTTGAACTTGTCGCGGACGCCCACCTGCAGGATGTCCAGCGGCGGGATCGGCAGGGCCAGGTCCATGTCCTGGGCCTGCGGGTCGCCCTGGCCGATCTCCAAGTCGTAACCGGATGCGCCGGCGACCTTCTCGATGCCCGGACCGCCGACGCCGATGTCGTCGCCGCCCTCCATGTCGTAGTCGTCGTCGCCGCCCTGGCCGACCAGGATGTCGTGGCCGGGCTTCTGGGAGTCGTCCAGGAAGAACAGGTTGCCGCTGTCGCCCTGCATCAGGTCGGGCTGGTCGCCGCCCTCTTCCCAGTCGTCGCCGCTGTCACCGAAGGCGGCGTCGAGGCTCTGGCCGAGGTATGATGAAGTCGTCGCCGGCGCCGCCGAAGGTCTCGTTGGCGTTGGCCCCACCGTTGGTGAAGTCCTTGCCCGTCGCCGCCCATCATGATGTCCAGGCCGGGACCGGCGTCGATGGCGTCGTTGCCGGGACCGCCCTTGGGCACGTCGTCGCCGGCGAGGTCGGTGATGATGTCGTCGCCCTCGCCGCCGAGCGCCACGTCGGCGCCGGAGCCACCCTCGATGACGTCGTTGCCCTGGCCACCCCAGAAGGTGTCGTTGTCGTTGCCGCCGCGGACCCGGTCGACGCCGGCGGTGCCGTTGTAGACGGCCTGGCCGTTGATGCCCGGACGGGTCGACGGTGTTGAACTGCGCGGTACTGGATCGTGCCGTCCGGCTGCCGGATGAGCACCGCGTTCTCGTCGCACTCGGAGGCCGGGTCGTCGGCGACCGTGTTGCCGAACTGCGCGTGAAGCCCGCCGGCGTGCCGGCCAGGTTGCCCAGCTGGAACTTGCAGTCCGCGGTGGCGAACGCGTCGGCCTTGAGGGTGTGCGCGTTGGTGTTGCGCATCATCAGCTCGGCGAACGAGTTGCCCTCGAGCTGGGTCCGCAGGTTCATGCCCGGGGTGCGGGCCAGGTAGTAGAGCCGGTCACCGTTCTGCAGGTCGGTCAGCTGGTTCTCGAACACGTAGTTGAACGTGGTGCCGAGCAGCCCGCCGAACGGGGTGGTGATCTCGGCGAGGCCACCGACCCACAGGTCGACGTTGTCCAGACCGGTGATCGACTTCGTCGCCGTTGTTCGCCCAGGCGCCGACGCTGTTCATGAACGCGCAGCGTCGGCCGGGACGTGCGTCGCCGGAGCGGGTTGACCAGCCGTCGTGCCGCGCGCGTGAGCCGGGTCGACCGGACCGTTGTCGGCCGGTCGTCGTCAGCCGTGCTTGCGGCCGTCGGCCAGCTCGCCGTCGGCCGACGTCGGTCAGGATGGTCGGGTGCTGGCCGTAGGCCGCGACGAAGTTGACCAGCGACTCCGGGTGCTTGAGGTTCTCCCCGAAGTCGACCCAGCTGGTGTACGGGGTCAGCTGGCCGTCGTTGGTCGCGTCGAAGATCTGCCGGCGCAGGACGTTCAGCGGCGGGATGCCCTCGGACCGGGCCCGCGTCATGTTGATCGTCGGCAGGTCCAGCGGCAGGCCGAGCAGGTTGTTGCGCAGCGTCTCGGTGACGAACTCGTCGAGCTCGTTGCCGACCTGGTCGGACATGCCCATGATGATGCTGCCGGCGGCCTCCTCGGCGGTCAGCGCACCGCCGGGCCCGCCGTCGTGGTGTACGACGGCGGGTTGAGGAATCCGTCGAGCAGCGAGATGTCGTTGTGTCCGGAGTCTCGCGTCCGAATCGCCGTCGGTCCGGGGTCTCGATCCGGATCGTCTCGGTCAGCATCGAGTGGCCGAAGCGGTAGACCGCGTGGGCGAACTCGGCCCGGATCGCCGGGTTGAGGTCGGTCTGGGTGAAGGCGAACGGCTCGAACGGGTTGATCGCCGGCTGCACCTTGCGGGCGAACTCCTCGAACACCAGGTGCTGGTACTCCATCTCGGTGACGAACCGGGCGGCCTGGAACAGCCGCTCGCCGTTCCAGCCGTCGGCGCCCGAGTCCAGCTGCCACTCGGCAGCGCCGCGACACCGGTGTCGCCGGTGTCGTTGGTCAGGACGTTCTTGATGTCGTCGACCAGCCGGTCGTGCTCGGAGTGGAAGACCTGGTGGATCGCGGTCAGGCCGATGTTCTCGTTGACCCGGCCGTCACCGGCGATGAAGTGCGCGTCCAGCAGCTCGTCGTCGTAGGTGCCGGCCGGCTGGCTGGCGAAGTCGGCCGAGGCTGCGTTGTCCGCGTCCGGCGTCGTCCGCGGGTCCGGGTCGCGTCGTGGCCGTGGTCGGCATCGGCGCTGTGCGCGATGTCGGTCAGGAACGGCGTGTCGAAGTGCAGCGCGTTGGCCGGGACCGGCACCGGGGTGGCAGGTTGCCCTCGACCAGGCCGGTCGTCGGTCATGTACTGCGGCAGGCCGCGCGCCGGACCGGGGACGAACTTGCCGTAGGGTCGGCGACGAGCATCGGGATGTCCAGTGACGTCCTTGTCGACGAGCTGCAGGCCGAGCACGTCGCTGCCTGCGTCTTGGTCGTCGCCCAGGTGGCCATGCCGTCCGGCCGTCGGGGCCGGCAGGCCCGCCGAGCAGCTTCCCGGTCGCGACCGGCCGGCCCGCGGCGTTGATCGCGTACTCGCGCAGGAACACCTGGTGCGACGGGTGCGAGGTGTAGGTCTGGCTCTGGTCGACCCAGGCGAGTCGGTGTTGATCGCGTCCTGGACGTCGTCGGCGGTGCCGAGGACGCCGTCCGGGCCGGGCTGGTTCTTGCCGCGGGTCAGCACCATGAACCGCAGGTTCGGGCCGGCAGGTCGTCGCGCGTTGCCGAAGATGTGGTCCGGGCCGGCGATCAGCGGGTCGTCGGCCTTCAGCGGGACGAAGACCGTGCCGCCGCCCTTGACGGTCTGGTCGACGCCGTGGTCGAAGAACTGGCCGAACAGCGTGAACAGCGAGTTGTACGGCGGCGAGAGGCCGACGTCGGTGGTCACGTTCGGGATGAACAGCGTCTCGTGGGACGGCGTGCAGTCGGCGGGACGCCGCGACCGGCGGGTCGCCAGCGGGTCGGGGTCGGTGGTGCAGGGCACGACGCCCGGGTTGCCCTGGGTGCGCACCGGGAACCCGGCCGCCGCGATGGCGGCCGGGTTGGTGGAGGTCTGGTCGACGATCAGGTTGCTGATCATCCGGGGCTGCGGTGTCGAACACGTTGCCCTGCTTCTGCGCGTACGACGACGGGTACCGGCGGGCCGAAGCCGGGCGGACGGCCTCGGCGGCCTGGAACACCGGGGTCGCCAGCCGCGGGAACAGCTGGTCGGCCGCGCCGATCTGCTCCTGGCCGGCGACCAGGTTGTTGCAGGAGCCGTCGACCGTCCGCAGGCCGAACGACAGCAGCGGGCTGGCGAGCTGGTTCGGGCCGGTGCCGACCAGCGCGCCACACGGGCCGGTCGCCGACGTCGTGTTGGCGACGTGCGCTCTCGGCGATCTTGATCTGCTTGAGGATGTACGCCAGGTCGGACGGCGTGACCGTGAACCCCTGGCCCGCGGGCGCCGCCTGCGCCGCCGGCCCGACCATGGCCACGGCAGGCACCAGGCCGATCACGAGCAGCGCGGAGGCCAGCACGCCAAGGTGCCGTTGACCCTGTCCCGGCGCGACGCGAACCAGCCGCCGCGGGACGCGAGTCCTTCTGGATGGCCGGCCGAGAAGTCGAGAAGTGCGCAGAATGTTGTTCAACCGCAAGGCTTCCATCAGTGACCCCGTGTGGTTCGTCGTCGGAAGCCGCTCCGTCTGCCGCTCCCCGTCCACGATCACGATGAGGTGGATGCTCGGCGCACGGCATTCCTATGACGAGCACGTCACGAACCGTGTTCCAGCGCCCGCGAGGCGCTAGGCCAGTGGCCCAAAGGGCTCGAGAACGGGTGTCCCTTGAGGCCCCGTCGGGGATGCCCGACGCGACCACCCGCCTGAGTCCGATCTCGCCGGCGACATCCAGCTGACGGCCCCCACGCCGTCACTGGTGTGCCCGATCCCCCGCCGGGCACACCCAGTGACGACTCCCCCGACGAGCAGGATGCCACATGAGTTGACGAAATGTTACTCCCGATTGTCAATCATGTTGAAGGGACACCTACAGGGAGGAAGCTCATGAACCGCATTCGGATGACCATCTCGGCATTGGCCATCGTCGCCGTCACCGCAGCCGGAGGGATGGTCCCCGTCTGGGTTGGTGACGACCACGCTGTCGTCGCGGACCGCTGGTGCTGCTGAGGCGGCAATCGGACGAGCTGGGGCGGGCTGCGGCGCGTCCGTCCCAACACCCCGGATGCCGCTAAGGCGTGGTCGAGCTCCCGACCGAGGAGCGAGCGCGCGTGGACACGAGGCCGGTCGACGCGGCGGCGCGGCGGTAGGCGTCCAGCGCCCCATCCTGGTCGCCGAGCCCCTCGAGCAGACCGCCGAGTTCGAACCAGATCTGCGCCGCACCACGGTCCGCGCCGACCCCACTCAACAGCAAGATGGCCTCGCGGTAGGCGCGCTTGGCCTCGTCCACGGCCCCGTGGCCGGCGAGCACCTGCCCCTGCAGCAAGCGCGCGTCCGCGGCCACGAGCGGCGCACCGGGTCCCGCCTCCTCCAGGGTCGCAGCGATCAACTCGTCGGTGCGCTCGTGGTCCCCGAGCAGGAAGTGCGCCCGGGCCTGCGCCAGCAGGTTGTCCGCTCGGTCCGCCCGGTTCGCGCTGCTCGAGTCCAGCTCCGCCCGTGCCTGGGACAGCACCGCGAGCGCAGACCGGGGCTCCGGCGGGTCCATGCGCAGCTGCAGAATTCCGACCTGGGTGCGCAGCCTGGCCAGGTTCCGGCCATCCTCGCCGGCCTCGAAGATGCGCAACGCCCGATTTGCCAGCCCCAGAGCGATCTCCGGGCGACCGGCCTTGGACTCCATCACGCTGGCGTTCCAGTACGCCGCGGCCTTCGACTCGGCGGAGCCGTGCTCGTCGGCCTGTGCGAGTGCCCGTTGGCACAGCCGCCCGGCGTGCGCGACGTCGCCGCGCTCGAAGTGGGCGGCCGCGACGGTGAGCGTGAGCGCGACCGCTTCGCTCAGTCCGCCGAGCTCGTGCTCGGCGATGTAGCCGGCGGCACGGTCGCCGACCTCGACGGCCGCGACAAGGTCTCCGGACTCGCGGTAGCAACGGCTCAAGGCGGTCATCGCCTCCAACCAGGACAGGTCGAACGGCTCGGCGTCAACCCGCTCCTCCAGCGCAAGGATCGCCGCGTCGAGGTCGCCGGCGGCCTCCAACACGAGCGCCCGCGCGTCGGCAGCCTGCCGGCGCAGGTCGGGCAGCACGCCGACCTCGTCGTCGAGCTCGGCCAGCACCGCGTCGACGCCGGCCAGCGCCTGCGCGGCGTCTCCTCCGGCCAGTGACAGCTGCGCCAGGTCGAGGGCGACGCGCAGCTCCGCGACGCGATCGGGCGGGGCGCCGACCAGGAGTTCCTCGACCGGGACGTCGAGCCGCGCGGCCATTGCCTTGAGCAGGGCCGGGTCCGGACGTCGCTGACCCGCCTCGATGCGGGAGACATAGGCCGTCGACAGGTCCGACCCGGCAACCTGGGACTGGGTCAGGCCCGCGCGGAGGCGCGCCGAGCGGAGCCGAGCACCCAGTGCGCCGGCGTCCACGGTCTTGGTCAGCTCGATCAGGTCGGGACGCACGAGCCAAGTGTGCCCGATGTGCCGACGAAGTCGACCAGGATTGACCACAGTTGACAGAACCGACCGCGGGAGCATCGGCGCAGGATGCCACTGCGGCCCGAGACATAGGTTGCGCAATCAGACGCGCACCTCACAGCACTGTGAGGGGCGCTTCATCTGTGTGCCGGGGCAGCGTGCACACCTGCGAATCCGCTACGCCCACCCAACGGCTCGCAAGACTCGGGGGCCAAGGGCAGATTCACCCTTGACAATTTTTCTTGTCAAGGGCACGGTGGCGTCATGCAGGACGTCGAGGTCATCGAGAGCGCGGAGGCAGCCGCCGCCGCGCTGGATCCGGTCCGGGCCCGGCTGCTCGGCGAGCTGGCCGTCCCGGCCTCCGCCGCCGGGCTCGCCGCCCGGGTCGGCATCGCGCGCCAGAAGGTCAACTACCACCTCAAGGCGCTCGAGGCGCACGGCCTGGTGGAGCTGTCCGAGGAGCGCCGGCACGGGGGCATCACCGAGCGGGTGCTGCAGGCGTCGGCGGCGTCGTACGTCGTGTCGCCGGCGGCCGTCAGCGCGTCCGCGGCCGACCCGGACGCCAACGCCGACCACCTGTCGGCGGGCTACCTCGTCGCGCTGGCCGGCCGGCTGGTGCGCGAGGTCGGCGCCCTGGCGCGCCGGGCCGGCGCGTCCGGCAAGCGCCTGCCGACGCTGACCATCGACACGCAGATCGGCTTCCGGTCGGCCGCCGACCGGGCTGCCTTCGCGGACGACCTGACCGCCGCGGTGCTCGACCTGGCCGCTCGCTACCACCACGACGACGGGCGCCCGCACCGGCTCGTCGTCGCCGCCCACCCCCTTCCTGAGGAGAGCGCATGAGCACGACCCCGAACGTCCCGTACCGCCTGGAGTTCAGCGTCGAGGTCCCGGGCACCCCGGAGCAGGTCTGGCAAGCCATCGCCACCGCCAAGGGCATGAGCGCCTGGTTCCTGCCGACCGAGATGGAGGAGCGCGAGGGCGGCTCCCTGCACTTCACCATGGGCCCCGAGATGGGCTCGGACGGCCAGGTCACCGGCTGGGACCCGCCGCGCCGCATCGTCTACGAGGAGGACTGGGCCGCCCTCATGGGCAAGGACCCGGATGCGCTCAGCCCGCTGACGTCGGAGTTCCTCGTCGAGGCGCAGTCCGGCGGCACCTGCGTCGTGCGCGTCACCAGCAGCGGCTTCGGGACCGGCGCCGCCTGGGAGTCGGAGTTCTGGGACGACATGGGCGCCAACTGGATGCCGTTCTTCGACAACCTGCGCCTCTACCTGTCGCACTTCCCCGGCCAGGAGGCCACGCAGCTCGAGGTCACCGCCTCCCACCCCGGCGACGCGGAGGCGCTCTGGTCGACCCTGCACGACGCGCTCGGGCTGGGCGACGAGGGCGCGACGGTCGAGGTGCGCGGCGCCACCGGCACGGTCGAGCGCGTCGGCGAGCGGCAGACGCTGGTCCGGCTCACCGCGCCGGTGCCCGGGATGCTCAGCGTCTTCGCGTACGGCGAGGGCGACGGCAAGGCGACGGCGGGCGTACGGGCGTACCTGTTCTCCGCCGACGCGGCGGACTACGTGCGGCGCGAGGAGCCGGCCTGGCAGGCCTGGCTGCAGGGGCTCTCCGTCCCGGCCTGATCTTCTGCGCGGAACCGACCTCCGCGGCCGGGGCGGCCACAGCCCACCGACGACGCTGACCCCATGACGCAACCGTCGACACCGCCCGGGTCGGTGACCTCGACGGCGGCCTGGTTGCCGACCAGAGGGCCCCTCACAGTCACTGTGAGGGGCCCTCTGACTTCTGTAGCGGGGGCAGGATTTGAACCTGCGACCTCTGGAATAGATCGGGCGCTACGGAGCGGCTTGGAAGATCGCGCATCTCCTCGGGTTTACGCGGGGAGACCTCGCGGTCCGCCTCGGAGTCTAACGGAGCGGAATGGGTCGTGGCGGACTGTAAGATGGCCGGTTTGTGGCCGCCGTTCAATCCCCGGGCCCGGTCATCACTCCTTGGTCGAGAAGGCCGCGTCGAAGGCCGCGGCGGGTGCGTCGAAGGCCAGCCTCTGCACGAACTCCAGCGCCTCGGGTGCCCCCACCAGGCGGTCCATCCCGGCGTCCTCCCACTCCACCGAGATCGGCCCGTCGTAGCCGATGGTGTTGAGCATCCGGAAGCACTGCTCCCACGGCACGTCACCGTGGCCGGTCGACACGAAGTCCCAGCCGCGACGGGGATCGGCCCACGGCAGGTGCGAGCCGAGCCGGCCGTTGCGGCCGTTGCCGGTCTGGCGCTTCGCGTCCTTGCAGTCCACGTGGTAGATCCGGTCCTTGAAGTCCCAGATGAAGCCGACCGGGTCCAGGTCCTGCCAGACGAAGTGGCTCGGGTCCCAGTTGAGGCCGAAGGCCGGCCGGTGGTCGATGGCCTCCATCGTGCGCACCGTGGTCCAGTAGTCGTAGGCGATCTCCGAGGGGTGCACCTCGTGGGCGAACCGCACCCCGCACTCGTCGAAGACGTCGAGGATCGGGTTCCACCGGTCGGCGAAGTCGCGGTAGCCGGCCTCCACCATCTCCTCGGTCGCCGGCGGGAACATCGCGACGTACTTCCAGATCGAGGACCCGGTGAAGCCGACGACCACGTCGACGCCGAGCCGTTGCGCCGCCCGCGCCGTCATCTTCATCTCCTCCGCCGCGCGCTGCCGCACGCCCTCCGGGTCGCCGTCCCCCCAGACCTTGGCGGGGAGGATCGCCTCGTGCCGGGCGTCGATCGGGTCGTCGCAGACCGCCTGGCCCTTGAGGTGGTTGGAGATCGCGAACAGCTTGCAGGCCGTACTTCTCGAGCAGGTCGAGCTTGGCCTTCACGTAGCCGTCGTCCTCGGCGGCCTGCCAAGGGTCGAGGTGGTCGCCCCAGCAGGCGAGCTCGAGGCCGTCGTAGCCCCAGCCGGAGGCCAGCTTGGCGACCTCCTCCAACGGCAGGTCGGCCCACTGTCCGGTGAACAAGGTGATCGGTCGCGCCATGTCGTTCCTTCCCGTCAGGTGGATGGGGTCAGCGGACCCCGAGCAGGTGCTCCATCGCGAGCTGGTCGAGGGCGCTCCATCGCCACGCTGCGTTCGGCCAGAGCGCGCGCACGTCGTACGACGCGTCGCCGCAGGTCCGCGAGTGACTCGCCCTCGGCGAGCGTCGGAACGTCGAGCTCGGGTACGCCGGCCGCCGCCAGCGCCGCCGTCACCTCGGGGTCGGCGCGGAACGCCCGCACCCGCTCGCGCAGGATGAGGTAGTTGCGCATGCAGGCGCGCGCCGACTCCCAGACGCCGTCCACGGCCTCGGCCCGCGGCGGCTTGTAGTCGAAGTGCACGGTAGCCGTCGTAGCGCTGTTGCCGGCGCCGCTGCCCAGCAGCGCGTCGACGGTCCAGAAGGCGCCGCGCAGGTTGCCGGCGCCGAAGCGCAGGTCCTGGTCGAAGCGCGGGCCGTGCTGGCCGTTCAGGTCGACGTGGAACAGCTTGCCGTGCCACAGCGCCTGGGCCAGCCCGTGGGCGAAGTTGAGCCCCGCCATCTCCTCGTGCCCGACCTCGGGGTTGAGCCCCACCAGCTCGGGGTGCTCGAGCTCGGAGATGAAGGCCAGGGCGTGGCCGATGGTCGGGAGCAGGATGTCGCCGCGGGGCTCGTTGGGCTTGGGCTCGAGCGCGAACCGGATCGTCGTAGCCCTGCTCCCGGACGTAGGCGCACAGCAGGTCGAGCGCACTCGGCGTACCGGTCGAGCGCCGCCTGCACGTTCTTGCCGGCGCCGTGCTCGGCGCCCTCGCGGCCGCCCCACATCACGAACGTCTCGGCGCCGAGCTCGGCCGCGAGGTCGATGTTGCGCACCACCTTGGCCAGGGCGAGCCGGCGGACCTCCCTGTTGTTGGCGGTCAGCGCCGCCCTCCTTGAACACCGGGTCGCCGAACAGGTTGGTGGTGACCATCTCGACGCCGAGCCCGGTCTCGGCGAGCGCCTTCCCGAAGCGGTCGAGCGTCGCGTCGCGGGTGGCGTCGTCGGGCACCAGGTCGTCGTCGTGGAAGGTGACCGCGGCGGCACCGAGCCCGGCGAGCCGGTCACCGCCTCGACCGGGTCCAGCAGCGGCCGGAGGCCGGCCGAAGACGTCGACGGCCTGCCAGCCGACGGTCCACAGGCCGAAGGAGAACCTGTCCTCGGGACGTGGGGTGAAGTCGCTCATCGTCGGGATCTCCTGCCAGCGTGCGGGTGTCGGAGCCTCGTCTCGACGGCGGCCAGCACCCGCTGCACCTGCAGGCCGTCGGCGAACGTCGGCGTCGGGCTCGGTGCCCGTCGGCGATCGCCTGTGACCAGGTCGACCACCTGGTGGGTGAAGCCGTGCTCGTAGCCCAGGCCGTGGCCGGGTGGCCACCAGGCGCCGACGTAGGGGTGGCTCGGGCTCGGTGACGAGGATCCGGCGGAAGCCGGCGGTCTCGTCGGGCTCCGTGCGCGTCGTAGAAGTGCAGGACGTTCATGTCCTCGAAGTCGAACGCCAGGCTGCCCGCGCGAGCCGTTGATCTCGATCCGGATCGCGTTCTTGCGGCCGGTCGCGAACCGGGTCGCCTCGAAGACGCCCAGCGCACCGCCGGCGAAGCGGGCGAGGAACGCCGCCGCGTCGTCGACGGTGACCGGCCCGCCGCTCCGGCGCCGCCGTCGCGGCCGAGGCCGCGCGGCTCGGTCGGCAGCGGCCGCTCCTTGACGAACGTCTCCAGCATGCCGCGACACGTCGGTGATCCGGTCGCCGGTGATGAACTGGGTCAGGTCGACGATGTGGGCGCCGATGTCGCCGAGCGCGCCGGAGCCGGCCTTGTCCTTGTCGCAGCCGCCAGACAGCGGAGCCTCGGGGTCGGCGATCCAGTCCTGCAGGTACTGCGCCCGGACGTGCCGGACCGTCGCCGATCCGGCCCTCGGCGACCAGCGCGCGGGCCAGCGCGATCGCCGGCACCCGGCGGTAGGTGAAGCCGACCATCGCCCGCACGCCGTGCGCGGCGGCCCGCGTCGGCGGCCTCGGTCATCGCCTCGGCCTCGGCGACGGTGTTGGCCAGCGGCTTCTCGCACAGCACGTGCTTGCCGGCCTCGAGGGCCGCGATCGCGATCTCGGCGTGGGTGTCGCCCGGCGTGCAGATGTCGACGAGGTCGATGTCGTCGCGCGCGATGACCCGCCGCCAGTCGGTCTCGGCGTCGCTCCCAGCCGAGCCGGTCGGCGCGCCTCGGCGGCCGCGGCCGCGTCGCGGCCGCAGACGACGCGCATCGTCGGCGTGCAGCGGCAGGTCGAAGAAGCGCGGGCGCGGTGCGCCACGCCTGGGAGTGGGCGGCGCCCATGAACGCGTAGCCGACCATGCCGACCGCCGAGGGTCGGCAGGCTGCGCGGACTCATCGTGACGATGCTCCTGCAGGTCGGTGGGGGCCGCGCCCGCCGCCGGCGCGGTGCCGGCGGCGGACGCGGGGCGTCGACGGTCAGGACTCGAAGCAGAGGTCCCGGTACTCCTCGACGTTGTCGGCGTTCACGACCGGCGCGTTCAGCACGATCCGCTTGGGCACCTCGACCTGGACGAGGTCGGACATGCCCTTGTCCTGCGCGATCAGGCGGGCCAGCTTGATGCCGTCGGCGGCCTGGGTCGGCGGGTAGATCACGGTCGCCTCCATCGTCGCCGTCCTCGATCCAGTCCATCGCGTTGCACGAGCCGGCGCCGCCGATGAAGGAGAACTCGTCGCGGCCGGCGTTGTCGAAGGCCGCCTTGACGCCGACGCCCTGGTCGTCGTCGTGGTTCCAGATGATGTCGATCTTCGGTCCTCGGCCTGGAGCAGGTTGGACGCCTGCTCCTCACCGGACTCGACGGTGAACTCGGCGGCGACCCGGTTGTCGACCTTCTGGTCGCAGCCCTCGAGCGCGTCCGCGAAGCCCTGCGAGCGGTCCTGGGTCAGCGGCAGGGAGTCGATGCCGGCGATCTCGGCGATGACCGGGTCCGCGATGCCGTTCGTCCTCGATCAGCTGGCAGGCGTAGGTGCCGGCGGAGACGCCCATGCCGTAGTTGTCGCCGAGGATCGTGGTGCGGGCGGCGAACGGCGAGGAGAACTCGCGGTCGACGTTGACGACCGGGATGCCGGCCTCCATCGCCTGGATGGCGACGTCGGTGAGCGCGGCACCGTCGGTCGGCAGCAGCACGATCGCGTCGACCCCGTCGTTGATGAAGGTCTCGACCTGGCTGATCTGCTCGCTGGCGTCGTTGGTGCCCTCGGCGGTCTGCGAGCTCGATGTCGTCGTACTTCTCGGCCTCGGCCTGGCGCGCTGCTGTTGATCGCGGCAGCCAGCCGTGGTCGGCCGCGGGTCCGGAGAAGCCGATGGTGACGGTGTCGCCGGTCTCGTCGTTGGCGCTCGCCGCGTTCGCGGTGTCGCCGCTCGTCGTCGGATGATCGTCCGGGCTCGTTGCTGGTGCAGCCGGCGAGCGACCAGTGCCGTCGGCGGCGACCGCGTGCGCGCCCACGAGCATCCGGCGCCGGACGGCGGGCTTGCGTGCGGACATGTGTTCTCCTTGCTGTGGTGGTTCGGGACCGGATGGTCGACGTGCAGGGTCGGGGCTACGGTGTGTCGCTGCGCCGCGCGAGCCGCTGCTGCAGCAGGACGGCGACGACGATGATCAGCGCCCTTGGCCACCGCCTGCGCCGAGCTGGACAGGTTGTTCAGGGTGAAGACGTTGGAGAGCGTGGTGAAGATCAGCACGCCGAAGACGGTGCCGACGATCGTGCCGCGGCCGCCGGTGAGCAGGGTGCCGCCGATGACGACCGCAGCGATGGCATCGAGCTCGTAGAGCCGCCGTGGGTCGAGGAGCCGGTCGTCGTGCGGGCGATGATCATCACCGCGGCGATGCCGCAGCAGACGCCGACGAGGACGTACAGCAACACGGTGTGCCGCTTGACGCTGATGCCGGCCAGCCGGGCCGCCTCGGGGTTGCCGCCGACGGCGAAGGTGCGGCGGCCGAACGTGGTCCGGTTGAGCACGACCCAGCCGACCACCGACGACCAGCGGCGAAGATCGAGCACCAGCACCGGGATGCCGAGCAGCGTCGCCGCGGAAGAAGTCGGTGAACCCGTCGACCGTGACGATCTGGGTGCGTCGTCGGCGATGATCTCGGCCAGTCCGCGGGCGGCGGCGAGCATCGCCAGGGTCGCGATGAACGGGACCACCCTGCCGTAGGCGATGAGCACCCCGTTGACCAGTCCGCAGCCGACGCCCACCGCGAGCGCGGTGAAGCACCATGACGATCCAGTGGGTGTCCTCGGCCATGGCCTGGGTGGCCAGCGTGGTCGCCCAGACCGAGGCGAGCGCGACGATCGCGCCGACCGACAGGTCGATGCCGCCGCCGGTGATGACGAACGTCATGCCGATGCTGACCACGCCGATGACCGAGGCGAGCCTCAGGATCGTCAGCATGTTGTCGACGTTGGCGAACCGGTCGCCGGCGGTGGCGACGCCGACGACGCAGAGCATGACCAGCGCGACGACCAGGCCGAGGTTGCGGCCGACGCTGGCGTGCAGCAGCCGACCGCGCGGCCGAGCCGTCCGCTCGGCGGCCGCGCTCCGCCGGCTCGCGCGTGCCGGTCGTCGCCGCCGGGACGCGGCGAGCTCGTCGGGTCTGGTCGTCGCTCATGCGACGCTTCCTTCCATGACCAGGTCGAGGACCCGGTGCTCGTCGATCTCGGTCGGCGGGCGCCTCGTGGACGACGACGCCCTTCGCGGACGACGAGCACCCGGTCGGCGAGGCCGAGCACCTCCTCGACCTCGCTGGAGACCACGACCACGGCGACGCCGGCGTCGGCCAGGGCGCGGACGAGCGCGTAGATCTCGCTGCGCGCGCCGACGTCGACGCCGCGGGTCGGCTCGTCGAGCAGCAGCACCCGGCAGTCGCGCAGCAGCCAGCGGGCCGAGCACGACCTTCTGCTGGTTGCCGCCGGACAGGGTGCGCGACCGGCGCGGTCGACGCCGGGCGGGCGGACGTCGAGCGACTCGGTCAGCTCGCGCGGCCTCGTCGCGCTCGGCCGCGCTGTCGAGGAAGCCGGCGCGGGCGAACCGGCCCATCGTGGAGACGGTGATGTTGCGGTAGACGGCCTGGTCGAGCAGCAGGCCCTGGCTCTTGCGCTCCTCCGGGGCCAGCCCGACGCCGGCCGCGACGGCGCGCGGCGACCGACCCGTGCCGCAGCCGCGTGCCGTCGACGGTGACGGTGCCCGCGGTCGGCCCGGCGGGCGCCGTAGACGGTCTCGAGGATCTCCGAGCGCCCGGCGCCCGACCAGGCCGGCGAGCCCGACGATCTCGCCGGCGCGCACCTTGAAGTCGACGCCGCCGAACACGCCCGCCAGCGCCAGGCCCTCGACCTCGAGCACGACGTCGCCGCGGTCGCGCGGCGTCTCCGGGCGCGGCGGGAAGACGTACTCGATCGATCGCGCCCGGTCATCAGCTGGATGAGCTCGCGGGTCGGCGTCGTCGCGCGCCGGCAGCCCGGTGGCGACGGTGCGGCCGTCCTTGAGGACGGTGACCCGGTCGCCGATCTCGCGGATCTCCTCGAGCCGGTGGGAGATGTAGACGACCGCGACGCCGTCGGCGGTCAGGTCGCGGATGACCCGGAACAGGTTCTGGACCTCTTCCTGGTCGAGCACGGCCGACGGCTCGTCCATGATCAGCAGCCGGGCGTCGTGGGAGAGCGCCCGGGCCATGCTGACGATCTGCTGGCGCGGCCGGCGACAGCCGGCCGACCTCGCGGGTCGGCGGGATCTCGGGGTGGCCGAGCCGCTCCAGCAGCTCGCGGACGCGCCGGTCGCGCGCTGCGAGCGCTGGGTGAACCCGCCGCGTGGAGACCTCGTGGCCGAGGAAGATGTTCTCGGCGACGGTCAGGCTCGGCGACCAGGTCGAGCTCCTGGTAGATCGTCGCGATGCCGTGGCTGCATCGCGGCGGTCGGCGTGCGGCAGCGCGACCGGCTCGCCGCCCCAGCTGATCTCGCCCTCGTCGGGCTGGTGCGCGCCGGACAGCACCTTGATCAGCGTCGACTTGCCGGCGCCGTTCTGGCCGAGCAGGCAGTGCACCTCGCCGGCGCGGACGTCGAGGTCGACGCCGCCGAGCGCCCGCACGCCCGGGAACTCCTTCACGATGCCGCTCATCTGGAGCAGAGTCCCGGCCCCGGCACTGCTGTCGTCGGCGCTGCCGTCGTCGGTCGATGTCACCTGGCCGCCCCCTTGCGCACGGTTCCGGCTCCTCCTGCGCTCATCAGGAGAACTCGCAGTCGAGAGTTTGGCCAACGTAAACCATGTGACCTGCGTTACGCAACCAATCTGCATACTTTCGCAGATGAATTTCAAAAGGGGCGGCGAGCGAGGTTCAGGCGCGTCGTCCGGCGACGCGGGCCGCCTCGTCGGCGTAGCGGGCGCGGACGGCGGGTGCGGCGGTGGGCCTCGTAGGCTCGTCGGTGCCGCGCGCCCCAGGCCGGGGGCTCGGCGCCGCCGGCGAGGACCCAGGCCGCCTGCCGGGCGGCGCCGTCGGCGACGTACTCGCCGGGCGGCGGGACGACGACCGGCACGCCGAACACCGCGGGGCGATCCGGCGCACCGCCTCGCGACCGCGGCGCCGCCGCCGATCAGCAGCACCCGGTCGACCGCGACGCCCGGCGCGCCAGCGCGTCGAGGCCGTCGGCGAGCCCGCACAGCAGGCCCTCGACGGCGGCCCGGGCGAGGTGGGCCGGGGTGGAGTCGCCGAGCGTCAGGCCGTGCAGCGCGCCGGTCGCGTCGGGCCGGTTCGGGCGTGCGCTCGCCCTCGAGGTACGGCACCAGCACCAGGCCGTCGGCGCCCGGCGGGCGCCGACAGCGCGAGCCGGACGAGCTCGTCGTGGTCGACGCCGAGCATCCGCGCGGCGGCGTCGAGCACGCGGGCGGCGTTGAGCGTGCACGACCAGCGGCAGGAACCGGCCGGTGGCGTCGGCGAACCCGGCGACCGTGCCGGTGGCGTCGGCGGCCGGCGCCGTCGGCGACGCGCGAAGACCGACGCCGGACGTGCCGATCGAGACGATCACGTCGCCCGGCGCGGCGCCGAGCGCCGAGCGCGGCGGCGGCGTTGTCGCCGGCGCCCGGCCCGAGCAGCGCGCCGCCGGCGCGGTCGTGCCGGCCGGCGCTCGGCCGGGCCGAGCACCGCGGGCAGCACGCAGGTCCCGGCCCGAGCGCCGAGCTCGAGCAGGTCGCGGCGGTACTCGCCGGTGGTCGGGCGACCAGTAGCCGGTGCCGCTGGCGTCGCCGCGGTCGGTGACCAGCGCGTCGAGCCGCCGGCGCCGCGCCAGCCGCCAGGTCAGCCAGTCGTGCGGCAGGCACACCGCCGCCGTCCGGGCGGCGTGCGTCCGGCTCGTGCTCGGCCAGCCAGCGCAGCTTGGTGACGGTGAACGACGCGACCGGCACGATGCCGACGGCGTCGGCCCAGGCCTGCCGGCCGCCCGAGCTCGTCGACCAGGTCGGCGGCGGCGCGGGCCGAGCGGGTGTCGTTCCACAGCAGCGCCGGGCGCACGACCCCGCCGTCCTCGTCGAGGCAGACCATGCCGTGCTGCTGGCCGCCGACCGCGATCGCCGCGACGTCGTCCAGGCCGCCGGCCTGCGCGATCGCCGCCTGCAGCGCCGCCCACCAGGCCTCCGGGTCGACCTCGGTGCCGTCGGGGTGGGCGCCCGCCCCTCGCGCACGCAGCGCGCCGGTGTCGGCGTCTCGGACGACACGACCTTGCACGACTGGGTGGAGGAGTCGACGCCGGCGACCAGGTCTTTTTCATCGCGCGCGCTCCTGCTTCGGCGGCGTAGATCGAGTCGCTGACCAGTCTGGCAGTGCCGATGCGCCCCGCTCGTGCGCCCCAGCTCGCTGAGCACGATCGGCAGGCTCCCGGTGGCCAGCGGTAGGGAGCGGCGATATGTCACGAGCCCTGATCTCCGCGAGCAGAGGGTGCCCCAGGCCGGTGACCTTTCCGCCGATCACGATCAGGTCCGGGGTTGAAGAAGGACACCAGCCCGGCAAGGACCTGGCCCGACCCGCCGCCCGCTCTCGCGGATCGCTTGCACTGCCTGGGGGTCGCCCTGCTCGACTGCCCGGCCCACGGCGAGCTGCCGTCAGCTCACCGCCGTCCTCGAGCATGGCGGCGAGGACCGCGGACCGACCGGTGCGGGCGGCCGCGGTGGCATCGCGGGCCAGGGCTGCTCCGCCCGCGAACGCCTCCAGGCACCCGGCGTTGCCGCAGGCGCACGTCGGACCGGAGTCCTCGACCCGGATGTGGCCGATGTCGCCGGCGCAGCCGTTCACGCCGCGGTAGAGCTCACCGTCGATCCACGATGCCGCACCCGATGCCGGTGCCGATCTTGACGTAGAGGAAGTCCCGCGACGTTGCGGGCCACGCCGGCGTGCTGCTCGCCCACGGCCAGCACGTTGACGTCGTTGTCGAGCACGACCGGGCAGCCCGAATTCCAGGGACAGGGCGTCGCGGACCGGGTAGCCGTCCCAGCCCGGCATGATCGGCGGCGACACCGACACTCCCGCGGTGGAAGTCGACCGGGCCGGGCACGCCCACCCCGGCCCCCATCGGCTGGTCGACCCCCTCCTCGTCTAGCACCTTGTGCACCACGTAGAGCACCACGGCCAGGACCGCCTCCGGACCCTGCCGGATGTCGCAGAGGCCGGGTGTGCATGGCCAACACCGCGAGTCGGCCGTCGGTCACGCCCACGGACATGCCGGTGGCCCCGATGGAGATGCCCACGAACCTGATCGCCGGGTCGAGGTCGATCAGTGTCGAGCGGCGGCCCCCACGCGACGCCGCCCGGCCCACCTCCTGGGCCAGGCCGAGCTTGGCCAAACGGGTGGCCTCGGCTGCGATCGTGGTCCGCGAGACCTCCGAGGCGGTCGACGAGCTGGGCCTTCGACAGCGGCCCCTCGTCGCGAAGCCGGGCCAGCATCCGCGCCTGCATCGGGCTCTCGGCCCTTCCTGCCAACGAATGACGCACGGTTGGATCTTCGCACGCGGCCGAACCGGGAGTTGACCTCGCCGATCCTGCCGACCAGGGTGCGGGGCCTGCATGGGCACCCCACCTGCCCCCGACACCTCGCCAAGCATCGGACACACGCTGCTTGGGCGGCCCCGGCCAGGACGTCGGAGACGGCGACCGGACCCCGGTCTTGATCGCGCACGGCCCCTTGCGGTCAGTGCACCAGTCGCGGATCGTCGTGACCGGCACGTCGAAGTACTCGGCGAGGGCTGCATTGCTCAACACGGCTCCGGGCCGCTCAGCATGCTGATGTTGGTCTCCACGACCACCACCAGGTGCGCGACGAGCCCGTTCGGTCACATGGCACTCCATGACGTCCCAATGGCGATCTGTGCGCACGGGGCTCGGAGGGCCTCCTAGGGTTTCTGCCCGGTTTCTGCCAGTCGGATCAAAATCTCAAATGCTTTCATGCTCGGACTGTTCGGTCTCTTCCTAGGGTCGTTCGGTGGCAACCGGCGCCTGCTCCGAGGCCGCCCAGGAGGCGAGCAGCCGGAGGCGCTCGGCGGAGGGGGAGCCGGGTTCGGCGGTGTAGATGAGGAGGACGAGGCCGGGTTCGGCGGTGATGGCCAGCTCCTCGTAGGCGAGGGTGAGCTCGCCGACGATGGGGTGGTTGAAGCGCTTGGTCCCGGTGCCGTGGGTGCGGACGTTGTGGTCGGCCCACAGGCGGCGGAAGGTGTCGCTGCGGGTGGAGAGCTCTCCGATCAGGTCTTGCAGGCCGCGGTCGTGGGGGTCCCGGCCGGCTTCGGCGCGCATGACGCCCACGCACATCTCGGCGAACAGGTCCCAGTCGGGGTAGAAGTCGCGGGAGGCGGGGTCGAGGAACTGGAACCTGGCCAGGTTCGGCTGGCGGCCGCCGTCGCCGATCACCGGTGAGTAGAACGCCCGGCCGAGGCTGTTGGTGGCGAGCAGGTTCTGGTGCGGGTCTCGGACGAAGGCGACGCCGTCCTTGATCGCCTCCAGCGCCCAGTTGAGGCTGGGTCGTGACGCGGACTTGCTCGGGGCTCGACGGCGGGAGCGGCCCGAGGTGGGGATGCCGTCGGCGGCGCGGGCGAGGTCGAAGAGGTGGGCTCGTTCGGTCTCGTCGAGCTGGAGTGCCCGCGCGAGGGCGTCGAGGACGCCAGCAGAGGCGCCGGCGATCTGTCCTCGCTCGAGACGGGCGTAGTACTCGACGCTGAGCCCGGCGACGGCCGCGACCTCGCTGCGCCGCAGCCCCGGCACGCGCCGGGTGCCGACCGTCGGGAGGCCGACCTGGTCGGGGGTGAGGCGGGCGCGGCGAGTGGTGAGGAACTCGCGGACCTCTGCTCGGTTGTCCACGCCATCGAGGGTATGCCGATCCCGCATCGTGTCCGAGCGGCCAGGGGTGCCCTGTCAGTGCACCCATCAACAGGGACTCCCGCCACGCGGCCCTGGCGGGTTGACTCGAGGTCGCGGGGCCACCCGGTCCGCACCAGGCGGGAGTCGCCCGCGAACCCCGAGCAACGAAGTGGAGCATCCGCCATGCGTGGAGTTGTCATGCACGCCCCCGGTGACGTGCGAGTCGAGGACCGTCGAAGACCCGCGGATCGTCGAGCCGACCGACGCCATCATCCGTCTGTCCGCGACCTGCATCTGCGGGTCCGACCTGTGGCCCTACCGGGGCGTCGAGCCCGTCGACCACACGCTGATGGGTCACGAGTACGTCGGCGTCGTGGAGGAGGTGGGCGACGCGGTGCAGACGCTCAAGCCCGGCGACTTCGTCGTCGGTTCGTTCGTCATCTCCGACAACACCTGCGAGATCTGTCAGGCCGGGTTCCAGTCCAAGTGCGTGCACGCCGAGTTCGTGCACGCCGGCATCGGGACCCAGGCCGAGAAGGCGCGCATCCCGCACGCGGACGGCACGCTGGTCGCCACTCCGGGTCAGCCGGACGACGACCTGATCCCGTCCCTGCTTGCCGCGTCCGACGTGCTGGGCACCGGCTGGTTCGCCGCTGACGCCGCCCAGGCCGGCCCCGGCAAGACCGTCGCGGTCGTCGGTGACGGCGCGGTCGGCCTCATGGCGATCCTTGCCGCCAAGCAGCTCGGCGCGGAGCGGATCATCGCCATGTCGCGGCACCCCGAGCGTCAGGAGCTCGCCCGCTTCTACGGAGCCACCGACATCGTCGAGGAGCGCGGCGAGGAGGGCGTGGCGAGGATCAAGGAGCTCACCGGCGGGCTCGGCGCGCACTCGGTCATCGAGGCCGTCGGCACCCAGGAGTCCTTCATGCAGGCCGTGGGCGCGACCCGCGGCGGTGGCCACCTCGGCTACGTCGGGGTCAACCACGACGTGCAGATCCCGGGGATCCAGCTCTTCTTCGCCGGCATCCACGCCCTCGGCGGACCGGCCCCCGTGCGGCGCTACCTGCCCGACCTCATCCAGCTCATCTGGGACCGCAAGATCGACCCGGGCAAGGTCTTCGACCTCACCCTGCCGCTCGACCGGGCAGCCGAGGGCTACGCAGGCCATGGACCAGCGCACCGCCACCAAGGTCCTGCTCACCCTCTGAGCCCGATGACCATCACGAGAACGATGCTGACCGCAGTGCCGACGGTCACCCTGACCGCGCTGCTCGTCGCCGGATGTGGCGCGGGTCGGCGAGACCAGCGACGACCAGAGCGCGGCCGACCTCGACTCGACCACCCAGTCAACCCCGACGCCGCCACCCTCACGCAGGCCCGCCAGCGACGGAGCTGGTGAGCCGGCCGAGAGCGCAGGAGAACCGCATGAACATCCAGATCACGATCGGCGACCAGACCTTCGTCGCCACCCTGCACGACAGCCCCGCGGCGCGAGACCTCATCGCACAGCTCCCCGTCACGGTGGAGATGACCGACCACGGCGGCGTCGAGAAGACCGGCCCGCTGCCCGCGTCCGCTCTCGCTGGAAGGTCAACCCGAGGGCGCGGACCCCGATGTCGGGGACCTGGGCTACTACGCCCCCGGCAACGACCTCGTCCTCTACTACGGGGACCAGTCCTACTTCCCAGGCATCGTCGTCCTCGGCCGGATGAACGGCGACGCCGCCGAGCGGATCGCGGACATGGACGGTTCGGTCACCGCGACCGTAGAGGCAGCGGTGACCACGATGGAGCTGCAGGACTTCCTCGCCCACGTGGACAGCGGCGCGCCCATCGAGGGTGGCTCCGAGCAGCACCGGTTCATGCACGACGCCGCCCAAGAAGCGTTCCGGGTCACCGCCCAGATCAACAACGGGATACCGCACGCCCGACGAGGTCCGCGCCCTGCTCGCAGAGCTCACCGGCAAGCCGATCGATGACTCCGTCGTCGTCTTCCCGCCGTTCCACACCGAGTTCGGCAAGAACCTCATCCTGGGCCGAGGCGTCTTCATCAACCTCGGCTGCCGCTTCCAGGACACCGGAGGCATCACCATCGGCGACGGCACCCTCATCGGACACGGGAGCACGCTGACCACCCTCAACCACCACGTCGACCCGGACCGGCGAGCCGACATGCTCCCCGCCCCGATCCGCATCGGCCGCAAGGTCTGGCTCGGGGCCGCGGTCACCGTCGTCCCGGGCGTCACCATCGGCGACGGAGCGATTGTCGGCGCCGGCGCCGTCGTCACCAAGAGACGTCCCGGCCAACGCCATCGTCGCCGGCGTCCCCGCAAAGCTCATCCGCATGACCGGCTTCGACGCGCAACCTGACTGACCGCTCGCACCCCGGCAGGGCGCCGGTGCTCACTGACTTACGCCAGGGTCCGCTATGGCCGGTTTTGTGGCCGCCGTTCGAATCCCCAGCTAAGGCAGTCCTGCACAGCGAGGCGGGGGATTCCGCCGCCTGCAGCAACAAATATGATCCCCTCACTCCACCAGGAGTTCGCCACCGCTTTGCCCTTGCAAAGGCGTCACACTCCCATGAACGCGTGGTTGTGCGACAGCGGGCCGCCTGGCCCCGAGCAACAGGCAATGAGCGGTTGCCACGCTTCCGCGCGGCGTTCACCCCCGCGTCGGGTTGGGAGGTGGGATGGGCTGGTCCTTGCCGAGGACGGTGAGGCCGTCCTCGACCATGAAGCCGCGTGCGGTGTCCTCCTCGGGGTCGATCCCGATGCGGGCGCCGGGCGGGACGACGACGTTTTTGTCCAGGATCGCGTTGCGCACCACCGCACCTGCGCCGACGTGTACGCCGTGCATCAGCACCGAGTCGGAGACGATCGCGCCACTGTCGACCCGGCAGGCCGGCGAGAGGACCGACCGGTAGACCGTGCCTCCGGTGATGACGACCCCGGGCGAGAGCAGCGTCTCGTCGGTCCGCGAGGGCTGGCCGTCGGCGCCCTGGCCCACCTTGACCGGCGGCTGCGGCCCGTACGACGTGTAGATCGGCCAGTCGAAGTTGTAGAGGTTGAAGATGGGCAGAGGTGAGACGACGTCGATGTGGGCGGCGTAGTAGGACGCCATGGTCCCGACGTCGCGCCAGTATCCGCGGTCTCGGTCGGTCGAGCCCGGCACCAGGTTGTCCTTGAAGTCGTAGACACCGGCCTCGCCTTTGGCGACGAAGGCCGGCACGATGTCGCCGCCCATGTCGTGCTTGGAGCCCGGCAGCGTCGCATCGGTCGTGACCGCGTCGACCAGGGCGTCGGCGTCGAAGACGTAGTTGCCCATGGACGCGAGCACCTCGTTCGGGCTGTCGGGCAGGCCCTCGGGCTCCTTCGGCTTCTCGAGGAAGTCGCGGATCGAGTTGGGGTCGCTCGGGTGCACGTCGATCACGCCGAACTGGTCGGCCAGCTCGATCGGCTGCCGGATGGCCGCGACCGTGCACGCCGCGCCGGACTCGACGTGCTGATCGACCATCTGGGAGAAGTCCATCCGGTAGACGTGGTCGGCACCGACCACGACCACGATGTCGGGGCGCTCGTCGTTCATCAGGTTCAGCGACTGGAAGATCGCGTCGGCGCTGCCGAGGTACCAGTGCTTGCCGACGCGCTGCTGCGCGGGCACCGGGGTGACGTAGTTGCCCAGCATGGTCGACATCCGCCAGGTCTGCGTGACGTGACGGTCGAGGCTGTGCGACTTGTACTGCGTCAGCACGACGATCTTCAGGTAACCGGCGTTGACCACGTTGGACAGCGCGAAGTCGATGAGCCGGTAGATGCCGGCGAAGGGTACGGCCGGTTTGGCCCGGTCGGCCGTGAGCGGCATGAGCCTCTTGCCCTCGCCGCCGGCGAGCACGATGGCGAGCACGTTCCTGCGGTCTCGGGCGGCCATGTCACTCAACCTAGCCAGCCGAGCGACCCCTGGGGAGGGGGTAGGTTGCGCACCATGCGCCTGGACATCCTCAGCAAGGAGTATCCGCCCGAGGTGTACGGCGGTGCCGGGGTTCATGTCACGGAGCTGGTGAGAGCTCTGCGCGCGCGCGGCGACGTCGACGTACGGGTCCGGGCCTTCGGCGCCTTGCGCGACGAGGAGGGCACGACGTCGTACCCCGAACCCGTCGAGCTCGCCAGCGCCAACGCCGCGCTGCGCACTCTAGGCGTGGACCTGAACATCGCTGCGGGCTGTGAGGGCACCGACCTCGTCCATTCGCACACCTGGTACGCCAACTTCGCCGGCCACGTCGCGTCGCTGCTGCACGGGGTCCCGCACGTGATCAGCGCCCACTCGCTGGAGCCGCTGCGGCCGTGGAAGGCCGAGCAGCTCGGCGGTGGCTACCGGGTGTCCTCGTGGGTGGAGCGGACCGCCTACCCGGCCGCCGACGCCGTCATCGCGGTGTCGGCGGCGATGCGCGACGATGTGCTGGCGTCGTACGTCGACGTCGACCCGGCCAAGGTGCACGTGGTCCACAACGGCATCGACACCGTCGCCTGGGCACCCCGCCACGACCTCGACCGGGTCCGCGAGCTGGGCGTCGACCCTGACCGCCCGTCGGTCGTGTTCGTCGGTCGCATCACCCGTCAGAAGGGCCTGTCGCTCTTCCTCCGGGCCTGCGGCGAACTGCCGCCCGACGTGCAGATCGTGCTCTGCGCGGGCGCGCCCGAGACCCCCGAGATCGAGGCCGAGGTGGTCGGTCTGGTCGACGAGCTCGCGCGCACGCGCAACGGGGTCGTGTGGATCCGCGAGATGCTTCCGCGACCCGACGTCGTCGCGCTGCTGACGGCGGCCACCGTCTTCGCGTGTCCCTCGATCTACGAGCCGCTCGGCATCGTCAACCTCGAGGCGATGGCCTGCCAGACCGCGGTCGTCGCGACCGCGACCGGAGGCATCCCCGAGGTCGTCGTCGACGCTTCGAGGAGCTCGGGACAAGCGGAGACCGGTCGCTTGGTGCCGATCGACCAGGCGACCGACGGCACCGGCACTCCCCTGCAGCCCGAGCAGTACGTCGCCGACTTCGCCACCGCGCTGATCGAGGTGCTCGCCGACCCGGCGCGGGCCGAAGCGATGGGCAAGGCCGGCCGGCAGCGCGCGATCGACGCCTTCAGCTGGGGCGCCATCGCCGACCGGACCGTCCAGATCTACCGCTCGCTGGTGTGAGGGGCGACTTGAGGGAGTTCCTGGACGAAAGCACGGCTGCGATGCCCGCGCCTCGTGTTGCGTGCCTCCAGGAGTGCCGGGTTGGCCGTGAGGTCGACGCGAAACTTGCCCACGTGACCGTCCAGTACGCCAGGGGCTGACTCGGCGTCACTTGCCCAGCGCCGACGAGACCACCTCCCGCGCGGCGGCCTGGACCTCGGCGAGGTGGTCGGGACCGCGGAACGACTCGGCGTAGATCTTGTAGACGTCCTCGGTGCCGGATGGGCGGGCGGCGAACCAGGCGTTCTCGGTGGTCACCTTGATGCCGCCGACCTTGGCGCCGTTGCCGGGGGCCGCGGTGAGCTTGTCGATGATCTTCTCGCCAGCCAGTTCCGTCGCGGTCACGTCGTCGGGGGAGAGGGCGCCCAGGTGGGCCTTCTGCTCGCGGTCGGCTGGGGCGTCGACGCGGGCGTAAGCCGGGTCGCCGTACTTCGCGACCAGGTCGGCGTAGTGGCGGCTCGGGGTCTCGCCCGTCTTCGCGAGGATCTCGGAGGCCAACAGGCACAGCAGCAGGCCGTCCTTGTCGGTGGTCCAGGTCGACCCGTCCATCCGAAGGAAGGAGGCACCGGCCGACTCCTCGCCGCCGAATCCGAAGGACCCGTCGATGAGGCCTGGCACGAACCACTTGAACCCGACCGGCACTTCGACCATTGGCTTGCCGATACCGGTGGCGACGCGGTCGATCATCGACGACGAGACCAGGGTCTTGCCGATGCGGGCGGAGTCGGGCCAGCCCGGACGTGCGCCGTCGAACAGGTAGGCGATGGCGACGGCCAGGTAATGGTTGGGGTTCATCAGCCCGGCGTCCGGCGTGACGATGCCGTGCCGGTCGGCGTCTGCGTCGTTGCCGGTGGCGATGTCGTAGTTGTCTTTGCGGTCGATCAGCGATGCCATCGCCGACGGCGAGGAGCAGTCCATCCGGATCTTCTCGTCCCAGTCCAGCGTCATGAACCGCCACGTCGGGTCGACGAGCAGGTTGACCACGGTCAGGTCGAGACCGTGCCGCTCGCCGATCGCGCCCCAATAGTCGACCGACGCGCCGCCGAGCGGGTCGGCCCCGATCCGCACGCCTGCCTGGCGGATCGCCTCGATGTCGACCACCGACGGCAGGTCGCCGACGTACTCACCCAGGAAGTCGTACGACGACGCCGACGCCCGCGCCCGCGCGAACGGGATGCGTCGCACGTCGGCCAGCCCGCCCCGGATCAGCTCGTTGGCGCGCGCGGCGATCGCGGACGTGGCGTCGCTGTCGGCAGGTCCACCGTGCGGTGGGTTGTACTTGAAGCCGCCGTCAGCGGGCGGGTTGTGCGACGGCGTGACCACGATGCCGTCGGCCAGGCCGGAGCCGGTCTGCCGGCCACCGTTCGCCTTGATGATCGCGTGCGAGACCGCCGGGGTCGGGGTGTAGCGGTCGTCGGCGTCGACCAGCACGGTCACGTCGTTGGCGGCCAGCACCTCGAGTGCGGTCGCCCAGGCCGGCTCCGACAACCCGTGGGTGTCACGGCCGATGAACAGCGGCCCGTCGTACCCCTGGCCCTTGCGGTAGTCGCAGATCGCCTGAGTCGTCGCCAGAATGTGCGCCTCGTTGAACGCCGTCTTCAGACTGCTGCCGCGGTGCCCACTCGTGCCGAATGCGACCTGCTGGTCGATGTTCTCGGGGTCGGGGACCCCGGTGTAGTACGCCGTCACGAGATGCGCGACATCGACCAGGTCGGCGGCGGTAGCGAGAGTGCCTGCACGCGGACCTGTCACGCCAATCGAACCTAGTCGGCGGCCTCACCGGAGTCGAGCCCTCGGTCCACTCTGTGCAGCAGCTCCTGTCGCCAAGTGGCTGTGGCCACGCCAGCTCGCGTCGCCTGGCCAGCCCGGCCAGGACGTCGGAGACGGCGAACCGGACCCGTCCCCCGACCTTGATCGCCCACGGCCCCTTGCCGTCGGTACGCCAGTCGCGGATCGTCGTGACCGGCACCTCGAGATACTCGGCGAGGGCCTCGATGCTCAGCAGCGGCTCCAGGCCGCTCAACGTGCTGTTGGTCTCCATGACCAGCAGGTGCGCGTCTGGCCCCGCTCGGTCCCGTGACGCTCCACGGCGTCCCATGCCGAATCTGGCGGGAGGGGCTCTGAGGGGTCTTCTGGAGGGGTTTCTGGCCGGTTTCTGGCAGTCGGATCAAATCTAAATGCTTTCAGGCTCGGAGATCAGCGATCTCCGAGCCTGAAATTCGTAGCGGGGGCAGGATTTGAACCTGCGACCTCTGGGTTATGAGCCCAGCGAGCTACCGAACTGCTCCACCCCGCGTCGGATGAAACAAACCCTACGGGATCGTCTGGAGGCGGCCAAATCCGGGTCCTGACACGTGATGCGCTCGCGGCTCGACCGCCGAGGGTGGGTTGGCGGTCGGGTGCGGGGGTTTCGACGACGCTCGCTAGCTGTAGTTCCCACGGCAGGTTGTGAACAGCGTGGCGTAGACGGTAAGTGAGGACCTCCGGTACGGAGGGGGTTACCACACCAACCCTCACCCGGAGGTCTTCGTGACCCACGCTAACGCGCCGTTGACGCCGGTGGGTCGCCAACGCCTCGCCGAGTTGATCGTCGTGCATGGGTGGCCGGTGCGTCGGGCCGCCGAGCGATTCCAGGTGCTCGCCGGCCACGGCGTCGAAGTGGGCCGCGCGCTACCGCGCGGGCCTGCCGATGACGCGACCGCCCTCCCGGCCGCACTCCTCACCAACGCAGGACGCCGACGCGCCTGGAGCGCCGGATCGTGAAGCTGCGCTACTGCCGGCGCTGGGGACCTCACCGGATCAGCTACCACCTCGGAGTGCCTCGCTCGACCGTCGGACGGGTCCTGACCAGGTACCGGATGCCGTTGCTGGCTCACCTCGACCAAGCCACCGGGCTGCCGGTGCGCAAGCCGAAGCCGTGCGCTACGAGGCGGCCGCGCCGGGGGACCTGGTGCATGTCGACATCAAGAAGCTGGGCCGGATCCCCGATGGCGGCGGGTGGCGGGTCCACGGACGCGGATCCGAGCAAGACCGGCGGGCTCGGAGCGGCCCGTGACCGAGCCGCTCGCGCCGGGGCGTCGCCCTCGCGCGGCTACGTCTACCTGCACCACGCCGTCGACGACTCACTCCCCTGGCCTACTCCGAGCAGCTCGCCGACGAACGCAAGGAGACCGCCGCAGCATTCTGGCCACGAGCCAGGGCCTTCTTCTCCGAGTGCCGGGATCGCCATCACCGCGGTGATGACCGACAACGGCGCCTGCTACCGCTCCCGCGACTTCGCCGCCGCCCTGGAAGGGATTAAGCACCGCAGGACGCAGGCCCTACCGACCTCAAACCAACGGCAAGCATCGAACGATTCAACCGCACCGTGGCCAGCGAGTGGGCCTACGCCGAGACCTACCCTTCCGACGACGCCCGCGCCGCCACGTACACCGACTGGCTCCACTCCTACAATCACCACAGACCCCACACCGCCATCGGCGGCCTCACCCCATCAGCCCGCGTTCACAACCTGACGGGGAACTACAGCTAGCGCTCGCTGCTCAACCACCGGAGGGGCTCAGGGTCGCTGCGCGAGCTCCTCAGCCACCGGGGGACGCTGGTTGCCTGCTCTGCTGGGCGAGACCGACGGCTCGTTCGACGAGCTGGCGGGCCTCCTCCATCTTCTGCGCGTAGGTGACGGGATCGCGGTCGGCCAGGGCGGCGTCGGCCTCGTCGAACGCCACTTGCGCGCGGGCCAGCAGCTCGCGGATCTGGGCGGCGGCGTCGCCTGAGGGCTGGTTCTGACCGCCGGATCCGCTGCCGGTATCGCCGGCCGGGGTGGTGATGTCCGGGTCGACGCCGAGGACGTCGGCGAGGGCCTCGGTCATGGTGGTGCCGATGCCGACCTGGTCGCCATACGAAACGATCACGAACTCCAGCTCCGGGAAGCTGGCGTCGGACAGCTCGCGGATGGCGTAGACCGGCTGCACGTACATCAGCCCGTCCTGCACCGGCAGCGTCAGCAGGTTGCCGTAGATCGGCTTCGACCCTCCGGACTGGAAGGCCAGCAGCTCGGTCCGGACGTTCTCGCTGGTCGTCATCTCGTTGGCGATCAGGCCGGGGCCGGGTGTCTGCTCGTTCGGCAGCTGGAGGACCTTCATCTCGCCGTACCGGTCGCTGCTCGCGTCGGAGTTCACGGAGACGAACGAGGCCAGGTTGTTCTTCCCGCGGGGCACGAAGACCGACGTCAGCTCGAACGACTGGCACCGGACTCGCCCGGTTGCTTGACGAACATGCGGTACGGCGGCTGGTAGTTGCCCGGCGCCTCCGGGTCCTGCGGGACCTCCCAGCGGTTGTTGCCCTGGTAGAAGTCGTGCGCCTCGGTGACGTGGTAGCGCGCGAACTGGTAGCGCTGCACCTTGAACAGGTCCTCGGGGTAGCGCAGGTGCTCCATCAGGCTGTCGGGGATGTCCTCGCGATCCTGCACCGTGCCCGGGAACGCGCCCCGCCAGGCCTGCAGGATGGGGTCGGACTCGTCCCAGGCGTAGAGGTTCACGCTGCCGTCGTAGGCGTCCACAGTCGCCTTCACCGCGTTGCGCATGTAGTTGATCTCGTCGGTTGGCAGGGTGCCGAACTGCGACCCGTCGTCGAGCGAGTCGTCGGTCATCTCGTCGAACGACTCCTTCTGCGCCAACGGGTAACGGTCGGTGGTGGTGTAGCCGTCGACGATCCACACGATCCGGCCGTCGATGACCGCCGGGTAGGGGTCCTCGTCGAGGGTGAGCCACGGGGCCAGCTTCTCCACCCGCTCCAGCGGCTCGCGGTAGTAGAGGACCTTGCTGTTCTCGTTGACACGCTCGGAGAGCAGGAGGTTCGGGTCGCCGAACTTCACGGCGTAGAGCAGCTGGTCGAGGAGCGAGTCGACCTTGACCCCACCGTCTCCGTCGTAGGTCGTCGTCTCCCCCTCGTCATCCGCGCCGGCGTTGCCGAGGTCCAGCTCGACGTCGGGGCCGCCGCCGACCTTGCCGACGATCGAGTAGTCGGGGCTCTGCTCGCCGTAGTAGACGCGAGCTCTCGTAGCCGTCGGGGAAGAGCCTGGTGAGGGCGTCCTCGTTGGCCTGCTGACCCTCCGCCCACTGGATCCCTCCGCGCTCGGTCTCGTTGTCCCTGGGGCGCTGGTTGGCGAAAGCGGCGATGACACCGTTGCCGTGGGTGTAGACGGTGTGCAGGTTGTTCCAGTTGCGGTCACCCTCCAAGATCCCGCCCTGGTCGAGCTCGCGGACCCCGAGCACGAGCGCGCGGTCCTCGCCCTCGATCCGGTAGCGGTCGACGTCGAGTACCGGCGAGACGGAGTAGTAGGCCCGCACCTGCTGCTGCTGCTCGAACGTCTGCGCCACCAGCTTCGGGTCGACCAGCGGGATCGTCGAGGTCTGCAGGGCGAGGACCCCGAGCCGGGTCGGTGGCGAGCGAAACCTCGCTGGTGAACTCCTCGACCTCCACGTCCTCGAGGTCGTACGCCGCTCGCGTGGCGTCGATGTTCGCCTCGATGTAGGGCGCCTCCTTGTCGGCCTCGGTCGGCTCGACCTGGAACTGCTGGACGATGCCCGGCCAGATCATCCCGAGCAGGATCGCCGACAGCGCGAGCAGCGCGAGACCGACCGACGGCAACAGCCACGTGCGGCGCAGCACGTTGGCGAAGAACAGCACGGCGCAGATGATCGCGATCGCCATCAGGATGTTCTTGGCAGGCAGGACGGCGTGGTCGTCGGTGTAGGTCACGCCGGTGATCAGGCGCCCGCTCTGGTGCACGAGGTCGAAGCGGTCCAGCCAGTAGTCACCGGCCTTCGCGAGCACGAACACGCCCACCAGCACGGACAACTGGGCCTGGGCGGGTCCCGACAGCCGGTCGTGGCTGGTCTGCAGCCGCACCCCGCCGTAGAGGTAGTGCACGAGGGCCGCCATCAGCACTGCCACGACGGTGAACGCCATCACCGAGTCCACGAGGTAGTGAAGCCACGGCAGGTCGAAGACGTAGAAGCCGATGTCGCGGCCGAAGGACTTGTCGGTGGTGCCGAAGTCGGTGCCGTTGCGCCACAACAGGTATTCGCGCCACTGGCCGGACGCCGACGTACCTGCGAACAGTCCGAGCAGGACCGACACCCCCACCAGCAGCCAGGTGCGGATCGGATCGACGGCGTCCCGGTATCGGTCGAGGCCGGTCTGCTCCGGCGAGTTCGGCCGGAACATCGGCCGCAGACGGTAGGCGAGGTACATGTTGGCGCCGACGACCACGGCCATCAGGGCACCGAAGACCAGGAAGAGTCCCGTGCGGGTCCAGAACAGCGTGCTGAACACCTCGGGGAACCCGACGGCGGAGTACCACATCCGGTCGGTGAAGAACCCGGCCGAGGTGGTGAGCGCGAAGAAGCCGACCACGAGGACCGACGCCGTGATCACCAGCGCGCGCGAGCGACGCGGCGGTGGCGCCTGCCGCGGTGGGGTCGGGCGGCGCGGGTCGTCGTCGAACAGGTTGCTCACTCGTCGTCCTCCAGGGTGGCGGCCAGCAGCTGCAACAGCCCCGGCACCAGATCGCTGGCGCCCACGACCGACTGGTCGTCGTCGTGCGCCCGCATTCTCAAAGCACAGTACGTCGACCCTCCACGCGTGGCACCGGCCACGATCCGCACCTCCTGCCGGTCGGGGTGCTCGCGGGCGAACCGTTCGGCATCGGCCGGGTCCTCCGGGATGTGGGCGTCCACCTCGGGCGGAAGCACCAGCCGCTCGACGACGGCAGCACAGCCGGACACGGACGGAGGCCAGGTCACCGACTCCAGGACCCGCTCGAGCGGGCTGTCCGGGGCAAGCTGGTCCTGCTCCACGGGAGTCAGGGACCCCTGTGCGGCCGAGGAGTCCAGGCCCATGGCCGCGGCCAGGGCGGGTTCGCGCTCGACGATCCGCGCGGTCTCGACCAGGGCGTAGAGCCGGGCCGGCTGGTCCCAGCCTGCTTCGGAGATGT
Source organism: uncultured Actinomycetota bacterium (assembly GCA_963841625.1). Classification (GTDB taxonomy): domain Bacteria; phylum Actinomycetota; class Actinomycetes; order Propionibacteriales; family Nocardioidaceae; genus Nocardioides. The sequence goes on along the minus strand of CAWJDH010000009.1, from coordinate 74,123 downwards.
GGGTCTCGATCTCCAGCACGGCGGCGGCCAGGGCGGGATCGACGTCGAGGTCGCTCACGAGGCTCGTCCCTCGCAGCTCGGGAGGTCGGCCTCGGGATCGTCGGTCCAGGTCTTCAGAGCGTCGACCGCGTCGTGCATCGTCGAGGCGCGAACCAACCTCATGTCGCCGTTCGTCGCACCCAGGGCCTCGCGACAGTTGCCGGACGGAACCAGGAAGAGCGCCGCCCCGGTCTCGCGCGCCGCCGCGATCTTCTGCTGGATCCCACCGATCGGACCGACCTTCCCGTTCGGGGTGATCGTCCCGGTCCCGGCGATCACGTCCCCGTCGGTCAGCGAGCCCGGCGTGAGCGTGTCGTAGATGCCCAGCGAGAACATCAGCCCCGCGCTCGGACCGCCGATCTGGTCGTCGATCCCGACCGTCACCTGGAAGGGGAACCGGTAGCTGGGCAGCAGCTCGATCCCGACGCGGGCCTTGCCGTCCTTCTCCTCCGGGGTCAGGGTGACCGTCCGCTCGGCGCCGGCCCGTTCGATGCGCAGGTCCAGCGCCTTGCCCGGGCCCGACCCGACCACAGCATTCTCGACCTGCGACGGCGTCGTGACCGGCTTGCCGTTCACCGCGAGGATCAGGTCTCCCGGCTTGAGCACGTCGCCGGCCGGCGCCTTGGGGTCCACCGTGAGGACCTTCGTCGCGTCGTCGTACTTGATACCGAGCTCGGTGAGCGCGACCGCGACGGCGGCGTCCTGGGAGCTCACCATCTCGACGGCGCCCTGCTTCCGGCTGGCCGCGTCGGTCTCCCCCGGCGGGTAGACCGCCCGGACGGGGTAGACCGCGTCGTCGGAGCTGATCCACCCCTCCATCAGCTGGAGCAGGTTGACGTCGCTCTCGGGGCGGGTGACGTAGACGGTGGTCAGGCGCAGCTCCCCGTCGTCGCGATAGGACTTGCGACCGTCGACCTGGATGATCTCCTTGCCGTCCGCGGCGCCGAGGACGTCGACGGTGAGCCCGGGCTCGTAGGTCACGTAGGGCAGCGGGCTGGTCAGGGCGATCGCCCACAGCGCAAGGAGCAACGGCACGGCCAGCAGGCCGGCCCAGGTGCGCTGCGTCATGGAATCAGTGTTTCACCTGCGGAAAGTCACGCAGAGCGTCGGGGCCGACCGGTGGCCGGATGGCCCGCTCCCGGCGATCGGGAGGGGCGTACGGCGATCCCGGTGCTGCGGTCCCGCACCGGCGTCGGCCGGGTGCTCGTGTGGGCGGGCGGCTCCTTCTGCAGGGCCTGCGCCAGGCGGCGTACGGCGACCTCGGGGTCGACCTCACCGCGGCCCTCCCGGCCCAGCCAGCTGACCCACAGCATGGCCACGACCGTCACGGCGGCCGGGGGCACGAGCCAGAGCAGGATCTCCACGGGACGAGGCTAGGGGGTGGGTGGCGGGGTTCCGCGCAGAAACGCGGGCTCGCACCGTGCCTACGGGGTCCCGACCCACTCGTCGGTGCCGTCGGCGAACCGCTGGTGCTTCCAGATCGGCACCTCGGCCTTCAGGGTGTCGATCAGGGCCCGGGAGGCGCGGAAGGCCTCGTCGCGGTGGGCGCTCGAGGTCGCCACGATCACCGCGATGTCGCCGATCACCAGCGGACCGGTCCGGTGGACGGCCGCGATCCCGTGGACGTCGTACTCCTCCGCGACCCGCTCGCACACCTGCCGCATGCGCTCCAGCGCGCTCGGGTGGGCGGAGTAGTCCAGCCCGTCGACGGCGCGGCCGCCGTCCTGGTCACGCACCCGACCCACGAACAGGGTCAGTCCGCCTGACGTCGCATCGCCGAGCGCGTCCACCACCTCGGTCGCGTCGAGCGGCGTCTCGCGCAGCTCCACGAGCCGAATGACGGTGCGGGGGCCTGCCTGGGAGCTCACGACGACGACCTTACTGGCGCACTGACGGTTGGTCGTGACGCGTACGGTGGCACCATGAGCAACGACCCGGGCGACGCCTCCGACGGCCCCGACGAGGGCGGCCAGAACCCCTTCCGCGGCACCCCGTTCGAGCAGTTCTTCGGCGGCAGCGGGACTCCCGACCTGGGGGCCCTGTTCAGCCAGCTCCAGGCCCTGATGCAGCCTCACGAGGGTCCACTCAACTGGGACTTCACGATCGACCTGGCCCGCAAGACGGTGGCCGGCTCCCCCGACCCGACACCGACCCAGAAGCAGAAGGACGCGGTCTCCGACACCCTCACCCTGGCCGACCACTGGCTCGACGAAGCCACCGCCTTCCCCTCCGGCGTCTCCTCCACCGCGGCCTGGAGCCGCGCCGAGTGGATCGTGGCGACCACCGACGTGTGGAAGGTCCTCGTGGAGCCGATCGCGGAGAGCTCGGTCCAGTCCCTCAGCGGCGCCCTGCCCGAGGAGGCCAAGGCGATGGCCGGTCCGATCATGGGCCTGCTGGGCCGGGCCGTCGGCGCGATGCTCGCCTCGCAGGTCGGTTCCGGGATCGGCACCCTGGCCTCCGAGGTGCTCACCGCCTCCGACATCGGGCTGCCGCTCTCCAGTCCCGGCCGAGCGGCGCTGGTGCCGACCAACGTCGCGGCCTTCGCCGAGGGCCTCGACGTCGAGCAGGACGACGTACTCCTCTACCTCGCGCTGCGCGAGGCCGCCCACCAGCGGCTCTTCGCCCACGTGCCGTGGCTGCGCGAGCACCTGATCGGCGCGGTCACCGACTACGCCCGCGGCATCGAGATCAACACCGAGTCCATCCAGAGCCGGATGGAGGAGCAGATGCGCGGCATCGACCCCACCAACCCGGAGTCGATGCAGCAGCTGCTCGAGGGTGGGCTCTTCGACCTGCCGAAGTCGCCGAGCCAGGAGGCTGCCCTCCAGCGCCTCGAGATCACCCTCGCCCTCGTCGAGGGCTGGGTGGACGAGGTGGTCGGCCAGGCCACCCACGACCGGATGCCGTCGGCGGCAAAGCTCCAGGAGGCCGTACGACGCCGCCGCGCGGCCGGTGGTCCCGCCGAGCAGACGTTTGCCTCGCTGGTCGGGCTCGAGCTGCGGCCGCGGCGACTGCGCGACGCGAGCACCCTGTGGGGCTCCCTGCGGACCCGGCAGGGCCCGGAGGCACGCGACGGGGTCTGGATGCACCCCGACCTGCTGCCGACGGCGAGCGACCTCGACGACCCGCTCGGCTTCCGGGAGGACGCCGGTGCCCCCGAGGAGATGAGCGAGGAGGACTTCGACGCCGCCCTCCAGCGAATGCTCGACAACAACGACCCCGGACCCGCCGACCCGGCGTGACCCTCCACGCCGACGCGCTGGACGTCCTCCGCGACTGGTCCGCGCCGTCCACGGCGCAGGAGACCCTGCGCCGACGGTTCGTCGAGCACCTCGAGCGGCATCCCGACGGCCTGACCCGCGGGTGCCGGCCCGACCACGTCACGGCCAGCGTGCTGGTGCTGGACCCCTCGCTCCGCCGCGTGCTGCTGACCCTCCACGCGAAGTCCGGCCGGTGGTTCCAGTTCGGCGGCCACACCGAGGACGGCGACCTGACGTTGGACGGCGCCGCCCTGCGCGAGGCGGTCGAGGAGTCGGGGCTCTCCCCCGCCGAGCTCGACCTCCACCCCGCCCCGGTCCGGCTCGACGCACACCAGGTCCCGTTCTGCGGGCCGGGCGAGGAGGTCCACCACCTCGACGTCATGTATGCGGCGGTGGCGCGGGCCGGCGCCCGGCACGAGGTGAGCGAGGAGTCGCTGGACGTGGCGTGGTGGCCGGTGGACGCGCTGCCCGACGACCACCTCGAGGACTTCGTCCGTCCGGCCGTCGAGGTTCTTCAGTCGACTTCGCCCGGCGGAGACTCGACCTGGGAGGCCGCGGACCATCCCGTGAGGTAGCCCTTGGCCCGCTCGGCCTTCGGGTACTTGTCGACCCAGGCCCAGAAGTTCGCGTCGTGGGCGGGTTCGAGCAGGTGCGCGAGCTCGTGCACGATCACGTAGTCGACCACCCAGCGGGGCATGTCCTGGAGCCGGGCGGACAGCCTGATCGTCCGGTCACCGGGGGTGCACGACCCCCATCGCGACCGCTGGTTGTCGACCCACCGCACCGAGGCCGGTGACGCGATCCCGCCGAAGTAGCGGTCGTTGAGCTCCTCGGCGCGCACGAGCAGGTCGTCGTCGGAGAGCCGGTTGCGCCGCTCGGACCTCTCGATCCGGTCCACCATCGTGGTGACCCACTCCGACTCCTCGGCGCGGGAGAGGCTGGCCGGGATCAGCACCACGATCCGGTCACCCTGGCGGTAGGCCGACACCGTACGACGGCGCCGCTTGGACCGGCGTACCTCGACCTCGGACGTCATGGGGTAACGGTATCGGCCCGGTCCCCCCGATTGGCCCAGGCGAGAAGCCGGTCGCGCTCCCAGGTGTTGACGATCCGGTCGGGGTCGATGCCCGCGACCTCGGCCCGCTCGCAGCCGTAGACGAGGAAGTCGAGCTGGCCGGGGGCGTGGGCATCGCTGTCGATGGAGAACCGGCACCCGATGTCACGAGCGAGCTCGAGCAGGGCCGTGGGCGGGTCGCGGCGCTCGGGCCGCGAGTTGATCTCGACCGCGACGTCGTGCTCGACGCAGGCCTCGAACACCGCACGCGCGTCGAACTTGCTGCCCGGCCGCACCCCGCGGTTCCCCGTCACCAGGCGACCGGTGCAGTGGCCGAGCACGTTCATCCGGGGGTTCGCGATGGCCGCCGTCATCCGGCGGGTCATCGCGGCCGGCTCCATCTTGAGCTTGGAGTGGACGCTGGCGACCCGCAGGTCGAGCCGCGAGAGGAGCTCGTCGGTCTGGTCGAGCCCGCCGTCGTCGAGGATGTCGACCTCGATCCCCTTGAGCAGGGTGAAGCCGGTGCCACTGAGGTGCTGGTTGACGGCGTCGACGACGTCGAGCTGGCGGGCCAGCCGCTCGGCGCTCAGGCCCTTGGCGACGGTCAGCCGGGGTGAGTGGTCGGTCAGCACGAGGTAGTCATGGCCGAGCTCGACGGCGGTGAACGCCATCTCCTCGATCGGGGAGCCGCCGTCGGACCAGTCGGAGTGTGAGTGCAGGTCACCCCGCAACCGGGAGCGGAGGTCCGTCCCCTCCAGAGGTCAGGGGTCCCGCGTGCTCGCGCTCGACCCGGGCGAGACGCTCCGGCCGGACGCCGCGGCAGGCCTCCTCGATCACCGCGGCGGAGCTGGCACCCACCCCCGGCAGCTCGGTCAGGGTCCCGGCTGCCGCGCGCTCGGCAACCTCCTCGGCGGGCAGGGGAAGGATGGCCGCTGCCGCGGTCCGGAAGGCCTTGACCTTGTAGGTGTCCTCCCGGCCGCGCTCGAGCAGGAAGGCGATCCGTCGCAATGCCGCGACCGGGCCCCCGTCGTAGGTCTCGTCGCCGTCAGAACTCGTCTGGACCACTGCGCCAACTTTCTTCTGTCCACATCCGTCTCAGCGCCATTCTTGCTGGTCAGAGTCGCGCCGACCGTCCCGTCCGGGCAGACCTTCCACAGGTCCGTCCAACCCGTCGCCCTGGTTCGTCCACCGGATCGTTCCCCACTCCACAGCCTTGTCCACAACGTTTTCCACAGGTGTGGGTTGCCGTGCGTTGACCCCGGCGTCCCACGGCTCCTAGCCTCCTACCAGAGGACGCCCCGGCGGCATCCGAACGACGTTCGCAAGGGGAAGGCAAGCGTCAGGACGAGAGCCGGGGCGTCCTCTTTCCAGGTCTGAGCTCTCGGGCCTCGACTACCTGCCCTCGAACGCCGGCCGCCGCTTCTCACGCGCCGCCCGGATCCCCTCCTGCAGGTCCGCCGTGGCCAGCGTCATCGGCTGCGCCAACGCCTCCCACTGCAGACAGCTCTCGAGGTCGGCGTGCCCCCCGTCCGCGAGTGCCAGCTTCGTGAGCCGGCTCGCGATCGGGGCGGTGCCGGCGACACCGCCGGCAGTCGCGAGCACCTCGGCCACGAACGCGTCGGGCTCGATCACCCGCGAGACCAGGCCCAGCGCGAGCGCCTCCTCGGCGTCGACGATCCGCCCGGTGAGGAGCAGGTCGCGGGCGTGGGCGGGGCCCACCGCCTCGGGCAGGAGGTAGGTGCCGCCCATGCCGGCGTGCATGCCCAGCTGGACGAAGGGGACGCCCAGCTTGGCTCCGGCGGCGGCGTACCTGATGTCGCAGGCGAGCGCGAGGCACAGCCCGGCACCGATCGCGGCGCCGTTGACGGCGGCGATCGTGGGCACCTCGAGCCGGCGGATCGACAGCCAGGCGCGGTAGAACGGCAGCATCCGCTCCCGCAGCTCGTCGACCGTGGCCTCCGGCTCGCTGGCGATCCAGGCGGTGTTGCCCCCGGAGCAGAACGCCGAACCCTCCCCCGTCACCACCACGACGCGCACCGATCGGTCGGCAGCCAGCTCGTCGATCGCGGCGACCCAGGAGGAGGTCATCTCCTCTGACATGGCGTTGCGCTGGTCGGGGTTGTCCAGGGTGAGTACGGCGACCCCGTCGCCGGTGCGCTCGAGCCGCAGATGGGTGTAGTCGGTCATGGGCCGCAGGCTACGCAGGGCCCGCCGGGCCGTTATACCCGCCACCGCCCGGATCACCCCTTACCGGTGCGCCTGAGTGCACCCGTCTGCCCCGTGTCGTAGGGTCGGAGCGGTCCTCGACGCTGTGGCGGACGGGATCCCGACGGGCTTCCCCCAACTCCCCGTCGCGACGACCGAGACATCAACGAGCAAGGAGGCCGTCATGGCGGAGACCTGGAGCGGCGAGTTCTACTGCGTGAAGTGCAAGGAGAAGCGCGAGGCCGAGGGCGAGGTCAGGGTCAACGACAAGGGGACCCGGATGGCCAAGGCCGTGTGCCCCGTGTGCAACACCAACCTGAACCGCATCCTGGGCAAGGCGTAGCACCAGCCCAGGACGAAGCTGCTCTTCTCGGGCTGCTCTGACTCGAGTCAGCACTCAATGACGGCGGCGGTGGGAACTCTGCGGGGCCCCACCGCCGCCGTCGGCGTCTCCGGCCCTGGCCTGTGGATGACGGACGCCGCCACGGCCCGACGTGTGCCAGCATCCTGCGGATGCGAAGCGACGACTGGCTCCCCCGCCGTCCCCGGCTGAGGCCGGGGCTTCGCGCCGTCCACCGCGACAGCCGACACCTCCAGGTCGGGATCGACCCGACCGACCGACTGGTCCTGCCCGCCGATGAACCGGCCCGCCGGCTCCTGGCCGCTCTCCGCGACGGACACCTCCCCGATCTCGGCGATCCACGCGTCCGCACCTGGTGCCGGGAGCTGGTCGAACGTGGGTTCGTCGTGGACGCAGACGCCCTCGACCAGGCCATCCGCGGGCCTCTCCCGCGCGAGTCCGTCCTGTCCGCCTTCGCGACCGACGGGTCCTCCGCCGCCGGGCGACTGGCGGCCCGCGGCTCGGCCCGGGTGGCGGTCGACGCGTCCGGGCCGTGGAAGACGGTCATCCTCCGCTCGATGGCCCTGGCCGGGCTGACCGTCGCCGCCCCGGGTGCCCTCCCGGTGGCGCACCTCCTCGTCGACCCCGCCGACGAGCTGCTGGACGAGCTGGTGCGGCGCTCCGAACCCCACCTGGTGGTGAGCGCGATGGCGGGGCGGATCACGGTGGGCCCGTTCGTGTCCCCGGGCCTGACCGCCTGCTCGCGGTGCGTCACCGCCCACCGGTGCGACCTGGACCCCGGACACGCCACGGTTCGCAAGCAGTACGCCGCGGGTCCCGACGACCGGGTGCCTCCCGACCCCGTCCTGCTGCAGCTGGCAGCCGCGTGGGCCGTGCGCGACCTGGTCTCCTACGTCGAGGGTGACCTGCCGTCCACCTGGTCGTCGACCATCGGGGTCGATCCCGCCCTCACACTGGCCCGGCAGCGCTGGCTGCGGCATGCGGCGTGCGGCTGCCACTGGGGCGAGGAGCTGGCCGCGGGATGACTCACCAGAACTCGCTGTCGAGCTTGCCCTCCATGGCCCGCAGGTGGGTGCGGGAGCACTCGTCGCAGTAGCGCCGCAGCCGGCCGTTCTCCACGGACGGTGGTCCACGTGAGTGTCTTGGCCTCGTCGGCCTCCTGCCGCCCGCAGAAGTCGCAGGTCATCACCCGGCCAGAATACGACTCCTGGACAGACCAAGAGCCGGGTACGACGCTGACGTCGTACCCGGCTCTCGACTCGATCACCGCCCCCGCGATTGCCCCCGTCACAGGACTCGGGCGACGGCGAGACGCGCCTGCAGCGCGGCCTGTTCGGCCTTGCGGCCCAAGCGGCGGACCTGGGCCATCTGGTGGCCGCGCCGCCGCTGCTGCGCCTCTCCCTGGCGCGCGGACATCTGCGCGCGGGCCAGGTCTTCATTCATGAGATACATCTTCTTGCTCCCGTTCGGTTCGGTGTTCATCGGTGGTGTCGGATCCTCCTTCTCGGCGAGACGGCGACCGCTCACGCGGCCATCTCGTTCTTGCGGGGTCGGCCGCGCGGCCGCTTGCGGGGGATCACCGCTCCCTGGAGGAAGAGCTGACCGCCCCAGACGCCCCAGGGCTCGCGCCGCTCGAGAGCGCCGTCGAGGCACAGGGACCGGACCGGGCAGTCCAGGCACAGCGTCTTGGCAAACTCCACGTCGGCGGGTGATCTCCGCGAACCACAGCTCCGGGTCGTTGATCCGGCAGGGCAGCAGCTCGTGGTCCACCGCGCCGGCCGCATCGTGCAACCCACCCAGGCTGGCATCGGTAGTCCCACCAGTTCTGTCGAGAACGCTGATGGTCATCTGTTTCACCTCCTTCACTGACCTGGTCACTGGTTGGTGCTCGGAAAATCAAAAAGGCCGCGGATCCCGGTTTCGGGTCCGCGGCCTGGAGGCTGCCGATGCTGTTGAAAGGTCAACAGGTCGGTGGTCTCCAGGCAGAGGTCCCCGGGAAGGCTCCCCAGATGCGGGCCGCCACGCGGTCGTCGCCGGAAACGGGCGCACCGGTGGTGCAGACCGTGGTGCCGACGTAGACGCCGAGGCGGAGTCCGGGCGTGGGCATGCCGAAGTGCGACGGGTTCTGGCCCATCGTCTGGATCTTGTTGATGCTCATGCGGTCCACCTCCTTCGGTGCGTCTGGCGCTGACACTTGCCGGGCGTCATGTGCGCGATTTGCTCGGTGAGAGAAAGTTACCGGTCGACCCGCGTAATGGGCAAACCATTTAGCTGGGTATTTCGCGATTTTCTCCGGATCTTTCGCCTCGGTCTAGTCCACCAGGGCGAGCACGTCGTCGCCGTAACGCTCCAGCTTGGACCGGCCGATCCCGTTGACCGCCAGCAGGGCCTGCTCGGTGCGTGGCTTGTGCTCGGCGATCAGCTGCAAGCGTGGCGTCGGTGAACACCACGAAGGCCGGCACGCTCTCCTCCGCCGCGCGGGCCTTGCGCCACTCACGCAGGCGCTCGAAGAGCTCCTCGTCGTAGGACGCCGGGCAGTCCGCGCAGCGGCCGGTCTTCTTGGCCTTGCCGACCAGCGGCTTCCCGCACTCGCGGCAGTTGGCCACCCCGCGCCGGGACGGGCGCGCCGGGGGCGACGCGTCGTGCGGGAGGAGCGGGTCGAGGAAGCGGGAGGGCCTGCGAGAGGCCCGCCCGCCCGGGTTGCGGGCCAGGCTCCAGGACAGGGAAAGGTCGAGCCGGGCGCGGGTCATGCCGACGTAGAGCAGCCGGCGCTCCTCCTCGACCTCGGTGGGCGACTCGGCGTAGGAGAACGGCAGCGTGCCCTCCTGGAGGCCGGTCACGAACACGGAGTCCCACTCCAGCCCCTTGGCGGCGTGGAGCGTGGCCAGGGTGACCCCGTCGGCGACCGGGGCGTGCTGCTCCGACGCCCTTCGGTCGAGGTCGTCGACGAAGCCCCCCAGGTCGCTCCCCTCGGCCCGGGCGAACTCGGTCGCCTGGTCGACGAGCGCCTGGAGGGACTCCCAGCGGTCGCGGGTCCGCCCCCGGGCCGCCGGCGCCTCGTTGCTCCAGCCCATGCCGGCGAGCACCGCGCGCACCGTGTCGACCAGGTCCTCGGAAGCGGCCTGACCGGACCGCGCGGTCCCGCGCAGCAGGGTCACCGCCTCCCGCACCTCCGGGCGGTCGAAGAACCGGGCCGCGCCGCGGACGACGTAGGGGATGCCGCGGCTGGCGAGGGCGTCCTCGAACGCCTCGGACTGGGCGTTGATCCGGAACAGTACGGCGACCTCGCCCGGAGGGCGGCCACCGTCGCGCAGGCCGGCGATGTGCTTGGCGACCGCCTCGGCCTCGGCGACCTCGTCAGGGTGGGGGGTGTAGGTGACCGGGCGACCGGAGGGCCGCTGGGCACGCAGCTCGACGCCGCGGCTCGGCGACTTCTCCAGCAGGGTGTTGGCGGCGGCGACGACCTCGGGGGTGGAGCGGTAGTTGCGGGTCAGCTCGATCGAGGTGGTCGAGCGAAACTTGGCCGGGAAGTCGCGGAGGTAGGACGCGTTGGCACCGGCGAAGGAGTAGATGGTCTGCGCCGGGTCGCCGACGACGCACAGCTCGTCGCGACCTCCAAGCCAGAGGTCGAGCAGGGCCGACTGGAGCGGCGAGACGTCCTGGAACTCGTCGACGACGAGGCGTTTGTACTGGCGCCGGACCTGGGCCGCGACCCGCTCGTCGTCGGCGAGCAGGCCGGCAGTGAAGAGCAGGACGTCCTCCATGTCCATCCGGCCCTGGGTGCGCTTGACATCCTCGTAGCTGCTGAAGACACGCGCGACGGTCTCGGGCCCGTGGCCGGCGACCGAGCGTCCGCGGGACGGCGCGACGCGGGGATAGTCGTCGGGATGGACGTTGCTGACCTTGGCCCACTCGATCTCCGAGGCCAGGTCGCGCAGCAGCGCCTGGTCGGCGTCGATCCGGCTGCGGCGGGCGGCGGTGGCCAGGATCCCGATCTTGGACTCGGTGAGCGTGGGCAGCTCGGTGCCGTGGACGTGGGGCCAGAAGTAGCGAAGCTGGCGCAGGGCCGCGGAGTGGAACGTCCTCGCCTGGACCCCGGGAGCGCCGAGCCGGCGCAGTCGCCCCCGCATCTCGCCGGCGGCGCGGGTGGTGAACGTGACCGCGAGGACCTCGGTGGGCTCGTAGACCCCGGTCGCGACGCCGTAGGCGATCCGGTGGGTGATCGCCCGGGTCTTGCCGGTGCCGGCTCCGGCGAGCACCCGGACCGGCCCTCGCAGGGTCGTGGCGACCTCGCGCTGCTCGGGGTCGAGAGCGGCGAGCAGGTCGTCGGCGTCGACCATGCGGGAACAACACCTCCGTCTGCGCGGTTTAACCTTCTGTGCCAGAAACCCTAGACGTCCGAGGGGACACGCCTGCGATGACCGCCTTCACGATGTACACCACGCCCTGGTGTGGCTACTGCCACCGCCTCAAGGGGCAGCTCGACCGGGAGGGCATCTCGTTCGAGATCGTCGACATCGAGCAGACTCCGGACGCCGCACAGATCGTGGAGTCGGCCAACAACGGCAACCAGACCGTCCCGACCCTCGTCTACAGCGACGGCACCGCGCACACGAACCCCTCCCTGGCGCAGGTCAAGCAGAAGCTCGACTCGCTCGCGTCCTGACGCTGACCGTCGTACGGGTCACCATCCTCCCGGGAGTGGCCCGCCGTACCAGTGCTCGATCAGGGATGACGAGATCGAGACGCTGCGCGGGATCAGCACCTGCCCTGCCTCGATTCCGGCCCGGAGCTCATCGCGGGTGAACCACCGCGCCTCCTCGATCTCGGCGCCGTCGACGTCGAGGTCGCGCGTGATCGCCCGGCCGACGAAACCCAGCATCAGGCTGGCGGGGAGCGGCCAGGGCTGGTTCCCGAAGTAGTCGACCTCGCCCACCTCGACCCCGACCTCCTCCTCCACCTCGCGGCGTACGGCGTCCTCGAGGGTCTCCCCCGGCTCGCAGAAGCCCGCCAGCGTCGACCACCGGCCAGCAGGCCACACGCGTTGCCGCCCGAGCAGGATCGCCTCCTCGGCGCTGCCCGGCTTCCCGTGGGTGATCGCCATGATCACGGCCGGGTCGGTGCGCGGGAACTGCTGCCTGCCGCACGAGGTGCAGGCCAGCTCGTGCCCGGCCGCCCGGACCTCCAGCGCCCCGGCGCAGCGCGGGCAGAAGCGGGTGGCGAAGTGCCACTCGGCCAGCCCGATCGCGTGCAGCAGGAGAGGTGCCTGGGCGTTTCGGTCGGCCAGCGTCGGGAGCAGCGACCGCAGGCCCACCCACTCCTCCCGCTCCCCCGGCGCCTGGTCCGGGTCCACGATCAGGGCGAACCAGGTCCGGCCCTCCCGCTCGCCGAGCAGGACCCGCGTGCCGTGTGCGGGTGCGTCTCCCGGCGCGACCCACGACACCTCTCCGTCGACCGGGCGGATCCGCGAGCCGGCGACGACCAGCACCCGGGTTGCCTCGTCGGCCCACTGTCGATCCAGCCACTCGGGGTCGGTGCGGAGCAACCCCTGGCGGTTGTGGGCATGGGCGGAGAGCGCGACGTGGGGAAAGGTGCGTCCGGAGCTCACGCGGATGAGGCTACTGTCCGAGCCAGCGTGGACTGAGCGAAGCTCAGGACGCGCGTCAGGCGAGGAGGTTGAGGAGGCGGGGGCAGACCCGAACGCAGTGAGGGGTGCCCCCGCCGTCTCGAAACCAAGGCAGAACCGGGTAGTTTCCCGGTTCGTGAGCACCCACATCGGCGCCCAGCCGGGCGAGATCGCACCCACGGTCCTGATGCCCGGAGACCCCCTCCGGGCGAAGTGGATCGCCGAGACGTTCCTCGACGACGCGAAGTGCTACAACGAGGTCCGCGGGATGTACGGCTACACCGGCACCTGGCGCGGCGAACCGGTCTCGGTGCAGGGCTCGGGCATGGGTCAGCCGTCGCTGGCCATCTATGCCAACGAGCTGTTCGACGAGTACGACGTCCGCACGATCATCCGGGTCGGCTCGTGCGGGGCGCTGACCCCGAAGCTCGCGCTACGCGACCTCGTCATCGCCTCGGGCGCCTGCACGGACTCCTCGATGAACAAGATCGCGTTCGAGGGGCTCGACTACGCCCCGGTCGCCGACTTCCGCCTCCTCCGGGCGGCGTACGACGCCTCGACGAAGCAGGAGACCACCGGCCCGGCGGTCCACGTCGGCCTGATCTTCTCCAGCGACTCCTTCTACGCGGCCCGCCCCGAGCTCACCCAGCGGATGGTGGACTACGGCGTGCTGGCGGTGGAGATGGAGGCGTCGGCGCTCTACACGCTGGCCGCGAAGTACGGCCGCCGGGCTCTGGCGATCTGCACGGTGTCGGACCACATCGTCACCGGTGAGCAGACGTCGTCGCAGGAGCGAGAGCAGACCTTCGGGACGATGGTCGAGATCGCCCTCACCGCGGCCTTCAGCCGGGACTGACCACCTGCTCCAGCTCGGCGCGGCCGGGCAGGTCGTCGTGCTCGACCACGTCCCCGGTGCGGACGTAGTAGAAGGCGGCCCGCACCTGCTCGACCGGGACGTCGTGCAGCTCGGCCCAGGCGAGGCGGTAGATCGCGAGCTGGAGCGGGTCGGCCGTGGCGGCCTGGTTGGTCTTCCAGTCCACGATCAGGAACCCGTCGGACTCCTCGTAGACCGCATCGATGCGTCCCCGGACCACCTGTCCAGCGAGCACCAGCGCGAACGGCGCCTCGACGGCGTGGGGAACACGATCGGCGAACGGACCATCCTCGAAGCGCTTGATCAGCTCGCGCAGCTCGGAGTCGTCGTCGATGCCGGAGTCACCGCGGCCGGGCAGCTCGTCGGGGTCGAGCAGGAGCTGCTGGCCGAACCGCGCCTCCACCCAGGCGTGGAAGCGGGTGCCGAACCGGGCCGCTGACGAGGGCTGCCGCGGCATCGGCCGGGCCAGGTCGCGCGCGAAGGTGGCGGGGTCGTCGCGCAGCCGGGCCAGCGACGTGGCGGACAGTGACGTCGGCAGCGGCACCACGATTTCGGGCGACCGGTCGCGCGCCGCCTCCTCGAGGAGCCGCCTGATCTCCTCGTCCCACTGCGAGATCCGGTCGAGGAGCAGCATGTCCTCGACCGCGTCCGGCTCGTCGGTGCGGGCGGTGCGCACCCGATCGGCCGCCTCGAGCCGGCGTTCGACCTCGGCGGTGTGGTGGGAGATCGGCCACGCCAGATCGGGCGAGCGGTCTGCATGGGGGTGCGGCGTCCCCTTGGCGGGAATGTCGAGCCATTGGTCGGGCCCGCCGCCCCAGGCAGCCATCGCCTCGCAGGTGCGCGTGAGGTACTCGGACGGACCGAGGGGGGCCTTCAGGTGCCCGGCCCAGCACCACGCGGACACCGAGAGCACGTGGCGGGCGCGGGTCCAGGCGACGTAGCCGAGCCGCAGCTCCTCGAGCGCCTCGTGGGCCTTGGCCGCCGTCGCGAAGGCGGTGATGTCAGCCGGGGTGTGGCCACCGAGCTGGGGCAGGTCGCGGGCGTCGCCCCGCAGTGCGACCGGCATCGCGGACGGAATGGTCAGCCAGCTGGATCGGGTGCGGTTGGTGGGGAACTTCTTCTCGGTCACGCCCACGAGGAAGACGACGTCCCACTCCAGGCCCTTGGCGCGGTGGACCGTCAGGAGCTTGACCGAGTCGGCCTCCGACGGGGTCGCGACGTCGAGCCCCTGACCGAACTCGTCCTCGGCTTCGAGCCAGGCCAGCAGGGCGGCCAGTGTCACCTGACCGTCGACGGCCTGGAACTCCGCCACGGCCTGCACGAACAGGTCGAGGTTGTCGCGTCGGGCCGCGGCCGCGGGGCTCACCGAGGAAGCCAGCTCCACGTCGATGCCGCAGGTGTCGATGATCCGTCGGACGAGATCGAGGATCGGCTCGCCGATGGCCGAGCGCAGCCGGCGCAGCTCGTCGGCGAGCAGGACGAAGCGCTGGCGCGCCTCCTCGGAGTAGGCGAGGTCGCCCGGGTCCTCGAGGGCATCGCAGAGCGAGGCGATCTCGGTGGGGTCCGCTCCCTCGACGGCAGCCGTGAGCTGTGTGCGTAGGTCCTCGTACGTCGCCCCGCCGGCCTGGGACCCGGCCAGCTCGCGGGCACGGCGGCCGAGCAGGGCGAGGTCGCGCGGACCGATCGCCCACCGCGGGCCGGAAAGCAGGGTGAGCAGGCTGGCGTTGGCGGTGACGTCCTGGACGAGGGTCAGCGTCGCGACCACCTCGGCGACCTCGGGAAGGCGGAGCAGCCCCTTGAGGCCGACGATCTCGACCGGGATGTCACGCTCGCTCAGGGCATCGAAGACCGCCGCCGCATGGGCGTTGTCGCGGGTCAGGACCCCGATCTCCTTCCAGCGCGGCTCGGCCATCGCGTCGCGCTCCTCGATGACGCGATCGGCGAGCCAGGCCAGCTCGTCGTCGTAGGTCTCGTGGACCGTCGCCCGAACCTCACCGTGCTTCGCACCGGGCTTCGGCTCGAGCGGAAGCAGCCCCGAGCGGCTGTCGTAGAGCTCTGCGGCCAGGTGGTTGGCGGTCGCCAGGATCCGCTCGTCGGAGCGACGGTTGACGGTGAGCGGGTAGGTCACGGGTCGGCCGTCGGCGGACGGGAAGTCGTCGGCGAACTCGAGGATGTTGGAGACCGAGGCGCCGCGCCAGCCGTAGATGGCCTGGTTGGGGTCACCGACGGCGGTGACCGGATGGCCGCGGCCCGAACCCGCGTCGGGGCCGGAGAACAGCCGGCTCAGCATGAGTGCCTGCGCGACCGAGGTGTCTTGGTACTCGTCGAGCAGCACGATCCGGAACTTCGAACGCTCGATCTCACCGACCTCGGGGCACTCCTGTGCCAACCGCGCGGCCAGGGCGATCTGGTCGGAGAAGTCCATCAGCCCGAGGTGGTCCTTGAGCCCGCGGTAGGCCGACACGAGGTCGAGCAGCTCAGCCCGCCGGTCGATCGCCAGGATCGCCTTCTCGTTCTTGGCGCGGTAGGTCTTGCGGTGCTCGGTGGCCATGCCGGCCTCGAAGAGGGGCCGCTGATCGGCGTCGTAGGCGCGAACCTTCTCCGGCGCCACGAGGTGCTCGCTCATCTCGGCGTCCAGCGAGAGGAGGTACTGGACGACGTGGGCGGGCGAGTCGGTGAGGTGCTGCACCGGCTGGGTGTGCCGTTGCACCGCGCGCGCGGCCAGCTGGTAGCGGCTGGCGTCGGCGATCAGTCGGGTGTCGGGCTCGTGGCCGATCCGCAGGCCGTGCTCGGAGAGCAGGGCGGAGGCGTAGGAGTGGTAGGTCGAGACCGTTGGCTCCTCGACCTCTTGCTCGTCGTGGCCGAGCGGTCGCAGCCCGCGCGCCGGGAGCAACGCCGCAGCTCGCAGGCTGTCGCGGATGCGGCCGGCGAGCTCGGCGGTGGCCTTGGTGGTGAAGGTCAGCCCGAGCACTTCACTGGGAGAGACACGGCCAGTGGCCACGAGCCACACGACTCGTGCGGCCATCACCGTTGTCTTCCCGGATCCGGCACCGGCGATCACGACGGCCGGCTCGAGCGGGGCGGTGATCGCCGCGAACTGCTGGTCGCTGAAGGTGAAGTCGGCTCCCAGGACGTCGCGGAGCTGCTCGGGAGTGTCGATGGACAGCGGGGCCCCGCGAGTGTGTGGCCGCACGGTCATGACAGCACGCTCCCGGCCGCCTTGGTCGGGCAGATCGCCTGGAACGAGCATCGCTCGCAGTGGCTGCCGGGGCGGGCCACGAACTCCTCAGCCCGGAGCGCGGCGACGGCCTGCTCGAGCTGCTCCTCGACCAGCCGCGGCTGCCCGGGCGCCGGCGGGGACTGCTGCTGGACCTTGGGCAGATCGTCGCCGATCCGCAGCTGAACGAGCTCGGCGCCGCCCGAGGTGACCGGGTGGCCGACCAGCTCGTCGGCGGCGCCGTGGTCGACGGCGAGCTGGTAGAGGCCGAGCTGGGAGTGCCGCTCGACCTCGGGGCCGGTGGGTGGGTACTTGCCGGTCTTGAGGTCGACGACCACGACCCGGCCGTCCTCGTCGAGCTCGAGCCGGTCGGCGTAGCCGTGCAGGCGAACCACCTGACCATCCGGCAGCGTGACCTCGGCCCGCATCTTTGGCTCGGTCGCGACGACGGTGCGGGCCCCGGGGCGCTGGTGCCAGGCGACGAAGCGGGCCAGCGCTGCCTCGCACGCCTCCCGCTCGCGGGCCCGCGACCACGGCGTCCGGAACTCCATCCGGCCCCAGACGTCGTCGACGAGCGCCATCAGGTCGTCGGTGGTCGCGAGGTCGCCCGAGGCGATCCGCTCGGCGATGGCGTGGACGACCTTGCCGAAGCCCTGGCTCGACGAGCTGACGACCTCTCCCCCTGCCTCGCGGCTCAGGAACCACTGGGCCGGACAGGTGAGCAGACCGTCGAGGGCGCTGGCGGACAGCGTGATCGGTTGGTCGGTGGGACGGACCGGCTGCTCCGAGCGCGTCGGCGCGCGGAGCCCCCACCAGGTCGCCGGGTCCGCGCTGGTCGCGACGGGTCGCCCCTGGACGTCGGTGTCGGCCAGCAGGCGCAGTCGCCGGGCGGCGGCCGCCCGGAGCGGGTCGGGCTGCGCGGGGTCGGCGAGGGTACGCCGCAGCTCGGCCACCAGCCCGGCCATCGAGAGCGGGCGGGGCGGTCGGCCGACGCGGTGCTCGGGTTCGCGACCGAGCTCGTGGAGGAACCGGGAGGGCTGTTCGCCGTCGTCATCGGGCGAGGCGACGGCGGTGACGACCAGGCGCTGGCGGGCGCGGGTGCAGGCGACGTAGAAGAGTCGGCGTTCCTCGGCCAGCATCGCGGCGCGGGTCAGGGGCGGCTGCAACCCGTCGCGCCCGATCCGGTCGGCCTGGAGCAGGGTGTCGCGGCGGCGCAGGTCGGGCCAGGCGGCTTCCTGGACGTGGGCGACGACCACCAGCCGCCACTCGAGACCCTTGGAGCGATGAGCGGTCAGCAGCCGCACCGCCTCGCCGCGGACACCGCGGTCGGCCAGGGTGTCGGCCGGGATCTCCTGGGCGCGCAGGGTCGCAAGGAACTCGCGCACGCTGGTGTGCCCCTTCTGCTCCTCGGCGCGAGCGGCCTGCTCGAACAGGGCGCAGACCGCGTCGAGGTCGCGGCCGGCCAGGCGCGCACCCAGCCCGCCGCCCCGGGTGGCCGCCCGCAGGCGGGTGCCCCAGTCGGAGGCGTCCCACACCGACCACAGCACCTCCTCGACGGTCCCGCCGTCGAGGAGGTCGGCCCTGGCCCTGGCCAGGATCCGGGCCAGTCGCTGTGCGCGCCGGGCCGGTTCCCCGGGCAGCTCGTCGAGGAGCTCTGGGTCGAGCACCGCCCGCCGGACCAGGTCACGGGCGGGCGCCTGTCGGTCGCGCGCCCGTAACGCGCGGGTCAGGGCTCGAACGTCGGTGGCGTCGAGCCCGGCGAGTGGCGAGGTCAGCAGCGCCTCGGCCCGGTCGGCCCCCACGAAGTCATCGTGGGCGGGGTCGTCGATCTCGGCGTCGACCACGACGGCCAGCGCTCCCAGCAACGGCAGCACCGCCGGTTCCCGCACGAGCGGCGTGTCGTCGCTGGCCACCTCGACCGGCACACCTGCCGCGGTGAGGGACCGACGCAGGCTGGGGATCGAGCTGCGCCCGGACCGCACCAGGACCGCCATCTCGGACCAGCCGATGCCGTCCTCGAGGTGGGCCCGGCGCAGCAGGTCGGCGACGTTTTCCGTCTCCGCCCGCGCCGTGTCGTAGGTCAGGACCGCGACCGTGCCGGGCCCGAACTCGTTGTCGGCCGGAGCGGGGTCGCGGAAGGCGGTGTAGGCGGCGCGCGGAATGGAGCCGGTGACACCGATGCCGGCAGCGATCTCCCGTGAGGCCCTCAGCAGCCGCGACCCGAACCTGCGAGTCGTGCCGAGGGCGATGACGGGCGCCGGGGACCCGTCGGCCTGAGGGAAGTCGGCGGGGAAGTCGAGGATGCCGCGCACATCGGCGCCGCGGAACCCGTAGATGGACTGGTCGGGGTCGCCGACGACGGTCAGGTCTCGGCCGTCGCCGGCGAGCGCGTGGAGCAGCGCGACCTGGCTTGGGTCGGTGTCCTGGTACTCGTCGACGTAGACGTGGGTGAACCGGTCCCGCAGCTCGTCGCGGTGGACCTCGGACTCGATGACCGCCCGGGCGATCAGGTCGGGGTAGTCGATCGCGCTCTGGTCGCCGAGGACATCGAGGTACTGGCTCAGGAAGTGGCCGGCCGCCACGAACTCCTCGATCCCCTCCGCCCGGCCGAGGGCGACCAGCTGGTCGGGATCGAGCCCGCGCTCCCGGGCGCGGGACAGCACCGCGTGCACCTCCCTTGCGAAGCCGCGGGTCCCGACCGCCGCGCGGAGCCCGGCCGGCCAGCGAACCGACTCAGGGTTGTCGGTGAGCAGCTCCTGGAGCACCACGTCCTGCTCGGGGGCGGAGAGCAGACGCAGCGGGGCGGCGTAGAGCTCGGCCGGGGAGTAGCGGCGGATCAGGCCGTAGGCGAAGGAGTGGAACGTCGAGCTCATGGCCGTCGACATGGTCCGCCCGACCCGCGCGGTCACGCGGTCGCGCAGCTGCTCGGCGGCCTTGCGGCTGAACGTCAGCGCCAGGACCTCGTCGGGGCTGGCTCCCTCCTCGATCCGGCGGGCGATGGCCTCGACCAGGGTGGTGGTCTTGCCGGTGCCGGGGCCGGCCAGCACGAGCAGTGGTCCGCCGGGGTGGTCGACCACCCGCTGCTGGTCGGCGTCGAGGGTCGGCACCGCGGGCGCCGCGGGGGGCGGCACGAGGCGGTACGACGTCGAGGCGGTCATCGGGGTCCCCGTTCGAAGCGCAGCGAAGCGAGCGTTCGAATGGGGTGGTTCATGCCCCCAAGACAATCATCCGGCTCCGACACTAGGTTGGAGGACATGACCGAGGGACCCCTCTCCGACCTGCTCGTGCTCGACCTGACCCGCGCCCTGGCCGGGCCGCATGCGGCGATGATGCTCGGCGACCAGGGCGCCCGGGTGATCAAGGTCGAGTCCCCCTCGGGTGACGACACCCGGTCGTGGGGGCCGCCGTTCGTGGGCCCCGAGGAGGCGCGCGAGTCGACGTACTTCCTCTCAGCCAACCGCAACAAGGAGTCGCTGGTCCTCGATCTCAAGGACCCCAAGGACTCGGAGGTGCTGGCGCGGCTCGTGGAGCGTGCCGACGTGCTGATGGAGAACTTCCGGACCGGCGTCCTGGACCGCCTGGGCTTCCCGGTCTCGCGGCTGCACGAGCTCAACCCCGGACTGGTGATCCTGTCGATCACCGGGTTCGGCCACGACGGGCCCGAGGCGTCGCGGTCGGGCTACGACCAGATCGCCCAGGGCGAGGGCGGGCTGATGTCCTTCACCGGCACCGAGCAGCCGACGAAGGTCGGTGTGCCGATCGCCGACCTGTGCGCCGGCATGTACGGCGCCTTCGGCGTGATGGCCGCGCTGCACGAGCGGTCGCGGACCGGCCAGGGGCGCGTCGTACGCACCTCCCTGCTGGCCGGGATGGTCGGGGTCCACGCCTTCCAGGGCACGCGCTGGACCGTCGCCGGAGAGGTGCCGGGCCTCGCGGGTGACCACCATCCCGCGATCGCGCCGTACGGCCTGTTCGAGACGGGTACGGCGCCGATCCAGATCGCGTGCGGATCAGAGGGGCTCTGGAAGGCACTGTGCAGGGCACTGGATCTCGACCCTGACGATGAGCGGTTCGCCAGCAACCCGCTCCGGGTCGAGCACCGTGACGAGCTGATCGCCCTGCTGGAGGCGCACTTCGCGACCGACCCGGCCGAGCACTGGCTGGCGCTGCTGTCCTCTGCCGGGGTCCCGTCGGGGAAGGTGCGCGCGCTCGACGACGTCTACTCGTGGGAGCAGACGCTGTCCCAGGGGCTGCTGGTCTCGGTCCCCCATGACACTCTCGGCACGGTGAACCTGCCCGGGTCGCCGATCCGCTTCGACGACAACACCTTCAGTGGAGGCCGCGCGGAGCACCTCGCTCCCCCGACCCTGGGCCAGCACGACGAGTCGATCCGCGAGTGGCTCGACTCCTGAGCACCGGACCATCACCGAGGAGGAATCCATGACCACCAGCAACGAAGCCGTCATCGTCCTGAACCGCGCCCTCGACCAGATGGGCGACGTCCTCTCCGTGATCCACGAGGACCATCTGTCGGCGCCGACGCCCTGCAGCGACTGGGACGTGGGGAAGCTGATCTCCCACGTGCTGGCCACCCCGGGCCACTTCCTCGAGATGTCCCGGGGCGAGCAGCCTGACTGGTCGGCGACCCCGCCGGTGGTGGAAGACGAGTGGGCCGGCGAGTTCCGGTCCTCGGCCGACGACCTGATCCACTTCTGGCACCAGCAGGGCGACGACGCCGACGCCGGGAAGGTCGACTGGCAGACCGCGGAGATGGCCGTGCATGCGTGGGACCTCGTGCAGGCGACCGGGGTGCGCGTCCGGCTGGACCCGGAGGTGGCCGAGCGCGGGCTGGCCTTCATGTCGAAGGGCCTCACCCCCGACAACCGCGGCGAGGCGTTCGGGCCGCCTGTCGAGGTCGCCGACGACGCGCCCGTCTATGACCGGTTGGCTGCGTTCGCCGGTCGCTCCCCCATCCGTTGAGTGGGGGATTCCCGACCGTCGAGTGGGGGCGTCCGTTCAGCCCTTGTCCGGGTCGGCGGCCCTCTGCATGACCTCGGCCTCGCTCCTGACCGCTTTCACCGTGGCCGGGTCCATCAGCGGCTCGGTGCCGGGCTGATGGAGGTCGGTCTCGGCGGTGTCGGGGTTGTGTCCCTCGTCCGCGGCCGGGATGCCGGACGGCGTACGAAGCTCGTCATCCTCGATCGTCTCCCGGGGAGTCTGGGTCAGCGCCGGACCGACCGTCGCTGCCCGCGCTGACGGAGCCTTCTTCGCGGCCGGCTTCCTGGGGGCCGACTTCTTCGTGGCTGTCGACTTCCTGGCAGCGGGCCGGCCGGCGTCGACCTCGGAGGCGGAAGCCGCGGACGCCGGAGGCGTGACGTCCGGCGCCACGTTGTCGCCGCGACCCAGCCCAGCTGCCCGGTCGATGATGCGCATCGTCGTCCTCACACCTGCGGCCGCGGTGCCGAGGCGTGGTCCGCAACCGTTGTCGCCGTGCGCCGCGGGTGGAAGATCGCGTTGCTGGCCTTGCTGATGGGATTCACTGGAGCTCCTCTTCCCCTCGTGTCGAGATGGGCGTACCCAGAGCGAGGGTCCTCCACACGGTGGCCTGCCCTGGCGCACTCCGGGTGCCCGCAGCAAGGCCCAGCTCAACGGGGGGATCCCCTACTCAACGAGTCAGCCGAGGTCGACGATCGCGGCGACCGGGCCGCCGCCGTCAGGCCCCTGGTGGGCGGCGGAGACCGAGACGAAGACCGCCGGGTCGCCGGTGACGGCGGCGGTGACCCCGCCGACGCAGGCCTTGATCTGCCGGTGCCAGTGCACGTCGGAGTCGTCGAGCATCGCGTTGCGCCGTCCCCTGACCTCGCCGTCCTGCGAGGCCTCGCACTTGAGGAACAGGTTGACCAGGCGGCCGTCGAGGTCGGAGGTGTGCGGACGCTCGGGCAGGTCGAGGCCCGCGGAGCGGATCGCCTCCCACAGCCCGTCCTGGTCGAGCGCGTCCTTCATCACCGAGTGCCCGATCCGGTAGCGACCGCCCACGCCGGTGGTGTTGCCGACGACGACGACCTGCGCCTGGTCGAGCTCGACGCCGGAGGAGCAGGAGGCCACCGAGGAGTAGAGCGACCGGTCGTGCATGACGTCCTCGTCGGTGGGCATCTCGATCTCCCCGAGGGCGACGGCGATCCCGAGCGCCGTACACCCGTTGGAGAGGTCCATCGACTCGTGGGTGTGCTCGGTCCACACCGTCTTGCCGCGGGACTTGGCGTCGCGGATGGTGTGGATGGTCAGCAGCGGGGTCTTGGTCTGCACGTAGTGGACGTCGGCCGGGTCGTCGATGCCGGCGCGCTCCATCGCCGACCTCACGGCGTCGGCGACCTTGGAGATCATCGCCGTACGGCCGATGTCCTCCGGCGCCAGCACCTCGCTCATCGCGAACCCCACCGTCAGCCGGGGTTCGTCGAGCGCCGGGTCGTCGGCGGGGGTGTCGACGGTCGCGAAGATCGTGGCGTGCGGGCTGATGACGCCGTCGGTGCCTCCGGACCACACGATCGGAACCTGCTTCACCTGCTCGGGCGGAGCGCCCTTCTCGACGAGGACCTCGCGGAACGCCCGGTCGGCGATGATCCGGGTGTAGTCGTTGACCCCGCCGTTGCCCTCGGTCTTGCCGATGATCGCGATCACCCGGTCCGCGGCCATCACCCCGTCGTCGATCAGCTTCGCGAGCTCGGAGGCGTCGGAGACGGAGTGCAGCGGGACCTTGCGGACCTCGATGGCGTCGGTCATGGGATCTGGTTCCTTTCGTCTGACGAGGTCAGTTGGGTACGACGATCGTGCCTTCGCGCTCTTCCTCGGAAGCGGTCACGGCGTTGACGATGCTGTCGAGATCGGTGATCACGGCGTACTGGCCACCCTCCTCGACGAACCTGCAGGCGGCGTCCACCTTCGGCCCCATCGAACCACTGGCGAAGTGACCCTCCTTGGCGAGCTGGCGCAGCCGGGCGATGCTCACGCGGCCGAGCGGCTCGGCCTCGGGCGTGCCGAAGTGGAGGACGGCGTTGGGGACGTCGGTGGCGATGACCAGGATGTCGGCGTCGACCGTCCGGGCGAGCAGCGCCGCCCCGAGGTCCTTGTCGATGACCGCCTCGACGCCGCGCAGCCCGTCCGCGTCGCGCACCACGGGGATCCCGCCGCCACCGTTGGCGATGACCACGAACCCCGCATCGACCAGGGCCCGCACCGCCGGCGCGTCCAGGATCGCCCGAGGCTCGGGTGACGCGACCAGCCGGCGCCAGCCCTTGGCGCCGCGGTCCTCCCAGTGCTCCCCGTGCTCGATCAGCAGGGCCGCCTCCTCGGCGGACAGCGAGCGGCCGATCGGCTTGGTCGGCCGCGAGAAGCCCGGGTCGTCGGCGTCGACCAGGGTGCGGGTCACCAGTGCGGCCGAGCGGCGGTAGAGACCGCGGGCAGCGGTCGCGGCATCGAGCGCCTCCATGAGCACGAACCCGAGGGTGGCCTGGGTCTGCGCTCCGCACCAGTCCAGCGGCACCGGAGGTACGACGGCAGCGGCCAGCTCGTTCTTGACGAGCAGGTTGCCGACCTGCGGGCCGTTGCCGTGGGTGAGCACGATCTCGATGTCGTGCCCGAGCAGGTCGGCGACCGCCTCCATCGCCACCTTGCCGGCGGCGATCTGGTCCTCGACGCGCGCGCTACCGTCCTCGCCGGTCATCGCGTTGCCGCCCAGCGCAATCAGGACCCTCATGCCACGAATCTAGGGGCAGCCGCCACCGGCCGGGCACCATCAACACCACTCAACGCCCGCCGCCATCGCTGGCAAGTCTTGCCAAGCGCGACCAGCGCTCAGGTGGTGGGTTCCTCCTCCTCGTCGAACCGTGGGTCCGCCAGGAGGTACTGCCACATGAGTCCGGGCTTGGGCTTCGCCGGCGGCTCGGGCTCGGGGGACATCCGCCCCTCGGCGGTGTCCCAGAACGCGTCGACCGTGTGCAGGACCTTGCGTGACACAGCGCCCGCGACCCCGGTGTGCGGGGCCCAGGGATGCGGCCGCGTCGGGGCCTTCGCCTCCGCTGCCTGCAGGGCCTCGGCCAGGTCGTCCAGCACCTCCGGCGTCAGCACGTCGCTGAGGGCGTCGGCCAGGGCCGTCTCGACGACCCGGTGCCGGGCCAGGCTCTCTTCGACCTCCGCCCACGCCTCCAGCCAGGTGAACCCCGACTCGTACGTCGAGCCATACGCGTGGGCCTTGACGTGCGCCAGCCTCACCTCGAGCTCCCGCTCGGCGTGCACGTAGTCGTGCACCAGCCGGTGGCTGTGGGGGACCTCGTGGCGCACCGCCGGGATCAGGACCGCGTCAACGGCGCCGAGATGGCGACTGGCGATCGCGAGGAAGGTGTCGATGCCCTCGAACGCCTTGCGCGGCTGCTCCCGGGTGTCGGCCATCGCCCTCGCGCCCGCCAACCAGGCAGCGAGGTTCTCGTGCGTGTGCTCCACCGAGTGGCGTAGTACATCGGCTGTGGTCATCACATCTCACCCGACCTAGGCGCAGCAGTTCTCTCCATGGTCCGCCGCTTTGCGTGGCCGTTCAAGGGGAGAGTCCTCGACGAGGCCGAGCGCGCACGCGCGACGCGAATCGTGCGACCCCCGGTTCCACTCCCGAATGTTGCTCCCGGGCCCGCGCAGCACATGTTTGCGGTGTGTTGACGGGTGGGCCTCAACCTGTTGCTTGGGGTGGACGGGGACCACTGAATGGAGACCCGCTTTGAAGCCCCACACGATTGTCCGCAGTTCCCGGAGGTCACGACCTTCCTGGGGACGACTCGGTGTCACGGCCGTCGCCGTGCTCACCGTCGGCTTGACCACGCTCGCCGTGACCGGTCCCGCGCAGGGACTGAACACCAGAAAGACCGGCGATCCTGACGCGACGGGGTTCCCGTCGCACTACACAGACAACTCCGGTGTCTCGCTCCAGCTCTGCGTGGACGGCACCGCCAGATGCGGCGGCGCGACGGCGACCGATGACGGTGCCGGTGGTCCCGGCGTAGCCGTCTCTCCCGACGGCGAAGGGCTTCTACTGGATGGCCATCGCCACCGTGAGGTCACCGCGCGGCACGATCGACGTGGAGTTCGCTCACGAGGCGGCGTGGGCATCTGCGACCCAAAGGATCGTCTTCGACCGTACGCGCGTCCGAGGCCACCTGAGGCCGGGCAAGTACACCCTGATGACGCCCTTCGGCCGCACCAGGTTCTCCGCCGTGGGCACCGGTCAGCGCAATGTCAACCTCACCCAGGACCCGGGCTGCGCGTTGCGGCGCGGAGGACCCTGCGCGACCAGGATGACCAACTGGCTGCGGGCGACCGGCGCTCCGCTGGGCTACCTCGGCAACGGCGCGTCCCTGACGACCGTCAAGGGCGGGACCAGGAGCAACAACCTGGTCCTGCACGGGCCCAACGGAAAGGTGATCGGCCGCACCGCGCGGTTCGCGGTCACCGGAAAGCTCGCTCCCGGGCCGGCGGCAATCCTGTCCACGGCTCGGGTCGAGTTCGGCAGGACCGCCAAGGTCGCGCACCGCACGATCACGCTGAGGAACCGGGGAACCGCCCGGCTCACCCTGCAGGGCGTCCGCCTGGCCGGCGCGAAGACCATCAAGCTCGCCCGGAACGGCTGCGCGACGCGTGCGTCGGTGGGGTCGGGTGGAGCCTGCCGGATCAACCTCACCTACCGACCCGGGCCGCACAGGCGCTCCCAGGCCACGCTGGTGGTGGACGACGACACCATCGCCGGGGTGCACCGAGTGCCGATCAGGACCGGGGTGCCCAGGTAGACCTCCGCGCCAGCCCGGCCGGCAGCCCGGACCAAGCGCTGTCGAACGGTCGCTGACGACCTAGCTGCCGGGGGCGCGCACGCCCCCGGCAGCACAGCTCCAGTACTTCGCACTTCCCCGAACAAGGAACACATCATGAAACTCCTCAAGATCCCCATCCGGGGCGCGGCCGCGGCGACGCTGTCCGTGCTCCTGGCGGCCTCAGCGCTCGCCACCATGGCGCCGTCCCAGGCGCTCGACAGGGCAGGCGTCGGGCCGCGCGACCCGACCCGTGTCGGCCTCCCCGCCTACTACACCGACGACTCCGGCGTCGCGCTGCAGCTGTGCATCGACGGCACCGCCCGATGCGGCAACGCGACCCTGATGCGGGACGGCGCCGGCGGCCCCGGTGTGGGCGACGGTCCGGACGGCGAAGGGTTCTACTGGGTGGCGACCACCAGCCTGTCCAGCCCGGGCCTGACCCTCGACATCGAGTTCGCGGCCGAAGCCGCCTGGTTCAACCGGAGGTCGCCGATGACGTTCGACCGCCTCCGGATCCGTGGGCATTCCAACACCGCCGGCAACATCCTGGTGACGACGCCGTACGGCGCAGTCACCGTGACCGCGGACGACCCGATCGAGCAGAGGAACGTCAACTTCACCGAGGACATCGGCTGCGTGATCGCTCCCTGCAACTTCCGGGCAATGACCACAGTCGCCGGTCGCCACATCACCAGCTGGATCACCGCGAACAACCCGCCGCCGGGATACCTCGGCAACGCCGTGACCGCACAGCCGGCGAACGTCGCGGGTGACCCCGCCACCGTCAGCGCGGGCGGAGACAGCACGGACCGGTGGGTGATCATGGGCAAGAGGGCCCCCGCAAACCGGGTGTCGCTGCCCAACGCTCTGAACTTCGGAAACGCCGCCAGGGTGGCCACCAGATCGGTGACCATGAAGAACCTGGGCACGACTTCGCGCACGATCCGCAAGGTCACGCTGAAGGGTGACCGGACGTTCTCGAAGCGGGCGTCGTCGACCTGCAGGACCGGCCGGGTGCTCGCCGTCGGGGCCACGTGCAAGGTCGTCCTCAGGTTCCGGCCGGCAGCGAAGCGTTCGGCGGCGACGCTGATCATCACCGACAACGTTTCCGCACAGCGCGTCAGGTTGAGGGGCCGCTGAGCCGGGAAGGGGAGTCCCCAGTCGCGGGTGCGATGCGCTGACCTCCACGGTCAGCGCATCGCACTCACTCATTTCTCGAGATGGGCGGGCACGCGACGGTGCGCGTCAGCCGGCAAACCGACGCCGGTGCAGTTCCTTCATCTCCGCTTCGAGCTCGGCAACCGGCCCCTCGACCTCCGCGCCGGGCACCACGACCTCGACCGGCAACGCGGCGACCGGCGCGGACGCAACGCCCCACTCCGCCAGCCACTCCCCCAGCTGCGCCGAGGACACGGCGTAGACGATCCGGCCGAGCCGCATCCAGCCGTGCGCGGCCGAGCACATCGGGCAGTGCTCGCCGGAGGTGTAGACGGTGGCCGCAGCTCGCTCGGCGGGGGTCAGGTGGGTGGCTGACCACTTGGCGATCTCGAACTCGGGGTGCCGCGTCTCGTCTCCGTCCTTGACCCGGTTCCGGTCCTCGAAGCGGACCTCGCCCTGGCTGTCGACGAGCACCGAGCCGAACGGCTCGTCGCCGTCGGCCAGCGCCTCCCGGGCGAGCTCGACGCATCGGCGGAGGTGGACCAGGTCGGTCTCGGAAGTCATCGGTTCCTCGCGGCCTCGTAGCGGGCGACGAACTCCCCGACCGGGATCCTGGCCACCGCTTCGCCCAGCACGTCCAGCGGCAGCTCGTCGAGACGCTTGAACAGGACGCAGGACTTGCCCATGTCCAGCATCATGCCGCGGTCGGCGTACTGCTGCCGGAACCACGCCTCATCGCCGCCCTCGGTGTAGAGGCCCATCAGGTAGACGGCCATGTGGTTCTTCTGGGAGGCCAGCGAGACGTAGCACAGCGGCTTGCCGTTGTAGGTGTCCGGGTATTCGGCCAGCGGGACCACCCAGCTGACCATCCCCCATTCCATCTGCTCGACGTATCCCTCTGGCAGGTGCTGGTTGATCACGTCGCGGACAGCTGCAATCGCCTCGCGGCGATCCGGCGGCAGCTCCTCGAGGTAGCCCTCGACCGTCTCGGCGTGGCTCTTCATGCTCCCGATCCTCACACCAGGTCCACCGCGGCGTACGTCGTCCCGTCGGCGAGCCTGGCATAGCCGGGGCCGCGGTCGAAGAACGGCTGGTCGGCGTCGCGCGGCCGTGCCAGAGCGCTCGGTGGCGGTGGCGGTGGGGTCGTGGCCGAGCGTGTCGTCGTCCAGTGAGCCCGTGAGCACCACGCCGTAGTCCGCCAGCGCCGCCTCCGGGGAGACCTTGCGCCAGACGACGTCGCGTACGACGAGGGCCGGGTCGCGCTCGAGGGGGTCGCCCCAGCCACCGCCTCCGGTGGTGCGGATGCGGATCAGCTCGCCTGCCCGGACCGGTTCGGCGTCGGCGAGGGCGTCGACCTCGCGCTCGTCCGGGCCGCCGGGGTCGATGGTCACCTGGAACGGCTTGCCGGCCCGGCCGCCCCTGACCCCCCAGCAGGAGAGGATCGACCGGTCCGCGATCGACAT
The DNA here is from genome assembly GCA_963841625.1 of uncultured Actinomycetota bacterium. Classification (GTDB taxonomy): domain Bacteria; phylum Actinomycetota; class Actinomycetes; order Propionibacteriales; family Nocardioidaceae; genus Nocardioides. The sequence continues at coordinate 45,018 of CAWJDH010000009.1, read as the reverse complement.
GAAGTGGGCGTCCTTCAGCATCCGGATGCACTTCTCGTAGCCGAGCCCGCCGCGGTGCTTGCCCGCCCCGCCGCTGTCCGTGGCCAGCCCCAGCGACTCGACCCGGAACGGGAACCGCGCCTCGGTGAACTCCGACGGCAGGTTCCTGCTGTCGGGGACGACGTGGATGGTGTCCTCGCCGTCACCGTGGGGACGCCCGCCGGAACCGCCGCCCAGCACCTCGCGCATCAGGTAGGGACGGCCCTCGAGGTCCTCGCCGTAGACGCCCGTGTAGCGGATCGTCTCCTGGTCGGCCGGCATCTGGCCGTCGACCGCCTTCGCCACCACGCCGGCGAGGACGCCGAGCAGCCGCAGGATCACGAACGTGCGGGCGTTGGTCGGCGCCGGGAAGACCGGGGTCAGCAGCGTCCCGGGCGGCGGGAAGCGCATCTCGATGAGGGGTACGACGCCCTCGTTGACGTCGAGCTCGGCCATCCGCTCGGGACTCTCGGCCAGGTTGCGCAGGATCGGCGCGAGCCACTTCTTGAGGAAGACCCCGTCACTCTGGTCGCCGGAGTGGTTGATCGGACCCTTGGCCTGCGGGCCGGTGCCGTCGAAGTCGAGCACCAGCCGCTCCCCCTCCGGATCGTCCGGAGGAGTGCGGGTCAGGGTGATCCGCTGGGTGTGCAGCTTGGGGTCGTCGACGCCGTCGTGCTCGGCGTAGTCCTCCCAGGTCCACGAGCCGACCGGGATCCGGCCGAGGATCTCGCGCCGGTACGTCGTCGTGGTGCGGTCGATGATCGCGTCGAAGCAGGACTCGACCGTCTCGACGCCGTACCGGTCGAACAGCTCGCCCAGCCGGCGGGCGCCCATCAGGCAGGCCGCGCACTCGGCGTCCAGGTCGGCGGCCAGGCTCTCCGGCATCCGCGAGTTGCGGGTCATGATCGCCAGCGCCGCACGGTTCGGCCGGCCCTCGTCCCAGAGCCGGATCGGCGGCACCATCAGGCCCTCCTCGAAGACGCTGGTGGCCGAGGACGGCATCGAGCCGGGTACGGCGCCGCCGATGTCGTCGTGGTGGCCGAACGCCTGGACGAACGCCACCACCCGCTCGTCGGCGAACACCGGCACCGTGACGCACAGGTCGGGCAGGTGTCCGATGCCGCCCTCGGAGCGGTAGACGTCGTTGTGGAAGAACACGTCGCCCTGGCCGCATCTCCGCCAGCGGGAAGTCGCGGGCGACCGGGTGCACCAGCGCGGAGTAGGAGCGGCCGGTGAGCTTGCGCAGCAGCCGGTCGTGGATCCCGGCGCGGAAGTCGTGGGCGTCGCGGATCATCGGGCTCCGACTGGTGCGCGCGATGGCGGTCTCGACCTCCATCTCCACGCTGGCCAGCGAGCCCTGGACGATCTCGACGAGGACCGGGTCGGCGCTGGCGCCGTGGTCGTCGGTCAGGAAGCCGAACGGGAAGTCGGTGGGGGCCCGTCTGCTCACTGCCCTGCCTCCGTTCCGGGGTTTCCAGGCGTCGTGGGTTGAGGAAGGCGCTCTGGCGCCTGTCTCGAAACCACCTCAACCTCCGGGATCGCGTCACGATCAGGTTGAGGAACTCGTCGACCCGGGCGGTGAAGCCGGGGTGCAGCGGCACCGTGGAGCCGAACTCCTCGATGATCGCGGGACCCTCGACGATCTCCCCGGGTGCCAGGCCGGGTCGCCACAGCACCGCGGTGTCGACGTAGCCCGTCGGGCGCGTCGAAGCAGACTCGGCCCTCGTGCTCGCCCGGTCGTCGGTCTCGGGCGGGTCGGCGTGGCTACGGATCTCGGGGCGCTTGATCGGGCCGATGCCGGTGACCCGGAGGTTGACCCACTCAACCGGCTGGGAGTCGTCGCCGGCGAAGTCGTAGCCGTAGAGAGCACGGTGCCCGGCATGGAAGGCGGCTGACACCGAGGCGAGCGCATCGGGGTCCAGCACGCCGTCGGGCACGGGCACCCGCACCTCGAACGCCTGGCCGAAGTAGCGCAGGTCCGCGGTGCGCACCAGCCGGTGCTGCTCCTCCGCGAAGCCCTCGCGGGTCAGCGCGGTGCGCGCCTGGGCCGCGAGGTCGTCATAGAGGCCGGAGACGGCGTCGGGGTCCAGGCCGTCGGCGAAGGCGACGTGGGTGCGGACGTAGTCGTTGCGCACGTCGACGGTGAGCAGTCCGAACGCGGAGACGTTGCCGGGGTTGGGCGGGACCAGCACGGTGCGGATGCCGAGCACGTCCATGAGCCGGCAGAGCAGCAGCGAGCCGGAGCCGCCGAACGTCGTCAGCGTGAAGTCGCGGACGTCGAGGCCGCGCTTGACCGTGACCTGGCGCAGCGCGTTGGCCTGGTTCCAGGCGGAGATCTCCAGTACGCCGGTCGCGCACGCCTCGGGGCTGAGACCCAGCTCCTTGGCCAGCGCCTCGACCCCGACGCGGGCGGCGTCCACGTCGAGCGGGATCTCCCCGCCGAGCAGGTGGGGCGGGATCCGGCCCAGGATCAGATGAGCGTCGGTGACCGTGACGGCTCCTCCTTCCGCGCCACCGAGGCCGTAGCAGAGCGGGCCGGGATCGGCGCCCGCAGACTGCGGCCCGACCTTGAGCGTCCCCTCCGGCGAGACCCACGCGATCGAGCCGCCGCCGGCGCCGACCGTGACCACGTCGATCATCGGGATCTTGGACGGGAAGGCGCCGACGCTGCCCTCGGTCGTGAGCGTCGGCTCGCCGTCGATCACCACGCTCACGTCGGTGGAGGTGCCGCCGCCGTCGCTGGTCAGCACCCGGTCGAAGCCCGCCACCTGCGCGATCAGCGCGGCTCCCAGTGCGCCCGCGGCTGGGCCGCTCAGCACGGTGGTGATCGGCTGGTTGACGACCTCGTCCGCCGAGAGCACGCCGCCGTTGGACTTCATCACGTAGAACGGGACCTGGTCACCCTCCGTCACCAGCGAGCCGAGGCGCGACTTGATGTTGCCGACGTACGCCGACAGCCGGGGCTTCACCGCCGCGTCGACCAGGGTGGTCATCGCGCGCTCGTACTCGCGGTACTCCGGCAGCACCTCGCTGCTGAGGCTGACGACCGCATCCGGGTGCTCCTCCGCGAGGACCTCGCGCATCCGGAGCTCGTGGGTCGGGTCGGCGTAGGCGTGCAGGAAGCAGACGCCCAGGGTGTCGATGCCCTGGTCGCGGAACCAGCGGGCCACCTTGCGAGCCCCGTCCTCGTCGAAGGGCCGCACCTCCGCACCGGTGAAGTCCAGCCGGCCCTCGACCCCCTTGACCAGATGGCGCGGGACGATCCGGTCCGGCTTGACCCAGAAGTAGGAGTTGCCGTAGCCGTCCGGCACGGACTGCCGGGCGATCTCGAGCATGGCCTCGTAGCCGGAGGTGGTGACGAAGCCGAGCCGGCTGACCTTGCCCTCGAGCAGCTGGTTGGTGGCCACGGTGGTGCCGTGGCTGATGGCGGTGACCGCGTCGCCGGCGGCGCCGAGCTGCTCGAGGATCCGGTCGATGCCGGTCATGAACCCGTCGGCCGGGTTGGCGGGCGTCGACGGGGTCTTGGTGGTGACCAGCTCGCCGGTCTCCTCGTCGAGGGCGACGACGTCGGTGAACGTGCCACCGGTGTCGATCCCGATCCGGACCCGTCGTTGCGCCATGCCGCGATTCAATCGGTACGCCGTGGCCCGCGGCCACGGCGCAACCTGCCGACGAGTGGCCGGTCGGTTGGCATCTCCTGCCACCCCGGTAGGTTGCACGCATGGCTCCACGGCACTCGCGACTGAACATCCTGCGCCGTCTCGGGCTGGAGGTGACGCGGCTGGGTGGCGGCGCGGCCGTGGTGGCCCGGCCCGGCAGCCCGGTGCGCGTGGACGAGGTGGACGGCCGGAGCTGGGTGATCCACCGCCAGCAGGGTCCGCGCCGTCCGGCCCAGGAGCAGCGCGCCCTGGGCGACTACCTCTTGCGGGAGCACGTCGCCTGGGTGTTGCGCGAGCTCGAGATCAACTGCGTGCTCGACGTGGGGGCCAACGTCGGGCAGTACGCCCAGCTCCTGCGCCGGGAGGGCTACGCCGGCCGGATCGTGTCCTTCGAACCTGTGCCCGCACTCGCGGACGAGCTGCGCCGCACCGCCGAGGGGGACCCCAACTGGTCGGTGATGCAGTGCGCGCTCGGTGAGGCGGACGAGGAGGCCGAGATCAACGTCCGGCCCGGTTCGATGAGCTCGCTGCTTCCGTCCAGCGACTTCGGCAAGGCCTGGTCGGGGCGCCTGCGCGAGGCCGAGACACAGGCGATCAGCGTCCGTCGGCTCGACGGACTCTTCGCGGAGGCGGTGGAGGGGATCGACGACCCACGCGTGTACCTCAAGCTGGACACGCAGGGCTTTGACCTCCAGGCCTTCGCCGGCGCAGGCGAGTGCCTCAAGCAGATCGCCGGCCTGCAGTCGGAGGTGTCGTGCGTGCCGATCTACGACGACATGCCACGCCTGCCGGAGCAGATCGCGACCTATGAGGCAGAAGGTTTCGAGATCACCGGGATGTTCCCGGTCACCCGGCATCGATCAACCCTGCGGGTGATCGAGTTCGACGTGACCATGGTTCGCGCGGAAGCGGTGCGCCCCAGCCGGTGAGTGCTCACAGGTCCGGGGGCCGCTCGTTGTAGACGCCGGCCGGCTCCTGACCGGTGATGGCTCCGATCGCCGTCATGATCTCGTCGGTGGCCTCCCGGCGGGCCCGGCCGAGGGGCACGCCGTCGTACCGGCCGGTGAAGTCGATCGGCTCCCCGAAGGTGACCGTGACGTCGGCCAGCCTCGGCAGCCTCGAGCCGACCGGCTGGATGTCCTCGGTGCCGGCCAGTCCCACGGGGACCACCGGGACCCCGGCGGTCAGGGCGAGATGGGCGACGCCGGTGCGGCCGCGATACAGCCGGCCGTCGCGCGAGCGGGTGCCCTCGGGGTAGATGCCGAACGCCTCACCCCTGCCCAGGACCTCCAGTGCGGTGTCGAGGCTGGCGATGGCGGCCTTCGTGTCATCGCGGTCGACCGGCAGCATCCCGAGGCCCTCGAACCACGCCCGCTGGGCTGCGCCCTTCACCCCGGAGCCGGTGAAGTAGTCGGACTTCGCGAGGAACACCACCTTCCGCGGCACCACGCACGGGATCACGACGCTGTCGACGAAGCTGAGGTGGTTGCTGGCCAGGATCACCCCGCCGGAGGCCGGGACGTGCTCGAGACCGCTGACCGTGGGGCGCCAGATCGCCCTGGCAACCGGAGGGATGACCGCGTGCGTGACTGTGTAGAGCACGGGCCCCATTGTGCCGTGTTTGCTACCGCTACCGACCGCGGCGCCGGCGAGGCCCAGAAAAGGGTGAAGGGCCCTTGGAGGTATGAGCTACAAGGGCCCTTCGGCTGACCGGTGCAGGTGACGCTCCCGGTCGATCCAGTCGGCTCCGGAGATTCCCGGCGGCCTCGTCACCCAGCCACCGCGGCGAGCAGAACTCGTCGTGCGGAACCCCTTCTCCTTCCGATCCCGCTCTCCCCGGAGGGAGTGCGTGGGAGAAGTTCTATGCCCTGCGAAACCCATCCCCGCAAGGGTTTCGTCCACATTCCGCTGGTTCCGGCGTGTCGCCCACAGCCACCCCGGTGGTCCTCCACAGTTGCCTGCGCGATCTCCACAACCTGTGGAAAGTCTTGTGGAATGGTCGTCATACCGGGGGTAGCCCGTAGACGCGGGTGGCCTCGAACGCCGCCGCCACCTCCAGCAGGAACCGCTCCGCCCCGTGCGGAGCGACGATCTGCAGCCCCACCGGGAGCCCGGTCGAGGTGGTCCCGGCCGGGACGGAGATGGCGGGACATCCGGTGGCGGTGATCAGGTAGGCCGAGCGCATCCAGTCCAGGTAGGTCTGCATGGGCCGGCCGTTGATCGACGTGGGGAACTCCTCGTCGGCCGGGAACGGCGGCACCTGCGAGACCGGCAGCAACAGGACGTCGTACGACGTGAAGAACTCGCGCATCGTGCCGGCGAGGGCCGTGCGCTGGGCGTAGGCCCGGGCGACGTCCTCGCCGGTGAGCGATCGGCCGGCCCGGATGTTGTCGGCCAGCGACGGCTTGAACTCCTCGGGGCGCTCGGCGAGCAGCGACCCGAAGCGGGCCCAGAACGACCAGGCGCGCAGCGTCCGGAAGGTGTCGTCGGCGAGACGCAGATCGGGGTGGGCGCCGAAGACCCGGGCACCGGCGCGGGCGAAGCCGCGGCCGGCGTCCTCGACCACCTGTCTCACTTCAGCGTCGACCTCGAGCGTGCCGCCGAGGTCAGGCGACCAGGCCACCCGAAGTCCGGAGAGAGAGCCGGTGACCGGCGGGGCGAAGGCCCGTCCCGGGTCACCCAGCGCCGTGGGCACACGCGGGTCGGGCCCGGCGAGGACCGAGAGCAGGAGCGCGACGTCGGCCACCGTGCGCGCCATCGGTCCGCTGACCGAGGTCGTCTCCCACAGGTTGTCCGTCGGCCAGGACGGCACCCGGCCGAGCGAGGGCCGCAGGCCGACCACACCGCAGAACGACGCCGGGTTGCGCAGGGAGCCGCCCATGTCGGAGCCGTCGGCGAGGGGCACCATGCCGGCGGCCAGGGCGGCCGCCGCCCCACCGGACGACCCGCCCGCTGACCGGGTGGGGTCGGCCGGGTTGCGGGTGGTGCCGAAGACCCGGTTGAAGGTGTGCGACCCGGCGGCGAACTCCGGCACGTTGGTCTTGCCGATGACGACCACGCCGGCGCGCCTGATCCGCTCCACGACGAGGGCGTCGCTGTCAGGGACGTGGTCGGCGAACAGCGGGGAGCCGTAGGTCGTCCGCCAGCCCGCGACGTCGTGCGTGTCCTTGAACGCATGCGGCAGGCCGTGCAGGGGTCCGACCGGGGCCCCCACGGCGAGGTGCTGGTCGGCCGCGGCCGCGCCGGCCCTGGCCCGTTCCTCGTCGAGGCTGACGATCGCGTTGAGCTCGGGGTTGCGCTCGGCGATCCGGGCCAGGTGCAGGTCGAGCAGCTCGCGGGCCGAGATCCGGCGGTCCCGGACCGCGGCCGCCATCTGCCCTGCGGTGGAGGCGACGGAGATCTCGCTCACCGGCGGCGTCCGAGGACCGCTCCGGCCACGACCCCGAGGAGCACCAGTCCGGCCCCGACGGCGATCCCCTTGACGAACTCGTCGCGTGACCCGCTCGGCGCTGGCGGACGCGTGAACACGTGCGGGCCCTCCCCTCCCGGTGTTTCGGCAACGCTCGCCTGCGCCCGCTGCTCCACCGCCGGGGGGCCGGCCAGCTCCCGCCCCACGCCGTCGAACAGCTCTCCCGCCATCCGCTTCGAGACCGACGACAGCATCCGCTGGCCGACCCCGCCCACCATGCCGCCGACGACCGCGTCGGCGTCCCACGTGACCTCGGTGCCTTCGTCGATCTCGGCGAAGCGGACGTTGACCGTGGCGTCCACCGTGCCCGGCGCGCCGGCGCCCTGGAGCCGCATCACCAGCGACGAGCGGGGATCGAGATCGGCGAGCACGCAGGTGCCGGAGTAGGTGCCCCGGATGGCGGCCACCCCGGCGGTGACGGTCATGTCGTAGGCGTGGTCGCCCCTGGTCTCCATGCGCTCGCAGCCCGGGATCGTCTTGACGAGCACGGCGGGGTCGAGCAACGCGTCCCACACCCGGTCGACCGGGAACGGGATCGTGTTGGTGCCGGAGATCTTCATCGTTCCTCCTGGGCGTGAGCCTGTCGAAGGGCGAACAGCTCGGACGGCGAGATCGGCATCGCGGTGATCGGGATGTTCTCCGCGTCCTCGATCGCGGAGGCGAAGACCGCGGCCGACGGGATCACGCCCGCCTCCCCCGCGCCCTTGATCCCGAGCGGGTTCAGCGGCGAGGGCGTCTCGAGGTGGTCGATCTCGATCGAGGTCGGCACCTCGGTGACGTAGGGCATCAGGAAGTCCATGAACGACGCGTTCAGCAGCTGTCCGGACTCGTCGTAGGCCATCCGCTCGTAGAGCGCGCCGGCCACGCCCTGGGCCACACCGCCGTGGATCTGGCCCTCGACGATCATCGGGTTGATCAGGTTGCCGCAGTCGTGGACGACGGCGTACTTGAGGATCCGGACCTCCGCGGTGTCGGGGTCGGTCTCGACCACCACCGCATGCATGCCGGAGGCGAACGTCGACCGCTCGGGGCTGTAGAAGTCGCGCCCTTCGAGCCCCGGCTCGTCGTCCTCGGCCACCGGTGGCTTGCCGGGGTCGCCCACGCTGAACTGCGTCGCCGCCTTCGACGCCTCGTCGAACGCGTAGCGCAGCGGGTTGGACAGCACCGCAACGGTGCCGAGGTCGATCGAGGTCTCGGTGCCCCGGACCGACACCACGCCGTCCTCGATCTCCAGGTCGTCGACCGACGCCTCGAGCGCCTCGGCCGCGATCCGGAGCGCCTTCTGCCGGGCCTGCTTGGCTGCGAGGTGGATCGCCGATCCGCTCATCACCGCTGCGCGCGAGGCGAACGTGCCGACGGCGTACGGCATCCGTCGGGTGTCACCGGTGACCACCTCGACATCCTCCATCTTCACCCCGAGCTCGTCGGCGACGATCTGCGCGAAGACGGTGGCGTGCCCCTGCCCCTGCGTCGTGAGGCCGGTCGCGACCTTGACCTTGCCGGAGGTCTCGACATGCACGTGGGCGCCCTCGTAGGGACCGACGCCGGTGCCCTCGACGTAGCAGGCGAGCCCGATGCCGACCCGGCGGCCTTCCGCGGCCATCTCCTTCCGGAACTCCGGGAACTCGTCCCACCCGACCAGATCCTTCAGCTTCGCGAGGGACGCGGGGTAGTCGCCGGAGTCGTACTCGAGCTCCCGCCCGTCCTGGAAGATCAGCCCCTGGTCGTAGGGGAACTCGTCGGGCTGGATGAAGTTGACCGCGCGCACCTCGGTGCGGTCCTTGCCGAGGAAGGACGCGATCGCGTCCATCGTCCGCTCCATGACGTAGCAGCCCTGGGGTCGGCCGGCGCCGCGGTAGGGCGTGACCATCACCGTGTTGGTGTAGAGGCTCTCGAAGACGACGCGGTAGCTGCCGGGCTTGTAGGGCCCCAGCAGCTGGGTCGAGGTGATGATCGGGACGATCAGGCCGTACGGCGTGTAGGCCCCGTGGTCGTGCCAGAACGTGACGTCGAGCCCGAGCACCCGTCCGTCGTCGTCGAACCCGACCTCGACGTGGTGGACCTGCCCGCGCTCGTGGGCCGAGGAGATGAAGTGCTCGCGGCGGTCCTCGGTGAACTTCACCGGCCGGCCCAGCGCCCGCGCGGCCATCGGTACCAGCAGCTCCTCGGGCCACGGATGGTTGATCTTGACCCCGAACCCGCCGCCGACGTCGGGCGTGATCACGTCCACCTGCGCCAGGTCGAGCCCGAGCTTGGCGGCGACGGCGGCGCGCACGCCGGTCGACGTCTGGGTCGAGGTCCACACCGTCATCCGGCCCACGTCGGGGTCCCACCGGGCCACGGTGCCCCGACCCTCCATCGGAGTGCAGGCGCTGCGCTCCACCGTCAGGTCGAGGGAAAGCGTGTGCGGCGCGGCATCGATGGCGGCCCGCGCGTCGCCGTTCTCCTGCTCCAGCCGGGCGCCCACGTTGCCGGGTACGTCGTCGTGCACCAGGCTGCGTGCGGCCCGGGCTGCCTCGATGCCGACCACGGGCTCAAGGAACTCATAGGTCACCCTGATCCGGCCGACCGCGTCCTCCGCGACGTAGCGGTCGTCTGCCACCACGAACGCGATCGCCTCCCCCACGTGGTTGACCTCGTCCCTGGCCAGGGCGTGCTGGGTACGGCCGTGGGTGAGCGCCGGGTGCGGGATCAGCAACGGCAGCGGCTCGGCCATCGCGCCGGTGAGGTCGTCGTGGGTCCAGACCAGGTGGACGCCGTCGACGTCGAGAACGTCGGTGACGTCGATGTCGGTGATCCGGGCGTGCGCGTGCGGGGATCGGAGCACGGCCGCGTGGAGGGTGCCGGTCTCGGCGAGCACGTCGTCGACGTACCGGCCATGTCCGCGCAGCAGGCGCTCGTCCTCGACCCGTTGCACCCCGGAGCCGAACAGCTTCGTGGTCATCGGCCGGCCTCCCGGGAGAGCTCGGCCGCCCGCTCCACCGACGCCACGATGTTCTGGTATCCGGTGCAGCGGCAGAGGTTGCCGGCGACCATCTCCCGGGCCTCGTCACGAGTGGGCGTGGGGTTGTCGCGCAGCCCCGCGGTGATCGTGGTCAGGAAGCCGGGCGTGCAGAAGCCGCACTGCAATCCGTGGCACTCCTTGAACGCCTGCTGCACCGGGCCCAGGGAGCCGTCGGGCCGGGTCAGCCCCTCGACGGTGGTGATCTCGGCGTCGACCGCGGACACCGCGAACATCAGGCAGGACCGCACCGGGCGGCCGTCGAGCAGGACGGTGCAGGCGCCGCAGACGCCGTGCTCGCAGCCCACGTGGGTGCCGGTGAGGCCGAGGTCGTGGCGGAGCGCGTCGGAGAGCAGGCGCCGCGCTGGGACGCGGACGACGTGGACGGCGCCGTTGACGCTCAGCCGGACCTCGTGCAGCTCCTCGGTCATGACGTCACCTGCCGGAACTCCCGCGCCGCCCGCACCACGCGGCGGGTGAGGACTCGGACGAGCTGGGCCCGGTAGGAGGACGTGGCATGGATGTCGTCGGCCGGCTCGAGCTGCTCGAGCGCGACGTCGCCGAGGTCGGACTCCGGGACTCCGGAGAGGTCGACGACGGTCGGCACGTCACTGACCGACAGGTAGCCCACGCTCACCCGGTCATCCTCCAGGAGCGCGGCCGCCCCGCACAGCGCGTAGTCGCCGTGCCGGCGCGAGATCTCCTCGAACGCCACCCCGGCCCCGGACGGCAGCGCCGGGAAGAACGCCTCCAGGGCGATCTCGTCGGAGGTCAGCGTCGACTCCAGGGGGCCGGTGAACAGGTCATCCGCGGCGATCGTCCGCCGGCCCGACGATGACGCCACCTCGAGCGAGCCGCCGAGCAGCTTCAGTACCACCGGCATCTCGGCGGCGGCGTCGGCGTGGACCAGCGAGCCCACGGTGGTGCCCCGGTTGCGGATGGTCGGGTGCGCGACGTGGCCCAGGGCCAGCGCGAGCAGCGGCTGCACCCCCCGCGCTTCCTCGTCGGCGAGGAGGTCGGCGTGCCGGGCCAGCGCCCCCACGCGGACCCCGTCGTCGGAGCAGGTCACGTGATCGAGGTCTGGAAGGCCGTTGATGTCGACCAGCAGCGAGGGGGCGGCCAGCCGCATCGACAGCAGCGGCACCAGGCTCTGCCCGCCCGCCAGCACCTTCGCGCCGCGGCCGGTCGCCAGCGCCTCGAGGGCGGCGTCGAGCGACCCCGGCCGGATGTAGTCGAACGGTGCGGGCTTCACGCGCGCCTAGCGGTCGTTTCCGGCCGGGGGCTCGCGATCGGCTCCGCCCGGACCGACGATCATCGATCCCTCGCCGTAGTCCGTGCCCGCGGCCCGTGCCACGACGCGGGCGAGGTGGTAGCCGCCGACCACCACGATCGTGCCGAGGGCGATCCCGGTGAGGATGAAGTCGTTGAAGATCTCCAGGCTGCCGTCACCGATGGCGAGGATGATGCCCGCGGCCAGCGGGACCAGGTTGACCGGTCGGCCGAAGTCGACGCCGTTCTCGTTCCAGATCTTGGCACCCAGCAGGCCGATCATCCCGTAGAGCACGAGCGTGATGCCGCCCAGGACCGCAGGAGGAGTGGCGTTGACGACGGCGCCGAACTTGGGGATCAGGCCGAGCAGGATCGCGGTCACCGCGGCGACGAAGTAGGCAGCGGTGGAGTAGACCCGGGTGGCGGCCATGACTCCGATGTTCTCGGCATAGGTCGTCGTCGGCGAGCCGCCCACGGCGCTCGTGATCACGGTGCCGACGCCATCGGCGGCGACCGCGCGACCGAGCATCGGGTCGAGGTCGGTCTTGGTCATCTCGGCGACGGCCTTCACGTGGCCGAGGTTCTCGGCGGTCAGTGCGATCACAGCCGGCAGCGCCAGGAGGATGAAGACCAGCGAGAACGACGGCAGGTGCCACCCGACCTCGGCGTACCCGGGCGTGAAGGCCTGGTTGCCGACCAGTCCGTCGGCGGTCTTCGAGGGGAAGCCGAACCAGTCGGCGGAAGTCACCAGGGACCAGTCGACCCGGTTGTGGGGTCCGGGGTCGGGGTTGCCGGGAAGCGGAAGGCTGGTCTCGCCGAAGAGGAGGTCGAAGATCCACGACAGGACGTAGCCGAAGACCAGGCCGAGGAAGACGGCGATCCGGCCGAAGAAGCCGCGGAGGCCGACGGCCATCAGGATCACCGCGGTCATGGTGATGATCGCGACCCACGGGTCGGACGGCATGTAGGTCTTGGTGGCAACCGGCGCGAGGTTGAACCCGATCAGCATCACGACAGCGCCGGTGACGGCAGGAGGCAGCACCTTGTGGACCGCCGCTGCGCCGAGGAAATGGATCGCGACACCGACCAGGCCGAGCACGATCCCGGCGACGAGGATGGCGCCGGTCACGTCGGTCGGCCCGCCGGGACCCCCCGCACCGTTGTAGGTGTAGATGGCGGTTGCCGCGCCGACGAAGGAGGCGCTCGTGCCGAGGTAGCTCGGCACCTTGCCCTTGACGATGAGCAGGAAGCAGATCGTCGCGACGCCACTCATCATCACGGCCAGGTTGGCATTGAGGCCCATGATCAGCGGGAAGACGAACGTCGCCCCGAACATCGCCACCACGTGCTGGGCGCCGAGTCCCACGGTCTTGCCCCAGGACAGCCGCTCGTGAGGGGCCACGGCCTGTCCGGGGGCCGGGTCGACCACGTCCCACTTGAACATCGACATCAGGGTCCTCCCAGGCGCTGATCACGGTCCAGAGACCTCAAGTTAGTGGCACCCATCCCACACCCTCGACGGCGAGAAATGCCGAAGGAACGCCGCGCCCGCCGTCAATGGTTCACCGCCGTCCGTCGAGTCAGGGGGCTATCTCGAGCACCCGCAGCGCAACGGCGACGTCGAGCCGCAGGTGCGGGTCGGAGGACAGGGGTCCGAGCAGCCGCTCGAGCTTCCCCACGCGGTAGCGCATCGTGTTGTAGTGGAAGAACTGCAGGCGTGCCGCCTCCGCCACGTTGAAGTTGGTGTCGAGCAGGATCCGCAGGGTCGCGCGCAGGTCGGCTGCCGCGGCAGTGGGCTCGGCGACCGGTCCGAGCACGTCGCGGGCGAACGCCCGCAGCTCGTCGACGTCGGGCACCAGGGCGATCAGGCGGTGGACCCCGAGCTGGTCGAAGAAGGTCGTCGACCCGTTGCCGTGGATGCGTCGCCCGACCTGGACGGTGCGCCGGGCCTGGGCGTAGGCATCGGGGAGCTCGGCCAGCGACCTCGCCACCCTGCTCACGCCCACCGAGAAGGGGCGGCGGCCGCCACCCCGGTCTCCCGCCACCGCCGCGACCACGCGGCGGACGACGTCGTGGCCGGGCCACGGGGCGTCGTCCTCGTCCGCGACCGGCAGCAGGGTCACCACCTCGGAGGAGAAGTCGACGCTGGGCACCCCCTTCTCGAGCGTGGTCGTGACCTGGCGCCACGCGGCCGAGAACCGGTCCTGCCACCTGCGCCGCTGCGGGCCCGAGGCGTCCTCGCCGGGCTGCGGCGGATCCAGCTCGGCGACAACCACGACCACCGGCCTGCCCAGGTCCCACCCGAAGGCGTCCGCGTGCTCCTCGACGTACTGGTCGTCACCGGCCCGGCGCAGGAACAGGTCACGCAGGAAGTCGCCCTGGTACTTGTTCTCGACGGCAGTCACCGCCTCCTCCCGGGTGATCAGGAGCGCGGCCACGGCGGCCGCCCGCTCGAGGGCATGGACGTCGTTCTCCGGGATCGGCTGGTCGGTGCGCCCGCACACCAGGCGCGCGAGGTCCTCACCCCCCGCCGCCACCCGGAGCGACCGGACCTGCCCTCGCTCCAGCGCGCTGCCGTCGCCGGCGATCTGCTCCACCCGCACCCGCCCGGAACCGTCGATGAACCCCGCGGCGTCCAGCGCGGCTCGCTGCACCGGGTCCATGGCGGCGGCTCGCTCGCGCCCGTCGGTGGAGGTGAACAGGACCCCGACCTCGAGCACCTTCCCGACCTCGGCCGCGATCCGGTCGAGGTCGCCACCCTCGAGCACGATGTCGGTCAGCGCGGTGTGCAGTGCGTCGACGCGGGCGAGGGCGGCAGCGGCATCATCTCCGGCTATCAATACTTGGGCCCCTCCCCGGAAGATCGTTGGCACAACCTCACATCGGCAAACCTAACCGGCGACCACTAGCGTCGGGAAGCATGAGCATCCCGGTCAGCGCACCGCCGCGGGTCAGGGACCTGATCCGCAGCGCTCCAGACGGGCCGGTCCCGGTCGTTCACGCCGGACCGCACGCGGTGTACGTCGCGATCTCCGGCCGCTGCGTCGGCCTGCTCGGTCGTCACGCAGCGCAGGTCCCGTGCGGCCTTCGGTCACGAGTAAACAGCTTCGCGTCCTGGGCTAGAGCGGCCCACGTCGCGGGTGGGACGCTGTACGTCGACCACATACCGTTGACGGTGGGACGTGCCGTGGCCGTGCGGGTACCCACACTCGACCGCGGGGCGGTCCCACACCGAGCGGCCAGTCCGACCACCGCAGCGGCCACCCCCCAGGCCGTGGTGGTCGGGCTGGTCCCGCGTGAGGGTGGCCGAGGCCACCGCTCCCCTTCTCCAGGCCGAGGCGGTCGGGCTGGTCCCGCGAGGGGTGGCCGAGGCCACCACTCCCCTTCCTGGCCGCGGCGGTCGGGCTGGTCCCCCAGATCACGGCGGCCACGGTGGGGCAGCTGCTGGGCCGGGGCACCGGGCTCACGCCCCAGGGCGACGACGTGCTCTGCGGCTGGATCGCGACCCACCGGGCTGCCGGCGTACCCACCCCTGAGGTCGACCGCGCCGTCCGTGCCGGCCTGCACCGCACCACCCTGCTCTCCGCGACGCTGCTGGACTGCGCCCTCCACGGCGAGGTCCTTCCCGAGCTGGGCCGGTTCCTGCGCGCGATCGGCACCGCCGAGGAGAGCGATCGCGCCGCCGAGCTGCGGGCCGTCGGTGGAACCTCGGGCGCCGGGCTGCTGATGGGAGCCAGGCTCGCCCTCGATGACCTCGCGGGCACCCGGACCGGATCCCAGGCAGGTGCCGCATGAAGGAACACGTCGAGCTGCGCCACGGCGCCTACGCCGACTCGGTGACCCTGCTCCAGGTCAGCCGCACCGTGCAGGACGAGCCGGGCGTGCTCGCCGCCCAGGTGGCGATGGCCACGCCTCTCAACCTCGAGGTGCTGACCGGGATGGGGTTCACCCTCCCCGACGCCGGTCCCGACGACCTGGTCGTCGCCCTGCGCCTGGAGGAGTCCGCCGACCTCGGTGACGTGCTCGCAGCGGTCGATGCGGCGCTGTCCCGATCGGGCCGGTCATCGGTCACCACTGCCGAGCACGCGCCGCCGCGCACGACGGCGGCAGCGCTCCGGCTGGCGCCGCAGGCGTTCGTCCTGGTCTCGGTGCCCGGCGCGCACGCCCTCGTCGAAGCGATGGACGCGCTCGACGCGGGCAGCGACGTGATGGTCTTCAGCGACAACGTCCCGCTGGAGCAGGAGGTCGCCCTCAAGCGCGTCGCCGCCGAGCGCGACCTCCTGGTGATGGGCCCCGACTGCGGCACGGCCGTCGTCGGCGGGCTCGGCCTCGGCTTCGCCAACGTCACCACGCCAGGCCCCGTGGGGATCGTCGCCGCCTCCGGTACCGGCTGCCAGCAGCTGCTGGCGCTGCTCGATCACGCCGGAGTGGGCGTCTCGTCGGCGCTCGGGGTCGGCGGACGGGACCTCTCCGCAGAAGTCCGGGGACTCTCGACCCGGACCGCCCTGGCCCGGCTCGACGCCGACCCCGACGTCGAGCTGATCGTGCTCGTGTCCAAGCCGCCGGCCGACGAGGTCGCCCGCGAGATCGAGGAGTACGCCGCCTCGCTGGCCACACCGGTCGAGCTCGCCCTGCTCGGGCCCGGTCAGCCGGACCTGACCGCGGCCGGGGAGGCCGTCCTGCGGCGGCTGGGCCGCGAAACACCGATCTGGCCGGTGACCGGCAGCGCTGACCCGTCGTCGACCCCCGACGGGTCGATCCTGCGGGGGCTGTTCGTCGGCGGGACGCTCTGCGAGGAGGCCCGGCTGATCGCCGTCGAGCTGCTGGGCGACATGGACCGCTTCGACATGGTCGACTTCGGGGCAGACGAGCTCACCGGCGGCCGCGCCCACCCGATGATCGACCCGACCCTGCGGCTCGAGCAGCTCTCCCAGGCAGCGGCGGACGGGCGCACCGGCGCGATCCTGCTCGACGTGGTCCTCGGTCACGGCGCCGAACCCGACCCGGGCGCGCTGCTGGCCCCGGCGGTGGCGGCCATCGAGGTGCCCGTGGTGGTGTCGGTCGTCGGCACCGCTCACGACCCGCAGGACCTCGACCGGCAGGTCCGGGTCCTGGCCGAGGCCGGGGCCGAGGTCCACCTGTCCAACGCCGGCGCGACGCGACGGGCCGTGGAGCTCCTGGGAGGCCACCGATGATCGCTCCGGACCACGTCGTCGGCGTCGGGGTCGACCTGCTTGCCGATGCCGCCGAGGCCCAGGCCGTCGACGTCACCCGGGTCGACTGGCGACCACCGATGCCGGGCACGGAGGCCGACCTGGCAGCGGTGGCGGCCGACCCTCGCCGACGGGCGGCCAACGAGGATGCCCTGGCGCGGATGCTCCGCGTCCAGGCGATGCTGGTCGACGTCGGCCCCGCCGTCGACGCTCCTCGACCTCGAACCGGGCCGCTTCCTGCACGCCGGTCCGCCGATCGCGTGGGACCGTGCCTCGGGCCCGTTGCGTGGCGCGCTCATGGGTGCCGCGGCGCTCGAGGGGCTGGTGGACGACCCCGAGGACGCCGCTGGGCTGTTCGAGAAGGGCGAGGGCGTCGCCCTGGAGCCGTGCCACCATCGGGGCGCCGTCGGGCCGATGGCCGGCGTGGTCGCCCCCTCGATGTGGATGTTCGTGCTCGAGGATCCGAGCACCGGCGCCCGGACCCACTGCACGCTCAACGAAGGGCTCGGCAAGGTGCTCCGGTACGGCGCCTACGCACCGGAGGTCCTGACGAAGCTGCGGTGGATGGCCGACGTACTCGGCCCGCTGCTGCAGGCGGCGGTCCGGTCGAGCGGTCCGGTCGACGTGACCGGGATCCTCACCCAGATGCTGCAGATGGGCGACGAGGCCCACAACCGCAACCGGGCCGGCACCCTCATGCTGCTGCGCGACCTGGCGCCGGCCATGGTCACCGCGGCCGCCGACGCCGGCTTCGGCACTGACGACGTGGCCGACGCGCTGCGGTTCGTCGGCGGCAACGACCACTTCTTCCTCAACCTCGCGATGCCCGCCTGCAAGCTGGCCCTCGACGCGGCCCGAGACGTCCCGGGCTCGACCATGGTCGTGGCGATGGCCCGCAACGGCACCGACTTCGGGATCCAGGTGTCCGGCACCGGCGACGAGTGGTTCACCGGGCCCGCGCAGCTCGCCGACGGGCTCTTCCTCGGTGACTACGGGCCCGACGACGCCAACCCCGACATCGGCGACTCGGCGATCACCGAGACCGCCGGCATCGGTGGGTTCGCGATGGCAACCGCGCCGGCGATCGTCCGCCTGGTCGGCGGGACCGTGCCCGACGCGCTCGCCACCACCCGCCTGCATGCACGAGATCACCCTCGGCGAGAACCCACGCTGGTCGGTGCCGGTCCTGGAGTTCCAGGGCGTCCCGACCGGGATCGACGTGACCCGCGTCTGCCGGACCGGCATCCTGCCCCAGATCAACACCGGGATGGCCGGCCGCGTCGCCGGGGTCGGCCAGGTCGGGGCCGGGTTGGTCACTCCCCCGGCCGAGGTGTTCCCCAAGGCGCTGTCCCGGCTCGCCGAGCGCGCCGACGCGGCCGGCTGACTGGACGCCTGAGTAGCAACACCCAGGCGACATCCGGTCTTTGGACTCTGTCGCGCCACGTCCCCCGCGCGGGTGAATTGGAGCATGATGCGATACGCCGATCCGCGCCTGTGCCCCGACTGCCGGACTGCGCTCCCCGCAACCCCGCGGTCCTGTCCCACGTGCCACCTGCCACTCAGGGACCCACTGGCCGTTGAGCTGATCCAGACCTTCCAGCACGCCGACGCCCTGCTCGCCCAGCTCCGCGCCAAGGCGGCCGCGGAGAAGTCGGCGCCACCACCTGCCGTGCCCGAGGGGCCCGTCTCCCCGACCGCCCGCCGCTCCGGCCTGCGCACCGCTTCCGTCCCCGCGATCCTGCTCACTCTCGGCGCGCTCTGCCTCCTCGTCGCAGCGGTCACCTTCCTCGCGGTCGCCTGGTCGTGGATGGGTGTCGGCGGGCGGACCGGGGTTCTGGTGGCGTTGACCGCCGCGGCCGCGGGCGCAGGTGTGGCGCTGGGACGGCGCGGGCTCCGGATAGCGGCCGAGTCCCTGACCACCGTGTCGCTCGGGCTGGTGGCTCTCGACGTGGTGGGCGCCATCACCGCCGGGTGGCTCGGGGACCCCGACTCAGCCGAGTCAACCGCACTGGTCGGCGCGGGGGTCGCAACCCTGTCCGTCGCGATGCTCGTGCGGTCCCGTCTCGTCGTACCCCAGCTGGGGGTGGTGGTCGGCCTCGTGCTCGCCTTCGCCGGGGTCGCGGTCAGCACGGGCCACGACCGCCTCGTCGCCTTCGTCGCGGTTCTCGCACTTGCCACGGCGGCGTCGCTCGGCCGCCTGATCGGTGCCCGCATGCTGCTCGTGGCAGCCGCACTCGCGGCCGGAACCTGGTGGCTCTGGCTCCTGCTGGCCGGCCTCGAGGACGCGTTCCGCGACCCGAGCCTCTCCGGCCTCTGGACCACCCCCAACGCGCTCCCGCTGATCGGTGCGTCCGCCCTCCTGGTCTGCCTGGCCGGCCTGCTCCACCCGGGCCGGGGGGCCTGGGCCGCCGCATCCGGAGCCGCGACCATCGTCACCCTCCTTCTCGCGGTGCCGGCCCTCGACGAGGGAACCACCCCCCTCGGACTCGCCCTCCTCACCGCACTGGTCGCGTGGTCGGCGGTCGCGGCCGCAGGCTGGCGCGAAGTGGCGTTCGGTCCGCTTGCCCTGGCTGCGGTGCCTGCCGTCGCGTTCACCGCCGCACACGCCCTCGACGCGGCGGTCCGGGTCGGGAGCGTCGGCGACCCGTTCACCCAGACAGCCGCCGTCCGACTCGCTGCCCTCTCCCCGGACGCCAGCCCTCTGCTGCTGGTGCCGCTCGTCGCCGCACTCCTGGCTGCGGCGTGGGTGGCCACCCCGCTCCCTCACGACAGGTTCCTCGCCGCCGCGCTGCTCGGGGTCGCGGCCACGGCCACGCTCGCGTCGTACGCCGTCCCGCTGGCCGTCGTCGTCGGCCTGCTGGCGGTCGCCGGGCTGGCCGCCGCCTGGCTCGGGCGACCCGTCGTCGCCGGCGTCGTGATCGTGTTGACGATCTTCGCGGCACTGCCGAGCAGCGTCCTGACTTTCGTCGCGTGCGCAGCCGCCGTGGCTCTCGCGGCGCTGCTCCTGAGGTCACGCGAGACGTTGGCGACCACGCTGGGCGGGCTTCTCCTGCCGGCCGCCTCGGCAGGCGCGGTGTGGAGCGGTGCCGAGATCGCGGACGTCGCGGTTGACCTGCGTGCCGTGCCAGTCCTCGTCGTGATGGGGTTCCTGGCGATCGCGAGGCCGCGGGTCGAGGTCGAGGCATCGGCGGCGCTCGCCGGGCTGGTCGCCACGCTCGCCTCCCTCGATGTCGCCCCGGACCAGCCGACCGCCCTGGCCGTCCACCTCACCGTGGCGGGCGCGCTCGTGACCTTGAGCAGCGTCGTACACCAGGAGCGCCGGGTCCTCGCCTGGCCTGGAGGCGCCCTGCTGGCCGCGGCCACCTGGGTGCGGCTCGCCGACCTCGGCGTCGAGGCTCCGGAGGCCTACACCCTGCCGTCGGCGGTGGTCCTCGTCATGGCCGCGCTGTACCGACTCCAGCGCAGGCCAGGCGCCAGTACCGCCGTGCTGGTGCCCGGCCTGACCCTCGCCACGGTTCCGTCGCTGCTCTGGGTCCTGGCCGACCCGGTGAGCCTGCGGGCGGTGCTGCTCGGCCTGGCGTGCCTCGGCCTGGTGCTGGCCGGCGCACAGCTCCGCTGGAGTGCACCGTTGGCTGTCGGCGGGCTGGTCGGCTCTCTGCTTGTCCTCCGCGAGGTCGCGCCGTACGCCGGCGAACTGCCGCAATGGGTGTTGATCGGCCTGGCCGGCTCGGTGCTCACCGTGGTCGGCGTGACGTGGGAGCGCCGGATCCTGGAGCTGCGCCAGGCGACGGCCTACCTGGGCCGACTGCGCTGAAACAACGGTGGGGCCGCCGCCCGGCAGGACACACGGTGACCCGCCCATCCGATGACCCTGCACCGCACGAGTCCGTCGGAAGCAGCCTGCGATCCGCCGCAGATCGGTGCAGGTGCGGCTTCAAACGTGCATTCGTCACCCGTGTGACAGGTGCGTCGCTCTCAGCCCTGACTTGGGCTGGCACTGCACGGTTGAGCCAACGCAGAGGGGAGGAGGATCAGCGGCAGATGAGCGGACACCTCCACCCGGCAAATCGCGCCCCATGTTGCTCGGCGCAGATGGCCGTTCCCGGTCCGGGGCATCAAAAGCCGCCACCGCCGCCACCGGCGCCCCCACCGCCTCCCTTACGACTCTTCTGCCAGTATTCGTGCATGCTCCCGTCGAGGGTCTGGTACCCCCCATGCTTGGAAGCCCGGTAGGCAGCGAAAATGACCACGGCCACAACGAGAATGGCCACGATGAGCAGCACCTCCATAGCGCACCTCCCCTGAGTGCTCCGACGGTACGCCCTCGGCGTCTTCTCGTATATGGCCGCTGCGGGAGGTCCAGCCACCCGACGTCTAGCGGAACTCCTTCGATTCCGATTCGGCGTGCGCTCATCGGCAGCTCCGTGCGGATCCTCACCGACAAACACCCGCACTTCTGGGGCGGCGCTACCCGGGCACACGCGGCCGCCAGAGAGCGCGCGCGATGTCGACGTTGCCCGACGGACGCAGCGGAGTGCCCTCCTCCAGGTAGGCCTGACGTGCCTCGCCCTGATGGCTGGGCGGCAACGACCCGTCGGCCCGCACCACCCGCCACCACGGCACCGGGCCGCCGTACGACGCCATGATCGACCCCACCTGGCGCGGGCCGCCGCCTCCGGCGACCTCACCGACCGCCTCCGCGATCGCCCCGTACGTCGACACCCGCCCGCGCGGGATCTGCTCGACGCAGGTCAGCACCAGCTCGATGTACTCCTCCGGGTCGATCCGCATCACTGCTCCCGGGCCGACCCCGTGAGCAGGATTCCGGCCGCGACCGTCGTGACCAGCGCGGCCGTCAGTCCGGCGACCCAGATCCCGACGGGCTCTGGCTGCCCGCGCAGCAGGATGGCCACCGCGAACACCACCGGTGCCACCAGGAACACGAGGGCACCGCGGATCGCCCAGAGCCGCACCGTCGCGGGGTCCACGGGAAGGTCGCGCGGGCCGTAGGCGGCGAGCACCGCGGCGAGGTGGGCGGTCAGCAGGCCGGCGGCCGCCAGCAGCGCCTGGGGGTGCGGCCCGTCGCGGAAGGCGAACCCCCACCAGGCCAGCACCAGGCCGGTTGCCACGGTGCCCATCGGCGCCTCTGGCACGAGCGAGAACGCGATCGCCAGGGCTGCGACGAGGAGAGCAAGCCACCAGGCCGGCCACACCCCGCGGAGCCCGGTGGCGAGCAGGGCGCCCATGATCCCGGCCACGACGGTGGCCCGCAGCGCCCACTGGCCGGGCGTCCAGTCCCGAATCACCTGGCACGCACCTGGGGCAGCTGCGCGCGCCGGGCGAGGCGGCGCATCACGTCGTCGACGGTGCCGGCACCCCGCCAGGCCACCACGGGACATCCGATCGAGGACAGGCGGGCCAGCACCTGGTCGCGCTCCAGCAGGCGCATCCGCCAGGCGAGGTCCGCGACCGCGGGGTCGGTGCCCTCGGCCACCTCCAGCGCCATCCCGCCGGGGAGGGTGTCGATGACGACCAGCGGCAGGCCGCGCCGGACCAGCGTGGCGGTCGCGGTGGCGACCGCGTCGGACAGCATCGGCGAGAGCACGATCACCACGGTCCCGCCGGTGACCCCGAAGAACGGCTTGTCGCGGCCGAAGGTGCGCGGCTCACCCGGGCCCACCATCGAGAGCCGCCCGAGCAGGTTGCGCAGGTGCCGCTCCCCCGTGCCGAAGCCCACCACGCTCACCCGCCTCGGCCCGATCGCCCGCAGGGAGACCCGGTCGCCGCGGCGGACGTGGTGCTCGGCCAGCGCCGCTCCGGCCCGGACCGTCACGTCCAGGCTGCTGGCCGCGCCGCCCATGCCCCCGGAGTGCCCGTGGTCGGCGAGCGCGTCGATGACGAGCAGGACGCCGGTGTCCTCCTCGGCCCGGGCCGTCACCACGTGCAGGTTGCGGGCACGCAGCGAGACCCGCCAGTTGATCCGGCGCAGCCGGTCGCCGGCCTGGAACGGACGGATCCCGGAGAACTCGCTCCCGGAGCCGATCCGCCGCGAGCGATGGGCACCGACGAGTCCGAGCGGCTGCGGGCGCCTCCGCCCGCGAGTCGTACGGCGCGCGCACCGGCAGCACCTGCAGCTGGTTCCCGACCAGGGGGACCGGCCCCCAGCGGAACCCGGCCCACCGGCTGGTCATGGCCACGTCCTCGTGTCCAAGGATCCGCCGGCCCCAGCGCCTCGGGCTGATCTCGAGGATCGGCAGCGCGGAGTCCCCCGCGACGAGACCGCCGAGGCGGCCGTGCGCCGGGTGCGTGGCGACGAACCGGGCCGGCGTCGCCACCCGGGTCACGTGCTCGACCCCGTCGAGGTCCGAGACCAGCAGTCGTGACCGCGTGCCCTGCCCCTCGTGCATCCACCGGTGGTCGAGCTGGGAGGTCACCTCAGGACTCGAGGTGGGACGGTTCACCAACCCCAGGGCACCCAGCAGCAGGAAGGGCGCGGTCAGCACGACCAGGACGGCGTCGCCGAACCCGACCGCGAGAGCCAGGCCGAGCGCCCCGACCACCAGGCACCGGCTCAGGCCACCGGTGGGACGCCACCGGGTCATGGCCGGCGGATCGCCTCGAGGGTGGCCGGTGTCGGCACCCGGCCGAGCACGTCGTCGACCACGCGGGCACCGGTCACGTCGGTCATCCAGAGCTCGGGCCGGACCGTGATCCGGTGGGCGAGGACCGAGCGGGCGACAGCCTTCACGTCCTCGGGGATGACGTAGTCGCGGCCGCGCAGCAGCGCGAACGCCCGGGCGGTCAGCACCAGCCCCAGCGAGCCCCGCGGCGATGCGCCGGTCAGCACCTCGTGGTGCTCCCGAGTGGCCACGGCCAGTTCGACGCAGTAGCGCCCGACGCTCTCGTCGACCCGGACCGTCTCGACGGCCGCCTGCAGGCCGAGCAGCCCGGGAGCGTCGGTCACCGCGTCGAGCACCACCTCCTCCTGCTGCCGCTCGAGCCGGCGGGCGAGGACGTCGTACTCCTCGTCGGAGGTGGGGTATCCGAAGCTGACCCGGAGGAGGAACCGGTCCAGCTGCGCCTCGGGCAACGGGTAGGTGCCCTCGTACTCGACCGGGTTCGCTGTGGCGAGCACGTGGAAGGGCTCGGCGAGCGGGAAGGTCTCACCCTCGACGGTCACCTGGCGCTCCTGCATCGCCTCGAGGAGCGCGGCCTGGGTCTTGGGCGGAGTCCGGTTGATCTCGTCGGCGAGCAGCAGGCCGGTGAACAAGGGTCCGCGGCGGAACTCGAACGTGCCTTCGCGCTGGTTGTAGAGGAACGACCCGGTCAGGTCCGCGGGCAGCAGGTCGGGAGTGAACTGGGCCCGGGTGAACGAGATCCCCAGTGCCCGGGCGAGGGACCGGGCCGCCAGGGTCTTGCCGAGGCCGGGGAAGTCCTCGAGCAGCACGTGTCCCTTGGCCAGCACGGCGGCCAGCACCAGCCGCAACGCCTCGCGCTTGCCGACGATGGCCTTCTCCACCTCGTCGAGCACCAGCCCCGCGACGCGGGCCGCCTCCGGCACGCTCATCGGTTCGCTCACAGGTCCTCGATCCTCCTCAGGTGGCCGTCGATCTCCTCGCGCCGCAGCCGCCGCGGCGGTCCGGCCAGGTCGCGCAGCAGCGCGGCGCCCAGCAACGCCTCGGCCTCCGTCTCGTCGCGGGTCAGCGCGTGCCGTCGCGCCAGGCGCTCGTCGCAGAGAGCCGCCAACCGGTCGCGGAGCGCGGTGTCGGGGGTGCGCGCGGTCAGGTGGCTCTCGAGGATGCGGACGTACGACGCGAGGTGGGGATCGGTCGCGGTGGCCCCACCGGTGCCGATCGGCTCCACCCGCCAGACGGGGGCGTCCTCGCCGAGGCTGTCCGTGAGCAGACCGGTGACGGCCACCGCGAGAGCCACGAGCAACGCCAGTCGCAGGTGGTCGGGCGCGAAGTCGAAGAGCGTGAGCACGATGTCGAGGCCGATGAGCAGCGCGGCCGCTCCGGCCGCCCGGCGCAACCACCGCTTCATGCCCGCCTCCCCAGACCGGCCAGCAGCCCCGCGTGGATGGCGTCCAGGTCGGCGACCGCGCGGTCGCGCGCGGCTTCGTCGAGGGAGTGGGTGGAGAACCTCGCCTCGCGGTAGAGCACGGCCAGCTCGGCCACCGCGTGGGAGTCAGCGGCGACCAGGTCGAACATCCGCAGCGTGAACTCCGACGACGTCTCCCACGGATGCCGCTCCAGTCCCGCCCCGGCGGCCTGCTGCTCGAAGCGGTGCCAGCACTCGACGATGGCGTTGCGGGGGGTGCCCTCCAACAGAACTCGCCGCTGCTCGGCGGCGTCCCGGGTGATCTCCTCCACGAGACGTCGGGGACCCTCGAGGACATCGAACTCGACCTCCTCCGGCGGTGGAGGAGGGCGCCGCCGGGCGTCGAAGGTCTCCCACGCCCAGCGTCCGACGCGGAACAGCACGTAGAGGATGGCCAGCAGCGCGACGAGCTCGAGGACGAAGGCGATCGCGCGGAGGATCGGGTGGTCGCCCGCCAGCCTCTTCGCCAGCCGGTCCCGCACCTCCTCGGGCGACTCCCCCGTCGGGGCCTCCAGCGAGGTGGTCTCCTCAGGGGTGAGCCGCTGCGCCTCGGGTCCTTCGCCGGTGAGGACGCCGCTGGGTCCGATGGAGGCCGCCCAGGTGACGAGGACCGCGACCAGCAGTACGCCGCCGACGACGGCGGCGACCGCCGTGATCGGTGCTCGACTGGCCCCCATGGCGCCCGAACCTACCGGCGGAACCCGCCTCGTGAGGTCACGCCGGGGTCACAGATCGCGGCCGGGACGATGGTCAGGGAACCGGCGAGAACTTCTTGGTGCCGCGCACCAGGTGCAGTCCACGAATGCCCGAGAAGCGCTGCGCGAAGCGCAGCTCGTGCTCGAGGTCGCCCAGGCCGTTGGCTCCGGGCTTGGGTGCGAGCTGGACCGTGGACAGGGTCCCGAGGGCCCGCCCCTTGGCGTCGAGGAACCCGCTGCCGGAGTCACCGGGGACGCCCGGGGTCGCCGTGTAGACCTCCCAGCCCCATCCGCGGTTGGTCCTGCCGAGGGAGGTGCCCGTCTTGGGCGAGGCCGCGTCACCGGGTCGCAGGCTGGAGTGGCCCCACGAGTAGACGCGAGTGCCGGCCGGTGCCCCGGCGATGGAGAGGCGGGTCGGGCCACCCCAGACCGGGACCGAGGGGTTCACCTTGCGGCGGTCGCGGCGATCGACCCGCACCAGCGCGAAGTCGTTGGCCTCGCAGGCCGCGCGGTTCTGCGTGTGGCGGCGATGCATCTTGATCCACGAGCTGTAGACCAGCGTGCCGTGGCCGACCGTGGTGCCGTTGGTGACGACCGTTGCGTCGTCGGCGAACCTCACCCTGGTCCCGAGCGGGTGGGAGCGGGTGTTGCAACCGTTGGTGTCGGTGGCCGCGCCCTTTCCGGCGCAGTGGGCGGCGTAGCCGACGTACACGCGGCCGACGCGGTCCTTGAACACGAAGTTGCCGGTGCACTGGGCGCCCTTGGTGAACATCTGCACGCCGGGGTGGATCTTCGCCTTCCCGGCCGGTGCCCAGCGGGCCGGCAGGTCTGCCTGAGCCTGCGGCGCCGGTGAGGCCAGCAGGGCGGCGAGCAGCAGGAGGGCCGCGGTGACCAGGGACGTGAGCAGTGTCTTCGAGCGCATACCTGTCCAACGAGCAGCAGCCCCGTCCGGCTACGCGGACGGGGCTGCTGATTTGCGGGGTCTTGCTGCGGGGTGCGCTATCTCACAGGATCGGCGAGAAGGGCTCGGTGCCCTGGGCCAGGGTCAGGCCGCTGAAGCCGCCGAACTGCTGGGCGTAGGCCAGCTCGTGGGCGATGTCGCCGACGCCGTTCGAGCCGGCGAGGGGCGCGATCTGCACGGTCGACAGGGTGCCCAGCGCGTTGCCGTTGGCGTCGAGGAAGGCGCTGCCGGAGTCACCGGGGATGCCCGGGGTCACCGTGTAGACCGGGTGGTTCCAGCCGTCGCTGTCGGTGCCGAGGCTGGTGCCCTGCTTCGGCGAGAGCTCCTCCACGCCACCGCGGAGGCTGGAGTTGCCGTAGGAGTAGACCGAGTCACCCGCGGCGGTGCCGGCGGTGTTGAGGCCGACCGGGCCACCCCAGAACGGGATCGAGGGGTTCACCTTGGAGACGTCCGCGGCGTCGATCTTGATCAGCGCGAAGTCGTTGTAGTCGCAGGTGTTGGGGTCGCTCTCGTTGCGCTGCTGCATGGTCAGCCACGAGGAGTAGACCAGGGTGCCCTGGCCGACCTGCTCACCGTCGCTGACCAGCGAGCCGCCCCGGTTGAGCGTGACGCGGGTGCCGAGCGGCAGCGAGCCCGAGTCACAGCCGTTGGTCTCGGTGGCGCCGCCGGTGCCGGCGCAGTGCGCGGCCTGGCCGATGTAGACCGCGCCGGCGCCATCGGTGAACACGAAGTTGGCGGTGCACTGGGCGCCGTCGGTGTAGGTCTGGACGCCCGGAGTGATCTGGGCGGTGTCGGCCGGCGCCCAGGCGACGGCGACGTTGGTACGGCCCGCGTTCTTGCCGCCCTTGGCAGCGGCGGCCGGCTGGGCCGTGACCAGTGCTGCCCCGAGAACGGCGCTGATCAGGAGCGCGAGAGCGCCGGTCAGCCGGCGCGTGGACTTCGACGAGGCGAAGCTCATGTGCATGTGTCCCTCCGGTCGTGGTGCCGGCTCAGGGGTCGCCGACATCTCTTGTCGTTCCCTTCAACGACGCGGACCAAACAGGGTTACGGCGCGGGCGTGTCGCCGGCTCAGTACGACGGCTGGCTGGGGTCGACCTGGCTGACCCAGGCCGCAACGCCCCCACCGACGTGCACGGCGTCGGCGAAACCGGCGCCCTTGAGCACCGCCAGACACTCCGCGGAGCGGACCCCGGACTTGCAGTGGAGGACCACCTGCTTGTCGCCCGGGAGCTCTCCGAGGGCGTTGCCGTTGAGGAACTCGCCCTTCGGGATGAGGACCGAGCCCGGGATCTTGTTGATCTCGAACTCGTTGGGCTCGCGGACGTCGACGAGCACGAAGTCACGGGTTCCCTCGTCGCGCTCCTTGAGCATGTGCTCGAGCTGGGTCACCGAGATCGTGGCCCCGGCCGCGGCGTCCGCCGCCTCGTCGGAGACCGCGCCGCAGAACGTCTCGTAGTCGATCAGCTCGGTGACGGTGGGGTTGTCGCCGCACAGCGCGCAGTTCGGGTCCTTCCGGACCTTCAGCTTGCGGTACTCCATCTCGAGCGCGTCGTAGATCATCAGCTTGCCGACCAGCGGCTCGCCGATGCCGGTGAGCAGCTTGATCGCCTCGTTGACCTGGATCGAGCCGATGCTGGCGCAGAGCACGCCGAGCACCCCGCCCTCGGCGCAGGACGGCACCATGCCCGGCGGCGGCGGCTCGGGGTAGAGGCACCGGTAGCAGGGGGCCTCGCCGCCGGGCGCCGTCGGCCAGAACACCGACGCCTGCCCGTCGAAGCGGTAGATCGAGCCCCACACGTAGGGGATCTTCAGGAAGTACGCCGCGTCGTTGACCATGTAGCGCGTGGCGAAGTTGTCGGTGCCGTCGACGATCAGGTCGTAGCCCTCGAAGATGCCGAGCACGTTGTCGTTCTCGAGGCGCTCGTTGTGGACGACCACGTTCGACGAGCGGGTTGACCTCGGCGATGGAGTCCTTGGCCGACTCGGCCTTGGCCCGACCGACGTCGGACTGGCCGTGGATCACCTGGCGTTGCAGGTTGGACTCGTCGACCTCGTCGAACTCCGCGATCCCGATCGTGCCGACGCCCGCGGCGGCCAGGTAGAGCAGGGCCGGGCTGCCGAGGCCTCCGGCGCCGATCACCAGCACCCGGGCGTTCTTCAGCCGCTTCTGCCCCGCCATCCCGACGTCGGGGATGATCAGGTGGCGGCTGTAGCGGCGTACCTCGTCGATGGTCAGCTCATCGGCTGGCTCGACCAACGGGGGAAACGACACGGTGACTCCTCGGGAGGACGACAGTTACTCCGCCACAACTCCGGACGGCCCCTCCATGTTCCCCCGCGGCCACCGGGCGCTCCGCCGGGTCCCGTCATCCGGACCGCCGCGCCCACGCACCGAGCCGCGTTCCTTGCCGGAGGGCGGGCCGATATCCGGACGATTTCCCGAGCGGCAGCCCAGACAAAGCCGGTACGAAATGTCGGCGAAACTCTTGCCTTTACTCATGCCCCTGGGGTGAAGTACCGCCTTGGTGCCCCGAACGGGCTAAAGAGCGTAGTCCGATCGGGCCATGGCACGAGTCGCTCGAGCTGAGGGCGAATCTCATTCACACGGAGGGCGAATCCTTGAAGAAGTTGGCACCCGGCCTGCTGGCCGGCACCGCCGCCCTGGCGCTGAGCATCACCGTGCTCCAGCCTGCCGAGGCGAATCCGTCCGTCCGCTCGCCCCACGAGGGCAGCGCGGCGGTCAAGAGCAAGCCGGACAACCGTCCCGGCCCAAGACCAAGCAGCAGCAGCAGCAGGCGGGCCAAGGCCCTCGCCCTGCTCGAGAGCGGCAAGGCCGACCTCGTCGCAGCGCAAGGAGGGCGCGACCGTCGCCCTCGGAGACGGCACCTTCGCCGAGTTCCCCATCGAGAAGACCGACAAGATCTTCACGGTGCTTTCCGAGTTCGGCACCTCAGGCTCGGGCAAGCTCGGCACGACGCCCGGCCCGCTGCACAACGAGATCCCCGAGCCGGACCGCAGCGTCGACAACTCGACGTACTGGCAGACCGACTTCAGCAAGGCCCACTACGAGGAGATGTTCAATGGCGACGGGGAGTCCTTCAAGGACTTCTACCTCGAGCAGTCCTCGGGCCGCTACACCGCGATCAACACCGTGAGCGACTGGGTGAAGGTCCCCGGCAACGCCTCGTCCTACGGTGACAACGCCGTCGAGGACAACGGCGGCACGTGGGCGTTCGTCGACGACTCCCTCGACGCTTGGTACGCGAAGCAGGTCGCGGCGGACAAGACCCTCGCCGAGATCGAGGCCGAGCTGGCGCAGTTCGACACGTGGGACCGCTACGACTGGAACAACAACGGCAACTTCAACGAGCCCGACGGCTACCTCGACCACTTCCAGGCCGTGCACGCGGGCGAGGGCGAGGAGGCCGGCGCGGACCCGGACACGATCTGGTCGCACCGGTGGTACGTCCAGACCGGGTACGGCACCACCGGCCCGACCGTCGGTGGCAAGGTCAACAAGAGCGGTGGCGCCCGGATCGGTGACACCAAGTTCTACGTCGGTGACTACACCGTCGAGCCCGAGAACGGCGGCCTCGGCGTGTTCGCCCACGAGTTCGCGCACGACCTCGGCCTCCCCGACTACTACGACACCGCCGGCGGCGAGAACGGCACCGGCTTCTGGACCCTGATGAGCAGCGGCTCCTGGCTCAGCCACGGACCGGACGCCGCCGAGGGTCAGGAGGGCACCGGCACGGTGCCCAACGGCCTCGGCCCGGAGGAGAAGCTCTTCCTCGGCTGGCTCGACTACACCGAGGTCAACGCCGGGCAGAGCGGCAGCTTCAAGCTCGGCCCGTCGCAGAACACCTACTCGGACGCGGACCAGGCCCTCAAGGTCAACTTGCCGCCCTCAGGCCGCACCACCAAGTACACGACGCCCCCCGAGGGCACGCACGCCTGGTGGACCGGCCGCGGTGACGACCTGGAGAACACGCTCACCCGCAACGTCCCGGCGTCGTCGTCGGTCACGGTGACCGCCAAGGCGTGGTACGACATCGAGGCGGGCTACGACTACCTCTACGCCCAGTACTCCCTCGACAACGGCGCGAACTGGACAACGATCGGCTCGCCGCTCGACGGCAGCAGCAACGGTCGCTGGTCGGGCCTGCGCTACAGCTACAAGGCCAACGGCCAGCCCTCGCAGTTCCGCTTCCTCTACAAGACCGACGGCGGCTACAACCTGGCCGGCGCCTTCCTCGACTCGATCACGGTCGGGTCCTTCACCGACGGCGCCGAGAACGGTGCCAGCGGTTGGACCAGTGACGGCGCCAAGGAGGGAGAGGGCTGGACGATCTCGACCGGCACGGACGTCAGCAACGCGCCGCGCTACTACCTCATCGAGAACCGCCAGTACGTCGGCTACGACGAGACCCTGGCCCAGGGCCCCTACCAGTACTCCTTCGGCCTCACGGCGCCCAACAAGGTGGAGTGGTTCCCCTACCAGGACGGGATGCTCGTCTGGCTGGTCGACCGCGCCTACCTGGACGACAACAACGTCTCCCAGCACCTCGGTGCAGGCTACGCCCTCCCGGTCGACGCATCGCCGAACTCGCTGACCTACCCCGACGGCACGAGCCCCACCAACCGTCGGGAGCCCTACGACGCGACGTTCGGCCTCGACGACCAGGACGACGTCTGCCTCAGCAAGGAGGTGGCCGGTGGGACCAGGAAGAACCCCACGGTGGAGACCGTAGAGGCATGCGGTCCGACCGGTGCCCAGGAGGCGACATTCGA
Organism: uncultured Actinomycetota bacterium; assembly: GCA_963841625.1. Taxonomy (GTDB): domain Bacteria; phylum Actinomycetota; class Actinomycetes; order Propionibacteriales; family Nocardioidaceae; genus Nocardioides. The sequence continues at coordinate 13,842 of CAWJDH010000009.1, read as the reverse complement.
CGACACCGACCCCAACGCCTACTACGACGACGCAGCTCCGCAGAACTCCGTCAAGGTGGCAGGGGTCGGCGTCAAGGCGACCGTCACGGCCGACGACGGCCAGTTCCTCACCGTCCTGGTGTCGAACCCCGCCGCCCAGCCCACCCCGTGAGCTGACGGCTCGCACCGCACCACCGCAGCACCGGAGGGGCCCCGCCACCGCGGGGCCCCTCCGTCATTTTCGGGTCGTGGTCGGACCGGCCGCTGCCTCCTGCCACGCGGACGCACCGGTAGGCTTCCCGCGATGAGTGAGCGCGACTTCGAGCAGGTGCGGCCGCGGGGGGTACGGCTGCCGCGCGGCGAGCGTCGCGCCCAGCTCCTGGACTCGGCGCTCGAGGTCTTCGTGGCCCAGGGCTACCACGCCGCGGCGATGGACGACATCGCCGATCGCGCCGGGGTCTCCAAGCCGGTCCTCTACCAGCACTTCCCGGGCAAGCTCGACCTCTACCTCGCGCTGCTCGACCTCTCCTGCGACCTGATCATCGACAACTGCCGACACGCCCTCGAGTCGACCCACGACAACAAGCAACGGGTCGAGGCCACGATGGCGGCGTTCTACGAGTACGTCGCCGGCGACACCGGCGCGTTCCGGCTGGTCTTCGAGTCGGACCTCAACAACGAGCCGGCCGTACGCGCCCAGGTCGAGCGGGTCACCAACGAGTGCTCGGCCATGATCGCCCACGTGATCCACGACGACACCGGCCTCCCCGCCGAGGCCTCGCGCCTGCTCGCGGTGTCACTGGTAGGAATGGCCCAGGTGAGCGCGCGGTTCTGGCTCGCGGAAGGCAACGGGATCAGCAAGGCCGAAGCGGCGGCGCTGGTGGCGGGCCTTGCCTGGCGAGGAATCCGCGGCTACCCGCTCACCGACGAGGCCCCCGGTGGTTGAGGGGCCCGCACCAGACCACAGAGAGGAAACCACCGTGGAGGTCAAGATCGGTGTCCAGCACGCGTCCCGGGATCTCGTGATCGAGACCGAGGAGTCGCCCGAGAGCATCGAGAAGCTCGTCGCCGAGGCGATCGGCTCCGAAGGCATGCTCACACTCACCGATCAGCGCGGTCGCCGGGTGCTGGTGCCTGCGGCCAAGCTGGCCTACGTCGAGATCGGGATCCACACCGGCCAGGTGGGCTTCCGGCACTGACGCCGACCGCATAGCGGACCAATGGATCTCGTCGTCGTTGTTTTCGGCCGGTGGCGGGTGAAAAATGGGGTTGTGGCCCACACTGGGAGGGGCCCGGAAAGGTGAGTCCCATGGACGTCACAACCATTCTCTTCTACCTGATCGTGGGCGCGATCGTCGGTCTGCTGGGCAAGTTCCTCGCACCCGGGGACAAGGACAACATCCCCCTCTGGCTCACCATCCTCTGCGGCATCGGCGGCATGCTCATCGGGGGCGTGATCTACCGCGCCTTCGGCGGCAACGGCTCCGCCGGTCTCGACTGGGTGCAGGGCATCGTCACCGTGCTGACTGCCGTGGTGCTGGTCGTGATCGCCTCGACCCTCACCAGTCGGCGGCACAGCGCGGTCTGACCGGCTGGGTCAGGAGTCCAGGCCGAGCTCGTCCATCCGGGCTGCGTGCAGCTCGGTGATCCGGCTGAACATCCGGCCGATGGCGGCCAGGTCGAGGCCGGGTCGGTCGACCCCGCCCGCGAGCAGCGCGGTGAGTGCGTCACGCTCCGCGGCCACCCGCTGCGCCTGGGTGAGGGCCTCCCCCATCAGCCGCCTGCCCCACAGCGCGAGACGTCCGCCGAGCCGCGGGTCGGCGGCGATGCCCGCCCGGACGCGGTCGACGACGAACCGGGACTGGCCGGCGTCGGTCAGGGACGCAATGATCAGGTCGCGGGTACGGGCGTCGAGGTAGGCGGCGATCTCGCGGTAGAAGTCGGCGGCCATCCCGTCGCCGACGTAGGCCTTGATCAGGCTCTCGTACCAGTCAGCGGGTGCGGTGTGGGCGTGGAACAGGTCGATCGCCTCACGGAACGGCGCCATCGCGCCGTAGGGGTCGGCGCCGAGCTCGGTGAGCCGCTCCAGGAGCATCCCGACGTGCCCGAACTCCGTCGCCGCCATCGACCCGATCGCGACCTTGTCCACGAGGGTGGGCGCCAATCGCGCGTCCTCGGCGAGTCGCTCGAACGCGGAGATCTCGCCGTAGGCGATGGCACCGATCAGGTCGACGACGGCCGCGCGGTAGTGAGGGTCCTCCAGGGCCAGCGACGCCTCGCCCGCGACCGGGGATTCACTCATGCTCGAACCCTACCGATAGACTGACGACGTTCGGGTGCCCCGCCCGCCGGCTTCATGCCGGGCCAGGGCCCGACCGCATGTGCGCGGCAGACATCTCTTGGAGTTCCAGCTCCCGGTCCGCCGCACTGGAACTCACGGAAGCGAAGAGAACACTGACCACCTTCAGAGAACTCGGGGTGCTCCCCGAGATTTGCGACGCGCTCGAGCGCGCCAACATCACCAAGCCGTTCCCGATCCAGGAGATGACCCTCTCCGTCGCGCTGATGGGTACCGACCTGATCGGCCAGGCCCGCACCGGGACCGGGAAGACCCTGGCCTTCGGCATTCCGGTCCTGCAGCGAAGCGTCGCGCCGCACGACCCCGACTACTCCGAGATCCCGCAGGGCAAGCCGCAGGCACTCGTCGTGGCACCCACTCGCGAGCTCGCCCTCCAGGTGTCCAAGGACATCCACCTGGCCGGGGCCGACCGCGGCATGCGGGTCCTCACCGTCTACGGCGGTGTCGGCTATGAGCCGCAGCTCGATGCGCTCGCATCCGGGGTGGACATCGTCGTCGGCACGCCCGGTCGCCTGATCGACCTGGCCAACCGCCGCTCGCTCGACCTCTCGCACGTGCATGCCCTCGTCCTCGACGAGGCCGACGAGATGCTCGACCTCGGCTTCCTGCCCGACGTCGTCAAGCTGATCTCGATGACCCCTGAGACCCGGCAGACGATGCTGTTCTCGGCGACCATGCCGGCGGCGATCGTCAGCCTGGCACGGATCCACATGCGGCACCCGATGAACATCCGGGCGGAGTCCTCCGCGGACACCGAGATGGTGCCGGCGACCGCCCAGTTCATCTACCAGACCCACGACCTGGACAAGCCCGAGATCATCGGCCGAGTCCTGCAGGCCGAGGGCGCCGACAAGATCATCGTGTTCACCCGCACCAAGCGTCAGGCCCAGCGCGTCGCCGACGACCTGGCCGAGCGCGGCTTCGCGGCCAGCGCGCTGCACGGTGACATGGCACAGGTGGCCCGCGAGAAGGCGCTGACCAAGTTCCGCGAGGACAAGCTCCGCGTGCTGGTCGCCACCGACGTCGCGGCCCGTGGCATCGACGTCCAGGGCGTCTCGCACGTCATCAACTACAGCTGCCCCGAGGACGAGAAGACCTACGTCCACCGGATCGGCCGGACCGGTCGCGCTGGCGCAACAGGGATCGCGATCACCTTCGTCGACTGGGCCGACCTGCACCGCTGGAAGATGATCAACAAGGCGCTGGACCTGCCGTTCGACGAGCCGCAGGAGACCTACTCCACCTCCGAGCACCTCCTCCACGACCAGGGGATCGCACCGGGCACCAAGGGCCGGATCGTCGACCCTGCTCCGGCGGCTCCTCGCGCCGACCGCGACGATCGGGGCAAGCGCGGCGAGCGGTCCTCGGGCAGCCGACCGCCCCGCAACCGGAGCCGGAGCCGGACCCGTGGCGGCAAGCCGGTCGACGGCGAGACCTCGGCCGCCACCAGCGGGGACGGCGACAAGAAGGCAGGGTCCGGCAACCGGAACCGTCGCCGTCGCCGTCGTTCCTCCGGCGGGGCCAGCAGCACGCCAGCCTGACGCTGACCCGCCCGAAACTGACCGCGAATAGCGCTGACCCGCCCGAAACTTTCGGGCGGGTCAGCGCTTATGCGGTGACGACGACCTTCGTGCCGATCGGGGCGAAGGCCCACAGCAGCTTGGCGTCGGCACGCCGCTGCCGGATGCACCCGTGCGAGAGCGGCGTCCCCAGCTCGGCGACGGTCTGCACCGGCTGTCCGTCCTCGATCGGGATGTCGTGGAAGCCGATGGCGGCGTTGTCGCCCTGGGCGAACCGGACGAAGTACTTCATCGAACCGGAGTCGTCGATGCCCCAGGCCTGCTCCGAGCGGGAGTAGACCTCGTAGGAGCCGGGGTCGAGGTTGTCGTAGAGGCTCCCCGACACCGGGTAGGTGTGCTGCACCTTGTCGTGAGCACCCACCAGCCACACGCGCTGCTGGCCCTCGCTGAAGACCACGCGACGGCCCTCGCCGGAGCCGTCCGGGAGACCCGGCTCACCGGCGGCCGCGTCGCTGGCGGTGGGGGTGCCCTGCAGGGTCTGGGGTCGTGCGGATTCAGCACGAGGCTCCGCGGCCTCGCCCGCTCCCCGGGTGGTCTGGGACACCGTCTCCATGGCCGGCCGCCCCTCCGGGCCCTCGGCCGCCGATGGCAGCATCCCCACACCGCCGAGCACGGCGAGCGCGGTGACCGACGTCGATGTCGCCGCGACCGCGATCCTGCCGTAGCGCGGACGGACCTGCCGTGCGGTGCGGGCGCCCATGTCAGCGGCCCTTCGTGGGCTTCCGGGGCCGGCCGGCCCGCGTCACGAGGTTCTTCGCGACCTCGCGATAGGCCTTGGCGCCCTTGCTGCTGCGGCTGGTGGCGAGGATGGACCGGCCCGCTGCGGGTGCCTCGGCGAACCTGATGGTCTTGGGGATCGGCGGCTCGACGACCTCGAGCTGGTAGGTGTCGGAGATCGTCTCGAGCACGGTCCGCGCATGGTTGGTGCGCCCGTCGTACAACGTGGGGAGCACGCCCCACACCTCGAGCTTGCGGTTGGTGAACCGGCGTACGTCGTGGACGGTGTCGAGCAGCTGCCCGACCCCGCGGTGCGACAGCGTCTCGCACTGGAGCGGGACCAGTACGCCATCGGCCGCGGTCAGCGCCGCCACGGTCAGGACCCCCAGCGACGGCGGGCAGTCGAGCAGCACCCAGTCGTACTCCGTCTCGGAGTCCTCGAGCATCTCGAGGGAGGTCTTGATGACGTGCTCGCGGCCGGTGCGGGTGAGCAGGTCTGCCTCGGCCCGGGCCAGCTCGATCGTGGCCGGCAGCAGGTCGACCCCGTCGTCGGTCTCGAGAATGACCTCGATCGGGTCGAGGCCCTTGGTCAGCACATGGTGGACCGAGAGCTCGAGGTCCTCGGGGTCGATGCCCAGGGAGAAGGTCAGGCACGCCTGTGGGTCGAGATCGACGAGGAGGACCCTGTGGCCGAGCTCCCCGAGCGCCGCCCCGATGGACGCGACCGATGTCGTCTTGGCTACGCCGCCCTTCTGGTTGGCGACGGCGAGTGTGGTAGTCATCGGTGCACATTGTGCCGGACCGGGTTGCCCGAATTGCGGCGACACAGTTTGCTGGACACGTGTCTTCTTCCCTCGTCACCGGTGCCACCGCCGGCATCGGCCTCGCCTTCGCCACCCACCTCGCGCGTCGGGGCGACGACCTCGTGCTGGTCGCCCGCGACCGCGAACGCCTGGAGTCGGTCGCCAAGGAGCTCCGCGCCGAGTACGCCGTGGCGGTCGAGGTCCTGCCGGCCGACCTGACCGTCCGGCCGGAGCTGGCCACGGTGGAGGCCAGGCTGGCCGATCCCGCTCGGCCCATCGACCTGCTGGTCAACAACGCCGGGTTCGGTCTCAAGGACCGCTTCCTGGTCAACGACGTGGAGGCCGAGCAGGCCATGCTGGACGTGCTCGTCACCGCCGTACTGCGACTCAGCCACGCGGCCCTTGGCCCGATGGTCGAGCGCGGCCACGGCGGGATCATCAACGTCTCGAGCGTGGCGGCGTTCCTGCCACGCGGCACCTACGGCGCGGCGAAGGCGTGGGTCAACCGGTTCAGCGAGTGGGCGGCCAACGAGTACCGCGACCGCGGGGTCACGGTGACGGCGCTCTGCCCCGGCTTCACCAAGACGGAGTTCCACGAGCGGATGGGCGTCAAGCGCGGCACCGGCTTCATGTGGCTGGACGTGGACATGCTCGTCGAGAAGGCGCTCTCGGACTTCGACAAGGGCCGGGTCTACTCCATCCCAGGGGCGCAGTACCGGGCGATCGCCGGGGTGACCAGGCTGATCCCCACCAGGGCGCTGCAGGCCTTCCAGTCGATGGGCCGGAAGTAACCCTCAGGCTCCGTCGACCAGCTCCGGTGCCGGCCGTCCGCTGCGCGCGGCGCTGGCCCGGGCGAGGTCGATGAGCCGGGCGAACTCGTCCGGGTCGGTCGTGTTGCAGCCCAGGTCGTGGCCGACCTTGCCGGTGCCGTGGTGGTCGCTCGAGCCGGTCGCGACCAGGCCCGAGGTTGCGGGCGATGGCGCGCAGGGCCCGCCGCTCCCCTGCGTCGTGGTCCTGGTGGTCGACCTCGATCCCGGCCAGCCCGAGGTCCGCCAACGCCGCGAGCGCGGACTCGTCCAGGGTCGTCCGTTCGTGGCGGCCCCACGGGTGGGCGACAACCCCCACTCCCCCGGCCCGGGTCACGATCCCGACCATCTCGGCCAGCGGCGTCGCGTAGCGGTCGACGTACGCCGGCCTGCCTGCGCTCAGGTACTTCGCGAACGCCTCCTCCCGGTCACGGACCGCGCCGAGCTCGACCAGCGCGTCGGCCACGTGCGGCCGCCCGGTGGCCGTGGCCGCGCCGGCCACGCGTCGTACGTCGGCGGCGTCGATTTCGATGCCGCACTCCTGCAGCTTCTCCAGCATCACCGGGACCCGGGCGTCACGTCCGCCCAGGACCCGGCCCAGCTCCTCCACCAGCGGCGGGAAGGTCGGGTCCGGCAGGTAGGCCAGCAGGTGGACGCCCCGTCCCCCGGCGTGACGGGTGCTGAGCTCCATCCCGCGGACCAGCGCTGATCCCGGCATCGAGCGCGGCCGCGGCCGCCTCGTCCCAACCGTCGGCGGTGTCGTGGTCGGTCAGCCCGAGCACGTCGAGACCGGCCGCGGCAGCGGCCCGCACCAGCTCCCCCGGCGCCTGCGTGCCGTCGCTGGCCCGCGAGTGGGTGTGGAGGTCGATGCGCACGCGCGCAGCCTATGTCGCGGCACACAGGCGGTCCGCGCGTCGGCCCACGCAAGGGGTCCTGAGTCAGCTGACGAATCGCGTCGTCGGCTCGTCGGCAAGAACTGCCTCGATTCGCGCGACCAGTTCACGCCTCATGCTGGGCAGCGCGTCGACGGGGAACCAACCGACCTGCGTCGATTCGTCGTCGGCCACATGAGGCTCGCCGTCCAGCCAGGTGCAGGCGAAGTTGTGGTCGAGGTAGACGGCCCGGTCCCCGTTGGCATGCACCACGGGGTCGCTCACCGTTACCGCAGCAAGCCGGTCGACCGAGATCGCCACCCCGGTCTCCTCCAGCGCCTCCCGCCGTGCGGCGACCCCCGGCGGTTCTCCCGGATCCACGATCCCGGTCACGGGCGCCCACTCTCCGTTGTCGGACCTCCTCACCAGCAGTATGGAACCAGCGCGCCGGATCACGGCGGTCACTCCGGGCAGCCAGAGCTGTTCCTGACCGACGTGGCGGCGCAGCTCCAGGACGAAGTCAGGTGTGGGCATCGCCCAAGGCTACGGTTCTCGGACATGCCGACCCTTGACGACCTGCAGGCTCGCGGGCTTGAGATCGCCCGCCTGTACGACGAGCTCAACCTGGCCGAACGCGGCCGGACCTGGACTCCACAGGAGACCATGCTGGGTTTCGTCGGGTGATGTGGGCGACCTCGCGAAGCTGGTGATGGCGGCCGAGGGAGCCCGCTCTGACGTTGGTGGCCGGGACGACCTGGCCCACGAGCTGTCCGACTGCCTCTGGGCCGTGCTGGTGCTCGCCGACCACTACGACATCGACCTGGTCACGGCCTACACCCGCACCATGGACGACCTCGGCTCACGACTCGGGGGCTGACGGGCATCACCAGCTGGGCCGCGGGCCCCCGAACGGCATCTCGACCAGGGGCGCGCCCACGCCCGAGACGTCCCGCAGGATCCAGTCGTCGCGCAGCAGCAGCATGGCGGAGGCGGGGCGAAGCGTCAGCCACAACCAGCGGCCCACGGCCTCGCCGGCGACCACTGACCGGTCGAACTCGCCCCGGGTCCCGCTCGTGGACACCGGCCACAACGGCGTGGTCTGGCTGCCGATCCGCACCCTGATCGGCGGCGGCCCCTCGCCGTGCTCGGGACCGGGGTCGTCGCCCACCAGTCCCGCGCAGCGGGCCCCCAGCCCGACGCCGGCCTCCTCGGCCACCACGAACGCATCCACCGGCCCGTCCAGCTCGCTGGTCCCGGAGCAGCAGGTGATCGTGGCCATGGGGCGCCCCGACCGGGCCGTCACGACCCCGAACTCGGTGACCGCCCACCCCGGGCTCATCGGCCACGGCAGGTAGGTCGGGAAGTCCCCGGAGACGCGCAGGTGCTCGGCGAACTCGGCGTACGACGGCTCGCGCGGAAGCCACAGCGCGGGGATCGTGCCGTGTACCGGGCAGCGAGCGCCCTTGCCGACGCGCTCGACCACCTCCCGGCACCGAGGACACGCCACGACGAGGGACATGGCTCAACCGTTGTGGTGAGCCCTCGTCCGCGTCAAGGGCGGGCCGGGGTGTTCCACCGGAGCACGACCGGCGTCTCCCGCTCGTAGCCGAGCACCGAGACCGTGGCCGTGTCCAGCCGGAACAGGCGTCCGTCGGCGACCGGGAGCCCCAGCCACCTGGCCGCGAGGGCGCGCAGGGCGTGTCCGTGGCCGAACACCAGCGCGTCGCCCTCGACGCCTCGCAGCCGGGCGACCACCCGGTCCAGCCGTTCTGCGACCTCGGCGGCCGACTCGCCGCCGGGCGAGGGATGGGTCCACACGGTCCAGCCCGGCACCTTCTTCCGGATCTCGTCGGTGGTGACGCCCTCGTAGTCGCCGTAGGCCCACTCGGCGAGGTCGTCGTCCACCTCGGCGGCACCGTGGCCCGCGAGCTCGGCGGTGTCGCGTGCCCGTCGTCGCGGACTGGTGAGGACGAGTGCGAAGTCCCGGTCGAGCATCGGCCCCAGGCTGCGCGCGACCTCCACCCCGTCCTCGGTCAGCGGCAGGTCGGTCGTGGAGGTGTGGCGGTGGTCGCGGCTCCACTCGGTCTCGCCATGGCGGACCAGCCACACCTCGGGAGGTCGCACGCCCGCCTCACCCGGCCGAGGGCCCGGGCCAGTTCTTGTCCGGCTGCGGCGTCGGTCGACCGGGCTGCTCCCCGCCGCGCTCCTCGAGGTAGCTGTCCTTGGGCACCATCACCTTGCGGCGGAAGATGCACACCACCTTGCCGTCCTGGTTGTAGCCGATCGTCTCCACGTGGACCACGCCGCGGTCGTCCTTCGACTTGCTCTCCCACTTGTCCAGCACGGTCGTCTCGCCGTAGAGCGTGTCGCCGTGGAAGGTCGGCGCGACGTGGCGCAGCGACTCGATCTCGAGATTGGCGATGGCCTTGCCGGAGATGTCCGGGACGCTCATCCCGAGCAGCAGGGAGTAGACGTAGTTGCCGACCACGACGTTGCGGCCGAACTGGGTGGTCTCCTCGGCGTAGTTGACGTCGAGGTGAAGCGGGTGGTGGTTCATGGTGAGGAGGCAGAACAGGTGGTCGTCGTACTCCGTCACCGTCTTGCCTGGCCAGTGCTTGTAGGTCGCACCGACCTCGAACTCCTCGTAGCTGCGGCCGAATTGCATGCGCCAAGCATGCCCGAGGGCTCAGGCGCCCCCTCCACCGGCCTTGCGCCGATGCACCTTCGGGCGTGGCCCCTCCGGCGACCTCGGGACCGTGTGCCTTCGCCTTGTGGCCGGCCGTGTCGTCGGGGTGGTCGTGCCCTTGCTTGCGGGCGAGGGCCTCGCGCATCTTGGCCTTGAGGTCGTCGTTCTGGTTGTTCGAGTCCGACACGATTCCTCCTGAGGGGTCCGGACTCCACCATGTCAGCCGGGACCGAGGCCGTCGAGCGGTTTGCGTGGTCACCCGCGGTTGCGGGCACGCGCCCTGGGCCGGCCGGCCGAAGTCAGGACGCGCTCTCCGCACGGATGGCACGGGCCAGCGCTGAGGCCAGCCGGCTGACAGCGGCGTCGACCGGGTCGCGTCCAGGTGCGTCCTCGGCGAAGGTGTCCCAGTCGTCACCGAGCCGGCGCCGCAACGCCGGCCCGAGGCCGTCCAGGCCCTCCTCGGCGGCCTGGCGCACCTCGGCGGCGGCGACCGTGCCAGGGTCTATCCCGGTCACCGGCACCGGGTCGAGGTCCGTCCACTCTCCCGCCAGTTCGACGCCGAGCTCCTGCAGCGACGTGACCATCGCCCCGGCGTGCTCGACCACCCAGTCGGACACCGGCAGGCCGATGGTGAGGTCGGGTCGCGACCTACCTGCCAGGATCCTCTTGGCGAGGCGGTTCTTGCGCAGCCCGGACCCGAGCGGGAACGTCAGTCCCTCCTGAGCCAACAAGGCGTTGGTACGCCGCAGCGCCTCGGCTGCGGCAGCGTCCATCGAGGTGTTGGCTCGCGGACCGGGAGTCAGGTTCGACGCGTCGAAGCCGACGAGCTCTCCGAATCGGCGCCCGAGCAGCCCGGGCGGGCTGCCGGGTGCCGCCACGGTCAGGAACGTGAAGGCGTCCGCGGCGTGCAGCCAGTTGCGGGACAGCCGGACGGTGTTCTGCTGCCGCCAGAACGTGCGCCCAGCCTCGGTCACCTCCTCCGGGGTCCGATCGGGACGTGGGCGCGCTCGCTCGACACCGTCCAGGTACGACGCCCAGGTCCACCAGCGGCCGTTCTGGACCGTCTCCTGCCACATGGCGGCGATGCTGCGGTTGAGGTCCCGTGCCGACAGGACCACTGACACCTGTGCGGGACGCAGGCTGTCGACGACGGCGGCGATCTTTGCCGGCGAGATCGGGCCCAGGAACTCCATGGACACCACGGCGGTCCCGGCCCATGCTTCGATCTCGTCGAGGAGCCGCCGCCACGAGCCCGAAACGTCTATGTGCCCCTTCTTGCGGCGGCCGAGCACGTCGAAGACCCCATTGACCTGGTCCCACCAGGCCCTGCCGGGGACGAGGATCCCCTGTTGGGCGAGGGTCGCCTGGTTGGCGAACAGCAGCGACTGGATGTAGGTCGTCCCCGACTTCATCGCTCCGACGTGGAGCACGACGCGCTCGGCCATGGCGGTGAACCGCGCCCTCAGATGGTGCTGAACAGTGCGACGCGCCCGGATGGTCGGGGACGAAGGCGAGGCATGCGGGGAACTATAACGACCTGGCGGCGGCGGGACGCGGCGACCGCACCCTCGTGCTGAAGAGCCCCCGGCGACCGGCTCCCAAGGCGCGCGCTGTCACGCCTTGAGCGCGTAGTCCTTGAGCAGGGACCGGCCGATGATGATCTTCTGGATGTCCGAGGTGCCCTCACCGATGAGCATGAAGGCCGCCTCCCGGTAGAGCCGCTCGATCTCGTACTCCTTGGAGTACCCGTAGCCGCCGTGGATGCGGAAGGAGTCCTCGACCACTTCATTGCAGTACTCGCTGGCGAGCATCTTGGCCATGCCGGCCTCGACGTCGTTGCGCTCCCCCGCGTCCTTCTGGCGGGCGGCGCGCACCATCATCGCGTGGGCGGTCTCGACCTTGGTGGCCATCTCGGCGAGCCGGAACAGGATCGCCTGGTGCTGGGCGATCGGCTTGCCGAACGTCTCCCTCTGCTGGGCGTAGGCGATCCCGAGCTCGAAGGCGCGGTTCGCGATTCCGCAGGCGCGGGCGGCGACGTTCACGCGGCCCACCTCGACCCCATCCATCATCTGGTAGAAGCCCTGGCCCGGCTTGCCGCCGAGGACCTGGTCGGCCGAGATCTGGTGCGACTCCAGCACCATCTCGGTGGTGTCGATGCCCTTGTAGCCCATCTTGTCGAGCTTGCCTGGGACGGTGATGCCCTGCGCGGTCTCGCCGAAGCCCGGCTCCTTCTCGACCAGGAAGGTGGTGAGGTTCTTGTACGCCGAGTCGGCGCCCTCGTCGGTCTTGCAGAGCACGGCGACCAGGTTGGAGGTCCCGCCGTTGGTCAGCCACATCTTCTGACCGGTGATCTCGTAGCCCGAGTCCGTCTGCGTTGCCTTCGTCTTCACCGCGGCCACGTCGGAGCCCAGGCCAGGTTCCGACATCGAGAACGCACCGCGCACCTCACCCGCGGCCATCCTCGGCAGGTAGTTCTTCTTCTGCTCGTCAGTGCCGTGCTTCATCAGCATGTAGGCCACGATGAAGTGGGTGTTGATCACCCCGGAGACGCTCATCCACCCGCGGGCGATCTCCTCGACGCACAACGCGTAGGTCAGCAACGACTCCCCGAGTCCGTCGTACTCCTCGGGGATCATCAGCCCGAACATGCCGAGTTCCTTGAGTCCCTCGACGATCTCGGTGGGGTATTCGTCGGCGTGCTCGAGCTCGGTCGCGACGGGGAGGATCTTCTCGTCGACAAAGGTGCGCACCGCCCCGAGGATCTCCGTCTGGTCGTCGGTGAGTCCGTCGGTCTGGCAGAGGCGAGCCATGGTGGGCCTTCCGGTGGTGGGACGAGATCGGATGGGATGCTACCCGCCGGAAACCCCACCGCCTGCCGCGGTGGAACGTGGGATTCCCCACGCCATCGCGGCCGTGGTGTCCTCAGCCAGGCGTCCCGCCCCGGAGGCGCCGCCACAGCCGACCGGCGCGCGCGCGGAGCCGACGCCCGCGTTGCCTGACAAGCCCTCCGGAAGGCGTCGCACCGGGCGCCTGGTCACCGGCACGGCGCATCGCCGCCTCCCCCCGGAGGGCGAGGATGTGCACCAGCGCCTGCACCGCCGCCGCCGAGACGTCGCGATGGGTCGGCCGGTCGTCCGCGTCGGTGAACGCCTCGTCCGGGCAACGCAGGTCAGCCAGATCCCCGGTGACGGCGTACCCGGCCTCCTCGATCGTCTTGGACTGCCGGTCCGCGACCTCGTCGCACCACGGCCGGAAGTCGGCCGGGACGCGGATCGTGCTCGGCTCCTGGGCGGCGAGGACCTGGGCGGCGAAGAACCGCTTGCCGACGCTGCCGTAGACCTGCCGAGGACGCAGCTCCGCGGGGAGCTCGCTGTTGACCCGGCGGAGCAGCTCCGCCTGGACGCGGCCGAGACTGGTGTTGAGGCGTCTCTCCTCGGGCACCATCCGGTCCGGGTCCACGCCCAGGACGCTGCAGTAGCGCTCGAGCAGGGTCTTGGGTGCGCTGCCGGGCGGAGGCACGGTGACCACGTGGATCCGCTCGGGTCCCAGGGCATCCGACCAGCGGGCCAACACCGCCGTGATGTTGAGGTGGGTCCAGGGACGCTCGTCGCTGCCTGCCTGCTCGCGGTCGTGTGCCTGCCGGAGGAAGCGCTGATAGGGCGTGGTCCCGCCCCCCTTGAGCAGCTGTTGCCACTGCGAAGGCAGCTGCCGGGCCAGATCGCGCACCGTCGCTATCACGTGCACCTCCCGATCCCCGCAGGCATCGAGGAGCCGCTCGATCTGGTTCGGCCCCGCGGCAGCCAGGGACTCCTGGCTGAGCAGGGCACGCGATCCCGGAGCCTGCTCGAGCAGAGCCGAGAACCTGGCCAGCGAGTCCGGCACCGAGGCGGCGTCGCGCGCCGGGTTGTATCGGTTCCGGACCAGGAGCATCAGCTCGAACGCCCCCCGCTTGGTGGGCGGCACCAGGTCGAGACCTTGTTCCGCAAGGACGTCCCGGTTGTGCAGCATGACGGCCTGCAGGTACGACGTCCCCGTCTTCT